>CAVSRG010000001.1:0-1630852 GCA_963730265.1 uncultured Actinomycetota bacterium
TCAAGCCAGTCGATCGTGCAGGTGCGAGTGCCAGCCGGCCCCGGCGACGATGCTGCGCTCGGCCGGGAACAGGGCCAGTTCCTCGGGCCGGTGGGTGACCCACAGCACGCATCGGCCGGCCGAGCGCTCGAGGACCGCCGCGAGCACGGCCTCGGCCGTGGCCGCGTCGAGGTGGCTGAGTGGGCTCGTCGAGGAGCAGGACCGGGCGGTCGGCCAGCACGGCCCGGGCCACGCTGAGCCGCTGGAGCTCGCCGGCCGAGATGGGATGGCCCCACGGCGCGAGCACCGTGTCGAGGCCGCTCTCGAGCTGGCTCAGCCACGGGCCGAGCTGGAGGTCCGCGAGCAGGTCCGCTATCTGCCGGTCGGTGGCGCCGGGTGCCCCGAGACGCAGGTTGGCCCGGACCGAGACCGGGAAGAGGGCCGGCTGCTCGGGGCTCCAGGCCAGCAGCGCCCGGACCTGCTCGGGGGGCAGGGCGCTGGCGTCGGTCCCGTCGATGGTGAGCTGGCCCGCGGTGAGCTCGAGGAACCGCAGCAGCGCGAAGATGACCGACGTCTTGCCGGAGCCGCTCGGTCCCGACAGGGCGACCGGCTGGCCCGGAGCCAGCTCGAGGTCGACGTCACTGATGACGGGCTGCTGGCCACCGCCGGGACCGCGCGGCCCAGGCCCGCGGCGGCCGGGGTAGGCAATCGCGGCCCCCCGCAGGGCGACGGTGAGGCCCGCGCGGCGGGGCGTGACCGGGCGGGCCTGCCAGGCCGGGTGCTCAGCAGGGCCGGCGGCTGGCCCGGCCACGGCACCAGGCAGCCGGCCGACGTCGGCGAGGCGGTCCAGGGACGCCCGGCTGACCGGCAGGCGGCTCACCGCGTCCGGCAGTCCCTGGAGAACCCCGGCCGCGCCCAGGGCCAGGAAAACCAGCACGCCCAGCTCGACCGGGCCGATCTGCCCGGCGCGCAGGGCGGCGCTGCCCGCCCAGGTGACCCCGGCCAGCCCGCCGCCGCCGGCCAGCGCCGCCGCCGCGCGGCCCAGGCCCGCCGCCGAGGCGGCGGCCTGCTGCCGGGCACCGAGCGCGCGCTCGCGCCGGTCGAGCTCCGCCAGGGCCCAGTCGTCGGCGTCCAGGGCCGCCAGCTCCTCGCTGCTGGCCAGCGTGCCCAGGACCCACGTGCTCACGGCCCCCCGGGCGGCGGGCAGGGCCGCCGCCGGGCGGCGCCCCGCGGCCACGGCCGCCGCGACGCCTGCGGCCCCCACCACGCCGGCCGTCAGGAGCACCCAGCCGGCTGTCCCCAGCAGGAGCCCGGCGGTCACGACCGCCGCGCCCCAGGCCACGGCGCCGACCAGGACCGGGACCGCGGCCCGGACCACGAGATCCTGTGCCTCCTCGGTGTCGGAGACCAGGCGGGCCAGCAGGTCGCCCCGGTCCCCGCCGGGCAGCCCGGCGGGCACGAGCCGCTCCAGCCGGCCATAGAGCCAGGCGCGCAGCGCGGCCTGCAGGCTCAGCCCGAGGTTGTGGCTGGCGAGCCGCTCGCCGTACCGGGCGCTGCCGCGCAGGAACGCGAACAGCTGCACGGCGCCTATGGCCACCGAGAGCAGCAGGACCGGCGGCCGGAACGAGGCCGACAGCAGCAGCCAGGCCCCGGTGGCCAGCAGGCCGATGGCGCCGAGCTCACCGGCCACGCCGATCCCGGCCGCGGCCAGCGCCCGGTGCCGGGCCGGCCCGTCCAGGCCGGGCCGCCGGCCGGAGGCCGCCGGGCGCCGGGTCACCGGGCGCTCGCCGCCGAGCCGGGTCCCTGGCCGGCCCGGGAGGATGCCGGGGCCGGGCCGAGGACGCGGCCGTGGCCCAGCTCGACCGTGCGCTGCCCGAGGGTCATGGCGGCCGGGTCATGCGTGGCGACGATCGCCGTGACGCCGGCGACGATACGGCTGAGCTCGGCCACCAGCCGCTCGGCGCTGGCCCGGTCCAGGCCCGCCGTGGGCTCGTCCAGCAGCCAGAGCCGGGGCCGGGGGCCGGCCAGGCACCGGGCCACGGCCAGCCGCCGGCGCTCGCCTAGGCTGAGCGGCGCGTCCAGCCCGTGCAGCGGGGTGCGCAGGCCCGCCGGCCTGGCGCGCAGCCACGGTCCGAGCTGGACCGCGGCCAGGGCCGCGCGGACCGCGGGCTCGGTGATGCCGGGCCGCCCGAGCGCGATGTTGTCCAGGATGGTCGCGTCCAGGATGGTCGGGTGCTGCGGCACCCAGCCCAGCACCGGCCGGGACCCCGGCCCGAGTCCGGTCCCCACCAGGCGCGACCGGCCCGCCGACGGAGCCGCCAGCCCGGCGACCACCCGGAGCAGGCTCGTTTTCCCGGCGCCGCTCTCGCCCACCAGGCACACCCGCTCCCCCGGCGCGATCCAGAGGGAGATCCCGTCCAGCGCCGGGCGGCTCACGGCCGGCGCTGGCCAGGCCCACGCCCTCGAGCACGACCCCGACCGGCCCGGCGCCGGCCTGCCCCGGGGTCTCCGCCGCCGCGCCGGCGTCGGCCGCCCGAGGCGGCGGGCAGCGGTCCGCCGCGGTGAGCTGGCCCAGCCGCCCCAGTGCGGCCTTCCCGGTCGCGGCCGCGTGAAAGTCGGCCGTCAGCCGCCGCAACGGCAGGAACAGCTCGGGGCAAAGCATCAGCACCGCCAGCGCCCGAGGCAGGATGCGCTGGCCCGCATCGAGGCGCAGGCCCAGGCGGAGGGCCACGAGGGCGGTGCCAACCGCGGCCAGGAGCTCCAGTACCAGCCCGGACAGCAGCGCGATGCGCAGCGTGGCCAGCGTGGCTGCGCGGACGTCCTCGCCGGAGGCGGCCACGGCCCGCTCGTGATCCTGCGCCCGGCCGAACGCCCGCAGTACCGGGAGCCCGTCCACCAGCGCGGCGAAGCGGTCCCCGAGGTGCTCGAGAGTGGCCAGGCGCCGGCGGACCGCGACGGCCGTGTCCATGCCGACCAGGCCGGTCAGCAGCGGAGCCAGCACGAGGACCAGCGCGGCCAGGCCGGCCGACACCAGGTCCAGGTGAGCGATCCAGGCCAGCAGCAGCGCCGGCACGGCCAGGGCGAGCACGATCCGGGGCAGGACCCGGGCCACGTACGGGCCGAGCTCGTCGACTCCGGAGCCGAGGAGCGTGGCCAGGCCGCCCGGACCCGGGCCGCCCGGACCCAGGCCGTCGCGGCCATTGTCCGGGCGCCCGCCGTCGTGCGCGGCGGCGGCCCGGCGGATGGCGAGGCCCAGCGCCCGCCGCCGGGTGGCGGCCGTGGCCCGCCGGGCGGCCGCCGCGGTGGCCGCCTCCCAGGCCCAGCCCCCCAGGCCCTGGCCGAGGGCCAGCAGCGCGACCGCCGCACTGGCCCGCGCGGCGGCCGCCGCGGCGAGGCCGCCGTAGATCGCGGCGGACAGGAGCCGGGACAGCACGGCAGCCTGGACGACCAGGAGCACGGCCTGGCCGAGCCCGACCGCGATAGCGGCGGCCAGCCAGGGCCGGGCGACGGCGATCAGCGGGCGGATCCCGGCGGCCGCCGTCCGCGATCCGCGGCGCCCGGCGGGCCGTGCACGCGGCCTGCGCGTCATGCCGCTACCGGCGGCGGGGATCGGACGCGGGGCCCAGGCTTGGGCTGCCCGGCGCGGGCGACGGGCCCGGCTGCGCGACGGGACGGACCAGCCGCTGCCGAAACACCCAGTAGCTCCAGCCCTGGTAGGCCAGCACAAGCGGCACGAAGATCGCCGCGACGATGGTCATGACCAGCAGGGTCTCGTGCGCCGACGCGGCACTGAAGATGGTCAGCGCCGCTCCCGGACCGCTCGAGGCCATCACCCGGGGGAACAGCGCGGTGAAGATGGCCGCCACGGCGGCCACGATGCCCAGCGCGCTCAGCCCGAACGCGACGCCATCGCGCCCGATCGCGGCGAGCGCGCCGGAGGCGACGAACGCGGCCCCGCACGCCACCGCGAGGATCAGCGGCACGAGGCCGGGCAGGCGCCCCGCGCTGCCGGACCCGGCGGCGGCGAGCCAGAACGCGGTGCCCATGACCAGCGCGCCGGCGGGCGGTGACAGCCACATGGCCACCCGGCGCGCCCGGCCGGCCAGCGGCCCGGCGGTTTTGAGCGAGAGGAACGTCGCGCCGTGGGCGAGGAACATGGCCAGGCTGGCCAGCCCGCCCACGACCGCCACGGCCGGGAACAGGTCCGTGAAGGTGCCCGCGTAGCGGCCCGAGGCCGACAGCGGGAGGCCGTGCACCAGGTCGACGAAGACCAGGCCCCAGGCGAACGCGGGCACCAGGCTGCCCGCGGCCAGGGCGCGGTCCCAGCCGGCCCGCCAGCGCGGGCTGTCGCGCTTGCCGCGGTACTCGAAGCTCACGCCCCGCACGATCAGCGCGGCCAGTACGACGAACAGGGCCAGGTAGAAGCCGCTGAACATGCTGGCATACCACAGCGGGAACGCGGCGAAGGTGGCGCCGGCCGCCACGATCAGCCACACCTCGTTGCCATCCCAGACCGGGCCGATCGCGCTGCGGCACAGCCGCCGGTCGATGTCATCGCGCCCGATGGCCAGGCTGAGCATGCCGACCCCGAAGTCGAAGCCCTCCAGGACAAGGTAGCCGGTCCACAGCACGCCGATCAGGGCAAACCAGGCCGTATTGAGGCTCGCTACCGGTCCGTTCACGACAAGGCCCCCTCAGTAGACAAGATCCTGGGCGGCCTTCTGTTCCGCCTCTTGGGTGCCGGACGGAGGGCCGCCCTGGTCAGCTCCCTCGTCCGGCCCGAGCCCGCGGCCGATGGCGCGCGCCATCAGGCCGAGCTCGATGATCCCGAGGACGGTGTAGAGCAGGACGAAGCCGCCGAGGGTCACGGCCACGTCGGTCTCGGAGACGGCCGGCGAGCGGCCTGGGCGGTTTTCAGGAGGCCGTAGACGATCCACGGCTGGCGTCCCATCTCCGTGAACAGCCACCCGAACGTATTGGCCAGGAACGGGGCCGCCGTAAAGACCGCCAGCACCCACAGGGTCCGCCGGGTGACACCGAAGGCTCTCGGGGACCCGCGCCGGGAGCGCCACAGCGCCCACGCCGACACGACCAGCATGAGGAGGCCGAGCCCGACCATGAGGCGGAAGCTCCAGTAGGTGACCCACAGGACCGGGACATAGCTGGCGGGCGAGCCGCCGTGCCGCGCGGCCTCGGCCTGCCCGGCCTGGGTGATGCCGGTGACCTGGCCGTTCCAGGACAGGGTGGCGATCAGGCTCAGCAGGTGCGGTACCCGGATCTGGAAGACGGGCTGCCCGGACAGGTTCCCGATGGTGAGCAGCGAGAAGCTGGCGCCCTTCCGGGTCCGGTAGACCGCTTCGGCGGCCGCCATCTTCATGGGCTGCTGGGTGTCCATCAGCCGGGCCTGGATATCGCCCGTCACGATCGTCAGGAACGTGCAGACCAGCCCGAAGCCGGCGGCCAGCCTGGCCGCCCGGCTAAATGCCTCCGGCTGGCGCCTCCGGAGGATCTGCCAGGCCGACACCCCGAGGACGAAGAACGCCCCGGTGACGAACGCGGCCAGCACCGTGTGCGCGAACTCAGCCCACAGAGTCGAATTTCCGAGAACGGCCCAGAAATCGGTCAGCAGCGCCCGATGACCGGCGACGCGGTAGCCGACCGGATGCTGCATCCAGGAGTTGGCCGTGAGGATGAAGAACGCGGACACCATCGTGCCCAGGCTCACGATGCAGATCGACAGCGTGTGCACCAGCGGCGGCAGCCGGTTGCGGCCGAATATCCACAACCCGACGAAAGTGGACTCCAGGAAGAACGCCAGCAGCCCCTCCATCGCCAGCGGGGCGCCGAAGATGTTACCCACGAAGACGGAATAGTTCGACCAGTTCATTCCGAACTGAAACTCCTGGACGATGCCCGTGACGATGCCCATCGCGAAATTGATGAGGAACAGCGTGCCGAAGAAGCGGCTGAGCCGTTCCCAGGCAGCGTCCTTCCGCGTAGGCCAGGACCTGCATGACCGCGACGAGCAGCGCCAGGCCGATGGTCAGGGGAACGAACAGGAAGTGGTAGGTGATGGTAACGCCGAACTGCCAGCGGGAAAGAAGCACGCTCATCGCCAGGCCTCCACGCGTGACGTCCAGCTGCTAGGAGGAATTTCAGGTGCCCGCGAGCACCGTCTTCAAAATCCCAGGGTTGGCCACCACCCGGTTTGCGTACATCCCCTGAGCTGGTAGAACGACCCGGGGCACCCGCCGGGACTGCACGGACTCATCCCGCTAGGACTGCACGGACTCATGATGTGCGGCGCCGGCCTGGCCGGGAGTGTGGAAGCCCACCCGGCATGCGAAGGAGGTCCTGCAGTGAGCGATCTGATTGCCATTGGGTACCCGGATGAGGAGACGGCCGCCAGAGTGTGGGACGAGCTCGTCCGGCTGGAGAAGGACTACCTGGTCGACCTGGAGGACGCGGCGATCATCCGCCGGGACCGGAAGGGAAAGCTGCACATCACCACGCCGGCGCACCACGCCGTGGCCTGGGGCACGCTCAGCGGCTTCTTCTGGGGCGCGATCATCGGCCTCATCTTCTTCTTCCCGCTGGCTCCGGCGGCCGCGGCCGCCGGGCGGCCTGATGGGCACCGCCATCGGCGCGGCCGACGACCTGAGCATCAAGGGCGAGTTCAAGGAACGCGTCCAGGACCTGGTGCAGCCGAGGGACCTCGGCCATCATGGTGATCGTCCGCAAGGTCACCCCGGACAAGTTCCTCGAGGCGCTGCAGCCCTACGGCGGCACTGTCCTGCGGACGTCCCTGACTCACGACTCCGAGCAGCAGCTCATGAAAGTCCTGCACGGCGCCGATCCGTCGACGGCGACCTGGGAGCAGGCGCAGGACGCCGCAGCGCGCCGCTAGCCACGGCCGCCGCCTGGCCCGACCAGCGAAGCCGCCGGGCGGCTGGCGCTTCGTCAGCGACAGCCATCACCGGGATGTGTCGATCGCCGCGGCGGGCGGCCAGCAGGCGATCGACGCCTACGTGCCCGAGCTGCCCGGTGCCCCGGCGGGCGGTGAGACCGCCTCGCGGAGGCGCTCGCGCTGCGGCTCCACCGTGTACTTCGGGTCACGGGCCGAGGCCCGGCCCGCCTCGAAGACGCCGAACCGGGTGACGGCGGAGCCGGCCAGGAGCGCCGCCCCGGCCAGCACCGCGGCGGCCCGGCTCGGGCGCCCGAGCAGCGCGGCCCCGGCCCCGGCGGCGGCCCCCGCGACGGCGAGAACCTGCCCGGCGCGCAGCAGCGCCCCGGCCCGGCCGGTCCGGTAGGCCGCGGCCGCCGGGCCGATGCGCCGGTCGATCAGCCGCTCGGCGGTCAGCTCGGCCGCGGCCCCGAGGACGGCCAGCCGGGCCGCGGGCGCGGCAGCCCGCGGCGGGACAGCGACGAGGCCGAGGCCGCCGGCCGCGGTGGCGGCCGAGCCGGTGAACAGGTAGGGCAGCTCGCGGTGGGCCTCGTGCCAGCCCGGCGTGGCGGTGTCACCGAGCAGGACGGCCGTGTACGACGCGACGGCCGGACCGAGCACGCCGGCGCCCAGGGTGGCGGCCAGGCCCGCGCGCGGCAGGTTCCCGGTCAGCGCGCTGGCGGCGGCAGCCAGGGCCAGCGGGGTGTAGCCGGACAGCACCCAGGTGCCGACGCTCATCGGCGAGGTCACCTTGAACACGCGGAGCATGTTGACAAACCGGGCGGGCCGGCCGAGGTCGTGCACCAGCGCGGCCATGGACAGGCTGATCGCCCCGGCCGCCCCGGCCTTGGCCGCCCGGGCCAGCTCCGGGTAGCCCGATAGCTGCGCGCCCGCCGCCAGCACCGACGAGGCCCCCGCCAGGCCGCCGAGGAACAGGTAACTGGGGATGGCGGGCCCCCACACGGTCTCCTTGACCACTGGGAGGCCGTAATAAGAGGTGAGCTCAGCCTCGCGGCACCACCTGCTTGTCGCCCTTCTCGCCGCCGCGGCGGCCAGCGGCGGGCATTACGCCCGGCCCCCGCGGCACGCCGCGACGGCCGCGGCGGCCAGGCCGGCCGCGGCGATGCCCGCGTGCCGCCACATCCGGGGCAGGTCACGGGTCGTCACCACCGGGTCGGGCGGCAGGCCGTATACCTCGGGCCGGTCCAGCAGCAGGAAGAACGCTCCGGCACCGCCGATGCCGTCCGCCGGGTCCGCTCCGTACAGCCGGGCCTCCGGCAGGCCCGCTTCCTGCACCTCGGTGACCCGCTGCTGCGCCACCTCCCGCAGCTCGTCCAGCGGGCCGAACTGAATGGAGTCGGTCGGGCAGGCCTTCGCGCAGGCGGGCTCCAGCCCGTCACCGAGCCGGTCGTAGCACAGGGTGCACTTGTGCGCTCCGCCGTCCGTCTCGCGCCGGCCGATGACCCCGAACGGGCACGCCGACACGCAGTAACCACAGCCGTTGCAGATGTCGTCCTGGACGATGACCGTGCCGAACTCCGTGCGCATCAGCGCGCCCGTGGGACAGACGTCCAGGCAGGCGGCCTCGGTGCAGTGCTTGCACACGTCGCTGGACATCAGCCACCGCAGGTCGCCGTCGCCGTCGGCGGGGTCCGCCCAGGTGCCCCCGGCCGGCCGGGGCACCACCGCGGACTGTTCGATGAAGGCCACGTGCCGCCAGGTCGAGGCGCTGAGTCCCGCGGTGTTGTCGTAGGACATGCCCGTCAGCAGCAGCCCGTCCTCTGGGACGGCGTTCCATTCCTTGCAGGCCACCTCGCACGCCTTGCAGCCGATGCACACGGAGGTGTCGGTGAAGAACCCCACCCGCGGCGGGTGATCCAGGTGACCCGCCCGGGCGGCCGGGTCCAGGCCGTGGTCCCGGTCCGGCTCCGCTCCGGGCTGCTGCGGGCGCTGCGCTGGCGGCATGCTCATGTCACATCTCCGTCCCGGTTTCGTCGGTGATCCCGGCACGCTCGACGTACTGGCGGACCAGGTCCCGCAGGGCCGGCCCGCGCGGCCGC
The DNA here is from genome assembly GCA_963730265.1 of uncultured Actinomycetota bacterium. Lineage (GTDB taxonomy): Bacteria > Actinomycetota > Actinomycetes > Streptosporangiales > Streptosporangiaceae > DASUBV01. Next base: position 8,983 of record CAVSRG010000001.1, read on the forward strand.
CGGCCCGGCTGGATATCGCAGGCCATGGCCTTGACTTCCTGGATGTGCACGTTCGGGTCGAGGGCCATGTGGGCTAGCTCGTTGGCGGCGTCGCCGGTCGTGTAGCCGTTCGGGCCCCAGTGCCAGGGCAGGCCAACCTGGTGCAGGATCCGGCCCTGGAGCTCCAGGGGCTGCATCCGCTCGGTGACCAGCACCCGGGCCTCGATCGCGCTGCGGGCCGTGATGATCGTCGCCCAGCCCAGGTGGTCCAGGCCGCGTTCCGCGGCGAGCTGCGGCGAGACCTCGCAGAAGAACGCGGGCTGCAGCTCCGCGAGGTACGGCAGGAACCGGGACATGCCGCCGGCCGTGTGATGCTCGGTCAGCCGGTAGGTGGTCGTCACGAACGGGAACACCTCGGCGCCGGGCTGGTCGCCGCTCGGCTGGTAGCGGTTCTCCGGGTGACGGAGGATCTCCCGCACCGGGTTGTGCTGCTGGCCGTAGAGCAGGTTCCGCAGCGGCGACTCCTGCGGCTCGTAGTGGGCCGGCAGCGGGCCGTCGACCAGGCCCGCCGGGGCGAACAGCCAGGCCTTGCCGTCGGCCTGCATGATGAACGCGTCGGTGCCGGAGATCGCGTCGACCCCCGTGGCGCCCGGCGCCGGGCGATATGACGGCGGCCGGTCGCCGATGAAGTCCGGCACGTCCGCCCCGGTCCACCGCCGGTGCTCGTGGTCCCACCAGACCAGCGCCTTGCGCTCGCTCCAGGGCCGGCCGTCCGGATCCGCCGACGCCCGGTTGTAGAGGATCCGCCGGTTGGCCGGCCAGGCCCAGCCCCACTCGGGCGCCACCCAGCTCTGCTCCCGGCCGGGCCGACGGCGCGCCGCCTGGTTCACCCCGTCCGCCCGGACCCCGCAGTAGATCCAGCACCCGCAGGCCGTCGAGCCATCGGCGGCCAGCTGGGTGTAGGCGGAGAGCGGGTGCCCGCGAGCGTCCCAGCCGTTGATCTCGGCCAGCACCGCCTCCCCGTCCGGCTCCTGCTGCGCCCCTTCGGTCGGATAGTCCCAGGTCAGGTCGAGGACCGGCCGGTCTATCCCGTCGCCGTCACCAGCGCCGTCGCCGCCAGCCGCCCGGGCGGCCAGCTTCTCCCGGATGATCCGCCCCAGGTGATAGGTGAACCACAGGTCGCTGCGCGCGTCCCCGGCCGGCTCGACCGCCTGATGACGCCACTGCAGCAGGCGCTGAGTGTTCGTGAAGCTGCCCGCCTTCTCGGTATGCGCCGCTGCGGGCAGGAAGAACACCTCGGTCCCGATGTCCGCGGCGCGCATCTCCCCGGTCTCGATCTCGGGGCCGTCCTTCCACCACGTGGCGCTCTCGATCATCACCAGGTCGCGGACCACCAGCCAGTCCAGGTTCGACAGGCCCAGCCGCTGCATCCGGGCATTGGCCGAGCCGACCGCCGGGTTCTGGCCGAACAGGAAATAGCCCCGGCAGGTGCCCTCGATCTGCGCCAGCACCGTCTCGTAGGTGCTGTGGCTGCCAGTCAGCCGCGGGAGGTAGTCGTAGCAGAAGTCGTTGCCGGCCGTGGCGGCCTCACCCCACCACGCCTTGAGCAAGCTGACCAGGTACTGGGGGGTATTAGCCCAGAACCCGTTCTGCACGGTCTCGGCGCGTACGTAGCCGTCGAGGTCGTCGTTGCCATAGGCATGCGGCATCGGCAGGTAGCCGGGCAGCAGGTCGAAGAGCGTGGGGATGTCGGTGGATCCCTGAATGGACGCGTGCCCGCGCAGCGCGATGATGCCGCCGCCCGGGCGGCCCATGTTGCCGAGCAGCGACTGCAGGATCGATGCCGTGCGGATGTACTGCACGCCCACCGTGTGCTGGGTCCAGCCCAGGCTGTAGACGAACGCCGTGGTCCGGTCCCGGCCGGAGTTGCTGGCGACGAGCCGGCAGACCCGGCCGAACTGGTCCGTGGACACCCCGCTGAGCTGCTCGACCATGTCCGGCGTATACCGGGCGAAGTGCCGCTTCAGCACCTGGAAAACGCAGCGGGGATGCTGCAGCGTCTCGTCGGTGTCCGCATTCGCGGAGGCGGCCGCGCCGCCCGAGCCGTGGGCCTCCCCGCGTCCCGCCCGCCGTACCTGGCTGCGGATCTGGCGCTCTCCGGGCTCCGGCGCGTCCCGCTCGCCGCTAGCGGGCTTGACCTCCGTGCCCTGCTGCCCCTGGTAGCGCCAGGTGTCGAAGTCATAGAACCGGTGCTCGGCGTTCAGGCCCGAGAACACGCCGTCGAGGTCCTCGGTATCGACGTAGTCCTCGGTCACGATCGTAGCCGCGTTGGTGTAGGCCAGGAGGTAGTCCCGGAAGTACGCCTCGTTCTGCAGCACGTAGTTGATCAGGCCCCCGACGAACGCGATGTCGGCTCCGGCCCTGATCGGCACGTACAGGTCACACACGGCGCTGGTCCGGCTGAACCGCGGGTCGACGTGGATGACCGTGGCCCCGCGTGCCTTCGCCTCCATCACCCACTGGAAGGCCACCGGGTGGCACTCGGCCATGTCCGAGCCCTCGATGATGATGCAGTCGGAGTTGATCAGGTCGCGGGGGAAGTTAGTGGCCCCGCCGCGCCCGAAGCTGGTCCCCAGACCGGGGACGGTGGCGGAGTGTCATATCCGGGCCTGATTCTCGATCTGGACGGCGCCCAGCGCGGTGAACAGCTTCTTGATCAGGTAGTTTTCCTCGTTGTCCAGGGTCGCGCCGCCCAGGCTCGCGAAGCCCATCGTCCGGCGGGTGCGCTGGGCTTCCTGCTCCCACTGCCAGCCCGCGCGCCGGGCCTCGATGACCCGGTCGGCGATCATGTTCATCGCCGTGTCGAGGTCAAGGTCCTCCCAGTCGGCGGCACGCGGCCGGCGGTAGCGGACCCGGTACTGGCGGGCATCGCCCGTGGTGAGCTGGAGGCTGGCCGACCCCTTCGGGCAGAGCCGCCCGCGGCTCACCGGCGAGTCCGGATCGCCCTCGATCTGGGTGACGCGCCCGTCGGAAACGTAGACGTCCTGACCGCAGCCCACCGCGCAGTATGGGCAGACCGACTTGACGACCTTGTCGGCGACCGCGACCCGCGCCCGGAGCCGGGCGGTCTGCCTGCTCTTGACCGCCGCGCCGAGACCCAGCCGGTCCGTGCCGGTCACCTGCCTGTAGACCGGCCATGACGCCAGCCATCTGCGCACGCTCATCGCGCACCCCCGGTCTTCTCCCCTGGCTGGTGGCCCTACCCCCGGCCGGCCCGGAAATCACCTGGTCGAGGCCGGTCAGGTTGGCGGCGAGCAAGCACTATCCGGTCGGGGGATATCAGCGGTGCGACCCGCCCGGCAGCGTTGCTGAGGTGGCAGGTCCGCGGCCGGGCGGCCGGCTGTCTGGCTGAAGAAAGTGATGCGCGACGAAGGCACTGGTCTACAATGCTCCGCGCGACGTAGGCGTATCGCAGGTGCCGATCGCGCATCGACCGGTCCGGCGACGCCGTGGTCGAGATCGTCCGGACGGGCATGGAGCCCGGCCGGGTGCTCGGCCAGCAGAACCTGGGCCCGATGGTGGCGGTTGGCCCGGCCGTAGAGCAGGTACAGGTCGGCGACAAGGTCTGCATGCCGTTCAACGTCGCCTGCGGACACTGCCGGAACTGCGAGCGCGCGGCCTGACCAGCTACGGCCTGGCGGCCAGCCCGGACTCGAAGATCGCAGGCGCTGCCTACGGGTTCGCCCACCTGGGCCTGTGGAGCGGCGGCCAGGCCGAGTACCTGCAGGTGCCGTGGGCGGGCTTCAACTGCCTGCGGCTACCGTGCGATGGGTCTTGAAGCGGTACAAGTGCCCTGGGCCGTCCGGTCGCTGCGGAATCCGCGCCGGGGCCTGTGCCACGTCAGCCAGTTGCGGTGATATCCCGCGGCCGACCGCTCTTGGCATGCTCGCGGGAACCTATGCTTCGAGCGACGGCTCGTCGGGGGCGGACAGGCTCAACACGGCCCCGGCGACCGCAGGCGACGCGCTGATCTTTGCCTCCAGCGCCCGCAGCCGGACGGCCACGTGTGACTCGGCGTCATCGCCGGTGAGGTCGACGTCGCCGACCACAAAGACCATCCGCGGACCGACGACTTCCAGCCGCAGATAGGTCACCCGGGCAACCTCCGGCATGTCGAGCAGGGCCCGGAGAGCCGCCGAGCGTACCCGGGGGTCGGCTTCCTCGCCGACCAGGAACCGCCGGTTGCGGTTGATCAAGACGACCGCGACGACGGCGAGCAGCACGCCGACCAGGATCGATCCGGCAGCGTCCGGCACCGGCGAACCGGTCAGCTGGTGGGCGGTCAGCCCGGCCGCCGCGATGACCAGGCCGATCAGGGCCGCGGAGTCCTCGGCGAACACCGCTCGCAACGTGGGATCGGAGGTTGTCATTACATGCTCGATGAGGTCCCGCTGCATCGACTCGGCCTCGGATTTGGCCTGCCGAACCGACCGCAGGAACGAGATTCCCTCCAGCACAAAAGACACGGCCAGCACCACGTACCCGACGAGGAAGCGGCCAGCCGGCTCGGGATGAATGAGTTCCTGGATGCCATGCGTGGCCGATACGGCGGCGCCGGCCACGAACAGCCCGAGCGCGGCGAACAGCGACCATACGTAGGCTTCCCGGCCATGACCGAACGGGTGGGCGCGGTCGGGCGGGCGGCGGGACCGCCGGTCGGCCATCAGCAGGAAGATCTCGTTGCCGGTGTCGGCCCATGAATGCGCTGCCTCCGCCACCAGCGACGCCGACCCGGTCGCCGCGGCAGCGACTGACTTCGCCGCCGCTATCAGGACGTTGGCGCCGAAAGCCACCAGCACCGTGGTGAAACTCTCTGATGCGCCCGGCCCGCCCAGCAACGGCACCGACATGAAAAGGTCATGGGACCCGCGGGCAGCTCCCCCGGCCGCTGTCAGCGCCGGAGACTGCTCGCCGCCCTGTTCGCGCGCCATCAACCAGTCTTACACAAAGCCGCCCGCACCAGGGGCGGCGGCCGGGGCTGGGCTGCTAACCGCCCGCCCAAGACGTGGGGTGCGCGATCCGCTCGTGGGCCTCGCGGCTGCTGCGCCGGGGTCCCCCGGCGTCGGCCGCGATGGCACGAACTGCTCCCCGCCTTGCGGAAACACCGATAGGGCGGTTGTCTTTGGCTGTCTGGAGGCAGCGGGGGCTCGCGCAGGCGTCAGAGCAGTTTCTCGAACGCCGACATCTGGCTCTGTCGGCTGAGGTGAAGCGACGCTGGCCGGCCGGGCGCCTGCCGGCGTCATGGCCGGCGGCAGGCCACGTCCATCGCCTTGGCGCTTTCTAGCTTGCGCCGCGGCGGGCGCGGGCCGCATCACGCCGCTGCCAGGCCTGGGCACGTACGTCGCGCTGCCAGGAGGGCAAGACAGCGGCCTGCGCCAGATACCCGCCTATAGCGGCGATAGCCCAGGCGGCAAGAGCGCCGAGCAGGGCCGCAGCCAGCGGCAGCCGCGCCACGCTGGCCGCCGCGACCACCGCGAACCCGATCAGCGCTACGGCGCCAAGGACCGCGCCTTGCACCTCGGTCACGGCAGGCCCGCGACCCTCCCGTCTCTCGATGATCGTCAGCGTGGCTGGCAGGACGGCCGGCGCGGCCAGCATCACCCCCCCGGCGCGCTGCCCCGCTGCGATTCCGACCAGCCCGGCCACTACAGACACCGCCGCGCCGAAGACAAAGCGCAGAGCCAGAGCGCGCAGGCGGATCTCCCGCAGAGATCCGAGGTCGACGGCGAACAGCCGACCCCCGCCAGGGCTCCCGGCGTCCCGCCGGCGACGGGCCCCGCGGGCCGCGGGCAGGCCGGTTCCCGATACGGCGCCCGCGCCGCCTGCCACCGGCACCCCGGCCGCTGCGCCGACCAGGATCCAGACGGCCCACAGCACAGTCGAGCCCCGCAGGGCGCCCCACCGGCGCACCGCCGGTATCGCAGCCGCGCACGCCACCGCCAGCGCGACGGCGCCGGCAATCATCCCCGTGGCGGCGTACCGGGCGGAGGCATCCCCCTTGACCAGGGCGATCACCAGCAGATTTGCGAGAGCGACCGCAGGCGAGGCGCCGAAGATCCCGGCGAACCGCTTGGGCTGCAGCATCTCCCCCAGGACCGCAAACAATGCGACGAAAAGGCCACCGTCGACTGCCTTGACGCAGATCAGCAACGCAGCGGACACAAAACCGCTCCCGTCCCGCACGACGGGCCGCGCTCAGCCCAGCAGACAGGGAACCCTGCCACGGCCGTACCGGTAATGATCAGCGGGAAACAGCGTCTTCACAGCAACCTCCTGATCCCCAGCCTCGGCTGCCCCGCGCCGCGGCGTATCCCTCGTCCGGGTAGACCCGCGCGGCCGGGACTAGCGGCCGGGACTAGCGGTATGGAGGATGTGCGGGCCGCGCCGCCCGGCCAGCCTCGTGGTATAGGCCCATGAGAGGGGGCGGCTTCATGAAGTCAGACGCTGAGATCAGGGAAGACGTCATTACCGAGCTGCGGTGGGATCCGCAGATCACCCAGCCCGAGGCCATCGGCGTGGCCGTCAAGGACGGGGCCGTGACGCTCACCGGGCACGCTCCGACCTACGGCGAGAAGCTGGCCGCCGAGAAGGCCGCTGAGCGCGTATACGGGGTCAAGGCGGTCGCCAACGACCTGAAGGTGCGGCTGCTCGGCGAGCCACGCGACGACTCCGAGATCGCCAGGGCCATCGCGCACGTTCTGGAGTCGAACGTGAACGTGCCCGAGGGCCAGGTGCAGGCCCGGCTCGAGCGCGGCTGGGTCGTCCTCGACGGCGAGGTCGGGTACGAGTACCAGCGCCGTGAGGTCGAGCGGATGGTCCGGCACGTGCGTGGCGTCGTCGGGATCACCAACAACATCGTGATCAAGCCACCGGTTAGCCCGGACAAGGTCGAGGCCCGAATCGAGGAGGCGTTCAGGCGCGAGGCCGAGGTGGACGCCCGGCACGTGAGCGTCCAGATCGACGACCACACGGCCCGGCTCTACGGGCACGTGCACTCGCTCAAGGAGGCCGCGGCGGCCAAGGTGGCGGCCGCGTCCGCGCCGGGGGTGTCCGTTGTCGAGAACCACCTGGTGGTCACGCCCTGACTGACACCCGCTCCCCTGGTGGCCGAACTCCGCGCGGCCCGCGCGCGTCGGCGTCGGTCAGGCTAGCCGCGCGGACGGGCCCGCACATCATCAGTCCGTGCAGTGTTCAGTGAGTGTCGGGGGCAGGCCGTGATGCACGTCAGGTTCAGCCAGGTCGCCGGGGATCCGCAGATGGTCAGCGATGCCCTCCGGCAGATGGAGTACGAGGTACGCCCGGCCGTGGAGACGCAGCCCGGCAGCATGGGCTTGGCGCTGCACGTCACCGCGCAGCCCGGGGTGGTGGTCCTCGAGTCCTTCTGGGCCACGGACGAGGCGCTGCGCGCCAGCGAGCGGGCCGTCGCGCCCGGCCGCGGCGAGGCCGCGCTGCTGGGCGGCGGGACCGTCACCGTCGAGCGTTACCGGCTGCCGGTCTTCGAGCAGGACGTGCCCGGCCGCGGCGGAGAGGGGGTGCGGCTGACCCGGATGGACGCCGAGCCTGACATGGTGGACGACGTGATCGAGGTGTTCGGGGACACCTTCGTGCCGTGGCTGGCTGAGACCCCTGGCTTCCATAGCGCACTGCTGTGCGTCGACCCGGCCTCGGGCCGCCTCATCGGCCAGGACATCTGGCACGACCCGCCGGCGCTGGTGGCCAGCGCCGCCGCGGCCGCCGCGGCCAGGGCGGCCGTCGCGCGCAGCGCGCCCTGCGCGATCCGCGCCGTGCAGGAGCAGGTCCAGGTGTTCAGCTCCGCGCGCAAGCCCCGGTCCTGACCCGACCGGCCGGGTCGGCGGCCTACCCGGACGGGGGATGCGACCCCGGTCGCGCTGGTCGGAGGCTGAGTAACGGGAGGGGGGCCAGCATGACGACGGTCAGCACGCCACAGCGGCAGCAGCCGATCCGCAGCACCATCCCGGCCCGGCTGGACCGACTTCGGTGGTCACCGTTCCACACCCGACTGGTCCTCGGCCTGGGCACCGCCTGGGTGCTCGACGGTCTGTCCATCACCATCGCCAGCTCGGTGTCCAGCAAGCTGACCCAGCCCGACACGCTTAACCTGACGACGACTCAGGCCGCCTCCATCGGCACCGTCTACCTGGTCGGCGAGGTCATCGGCGCGCTGGTGTTCGGGCGGCTGTCCGACCAGCTCGGCCGGCGCAGCCTGTTCATGTGGACGCTGGCGATCTACCTGGTCGGCACCGCTCTCACCGCGCTCACCCCGAAGGGCACAGGCTGGATCTACTACCTCTACGCGACGCGGCTCGTCGCCGGCATGGGCATCGGGGGCGAGTACTCGGCCATCAACTCGGCCATCGACGAGATGATGCCCGCGCGCTACCGCGGCCGCACCGACATCTGGATCAACGGCACCTACTGGCTCGGCGCCATCCTCGGCACCTTCGCCTCGTTCCTGCTGCTCAACTCGCTGCCGACCAGGGACGGGTGGCGGGTGGCGTTCCTGTGCGGGCCGGCGCTGGCCGTGGTCATCATCTTCGTGCGGCGCAACCTGCCCGAGAGCCCGCGGTGGCTGATCACCCACGGCCGCGCGCGGGAGGCCGAGGAGGAGATGCGGCGGATCGAGGAGATCGCGCAGCGGGACGGGCAGCGCCTCGACCCGGTCCCCGACAACGCCGCCATCATGATCAAGCCCGAGCGGCGCTTCGGGTACCTGACGCTGCTGCGCGTGGCCTTCCGCGTCTACCCCAGACGGGCCGTGCTCGGCGCCACGCTGATGATCACGCAGTCGTTCCTGTACAACGCGATCTTCTTCACCTACGCCCTGGTGCTGACCAAGTTCTACCACGTCAGCAACAACGCGGTGCCGCTGTACGGCCTGGCCTTCGCGGTCGGCAACCTGGCCGGCCCGCTGCTGCTGGGCCATTTGTTCGACAGCCTCGGTCGCAAGAAGATGATCTCCGGCACGTACCTGATCTCCGGGGCCCTGCTGGCCGCCAGCGCCTGGCTGTTCGACGCCGGGGTGCTGCACGCGGCGGCGCAGACCTTCATCTGGATCATCGTGTTCTTCTTCGCCTCGGCGGGCGCGAGCGCCGGCTACCTCACGGTCAGCGAGATCTTCCCCATCGAGATCCGGGCCGAGGCCCTGGCCGTCTTCTTCGCCATCGCCCAGGTCGTGGGGGCGGTCGGGCCGGCCTTCTACGGCTTCCTGATCGGCAACGGCACCAACCGGACCGGCCTCACCATCGGGTACATCGTCGGCGGCGGCATCATGATCATCGGCGGGCTGGTCGAGATGGCGTTCGGGGTCAACGCCGAGGGCAAGTCCCTGGAGGAGGTCGCGGCGCCGCTGACGGAGGTCGGCTCTAGCAAGGAGGAACGGGAGGAACCATGACCGTTGTAGTGGGAGTTGACAACTCGGCGGCGTCCCGCATCGCCCTGCGCCTGGGCGCGCAGGAGGCCCGCTGGCGGCAGTCCCCCCTGATCGCGGTCACCGCGTACGAGCCGCCCCTGGGCACGCCGGGCGGCGGCTTCCCGGCGGCCACCATGCACACGACCAGCGAGGAGCGGGAGACAGCCGAGTCCGCGCTGCGCGACGCGGTGCACGACGAGCTCGGCGACCAGGCCGGCCAGGCCGACCTGCGGGTGTCCGCCGGGCTGGCCGGGCGCGTGATCATCGAAACTGCCCGTCAGACCAATGCCCAGCTCATCATCCTGGCCGCCCGGGCGGGCAAGTCGGTCGTGCCGGGAACGGTCAGCCAGTATGTCCTGCTCAAAAGCAAGTGCCCCGTCACGATCGTCCCGAGCGAGAGCCAGGAGGGCCAGGCCCGGCCGCAGTGACCGGCCGGGGCCGGGGCCGCGCCGGCGGTGGGTGCGCTCGGCCGCGCTGCTGCTGGTCGCCGCACTCGCGGCGCTGGTCATCGTCCCGCAGGTGACCCAGATCGGCGAGATCCTCCACTCGCTGCGCGAGGCTCACTGGGCCTGGCTGGCCGGCGCCGTCCTGGCCTCAGCCGCCACCTACCCCATGGCGGCGATGCAGCTCGCCGGCGCGAGCCGGGTCCGGCTGCGCGCGGCCTCCACCATCGCGGCCCAGGTGGCGGCGGCCGTGCCCGGCATGGTGGCACCGGGCGCCATCGGCGGTGGCGGCCTGAATGTCCGCTACCTCGAACGCTCGGGCCTGAGCCGGGCCGAGGCCCTGGCCGCCGTCACCCTGGCCAACACCGCCGCATTCGCGGTCCACGTGGCGGCGCTGGTCACCATCGGCGGCATCGTGACCGGGATCGGGGTGGCCGCCGTCCCGGCACCGCCCCGGTGGGCCCTGCTCGCGGCGGTCATCGCCGTGGCCGCGCTGGCCGGCGTGGTGTTCTGGGCCCGGCTGGGTCGCCGCCTGCCCGGCCGGCGCTTGGCGGGCGAGGTCCGCGAGCTGGCGGGCGGCCTGCTGGCCGCCCTGCGCCGCCCGCGGCAGGCCATCCTGCTGCTGGGCGGCAGCGCCGGCGTCACGGCCGGCTACGTACTGGCCCTGTGGTGCTCGCTGCGCGCGTTCGGCGCGCCGCTGTCCCCGCTCCGGGCCGCCGCCGCCTACCTGGCGGGCGCGGCGGCGGGCGCGGTGAGCCCAACACCCGGCGGGCTGGGCGCCGTGGACGCCGCGCTCACCGGCGGGCTGATCCGGCTTGGCGTGCCCGGCGCCACCGCCGTGCTGGGCGTCGTGGCGTTCCGCCTGGTCACCTATTGGCTCCCGGTCCTGCCGGGCGCCGCGGCGCTGCGCTCGCTGCGCCGCCGCGGCCGCCTGTGAGCGAGCGAACCAGGAGACACTGGGAGCCCGTCGGGTCAGGACGGGTTCTGGTAGCTGACCGCCAGCTCGCCGTCGTCCAGCGTGACATTGATGACGGCGCCGTCGCGGACGTCGCCGGCCAGCAGGGCACGGCCGATCCGGGTCTCGACCTCGCGGGCGATGAACCGGCGCAGCGGGCGCGCGCCGTAGACCGGGTCGAAACCCTGCTCCGCGATGAACCGGCGGGCCTCGGGCGTGACGTCCAGGACCATCCGGCGCTCGCCCAGCCGGGCCCGCAGGTCATCCAGCATCAGGTCCACGATGTGCTCGATCTCGGCCAGGGTCAGCGGCTTGAACAGGACGATCTCGTCGAGCCGGTTCAGGAACTCGGGCCGGAAGTAGCCGCGCATCTCGGCCAGGACCCGCTCGCGCGCGTCGGGCTTGATCTCGCCGTCTGCGGTCGCGCCGTCGAGCAGGTACTCCGAGCCGATGTTGGAGGTCATGATGATGACGGTGTTGCGGAAGTCGACCGTGTGCCCCTGAGCGTCGGTCAGCCGCCCGTCGTCCAGCACCTGGAGCAGCGTGTTGAACACGTCCGGGTGGGCCTTCTCGACCTCGTCGAACAGCACCACCGAGTACGGCTTGCGGCGGACCGCCTCGGTCAGCTGGCCGCCTTCCTCGTAGCCGACGTAGCCGGGCGGCGCGCCGACCAGGCGGCTGACCGTGTGCCGCTCCTGGTACTCGCTCATGTCGATCCGGACCATGTTGTCCTCGGTGTCGAACAGCGCCGCGGCCAGCGACTTGGCCAGCTCGGTCTTGCCCACGCCGGTCGGGCCCAGGAAGATGAACGACCCGATCGGCCGGCGCGGGTCCTTGATCCCGGCCCTGGCCCGGATGATGGCATCGGCGACCAGCTGACCGCCTCGTCCTGGCCGACGACCCGCTCGTGCAGGATCTGGTCCAGGCGCAGCAGCTTCTCCCGCTCGCCCTCTTGCAGGCGGCTGACCGGGATGCCGGTCCACCGGGACACGATCGCGGCGATCTCGTCCTCGGTGACCACCTCGCGCAGCAGCCGCTCGCCGCCCTGCTTGCGGGCCGCGAGCTGCTCCTCCTCGGCGTCGCAGCCGCCGCTCCAGCTCGGGCAGCCTGCCCAGGCGCAGCTCCGCGGCGCGGTTCAGGTCGTAGTCGCGCTCGGCCTCGCTCGGCCTCCTGGCGCACCTGCTCCATCTCCTCGCGCAGCGCCTGCACCCGGCGCAGCGCCTGCCGCTCAGCCTCCCACTGGGCCCGCAGGGCGTCGGCCTCGGCCCGCAGGTCGGCCAGCTCCCGGCGCAGGTCTCCAGCCGCTCCTGGCTGGCCGGGTCGCTCTCCTTGGCCAGCGCCGCCTCCTCGATCTCCAGCCGCATCACCCGCCGGGTCAGCTCGTCGAGCTCGGCCGGCATCGAGTCGATCTCGGTACGGATCATCGCGCATGCCTCGTCCACCAGGTCGATGGCCTTGTCCGGCAGGAACCGGTCGGAGATGTACCGGTGGCTCAGCGTGACCGCCGCCACCAGCGCGCTGTCGTGGATCTTCACGCCATGGAAGACCTCCAGCCGCTCGCGCAGGCCGCGCAGGATGGACATGGCGTCCTCGACCGACGGCTCGTCGACCATGACCGGCTGGAACCGGCGCTCCAGGGCCGCGTCCTTCTCGATGTGCTTGCGGTACTCGTCGAGGGTCGTCGCGCCGATCATGTGCAGCTCGCCGCGGGCCAGCATGGGCTTGAGCATGTTCCCGGCGTCCATGGCGCCCTCGGCCGCTCCCGCCCCGACCACGGTGTGCAGCTCGTCGACGAACAGCAGGATCCGGCCCTCGCGCCGCCTTGACCTCGCTCAGCACCGCCTTGAGCCGCTCCTCGAACTCGCCCCGGTACTTGGCCCCGGCCACCAGCGAGCCCATGTCCAGGCTGAACACGGTCTTGTCCCGCAGCCCCTCGGGCACGTCCCCGCGGTGATCCGCTGGGCCAGTCCCTCCACGATGGCGGTCTTGCCGACGCCGGGGTCACCGATCAGCACCGGATTGTTCTTGGTCTTGCGGGACAGGATCTGGATGACCCGGCGGATCTCGCCGTCGCGCCCGATGACCGGGTCGAGCCGGCCGCTCGCGGCGTCGGCGACCAGGTCGCGCCCGTACTTGGCCAGCGCCTCGTAGGCCACCTCGGGCATCGCCGAGGTCACCCGCTGGTTGCCGCGGATCGCGGTGAGCGCCTCCAGGAACGCGTCCCTGGTCAGCCCCTGCTCGCTGCAGCAGCCGCCCGGCGGCGCTGGCCTGGCCCTCCTCCAGCAGCGCGATGAGCAGGTGCTCGACCGAGACGTACTCGTCCTTCAGCCGGCCGGCCTCGCTGCTCGGCGGCGTCGAGCAGCGCGGGAGAGCCGCTGCGTCACGCTGACCTGGCCGGGGGCCGCGCCGGGGCCGCTGACCCGCGGGCGCGCGGCCAGCTCGGCCTCCAGCGCTGCCTGAGCCGGTCGGTGTCGGCGCCGGCCTGGGCCAGCAGCCGCGGCGCGATGCCGTCGGGCTGGTCGAGCAGCGCCAGCAGCAGGTGCTCGCCGTCGACCTCGGTGTGCCCGAAGCGCAGGGCCTTGGTCTGCGCGTCGTGCAGCGCCTCCTGGGACTTCTGGGTCAGGCGGTTCGGGTCCATGATCATCCTCCGGGCGTCGGGCGCGGCGCAGCGCGCTCTCCAGCTCGGCGATGCGGTCCAGCAGGTCGATGACGAGGCCGACGGCGGCATAGTTGAGCGCGAACGCCGGCCCGCAGCCGCTGGATCCGGGCCATGGCGCGTACCTGGGCGGGCGCGAACCACAGCTGCCCCGCCCGGCGTCGCGGCTCGGCGTCCGAGGAGCCCAGGGTGACCAGCCGGCGGACCAGCTCGGGATGGATGCCGGTGGCCCGGGCGAACGGCGTCGAGATCCAGCCGGGCGGGCCGGACCGAGGGCATAGGTCATGGCGCCTCCTCGGGTCGAAGTCGGATACCTTGGCCAGCTCCTCGAAGAGCCGGCGCTCCGCGCTCGAGGGATGGGCCGGCACCATGATCCGGACCTCGGCGTACAGGTCGCCGGCGTGGCCCGCGGGCTGGGCATGCCCCGGCCGCGCAGCCGCAGCCGCCGGCCGCTGGAGGTGCCCGCGGGCACCTTGACCTTGGCCTCGCCGCCCGGCGTGTCGACGGCGACCGAGGTGCCCAGGGCCGCCTCCCAGGGCGCGACCCGCAGCTCGACGTGCAGGTCTCGGCCCTCGAGCCGGTACCGGGGATGCGGCGCGATCGGCACGACCAGGTACAGGTCGCCGGGCGGGCCCCGTCGCTGCCCTGCCGCCCTGCCCGGCCAGCCGGATGCGCTGCCCGTCGGTGACCCCGGCCGGGATCGTGACATCCAGGTCCGGTGCCGCCGGGCCCGGCAGCGTGATGGTCCGGCGGCCGCCCCGGTAGGCCTCCTCAACGCTGAGCTCGAGCTCGGCCTCCTGGTCGGCGCCGGGGATCGGCCCCCAGCCACGCCGGCACCGGCCGCCCGCCCGGCGCGCCCGCCGAACAGGCCGCCGAGCAGGTCGTCGAGGTCCACGTCCGCCCCGAAGCCGACCAGCCTGCCCTCGGTCCGGCCCGCCCCGCGCCGCGCCTGCGGCTCCGGCGCGGGCGCGGCGCCCAGGTCCTCGGGGTCGACGTCCTCGGGCACCTGCCGGAAGTCGGGCCCGAACGCGTCGTAGCGCCGCCGGGCCTGCGGGTCGGACAGCACGTCGTAGGCCTCCGAGACGTCCTTGAACCGCTCCTCGGCGGCCGGGTCCTTGTTCACGTCCGGGTGATAGGTCCGGGCCAGCTTGCGGTAGGCCCGCTGGATCTCGTCCTGGCTGGCGCGTCCTCGGCACGCCCAGGACCTCGTAGAAGTCCCGGTCGTCGGCCATCAGTCCGCCCTGGCCACCACCACCTGCGCGGGCCGCAGCTGGTGGTCGCCCTCGCCGTAGGCCGGCCGGACGACCTCGATGACCGTGCCGTGCTGGCACGTCCGGGTCGGGCCGGGCGGCCACCGCCTCGTGCCGGGCCGGGTCGAACGGCGCGCCGGCGTCGTCGCGGCGCGGGAAGCCCAGGCGGGCGAGGACGGCCATGGGCCTGGTCCCGGACCGCCCGGACGCCCGCGACGATGGCCGCCGGGCTCGGCGGCGGAGTGCTCCAGCGCGCGCTCCAGGTTGTCGACGACCGGCAGCCACTGGCGGCGCACCCGCGCCGTGGTGTCCGCCTCGGCCCGGCTGAGCTGGGCCGCGCATCGCTTGCGGAGGTTGTCGGCGTCGGCCAGTGCCCGCAGCCGCTGGTCCTGGGCCTCGGCGAGCTGGCGGCGCAGCTCGTCCTCGGACCGGCGGCCCCGGTCGAAGTGGCCTCGGGCGGGGACGCGCCCGCTGGCTGGCCGGCCTCAGCGGGCGCGTCCCTGGCGGCCATGCCGCCGGGGCGGTGCTCAGTCATGGGTGGTGAACTCGGCGTCGATCACGTCGTCGTCCCCGCCGCCGGGCGCCCCGGCGACCCGCCGGGGCTCCCCGGCGGCGGGCCGCCCTGCGGCGGGACGCCGCCGGAGGCGAGCAGGCCCTGGTAGACCTGCTGCAGCTCGGCGGTCAGCGTCGCGGAGCCGGTCCAGCGGGGTGTCCTCCTTCAGTGCCTGCCGGGCGTCGGCGGCCAGCTGGTCCGCGCGGGCCTTCTCGTGCACCGGCACCGCCTCGCCGCGCTCGGCCAGCAGGCGCTCGACCGCGTAGGCGGCAGTGTCCAGCTCGTTGCGGGCGTCGGTGATCTCGCGCAGCCGCTGGTCCTCGTCGCGGTGCTGCTCGGCGTCCCCGATCATCCGCTCGACCTCGGACTGGTCCAGGTTGGAGCTCTCGCTGATCGTGATGCGCTGCTCGGCGCCGGTGTCCTTGTCCCTGGCCGAGACGTTCAGGATGCCGTTGGCGTCGATGTCGAAGGTGACCTCGATCTGCGGCGCGCCCCGCGGCGCGGGCCGGATGTTCTCCAGCCGGAACCGGCCCAGGACCCGGTTGTCGGCGGCGCGCTCCCGCTCGCCCTGCAGGACGACCACGTCGACCGCCGACTGGTTGTCCTCGGCCGTGCTGAAGATCTCCGTGCGCCGGGCCGGGATCGTGGTGTTGCGCTCGATGACCTTGGTCATCACGCCGCCGAGCGTCTCGATGCCCAGCGACAGCGGCGTGACGTCCAGCAGCAGGACGTCCTTGACCTCGCCCTTGAGCACCGCGGCCTGTACCGCGGCGCCCAGCGCCACGACCTCGTCCGGGTTGACGGTCATGTTGGGGTCCTTGCCGCCGGTCAGCCGGCGGACCAGGTTCTGCACGGCCGGGATCCGGGTGGATCCGCCGACCAGGATCACCTCGTCGATGTCGCTGTCGGTGAGCTTGGCGTCGGCCAGAGCCTGGCGGACCGGCCCGGTCGTCCGCTCGACCAGGTCGGCGGTGATCTGGTCGAAAGTCGAGCGCATGAGGGTGGTGTTGAGGTGCTTGGGGCCGGAGGCGTCGGCGGTGATGAACGGGAGGCTCACCGAGGTCTGGGTGACCGAGGACAGCTCGACCTTGGCCTTCTCCGCGGCCTCGAACAGCCGCTGCAGGGCCTGCGGGTCGGCGCGCAGGTCGATGCCGTTGTCGCGCTGGAACTCGTCGGCCAGGTAGTCGACCAGCCGCCGGTCGAAGTCGTCGCCGCCCAGGTGGGTGTCGCCGGACGTGGCCCGCACCTCGACCACCCCGTCGCCGATGTCCAGGATGCTGACGTCAAAGGTGCCGCCGCCGAGGTCGAAGACCAGGACGGTCTCGCTGGACTTCTTGTCCAGGCCGTAGGCCAGCGCCGCGGCGGTGGGCTCGTTGATGATGCGCAGCACCTCGAGGCCCGCGATCCGGCCGGCGTCCTTGGTGGCCTGGCGCTGGGCGTCGTTGAAGTAGGCCGGCACCGTGATGACCGCCTCGGTGACCTTCTCGCCCAGGAACTTCGACGCGTCCTCGACCAGCTTGCGCAGCACCAGCGCGGAGATCTCCTCCGGGGCGTACTGGCGGCCCTGGATCTCGAACCGGACCGCGCCGTCCGGGCCCGCGACGACGTCGAACGACACGGCGTTGAGCTCGCTGGTCACCTCGTCGTAGCGGCGGCCGATGAACCGCTTGGCCGAGTAGATGGTGCCCTTGGGGTTCAGGATCGCCTGGCGCCGGGCCAGCTGGCCGACCAGCCGCTCGCCCTGGCTAGTGAACGCCACCACCGACGGAGTGGTCCGCTGGCCCTCGGCGTTGGGGATCACCGTCGGGTGTCCCGCCTCCGTAGCCGCGATCACCGAGTTGGTGGTGCCCAGGTCAATGCCTACCGCTGTTGCCATCCCTGCCTCCTCCCGGTCCGGGCGCCGGCCCAGAGCCGGGGGGCCCCCGGTCCGGCGCCCGGAGCTCAGCCGCTGATCTCGATGTGGCGCGGCTTGGCCGCCTCGGACTTGGGCACGGTCACCGTCAGCACCCCGTCAGCCAGCTGCGCGCTCACTGCATCCGACTTGACGTCGCCGGGCAGGATGGTCCGGTACTCGAAGCGGCCGGTGCGGCGGTTACTGCGGTGCCTGCGCCCCTGCTGCTCGTCGGCGACCTCGCCGGTGATGACGAGTTCCCGGTCCTGGAGCTGCACGTCGACCTGATCCTTGCGCACGCCGGGCAGCTCGGCGCGCACCACGAAGCTGTCGTCGGTCTCGGACAGGTCGGCCAGGGGAACCCAGGGCATCTCCATGAGCTGCGCGGGCGCGACGTCGCCGAACGCGAGGTTCACGAGCTGGCCCATGCGGTCGTAGATGTCCTCGAACTCGCGTGTGGGATTGATAAGGGTCATGTTGCGCCCGCCGGAACGGGCCGGAAGCCGTGCCATCGTTGTCCTCCTGTGGACGAGTGAGCACTGCCAGCGGATCCTGCGCTGCCCACGCTTGTCGGCCCAAGCCGGCCGCACATCCTCAAGGTCGTTAGTCGGATGGTCGTTAGTCGGCCTGCGGCTCGGGCCCGCGTTCGGCGGCCAGCCGAGCCAACTGCACCCTCGAGCTGACGCCGAGCTTCCAGAACACGTGCCGCAGGTGGAATGCCACGGTGTGCAGGCTGAGGAACATCCGGCTGGCCACCTCCCGGTTGCTGAGCCCGTCGGCCACCAGCTCGACCACCTGCTGCTCGGTGTCGGTGAGGCTGTCCCAGCCGAAGGCCGGCCGGTCGGCCGGGGTCCAGTGCCGCAGCCGGACGCCGTCCTCGCGAAGCCGCGACCGCACCCGCGCCATGCCCTCGGCGGAGCCGATCCGCTTGTACAGCGCGTGCGCCTCCCGCAACCGGGCCGCCGCCCGCGCCTTGCTGCCCCGCTCGGCCCAGGCCAGGCCGGCGTCCTCGGTGGCCCAGGCACTGGCCAGCAGGGAGGAATAACCGACGGCGGCTCCCTCCAGGGCGGCCGGGTCCCGGCCGACCAGCCCGGCGGCGTGCACGGCCGCGACCGCCATGTCCGTGTCCTGCCGGTGGCCGGCCGCCAGCCTCGCGGTCTCCAGCGCCAGCAGCTCGGCCCTGGTCTGGTCACCATTGGCCAGGGCGCCGCGAATCAGCAGGACAGCGCCCTC
This sequence comes from uncultured Actinomycetota bacterium, assembly GCA_963730265.1. Classification (GTDB taxonomy): domain Bacteria; phylum Actinomycetota; class Actinomycetes; order Streptosporangiales; family Streptosporangiaceae; genus DASUBV01. The sequence goes on from CAVSRG010000001.1 coordinate 27,433, forward strand.
CGGGTCGGACGCGACCCCGCCGAAGAGAGTGTGCTGGAGATGCTCCTCCAGATCGCGCACGTACGTCTGCGCACTGGCCTCGGTGCGCATGCGACCACCTCGATCCCGATATGCGCCATTTGAACGCCCCCCCTCTTCTGACTTCCACCATCGGCGCGGCGGTCGGCCCGGCGCATCGTCCCGCCCGGGCCAACCCGCTGTCCTCGAAGGACAAGCCCCATCACTGCACGGCCTGACGGTGTGCGGCGCGCCCGGGACCGGGAGCCTGGCCACTGGGCAGGGCAGGCGCTCGCGCCGTGGCCTGGGGCTCGCTCAGCGGGCTGTTCTGGGGTTTCCTCATCGGACTGGTCTTCCTGTTCCCGCTGGGGCCGGTGGCGGGCGCTGGGCTGGGCCTCGCGGGCGGGCTGGCCGGAGCGGGGATCGGCACGGCCGCCGACCTGGCCATCGAGGACACCTTCAAGCAGCAGGTCCAGGATCTGGTCCAGCCGGGGATGTCGGCCATCCTGGTCGTCGTCCGCAAGGTCACGCTGGACAAGTTCCTGGAGGCGCTCCAGGCCTACGGCGGGACCGTTCTGCGCACCTCGCTTCCGCATGACGCCGAGCAGAAGCTCATGATCGCCCTGCACGGCCCGGACCGCACGGTGGCCACCTGGGAGCAGCCCAGGGAATCCGCCCCCGCCGCGCCCGCCCCCCGCGTACAGCCGCGCTGACCGGTTGCATAACCGCTGCTGTCCGGCCGGTCAGCGGCGGCCCGGCGTCGGCAGCTTGTGCTGGAGCCGGCTCACCAGCGGGGGCACCCGCCACGAGCGGATGCGCCCGCGCCGGGACCGGATCGCCGGGCCGGGCTCTAGCTCGCTGCGGAGCCGGTCGATATGACTGACCAGCTCGCCCCGCAGCGGCCAGCCCACCGGCCGCTCCGCCGGGTCGGCGGCCAGCACCAGGCTGAGCCGGTCCTGCTCGTTCCGCGCGTTGTCCAGGTGCTCGCGCAGGTCGGACTCGGCCAGCTCCCGGCCGATCCCGTCATAGTGGGTCACCAGCCGCCCGTAGTCCCTGACCGCGGCGGACAGTTCGCGCAGCACCCCGGCCAGCCGCTCCCGCTCCTCCGGCTCGTGCAGCGAGCTGTGGTCCTCGCCCAGCCGCGCGAGGTCGGCCATCGACCGGGCCAGCCCGCGGATGGTGATGGCGGCATGCTCCAGGGTCTGCAGCCCGTCGCCCAGGCTGGCCCGCTCCGCGGGCAGCCGCAGGCTGAGCGGGCTGAGCTTCGTGCTCTCCTCGGCCTGGCGCACGGCCTCGTCGACCCGCCGGATCTCGCCCGCCAGCGCGCGGGCCTCGTCCAGCCACCGGCCTGCCGACGCCAGGGCCGAGCCGTCGGCCAGGCCCGCGGCCATCTCGTCCAGCAGCCCGGACATCTTGCGGCACAGGTCCGTGATCGCCTCATTGGCGGGCTGTACCCGGGGGGTCGCGAGGATCAGCCCGGCCAGGAGGCCGGTGCCCGCGCCGATGAGCGTCTCCACGATCCGCCCGGTGGCGGCCGCACCCTCCGTGCTGCCCACAGAAAGGATCAGCATGGCGCTGATCGGCACCTCGAGGATGGTGTCATCCAGGTGCAGCAGGTAACCCAGGACCAGCCCGGCCACGATCGTGATCCCCAGGCTCCACCAGGTGAACCCGACCACCGCCGACAGCGCGACCGCGACCAGCACCCCCACCACCACCGCCGCTACCCGCCGCACCGCGCTGCGCATCGTCTGGTAAAGCGTCACCTGGGCCACCAGCAGCGCGGTCAGCGGTGCGAGCACCGGCCGCGGCGTGTGGTCCGGCAGGACCAGCGCGACCAGGTAGGCGAGGATCGCGGTGCTGGCCAGCCGGGCGATGGTCAGCGCGGTCGGCTGCGCCCGGTGCCGGGCCAGCATCAGCGTCCCCGGCGCGGCCTGGGCGACGGTCCTGGCCGTGGCGCCGAGCTGCTGGGCCCGGCGCCTGCCGGGACCCAGGGTCCTCCATGAGCCGGAGCGTGGCATCGGTATCTGGGCGGTTCCTAGGCGCTGGAGATAGAGCCGATGACCAGCATAAAACGGCCCTCGGCCGCTCCGGCTAGCCCTCGCCAGGAACTAACCGTCCTGATGATGTGCCGCCGGGGAGTACGGGCGAGCGTGGAAGTCGCCAGAGAAAGGACAGCCGCATGAAGGCTCTCGAGGATCCGCACCTCAGCCTGGTGCGCCCGGTTACTCCCCTGACGCCCGAGGGCTGTCAGGAATGCCTGGAGCTGGGCACCGACTGGGTGCACCTGCGGCTGTGCCTGACCTGCGGCCACGTGGGCTGCTGCGACTCCTCGCCGATGCGGCACGCCCGCGCGCACGCCCGCGCGCTCGCGCACCCCATCGTCCAGTCTTTCGAGCCGGGTGAGTCGTGGCGCTGGTGCTATGCCGATGAGGCTTATGTCTGAGACACCCGATGCCTACGGTGCCTACCCGCGGCTGACGCGGGCCCAGCTCGCCGCGCTGGGCAAGCTGGGCCGACGGCGCGCGGTGCCGCCGGGCGGCACGCTGTTCGCCGAGGGCGACCGGAACTGCGATTTCTTCGCCATCCTGGACGGAACGGTCGCGGTGGTCGAGGCGCGGGGCACCCCCGAGGAGCGGATCCTCAGCACGCACGGACGTGGCCGCTTCCTGGGCGAGATCGGCCTGCTGACCGGCCAGGCCGTGCTCTACAGCGCCGTCGCCACCCAGGCCGCGCAGGTGCTGGCCGTGCCGGTGGCCCAGCTCAAGGAGCTGGTGGCGACTGATGCCGCCCTCGGCGACCTGATCCTTCGCGCTTACCTGATCCGCCGCTCGATCATGATCAGCCTCGGCGTCGGCGTGCGGATCATCGGCTCCCGGTACTCCCCTGACGCCCGGCGGCTGCGGGACTTCGTGGCGCGCAACCGGATCCCGGCCCGGTGGGTCGACCTGGAGGCCGATCCGGGCGCCGAGGAGATGCTCGCCCAGCTCGGCGTGGCGCCCGGGGACACACCCCTGGTGATCTTGTTCGGGCGGCAGCTGCTGCGCAATCCTGGCAACGCCGAGCTGGGCCGGGCGCTCGGGCTGCCCGCCCCGGCGAGTCCCGAGGCGACCTGCGGGCTGCTTGTGGTCGGCTCCGGGCCGCGGGCCTGTCGGCCGCCGTGTACGGTGCCTCGGAGGGCCTGGAGACCGTGGTCATCGACGGCGTCGCTACGGGCGGCCAGGCCGCCACGTCATCGTGCATCGAGAACTACCTCGGCTTCCCGTCCGGCATCTCCGGCGGAGAGCTCGCCGAACGGGCGGTCATCCAGGCCCGCAAGTTCGGCGCCCGGTTCGCCGTGCCCGCCGAGGCCACCGCCATTGGCCAGCATGACGGCCGGTTCACCGTCGGGCTAGCCGACGGCACGTCGGTGACGGCCGGGGCGGTCGTCATCGCCACCGGCGCCCGCTATCGCCGCCTGGACGTGCCGCGCCTGGCCCACTTCGAGAGGAGCAGCGTCTACTACGCCGCGTCGCAGGCGGAGGCCCAGCTCTGCCGGGACGACCCGGTGGCGGTCGTCGGCGGCGGCAATTCGGCCGGCCAGGCCGTCGTCTTCCTGGCCGCCCACACGCCGCATCTCAGCCTGATCGTCCGCGAGCAGGATCTGAGCGAGAACATGTCCCGCTACCTGATCAGCCAGATCGAGCGGCTGGCCAACGTCGAGGTGCTGCTGCATGCCGAGGTGCGCGAGCTCCTCGGCGACGAGACGCTGGAGGGCCTGACGGTCGCCGATAAACAGACCGGTGCCACGCGCACGCTCCCGGCCAGGGCCCTGTTCGTTTTCGTCGGCGCGACGCCCTGCACCGGCTGGCTCGGCGGGCTGGTCGATCTGGATGACCGCGGCTTCGTGCGCACCGGGCCGGATGCTGTGGCGGCCTACGGCGCCGAGGCCAGCTGGCACCGCTCGCTGCTGGAGACTAGCCGGCCGGGGATGTTCGCCGTCGGGGACGTCCGCAGCGGCTCCACCAAGCGGGTGGCCGCCGCGGTCGGCGAGGGCGCCATGGCCATCCGCCTGGCGTACGAGCGGATGAGGTCCGACTATGTGGGGGCGATGTAGGTGGCTGTGCTCGGGTTCGTGAAGTTCGAGCGGCTCTTCCGGGCCGCCGGGAGCGTCGATGTCGACCGGGACGACATCAGGCGCTACCTGGACTTCGTCAACGACGCGCTCTACGACCTGCTGATCATCGGCCGGAACACGGCGAAGGCCAGCGCCCGCGACGTCATCGAGCCGCAGGACCTGCCGGTCACCAAGGGCCTGCAGGAAAGTACGCACGCCTTCGAGAAGCTCGACGAGGAGATCGAGCTCGGCCCCATCCTGGACGAGGTCGCCGTCCGGCCGCCGCTGGACGTCACGCTGAGCGACGAGACAGCCGAGCGGCTGCCGCTGCTGTTCGGCGGCATCAGCGTCGCCCTGGCCCGCACCTTCCGGCTCATCGACGCCGAGCTTAAGGCCGTGCACACCGAGGAGTGGGAACGGGCGTTCGCGGTCTTCAGGCTGCTCGTCTAGCGGCCGCCGGCAGAAGTCCCCCGGCCTTTCTTCGCCCCGGTGGCCGCGCTGCCGGGCCTGGCCGCGCTGCTGGCGGGCGACTGCGCGGCCGGGCTCCGGGAGCTGGCCGGCCTGGTCAGGCCCGGTCTAGCCCGGCGAACCGGCGCACCAGGACCAGGGCAACCGACAGCGCCACCTCCACGCCCGCGTTGACCCCCAGCTCGATCATCGCGGGCGCCAGCGGCAGCCGACGGCCCACCAGCGACAGCTCGGCCCCGACGGTGAGGATGTCCCTGGTCGCCGAGATGATGCCGATCACCAGGAACGGCTGGAGCTGGAACCCGCCTCCCTCCAGGCGGGCGACGATCGTCTGGACCAGCTCGAGCACGACGACCATCACGTTCTAGCTCAGCGCCAGGGATGCGCAGCAGCCAGCGCGGCATCTTGCCGCGCACCGGCGGGGGCCGGGGCAGTCGCGGAGCACGTCCTCGCGTAGCTCAGCGTCCGATTTCATCGCCGCCCCTGTCCCCTGGCATGTCTAGGTCGCTCGGACGCTAACGGCGGCACCGGGCGGCCACATCACGCATCCCGGTAGCCGCCCAGGTCACGCCTGGGAAGCCCCGCCCGGGTACTGGCGCAGGGCCTGGAGCGTGGACCAGGCGCTGGTGGCCAGCTGCAGGCTGAACTGAGTCGCGGGATGCCCGAGGTCGTAGCCGGACACCTCGCGGATGCGGCGCAGGCGGTACTTCAGGGTGCTGCGGTGCACCGACAGCGCCCGCGCCGAGGCGTCGTAGCTGCCGCCGCAGCCGAGGTACTCGCTCAGCGTGAGCACCAGATGCGCACCATGCTCGTTGTCGTAGTCGATCAGCGGGCCGAGCCACTGGGTCACGAATCGCTCCATCGCCGTGGTGTCGCTCGCGGTCGCCAGCACCTGGTACACGCCGAGATCGTCGAAGAGCGTCACCTGATCAGGCCCGCCGAGCGTCCGCTGGATGCGCAGGGCGAGCTCCGCCTCGCGGCAGGACCGCGGGAACTCCTCCAGCTCGCGGCAACGGCCGCCCACCCCGATCCGGCACGACCGGCCCTGCAACTCGGTCACCACGTAGCTGCGGAACCGCTCCCAGGGCACCTCGGCGTCCGCCAGCACGATCACGTCATGCAGCTGCGGCGCCAGCATCGAGCCCACCCGGGCCGCGCTGGCCGCGCGGCTCACCGCGTCGAGGAAGCCGTCGTCGTCGCCCGGCCGGTCCACGGTCGCCACCACGACCCGGTGCGGCCGCCCCAGGTTGTAGCCCAGGGCCTGGGCCTGGTTCAGCACCTGGGACGCATGCGCGCCGTTTCCAGCGACCAGGTCCAGCACCATGTTGCGGCGGGTGTGGGCATCCGCCTGGGCCAGGCTCTGCAGGCGGGCCACTTCCATGGCCAGCACCGTCGTCGCGTGCTCGACGGTGACCCGCTCCGCGTCGGCCGACGTCCCGCCGGGGTCGCACAGCACGAGCACTGCTACCGGTGCCCCGCCAAGCTGGGCCACTGACACCAGGCGATCCCCGTCTCGCACCGGCCCGGCGGCCGTCATCGCCCGGCGCAGCAGGCGGTCCCGCTGGTCCGGGTCGCAGCGGGGATACGGGTCGGGCCGACCGGGGCCCGCCCAGACCGACAAGTTGCCGAACCGGTCCTCGATGGCCGCCGCCCGGCCGGTCAGCTCGTACACCGCGTGGGCGATTCCGTCCTGCCCAGCGCGCCCGAATGCGACCCTGGTCAGCCGGTCGTGGATCTGCATGCTGCGCCGCAGGGCCAGATTGGCCGCTTGCAGCGCCCTGGCCTGCTCCCGCTCCCGCCGGTGCAGCCGGGCGTTGGCCAGGGCCGCGCCGGCCTGCTGCCCGAGCACCTCCAGCAGGAACTGCTCGTCGGAGGCGGGCTGACTCCTGGATCCGACCACCAGGTAGCCCGACGGGCCGTACGGGCTGGACAGCGAGTACGCGCACGACCAGGGCACGCCGTCCAGGCTCAAATCGCCCGCCCGGTCCGGCCCGGCCGCCGGGAGCCCGGCGGGCTGGCCGGGCGCGGAGCCGACCTCCCAGCCTGGGCCGCCCCCGGCATCCTGCCACTGGCCATCAAGGAAGATGCCCTCCGTGCGGGCCGGTCCCAGGGACTCGACCGCACCAGCCACAATCTGGAGGATCCTGGCCTGGTCATCCTGCCGCGTCAGGAGCATCGAGAGCACGAGCAGGCCGCGGAGCGCGGATAGCTGCTCACGGGCTGGTCTCCCGCCGCCGAGGCTCCGGCCCGTCACCGGGTCATCCCCGGGTGGCGAGAAACTTGCCCGGCTCGATGTAGTAGGGGTTGTCGTAGATCATGCCGTCGACGATGACCCTGGGATGGGTCCGCAGGGTATCCATGAGTACCTCCGCGCCGAAGCGCTCCAGGTCATAGAGGCAGACGACCACTTCCGGGAGTGCGGAGATGGCCGCCGTAAGCAGGGACTCGTAGCGGAAGAACTCCGCACGGCCGTCCGGGTGATCAAGCACGGACGGCATCTCGCCTGTCGCCCTGATGAAGCTGAAGCGCGCCGCACCCTGCGCCGCGGTGGCCAAGTCCCGCCAGTAGTCCAGCATGTCCTCGGTGGAGAACTGGCCTGAGCGCAGGTACGCGTCTGCCGGGGCGGGCAGTTCCAGCTGCCCAGTCTCGACCGACCGGCCGAGGTCGACCTGGCCGCCGAGCCGGGCCAGCAGATCCTGAGGTCCCGGTGCCTCCAGGACGGCCACGCACTTGTTCCCCGAGCGGATCCCCTCGGCCAGAAAGGGGACCACGACGTCGTCCCGCTGCGCCGGCCCGCTGAAGAACGTGCAGACATGACTGCCGCGCGGAACCGCAGCATCGACGATGCCCAGCGGCACTTGTTCCGACATGGGCTATCTCCTTGTAAATCTGCTCTCGATACTAGCCCACGGCGCTCGGCCGGAAGGGCCCGCCACCTGCGCTGGATCGCGCTGCGACAGCAAGAAGGCACGGAGAGTATCGTTGCTGTCGTGGGCACGGCTGCGGGCGACCGCAGGCCCGGGCTGACTGAGTGGCTGACCCGGGCCGGTCCCGGCTGGCCGCTGCTCCCGCCGGACATCGTGAGTGCCGGGCCGCTGGCCGAAGCGGACCTCCCTGAGCTGGTAGTGCCATCGGCTGATTCCGTCGCGGTCGTGCCCGGCCCGTCCCCGGGCTTCAGCCTCAGCCGCGTGCTCGACACGGCCCTGGAGACTGCGCTGTCCCTGCTGCGCGCTGATCTCGGCAACATCCAGATCACCGACCCGGCGGCCGGCGCGCTGCGGATCGCCGTCCAGGCCGGCTTCAGCACCGAGTTCCTGCAGTACTTCGCCGTGGTCAGCGACGACAGCTCGGCGTGCGGGCGCGCCGCCAGGGACCTGGCTCAGGTGGTCATCGCCGACGTCCGCGAGGACCCGCGCTTCGCCGCGCACCGGGAGATCGCGGCCGCCTCCGGCTTCCAGGCCGTCCAGTCCACGCCGCTGGTCGATCAGGACGGCCACCTGCTGGGCATGCTGTCGACCCACTACCCGCGTCCGTGCCGCCTGCCTGCCACCGAGCTGGCGGTCATGCGGCAGCTAGGCGTGCTGATCGGCCAGGTCATGAGCACCAGCTGGCCCGCGGCGCAGGCCCTGTAGGACACATGGGCCTTAACCGGCCCGCCATCGCTAAGGGGCGCCTGCACGGACCAGAAGCAACTCGCCTGCGCGGTCGCTGAGCGCAGCGGCTTGTCGCGCGAGCAGCTCGGCGGAGTACGCCGGCTGAGGCCGGGCCGTCGGCGGACCTCCCCGCGGTCCTCAGTCCGGGTCGACCGGTCCGGCCCGGTCCGCCGGTTCCAGCTGAGTATCCGGGCGGTAGGTATAGGCCGCCTCGCGCACCGTCTCGCGGGTTTCCAGCGCGGCGCCGAGCGCGCCGCCCAGCGTGGCGAGCGAGGTGGCCAGCCAGGCCAGCTGCACCTGGTCGGCCACGCCGGCCGGATGGCCGAGCACGCTGCCCAGCAGACCCGCCGGCACCAGCAGCAGCGCGGCGGCGAGCATGGCCACGAAGATCGCGGCGTACAGCACGGCCACCCCGATGCCGACCGTGATCGCCGTGACGATGTTGAACAAGATGACCTGCTCCCGCGCTGACCGGCGCGGACTGCGCTCCCACAGCCCGGTCGCGATCATGATCGTCACGCTGGTGGCGGCCACCGAGCCCAGCCCGATGATGGTGAGCCGAAGCGTTCCCAGATAGCCGGCTAGCCGCCAGATGTCGCTGGTGACCAGGGCGAATACGCCCACCGCCACCGCCGCGACCATCGCCCGCACCAGCCGCACTGCCAGCCGCCAGGGGCGGTTGGCCCGCAGCATGCCCAGCAGCAGCCAGATGTTGCCCGTCACCACACGGGCCACCAGCCCCATGCCGTGCTCCTCCAGCTCCACTCGCCGGCCCAGCTCGAGCATGCGGCGGCGCACCACCTGGGCCAGCGGGCGTGGCCGCCCGCCGCCGTCCGCGGCCTGGCCCGTGTCGCCCAGCAGGTGGCCGGCCAGCCGGACGATCGTCTCCACCGCGCGGCGCCGCACCGCAACCGGGCCGAGCGCGGGCAGGGACAGCACCGCCACCCCGTGCGTGGCGCTGACATGGGCGATCACCGGTCGGCGTGCGGTCTGCAGTGGCAGGTCGGTCACGCACACCACCAGGTGCCAGCCGCGGTCCAGCAGCATCCGCCGCCCGGCCGAGATCACCTCGGTGAGGTCCGTGGGCGGCTCCACCAGCCGGTCGATGACGAACTCGACCTTCCACCGGACCCCCGGCAACTGGGCGGCCAGCCGGTCCGCGACCTCCGCCACCAGGCCCGCCGTCAGCTCCGCCGCCGGCCCCGGCGAGGCCAGCAAGCCGACGACCAAGTCCGACTGCGCTGCCTGGTCGCCTTCCCCGCCGGCCTGCGGAACACGCATACAGCGACCGTAGCGCCACGGCCGACTGTCAGCCGGCCTCGCCGCCGCGGGTCGCTGACATCACAGAAAGACAAGTCGCGAAAGGAGGCGCATCATCGGGCAGAACTCCCGCATGCCCGAAAATCGCTATTCAGAGGGAATTAATGCAGGCCTGGATGACTCAGAGCTAAGCCTCAGCCTGTGCCTGCTGGAATCTCGGTCGCCTTGCGGATTGCTCGAATCGCGGTTCCAGCGTCGGTTGGCATTCTCAGATGCAGGACATCGACAACAGGAGCGCAGCAAATGTCTTCCCGCAAGTTCACCAGGTCCATCATTGTCGGCGGCGCGGCCATCGCGGTCGCGGGCGGTTCCTACGGGATCGTCACCGCGACATCCGGCAGCAGCCCGGCCGCTGCCGGCAGCGGTTCAGCCGCTGCCGGGGGCGGGGGCTTCCATGCCGGGGGCGGGGGATCCAATGCGCGGTCCGGGCCGGCCGCCGGGGGAGCATCCGGCACGGTCGGCAGCGTGTCCGCGTCGGGCTTCACCATGACGACGTCAGCGGGCCAGAAGGTGACCGTCGGCGAGGCGCCCTCCACGACATATCAGAAGGGAACGAGCCCGGCGTCGGTGAGTGCCATCACAACTGGCGAGCCCGTCCTGGTACTGGGAACGACCAGCGGAACGACGATCACCGCCACGCAGGTCATCGTGCACCCCGCCAGCAGCGGAACTGCGGCTTCCGCGGCGGCCCAGGTGATCCCCTTCCAGCGCGGCGCACCGGCCGCGTCCAAGCAGGTCGGCCAGATCCCCGCGATTTACAGTGAGGGATCGGGGACGATCGTCAGCGGGAGGGCAGCGAATAAGGCGACGGAAGCTGCGCTGGCCGCCTACCCCGGGGGCGTCGTCGACCGTGTCGTGAAGCTGAGCAACGGCGAGTACGAGGTCCACTACATCGGTGTCAACTGGCCCCACCACGTCTTCGTCAGCCAGGACTTCAACGCCGTCGGCGCCGAGTAGCCGCCGCGGCGGAGCTGCACTGCCATCCCGGCATGCGCACAGTCCCCAGGTTGATCAGCACGGAGCACTCCGCATAGCGATCATCAATTTCCGGGCAATCGCCCGGGACAGATAGTGGTTGCGAACTGCCCGCTGGCAGCGACCCCGCCGCTCCTCGGTGTTGCCAATATGTCGTTCACCAGCGCCGCGGACCGAACGCGATCTCCCTGGTGTAGCGGAGCACCGCGACCGTAGGCCCAAGCGTAAGCCTGCCCCAGATCCGATGCGCGAACGTAGCCAGGAGACACCGTCCAGCATGCATGCCTTCCGGAGCACGGACCTCGCATCCTCGCGGTCCTGCCTTGCGAGCGGAGACTGCCCCGAAGCAGCTCGCGTATCCACCGGTCGGTGCGGACAGCAACCCTTCCAGACCAGTCGCCGTCAGGGCGTACACGTCTCTATGGCAGGCCCCGACGGCGGATACAGCTCTTACATGCCCTGAAGGACCGCATCTGCTCCGGTGTTGCCAGCACGGGAGTGCCTAGCGGGACGCCGTCTCCCCAGTCGAAGTGGCTGCAGCCGAGATCATGCCGAAGCCTTGGTTCCGTACCGATCGGCGTTCGGTCGCGATGCACCGGATACACCACGTACTTGATGTCTGGATACCCAGCCGCGCCTGCCACACCGCCACCCTAGGACCTCAGACCAGGCGCATCTCACCCGACTCGGCGCAATCGAGGGAGACACGCGTGAGCTCCTGCGCTGGCAAGCGCCTACGCGATCGCGATGAGGCTCCAGCGGTGGCCGTTCCAGATTGCTGAGAAGCCGTTGCCGGGTGTGCCGGCGGGACCTGCGTCGCCAACGGCGATGCAGTCGGAGGAAGCTAGGCACTTGACGCTGACCAGAGTTGCGCCCGATCCGCTGCCCTTGGCGCCCGGTGGCGTCGGTACTCTGGCCAGCCTCCACTGCTTGCCGTTCCACGACTCGGCGTAAGCCTTGCCGCTGTCGATGTAGACGCCGAAGTGGTACTCGCCAACTGCCAGGCAGCTCTTCGTGCTGGCGCACGACACGCCGCTGAGGTTGCCCCAGCCCTGGCCAGGGACCGGCACCTTCAACGACTTCCAGGTCTTCCCATTCCACAACTCGACGAGCGCGGCACGGTCCTTCGGGTTCGGGAAGTGGCCCCCGGTGGCGATGCAGTAGGCAGAGGTTCTGCAGTCCACGGCGCTGAGCGAGGGGCCCGTCGTGGCAGGTGCTGCAACCTTCAGGATCTGCCACCGGGCTCCGTTCCAGGACTGGGCCAGCGCATGCGCGTTGTACGCATCCACTGCGATGCAGTTCTTCGCCGAGGCGCACGACACGCTGCTGAAATCAGAGACGCTGCGGGTCGGCTCACTCACCCTGGTCATCCTCCATGTGGTGCCGTTCCACCGCTCAGCAAACGCGGTCTGCCGGTTCGGCGAATACAGTTCTCCAACCGCCAGGCAGCGCCTAGCCGAAACGCAGGAGATGGAATCGGGAGCGGCAGAGCTTCCGGCCGCCTGTGCCATCTTGGTCATCTTCCACGCCAAGCCGTTCCAGGACTCAGAGAAGGCGACGTTCCTGGTGTCTTTGTCGGGCAGGTAATAGAAGTAGAAGCCGACCGCGATGCAGCTCCTCGCGGAGATGCAGGACACACCGCTCAGGCCGCTGCCGATGCTGCCCGGCGGCGCCTCGGGGCTGGCCACCTTCCATCTCCGGCCGTTCCAGATCTCCGCCAGCACGCCGCCGTTACCCCGATGGGCGGCAGCGTTCTGGCCCACGGCCATGCAGTTCCTCGCCGAGACACACGCGATGCTGCTCAGGGTGTGCGCGGGCCTGGTATTAGCCGCCGAGCCGCCGGAGGCCCTGGGCGCCGCCGAGGCAGCGGCGGATACCGTCCCGACGGCCAGCGCAGCCGTAAGAGTTATCAATCCAGATGCCACCAGTCGCCGCACGGTGCTCTCCCTTCCCAACGCCGGGCCTCTGGAAGAAGGACGCCCAGAACGGACGCTTGGTGCACACCGCACCAGCACACGCAACGGTCCCCGTCCAGATCACCGGCAGCGTTCGCGCACCGTGCCTGGTACCGGCGACGCGTTCGGTGCCGAGGGCGCGGCGGTCTCTGAGCTAACTGGGCCCGGCATCTTAGACTTCTCATCGAGCAGAACGAACATGTGCTCGTGCCAGCGGGGGATGCCGAGCTGACGCGTGCCTGGCCTGTATTTTGATCAGGATCTGTCCGCCCATATCTGGGTACTCGGCGCCGTTGGGGCGACTCGGAAGGGTGATCGCTGCGGGGCAGCTGACGAGCCGCCGAAGACGCACAGGGCGGGTCCTAAGTCTTCCAACGGCGGGGACCATGAGCGGATTGGCAGCCTGGACGGCGGCGTCAGCGGATGAAGCCACTCTCGTAGGCGGTGATGACAGCCTGGACGCGGCTCCTGGCGCCGAGTTTCGCCAGGACGTTGCGGACGTGGGTCTTCACAGTCTCGACGCTGAGGAACAGTTCGGCCGCGATTTCCGAGTTGGACAGGCCCTGGGCGACGAGCCGCAGGACCTCGTTCTCGCGTTGGGTGAGGTTCGCCTTGGCCAGGCCGCGGCGTTCCTGCCGGCTGTGGTGAGTGACGAGCTCGCGGATGGCGGTGGGGTAGAGCAGTGACTCGCCGTCGTGTACCGTGCGTATCGCGTTGACGAAGTCGTCCGCGGTCGAGCGTTTGAGCAGGAACCCGCGCGCCCCCGCCTGCAGTGCGTCGTAGACGTAGTCGTCGTTGTCGAACGTGGTCACCACGATGACCGCTGGGCCGCCGTCGTCGAGCTGGGCAAGTTGCCGGGTGGCCGCGATGCCGTCGACACGCGGCATCCGGACGTCCATCAGCACGATATCGGGACGTGTTCGCCGGGCCTGCGTGATGGCTGCCGCGCCGTCGTCTGCCTCGCCGACCACGGTGAGGTCTGGCTCGGACTCCAGGATCGCCCGCAGGCCACTGCGGACGAGCGGTTCGTCGTCAACCAGAAGCACCCGGATCGCGGTCACCGGTGAGCCTCCCGCGCGGGGAGGGACACGGACAGCGTCCACACTCCGTCGTGCGCACCAGCGGTGGTGGCGCCTTTGAGGGCGGCGGCGCGTTCGTTGATGCCGCGCAGCCCGCGGCCTCCAGCCGCGGGCTGCCGGTCGCTGGCGGGGTTGGTGAGCTGGATGTCGAGCGCGTCGCTGCCGAGCGAGACACCTAGCATCACCGTGCCGTCCGCGGAGTACTTCAGTGCGTTGGTCAGGCCCTCCTGCACGATCCGGTAGGCCTCCTGGCTAACCACTGAAGGCAGGCGGGACAAATCGCCTGAGACGGTCAGGTCGACTGTTAGCCCCGCAGAACTGGCCACGGTGAGGAGCCCGTCGAGGGAGACCAGGCCGGGTGCGGGCACCGCCGCCGGGCGCTGCGTCTCGTCACGCAGCAGCCCGAGCATGCCGTCGAGCTCGGCGGCTGCCCGGCGCGAGGCCGCCTCGATGGCCGCCAGGGCATCCTCAGCGAAGGCAGGATCGCGCCGGATGAGCCTGCGAGCGGCCGAGGCCTGCACCGTCACTACGGACAGCGCGTGCCCGACGCTGTCGTGGATTTCGCGAGCGATCCGGTTGCGCTCGGTGGCTCGGGCGGCATCAGCCTCGAGGCGCTGGAGCCGCTCAGCGTAGGACGGTCCCAGCAGGACCGGGGCAAGGTAGGCCAGGAGGCCTGGCCAGCAACGTGCCCGCCAACGTCGCCGCCGCTGCCGGGAGCGTCCACCAACTGCCTGCTAGCGCGATCAGCCCCAGCACCGCGCCGACGACAAGGGCACCCGTGAACAAGTGCACAAGGAACCACGCCATCGTTCGCCGGCGCTGCGGCCAGCCGGTCGCAGCACCGGGAGGGCCATCCTGGAACTCAACCGCCAGCAGGGTCTGCGCCGCGACACCCTCGACCTGCCGCACCGCCGGCACCACGCCCACCAGCAGCGGGCCGCCGACAAGCACCACCCCGATGAGCGCCGTCGCCCAAGCCGGGACTCCGGCCGTAGCCACCAGGGACAGCACGGTGAAGTCCACAATCCCCAGCGCCAGCGCCAGCGCCGCGCCGACCAGCACGAACACCGTCCGCAGGTAGCTGTCCGCCACCAGCAGCAGCGCAGCCGCCGACCGTAGCACCGTCACCACTCTCACCCTGCCATCGAAGCTGACGGTCAGCACAGCCGACTGCCAAGACTGCCCGGAGCAGGCCGGATAACCCGGCGGGCAGGCACGCAACTGCCGGAACTCCCGGGATCGGCGTTGGCGGCGGCGCCTCCAGTAGCTGATCGTCACCCCGCCCAACAGCGGGCCCCACAGCAGCAGAGGCGCGTAGGCGGCGACCGCGACTAGCCCCCGCCAGTCGCCAAAGGACAACGGAGCGCTCCGGGAAAGCGGACGGCCATCGATGCCCAATCCCAGAGACAGGCTGACCGCCGCCCATGTCCACAGCAGCGTCAGGACACCAGCGCCCAGCGCCGCGGGAACGACGGCAAAAGACACCGGGACCCGCCGCCCGCGCAGGACGGGGAGCCATCGCGGGAACACCTCCCCCCAGTCGGAAACCAGCCCGATCGCGGTAAACGCGAGCAACTCAGACACGATGGACAGCAAAATCACGTACAGCCCGAGCGGCA
The DNA here is from genome assembly GCA_963730265.1 of uncultured Actinomycetota bacterium. Taxonomy (GTDB): domain Bacteria; phylum Actinomycetota; class Actinomycetes; order Streptosporangiales; family Streptosporangiaceae; genus DASUBV01. The sequence goes on from CAVSRG010000001.1 coordinate 42,595, forward strand.
CGCCCGGTAGCCCCGACGACGCCAGGCCGGAACTAAGGCCGCCGCGCGCAATAGGCGCGTGAAAGGTGCAAACGGCGATCCTCCACGCACTGGAGGGCACCACCGTGAACGGGATAGCCTGCGCGGCCACCCGCACCCACCGGGGAACCCCCGGCGCGGGGGAATGCATCGCCGCCCAGGCCCTGCGAACTCGCCAGGCAGGCCGTGCTCGGGCCACCGTGATCATCTGCCACACCCTCCACATCGGACCGCGGCCGCAGCCGCCGTACTCCCAACATGCCGAGCCGCGCGAGCACATTCATCACTGACAGGAGGGACTACGCTCCCTCAACTGAGGGAGCGCGCCGGGCCCCAGATCGCAGAACGTCTCCCACGACCTGCTGCGAGCCCTGCGTCTACCGGCTCGGGCAGGAGTGCGCTCACGCTTCGGCGTACGCCGATCGGGAAGATCTGCGTGGAGCGCCGGACGGCAGGACGCCGATCGCCACATGCACGTATTCGGCGATCTGGCTGTGTCCGGTGGACTGGCCGCAGGTTCCGGAGGGGGTGGGTGCGGGATGTCAATTGAGGTGCTGGCTGGCTGCCGAGGAGTAGCCCAGGTCTCGGCTCGTCGTGGCCGGCTCGTCGTATTGGCGGCGATCGGTGTCCAGCCATCAGGGCGCCTACCAGTCCCCGCCAGGGGTGGTCTCGGCGTCCAGCTGGTCGTGGCGGGCATCTACCGGCTGGTCGCGGCGTTCGCGGCCCCGGAGGAGTCCAGCGGTGCTCGGCGTGCTCGGCGTGCTCGGGATGCTGTCGCTGATCATCGGCCTGTACGCGGTCCGGCAGGTGCTGCTCACGATCGTCGCGCTCGCCCTGCTGCTCGGGATCTTCTGGGTCGCCAACGGCGTGATCGAGCTGTTCACCGCGTTCTCCAACCGGAAGGCCAGCGGCCGCGGCTGGCTGGTGGCCATGGCGATCGTCAGCATCGTCGCCGGGGTCCTGCTGCTCGCGATCCCCGGCCTGTCCCTGGTGGTCATGGTGTTCCTGATCGGCGCCTGGCTGATCTTCTTCGGCGTGCTGCGGACGGCGCTGGCGCTCCGGCTCAGCTCTGCCATGCACTCGGCTCGCAGCTGGGTCGCGACGACGCACGGAGCCATGTGACCACGCCCCGGGTGCCCCGGGGGGCCATGTGACCGGAGAGCCAGGCTCCGAGGACCGCAGGAGGGCCGGGCGGGCGCTGCGCAAGGAGGTCCCACGGGCCGACCACGGAAGCTGGAGCCCGGCTCCTGGCCGTCCTGACCCCGTCGGCATGCTGGAGGAGAACAACCGCCCCCGGCTCCCCGATCTAGTGCCCGTCCGGTACGGGCGGATGCTCGCCTCGCCGTTCGCGTTCCTGCGCGGCTCCGCGGTGATCATGGCGGAGGACCTGGCCGGAACCCCCGCCACCGGGCTGCGGGTGCAGGCTTGCGGCGACGCGCACCTGGCCAACTTCGGGATCTTCGGCACCCCCGAGCGGAATCTGGTCTTCGACGTCAACGACTTCGACGAGACGCTGCCCGGGCCCTGGGAGTGGGACGTGAAGCGGCTGGCCGCGAGCGTGGTCCTGGCCGCCAGGAACCTGCAGATCGGCGATCAGCAGGCCAGCCAGGTGGTCCGCGGGACCGTCCGCGCCTACCGGGAGCGGATGGCCGAGCTTGGGGTAATGGGGCCGCTGGACGTCTGGTACGACCGGGTGGATATCGCCGCGGTGCTCGCCATCGCCCGGCAGGAGGGCGCCAAGGACCTCAAACGCCAGCTTCGCGTGGCCAAGATCCGCCAGCGCACCAGCCTGCGGGTCCTTCCCAAGCTGACCCAGCAGGCCGACGGCACGCTGAAGATCATCGACGATCCGCCGCTCATCGGCCATGTCGACCCGGAGACGTTCGACGGCGAGAAAATGATCGGGGTGTACGCGGAGTCGCTGCCACCCGACCGGCGGCCCCTGCTGCAGCGCTACCGGGTACTGGACACGGCCAGGAAAGTCGTGGGGGTCGGCAGCGTCGGCACCCGGTGCTACCTGAGCCTGCTCGCCGACCCCGATTTGCGCTCGCCGCTGTTCCTGCAGCTCAAGGAGGCGCTGGAGGCCGTGCTCGCGCCATACGCCGGGCCGTCCGAGTTCGCTCACCAGGGGCAGCGGGTGGTGGTGGGCCAGCGGCTCATGCAGGCGGCCAGCGACATGTTCCTGGGCTGGACCAGCTATCGCGGCCACGACTACTACGTCCGCCAGTTCAAGGACATGAGGCGCTCGGTCAACCTCGACATGATGACCCCGGCCGGCTTCGCGAGCTACGCCGAGGTGTGCGGCCGGACCCTGGCCCGGGCCCACGCCCGGACCGGCGACGCGGCGGCCATCTCGGGCTACCTGGGCAGCGGGACCGCTTTCGACCAGGCCATCGCCAGGTTCGCGGGCAGCTACGCCGGGCAGGTGACGGCCGACTACGAGGCGCTGGCCCGGGCAGCTCGGGCCGGCCGCGTCCCGGTGGTGCAGGAAGCCTGATGTGCCTAGTGAATTTACGGCTTCCTGGCCGACTACTGACAGTTTATGATGGTGGGCCGCAGATCGCTGGCGTCGCCAACTCGGGCAAGCAGGATGTTCAGCCGTAGCCGACATCCAAGGCGGCGTAGCCGGATAAAGGCCGAGCAGGGTGAGTGCCCGCGGGCCTGCTCGCCAGTCCGTCGTGCCTGAGGACTGGCAGCGCGAACGGCAGACCCAGTCAGGAATGGCGCTCTGCGCTATTGACCGTGCATATCCGGCACCTCAATATCTGGTTTCCACGGTCCGGAGCGCCACTCGCCTTACATCAGATGAGAGGCTGGGATTCGCTGCGCGAGCAAGATATTCTTATCCATTGGATATGTCTGGACTGAGCGCAGTCCAGGCATCAGAATGGATAAGCGCCGTCCGGCCCCCTCGACCGCCGGGTTTGGGGCCCGGGCACGGTCCCGATTGTGGAAGGGCCCGGCTCGAAGCCGCGAGGTGGTCAGCGCTAAGGCCCGGACAGCGTCTCCGCTGCGGGAGACGCTGGACGAGCTGATGGCGGCAGCTGGGCTGGTGCGCCGGATTGGCACGAACCTGAATCAGGCTGTGGCCAAACTGAATGCGACCGGACAGCGAAGTGACAATCTGCTGCCTGCGGCGGAGTTCTGCGTCGCGTGATCCCGCGGCTGGACGACGCGGCGGAGCCTTCCATGAATTCCCCGGAGCGTTCCAGGTGATCCGGAAAGTGACCCGTGGCGCTGATGCCCGGCCGCTGCTTTACCTGCACGGGCCGGGAAAAGCCAATGACCACACCAACCCCACTTGGTGGCCGGATTCGGTGATCCGGTCGAGCTGGAGCCGGAACGCCGTCCCGGCCGGTCCCGGACTTGCGGCGACTGGCCGGGCTGCTCGCTCAGCCGATGGCCGCGCTCACATCCTGACAACCTGCTGACTGGAGGCACGCATGACTCACCAACCCGGACATGACTCGCTGGGCGATCTCACCGCCGCAGGGGTGGCGGTATGGCTAGATGACCTGTCCCGCGAGCTGCTGGCCGGCGGCGGCCTACAGTCTCTCGTGGCGGGCCGCCACGTCGTCGGGGTGACCACGAACCCGACAATCTTCGCGTCCGCCCCTGTCCCGCGGCGACCGCTACGACGGCCAGCTGGCTGACCTGGCCGCCCGCAGCGCGGACGTGGACACCGCGGTGCTCGCCGTAACGACCGACGACGTCCGCACGGCCTGTGACGTCCTGGCGCCGGTGCACGCGCAGACGGCCGGGCTCGCCGGGTGCGTGTCGATCGAGGTCGATCCACGGCTCAGCCGGGACGCCACCGCCACCACCGAGATGGCGCGCCGGCTGTGGACGACAGTGAACCGGGACAACCTGTACATCAAGATCCCTGCCACGCACCAAGGACTGGCCGCGATCACACAAGTGATATGCGAGGGCATCAGCGTCAATGTGACGCTGATCTTCTCCCTGGACCGGTACCGCGCTGTCATGGACGCCTACCTCAGCGGACTGGAACAAGCTCACGCCGCCGGCCAGGACCTCACCACGATCAGGTCCGTGGCCTCCTTCTTCGTCTCCCGGGTGGACACCGAGGTCGATGCGCGCCTGGACCGCCTCGGCACGCCCGAGGCCGCCGAGCTGAAAGGCGCAGCGGCGATAGCCAACGCCCGCCTGGCCTACCAGGCCCACGAGCAGCTAACCGCCACGGAACGATGGCAGCGACTCGCCCGCCTCGGCGCGCGGCCGCAGCGGCCGCTCTGGGCCTCCACCGGCGTCAAGAATCCCGCCTACCCCGACACCAAGTACGTCGCCGGGCTGATCGCACCCGGCACGGTCAACACCATGCCAGGCGCGACCCTGGAAGCCTTCGCCGACCACGGCCAAGTCAGCGGCGACACCATGACCGGGAGCTACGACGCCGCCCGCACCTTCCTCGAGCAGCTAGCGGCAGCGGGCATCCACTTCGACGACGTCACCGAGTACCTGGAACGAGACGGCCTGACCAAGTTCGAGAAAAGCTGGAGCGAGCTCGGCGCTACCGTCGCCGCCGAACTGGAACGTCAGCAGCGCACCCTGCGCTCGTAATCAGGGACTCAAGCCCGGCAATCCCGGAAGGCGCCGCCCGTTCCCTGGAGCCGGCCCTATCGGCCAGGCCTCTTGCGCGCGATCGCGGCGCTCGTTGGCCCCGCCAGGCCGCCAGGGCTGCGCGGGTCGGCATCAGCGGCTCCTGAGCGACTACCTGGAGACTGCGAGGATTTCATCCGCGGCGCGGACGCGCAGTTCCTCGAGGAGATCTGCCTGATGTCGCGCGCGCGACATCAGGCCCTCGATCCGGGCAGCGTCGAGCCGCGGATCAGAATCCGCCAGCACCCGCAGCGTGCGCCACCCGGCGGCCTTGCCCTCAACCCCCAGCCGGAGCATCTCCAGCTCCTCCAAATTGCTCAGCGGCGACCGGGACCGCAGCCGTCCGTTGAGCTTCAAGCGCCCCGCCTTCTCGCCGATCCACCCCGCGCACACCTTGTAGGCACGCGCGGGGACGCCCAGCCCGGCCATGATGTCCCGCAGCGCCGACCTGTCCCGCGCGATCTCGGCCGCCAGGCTTTGCATCGTGCTGCCCGCCCCAGGGCCGGAATGAGACCGGGCCATCCGGTGCGCCAACTCGACCCCGGCCGTTGCCCCGGCCAGATGGTCGTTCAGGTAAATGCTGAGCAAGTCCCGCCCGGATTCCTCAGATGCACTCGTCACCACGATGACCCTCCCGACTCGGATACGTGCTGTCCGGCTTCAACTTCGTCCGGCTCCCCTACCCGCGGCGAGCAGGACAACCTCGCCGCACCGGGGATACTGTGCGTATAGCTCGCCGTTCCCGACGCGCAAGGCCCTCGGCAAGACCACATGAGGCTCTGGTTGCACGCCGCTCAGCGACGATGCGCGATCTCTCCGCCCAGAGCGTCCGTTGCTATTCGCTGGCGGGCTCGGCCGTGCCGGTGATCTGGTCCCGCAGGTACCCCAGGGCACGCCTGAGCAGGCGGGAGACGTGCATCTGGGAGATGCCCAGCTCCTGCCCGATCTGCTGCTGGGTCATGTTGCCGTAGAACCGCATGACCAGCAGGTGCTGCTCGCGCGGGGGCAGCTCGGCGGCGTGCTTCCACACGGCTTCCATGTCGAGGGCGTGCTCCAGCGCGGGATCCTCGGCGCCGAGCTGGTCACCCACGCTGCCACTGTCATCATCGGGTCCCGCCGGGGCGTCGAGCGAAGCGGCCTGGAAGGCCTCGCTGGCGAGCTGGGCAGCGGCGACCTCGGCCTCGGTGACGCCCAGGTACGCGGCCAGCTCGGCGTCGACCGGCGGCCGGGACAGCTGCTGGGTCAGCTCAGCAGTTGTCGTGCGGATCCGCAGCCGCAGCTCCTGCGTCGACCGGCGGACCCGGACCTGCCAGCGCTTGTCCCGGAAGTACCGCTTGATCTCCCCGCTCACGCACGGCACGGCGTAGGCAGCCAGGCTCTCGCCGACCTCGGGATCGAAGTTGTTGATCGCCTTCATCAGCCCGACGTATCCGACCTGCATCAGGTCCTCAGCCAGTTCCGGCGCCGTCTGATACCGGTAGACGCACGATCGCACGACATTCTCATACCGCCCGACCAGGATCTCGCATGCCGCCTGCCGCCCCGGGTCATCTGCCGGCCGGAACTGGACCAGCCGCAGCAGGTCCGGATCCGAGCGCCCCCGCAGATCCGGCCCATTCATGAACTCCATGTCGCATCGCGTCCCACCGTGTTCAGGCCGGGGCCGGTGGCGCGCCTCCACCGCATCACCGCGGGAGGGACACGTGCCAGCCCAGGCACCACTGCCCGGCTGGCCTCTTAACCGCAGTTCCTAGGTACCTCCAGACCGCCATCTCAATCACGGCTCCATCCGGCCGGATCCGCGTCCGCGGCCAGGGGCGTCCATCGAGAGGAACGGATCCTGACAGGCGTGACCAGCCGGCGCCCCCTTTGTTAAGGGATATCAACGGTGCTCAGGCCGCGTCCGTTTCCCGCGATCCCGGCCGCGGCAGCCGACTGGCCCGAGCAGCACGAGCAGCAGATGCGGTCGGCGTGATCCGCGCCTTGGCCTAACGGCATGGCCGTGGCCTGCGACATCGGCGCAGGTCCATCTGGCGGATGCCGGATGGGCCGCTGGGTTGGCCGCTGCCGGGGCGGGTAGGTCGGCGGGATGGCCGATCCCGTCCGCGCAGTGCTGTTCGATGTCGATGGCACGCTGGTCGACAGTAATTACCTGAACACCGTGGCCTGGTGGGAGGCCTTCGCCCAGGCCGGCCACGACGTGCAGATGGCGAGAATCCATCGTGCCATCGGCATGGGCACCGACCAGCTGCTCGGCGAGCTCCTGCCCGCCGACCGGGACCAGGCCGCCGACTCCGAGATAGCCGCGGCGCATGCGGCGCTGTACTCGGTGTACTGGTCCCGGCTGCGGCCGCTGCCCGGCGCGGCCCGATTGCTGCGGGCGTGTCACGAGCGCGGCCTGCAGGTGATCCTGGCCAGCTCGGCCGGCCCGCAGGAACTTAAGGTACTGCGCTCAGCCTTGGACGCCGACGACGCGATCGACGGCGTCACCTCCGCCGCTGACGTGGACCAGAGCAAGCCGGCACCCGAACTGGTCCAGGTCGCGCTTCAGAAGGCTGGCACCAGCCCGCAAGGCGCGGTGTTTGTGGGCGACGCCGTCTGGGACGCGAAAGCCTGCGGGCGGGCCGGCGTTCCGTGCGTCGGCGTGCTGAGCGGCGGCACCGGCGAGGCCGAGCTCCGTGACGCCGGGGCGATCCGGGTCTACCCAGGACCAGCAGAACTGCTGGCGGCACTCCCCGCCAGCCTCCTCGGATAGCCCGCGCACGGCCCTAACCGCCGGCTTCCGGGCACTCTCCGGGCGGCTGCGGCCGCAGTCGATTTCGCCTAGCACCTGCGGAGATGGCGCCCTCAGCGCGGATCTGCTACCACCCCCGAGAGACGTCACTGCCACTGCTGCGCTGATCCCGCGCTTAGCCGCAAGGCCGTTGGGAGCGTTAGGGAACGACCCTGGTTGCCGAATGACCTCGTGGGCATGCATGCGAAATGTTCAAGGGACTCATGTGCTGCCGCCGGGGCCGCGGGCACCACCGCGCCGAACGCTATTACCTACCTGGACATGGCTTGGCGTGGCCGGCCAGCAGTACGCCGCGCAGGCAATCGAGGAACTAGCCGCCGGGATGGAGTACTACGGGCCATGAGTCGGGCATAGAGCACACCGATACGAGCACGGCACCAGGGCGCGGCGGCATTCGCTCTCGGCGAGCGCTCACAGGGGGGCAGGTACAGATGATGGTGACTACGACCGATCAAGGCGGCGGCCGACCCAGGCTGGTATTCGCCATGGGCGGCAGCGCGCCGGAGGGCGCCGTTCAGCAGGAGTTCAGCCTGCGGGAAAGAAGAACGACGCGGATCGGCAGCGGGAGCAAGCTGACTTGCGGCTGGACGGCCTGGCTGACCAGCACGCCGAGATCCGGTGCGAAGACAGCGACGAGTACGTCCTGGTTGATCTGGGCGCTCCCGGCGGCAACCGGGTAGACGGGCGGCCAGTAGAGCGGGCTGCCCTGCACACCGGCGACAGGATCGAGCTCGGCAGCTGGACGATGTCCTACTTCCGGGACGAGCACGCCGACCACGGTCGGCCGTTCGGCGGCCGGTCAGGCGGCGAGTCATTCACCGAGCAGGGACAGCCGCGCCCCGTCCGTCCCGCCGGGGCTGAGGTGCTGGCCGTAAACGGCCGCGGGCGCCCGCACTGATGCTGCGCGAGAAGGACTGCGAATCGGTGGTGCTGTGCACCTACCCGATCCATCACATGGCGGCTGTCCTTCCACGTCACACCCGAGGCGACCAGCTCGCTGTACCGCGCGCTGGCCGTGCCCGTGCGCGCCGGTGTGCACCGGCTAGTGCGGGTCGGTGTGGCGCGAGTCGCCGCCGACTCGCTGGTCCGGGCGGACGCAAGCCGACTGGCCAGGGTTCGTCACCCAAGCCGTCGAACCGCTGACCATCAAGCCCGAGCTAGCCCACGGGCCTGGGCCCCGCGGCTGCTGGACTGCGATGTGGTCAGGGAGCAATAACTCCTGCAATGGCGGGTAGCAGCACCGCGATGAACAGTGACACCCCGGCGAGGCTAGCGGCGCCTGGTACCGAGCGCCCGCGGCGCTACCGCCCCCGGCTGCGGTATGAGCTGATCGGCTGTGGCCTGCACGGCCATGAACTGCTGGGAACCGACGCCCGGACGTTGCGCGCGCAGGATGCGCTGTTCGCGCGCGAGAGCGACGGCCTGCGCTGGTACCGGTGCCTGCGCTGCGATTCCTGGGTGGCACTCAGTCCGCCCGAGCACCCGGCGGCGGACCATCCGCCGAGCCGGGAGAATATCGCCCTGCCGCTTCGCGGCCGCCCGCTGCGCGACCGTTACGTGCTGCGGCTGATCGCCGTTGACCGTCTTCTCCATTTCCTGGTCCTGGCAGCCCTCGCGGCGGCCATCTTCCTGTTCGCTAACGATAAGGCGGTCCTGAACGCTGAATTTGCCCGTGTTCTCAAGGACCTGCAGGGCGGCCTGGGCGGCCCGGTCAACACGAGCCACAGCAGCATCGTGCATGACCTGAAGGATCTGTTCGCGATCAGCATCACGAACCTGTATCTCGTTGGTGTCGCGGTGTCGTTGTACGCGGTCATGGAGGGTGTCGAGGCGGCGGGGCTGTGGCTGGGCCGCCGCTGGGCCGAGTACCTGACGTTCGTCGCCACCATCGTCTTCGTGCCATATGAGGTCTATGAGCTCACCAAGACGGTCTCGCCGCTTAAGGTGCTCGCGCTGGTCATCAATCTGGCGATCGTGGCCTATCTGCTGCGGGCCAAACGGCTGTTCGGCCTTCGCGGCGGTGGCCGGGCTGAGCGGGCCGAGCGCGCCGCCGACACCGGCTGGGCCGCCATAGAGCGGGCCACTCCCGCCTCGTCCGTCCCGCCCCCGCAGACGCGCGCCCGGACGACGCAGGCATGAGCCGCGGCCAGATGCCCTAGGAGCGCAGCCAATGAAGATCAGTACCCCCTCGCTTCAAGCCCGAAGGAGATGATGTGGGCCATGACCGAATCCAAGGACGATGACCTGCTTCCCCAGACATCGCCCGAGATCATCGTCGCGCCGCCCGGCCAGGACGAGGCCGCGCCGGACTCAGCGGACGACACGCCGCCTCGGGTGCAGGACCGCGAAGACAGCGACGCGGACGAGAAATGACTGAGCCGCCGGCACCGGCGTGCGGGCCGGGCCGGGCGTATCAGTTGACTTCCGGGGCGCCTGCGACGTTCAGCTGCCCGGCGCGCTGGACTCAGCTGGCGGTCCGCGGCGCGAGGGCGGCCGGCGATGTGCCGGGCTCGCGAAGCACCGGGTCTCCGCTGATGCGCTACCCGGCGGCAGGCGCGCTGCAGGCGTGCACGGCCTCCGCCTCGGTCTGATAGACCGGGAAAGTGCGGGCCAGGCCGGTCATCTCCAGGATGCCGCGGGCCTGGCGAGACGGGGCGGCCACGGCCAGCATGCCATTCGTCGCGCGGACCCGGTGCCACACCCCGACCAGCACCCCAGTGCCCGTCGAGTCGATGAAGCTGACCCCGGCGAGATTCACCACCAGGCTCTGCTCGCTCTCGTCACTGATGACCCGCAGCAGACCCTCCCGGAACTCGCCGCTGGTGAACACGTCAAGATCACCAATCACCTTGACGACGGCGACGCCGCCGTCCAGCTGGCATTCCAGGTGCAGCCGGCCGCCATCCTCGGCTGAGCCCACTGATCATTCCTCCTGACCCTCAGGTGCGGCGGCAGACGACAGCGACGCCAGCGTGATCCCGCGCAGCCGACCCCCGCCGGCCACAGCGCTCGCCAGCAGCATCCGGCGCAGCGGCCTGCCGCGCCGCTCGTACCCGGCAGCGACATGACTAACCCGGAGCCCACGACGGCAAGCCCTTGCCGAGAGCGGGCCCCTGGTCGGTGGTACTTGCCGCCGCCGGAGCCCGGACAACCGGATAAGTCGCCGGAGGGCAGGTGTCGCCTGCTGAGTACCTTCATATCGGGTTAGTGAGTTCTCTTCTCCTCTTCCTTCCGGAGCTTGTAGTCATCGCGAAGTTCCGAGAACGGCTCCCGGTCGGCTGGGTGGCCGCCAGCTATGGCGCGGCCGCGCTCCAGCTCGGCATTGAACTCGGCGCCGAGCAGGATCGCGACATTGGAGATCCACATCCAGACCAGGAAGATGATCACGCCGGCCAGGCTGCCGTATACCCGGTTGTAGTGGCTGAAGTTGGCCACGTACAACGCGAAGAGGGCCGAGGCGACGAGCCACAGTAGGACCGCGACCAGCCCACCTGGGCTAACCCACTTGAAGCCGTGCCGGGCGTTAGGGCTGGCCCAGAACAAGATGGCCAGGATCAGGCCGATTATGACCACCAGGACAGGCCACTTCGCGACACCCCACACGGTGACTGCCGTCGAGCCGAGCCCGAGCACGCTCCCGGCCTTCTGGGCCAGGCCTCCCGTCACGACAACGATGAAGGCCGCCGCCACGAGCAGGATCATCGTCACTATGGTCACGCCCAGCCGGATCGGCGCGGTCTTCCAGATCGGCCGACCTTCCGGAACGTCGTAAATGACATTAGAGGCTCGCATGAACGCCGCGACATAGTTGGACGCCGACCACAGGGCGAGCGCTATCCCGGCAATGCCGAGGATGCCGGAGGCCGCATGACTTTGCTGGAGATGGTGGACGGCGCTGATGATGATGTGACGAACGGACGCGGGGGCTTCCTTGCCGAGGTTCGTGATGAGCGACTGAGTGACCGACTTGCCGAGAAACCCGAGCAGGGAGACGAGGACAAGAAGGCCGGGGAAGATCGACTGGATGCCGAAATACGTCAGCGCCGCCGCGCGGTCCTGTAGCTGGTCGGCCTTATATTCCCGTAGCGTCCGCTTGGCCGCCGCGAGCCAGGACCGGCCGCTGAGATCTGTCGGGTCGTCCGGCACGTCGTGGCGCGCCCGGCGCTCGGCGTTCTGTGATCTGGCCATCGGTAAGTGGCCCCCTTCCTCATGTGTCCGCGCACGGCTGGTTCTGGTGCCTGCGCGATGGCGAAACCGCGCAGGCACCATGCCTCCGCCAGCCCCCGGAGCGGGACGAGCGGTCCGGGCTCGATCCGCGCGTGGTTGCCGCGGTTATTACGGGTTGCGATCGGTAATGCTGTCGCGAGCTGCCTCGGCCTGGTCCCGGATGTCGTGCGCGGATGCCGCCGTCTCGTCTTTCACGGTGGCCGCAGCGTCGGCGGCCGTGGTCCGGACCGACTCGGCGGCCTGCTTCGCGGAATCCTTGAGGCTGGCTCCGGCGTCCCTGGCGGCGCTGGTGACCGCAGGCGCGGCAGCTTCTTTCGCCTTAGTCGCGGCGCGCTCCTCGGTGCTGCTGGCGGGCAGCAGCGAGCCCACGAGCCAGCCGGTCCCGGCCGCGATGAGACCGAGAGCCAGCGGATTGCCCGCTGCCTGGCGGCGCAGTCGCGCCGGGGCCGCCGAGAGCCGTTCCTGAGCTGATGACGCCCTTTCCCCGGCTGCGGACGCAGCGCCGGAGGCGGACCGTGATGCTGTGCCGGTGACCTTGTCTTTGACCGTGAGCACGGCCGAACGCGCGCGGGCTGCTCTGCGCCGGGCGGCATGCGCGGGGTTAACCGTGTCAGCCAGGGCGTTGACGTCGTCGCTCAGGCCGGAGCGCGTTTCGTCGATCTGCGCGCGGATCTCGTCCGGATCGCTGGTCATGGTGTGCCCTCGTTTCCTTTTACTGCGTCAGGGATCTTTTTCATGGTCGCCGTGGTCCGCGGGATGCCTGATACCGCGCTGATCTCCCGGCGGCCGATCAGTCCCAGCACCGCCGCGACGACCAGCCAGATGCCTGCCACGATCAGTGCCGACCAGCCGTGACCGATGGCGTCGCCGATACCCCACCACGCGGCGACCGATGCGAAGAGCAGGGCCATGTAGCCGCTGATGCCGGCGCCGCCCAGCAGCCCGGCACCCTTTGCGCCCCGGCTGGCCGACTGGCGCAGCTCAGCCTTGGCCAGATCCACCTCCTGGCGCATGAGCGTGCTCAGGTCCTCGGCGACGTCCGAGAACAGCTCGCCGACTGAAGGGCGTGAATCGGGCGGCCGTAGGGTCGGGTCGAGCGGGCTGCTCACGGGATGTCCTCATGCTGGGACGGCTGACCCGGGACCAGGGGGCTCGACTCGCCGTACGGGGGGCCTGGCTCCCAGACCGGGGTGTCGCCGGCTGGCGGCAGGCCGCTGCCCCAGGCCTCATCGCCGGTGCCCCCGGGTACCGGCGATGAGGGACTGGGGGCGTCCGGCGCCAGCATGTGCTGCTCGCTACTGCGCTGTGCCGTTTGACGCCCAGCGGTCGTGGCGGGCCTGTCGCTCTCCTCGCTGTCCGCATCCTTCAGGCCTCTGGTGAGCCGGCCGGCCACCAGGCCCGCTGCCGCGGACAGTGCGAAGAACGCCGTTGGCCGACGATGCGCGAAGGAGCGAATCTCGGCCGCCACCTGCCCGGGGTTGCGGTTGTCCAGCCACTGCCCCGCGGTGCGCACGTTCGAGGCCGCCTGGTGTGCGAGCCCTCCCGCCATGCCATCCTGGCCGGAAGCATCCGCCATGGAGCGAAGCTCATCACTGAACGACAGCAGCCGGCTCGCCAGCTGCTGCTGCCCCTGAGTCGCTTGTCCCTGCAGCTGCTCCTGGGCCTGCTGCATCAGGTTCCGGCCCTGGCGCCTGGCCTCCGCCGCGACCCCCGAAGCCTGCTCCCTGGCCACGTCGGCTACGTGCCTGCCCGCATCAGCGCCGCTGTGGCCCAGGTCCGATGCTTGTTCTTTCAGGCCGCCCTCACCAGGCTCCTCCGCAAGGACCGGCGGCGGCGATCCGCCGCGCTGCGCCGGCGCAGTTGCCGGCTGATAGTTCTCTGTCATCCGCGCCATCTCCTCGTTTTGAGCCAGCTGCCGTCCGCGATCGCCAAACAGGCGCGCGTGGGGGACACCCGTAGCTGGCTGGTTAAGCGGTCTGCCGCTGCTACCCGGTACGAAGCGACTTACACACTAAACTTACGTCAGAAGTTTATCCGGGAAGCTTACGTCGTAAGCCTACCGGCCCCTGACCCCCGCTTGAGGCCTCCGCGGGCCTGGCGAGCCGGCCCAGCGCCGGGGACTCCGGCTCCGGCTGGTCATGCGAGCGCCCAGCCATGTCACGCGGCGCGGAAAGGACGCTGCCCTGTTGGACTCACTAAGGCCGTCCGGCTGACAACGGCCCCGGCCGCGCCCTTCGAGCCAGGTCAGCCGCCTACAGAAGCCGCGATGCGGTCAAGCATGTCCGTCAGGCCCGTCTGGAACTCAGCTTCCCAGCGATCCTCGGCCAGGCCAGGCGCAAGGCGGTGAACCGTGGGGAAGCGCCTGACGTCAAGCCTGGCCTCGGGATCCAGCAGCTCCCATGGGCTGCTGGCATCAGCGAGAGCTTCCCGCTGCCCGGCTGAGCGGGTCGGACTCAGGCCGCCGACGACCGGGTCGGCGGCCTGGCCGGCGGAGTCACCGTCATCAACCGAGGCAGTGTCGGTGCCGGAGAAGGACCCGTCGCCGGGCTTCGGATCCCGGAGCGCCATGGCGCTGGTTTCCAGGAGCAGGTAGCCGAGCAGGAAGCTGTTGAAGGTGCGGTAGGTGAACAGCACCTGCTCGTCGCTGAACCCTTCTGCCGCTAGCCCGGTCAGCATCGCCTCGACCCAGCGCAATGACCGCAGCGGCGGGTTCACCCATGGAGCGGCCGGCGGCCGGGTGGCGACCAGCGGGAACGCATGGGGGTGGGCGCGGGCGTAACGACGCACTCCGTGCGCCATGCCCACGAGATAGGGGCGCCACCCCTCGACCGGCCGGAGCTGGACCTCCGGGTCATTGGCGAGCTCGTTGACGATCCGCTCGACCACCGCGTCATACAGCTCGTCGCGGTCCTGTACGTACCTGTACAGCGACATCGAGCGAACCCCGAGCCGGGAGGCCACCGCCCGCATCGTCGCTGCCCCGATGCCCTGCTCATCCACCAGTTCCAGAGTGGCAGTGACGATCCGGTCTAGCGAAAGGCCACGACTCGGCCGGGTGCGACGGCCTCGCTCGACCTGGGCTCCTGTCACCGGTCCTCACCTGGAGACGACTGCTGTGATGCTAGCGGTCAGCGCAATGAGCGGCACCGCCACACCCTGGCTTTCTATGATCATCTCAGGGTTCCCGCTTCACGGCCGGATTGTCCTGGTGACCACCCGAGAGAACTGCTCAGGAGCAGTTGGCCGCGCCTGAGCGCCGACCGGCCGCCCCGTCCCAGCCCAGCATCCAGGGCGGGGCATCCGACAGCGGCAGTCTGGCTCAGTGACGCAGGGAGGGCGCCTTCAAGAAGTAATTAGCCTCCACAGTTCCGAGGCCAGACCCTCGGCATCCTCGGACCAACGCGCGCCTGTGGTCTGCGGCATCGGCGATGAAGCCGTCAGAGTCTTGAAGATCCCGGATTCTCGGCGAGCTGCCGGGCCAGCTCGCGCAGCGGGACCTCATAGGCCTGCGCATGCGTGGGAAATGGGTGGACGACGTCGGCCAGAATCCGAACCGGCACCTGCCCGCGGATGGCGACGCTGGAGCTGCTGCTCGAGGACTGCGCTCAGCGCACCATCTTGCCCATCGGCCTTACCCATCGGCCGGCGCGGGCGCGCCAAGGCCTCGCTCGAGGCCGACATCGATGGCGGGCTCGAGCAGGCCGAGCGGGAGGCAGGCCTCCGACGTCAGCTGTAGGGCCGGCGGCGGCCGGGTCACTACGCTGTGCTTGTGAGGACGTCCACTTCCGCGATGCGGAGCGCTGGCGACAAGCTTCGTGACTTGCAGTCCATCGCCGACGCCGCGCTCTCCCGGCTGGACGCTGAGCACCTGCTGGCTGAGCTCCTGGACCGGGCGAAGGACATCCTCCAGGGTGATACCGCGGCCGTGCTCCTCCTCGACGAAGCCTCCGGTCAGCTCATCGCCACCGCAGCCCGCGGTCTCGAGGAAGAAGTCCGTCAGAATGTCCGGATTCCGCTCGGCGGCGGTTTCGCCGGGCGCGTGGCCGCCGAAAAGCGGCCCGTCATCCTGGATCATGTTGATCGCACCAACGTGTTGAACCCCATCCTCACCCAGAAGGGCATCCACTCACTGATCGGCGTGCCCCTGCTGGTCGCCGGGAAGGTGATCGGGGTCCTGCACGTCGGCTCCCTGACGCCCCGGAAGTTCACCACTGAAGACGCCGACCTGCTTCAGCTCGCCGCCGACCGCGCCGCCGCCGCGGTCCAGTCGCTGACCGGACGGTCGGATCGCGCGGCCGCCGCGGCGCTTCAGCGCAGTCTGGTCCCCCCGGCCCCGCCCAGTGTGCCGGGCATCGACGTCGCCTGCCGATACGCTCCCGGCCAGGGCAACGTGGGCGGCGACTGGTACGACGTCTTCGCTCTGCCCTCAGGTCAGCTGTGCGCCGTGATCGGCGATGTGGCCGGCGCCGGGCTGCCCGCCGCGGTGATCATGGGCCGAATGCGCAGCACGCTGCACGCCTACGCCATGGAAACGTCCGACCCGGCCGAGATCCTCACCCGGCTCGACGCCAAGATGCAGCACTTCGAGCCGGGAGCGATGGCCACCGTGCTGGTCGCGGTCTTCGATCCGGGCCTCGAGCGGGTCTCCCTCTCCGCGGCCGGTCACCTGCCGCCGGTGGTCATCTGGCCCGGTCAGGAAGGGGTAGTCGCCGACGTCCCCGCCGACTTGATGATCGGCGTGGCCGCGGCCAGGAGCCTGGCACACCACGACGCTGGAGATACCTCCAGGGACGAGTCTCTGCCTGTATACCGACGGGTTGGTCGAGCGCCGGGACCGCCCGCTGGACGACGGCCTGGCCACGCTGTGCGCAGCCGTGACAGCCGGACCGGCCGACGCCGCGTGCGCGGCGGCGATGGCCGCCATGATCTCCGGTGCGCCACGCGACGACATCGCCCTGCTCGTGCTGCGCCGCGAGCCGGACGACCCGGCGCCCGGTCCTCAGCGGCAGGGCGCAGCGGACTAGCGGGGCCGGGCCTGGCGGCCGGGCGGCCTGAGCCGGGCTATCTCGGCCTGGAGCTGGCGAGTTTCCTCTTGCAGCTGAAGCACCCGGCGGATGCCAGCCAGGTTGAGCCCGTCGCTGGTCAGGGCGCAGATCTCGTGCAGGCGGGTGATGTCATTGCGGCTGTAGCGGCGCGTCCCTCCCACGCTGCGGCCCGGCTCCAGGAGTCCTTCGCGCTCGTAGACCCGCAGCGTCTGCGGATGCAGGCCCGCGAGCTCGGCCGCGACCGAGATGCTGAACAGGCCCTGGTTCAGGTCCGCCCAGTCCGGACTCGACGCAGGCAGGTCCTTCATCCTGGCTCCTCCACCACTGGCGCCCGTGACGTCATGACGGCGACTATCTCAGTATGTACCACAGGAAAATCTGAGTCGAGTCTTGTCAGATAATCCTGGTGTCTGTTATATACATCTGTGGGCATCGCGCCCAGACAGGACGACCACTGGTCAGGAGGCTACGATCATGCTTGTCCGCACCGATCCGTTCCGCGAACTCGACCGGCTCACCCAGCAAGTGCTCGGAACTGCCGCCCGGCCGGCAGCGATGCCCATGGACGCCTACCGCCAGGGCGACACCTTCTTCATCCACTTCGACCTGCCCGGCGCCAGCGCCGACTCCATCGAGCTGACCGTCGAGCAGAATGTCCTGACCGTCCGGGGAGAGCGGCGATTCGAGCAGGCCAATGGCGCCGAGATGCTCGTCGCCGAGCGGCCCGCAGGGGTGTTCACCCGGCAGGTATTCCTCGGCGACACCCTGGACGCAGACCAGATCGACGCCGATTACCGGGCCGGGGTGCTCACCCTCACAATCCCGGTCCGCGAGCAGGCCAAGCCGCGCAGCATCCAGATCACCGGGCACGAGGATCGCAAGAAGGTCGCCGCCGGCTGAGACCAGCCGCGCGGGCGGGACGCCGCCACGCCCGGCGGCGTCCCGCCCGCGCGCCCAGTCACGGACGTTCGCCGTCTCGGCCCAGTGGAGTTCGAGAGCGGCTTTGTTGCCTTTACCTAGAATCACTCGAGCGAGATGCACCATGGCACCTTCACCGATCATTGTCCGGCTGCCGGCCGAGATTGACCTGGCTAACGCTTCTGGCGTCAGCGACGAGCTGAATCAGGCCATCGCCGCGGGTACCCCGATCGTGATCGCCGACCTGACCGGCACGGATTTCTGCGACTCGGCGGGCATCCGCGCGCTGCTGATCGCTGACCAGCAGGCCACCGCCAGCGGCGCCGAGCTGAGGCTGGCCATGCCCGATCAAGGTGGCGTGCCGCGGGTCATCGCCGTGATGGGCCTGGGCCGCCTGCTGCCGATGTATCCGGGCCTGGACGCAGCCCTGACCGGGGGTTCGCGGGACCGGGCAGGGCCGACCCGCGGGGCAAGCCTGCCCGGCCGGCGACCCCCGTTGTTAATAGGTGTCAAGAATGCCGTCGGCTAGCGCTCACGTCAGGCCGGTGGCCTCTGCCACCGAGATCAGCGGGCCCTTCAGGTAGGCCTCGGCGATGAAGTCAGGCTCCTGGTGCCCGGCGAGACGGCTGAGCCAGTCCTGGCCCGCGAGGACGTCATGGACGTTGTCCCCGCTGCGGGGATATTCCGGCACCGGGTGGCGCCAGTGCACGGCGATCAGAGTGCCGCCGGGGCGCAGGGCGACGGCGGCGAGGTCAAGGACGTGCTGGAGATCGGGGCCGCCGAAGTAGTAGAGGAACTCGGAGAAAACGATCAGGTCGAAGTCGCCGTCGGGCCAGTCGCCGGGCAGGACGCGCTGCTCGACGCGGACGCCAGGCTGGCCGGTGGTCCGCGCCGCGGCGGCCTTGACCGCGGCCGGGGCGACGTCACAAGACAGCAGCCGGGTGCAGCGCGGCGCCAGCTGCTCGGTCATGACACCGATGGAGCAGCCGGGCTCGAACGCGTCGTCGTAGCGCTCGCGGGGCAGCATGGCCAGCGTGAGGGCGTACTTGCGCTTCTCGTACCAGCGGCTGGTGAACCCCCATGGGTCGGCTGACTCGGCATACATCTGGTCGAAGTAGGCAGGCTCCAGGATCATGGTCGCTCCACGGGAAGTAGCAGCTCAAAGTCGCGCAGGAAATGGGGGACGAAAGGGCCCGGCAGCACGGGCCCCCGGCCGTCGGGCCGGGGTTCCATCTGGCTGGTGAAACAGCTGAGGGCGAGTCGCTTGCGGGCGCCCGCGACCGGGGTCAGTGGCACCCGGACGGCGTGCCGCCACGGCACGCGCGGGTCCGCGGGCCGGGCCCAGTGCCACATCCAGACCGGGAAGAACCAGCCGCTCCCGGTGAGCTGATGGCTGATCTGCGCCATAGCGCGGCCCACGGCCTCGTGGTCGGCGTGCGCATCGCCGGCCCAGGAGGCCACGCAGCTGTCGAAGCCGGTGACCAGCCCGTCGAGCGCGGCTGCGATGTCAGCGTCGCGTCCGTCGAGGGCCGCGTCGGGCAGGCGGAGCCGGATGATCTCGGCGTCCCCGGCGCCCAGGGCGTGCAGGGCGGCCTGCCGCTCGGCCACCCGGCGGCGGATCAGCGCGGCCCGGTTGGCCCGGTCGCCGTGCGAGGATTCCCCGTCGGTCACGGCGATGACCCGGAGCCGGGCGCCGGCCGCGGCCAGCATGGCGATGATGCCGCCGGGACCGAGCACCTCGTCGTCGGGGTGGGCCGCGACGATCACCGCGCTGGTCCAGGGCGTCACGTCCAGGGCGGGCAGGCGGGCCAGCCCGGTCCAGCCGCGCCAGGCCGCCTCGGCGGTACCGGGAGCGTCGATCGGGCTGGCCGGCGCGGGCCTGGTGGCCATCAGGTCCTCGCATCCGCGACTGGGGCGGCGATGTCGAGCAGGTAGCCGGAGAAGCCCCGCGGGGCCCGGCCGTCTGGCCGCACGCTGGTGACCACGGGAATCGCGGCGGTGCGGGAGATCCTCAGGTGGCCGGTGCGGGCGGCACGCCGGGCCAGCTCGGCGTCCTCGCCGGTCACCATCGCCGGCCAGCCGCCCAGGCCCAGGTAGGCGTCGGCCCGGATGCCGAAGTTGGCCCCGTGGACGTGAGGATGACCGTCGCGCAGGTGATGGCGGCTGAGCCACTCGGCCCGGGTCCGCTGCTCAAGGTCCCGGCCGGGCAGCACGGTGCCCAGGACGACGTGCGCGCCCAGGCGGGCCTCGGCCAGCATCCCGGTCAGCCAGTTCACCGGTACCTGCGAGTCGGCGTCGGTATTGGCCAGCCACAGCTCGGCCGCCGGCCCGGCGCCGGCCAGCGCGGCGCTGGCCCCGGCCCGCCGGGCGGCACCAGCGCTCGCGGCGGTGATGGCCACCGTCTGGACCTCGCGGGAGGCCGCGGCGATGACCGCGGTGCGGTCCTGGCAGCCGTCCAGGACGACCACGATGCGCACGGCGACGGCCGCGTCGCTGTGGTGCAGGTGACGCCGCGCGGCGGCGACGGCGGACAGGCACCGGCCGATCCTCTGCTCCTCGTTGGCTGCCGGGATGACCACCGCGACGCGGCGGATCAAGCGGCACTCCGGCCGGATTGGGCCGCCAGGACGGCGGCGCCGAGGCGGGCCAGGTCCCGCTCGGCGTGGTGCTGGCGGACGTACAGCTCCAGGTCGGCCACCCGGCGGGCGTGGTCCTCGTCGAACGCGAGCGGGGCTGGTCCGAGCGCGTGGCCGACCTGCCGGATGGTCCGCTCGACGGCGTCCGCGACGGTCGCCCGTACCCGCAGGTCCAGGACCTGCCCGGCGTTGCCGTCGGCCTGGCCGGCGTCGATCAGCGCGGCGGCGGCGGCGAGGACGGCCTCGGCGGCATGCAGCGCGGCGTCGACCAGGCCGACGTGCATGGCGGCCAGATCGCCGGGCCGGCCGGCCGATCCGCGCACCAGCGTGGTCCGCAGGCCGCGGGCGCCGCCGTGCCAGCATGCGGCCACCCCCATCCCGCCCCACGCGAAGCCCGGCCGGGTCAGGTACCAGCCCGGGGACCCGACCGGCTCGGCCGGCGTGGCGTCGAACCGGACCGGCGCGCTGACGACACTGCGCAGCCCGCGCGCCACCCAGGCCCCCGGCGGCTGCGCCGTGACCGACGGGTGGCGCAGGCTGACCCGGAACAGCTGCCTCTCGTCAGTCCCGACGTGGGCGGTGATCAGCGCCGCAGTCGAGCCGGGCGCCGAGCGAGCACCAGGGCTTGACGCCGGTCAGCGTCACCTGCCCGGCGCTATCGCGAGCCTCCAGCCGGTGTGGCGCCGCCTCGGCCGCGAAGACGCCCCAGGTGCCGTCCGGCGGCGCCGCCCCGGCCTCGCTGAGGATCGCGAGAGCGTCGCTGTGTGCCTCTAGAACCCTGGCCACGGTGAGGTTGTGCTCGCCGGCCGCGGCCAGCACGGCCCACCGTCGCGCGGTCTCGCCGCAGCCGGGCTGCGGCAGCAGCCTGCCGTAGTCCGCCGCCAGCTTCAGCGCCACGTCCACGTCCTCGCCGGAGTTCTGGCACTCGCCGATCAGCGGGCCGGCCCAGGTGGGCAGCTCCAGTGTCATCTCTTCTCCCCGTATCTCATGCCGCTCTTCTCCCCGTATCTCATGCCGCCCGTGTCTCGGGCCCCGGCCGCTCAGCGGCTGGCGCGCCGAGCCGCGGTGCGCTCAGTAGCGGCGCCCGCGGTCCGCAGGGATCCGTCGGGCTGCTCCAGGTGGGCCCGGATAAACCAGTGGAACTGCTCTAGCTGTCCGCCGTGACCGATCAGCATGTCCTGGGTGACCTGGTCCAGCTCCTCGGTCGCCTCGATCGCGCCGCGGTTGGCCTCGATGATGCCCGCGTAAACCACATCCAGCGCGCCGAGGTGCTCGATGGCGTCGGCCCGCCCGATGGAATAGTCGTCCCAGTCTCGCCGCTTGACGAGCGCGCCGGGAGTACCGCTGGGCGAGCCCCCGAGCGCCGCGATGCGCTCCGCGGTCTCGTCGGCCATGACGCGGACCGCGTCGACCTGCGGGTCCAGCATCGTATGCACGGCGATGAAGTTCGGCCCGACGACGTTCCAGTGGACGTGCTTGAGCGTCAGCGCCAGGTCGCTGAGCGAGTCAAGCCGGTCCTGCAGCAGCGCGATGACCTTATCGGCGCTGCTGGTCTTCATGCCCGGGATCGTGTAAGTAACCACGATGCCCCCTTCCTCTAGGCGAGGAGTGGAGGCTTCCCTGGTTCAGGCGGGTCATGCCGGCGGTTTAGCGCTCGGGCAGGCGGGAAGCGGACGGCGCCATGGACGCCATCTCCCGACTCGAACAAGCCAGCAGCCTCGACGGGCTCGTCGCCGTCGGGCAGCGCGCCGCCCGGCTGATCCCGCCGGGCCGGTTCCGGGACGCCCTGCACGGGACGTGGCTCGGGCACCCGCTGCACCCGATGCTGGTCCAGGCCACCGCGGGAACATGGCTGTCGGCGAGCATCCTGGACCTGTCCGGCGGCGACGACCGCGCCGCTCGCGGCCTGACGGCAGCCGGCCTGGCCGCCGCCGTCCCCGCCATCGCGGCCGGAGCGGCCGACTGGTCGGAGCAGCATGAGCAGCAGATGCGCGTCGGCGTGGTGCACGGCCTGGCCAACGCCGTCGCGGTGACCTGCTACGGCAGCTCACTGCTCAGCCGGTCCCAGCGCACCAGCCGCGGGCTGCGGCTGGCCGGCCTGGCGGCGCTCGCCGCGGGTGGGCTGATTGGCGGCCACCTGTCCTTCCGCCTGGCCGGTGGAGCCAACCACGCCGAAGCCGTCCCGCATCTCATCGAGCCCGGCTGGCACTCACTCACTGCAGTGAAGGACCTGCCGGATGGCAAGCCGGTGCGCATGCTGCTGGGCGAGGTACCGATGCTCGCGGTCCGTGACGGCAGCCAGGTCCATGTGCTTGCCGACCGGTGCAGCCACATGTCCGGGCCGCTGTCCGACGGCGACCTCGGCGACGGCTGCGTGACCTGCCCCTGGCACGGCAGCACCTTCGGGCTGTCCGATGGAAAGGTGGTCCGGGGCCCGGCGACCGCGCCTCAGCCGGTGTTCGAGACCCGCCGGACAGACGGCGTGCTCGAGGTCCGGCTGCCAGGAGCCGGGTGAGCGCCTCGGGCCTCGCGGCTGGCCCGCAGTGACCGGGCTCAGCGAGGCTGATTGCCGCTATCTCCAGCGGGCCATCGAGATCTCCCGAGGCGCCCTGGAGGACGACGGCAAGGGCCCGTTCGGGGCCCTGGTCGTCGTCGCGGACTCGGTGGCCGGCGAGGGCATCAACCGGGTGGCCGAGCGGCATGACCCGACCGCCCATGCCGAGGTCATCGCCCTGCGCGCGGCGGGCCAGGCGCTCGGGCGGGCCGTCTTCGAGGACGGTGTCCTCTACTCCAGCTGCGAGCCGTGCCCGATGTGCCTCACGGCTTCTTACTGGGCTCGCATTCCCCGCGTGGTCTACGCCGCCACCAGCCACGATGCGGCGGCCAGCGGGTTCGAGGACCTCCAGATGTTCCGGGAGATCGCCCGCCCACCCGGCGAGCGCCTCATCCGGGAAGACGCCGCCGGCGAAGACCTTCGCGCGGCCGCGGCAGCCGCGTTGCGCGGATGGGCCGACCAGCTCCCCGCTCCCGTCGAGCCCAAGTTCTGAGAACCGCTCCCCGCGTGACAGACGGCCGGCCCGCTGTCCCGGACCTCAGGGGTGAGCTCGTCGACCGGGCAGTGCTGCATACCGCCTAGCGGATCGAGCTCGGCGGCTTGACCATGTCCTACTACCGAGCCCTCCGGGCCGACCACATCCGGGCCGCCGACGGCCGGTCGGGCGGCAAATCGCTCACCCAGCGTCCCCTCGACGACCAAGCGCCTCACCCCGCCCGTTGCGCGGTCACGCTGACCGCTATCCCCAGCCTGACTGGCTTGCGCGGACAGCCAGCGTCACCGACTTCGCCCGCGACCAGAGCGGACCGGGCAAGTGCAGATCGAATAGGTACCTGTCGCCGACTTCACGGAGAGGTGTCCGCGGTGCTCAGATCGACCAGTTCTGTCAGATAAGCCCCAATTCGCGGGGGCCGATGCGCTGTCATTGACCCGCGGCGAAGTGAACTCGATTGCGTCGGCGCTGGGTCAGGACATCGTGCGACTGACAGTAACCATTGCCTAACCGCCAGGCGTTAGCCGCTGCCGTCCCGTTCGACCATGCGCCCCGATATTGGTGTCCACGTCGGACTGCAGTCTCGGCCGATCTGCCGGTCTCCTTGCCGCGCAGTCTCATCGTTCAGCGATGGACGTGTACGTTTCATTTCACGGCAGGAATGTGCCGTGTGCGAGCAGTGACCGGAGTATTCAAAAGCTGCACATCTATCGCGTGATACCACTTCGTGATAAAGTGGCGAAATGTCCTTTATTGGCGCGCCGGCTTCTCTCAGATTTCTGACGGCGCAAGCGAAGGGAAAGCAGCTCATGCGCATACGTGCATTGCTCGCCGCTGGTGCGTTGCTCGCCGGGGGAATCGCCCCGCTCACCATGACGCAGCCAGCTAGCGCAGATAATCTCCTTTACGTCTGCTTGCAAGCTGTCGGAACCGGCGCCTGCTTCGATCAGCCGGCGGGCAGCACGTCCCAGCTTCAGATCGATTTCGGTGCCGCTTACTCGGTGCACCAGGACGGTACGGTCACGAG
Source organism: uncultured Actinomycetota bacterium (assembly GCA_963730265.1). Classification (GTDB taxonomy): domain Bacteria; phylum Actinomycetota; class Actinomycetes; order Streptosporangiales; family Streptosporangiaceae; genus DASUBV01. The sequence continues at coordinate 66,927 of CAVSRG010000001.1, forward strand.
TCAGTTCACCAACGATGAACTGAACGTCGACTATCGAGGCGCTCCCATTTACGAGTTCTACAACGACAGCGCCCACGATCGCTGTATCCGGGTCAACGCCAGCGCACCCGACCAACCCGTCCTGGGCAGTCCTGGCGCGGCGTGTGAGTTCGTGTATTCCAACCAGGACCGTCTCGTGTCAATCGCCTCCAGCAACGATAACGGCGGAAGTTCACCCTACTACCTGCAGACGAGGAGCACCGCGAAAGGTAGTTATATCAGCACAGATACTGTGCTCAATGGCAGATACACCGCATGGATCTTCTGATTATCCTGCCCCAAAAGCACGTACCTGACGGCAGGATCCAGCCCCAGTCACCCGTCGCATAACGAGCCCATCCACCTCCGACGCAACTAGCGGTGCCAACGCGTCAGGGGATGCCCGCTGATCCCGGGCATCCCCTGAGTCGGCTTGCGGGGCGCAGAGTGGCGGATCACCCAGACCTGTACGCCGTAATAAGCTACGTCGGACGGCACTGGGAACCCGCCAGATTAGGCGGTTCGGCGGGCGTTCTCCCAGGCCTTGTCTTTCACTCGGCATGATGCGCCGCTCGGCGTAGCCGGTGCGGCGCGTCTGGTCGGGAGGTCATGGTGGGCAAGGGCGCCCGTCGACTCGGCCGACTCGGCTGAAGACCCGGACATCCCCGGAAGCTGAGTGCCTCGATCTCTCGCGCCGCGGCAGATCCACGCGCCCGTGGTCAGCCGCCCGATCCGCCCGGACAGCACTTGCGCACGTGCCTAGGCGCCGACCGCGCCGATCTGCGCCCGTACGCGCCAACGGCCCGCCGAGGCCCAGGACGGCGCCGCCACCGACCGCCTAGGTAGTCGGCGAAGCTGACCTCCCAGATTCCTCCCATGCCCGCTGGCGGATCTCACGGACGGCCATGGCGCCCGACGAAGCACGGCCCTGACCTGCGCTGATCCCAGGCTTCAGTCGAACTTGAGCTCGGCCGCGAACCTGTGACCCCTCATGCGACCTGCAAGTATCGCTTCCCGGCCGCCTGGCTACCTGAAGTCAAGGCTAGCTAGCAACTCCTCGACCTGCTCAGATACCGCCACGAAAGTGTGGGCGCAACTGGGTTCGAACCAGTGACCCCTCGCTTGTAAGTGGAGTCCGAGCACTCCCCCCACCTGCGGAAACTGGCTGAGGGCCAGGTCAGAGGCTCACCTACATCTCAGTTGGACGCAGTTCAGCGGGGTTCGGGGTCGTTGCGATCTCCCAAATTCCTCCCAGTTGATCAAGGAAGACCGCTGGCACCGGCCTAACGCACCATCCGACCGGTAACGCGCTTGCGTCAACTTAATGGCAGGCGTTGGGTTCGAGCCTGCTTAGGCCGAGCCGACGGTTTTACAGACGGCCGAGGATCATCGCCAGTCACTGCCGTTGACCTGCGCCAACAATGTCCTGCGCATGTAACTCGTGGCTCATAGTCTGCCATCGCTGCTACCTGCATTGTCGGCGCTCGGGGCTGGCTCGCCACGCAAGATCATCCCGCGTATATCCCGCGGTTGCTGTCAGCCGTTACCGGGAGAGCGGGCGGCCGATGGTTTGCGCGGCAACCGACCCGTTGCTCAGGAGGATGTGGGCGCGGCCGGACCGGGATGCTCGTGCGGAGGAGCGATATGATTTGGAAAGGGTGAGCTAATGGTCAAGTTCTGGCGGCGGAGAGCGCAGCCAGGCCCGCCGCGTGCCCAGCCAGCGGTCCCGGCAGACCTTGTCGTCTGGGCAGGGGAGGTGGATGTGTCGCGGCTGTCGGCCAGGACCGTCCAGGACGCCGAAGACTACCTAAAGGGGTACCGGCACATGAACCTGGACCTCAGCCAGCAAATGGGCTGGCGCCTGATCGCGGCCGTTGAGGCCCAGGTAACTCCCTCGCCGCCAGCCGACGCCCAGCCGTTGGATGTTCTCGCGACAGTCGTTGCGCTGCGGCGCAAGTAGCTCGGCATTGGCTGATCGTCGCCGTCGGCTCTCGCCTGACAGGAAATGCCGCTCCAGCGCGGCGATCATGTCGCGACCGCGATGTTGACGATCGTCAGGTTGAGCAGTGTCATGAAGAAATCCTGTTAATACGACTGGCCCGCGCGACCTTGCAGGGGATGGCCCGCGTCCGGTCCGGGCAGGCTCCGCCTGGCCCTCGTCTTCTGACCGGAGTGCCCGCAGAGGTCTCCAGGATCAAGCGTGACTTCGCGTGTACGTCCGCCAGGCTGCGTGCTCTCGGTGAAGTGGCGAGGCGGCCCTTCTTGCAGCCCCGGGCGCCGTCGGGCAAGGCAAGGTATCGGGCGTCCGTCGTCGGTCGCGGGACTGGTGTGTCGCCTGCTTCAAGGCCGACCTGACTCAGTGCAGGGCCTGGGTGCTCGACGCGGCGTGTTGCTCGACGCATCGTCCAGCCTCCGGACTCGTTGCTGCCTTGTCCGCGCGCAGGGCTGTCGCAGGGGCTCGTTTATGTTGGCGCGGACGGAGCAGGACTGGTTGTCAGGGGGCCGGCGCTGCGGAGATCGCGGCCACGCTGAGGAAGAGAGCGCGAAATGACACCACCAGGCAGGCCCGCAGTCTTCGTTCATGGCCTATGGCTGCATGCCAGCTCGTGGGGCCCGTGGCTGGAACTGTTCCAGGAGGCAGGCTACGCATCGACGGCACCGGGCTGGCCGGGTGACCTGGACACGGTAGAAGAGGCCCGCCGGGACCCGAGCCAGGTGGCGGGCAAGGGCATCGACGATGTGGTCGACCACTACGCCCGGATCATCCGCGGCCTGCAGGCCCCTCCGGTCGTCATCGGCCACTCCTTCGGCGGCCTCATCGCGCAGCGGCTGCTCGGGCAGGACCTGGCCGCTGCCGCAGTGGCGATCGACGCCGCGCCCGTCAAGGGTGTGCTCAATCTGCCCGTTTCCGCGCTGAGAGTCGCCTCGATCGCGCTGCGCAAGCCAGCCAACCGCAACCTGGCGATATCGCTCACCGCGGAACAGTTCCGGTACGGCTTCGGGAACGCGCTTCCCGAGCAGGAGTCAGGTGAGTTGTACGACCGCTGGACAGTGCCCTCGCCGGGCAAGCCACTGTTCGAAGCCGCCCTGGCGAACTTCACCCCGCGGTCGCCAGCGAAGGTGAATACCGCAAACAAGACCCGCGGCCCGCTGCTGCTCACGGCCGGGGGCCGCGATCACACCGTGCCGGCGGCTATCACGACGTCGACCCGCAAGCTGTACCACAAGTCACCGGCCATCACCGACTTCATCGAGTTCCCCGATCGCGGCCACTCGCTGACGATCGACCACGGCTGGCGCGAGATCGCGCAGGCAGCACTGGACTGGCTCAGCCAGCGGTCACTCTAACTAATCGGCGTCAGCCGAGCCGGTACAAGCCCTTCTGGAGGCCCTCGGCGTTCATCACTGGAGCCAGTTCGAGGCCGGCGTCCTGCCCGGAGATAAACGGCCCGGCGAACGGCGGCATAACCGCAGAGTGCCCGTTCGCGCGCGTCAGGGCAGCTGGCGACGCAGGCGCCGCTACCGCGCAAATCGGCGGATCCGACGCGTCAAGCTCTCCGAAGGCTCGTAGCGGAGCGTGATGGGTCCGTCAAGTCAACTTCGTCCGGGGTCTTGTAGCGGTCGGTTGGCTTGCGGCCCCAGGCTACGAACAGCAGGTGCCCGATCGCCACGGTGTGCGGGTCGGTGAGATGCTCTCGGACCGCCCGGTCCAGGTCGGAGAGCTCGCGTTCGTTGGCCAGGCCAAGCTCCAGGATCGTGGCGTGCAGGCTCCGTGCGAGGTCAGGCAGTATCGTGCGGCGCGAATGACCGGCCGGGTAGGCGCTAGCGTGCGCCGTGACCCCGATCTCCTCCAGCCCCGCTTCTCGGTACAGCTCGGTCAGCCGGCGGCCGATGAAGAGATCGGCGCCCGCCCGGCCGAAGCTGGCCTGGAAGATCTCGCCGAGCCGGTCCCAGGCCGGGAGCGGCGGATAGCACAGGCGATGCTCGGTATCGGGTTCCTGACTGGCGACCCAGCCGCCGGGCTTGGCCAGCCGCACCATCTCGCCGGACCACCTCAGCGGGCTCGGGAATGGTCACCAGCAAGGTGCGGGCATGCACCAGGTCGAAGGAGCCCGATGGCAGGCCGGTATGCCGGGCGTCGGCCGCCACGACCTCGACGTTGGCGAGCCCGCTGCTGGCGGGCGTACTCCCGGCCATGGCCACATGCTCCGGGTTGGCGTCCAGGCCAACGACGCGCCCGCCCGGCGAGACGGCGGCGGAAAGCAGATCGAGGATCCCGCGTGGGCCGCAGCCCAGATCGATCGCGCTTTGTCCGGGCAACAGGCCGAGCTGGTCGAGCAGCGCTGCGCTCTCGGGCCGCAGTTCGTCGGACTGGCGTTGCAGCCGGGCGCTCTCGCCGGGATTGCTGCCAAGCGCATAGACCGCGGCCGGCGTCCGGTCCCGCGCTCGCGGCCGGCCGGCGGGGCCGTCGGTCCCGGTCATGCCCCGCTTCCTGTCGCTGCGGGCGCTGCGGATTTGCCGGGCGGCTCGCAGTCATGATTGTCTCCTTGCCTTCCGGGCGGCCCTGAAGTGCCGCCGGGGCCGTGATGTCCGCGATGGCGCCTCACGACCGGCAGATGCAGTCTGCTCGCGCCTGCGGTCCCGCGTGTGCTCGCGCGTGCATCGTTGCCGGGCCGGGTTCCCGGCGGCCAACCGCCGGCTTACCGCTGACTTACGGGCGCCTGGATAAGCTGTAGGGCAGCTGGCGCCGCTGGCCGCCGCGCCCGCGATGGATGGGAAGAGGCACGGGTGGAGTTCCGCGTCCTTGGTCCACTCGAGGTGACGGCCGGCGGGCAGTCGCTGCAGGTGGCGGGCGCGCGGACCCGGGCCGTGCTGGCGATGCTGCTCGTGCACGCCAATCACGTCGTCTCGGCCGGCCGGCTGACCGAAGAACTCTGGCCCGGCCATCCGGCCGGACAGGGCGGCAGCCAGCCTGCAGGTCCGCCTGTCCGAGCTGCGCACGGGCGCTTCGCTCGGCCGGGGAGGCGGACCGCCTGGTCACCCGTAGCCGCCGGGATACCTGCTGCGCGTGACGCCGCGGGAAGTCGGACGCGCTGCGGTTCGAGCAACTCACCGCCGAAGGGGACTGCCGCGCTGGCCGCCGGCGATGCCGGCACCGCGGCCCAGCGGCTGGACGAGGCGCTGGACTTGTGGCGCGGGCCCGCACTCGCCGACGTGGACGCCGCGCCGTACGCGCGAGCGGAGGCGGGCCGGCTAGAGGAGACGCGCCTGGCCGCGCTGGAAACGCGGGCGGAAGCGCGGCTGGCCTGCGGCAGGCACCGGGAGCTGATCGCGGAGCTTGAGACGCTCACCGCGGCCCATCCGCTCCGCGAACGGCTCTGGTCTACAGCGCATGCTCGCGCTCTACCGCGCCGGACGCCAGGCCGACGCGCTGCGCGCCTACCGCGAGCTGCGCTCGATCCTGGTCGGCGAGCTGGCCATCGAGCCGAGCCCGGAAGTGCGCGATCTGCAAGCCAGCATCCTGCGCCAGGACCCTGCGCTCGGCTGGCCCGCCCGAACGCGGCGCGGGCGGCCACGCCGGGCGCCGCACCGCAGACCCGCTACGTCCAGAGCGACGACGGCATCCACATCGCCTATCAGGTGCTCGGCGCGGGCGACCGCGACATCGTCTTCGTGCCGAGGCTTGATGAGCCACCTCGAGCTGCTGGTGGGAGGACCCGAGACCGCCGGCTTCTTTCGCCGCTCGCGACGCTCGGCCGACTGATCCTGTTCGACAAGCGCGACACCGGCCTCTCTGACCGGGCGCCGGCGGACTCCTCGCTGGAGGAGCGCATGGACGACGTCCGGGCCGTGATGCGCGCCGCCGGGTCGAGCCGAAGCCGCGCTATTCGGCTATTCCGAGGGCGCCCCGATGAGCATCCTGTTCGCCGCCACCTACCCCGAGCGCGTTACCTCGCTGATCCTCGGGTCACGCCGCCGCCCGCTGGTTCCCCGCCCCCGACTACCCCTGCGGGCACAGGGTCAGACGAGATGTTCGAAGCCCTCGAGGATATCGCCGCGCACCGCTGGGGGCAGGGTGACACGCATCGAGTGGTACCTCCCCAGCCAGTCAAACTCCGCCACGCGCACGCCAGTTGTTCGCGCGATTCGAGCGCATGGCGGTAAGCCCCAGCGCATTCCTGCGCATGGTCCGGATGATCCACGAGCATCGACGTCCGCGCCGCTGCTGCCCGCGATCCACGTGCCGACGCTGGTAATCCAGCGTCTCAACGACCGCATCACGCCTCCCTTCCACGGACGCTACCTGGCCGCCCACATTGCCGGCGCCCGCTATTTCGAGCAGCCAGGCGACCACTCCCTGCGGTTCGCCGCAGCGGCGACAGCGACGCGCTGTGTGACGAGATCGTGGCCTTTCTCACCGCGCGCATCGCACACCCCGCGATCCCGACCGCGTGCTGGTCACGATCCTGCTCGCCGACGACGGTCAGCGACCAGGCGACGGGCAGCCGGAGCTGCACCGGCGCGGCCACATCGGCCTGCTCGGACGCGCACAACGCGGCAACGAGGCAGCAAGTCCTGATCTCACCGCGGCCGCTTGATCAACAGCGCCGGCAAAGACCATCCTCGCCACCTTCGAGGCGCCCGGGCAAGCCATCCGCTGCGCGGCCGCCGTCCGCGACCACGCGGCCACGCTGGGAATCCAGATACGGGCCGGAATCCACACCGGCGAAGTCGACCTCGCCGGCGACGACATCACCGGTGCCTCCCTGCACATCACAGACCGGCGTCGCGGCCCTCGCGCGACCCGCCGAGATCCTGGTCTCGCGCACCGTGAAGGACCTCGTCGCCGGATCCGGGATCTCCTTCACCGGCCGCGGTAACCACAAGCTGGCAGGGCCTCCGGATGAATGGCCGCTATTCGCCGTAACCGGGCTGTAGACCCAAGCAGAGCCAAGACGGTCCCGCTGCGACCACGGATCCTTCGTGCGCAGGCCATAGCCAGCGTGGCCGACCCAGTCACGGCCGGATCTCAGTGCCTGACCGAACTAGCACCTGAGTCGATTGCCCGACCCGCCAGGATCAAGCCCGCACTACGCATTGCGCACCGATTTGTCGGCGCGACAGAACGGCCCGATCTGGGCGACGAGACTCATGAGCGCGCACCCAACCGCCAGGACGTACAGATCGGCGGCTCGGCGGGCGATTATCAAGGGCTCATCGGCGTCGCCGATCCCGATCACGGCCGAGCACCGAGGCAGGAAGGGGGGCCGCATGTCTATTCGGCGCTGCCTTCCGCGGCGTCCAGCCCGAACCGCTAGTTCGGACACTTGTCGTTTGACAGATACAGGCGAGCGTGTGGGCAGCCCTCCAGCTGCTCCGATTCGCAAAGGCGAGAGGTTACTGGCTGCTGTACCACTCCCCCGCACCACATCGCTGCAGGCCACAGCCCTGAAACACGCCCCGTCGTACACCACTCGCCTGAAACACCCGCCGCCCCGGACCAGCCGAAGTCAGCTCGAAGCCGTGGTTAACCGCGTTGCTGTCGGTGTAGAAGCCGACGATCACGCCGCGGTTGCTGATTCCCGCGAGGTCTGTGCCTTCAGCGCCGGCCGGGTCTTCGATCGGAGTGAACACCCCCCGTACCTCAGTGAACCCGTGGAACAGGCCGTTGGCGTCGATCCATTCTCCGACGACAACGCCGGAGTCGTTGATCGCCGCGGTGGACGTGGTGAACGGGGGCGCGACCGGATCGCTGACTGTGGTGAGCCTGCCGGGAGACCCGGCCAAGGCAACGGAATTGCCGGAACTGCTGATGTAGCTGCCGGTGACCTGCCCGAGGTCGTTGACGTAGCCGATGCTCGTGCCCTGCCCGAGTGCGGTGCCTGCCAGGCCAACCCGAAGGTCCAACTCCTCCTTGTTGACTCGGCCCTGCACGAACGCGGCCTTGATCACATCGATCACCTAATCGCGGTCGGTGTCCGACGCCCGCAGCCGGCTGCCGTCTGCCGCCCCGTCATCTCCGGGCCCGACAACGACCGGCACCTCCCGGCTGGGTGATGTACAACCGGCGTAACGCGTGAGCGCCGACTGGCGCGCAGGCCACTTTCGGTCATCCTGCTCTCCCGCCGACCTCGCCGACGTCAGGACCGGGCGTGCGTGGCCCGCCTGGATCCGAGGCCCGCGCATCGCGACGGCCCCACTTTCGTGTGCGGATTCGCCCGCCGGTCTCGTCGATGGTCACCCGGCGCTACCTCCGGCCATGGCCTGCTATGTCATCGCGCGACGCGGCACGCTGTACGCGGCAGATGAGGATATGGCTCGGCCGTCGTCGGGGAGACTGTTGTTGTGCGTCGTGGCCCGATCTCAGGAAGAGAGACGCGCACCGGCGCATCGTGCCGGCGGCGTTGTCGGAAGGCGTGGTCATGGAGGTTTTTCTCGAGACGGACCGGCTGGTGCTGCGCCAGCTGACCATGGCCGACGTGGACAGCCTGGTCGAGCTCGACAGCGATCGCGATGTCATGCACTTCATCACTGGAGGCAGGCCGACCTCGCGGGATGAGATTCTCCATGACGTCCTGCCGGCGTTCCTGAGCTATTACGAGCGTTTCGCGGGCTACGGCTTCTGGGCGGCTGTCGAGAAGCCCGCCGGGCAGTTCCTGGGCTGGTTTCACTTCCGGCCCCCAGAAGGAGGTTCCCCCGGCGAGGCTGAGCTCGGTTACCGGCTGCGCAAATCAGCCTGGGGCAAGGGCTATGCGACGGAGGGGTCGCGCGCGCTGATCCGCAAGGGCTTCACCGAACTGGGCGTTCAGCGGGTGCTGGCCGAGACAATGACAGTCCATGCCGCGTCACGGCGCGTGATGGAAAAGGCCGGGCTCTCGCTCGTGCGCACCTCCCGCCAGCCGTGGCCGTACGCGATCGAGGGAGACGAGCACGGCGATGTCACGTATGCGCTGACCAAGGCTGACTGGGAGCACCAGGAAGCGACTGCGCAATCCGGCGCAGCCGACACCGGAACTCCCTAAGACCGGACTGCTACTCGCGGCAGAAGCGGACGTTCACGCCCTGCGCTGGCGATGCATAAACATACGGGCCTGCCGCCTCAGTCCTCAGCCGTGATCAGGATCGGCGACGCCGATGAGCCCTTGATAATCACCCGCCGAGCCGCCGTTCTACGTACCTGAGCGGTCTCGCTTGCTCATCGGAGGAGTCACGCAGATCTGGCCGTTTTGCGCGCCGCTCCCGGATGGGCAGGACGGCCATAACTGCAGGATGCGTGAATGCCGAGCGCTGGAGACGCGGCCTGGACCACCCGCAATTCCCAGGTGTCGCCAGCGCCCTTTGACCCAGCTCGCGGTTCTCGGGCTGGAGTGCGCGCCGGAGGCTGCCGGTCATGCCAGAGCGGCGGCGGTCTGTGCTCAGGAAGGCCGGGATGATGGATCCGGGTGGCGATCCGGGCTGGGGGCCTGGTGCGGGATGGACTGCGAGGACGGGCGGCGGGCGTGCAGGCGGGCCAGGTAATCGGGAAGCAGGCCGACATCGCGGCAGGCCTGGATCACGGCATCCAGGTAGTTGCAGTCAGGGACATCGGCCTGGTCAGGGATAACTCGGCCCGGTTTTCCGAGATGACCTTCCAGCCGGCAGGCGTGGCCTTCGGCGCCAGCACCTTGATGGTGATGCGGGGGTAGGGGAAGGGCATGCCGACGTCGGCGAGCGTCTGCGGGCTGGATGCTGGTAGCCGGCGCCAGCACCGGGCGCCCGGCGGGCGGGAGTAGGTCGGGCCGGGGCGCGTGGCGACTAGCGTCGTGCCGCCGTGGCCGGCCCGGGCGAACTCCTCGGCGACGACGCGGCCGGACCGCAGGATGAGCACGAACCTGCGGGGCGTCCGGAACGTGGACTGGCGGGGAATGACCGCCAGCTCGACCGCGGGCACGTGCCGGTAGGCGCGGTTCACCTTGGCGAACAGGACTTTCACCTTGGCACTGCCAGGGCCGGCGAACTTCCCCGCGGGCTGGTCCGCGGGCGTGTCGGCGCGGCGTCCGCGGTCCGCGGCGGCGCCGCGCTGTGATCGGGCTGCCTGGTTGCTGTGCGTAGCGGCTGTTGCGGAGGCGGAGCTTGCCGCCAGCACCGCGAGTGCCGCGGCCGCGGCCAGCGCAGTGCGCCTGCCGGTTGATGCAGGGACTGTCGAGTTGGCCATCACATGGCTCCCTTCGGCGTGTTTCCCCTAACACGCCCCCGGTGCCCCGGTTATTGTGCCGGGACGTCATCGGGCCGGAGCACCGGCCGTGAGCAGGCATGATGGAAACTCGCCTCGTCGCGCAACAGATCAGGGTGCTCGTCGCGTGTCAGGCACGGAACCCCTGGCGTGGAGGCGTGATGACCTTTGAGCAGTTCGCGGCGCTGCGGCTGCCGGCCTTGCTGCGGTTCGCCGCGGTACTGACGGGTGACCGGGCCCAGGCCGAGGACCTGGCGCAGGAGGTGCTGATCCGGGCGCATAAGCGGTGGCCGTCGATCGGGGCCCTGGACCGGCCGGAGTACTACGTCCGCAAGATGCTCCTGAACGAGTTCCTGTCCTGGCGGCGCCGGTCGTGGCGGCTGGTTCCCGCTGGCCGCGGCGTCGAGGTCGATACCCGGCAGGTCCCCGATCACGCCATCGGCTACGCCGAACGCGACGCTCTCGTGGCCGAGCTCAGCAAGCTGCCACCGCGGCAGCGCGCCGTGCTCGCCCTGCAGCCGCCCAGAACAAGATCAACCAACCAGCAGTGACCACCACGACCCGCCACCGCCAGACCTCTTGCCGCCACCCGACATCGAAGATGATCACGTAAAGGCGAGAGGTCACTGACTGCCGTAGCACTCCCCCGCACCACATCACCCCAGGCCAGAGCCTTGAAACACGCCGGGCCGTACACCACTCGCCTGAACCGACCGGCACCACGGACCAGCGGAAACTCGCTCGCCACCGCGACATCCCCGCAGGTAAAACTGCCATATGAGTGGGCGCAACTGGGTTCGAACCAGTGACCCCTCGCTTGCAAGAGGAGTCCCACCACTCCCCCGACCTGCGGAAACTGGCTGAGGGCCGGGGCAACTCAACCACCGCTCAGGCACGAACAGCTGCAAATGCCGTTCCCGGCCGGGTGCCACCGGACCCAGAAAACTCGACCTCCGATCGCATACGGGCAGGCCAGAGGCTGATTACTGAGTGGTGGCAGGTGTTGGATTCGAACCGACGTAGGCGAAGCCGACGGTTTTACAGCCCGTCGCTCCCAGCCCATACGCACCCCTGTCAGTCGGCCCAGCGTGCGGCGCACGGCGGCGATTACCTTCTTGGTGGACGGATAGATCTGCTTTTCTAGTGCCGGGCCGAGGGCACGTGGATGTCGTAGGTCGTCACACGCACGACTGGCCCGCGCAGCGCGCTGAAGCAGTTCTCCACGACGTGCGCGCTGATCTCGCTGGCCGCGCTGCAGGTGCGGTTGGCCAGGTCGACGACGACGCGGCGGCCAGTGCGGCTAACCGACTCCTCGATCGTCGGCCAGTCCATCGGCACGAGAGTGCGCGGGTCCACCACCTCGCAGCAGACGCCCTCGTCGGTCAGTGCCTTCGCGGCCGCCAGCACCGAGATAGACCCCTTGCCCAACCGGGACTGTGCAGTCAAAAGTCAGGTACTACGCCGGGGAACAGCGAGTATCGCCCGGTCGGCCCAGTGCGCCCTTGGCCGGCCGGGGCTAGCTACCTGCTGATCTCCGGGCGCGTGTGACCCAGGTGGAGGCGAAACCTATGACCAGCACGGCCAGTCCGAGCCACGGTGCGAGGACTGTGGGACTCGCAACCTTGTAGAACGACCCGAAGATGGCGCCTGCGGTGATCAAGATGGCGAGGACCGCCGATAGCGCGAGCCACAACCGGTGCGGCGAGTGGGCGAAGCTGCGCAGAGAGCCTATCGCCATCAGCAGGTAGACCACTACCAGGGCGAAGCCGCCGAAGGTCGAGCCCCAGGAGAACAGCGCGTCATAGTGGGGAGTTGCCGGCAGCGCGAACAGCCCTTTCCAGAACACGTCGGCGAGCAGTGCCACGGCGCAAAAGCCGGTCACGAAGACCGTGGCGCCGAGCGGTGAGCTACGTCGCTTGGATACCACGGCAAGTGGCCTGGGGAGCCTGCGGTCTTCAGCCATCGCGAAGATCCCGCGAGTGGCTGAGACGCCGCAGCCGATCCCGACTGCCAGCATGTCGAATAGAACGACAAGCTCGAGCAAGCGGTCGATCCAGGTGCCGCCATATCCGCCGGCCGATTTCGAGGCGCCAAGCGCGAACAGCGGCGCGGACGCGGCGGCGTCCAGGGTCTTGAGGCTGTAGTGGAAGCCGGCCACTTCGACGTAGGTGGCCAGGACGAAGAAGATCGTCGCGATCCCGGCAGTAGACATGACTGCCGCACGGATATGCCGATGCGGCTTGGGGGTCTCTTCGGCCAGATTCGCTGAGGTCTCGAAGCCGGTGAAGAGCAGGATCCCGTACAGGACACCGAAGAATATTCCGGCCCAGCCATCGGCGGAAGATGATGGCCGGAACGGCTTGAAGCTGTTAGCCGATCCCAGCTTCACGATGACGGAGATGAAGAAGGCCGTCACCACGATGATCGAGATCAGTGCTAGCACGAGCTGGACGCGGGTGGAGATCCGGACGCCGAAGTACAGGACCAGGGCGACTACCGCGAGGAATATGAGGGTCCAGGCCCAGCCCGGCAGCGGGTTAACCTTGAATTCCGAGGCGATGGTGGACTGCAGGTAGCCGCCGAGAATCAGCAGCAAGGCGGCGGCTAGCATGGTGATGCCCGCGTAGTACAGCCAGCCGGCTGCCGTCCCGATGCGTTCACCGAGCCCGCGGGTCACGTATTCGTACAGTGATCCGGCCGTGCGGACCTCCTTGGCGTAACTCGACACGATCCAGCCGATCGCGAAGACTCCGATCCCGGCGATCAGCACCGATAGCGGGGATGCGATGCCGCCTCCCTTGCCGGTGGCGCTGGCCACTCCAACCACGAGCGGTATCACGAAGGCCGAGGCGAAGACCGGGCCCATGAACCCGACGGACTGCGCTATCACATCAGGGAACGACAGTACCTTGGCGCCAAGGCGGCCGGTTTTCGGCTGGGGCTTTTCTATGAGTTCTACCATTTCATTTCTTTCTCTTTGCGGGATTGGACGGGTGATCGCCCAAAGCCCGTCTCGGCATGTTCTCTAGCCCGGCCTTCGGCTAGGCAGGATTACGCCACATGGGGTACAGGCTCGGGCCACCCGGCATGTCGGTCGTCCGGTCGAGCCGCTTGTAGCCCAGGCGCTCGTAAAGCCTGGCGCTATCGCGATTGCTGGCCTCCAGGTAGGTGGGCAGGCCCTGGCTGTCCAGTGCAGCCAGGCGGTCGCGGAGCAAGGCCGTTCCGATGCCCTGGCCGAAAAACTGTGGCCGGACGGCGATAAAGGGCAGGTAAAGATGGTCCTCGTGGTCTGGATGATTGGCGGTGGAACGCTCGTCGAAAGCCGCGATCCGCTTGGCGTAATCTGCTCCGAGGATCGGCTCGTAAAGTTCACCCAGCCCTGGCTGATCCTCATGATGATGGGCAGTCAAGGGAAGCCACAGGGCGGCTCCCGACCGATCTTCGGTCGTATATATTTCGCCGTCTTCCAGCGCCATTTGAACAATGGGCCGGAAAAACTCCGGATGCAGCCGTTCCCGGGCATCGTCATCTGGGAATATCCATCGGCAGACAGGGTCGTTCTGGAATCCGGTGGACAATATTGTGATGATTGCGTACGTGTCCGTTTCGTCGGCGCGAACGATTTTTTCGGGATGTGACCGCATGCTTTCTCCACGTGCGAAAACGAAGTTCTGGCGGGATGGGCGCCAGTTTGCTTTGAGATATGACACCCGCGCTAGGGCTGGCGCGGCCCCGGTATCCCCAAAGGCCAGCATTCGTGGCCCGGCGGTGGATAGCGCCTTGATAATCGGCCACGCCGGGACTGCCGCCGCGGCGCAGATCGGCCTGGGGATTCTTTCGAGGACGGGTTGGAAGCTGGCGCACCTGATGTCCGTGACGATCGGCTATGGGCTCGTGACAGCGCTGTCGAGCCCGATTGTGGTCGTAGCTGACACCGTGTACTGCTAGGTGTTTAGGAGAAGTGAGTAGTTGGCCGGGCGAGCATCTGCCCGTCGAGCACTATGTCGACCTTCTCGTTGTAGAAGGCGACGAGACCGGCGATAGGCAGCAACTGCCGGGTTGGGAAGTCGTAGCTCCAGGCGATGTCGGGGTGGGTCTCGCCGTCAACGCGTGCGGACCAGTAACCGCTGGTGGTTCCCTTATACGGGCAGCCAGTGACGGTGTCAGTCGGGGTGAGGTACGTGAAGTCCACCTCGGTGCGGTTCAGGTAGTAGCGGGTCGGGAGCCCGGTCTCGAATACCAAAACCGGGGACGCGGACTCGGCCAGGAGGGTGCCGCCGAGTTCGACGCGCACGTGCCGGGCGGAGCGGAGGGCGTCGACGCGCGTGTAGGGGTCCCGGGGGTGGATGAAGACTTGCTCGTCCTCTTCGTACCAGGCATCTACGGCATCCCATTCGAAGCGCGCCCGGCCGACCAGCCCGAAGCTGGCGTCGTCGCCGTAGACGCGTAGCGCCGCCGGCCGGGACACCTCGCCCACCACGAGCCCGTAACGGCGGGCTGTGCCGCGGCTTAGTTCCTGCTCGTGCCGTTCGTCCACGAGAACGGCCGGGTCGATGTCGGTAGCCGGAACGTAGTACTGGGGATAGCGTTCCCACTCCCACACGTACAAGGCTGAGGTGGTATCGAGAACCACTTGCCCGTTCAGGACGGCCCGGATCCGTCGCGGGACGGGTGCGGTCTGGTTGACCCGCGGCAGCGGGGACGGATAGTCAGCCATAACGATGGTCCTCGCACGGCCAGGCTGCAGGGCCTCAATCCGCGGGGCCTCCGGTTCGTTCACCATTCCTCCTCTTGCGCTGCTCTAGCGGCCGGGCGAGATCGCTACTGGCAAGCGCGTGGGTCCACTGGTCGAGTATTAGCGGCTGCTCGCATGTCGTTCTTACGCGCCTCCGGCAATCTGACAGGGCTCCCGAGCGGCCCCACCGCACTGAAGGTCTAGGTAGCAAGGGGCTCCAGCGGACGCTGACCGGGCCGGACACATGCAACCACCCACGGAATCGGAAAGTAGCGACACCTCGAACCGCCGCGACGACGCCCCTGTCGAAGGGCCGCGTCTCGCGGATCTGCGCCGCCGTCAGCCTGGACCGCATGCGGGCCGCGGCGAGGCCGCGCGGCCCGGCGGGCGGGCCCGTCGATCCCCGCCGGGACCTGCCGGCGGCGCAACTCCCTAGCCGCGACCCGACCAGCAGCCCGTGCAGCCACGCCAGCGCCACCTCGCACGCCCGGGCCGGTGCCAGAGAGCGCGAAATCCACTCTGCCGACGCCGCGTCCAGCGGCGATGCCAGCTTCTCCCGTCGCTCCGCCAGCCGAGGCCAAACGACCGGTACTCCCGCCGGGAATGTCCGCCCGGACAACAAGACATCGGCCAGCCAGTAGCCGGGCAGCACGCTCAGATGCCCCTGCGGCAAACAGGCCGCGGGGCCGCCACCGAGCCGTCTGGTATCGCCGAGGTCGGGACCTTTCGTGTCGGACGCCGATCTCATGACTGCCACCGCGGCGCATCGGATCCGTAACGCATCGATCCGGCTGAGGACCAAATGACTAACAGGGGAGCGGATCCCAGGCCCATCGTGGAGGAACCAATGAGAACCCTTGACGACCAGACCAGGAAAGAGGCCAGGACGTGAATCGACGTAGTCTCAAGCCATTGCTCGCTAAGAGACGGGTGTGGATTACCGGGCTGGCGGCGGCGTTGGCACTGGTCACGTCGCTGGGCGTGGCCGGGTGGGGCGGGACAGCGGCCTCGGCCGCACGCACCGGTGCGTCAGCGCCCAGGGCCGGGACCAAGATCCCCGGTGAGGCTCACGGTCTCGGTCAGCTGAGTGGACTGCTGCCCAGGAAAAAGCTAACCCTGGACAGCACCATCGAGGTCAACCTGAGCAAGGAGTACGTACGGCTGCCGATCTACCCGGGGGTGGCCTACGCCGGCACCAAGCATCAGGAGAAGGTCTGGTACATCCTGGAGGACGCCTCCACCCAGGGCGCCGCGGACGACCTGGGCGTGAACTACGCTCCCAAGCTGGCCAACATCGGCATCTCCTGCGCGGCGTGCGTGCAGACCGTCCACCTGATCAACCTGCCCGCGTCGCAGAATCACTTCGGCCCGGCCCCGCTCAGCTTCGCAGGCGCGCCGAACTTCAAGCCCACCCGCATCGCAGTGCCCGGGCCGGACGGGTTCCCGCTGGCCAAGTTCCAGCCGGGTGCCGTCGCCGGTCCCGGGTACAGTCCGTTTATCCGCATCGCGGGGTCGGACACCATCTACAACGCGCCGATTGTCGCCACCGGCAACGGCCCGTTCAACGTCGTGCACCACACCAACACCGCGGACCGGGTCCTCGGCATCCACCTCGGCCGGACCCCGGCCGACTCGCCGTCCGGGTCATTCTCGGAATCGTGGGTCGACATGCTGTTCGTCAAGGGCTTCGACGGCGGCCAGCCGATCGTCTACCTGTCCACCGACGCCGGCCAGCCGCTGACCGCCGTGCTCGAGCGGTCTACGTACGTGCCCGCGCTGAACGACGCGTCCTGTAACGGCTGCGACGACTTCCTCGGCTCGGCCCGCGAGCGGCTATTCGGCTTCATCAACGGCCAGACCGGAGTGAACAACCCGCAGGCCCAGGGATTCCAGCACCTGGCTAAGGACGGCTCGGTCTCAGAGGACGCCGACCAGAGTAACGCCAAGTTCATCAACTCCCTGCGCTTCGGCGGCGACCTCCTCAATGTGTTCGGGGACTTCCCGACCCTGATCTCCCCGCGGCACGCCGACGCCTACAGCCCGCTGTGGGACGCTCAGCTCGGCCTGTGGACCCCCAAGGCGATCAAGGAAGGGCTCAACAAGCGCCAGACCGAGGAGAATGTGGTCCTGAACCTGGCCTTCAGCCATCCCGACCTGCTGACGGGCGTCAACCCCGCCACCGGCAAGCCGCAGCTGTACGGCTCGGTCGGGGTCGATATTAACTGCGCGGTTATCGGCTACACCGCGAAGGCACCCCGAACCCCTGGACCGCCCAACCTTCCCGGTTCCCAGTTCCCTCCCAGGTAACGAGCAACCGACCGCATAGGCGGCACCAGCCCGCCTAAACGGCGGACAGTGCCCTCAAGCGCTGGCGGGCCCGCCGCGGCGGGCCCGCCAGTCCTGGCCAGGCGGCCGTCGTAGCTGGTAATCGAGGGCTCCTCCCTCGCCGCCGGCACGGCGGATGCTCTGGCCACCCCCGAATGGATCGGCACGGCGGAGAACCTGGTGATCGCCGGGCCGCCCGGGACGGTCACGTCGCATCTGGCCGCAAGACCCTGCTAAGCCCAGCGACGAGCTGCCGCTGGTGGTGGCGGCACCCAGCCGTCCTAAGTGGCTCGGATCTCCAGATTGCGCCGAACCGCGGGCAGCCGGTCTTCCAGGAAGGCGGCCTTGGCGCCGCGGAACTCGGCCTGCCAGACGTCGTGGCTGTAGCCATTCACGATGGTCAGCCTCAGTTCCCGGTCGGGATCCAACCGTGTACGCCGGACCCGCCGCCAGCCGGGCAGCTTGTCCGCGCGGGTGGCGCCCATAGGGCAGTACTTCCCCGCCCAGGCCCGCGCGCTGGCGCAGCCGGGCCGCGATCAACAGCCGGTCCGTCGGTGCCACCCTGGTCGGCATCGCGGTGAGCTAGGCCGCCGGCCGGGCGCAGACGGCCGTCGGCCGGGCGCCCGGGGGTGCCCGGCCGGCGGTCTTCATCGGTGATACGGCGGGGTCGGTGAGGGAGCTCAAGCTGCCTGATCGTGCGGGTCGCGTCAGCCGCAGCCCAGGGCTGTCGGACTCGCATTTCGCCCTGCTGCTGTGACCGACATCGCAACTCTGGCCGCCGACATGACAGACAGCGGGAGCCTGTCTCACAGGGCCTCGTCTGTGGTGTTACGACGTGGCCTTTCGGCGGGCGGCTTGCCGGTCTTCTGCCTCGCCGCCGACGCCGGGCTCGGCGCCGAAGCTGCGTAGCCGGGGCCGTTCGCGCAGGCTGCGCTTGAGCTCGGCGAAGCCAGGGAAGCCGGCCAGGCCGATGACGTGATCCCACAGGCGGACCGCGTCCTGCGGGCCGGGCGCCGTGCTGATGACCGGCCCGAAGAAAGCGGTGCCGTCCGGCGGATCGAAGTGAATGATCGGCGTGCCGACATCCCGACCGGTCAGCGATAGAGCATGGCTGCCCTCGGTCCGGATCTCGGCATCCCAGCCGTCGTCGTCCAGAGCGTCCGCCAGGCTGGCGGGCAGGCCCGCCTTGACCAGCAGAGGCTCGGCGAAGGCGTGGCTACCGCGTGTCGCGGGAGTGAGGTCAGCCGATCCGGGGGCGTCGAAGATCTGGCTGCTGATCGCCTCGTACAGCGGCCCGACGGCGGTCCGGCCGTACTCGGACCGCGCCCGGGCTGCGACCCGAAGCAGTCGCAGCCCGGAGGCGTGGCCTTCCTCGTAGTCGGCCGGGAAATGGCTGTCGTAGTCGACCTCGGAGTTAATTAGCCGCAAGGAGATGAACCGCCAGTCAACGGTGTAGTCGCGCTGGGCGGCGACCATGCGGACCCACTTGCTGGTGATCCAGGCGAACGGGCATACCGGGTCGAAGTAGAAGTGGATGTCTGCGTGGGTCATAGCGGTCTCTGCCATCGTGGTTACGCCGGCTCTGGCGCGTGCTCGCGCAGGTAGCGGACGAGACCGATCACGTCGTCGGGGACGAGCCGGCCGATAGCACCGCTGGAGTACACGCTGACCACGACCTTGCCCGCGGGGTCGAGCACGAAGCCGGTGGACTGGAGGTAGACCGGCTCGGGGTTGACGAAGGCGCCAGTCAGGTCGCTGACGGCGGCCGCGTCAGCGCCGAAACCCAGGGGGAAAGCGAGGCCGTGCCTGGCGGCCAGGTCGGCCGTGTCAGTCTCGCTGTCGACTGACAGGGCGACGACGCGGACGCCGGTATCGGCTAGCGCGTCGCTGGCGCGCTGGAATGCTCTCAGCTGGGCGTTGCAGTACGGGCACCACGAGCCGCGGTAGAACAGCACCGCCGCGAAGCCGCCGGCGAGCGCGTCCGGGACGGTCAGAGTCTGCCCGCCAAGGACGTTGAGCGTCAGCTGGGGGAATGAGTCACCGGGGCCGAGCAGGGGCATGGCGATTCTCCTTCAGTCGCTGGTGACGGTCCCGGTCGGTCCCGTCACCTGTATGTGCGTCGCGCCGCCCGGCGGTCTTACCTGGGCGCGTCAGCCGGACGCCGCAGCGTGGTAAGACATCGCTCTTGCGGGCCGCTAATTGCGTGAAGTGATCCATGCGCAATGGTGACGGTCGATCCCGCCACTGCTGGCGCAGGGATAAACCCCCTCGATTAACAAGGGAGGCCGGGGTGACAACTCAGTTCGCTGGCCGGACGGCGCTGGTGACGGGTGCGGGACGCGGTATCGGGCAGGCCGTCGCCCTGGAACTCGCCGTAGCCGGAGCAACCCTCATGCTGATCGCCCGGTCGGCCAGCGAGCTCGCGGAGACTCAGGCCGCGGCCCTGGCCCGGGGTGCCCTGCCCGGCCAGATCCACGTCATTGCCGCTGATCTCGGTGACCCCGAGCAGCGTGCCGCCGCCACCGCCGAGGCGGTAGGGACCGTCCACGTCGACATCCTGGTCAACAACGCCGCCACCGTCGAGCCCCTCGGCCCGACCGCCGCCATCTCGGCCGCCGAGTTGCGGCACGCCTTCGAGGTCAACGTCATCGCGCCGATGTCCCTGAGCGCCGCCGTGCTGCCGGACATGCTGGACGCCGGCTGGGGCCGCATTGTCAACGTCTCCAGCGCCATCGTCGCCAGTCCCGGCAGCATGGTCAGGGGGAATGCCTATGCCGCGACTAAGGCCGCGCTGGAGGCCCACACGGTCAACCTGGCCGCCGAGGTGGCCGGCGCCGGGGTCACGGTCAACGCCTACCGGCCCGGCGGGGTGGACACCGCGATGCAGGCCTGGATTCGCGGCCAGGACCCCGAGCGCATCGGGACTGCCCTGCACGAGCGGTTCACCCGCAGCTTCGCCGACGGCACGCTGATCACACCCGAGCATTCGGCATCGGTCCTGACCGGCCATCTGGCCGGGGACGACAACGGGGTTATCTGGGACGTCAGCAGCATGGCCGCAATCCGGGCGTGAGCCAGGCCGCCGCGGAATGCCTGCCGGAGCGTGACGCGGCAGCCGATCGGCGGCCAGCCTCAGGGCACCTCGGCGACCGCGGCCAGCAGGCCACGGAAGTCGTCGCCGCAGGGCCCGCACGCGGCCAGGTGTGCCGCCACGCCCGGGTAACGGGCGGCCGGGTCCGCGCCCGCGGCCAGCAGGTCAACGTAGACGTGCAGGATGCCCATGGCCCTCTCGCATCCGACGTCCGCCGGATCGGTGTCGAGGAAGCGCTCCAGCGCGGTCCAGTCAGTCATCGCGATCCCAGCTTCCTTTCCTCCAGGTAGCCGTTGGCAACCAGGAACGTGCGGATCTTACGGCGGGCGTCGAAGATCGCCTTATAGATCGCGTTCCGGCTCATCCCGGTTCTGTCGACGACGGCGTTTAGGGGGATGCCGTTGAGCACGATCGCGATGAACAGTCGCCGCTGTCGCTCGGTGAGCTCGTGGTCGACCGCGTGGCGGATGGCGGTGATCATCGCGGTGTGCGCGGCGTGCTCGCCGGGGTCGGTCCCGAACCGGTCGGGCAGCCGGTCCCAGTCCTCGGCATCCAGGCTGGCCGCCGGATGCTGGCGCCAGTAGTGACGGCCAAGCTTGGCGGACACCTCCAGAACCGCGAACCGGTAGGCCCAGGTGGTAAACCGGCTCTCGCCGCGGAAGGCATCCAGCTTGGCCAGGATCGCCAGCATGGCGTCGGCCGCCGCCTGATGGGCTAGATCGTCGAGCTCGGGCCCGTTAATCCCCGGCGTGACCTGCCGGCGGCGCAACTCGCCAGCCGCGACACGGACCAGCAGCCCATGCAGACGCGTCAGGGCCACCTCGCGCGCCGGGCCGACGCCGGAGAGCGCGCTGATCCAGTCTGCCGACGCCGCGTCCAGCGGCGGTGCCAGCTTCTCTGGTCCGTCCACCATCCCAGGCTAAACGACCGGCTCTCCCGTCGGGAAAGTCAGGCCGGACAATAGGACGCTCGCCGGCGACCCGGACATCCGCAGCATCGACGTCGTCGCGGTCAAGTAGCAGTCTCGCGCGGGAGACTTGAGAGTGGCTGAACTTGACCTGTGACTGTGACGGTCGCGGACGGGCGAGACCTGCTGGCTGCGGGTTAGACGAACTGGTCACGGCCGATACCTCACTGCCCAGGGTGGGCCGCCGCCGACCTCATCGGTCACATGGGCGGCATCCTGGCCTGGATGGCCAAATCCTCACCTACGGCGAGCGCGCCGGTACCGGGACGCTTAGCACACCCTCAACCTCAGCAGCCCGTTACCGGCCCGGCGGTTAGGCCCCGCCATCGCCACGGCCGACGTCGAGGAGTTCCCGCTGCTCTGGCTGACTAGCCAGGGACCCACTCCCAGCATCGAGATTTCGGGCCAGCCCGGCATCCCCGGCCGGCTCGGCCCAGCTCGGCGCTGGCGGGCCTGCCGGCGCACCTCCTGGACTCGGTAACTGCCCGCAGCATCTACCGGACACCATCGAGATAGTCGCTGACGAGCTCGACCGCCTGCTGGCAGACCAGCTCCGCACGAGGCCGGATTAGCAGGTGGATCACCTGGCTCCCCCGAACTCAGACTCGATAGCCTCACGCAGCCTGCTCCGCCCGCGGTGCAGAAGCACCCGCTGGTTGGCTTGGCTGATGCCCAGCACAGCGCAAGCCTCCGCGCTGGTCATGCCCTGTACGTCGCGCAGGGTGACGACTTCTCTTTGCTGAGGCGGAAGGTCATAAATGGCGGCCAGGATCTTGTCGGCCATCTTTGCTGCTACCAGCCTGTCGTCGACCTGATCAGACCACGGCTCGGACGGCATGGCCCAGTTGCCGGCCGAGTCGAAACGGGACCCGTCAACGACTGGCTGCATGTCATCGACTGGCACGCTGCGACGCTCGCGGCTCGCGGCACTAACAGCCCGGTTGATCAGGATTCGGAACAGCCACGTTCGGAACGCTGAACGGCGCTCGAACCTGTCAATACCGCGCAGCACGCCGATCCAGGCATCCTGTACTACTTCCTCCGCCACCGCCCTGCTCGGCACATAGATCAGCGCCATGGACAGCATCGCGACCTGATATTTCTCCGTCAGAATGACGAAAGCAGCCTCATCGCCGGCGCGAAGCAGGTTAATCAGGTCAGAATCCGGATCCTCAGGCACCGGCCTGCTCCCCGACCGCCTGAGCCACGAGCCGGCATCGTAGATCCCCAGTGCCTAGTAACTCCATCGGAAGTCTCCCTGAGCAGCTACGACGGACCGCGAGCGCACCATGTCCGCCTATGCATTTAGCTGCGAGGGCACGTCGTGTCTTACCTGTTCTCGGCCTTTCCAGCGGTCGCTCCCGCAGGATTTCCGTGCAGAAAAGCCTGCGCGGACGCGGCGCTAGGCGACCGGGATGCCATCGGCCGGGCAGGCGGGCCGCCGGTAACTGCAGGCTGATGCGGCGGCTTGAGAGCTGGTAAGGCAGTGTCGTGACATGGGGCAAACGCCCTGGCCGGGCTCTCCGGACCAGGGCGTCGTGCCGTAGCGTGCCATCAGCCCGTCGCGCAGGCTGGCCCCCGCGGCCGCCGATGACGAGCAGTATGCCCGCCGATCACTGGCGCAGCGCCGGGAGCTGGCCTTCACCACCTGCTGTACCGGCGATCCAAGACCCGTCGGCCCCTGACCTACAAGCTGGCCGGTTCTCGGGCCCCGAGCGACTGAAGCCCGAACGTGGGTCGAGTCAGCGCACGCCACCAAACGCTGCTGCCCCTGGCCCGCAGGGTGAGGCGGGCCAGGGGCAGCGTGATTTTCGCAGGGATCGCTCCCTGGATGTTTACGCTAGATGTTCACGATCCCGGACGGAGAGCCGCCCGCGGGCAGCGGCGTCGGCGAGCTTGGCACCTCAGTCAGCTGGCCGCCGTTCACGTCGAACACGGACAGGATGTGGTTGCCGCTGCCGTCGACCAGCAGCTGCTGGCCGTTCGGCGTCAGGCGGGCGTCGATGTCAGCACCGCCGCCCTTGACGGTCGTGCTGCCCAGCAGGGTCAGCGAGCCATCGGGGTTAATGGCGTAGCTGGAGATGCTGCCCGATCCGGTGTTGACGGTGAACAGGAACCTGCCGTCGTGGCTGATCTCCACCCAGCACGGGGCGGTCTGGTTGTCGGCGAACGGGGAGTTGCCGATCGAGCTGAGCTGGCCGAGGAAGTGGTCGTTGTAGGCGGAGATGTCGCCGAGGCCTGCGCCGTTATGGGCGTCGCTGACATACAGCCGGTTCAGGTTGGTGGGCGAGAACTCAGCGCCGAGCTGGCCGAGGCCCTGCCCGGTGAACGGCGAGCCAGGGGCCGGGAGCAGGTGGCCACCGGGCAGCACGTCGAAGCTGTCGATCTCACTGGTGGTCGTGCGGGTCCCGACGAGCTGGGTGCCCAGGGCGTTGAAGAACACGTCGCCCAGGCCCGAGCCGTTCGGGACGGCGAACGTCGAGCCCGGGATCGGAGTCAGGCTGCCGTTGAAGCCCAGGCGGAAGCCGGCGTAGTTGCTGTCGGTCGCGCCGGCGTTGGCCACGTAGACCAGGCCGGTCGGGGAGACCGCGACGCTGACCGGGTCGTTCCCGCCGGAGGACACCGGCTGCCCGATCGGCACGGGCACGCCGTCCGCGGTGATGCGCAGGACCGAGATCTGGTTGCTGCCGGCGTCGGCGGCCAGCAGGAACCGGTGGTCCTGGGTGACCTGGATGGCGCCCTGCGACCCCAGCCCCACACCGCTGCCCGCGCCGCCGGCGGCGAACGTTCCGGTCCCGAGCGGGCTGACCGACCCGTCGGCATGCCGGGCGAAGGCGTCAATGGTGTTGGAAGTGGCGGTGTTGCCGTCGAGGTAGGTGTAGCCGACCACTGGGGAGGCGGTGCTCCCGCTGATCGTGCTCGCGTTGGCCGAGGCCGCCGTGCCGAACAAGCCGATGGTGGCCGCCAGCATGGCGCCACTCGCGACCAGGCCCGTGCGTTTCCGCATGTCCGTGCTCCTTTAGGCAGAGACTTTGATCCGCAGTGATCCGCAGACTCTGATCGATGAGCGGCGCGGCGCGCGGACTGTCTTACTGCCACTCGGGCCACGTCATCGTTTCGTAAGTTCTCCGACCTCATGCCGCAGCGGGACGGCGAGCGGTGGGAAACTCCAGGTAGCAGGGGCAGCGAGCGGCGGGAAATCCAGGGCCCATGGCCGCAGACGCCAGGTTGTCTTCTCGTCATGGCCGGACCGAATCAGTTGCCGAGTCGCAGGCAGGCCGACGCGGCCGGGCTGGCCCCGAGTAGGGCACCGCCGCCGCCGGGGACGGCAGCGTGCGAGTGCGGCGGGCAAGCGGTCGAGGGCCGGGACGGTGAGGTCTGGCTGCTGGCCGACCGAGTCGAACGCCGCGCCGGAGCGGTTCACCCAGGCCGTGCGCATCCCGGCCGCGCTGGCCCCCACGCTGTCGAACGCGTTGAGGTAACGAGCCGGATCTGGTCGATCGGCCGGGATAGCCGGGCGGCCGTGTGCCGGTACACCACAGGTGACGGCTTGAGCACACGGACCTCATCGACGCTGACCCGCGGGCCGAAGAATTCGCCCAGGCCACTGCTATCAAGTCAGTTCTTGATCATGGCAGGGCTGCCGTAAGACAGCACCCCCAGCCCCTGGCGGCGCGCCAGGCCCGCCACTGCGACCCGCTGCATCTCCCCCGAACCGCTGCGTGCGCCGCCCAGGCTGCGCTCACAACGCACACATAGCTATTTTCGGCCATCACAGCATGCTGCTGGGGACCCCAGGCCGGGCCAGGCCTCAGACAGCCCAGGAACCCACCAGGGAGAAGATCAACTGACGATCCACGACCACCGCAGCCCGCCGCGGCCAGACCCCTTGCCGCCGGCCATAGAGCCTCGCCGGGAAGCAGGCCGAAGCCGCCCGCCACATGATCGGGAAAGCCATCCGCGGCATGCGGAATAGTCGGATTCCAGTCGCTGGCTACCCGTGCGTGCCACAGGAAGCGCATCTCGACCACACCCAGGATCGCCCCAACCGGGTGTGGTCGTGACCGTCAGGCCTCGAACACATCGACCTCGGCCGGGGCCGTCTTGCCCTTCGTGCCGGTCGGGTGTGCTGGTACGGCTACGAGGGCCAATGAGCCCGAAAGGCCCACCACTTCCTGCATGTCGAAGTAGGAGGTCTTCAGTTCGGTCCGCTTCCAGTGGCCGGACGACCCGGTGAACAGATAGGCATGGGTGACGATGTTCGTGATCAGTGTCTTGCCCGAGGCGCCCAGCCCGCTACCGGTCGTGCCGATGCCGGCGACCGTGCCCTTGAGCTCGGCGGTCTGCTTCCACTTGCCCGTACTGTGGCCGAACTCGTACACGGCGCCTCGGTAGTCGGCATGCAGCGGGGCGCCTACGACGATGGTCGCACCGGTGATCGTTGCCGACCAGCCGAAGTGATCGCTTGTCGTTTCGAAGCCGTCGCTCCGGGTGTCGGAACCCTTGATCTCTGCGGCCTGCTTCCACCCGGACGCGGTCTTGGTGAACACGAATGCCCGGCCGGCGCCGACGGCGGCGGTCGTATCGCCGACGACCATGGTCGTGTCGGAGACCGCTGCCGACCGGCCGAAACCTGCGTCGGACGGGCCAAGCTCGGCGGCCTGCTTCCATCCTCCGGCCGTCTTCGTGAACACCCAGGCGGCGCCGTCATCTGTGGCCGCGATATCGCCAGTGGCGACGATGGTCGAGCCCGAGATCGAGACCGCAGAGCCGAACGTGGTGCTGCCGGCGGGGCCCTTCAGTTCGGCGGTCTGCTTCCAGACGCCCGCGATGCGGGAGAACACGTACACCGCGCCGGGCAGGCCGGTGCTGCCTCCACCGGGTGCGCCGACGACAACGGTCGTTCCCGAGATCGCAATCGCGGTCCGGGCGAACTCATTGGTGGCGAAGCCGTTGGATCCGGTCAGCCGGGCGACCTGCTTCCACCCGGCCGCGGACTTGGTGAAGATGTAGATATGGCCCAGGGGAGCATCAGTGGCTGAGCTGTCCTCGCCATCCCCGACGACAGCGATCTGGCCCGAGATTGCCACCGCGGAGCCAAAGTAGCTGTTCTCGCCGGATCCCTTGAGCACGGCGAGCTTCTTGCCGACCGGCGTCGTATGCGGGCTGGCCTGGGCCACGGCTGTGATGCTGACGGCCAGTGTGCCGGCCATCGCTATCCCCGCTGCCAGTCTGGTGAAACTGATCATGTGGTCTCCCCCCGGTGCCTGAGCATGACATTCTGCGCAGTCAAAAACCAGTGGCCAATAGCCGGCGCAGCTAGTTCACCTAGCCGTTCAGACGGGCATGCAGGTCAACGGCGACGCGGTCGGCAGCGGCCGCGCACGCGGGCGAGATGTCGTCCAGCATCATGAAGTTGTGGATCAGGCCAGGCTCGCGGCGCAGCTCGACCTGAGCCCGCCTAATTCTGCGCGGCCACCAGACTCTCGGTCTTCATCAGTCGAGGTGCCCAGATTAGGTTGAGCTGTGCGAACGCGGCCGCTGGCCGCTGGGGCAAGCCGGCCGGGCGGCGTCGTGGCAGGATCCGTATATGGCCCTGCGCAGACCTGTCGACGTGCCCATCCGGGAGGAGTCCATCAGGCTTGGGCAGTTCCTGAAGCTGGCCGACCTCGTGCAGGCCGGCTCCGACGCTAAGGAACTGATCTCGGCTGGCGAGGTCCTCGTGAACGGCGAGCCGGAGACCAGGCGCGGGCGGCAGTTGCGGGCTGGCGACGTAGTGGAGCTCGACGGCCAGCCGGCCCGCGTTGCCCGGCGGCTCGGACCGGCTGCCGTCTGAGCAGGTCATCACGAACGGTGGCGATTCCCCGAGCGCAGCCGTAGAACGGCGCGCCTGGCCAGGCATCCGTCCTGGAGCTCACTCAAGCCCGCCACAAGTTGTGCTGTCCGCAAAGGCACGGATGCGCGGCATCAGCAATGACCCCGGCAGCGGTGACCAGCAGCGGGGGCGAGGCGGCTGAGATCGGATGCGTCCCGTACATGGAGTCGGTCGAGTCCTGCGCGCGGGATCGCGGCGGACCGCCGGGCCGACGGCGAAGTCAAGCCTGGCCCGCGCCCATCCGGTGCGGGTGACGCGGTCTGGCACCGCGTTCCCTGGCTGGACCGCCTGCGTGGGAAGGGAGCGCCTAGCCTCACCATCGCCCATGGCACGATCTTCGACAAGGTGCTCGCCACCTACGGCAGCACCCCGCCCGGTCCTAGTCCGGCAGCCTGACTTCGTGATCTTGGGCGTCGCGGCGTGACGCGGAACGGCCACCGCGTGATCATGCCGGTTTGTGCGGAACACGGATGATCTTGCGGTGGCCGCGGGCCGCAGCGTAGACCCTGAACGGACGGGCGCATTTCGACGGCCTGATGGGCCGGATCGCGGGGCGGTTCACGCGGGTGGAACCCCGTCGGCATGCCCGTGACCTGGTGGTGGGCCTGATGTCGGACCTGCCGGGCAAGAACTGCTTGACCATCGCCGGGCGCGCCGGTCACGCGACGCCGGGCAGACTGCAGCACCTTCTGGCCCGGGCGGTATGGGATGCCGACGGGGTCCGCGAGGACCTGCGTACCTACGTGAGGGAGCACCTGGGTGATGAGGAAGCGGTCCTCGTGGTGGATGAGACAGGCGACCTGAAGAAAGGGACCGCCACGGTGGCGGTGCGCCAGTACACCGGCACGGCAGGCCGGATCGAGAACGCGCAGGTCGCTGTCTACCTGACTTACGCGGCCCGGGCCGGGCACGCCCTGATCGACCGCGCGTTGTACCTCCCGCAGTCGTGGGCCGGCGACCAGGAGCGGCGCGCCGCGGCAGGCGGGCCCGCCGGCGTGGAGTTCGCGACGAAGCCGGACCTGGCCCGCCAGATGATCGTCGGGGCGCTGGACGGCGGCGCAGCCGCCCCGTGGGTGGCCGGCGACGAGGTCTACGGCGCCGACCCGGGCCTGCGCCGCGAACTGCTCTTTGCCCGTCCGCAGAGCCGTGCGCCGGTTCGAGCGCGAGAGGTGAGAGCGCGGCGGCCAGATCAGGTAGGCCGCGTGCCTGGCCCCTCTCGATCGGCCGATGACGCCTGGATGCCTGTTCACCGCGACGGCATCTCAAGGCTGAGCTTCCGTGGCGGATTCGCGCTCAGCCAGCGCCTGCCGTTCCAGCGCACGATCAGCGCGTGCATCTGGGTGCAGGTCACGGTCGTGCAGTAGGTGCCGGTTCCCCAGGCATCGACAGATGACACAGCGGTCCCCCCTCCCAGGGAGCTGGCCGGACCCGGGTTCGGGCTGGGCACTCGCGACCCCGAAGGGCCCGCCAGGTCAGCACGATCCGCAGACCCGGCGGTATGCGACCGACCGCGAGACAGCCAACATCCGTAACCGCGTGCGCGTCGCGATCAGGGTGCTGGACCTGGCCGCGGAACAGCAGCTGACCCTCGCGAGCATCACCCAGGCCGACCTGGACGCCTGGGCCGCAGATGGCCGGTGCACCTACCGGGACTGCACGCCGACGTTCATCCGGTGGGCCGTGGCCGGCAAGCACGCCCGGCCCGGCCTCAGGCTGCACCACGCCGACAGAGCCAGCCAGCAGCGGCCTCACGACACCGAGCAGCGGTGGCAGGACGCCCGCCGGCTTCTGCACGACGACAGCGTGCCGCTGCCCGACCGCGTCGCCGGGCTGCTGGTACTCCTGTGCGCCCAGAACCCGGCCGGCATCGAGGGCCTGACCACCGCCGTTATCGACGACGACGGGACATCCGTCCGGCTCACGCTCGCCACCGTGCCGATCGTGCTCCCCGACCCCGTGGCCGGGCTCATGCGCGAGCACCTCGCCACCCGCCGCGGCCAGGCCACCATCGGGCAGCCTGACGTCGTGCCCTGGCTGTTCCCCGGCGGCCGGCCGGGCCATCCCCTCGACGCCGGCACCATCAGCGAGCGGCTCAAAGCCATCGGGCTGCACCCACGCGCCGACCGCGCCGCAGCACTGTTCACGCTGGCCGCAGAGCTGCCCGCCGCGATCCTCGCCCGCACGCTCGGGATCAGCATCGGCACCGCGGTCAGCTGGCAGAAAGCCGCCTCCGGCGATTGGATGACCTACGCCGCCGGCATCAGCCGCGGACTGCCCGGCAGCGGCTCCGGCGCGAAATTCCACCCAGCCGGGCAGCCCTAACGGCCTAGCCCTCCAGCCCGGAGGGATTGAAGATCGAGCACAGTCAGCTGTCCTAAGGCCACCCCCGGCCGGACATCGGGGCCGCGCTCGGCCGTGGGCAGCCGGGCGGCGTTCTGGTGCCCGCCGAAAACCGCTGGGCGCTGAGGCTGGTCGGCCTGCACAATGAACCGTGACAATGCCCGATGACTTCATCCGTCTCGAGGGCGGCGGCCGGAATACGGTGCATCGCCAGGGCGACGTGGTGATCCGCGACGCCAGGCCCTGGACGCCAGCGGTGCACGCGCTGCTGCGGCACCTGGAGAACGAGGGCTTTGCCGCCGCTCCGCGACTGGTGGGCACGGGCCTGGACAGCGCTGGCCGCGAGACGCTGACCTTCATCGAGGGCGAGTTCACCCAGCCCGGACCCTGGAGCCTCGAGGGCGCCGCGGCACTCGGCGGCCTGCTGCGCGACCTGCACCGGGCGACGAGTTCGTTCCGCCCGCCCCCGGATGCCGCGTGGTTCCCCTGGCACGGCCGGGACCTGGGCAGCCCGGCGAAGCAGATCGGGCACTGCGACGTGGCGCCGTGGAACATCGTCGCCCGCGGGCGACTGGGAGGTCGTCGTCCAGGCTCATGCGCACGGGATCACCCGGTTAGTCAAAAGAAATGGCCGGCCCTGGGTTCCGCAGGGCCAGGCCGCACCCGGCGACGGTCAGCATCCCCTCGACGGTGAGGGCCCGGCCGAGGTGATCTGGCCAACGTGGCCTGCCACGCTGGCCGAGGGGATCGCCACGGCCGACTCGCCGCTGGGCGACCTGGAGCAAAACTGGAGCGCCAGCATCAGCCGGCTGCGGGACTCTGCCAAGTGGACAGCGACAGTGCTGGGCGCCGCGCTGGCCAGCATCATTCCGGCCGCTCGGCTGGGCAGCGCCGGCCGAATCCACCTCTCTGCGGCACAGGCGATGCTGGGGCTGGCCGGGCTGCTGTCGGTGAGCGTCACCATCATCTTGGTCCTGCGGGTCATGCGGCCCCGGCAGGTGTCTTACGACAGCATCCGCGAGGCCGCACCCCCGACTGGTCTGGCCGGGAGGCTGCACGGCCTTGTCTGCAGGCACACGCCTTACCACCACGCTCTGCAAAGCCCCCTCTATCGGTGGAAAGAGGCGGTCACGAGGCACCCCGACCTTTACCTGCCCTGCGGCGTAGGAACCCTCGACACGCTCCGCCAGCTGCTGACCATCGAGGAGATCACCCTGATGGCGCTGGCCAGCGCCCGGGAGAACGCCGCCAGCGACGCCGTCCGCAGCAAGCTCACCGACGCACAGACGGCACGCGCCGCCCGGCTCCACCAGCTCCGCTCCGCCGCAGCCAGCATCGTCGCCATGGGGGCGTTCTACCGCACCCGCGCCCGCAGCACCCAGGCCATGTACGGCGGCGTAGCCTTCGGCCTCGCAGGCATCATCGCCATAGTCGCAGCTGCCGCCTGGCCACTGAAGTGACACAGCCGGGAGACGAGCAGCCGCACAGAAGTCACTCCGAGTCGCCGGACAACCACCCAACCGACTGCGGAAGGGCGCCCGTTCTGTTCAACACCAGCGACACCCTTTCGGATCGCGTCAGCCTGA
Organism: uncultured Actinomycetota bacterium; assembly: GCA_963730265.1. Taxonomy (GTDB): domain Bacteria; phylum Actinomycetota; class Actinomycetes; order Streptosporangiales; family Streptosporangiaceae; genus DASUBV01. The sequence continues at coordinate 98,077 of CAVSRG010000001.1, forward strand.
CGCGCGGACGGGCAATCATTGCACCTTGAGTCGCCCCAGTCTGCGGATGAGCGCGCGTTCGCTGACTGCAAAGGGATGCACGACGACGCATGGCCAGCCCCCACAATCATGATGGACGCCACGTGGTTCGCTTTCGGCCAGGATCTTCCCGACCCGCGCATATCGCCGACTCTGTACTTAGTGGCAGTTCAGAAGGATATGTGTGGTCACCGCGCAGATTGCCCGTTCGGGGACGGCTACGCCGCTGCACCGTGGAGGCGCTATCCGAGAGCACCCCCCATCCGAAACGGCGGCTCGGCGGACGCTTGTCACTGCAGTATGCAACTTCGGCCGCCAGGGACTGGCGGCACGAATGCTACGCCGTCGACACTGCCACTTTCACGGTTCAGACAAGGGGGGTCCAGCTTGCTCCATTCAAGCCCGCGACCGAGCTTGAACCCAGCATCCACGAGGGCGAACCGATGCGACTGCCGCTGCCATGCGGCAAGCACGAATCTTTCTATCCAGCAGCGATGGCGCTGGAGACCCTGCGGGCGGGTACGAACTACAGCTCGGTGGGATACGTCATCCGAACCCAGACAGACGGGCGCTCACGTGAAGAAATGGGGCAAGCCCGCAGCGGTCGAGGCTGCCCACGAGGACTTGGCTGGCGAAGAATTTTGTCATCGCTGACCGCAACGGCGTCTTCTTCTTCAAAGATGCGTGAACGGCGGTCAATAGCAGGGAGGTCGTCACGCTGCCCGGCTGATTGGACACAGTGAACTGGGAAGCCATAACGCTTGTGGCATTGGCGCGTACTATGCGAACGCCGTGAGTCACGCGCAGTCTGGGAGGCTGCACGCCAAGCTGACTGCATCGCAAGCTCGGTGACCTGTCCGTCACCGAGACCATCCGGATGCTATGGGTTTCTCGGTTTGTCTTTCGGGCGTCACAGCGGCGGCCAGTTCAGGGGCATGGGGGTTGCTATCGTTCATTACTTTGTTGGTCAAGGACAGGATCAGCTGTCGCCCTTCCGCTTCCGCCCAGGGGGATCCGGAACGGCCGGTGACGCTCGCATCGTCACGGCTAGAATTAGCTGGCCAGGCTGGCTCATGGTATGACAAAATGGTTGGGGATCAATGATGAATCCTGGTGTTCCGGGAGGGGCGGGTCCGGTGGAGGCGTCGATCAGGGTCATTGACGGCGACGCAGACATGGTCGCTTCGCTTGCGGAGTGGCTCGCGGGAGAGCGGGAGCTTCGTGGCGCGGTCCGGACTGTCAGCAATCCGGTGGGCGCGAATCAGCTCGGCGCGGTGACAGAGGTCGTTACGGTAGCGTTCGGCGCCGGCGGTGCGGGCAGCGTTCTCGCGTCCTCGCTCATCACCTGGTTCAAGACTCGCCCGACTAAGGCCAAGCTCCTGATCAAATCGGGGGACCGGTCGGTTGAACTGGACATCCGTACGCTCGAAGATGTGCGCCCCCTGCTGGAGCAGATGCTGGGCGACGCCACGGACGCCTGAGTCATGGTTCCACCCGACTCCCGCGCCATCCTTATCGGTGTTTCGCGCTACGACGACACCGAATCCTTTCCGGGGTTGCTGGCCGCAGCCAACAGCCTCCGGGCGATGCGGGCGCTCTTGGCCGATCCCGAGCTCTGCGGCTGGCTGCCGGAGCAGATCATCACAGTTCCGAACCCCGCGTCCCGGGCCGAGGTTGAAGAGCTGCTCTCCGACACGGCGGAGCGGACGACGGGAGTGCTGCTCATCTACTACGTGGGCCACGGCGTTCTGTCGCCGAAGAATGAACTGTGCCTCACTGTCACTTCCACGCGGCCAACGCGGCCAAAGATCACCGCGCTGCCATGGGAGAGCGTCAGCGAGATCCTTGATGTGCGGAACTGCCCTGCCCAGACGAGGATCGCGATCCTGGACTGCTGCTACGCGGGGCAGGTCATCAGCGAAAGCCTGGGCGCGAGCACGGCCGTGGCGGTGGCAGACGCGACCGCTACCGAGGGGGCTTATACCCTGACCGCCACGATCCGGAACCGGACCGCCCACGTCGTCCCGGCCGATCAGCAGGAACTGGCCCGCACGTCGTTCACCGGGGAACTGTGTGACCTCGTCCGGGAGGGAGTCACCGGCCGCGGTGAGTGGCTGACGTTGGGCGAGCTTTACCCGCTCCTGCGCGATCGCCTGCGGGCCAAGGACCTGCCGCAGCCCAATCAGCGTGGGACGGACACCGCGGACCGGTTCCCTTTCACCGCGAACCGGGCGTTGCTCACACCCGCGACCGCGAGAAGGATCGCGGCCAGCGCCGTCCTGAGTCCACCGGCTGCTGTAGCGGAGCCAGCGCGGGATACCACGCTTCTGCGGCAGGCCGCGCTTGACTGTTTCGACGCCGTGGTGAGTTACGCCTACGGCACCCGCGACTACTCCGAGGAGGTGACGCAGGGCCGACTGCGCAATATCGCTGAGTACGCCGCGGTCGCTGAACCGGATCGCGCCGAGCGCATTGCCCGCCGTCAGCCCGGCCAGGACAGCAAGGTACAGCTACTGACTGGGCAACAGGACCCCAGGATGCGGGCACTGACGGGAGTCGCTCTCGCCATGGCCACCTGGGCGACCACGGAGGGGCGCGACGACACCGCCCGCGCGGCCGATCTGCTGAATCGCGCCCGCCGTATAGCCGATGAACTGACGGCCGCCCTCCAAACGACACCGCTATGGAGAATCTACGGCCAGGCGGAGGTGCCCACCGGCCGAGCGGAACGGCTGCTGCAGAGCCTCGCCGAGGGCTATCCGTGGGCTGGGCAAATCTGGCTCGTGAAGGCGCTTGTTGCACGAGAACCTGACGACGCGGCCGAATGCTCTGACCGGGCGGTGCAGGCCAGCCGGTTCCTCGACCGGTACTGGAAAGGCGTGGTGCAGTCCGGTGTCGCCAAGGCTGTGATGATGACAGATCCGGAACGCGCATTCGGCATCGCCGAGAACATCCGCGACAAGCAAGCCCGGTCCATTACCTTCCAGGAGATGGCCCAGATCGTAGCTACGGATGATCGTGATCAAGCCGTCCGCATGCTCGCCGAGGCCGAGCGGACGGCAGGCAAAATCTCGGACAAGCTCTCCAAGGATAACAAGTTCGCGAAGATAATTTGTTTGAGCAAACTCGCCGAGGCTCTCGCCCCGCTGGACGCGCCGTGGGCGGAACGTGTCGCCAACTCGATTAACCACCTTAACCTGCGCCAGGCAGCCCTATACGTAGTGGCGTCCGCTGTGGCCAGGAAAGATGCGGCACGCGCTGAGCGTATCGGCCGGGGACTTCCCAACGACACGGATAAGGCCTCGATCCTGGCGATTGTGGCCCGGTTCTCCGCCGACCCAGACCGGACTGCCGCGCTTCTGGCCGAGGCCGACGGCTACCTTCGGCCACTGGAGCCAGACGCCCGCAAAGCTGCCGCGATCATGGAGATAGCCCGGACGCTGTCCGCCTTCGATCCAGGCCGTTCCGCTGCCCTGTGTGATGAAGTCGAAACGATACTCGGGAACCTGGCCGACACCGGGAGCATGCATATGCTGCTGAGGATCGTGAAATCCATAGCCGAGATCGACCCCGACCGCGCCGCCCTTCTCCTGAAGGGCATTTGCACCATGACCCTCTCCCCCGAGTCACACGCGATCAACGACATGGGCAGGGGGATGGCTTTGGAGAATATCGCGAAACACTGCATGAAGATCATATCCTCATAACCACGGGAGAACCACGGCGAGGTGATCAGGACGCTGATAAGCGCATTTCGGCTGACCGGTGACGACTTCGCCATCGATGCTGGGTGTGGGACGGGGCAGCTCATGTTGCCGCGATCCGCGCCACCACGCGCCCGCGGCGCGTGGTGGCGCGCCCACGGGCGGAACCTGTGAACGCCACGGCGGCCCCGGCCAAACATGGCTCTGACCTGCCCCGATCCCCGACCTCAGCCGAACTCGAGCCCGGCTGAAGCTGGTGACCCCTCATGCGACCTGCAAGTATCGCTTCCTAGCCGACTGGCTACCTCAAGCCAAGGTTAGCTAGCAGCCCTCCGACCTGCGCAGATATCATGATGAAAGTGTGGGCGCAACTGGGTTCGAACCAGTGACCCCTCGCTTGTAAGGCGACCAGGCCCCAACGCTGTAGCCACCAGCGAAAACTCAGGTCACCGCGAACTTATGACGCTAAAGGCGAGAGGTCACTGAAACGATCTTCACTCCTACCAAGCGCCGACGATCACAACAACGCCGCTCCCCTGGCTTGACCAGCGCCTTCATCGTCCGCAGACCGACCTCCAACCCGCCACCACATCATTACGACCGCCTCGCGGCCCCGATATCGTGATGGCCGAAATAGGAATACGGGCTCCTCCGCGGTCCCCAGGCCGGAGACCTAGACACAAGATAGCCCCAGATCGCCGCGCCAACTGAGTCGCAGGACGCGGCCAGCATGCAGGCTTCTAGCCCGGAGGCCCAGATGAGGGGGCTCCCCGCCATCACGGCACCGGTACAGGAGCGGACAGCGCCGCGGCCGCACCCGTAGCCGCCGCTATGCACGGCCACCGACGTCTGGCGACGTCACTGACGCAAAGCTGGATGACCTGCGCTCGCCTTGTGCTGCTCAATGCTCGGTCATGCCGAATAGCGGAAGTTGGGAGAGTGCAAACTTATGCGCTGAACGGCATCCCTACTGATGTTCCGGAGGTCGAGTCGCCACTCGTCGTGCGAGCGGTGTCGTATGTCGCAGCAGGCCAGACTTGGCTAAACCCTTGCCAGGCAATCCCTGATCCGCTCTGCCGCATCTGCCGGCGAAATAGTGCTCACATCGATCTTTACAGTGTCAAGCGCATCGTATAGCGGTATGGCCGCTACGCTGCGTGCTATGATGTCCGGCTCCCGTTTTCCTTCTGCGATGTCGCGGCTCAATCTTTCCGACAAAGCCTGTTTATTGCTGACGAGCGAAAAGCAATGTATTGTGCAGTCGCTATGGTTTAGCCTGGCAATAAGGTCGTCCAATATCTTCTGCTGATGAAGCACCCAGCAGAAGATAACGTTCTCAAACTCCGAGCAATCGAGAAAGTTGTTGAGTAGGTGAGCGATATTGCTCTCCACCATCTTTTTTGTTTCGCCGGTGACCAAGAATGGACGCATATCCCAACACCAGTCGCCGTCAAGGAATACGTTCCGCGGGAGTATTTTCTGCAATTCGCGGCACGTTGTGGTTTTGCCAACGCCCGCCGTGCCGCCGACGATGATGAGGTTTTTCATATCGCAGCGCCCTGGCTGCCGAGGTGCCGGGCGAAGAACCGGATCGAGCTGTCGATCTCGAAGTCAGGGACTTCAAAGTGGCTGCCTGGGTTGGCGTGCAGGGTCTTCTCGGCGGAGCCGAGTGCGTCGAACAGCGTCAGCATGGAATCTCGCGGGTGCCCTGCATCGTCCCACTGCATCACGAACTCGACCGGAATCGTGATCCGCGGCGCAATGCTGATAAGCACGTCGCTTTCGTCGAGGCCGAGGACCGCAGCCGTGATCCGGGGCTCGGCCGCGACGAGGTGCATGCCCACCCCGCCGCCCTGGGACAGGCCGTAGTACCCGACCGGCTGGCTGTCGCCGACACAGTCCAGCTTCTGGAGCGCGTCCAAGGTGGCCTGCCAGTCAGGAACGATCTCCGTCACTATGACTTCGACAGGGCGGGCCATGCCGGTCCGGCGGGCTCACCCGCCGCCTCCCGTTCGGTCATCTCGGCGACGAGCCGCTTGATCTCCGGGTGCTCCGGCCGATCGCCGACTCCCGGCGCGTCGATCGAGGCGACCGCGAAGCCGCAGGAGGTGACATAAGGGAAGGCCCGGGACAGCACGCCGGGTTCCTTCTTATGCTGGCCGCCACCGTGCCCGATCAACACCAGCGGACGGGGGCCGGAACCCTCGGCGGGCGTCCAGAGCGCGCCAGGGATGTCGCCGACGGTGAACAGCTGTTCGCGGATGCCGTCGGCGACGGTGTCAGAGGTGATTCGCACTGCGGGATTACACCAGCGTTCCCGCTGGCGCCGCAAGCCAATTATCCGGGTGACCAGTCTGGAGACGGTGATACCGGCCGACGTGCGGTCCGCCGCCAGTGCCGTGCTCGCGTTCGCCGTCCGCCAGGCACCCGGTGACACTTCGGGCCTGTGCCCGATACGTGCCGAAACAGGGCGGCTGAAGTGGCATCCCGCAGGTCAGGGCCTGTTTGAGGCAGGTCTGTAAAGCCTTCACCTTGGCGGTTCCTGTCACGCCGACAGTTCCAACGAGCACACTCCAGAAGCCCAGTTCTGTGCGCATCACGACGGATCCTGCTGCACAGCGTCTACCGATCCGAACGGCGGCTCGGCGGGCGATTATCAATGGCTCATCGGCGTCGCCGATTCCGATCAGGCCGAGCACTGAGGCGGCCGGGCCGCATGTTTATGCATCGCCAGTGCTGGGCGTGAACGTCCGCTTCTGCCGCGTTCCGCGCGCCGCGTCGCGCGAGGACGAAGTAGGCACTTCGATCTTCAGCGTGATGCTGTGTGAGGCAGGGCGCCGGGGAGAACACTCGCCGAGCCGGCGCTCTGCGCGGTTCTGGAGCGCGAATGTTCGACTGTCATCGCCATGCATAGGGTGTCCGTGCGTGGCCGACCGGCTGACCAACGCCCAATTCGGCATCCACCTCCGCTGGTGGCAGCGGCACGGCGAGGAGCCTGACGGAACGCGTGACATGCCTTGCATCTGGCGATTCGTTCTATCCCCGGTGATCCGGTGCTCGCGCTTGGTGACACCGGTCAGAAGGGGACGGTCTTGATCGTCCAGGTCTTGCCGTTCCACGCCTCGGCAACCGGGCTTTCGGCCTGTGAGCTGTTGAACTCGTCGCCAACAGCGACGCAGGCCTCCTTCGCCCCGCACGACACGCTGTTCAGGAAGGTGAAAGTGGCACCCTTGGGGTGGGGCACAGCTTTGATCGTCCATTTCTTGCCGTTCCACACCTCGGCGAAGATCCCGTTCCCGCCGGAGCCGCCGGAAGCCATGCAGGCGCTCGCCGCGCGGCACGACACACCGGACAGATCACTGCCAGTAGCGCCCTTGGCATTGGGGGTAGCTTTGATCGTCCAGGTGTGGCCGTTCCACGCTTCGGCCAAGGTCCTGCCGTAGCCGCCCACAGCGACGCAGGCGCGCCGCGAACTGCACGCCACACCCGAGATGCCGTCCCCGTTGACGCCGTCTTTGGGGTTAGGTGTGGCTTCGATCGCCCAGGTCTTGCCGTTCCACGCTTCGGCAAGCGTCCTCGATTTGGATGAGTTGTTGACCTGGTAGTCGCCGACGGCCGTGCAAAACATCGCCGAGCGGCACGATACGTCACCCAAGTCACTGTAGGTGGTGCCCCTGGGCCTGGGCGTGGTCTTGATCGTCCAGGTCTTGCCGTTCCACAGCTCCGAAAACGAGTTGTTGTGATTGTTCTTGATCGTGCCTCCGACGGCGACGCAGGCTCGCGCCGTGCTGCACGACACCCCGCCCAGGCCACTGTTAGTGCCGCCCTTGGGGCTCGGGGCGGTCCTGACAGTCCAGGTCGTGCCGTTCCACGCCTCGGCGAAGGGAACCCCCGTGGGGGATTTGGCATCTTCGTACATGCCGACGGCCATGCAGGTGCTCGCCGCGCTGCACGACACGGCGTAAAGATTACTGTTCGTGGCGCCTTTGGGATTCGGGGTGTTCCTGATCCTCCAGGCCTTGCCGTTCCAACTCTCGGCAAGGGAGAACCCCTTGAGAACGGGTGAGCCAGTCAGAAGAGTGCCGACGGCCATGCAGGCATCCGCCGAACTGCACGACCCGCCGATCAGGACGGCCTGGCTCGTCGCAGCCGCAGCCGCAGGTACTGGCGTACCCGACCTGCCTGCGGCTTGAGCCGGCTCGCTGACCGGCAGCAGACCCAATACTGTGAGCAGGGTGGCAACTACCCCGCCGCGCAGTATGAAGGACGCGGTCTCGCCGAGTCTTCTCATAATTTGCTCCCCCGTGTGATGATCCCTGCCAAAAGCGACTGCAGTGCAATCGACTGTCCCATACCAACGGTCCCGCCGGTAGCCCATCTTGGCCCGCTGTTGTGCAGCACGGAGGTGGAGGGCACCGCTACTTCGAGCAGGCCAGACCCCTCTTGAGCCTCTCCTCATCCATGACGGCACCCGGTCCGCGCAGGCCAAATGAGAGCTACACGACCAGCGCCGGCAGGCGAAATGAGAGCGACGGACCGGGCACCTAGACCGAGCCTCGCCAGACTGATCATTTAATTGCGGCTGATTTGCCCGAACTATTCGAGACTAAGATTAAATGCTTGGGACAGATTCGCATCATTGAAACTACGTGGGTTCCTATGGACGACGAGTAAAGGGGGATTAGCTACGCCGCTGCCTGCTCGATCGAGCTCATGCCCTAACGAAGTTTTCCAACAGACGATCTGATGAAGTGAAAGTCCTCTCCAGGTCAGCATGGTATCTCGGCACCATACTCATCTGCCGCGAAGGGCATGGGTATTGTGCTCCTTCGCCGTAGGGCTGGTTGTCGGCCAGGCAATGCCGACGGCGTGGAGATCGGGTTGGAAGTGCTGCTGGCAAGCCACTCCGTTGTCCGGCACCATGAACAACTGACGGACCGCATGACGGTCAGCCGGTGGCTGGCGGGCTATGAAGCCGCCCGGCGGGCGCCCTGGCGGAGATCTTCACCGACGACGCCCTCGACCTGCACCCCCTGCGAAGAACCTGCCGCGGGCCCGGGCGCGATCAGGTGAATGTGGATGAGGGCACGGAGGCCCAGACGAAGTCTTCACCCTCGTCACCGACGTCCTGGCCGTCGGTGGTGCCACCGCCGTGGTGCGGGCCGCTACCGCCATGAGCATGCCGGCGAAGAGCCGCCGCTAACGGTGAGCGAGCGCGTGCGCCTGCGCGAGCTCGAGCGGGAGACGCGGGAACTAAGGATGGAGAATGAGTTCCTGAAAAAAGCCGCAGCGTACTTTGCCAGGGATCCTCGGTGAGCGACAAGTTCGAGTTCATCGATGCGGAGTACGCGGCTTATCATGAATCAGGCGAGCAGTACGTGCCGTCGCTCGTGAAGATGTGCATCTGGATGGAGGTATCCCGCTCCGGTTTCTATGAATGGCGGGATGCGCCGGAATCAGCGACGGAGCGAAGGCGCGGCGAGCTCGCGCTGTATGTGAGGAAGTCATTCGGCGATTCCGACGGCACGTACGGGTACCGGCGTGTCCACGCGGACCTCGCGGGCTGGGGCGTGGCGGCCGGGCCGGAGCTGGTGCGGTCGCTGATGCGTGAGCTGGGCCTGGAGGCCTGCCAGCCGAGGCCCTGGCGGATCAGCCTTACCGAGGGCGACGGCCAGGTGCACGACATTCCCGATCTCGTGCAGCGGGATTTCACCGCTGCCGCGCCCGGCATGAAGCTCGTCGGTGACATTACTTATATTCCGACGTGGGAAGGCTGGCTTTACCTGGCGACGGTCATTGACTGTCATACGAAGATGGTGATCGGCTGGGCCGTGGGTGACAACTATAAGACCCCGCTCATCGAGAAGGCCATCGGCATGGCCGCCCGCAATTACCCGCTCGGCGGGAATGCGATTTTCCACTCTGACCGCGGCAGCAATTACACGTCCGGCCAGTTCGCCAGGACGCTGAGGAGTCACGGGCTCCGGCATTCCGTTGGCCGTACCGGAATATGCTACGACAATGCGATGGCCGAGTCGTTCTTCGCAGCGCTGAAGAACGAGCGCGTTCACCGTACCGAGTATCCGACCCGTGAGCACGCGCGCCGTGACATTGTGAGGTACATCGAATTCTGGTACAATTCCCGGCGGCGGCACTCCGGACTCCAGTACCGGATCCCGCAGCAGGTTCACAACGATTACATGGAAAAGCAGCTCGCAGCGTGAATAAGTTACAAATCCGCTGTCCGGAATTCTCGGGGCAGATCAAGGTCCGCTATGGGGATCGGCTCCGCCAGGAGTACCGCGACCTATGGGTCATGCCAGTGCCTGACGACGGCCGGTGCAGCTGGTTCGAGGGGCGGCCGCTACTGGCCCGGACGGCCCTGCTCCGCCCGCGACGATCAGTGAGCGCCCGTCCGCACATCACCGGCCGGCAGCAGGCGCGGGCCTGCCCGGGCGATGCAATTGTGCCACGCTGAACTCGTGACCCGGTTCAGCGTTATCGCCGATGTGAGCTCAGACAACCTCGCGGCCGTCCGGCCCGTCCTGCTCCACATGATCGAACGTGCGGCGGTTGCCAGCACTGCGGACGGTCTGCACGTCCAGGGCATCATGGACGGCACGGACGCCCGAGACGTCAACCGTCGGCTGCTCTCGGCCTTGCGGCAGGCAGAAAAGAAGACCCGCCTGCGGGCAGAATGGACCGGCGAAGGGAACGTCCACCGATTCTTTGACTACGTCCCGAAGAGCACACGACCCGTGGCTTAAACAGGCATCAGCACGGTCTCCGGAAACATCCGGTCATGCCGCTCTGTGCGTGTGCGACGGCCGATCGGACCCGGTTCCTGATCTGGGCGAGCGCGGCGCGGTCAGCGCTCGGCTGCCAGTCACCCTGGTCCGAGCCCTCCCACGACCCGCCCGCACACCTAGGAACCAGGCCGCCCTCCCACGACTCGCGGACCCACACCTGGGGACCAGGGCGCGCCGGAGGCTGATACGCGCAGCGCCTTGAGCGGGCGTCCCGCCGCCAGAGTCTCACCGTCTTGCCATCGCCGCGCCTCGCGGTTTTGCCTCCGGTCAGTGCGCCGCGGCCCGGCCGAAGCGCGGTAGCGGCCAGGCCCATGTCGCCCAAAGTCGCTGACAGCCCGATGCGCGGCACGCGCCGGCGCAACGCGAGCTCGGTACGGTGCAGCAGGCTGCGTAGCTGCGCGCCGCGCTCGGTGCCGAGGAACGCGTGGAGCTCGTCCACGACGACGTACTCCAGGCCAGCGAGAAGACCGGCGACGGCCGGGCCGCGGGTGACGAAGAGGGCTTCGAGCGATTCCGGGGTGATCAGCAGGATCCCGCCGGGCCGCTTGAGCACGGCGGACTTCTTCGATCCGGGTACGTCGCCGTGCCAGCGGTGCACCGGGATATCCAGTCGCTCGCGCAGGGCAGACAGCCGATCGTGCTGGTCGTTGATCAGCGCCTTGAGCGGCGCCAGGTACAGGACGCGGACGCCTGGCCGCGGTGACGGCATCGTGAAGAGGCGCGAGCAGATCGGCAGGAAGGCCGGTACCCGCGTCCTCACGCATGTCGGCGCCCACGAATGGATGTTCTGCGCCTGTGGGCCGGTGTCGCAGGCCTTCAACCGGGCCGCTCGCGAACAGGCAGCACACACCACACGACCGCGGCTTACCCCGCAAGACCTGGCCACTCTGCTCGGCAGGGCACGAGCCCGTGGCTTCGCAGAAGAGATCCTCCGCCTGATGTCTGAACCGATCGACAACGGCACATAAACGATCCTTACGCTCCGGTCCGGCGGCGCATGCGGCCACGGTTCACGCCGATCGGGCTGGGCCGCGGACCGCGGGCGCGGTCGGCCATCTCGGCCCAGAAGTCGATGAGCTGGCCACGCCGCATCTCCTGCCAGGGAGCTCGGCGGCGCCCCAGCGACCTGCGTGTCAGCAGCATCTGCTGCCGACGGCAGAACGCCTCGCTCATCTCCATCCTCGACTGCGTCCCCTTGGGCGGATACGGGCACAGCTCGAACGGGCACCCGTCCACGCAACTGGTCCCCGGTGCCGAGGACGTGGCGGTGCCGACGGTGAGCCCGGGGTCCAGGGACGGCCGGTACCGGGTGATGCACGGCGGCAGGTCGTGTCGGTTCGAACGCTTCAGCCGCCGCTCGCTGTCCGGCGGCTGGTCGCCCCGGTCGGCGAGGTTCAGCAGCAGCAGCACGTCGGCGACCAGTTGCTGGGCCCGTCCGTCCAGCGCGGTCCACCCAGCCGACGGCGGAATCCACAGCCGGTGCTTGCGGTAGGTCGTGGCGTCGCTCGTCTTGCGCGAGCCCACCCTGCCGACCACGCCGCTCTCGTCGATCCACAGGTACCGCTGCGGGAAGCCGGTCTTCAGGGCCAGGACCGCCAGCTGGGCTGCCTCACGGACGAACGGATGCGGCTCGCCGGGCATGCCGGTGTGCGGGTTGGGGTCGGTAGCGTCGCGGCCGGCAACGTCGAGCCAGTGCTGCACGATGGCCTCGGGCTTGGCGCCGTGCTTGTTGGCCGGATGCCGCGCCTCGTCGGACAGACTGAGCAGGCACAGCGCCTGGATCAGGGTCAGCTGGGAGAACCAGTACTCGGTGCCCTTCAGCATCTCCAGGGCCTGCTCGGCCAAGTGCATGCGCAACTCTTGCCGGGTATCGGGATTGGCGGGTCGCCGGTTGGCGGCGTACTTGAAGCCCTGCGCGATCCCGATCTCAAGCGTGATGTCCAGATCCTCTTCGCCGGGCCGCCGCCCGTACCGGCCGACGTGCCGCAGCCACTGATCGAGGTCCGCCTGCGCCTGGTCAGCCAGTTCGGCGAACTGGGCACTGCCGGTCGCGCCGACCGAGCCGACCAGCATCGGTGCCAGCCAGGCACTGATGATCTTCTCCGCTGAGCTGCTGATCGCGGATCGAGACGCGGAGACCTCGGCCCGCTCGAGGCGCTCGGCCCGCTCGCTATGGCAGATCGGGCAGGGCGCGGCCAGGACCGCGCTCAGCTCCTGGTACGCCGAGTCGCCGCCGACGCCGATCTCCTGCGCCGCCGCCAGCTTGACTGGGTAGGACCGCTCCAGGCAGGCGATCTCATAAAGCTCCCGGTAGGCAGGCAGCTCCAGGTTCGCCTCACCGTGCTGGCGCCGGTCGTCAATCCGGCGCGCCGCATCGCCGAACCGCCTGACCAGCAGCAGCTTGCCCTCATCCAGCGTCCGCGGTTCCTGGGCGTGGATCCGCGGCCACTGAGCCTTGATCTTGTCGGCGATCGCGCGGTGGGTCGGCTCGGCCGCGCCGCAGTCGATCTCCAGCGCGGCCGCGTACATGTCCAGGACCTTGTTGTCGTCGCGTTTCCCGGCGGCCTTGCGCAGCGGATCCACGTATTTCTGCTGGACATTCGCGCGGACGGGTGTCTTCTTGCGGCGGGCCTGGCGCGCGCCAGCGCCGGCCGCGCCGGCCGGGTCCGGCTGCCACATGCCCGCAGCGTCGTTCGCCCGGGAGCGCAGAACCATCGCGATCAGGAACTCCCGGCCCGGCCCCGGATGTTTCAGAGCCTGGTCGCAGTAGCCGGGGTCGGCCAGCGCCACGTCCAGCAGCCGTGATCCGAGATACGCCTGGATCAGGCTGTGCGGGAACCGGACGCGCTGGCCGCGCAGCTCGACCAGGTCGAGCTGACCGGCCCAGGCCGCGGCCAGCCGCACATCGATGTTCCGGACCCCGGACGTGTTCCACGCATCCCCGTCGACCTTCGCCAGTCTGGCCTGCACCTCCGCGGACAGCCGTTCTTCCGGCTCGAGCTCGGCGAACTCGACCTCCAGCTTGTCGGTCTTGAGGCCCACGCACGCCAGCGCGGACATGTGCTCGAACGCCGCGAGGCGCTCGGCCTGATTGAGCGGGACCTCCTCGCGCAAGTAACCGGAGATGAGCGCGCGCTGCCAGGTCTCCAGCAGCGCCAGCCGCAGCTTCGAGCGATCCACCCCGCGGGTGTCGACCACGCCGCGCCGGCCGCCCGCGCTGGGATCCAGCAGCCCCTTGGCCTTCAGCTCGCGGGTGATCTGCAGGTACAGCGGCGCCTCGACCACGTCGGCGGTCTCGACGATCCAAGCCAGCCTGCGCTCGTCCTCCCGGCTGCCGTCGTTGCCGATGTAGGCCAGCGCCGCCTCGTAGCTCAGCGGCTCGAGCGCCAGGATCGCGGCCACGGTGGCCCGCAGCGGATCATGCGGGCGGGAGGCGATGACCAGCGGCAGCCGCTGCTGATGCGCCTTACGGATCGCCGCGCGGATGATGTTGTCCCGCTCCTGCTCCGCGCTGTTTCCGACCAGCGCCTCCTCCAGGCCGTCGGCGAGCACGACGATCCGGTTGTCGCTGCGCAGCCGGCGCCAGATCGTCTCGCCCTCGGCCAGCGAGATCAGCCGCTGGTTCACCTCGCCGAGGAAGCGCTCCTGCGCCATGGCCTCGAAGTCCAGGGTTTCCCTGGCGTCGCGCAGCCGCACCGGGACAGGGATCGCGTGCTTGTCCGCCAGCATCTCGGTGAGCCTGACCAGCACCGCGGTCTTCCCCGTTCCCACGCCGCCGACCAGCACGTGCGGCCGCGTCCGGCGCTCGTGCAGGTCCGCCATCACCACCTGGCACAGCTCATCGCGGCCCACGACGTCATCGAGGATGGCCCCCGCGGTCGGAACCAGCTCGCGGGAGTCAGCCCGGGCCCGGCCGCGGTACCGCCGCACCAGCCCGAATATCCGCCACAACAGGAAAAAGGTCGCCAGGGCGATGAGCAGGACCGAGGTGAGGATATTCGTAATGGCCCCGCAGGAGAAGCCGAGCGGCCCGCACCTGCGGTCCGGGTCGAACTGCCCGAAATCCGACGGGCTCCCGTGCACGACCACATAAATGGACCAGCCCAGCCAGGCCAGGAATACGACCACCGCAAATCCGGTCACGATGGCCAGCGACACGATCAGCGGCCCCGGCCACCACCGCTGCGGCTCGTCGACCCCGCTGCGGTCGCGACGGCGCGGACGCGGGCCGCCCAAAGTCCGGGTGCGCCTGCCGGCCGCCGTTCGCCTGCCCGGGGTCAGCCGCCTCGTCGAGCCGATCATGGTCGCCATCGTAACCACCACACAGTCCGCGATCCGGCGTTACGGGTTTCAACCCGGCCGCGTCGCCATAAACCGAAAAGGCCGCCCGGCGAACCGATTGCCCGGCCGCGCAAGTATCTGGCTAGGTCCCGGCTTGCTCTGTCGCTGCGAGGGCCAATTCCGCCAGTAGCAGGGGAGATGAGCGGTGATAGCTGCCACAGCGGGAACTCATGCAGCAGCGCCGACCCGGCCAGCAGGTCTGACCAAACGTGAGCGGCGCTAGGCTACGCCGTCTGGGCCGAGCCAACGGCGATTGTCCGTGAGGCACCGCTCCGTACCTGTCGGTGTGCGGTCTCACGACTTCCTTGACCGTTTGTTCTCGGGACATGCTTGACGTTCCTGCGAGATGATCTTGCGTCGGTGCAGTTGTAGCGGGGCATCTGGGGACAGGGCGACGTGGATCAGCAGGCGCTGGCGGAGTACCGGTACCGGGCGGTGCGGGAGATACTGGGCGGGTCGCCGGTTGGTGAGGTCGCGGAGCGGTACGGGACGACGCGGCAGTCGCTGGATGCCTGGCGCAAGCGGTTCGAGGCCGAGGGCATGCCGGGCCTGGTGGACCGCTCGAGGCGGCCGAAGTCGAGTCCGTCGCGCACGGACGCCGAGGTGGAGGCGCTGATCTGCCAGCTGCGCCGGGAGCACCCGCGGTGGGGCGCCCGGCGGATCGTGCACGATCTGGGCCTGCGCGGCGTCTCGCAGGTGCCGGGCCGGGCGACGGCGCACTGGGTGCTGGTCCGCAATGGCCTGGTCCGGCCGCAGGAGCACGCCCCGATGCAGCTGTGGCAGCTGGACATCATCGGCGGGGTGCCGCTGGCCAGCGGCCGGGAGGCCAAGCTGGTCACCGGGATCGACGACTGCTCCCGGTTCATCGTGGTCTCCGCGGTGGTGGCCGTGCCGTCCGGGCGGGCGGCCTGCGAGGCGTTCGCGGCCGCGATGCGCCGTTACGGGGTGCCGTCTGAGGTGCTGACGGACAACGGCAAGCAGTTCACCGGCCGGCATACCCGGCCGCAGCCGGTGGAGGTGCTGTTCGAGCGGATCTGCCGGGAGAACGGCATCAGCCAGCGGCTCACCCGGCCCCGGTCGCCGACCACGACCGGGAAGATCGAGCGGTTCCACAAGACGCTGCGCGCCGAACTGCTCGATCACGTCGCCCCGTTCGAGTCGCTGGAGGCAGCACAGGCAGCGATCGACGGCTGGGTCCATGCCTACAACCATCAGCGGCCGCACCAGGCCCTGGAGATGGCTGTCCCGGCCAGCCGGTTCCGGCGGAACGGCCCTGGCGGTGACATCGCCGTCCCGCAGCCGACCGCCCGGGACGATCAGGTCGCGCTGCCGTGGGCCGACACCGGGATCGTCGCGCCGCCGCCGGTCCCGGTGCCGCGCAGCGTTGCGGTGGAGTTCGGGGCCCGGGTGCCGCCCGGCGGGACCGTGACGATCGTGCCGGGCCGCCAGTCAGTCACGGTGAAGCAGGGCCTGGCCGGGCGGACCCTGACCATCTGGGCCGACGTGCACAGCATTCACCTGCTCCTGGACGGGCACCTGCTGCGGACGGTCGCGTCCCGGCTGCTGCCTCAGGACCTGGCGTTCCTGGCCATGCGCGGCGCCCGTCCCGCCGGCCCGCCGCCCGCAGCAGCCGCCATCGGGCAGCGCGATGGCAAGCCCGCGCTGGCAGCCGGGCAGGCCGCCGAGATCGACCGCAAGGTCCACCGCGACGGCCACGTAGTGGTCGACGGCGAGAAGTACCACGTCGGCACCGGGCACGCCGGGACCACCATCACCCTGCGGCTCGACGGGCACCTCACGCACGCCATCGCCGGCGGAGCGCTGGCTGGCGCCTGGCCCTGCCCGGTCACCGCCGAGCGTGCCGCCCGGATGACCGGCGCCCGCACCGCCGCCACGCCGCTGCCCCCGCCGCCGCTACCCGCCGGGTCGATCGCCGCCCGCCGCCGTGTCCACGCCAGCGGCCGGATCATGGTCAACCGCCAGGCCATCAAGCTCGGCCCCCGCCACGCCGGCAAGCTCGTCACCGTCATCATCGAAGACACCTGCTACCGCATCCTCCACGGCGAGGAAGAACTCGCCGTCCGGCCCCGCAAGGACACCAGCCCGGTCACGCGGCTCTACGTCCGCGGCAAGAAAACTCAGGCCTGACGACGTCAAGCATCTCCTGAGGACAAACGGTCAAGCATGTCCTGAGACCGCACATTGACACATGGCATCTGCGGCAGCGTTCGCTGCTGTCCGGATCGGGTTCAGGCGTACCGGTGACCGTCTGGTTCAGGCCATTCGGGGGTGCTGTTATCTGCTGGTGCCTTGTGGCGCGGGTCGAGTGGGACTAGGTCATGGTCGTGTCTTTCCAGGGCGGCGCTTAGTGATGAGATCGCCCGCGCAGTGTGGGTCCTGACGGCGCCTTTGCTAATGCCCATTACTGCGGCGATCTGGGATTCGGAGAGGTCGCCGTAGTACCGGAGGACTAGGGCCTCGCGCTGGCGGGGAGGAAGGGCACGCAGCGCCGCGACCGTAGCGGTGCGCGCCGGCCAGGCAGTCGCTGAACGCTCGGCTTCGGCCTGCTCGTACAGGAGGCGGGGAGCGTTCCGGATCGCAGGAGGAGGTCGACGGCGCAGCTGGGAGTGGCACCGGCTGACCACCAACCGGCGCAGGTAGGCCACTGCCTGGTCGTTGTCGAGCTGCCGAGGCCAGGCCGCGTGCACGGCGACGAACGAGTCCTGGACGATACC
Source organism: uncultured Actinomycetota bacterium (assembly GCA_963730265.1). Classification (GTDB taxonomy): domain Bacteria; phylum Actinomycetota; class Actinomycetes; order Streptosporangiales; family Streptosporangiaceae; genus DASUBV01. The sequence goes on from CAVSRG010000001.1 coordinate 115,684, forward strand.
TTCCGCGGTAGAGGGGTCTTCGGTCAGCAGCGCTGCCAGCCTGACCAAGGATCGATAATGCGCGCGGTACAGCGTGGTTAGCGCGCGGTCGACGTCGCGGTCAGCCCAGTCCGGCTGGTCCGTGCCGTGGCTGCCGCCAGAACCGCGCCCGGCCACGCCCGAAGTCATCACACCAGTCGAGTCAAGCACCGCGATGCCCCGGTCAGCGTCAGCAACTTCGGCGCCCCCTGGGTCGGTATGCAGCGGCATAAGCGTGCTGGCCGGGACCGCAGCCGGGTTTTCGGCAGCTTGCTCGCGTAGCCAGGCGTAGTACCGGTTCCGGCCGGCCACGATGTCGTACCCGTCGGCAAACCGGGCCGCTTGCAACTCCGTGACTTGCTGGTATAGCCAGGACAGCAGCTCATCCTCACTCGAGCTGCGAGCCCAGCGTCCACCCGTGGTCATGACGCCGCTCCCTCAGTATCATCACGGCCGACAGGGCAGTTCGGTCCCAGCGCTGTGATCAGCTTGCGCCGGGCCCGGTGCAGGTGCGCGCTCACCGTCTTCTCCGAAATGCCCAGCGCAGCGGCGATCTCCCCTTCTTTCATGTCCTGCTGCCAGCGCAGCACCGCCACCGCGTGCTGCCGGTCTGGCATGCTCTGGATGATCTGCCAGCAGCGCTCCAGCGTGATCGACGAGAACGCCTGCGCCGCAGTGTCCGACTCGGTCTTGCGGTACCTAGCCTCAATCCGCGGCAGGCGATCCCGGAAAGCAGCCTCCCGGCGGAAGCCGCTGACCGCGATGTTGGCTAGCGTCGCGCGCAGCCAGGCGCTGCGCTGATCCTCAGCCAGGCATCCCACAGTGCACCACGCCTTGCCCGCCGCCTCGAATGTGGCCTGAACCAGATCATCGGCCAGCGCATGATCCCCTCTGACCAGCACACAGGCATACCCGTACAGGTCACGGGCACAGGCAGTGAAACACGCCGCCAGCTCTGCAGCATCACGCCGGGAAATCCTCGCCTCACCCACCAGGGGCTCCGGACGCCGGCCAGAGCAGCGGACACCGCACGGCCACAACAAGACAGCAGGGCTGGCCGGCTACGGTCGTCTCAGCGGTCCGGCAGCCGACCCGACGTGTCGCAGCACGGCCCCTGCCGCGCGCTGCCCGCCCCTCCTCTGGCCGACCACCGGACCAGGCGCCGCAAAAAAGATCACTGCAGCCAGCAGCCGCGCGACCTGGCTGATCGCAACGAGGCCGACGCCAGCCAACGACTTCCATTGCAGCGCCCACAACAACCACGCACCTAAGTCGCACGGCAGCCAACAAACCCTTACCCGCCGCCACGCACGGCTTCCAGGCAGCCGCCTCTCACATCGATCCAGGCGCCACCAGGCGGCAGGCGACGGACCGAACCAGCGGGCCACCCCCACTGATCAGCGGGCCACCCCCACTATCGCCCTGTCACCGGCCGGAGTCATCGGCAGCACCTGCATCAGATCCGCAGATCCGCAGTTCCGCGCGGCGCCGATGATGCGTCGCCGCGGTCTTGATCAGTCCAGACCTGGAAAGTCGGGATGCGCTGCCCATGAGCTTTCAGCACGCGTGCCAGGCCTGCCCCAGGCCGCCTCGGTGCTTCGCCACGAGCCGTTCCTGGACCTGCTAGACGCGGTCCGGATGTCTGCTGACCGCAGGTGGCACCACGTCGCCGAGGATTTCCGCGGGCCGACATGGACGGCCAGCTCAGCCTTCGGCACCGCGAAGCGCTTGCGCTTGCCACCAGCTCGGCGTGATCCGTGCCGGACACGTCGGGCAGACGGCCGCTGTCCATCAGCTGCTGCCACCGCCAGGTATAGATCACCTGGGAGCTGATATGTATGTCATGGGCTATCTGGGCGACTGGCCACCCGCACCACTAGATCCAGGATCTTCCGGCGGAGCTCCGCCGGGGAGCGCATCACCGCCCAGCCTCATCCTGTGTCACTCCTGTGCACCGCTACGTATGGTGACCAGCCATTCCCGCTTTCGACAGTGGAGGACACCGCAACCCGGCAGCTACGACGCCCTGACCGCGCAGACCGGCAACGACAGCATCGAACAGCACGCGACGGACGGCGGCCGCTTCAGCCCGGCCGCCGCCGCTCCGCCACACCGTTCACATCACTACGCCGCAACCCGCAGAACAGATATTCTGCGCTCACCCAATGCCGCATTCCCACTATTAGCAAACAGCGCGTAATCGGCGGGGGCGTGTCCTACCGGCGGCTCTGTCGCACTTTCGGTGGTGACGGATTGTGGTGTCAGCTGAGCAGGATGCGGCGACGCAGGAGGGTGAAGTCAGCGCGGCCGTACATCTGGCGCTTGATCATCTTAAAAGTTACGTGGAATCTGCCGGGGTGATCATGTTCCCTCGGTGCAACCACGGACTTGGGAGATGGCTTGAGCGGCACGGTGGTGCTGAGGGAGAAGTGGCCGGTGCTCGGCCGGCACGAGCAGGCGGCGACATGGCTGCAGATCTGGATGGACCTGGGGCGGGCTCCGAGGACGATCGACGCGTATGCCCGCGGGCTGGGCGAGTACCTGCTGGTGTGCGAGCGGGAGGGCGTCGACCCGGTGGCCGCCAGCCGCGCCCACGTCGCTGTCTTCGTGCGGGAGCTGACGTCACGGCCGCATCATCGCGGCGCGAACGTCGTGGCGATCGACTCGGGGACCGGGCTGGCCAACGCTACGATCCAGCAGCGCCTGGTGCCGGTCCGCCTGTTCTACGACTTCCTGATGGAGGAAGGGCTGCGCAAGTCGAACCCGGTGGGCCGGGGCCGTTATACCCCCGGCGGCCGGGCGGGCGGCCAGCAGCGCGGCCTGGTGCCGCGGCTGACCAGGCTGCCGTGGATCCCGGGCGAGCAGCAGTGGCTGCGGCTGCTGGAGGAGGCCCGCCGCGAGCCGGCGCGCAACCGCCTGATGCTCGCCCTGGCCTACGACGCCGCGCTGCGGCGCGAGGAGCTGTGCTCGCTGCGCACCGACGACGTCGACCCGGCGCACCGCACGCTGCGGGTCCGGGCAGAGACGACGAAGAACCGGCTGGAGCGCGTCGTGCCGTACTCGGCCCCGACCGGGGTGCTGCTGTCCCAGTACCTCGCGCACCGATCGTCGGTCAGCCGGGCGAGGGGGCCGCTGTTCTTGTCGGAGTCGCGGCGCAACCACGCCCAGCCGCTGAGCCTGTGGACCTGGTCGAAGGTGGTCCGCCGGATCGCCCTGGCCTCGGGTGTCGAGCGGTTCTCCACGCACACGACCCGGCACCTTTGCCTGACGGACCTGGCGAGGATGGGCTGGGAGGTCCACGCGATCGCCGCGTTCGCCGGGCACCGTCACACTGACTCCACGCTGCGGTATATCCACCTGTCCGGCCGGGATCTCGCCGGGAAGCTCAGCCAGGGCATGCAGCACATCCACGCCCGGCGGGTCCAGGCCCTGACCAGCGGCGAGGGCACGGGGGCATGCCGGTGACCGTCCCCTCCGCAGCCGGCCGCCCGGCCTTCTCCGGCCCTTGGCAGTGGCCGGTCGACGCGGCCCGCTACGACACGGCGCCCCTGCTCCGGGCAGCGGAGCAGGACGCGATCATCGAGTTCGGGGCCGGCAACCTGCGCCGCCTGGCCCGGCACGACCCCGATGCCCGGGGATGGCAGCAGGTCAGGCGGCTGCTGCGGCCGCTCGACGATGCCGCCGCTGCGCTGGAGGGGCCGCTGACCTCTCACCGGCGCCGGGCGATGCTGGACGCGACCGCGGTGGTGCTGCTGCGGTGCGCCGAGACTGGCCGGTCCTACTGGGCATGGACCGATGAAGAGTGGGCCGGGCTCCTGGGCCAGGACCAGCACGGGTTCCGCAAGGCCGCCCCGGGCTGGGCCGACGACGCCGTGCGCCCTTACCTGGCGGCGCACGCTTTCCTGCTCGGCGGCTTCACCGCTTTCTGCCGGCTTGGCAGCTTCAGCCGCCTGACCCTGGCCTGGCGCGTCTTCGGGCGTGACCGCGTGGACGGCGAGATCGGGCGGATCCGCTCGGTGCTGGCCGGGTGGGGCTACCGGCTCGGCCGCGACGGCGACCAGCTGCTGCCGATGGTCGCCTGCCAGGTGCTCCTCCTGAACCGCAGCCCGCACCTGGAGGACCTGAGCACCGAGCTGTTCGAGCGCGCCCGCCGCGAGCGCCTCCTGCCCGCCGCGAGGGGCAACACGCTGCACGCCATGCAGCGGGCCGTCGCCGAGCTGGGCTTCTGCGACCCGCCGCAGCGGCTGACGGGCCGTCACTCGCCCCAGGCGGGGGGCGGCTCGCCCGTCTGGGCGGAGTGGGCGGAGCGCTGGCACGGCACGTCCACGCTCACGCCCCGGGTCCGCGGTGCCGTCCGCGCCACCTTGCTCAAGGTCGGGCGGTGGCTGGAGGCCGAGCATCCCGAGGCCGCCGACCCCGCCCGCTGGACGCGGCAGACCTGTGCGGCCTGGATCGCCGCCCTGGACCGGATGCAGGTCGGCGACTATGCCCAGCGCACCGCCGGGCTGAAGGGCCGCGCCGGCAAGCCGCTGGAGGCAGCGACGAAGGCGACCCAGCTCAGCGCGGTGCGGACCTTCTTCCGGGACTGCCAGGAATGGGAATGGATACCCAGGCGGTTCGACCCGCAGCGCGCGCTGGCCACCCCGCGCAGTGTTGCCGCCCTGCTCGGCCCGGACCCGCGCGTGATCGCCGACGAGGTCTGGGCGAAGCTGATGTGGGCCGGGCTGAACCTCACCGAAGACGACCTCCCGCAGTCCCGGGCCGGGAACTTCTACCCGCTGGAGCTGGTCCGTGCGGTCACGCTGGCCTGGCTGTTCTCCGGGCAGCGCAGCGACGAGATCGCCAGACTGCAGGTGGGCTGCATCCGCTGGCAGCACGACGGCGCCGAGATCGCCGGCCACTCGCAGCAGGTCCTGGCCCGCGACGCGGTCTGCCTGCTGGACGTGCCGGCCCACAAGACCGGCACCGCGTTCACCAAGCCGGTCGACCCGATCCTGGGCCAGGCCCTCGACGCCTGGCAGGCACTGCGCCCCGCCCAGCCGAAGTTCACCGACCGCCGCACCGGCGAGCTGGTCAACCTGCTGTTCGCCTTCCGGGCCCGGAAAGTCTCCGCCGCCTACATCAACAACACGGTCATCCCGGTGCTCTGCCGCAAGGCCGGCGTTCCCGCCGCCGACGTCCGCGGGAACATCACCAGCCACCGGGCCCGGTCCACGATCGCCAGCCAGCTCTACAACGCCAAGGAGCCCATGACGCTGTTCGAGCTGCAAGCCTGGCTCGGCCACCGGTCACCGCAGTCCACCCAGTTCTACGCAAAGATCAGCCCCGCGACCCTGACCCGGGCCTACGACGACGCGGCTACTTCGCCCGCAACATGCGGACCGTCGAGGTCCTCGTCGACCGCGACGCCGTCACCTCCGGCGCAGCGGCGGCCGGCGAGCCCTGGCAGCACTACGACCTCGGCCACGGCTACTGCACCTACACCTTCTTCGAGCAGTGCCCGCACCGCATGGCCTGCGCCAGGTGCGACTTCTACACTCCGAAGGGCTCCAGCAAGGCACAGATCCTCGAAGCTAAGGAGAACCTGCAGAAGATGCGGGCAATGATCCCGCTCACCGAGGACGAGCAGGCCGCCATCGACGACGGCAACGCCGCCCTCGACCAGCTGCTGGACCGGCTCGCCGACACCCCCACCCCGGCCGGCCCGACACCCCGGCAACTCGATCTGCCTGCCAGCGCCACCCTCCTGCCGATCGTCGGTGCCAGCCAGATCCAAGCCCGACGGACTTGACAATTTTGATTCCACAGAATGGTCTTGGTGTTGACGCCTTCGGTGCGGCCGTTGTGGTGGGGGAGGGTGAGCGCGGCGGTGGCGGCCTGGAGGTCGAGGTCGAGGCCGTTGGTGAAGGCGTGCAGGTGGGGCAGGTCGGCGGCGCGGGCGGTGGCGATCCACTGCTGCAGGAGACCGCTGTTGCCCGGGTCGGGGGCCAGCAGGGCCGCGAAGGAGCGGACCAGGCCGGCGAGCGCGGTCATCTCGGGGCAGGCAGCGGCGATGTCTGCGAGCGTGCGGTGCTGGCCGGGCGTGAGGCTGCCGGGCCGGGTGAGCAGCAGCCGGGCGGCGCGGCGGGGTGACAGGTGCGGGCGGTCGGCCTCGACGCGGCCCTGGGTGATGTAGCGGACCAGCAGGTTCGAGCTGCCCTGGTAGCCGAGTTCCCTGATCTCCCGCAGCAGTTGCAGGACCGGCACGGCGGGGTCCTCGGCGCGGCGGCGGCGCAGGTGGTGGCGGTAGGGGTCGACCAGCGTGGCCCGGTACTGCGGGGCACGGGCCAGCCGCTCGGGCTGCGCTGGCGCGCGCGTAGCGCTTGACGGTGTTGAGTGACAGGTCCAGGCGGCGCGCGCATTCCAGCAGGCCGACATTCCTGCCGAGCAGGTCATGGACCTGCTGCCAGCGCTCGATGGTGGTCTCGGCGCGCTTGCCGGACTGCGGCGGGGCTGCCCTTAGCCCAGCAGGCGCTGTGCGCCGCGACCTCCTTGCGGACGGCCTCGGCCAGGCCGTGCCACAGGTGCCAGCGGTCGCTGACCTGGACCGCTGAGGGCAGCGCGCGGCGGACCGCCTCGGCGTAAGCCCCGGAGCCGTCGCGGCACACGACGGCGACGCCGGGATGATCACGCAGCCACGCCTCGACGACGTCCGCAGTGCGGCCGGGCAGCACGTCGACGCGCCGCCCGGTCTCGGCGTCGATGAGCACGGTGGCGTAGCTGCGGCCACGGCGCAGCGCGAAGTCCTCGATGCCCAGCGCCCGTGGCACGGTCATCGCGGGCAGCGGGATCCGCAGCAGGACCCGCAGCACCGTGTGCCGGGAAGCCAGGATGCCCAGCGCCTGCAGCAGCCGGGCCCCGGCCCGGCCAGCTAACTCGCGTGCCACTGCGCTGACCTGCCCGGCCAGCCGTGCGGTGCGCCGCTGGTAGCGGTCCATGACGCCCGGGACCTGCTCCCGGAACGTCTGCCTCGGGCAGCCCGGGAGCCGGGCAGCGCATCCGGCGGACCGTCACTCGCATCAGCACCCGGCGGCCGTCAGCGGGCACATCAGCCACCGTCCGCTCGTGATAACCGTGCACGCGGGTGGTCGGTGTCCCGCAGCCCGGGCACGCCACCGCCCCGTCCGCAGTCCTGGCCCGCACCGTGATCATCTCGCCGGCATCCCGGACATCCTCGATGACCAGCGCAGATAACCCTGAGAACACGATGCTCACAAGTCCCGTTACGTCACTCATAACTAATCGTGACAGAACAGAACAACCAGTCACCACCGAAAGTGCGACAGAGCCAGAAGTTCGGTGCAACTCCTGATCATGGAGTGCACTGATGGCTGAGATGATGTCCGGCGTGGACGAGACGGTCGATGTTTCCGCTGGCGGCCGGATGGGCTCGATGAGCAGCTGGTCAGCCAGTTGGTGGACCGGGCCAGGGCGCCGCTATGGCATGGCCCGAGGCGCGTTACCTGCCGTGACGCCGTGCATAGGCGAGCCTCGATGGTGAGGAGGAGGAATGAGTGAACGACCAGGACAGCCTCACGTGCGGCCTGCTATCCCCGATGACGCGGCATCCATATGGATGGTCCAGGCTGAGACGTGGATGGCGACCTACCCTAACGAAACTCTCGCTATCACCCGGGAAGGACTGCGTGAGCATCTAGAAGGTCCCAGAGGTGAGAAGATTGCTGAACGCATCGCCGACATACGCGACCGTATCGAATCGGAAATGAGCGGCTCGGCGGCCGGCCGGGATTTCGTGGGAGTATTCAATGGTGCGATCGTTGGCTTCACCGCTCCCTACGTCGAGCCCGGCGGCCGGAGACGTGTTGGCGCGCTATACGTCCTGCCTGCTGCTCAAGGCCTAGGAATTGGCCACCTCCTGATAGAAGTGAATCTGCACTGGCACGGTGGCGACCGGGACGTGTATCTAAATGTCGCCGCCTACAACGAGAACGCGCAGAAATTCTATGCGCGTCACGGCTTCATTCTGACCAGTGACACCGGACATAGCGGAGGGACGATCATCGGCGACGTAGTCATACCGGAGCTCGAGATGCTACGCAGGGGCACGCAAAGTCCCGAGCGTCCTCAAGCGGAAGCACCTAGTGTCGCGTGAACGAGGTTCTTTTACCGGGCCGGCAGTGCGGGAGTAACTCGTCGGGGGTCTTGGTCCAGGTGAAGGGGTGGCAGCGCTCGTTCCAGCTGTCGATGAAGGCCTGGATCTTGGTGATGAGGTCGCGGACCGAGGTGAAGGTGCCGCGGCGGATGGCCTGGCGGGTGATGATGCCGAAGAAGATCTCGACCATGTTGAGCCAGGACCCGGAGGTCGGGGTGAAGTGCAGCGTGATCCGGGGGTTCCTGGCCAGCCAGGCCTGCACGTCCGGGTGCTTGTGCGTGGCGTAGTTGTCCGCGACGATGTGCAGCTCCCGGCGCGGGTAGGCCTTCGCGACCTGGCGCAGGAACCGCAGGAACTCCTGGTGGCGGTGCCGGGGGTAGCAGGCGTCGGTGACCTTCCCGGTCGCGACGTCCAGGGCGGCGAACAGCGTGGTGGTGCCGTGCCGGACGTAGTCATGCGTCGCCTTCGCCGGCAGGCCGGGCCGCAGCGGCAGGATCGGCGCGGTCCGGTCCAGGGCCTGCACCTGCGATTTCTCGTCCACGCAGAGCACCACTGCCTTGTCCGGGGGGTTCAGGTAAAGGCCCACCACGTCGCGGAGCTTCGCCTCCAGCTGCGGGTCGGTGGAGAACTTGAAGGTCTCGGCCCGCCAGGGCTGCAGCCCGTACTCGCGCCAGACCCGGGCGACCTTCACGTTGGACAGGCCCAGCTCAGCGGCCAGCAGCCGGGACGACCAGTGCGTCACCCCCAGCCGCCCCGGCGGCGGCTCCAGCGTCGCCAGCACGACCGCCACGTCATCGGTGGTCCGCGGCCGGCCCGGCTTCGGCCGGTCATCCAGCCCGCCGATCCCCTCCGCGGCATACCGCCGCCTCCACGCGATCACGGTCGGCTTGGACACCCCGGTCCGGCGGACGATCTCATTCGTGCCCAGCCCGTCCGCCGCCAGCAGGACAATCCTGCCCGCTGCGCGAGCCCGGCCCGGATCGACGGCGACCGCACCCACGACGCCAGCACCTCACGGTCGCGCGGCGGAACCTCCACCTCCACAGTCAACGCCATAAGCCATCGTCCCGGACGGGAAACCCGAGGTCAAGCTACTTCAGTCACACGACACTAGATAACGGACAGCCGCACCTCGACCGGCGTTCGTTCAGCACGCCTCGGTCAGCGGGCGCGGACGGAGGGCGCATCAATGCAGCGCCGCGGTGGTGGCTTGGCGTGGGCGTTACTGCTTCTCGCACTGGAACCCGCGCCGTTGTCCTGGTGTAGCGGTCACCAAGCCCAGGCGCTGGCGCTGGCGCTGGCGCTGGCGCTGGCGCTGGCGACCAGAACGTCCCACGACGTATGCGGGCACCTGGCGCCGCGATGAATTCTGGAGAGCGTTTCGTTCAGCCACTGTGGTGGTCGAGGGCGTCCTGGACGCGCTGGCGGTCCGGGGAGCCGATGCGCTGGTACAGGGCCAGCGCCTGCCGCAGGTGTGTGGCACCTTCGCCGGGGTTGGCGCTGCGGAGCTGCCAGCGGCCGATTCCTTCCAGGGCCCGGGCTTCCTCCAGCGGGGAACCTACCTGCCGGGCAATGGTCAGCGCCTGAGCGTGGTAGTCGTGTCCATGGCCGCTGGCGGCCGAATGTGTGAGCAGTTCGCCGAGGTTGTTCAATGCCTTGGCCTGCCCAACTCGGTCGCCGACCTCACGGTACAAGGCGAGCGCGCGCTGATGGCTCGCGGCTGCACCGGGGTAGTCCCCTTTCAGTCGGTGGACAACACCGAGCCGGTCAAGGGTTCCGGCTTCGCCGTACTGGTTACCCAGGTCGCGAAACAACGCCAGCGCTCCCATGCGGCAGTACCGCACGCTGATGGCTGGCTACGTCGCCGAGCTCGGCCCGGCCGAGGTGGGCTACCTCGACCGCCTCTGCGCCGCCCCGGTGAACTGGGAGCCGGCGTTTGAGATGTCCAGGGAGTTCGCCGCCGGGCTCGACCTGCTGGCGGGCGCGCAAGCGGTCGTCGCCCCGGCGCTGGCGATCGGCTGCGAATTCGACGTCACCGTGCCGGCCGCCGCGATGCGCCTGGTCGCGGAGGAGCTGCCGAACGGCCACTTCCTCAAACTTGCCGGGGTCGGCCACTTTCCCGAGGTCGAGGCACCCGCCGAATTCCGCGCAGCGGTCACAGTGTTCCTCGCCGGTTCCTCGCCGGCCGACCGGTCGCGGGCGTCGCCTAGGCGCGCGACTTCAGCAGCTGATGTGCCGGCAGATGCGGCGCCCGAAGGTCAGGGTGCCTGATGGCGGACCAGGATCGTGTGCCCGCGCAGGTGCGCTGCCGGTGACGTTGAGCGGGCGGCCGGCCTCGCTGGGAGACGGGGCTGACGCCGTCCGCGTACTTCGCGCGGGTCCGGAATGGTGTTCTCACCCGCGCGGTCGAACGCTGACATCTGTTCCGGAGGTTCGCTGGATTCGGTCCTCTGCGTGCGGGCTGGCGTCCACGGGTGTATCTGGCGCCGGGGTAGCTCCTCCGGCATTAGTGACGAGCTCTCACCGGATGGCCAGTTCCGTCTGGCAGCCGGGTGCGCGTTCGCCGGCGTTTCCCGGGAGATCGCCGCATCGGGTGGCGCGCTTTCGGTGACTAGCAGGAGCGGAGCGTCAGAATGCGCATACTCACCGGTCGTCGTGTCTGGCTGCCTGTCCCGGTCGCTGTGGTGTGCGTGGCCTGTGCGGCTTACGCATCCCCGGCCCGCGCGCTTGCGTCCTGGCCTGACGGGCCGACTGCGGCAGCGGTCAGGGTCTCAAGGTGCACGGAGCAGGCGCTGGAGTCGGCAATCGTCACGGCGGGGGGAAGGCTTGTCGACTACGCCGTCTCGTGCACCAGCGGGACGCCGGTGAGGTTCACCACGCCCGTCGCCGTCGCCGCCAGGACTCGGGTCGACATCAGCGCTGACGGGCACGCCGTCACGTTCGACGGCGGGAACGGCACGCAGCTGTTTGTGGTGAGCGACGGCATTCTCACCTTGACCGGTCTCGTTCTGCAGGACGCCGCCGCGGCCGGCGCGGCCGGCGCGGCCGGCGCGGCCGGCGCTCCGGGTGCTCCCGGCGCAGACGGGACCGACGGCTCGGATGGCGCCGGCGGCCTGCAAGGCGGAGAAGGAGAGCCCGGAGGGAACGGTGCCCGGGGTAAGGCGGGACGGCCGGGGTTGGCGGCGCGGGGCGGGGCGATCTGGGTCAAGTCCGGGAGCGTGACGCTCGACAGCGACGTGTTCGACGACGACGACGCCGTCGGCGGCCCGGGTGGCGCGGGCGGTGGCGGCGGTTCCGGCGGTGCGGGCGGCGCGGGCGGTAACGGCGGTAACGGGGTGACGGGGGCGGGCGGCGACGGCGGCGACGGCGGGCCTGGCGGCAACGCTGGCCAGGCCGCGGCCGGCGGCTCCGGTGGTGGCGCCTACGGCGGTGCCGTCTACAGCGCGGGGTCGCTCACGCTCATCAGGTGCGTATTCGCTTCGGACTGGGCTCAGGGCGGCGCCGGCGGGAGCGGGGGCGGCGCTGGCGGGTTCACGGGTAACGGCGGTAACGGCGGCAACGGGGGTGATGGCGGCGCCGGCGGTCCCGGTCCGGACGGGGCCGACGCGAGCCCGGGCAACGGAGCTGAGGGCGGTAACGGGTCCGATGGCGGCGCCGGCGGCGCTGAGGGTGCCCCGGCGGATGCCGGGACGGCGGCGGGCGGCGCGGCGGGCGGCCGGGGTGGCGGCGCCTTCGGCGGCGCGATCTACAGCACCGGGACGCTCAAGGTCGAGGGCGGCCAGTTCAGCGGCAACACGGTCGGCGGTGGTGACGGTGCCAGCGGCGGCGCCGGCGGCGGGGGCCAGGAGCAGGGACCTGGTGACGGCGGCAATGGCGATCTGTATTCGGGCGGCCAGGGCGGCGCCGGCGGATCGGGGGGCAGCGGCGGCTACTACGACGACAAGACCGGTGAGTACGTGTCCGGCAACGGTGGCGCCGGCGGCAACGGGGCGCTGGGAGGCACCGGGCTGACCGGTGGCCAGGGGACGTCCGGCACGGCCGGTGGCGCAGGAGGGGCAGGCGGCAACGCTGGTGGCGGCGCGATCGCCACCGCAGTAGCCGGCTGCAGTCACAATCACTTCCTCATCCTTTGCCGGGGATGGCGTTGAGGCCGGGGCAGGCGGTCCAGGCGGACCCGGCGGCAACGGCGGCACCGGCGGCGACGGTGGCTCGGGAGGTTCCGGAGGCGGCGGCGGGCAAGGGGGCAGCGGACACTACGGAGGCGACGGCACTGCCGGTGGCTACGGGAATCACAGCGGGACGAGTGAGGGCGGCGGCGGCGCGGGCGCCGGCGGCAGCGGCGGTACCGGCGGCCAGGGCGGCGCTGCTTACGGCGGCGCGGTCGAGGCTCTCGACGGTGCGTCGCTGACCAGCGATACCTTCGACAGCGATACGGGCCGGGCCTGGCACGGGCGGCGACGGTGGCACGGGCGGCACCGGCGGCACCGGCGGCACCGGCGCCTACGGGAACTCGGGCGGCTCGGGCGGACCGGGCGGCAGCGCGGAGAGCGGAGACAGCGGCGGCAGCGGCGGAGCCAGCGCCACCGGCGGGAACGGCTCGTCCGGCGCACCCGGAAACACCGGCGGTACCGGCGGTACCGGCGGCGGCGGCGGCCTGGCGCAAGGGGGAGCGGTCTACAGCGCTACGAGAATCAGCTTCACTGAGGACGCGTTCTCAGCCGACGCTGCCAGCGGTGGCGACGGAACGAACGGCGGTTCGGGAGGCAACGGCAGCGGCCGCGGCACGCCGCTCGGTGGCAGCGGGTACCGAGGCGGCGGCGGTGGCAGCGGCGGCGCCGGAGGCGGGCCCGACGGCATCGGGAACCCTGGCGGCGAAGGCGGCCAGGGCGGCAACGGCGCCAAGGGCGGTGCCGGCGGCTCAGGCGGTGAGGGCGGCACCGGCGGGGACGCCGACGGCGGGGCCGTCTACGACAAGATCGCGAAGGTGTCGTTCGCGACCGACACGTTTTCCTCCGACAGGCTGGCAGCCGGAACCAGCGGCCCGGGCGGCGGTTTCGGCCCTGGCGGCGCCGGCGGAGTCGACGGCCCCGGCGGCCCCGGCGGCGGCGGCGGCGCGAACGCGGGCGGCGGAACCGCACCCGACGGGGAAAACGGCGACTCCGGGCTGAATGGTCCTGCCGGGGCCAGCGGCGCCCCGGGGGCCGGCGGCTCGCCGGGCACAGTCGCCTTCGTCAACCACAACTGACGATGCCATCCGTGCCGCGTTATCAACACGATCTGCACCGACGGTTCCTGCTGCGCCCGACGTACATGCGCACCCCGGTGCCCGCGGCCAGGAGCGGATCGCTGGTCTCACCTGCCCAGACGCCAAGATGATCTCCCAAATTCCTCCCAAGCAGATGACGATCCACCGGTGCCGCCGCAGGAAGTCCCGGCGAAGCACGTCCCTGACCTGGGCTGACGTCACACCATCAGGCACGCTCTGTAACCAGTGAATACATGACCCCTCATAAACCGATCGAAAACCGGCCTGACTCCTGGAATCCAAGTCAGCAATCATGCCTCCGAGCTGGGGAGATGCCACATTGACCGAGGAGGTGGGCGCAACTGGGTTCGAACCAGTGACCCCTCGCTTGTAAGGCGAGTGCTCTACCGCTGAGCTATGCACCCCAACCGCTGCCTGCCACTACCCCAGGCAGCCGACGCCAAGCGTACCGCCCCCTATGCCGCTCGACGCCCGCTCAGCCCGCCAACGAACTAGGAACAGCCTCACTCGCCCGGCAGCACGTCAATGTCGAACTCGTTGCCGTCGAGGTCGGCCATCTGCCGCCACCTGAACCCCTCCAGCTCCCGCGCCTCCCCCGGCTCCAGCCACCGCCCGCCCAGGCCCTCGATCTCGGCCGTCGACGCATCCAAGTCCTCGACGATCAGATCCAGGTGCAGCCGGTTCTTGCCCGACTTAGCCTCAGGCACCTGCTGGAAGCCGACCGTGAGGCCGCCGGCAGCACGGGACCGCACGACGAACTGCCCGTCTCCGATCACGACGTCTACCTCCACATCGAGCAGCGCGCACCAGAACGGCGCCAGCCGCCCCGGATCAGTCGTGTCAATCACCAGGAACCCCACAGCAGCTGGCATCGCGCTCCCTTTCAGTCACAGCAGCTAGAGCAACACACCGACACACAAGCACCTACAGCAGCTCACCCAACATCGCCGCCGCCCGGGCCGCGCCATCGCCGGTCACCGGCCGGTAGTCGACCTCCCGGCCCATCTCCTCGGCGATCGCCGCCGCGATGTCCTCCGGGCCGGCCTGGTCGTAGTCCATGTACCGCCCGGCGCGGTACCGCTCCAGCCGGTGCCGGACATGCAGGTTCTGCTCGAAGTGCTGTCGAAGAGGGAAGTACAGGAACGGCCGCCGGCCAGCCGTCAGCTCCATGGCCGTGGTCAGCCCGCCCTGCACCACGGCCAGGTCACAGACCGCCAGGTGCCGGTACAGCTCATCAACGTACGGCCGGATCTCCAGCCCGTCATGGCCGGGCAGGCTGGCAGGATCGATCCGCGGCCCGGCCACGACGATCATCCGCAGCCCCGGCACCCGCTCGCGTGCCGCGGGATAGGCGGCGATCACCTTCCGCAGCAAATGCTCGCCCACCCCGGACCCGCCGACGGTCACGATGCACACGCGCTCGTCTTCCCCGTAGCCAAGCTTGGCCCGGTCCGCCCGCCCGGCCCCCGACCCGGGCTCAAAGCCAGTCACGTACCCGGCGAAGTCAAAGTGCCGCTCGGTCCAGTCCCGGATCCTCGGCAGGCCGGGACCAAACGCATCAGGCACGATGTCCTCGGGGTCGCCCACGAAGATGGCCCGGTCGCGCAGCCTCGGGTAGCGCGCGATGTGCTCGATCATCTCGGCGTTGTAGTCGGCGGTCAGGAACTCCTCGCGCGCGCCGGCGCCGGGCATGGGCAGCCAGCCGACGAAGTCGGTGAGCCAGGCGTACGCGGCGTGTTTCTGCTCGGGGTTCTCGTGCAGGTAGTAGTCGAGTTCCCACGCCTCGTCGCCGATCCACAGGTCGTAGTCCTCGTCGCGGGCCAGGTCGTGGAAGACCATGAAGTTGGCGATCAGGATCTCGTCCATCCGCCGGATGGCCTGGAAGGCGTGCAGGTCATGCTCGGCAGCCTCGGACTCGACGTGCCCGGACTCGCTGGCCAGGTAGGCGCTGGCCGGATGGACGCGCTCGCCGCGGGCGGCCAGCACGGTGGTGACGGGGTGCTGGGCAAGCCAGTCGATCTCGAGGTCGGGGTGCAGCTTGCGCAGTTCGTCGGCGATGGCGACGTCACGCTGGGCGTGGCCCAGGCCGATGGGCGAGGAGATGTACAGGGCCCGCCGGCCGCGCGCCCGGCCCCGCCGCCAGCGCGGCGGCGACTGCGGCGGGCAGGCGAAGTCCCGCAGGATGAGGTTGGTCCGGACGGGGTCGCGCAGGTGCGGCCCGTGGCCGGCGCCCTCCAGCGTGATCAGCCTGGCGCCGGGGATGGCGTCGGCGACGGCCGGGCCGCGGGCCGGGCCCACGATGGCGTCTTCAGATCCTTGAATAACGATCGCTGGGCACCGCACGCGGCCGCACAGGCGCAGCGCGGTCTCCCGGTCGTTGATCCATTCGGCATCCATGCCGCGCAGGATGGTCAGCGGGTCGGTCTCCAGTCCCCACGCGACGGCGTCCTCGATCTGCTTGGTGGAGTGCGGCTCGGTGAACGCCTGCGCGAAGAACCACTCCAGGAACCCGGGCCAGTCGCGCAGCCAGTAGTGGCGGTTCCACTTGGCCCAGCCATCCTCGGTCTCCAACTCGTCGTCGAACGGGTAGGGGCCCTCCGCGTCGGCCGGATCGGGCGTCACCAGCAGGTCAGGCGCGATCAGCACCAGACCGGTGACCCGCTCGGGGTGCTCGGCGGCCAGCACCAGCTCCTGGCCGGCGCCGCACCAGGCGACGACGACGGCGCGGTCGATGCCGAGCTGGTCGAGCACGGCCAGCGCGTCGCCGGCCTGGGCCCGCCGGTCGTAGGCGGGCGCGTCCGCGGGCCGGTCGGACCGCCCGTTGCCGCGCGGGTCGAACGTGACCACCCGGGCGTGCCGGGCCAGGTAAGGGATCTGGGCCCGCCACGACCGCGAGTGCACTATCTCCCACGAGGGCATGAGCAGGATGGCCTGCTCCCCGCCCCCGTAGGACTCGTACCAGATGCGAACGCCGTCGCGGTCGAGGTAGCCGGAGTCGTCGGGATACCGCGCCCGGCTCTGCTCGCGCTCCGCGCTTCTTGCTGTTATCAGATGTTCGTCGTCTGCCCTCCTGGCGCCCGCCAGCCCGGCGCCCGGCATAACGGCGGCGCCCGGTGGGCCGCTCTGGCCCCCGGGCGCCGCCGCCCCCCTGCTCTTGGTCACGGACGGACCTCGAACACGGCGTTGAACGGGGTCTCGGCGGCCCGGCGGAACCGGGTGAACCCCGCCGCGGTAACGACGTCCCTGATCCGGGCCTCGCCGGCCTGCGCGCCCAGGGCCAGCCCGACCTCCTGGGACAGCGACGCGGGCGTGCACAGCAGCGTGGAGAAGGCGTAGAAGGCCCGGCCCACGGGGTTGAGGTTGCCCTCGACCCGGTCGGCGGCGTTCGGCTCGACGATCATCCAGGTGCCCTCGGGCTTGAGCGTGCCGCGAACATGGCGGGCGGCCCCCACCGGGTCGCCCATGTCGTGCAGGCAGTCGAACATGGTCACGAGGTCGTAGCCCTCACCACTGTAGGCCGAGGCCGGGGCGGTCTCGAAGCGCACCCGGTCGCCGACCCCGGCCTCGTCCGCCCGCTCACGCGCGGTCGTGATGGAGCCGTCGTGGTAGTCCGAGCCGACGAACGTGGAGTTCGGGAAGGACTGGGCCATCAGGATGGTGGACGACCCGTGACCGCAGCCGATGTCGGCCACGGCGGCGCCGTGCTCCAGCCGCTCGGTCACCCCGTCGAGCGCGGGCAGCCACTCGGCCATCAGATGGGCGTTGTAGCCGGGCCGGAAGAACCGCTCGCAGCCCTCCAGCACGTCGCTGCCGTGCTCGCCCCAGCCGAACCCGGCCCCGCTGCGCGCGGCCTGGAAGATCTGCGGCGCGTCGAGCACCGAGCCCAGCGCGATCTGGAAGAAGCCGGGCAGGTAGGCGGGGCTGGTGGGGTCGGTCAGCGCGACCGTCTGCTCCGGCGGCAGGGTGTACCGGCCGGTGTCCGGGTCATAGCTCACGAAGTCGCCCGCGGCCTGCGCGTTCAGCCATTCCCGGACATAGCGCTCGGCGGTGCCCGTGCGGTCGGCCAGCTCGGCCGGGGTCAGCGGGCCGGCGCCGGCCAGGGCCCGGTAGAAGCCGAGCTTGTCGCCCATCACCACCAGGGCCGAGTTGAGGGTCGCGCCGACCTCGTCGACGGCGCGGAACACGAACTGCATCAGCTTGGCCTCGTCAAGCTGCGGGGTCTGCTCGGTGACGCTCATGATGTCGCTCCTCCGGTCGGGTTTCCGCCAACGTAGGCGCGGCCCGCCCGGCGTCGCTTCCGGTGACCCCCCTAGTCCCGCCGCTGTGCTGGCCCCCGTCGCACCAGGTGACGGGGGCCTACAATCGCGCCATGCTGCTGGGCCGCGAGCAGGAGCGGCGGGAAATCGACCAGGCGCTGGCGCAAGCACGCTCCGGCGCCAGCGCGGCGCTGGCGCTGTCCGGGGAGCCCGGCATCGGCAAGACGGCGCTGCTGGACTACGCCGCCGGCCGGGCGGACGGCATGCGGCTGCTCCGGGCGCGGGGCATCGAGTCCGAGGCGCAGATCCCGTTCGGGTCGCTGCTGGAGCTGATCCGCCCGGCGCTGGTGCTGCTGGACAAGATCCCGCCGCCGCAGGCGGTGGCGCTGGAAGGGGCGCTGGCCCTGCGGCCGGGCTCGGCCCAGGACCGGTTCGCGCTGGGCGCGGCGACGCTCAGCCTGCTCGCCGCCTACGCCGAGCAGGAGCCGGTGGCGGTGCTGGTGGACGACGTCCAGTGGCTGGACGGATCGAGCGCGCAGGCCCTGTTGTTCGCGTTCCGGAGGCTGGTGGCCGACCCGATCGCGGTCCTGGTCGCGGTGCGCGAGGGCGAGCCCTCCCTGCTCGACGGGTCGGATCTGCCGGTGCTCCGGCTCGGCGGGCTGACCAGCGACGAGGCGGCCGGGCTGATGCCCGGCCTGTCGCCGGACGCGGTCACCCGGCTGTACCGGGCCACGGCGGGCAACCCGCTGGCGCTGCTGGAGCTGGCCGCCGACTCCCGCGACGCGGTGCTGGCCCCGGAAGGCGCGCCGATGCTGGTGTCGGCCGGGATCTCCGGCGCGTTCCTGCGCCGGGCGGGCCGGCTGGACCAGGCCGCCCGGCAGGCCCTGGTGCTGGCCGCCACCAGCGACACCGGCGACCTGGCCGTGCTCCAGCGGGCCGCGGCCCGGCTCGGCATCGACCTGGCCGTGCTGGCCGCGGCCGAGAGCGCGGGGCTGGTCACGCTGAGCGCGGGCACGGTGGAGTTCCGCCATCCGCTGGCCCGGTCGGCGGTCTACGCCGACGCCACAGCCGGCCAGCGGCGGGATGCGCACCGGGCGCTGGCCGCCGCGCTGCCCGACCGGGACGTGGACCGCCGGGCCTGGCACCTGGCCGCCGCGGCGGCGGGCCCGGACGAGCCGGCCTCGGCGGCGCTGGCCCAGGCGGCGGCCCGCAGCCGGGACCGCAGCGCCTACGCGACCGCGGCGGCCGCGTACGAGCGGGCCGGGCGGCTGGCCGCCGACGGCGGGCGGCGGGCCCGGCTGCTGGCTCAGGCGGCCGAGGCGGCCTGGCTGGCCGGGCTGACCGGCCCCGCGGTGGCGCTGCTGGACGAGGCCCGGCTGCTGCCCGGCGATCCGGGGACGCTGGTCGAGATCGACCGGCTGGCCGGGCACATCGCGACGCTGCGCGGCCCGATCATGCGCGGCCACGCCATCCTGACCGCGGCCGCCGGCCAGGCCGACCCGGACCAGGCCGTCGCCATGCTGGCCGAGTCAGCCGTCGCCTGCCTCTACGCCGGTAACCCGGCCGAGATGCTGCGGGTGGCCGAGCGAGCGTGGGCCGCGCTGGCCGCCCGGCCGTCGGATCGGGCCCGCTTCCTGGCCGCGATGGCGCTGGGAATGGCCCGGATTATGGGCGGCGACGCGGCGGCCGGCGCCGAGGCGGTGCACGAGGCGGTGACGCTGGCCGAGAGCTCGCCGGAGGTGCGCGACGATCTGCGGACACTGCCCTGGCTGGCCCTGGCGCCGCTGTTCCTGCGTGAGGCCGACACCGGCCGCTCGCTGCTGGCCCACACCCTCCAGACCGCGCGGGCCCGGGCGGCGGTCGGAGTGCTGCCGTTCGCACTCGACCTGATCGCCCGCGACCAGGCGACCACCGACCGCTGGGCGGTGGCCGAATCCACCTATCAGGAGGCCATCGGCCTGGCGCGGGAGAGCGGGCAGCTGACCGCGCTGGTCGCCGGCCTGGCCGGGCTGAGCTGGCTGCAGGCCCGCCGCGGCGCGGCCGAAGAATGCCGGGCCTGCGCGGCCGAGGCCCTCGGGCTCTGCGGTCAGCTGGGCACGCACCTGTTCGAGATCTGGGCCACCGCGGCACTCGGTGAGCTCGAGCTGGGCCTGGGCGACGCCGCGGCGGCCGTGGGGCACTTCGAGCGCCAGCAAGAGCTGCTGGCCGACCTGGCCATCACCGACCCCGACCTCTCCCCCGCCGCCGAGCTCGTCGACGGCTACCTCAAGCTCGGCCGCGACGACGAGGCCCGGCAGGCCGCGACCCAGTTCATCGCCACCGCCGAGGCCAAGGGCCAGCCCTGGCCGATGGCCAGGGCGCTGCGCTGCCGGGGCATGCTGGCGCCCGACACCGCCTTCGCGGCCGACTTCGAGCAGGCCATCGGCCTGCACGAGCAGACGCCCGACCTGTTCGAGGCCGCGCGCACCCGGCTCGCCTACGGCCAGCGACTGCGCCGGTCCAGGAACCGGGTGCTGGCCCGCGACCAGCTCCGCGCGGCGCTCGACGCGTTCGAGGGCCTGGGTGCCCGGCCGTGGACCGACCTGGCCCGCGCCGAGCTGGCCGCCACCGGGGAGACGCGGCGGCCGCGGGACGCCAGCCGGCTCGACGCCCTGACCCCGCAGGAGCTCCAGATCGCGCTGCTGCTGGCCGGGGGCAAGACGACCAGGGAGGCCGCCGCCGCGCTGTTCCTGAGCCCCAAGACCGTCGAGTACCACCTGCGCCACGTCTACCAGCGGCTCGGCCTGCACTCCCGCGAGGAGCTGGCCGAGCGCCTGAGCCAGGCCGACGGCACGCGGGTAAAACAGGTGCGACAGCGAACCGCCACGGAGTAGGACTGAGCGCATGCCCGAGCTGATCCTGCCGTCCGCCCATGTCCACGCCTCCTTCCTCAACGCCATGGACGAGCTCGCCGCCGAGGGCCGGGGCCGCCCGGACGACCGCAGCATGGTCGGGCACGAGCTGCGCGAGTACGGAGACCGCTGGATGGACCCGGTCGTCTTCGGCGACTACGTCGCCTGGCTGCGCGATCAGGCCAGGGAGGACGCGCCGCGGCCGGCCGGGCTGGTGCCCTCGACCACCCTGTGGTGGGTGAATGAGCAGGAGTACCTGGGCCGGCTGGCCATCCGGCACCGGCTCACGCCGACGCTGCTCAACTTCGGCGGCCACATCGGGTACGACGTCCGGCCGTCGGCGCGGCGGCGCGGGCACGCCACCGCCATGCTGGCCGAGGCCCTGCCGCTCGCGGCCAAGCTGGGCATCGACCCCGTGCTGGTCACCTGCGACGACGACAACACCGGGTCGAAGAAGGTGATCGAGGCCAACGGCGGGGTGTTCGAGGACCAGCGCGGGGTCAAGCTCCGCTATTGGATACCGACGTCCTGAGCCGGGCCCTGGCTGGCCGCGCGGTCGGCCAGGCTGCGGAGCAGGGTGGCGAGAAGCAGGCTCAGTTGTTCCTGCTGCCCTGGATCCAGCACGTCCACGAGCTGCTGCTCGTAGGCCAGCAGCTCGGTGACCGCCCCCTCGACCGTGTGGTGGCCCGGCTCGGTTAGCTCGACGTAGACCGTGCGCGAGCCCGGCCCGGCCGGGATGCGGCGGACCAGGTCGGCCTGCTGAGCCCGGGCCACGCGCTGGGTCACCGCCCCGGCGGTGATCAGGCTGCGGGCGCTCAGCTCGCGGGTCGACAGGCGGTACGGCGGCCCGGACCGGCGCAGCGCGCTGAGCAGGTCCAGCGTGGCCGCGTCCAGGTGTACCCGGGCCAGCGTCCGGCGGCGCTCGTCGGTGAGCAGCTTGGCCGCCTGCCAGATGCGGGTCAGGATCCCGATCGACCCCACCGGCAGGCCGGGCTTCTCCCGCTCCCAGGCCCGCGCGATCTCGGCGGCGCGGTCGGGGGGCGGCTCGGGCACGGTCGGCTCGGACACGGTCATGGTGGTAGTCTCGCATACAACGTTTAGCTCTAAACGAGAAGCTTTGATCATCCTTAACAAAGGGGCTCGCGGCGGAGCGGGCCCGGCGGCTGACAGGAGGCGGACCAGATGCGGCAGGTCGTCGTGACAGGCGGCGGTACGGGAATCGGCCGGGCAGTGGCGGCGGCGTTCGCCGCAGCAGGCGACCAGGTGGTGATCACCGGCCGCCGCGCCGACGTGCTGGCCAAGACCGCCGCCGACCTGGGCTCGTCCGTGCGCCCGGTGCCGTTCGATGCCGCCGACCCGGCCCAGGTCACGGCGGCCCTCAGCGACCTGCCGTCCCAGGTGAACGTGCTGGTCAACTGCGCCGGCGGCAACACCGACATCGGCGCCCCCGAGCCGGACGGCCTGGCCGGGCTGGCCGCCGCCTGGCACGCCAACCTCGACGCCAACGTGCTGTCGGCCGTCCTCGTGACGACGGCGCTGCGGCCCAGGCTGGCCCAGGGCGGCGCGGTCATCAGCCTGAGCTCGATCGCGGCCCACCGCCCCGGCGCGGCCGCCTACGGCGCGGCCAAGGCCGCCGTCGAAGCGTGGCACCTCACCCTGGCCGCGGACCTGGGCACCGACCAGATCACCGCCAACGTCATCTCGCCCGGGTACATCGAGGACACCGAGTTCTTCCGCGACCGCATGACGCCGCAGCGCCGGAGCACGCTCATCGGCCAGACGTTCACCGGCCGGGCCGGCAACCCGGCCGACATCGCGGGCACGGTGGTGTTCCTGGCCTCGCCCGCCGCCAGCCACATCACCGGCCAGGTGCTGCACGTCAACGGCGGCGCCCTGTCCGGCCGCTAGCCAGCCTCATCCGCCCCAGGGCCGTGGCTTCGGCCGATGCCCTTCATGATCGTGGTGGATTCGGGCCGCGGGCGGCCCAAATCCACCACGATCATGAAGCAGCCAGTTTGCGCCGCCCGGGCTGACCAGCACCGGGCCCCATCCACCCCACAAACCCCGTCAGCCACAGAGCTGCGGCTCGGCTGCTGGTGTTTCATGATCCCGTAGTGTTTGCGTCGTCAGAGCCCGCTAGTTCTACGGGATCATGTCGTACCCACGCTGCGGCTGGGCGGAATGCCGGTTCGGGGCCGCTCCCAGCTCTATACCGACGGGTCTGCGAGCTGACCCTCGAAGGCTTTGGACACCAGGTACTCGGCTATATCACCGGCAGCCAATACGCCCGGACAGTGGCAGACCTTACGTCGACATCCGTGTCGGAAAGACGACGGCGGGCTTGAACGGAACTAGGCCTGCCGGACAGACGATCAGCCCGAGTTATCGTCTGGCCGCCCCGCAGCGCTGGAAGGCCTGTCATTTCGGCGGGAATCGGGGCTACGCACCGTTTCGCCCCGATGGACTGGATCCGACGGTCTCTGTACTACCCGCGACTCCTCACCGCGCCGACCCCTCGTAGCAGGGCGTTTCCGACATGCTCGAACTCGTGGATGATCCACATGAACACCGTCCCCATGTCACTCGGCCCCTTCCAGAGCATGTAGACGATCAGCGCTAAGATCAGCCAGACGATCCATTTCAGCTCTATTCTGATCATGAGTGAATTGTAGGGAGACTGTCCGCTATACCGGGAAGACGCGCCGCATGGATTCGATGTTCTGCGTCGGTGTAGGAGACCTGACCTATCAGCCCTCTACCCTGAATTAGGGCAAATCAGGAAAATTCAATTGCGCACCCGGATCCCTGAGCCAACTACGCATGCCTCGGGCTGACAGCTCACTCTGCGTAATGGCACGTGCCCTTCTTGCTAACGACTTCAATTCCGGCAAACGCGATAGGCCATAGCCAGAATCGCGGAATCGCACAGCGCTGATAG
Source organism: uncultured Actinomycetota bacterium (assembly GCA_963730265.1). GTDB lineage: Bacteria > Actinomycetota > Actinomycetes > Streptosporangiales > Streptosporangiaceae > DASUBV01. The sequence goes on from CAVSRG010000001.1 coordinate 139,205, forward strand.
CGTGACCATCCCGTAAGGCGGAAAGTTGGCCCGGTTCTCAGGCCTCCTGGAGCACGCGGTACAGCGTGGGCGCCTGCCGACGCTCGGCATGGTCGCGCCCGACCCTTCCCAGCAGCCCCGGGCCACGTGATTGTTCGTGATCGGCCAGGGCTAGTGCGCGGGCGGGGGGAGGTGGCGGAGGGCGAATTCGGCGACGGTGTCGCTGATGTCCAGGCGGTTGCGCAGCCGGGCCAGGCGCCCGTCCATGGCCGGGCCACTGGCCCCCTCGAGCAGCGCGGCCTCGAAGTGGATCGCGCCCACGAACGCGGCCCCGAACCGCGCCGCGTCGGCCAGCAGCTCCCGCTCGGGGCCGGTCGGGACCCGGTGCGCGCGGTAGCCCTCGGCCACCGCGGCGATGCGCTGCTCGTCGGGCTGCACCAGCCAGGCCTCGGGCCGGTCCGGCGGCAGGTCGGCGTTCAGGTGGCACTCGGCCAGGCAGTTGCCCAGGTCAAGCACGGGCAGGCCGATGCCGCTGGTCTCCCAGTCGATGAGGGTGACCGCGCCGCCCGGCCCGGCGACCGCGTTGCCCGCCCAGGCGTCCCCGTGTACCAGCCCGGTCGGCAGCCGCCCGGCCCAGCGCTGCACGGCAAGCGTCGTCCGCACGAACGCCTCGTGCATCGACCGCCAGTCGTCCGGCAGCCGGTCGGCTACGGCGTCCAGCCGGGCCAGCGTCGTGGCCACCGCCGCATCAGGATGCCAGGCCGCCTTCCCCAGCAACAGTCCCCCACTAGCCTCATCAGCCCTGTCAGCCCTGCCAGCCCCATCGATCCCGTCAGCCCCATCGATCCCATCGATCCCACCAGTCTCACCGATCTCACCGGCCTCACCGGCCTCACCGGCCTCACCGGCCCTGATCGTCCTGCTGCCCCCGCCAGCCTCGTCAGACTCGTCAGACTCGTCAACCCTGCCAGCACCACTAGGCCCATTGACCCCACCAGCTCCGATGGCCTCGCTGGCAACCTCAGGCCCAAGAACCCCGTCAGCCCCACTCATCCCGCCCGTCCTGACACCCTCCCCAGCCATAGCGACCCCGCCGGCCCTGGAGACGTCTCTTGACCTGACCGGCCCGTCGACTGGGACGGTGTGCAGGCGGCCCAGGGCCGAGCCCAGCGCGCGCAACTCGTCCAGCGACGGCCGCAGCACGGGCCCGTCCGCGAACGTGGTGGCCCAGGTCAGCCACGGCCCGGCCACCCCGACCAGCTCACCGGACCGGGCCCGCACCGGCCGCGGTGCCGGGTAGCCCGCCTCGGCCAGGCGGGACAGCGTCCAGGCCCGGCCGATGACCCAGTCGGCCATGGTCTCGGCCTCGGTCCCGCTGAACTGGGCCGGCACGGCGCCGTCGACGCGGAACGCGCGCACGATCCAGGGCGGATCGCCGTCGGCCGTGATCTTGTAGGACACGCTGGACCCGTGTACGGAGCCGCCCAGCCGCCGGATCCCGGCCGGGTCCAGCCCGCGCAGGTGGTATTCGCGCAGCAGCCGCCCGACCGCGGTCGCGTCGGTCTTGCCCGGCCGGCCCGCGGCCGGGGGCTCAGCCGCTGCGGGACTCACGTTCGCGGCTCAACTGCGCGGCTCAACTCGCGGTGCTGCCTGCCGTGCGTCCCAGCACCCTGGCCAGGGCCTGCTCCACCTCACGGGCCAGGCCCTCCATGGCCTGGGCCTCCGTATCCTGCTGGCCGGCGCCATCCGGCGGGCCGGAGCCCGCGACCTCGCCGTCCCGCAGGCCCGAGCCTCCCGCGACCCCGCCAGGGCGGGCCAGGTGACCGGGCAGCGCCGAGCTCGCCGGCTGGCGGACCGAGCCGCAGTTACGGCACTCGACCTCGCCGAGCCGCCGGACCAGGCGCTCGCTGGAGCAGACCTGCGCATTTGTCCAGGTCAGTAGTCCAGTCGAAGGTCGACTGGCAGTCAGGGCAGATGAGCACCTGGCGGTCACCCCGGACGCCGCGCTTCCAGGGACTCTCGCCTCGGTCCGGGTCTAGCTGCCGGGTGCCGCAGCGATAGCAGGGCATGGAGCCTGTTCCGCTTCCCGCCGTCTGGCCAGAACGAGCCGTAGCCGAGCTAGTGCAGCTCGGCCAGTGCTTTCTGGTAGTCGGCAATGTCGCGCGCCTGCGGGATCGGGTTAATCACCTTCCACCGCACGACGCCATTCTTGTCGATGATGAAGGTGCCGCGCGTGGCGGCGCCCAGCTTCTCATCGAACACACCATATGACTTCGCGACCGCGCCGTGCGGCCAGAAGTCGGACAACATCTCGAAGCCGAAATGCTGCTGGTCGGCCCAGGTACGCAGCGAGAAGCCGGTGTCGACCGACACGGCCAGCAGCTCGACGTCGTCGCCGGACACCTCGGGGAACTCATCGCGGATGGCGCACATCTCGCCGGAGCACACGCCGCTGAAGGCGAACGGGTAGAAAACGATGACGACATTCTTCTTGCCGCGGAAACTCGACAGCCGCACTGGCGTGCCGTGCTGGTCCTTGAGCTCGAAGTCCGGGGCCTCGCTGCCGACCTCGATCTTGCCGACCTCTGCGGCCATGCGTCATCCTCCTGACCTGCGGGTTAACCTGCCAGGGGCCGCCGCGTCAGCGCCGCGCCTTCGGCGCGACCAGCCTGGTACCTGACCAGTTGCGGCCCGCACTAATCGTAGAGGTCTGCGAAAGCCCGGCCGTCGGCGCGGCCTCCCCGATCTCGCTGGGCTCAACGTAGCCGCTGCGGCCGGTCTTCGGCGTCAGCAGCACCACGTAACCCCCGTCGGCGAGGGGAGTCTTGGCGTCGACCAGAGCGTCGACCAGATCACCATCCCCGTCCCGCCACCAGAGCAGCACACCATCCACGACGTCGTCGTAGTCCTCGTCGACAAACTCGACGTTCTCGAGCCCCTCCACACAGTCGCGGAGCTGCTCGTCGCAATCGTCGTCGTAGCCGATCTCCTGCACCACGTGGCCCGGCTTGATGCCGAGCCGCTCGGCCAGGTCACGCTGATCCTGCGCCTGGCCCGCGGTCGCGCTCACTGAAGTCCTCCCGCACCCTTTCTCATATCCGCCGGCCGGTTACAGCCACCGGTGGCTCGCCCCCCGTGCCGCAGCACGGCGCACATGGCGGCCGTTCCTCTTGATCGGACAGTTCACACTGGGTCGGCGCAGTGCGCAAGTCACAATTGGTTCACGGAACGAAAACCGCTTGGACAGCGGCGGTATTAGCCCGCCGGCGCCGCCGGACGTCTATCCCGGCCTGCTAGCCTTTATCCGGTCTTGTCCAGTATTTGACCCGCTCCTGCCCGGTCGCACCCTGCCTCACTCTCCGCATACCCTCCCTGGTGTACCCAGCTGTGCCCGATCAAGCGCGATGAGCCGGCGAGCCGCCGCGCGGGGGGTCCGGGGGCGTTCCCCGGGGCCGGCGCTCGCGGTTACCGGCCGGTAGAGATGCGTTGCCGGGGCGGCGCGTACGAGGATTGGAAGTACAGCCCGAACTCGCGGCAGCGCGACTGCCGCCAGGATCACCACGAACGTGGCCGCGCGGGGGCTCCCACGCGCCGCGGAAGGCGAGGAACACCCCGTGGCCTCCGGACGCCAGCGCTTCTCCATCATCAGCGACGGCCTGCCCACCCAGCTGCCCGACATCGACCCGGACGAGACCAGGGAGTGGATCGAGTCGTTCGACGACGTCGTCCGGACCCGCGGCCGCGGGCGGGCCCGTTACCTGATGCTCCGGCTGCTGGAGCGGGCCCGGGCCCAGCAGGTCGGCGTGCCCGGCCTGCGCAGCACCGACTACATCAACACCATCCCGCCCGAGCGCGAGCCGTGGTTCCCCGGCGACGAGTACGTCGAGCGCCGGATCCGGGCCTACATCCGGTGGAACGCGGCGGTCATGGTCTCCCGGGCCAACCGGCCGGGCCTGGGCGTGGGCGGCCACATCGCCACCTACGCCTCGGCGGCCAGCCTGTACGAGGTGGGCTTCAACCACTTCTTCCGCGGCAAGGACCACGGCGAGTCCGGCGACCAGGTCTTCATCCAGGGCCACGCCGCGCCGGGCATCTACGCCCGCGCCTTCCTGGAGGGCCGGCTCACCGAGCAGCAGCTCAACGGCTTCCGCCAGGAGCTGTCGCACCCGGGCGGCGGCCTGCCCTCCTACCCGCACCCGCGGCTGATGCCGGACTTCTGGGAGTTCCCGACCGTCTCCATGGGCCTGGGCGCCATCGACGCGATCTACCAGGCCCGGTTCAACCGTTACCTGCTGGCCCGGGAGCTCAAGGACACCAGCCGCTCGCACGTCTGGGCGTTCCTCGGCGACGGCGAGATGGACGAGCCCGAGTCCCGCGGCGCGATCAGCCTGGCCGCCCGCGAGGAGCTCGACAACCTGACCTTCGTTATCAACTGCGAACCTGCAGCGCCTCGACGGCCCGGTGCGCGGCAACGGCAAGATCATCCAGGAGCTGGAGGCCACCTTCCGCGGCGCCGGCTGGAACGTGATCAAGGTCATCTGGGGCCGGGACTGGGACCCGCTGCTGGCCAAGGACACCGACGGCGTGCTGGTCAACAAGATGAACTCCACCCCCGACGGCCAGTTCCAGACCTACTCCGTCGAGACCGGCGCCTACACCCGGGAGAACTTCTTCGGCGGCGACCCGCGGCTGCGGGCCATGGTCGAGCACCTGTCCGACGACGAGATCCGCAACCTGTCCCGCGGCGGCCACGACTACCGCAAGGTCTACGCGGCGTTCAAGGCCGCCACCGAGCACGTCGGCCAGCCGACCGTGATCCTGGCCCACACCATCAAGGGCTGGACGCTGGGCACCGACTTCGAGGCCCGCAACGCCACCCACCAGATGAAGAAGCTCACGGTGGCCGAGCTCAAGGAGTTCCGCGACCGGCTGTACCTGGAGATCCCGGACTCGGCCCTGGAGGCCGACCTGCCGCCGTACTACCACCCCGGCGAGCAGTCCGACGAGATCCAGTACATGAAGGAGCGCCGCGCGGCCCTGGGCGGCTACCTGCCCGCGCCGGGTAGTCCGGGCCAAGCCGCTGACGCTGCCCGACGACAAGGTCTACGAGGAGCTGCGCAAGGGCTCGGGCAAGCAGGCCGTCGCCACCACGATGGCGTTCGTCCGGCTGCTCAAGGACCTGATGCGGCTGCCGGGGATCGGCGAGCGGTTCGTCCCGATCATCCCGGACGAGGCGCGCACGTTCGGCATGGACTCGCTGTTCCCGACGGCCAAGATCTACGACCCGCACGGCCAGACCTACGAGGCGGTCGACCGCACGCTGCTGCTGTCCTACAAGGAGGCGGTCAAGGGCCAGATCCTGCACGAGGGCATCAGCGAGGCCGGCGCGATGGGCTCGATGATCGCGGCCGGCACCTCCTACGCGACGCACGGCACGCACATGATCCCGGTCTACATCTTCTACTCGATGTTCGGGTTCCAGCGGACCGGCGACCAGATGTGGGCGCTGGGCGACCAGCTCGGCCGCGGCTTCCTGCTCGGCGCGACGGCCGGCCGGACCACGCTGACCGGCGAGGGGCTCCAGCACAACGACGGTCACTCGGTGCTGCTGGCCTCGGTCAGCCCGGCCTGCGTGGCCTACGACGCGGCCTGGGCCTACGAGCTGAGCTACATCGTGAAGGACGCGCTGCGGCGGATGTACGGGACCTCGGCCGAGCACCCGCACGGCGAGGACGTCTTCTACTACCTCACCGTCTACAACGAGCCCTACGTCCAGCCCGCCGAGCCCGCCGACTTCCCCGGCGGCCGGGAGGCGCTGGAGCAGGGCATCCTGCGCGGCCTCTACCGGTACGCCGACGCCCCGCAGATCCCGGCCGAGGCCGAGCTCTACGGCATGCAATTCCGGTAACAACGAGCGGCCCAGGGCGCAGATCCTGGCCTCCGGGGTGGGCATGCGGTGGGCGCTGGAGGCCCAGCGGCTGCTGGCCGAGGACTGGGGCGTCAGCGCCGAGGCGTGGTCGGCCACGTCGTGGACCGAGCTGCGCCGCGACGCGATGGCCTGCGAGGAGTGGAACATGCTCCAGCCCGACGCCGAGCCGCGGGTGCCGTACGTGACCCGGGCGCTGGAGGGCCACCCCGGCCCGGTCGTGGCGGTCAGCGACTGGATCCGCGCGGTCCCCGACCAGATCGCCCGCTGGGTGCCCGCGCCGTACACGTCGCTGGGCACCGACGGCTGGGGCTTCTCCGACACCCGGCCCGCCGCCCGGCGGTTCTTCCACGTGGACGCCGAGTCGATCACCGTCGCCGTGCTCGGCCAGCTGGCCAAGCTCGGCGAGGTCAAGCCCGAGGTCGTCGGCCAGGCCATCGCCAAGTACCGGCTCGACCTGCCGGTCAGCGACGCGCTCTAGCCGCCCGGTGAGCACGCGCGAGTGCTCCCCCGAGGCGGACTGCCCGCCCGGCGGGTCCGGCTCCGGCCGGACCCGCCGGGGGCCCGGGCAGGCGGGCCGGCTGCTGGGCTCGGTCCGGCCGCTGCGGCACCGCAGCTACGCGCTGCTGTGGTCGGCCGGGCTGGTGTCCAACATCGGCTCCTGGATGCAGGCCGTCGCCGTGGGCGCCCTGCTGATCTCCCGGACCGGCCAGGCCACCTGGGCCGTGCTGGTGGCCGCGGCCGCGTTCCTGCCCATCGGCCTGCTGGCCCCGTTCGGCGGGGCGCTGGCCGACCGGATCGCCCGCCGTCCCGTGCTGGTCGGCGGCAACCTGGCCGCGGCCGCCGTGGCCGTGGTGCTGGCCATCGAGGTCAGCAGCGGCCGCGGCAGCCCGATCGTGCTCGTCGGCCTGGTCGCCGTGCAGGGTTCCGCGTCGGCCGTGATCGGCCCGTTCCAGCAGGCCATCCTGCCCGACCTGGTCCCGGCCGAGGAGTTCCTGCCCGCCATCGCGCTCAACTCGGCCCAGTTCAACCTGGGCCGCATCGCCGGGCCCGCGCTGGCCGGGGCGACCATCGCAGCGTTCGGCTACCCGCTGGCCTTCGACGCCAACGCCGTGTCGTTCCTCGCGGTCGTGGCCGCGCTGATGTTCGTCCGGCTGGCCCCGCCCGCCGGGCGCGGCCACGACAGCCTGCTGGCCTCGCTGCGCCAGGGCTTCACCGTGGCCCGCACCGAGCCGTCCTGCTGGTCCGCCGTGGTGACCATCGCCGTGGTGGCCCTCATCGCCTCCCCGTTCATCGCCCTGGTCCCGGCCATGGCCGAGCGGCTGTCCGGCGGCGGGGCCCGCGGTGTGGCCTCGGCCACCGGCGTGCTGACCACGGCCCAGGGCGTCGGCGCGGTGGCCGGCGCGCTGTGCCTGGCCGGCCTGGCCGCCCGCCTGGGCAGCGGCCGCCTGCTGGCCGGCAGCCTGCTCGTGCTGCCCGGCGCGCTGATCCTCTACGGCAGCGCGCAGGACCTGTGGTGGGGCGCGGTGGCCCTGTTCGCGGTCGGCGCCATCTACATCTCGGTCCTGTCCGGCCTGTCCGCCGTGGTCCAGTTCCACGCCCCGTCGGCCTACCGCGGCCGGGTCCTCAGCTTCTACCTGGTCGCCCTCGGCGTCGCCTACCCGGTCGGCTCGCTGCTCCAGGGCCCGATCGTGGACCGCATCGGCATCGGCTGGACCACCACCGGCACCGCGCTGCTGCTCTGGCTGGTCCTGGGCCTGGCCGCCGCCACCCTCCCCGCCGCCCGCCGCGCCCTGCTGCTCCCCGCCCCCGTCGAGCACCTCCCCGCCTTACCCCCACCCCGCCCCGCCCGACCCCTCCGCTAAAGGGGTTCCGCGGCTGGGACGTGCGCCGACGCTTCTTGCTGTTATCAGATTTGGGGCTGTGGGTGCCTAGTTACCTACAGCGGGGTGTAGGTAACTAGGCACCCACAACCTTGATCACTTAGCACTGGGGGCGGGTGGTGGATATGAGGTGGGAGAGGTTCCGGGTACCGGGCAGTCCGTGGGCTACGGGGCGGGTGGCGGGGTGGCGGGCGAGCCGGGTCGGCGCGGCGGGCGGGCTAGGACTGGCCCCGTGGCGCGCGGCGGGCGGGCCGGGCCGGCCCGTGGCGGGTCGCGCGCTGGGACTGGCCCCGTGGCGCGCGGCGGGCGGGCTAGGACTGGCTCCGTGGCGCGCGGCGGGCGGGCTCGGGCCGGCCCTGTGGCGGGTCGCGCGCTGGGACTGGCTAACCTGCGGCCATGAGCTCCTTGTCGATCATCAATGCTGGCGTGTTCGACGGCGTTTCTGACGCCCTGAGTGACGGCCCGGTGCATGTCGCCGACGGCCGCATCGTGTCGGTCGGCGGCCCGCCCCAGCCGGCCGATCAGGTCATCGACGCGCGCGGCGGCACGGTGCTGCCCGGCCTGATCGACGCGCACTGCCACGCCTACGGCATCGGCCTGGACATGCTGCAGACCGAGTCGCAGCCGCTCAGCTACGTCGCGCTGGCCGCCGCCCGGCGGCTGGCCCGGGTGCTGGCCCGCGGGTTCACCACGGTGCGCGACCCGGCGGGCGGAGACGCGGGGCTGGACCGGGCCATCGCCGAGAACCTCATCCCCTCGCCCCGCTACCTGTGGACCGGCGCGGCGCTGAGCCAGACGGGCGGGCATGGCGACGCGCGCGGTCCCGACAGCGAGACGTGCCCGTGCTACGCGCACGGCTGCGAGGTCGTGGACGGAGTCGACCCGCTGCGCAAGGCGGTCCGCGAGCGGTTCCGCCGCGGCGCGCACGCGATCAAGATCATGACCTCGGGCGGCGTCATGTCGCTGGCCGACCCGATCCGGATCCCGCAGTACTCGGCCGAGGAGATCCAGGCGGTGACGGCGGAGGCGGACCGGCGCGGCAGCTACGTGGCGGCGCACGCCTACTCCCCGAGGCGATCCGCCATTCGATCGACAACGGCGTGCGCAGCATCGAGCACGGCAACCTGCTCGACGCGGAGACTGCGGCGGCGATGGCGGCGGCCGGGGCCTTCCTGGTGCCCACGCTGGCCTGCTATGACGCGATGGAGCGCCGGGGGGAGGAGATCGGCATGCCCGGCGGTGTCCCGGCAGAAGAACCTGGAGGTGCTGGAGTCCGGGCAGCGGGCCGTCGAGCTGGCCCGTGCGGCCGGCGTCCGCGTGGGCTTCGGCACTGACCTGATGGGCTTGCTGGAGGACGAGCAGCTCAACGGCCTGCGGCTGCAGGCCGAGGTGGACGGGATCTGGACCGCGCTGGCCTCGGCCACCTCGGTCAACGCCGAGCTGATCGGCCGGCCCGACCTCGGCCGGGTCGCCGAGGGCTGCGTCGCCGACCTGCTCATCCTCGACGGCAGCGTCGCGGACGACCCGTCGGTCGTGTGGTCGGCGGACCGCCCGCGGACGATCGTCCAGGACGGCCGCGTCGTCACCGTGGCCGGCACCAGCACCGGCTGACCGTGACAGATGTCACCGCCGGCTCGTGACATCGAGGGTTAGCCGCGGCGCCGGGCGGGCGCGACGGTAGGAGCATGCAGCTCCTTATGACGAACTCGCCCGGCAGTTACCCGTCATCCGGAAGCAACCCGCCGCTCGGAAGCTACCCGCCCGGACCCGGCTTGCCGCCGCCCGCCCGCGGCGGCAATCCCGCCATGCGGGCCTCCGACGCCGACCGGGATCAGGTGCTGACTCAGCTGAGTGCCCACTACCAGGCCGGCCGCCTGACCACCGACGAGTTCGACGAGCGCAGCAGCCAGGCGCTGCACGCCCGGACCATGGGCGACCTGGCCGGGCTGCTGACCGACCTGCCTGCCGCGCCCGGCTCCGGGCCGGGGCCGGCGCGACCGCGGGGCCGGCCAGGCTCCGGCCGGGCGGCGCGACTTCGGCATCGCGCTGGCCGGCGGGGTGCTGGGCGTGCTGGCGGTGGTCGCGGTCATCGCCTTCCTGAGTCGTTCCGGTCACGGGGCGGACGGCGGCTGGGGCTTCATCGTTCCCGCGCTGATCATCTGGCGGGTCCTGGCCGGACGCCACCAGCACCACGACGACCACCACCAGCACCGCCACGACCACCACCAGCACCGGCACGACCGCTGGCAGCAGCGCGACGACCGCTAGCCGCCGCTCCGCCAGCTCACCCTGCCTGACCCAGGCCGCCCCGGGCGGTCTTTGAGTCGTGGGTGTCCCGCTGCATACGGCAGGGCGCACGCAACGGGACACCCACGAGGCAGCCGGTCTCGCTGCGCGGGGTCGGTACTGCGAGTGGGGCTGGAGGGGCGCGTTGGGCGGGCGGCGCGCCGAGCGGCGGCGCGCTGCGGCGGCCGGGCCGAGCCCGGGCGGCCGGGGGGCGCGCTGGACGGAGGCCCGGGCGGCCGGGGCGCGCGCTGGACGGAGGCCGGGGCGGGCGGGGCAGGCCCGGCCGCCGGTGCGGGCGAGCGGGCCTGGGCGTGGGACGCTGAGCGGGTGGGGTTCGGCGAGAAATAGAGCGGCTGGAGGGTTTTGTGGCTGTTGTCGTCATGACCGGGGCGGCCGGGCAGATCGGGGGCATGCTGCGGACCCGGCTGGCCCGGCCCGGCCGCGTGCTGCGGCTGCTGGACATCGCGCCGCTGGCCGCCGGCCCCGGCGAGGAGGCGATCCAGGCCTCGGTGACCGACCTGGACGCGCTGATCGCGGCCTGCGCCGGCGCGGACGCGGTGATCCACCTGGCGGGCATCGCCGGCGAGGCGCCCTGGGAGCAGATCGCCGAGGTCAACATCAACGGCACCTACGCGGTCTTCGAGGCGGCCCGCCGGGCCGGGGTGCAGCCGGGTCATCTACGCCTCGTCCAACCACGCCGTGGGCTTCGCGCCCCGCGAGCAGTTCCCGGTGCCCGACTACGCCTTCCCGCGCCCCGGACACCTACTACGGCGTGTCGCAAGGTGGCCGGCGAGGCGCTGGCCTCGCTGTACCACCACCGGTACGGCCTGGACGCCATCTGCCTGCGCATCCTGACCTGCGCGGACCGGCCGACCTACCCGCGGGCGCTGTCCACCTGGCTGTCGCCCGACGACGCCGGGCGGCTGTTCGAGGCGTGCCTGACCGCGCCCAGCCCCGGCTTCCGGGTCGCCTTCGGGGTGTCGGCCAACACCCGCGGCGGCTGGGTCAGCCTGGACGAGGCCAGGGCGCTGGGCTACGAACCGCGCGACGACGCGGAGGCGTACGCGGCCGAGGTGATCGCGGCCGACGGCGAGCCGGACCCCGACGACCCGATGCTGAGCGTACCTGGGCGGCCAGTTCTGCGCTGCCCCGCTATGACATCGACAACGTGGCCCCGCGGTCATGACGGCGGCCGCGAACCGCCCCGACCGCATCGAGTCGGTCTCCAGCCGCGCTGTTCCGGCTGCCCATGCCCCGGCCCTGGGGCCACGACGTGACCTGCCAGTACCTGATCGTGACCGAGCTGGTGACCAGCTCGGGCGCCGCCGGGACCGGGTTCAGCTGGGCGGTGCGGGCCGGGGCGCAGGCGGTCAAGGCCATGGTCGACGCCGACTGCGGCCCGGCGGTGATCGGCCTGCCCGCGGTCCCCGAGGTGGTCTGGGACCGGCTGTCGTTCTTCCTGCGGGAGTCCGGCGGCGGGGTCACCACGCTGGCCATGGCGGCCGTCGACATCGCGCTGTGGGACCTGCGCGGCAAGGCGGCCGGGCTCGGCCTGCCCGACCTGCTGGGCCGCCAGCGGGACCAGGCGCCCGCCTACGCCAGCGGCGTGAACCGGCACCTGACGCTGGCCGAGCTGACCGAGCGGACCAGCGAGCAGGTCGCGGCCGGGCACACCCGGTTCAAGCTCAAGGTCGGCGGGCGGGCCAGCCTGGCCGAGGACAGCCTGGCCGAGGACCTGGAGCGGGTAGCGGCGGTGCGCCAGGTGCTCGGGCCGGGCCGGCTGCTGATGCTGGACGCGAACCAGTTCTGGGACCTGCCCGCCGCCCGCCGCGCGGCCCGCGAGCTGGCCGCGCACGACATCTTCTGGCTGGAGGAGCCGCTGCCGGCCGAGGACTTCCGCGGCTACGCCGACCTGCGGTCGTCCATCGGCATCCCGGTCGCGGCGGGCGAGAGCCTGTACACCGAGGCCCAGTTCCGCGAGCTGCTGCTGGCGGGCGGCGTCGACTTCATCCAGCCCAACGTGTGCCGGGTCGGCGGGATCACCCCGTTCCTGCGCATCGCCTGGCTGGCCCGCCAGTTCAGCGTGCCGGTGATGCCGCACCTGCTGCCCGACATCTCCGGGCAGGTGGCCATGAGCCTGCCGCTGACGCCGTTCGTGGAGGACATCGACGAGGGGTCGTTCGCGGCGCTGGGCGCGCTGGCGCAGCCGAGCGGGGTGGCCGTGATCGGCGACACGCTGCGCGCCGATCCGCGGGCGGGCCACGGCCTGATCTTCGCCACCGAGACCATGGAGGAGATCACCGCCTGACCACCGCCGGGCGCGAACGTGGCAGGCTAGCGACGTGCAGGCAGACCACCCCACCAGTGCGCCGTCGGCCGCGGGGAAGGCTCACCCCCCAGGCGAAGGCCGACCTCGCGGCCGGGTCCGGGACGAGACCATCGCCCGGCTGGAGCGGTCCATGAGCGCCCTGGGCACCGCCGCGATGGCCTCCATGGACAAGCGGCTGCCCTGGTTCCGGGCCATGTCGGCCGAGAACCGGTCCTGGCTCGGCCTGGTCGCCCAGGCCGGGGTGGCCGCCTTCCTGGACTGGGTCAAGCACCCCGAGCGCAGCCGGCCGGCCGTGGCCGGCGAGGTGTTCGGCACCGCGCCCCGCGAGCTGGCCCGGGCGGTCAGCCTGCAGCAGGCCGTGGAGATGGTCCGGGTCATCATCGACGTGGTCGAGTCCCAGGTCGACGAGCTGGCCGCGCCCGGCGGCGAGGCCGAGCTGCGCGAGGCGGTGCTCCGCTACACCAGGGAGATCGCGTTCGGCGCGGCCCAGGTCTACGCCCGCACCGCCGAGGCGCGCGGCGCCTGGGACGCCCGGCTGGAGGCGCTGGTGGTGGACTCCCTGGTCCGCGGCGAGGTGGACGAGAGCCTGCCAGTCCTGGGCCTCGGCGCTGAACTGGTCCTCGAGCCCGGTCAGCGTGGTCGCCGGCACCGCCGACGGCGAGCGAGCCCGAGGGCCTCATCGACGAGTTCCGGGTCATCGCCCGGCGGGCCCGGCTGGACCTGCTCGCCGGGGTGCACGGGCACCGGCTGGTCGTGGTGCTCGGCGGCAGCGACGAGCCGCTGGCGGCGGCCCGGCACTTCACGGCCCGGTTCGGGCCCGGCCCGGTGGTGGTCGGCCCGGCCGTGGCCGACCTGCCGTCGGCGGCGCGGTCGGCCAGCGCGGCGCTGGCCGGGCTGCGCGCGGCCGCGGCCTGGCCGGACGCGCCGCGCCCGGTGCTGGCCAGCGACCTGCTGCCCGAGCGGGCCCTGGACGGCGACGCGCTGGCCAGGGCCGAGCTGATCGAGAACGTCTACGAGCCGCTGCTGAGGGCGGCAGCGCGCTGCTGGACACCGTCATGACCTACCTGGAGCTGGGCAACTCGCTGGAGGCCACCGCCCGGCTGCTGTTCGTGCACCCCAACACCGTGCGCTACCGGCTGCGCCGGGTCAGCGAGCTGACCGGCGTGGTGCCGGGCGACGGCCGGGGCGGATTCTCGCTCTGGGTTGCCGCGGTCGTCCGGGCAGGCTGCGCGCGACAAGCGACACCTGAGTTTGTAGGCTTCTCGTACATGATCTCAGGCGCAGAAACTTCGTGGTCTTCGCCATGGATATAGCGGACTCCTACAGTGCAGGCTTGGACAATGCTCGTGATCGCCGCGCCGGGGCAGGGCGCACAGGCCCCGGGATTCCTCGTCCCGTGGCTTGAGCTGCCCGGCTTCGCCGACCGGCTCGACCGCCTGGTCCGAGCTGGCCGGGCTGCGACCTGATCCGGGCCGGCACCGCGGCCGACGCCGACGAGATCCGGGACACCGCGGTGGCCCAGCCGCTGCTGGTCGCCGCGGCCATCGCCGCCGCCGAGGCGCTGGCCGAGCAGCACGGTCCCGCTCAAGGGCCTGTCCGCCGTGGTCGCCGGGCACAGTGTCGGCGAGCTGGCCGCGGGCGCCATCGCCGGCGCCATCAGCGCCGAGGACGCGATGCGCCTGGTCCGGGTGCGGGCCGAGGGCATGGCCGCCGCGGCCGCCGCCGACCGCACCGGCATGACCGCCGTGCTCGGCGGCCAGGAGCCCGAGGTGCTGGCCGCAATCGAGGCCAACGGGCTGACCCCGGCCAACATCAACGCGGCCGGCCAGATCGTCGCCGCCGGCACCATGGAGCAGCTGGCCGCGTTCGCGGCCGACCCGCCCGCCGGGGCCCGGCTGCGGCCGCTGTCGGTGGCGGGCGCCTTCCACACCCGGCACATGGCCCCGGCCGTCGAGGCCCTGGCCGCCGCGGCCGCCCAGGTGCCCGGCCAGCGACCCGGTGCTGCCCCTGCTGTCGAACCGCGACGGCCAGGCCGTGGAGCTCCGGCGCCGACTGGCTGGAGCGGATCGTGGCCCAGGTCAGCGCGCCGGTCCGGTGGGACAGCTGCATGCACTCCATGGCCGGCCGCGGCGTCACCGCGCTGATCGAGCTGCCGCCCGCGGGTACCCTGACCGGGCTGGGCCGCCGCGCGCTGCCCGGCGTCCAGCTCGTCGCCCTCAAGACGCCCGCCGACCTGCCCGCCGCCCGCGCCCTGCTGGCCGAGCACGCCGGCGCCCACGACGCCGCCGACGGCGCCGGTCCGCCCGGCCGGGTCCAGCCCGGCGGCGGCGAGTAGCCGCCGCGTCATTTGTTAATGAAAAATGGTCTTTAGCCCTATCAGCACATGGAAAGGCAGAACCAGGCGATGCGAGTCTCCGAAGCCCGGCCGGCGCGCGGATCCTGGCCTTCGGCGGGTATCAGCCCGCCAAGGTCGTCACCAACGACGACCTGGCCGCGACCGTCGAGACCAACGACGAGTGGATCCGCAGCCGGGTCGGCATCGCCAGCCGCCGGATCGCCGACGAGGAGACTCTCGCGGACATGGCCGTCATCGCCGGCGGCAAGGCGCTGGCCGCCAGCGGCCTGTCCCCCGACGACATCGACCTGGTGATCGTGGCCACCTGCACGCCCGAGGCGCCGATCCCCAACGTGTCCGCGACTGTCGCCCGCCGCCTCGGCATCATGGCGCCCGGCGCCTACGACCTCAACGCCGCGTGCGCCGGCTTCTGCTACGCGCTGGCCGCGGCCGCCGACTCGGTGCGCGCGGGCAGCGCGACCAACGTGCTGGTCATCGGGGCCGAGAAGCTGTCCCAGTGGGTCGACTGGAACGACCGCTCGACCTGCATCATCTTCGCCGACGGCGCCGGCGCGGCCGTGGTCAGCCCGGCCGAGGGCCCCGGCGAGCCGGCCAGCCCGTCGCGAACGGCATCGGCCCGGTGGTCTGGGGCAGCGCCGGCGACATGGCGGACAAGATCTACATCCCGGACCGCGACTGGTTCATCTTCCAGGAGGGCCAGGCGGTGTTCCGGTGGGCTACCACCGCGCTGCACCCGGTCGCCCTGGAGGCCTGCCGCCGGGCCGGGGTGGACCCGACCGAGCTGGCCGCGTTCATCCCGCACCAGGCCAACCTGCGGATCATCGAGGCCATCGCCCGCAAGATCGGCGCGCCGCAGGCCATCGTGGCCACCGACATCGTGACCGCGGGCAACACCTCGTCGGCGTCCATCCCGCTGGCCCTGTCGCGGATGATCGAGCGCGGCGAGCTGGCCTCGGGCGCCCACGCGCTGCTGATCGGCTTCGGCGCCGGCATCTGCTACGCGGCCCAGGTCATCACGGTACCCTGACGGCCGCCCCAGCCAGGCGACCGTCACCAGCAGAGAAACCCAGTAACGACAAAAGGAGCAGCAATCCCATGGCGATGACTGACGAAGAGATCCTGACCGGCCTCGGCGAGATCGTTGACGAGGTCGCCGGCGTGCCCGCCGACCAGGTGACCCCGGACAAGACGTTCGTCGACGACCTGGACATCGACTCGCTGTCGATGGTCGAGATCGCGGTGGCCGCCCAGGACAAGTTCGGCGTGGAGATCCCCGACGAGCAGCTCAAGGACCTGAAGACCGTGCAGGACGTGGTCGACTACGTCAAGCGTTCTGCGGTATCGGCCTGACCGGTACCGGCCTGACCGGGAGCCAAGCCGACGCGGCCCGCGGGAACCTGGTTCCCGCGCCGCGTTAGCCCCGACATTTCGCTAAGGAGCACGAGGACAGTGGGCACAGACCGGACGCGCGTCGTCGTCACCGGGCTCGGTGCGATCACCCCGGTAGGCGCCGACGTCGCCAGCACGTGGCAGGCCCTGCTGGCCGGGCGCAGCGGGGCCGTGGCCCTGACCGAGGACTGGGCGGCGGAGCTGCCGGCCCGGATCGCCGCCTGGGCCGTCGTCGACCCGGCCACCCTGATCGACCGGGTGGTGGCCAGGCGGATGGACCGGTGCGAGCAGTTCGCGCTGGTCGCGGCCCGCGAGGCGTGGGCGGACGCGGGCTCGCCCGAGGTCGACGGCGACCGGCTCGGGGTCGTGGTGTCCAGCGGGATCGGCGGCGTCGCCTCCACGCTGAACGCCTACGACATCCTCAAGGAGAAGGGCTGGCGGCGGCGTCCCGCCGTTCACCGTGCCCATGCTGATGCCCAACGGCTCGGCCGGCTGGCATCGGCGATCGAGCTCGGCGCCACCGCCGGGGTGCACACCACCGTGAGCGCGTGCGCCTCCGGCGCCGAGGCGATCGGCTACGGCATCGACATGATCCGGTCGGGCCGGGCCGACGTGGTCGTGGCGGGCGGCACCGAGGCCGCCATCATGCAGCTGAACATCGCCGCGTTCGCCGCCATGCGGGCCCTGTCCACGCGCAACGACGAGCCCCAGCGCGCCTCCCGCCCGTTCGACAAGGGCCGGGACGGCTTCGTGCTCGGCGAGGGGGCCGGGGTCGTCGTGCTGGAGTCGGCCGAGTACGCCGCGAGCCGCGGGGCCCGCGTCTACGCCGTCGCGGCCGGGGCCGGCTACTCGTCCGACGCGCACCACATCGCCCAGCCCGAGCCCGGCGGCACCGGCATCCGCAAGGCCATCGAGCGGGCGCTGGCCAACGCCGAGGTGGCGCCCGAGCAGATCGTGCACATCAACGCGCACGCCACCTCCACGCCCGCCGGCGACGTGGTCGAGGCGCAGGCCGCGGCGGCCGCGCTGGGCGAGCACGCGGCCGGGGTGGTCATGTCCTCGACCAAGTCGATGACCGGCCACCTGCTCGGCGGCGCGGGCGCCGTGGAGTCGGTGGCCGCCATCCTGGCCCTGCGGGACAAGGTCGCGCCGCCCACCATCAACCTCGAGGACCCGGATGACGACGCCGGGCTGACCATCTCGGCCGAGCCCCAGGAGCTCAAGGCCCGCGGCCAGGGCCCCATGGCCGTCCTGAACAACTCCTTCGGGTTCGGCGGCGCCAACGTCGCCCTCGTCTTCACCACCGCCTGACCACCGGTGCCGCACCGGCCGGACTTAGGACATCATCCTTAACAAGGGCCGGGTCACAACCCTGACGCCACCCTGAATCCCGGCCCGGCCGACCCGATAAGCGGCCCGGCCGGCGGCCCATGTCCTTAGGCCGGCGCGCGGCGCAGCAGGGTGACCGTGACCGGGACCGCGGCCAGCAGGGCGCAGATGGCCAGGTTAACGGCCCAGGAGCTGAGCAGGACGGCGGCGAACTCGCGCAGCGTGGCCCCCGGCCAGTAGTAGCCGGCGGTACGGGCGCCCGTCACCTGGCCGCGGACCCCGGCGCGGCGGGCGATCATCGCCGCGCGGAACACGTGATAGTTGCTGGTCACGATGACGCAGCTGGCCCCGGGGCGGAGCCGGTCCATGATCGCCTGGCTGTAGGCCAGGTTCTCCTCGGTGCTCTCTGACTGGTCCTCGAGCTGGATCCGGTCCGCCGGGAAGCCGCGCTCGGTCAGGTAGCCGGCCATCGCCTGCGCCTCGGAGACCTGCTCGTCGCTGCCCTTCCCGCCCGAGACGATCAGCACCGGATCGTGGCCGGCCGCGGCCAGGGCCTGGTAGACCGCCCGGCCCCGGTTCAGCGGCTGGCCAGCAGCGGCGGGACCTGGCTGCCATCCAGCAGCCCGGAGCCGAGCACCACGACGAAGTCGGCGTTGCGGGGCACGCGCAGGCGGCCGTAGAGGAACGCGTACAGCACGAACGACACGCACTGGAACGAGACGTAGCCGGACAGCAGCACGACGATCGTGGCCGGCAGGACCAGCTCGTCCGAGCCGGTCAGCGGCGTGGCCAGCTCGAACGCGATGACGGCCAGGATCCCGCCCCCGGCCACCAGCGGCAGCAGGCTGGTCGGCCGCAGGCCTTCCCGGCGGACCATCGTCACGCCGTTCGCCACCAGGTACACCGCGACGATGACCGGGCCGGCCGCCACCAGCAGGAACACGGCCAGCAGCACCTGCCGGGCGGCCGGGTCGTGGGCCCGGGCCAGCCACTCCGCCGTCCCCAGGGCGACCAGCGCCAGCGTGAGGCCGAGCAGGACCGCGTTGGCGAAGCTGCGGCGATCGCGCAGGACGGCGACGGCGAACAGGATGAGGACCACGACGGCGGCCTTGAATGCGAACACGAGTCGGGGTCCCTTCAGCGGTCGCCTGGTCCGGCGCGGCGGACGCCTGGTCCGGCGCGGCGGACGCCAAGCATGGCCGTCTGATGCTGTCACGCCCCTGATGCTGTCACCGGTCAGGCCACCGCCACATCAGCCGGCGGCCGGATCTGGCCGCGGCCCGGGTAACCCGTGGGCGTACGCCCGCGGGACTACGACTCGGCTGCCTGGCTACCTGGCGGGCTAGCGGCCTGCTTTGGCGTCGGCCTGCTGGTAGGCGAGGGAGCCGGTCATGGCCCGGATGTGGGCCGGGGGCTGCTGGCCGGGCGGGAGAGCCGGGTCGGGCACCGGGGCCTGCCAGCGGGACTCCAGCGGCACCTCGCCCGCCCACAGGCCCAGCGCCGCGTCGGGGCTGTCGGCGTCGTCGGGCGGGCCGGTGCGGATCTTGACCGAGGCCTCGCGCAGCGAGAAGGCCAGCAGCCGCGTGGCGGCCAGCTCCTTGCGGCTGGGCTGGCGCACGTAGTCCCACTGCCCCGG
Organism: uncultured Actinomycetota bacterium; assembly: GCA_963730265.1. Taxonomy (GTDB): domain Bacteria; phylum Actinomycetota; class Actinomycetes; order Streptosporangiales; family Streptosporangiaceae; genus DASUBV01. The sequence continues at coordinate 158,318 of CAVSRG010000001.1, forward strand.
CGCCAGGTGCTCGGAGACGCAGCGCAGCCCGGCCAGCTTCTCGTCCGGGTCGGTGACGATCCTCGGGACGGCGTAGATGACCGCGCTGCGGTAGTTCAGCGCGTGCTCGAACACCGACCGGGCCAGCACCAGCCCGTCCACCAGCGTGACGGTGACGCAGGCGGGCGCGTCGGCGGCCAGGCTCTGGCTGGCCACCGAGCCGTGCAGGTACAGCTCCTGCTCGGTGAACCCGTAGACCGTCGGCACCACCATGACGCCGTCGGCGGCGGGCAGCCCGAGGTGAGCCACGAACCCGGCCGACAGGACGGCGAACAGGTCGGCCCGGTCCTGCCGTCCCTGCTCGCGCAGCCGGTGGTGCCGGGTGCGCGGCGTGGCCGACAGCTCGCCGGGCTGACCCAGCTCGCCGAGTTCGTCAGGAGCGGCGACCTCGGATTCGATATCAGACACTGATCACGCCCCCTGGCCACGGAATGAGTTGCCTATAAGGTACTGCACAACTGATTCCGGGTAACAGGGCCGCGCTGAGCGCCGGTGGCCGGCTGTCTCCTCCCGGGGGATCGAGGGAGGCAGCCGGCCACCAGGCCGGCAGCGCGCACGAGACGCGGGCGGATGCGCCCGTGCGGCTGCGTGGACTACGTTCAGGCCGTCCGCCTGGCTGATCAGCTCGAGGGCCACTGACAAGCCAGGCCGGGCCGTTACCGGCCGGACGAGCGCCTCAGGCGTAGTTGGCGAGCTTCTTGCGCAGCTTGCCGCGCCCCCGGTGCAGCCGCGACATCACGGTGCCGATCGGGATCTCGAGCATCTCGGCCACGTCCCGGTAGGGGTAGCCCTCCACGTCGGCGAGGTAGATCGCGGCCCGGAAGCCCTCGGGCAGCTCCATGAGGGCCTGCATGACCTCGGACTCCCCCACCCGGTCCAGCGCCTCGGACTCGGCCGAGCGGACCGGCTGGCCCACTCCGTCGCGGGCGTCGAGCAGCTGCTCGAACTCCGCCCGCAGCGTCTGGGCGGGCTCGCGGCTGCGCTTGCGGCAGCTGTTGATGAAGGTGTTGGTGAGGATCCGGTACAGCCAGGCCCGGACGTTGGTGCCGGGCGTGAAGTTCCGCATGCCGACGTAGGCCCGGGCCATGGTCTCCTGCACCAGGTCCTCAGCGTCGCTGGGGTTGCGGGTCATGCGCAGCGCAGCTGGGTACAGCTGACGTCCGCAGGACGCCACCTCCTGCTCGAAGTAGGCGTCGTGGTCGATTTGATCCGATTCGTCGGTATGATGGACGTGGTCGGTCTGGTGAGCGACGTCCTGTAGGACCGTCATAACCCGGCTTACCTCCGCTGTTCGTGGCCCGTCGTAGGGGCCATCGGTCACTTCCGGGGCCAGCTGCACGTCGTGGCGCTGTCACGCCACGCGCTCGCAGGGGCCGCGCCGTCGGCCTGCCCGGCCGCGACGCAACCGGGGGTACCGCCTGTCCGCCCGGCCCACTGGGCCGCGCGGCCGGGGGACGGTACCCGGCGACGACTGTCCGTACGGCTAGGTGCTCGCCTGGACAGGCGCTTGCTGTTGTTCGCTATCTGCAAACGTTTGCAGTTCTGGCCCACGGATGCTTACCCGGACCTGTCGTCAGGTCCACGCGCGCAGGATCAGGGCTGGCGCACTTTAGGTGGACGCGGCCTGCCGCCTGCCGCTGTGATTGGGCTCCGCGTAAACGGTCGGCCAGCCTCTCCGGCCACACCTCGCGAGTCCCGCTTGTCAGGACAGACTGGTATTTAGTGGCCCCAGCGATTAGCCACGGGCCACCGCGGCCATAAACCGCCCTGGCACTTCATACGAGTCCCCTCAAGCTAGCGACATGGGACGTCCAGCGCCGGTTTCGGTCGCCTGGACTCGAAGTATTTAAACAACCACACAACGTCATGTCAAGCGCTTCTATCAGCGCAAACTACTCTCCGTAGGCACCGATTCGGGACCCGCGCGGCCTCGTTTCCTGGCCCTGGAAGAGCGCCCGGCCGACCGTCGGCCAGCCGCAAACCCCCGTCCGGCAAGGGTTCCCGGAGCCGCGGCAGCGCTTTGGGATGGCCGTCAGGCCGGTGCGCACATGTGTACGGATAACGCCCGAGCAGAAGGTTCAAAAAAAATACCTCAGCAGGCGCAGGCCGGAAGCGATGTCGCTTGAAGTGTCAAAAAGGTGTCAAGACGGACAAACGCCCTCTCGTCCAGCTTGATGATGAGCGCCGCGCTCGCGCCATTCGGGCTGATCCGCGGCGGTGTGCCCGGGCAGCGGTGCCGGGCCGCCTCAGCCTGGACGATCAGGATCCGGCCGCCAGCTCGTCAGAGCGCCCGGCCTGCAGGCGCGACCACTGCGGAATGGGGCGCCCGGCCGGCCGACACCGGCACCGGCGGCCAGGCGGGCGGGCCGCGCTGGTCCGGGTGTTGGTGCACTCCTGCGGCCAGCCCGACGGCGAGTCCTCCCACGCCTCCTGGCGTCCGTAGACGGTGAGGTCCATGAGCGCGTAGCTGTAGTCCATCTCCTCCACCCCGCGCAGGGTGGTCCAGTAGGTCTCGAAGACGCGGTCCTCGTCGCGCAGGTAGCAGACCAGGTGCATCATGCCGGGCCGACGCGGCGGGGACAGCAGGCGGCCCAGGGAGTCCTGCGCGGAGTACCAGGGCATGTCCCAGCCCATGAAGTCGCGGTAGCGGCGGCTCTCGCCGTAGGGACCCTGGGCGAAGACCGCGTAGGTGATGTCGCGAGAGTGCAGGTAGGACAGCTCCGCGACCTGGCTGGCGCACCACGTGCAGCCTTCGCACTGCTCGGCCGCCGGGTGGCCCTCGTGCCACATGAAGTAGTAGGCGATGAGCTGCCGGCGACCCTCGAACGCGTCGAGCAGGGTGAGCGGGCCGCTGGGGCCGGTCAGCGCCAGGCGGGCGTCCACCTCGACCATCGGCAGGCGCCGCCGGGCCGCGGCGATCGCGTCACCCGCCCTGGTGTGCGCCTTCTCCCGGATCCGCAACGCGTCCAGCTCAGCCTGGAAGGCGGCCCGGTCGACGGCCGCGGGCAGGCCGGGCGCGCGGGCGGCGGCGGGGCGGGCTGACTCATTCGTCATGACGATTCCTCCTCTGGCTTTGCGCCGGCCTGGTGTTCCGCGGGCCTGGTTTCCGCATACGCGGTCTCGGCGAGCCGCTTGACCGCGCCGAGTCGCCGGTCCCACTGGGCCGCGAGCTGAGCCATGGCCCGGGTGGCCTGGTCAAGGCGGGCCGCCTCGACCAGGTAGAGCACCTCCCGGCCCTGCTTGCGCCGGCTGAGCAGCCCGGCCCGCTCGAGCACGACCAGGTGCTTGGAGACGGCCTGGCGGGAGAACGACACCCGGCCGGCCAGCCAGCTGGCGCTGACCTCGCCGTTGCTGACCAGGAGGTCGAGAACCTGGCGACGAGACGGGTCGGCGATGGCCGACCACAGCTCGTCATCGATCGGCGGCGTCATCCCGGCTGGTGCTTCGCCGCCAGCGTGGCCAGTGCGTCCAGGAACTCGGCCCAGCCGCCGAGGTGCTCGTCGGCATAGCGCTGCTTCTCCGCGTCCGGCCAGGCCAGCAGCTCGTGCCCGCTTTCGGCCACCCGGAGGCGGGTCCGCTTGTCGCCCTCGGGCGTCAGCGTGAACTCCACCAGCATCGAGTTGCCGGCCACCGGCTCCTCCCCGCGGGGGTAGTTCCAGCGGAACGAGAAGCGAGTCGGCGGATCGACGGCCTCGACCACGACCGGGCCGCCCTGATCGCCGAACTGCAGGTAGCCCTGAGCGCCCGGCTCCACGACGAGGTCCACCCGGTCGGCAAACCACTGGCTGAGCTGACCGGGCTCGGTGATCGTCCGCCACACCACCTCCACCGGCGCCTCGATCAGCACCTCCCGCTCGATCCTGAGGCCTGGCATCGGCATCCCTTCCCCGGTCATCCATCGCTCCCGCTCCGTATCTGCAACCGACGGTAGCGCGTCAGCCCCTTGATGTGCAACCGATGATTGCAGGCTGGCCCGCGATCCGGCTGGGCGCGCACGCTTCTTGCTGTTATCAGATGGGCGGCGCTTCTTGCTGTTATCAGATTGGCTGCGGGCGGCGGGCATGCGGGAATGGCGGCCTGTGTGCCAGGATGTCCGGCGTCCGCCGGCTCCGCTCGCCGCAGGCGCCGGCCTACTGGCAAGGCAGGCACATGGACAGCACCAGCACCGACGCCCGGACGGGCAGCGCGGCCATCGAGGCCCTGTTCGGCGTGGCGGGCAAGACCGCCCTGGTCACCGGCGGGTCGCGGGGCATCGGCGCGATGATCGCCGAGGGCCTGGTCCGGGCCGGCTGCCGGGTCTACATCAGCTCCCGCAAGCAGGACGCCTGCGAGGCCACGGTCGCGCGGCTGGCGCCGTTCGGCGAGTGCGTCGCGCTGCCCGCCGACCTGGCCCGGCCGGACGGCCCCGAGTACCTGGCCGGGCTGGTGGCCGAGCGCGAGGACCGCCTCCACATCCTGGTCAACAACGCCGGGACGACCTGGGGCCAGCCGCTGGAGGAGTACCCGGCCAGCGCGTTCGACAAGGTCTGGGGGGTCAACGTGCGGGCGCCGTTCGACCTCACCGTGCGGCTGCTGCCGCTGCTGCGCGCGGCGGCCAGCGCCGAGGACCCGGCGCGGGTGATCAACATCGGCTCGATCGACGGGCTGGGCACGGCCGGGCTGCCGCACTTCGCCTACAGCAGCAGCAAGGCGGGCGTGCACATGCTGACCCAGGCCCTGGCCAGGGAGCTGGCCGGGCAGTCGATCACGGTCAACGCCCTGGCCCCGGGGCCGTTCGAGAGCAAGATGATGGCCTTCGCCCTGGACGACCCGCAGGCCAGGGCCGAGATCGAGGCCCGGGTCCCGCTGGGCCGCATCGGGCATCCCGACGACGTGGCCGGGGCCACCATCTACCTGGCCTCGCGGGCCGGGCGCTACCTGACCGGCGTGATCATCCCCATCGACGGCGGCCTCCTGGTCACCGGCCACTGAGCCGACGAGCTGCGGAGCAGACCAATGACTGACCGCTTCACCAGCGAGCTGTGGCAGGGCATCTCCGGCATCTACGGCGCCATCCTGGCCCACCCGTTCGTGACCGGGCTGACCGACGGCAGCCTGCCCGCGGGCGCGTTCGCGTTCTACGTCGTGCAGGACGCCCTGTACCTCCAGCGTTACGCCGAGGCGCTGGCCGCCGTGGCCAGCCGGGCGCCGGCCAGCGCGCAGACCGAGATGTTCGCCCGGCACGCCGCGGGCATCATCACCGTGGAGCGGGCCCTGCACGACAGCCTGCTGCCCGATCTGGGCCTGGACCCCGGCGCCATCGACGCCGCCGAGCCGGCCCCCACCACCCTGGCCTACACCAGCTACCTGCTGGCGGCCGTGCGCGGCGGGTCCTACGCCGAGGGCGTGGGCGCGGTGCTGCCCTGCTACTGGATCTACTGGGAGGTAGGCAAGGAACTGCTGCGCCGCGGCTCGCCCGACCCCCGGTACCAGAAGTGGATCGACACCTACGCCGGTGACGAGTTCGCCGCCGAGGTCCGCGAGGTCATCGAGGCCACCGACGCGCTGGCCCCGGATCTGTCGCCGGCCGAGCGAGCCCGGGTGCACCGGCACTTCCGGGCCACCAGCCGCTACGAGTGGATGTTCTGGGACATGGGCTACCGGCAGGAGACCTGGCCGGTCTGAGCGGGTAGATTCAGACGGTGAAGAAGCTTATCGAGCTCCTCATCTGTATCTTCCTGCATCCCGTGGCCGTCGTGCTCATGTGGATCGACCTGGCTACCCGCTCGGACGCCTCCGGCTTCGCCAAGGTGTGCTGGGCGATCCTGGCCCTGATCCCGCTGGTGCCCTTCGTCTACGTGCTGACCAGCGGCGACCTGTGGTGACTTAGGCCCGGCGTCAGGGCCAGGGTCACCGCCACCGAGGCCACCGCCAGCACGGTCATCACGTCGGCGGGCGGCAGCCACTGCGCCAGCGCGCCCGCCAGCGCTGCGCCGACCGCCTGCATGGTGAGCATCCCCGAGGTGTGCAGGCCCAGCGCCTGGCCGTGCATCTCGTCCGGGGTCACCGCCAGCAGCCGGTCCTGGAGCAGCAGGCTGGCGCTGTAGCCGACCGACGCCACGGCCACGGCGGCCACCGCCGCCGGGAGCGGCAGCCGGAGCGCGAACAGCAGGTAGGGCGCGGCCAGCAGCAACCGCAGCGGCGCGGCCAGCCGGGCTCGCCAGTGCGCCGGGACCAGCCGGCCCATGACCGTGTCCCCGGCCAGCATCCCCGCCGCCGCGGCGATGAACAGCAGGCTGGCCCGCCGCGGCGCGTACGGGATGAACAGCGCCTCGCAGCCCACGATGAGCCCGTTGGGCACCCACAGGGCCAGGTAGGCGTAGCGGCGGGCGGGCAGCGACCACAGGCGGTGGTTCACCTGCAGGGTGGCCCGGACCGACGGCCGGCCTGCCACGCGCGGGCGGCGCGGGCTCAGGCCGACCCAGGTCGCGGCCGAGGAGGCCACGTACAGCGCCGCGGCCACGAGCAGCGCGCCGCGCGGCGAGACCAGGTCCACGAGCGCGCCGCCGACTGCGTAACCCAGGATCTGCATGACGCCGACCGACATGTTGAACAGCGACCGGCCGAGGATGTACCGGTCGGCCGGAAGGATCTCGCTAACAAGGCCCCACTGCGCGCCGCCGTACGCCGAGCTGGCCAGGCCTGCCGCGAGCGTGATCGTCAGCAGGCCCCAGACCGGAACGCCGGGTATGGCCAGGGCCAGCGCGGCGGCCGTGAAGAGCAGCCCCAGGACGGTCAGCGTGGCCCGCGGCGGCATCCGGTCGGCCATCGACAGCAGCGTGGCCGCCCCGATGACCTGGGCGAACGAGGCGCCGAACATGGCCAGCGCGGACAGCAGCGGCGACCTGGTCGCGGCGTAGACCAGCGTGGCCAGGGCCAGGCCCTCGACCGTGACCGCTGCGGACGTGGCCGAGGCGGCGGCGAACAGCGGCCGGAACTCCGGCACCGCGAAGACTTCCCGGTAGCTAGGCACCCCCGCAGCGTGCCGTCCCGGGCCGGGCAGGCCATAGAGTTTCGCCAGGAGGCGAAACTGTGCTGACCCGGCGGCCGCGCCCCCGGATCAGGAGCAGGAAACATGGGCAACTGGATCGTCCGCGCTGACGTGCTGGCCCGGAGCCGGTTCGCGATCTCGCCGCTGGCCGAGACGGTGAGCGCCCTGCTGGCCCTGGCCGGCCTGGACGACGGCCTCGTCCAGCAGGCCCTGGCCCGGCCGCGGCGGGACGCCTACCGGCGGCGGGTCGCCGCCGACCCGGTCGCCGCCGCGCTGGTCCCGGCCGCCTTCCAGGCCACCTACGTGGCCGACTTCTTCACCACCCCGCCCCGTCCCGGCGACCGCACCATCCACGACGAGCTGCGCCGCGTGCGCGAGGCCCCGGCGACGGTGGCCGCGGCCGACCTGCGGTTCTGCCTGGGCCTGCCGCTGCCGCCGGTGCTGGACGGGCCCAACCTGGCCCAGCACGCCGCCGATCTGCTGGAGTGGGTCTGGACCCATGCCGTCCGCCCGGACTGGCCGCGGCGCCGGGCGCTGCTCGAGGCCGACATCGTGGCCCGGACCCAGCGGCTCAGCTCCGGCGGCTGGGCGGCCGCGCTGGCCGGGATGCGGCCGGGGATGCGCTGGCTGGGCGACGGGCAGCTGCGGATCAACGCCTACGACAACCCGCCGCGCGACCTGCGCGACGCCCAGCTGTCGTTCGTGCCGACCACCTCCAGCGGCGGCCGGGCGGACTGGGACGAGCCCGATCACTACGCCATCGTCTATCCCAGCCAGGGGCTGCTGGCCGACGCCCGAGAGGCGGCCCCGCCCGAGGCCCTGGCCGCGCTGATCGGCGCCGCGCGGGCCCGGATCCTGGTCCTGCTGGCCGCCCCGGCCAGCACCACCCAGCTGGTCGCGGTGACCGGGTACACGCTCGGCTCGGTCGGCGGCCATCTGCGGGTCCTGCTCGACGCCGGCCTGATCCGGCGGCGTCGGTCCGGCCGGTCGGTGCTGTACTACCGCACCCCGGCCGGCGACCAGCTCACCGAGGCCCCGCCGGTCAGCCCGGCCGGCGGGCGATGAACACGTTCTCCGGACGGCGCCCGGCCGCCACGTCGGCCAGCCCGGGGTCGAGCACGAAGCCCGCCGCCGTCAGCAGCCGCGCCCAGTCGGCACGCGCGAACGCGGCCAGCCGGTGGGTCTCATGCACGGTCTGCAACGTTCCGTCCGCGGAGCGGAGGCTGAACTCATACTCAGCTTGCACCCAGCTATCGCCCGGGTCCGGGTCCCAGGTCCACTCCTGGAAGCTGGCCTGGCGGCCGGACGGGTCCTGGCCGCCCCCGCCGCCGCTGCCCGCGCGGAACGACTCGGCGGTGTGGTCGGGCACGAACAGAGCCAGGCCGCCGGGCCGACAGTGCGCGAACGCGGTCTCGATGACCTGACGGAGGTTGTTCTGGCTGGTCATGTAGTCGACGGCATCGTGGACGAGCACGGCGTCGAAGCTGACGCCGAGCCGGATCGTGCGCATGTCGCCCTGGCGGTGCTCACACTCCGGGTTGAGCCGCCGGGACACCGCCAGCATGGACTCGGAGATGTCGACCAGGGTGAGCCGGGCCTGCCGCTTGAGGTGCACGGCGACGTTCCCGCCGCCGCTGCCCAGGTCGAGCACCTCGCGCACCGGCCGCGGGGCGGATTCCAGCACGGCGGCCAGGTAGGCGGCCTCCGCCGCGTACTCGGTCGGGGGCGAGATGAGCGGCCACCACTCGGCCAGGTCCTGGTAGAGGCGGTAGTCCTCGGGCGGCTCGGGGATGTCGGTCACGGACAGCCCTACACGACCAGCGCGATCTTGCCGGTCACGTGTCCGCCCATGATCAGCCGGTGGGCGTCGGCCGCGTCGGCGAGCGGGAAGGTGCGGCTCACGAACACGCGCAGCCCGCCCTCGCCGACCAGCCGCACCAGGTCCAGCCGGGCGGCGCTGCGGATCTCGGTGCCCGGATCGGCGCCCGGCGCGCCGCCCAGCACCTTGAGGCCCAGGTCAAACGCGCGCCGGGAGGCCACGATGGTGGCGATGCGGCCCCGGTCGGCGACCAGCTCCAGCGAGACGTCGGTGGCCTCGTCGGTGCCGACCAGGTCCAGGGCCGCGTCGACGCCCTGGGGCGCCGCCGCCCGGACCCGGTCCGCCAGCCCGTCGCCATACGCCACGGGCGTGGCGCCCAGCTCGCGCAGGTACTCGTGCCGGGCCGGGGAGGCGGTGGCGATGACCAGGGCGCCCCGACCGGCGGCCAGCTGGACCGCCATGGTGCCCACGCCGCCGGACGCGCCGTGGATCAGCACGGTGTCGCCCTGGTGCACGGTGGTGGCGGTCAGCGCGTGCCAGGCCGTGACGCCGGTCAGCATGAGCCCGCTGGCCTGGGCCCAGTCCAGCGCGAGCGGCCTGGGGACCAGCGCGTCGGCCGGGACCAGCAGCTGGGCCGCGTAGGCGCCGGGGGCCCGGAACGCGATGACCTCATCGCCCGCGGCGAGCGGTCCGGCCGGCCCGGCGGCGCCCGCGCCGACGGCGGTGATCACCCCGGCGGCCTCGGAGCCCAGGCGCAGCGGCAGCCGCGCCGGGTCGGCGCCCATCCGGCCGCTGTAGGACTTGTAGTCGACGGGGTTGACCCCGGCCGCCCGGACCTCGATCCGGGCCTGGCCGGGGCCGGGCTCCGCGACAGGCTCATCGACCAGGGCCAGGACTTCGGGCCCGCCGTAGGCGGGAGCTATCACCGTGAGGGCCATGGACACCACTGATCCCGCGAGAGCTCCGGGGCCTCGCGGCCGGAACCTCTGCGGGATCATGATCTCGGTTGGCGCCAATCCCGCCCGGGGGAACGGGAGCGGCGCGCGGGGACTAGGCGGCGGGGCCGCTGGCCAGCGTGAGCTGCGCCGAGTGGGTCTGGCCGTCCTGGCTGACCCACTTCACCGTCACATGGTCGCCGGGGTGGTAGATGACCAGGTTGTTGCGCAGGCTGCTGGCCGAGGTGACTGCCTTGCCGTTGATCGAGACGATGGTGTCCCCGGCCTGGAGCCCGGCGGCCGCGGCCGGCCCGCCCTGGACCACGCCGGCCACTGCCGCGCCGCGGCTCGTGGAGCCGCCCGGGGTGCCCTGGCCAGTGTTGGGCGCGACCTGGACGCCGACGAACGCCGTGCTGCCGATGTGGATGGTCGACGAGCCCTGGCTCGCCTCGATCTTCCCGGCCGTGGCGATGGCCCGGCTGATCGGGATCGAGAACGCCTGCTCGGCCTGCGCGGTGCCGGTCGAGGCCTCGGTCATGCGCGGTGGAGGCGGCCGTGTTCATCCCGATGACCTGGCCCGAGGTGTTGAGCAGCGGGCCGCCCGAGTCGCCGGCCTGAATGCCCGCGTTGGTCTTGATCATCCCGGTCAGCCGCTCCGAGCTGCCCGAGCCCTCGTCCACCGCGGTGATCGAGGCGCCGAGCCCGGTGACCTGCCCGGTCGCCACCGACGGCAGGCCGCCCTTGCCGCCGGCGTTGCCGACCGCGACGACCTTCTGGCCCACGCCGACGCTGGAGGAGTCGCCGATGGTGGCCGTCTTCAGCCCCGAGGCGCCGGTCAGCTTGAGCACCGCGATGTCATGGGTGGGGTCGTAGCCGACCACCTTGGCCGGGTAGGTCTGGCCGTTGCCACGTCGGTGACCCGGATGGCGGTGGCCCCGTCGATGACGTGGTTGTTGGTCAGCACCTCGCCGTTGGGGGTCAGCACGATGCCGGTGCCTGCGGACTCGGCGCCCTGGCCGCCCAGCGTGGACGACTACGTCGACCACGGCCGGGTCGGTCATCTGCACGATTGAGGAGGTGCTCAGCACCTTGTGGTCCAGCGCCCCGCCGACCGAGGTGCCCGGCACGCCGACCGCCCAGACCGCCGCGCCGGCGCCGCCGGCGAACGCGATCCCGGCCGCCACGATCCCGGCCACCAGCCGCCGCGACTTGCGCTTCGGGGGCGGTCCGCCAGGGGTGCCGTAACCGGGGCCGGCATAACCGGGCCCGCCCGGCTGGCCCGGCACTCCGTAGCCGCCGTAGCCGCCGTAGTTCCGGTATCCCCCGGACTCGCCCGCCAGGCTGTACCCGCCGACGTTGGTGGCGTACCCGCTGGGCGGCTGGCCCGGCTGGCCGTACTGGCCCGGCTGGCCGTACTGGCCGGGCGGCCCGTACTGGCCGGGCTGGCCGTGCTCGCCGTACTGGCTTGGGTATCCGGCGGTCGTGCTGGACTGGCCGTAGTCGCCGCTCGGGTCACGCGGTACGCCGGATCCGGACGCGTGTCCCGCGCCGGACGACGACGCCGGTGACTCGGGCTGCGCTGGCTCCTGCTCTTCCGGCTGACCGTGGATACTCATGACTGCTTCCTCCGATGCGTGCGCTCCGTTGGCCCACGTCTCGATCATCGGCGCCGAACCCGGGCGTTCACTCCGGGCATTCGCTGACGGTTTCCTGAATGCCCGCTGAACCTGAAGCTCAGCTGAACGCCGCATCTGCGCAGCCCGGCCGGCCACCACTCCGGCCGCGACAACACCACCGCCCACAGCACTCTTCCCGTGCAGGCCGCGAATATGCCCCGTTACTTCCCTCGCGGCCCGCGCACCGGGCGTCCGCGCGCAGGCAGGCGTCGACAAGTCGATAAACCGACATGGGCTTAAATCGACTTCAGTGACGATCTCCGGGCGTCACCCGGTGGCGTTGAGCCAGCGGACCGGCGCCCCGGCGCCGGCGTGCCGGAACGGCTCCAGCTCGTCGTCCCAGGGCTGGCCGAGCAGCAGCGACAGCTCCGCCTCCAGCGACCCGCCCAGCGCCGGGTGGCGCGGCTCATGCTGGTCGCGCAGCGTGCCGAGGTGGCCGCCGGGCCCTGGTCGGACTGGCCGGAGCCGGCGTGCGACGAGGCGGCCAGGGCCATGGCCGCGCGCAGCCGGCCCTCCGGGACCAGGACGTCGCCGTTGGCCGCGACGCACCGCGCTGAACGTGCCCAGGGCCGGGCGTATAGCTGTACCGGACCGCGTCGCAGCCGGGACTGGCGTCCTCGGTCACCTCGAAGCGCAGCCGGTTCCAGCCCGCCAGCGCAGAGGTGATCGGCGCCCGAGGCGCCGGGGTGGCCCTGCCACTCCAGTTCGGCGCGCAGCGCGCCGGGTGACGCGGGCTGATCCACCCACGGCAGGCTTACGGGCACGCCAAGAATCCCGGCTACTGCCCACTCGATATGCGGGCACAGCGCCGGGGGGGCGCAGTGAACCTGCAACACGCCACTTGCGGACACTAGACCTCCCTGCGACCGACCAGGTGCGTCTTCCCCAACGACCTAGTCACCCGCAGGCGCCGCATGCGTGCTGCTATCGACATTGTGCCCTACCGCGGGCGCTCGCACCAGCATCACGGCCATTCGCGGGTATTGGCGGGCCAGTTTCCGGCGCTGGGCCGGCCAGGAGGCGATCCGCCGTCACTCACAAACGGCGGCTCATCGGACATGCCGGGGACGGTGTCCGGCGCCGGCCGGGTCAGCCGCGCGGGGCGTCCTGCGGGCGCTTGGCGTACGGCCAGGCGTCGTAGCAGATCCGGCACAGCTTCGACGCCTCGTCGATGCGGGCCCACACCCCGCACCTGAAGCAGTAGTCCTCATGCATCCCGGTAGTGCTCCTCCATCATCACCACATCTGTTCAGCGGTAACCAGCGCCAGGTATTCCCAGGCTCACGCCGGTCACCTGCGGCCGGTCCGGCCGGAGAGACGGTCCCGATCCGCGAGCTACATCAGAAATGGTCGAGCACATTTCTGTTACCGGACCGGACCCGAAATCGGGAGATGTTAGACATGAGATTACGCCGAACGCGATTAACTGCCGCCGTCGCGTAGTCGCGGCCACCAATATGGCTTTGGCGACCAATCTTGCCTTACGCTGCGCAGATGCGCCTTTATCGTCTTGCCGCCCTGCCAGCCGCGGCCCTCGCCATAACGCTCGTTGGCGTCGCGCCCGCCTCCGCAAGCCCGGCCAGGCCCAGGCCGCTGCCCTGCCACGCCTCGATGAGCAAGACGCACCCGGCCGACTACACGACGGTTTACGTGCGCGTCCGCACGGCGAGCCTGGCCAAGGTGGTGACGGTCGCGCACTACAGGACGACCAACCACAAGAAGTCGAGGAAGGCCGGCCGGGCCGGGCGGGCGAATGTCCCTTACTACATCAGCGGCGCTACTCCTGGTTTCAAGGTGAAGGTCTCCGTCCGTGTCTCCAGGAACGGCCGGACGGGCAGCTGCTCGACGTCATTCACGCCGCACCGGTAGCCAGACGCCTGAGCCGCGGCCCAGGAAATCGAAAGGCTCGACAGCTGATTCGGCCGGGAGCCAGGCCCCATCTCGGCCGGCTCCCGGACAATCTCGACGCCCAGCGACCGGAGCCGGTCACACTCAGCTCGCAACGGTCAGCCAGCGGTCCGTCCCGGCCCGCGCCGGAAAAGGTCAGTGGTTACCAGGAGTACGCAATCGTCTGCGTATGTTGTTATAGAGGGGTGATACGGGCAGCGGGGACATACCGTCAGTTAGCGCGCCCGGCCGTAGACCGGGACACGGCCGCATTGCTGTTCGTGGCCGACATGTACGGGATGCAGCTCGACCAGCTCGGGGCCGTGCTGGGGGTATCCGATCGGCGGTCCGCCGACATCGCCGCCCGCTGGGTCGCGTGCGGGCACGCGCAGACCGGCCGGCTCAGCCCCGGCGCTCGCTGGGCCTGGCTGACCAGGGCCGGCCTGACGGCTTGCGGGCTGCCCTATGCCGCGAGCCCGCCCGCGCTGTCCCGGCTGGCTCACCTGCGCGCGGTCACCGCGGCACGGCTCGCGCTGGAGGCGGTGCCTGGCCTATGCCGGGGCGGGCGCGCACTGGCGCAGCGAGCGGCGCCTGCAGGCCCGGCTGGGCGGCCGCCTGGGCCGCCGCGAGCACCTGCCCGACGCCGAGATCCACTGGCCGGACCAGGCGAGCCCGGACTCCGGTCCCGAGGCCTGGCCGGACCACGCGGCCTCCGGCTCCGATCCCGGCCCGGCCCCGGCCGGCGAGTGCTGGGCCATCGAGGTCGAGCTGACCCCGAAGACGCTGGCCCGGACCACGGCCATCATGCGCGAGCTGCTGACCCGCACCGGTGACTACGGCGCCCCGGCCGCCGAGGCCAGGGTGCGCGGTCGCCCGCCGCGCCATGCCCGGGCCATCTACCTGTGCTCCCCCGCCGCCGTCGGCGTCGTCGGCCGGGCCCGCGAGGCGCTCGGCGCCGACGGCGCCCGGATCGAGATCCGGGTCCTGCCGCCCGGCGCCAGCCTGCCCGCTCCGGTCCCGCCATGATCGGGCGCTGGCTGGTCCTGGTGATCATCCGGGGCGTGCTCCGCTGGGCCGCCCGCATCGCCGCCGCCCTGGTCACGGCCGCCGTCCTGGTGGCGACGGCGCCGGTGACCCTGGTCGCCGCGGCCAGCGCCGGCGTGGCGTGGCTGCGCGGCTGGCCGCCGGGCCGGCTGTTCCGCGCCGCGGCGTGGCTGCTGCCGATGGTGGTCACCTGGCTGGCCGGGATCGCCGTCGCCCGGCACCAGTGGCAACCGGTGGCGCAGGCGCCTTACCTGGCCTGGCGAGCCATGTGGCACCTGGTCGCGGCCGGGCAGTACCCGCGGGCCGCGGTGCTGATCGCGCCGGTCGCGATCCCGCTCGGCCTGGCCGCGGGCGGCGCGGCCTGGGCGGGCCGTCGGCGGGCCATGGAGTCGGCGGCAGGCGGGGCCGGGCCGAGATCGGCCATCGCGTTCGACCAGCGTCAGTGGCGGCACCAGGTACGCAGCGCCCGGGCCCGGATCGCGGCGCCGGGCGCGGTGCCGCTGATCACCGGCGGCGGCGACGTGCTGGTCGGATCGGTGATCCGCGCGGTCGGGCACCGGGCCCGCGAGCTGGCCCGGCTGCCCTACTCCCGGCTGCGCTCCCACCAGGTGGTCATTGGCGGGACCGGCACCGGCAAGACCACGCTGCTGTTGCGGCTGTGGGCGGCGTTCATGGCCACCGCGCTGCGGCGGCACGCGGCCGGGCTGGGCGAGGCGCCCCTGCTGGTGGTGCTGGACTGCAAGGGCGGCGGCGACGCCCGCCGGATCGCCGACCGGGCCCGCCGGGTGCTACGCGAGGCCGGGGCCAGGACCACCGCGATCTGGCCGGACGAGGCCTCGCTGTCGCTGTGGGCGCTGCCCACGCGCCAGCTCATCACCACGCTGGCCGACCTGGTCGAGCACGGCACCGGCGGCGCGGCCTACTACGCCGACGTCCTCGACGCCGTGGTCGCCCTGGCCGTCGGCGCGCCGGGCGGCCCGCCCGCGAGCAACGCGGAGTTCCTGGCCCGGCTGGACCCCGGCTGGCTGACGCTGGCGTACCAGGCCTACCCGGCCGAGCTGGACCTGATCCAGCTGGCCGCTCGCCAGATCGGCGACGTGGCGCTGCGCTACCGGACCCTGTTCCGGCGGCTGGGCGCGGGGCTGGACGGGCCGGGCGGACTGGCCGACGCGGACGCCTGGTACTGCATCCTGGAAGGCACCGCCGAGACAGCCGTCGCCGAGGCCCAGGCCCGGACGCTGATCGACCTGCTGGCCAGCCACATCACCGTCAGCGGGCGCGGGCGGCGCGAGGTCTTGCTGGCCGTGGACGAGTTCAGCGCCGTGTCCCGGCGGCTGCCGATCTGGGCGTTGTACGAGCGGGCGCGCTCGCTCGGCCTGGCGGTGCAGGTGTCGGCCCAGTCCTGGCACGGGCTGGCCCCCGACGAGGCGGACCGGTACCGGATCGTGTCCGCGGCCGAGGGCGGCATCTGGCTGCTGCGCACGCCGCACCCCGAGCCGGTGACCGAGCTGGCGGGCCAGCGACGGGTGGTGGTCACGACCCGGCGGCTGCTCGGGTACCCGCGCTGGAGCCGGGCAGGCAGCTCCGAGGTCCGCGAGGCGCCGGTGGCCGACCCAGCCCTGATCCGCGGGCTCGACGTCGGCCAGGCCGCCTACCTGTACCGGGGCGGTGTGACGTTCGTCCAGATCAGCCGCCTGGTCGGCCAGCCCGCAGCGCTGGGTCAAGCTGGCGTGACGGCTGGCGTGACGGCTGGCGTGACGGCTGAGGTCAGCGGCACCGGCTCCGCGGGCGTTACGGGCGAGGCGGCGGCGCCGGATGGGCTGGCCGCGACGCGGAGGGCCCTGACTGGCGCGGTGGGGCTCCCGGTTGCGGCGGGGCTGACCGATGTGCTGGGGCTGCCTGATGTGTCGGCGGTGCTGGATGCGGCGTTCGGACCTGAGCCGGAACGAGTGGCCCGGAGGGGTGGGACTGGCGGGGCGAGTGGGGCAGCCCGGCCGGGAGCGGCGGCCTCGGCGGGTGTGGTGGACCGGACGGGTAGGGCGAGTGGGGTGGACCGGGCGGACGGGGTGGACCGGGCGGACGGGGTGGACCGGGCGGGCGGGGTGGACCGGCGGGATCGAGTGGATCCGGTGAGACGGCCGTGACCCGCGATCCCTTTGCCGCCCTGGGCCTGGCCGCGAGCCCGGACCTGACCGACGACGACGTCCGGGCCGCATGGCGCCGCGTGGCCGCCGCCACCCACCCGGACCGCGCCGACGGCGGCGACCCGGCCGCGTTCGCCGTTGCCGCCAGCGCCTACAGCGACCTGCGCACTCGCTTCGGCCGCAACGAGGCCCTGGCCGACCTGAGCACCACCGGGAGCCGACGGCGACTGGCCGCCCGCTGGGCAGGATCGGCCCGGCCTGGCTCTGGCCCGGCGCAGGCTGGCCGCGGTGCCCGTGGCGCTGGCTGGGCCGGGCGAGTCGGGCGCAGCGGCGTCTCCGGTGCTGGATGGGCTGGCCGAGTCGAGCGCAGCGGCGTCTCCGGTGCTCGATGGGCTGGCCGAGTCGAGCGCAGCGGCGTCCCTGGTGCTGGATGGGCCGGGCGGGTCCGGCTCAGTGGCGTCTCCGGTACTGGATGGGCTGGGCGGGTCCGGCGCGGGCGGCCGGGCCGGCTGGCGCTGCGGGTGGCGGCCGCCGTCACGGCAAGCGTGCTGGTCGTGGTGATCGCAGGCTGGCAGCCGACCACGCCTGCACTGATGGTCGGGGCCCTGACCTGGCTCATCCGCACCGCCCGCCACGACTTGGCCCCCCGTTCAGGCCCAGACCGCCCGCCAGCCCGCCGCACGCGGCCGACCGCCTGATGACGGACGTCCGTCAGTGACTATCACTGACGGACGTCCGTGATCACGCTGGTCTCGGTTACGGCCACCCGAAAACAGGCATCCCGACCGACTGGATCCGGCTAGCCGATGATCAGGACCGATTGACCGCAATCTGCTGCGGCAAGTCGGTCATGATCATGGTGGCCCGGTTTCCGGCGTGGCTATAACCGGCCATCAGGCCTGGCCGAATTGCCAGCGGTCTGGGGCTGGTGGCACGCCACGGCTCGATGGGGCGAGCGGGGCCACTGAGGCCTGTGATGACCCCGCCTTAACGGCGCCCGTCGACCCCGAGCCCAGCTCACAGCGCACCGGCCTAGCCCAACCCACAGCGCGCCGGCCTAGCCCAGCCGACAGCGCGCCTGCCTAGCCCAGCCGACAGCGCGCCGGCCTAGCCCAACCCACAGCGGGTCGGCCTAGCCCGGCTCCGCGCCTGTCGCCACCGGCCGGTCAGGGTCGGCGATCCAGCCCGACCAGGACCCGACGTACAGGGCCGCGGGCAGGCCGGCCAGGGCCATGGCCAGGATCTCGTGGGCCGCCGTCACGCCCGACCCGCAGTACGCCCCCACCGGGCGGACCAGCGCGCCCGACGCGCCGCAGGCGCCCAGGGCCACGAACCGCCGGCGCAGCTCGGCGGCGTCCAGGAACCGGCCGTCGGGCCCGACGTTCGCGGCCGTGGGGGCGCTGACAGCGCCGGGGATGTGCCCGGCCACCCGGTCCACGGGCTCGGTGTCACCGCGGTACCGCTCGGCCGCGCGGGCATCGAGCAGGATGCCGGACCGGGCCAGGCGGGCCGCGGCTGCGGCGCTGAGCAGCGGCATGCCGCCGGGCCGGGCGGTGAAGCTGCCCAGCCGCGGCTGCGGCACCTCGGTGCTCACCGACTGGCCGGCCTGTGTCCAGGCCCGGAACCCGCCGTCCAGCACCCGGACCCGGCCGTGGCCGAAATAGCGCAGCAGCCACCAGGCCCGCGCCGCGACGGTGGAGTCGCCGTCGTCGTAAACCACCACCGGGCTGGCCTGGCTGATCCCGGCCCGGCGCATCGCGGCCTGGAAGACGCCGGTCTCGGGCAGCGGGTGGCGCCCGCCGGAGCCGGCCGGGGCGGCCAGGTCCTGGTCCAGGTCGGCGAAGACCGCACCGGGCACGTGACCGGCCTGGTAACTGTCCAGGCCGGGCGGCCCGCCGAGCCGCCAGCGCACGTCGAGCACCACCGGCGGGTGCTCGGCGGCCAGGGCAGCCCCGAGGTCGGCTACGCCGGTGAGCAGACGGGCCGCGGAGGTCATGTCGGTGGACAACTTCCCCATTTCTGTGGATAACCGGGGCGGCTTCCCCGGCGCGACTGTGGACAAACAGTGATCTATCCGGGCCCGTGCGTCAGCAACGGGACAAGCTGGTCGGTCGGGGCCAGCGACCCGTGCATGCCGACCAGGGCCGTCTCGCGCGGCTCCTCTTTAGCGGCGACGACGGCCAGCGGCCCGGCCGAGGTGGCCACCACGTCGCCGATCCGGTCGGCCAGGTCGGCGCGCACGGGCCCGAACCAGCCGTCGTCGATGGCCTGCTCCCGGCTGACCACCCAGGCCGCCGCGCCGAGCGTCTCCCGCCAGGTGTCCAGCACGTCGGCAGCGGCGCCCGGCCGGGCGTAGACGTGCCGGGCCCGCGGCTCGCCGCCGAGCAGCGTGACGCCGTCCCGCAGCTCGAGCTGGGTGTCGGCGTCGACGCGGTCGGCGGGACCCACGTCCACCATGCCGTGATCGGCCGTGACGTGCAGGGCCGTGCCCGGCGGCAGCGCGCCGGCGAGCTGCTCGGCCAGCCGGTCGACGTGCCCGAGCTGGAAGCGCCAGGCATCGGACGTGCAGCCGCACACGTGCCCGGTGGAGTCGAGCCCCGCGTGGTAGACCATGGCCAGGGCGCGCGGCTCCTGGGCCAGCGCGGCCGCCGCCACCGCGGCCAGGGCGCCCAGCGTGTCGGCCGGACGGTAGATCGCGCCGCGCATGACGGCCGAGGACAGGCCCGAATCGCGGTAGGAGCCCTGGGCGATGCGCAGCGGCGCGATGCCCGCGGCGGTGGCCCGCTCGAACACGGTCGAGGATGGCTGCCAGGTGAAGGGGTCCACGCGCTTGTCCCAGCGCAGTGCGTTGAGCAGCCGGCCGGTGCCGGGCACCGCGACCTGGTAGCCCAGCATGCCGTGCTGGCCGGGCGGCAGGCCGGTGCCCAGCGAGCTGAGGCTGGTCACCGTGGTGGCCGGGAAGCCGGCGGTCAGCGGCCGGCCGGACCGGGCCAGCTCGGACAGGAAGGGGGCGGCGGCCGGGTGCTGGCGGAGCAGCTCCCAGCCCAGGCCGTCGATCACCAGCAGGCAGACCCGGCTCGCGCTGGCCAGGCCCAGCGGGTTGGCCTCGCCGGGCACGCCGAGCGAGGCGAGGACCGACGTGGCCAGGTCGGCCAGCGAGCTCTCGCCGTACCGGGGGATCAGTGGCAGCGCCGTCGGGACGGCCGGGCCCTCGGCCGCCAGGCCGGGCCGGTCACCCCGGTCGCCGGTACTCACCGCCTCCGCGCTCGTCATGGACTGCTGGTGGCCGCGGCCAGGGCCTGGGCAAACTCCAGGACCTGGCGCACCGCCGCCTCGCCGTCCGCCGTCTCGCTGACCCGCAGGGTCAGGTCGTCGGCCGTCATCGTGCCGGTGTAGCCGTGGTCGGCCTCGCAGTTCTCGTCACCGCAGTGCGCGGGCTCCAGCTCGATGTGAGACAGCGCGTTCCAGCCGATGGTCAGCACGACCTCGCTCGGCATCGTGACCCCGGCGACATAGGACGCCGGGTCCGGGATCGCCCGGGTCAGCGCGACCGAGGCGATGCGGGCGAAGCGGACTGCCTCGGTGCTGGTCTCGGCCTGCGCCCGCGACTCGGGATCGCTCTCCTCGGCCGGGTACTCGTCGGTGTGCGAGAAGACCAGCCGGGTCGGGGTCAGCGCCAGCACGGTCATGTGCCGGCGCACCTCCATGCCCGGGTCGAAGTGGGCGTCATGGTGCACGACGTAGGAGACCACCGGCTCGGATCCGATGGCGGACGACACCGCGTCCGCGACCAGCCCAGGGTAATAACCGCTGCGCTCGATCGCGGCCAGCATCCCGCCGGAAACCGCTCGGGTATCAGTCATCTTCCCATCCTGCCCTGTCTCGGGTCCCTCGCTCATGCGGTGGGGCTCAGTCGCGCCGCACGGCCGGCGGCCGCCTCGCGCCAAGCCCCGCCGGCCGAGGCTACGCCAGCGGAGCTCGGGCGGGGCGCACTTGCCGGGGCCGGGCCGATGCCCGACAGGTCCAGGATCTTGTCGTCGGCGGGCTCGGGCAGCTCGAGCGCCCCGGCCCCCACGCTGGGCCGCGGTCGCCGCGGCTGGCGCGCGCCCGCGCCGCCGCCCCGGCCCCGGTACACCAGCAGGCCGTTTACCGGGTCGGGCACCGCGTCCAGCGCGGCCCGGACCGCGGGCAGACCGCGGAACGCCTCCCACTGCTCGTCGTCGGCGAAGCACACCTCGAAGACCACGCCGTACGGGTGCTCCGTCCAGGACCAGTCCAGGGCTCCGTGGGAGATCGCGGACTCGATCAGCGACTGACTGTAGGACTGCTGCCATTGCGAGGCACGGAACTCCCCGTGGAAGACCTCGACTGACCACCACTCGGCCATAGCCTCCACGATAAGCCCGATGGCGTTCCCGGTCGCCGTTCCGATCGGGCGACTACGTCTATTGTCGCCGTTTTATGCTGTTTCCGCCGCGATCAGCCGATAGCGAAGCACGGCCATCCGCCCGGCCTGGCCTACCTCGGCCAGCCGCAGCCGCAGCGGCCAGCCCGCCGGCACCTTTCCCCCCGGCGGCACCGCGATCAGCCGGGGCGCCCCCGAATCGGCCACCAGCACCGGCGCTACCGCCAGCCGCAGCTCGTCGGCCAGGCCAGCGGCCAGGAACTGGCCCAGCACCTCGGCCCCGCCCTCGACCATCAGCCGCCCGATCCCCCGCCCGGCCAGGTCGGCCAGCAGGCCATCCAGCGCCAGCGGCTCGACCCCGGCCACCACCGTCGCCGCCGCGCCCAGCTGCGCCCGGATCGCGCCCGCCACCCCGGCGGGCGCGTACACCAACCGGTCCACCCCGTCGTCGGCGGCGAAGAACCGGGCCGCCGGATCCAGCCCCCCGCCCTTGGTCAGGGTGACCCGCACCGGGCTGGGCGGCCGGCCGGCGGCCTCCCGCCCGGCGCGCCGGGCGGCCGAGCGCACCCGCAGGCTGGGGTTGTCCCGGCGGACGGTCCGCGCCCCGACCAGGATGGCGTCGCTCTCGGCCCGGACGGCATCCACCTGGTCCAGGTCGGCCGGGCCGGACAGGATCAGCCGCCGGTCGCTGGAGTCGTCGATGTACCCGTCGGCCGACATCGCCGCCGACAGCAGCACGTAGGGCCGCACTCGGTCGTCCGCCTCCCTCGGTTCGATAACGGCGATTTACAGTAACCGGCTGCGCCCGGGCGGGCCGGGCGCAGGAGGCCGGCCGCGGCCCGCGGTTGCTCACGGCCGTCAGCGCCGTACGCTGCTGTGCCATGTTCTGGGCTGAGTTCCGGCTGGCGGTGACGCTGCTGACGGTCATCCCGCTGCCCGCCCGCCGGGCCAGGCCGGCGCCCGTCCCTGACCCGGCGGCCGTGCCCGTAGGGGCCGGCGTCGCGGCGGCCAGTGACGGCCCGGCGGCCCCGGTCCCGGCACCGAGCCCCGAGCCGGCCGGAGCACCCCCGGCCGACCTGCGGCGGGCCGCCGGGCCGGCCATGGAGTGGGCGCCCGCGATCGGGCTGCTGCTCGGCCTGGCCGCGGCCGGGGTGCTGTGGCTGGCCGGGCCGGAGGGGCGCCTGGGGTCGCTGCTGGCCGCCGTGCTGGCCATCGGCACGCTGGCCGCGCTGAGCGGGGGCCTGCACCTGGACGGGCTGGCCGACCTGGCCGACGGGCTGGGCAGCCGACGACCCGCCGCCGACGCGCTGGCGATCATGAAGAAGTCTGACATCGGGCCGTTCGGCGTGGTGGCGCTGGTGCTGATCCTGCTGGTCCAGGTGGCCGCGCTGGCCAGGGCCGAGTCGATCGGCCGCGGCGCCATCGCGCTGGTGGCGGCGGCGGTGACCTCGCGGCTGGCCATGACGGCGGCCTGCCGCCGCGGGATCCCGGCGGCCCGCGGCTCCGGGCTCGGCGCGCTGGTGGCGGGCTCGGTGCCGAGCCCGGTGGTGGCCGGGCTGGTGCTGGTCGACCTGGCCGCCGCGGCGGCGTTCGGCTGGGTCTTCGCGGTCGGGGTGGCGGCGGGACTGGCCGTCTCGGCCGGGCTGACCGCGCTGGCCATGCGCCGGCTGGGCGGGATCACCGGCGACGTGCTCGGCGCCATCGCGGAGACGACGATGGCGGCGTGCCTGCTGTTCTCCCTGATTCGCTGAGCGCCGGCCGCCGGGGTCAGGCCCGGGCCAGGGCGTCGCGCAGCCGGGCCGCGTACTGCTCGGCCTCCTCCTCGGAGGCGTACTTCTGCCGGGGCCAGAAGAAGCCGCGCAGGCCATCGCCCTTGGTGCGGGGCACCACGTGCACGTGCAGATGCGGCACGCTCTGGCTGACCTTGTTGTTCACGGCCACGAACGTGCCCTGGGCGCCCAGCGCGGCCGGCACGGCCGCGGCGATCCGCTGGACCCGCAGGAACAGCGGCCCGACATCGGCTCCGGGCAGGTCAGCCAGGGTCTCGGCGTGCGCGCGCGGCATGACGAGCACGTGGCCCTTGAACACCGGGCGGTTATCCAGGAACGCGAACGCGACGTCGTCGTCCAGCACGACGTGCGCGCCGCCGGACTCGACCAGGTCACAGAACAGGCAGTCGGTCACCCCGGAAACCTAGCGCGTCCGCTACTCTCCGAGATCGGCGGGCACCGGGTCAAGCCGGGCAAAGATCGTGACTCTGGGGCGTTTCGCCTGCACAGGACATGTGTGGCGTAGTAGTCTCGGTGCGCTTACGCCAGGGGGAGGGTTCTCTAAATGCTGACTGTCCATAACTTTACGTATGGTCTGCTCACGCCCGCGCTCGCTTATGTCATGTCGTGCCTGGGCGCATTCATTGGTCTGCGCTGCACTACCCGTGCTTACGCCTACGAAGGCCGGGCCCGGGCAAACTGGCTGGCTGGGGCGGCGATCGCGCTCGGCACCACCGGTATCTGGGTGATGCATTTCATCGCCATGCTGGGCTACACCATACCGGGCATGACCATTCGCTATAACGTGCCGATCACCATTGCCAGCATGCTGATCGCGGTGGTGGTCGTGTTCATTGGCCTGCTGATTGTCGGCTTCGGCCGGCCGACCTGGCGGAACCTGGTGCTCGCGGGCCTGATCACCGGCATCGGCGTGGCCAGCATGCACTACATCGGCATGGCGGCCATGGAGATGCGCGCCACGATGAGCTACAAGCCGACGCTGTTCGCCCTGTCGATCGTGATCGCGGTCGTGGCCGCCACCGCGGCGCTGTGGGCGGCGCTGCGGCTGCGCGGCTTCTGGCACACGGCCGGCGCGGCCATGATCATGGGCGTGGCGGTCAGCGGCATGCACTACACCGGCATGGCCGCGATGGTGATGCGCCGGTCCGACGGCACCTCGATCTCGCTGGGCGCTCCGACCGCGGAGGGCTTCCTGCTTCCGCTGATCATCGGGATCGGCGTGGTGTCGCTGGTCTTCGCGGGCATACTCGCGTTCTCGCCCACCAACGAGGAGATCCGCGAGGACGCCGAGCTGATGGCCCGGATCAACGCGGCGACCTCCCGGCTGGAGGGCACGGCCCCGGCGGTGCCGGCCGCCCCGGCCACGATCGCCCCGCGCTGGCCGGGCAACGCGGGCCGGGGGAACGCAGGCCGGCCCACCCCCCAGGCGCAGTACCCGGCGGTGCCGCAGAACGGCACCCCGGCGGGCTACCGCGGCGCGGCCCAGCCGAACGGCGCGGCCCGCCCCAACGGCGCGGCCTACCCCAACGGGGCGGCCTACCCGAACGACGCGGTCCAACCGAACGGCGCGGGTTACCCGAACGACGCGGCCGCGCCGCCGGGCGAGCGCAGCACTCACCGTCGCCTGCCCCGGCGCGCGGGGCCGCCGGCCGACAACGGGCCGCGGTCCTTAGCGGCTTAGCCAGCCCGGCGCCGGCCAGCCCGGCGCCGTCGGCCAGGCCCGCCCGGCCACCGGCCGGCCAGAATGGTCCCGTGCGCGACAGCGAAGTCGAAACGGGTCCCGAGCCTCCCCAGGGCTGGCTGCTGCTCATCTACCGAGTGCCGTCTGAGCCGACCCGGCTGCGGGCGGCGGTGTGGCGCCGCATCAAGAGCATGGGGGCCATCTACCTCCAGAACTCCGCGGCCGCCCTGCCGGCCAGCGTGGCCGCGGAGCGCGCGCTGCGCAGGCTGCGCAGCGAGATCCTGGACATGTCCGGGACCGCCGTCCTGCTGTCCTGCTCCGTGCTGGCCGGCGAGCCCGAGATCAAGGCCGCCTTCCAGGCCGCACGCGACGACGAGTACGAGGAGATCGTCGACAAGTGCCAGGACTTCCACGGCCAGGTCGACAAGGAGTACGTGGCCAACCACTTCACCTACGCCGAGCTCGAGGAGAACGAGGTTGACCTGGTCAAGCTGCGGAACTGGCTGAGCCGGGTCCGGGAGCGAGACGTGTTCGGGTCCAGCGGGCGGGCGGCGGCCGAGGCCGCGCTGGCCACCTGCGAGGAGAAGCTGGAGGCTTACGCGGCCCGCGTCTACGCCGAGGAGGCGGAAAGCCGCTAGCGCGGGTCCCAGCTGTCCGGCGGTCCGGCGGCTAGCTCTTGCTCCGCGTCGCCCGCCACAGGCTGACCGGGAGCAGGATGACCACGAACAGCGGCAGCAGCCACCAGGCCGCCACCCCGGCCTTGTGCAGCAGGTAGGTGCCGACCAGGGCCAGGACGATGCCGGCGGCGATGACCCAGTCGTCGCCGATGACGAAGTCGTACCAGAAGGCGCCGAACGCACGCAGTCGCGAGCCCATGTCAGCGCGCCCCCGTCCCGGTCGGCACCGGCGCGCTGGCGGCGCGCCGCGGCGCCGCGCCGGACCGCCGGGTCCAGGCGACCAGCCCGAGCGCGAACACCGCGATGGCCGGGATCAGCACCAGCAGCGCGGCGTCCGAGCCGGGCCACTTAGCCCCGGCGCCCTCGGCGCCCCACAGCACGCCGAACGAGGTCAGCATGATGCCCACGATGAACTTGAGCGTGTTCTCCGGCACCCGGGCCAGCGGCGCGCGGATGGCGACGCCGATCGACGCGATCAGCACCACCGCGCAGGCCGCCGCGATGGTGGCCAGGGGAACGTCGTGCTGATTGGTGCCGAAGGTCAGCACGATGAATACGACCTCCAGGCCCTCGAGCAGCACGCCCTTGAACGACAGCGTGAAGCCGTACCAGTCGCGGACCAGCGCGGACACGCCGGTCCGGCCCGTGCCCTCGGCCTGCTGCGCAGTGTTCTGCTGGGCCCGGGCCAGCTCCAGCTGCTCGGCGTAGATCCGGTCCTCGTCGTGCAGCGCCTTGTGGCCGCTGGCCCGCAGGATGGCCTTGCGCAGCCACTGCAGGCCGAAGACCAGCAGCAGCGCGCCGACCACCAGCCGCAGCGCGTGCAGCGGGATGGCCTGCACGGCCGGCCCCAGGATGGCGACGATCACCGCCAGGGCGACCAGGGCCACCCCGGTCCCGGTCAGCGCCGACCGCCAGTCCCTGGCCGTACCCGCGGCCAGCACGATGGTCGTCGCCTCCACTGCCTCGACCGCGCAGGCCAGAAACACGGCCACAAACAGTGCCCACGCACCGGCACTCATCGCGTCTCCTTGCTGATTGCCCGCACTGCTGAAGTGTAACAGCTGTCAACTCCGGAACCTGACGGTCGTTATTGCCGCGGCTTGACGCGCGTTCAGGTGGCAATGCGAGCATTGTCACCAGGGGGTCTGGTGGCACACGGGAACATCTCGCCGGCGGGCAGGCACTAGGCTCGGACCGTGACGACGGCTCTCCAGACAACAGACACATCCGCTCTCCAGACGCAGGCTGATGCCGTGATCGTCGGAGTCATCAAGGGCCCAGACGGACCGGTGCCCGCCCCTGGCGCGGAAGATGTGGACACCGCGCTGGGCGGGACCCTGGCCGCCACGCTGGCCGCGCTGGGCGCGACCGGCGCCGCCGGGGAGGTAACCAGGATCGCCTCGGGCGGCGCCCTGCCCGCCCCGCTGATCGTGGCCGCGGGCCTGGGCCCGGCGCCGGACGAGCCGACGCCGCAGTCCCCCTCCCTGCACGCGCTCCGGGAAGCGGCCGGCGCCGCGGTGCGCTCGCTGGCCGGGAAGGCGGACCGCGTCGCGGTCAGCCTGCCGGTCAGGGATGCCCCGGAGGCCGAGGCGGTGGCGCTCGGCGCGCTGCTCGGCGGCTACTCCTTCAACCGCTACCGGACCGACGCCAAGCCCGGCCCGACGGACATCGTGCTGATCACCGGGGGCGACCCCAGTTTCGGAGCTGAAGAAGCAGCCCAGCGGGGGCGAGTACTGGCGGACGCGGTCAGCCTGGTGCGAGACCTGGTCAACACCAGCCCGGCCGACCTGTACCCGGAGACCTTCGCCGCGGAGGCGGAGCGCGTAGCGCGGGCCAGCGGGCTGGACATCGAGGTGCTGGACGAGAAGGCGCTGGACGACGGCGGCTACGGCGGCATCAGCGGCGTGGGCCAGGGCTCGGTGCACCCGCCCCGGCTGGTCCGGCTGAGCTACGCGCGGCCGGGCGCGACCAAGACGGTGGTGCTGGTCGGCAAGGGCATCACGTTCGACTCGGGCGGCCTGTCGCTCAAGCCGGCCAAGTCCATGGAGACGATGAAGTCCGACATGAGCGGCGCGGCCGCGGTGCTGGGCGCGCTCCAGGCGGTGGCCGCGCTCCAGCCGGACGTCAACGTGGTGGGCTACATGCCGCTGGCCGAGAACATGCCGGGCGGCCGCGCGCAGCGCCCGTCCGACGTGATCAAGATCTACGGCGGCAAGACGGTTGAGGTGCTGAACACCGACGCCGAGGGCCGGCTGGTGCTGGCCGACGCGCTGGCCCGGGGCATCGAGGACGGGCCGGACGTGGTGGTGGACGTGGCCACGCTGACCGGCGCGCAGCTGGTCGCGCTGGGCCCGCGGATCGCCGGGGTCATGGCCAATGACGAGCGGTTCTGCGACGAGGTGGTGGACGCCTCCCGCCGGGCGGGTGAGCAGGCCTGGCCGATGCCGCTGCCCGACGAGCTGCGCAAGGGCCTGGACTCGACGGTAGCCGACCTGGCCAACATCACGCCCGACCGTAACGGGGGGATGCTCGTGGGCGGTCTCTTCCTGCGGGAATTCATCCCCGCCGGGGTACGTTGGGCGCACGTTGACATCGCCGGCCCGGCGTTCAATGAAGCCGAGGCTTATGGGTACACGCCCAAGGGCGGCACGGGCGCCGCGGTGCGGATGCTGGTCCAGGTCGCCCTGGACGCGGCCGAGGGGAAGCTGTAGGCAGCGTCGCCGACAGCGAGCAAGACGAACAAGGAGCGAGCGATCGTGACGGACAGCAGCGGCTACGACATCGTCATCCTCGGCGGCGGCAGCGGCGGGTACGCCTGCGCGCTGCGCGCCGCCGAGCTGGGGAAGCGAGTCGCGCTCATCGAGAAGGACAAAGTCGGCGGAACCTGCCTGCACCGGGGCTGCATCCCGACCAAGGCGCTGCTGCACGCGGCCGAGATCGCCGACCAGACCAGGGAGAGCGCCGCGTTCGGCGTGCTGACCACGCTGGACGGTATCGACATGCCGCGCGTCAACGCCTACAAGGACAAGGTCGTCAGCCGGCTCTGGAAGGGCCTGACCGGGTTGGTCGCCAGCCGGAAGATCGACGTGATCGAGGGCGAGGGACGGCTGGTCTCCCCCACCGAGGTGCGGGTCGGCGACCAGGTCATCCGCGGCGAGCACGTGGTGCTGGCCAGCGGCTCGGAGTCGCGCAGCCTGCCGGGGCTGCAGGTCGACGGCGACCGCGTGATCACCAGCGAGCACGCGCTCGAGCTCGACCGGGTGCCCGCGTCGGTGGTGATCCTGGGCGGCGGCGTGATCGGCGTCGAGTTCGCTAGCGTGTGGCGCTCGTTCGGCGCCGAGGTCACGATCGTGGAGCTACTGCCGCACCTGCTGCCGGCCGAGGACGAGGCCAGCTCCAAGGTGCTGGAGCGGTCGTTCCGGCGGCGCGGCATCAAGTACAAGCTGGGCACGAAGTTCGAGAGCGTCAAGGAGACCCCGAGCGGGGTCACGGTGACGCTGGCGGGCGGCGAGACGATCGACGCCGAGGTGCTGCTGGTGGCCGTGGGCCGCGGGCCGGTCTCGGCCGGCCTGGGCTACGACGAGGTCGGCGTGGCCATGGACCGCGGCTTCGTGCTGGTGGACGAGTACTGCCAGACCAGCATCCCGACGATCTCGGCGGTCGGCGACCTGACGCCGGGCCTCCAGCTCGCGCACATCGGCTTCGGCGAGGGCATCCTGGTCGCCGAGCGGCTGGCCGGGCTGCCGGTGGTCCCGATCAACTACGACGGCGTGCCGCGGGTCACCTACAGCGAGCCGGAGGTCGCCTCGGTCGGCATCACGGCGGCGACGGCGGCCGAGCGCGGCATCGAGACCACCGAGATCACCTACGACCTGGCCGGGAACGGCAAGAGCCAGATCCTGCAGACCCAGGGCCACGCTAAGGTCATCGCGACCGCGGGCGGGGGTCCGGTCCTGGGCATCCACCTGGTCGGGGCCAGGGTCGGCGAGCTGATCGCCGAGGCCCAGCTGATCTACAACTGGGAGGCGGTCCCGGCCGACGTCGCCCAGCTCATTCACCCCCACCCGACCCAGTCGGAGGCGATCGGCGAGGCGCACCTGGCGCTGGCCGGAAAGCCGCTGCACGTGCACGGATAACCCCCTGTTCGCTCACGGCGGCCGGGCGGCCGGCCCGGACCCAGGAAATGCGGGAAGCGGACACAACGAAGGAGTTGCGGAAAGCAATGTCGGTCTCCGTATCGATGCCCCAGCTAGGCGAGAGCGTCACCGAGGGCACTGTCACTCGCTGGCTGAAGCGGGAAGGCGAGCACGTCGACGCCGACGAGCCGCTGCTGGAGGTATCCACGGACAAGGTGGACACCGAGATCCCCTCCCCGGTGGCGGGGACGCTGCGCGGCATCACGGTCGCCGAGGACGAGACGGTCGCGGTGGGCGCCCAGCTCGCGGTCATCGACGAGGACGGAGCGGCCGGGGGGTCGGGGAGCGCACCCGAGTCCGCGCCCGCGGAGGCGGAGGCCGCCCCGCCGGCTCAGGCCGCGCCCGCCCAGGCCGCCGAGCCCGCCGCCCCGGCCACGGCCGCCTACGACCAGCCCGGCTACCAGCAGCAGCCGGCCTATCAGCAGCAACAGCAGCCTCAGCAGCAGCAGCCCGCCTACCAGGCGCCCCAGCCGGGCTACCAGCAGCAGCAGCAGCAGCCTCAGCAGCAGCCCGCGGCTTACCAGCCGGGGTACCAGCAGCAGCAGGCCGCGGGGTACCAGCCGCCGGCCAGCTACCAGGGCAGCGGCTACGCCCAGCCGGGGTACCAGCAGCAGCCGACGACCGGCGACCCGTACCAGGGCCCGTCGCACGGCGCGGGCGGCTACCAGGCCACCGCTTACCCGGCGGCGGCGCCGGCGCCGGCCGAGCACCCGTACCCGGCCGAGCCGCCAACGCCGGCTCCGGCGCCCGAGCCCCCGGCTCCGGCGGCCGAGGCCGCCGAGCCCGCGGAGGCGCCGGCCGCGAACTATGACGCCAACGGGACTGAGAGCCCGTACGTCACCCCGCTGGTCCGCAAGCTGGCCGCCGAGCACGGGATCGACCTGGCCGCCGTGACCGGGACCGGGGTCGGCGGCCGGATCCGCAAGCAGGACGTGCTGGACGCCGCCCGGACCGGGCGGACCGCGGCGCCGGCTGCCGCCGCCGCGCCGCCGGCCCCGCCCGCGCCGGCTCAGGCCGCGCCGGCTCAGGCCGCGCCGACCCAGGCCGCGCCCGCCCGGGCCGCCGAGCCGGACCCCGGCCTGCGCCGGACCCGGCCCGCGATCGCCGAGTCGAGCCTGCGCGGCACCACCGAGCGGATGTCCCGCGCCCGGCAGGTCATCGCCCAGCGCATGGTCGAGTCGCTGCAGACCTCGGCCCAGCTGACCACCGTGGTCGAGGCCGATGTCACGGCCATCGCCCGGCTGCGTGAGCGGGCCAAGGCCGCGTTCGAGGCCCGTGAGGGCGTCAAGCTGTCGTTCCTGCCGTTCTTCGCGCTGGCCACCGTCGAGGCGCTCAAGGCCCACCCCAAGCTCAACGCCGTCGTCGACACCGCCAACGGCACCGTGACCTACCACGACGCCGAGCACCTGGGCATCGCGGTGGACACCGAGCGCGGCCTGATGGTCCCGGTGATCGAGAAGGCCGGCGACCTGAACATCGGCGGCCTGGCCCGCAAGATCGCCGACCTGGCCGCCCGCACCCGGGCCGGGCAGGTCAGCCCCGACGACCTGGCGGGCGGCACGTTCACGCTGACCAACACCGGCAGCCGCGGCGCGCTGTTCGACACGCCGATCATCAACCAGCCGCAGGTGGGCATCCTGGGCACCGGCACCGTGGTGAAGCGGGCCGTGGTGGTCGAGGACCCGGCGCTGGGCGAGGTCATCACCGTCCGGTCGATGGTCTACCTGGCGCTGACCTACGACCACCGGCTGGTGGACGGGGCCGACGCCGCGCGGTTCCTGGTCACGCTCAAGGCCCGGCTCGAGGAAGGCGCCTTCGAGACCGAGCTCGGGCTTTAGGCCCGGCCCGGCGCCGCGCGCTTTACGCGGGGGGATGGTCTGTGCGCATCGTCATCAGCGGGGCTACCGGGCTGATCGGCACGGCCCTGGCCGCCAGCCTGGACCGGGACGGCATCGAGGTGACCCGGCTAGTGCGCCGGTCCCCCGCGTCCCCGGCCGAGGTCAGCTGGGATCCGCGGGCCACGGCCGGCGCTCGACCCGGCCGTGCTCAGCGGCGCCGACGGCGTGGTGCACCTGTCCGGTGCGTCGGTCGCCGGCGGCCGCTGGACCGCGGCCCGCAAGCAGCAGCTGCGCGACAGCCGGATCGCCAGCACCCGGGCCATCGTCGAGGCCATCGCGGCCGCGCCGGATCCCCGCCGGCGCTGCTGTGCGCCTCGGCCATCGGCTTCTACGGCGACACCGGCGACCGGCCGGTGACCGAGTCCGCCCCGGCCGGGACCGGGTTCCTGGCCGCGCTGGTCCGCGACTGGGAGGCCGCCGCGGCCGCCGCCCCGGCGGGCACCCGGGTGGTGAACCTGCGCAGCGGCCTGGTGCTGTCCGGCCGCGGCGGGGTCCTGGGCCCGCTGCTGCCGCTGTTCCGGCTGGGCCTCGGCGCCCGGCTGGGCACCGGCCGCCAGTACCTGAGCTGGATCGCCAAGACCGATGAGGTCCGGGCCATCCGCTTCCTGCTCGACCACCCCGAGGTGACCGGGCCGGTGAACCTGACCGCGCCCGGGCCGGTCACCAACGCCGTGTTCACCGCGGAGCTGGCCCGCGCCGTGCACCGGCCAGCCGTGCTGACCGTGCCCGCCGTGGCACTGCGCGCCGGGCTCGGCGAGGCCTCCGGCGAGCTGCTGGGCAGCGCCCGGGTGCGGCCGGAGAAGCTGGAGCAGGCCGGCTTCAGCTTCCGCTACCCGGCCATCGCCGCGGCCCTGGCCGCCGAGCTGAACGGTCAGGCCAGCGCCGCGTAGGCCGCCGCGCGGATCTCGTCGTGCACCGGAGGCGACTCCTGCGGGCCCTCGAGCATCCGCTGGGTCAGCACCATGATCACCAGGTCGTGGCGCGGGTCGACCAGCCACGAGGTGCCCAGTCCGCCGTCCCACCCGTAGGCCCCGTCGTCGCGCACGGCCTGGCCGAACGACCAGGTGAACTCGTCGAAGAAGCCCGGCGCCAGGCC
The DNA here is from genome assembly GCA_963730265.1 of uncultured Actinomycetota bacterium. GTDB lineage: Bacteria > Actinomycetota > Actinomycetes > Streptosporangiales > Streptosporangiaceae > DASUBV01. The sequence goes on from CAVSRG010000001.1 coordinate 190,635, forward strand.
GTCCCTGGCCCGCTGGGCCGGGGTGATCTGCCCGGTGGTCATCTCCCGCACCGCGTCCGCCGTGAGCACCGGGGCGCCGCCGCGCAGCATCATCCGCGCGAACGCCAGCAGGTCGGCCGCCGTGGAGACCAGCCCGGCCGCGCCGTCGCCGAACGCCAGCGGCAGGCTCCACGCGCCGTCCGGCGGGTCGGTGACCACCAGGCCGTCCGGCCCGGACCGGTAGGCCGTGGCCAGCCGGCTCGGGTCCCTGGCCCAGAAGCTGGTGTCGTGCATGCCCAGCGGCTCGAAGATCCGGGTCCGCAGCACCTCGGCGAACGGCACGCCCGCGGCGCGGGCCAGCAGCACGCCCAGCACCGAGGCGCCCGTGCTGTAGAGCCAGCGCTCCCCCGGCTGGGCCATCAGCGGCAGCGAGCCGAGCCCGGCGATCCAGGTGTCCGGGTCGGGCTGGCGGTCCGGGTCTGGCGGCCCCAGCGTGGCCAGGCCGAGCGCGTCGGCCGCCGCGACCACCGGCCACGGCTCGGGGGCCAGGAACTGCTCCAGGCCGGACCCGAAGCCGAACGTGAAGGTGAGCAGGTCACGCGTCGTGATGGGCAGGCGGGCGGGCACCGTGTCGTCCAGCGGGCCGCCCATGGTCCGCAGCACCCGGGGATTGGCCAGCTCGGGCAGCAGCCGGCCGACCGGCTCGTCCAGGTCCAGCCGCCCCTCGGCGACCAGCGCCAGCGTGGCCGCCGCGGTGATCGGCTTGGTCGTGGAGGAGATCCGGAACAGCGAGTCACGCCAGACCGGCGGCCCGTCGACGGCCAGGGTGCCCAGCGCGTCCACGTGCACGTGCTCGCCGCGAGCCACCAGCGCGACCAGGCCGGGGATGAGGTCGCCGCCGACGAACCGCTGGGCCACCGCGTGCAGTTCCGCCACGCCCGAGGCCGTCAGCCCTGCGCTCATCGGTGCACCTCCGCGGTCTGGGCCGGGCGGCCGGCCCCGTCCGGCCGCCCGCTCTGTCTCAATGACGCCGGGCGCCCGCACAATCATCGGTGCGTGTATCGGCGCGCGCGCTTCTTGCTGTTATCAGTCAGGGCAGCGCTTCTTGCTGTTATCAGCCAGGCGGTGGGCTCATTCCGGGCCGGCGTGGCCGAGCAGCGGCTCGTCGGACGAACGGATGTCGCCGGTGGGCAGGCCCTCCGGGTACTGCTCGCGGACCCGCTCGGCCACCGCGATGGCAATCTCCACGTGCCAGCGCCGGGTCGCCGCGTAGAACTCCTGCGCCTCGGCGTTCAGCTTGGGCCGGCCGTGCAGCGGCTTGTCGCTGACCACCAGCAGCGTCGAGACCGGGATCCGGTACCGGAACCCGTTCGCGGCCACCGTGGCCGACTCCATGTCCACCGCGATGCTGCGGGACACCCGCAGCCGCTCGGCGACCAGGCTGAGCTGGAGCTCCCAGTTGCGGTTGGCGGTGGTAAACACCACGCCCATCCGGCTGCGCAGGCCGCGGGCGGTGATCTCGTCCAGCAGCAGGGCGTTCAGCACGTGGTTGGAGATCGACCGGGACGCTCAGCGGCAGCACGTCGTCCAGCACCCGGTCGTCGCGCATGTACGCCGTGGCCAGGACCAGGTCGCCGATCTCCTGGTGGTTCCGCAGCCCGCCGCAGTGCCCGATCATCAGCACCAGGTCCGGCCGGAGCACGGCCAGGTGGTCGGTGATCGTCTTGGCGTTGGGCGGGCCGACGCCGATGTTGACCATCGTGATCCCGGTCCGGCCGGGCAGCGGATAGTGCCAGGCCGGCATCTGGCGGCCGTACCTTCCGCGGCCCGACCGCGTCGGGGAACGCCTCCCGGAACTCCTCGACGTGCCAGTCGTAGTTGGTCAGCAGCACGTAGCGCTGGAAATTCTCGGCGCAGCGTGCCCGGTGTAGTGCTCCAGCCGGTCGATCGACAGCGCCATCCGCTCCGGGCCCGAACAGGAACAGCTTCTTGCGCCGCAGGTCCAAGCTGGTCTCGTCGACGGCGATGCCGATGGCCGGGTCGCTGAGGTCCAGCGCCCGGCGGCCCGGCGCGACCGAGATCCGCGCCCCGGCCGCGGCCAGCCGGCTGAGCTCCCGCCCAGGTACCAGCGGATGGCGCCGCGGCAGGCGAACTCGCCCTCCAGCACCGGGTTGTGCACCGACCACGGCCGCTCCACGGTCAGCCGGGCCGTGCCCGGCCCTCGGCGTCCGCCGCCTCCAGCGCGTCGCACAGCTCAGCGACCCTGGCGGTCTGGTCGCCCGCGGGCACGGCCGAGAAGTCCGTCGCCTCGATCACTCCAGGGATTATGCCAGCGCCCGGGTGGCCGGGACCGGCTCGGCGCGGCTCAGCCCGACGGCCCGTCGCGCGGCCCGTCCGGCGCCCGGCCCGGCCCCGCCCGGCCCGATCCAGCCCGGCCCGGTCCCGCCCGGCCCGATCCAGCCCGGCCCGACCCGGCCCCGGTCACCGAGCGACCGGTCACCGACGCCTCGCCGCCGACCCCGCCGCCCGGCGACTCGCCGACCGCCCCGTTCGCGCCGACCACGACCGCGGTCTCCGGCTCGCCCATCAGGTGGTCGCTCAGCCGCCAGTCCGAGCGGCCGCCGATCAGCCCGACATCCCGCAGCCGCGGGATCGGTCCGGGGATGCCCTCGTAGCGCCGGATCGCCGCCACGTTCAGGCGCAGCAGCCGCCGCGCCCCGGAGATCGCGAACGCCGCCAGCGGCAGCTCGATGATCAGCGCCGACAGCAGGCTGACCTCGAAGCCCTTGGTCCGCGCGTCCAGCAGCACGTCGAACCACGCGTCGCAGCACAGCAGCGTGGCCAGCACGATCAGGCAGACGATCAGCACCTGACGGCGGCGCCAGGCCGCCCACCCGGTGATCGCGAACGTGACCAGCAGCAGCACGTCGAATCCCACCCAGGCCCCGCGCCAGCCGCCGGACCGGTAGTAACGCGGCAGCGTCACCGCCAGCACCCCGATCCAGGCCGCCAGCACCAGGCAGCAGACGATGATCGCGACCAGGGCGAGCGCCCGCCGGCGACTGCCCTGCGGGTTGACGACCGGGTCCGGGCACTCCATGTCGACCAGCGCGCGGAGCAGTCGCCGCCGCTCCACCGGAGTCATCTCGCGCAACTGCTCGGTATCAAGCACCGCGCACCTCCTCCCACAGCGCTAGCCACGCTCCACTTGATCGCATTCCCCGCTTTGACCAGATGATCACGCGGATTTTCCGCCGATTTGCCGCTTGCCGCCCGCCGGCCGGGCGCTGGCCGCCCGCCGGGCGGGCGGCGCGGCGGCGGGCGCCGCCGGTGCCCGGCCGCCGGGCGGGCGGCATAGGCTGAAGAGGTGGATCGTGACCTGGTAATTGCCCGGCTGGGCTTCGGTGCCGAGGCTGTCCCCTACCTGAAGGCCCTGGAGCTGCAGCGCGAACTTCACGAGCTGCGGGTGCGCGGTGAAATTCCCGACACCTGCCTGATGCTGGAGCATCCCGCCGTCTACACGGCCGGCAAGCGGACCAGCCCGCAGGACCGGCCGATCGGCGACGCCGGCGCTCCCGTGATCGACGTCGACCGGGGCGGCAAGATCACCTGGCACGGCCCCGGCCAGCTCGTTGCCTACCCGATCATCGCCCTGGACGAGCCCGTCGACGTGGTCGCCTACGTCCGGGCGACCGAAGAGGTGATGATCCGGGTCTGCGCCGATTTCGGCGTCGAGGCGGTCCGGGTCGAGGGCCGCAGCGGCGCCTGGGTGCTCGGCGCCGGCGGCCGCCAGGACCGCAAGGTCGGCGCCGTCGGGCTGCGGGTGGCGCGCGGCGTGACCATGCACGGCATCGCGATCAACTGCGACTGCGACCTGTCCTGGTACGGGCGGGTCGTGCCGTGCGGGATCGGCGACGCCGGCGTGACCTCGCTGACCGCGGAGGCGGGCCGCGACATCAGCGTCGCCGAGGTACTGGAGGTCACCGAGCGGCACCTGGCCGACGTGCTCGGGCACGGCCGCTTCCGCCGCGTCGACGGCGTCGCCGGGCTGATCCCGGTCGCCGCCGCCAGCTGACCCCGGGCCATGCCCGGCCCGGACGCCCCCAGCGGCGAGCCAGCCGGCGGCGCGGCCGAGCTGTCTCCTGAGCTCCTTCACGCGGCGGCGGCGCGGTTCGGGCTGCTCGCCTCCACCATGCGGCTGCACATCCTGTGGGTGCTGGCCCACGGCGAGATGGACGTGGGCGGCCTGGCCGAGGCGGTGGGCGGCTCGCTCCAGGCCGTGAGCCAGCAGCTGGCCAAGCTCAAGCTGGCCGGCCTGGTCCGGTCCCGCCGCGAGGGCCGGCGCCAGGTCTACGTGGCCGACGACCCGCAGCTCGTGATGATCCTGCAGCTCGCCATCGACCAGCTGGCGGCCCGCTAGGCGCCGGGCTGAGCCAGCCGCGCCCGCGCTAGTCGACGTCGACCCAGTCCAGCGTGCGGTCGACGGCCTTCTTCCAGCCCGCGTAGCCCGTCTCGCGCTGCGACTCGTCCCAGGAAGGCAGCCAGCGCCGGCCCTCCTGCCAGTTGCGCCGCAGGTCGTCCAGCGAGCTCCAGAAGCCGGTGGCCAGGCCCGCCGCGTAGGCCGCGCCCAGCGCCGTCGTCTCCGCCACCACCGGCCGGGACACCGGCACCCCGAGGATGTCGGACTGCAGCTGCATGCACAGCTCGTTGGCGGTGACCCCGCCGTCCACCCGCAGCGTGTCCAGGGCCACCCCGGAGTCCTGGCGCATCGCCTCGACCACGTCCCTGGTCTGGTAGCAGATCGACTCCAGGGTGGCCCGGGCCAGGTGCGCATTGGTGTTGAAGCGCGACAGCCCGACGATGGCCCCCCGCGCATCGGGCCGCCAGTAGGGCGCGAACAGGCCCGAGAACGCGGGCACGAAGTACACCCCGCCGTTGTCGCTCACCTGCCGGGCCAGGGCCTCACTCTGGGCGGCGCCGGAGATGATGCCGAGCTGGTCGCGCAGCCACTGCACGGCCGACCCGGTGACCGCGATGGAACCCTCCAGCGCGTAGACCGGGGCCGCGTCGCCGAACTGGTAGCACACCGTGGTCAGCAGCCCGTGCTCCGACCTGATCGGCTGGCCGCCGATGTTCAGCAGCAGGAAGTTGCCCGTGCCGTAGGTGTTCTTGGCCTCGCCGGGCTCGAAGCAGACCTGGCCCACCGTGGCCGCCTGCTGGTCGCCGAGGTCCCCGGCCAGCGGCACCTCGCCGCCCAGCGGGCCCAGCGGCCGGGTCAGCCCGTAGCCGCGCGGGTCGGCCGAGGGCCGGATCTCGGGCAGCATCGGCCGGGGCACGCCGAACAGCGACAGCAGCTCGTCGTCCCAGTCCAGCGTGGCCAGGTCCATGAGCATGGTCCGGCTGGCGTTGGTCGGGTCGGTCACGTGCACCCCGCCGTCGACGCCGCCGGTCAGGTGCCACAGCAGCCAGGTGTCGATGGTGCCGAACAGCGCCTCGCCCCGCTCGGCGGCGGCCCGGACCCCGTCGACGTTCTCCAGGATCCACTGCAGCTTGCCGCCGGAAAAATAGGCCGCCGGCGGCAGCCCGGCCTTGCGCCGGATGATCTCGCCCCGGCCATCGCGGTCCAAAGCCGCGGCAATCTTGTCCGTGCGGGTGTCCTGCCAGACGATAGCGTTCGCGAACGGATGGCCGGTCCGGCGGTCCCAGACCAGGGTGGTCTCGCGCTGGTTGGTGATGCCCACCGCGGCCAGGTCGGCCGGCCCGAGCCGGGCCTCGCGCAGGCAGGTCTCGATCACGGCGCGGGTGCGCTCCCAGATCTCGGTCGGGTTGTGCTCCACCCAGCCGGGCCGGGGCAGGATCTGCTCGTGCTCAAGCTGGTGGCGGGCCACCTCGCGGCCGGCCTGGTCGAAGATCATGAAGCGGGTGCTCGTCGTCCCCTGGTCGACGGCGCCGACGAACTCGGGCATGCGGCTCTCCCTTCGCCGCGGGCTCGGCCCCGCGTGGCTCACTGAGATTCTCGCCGGCCGGCGGTAGCGTCTCACTTGCAGTATTGCGCAACTGTTTAAATCACGATCTATCCGGATCCAGGCCGCCACGGGAGGTGACATGGGGGAACGTCCGCGTCGCGCCCGGCCGCACCGCTGGCGCCAGCTCAGCCTGCTCATGAAGGCCGCCTACATCACCGCCACCCTGGCCTGTGCGGTCATCGTGGTCGTGGCCCTCGGCGCCTACGCCGTCTACCGCCACCTGGCCGGCAACATCCACCACGTCAGCGTGGCCGGCCTGACCCACCGCTCCGTCTACGGCGTGCAGAACATCCTGCTGCTCGGCTCGCAGACCCGGAAGGGCCAGGGCCGCGGCTTCGGGCGGAACGCCAGCCTCAACACCAGCAACTCCGACAACCTGATGCTGGTCCACCTGGATCCCACCCACACCCACGCCATCGTGCTGTCCATCCCGCGCGACACCATGGTCTACGAGCCCGGCTGCCAGGCCCGGCCGACCATCGGCGCCGGCATCTGGGGGCCCTACCAGCAGGCCATCATCGACGGCGCCATGAACATCGGCGGGCCGTCCTGCGCCGTGAAGACCGTCAAGGCGCTCACCGACATCCCGCTCGACCACTTCGCCATGTTCGACTTCAACTCCTTCCGGGCCATGGTCGACGCCATGGGCGGGGTCCAGGTCTGCGTGCCCAGGGGCGGGTACCACGACCCGTACTCCCGGCTGAACCTGCGCGGCGGCCTGCACCTGCTGACCTACAACCAGGCCCTGGCCTACGTGCGCACCCGGCACGGCGTAGAGGCCGACGGCGACGTCGGCGGCGACCTGCCTCGGATCATGCTCCAGCAGGCGTTCGCGTCCTCGGTGATCCAGAAGGTCAACCGCCAGGGCATCCTGAGCAATACCTTCCAGCTGCTCAAGATCGCCAACACCGCCACCCGCGCCCTCACCGTGGACCAGGGCCTGGACTCGGTGACCAAGCTGCTCAGCCTGGCCCGGACCATGACCCACCTGCGGGCCAGGAACGTCACCATGATCACCATGCCCACGGTGACCGACACCGCGCAGTACGGCCGGCTGCTGCCCGAGGAGCCGCAGGACGACGTCATCTTCCAGATGCTGCGCGACGGCCAGCTCTGGCATCACGCACTGCCCACCCTGCCGCCGGGCCGGGTCCAGGTCCGGGTGCTGAACGGCACCGGCATCCCGCGCCTGGCCTCGCACACCGCCCGCCAGCTTCGGGCCCTCGGCTTCGACGTCGTGAGCACCGGTAACGCACCGTCGCCCGCCCCGGCCACCACCGTCTCCTACTCGGGCACGGTGCAGGCCGACAGCGCCTACACGCTGATGACGCGGTTGCAGGCCATGCCGTCCGCGCAGAACCTGCTGGCCGAGCCGGCCCAGCAGGCCGGCCAGCCCGGCCCGGTCACCCTGACCCTGGGCACCGGGTTCGCGGGCGTCAAGCCGCCGCCCGCCCGGCGGGCCGGCTCGCGGCCGGGCCACCACGCCGCGAGCCGCGGCTCACAGCCGACGACCGGCACCGGCGGCGGGTCCGGCACCGTCACCCCGGCCATCCAGACCCGCAACGCCGGGGCCGGACTGTGCACCGGCCTGCCGAAGGCCAACCCCGACCCCGGCACCCCGCCCTGATCGCGGCCCGGCCGGCTGGGGTCGGCGGCCGCCGCTTCTTGCTGTTATCAGCTTGGGTGCGGGTGGGGTGGGTACGGCCGCGGTTTACTCGCTGGCCAGCGACAGGTAACTGGCGACCTCGGCGGCCGGCACGTCCGACTCCTCGCGGGTGAGCATGTTGCGCACCTGGACCAGCCCGGCCTCCTGCTCGCGGTGGCCGTAGATCAGGCACCAGCGGGCGCCCTGCTCGCCGGCCCAGCGCAGCTGCTTGCCCAGCTTGCCCGACGCGCCCAGGTAGACGCTGGCCCGCAGCCCGGCCGAGCGAGCCGCGGCGGCCAGCCCGAACGATGCCGCGGCCAGGTCCTCGTCCATGATCGTGACGGCCACGTCCAGCCGCCCGCGCTGGAGCACCGAGCTGGACGGCCGCAGGGCCAGGATCCGCTCGATGCCCAGCGAGGAGCCGGTGGCGGGCACGTCGGGCCCGCCGAGCTGGGCGATCAGGTGGTCGTAGCGGCCGCCGGAGCCGATCGAGCCGGGCACGCCCGGCGCGACGACCTCCCAGATCGGGCCGGTGTAGTAGCTCAGGCCCCGCACCATCCGCGGGGTGAACGCCAGCCGCCCCGGCGGCACCTGCGGCCCGACCAGGGCCAGCAGGCCGTCCACCTCGTCCAGGCCGGCCACGCCCTCGTCGCTGGGCTGGAGCGCCTTGCGAATCCGGTCCACGGCGTCCGGGGCGGTCATCATGGTGACCAGCTCGCCCGCGTCCGACTCGCTCAGCTCGCGCTCGGCCAGCTCGGCGACGACCTCGCCCGGCGCGAGCTTGTCCAGCTTGTCCAGGCTGATCAGCACGCCAGTGCCGAGCTCGGCCGGGACCTTGAACACCTCGAGCAGGCCGCTGAGGATCCGCCGGGAGTTGAGCTGCATGGTGAAGTCCCCGATGCCCAGCTCGGCGATCGCGTCGTGCTGGGCCGACACCGCCTCCGCGTCGGCCAGCAGCGAGGTGGAGCCCAGCGTGTCCAGGTCGCACTGGGTGAACTCGCGGAACCGGCCGCGGCCGGGGCGGTCGGCGCGCCAGACCGAGCCCATGGCGTAGCGCTTGTAGGGCGCGGGCAGCCGGCCCTCGTAGGCGGCCGCCACGCGGGCCAGCGGCACGGTCAGGTCGTAGCGCAGGGCCAGGTCCGCCTCGCCCGAGGCCTCATGCTCGCCGCGGCGCAGGATCTTGAAGACGAGCTTGTCGCCGTCCTCGCCGTACTTGCCGAGCAGCACGTCCAGCCGCTCGAAGGCCGGGGTCTGGAGCGGCTCGTAGCCGTAGCGCTGGAACACCGAGCGGACGATCCCGAACGCCTGCTCCCGCTCCTCGAACTCGGCGGCCAGGAAGTCCCGGGTCCCCGAGGCGGGCTCAAACTGACTTTGCATGTCCCCATGCTGTCGGAAACGACGCCCGCCGTCACATCGACAGGCTCGCGCGGGTCGCGCCGGACCGGGCATCTCGGGGCTCCGGCGTTTCCGCGGAAACGTTTCGCGCATGTGCGTCACGCGCGTGCGTACGACGTCTCCGCGGAAACGCGGCCCCGGTCCGGCCGTCAGGGGATGAGCACCGGCCGGCGGCCCTGCTGGTCGGCGGCCCAGACGTCGGCCACGTCGGCCAGCGGCACCCGCTCGATCTCGATGCTGACCTCGCCGCTGGCCAGCCCCTCGATCAGGTCGGTGAGCAGCTCCCCGATCAGCTCGCGGGGCGGCATGGTGCCGGTGCCCATGCCGATCACCTCCAGGCCCGCGCTGCGCAGCGCCGAGCCGGGCAGGGTGATCGCCGCCCCGGCCATCTCCCCGGCGTGGACCAGCCGGTTGCTCAGCGACCGCACCTCCATGTCGTCCCTGATCAGGGAGTCGATGAAGATCTCGGTCGGCCGGCCCGCACAGGTAGTCGGCGACCACGTCGTAGCCCGGCTCGCCTGCCGCGGCCGCGAAGGCCGCGGCCAGCTCGTCGTCGGGCTGGTCCAGGCTGATCACCGCGTCCGCGCCCAGCGCCGGCAGCGCGGCCAGGGACCGCGGGTTGCGGCCCGCGGCCACGACCCGGCCCGCGCCATAGCGCCGGGCGGCCTGTACGGCCAGCCGGCCGGTGACCCCGGTGGCGCCCAGCACCAGCACGGTGGCGCCGGGCTTGGGCCGGGCCCGCCAGCCGAACAGCAGCCAGGCCGACAGGCCGGGGTTCCAGGCCGCCGCGGCCGCCGCGTCGTCCAGGCCGTCCGGGATGGGGAAGGTGAACTCCGGGCGGGCCGTGGCGTACTGGGCCATGGTGCCGCCCTCGGAGCCGAACAGCACCCGCTGGCCGCCCGGCCGCCGCCCCGCGCCGATCACCCCGGCCACGCGCGGCAAACTGGCCGGCCGCGAGGTCACCGAGTAGTGCGAGCCGTCGGCCCGGACCTTGTCGATGTTGTTGATCGGCGCCGCGGTGACCTCGATGAGCTCCTCGCCGGCGCCGGGCACCGGGTCGGGCATGTCGGTGCAGGCCGGCACCTGGCCGTAGGCCCGGAGGACCGCGGCCTTCACGCCGCGCCCCGGTCCTGGCCGGCGCGCCGGCCGATCCGGGCCTGCCAGCCCTTGAGCACCCGCGGCTCGCCCCGGGCGGCGTGCAGCCGGGCGGGCAGCGCCCGGGCGCTGGCCTGCGCCCGGGCCCGGGCCCGGTCGTGGACGGCGGCGGCGCGCGCCCCGGCCCGGAACCTGGCGTTCTCGTGCCGCGTCCGGGCGCCGGGCGTGCGCAGCCCGAACGTGTCAGCCACCCAGTCCACGGCGATCCGGTGCATCAGCCGGACCCTGTGCTGTGCCATCGAGGTCTCCCCAGCTACTATGAGTACGTCGTACGAAGTATGCGTACGCTGTACTCATAACCTAGAGCTAGGCTTGCCCGCGTGTCAACGTCGCCCGGTTCAACCTCGCCCGACACCCGGCCGATCTGGGTCCGGCCCGAGCCCGGCACCCGGCGGGCCCGGTTCAGCCGCGAGCAGATCGCCGCCGCCGCCCTGGCCATCGCCGACGCCGAGGGCTTCGAGGCGGTGTCCATGCGCCGCATCGCCGCCGAGCTCGGCGCCGGCACCATGAGCCTGTACCGGTACATCAGCGCCAAGGGCGACCTGGTGGCGCTGATGGACGACGCGCTGATGGCCGAGTCGCTGGTCCCCGACGGCGAGCTGCCGCCGGACTGGCGGGAGGCGCTGGCGCTCATCGCCCGGCGAACCAGGGCCGCCCACCTGCGCCACCCGTGGGCCGTGGTGGCGCTGCAGGGCCGCGGCGCGGCCGGCCAGGACGGCTCCTTCGGCCCCAACGGCCTGCGTCACTTCGAGCAGTCGCTGGCCGCGCTGGACAGCGCTCCGCTGGACGTGGCGGCCAAGCTGGAGCTGCTGACCATCGTCGACGACTACGTGTTCGGCAGCGTGCTGCGGGCCAGCGAGATGCAGGACCGCAGCGAGGCCGACCCCGAGGCCGCCGCCCCGATCGTGGAGTTCATCACGGCCCAGCTGGCCACCGGCGCGTTCCCGCGGATCGCCGCGCTGAGCCAGGACCCGGCCGCCGCCGGGCTGGCCGACCCGGACCGGGTGGAGGCCCGGTTCGAGCGCGGCCTCGCGCTGCTGATCGAGCATGCCGCCGGGGTATTAGGCTGAAAGCGTGGTTCTAGCACCAGAGGGACGGCGCATGCTGCGCCTCGAGGCACGTAACAGCCAGACCCCCATCGAGCGCAAGCCCCCGTGGATCAAGACCCGGCTGCGCACCGGGCCCGAGTACACCGAGCTGAAGAAGCTGGTCCGGCGCGAGGGGCTGCACACGGTCTGCGAGGAGGCCGGCTGCCCGAACATCTTCGAGTGCTGGGAAGACCGCGAGGCCACCTTCCTGATCGGCGGCGACCAGTGCACCCGGCGCTGCGACTTCTGCCAGATCGCCACCGGCAAGCCGGGCCCGCTGGACACCGACGAGCCCCGCCGGGTGGCCGAGTCGGTGGCCACCATGGGCCTGCGCTACGCCACCGTGACCGGCGTGGCCCGCGATGACCTGCCCGACGGCGGCGCCTGGCTGTACGCCCAGACGGTCCGCGAGATCCACCAGGCGTTGCCCGGCTGCGGCGTCGAGCTGCTGATCCCCGACTTCAACGCCCACCCCGGCCAGCTCGCCGAGGTGTTCTCGGCCGAGCCCCAGGTGCTGGCGCACAACATCGAGACGGTGCCGCGGATCTTCCGCCGGATCCGGCCCGGCTTCCGCTACGAGCGCTCGCTGGAGGTGCTGGCCCGGGCCCGCGAGCACGGCCTGGTGACCAAGTCCAACCTGATCCTGGGCCTGGGCGAGGAGCCCGAGGAGATCCTGGAGGCCCTGCGTGACCTGCGCGAGGCCGGCTGCGAGCTGATCACCATCACCCAGTACCTGCGGCCGTCGCCGCTGCACCACCCGGTGGAGCGGTGGGTCACCCCGGAGGAGTTCGACGAGCTCGGCGAGCGCGCCACCGAGCTGGGCTTCGCCGGGGTCATGTCCGGACCGCTGGTCCGGTCCTCCTATCGGGCCGGCCGGCTGTACCAGCAGGCGATCAGTCACCGGGAGCGCCCGGTATCCTGACCTCATGGTCAATAAGCCCGGCGCAGCCGCTACCAAGAAGGCCTCCGCCGACGCGGCGCCGGGCCGCATCAAGCAGATCCGCATGGTCGCGGGCATCATCCACAAGCAGAACCCCCGCGCCCTCCCCATCATCGCCCTGGCCGGGATCGGCACCCTGGCCGTCGTCGTGGTGGTGGGCGTGCTCACCAACCTGGCCCCGTTCCTCATCCCGCTCGGCGTCCTGCTCGGCCTGATGGTCGCGATGATCCTGTTCGGCCGGTTCGCGCAGTCCGCCCAGTACTCCGCGATCGCGGGCCAGCCCGGCGCGGCGGCCGCGATCCTGCAGAGCATGCGCGGCAACTGGACGGTGACCCCGGCCATCGCGGCCAACCGGAACATGGACGTGGTGCACCGCGCGGTGGGCCGGCCGGGCGTAGTGCTGGTCGGCGAGGGGTCCCCGAGCCGGCTGGGCAGCCTGCTGGCGGCTGAGAAGAAGCGGCACTCCCGCGTGGCCTATGACATCCCGATCTACGACATCCAGGTCGGTGACGGGGAGGGCCAGCTCACCATCAAGCAGCTGCAGCGGCACATCATGAAGCTGCCCCGCAACCTCAAGGGCCCGGCCGTGGCCGACCTGAACTACCGGCTCAAGGCCCTGCCGCAGTCGCTCCAGATGCCCAAGGGCCCGGTGCCGCGGTCGGCCCGCATGCCTAAGATGCCCCGTCCCAAGACGCGCTGAGCCGCCGCTAAGTCGCCGCTAGCCGGGCGGAGGGCGGCTCAGGCCCGGATGACGATGGTCCGGGCCGCCTTGTCGTGCAGGCCGCGCAGGTCCCGGTCCAGGGCCAGCGGCGGCACGACCAGGAGCAGCAGCACGGTCCGGATCAGCGACGAGACCAGGCCCACCGGCTGGCCGTCCAGCCGGGCCACCCGGATACCGAGCAGCCGCTTGCCCAGCGTGAAGCCGGTCAGCCCGGTCAGCAGCCAGATCTCGGCCGCGAAGAACACCAGGGTCCACAGCTGGACCTGCGACTGCGTCCGGAACACGGCCAGCGCGATGATCTCGCAGGCGACCCAGTCCACGATCAGGGCCACCAGCCGCCGCCCGAATCCGGCGGCCGACCGCGGCCCGTCCTCGGGCAGCCCGAACTGCTGACCGGGATAGTAGGGCTCGTCCGGGGCCGGCCGGTCGCCCGCCGCCGACTTGGCCCGGCCGGAGGCCGGCGCTCCGGCGGCACGTGCTTTGCTCACGAGCTAACGGTATCCGGGCCCGGTCACGGCGGCGACTCAGGCCAGTCGGCCGACCCGCGCACAGCCGGTCTAACCTGGTCTGGAGAGCCTCGGGAGGACACGGGGAGACACGGGGCGTAACACGGGCGAAACATCGGGGACACTGCCTGGAAACCGCCTGCGGCTACGGTCGCAGGGAACGCCGGGCGGACCGCGCACGGGGCGGCGAAGCAGCGTCGAGGAATAGCTGGGAGAGCAATGTTCAGCAGTGGCGACGAGGTCTTGCGGTACATACAGTCCGAGGGCGTGCAGTTCGTGGACGTCAGGTTCTGTGACCTGCCGGGCACCGTCCAGCACTTCACGATCCCGGCTGAGAACTTCGGCGAGAGCGTCTTCACCGACGGGCTGATGTTCGACGGGTCCTCGATTCGCGGATTCCAGGAGATCCACGAGTCCGACATGCTGCTGATGGCGGACCCCAGCACCGCGGTCATCGACCCGTTCCGCACGCACAAGACGCTCAACCTCACGTTCTTCGTGCACGACCCGCTGACCGGCGAGCCGTACACCCGCGACCCGCGCAACATCGCCCGCAAGGCCCAGGACTACCTGCGCGGCAGCGGCATCGCCGACACCGCCTACTTCGGCCCGGAGGCCGAGTTCTACATCTTCGACTCGGCCCGCTACCAGACCGGCTCGAACGAGGGCTACTACCACATCGACTCGATCGAGGGCGCCTGGAACACCGGCCGCGACGAGCCGGGCGGCAACCTGGGCTACAAGCCCCGGTACAAGGGCGGCTACTTCCCGGTGCCGCCCATGGACCACTACACCGACCTGCGCTCGGAGATGGTCCGCAAGCTCATCGAGTGCGGCATCGAGGTCGAGATGCAGCACCACGAGGTCGGCACGGCCGGCCAGGCCGAGATCGACATCCGGTTCTCGCCGCTGCTGGCCATGGCCGACAGCCTGATGCTGTACAAGTACGTGGTCAAGAGCGTGGCCAGGGCAGCGGGCAAGACCGTCACGTTCATGCCCAAGCCGCTGTTCGGCGACAACGGCTCGGGCATGCACTGCCACCAGAGCCTGTGGCTGGACGGCGCGCCGCTGTTCTACGACGAGGCGGGCTACGCCGGGCTGTCCGACCTGGGCCGGTACTACATCGGCGGCCTGCTCAGGCACGCGCCGTCGCTGCTCGCCTTCACCAACCCGACGGTGAACTCCTACCACCGGCTGGTGCCCGGCTACGAGGCGCCGGTCAACCTGGTCTACAGCCAGCGCAACCGGTCGGCCTGCGTCCGCATCCCGATCACCGGGCCCAGCCCCAAGGCCAAGCGCCTGGAGTTCCGGGTGCCCGATCCGTCCGCCAACCCGTACCTGGCCTTCTCGGCCATGCTGATGGCCGGGCTGGACGGCATCAAGAACAAGATCGAGCCGCCGGAGCCGGTGGACAAGGACCTGTACGAGCTGCCGCCGGACGAGGCCAAGGCCATCCCGCAGGTGCCCGGCTCCCTGGAGAAGGTGCTGGACAACCTGGAGGCCGACCACGAGTTCCTGCTCGAGGGCGGCGTGTTCACCCCGGACCTGATCGAGACCTGGCTGGACTACAAGCGGACCAACGAGCTCGACCCGATGCGGCTGCGCCCGCACCCGCACGAGTTCGAGCTGTACTACGACGTCTAGGCCGACCGAGCCGCCGCTGCCACCAAGACGCATCTGACCTGGGGGCCAGGAATCACCACGATTCCTGGCCCCCAGGTCAGTCTTCTGTAACCGGCCGTTCAGGTCATGATTCACGCATTCCTGGCATACTTTCTGACTCCATCAGGCTGCCTTCGCGATCGGATCGCGGAGCCTTCCCAGAATGAGGTGCCAGTCTTGAGAGTCTTGCGCGTCGGCGCCATCCTGGCCGCCGCGGCGGGCATGGTCATGTCCGCCGCGATCCCAGCCTGGTCAGCGACGATACCGAGCGCCCCCGCGGCCAGCCCGGCGATACCGAGCACTCTGGCGGCCAGCCCGGCCGTGGCCCCGGCGGTCTCGATCCGCGCGACATCCAACTTCCGGCCCGTCACGGGCGACGTCTACGTGTCCTACCTGAACGGCAGCAGCGGCCAGGCCGTCATCACCGGCGCCGTTACCCACGCCCGGGCCGGCGAGATCATCCGGCTGTACGCGCAGTCGTTCCCGTTCAGCAAGCGGGGGGCCCGCGAGCAGCAGCAGCCGCTGGCCACCGGCGGGACCGTCCCGTACACGTTCGAGATCAAGCCGCGCATCGCGACCCGGTTCACGGTGAAGCTGTTCCGGCGCCGGGGCGCGGCCCAGCCGCTGGCGGTGTCCGGCACCAGGGCCGTCTACGTGGTGGACGGCGGCCACACGGGCAAGCCGCAGGCCTGCTCGCGGCCCGTGTGCCAGCAGCACATCAAGGTGACCATCGCGCTGCCCTCCTCGGCGGTGGGGACGGAGGAGGCCAAGCCCTGGTTCGTGTACGTCGGCGTGCGCCTGGGCCACCCGGGCGGCGGTAACCCCAAGCCGCCGGCGTTCCTGCGGCTGGACAGCTCGGCGACGTCATCGGCCCCCGCGCCGAAGTCGCGCAACAGCTACACGATCACGCTGAGCTTCTCGTTCACGATCGACAACCACCGCTACAGCTGGCGGTGGACGGCCTGCACCAAGGACACCGAGACGGCCGATGGCATCGGCCTGCCCGGTCAACACGGCTGCGGCGCGGCCAAGGTCAGCGCCAAGGTCGGCTATCTGGGCTAGCCGCGGGGCCATTCCGGGTGGCACTGAATCCGGCCGCACGACCCTTGTTAGGGATATGGGGTAGAAAAAGTGCGGATATCCTCGCCTGGGCCACAGACCGACGACCCAGGAACGGGGGATGTCATGAGCACGCTCGGACGATGGCGCGCCACGGCGGTCACCGCGAGCATCACGATCGCGGTGGCCGCAGTGGCGGCCGGGCCGGCGGCCAGCGCGGCCACCAGCACCTCGGCCACCAGCACCTCGGCCGCGGCCAGCCCGGCGGCCGTCACGATCACCATCGGCACCAAGTCCGCGCTCCCCAAGGTCACCGGGCGCACGCTGGTTGCCTACCGCGGCCCGTCGGGCAGCACGGTGGCGACCGTCAGCGGCACGGTCAGCGGCGCGCACCGAGGCGACCAGGCCACGCTGCTGTACGAGCCTTTCGGGGCGACGACCTACGCCAAGGGCGGCTCGGTCACCCTGACGGGCGGGACCGCCCGGTACTCGTTCCGGGTCCGGCCCGAGATCGCCACCAACTACCGGATCCAGGTGACCGGCACCGGGCTGGGCACGGTCCCGGACTCGGCGGTCCGGACGGTGTTCGTCGAGGCGCTGGGCGCGATCACCGGCAAGCGTGCCTGCGCCCGGCCTGCCCGTCCGGTCTGCCACATCACGCTGCACCTGTGGGTGAGCGTGCCGGCGTCGACCTACCGGACCGAGGCGGCCAAGCACTGGTACCTGTACGCCGGGCTGCGGCTGGCCAGGTCCGGCCGACCGCCGGCGCCGAAGACGCTGACCCTGAGCCGGACGGCCACCGCCAGCCGCCCGCAGCGCAAGCACCTGTACGAGTTCGTGATCACGCTGCGGTACCGGTTCCGGATCGGCCGACACGACGCCTTCACCTGGCGGGTCAACTTCTGCACCAGGGATTCCGAGGGCACGGACGGCCTGGGGCTGCCCGGCCACCACGGCTGCGGGAACAAGCGGATTAGCGCCAGAACTTCCTATCTTGGATAACAGGGCCGGGTCGGTGCTCTTTTCTGCCCGGCCGGAGTAATATCGGCCGCAGATCCCGATTCCTTCCTGTGGATCTGACCCCGCCCGGTTTGCGCACCAGGCGGGGTCGCGGTTTCTGCGGTCATTATGTAGAGATCCGCGGGCCTGCTCCGACTCCTAGCTGAGAGGGCGCACCACGCGTCCGCAGGCCGAAGGAGCTCGAGATGACCAAGGTGGTTGTGGGGATGTCGATGTCGCTGGACGGGATCGCGGGCCCCGAGGCCCCCGACGCGGACGGCATGAAGGTGTTCGCGGCCGTCCTGGACTGGGTGTTCCCGCTGCGGAGCTGGCGGACGCAGCAGGGCCAGGAGGGCGGCGAGGAGTCGGTGGACTCGAAGGTCTGGCAGGACAACTTCGAGCGGTTCGGGCCGCAGGTCATCGGGCGGACGATGTTCGACTCCGGATACCAGAGCTGGGGCGAGAACCCGCCGTTCCACGCCCCGGTCTTCGTGCTGACCCACCGCGGGCAGGACCGCATCGACAAGAGCGGCGGCACCAGCTACACGTTCGTCACCGGCGGCATCAAGGAGGCGGTTGAGCAGGCCCGCGCGGTCGCCGACGGCGCGGACGTGCTGCTGGCAGGCGGGGTCAGCATCGCCCGGCAGGCCCTGGACGCCGGGCTGGTCGACGAGGTCGTGCTGCACGTCGTGCCCAGGCTGGTCGGCCGGGGCCTACGGCTGTTCAGCACCTCCCGCGCGGACCTGCGCTGCACCGAGGCCATCCCGGGCGAGGGCGCCGTCCACCTGCGCTACGAGATTCGGTGACGGTGCGCCGTATCAGCCCGTGAAGGCCAGCCCGAGCCGGCTGGCGAACGCCGAGATCTCCTCGCGCTGCTCCGCCAGGCCGGCCGAGGCCGGGCTCACGACCAAGCGCGTTGTCCCCTGGCTGGCGTGCGCGTCCACGTCGGCCGCCGACATGCCGATCGATCCCCAGCGCGTGCACTCCAGCGCGTCCGGATCCCGGCCCGCCTCCACCGCGGCCGCCCGCATCAGCTCCGCCTGACGGGCGCGCTCCGCGGCGGTGAGCCGGCCGCCGGGGAAGTAACCGTCCCCCCGGCGGCCGGCCCGGCGCGCCGCCGCCGCGCTCGATCCGCCGACGTGGATCGGCAGCATCCCGCCCACCGGCTTGGGGTAGCTGGTCAGCTCGCGGAACGAGAAGAACTCCCCGTCGAAGCTGACGCCGTCCGCGTCGCCCGCCCACAGCAGCCGCAGCACGTCGATGGCCTCGTCGGCGCGGCGCCCGCGGGTCGCGAAGTCGACTCCCATCGCCTCGGCCTCGCCCGGCAGCACGCCCAGGCCGACGGTGAACAGCCGCATCCGGCCGCGGGACAGCAGGTCGATGGTGGCCAGCCGCTTGGCCAGCACCACCGGGTGGTGGTACGGCAGCAGCAGCACCCCGGTGCCGAGCAGGATGCGCTCGGTCGCGGCCGCGACGAAGCTCAGGCTGTCCAGCGGATCGGCGACGGCCAGGTCCGCCGGGAACGTCATCGGACCGGCCGTCGCCCCCTGGTACAGCGCGATGTGCTCGCCCACGTAGAACGAGTCGAAGCCGCACGCCTCGGCCTGCCGCGCGACCCCGACCAGCTGGTCGGGGTCGGTCCCGTAGGTACCCGTGTTAAAGAAGATGCCGAACTTCACGCCAGGCACACTAGCGTGCGTACCGGGCTACGGAGTCAAGCCGGGCCAGTCGTAAAGTCCAGGGAAAGCGCTCGTCCCGCCCCTACGCGATATGCCAGTTTTACACCCCAATTATCATGAGCAAATGACGCTACGGCCAGATGAGCGCAACCGGCTGGCGGCCACCTTCGGCCACCGCGGGGTGGCGCACGCCTACCAGCACCGGCCGCCGTACCCGGCCGAGGTATTCAAGATCCTCGATGAGCTGATCACCGATACCCCCCGCGACGTCCTCGACCTGGGCGCCGGGGAGGGCGCGCTGGCCCGCCCGCTGGCCCAGATGGTCGATCACGTGGACGCGGTGGACGTCTCGGCGGCGATGATCGACGCCGGGCGGGACCGGCCCGGCGGCCGCCAGCCCAACCTGCGCTGGATCGTCGGCGCCGCGCAGGATGCCCCGCTCGGCGGGCCGTACGCCCTGGCCACCGCCGGGGCCAGCATGCACTGGATGCCCTGGCCGGAAACGCTGACCCGGCTGGCCGGCGTGCTGACCGAGCATGCCTACCTGGCCGTCGTGGACCATGACGCGCCGGCGCCGCCCTGGGAGGAGGGCCTGACCCAGATCATCATCCGGTACTCGCGCAACCCCGGCTACGACCCGGAGTTCCGCCTGGCCGACGGGCTGGCCGCGACGGGCCTGTTCGAGATCGCGGGCCGGGCGACGACGGCGCCGGTGCCGTTCCGCCAGCCGGTGGCCGACTACATCGAGGCCCTGCACTCCACCTCGAGCCTGGCCAGGGAGGGCATGCCGGCCGCGGAGTCGGCCGAGTTCGACCGCGAGGTGACGGACCTGGTCGCGCCCTACGCGGCGGACGGCGTGCTGACCATGGACATCCTCGCCTGGCTGACCTGGGGCCGCTGCCTGCCGGGCCATCCGGAGTAGCCGGACCAGCCCGGCTAGGGTGCTGCCTGATGGCTGACTATTTTGACCTCGGCACCTACCAGCGCGAGGTAACGACCACGTCGGAGCAGGCCCGGCTCTGGTTCACCCGCGGGCTGGTGTGGACGTACGGCTTCAACCACGAGGAGGCCGTGAGCTGCTTCGAGCGCGCGCTGGCCGCCGACGGGCGGTGCGCGCTGGCGCACTGGGGGCTGGCATTCGCCCTGGGCCCCAACTACAACAAGCCGTGGGAGGCCTTCGACCCGGAGGACCTGTCCGCGACCGTGGCCCGGGCGCACGCCGCGTCGCAGGCCGCCATCGAGGCCGCGGCGCAGGTGGCGGCCGTAACGCCGGCCGAGCGCGCGCTCATCGAGGCGCTGGCCGCCCGCTACCCGAGCGCCGAGCGGCCGGCGACGGCACGGCCTGGGACGGCACGGCCTGGAACGACGCCTACGCCGACGCCATGCGCGCCGCCTACCGCGCGCACCCGGGTGACCTGGACGTGGCCGTGCTGTTCGCGGACGCGCTGATGAACCTGGCCCCGTGGGAGCTGTGGACCCCCGGCGGCCAGCCGGCCGGGCCGGCCACCATCGAGGCCCAGGCCGTGCTGGAGGCGGCGCTGGCCGCGCCCGGCGGCCCGGCCCACCCCGGCGTGCTGCACATGTACATCCACCTGATGGAGATGTCGCCGCGGCCCGAGGCCGCGCTGCCCGCCGGCGACCTGCTGCGCGACCTGGTCCCGGACGCCGGGCACCTGCGGCACATGCCCACCCACCTGGACGTGCTGTGCGGCGACTACCGCAGCGTCGTGTCCTCCAACTCGGCCGCCATCGAGGCCGACGACCGGTACACCGCCGAGCGCGGCGCGATGAACTTCTACACGCTGTACCGGGCCCACGACTACCACTTCAAGATCTACGGCGCGATGTTCGCGGGCCAGTCACGGGCGGCGCTGGCCGCCGCCGACCAGCTCGCCGCGGCCATCCCCGAGGACCTGCTCCGGGTCCAGGTACCGCCGATGGCCGACTGGCTGGAGAGCTTCGTGCCGATGAAGCTGCACGTGCTGATCCGGTTCGGCCGCTGGGCGCAGATCATCGACACGCCGCTGCCCGCCGATCCGGAGCTGTACTGCGTCACCACGGCCATGACCCGCTACGCCCAGGGCGTGGCCTGCGCGGCGCTCGGCCGGCTGGACGAGGCCGCGGCGCACCACCGGGCGTTCGCGGCCGCCGTGGAGCAGGTGCCGGAGACCCGCACCCTGTTCAACAACACCTGCCAGGACATCCTCCAGGTCGCCGCGGCCATGCTGGACGGCGAGCTGGCCTACCGGGCCGGCGAGCACGACACCGCGTTCGGGCACCTGCGCCGGTCAGTGGAACTGGACGACGGGCTGCCCTACGACGAGCCGTGGGGCTGGATGCAGCCCGCCCGGCACGCGCTCGGCGCGCTGCTGCTGGAGCAGGGCCGGGTCACCGAGGCCGAGGCGGTGTACCGGGCTGACCTGGGCCTGGACGACACGCTGGCCCGGTCGGGCCAGCATCCGGGCAACGTGTGGAGCCTGCACGGCTATCACGAGTGCCTGACCCGGCTGGGCAAGCGCGAGCAGGCCGGCATCATCGCCCAGCAGCTCAAGATCGCGGCCGCCTACGCGGACGTGCCGATCCGCTCGTCCTGCTTCTGCCGTCAGTCCTAGGCCACAATCCAGCCATAACAAGGGACCACGGCCTACCCGTAGAACAGCCGCTCGGTCACCGTCCGGGCGTGCCGCGAAGCACGCCGCCAGTCCTCGGCCAGCTGCTGGCCGCCGTCCGGCGGGTAGCCGAGCAGCCGGGCCACCACCGCCAGCTCCGCGCCCGCCGCCGGCAGCGCGTCCGAGCCGCGGCCGCGCATCAGCATCACCCCGTCCCTGATCCGGGCGGCCAGCTGCCAGGCCGTGGTCAGCGCGGCCACGTCCGCGGCGCCGACCAGCCCGGCGTCGCGGGCCGCCGCCAGGGCGGTCAGGGTCCCGGTGGTGCGCAGCCCGGGCACCGCGTGCGCGTGCCGGAGCTGGATGCAGCTGCGCCACCCATTCCACGTCGGCCAGCCCGCCCGGCCCGAGCTTCAGGTTCAGGGCCGGGTCCTTGCCGCGCGGCATCCGCTCGGCCTCCATGCGGGCCTTGATCCGCCGGATCTCCCGGACCGACTCCTCGGCGATCCCGCCCTCGGCGTACCGGACCTCGTCGGCCAGCGCCAGGAACTCGGCGCCGACCCCGGCATCGCCGGCCACGAACGCGGCCCGCAGCAGGGCCTGCGCCTCCCAGGACACCGACCAGCGCCGGTAGTAGGCACGGTAGGAGGCCAGGGTGCGGACCAGCGGGCCCTGGCGGCCCTCGGGCCGCAGGCCCGCGTCGACGTGCAGGGCCGGGTCGGGCCGGGGCGTGGCCAGCAGCGCGCGCAGGCGTCTCGGCCACCGCGTGCGCGGCCCGCGAGGCGGCCTCCTCGTCCGCGCCGGGCAGCGGGTCGTGCACGAACAGCACGTCGGCATCGCTGGCGAAGCCCATCTCCCGGCCGCCCAGCCGGCCCATGGCGATCACCGCCAGCCGGGTCGGCAGCGGCCCGGTCGCCTGCTCGACCTCGGCCACGGCGGCCGCCAGCGCGGCCGCCACGGTGACCTCGGCCACCGTGGTCAGCGCCTCGCCCCGCTCGGTCACCCCGGCCAGGCCGAGCACGTAGGCCATCGCGGTGCGCAGCAGCTCGCGGCGGCGGATGGCCAGCACGGCGCCGACGGCCTCGGCCGCCGCCGGCGTGCCGGCCCACCGCGGCCAGCGCCTCGGCGCGCAGCGCCGCGGCCGGGCGCGGGGCCAGCTCGCCGGTGTCGGCCAGCATCGCGACCGCCTCGGGGGCGCGCAGCAGCAGGCCGGTGGCATACCGGCTGGAGGCCAGCACCCGGGCCATCCGCTGGGCCACCAGGGTGTTGTCGCGCAGCAGCCGCAGGTACCAGGGCGAGTTCCCGAGGGCCTCGCTGACCTGGCGGAAGGCCAGCAGCCCGGCGTCGGGCTGGGGCGCGTCGGCGAACCAGCCCAGCAGCACCGGCAGCAGCGTGCGCTGGATGGCCGCCCGCCGGGCCACCCCGGCGCTGAGCGCCTCGATGTGCCGCAGCGCCCCGGCCGGGTCCGCGTAGCCGAGGGCCTCCAGCCGGGCCGCGGCCGCGGCCGGGGTCAGCCGCACCGCCTCGCCGGGCAGCCGGGCCACCGCGTCCAGCAGCGGCCGGTAGAACAGCTTCTCGTGCAGCTGCCGGGCCTGCCGCGGCGTGCCGGCGCCACTCCCGGATCAGCTCGTCGGCCGGGTCGCCGTGCGCCGGTCCCGTAGCGGGCCGCATCCGGCGCAGCGCCCGGCCGACCTGGCGCAGCACGGCCCGGTCCTCGGGCAGCGTGTGGGTGCGGCGCAGCTGCCGGAGCTGGAGCAGGTGCTCGACGGTGCGCAGGAACTCGTAGGCGTCGGCCAGCCGGGCCGCGTCGGCCCGGCCCACGTAGCCGCCGGCGGCCAGCGCGCGCAGCGCCGTCCAGCGTGCCCGGCCACCCGCAGCGACTCGTCGGCCCGGCCGTGCACGAGCTGCAGCAGCTGGACCGCGAACTCGATGTCGCGCAGCCCGCCGGGGCCTAGCTTGAGCTCGCGGCCCGCCTCGTCGGCGGGCAGGCTGCTGAGCACCCGGCGGCGCATGGCCTGGACGTCGGCCACGAAGCCCGGCCGCTGGGCCGCCTCCCAGACCAGCGGGCCGACCGCGGCCAGGTACGCCTCGCCGAGCTCCCGATCCCCCGCCACCGGCCGGGCCTTGAGCAGGGCCTGGAACTCCCAGGTCTTGGCCCAGCGCTCGTAGTAGGCCCGGTGGCTGGCCACGGTGCGGACCAGCGGGCCGTCCCGGCCCTCCGGGCGCAGGTTGGGGTCGACGGGGAACAGCGTGCCCTCGGGCGCGGGCGCGCGAGCAGACCCGGATCATGCCGCTGGCCAGCGCGGTCGCCGAGCGCAGGGCGCGCCGCCTCGCCGGCCGGGGCGTTCACGGCCACGAAGATCACGTCGACGTCGCTGGCGTAGTTCAGCTCCCGGCCGCCGGTCTTGCCCATGGCGATGACGGCCAGGGCCGCGGGCTCGGCGGAGTCGGTGCCGCTGGCCGCGCCCCGGCCACGCCCGGCGCGATGGCTAGGGCGGCCAGCAGCGCGGCGGCGGCCAGGTCGGCCAGCTCGGCCATCACGCTGTCCAGCGGGTCGGCGCCGGTCAGGTCGCGCGCGGCCAGGTGCAGCAGCCGCCGCCGGTAGGCCAGCCGCAGCTCGGCGGCCGGGTCGCGGCCCGGCGCTGCGGGTGGCCGCGAGCAGGGTCGCGGCCAGCTCCCCGGCCGCGCGGCCGGGCCAGCGCGGCCGGGCCGGCCAGCAGCCGCCAGTCGCCGGGCTGCCGGGCCAGGTGGTCGCCGAGCGCGGCGCTGACGCCCAGCACGGTGACCAGCCGGTCGCGCAGCTCCTCGTCGGCCCGCAGCGCCGCCCGCAGCTCCTCGTCCGGCGCCATCCGGGCCAGCGCGGCCAGCGCCAGGTCCGGGTCGGCCGCCCCGGCCAGCGCCTCGACCAGCGGCGCGTCCGCCCCGTCGGGGTCCAGGCCCAGGTCAGCGGTCAGCAGCTGCCGGGCCCGCGCGGTGTCGCCGAACCCCATGGCGGCCAGCTGCCCGGCCAGCGTCCCGCGCGGCATGCTCACCCCTGCACGTTAGCGAGCCGGGCGGCGGACGGGAATGACCCGCCGGGGTGCTAGTGAGCCCGGCCGCCGAGCAGCCGCCGGGCGGCGGCGACCACGCGCTCGTGCGGGTCGGCGAGAACGGGCTGGGTCCGGCCGGCCACGGTGACCAGGTCCGTGGCGCAGCCGTCCGCGGTCACCACGAACCGGGGCTGGCCGGCCTTCGGCCGGAACGCGAGCCGGAAGCCGGGGCCGGTCGGACAGCTGAAGGACCCGCCGTCCGAGGCGGGCAGCGAGTTCAGGACCCGGGCCAGGCGGGTGATGGCGGCGCCGGAGCGGAACGTCCGCGTGGTCCGGTGCCCGCTGAGTGAGGTGCGGGTGACCGTGACGGCGCGGTAGGCCGCCGGGCGCAGCCGCTCGGCCGCCGACCGGGGCGGGTACCAGGCCACCTCGCCGTCGGCGCGCAGCACCGAACCGCCGTGCCGTCCCGGCACGACCCCGACGACCAGATCCGCCTCCTCGACCCCGCGGGGCAGGGTCTTCGGGCTGTAGCCCACCAGCTCCAGCACGGTCGTGCCGTCCTGGCCCTGGCTGCCGGTGACCGTGCGCCGGTAGCCCGCCGGGACGTGCGTGCGCAGGTAGGCGTAACTGGCCGCCATGGATCGCGGCGCCGAGTAGAAGCGCTTCAGGTCGACCTGGTCGACGACCGCCATCGCCTGGGCAGGCCCGCGCAAGTTCTTCGGCACCGGGCGAGGCGTGACGACCCGGCTGCCGGGCGGGCGGCGGAGCTGGCCCAGCATCCGGCGGGCCAGCGCCAGGCTGGCGGCGCGGGAGCCCTGCGGCGCGCCGCCCCGGCTGGCCGCGGTGAGCGACGTGACGGCGCGGGACGTGGCTGGCCCGGCCGGGGCGGGCCGGGTGCCGCAGGCGGTGGTGACCAGTCCCACCGTGACGATCACGCCGATCAAGGTCCAGCTCATCCGGCTCGAACGCTGCATATCGGTCAGACGCGGCCGGACCGCGCCCGGTTCCCGCCGCCCGTGACAGCATGCGGCCATGGAACTGAGCTGCCCGCTGCCGGTGATCGGGGTGCTGCGCACCGGCCACCGGGAGAAGGAGACCACGCCGATCCAGGCCGGCGTGAACCGGGCCGAGCACGCCACCCTCGAGGTCGCCGCGCGCTACCGGGACGGGCTGGACGGACTGCCGGGCTTCGACTACGCCTGGCTGATCACCTGGCTCAACCAGCCGGACCAGGCCGGCGAGCCGCCGCTGCGCCAGGTCCCGTTCCTGCTCCGCCGCCAGCGGCGGGCGGTGGGCATCTTCGCCACCCGCGGGCCGCGCCGGGTCAACCCGATCGGGCTGAGCCTGGTTCAGGTGCTGGCCGTGACCGGCGCCACGGTGGAGTTCGCCGGCGTGGACATGCTCGACGGCACGCCGGTCCTCGACCTCAAGCCGTACGTGGCCCGCTTCGACCGCCCGCCCGGCGAGCCGCGCTCCGGCTGGTTCGACGAGGTCACGATCAGCGACGGGGTAACCCCGCGCCAGCTCGCGCCGCCGGAGTAGCCCGGCGGGTCTTATAGCGTGATAAGTGGCTGCCTCCGATTCAGAAAGGCCAGTCACGTGATCAGCTGGACCCGGCAGATCCGGTGGCCGGGGTTTCACAACGCCCGTGACCTGGGCGGCCTGCCCACGCTGGGCGGGCCGGTGACGCGGTTCGGCACGCTCATCCGGTCCGGCGACCTGCGGTTCGTGACGCCGGCCGGGTGGCAGGCCGCGCGGGCGGCCGGGTTCCGCACGATCATCGACCTGCGCAACGACGACGAGGTGCGGCCGGACGCCGCCGCGGCCACGCTCACGGCGGGCAGCGCCGCCGCCGCGCCAGGCCCCGCCGCTGGACCTGCCCGCCGGGCTGGAGCGGACGCAGGTGCCGCTGGACGACATCCAGGACGTCTGCTTCTGGCGGCGGCTCAACGACGAGGGCCTGAACGGCACCCCGCTGTACTACCGGCCGTTTCTGGCCGCCAAGCCCGGCCGCTGCGCGGCGGTGCTGGCCGCCATCGCCAGGGCCCGCCCCGGCGGCGTGATCTTCCACTGCACCGCCGGGCGGGACCGCACCGGCCTGATCGCCATGCTGCTGCTGGCCCTGGCCGGCGTCCGGCCGGCCGCCATCGCCGATGACTACGCGCTGAGCGCGGGCCAGGTCGGCCCGCTGTTCGCGGCCCTGGACGTGGCCGACTCCACGGCCGGGATCGACGCCGAGCTGCGCCGCCGGGGCACCACCGCGCGGGCCGCGCTGCTGGACGCGCTCAGCGGCCTCGACCCGGTGGCCCGGCTGCGCGCGGCCGGCCTGCGCGACACCGACATCACCGCCCTGCGCGCCCGTCTCCTGGACCCGAGCTGAGCAAGCCCGGCGGCGGCCGCCTCAGGCGCTCGCGGCCGACCGCATGTCTGGCCCGTTATCGCGGATATCCGTCAGCACATAGCGCTGACGGATTGCCGCGATCACGAAGATCGCGGCCGTCAGCGGGGAGCGGCCGAGGCGGACGAGGCGGCGGCGATGATGGCGGCGATGCGGTCGGTGAGGGACGGGGGGTCACCGGGGCGGGGGCGGGCCGAGAAGTGCAGTTCGCTCACCGCGGTGCGGGTGACGATCGCGGCGGCATTGGCGGCGGTGACGCCGCCGCGGCCAGCACGATCGGCTTCCCGGCGGACCGGCGGGCGGATCGGCGGACCAGATCGGCGATCAGGTCCGCGCCGGCCAGGGCGGTCTCGGCCGCGCCCGAGGTGAGCAGGCGATCCACGCCCAGGGCGCGGATCTGGGCGAAGGCCGCGAGCGGGTCGGCGGCCTGGTCGAACGCGCGGTGGAAGGTCACGGACGCGGGCCGGGCGGCGGCCACCAGGGCCTCGCAGGCGGGGACGTCGACCAGGCCGGCGGGGGTGAGCGCGCCGATGACCAGGCCGGCGGCCCCCGCGCGGCGGGCGGCGCCGATGCTGGCCATCATGGCGCCCAGCTCGGCCTCGGAGTAGGCGAAGTCGCCGGCCCTGGGCCGGATCAGCACGTGCACGGGCCGTGATCCGGCCGCCGCGACGGCGGCGGTGATGGCGGCCGGGCTGGGCGTGACGCCGCCGACGGACAGGTCGGCGCACAGCTCGATGCGGTGCGCGCCGGCGGCCACGGCCGCGCGGACGACGCCGGCGGACTCGGCGCAGACCTCGTAGCGCATCAGCGCCGGGCCCCGTGGATGAGGCGGGGGGTGAGGTCGGGGTCGGCCAGGCCGGGGTCGAAGGGGAACAGCGGCCGGGCCAGCCGCCGGTAGTCCAGCCGGAGCAGGTCCTGGTCGACGCCGCCGGGGGTCAGGGCCAGCCGCCAGTCGGCGGCAGCCTGATACAGCTCGGGTTCCAGGTAGCCGGCCTTGACCACGATGATGTCGGCGGCCAGCGGGTCGACGCCGGAGCCGGTGAAGTGGGCGATGGTGTGGTACGGCTTGCGGCGCGAGGTCAGGATCACCTTCAGGCCGCCGACCGCGATCACGGCCAGGTCGCCGCCGACGGGGTCGTCCCGGCGCAGCGCGTGCACGGTGCCGGCCAGCGGGACCGGCCCGGACGGCCCGGCGTCGATCTTGCCGCCGGCCGACACGGTCAGCGATGCGCCCTCGCCGGCCGCGAACGCGGCGGCGACGGCGGCCGGGTCGGTGATGCTGGCCTGGATGACCTGGACGGCGCCGGCCGCGATGGCCGGGTCGGCCAGCAGCCGGGCGAGGGTCCAGGAGACGTCGCCCGCGCCGCCGGCGGTCGGGTTGTCGCCGGAGTCGCTGATGAAGAACGGCCGCCGACGGCTGGAGATGGCCTGGGCCAGGCAGTCCCCCAGCTCCCCGGCCGGGGCCACGAACGAGAACTCGTCCCTGGCTGCCCAGTAGAGCCGGGCCAGCTCGCCGGCGTACCGGGTCACCACGCCGGGCTCGTCGCCGGTCACCACCACGGCGGCCTGGCAGCGGGGCTCGTCGGCCCAGGCGTAGCCGACCCAGATGGCGGCGTCGAGCACATTGTCGGCGGCCTCGACCTCGCGGACCCGCCGGTAGATGCTCCGGGCCGGGTCGATCCTGGTGCTGGTCTTCTCGCCGGGCAGGAGCACTGGCACTCCGGCCCAGGCCAGCGCGGGCCGGCCACCGCGGCGCAGCCGCCCGGCCAGGTTGCGGGCGGCCCGCTCCCTGGTCTCCCAGGCGTCCTCGTGCGGGGCCATCCGGTAGCAGGTGATGAGGTCGAGCAGGCCGGCCAGCTCGGGCGAGACGTTGCCGTGCAGGTCCATGGACGCGGAGATGAGCACGTCGTCGCCGAGCACGGCCCGCAGCCCGCGGGCGAGGTCGGCTTCCGCGTCGGTCAGGCCCTCGACGCTCATGGCCCCGTGAATGTCGAGCAACAGGCCGTCGAGGGGTCCGGCGTCCCCAGCCTGTTTCAGAATCTCGTCCTTGAGGGTGGTGTAGGCGCGGCCAGGACGGGGCCGCCGGGCAGCGCGACCGCATGCAGCAGCGGTACCCACTCCACGCCGTCGGACCAGTCCGGCCGCGACGATCCGCCGGAGATCGACGGCACCCCGGAGATCCAGGCGTAGCGCGCCAGCAGGTCGTCGCCGCGGGTCACGGTGAAGTCGCTCAGCCTGGTCCGGTGCGGCGAGAAGGTGCTGGATTCGATGGCGATCCCGGCGATGCCGATGCGCGTCACACCCTCACCACTTTCTTCGATAATCGTCAAAAGTTATAACCAACTTGTTACTTCTTATTTCGATGTGGCTGGTTAAGCTACCACGCATCCGTCTTACCGGGGCATACCGGCGAGAGCACGACATCAGGAGATGACCAATGAGGCGAGTGTTCCGGCTCCGGCTGCGCCCGAAGCCAGCCGCCGTCGCCGCGGTCGGCGCGTCCATCGCCCTGCTCGCCAGCGCCTGCGCGAGCAGCAGCAGCGGCGGTGCCGCGGGCGGCGGCAGCGGGACCGCGCAGTCGGGTGGCACCGCCACCTTCGCGCTGCCGCCGGACGCGACCCCCGACTGGATCTTCCCCATCGGCACGCCGGGACACCTGGCCTCCTACAACGGCTCCATCCAGGCCGAGATGTACGTCCCGCTGTACAACTACGACACCTCGTCGGGGACGCTGGCGCTGGACGAGAGCATCAGCGCGGCCAAGGCGCCGAAGTACAGCGACGGCAACCGGGCCGTCACAATCTCGCTGCAGCACCTGACCTGGTCCAACGGTCACCCGTTGACCAGCCGCGACGTGCAGTTCTGGTACGACCTGGTCAAGTTCAACAAGACCAAGTGGGGCGCTTACGCGGCGGGCGACATGCCCGACGACGTCACCAGCTTCAAGATCATCAACAACCAGACGTTCAAGCTCCAGCTGAGCCACGCCTTCAACCCGGGCTGGTTCACGGCCAACCAGCTCAGCCTGATCACCCCGCTGCCTCAGGCGGCCTGGGACGTGGAGTCGGCGGGCGGCAAGGCCGGCGACTACGACCTGACCAAGGCCGGCGCGCAGAAGGTGTTCAGCTATCTGACCTCGGCCTCCGGCAAGATCAGCGGCTACGACGCGAGCCCGCTGTGGAAGGTCACCGACGGGCCGTTCAAGCTGCGTACCTGGACCACCGGCGGCACCGTGACGCTGGCCAAGTCGACGGCCTACCACGGGCCCGACGCGGCCCGGCTGTCGGCGGTCGAGTTCCTGCCCTACACCTCCGACCAGGCCGAGTTCGACGTACTGCGCTCGGGCGGGGTGGACTACGGCTACGTGCCGATCAGCGACATCTCGCAGGAGAAGGCGCTGGAGAGCGACGGCTACAAGATCGAGCCGTGGGTCGGCTGGGCGATCAGCTACATCCCGTTCAACTTCAGCAACCCGACCCTGGGCGCGGCGTTCAAGCAGCTCTACGTGCGCCAGGCGCTGCAGTACGCGGTGAACCAGCCGGCCATCGCCAGCGACATCTGGCACGGCGAGGCCACGCAGGGCTTCGGCCCCATCCCGCAGACGCCGGCCTCGCAGTTCCTGTCCCCGGTGCAGAAGTCCAACCCCTACCCCTACAGCGTCAGCAAGGGCGCCGCGCTGCTGAAGGCGCACGGCTGGTCCGTGCACCCCGGTCAGGTCGCCGCCTGCGAGAAGCCGGGCCGCGGGCCGTCGGACTGCGGAGCGGGCATCGCCAAGGGCACCAAGCTGCAGATGACGATCCTGAGCGAGAGCGGCAGCACCGAGACCACGAACATGATGCAGGAGCTGCAGTCCTCGTTCTCGCAGATCGGGGCCGGGCTGACGATCAAGCAGGAGCCGCTGGACAGCGTGCTGAACGACTCGGCCATCTGCGAGCCGGCGCAGGCCTCCTGCTCCTGGCAGCTGTCGTTCTTCGGCACCCAGGGCAGCTGGTACTTCCCGGCCTACCCCAGCGGCGAGCAGATCTTCGCCAGCTCGGCCGGGGTCAACCTGGGCAGCTACAAGAGCACCGAGACCGACAAGCTGATCAGCGCGACCAACGTGTCCGGGTCGGCCACGGCGATGCAGGCCTACTCGGCCTACCTGGCGAAGAACCTGCCGGTGCTGTGGGTGCCCAACCCGGACTACCAGGTGTCGGCCATCAAGACCACGCTCAAGGGCGTGCTCCAGAACCCGCTCGCCGAGATGAACCCGCAGCAGTGGTATCTGACCACGCCGTAGCGCCAGCGCGGGGCGCGGACACCAGCCTCTCCTCCGGTGTCCGCGTCCCGCCGCTGGCCTGGTTCCTCATCAAGCGGATCGCGCAGTCGATCGTGGTGATCTTCTTCGTGACGCTCATCGTGTTCGGGCTGCTGCACGCGCTGCCCGGCGGCCCGGCCCGCGGCATCCTGGGACAGCAGGCCAACCCGGGGCAGATCGCGGCGTTCAACCGCGCGCAGGGCTTCGACCGGCCGCTGCCCGAGCAGTACTGGCTGTACCTGGACCGGCTGCTGCACGGCAACCTGGGCCAGTCGTACAAGCTGAACCAGTCCGTGATCGGGCTGATCGGCCAGCGACTGCCGCGCACCGTGCTGCTGTCCGGGCTGTCCACGGTGCTGGCCCTGCTGCTCGCGGTGCCACTGGGCGTGTGGCAAGCGGTGCGGCGGCGCCGGGCGCCGGACTACGTGATCACCGGCGGCGCGTTCGTGGCCTATGCCACGCCGAGCTTCTTCCTGGGGCTGCTGCTGATCCTGCTGTTCGCCGAGAAGGTGCCGCTGTTCCCGCCCCAGGCGCCGCAGGCGTCCTCGCTGGGCGGGATCCTGGCCGACCCGCGGGCGCTGGTGCTCCCGGTGCTCACCGGGACCGCCGCCACGGTCGCGGTGTTCAGCCGCTACGTGCGCTCCTCGGTGCTGGACAACCTGGCCGAGGACTACACCCGCACGGCGCGGGCCAAGGGCGTAGCCGAGCGGCGGGTGGTCGGCATCCACATCCTGCGCAACTCGCTGACCTCGGTGATCACCATGCTGGGCTACTACGTACCGGTGGTGTTCTCCGGCGCCATCGTCATCGAATCCATCTATAACTATCCGGGCATGGGCCTGCTGTTCTGGCAGGCCGCGCAGACGTCCGACTATCCGATTGAGCTGGGCGTGGTGCTGGTCATCGCGGTCGCCACGGTGACCGGCTCGCTGCTGGCCGACCTGCTCCAGGCCGCGGCCGACCCGCGGGTGCGCGGGAGCATCCGGTGACCGCGGCGGCGGGGCTCGTGGCCGATGAGGTCACCGCGGCAGCCGCGCCCGGGCCGTACCGGCGGCTGATGGCCCAGTTCCTGCGCAATCCCATGGCCATCGCGGGGCTGATCACGCTCGCGGTGCTGGTGGTGTTCTGCTTCTGCGGGCCGCTGCTGTACCACACCGACCAGATCCACGTGCAGCTCAGCCACGAGAACCTGGCGCCGGGGGCGGGGCACCCGCTGGGCACCGACGACGTCGGCCACGACATCCTGGGCCGGCTGATGTACGGCGGCCAGACCTCGCTGGAGATCGGCATCGCGGCCGGGATCGTGGCCACCGTCATCGGCATGCTGTGGGGCGCGGTCGCGGGCTACGCGGGCGGCTGGCTGGACGCGCTGATGATGCGGGTCGTGGACGCGGGCATCGCGATCCCGGCGCTGTTCTTGCTCATGGTGGCGGCGACGATCATCACGCCGACGGTCCCGGTGCTGATCGTGATCATCGGGGTGTGCTCCTGGCTGGTGCCCGCCCGGCTGGTCCGGGCCGAGGCCATGTCGCTGCGCAGCCGGGAGTTCGTCCAGGCCATGATCGCCATCGGCGGCGGGCGGCGGCGGGCCATCTTCCGGCACATCCTGCCTAACGTGGTGGGCACGGTCGTGGTCAACGTGACGTTCCAGGTCGCGGACGCGATCCTGCTGGTCGCCTACCTGAGCTTCCTGGGCCTGGGCGTCCCGCTGCCGCACACGGACTGGGGCGGCATGCTCAGCAACGGGATCAACTACACCTACGCCGGCTGACTGGTGGATGATCCTGCCGCCCGGCCTGGCCATCGTCATCGTGGTGTGCGCCTGCAACTTCATCGGCGACGGGCTGCGCGACGCCTTCGAGGTAAGGCTCCAGGGCCGATGAGCTCGGGGCGGATGAGCGGGGAGCCGGTGAGCGGCGAGCAGCCCGTGCGGGCGGAGCGGGATGGCGCGGGCGACGCGCTGGTCATCGATGACCTCGAGGTGTCGTTCGGCGCGGCGCGGCCGGCCGTCGGCGGGGTGACGATCCGGGTCCGGCCCGGCGAGATCGTCGCGGTGGTCGGTGAGTCCGGCTCGGGCAAAACTATGACGGCCATGGCCGCGCTCGGCCTGCTGCCGCCGCTGGCCCGGTGGGCGGGCCGCGTCGAGGTCGGCCGGCCTGGACCTGCGCAGCCTGGGCCGCGACGAGCTGCGCGCGGTGCGTGGCCGGGACATCGCCATGGTGTTCCAGGAGCCGATGACCGCACTCAACCCGGTGTTCACCGTGGGCTGGCAGGTGGCCGAGGCGCTGCAGGTGCACGACCAGGGCCTGTCCCGGCCGCAGGCGCTGCGCCGGGCGGCCGAGCTGCTCCGGCTGGCCGGGATCAGCGACCCGGAGCGGCGGCTGGGCCAGTACCCGCACGAGCTGTCGGGCGGGCTGCGCCAGCGGGTGATGATCGCGATGGCCATCGCCTGCGACCCGAAGGTACTGGTGGCGGACGAGGCGACCACGGCGCTGGACGTCACGGTCCAGGCCGAGATCCTGGACCTGCTCCGCCGCATCCGCGCCGAGCTGGGCACGGCCATCCTGGTCATCACCCACAACATGGGCGTGGTCGCGGACATCGCCGACCGGGTCGTGGTGATGCACGACGGGGTGATCGTGGAGGAGGCGGCGGTCGACGACCTGTTCGGGCGGCCGGCGGCGGAGTACACCCAGTCGCTGCTGGCCTCCGTGCCGAGGCTGGCCCCGCATCCGCGGGGGGCCCGGCTGCGGGGCGAGCCGGGGAGCGGCTCGCGGACAGACGGCTCGCGGACAGACGGCTCGCGGGCAGACGGATCGCTGGCGGGAGGTGAGTCAGCGGTCGGCGCGCGGGCCGAGGGTGAGCCCGGCGGGCGGCGGGCCGCGGGTCCTCCGGGGCGCCCGTGCTGGCGCTCGATCACCTGACGCTGGACTTCGGGTCGCGGGCGTCCGGCACGCTGCGGGCCGTCGATGACGTCAGCCTGGCCATCGCTCCCGGCGAGATCCTGGGCCTGGTCGGCGAGTCTGGGTCGGGCAAGTCCACGGTCGGGCGGTGCGCGATCGGGCTGCTGCGCCCGACCTCGGGCGCCGTCCGGCTGCTCGGCCAGGACCTGGCGGCCAGCCGCGGGCGGCGCCTGCGGGGGCTGCGCCGCCGCTGCGGCATCGTGTTCCAGGACCCCGGCTCGTCGCTGGACCCGCGGATGACGATCGAGGAGTGCGTGGCCGAGCCGCTGGTCATCGCGGGGACAGACCGGGCCAGCCGGGCCGGGCGGGTGGCCGAGCTGCTGGCCAGTGTCCGGCTGGACTCGGCCGTACGGTCGCGCTACCCGCACGAGCTGTCGGGCGGGCAGCGGCAGCGGGTCAGCATCGCCAGGGCCATCGCGCTGCGGCCCGAGCTGCTGGTGGCCGACGAGCCGACCAGCGCCCTGGACGTGTCGGTCCAGGCCACCGTGCTGGACCTGCTCCTCGACCTGCAGGCCGAGCTGGGCTTCGCCTGCCTGTTCATCACCCACGACCTGGCCGTGGTCAGCTTCCTGGCCGACCGGATCGCGGTCATGCGATCCGGTCGGCTGGTCGAGCTGGGGCCGCGCGACGACGTCCTGTTCGCGCCCCGGCACGCCTACACCCAGCGGCTGGTCGCCGCCGCGCCGGTGCCCGACCCGGCCGAGCAGCGGCAGCGCCGGCTGGCCCGGCTGAGCATGGGGCCCGGGCCGAGCACGGAACCGGGACTGAGCGCGGAACCGGGGCTGAGCATCGATGGGCCTGCGGCATGATGACCTCAGCACCGCCATCCGGCATCGATGATCATCGCTGGAGCATTTGTTAATGAGCGAAGTTCTGACGATGCCCGAAATAAGGAGAGCGACGTCCGTGGCCACTCAGGGCCGAGCCTCAGCCGCCGACATGATCCAGCTCATCCGGGAGAGCGGCCCGGTTTCCCGCGCCGAGCTGGCCCGGCTGTCAGGGCTGGCCGGCTCGACCGTGTCGCTGCGGGTCGAGGAGCTGCTGGCCGCCCGGCTCATCGAGGAGGCCGGCGACGGCCTGTCCCGTGGCGGCCGCCGGCCGCGGCTGCTGCGGATCCGGTCCGGGGGCGCCGTGGTGCTGGCCGCCGACGTGGGCACCCACCACGCCCGGCTGGGCCTGGTCGACCTGGCCGGCCAGCTGGTGGCCACGCATGACACCGAGATCACGCTGAGCGACGGGCCCGGCGTGGTGCTGGCCGCGGTGGCCGATCGCCTGGACGAGCTGGTCGCGGCGCACGGCGGCCCGGACGTGCTGGGCGTGAGCATGGGCCTGCCCGGTCCTGTGCAGCCCGACTCGGGCCGGATCACCAGCCCGTCCCGGATGCCCGGCTGGCACGGCGCCACCGTGGGCGACTGGCTGGCCGACCGGTTCTCGGTGCCCGCACTGGTCGAGAACGATGCCAACCTGCTGGCCCTGGGCGAGTACCGGACCCGCAGCGCCCGGCAGCCGCTGCGCCACCTGGTTGCGGTCAAGGTGGGCCGGGGCATCGGCTGCGGGATCGTCGCCGACGGGTCGCTGTTCTACGGGGCGAACGGCGCAGCGGGCGACATCAGCCACGTCAGCGTGATCAGTGCCTCGACGGAGTCGGCCCGGCTGTGCGGCTGCGGCCACCGCGGCTGCCTGGAGACCATCGCCAGCGGCGCCGCCTTGCTCGAGGAGCTGGCCGCCGCCGGGCAGCAGGTCGACACGCCCGCCGCCCTGGTCGAGCTGGTCCAGCGCGGCGACCCCGCGGCCAACCTGGCCGTGCGCACCGCGGGCTGGCACCTGGGCGAGGTGCTGGCGGTGGTGGTCAACTTCTTCAACCCCGAGGTGCTGGTGCTGGGCGGCGTGCTGGCCAGCGCCGACCCGCTGGTCGCCTCGGCCAGAGCCGCGATCTACGAGCGCTGCCTGCCCATGGCCAGCCAGTCCGTCACCATCACCACCGCGACCAGCGGCCCGGACGCCGGGCTGATCGGGGCCGCCGCCCTGCTGCTCGACCGGCTGACCCAGTCCGCATGACCGGTTCCCGTGCCCCCGGCGCCGTGGTGGCGCTGGATGTGGGCGCCAGCCAGATCAAGGGCGCCCTGATCGCGGCCGACGGCCGCCGGATCACGCAGACCCGCCAGCCCACGGGCCGGGCCGACGGGCCCGACGCGGTGCTGGCCCGGGTGGTCGCGGCGGCGCAGGAGCTGATGGCGGCACCGGGCCCGGAGGTGCTGGCCGGCGGGATCGCCGTGTGCGGCACCGTGGACACCTCGGGGCTGGTCACGGCGGTCAACCTGGGCTGGGTCCGGGCCGCGGTCAGCGAGGAGCTCAGCCGCCGGCTGCGGATCCCGATCACGGTGGTCAACGACGCCCACGCCGGCGCCATCGGCGAGGGCACCTCGGGCAGCGCCCGCGACGTGCGCGACTACCTGTACGTGTCGCTGGGCACGGGGATCGGCGCGGCTATCGTGCAGGACGGCCGGGTCGCCGCCGGGGCGCACGGGCACGCCGGGGAGCTGGGCCACATCCAGCTGGCCGGGCACGGCCGGCTGTGCGCCTGCGGCGAGCGCGGCTGCCTGGAGACCGTGATGTCGGCCGCGGCCCTGGAGTCGGGCTGGCGGGAGCGGCACGGTTCCGCGCTGCCCGCCGAGCACATCATCGACCTGGTCATCGCCAGCGACCCGGCCGCCGAGCGGCTCTGGCAGGAGGCGGTGGAGGCGCTGGCCATGGGGCTGCTCACCGCGATCAGCCTGATCGACCCGGCCACCATCGTGCTGGGCGGCGGGCTGGCCGCGGCGGGCTCGCGGCTGATCGATCCGCTGCTGGACAGCATGCGGGCCAGGGCCCGCTCGTTCCACGTCATCGACGGGCTCCGGCTGGCCTCGCTGGGCACCTGGTCGGGCTGCATCGGCGCGGCCGCTGCAGCCTGGCAGCTCCCCGCAGCCGTGGCCAGCTAGCGGATGCGGTGGTCAGTGCAGGGCGGCCAGGGCGGTGGTCAGGGTCCAGGCCCTGGGTGATCCCAGACCGGTGGCCATGTCGTAGCCCGGCGTGGCCAGGTAGCAGGGCTGGCCCGAGGCGCCCTGGTAGTGACAGGTGAAGTTGTTCGGAGTGCCGTCCGCAGCCAGGTAGTTGTTGTCGCCCACCGTGACGTCGCTGAACGCGAGCGGGTCATGCTGGCCGATGAAGTAGAGCGCCGGGGACAGCAGGCCCAGGCGGCCGGAGCGGATCCGCTGGTCGGCCAGCGCCGTCAGCGCCGCCCACAGCGGGCTGGCCAGGCTGGTGCCGCCCACGCTGGTCCAGCCTTGCCCGTCGAAGTCGCCCGCCGTGCCGTAGATCGCGTAGCCGGGCGTCGCCGTCGCGCCCCCGCCCGCGGCCAGCGCCGCCACGTCGGGCACCTCCCGGCAGTCCGCGCCTGCAGTCGCACCACAGGGCCGTCCGCTGCTGTTCCCGCTGGTGTCGAAGCCGCGCTGCCAGGCCGGCATGGTCCAGAACTCGGAGATGCCGCCGCTGCCCACCAGGTTGTGCGGATATCCCAGGGGCCGCCCGCCGACCCCGTCGAACGGGGCCGGGAAGCCGGCGCCGTTCCCGGCCGGCCCGGACTGGTTCCACGCTGCCTCGGCCGGCGGCGAGCCGAGCCGGGTGATCTCGGTCCCACCGACCGCGGTCACGAACGGCTGGCTGGCCGGGTCGCCCACCTCCAGCTGGTAGGCCGCGGCGTGGATCTGGGACACATACGGCAGGCACTGCTCGGACCCTGCGTCGCCGCTGGCGGCCAGCATGGACTGGCCCTGGACGGCCATCTCCTGGAAGATCGCGGCCTCGGCCCTGGCCACGTTCTTCCCGCCCTGGATCATGGCCGGGCTCGCAGTACCCATAGGAGCTGCTGATCACCTGGGCCCGGTCCTGGCTGGCGATGGCGCCGTAGTTGTCCAGGGTGTCGGTCAGGCCTTCGTTGAACGGCACCTCGTAGACCAGGAGGCGGACCTGCGGCGCCATCCCGATCACGGTCTCAATGTCAGAGGTGGCCTCGACAGTGCCGCTCGGGGAGTGACCGATGGGCGTGCCGGGGTCGACCCGCACCTGCCGTATCGACGGGTGAATGCCGTAGCAGCGCTCGTAGGTCCGGATGTCCCGGTCGGCGTAGAGCGCCTGCTCGAACAGGGCGACGGTGACCCCGTGGCCGAGGTCGCCCCGCCGGTACAGGTCGCGGAACTGGTAGGCGTAGGCGAGCTGGCCGGCGGTGAAGGCACCGCGCGTCCGCCGCGCCGCCGCGCAGGCCCGCGGGCCGACGCTGGCGGGCCCGCCGCGGGCAGATCGCGCACTGCGCGCGGACCGGGCTGAACGGGCCGACGTCCGGCTGGCGGGTGCCCGGCGGACGGACCGCGCCTGGCGGACGGAGTGCGCCGGGACAGCGGACTGCGGGGGGACGGCTAGGTAATTGCGGGGCAGCGCCACGTTGCTCAGGCCGACCACGGTCGTCACCCAGTGACGGAGCCGGGCCGGGAGGGTGATGGCCCGGCGGTTGGCGTGGGCCACCCGGCCGGAGGCCAGCCGCACCCGCAGGATCGGGGTCCGGAACGCCGCCTCCAGCGCGCCTGCTGGCCCGGAGGCTGGGATCAGCAGGCCGTCCCCCAGCGTGGCCCCGACCCGCAGGCCGCGGCGGCGCAGCCAGGCCCGGACCGCGGCCAGCGCCGCGCGGGGCGCGCCGAACCTGGCCCTGACCTGGGCGGGCCGCAGGAACTGCCGGTAGCCGGGGTCCCGCGGCGTGGACACTTGCTGGGCCAGCCGGGCCAGGCCACCGGGATCACGGGAGCGCAGGGCGACGGTGACCGACAGCCGGGCCGAGCGACGGGCCGGGCCGAGCACCCGTGCGCCGGCTGGCAGTGCCCACGACCGGGCCGCCGACGAGCCGGCCGACGACGACGAGCCGGCGGGTAACGCTGACGAGATGACCGGCCCTGAGGGCGGGCCGCCGGAGGGCACGGGACCAGCCGGGCTGGCCTGGGCGGGTCCCGCGGCTAGCGCGGCATAGCTCACCAGCACGCACAGCGCTAATCCGGACCCGGCCGTTCGCCGCATCCGACGCGCGCGCCTCAGCCCACTGCTCATCGAGTGACATCCCCCGTGCTCACCCCCAGGCCGGCCCCGGACGGCCGCCCACCCCGCTGGGTAGCTGACCGGATCATAAGCGTGAGCACCCTGAGCTGGAATGATCCCGATTATCTCGGCGCGCCGTGCCGGGGCGCTTCCGGCGCCGGGACTGCCGCGCGTGCCGAGCAGAGGCACTCAGCGTTCTATAGGGCTTTCTCCACTAGCGGGACGGCTCGGGCCAGGTGATCATGAGACCGCTAACGACGAGCGGACAGAAGGGGCGGGGCTCAATGGGACTAAACAGCGCTCGGTCGGCGGCCACGGCCGCCATGGCCATGACTGGGCTGTTGGCACTAGCGGCGGTTGCGCCGGTGGCGGCCGAGGCGGCTAGTCATCCGGCGGCGAAGGCCAAGGTCGTGAACCTGATCCAGGACTCCGGGGCGGAGAAAGCCAAGCCCGACTCCGACGGCGGCAAGGTGAAGGTGCCCGGCTGGAAGCCGGCCAAGGGCAGCCAGTTCACGGCGGTGGCCTACGGCGCGGCCGGGGGATTCCCCGCCTCGTCCTCGCCGGGGCCCAAGCACCGGGGCAAGAACTTCTTCGCCGGGGGGCCCAGCGGGGACACCTCCGGCGCCAGCCAGTCCGACAGCCTCAAGGCCGACGCCAAGCTCATCGCCTCCGGCAAGGCGAAGTTCCAGCTGTCGGGCTGGCTGGGCGGGTTCAGCAGCCAGGCGGACCACGCGACGCTGACGGTCACCTGGATCACCGCCAAGGGCAAGGCGCTGGGCCACACCACGATCGGGCCCGTGACGCCGACGCAGCGGCATGACGTCACCGGGATGCTGCACCGCTCCAAGTCCGGCACCGTGCCCAAGGGCGCGGCTCACGCCGTGGTCACGCTGCACATGGTGCGCGTGGACGGGTCGTACGTCGACGGCTACGCCGACAACCTGAGCCTGACGATCACCGGCTGAGTCGGCCCCGGATGAGCTGCGGGGTGAGCCGGCGGGGTTACCCCGCGCGCAGCAGCTGATCGAACGGGGTGATGGCGGCGTAGGGGTCGGCGGCGGCGGCCGGCGCGTGCTGGGCGACCAGCGCGGCCAGCTCCCCGCCGGCCCGCTCGATGCGGGCGGTCAGCTCGGCGCGGCCCGTCGAGCCCCAGTCATCGGTGGCCGCGAAGACCGCCGTCGGCACGGTCACCGTGCGCAGGTAGCTGAACAGCGGCCGGATGGCGTGCTCCAGCGCCAGCGAGTGCCGGGCCGTTCCGCCGGTGGCCGCGATCAGCACCGGCTTGCCCCGCAGGGCGTCCGGGTCCAGCACGTCGAAGAACGACTTGAACAGGCCGTTGTAGGACCCGCTGAAGATCGGGGTGACGGCGATCACGGCGTCGGCCCCGGTCACCTGGTCGATGGCCTGGCGCAGGGCCGGGGCCGGGAACCCGGTGAGCAGGTTGTTGGCGATGTCGTGGGCCAGGTCGCGCAGCTCGATGGTGACCACCTCGGCGCCCGCGGGCAGCTGGCTCACGGTGGCCGCGGCCAGCTGGTCGGCGAGCAGCCGGGTCGAGGACGGCTGGCTGAGCCCGGCGGTCACCACGGCAATGGTGCGCGGCGGCTCGGTCTGCGGGTCGCTCATCGGGCGGCCACCTCCAGCTCGGCGTCGGCCACGCTGGCCGCGACCAGGCTCTCGTGGGTCGGCGCGTCCGGCACGCCGGCCGGGCGCTTGGCGTCCAGCTCGCGGCGCAGCACCGGCACCACCTCGCCGAGCAGGTCGAGCTGCTCCAGCACGGTCTCGAGCGGCAGGCCGGCGTGGTCCATCAGGAACAGCTGGCGCTGGTAGTCGCCGAAGTACTCGCGGAAGGTCAGCGTCTTGTCGATGACCTCCTGGGGGCTGCCGACGGTCAGCGGGGTCTGCTCGGTGAACTCCTCCAGCGACGGCCCGTGGCCGTACACCGGGGCGTTGTCGAAGTAGGGCCGGAACTCGCGCACCGCGTCCTGCGAGTTCTTGCGCATGAACACCTGCCCGCCGAGGCCGACGATGGCCTGCTCGGGGGTGCCGTGCCCGTAGTGGGCGTAGCGCTCCCGGTAGAAGCTGATCAGCCGCTGGAAGTGCTCCGTGGGCCAGAAGATGTGGTTGGCGAAGAACCCGTCGCCGTAGTAGGCGGCCTGCTCGGCGATCTCCGGGCTGCGGATCGAGCCGTGCCAGACGAACGGCGGCACGCCGTCGAGCGGGCGCGGCGTCGAGGTGAAGCCCTGGAGCGGGGTGCGGAACTCGCCCTCCCAGTCGACGACGTCCTCGCGCCACAGCCGGTGCAGCAGGTGGTAGTTCTCGATGGCCAGCGCGATGCCCTTGCGGATGTCCTTGCCGAACCACGGGTAGACCGGGCCGGTGTTGCCGCGGCCGAGCATCAGGTCGACCCGGCCGTCGGCCAGGTGCTGGAGCATCGCGAAGTCCTCGGCGATCTTCACCGGGTCGTTGGTGGTGATCAGCGTGGTGGCCGTGGACAGGATCAGCCGCTCGGTCTGCGCCGCGATGAAGCCGAGCATGGTGGTCGGCGAGGATGGCACGAACGGCGGGTTGTGGTGCTCGCCGGTCGCGAACACGTCCAGGCCGACCTCCTCGGCCTTGCTGGCGATGGCGACCATGGCCTTGATCCGCTCATGCTCACTGGGCGTGCGGCCGGTGGTGGGGTCGGTCGTCACGTCGCCCACGGTGAAGATCCCGAACTGCATCAGTGCTCCGTCCAGTCGAAGTTGTTGAACATGCAACTAACCTGCCGGGCTGGGTATTCCCGCCCGGCCGCGGCTGGTGGATGCGGCGGTCGTGGATGCGACGGTCGGTGGATGATGACGGCAGGCGCCAACCATGGTGGTGGCGACCCGAAAGGACGAGTCATGCCCGAGATGCCCGTTCCGACCGAGCACAGCCCGTGGCCAGCCGACCGGCGGATCACCATCCGCGACCTCCAGGCGGCGACCGACCGCGGCGAGCGCTGGTCCATGCTGACCAGCTACGACACGCTGACCGCCGGCGTATTCGAGCAGGCCGGGGTGCGCGCGCTGCTGGTCGGTGACACCAGCGGCGAGCTGGTCCTCGGCTACCCGGACACCGTGCCGGTGACCATGGACCAGCTCATCCCGATGGTCCAGGCGGTGGTGCGCGGCACCAGGACCGCGCTGATCGTGGCCGACCTGCCGTTCGGCAGCTACCAGTCCGGGCCGGAGGCGGCCCTGGCCAACGCGGTGCGCCACCTCAAGGAGGGCGGCGCTCAGGCGGTCAAGCTGGAGGGCGGCCGGCGGGTGGTGCCGCAGGTCAGCGCCATCGTCGGCGCGGGCATCCCGGTCATGGGCCACCTGGGGCTGACCCCGCAGAGCGTCAACGTGCTGGGCGGCATGCGCCGGGTCCAGGGCCGCGGGGATGCGGGCGAGGAACTGCTGGCCGACGCGGTCGCGCTGGAGCAGGCCGGGGCGTTCGCGGTGGTGCTGGAGTCGGTGCCGGCGACCCTGGGCGGCCGGGTGGCCGACGCGCTGCGGATCCCGGTGGTCGGCATCGGCGCGGGCCCGGACTGCGACGCCCAGATCCTGGTCTGGCCGGACATGGCCGGGCTGACCGCGGGCCGCCTGCCCCGGTTCGTCCGGCAGTACGCCGACCTGCGCGGCACCCTGCTGGACGCGGCCCGTCACTACACGGCCGACGTGGCCGCCCGCCGCTACCCCGACGAGGCTCACTCCTACGCCTGAGCGGGGCGGTAGCCAGCTCGCGCGCCGAACCGGCCGCCAGCCCGGAGCCAAGCCGGGCGCGTCAGGCCGGCGCCGGACCGGCGCCGGTCCGGCGCCGAGCCAGGCTGACCGCAAACACCATCAGCCACATCAGTCCTGTAGACCCCGGCTGTCCCCCCATCAAGATCATCGGAGGGCGACCGCAACGTCACCGCTGGCCCTTTGGTGCTGCTAGAGCGGCACCAAAGGGCCACCGGTGACGCATCCCCGCCCGGCGGCCGACCCCGACCCAGCTGCCCAGCGCCACTCCATCCCCGACTGTCACACCAGTCCGTCGTGCACCTGACTGCCGCACGCGACGAGCAACCCCGAACGTCGTGGTTGTTGCTCTCACGTCGCCCCAGCGACGTGAGAGCAACAACCACGTCGCTGGGCGGGGTGGATGGGCCCACGGTGGGTGGAGCACGATGGGCGGGTGGAGCGTGCAAGCGGCTCGGCCGCGCTGCCGGTGATAAACGTGG
Organism: uncultured Actinomycetota bacterium; assembly: GCA_963730265.1. Taxonomy (GTDB): domain Bacteria; phylum Actinomycetota; class Actinomycetes; order Streptosporangiales; family Streptosporangiaceae; genus DASUBV01. The sequence goes on from CAVSRG010000001.1 coordinate 234,131, forward strand.
GTCCGCTGATCCGGCCCGCGGGCGCCGAGGCGGCCGCGAGCGCCGAGGTGGCCGCGAGCGCCGAGGCGTGCGCGGTCGTGGCCGGGCAGATCCAGGCCGCCTGCCGGGAGCACGGCTTCTTCTACGTGACCGGGCACGGCGTGCCGGCCGAACTGCTCACCCGGCTGGCCGCCGCCAGCGCCGAGTTCTTCGCCCTGCCGCTGGCCAGCAAGCTGGAGATCGAGATGGCTCGCGGCGGCCCGGCCTGGCGGGGGTTCTTCCCGGTCGGCGCCGAGCTCACCTCCGGGCGGCCCGACCGCAAGGAAGGGCTGTACTTCGGCGGCGAGCTGGCCGACGACGATCCCCGGGTGCAAAAAGGCACCCCGCTGCACGGGCGCAACCTGTTCCCGCGCCAGGTGCCCGAGCTGCGGCCGCTGGTCCTGGCCTACCTGGACGCGCTGACCGGCGTGGGCCAGGCGGTGCTGCGGGGGGTGGCGCTGAGCCTGGGATTGGCCTCCGACTACTTCGCCGCTGGGTACACGGCGGACCCCACCATCCTGTTCCGGATCTTCAGCTACCCGCCCTCACCGCCGGGCGACGACGGCTGGGGCGTGGGCGAGCACACCGACTACGGGCTGCTCACGCTGCTGGCGCAGGACGACAGCGGCGGGCTTCAGGTCCGGTCGCCGGAGGGCTGGACCGACGCCCCGCCGCTGGCCGGGACGTTCGTCTGCAACATCGGCGACATGCTGGACCGGCTCACCGGCGGCTGGTACCGCTCCACGCCGCACCGGGTCCGCAACCTCGGCGGGCACAGCCGGCTGTCGTTCCCGTTCTTCCTGGATCCGGGGTTCGCCGCCGAGGTGCCGCCGCTCCCGGACCGCGCCGCGGCCGGCGATGACGGGCGGCGACGGTGGGACGGCCAGGACCTGCGCGCGTTCACCGGCACCTACGGCGACTACCTGCTGGGCAAGGTGTCCCAGGTGTTCCCGCAGCTCCGCCAGGAGGTGCTGGAGGCCAGATGGCCGTAGCTCAGCCCGCCACAAACGGTGTCAGGTCGATCGGCACGGACTCGCCCAGCGCCGCCCGGGCGACCAGGGATCCCGAGTAGGGGCCCATGGTGAGCCCGTTCGCGCCCAGCCCGGTGGCCACGAACAGCCCGGCCACGCCCGGCACCGGCCCCAGCAGCGGCCGGGCCGCCACGGGCCGGAAGCCGACCCTGGTCTCCAGGTACGTGCCCGCCCCCAGGCCGGGCGCCAGTGCCAGCGCCTCGCCCAGCACCTCGGCCAGGCCCGCGGGCGTGACCCGGTAGTCAAAGCCCGCGGCCGGCTTCTCTGGTCGCCCCGGCCACGACCCGCGAGTCGTCGAAGGTCAGCAGGTAGTGGCCGGTGCCGCCGGGCAGGATGACCGGCCAGCGGCTGGTATCGGCCGGGGCCAGCGAGATGTGCGTGATCTGCCCCCGCTCCGGGGTCACCCCCGCCGCCAGCACGCCCGCCGCCGCGCCCGCCGCGGCCAGGAATGCCCCGGTCCAGGCCCCGGTCGCGGCCACCACGGCGTCCGCCTCGATCAGCTCCCCGTCAACCCGCACCCCGCCGACCCGCGCCCCCGTGACCCGCCCGGCGCCGCCCAGAGCCAGCTCCGCCTCCCCCGGCCGCACGACAGCGCCCAGCCGCACCGCCGCGTGCGTCAGCGCCGCCGCCACCCGCCGCCCGTCCACCCGGGCCGCGCCCGCGATGTGCACCGCGACGGGCACCGGCCCCAGGGGCGGGAACAGCTCACGGGCCTGCGCACCATCGAGCAACCGCACCGAGCCCATCTCCGGCGTGGCCGCGTGCCGCTCCGCCAGCCGCCCGAGCGCCGCCTCGGCCAGTTCCTCGGAGCCGGGCAGCAGCAGCGCCCCGACCCGCCGGTAGGACACGTCCGGCTCGCCCCGCTCGGCCAGCTCCGCGACCAGCGCCGGGTACTCGCGGGCCGCCGCGCAGGCCAGCGCGTACCGGGCCGGGTCCGGCGCCGGATCGGACCACGGGCAGATGATGCCCGCGCCCGCCGCGGTGGCCTGCCCGTCCCGGCCCGCGTCGATCAGCGTGACCTGCGCGCCGAGGTTACTGGCTGTATAAGCACAGGCCGCGCCGACGATCCCGCCACCCACCACGATGAGCCGCACCTGTTTCCTCCCGCAATGCCTCTGAACAGGCAGAACCTCGCGATCACCGGCGCTTGAACCGCCGTCCAGCCGATGTTGTACTCGAACCCCGGAACTACGAGGGGTAATCATGCGTGCCGTCGTCGACCTAGCTGTGTGCCAGGGATATGCCCAGTGTGCCTTCCTGGCACCCGATGTGTTCCGCCTCAGCGGGCCCGAGGGGCTGATGTATGACCCGAACCCGTCCGACGAGGCGCGCGAGCGGGTGAACCGGGCGGCCGCCGCCTGCCCGGTCAAGGCGATCACCGTCGAGCCCGCCGGAGCCCGCGGTGACTAGCCAGCCCGGCCGCATCGTCATCGTCGGCGCCTCGCTGGCCGGCCTGGAGGGCGCGCGGGCCCTGCGCGAGGAAGGGTTCGCCGGCGCCCTGACCATCGTCGGCGACGAGCAGGAACCGCCCTACGACCGGCCGCCCCTGTCCAAGCAGGTGCTCGGCGGCTGGGTCCCGGCCGATCACACGTTCCTGCCCCGGCTCGAGCACGACGGCCAGCCAAGCCAGAACGGTCAGCACAGCCAGCACGGTCAGCACAGCCAGCACGGTCAGCTCACCTGGCGGCTCGGCACGCCCGCCACCCAGCTCGACCGCACCGCCCGCGAGGTCGTGCTGGCCGACGGCACCCGCATCCCCTACGACCAGGTGCTGATCGCCACCGGGGTACGCAACGTGCCCTGGCCCGACCACCGGCAGGCCCGGCTCGAGGGGGTCTGCGGTGTGCGGACCCAGGCCGACGCCGCCCGCCTGGCCGACCTGCTGGCCGCCGGGCCGCGCCGGGTCGTGGTCATCGGCGCCGGGTTCACCGGCTCGGAGGTCGCCTCCGGCTGCCGCCACCGGGACATCCCGGTCACGGTGATCGAGCGCGGGGAGGCCCCGCTGGCCGGGGCGCTGGGCGGCGTGGTCGGCGACGTCGCCGCCGAATTGCACCGGCGCAGCGGGGTGGACCTGCGCACCGGGACCACCGTCGAGGCCCTGGAGGGGTCCGGCGGCAAGCTCCGCGCGGTGACGCAGGCCGACGGCGAGACGATCGACGCCGACGTGGCCGTGCTGGCCCTGGGCGCGATCCGCAACGTCGAGTGGCTGGCCGACTCCGGCCTGGCGGTCAGCCCGCTGGGCGTGGCCACCGACGCCGGCTGCCGGGCCATCGCGGTGAACGGGCTGGTCACCGACGACATCTTCGTGGCCGGCGACGTGTCCCGGTTCACCCACCCGCTGTTCGGCTACGAGTTCCTGGCCCTGGAGCACTGGGAGAACGCCGTGGTCGGCGCCCGGGTGGCCGCCCACAACATGATCTGCCCCCAGGAGGACCGGCGGCCGCACGCGTGCGTGCCCACCTTCTGGTCGACCCAGTTCGACGTGAACATCAAGTCCGTCGGCGTGCCGCCGCTGGCCAGCGAGATCGTCATCACCCAGGGCTCGACCAGGGACGGCTCGTTCGCCGCCGCCTACGGCAACGAGCAGGGCCGGATCGTGGCCGCGGTGACCTTCAACCACGGCCGCTACCTGGACTACTACCGCCAGCTCATCGAGCACGCCGCCCCGCTCCCCGAGCCGTTCACCGCCGAGCACCCGCGCCAGCCCGAGCCGGCCGGTTCCCGCATCCGGCCGCCCCGGCCTACCCGTACCACGGCCCCACCGTGATCGTGACCGGCCACTCCCCCGTCGAGATGGACGCGATCCGCGTGACCGGAAGGAGCGCCCAGTGACTCCGCCAGCGAAGGACCTGATGCGCCAGGTGGCCGACCCCGCCCGCCGCCCCGACCCGTACCCGGTCTACGCCGAGCTGCGCCGGGAGCGGGTCAACCACGTGGCCGACGGCAGCTACGCGCTGGCCCGGTACCAGGACGTGGTCAGCCTGCTGCACGACCCGCGGATCAGCTCCGACGCCCACAACGCGGCCGATCAGAGCGCGCAGACCGTGCGCGAGAACTCGCCGTTCATCCAGCGCGACCCGCCCGACCACGACCGGCTGCGGGCCATCGCCATGCGCTACTTCGGGCCGCCGTCCAGCCCGGGCGTGGTCACCGGCCAGGAGCCCGAGATCCAGAAGTTCGTCGACGGCCTGGCCGCCGACCTGCCTAAAAACGGCACCGCCGACCTGGTCGACCAGTTCGCCTACCCGCTGCCGGTGTCGGTGATCTGCGGCCTGCTCGGCGTGCCGCCCGAGGACGAGCCGCAGTTCCGGGTCTGGACCGAGGGCATCGTGAAGGGCCTCGACGCCCAGGAGCAGGAGGGCGCCGACGAGCTGATGCGGCTGCGCGACAAGTGCCAGGCCGAGATGTTCGTCTACGTCAACGGGCTGATCGGCAAGCACCGCGAGCACCCCGACGGCTCCATGCTGTCGCACCTGGCCAACGACTCCGACGCCATGACCGACGCCGAGCTGGGCACGACCAGCGTGCTGCTGCTGATCGCCGGGCACGAGACCACGGTCAACCTGACCGCCAACGGCGTGCTGACCCTGCTGCGCCACCCCGGCGCGCTGGAGCGGCTGCGCGAGGAGCCCCAGTGGGCCATGGCGGTGGTCGAGGAACTGCTCCGCTACGAGCCCCCGGTGCAGTACCTGCCCAACCGGTTCACGCTGGACGACATCCAGGTCGGCCCCGTGACCATCCCCAAGGGCGCGCGGCTCATCCTGCTGCTGGCCGCGGCCAGCCGGGATCCCGAGCGGTTCGACCACCCGGACCGGTTCGACCCGGACCGCGCCGACAACGAGCACCTGGGCTTCGGCAGCGGGATCCACTACTGCTTCGGCGCGCCGCTGGCCCGGCTGGAGGCCGCCCACTCACTGACCACGCTGGCCCGCAGGCTGGTCAGCCCGCGGCTGGCCAGCGATCCGCCGCCCTACCGGCCCAGTCCGGTGCTGCGCGGGCCGGTGCACCTGCCCGTGACCTACGACAACCTACGCAATTAACAAAGGAAGGCAGGCTGACCCATGCATGTCGAGTTAAGGAGGGCCGCAGGCTGGGCCGGCGGCACCTGCGCGGTGCTAGCTCTCGTCGCGGCCGCCGGTCCGGCTCTCGCCGCCCGCACCGCCCCGCCCGGCGCCCCGGCGCCGGCCGTGGCCGCCACCGCCACCGCCCCGCCCGGCCTCGTGGTCTCCACTTTGAGCAACTCCGGCCCCGGCTCGCTGCGCGCCGCGATCACCACGGCCAACGCCACGCCCGGCACCGACACCATCGACTTCACCGTGCACGGGGTCATCACCCTGGCCAGCGCGCTGCCGTCGATCACCCGCCCGGTCGTAATCGACGGCACCTCGGCCCCCACCTACGCCACCGGCGGGGCGCCCGTGGTCGAGGTCAACTGCAACGACCAGCGCGGCCTGGTCTTCGCCAGCGGTTCCCAGGGCTCGCAGCTGCTGGCCCTGTCGGTCGTCGACGCCCGCGACGCCGGCGTCACCCTGAACGCCAGCTCCATCACCCTGAACCTCGACTACCTGGGCCTGACCACGGCCGGCGCGGCCGACGGCAACCACGGCCCCGGCCTGCTGGTCAACTCCTCGCACAACCTGATCGGACTGAACCCCTCCGGTAAATCGGACGTGGTGGCCAACGTGATCAGCGGCAACCTCGACAACGGCGTGGAGCTGTCCAACGCCTCGCGCAACACCATCGTGGCCAACCGCATCGGCAGCAGCCCGGACGGGACCACGGCCATCGGCAACACCGGCGACGGCCTGATGCTCACCAACGGCTCCAGCCACAACGAGATCGGCGGCACCGAGTTCACCGACGGTCCCGACGGTCCGGCCAACGACCCGACCGGCGACAAGGGCACCGTCACGCCGGTCTTCGTGGTCCCGCCGCTGGGCAACCAGGTCTCCGGGAACACCGAGAACGGGGTGTACATCGCCGACGGCTCCGAGAGCAACATGCTCAACGGCAACTTCGTCGGCACCACCGCTAACGGCAACGCGGCCCTGGGCAACGGAGCGAACGGAGTCTGGATCACCCGCTCCGACCACAACTCGCTCACCGGCTGCAAGTTCGTCAACAACCCGTTCGTCTACTACAACGTGCTCAGCGGCAACGGCCTCAACGGGCTGCGGGTCACCGACTCCGCCGACACCACCGTGCAGGGCAACTTCTTCGGGACCGGCGCCGACAACAGCACCGTGGTCGGCAACAAGCGTGACGGCATCCTGATCGACGGCAACTCCTCCGGCACCCAGGTCGGCGGCGTCATCCCGCTCGGCAACGTGTCCGCGGGCAACGGCTGGAACGGCATCGAGGTGAAGGGCACGGCCAGCGGGTTCACCACGTTCAACACCTTCGGCGGCCTGTACGCCTTCGGGGGCGCCGCCCCCAACGGCCGCGACGGCCTGCTCATCACCGCCACCGGCGGCGACCAGACCGTGCGCACCAACGTGATGTCGGGCAACACCGGCAACGGCATCGAGCTGGGCGGCAACGCCACCGGCGTGACCGTCGACCCGAACATCGCCGGCCTGAACACCAGCGGCAAGTCCACGCTCCCCAACGGGGGTGACGGCCTGCTGATCGACGGCACCGCGCACGGCAACGCCATCGGCGGCACCCGGCGCTCGGTGATCCCGCAGAACACGTTCTCGGGCAACACCGGGTACGGAGTCGTGATCACCGGACGGGCCAGCCAGAACCAGGTGTTCCTCAGCGACATCGGGACCAGCCTGCTGGGCACCACCGCCATGGGCAACCAGAAGGGCGGCGTGCTGCTCAGCGGGCAGGCGACCCGGAACCTGATCGGCGACCTGAGCACGCCCCCGGCCAACCTGATCAGCGGCAACACCGGCATCGGCGTGACGCTGACCAGCGGCACCAGCCGCAATCAGGTGATCGCCAACTTCATCGGCCTGAACCGGTTCGGCCGGCGCCTGCCGAACACCGGCGTGCCGATCGTGAATCTCGGCGCGGGCAACATCATCCGGGCCAACGTCACCAGCTAGAGAGAGGCGACGGGCTGCCGCGGGACCTCAGCCCGGTCCCGCGGCGGCCCAGCCCGGCAGCAGTCCGGTCCTGGTGGCATACGTGCCGACGGCGGTGCACGTCGTCGTGCAGCTCACCGCGTTCAGGGTCTGGTACGGCGGGGGATCGTCACCGGTAGCGGCGTTGCCCGGCAGCCTGATCTCGACCGGATCCCGCCACGTCCCGCCGGCGTAACTGACGACGTAGGCCGGGAAGATGGCCCGGGTGTTGCTGAAGTACGTGCCGCCGGCCAGGCACGCGGTCTTCGTGCAGCTGACCGCGGTGAGGTCGGGCCAGTAGCTGGTGACCGGGCGGCCGTCGGGCGGCACCACCGAGCCCACCGCGACGGCGTGCCAGCGGCCATGCTCGAGAACCGTGGACACGGCGCCGCCCACGGCGACGCAGTCTCCCGCCGCGCGGCAGCCCACCGAGACCAGGCTGGCCTGGCGGCCGCCGGACGGGACCGCGGGCTTGCTCCACCGGCCGCCGGCCAGCACCGTGGCCACGCTGGCGATGTACTGATTGGCGGGCCCGAAGGTGTCGGTCCCGACCGCCGCGCACCAGCCCGGAGCAGGACAGGACACCGAGGTCAGGCGGGCCAGGTTGGGGCCGGGGCGCAGGTGCAGCGGGAGCCTGGTGACCCGCCCCCAGTGCCCGGCCGACTCGGTCACCGCGATCGGGACGTAGCTGATGGGCGCCTTGGTGATGTACCACCCGACCGCCTCGCACGAGCGCGGCGCCCAGCAGCTGATCCCGTCAATCTCGCTGATCGCCGGGGCCTGCTGGGCATCGGACGGCAGCTGGACCAGGTGCGGCCGGTTCCACTGCCCGCCGGACTCGGTGATCACGAACGCGTACTCACGACTCCCGGTCCCCGGGATCTGGCCCGCGGCCGCGCACCAGCCCGGCGCTGGGCAGGAGATGGCGTTGAGCTGAGCTCCGGCGTCGGGATCGAGCTTGGTCGTCGGGAGCCACAGACGCTGAGAGAGTCCCCAGGTGCCGTGGCTCTCCGTCCCGGTCATCGGCCGGGACTCGCCGAACGGGCCGGTCCGCCGCAGGTACCAGCCGCCCGCCACGCAGTTGCCCGGGCTCAGGCAGGACAGGCCGTAAAAGGCACCCGGCTTAAGGCTGCGCGTCAGGTTGTCCAGGCTGACCGCCACCGGGTACACCTCGGTCGCCCGCCAGCTCGCCGCGGACCCCGTCGTCCGCGGGGCGGCCCCGGCCGGCCCGGCGGCCGGAACGACGGCCGTTAGTGCGGCCAGTAATGCGCCCAGCACCCGGAGGGCCGCCCCGGCGCTACGTCTCGAGCTCAGGTCCATTCGCATCCGGCTTGCCTTCCCCGCGGCCCCAGAGCGGTCAGTGGACATAAGCCTACGAGACCGCCCAGGGCGGCGACGGTCCATACGAGACCGCTGGGGCCCGGCTAGCGGTAGTAGTCGGCTAGCGGTAGTAGTCGTCCCAGCCCTGGACCGGCGGCCGTCGCTGAACGGGACGGGCGGGCGGCTGCGGAGCGGGCTGGGCGGGCGCCGCGACCTCGGGCCGCTGCACGTCGGCCCTGGTGATGGCCAGGAAGGCGACCAGGATCAGGATGGCGAAGGTGAACGCCCCGGCCACCGGGCCGTCACCCAGTGCCAGCCCGCCGATGATCTTGGGCTTGCTGAGCCAGTCGGCTACCGAGGCGCCGAGCGGCCGGGTGATCACGTAGGCGAACCAGAAGCTGAAGATCGGGCTCCAGTGCAGGAACCTGAACCCGATGCACGGGATCAGGATGATCCCGGCGAACAGCCAGATCGAGCCGAAGTAACCCAGGTGGAAGGTGGTCGCCGTGAGGTCGCCGACCGCCGTGCCCATGGCGAACGTGGCCACCACGGCGGCCCAGTAGAACAGCTCCCGGCGGGTGGTGTCGATGGTGTGGATCGACAGCGTGCGCTCGGTCCGCTGCCAGCTGAAGAACACCGCGGCCAGGATCACCGCGTACAGGATCGACGACGCGATGTAGGGCACGTGCAGCGCCACGTGCAGCACGTCCGCGGCCATGGTGCCGAACACGCCGACCCCGCACACCGCCAGCCAGTAGGTCCACGGGTTGTAGCGGCGCATCCGCAGCTGGAGGCCCAGCGCGATCAGGAACCCGGTGAACCCGATCAGCACCGCCAGCTCCGGCGGCAGCGACTTGACCGACCAGTCCGAGGTCGCCTCGCCCATGGCCGTCGACAGCCCCTTGATCACCCAGAAGTAGGCGGTGATCTGCGGCACGCGCAGCGCGGTCGGCGTGAGCAGCCGACTGCGGGCCGGGGTCGGCGCCGGGCGGCCGCCGGCCTCGGCCGGGCGGCCCCCCGCGCTGGCGTGACGGCCGCGGGGCCGGGATGAGAGTTGGTCCACGTCAGCTCCAGCGGGCAAGGCATAAGTCGTCGTTACGGAGAGTGATAAGAACGCACCGAGGGGTGCGCACGAAGGCCGGCTGGACCAGCCGGCTCCTACAGCACTGTAGTGGATTCGCCGATTAGTCTGCCCAGGCGATGCCAGCTACGTCCACCGCCGCGCGCAGGCCGCGGGTCGCGCCCGGCGGCACCGGCGGCAGGATCAGGCAATGGCAGCCGACGCAGATCGAGCCCGAGTCGGCCAGCCGGTTGTTGCCGACCATCAGCGTCCGCTCCGGCAGCACGCCCAGCCGCTCGCAGGCGATCTCGAACGGCGCCGGGTCCGGCTTGGCGATGCCCAGGTCGCAGGACAGCACGAAGGTCTGCACGAAGGCGTCCAGGCCGGTGGCCGCGTAGCCCTGGTCGATGCTCCAGCCGGTGTTGCTGACGATGCCGATCGGCAGGCCGGCCCGGCGAACGCCTGGAGTGTGGCCGGGGTGTCCGGGTAGGGCACCATCGTCTTCGGGCTGGTCTTCCACTCGTCGTACATCAGCTCGGCCAGCCCCGGCACGATCTCCTCGAACGGCGAGTAGCCGGCCACGTAGGCCTCGCGGTGGTGGGCGCGGGACAGGTTGCGGTGCTGGCGCTTCTCCTTCATCAGGGTCCGGCTGTGCTCCTTGGACCGGCGCCAGTACCGGGCCGCCTCCTCCTCGGAGATGGTCACCCCCAGCCGGGCGGCCAGCGTGCGGACGGCGGCCACCGGCGAGGTCCGGTGGGTCAGCGTGCCGCCGTTGTCGAACAGCACCGCGTCGAACCTCATGGTCTCCAATAGCACCGGGACTCCTTTATCCGTAGCTGCGGGCACCGATGTGCAGGTGATTGAGGACCAGGGCGGCGACGACCAGCAGGACCAGCACGATGTAGCCCCAGACGTCGACGGCGGTGCGCCGGTGCACCCGCAGCGACCCGCGGCGGCGGCTCACCCCGAAGCCGCGGGCGTCCGCGACCATGGCCATCGTCGTGGTGCCGCGCAGCGTGCCGACCAGCAGCGGCACCGTGACCAGCACCACGCAGCGCCCGACCCGGCGCACGTAGTCGGGCCAGCGGCCGACCTGGTGCCAGCGCGGCCGGGACAGGTCGTAGCCGCGCAGCTCCACCGCGCGCATGACCAGCGTGGTCCGCGAGATCATCTCGGGCAGGAAGCGCAGCGCGGCGGTGATCGCGAAGCCGACCTGCGGCGGGGCCCGGAACCGCTCGAAGGCCCAGGTGAAGTCGCTGACGTCGGTGCTGATCAGGATGAGCATGGAGGTGGACACGGTGACCAGCACCCGGGCCGTCTGCTCCAGCCCGAACACCATGCCGTAGGTGGTGATCCCCGGCGAGCCCAGCCAGCTGATCGTCCACGGGAACTGGTACAGGAAGTGGATCCGCCCGGTCGGCAGGTAGTACAGGCCCTGCGACCAGAACCCGGCCAGCGCGGGCCCGATGACCATCACCATCAGCACCCGCATCCGCTGCCGAGAGGGCCGCAGCCAGAACCAGGGCAGGATGCTCAGCGCGAACACGATGAGCATGAAGCTCCAGGTCAGCAGGATGCTCAGCACGCCCATCGCGATCGGGTAGAGCACCTTGAGCCGCGGATCGAGGCGGTGCAGCGGGGTGTCCCTGGCCTCATAGGTGACCAGCTCGCGCAGCCCGCCCAGGCCGACCAGCTTGATGAACGCGACCGGCAGGATCATCGGGACCGCGAACACGATCAGGTACGAGATCACCGTCCGCGCCAGCAGCCCGTTCACTGTGCCTCCCGGTTCATGGGCGCACCGCCGTACCCGCGTGATCGTCGCGGTGGGCCAGGGCGGCCGCGGCCACCGACTCGGTGTCCAGCAGCACGTCGGCGCCGGGCGCCAGGGCCACCTGGAGCCGGGCCAGCGGCGGGGCCAGCACCCCCCAGCGCTCCAGCTCAGCGGTCTGGGCGAACACCCGCGCGGTCGGCCCGTCCGCGCGGACCCGGCCCTCGCCCAGCAGCACCACCCGCGAGGCCCGGCTGGCCACGCTCCGGATGTCGTGGGTGACCGTCAGCACGGTCAGCCCGGTTCGCTCGCGCACCCGGCGGATCAGGGCCAGGAACGCCCGCATGTGGTCGGCGTCCTGCCCCGTGGTCGGCTCGTCCAGGACCAGGATGCCCGGCGCCCCGACCAGGATCGCGGCCAGCGCCAGCCGCTGCCGGCCGCCCTGGCTCAGCTCCCAGGGACTGTCCTGCTCGCGGCCGCGGAAGCCGAAGAACTCCACCGCCCCGGCCACGTCCAGCACCGGCTCGGGCGGCAGGGCCCGGAACCGGGTCCCGAATTCGAGCTCGCCCAGCACCGTCTCGGCGAACAGCATCTCGTCCGCGGCCTGGAGCAGCAGCGCCACGTTGCGGGCGGCGGCGAACACCTTGCCCGGGCTGATGGGCTGGCCGCGGAACCTGACCGTCCCCTTGGTCGCCGCGGACAGGCCCACTGCCATGCCGGTCAGCGTGCTCTTGCCGGACCCGTTGGCCCCGATCATCGCGACCCACTCGCCCGGCGCCACGGACAGCGACACGTCATCGACGGCCCGGCGAGCCCCGAAGTCCACCGTCACGTGATCCCACTCGAGCACCGGCGGTGCCGCGGGCTCGCCGGCGGCCGGGGGCCGCGACGCGGACGCCCGCGCGAGCGCGGACGCCAGCCAGGTCCCGCGGGCCGCCTCGACCGCCTCGTCCACCGACAGCGGCGCGCCGTCCGGGAAGGCGTCCGGCACCGCGTGGGCCAGCCGGACCAGGTCCGGGATGCCCACCCCGGTGGCCAGCCAGGGGGTCTCGTCGTCCCAGGCCCCGCGCGGCGGCCGGCTCAGCCGGACCCGGCCGTCGTCCATCAGCACCACCCGGTCGGCCCAGGGCGCCACCTCGTCCACCCGGTGCTCGATGATCACGATGCCGGTGCCGCCGTCGGCGGCCAGCCGGCGCAGCGTGCCCAGGACCTCCTGCGCCCCGACCGGGTCCAGGTCGGACAGGGGCTCGTCCAGGACCAGCACCCGGGGCCGCATGGCCAGCGTGGCGGCGATGGCGGTGCGCTGCTTCTGCCCGCCCGACAGCGTGACCGTGGCCGCCTGCCGGAGCCCGCCCAGCCCGGTCACGTCCAGGCACCAGTCCACCCGCGCGGCGATCTCGGGCTGCGGCAGGGCCAGGTTCTCGGGCCCGAACGCCACCTCCGACTGCACCGTCTGGTTGATCAGCTGGAGGTTCGGGTTCTGGAACACCATGCCCACGAGCTGGGACGCCTCGTGCGGCGGCAGCCCGCTCAGCGGCCGGTCGCCGAACATCACCCGGCCCCGCAGCTCGCCGTGCACCCGGGACGGGATCAGCCCGCACAGGGCCAGCGCCAGCGTGGACTTGCCGCACCCCGAGGCCCCGGTGACCAGCACCACCTCGCCGGGCGCCACGCCGAAGTCGACGTGCCGCAGCGCGGCCCGGACCGCGCCGTGGTAGGCGAATGAGACGTCTACCGCCCGTAGCTCGGCGGTCCCGTTAATGACCCCGGTCCTTCCGCAGCACCAGCGCCCACATGCAGTGCGGTAACGGCGGCCAGGAAGCCGGTGGCGACCAGCACCGTGGCCCCGTCGTTAAGCAGAATGTGCGGGTTCCCGAACAGCGGGTCCTGGTCGTTGCGACCAGTTGTAGTTCGTCAGCCAGTCGGCCAAGCCCAGGATGAGCAGCAGGACCGTGACGACCGTGCTGGCGATGGCCAGGCGCTTCATCACGCCTCCCCGGCGGTCTGGCCCAGCGGCCGGGCCCGCGGAAGGCTCGGGTTCGGCTCAGCGAACGGATCGACCGCCGGCCCGGCCGTCTTGCGCCGCCCGGCGCCCAGCGAGGGCACCACCGAGCGGGCCACCCGCAGGGCCAGCGTCGCGCTGATGGCCGCCTCCACGCCGTTGCCGAGCGCGTTCGACCAGGTGTCGACCCACATCTGGTAGAGCGTGTAGTAGATCGAGTTGAGGTACGGGTCGAAGGTCCAGTCGCCCAGGAACGCGTTCGGCCCGCCGCGCAGCGCGCCGATGACCAGCCCGTCGATAACCATCGACCAGGTGGTCGCGCCCGGCCCGTAGACCCGGCCGCGCCGGGCCACGATGTACAGGTCGCAGAAGATGCCCTGGGTCAGCCCGTCGGTCCAGTCCAGCGCGCCGTGCCCGCTGCCGAACAGCAGCTGGGCGAGCAGGAAGTTCACGAACACCATGGCCGTGACGCAGCCCGGCTTGCGGATCAGCGCCACGCCGACCATGAGCAGGAACATGTACGGCAGGTCGTGCAGCTGGAGCAGGTCCGCGCCGGGGATGACGTCCAGCAGCGGCTTGAGGAACTGGTCGCCGATGATGTTGTCGTAGACCTCGAGCAGGACGCCCAGCGCGGCGACGATGAGGATGTCCTGGGTCGTCCAGCGAGCCCAGCGCTTCGAGCGTAGCGCGGCCCAAGCGACGATCCCGAGGCCGATGATGCAGAACGCCCAGACGCCCCAGTACCAGAACGCGTTCCAGGCCGCCGACAGGCGGATCGTGTGGTTCGACGCAAGGATGACGGTGCCCATTTCCGTGCCTCCAGCGGCAGCAAGTCATTAGCGCGCGGACGACATGGGCACCATGGCCGCAGGTCTCATTCAAGTGCGGCCCGGACCCGGGCGGCAACACCGGCCCGGTCATCTTCACGAGAAGTTCACCGCTGGCCAGGGGCCGGTTACCCCGGGATGGCCTGGGGGAACCGGAACACCCGGTCCGGGTCGTAGCGGCGCTTGACCGCGATGAGGCGCGGCAGGTTCTGGCCGTAGTAGGCGACCGGCCAGTGCGCCAGCGCCGGGTCGATGAAGTTCTGGTAGGCCGGGCCGCGCGGCGCCAGCGCGTGGTACATGCCGTCCAGCCAGTCCAGCCCGGCCGCGACCACGGGCGGGCTGTCCCGCGCGGTCCAGGTGGTCTCGTTGTCCATCAGGAACCCCTGGCCGCGGTGCGCGAACGCGGTGGCGGCCGGGTCCACCCGGCTGATCGCGCCGCCCCAGGCGAACAGGGTCACGCCGGCACCGCCCGGGTTGGAGCTGCCCGGCCAGCGTTCCAGCCACCGCACCGCGGTATCCGCGTTGATCTCTGCGGGCCCGTCGAGGAACCGGGACCGGGAGGTGAACTTGCCGAACGGCACGCTGTGAGCCAGCGTCTTCTGGGCCTCCAGCCAGCTCTGCTCCCGGATCACCCGGCGCGACGGCCAGGCGGCGGCGAACACCGGCGCCAGGATCTCCTCCAGCCGCTCGGCGGGCCCGAAGAACTGCCCCAGCGCGTCCACGCTGCGGCGCGGGGACCCGCCGGTGGCCTGCCCGCCGCCGGCGACGCCGAGCCCGATCCGGCAGGACAGCGTGCCCGGAGCGGTGGCCATCAGGTCGGCCAGCGCCGTCATCGCGGTGGCCGCGTCCCGCCAGGGCCAGGCCAGCTCGTAGACCGCGACCCGGCCGACCGGGGTGGCCCGCACGGTCCAGCCGGTGTTGATGCCGAAGTTGCCGCCGCCCCCGCCCTGGCTGGCCCAGAACAGGTCGGGCTGCTCCAGCGGGCTGACCCGCAGCACCTCCCCGGCCGCCGTCACCACCTCGGTCTCCAGCAGCTGGTCGCAGGTCAGCCCTAAGTGCCGGCTGCTGAACCCGAAGCCGCCGCCGAGCAGCAGCCCGCT
Organism: uncultured Actinomycetota bacterium; assembly: GCA_963730265.1. Lineage (GTDB taxonomy): Bacteria > Actinomycetota > Actinomycetes > Streptosporangiales > Streptosporangiaceae > DASUBV01. Next base: position 249,331 of record CAVSRG010000001.1, read on the forward strand.
CACGCCCACCGTCGGGCACCGGCCGCTGGGCACGGCCAGGCCGGTGCCGGCCAGGCCCTCGTGCAGGTCCCGGTTGCGGATGCCGGCGCCCAGCGTGACGGTCAGCGCCCGCTGGTCGACCCGCATGGACCGCATCCGGGCCAGCGAGATGACCAGGCCCCGGCTGGCCGAGTACCCGGCGTAGCTGTGGCCGCCGGAGCGGGCCGCGAACGGCACGTCGTAGGCGCGGGCCCAGGCCAGCGCGGCCTGGACGTCGGCGGTATCCGCGCACAGCGCCACGCCGCCGGGGCGGATGTCGGCGTACCGCTTGTTGTAGGGCACGCTGGCGGCGGCGTAGCCCGGGTCGCCGGGCCGCAGCAGCCGGCCGTGCAGCCGCCGGGCCAGCGCCTCCCAGTCCGGGCCGCGACCCTGGTCCCGCCGCAGGTGCGGGTGCGGGTGCTGGTGCGGCCGGGCGCTGACGCCGGCCACCCCGGCGGCGGCCAGCGCGGTCCCCGCGAGCACGTCGCGACGGCTGATGTCGGTCATGGCTGATCCCCCCGTGAATCCGCCCGTGGTCTCCCCGCGCCCGACGATATGCCTGGCCAGGGCCCCGCACCGGGCATGACACGGCGGCAGCGGAAAACTCGGTGACGCCCCCGAGGCGAGCCCGTACGCTGGCGACGGCCAGCGGGAGGGCGGACACCGCTCCTTGGCACCCGCCCGCCGAGCGACGTGGTTGCAACAACCACGTCGCTACAACGACGTCAGAGCAACAACCACGTCGCTGGCCGCCCGCGCCTCCGGCCGCTGACTGGGGACCGCGTTGCTGGCGGTTCGTGTGTGACTGAGGAGGGGCTGCGCTGATGTCGCTGTTCTACGTCACCGGATTGTCGGGGGCCGGCAAGTCGGCCGTGCTGGAGGAACTGGCGGCCCGCGGCTACGAGGCCCGCGGCGTGGACGAGGACGGGTACGCCGACTGGATCCACCGGGTCACCGGCGCCGTGGAGGACTACGACGAGGATGAGCCGGGCTTCGACTTCCACGCCTGGTACCGGTCGCACAACTGGGTGCTCAGCGCCGAGCGGATCGCCGCCCTGCACGCGAAGGCGCAGGCGCTCGGCCAGCCGGTGTTCCTGTGCGGCGTGGCCGACGGAGACCGCGCCGTCTGGCACCTGTTCGACAAGGTCGTGGCACTGATCATCGACGTGCCGACCATGCGGCGGCGGATCGCGGCCCGGTCCAACGTGTTCGGCCAGTCACCCGAGGAGATGGCCGCCCTGGTCGGCTGGCACACGGGCTACGAAGAGGGCTACCGGCGGTTCGGCGCGGTCATCGTGGACGCCACCCGGCCACTGGACGCGGTCGTCGACGAGATCCTGACCGCGTCCAGTGTCGGGTGAGCGAGTGCCGGAGCCTGCCGTGCGGAATTACTTGTCGGGCTGGGTCAGCGCGTTGTACAGGAACTGCAGGTCGGCCGTTCCCGGGGTGTACTCGGGCATGTTCGACACGTAAATCGCCTGGTAGGTGTCGGTTATGTAGCAGGTGATAGCCGCCACGTCGCCCTTGGTCAGCGCCACGTACTTCGCCTTCACCAGCGCGCCGGGGCCCCAGGTGCCGCTGGCCGGGACCTGCGAGAACGGGTACCCCTGCGAGTCGTACGGGTTAGGCACCTTCCGGAACAGCGGCCACACCGGATCCTTGACACTGTAGTCCGGGGTCACCGGGGGAATTGTCGACGAGAAGCTGGGCGACAGGCCGAACAGGCTGGCCAGGGCGTCGTTGGAGGCGGTACTCCAGTCGAAGGTGGCAAAGGTGCCGACGAGGTTGTGGCCGTTTTTCACGTACTTGGTGACCGCGGCGACCTCGGCGGCCGTGAGCCGGGAAAGGCCGCCGGCCGGGTCCGACAGGACGATCACCCTCGGATCGTCGGCGACGAGGCCGCTATAGGTGACCGGGCTGGATGAGGTGTCGCAGAACGTCGTCGTGTCGATCGTGAGCGGCGTTTTCCCGTAAGCGGACCAGTGGCTGTTGAGGTCGCTCCACCCCGGCGCGTAGGCGCCGCAGTTGCCCCAGGGATCCAGGAGGGCCGCCTTGACCGGACCGCCGATGCTCGCGCAGCTCTCTGCCTTGGTGCTGCCATTGGTCTGCGCGGAGACGATCGTCGGCTGACCCTGGGCACCGATCTTGGGAGTGCCGGTCAGCGTGAGGTTGTTCGTCTCGCCGGTGAACCCCTCTTTCGCGCACGTAGGGGCCTTGTCGCTGCTGCCCTCCAGGGATGTCTGCGACTCCAGCGAGGTGTCCTTGCCAAATTTGGCCTCGCCGGCCCCGCCGTCGCCATAGACGCCGAACTCGGCCGTGTTCCACTTCTTGGCCAGGTCCAGCATGCTGTCGGACTTGGCGACCAGGGTGGCCTTACCGGACCCGGCCGACAGGGACACCTGGTCATTGCCACCCCCGACGGCCTCCGCCCCGAGCGCCGCGCTGGCCAGGTCGGCCGCGGTCAGATGGCCGCCGGCGTAGGTGCTCGCCGGGCTGTTGGTGTAACAGCTGCTCCCGGACGTGAACCAGCCCGACGGGCACTTGGCTGCGTAGTTCAGCAGCCAGTACTGCATGAACACCGTATTGGTGCTCGTCTCATAGACAAACTGCTGCCATCCTTGGCACTTGCCCGGGTCTTTGCTTTTCGAGCATGCCGGGCTGGTGAAGAACTGGCTGTTCATCTGGAGCGTGAAAGTGTTCGCGCGGTCCGGCCCCTTGTGGTTCAGCTGGCCGGTTTCCGTGATACCCGAGCTGACGTTGTCAAATACTCCCGTGGCTTCGGAGATCGTGCCAGAGACCTTGGCTGAGTAGTCCGTGCCGTTTCCGACGGCCTGAGGCGCGGCCGATGCCGGTGCCTGCGATGACGATGCTGGCTTCATGGGGATTCGCGGCGCGACCTCGCACCGGACCGCATGCCACCGCAGCGACGGATAAGCAGCGTGATAACACCCGGGCTTCAGCGCGGGAAGCTTCGCGATGTCCCGCCGCCAGTCCGCTCGCGTATGCCCCCTCGCCATGGACGCGGCCGGATTTTTCCGGATGACCGGCGGCGACGCCGGACTGCGGACCGGCAATTTATGCGAAATGGGCGCCGACGCCAGCGCGGGCGTAGCGGCGGCAACAGGAAGAATCAGTGCGGCTACGACCAGAACAGCACGGCGATGGTGGGCTTGAAAACGGTGTCCTGCGGAGTCTTTAGCTGACATATCACATCTCCTCGCTGGGGCACCGCAAACGTTACTTCGCGGGCCGGCAGCGGGAAACGAGCCAGTTCTCGTATCTGTCGCTGAATGACGCCGAGGTTCTCTTATAGTCCTGGCCGCCGCGCGGTAGCGCGGCGGCCAGGACCTGTGGTGATCAGAGCCCGTCGTTGATCAGGCGCCCGGCCTGCTCGAACTTCTCGGGCTTGTTCTTCTTGAAGTAGAACGCGGCGCCCACGCCGGCCAGCACGACGACCAGGTCGATCGGGCCGAACCATTTCGCGTAGCCGTAGCCGCTGCCCAGGAAGGTGATGTTGTCGAACAGCAGGTAGACCACGAAGACCTGGGAAACCAGGGCCAGGATCGGCGCCAGCCGGGTCTTCCACCAGTGCACGTCGTCCCGGTAGTGGCGCTGGAAGTAGAGCAGGATGGCCAGCGACACCAGGGCCTGCACCGACAAGATGATGATCACGCCCATGACCGCCATCAGCCCGTACAGCTGCAGGTAGGCCTGGGAGCTGGGGTCGTTGGTCCCGGTGAATACGGCGAACAGGACGATGATCACCACCGCGACGACCGACTGCACGATCGAGGCGATGTGCGGGCTCTTGAACTTGTGGTGCGTCCGGCCCAGCGCGGACGGCAGCAGCCCCTCCCGGCCGAGCGAGTACATGTACCGGGCCGTGGTGTTGTGGAACGCCATGCCGCAGGCGAACGACCCGGTGATGATCAGGAAGCTCATGATCGAGGCGACCCAGCCGCCGGCCAGCGCCCGGGCCGGGTCCAGGTAGAAGTTGGCCGCGTTGCCCTGCGCCGCCGCGATGGCCGCGTGCGGGCTGGAGTAGCCGAACAGCGGGGCCCACGAGGTGAGCGTGTAGAACACGCCCAGGCCGATGACCGAGATGTACAGCGCGCGAGGCACGATCCGCTTCGGGTCCCGTGATTCCTCGGCGTAGTTGGGCGCCATCTCGAACCCGACCCAGGACCAGAAGGCGAAGAACAGGCCGATGCCAACCGAGCCCGCCACCAGCTTGCCCGAGGCATGGAAGCTGGTGAACGCCTTGGCCGGGTCGAGCGCGCTCCACATCACGTGGCCCTTGCTGAACATGAAGACGTCGAAGATGGCCAGGATCGCGATCTCGCTGATCAGGCCGATGGCCAGCAGCGTGGACGACAGCCGGACGTCGAAGAAGGTGAGCAGCGAGATCAGCAGGACCATGCCCAGCGCCAGCCAGGGCCAGCCGATGTTGATCCCGTACGCCGCGAACTTGAGGTTGGCGAAGTAGGCGAACCCGCCCGCCAGCGACGCCTCGAACACCGAGTACGCGACGACGGCGCCGTAGCCGGTGCCGATGCCGAGCTCCCGGCCCAGGCCGTGGCTGATGTAGGAGTAGAAGCCGCCCGCGGAGGTCTTCTTCCTGGCCATCGCGACGTACCCGACGGAGAACACGACCAGCACGATCGCGGCGAAGATGAACGCCGCGGGCGCGCCGACGCCCTGCCCGTAGCCGACCATGATCGGCGTGTTGAACAGCATGGCCGAGATCGGGGCGGACCCGGTGACGGTGAGGAAGAGCACCCCGCCCAGGCCGACCGCGTGCTTGCGCAGCTTCGGGACCTCGGCGCGCTGCGAGACGTCGAAGTCCTCCTCCATGCCCTGGATACCCCCCACCCGGGGCAGTTCCGACTTTGCCATCCATGCCTCCCCGGCGGTTGGTCAACTACGAGTCAAACGGTTACGAGACGGTTTGTGATGCACGTCACAGCGCGGACAGTATCAGCAGGTATGGGCGGTGACAAGACTTTTGGTTAAGGAAATATGGCGTTAACGTAAGCCTCTTGACACCGAAAGGTCTAAAGGGTACGTATTTGGTCAGACCAAAGTGAGCAGCGGGTAGCGGGCCTGCTGCTCTACGGGCGCGGCCGGGGAGGTGACATGGCTGACGAGCTGATCGCCTTCGGATCCAAGAGCGAGATGCTCGAGGCGTCCCGGCAGTTCTGGAACCCGGACAAGACACAGTTCTGGGTGGACGCCGGGGTCCCGCTGGTCATCGACCGCCGGGAGGGTTACTTCATCTACGACGTCGACGGCAAGCGGCTCATCGACGTGCACCTCAACGGCGGCACCTACAACCTCGGCCACCGCAACCCTGAGGTCATCGCCGCGGTCACCGCGGCGATGCAGCGGTTCGACATCGGCAACCACCACTTCCCGTCGCTGGCCCGGACCGCGCTGGCCGAGGCGCTGGTCAGCACGGCGCCGGCCGGGCTGACCAAGGTGGTGTTCGGCAGCGGCGGCGGCGAGGCCATCGACATCGCGCTGAAGACGGCCCGGCACGCGACGAAGAAGCGCAAGATCGTCTCGGTGGCCAAGGCCTACCACGGGCACACCGGGCTGGCCGTGGCCACCGGCGACGAGCGGTTCGCCGCGCTGTTCCTGGCCGACCGGCCGGACGAGTTCGTGCACGTGCCGTTCAATGACCTGGCGGCCATGGAGCAGGCGCTGCGCGGCCGGGACGCGGCGGCCGTGATCATGGAGACGATCCCGGCTACCTACGGTTTCCCGCTGCCCGCGCCGGGCTACCTGGAGGGCGTCAAGCGGCTGTGCGAGGCCCACGGCGCGCTGTACATCGCGGACGAGGTGCAGACCGGGCTGATGCGCACCGGCGAGCTGTGGGCCATCACCAAGCACGGCATTGCGCCGGACATCCTGGTCACCGGCAAGGGCATCTCGGGCGGCATGTACCCGGTCAGCGCGGTGCTGGTCAGCGAGGCCGCGGCGGGCTGGCTGACCGAGGACGGCTTCGCCCACATGTCCACCTTCGGCGGGGCCGAGCTGGGCTGCGTGGCCGCGCTCAAGACGCTGGAGATCACCTGCCGGCCGGAGATCAGGTCGATGGTCGGCTACATCGCCGACGTGCTCGGCACCGGGCTGCGCCGCATCCAGCGGGCCTACCCGGAGTGGTTCACCGGCATCCGGCAGAACGGCCTGGTCATGGGCCTGGAGTTCGACCACCCGCAGGGCGCCAAGTACGTGATGAAGCGGCTGTACGAGAACGGCGTCTGGGCCATCTTCTCCACGCTCGACCCGCGGGTGCTGCAGTTCAAGCCGGGCCTGCTGATGACGCCCGACCTGTGCGGCGAGCTGCTGGACCGGGTGGCGGTGGCCATCGGCGCCGCCCGCGATGACGCCGTGTCTGGGCGGAGGCAGCCATGAGCCCCGGGGAGACACAGCCGTGACTGAGGCGGCCACGGACGGAGGCCGGCCGATCAGCGTGGACCTGCTGACCGACCCGGCCGGGGTGCCGCGCGCGCAGGCCATGCTGCAGCGCGCGCAGTGGGCGGCGCAGGCCTTCGCCCGGTTCGACAAGGCCACCGTGGACCGCATCGTGCACGCCGCGGCCTCGGCCGGGGCGGCGCGAGCCCAGGAGTACGCGGAGTGGGCGGTGCGCGAGACCGGGTTCGGCGTGGCCGAGCACAAGGTGCTCAAGAACGTGGCCAGCAGCACCGGGCTGGTCGAGGCGTACGCCGGCCACGACTACGTGACCCCGCGGGTCGACCTGGCGGCCAAGATCGTGGAGATCCCGCGACCGGCCGGCGTGGTGCTCGCGCTGACCCCGTCCACCAACCCGGTGGCCACCGTGTTCGTCAAGGCGCTGCTGGCGCTGATGACCCGCAGCGCCGTGGTGATCAGCCCGCACCCGCTGGCCCGTGAGTGCTCGGCCGACGCGGCCCGCACCCTGGCCGCCGCGGCGGTGGCGGCGGGCGCCCCGGACGGCGTCATCCAGGTGGTGGACGAGCCGTCGGTGCCGCTGATCAACGCGCTGATGGCCGACGAGCGGACCAGCGTGATCGTGGCCACCGGCGGGACGGCGGTGGTCCGGGCCGCGTACAGCTCGGGCAACCCGGCCATCGGCGTCGGCCCGGGCAACGTGCCGGTGCTGGTCGACGCGACCGCGGACCTGGCCCAGGCGGCCCGGCGGATCGCGGACAGCAAGAGCTTCGACAACTCGATCCTGTGCACCAACGAGTCGGTGCTGATCGTGACCGAGGCGGCGGCGGGCACCCTGCTGCGCCACCTCAAGCGGGAGGGCTGCCACCTGCTCGAGCCGGGCGACCGGGACAAGATCCGCGACCTGGTGTTCCCCGGCGGCCGGTTCGACACCCGGTTCGTCGGGAAGGACGCGACCTGGATCGCGGCCCAGGCCGGGATCCGGGTGCCGGGCACGACCCGGGTGCTGCTGGCCCCGTTCCGCCTGGTGGTCCCGGAGGAGCCGCTGGCCCACGAGAAGCTCTGCCCGGTGCTCGGCCTGGTCATCGTGCCCGGCGAGGAGCAGGGCACGGACGCCGCCCGGGCGGTGCTGCGGATCGGCGGCAAGGGCCACTCGGCCGCGATCCACTCGGCCAGCCCGGCGACGATCATGACCTACGGGGCCGCGCTGGACGTGCTCCGGGTCGCGGTCAACGCGGGGAGCAGCCTGGGCAGCGCGGGCATCGAGACCGGGCTGGCGCCGTCCATGACGATCGGGACCGGGTTCTTCGGCCGATCGTCGGTGGGCGAGAACCTGCAGCCCAAGCATCTGGTGCAGTGGACCAGGCTGGCCTACAACAGCGACCCGGCCGAGGCTTTCGGTGACTTCGGGGGGCTGGACCCGTGGGCGGCGCCCGAGGGGCCGGTGCCGCCTTATCCGGTGGCCTCGAATCTGGGCAATCAGCGGCCGAGCCAGGCCCCGGACGAGGTCCGTTATTCATCTTCCGCGCCCCGCCCCGAGGTGGAGTCGCTCCGAGCGGAGATCCGTCGGGTGATCATCGAGGAGCTGCAGGCCCTGCGGCGCGATGGGCTGGGCGGCGGGCGGGGAGGCGGGCATGGCTGAGCTGCGGTCGTTCATCTTCATCAACCGGCTCCAGCCGCAGACGATGTGCTACCTGGGCACCTGGATCCGGGGCAGCCTGCCGCGCAGCGGGGACGCCGCGCAGGTCATCGAGATCGCGCCGGGGCTGGACATCGAGCCGCTCACCGACGTCGCGCTGAAGCACGCCGAGGTCCAGGCCGGGATCCTGGTCGTGGAACGGCACTTCGGCTACCTGGAGATCCACGGCCGCAACGACGAGGTCCGGGCGGCCAGCACGGCCGTGCTGGAGGAGTTCGGGGCCACCGCGAGCGACGCCACCCGGCCCCAGGTACTGGCCTCGAAGATCATCACGATGCTGGACCCGCAGCACGCGTTCCTGATCAACCGGAACCGGCTCGGGTCGATGGCCCTGGCCGGGGAGTCGCTGTTCGTGCTCGAGATGCAGCCCGCGTCGTACGCGATCCTGGCCGCCAACGAGGCGGAGAAGGCGGCCCGGATCAAGGTGGTCGACTACCGGATGATCGGCGCCACCGGCCGGGTCTACCTGTCCGGCTCGGAGGCCGACGTCCGGCAGGCCGCCGACGCCGCGCATGAGGCACTCGGGAGCCCGGGATGAGCGACGGCCAGGATGCCGAGTTGCTGCGCGGCCTGGTCCGCGAGGTGCTGGCCGAGCTGCTGCCCGCCGCTCCGGCCGCGCCTCCACAGGAGGGGCCGACGTTCACGCCGCGGGACGGGGTGCGCGACGTGGAGACGGTCAGCCTGCGGACCGACGCCGAGCTGGCCGCGTTCGTGACCCGGCTGCTGCACCTGTTCGAGAACCCCCGCCACCGGGACGACCTCCGATCGGGGCGGCTGCGGTTTCAGCTGCCCCCGGCCGGGGTGGCCGGATCGGCCCGGCCCGCGCACCGGATCGAGAAGGGCGCGGTCACCGAGGCCGCCGTCCGCGAGGCCGCGCAGGCCGGGGCCCGGCTGGTGCTGGGCCGCCGGGCCGTGCTGACCCCGCTGGCCAGGGACCGGGCCCGGGCCGCCGGGGTCGAGATCGAGAAGGAGCGCTGATGCTTACCGCGACCGTGACCGGCAGCGTCTGGGCCACCCGCCGGCTGGACGAGATCCCCAAGGGCGCCTTCCTCGAGGTGGAGGCGGACGGCACCGGGCAGCGCCTGGTCGCGTTCGACGTGCTGGGCAGCGGGATCGGGGAGCGGGTGCTGGTCGTGCAGGGCTCGGTCGCCGCGGCCTGGTTCCCCGGCCAGCCGCCGCCGGTGGACGCGCTGATCATCGGCTCGATCGACGAGCCGTCGGAGCAGGCATCTGAGCAGACAGGAGAAGCACGTGGCAGATAACGCCATCGGGATGATCGAGACCAAGGGGTACGTGGCCGCGCTGGCCGCGGCCGACGCCATGGTCAAGGCCGCGAACGTGGTCATCGTCGGCCGCCAGGAGGTCGGCGACGGCCTGGTGTCGGTGACCATCGTCGGGGACGTCGGCGCGGTCAAGGCCGCCACCGAGGCCGGCGCGGAGACCGCGAGCAGCGTCGGCGAGCTGATCTCGGTGCACGTCATCCCGCGCCCGCACACCGAGCTCGGCAGGCACTTCACCATCCGTGGCGAGTAGGCCGCGATCATGGCGCTGACCGCGCCGGCCGGCCCCGCGCCGCCCGGCCCCGAGCTGCGGGTGCACCTCCTGGTCCGGGACCTGAAGCGGCAGTTCGCGGCCTACCTGGGCACGCCGACCCGGGCCCGCGGCTACCCGCCGATGGAGGGCGAGCACGCGCTGATCGTGGAGGTCGCGCCGGCGCTGGCCATCGAGCGGGTCACCGACCTCGCGCTGCGCGCGGTGCCCGGCGTGGAGCCCGGCATCTTGTTCGTCGAGCGGCAGTTCGGCGTGCTGGAGGTGCACGGCGCCCGACCTGGCCGACGTGGAGCAGGCCGGGGAGGCCATCCTGGCCGGGCTCGAGGCCAAGGCGGCGGACCAGCTCCGGCCGCGGGTGCTGTTCTGCGACGTGATCGAGGACATCACCGACCGGCAGGCGATCCTCATCAACCGCACCCGGGGCGGCTCCATGATCCTGCCCGGTGACGCGCTGCTGGTGTGCGAGGTCACCCCGGCGCTGTTCACCGCGCTGGCCGCCAACGAGGCGGAGCGCGCCGCGCCGGAGGTCACCCTGGTCGACGTGTCCATGATCGGCGCGGCCGGCCGGATCTACCTGAGCGGCCCGGTCAGCGCGGTCACCGCGGCCAGGGACGCGATCATCGCCGTGCTGGCCGAGGTGGAAGGCCGCGAGCACGCCGAGGCGGCCCGGTGACGGGGCCCGGTGACGCGGCCATGAGCACCCACGACCTGTCCGGCGGCGGGGATGTGCTGGACCGGGTGACGCGGTTCGCGCAGCGGGCCGCCCTGGCCTACGGCTGCGCGCCGGCCAGCACCGTCCGGCTGCTGAACGTGTCCGAGAACGCGACCTACCTGGTCGAGCAGCCCGACCAGGGACCGTGCGTGCTGCGCGTGCACCGGCTCGGCTACCACACCGGGGCCGAGATCGAGTCCGAGCTGGCCTGGATGGACGCGCTGCGCGCCGAGGCCGGCGTGCGTACCCCGCGGGTGCTGCCCGCGCCGGACGGCCAGCGGGTGCTGGCCCTGCCCGACGCCGGGGACGCCAGCGCCGGGGAGTCGCTGCGTCACTGCGTGCGCTTCGAGTTCCTGCCGGGCACCGAGCCCGCGGACGACGACGCCAGCCACTTCGCCGAGCTGGGCGAGATCACCGCGCGGATGCACCAGCACTCCCGCGCAGTGGGCCCGGCCGTCCTGGTTCACCCGGTTCAGCTGGGACTACGAGACGGCGTTCGGCGCCCAGCCGCGCTGGGGACGGTGGCAGGACGGCATCGGCGTCGGCCCCGCCGAGCGGGAAGTGCTGGGCCGCCTGGCCGGGGCGCTGGCCGGCCGGCTGGCCCGGTTCGGCACCGGGCCGGGGCGCTTCGGGCTGGTCCACGCCGATACCCGGCTGGCCAACCTGCTGGTGGACGGCGGCCGGGTCAGCGTCATCGACTTCGACGACTCCGGCTTCAGCTGGTTCCTCTACGATGTCGGCACCGCGGTGAGCTTCTTCGAGCACCAGCCGCACGTGCCCGAGCTGGTGGACAGCTGGCTGTCCGGCTACCGCCGGGTGCTCAGCCTGCCGGCCGAGGACGAGGCCGAGATCTGGACGTTCATCATGTTCCGCCGGCTGCTGCTGGTCGCCTGGATCGGCTCGCACCAGGCCGCGGAGATCGCCCGGCAGCTCGGCGCGGGCTACACCCAGGACAGCTGCGACCTGGCTGAGCGCTTCCTCAGCCGGGGCGGGAAGGAGTAACCGTGTTCACCTCAATCGCTGGACGCGCCGTGGTGGTCACCGGCGGCACGCGGGGCATCGGCAAGGGCATCGCGCGGGTCTTCGCCAGGTCAGGCGCCCGGGTGCTGATCACCGGCCGGGACGAGGCGGCGGCCAAGGCGGCCACCGCGGAGCTGTCGGCCGATGGCGCCGAGGTCTCCTACCTGCTGGCCGACGTCAGCGTGCGGGCCGACTGCGCGCGGATGGCCGAGGTGGCGGTGCAGCGGCTGGGCGGCATCGACGTGCTGTGCGCCAACGCCGGGATCTTCCCCGAGAGCCGGCTGGCCGACATGACCGACGAGGACATCGACACCGTGCTCGGCACCAACCTGCGCGGCAACATCCTGTCGGTGCAGGCCTGCATGCCCGCGCTGGCCGCGTCCGGGCACGGCCGGGTCATCCTGACCTCGTCCATCACCGGGCCGATCACCGGCTTCCCGGGCTGGGTGCACTACGGCGCCAGCAAGGCGGGCCAGCTCGGCTTCATGCGCACCGCCGCCATCGAGCTGGCCGCCAGCCGCATCACCATCAACGCGGTGCTGCCCGGCAACGTGATGACCGAGGGCCTGGCCGACCTCGGCGAGGAGTACATCCAGTCGATGACGTCCAGCATCCCGCTGGGCCGCCTGGGCACGGTGGACGAGATCGGCTATGCGGCCCTGTTCCTGGCCACCGACGAGGCCGCCTTCATCACCGGGCAGAGCATCGTGGTCGACGGCGGCCAGGTGCTCCCCGAGTCACTTTATGCACTGGGTGCGCTGGATGCTGGCTGACGGGCGGTCGCCCGAGGACGTGCGGCGGGTGCTGACCGAGCGGATCGCCAGCGGGCACCTGCGCCCCGGCCAGCGGCTCGGCGCCGAGCGCGCGCTCGCGGCCGACCTGGGGGTCAGCCGGGCGACGCTGCGCCAGGCGCTGGCCGTGCTGGCCGACGGCGGCGTGGTGCGCCGGGTACCCGGGCCGGGGCGGCGGCACGTTCGTCAGCAAGGACAAGATCGAGCGGGACACCAGCCGGGTCGTGGGCGTGCCCGCGCTGCTGCGCAGCCAGGGCGTGGTGGCCGGCACCCGGGTGATCAGCGCCGGGCTGTCGGCCGCGGAGGAGCCGGTGGCCCGCGCCCTCGGCCTGCGCCGCGGCGACCTGGTCGTCGACCTGAACCGGATCCGGCTGGCCGACGGCAGCCCGATCGTGGTCGAGCACGCGCGGTTCCCCGCGGACCGGTTCCTCGGCCTGCTCGAGCTGCCGCTCGGCGGCTCGGTCTACGAGCTGCTCGAGGCGCACTTCGGCACCCGGCCGGCCGAGGCGGTGGAGCAGATCGAGGTGGTCACCGCGTCGGCGGACGAGGCCCAGGTGCTGGACGTGGCGGCCGGATCGCCGCTGCTGGCCATCACCCGGACCACCAGCGACTCCGACGGCGCGCCGATCGAGTTCTCGCAGGACCTGTTCCGCGGCGACCGGATCCGGATCGTGGTGCGGACGCCGGGGGCGGCCCGGCTGCGACCGGGGTCAGCCGGGTCAGCCGGGCGACGGCCGGGTCATCGAGCTGCGGCCAGCGAACTAAGGGGCGGCTATGGCACTACCACCCGACCGGCCGGTGGGCCGGATCCGGTTCATGGACCAGCAGCGGGTCAACCTGGACGGGTTCGCGGTCGAAAACCCCGAGCTCGGCCTGGTGGCGCTGCGCTCGCCCGCCGACCCGGAACCCGGGCTGGTCATCAAGGACGGCCGGGTGACCGAGCTGGACGGCGTGGCCGAGCCGGACTTCGACTCGATCGACTCCTACATCGCCCGGCACGGCCTGGACCTGGCCGCCGCCCCGGACGCGATGGGCCTGTCCGACGCCGAGTTCGCCCGCCGAGTGGTCAGTCCCGACGTGCCCAGGGCCGAGATCATCCGGCTCAGCGCGGGTGCCACCCCGGCCAAGCTGGCCCGGGTGCTGGCCCTGCTCCGTCCGGCCGAGCTGGGCCTGGCCATGACCAAGCTGCGGGGCCGCCGGACGCCCAGCAACCAGGCCCACGTCACCAACCGGCTGGACGACCCGCTGCTGCTGGCCGCCGACTCGGCCACGGCCGCGGCGTTCGGCTTCCGGGAGATCGAGACCACCGTCCCGGTGCTGGCCGACGCGCCGAGCAACGCGGTGGCCTGCCTGATCGGGGCGGCCGTGGCGGCCCAGGGCGTGCTCATCCAGTGCTCGGTCGAGGAGGCGCTGGAACTCGAGCTCGGCATGCGCGGGCTGACCTCCTACGCGGAGACGGTGTCGCTGTACGGCACCGAGCAGGTCTTCACCGACGGCGACGACACGCCCTGGTCGAAGGCCTTCCTCACCTCGGCCTACGCCTCGCGCGGGATGAAGATGCGGGTCTCCAGCGGCGCGGGCGCCGAGGTGCTCATGGCCGGCGCCGAGGGCCGGTCCATGCTCTACCTGGAGGCCCGGTGCGTGGCCCTGGCCCGGGCCATCGGCGCCCAGGGGGTGCAGAACGGCGGCATCGACGGGGCCAGCGTGGCCGCGTCGGTGCCGGGCGGGCTGCGCGAGCTGATGGCCGAGAACCTGATGGCGATGATGCGCAACCTCGAGTCGTGCTCCGGCAACGACGCGCTGATGAGCGAGTCCGACATGCGCCGGACCTCGCGCACGCTGCCCATCGTGCTGGCCGGCTCGGACTTCGTGTTCAGCGGGTTCGGCAGCATCCAGCGCTACGACAACATGTTCGGGCCGAGCAACTTCAACGCCGAGGACATCGACGACTTCCTGGCCCTGCAGCGCGACTGGGGGGTCGACGGCGGGCTGCGCACCGTGCCCGCCGAGCGGATCGCCGAGCTGCGCCGCGAGGCCGCCCTGGCCTGCCGGGCCGTGTACCGGCATCTCGGCCTGGCCGACTTCACCGACGACCACGTCGAGCTCGCGGTGGACGCGGCCGGGTCGAAGGACCTCGGGGACACCGACACGCTGGCCGTGGTCAGCGCCGCGCACGCGATCAGGGAAGGCGGCCTGACTGTGGTCGACATCGTCGCGGCGCTGGACGAGACCGGATACGAGGACGCGGCCGAGAAGATCATGGACATGACCCGGGCCCGGCTGTCCGGCGACTACCTGCAGACGGCGGCCATCTTCGACGAGAGCCTCCGGGTGCTGTCCATGGTCACCGACCCCAACGACTACGCCGGGCCGGGCACCGGGTACGAGCCCGCGCCGGACCGGCAGGCCGAGATCGACGCCATCCGCCAGGCCCGCGGCGTCGAGGACCTGCGCGCCGCGCAGGCCGAGGCCGCGGTGCCCTGGGCGGCTGGCGCCCGGCCGGTCCCGGCGCAGGCCCGGCCAGGACCCGCGGGACGTGGTGATCGGCGTGTCACCCGCGGTCGGCCGGGACGTGTGGCGCTCGCTGTCCGGGCTGACCGTGCCCGAGGTGCTCGGCGAACTGCTGGCCGGCCTGGAAGAAGAGGGCTGCACCGGCCGCGTGGTCCGGTTCAACGACACCGTGGACCTGGGCCGGATCGGGCTGGCCGCGGCCCGGCTGGCCGGCTCGGGCATCGGCATCGGGCTGCAGGGCAAGGGCACTGCGCTGATCCACCGCCGCGACCTGGCCCCGCTGGCCAACCTGGAGCTGTACTCGGTGGCGCCGTCCGTCACCCCGGAGCTGTACCGGCTGCTGGGCGCGAACGCCGCCCGGCACGCCAAGGGCGGGACCCCCGACCCGGCCCGCAACCCGTACTCCGACGAGGCCATCGAGGCCAGTTACCACACCACGGTGATCGCGCTGATGGCGCTCGAGCGCGCCTGGGTGCGACCCGATGCCCCGGCCGAGGAGCTGTCCGAGGGAGGGCCGGCCAGTGAACGACGCCGGAGGTGCGCAGGCTTGTGCGGGCGCTGTCCGGGCGGCCGGTCGGGGAGCTCACCCTGGAGGCCGTGCGGCGGGCTGAGGTCGGCGTGCCCGACCTGCGCATCCACCCCGACGCGCTGGAAACGCCAGGCGGTGGTGGCGCAGCAGCACGGCAACCCGCAGCTGGCCGAGAACCTGCGGCGGGCGGCGGAGCTGACCGCGCTGGGCGACGACGAGGTGCTGGCCATCTACGACGCGCTCCGGCCGGGCCGGTCCACCCCGGCCGAGCTGACCGGCCTGGCCGACTCGCTGGCCGGCCGGGGACTGCCCCGGTGTGCCGCGCTGCTCACGGAGGCCGCCGAGGTCTATGCCCGGCGCGGCCTGACCCGATGACCGTTGTCGCCGGGGTCGACGTCGGCAACGCGACCACCGAGGTGGCCGTGCTGGCCGACGGCCGGCTGCTCGGCGTCGACCGGCTGCCCACCCGGGGCCGCAAGGGCTCCGCCGAGTCCGTGCACGGCGCGGCCGCGCTGCTGCGCCGCGTCGAGCGGCGGCTCGGCGTCCAGGTGACGGAGGCCAGCATCGCTCCGCTGCGGGCCGCCGACACCGCGACGCTGACCGTCCCGGCGCTGCCGCCGCGGACCGGCCGGCTCCGCGTGCTGGCGGCCGGCGTGGCCACGCCCGGCGGCGCGGGCACCTGCGTCGGCCGGCCGATCATCCTCGATAACAGTCACCGGCCGGTGCCTCCTGGCCAGCTGGTCGCCCTGGTGCCGCCCGGGGTGGGCTATGCCGCAGCAGCGGGCCGGGTCCGGGGCCTGCTCGCCGCGGGCGCGCCGGTCGGTGCGGTCCTCACCGCCGGTGACGAGGGCGTGCTCATCGCCAACCGGCTGGGCGCCGGCGTGCCCGTGCTCGACCAGGTGGACACCGCGGCGGCCGCCGCCTGCCCGCTGCTCGCCGTCGAGGTCCGGCCCCCGGCCGGACGCTGACCACGCTGACCGACCCGGTGGCGCTCGGCGCCGCGCTCGGGCTGGCCGACGCCGAGGCGGCCGACGCGGTGACCCTGAGCCGTTTGCTGCTGGACTTCTCCAATGCGGTGATCGGCCTGGCCGCCGGCGCCGGCCGCGGCTCGGTCGCCGAAGCGGTCGCGGACCCGGCCGAGCCGTGGCTTGTCACCGCGGGCCGCCGCGTCCCGCTTCGCACCGCGTGCGCCGACCTGACCCGCTGGCCCGCGGGCACCGTGACCGCGCTCGGCACCCCGGCCGGGCCGACCCCGGTCGATGATCTGTTCGCGCTGGACCTGGGCCGAGGTGGCGGACGCCGCCACCGCCCGGCGCGGCGGCACCGGGCGGACCGTGCTGGTCGCGTCGCTGCACCGCACCGCCGCCGATCTGGACCACGCCGCGCTGCTCGGCGAGCTGATCGACCGTCCGGTGCGCCGCCTGATCAGCGAGCCCGCGGCGGCCCGGCTGGGCGCGCTCGACCACCCCCGGCGCCCGGGCCGACGCCCTGGTCGTCGACGTCGGCGCGGGCACCATCGACGTCATCGGACCGGACCGCGAGGTGGTGGCCGCGGGCGCCGGCGACCTGCTCACCACGGCCGTGGCGGAGACCCTGGGCGCGCCGCGGGCCGCGGCCGACTGGGTCAAGCGCGGCCCGTGCCTGCGGGTCACCGGCAGCCAGCAGTTCGAGGCCGAGGACGGCAGCCACGGTTTCCTGGACCGGCCCGCGGCGCCCAGCGCGCTCGGCATGCTGGCCGCCCCCGGCCCGGCCGGGCTGCTGCCGTTCGACCGGCGGCACAGCCCGGCCGAGTGGCGGGCCATCCGGCTCCGGCTCAAGGAGGCAGTCTTCGCGGTCAACCTGCGCCGAGTGCTGGACGGTCAGACCGGCACGCAACTGCTCATCGTCGGCGGGCCGGCCGGGGACGACGAGCTGCTCGGCGTGCTGCTCCGGGCGCTGCCCGAGGGCATCACGGCCGGCCGCGGCGACGTCGGCGGCACGCTGCCCGGGCCGTCGGCGGGCCACCGGCACGCCGCCGCCCTGGGCCTGGCCCTGGCCGCCCGAGCCTAGCGGCGCTTCTTGCTGTTATCAGCCGGGGGGCGGGGGCGAGGGGCCGCCTTCACGGCGGGCTGCCTTGATCCTATGATCGGGAGTGAGACCGGACTTCTTTTGTTATCGAATATGTTATCGATCCTGCATGATCTCCGCCGCGCGGCTCAGGTGTGGCCGAGCGCGGCCCGGGCAGGGGCTTTGCCAGTAAGCATGCGGCACTGGGTTTTGCAGCACTGGGTTTGCAGCACTGGGTTTGCAGCACTGAGGTTTGCAGCACTGGGAGGACAGCGTGGCCATCGCGACCGTCAACCCCGCCACCGGGGAGACCGTAAAGAGCTTCGACGAGATGAGCGAGCCGGATGTCGAGCGCTGCCTGGCGGCCGCCGCGGCGGCCTTCGAGAGCTACCGGCTGACCAGCTTCGCGGACCGGGCCGGGTGGATGGGCCAGGCGGCGCAGATCCTGGACGACGAGCGCGACCCGATCGCGGCGATGATGACCACGGAGATGGGCAAGACGCTGGTCGCGGCCCGGCAGGAGGTGGCCAAGTGCGCCATGGCCTGCCGGTACTACGCCGAGCACGCGGAGGGGTTCCTGGCCGACGAGCCGGGCGACGCGGAGGCGGTGGGGGCCCGCCGGGCCTACGTGAGCTACCAGCCGCTGGGGCCGGTGCTGGCCATCATGCCGTGGAACTTCCCGCTCTGGCAGGCCATGCGCTTCGCCGCCCCGGCGCTGATGGCCGGCAACGTCGGGGCTGCTCAAGCACGCCTCGAACGTGCCGCAGACGGCGCTGTTCATGCAGGACCTGTTCGCCAGGGCCGGCTTCCCGGCGGGAGCGTTCCAGACGCTGCTGGTCGGGTCGGCGCGGGTGGAGGCGATCCTGCGCGATCAGCGGGTGGTGGCGGCGACGCTGACCGGGTCGGGGCCGGCCGGGCAGTCGGTGGCGGCCATCGCCGGGAGCGAGATCAAGAAGGTGGTGCTGGAGCTGGGCGGCAGCGACCCGTTCGTGGTGATGCCGTCGGCCGACCTGGACGCGGCCGCTCGGGTCGCCGCCACCGCGCGGCTGCTGAACAACGGGCAGTCCTGCATCGCGGCCAAGCGGTTCATCGTGCATGACGAGGTCTACGACGAGTTCGAGCGGCTGTTCACGGAGCAGATGGCGGCCAGGACCGTCGGCGACCCGATGGACAAGGACACCGACGTGGGGCCGCTGGCCTCGGAGCAGCAGCGCGACGACATCGAGAAGCTGGTCGCGGACGCGGTGGCGCTGGGCGCGCGGGTGCTGTGCGGCGGCGCGGCGCCCGACCGGCCGGGCTTCTACTACCCGCCGACGGTGCTGGCCGGGATCACGCCGGACATGCGGGTGCACCGGGAGGAGGTCTTCGGGCCGGTGGCGACGCTGTACCGGGTGGCGGACCTGGACGCGGCCATCGAGATCGCCAACGGCACGGAGTTCGGGCTGGGCGCGAACGCCTGGACCACGGACGAGGCGGAGCGGGACCGGCTGATCCGGGACCTGGTGGCCGGGATGGTGTTCATCAACGGCAACGTGACGACGCTACCCGCAGCTGCCGTTCGGCGGGGTGCGGACCTCGGGGCACGGCCGGGAGCTGTCCAGCCAGGGCATCCGCGAGTTCTGCAACATCAAGACAGTCTGGATCGGCTAGTCGAGCCCGCATCCGATCGGCTCACTGCGGGCCGTGGCGCTGGACGCCCCGGACATCGACCTCCTGGCCACGTTCTACGAGCAGCTCGCCGGCTGGCGACGCGTCCCCGACGACGACGAGGACGAGATCGAGGACGACTGGATCACGATGGACTCCGGTGACGGCTGGCGGATCGGCCTGCAGCAGGCCACCGACTACGTGCCGCCCAGCTGGCCGGGCCAGGACCATCCGCAGCAGGCCCACCTCGACTTCCGGGTGCCGGACATCGACGCGGCGGCGGACCGCGCCCAGCAGCTCGGCGCCAGCCTGCTGCGCCGCAACGAGCGGTGGCACACGCTGGCCGACCCGGCCGGCCACCCGTTCGACGTGTGCGTCAATCCGGACGATCCGCGGACCACCCTGATGAGCGTCATGCTCGACTGCCCCGACGCGAAGGCGCTGAGCCATTTCTACGCCGAGCTGCTCGGCAAGCCGGTGACGTACGAGGCGGACGGGGTCGCCATGATCGGCGAGGACGGTGCGCAGCCGGTGATGTTCCAGCAGGTTGAGCACTACAACGCGCCGCGCTGGCCGGATCCGGCCTACCCGCAGCAGATCCACCTCGACGTGACCGTCGGGAACGTGGACGCGGCGGAACGGGCCGTCCTCGACATCGGTGCCACCCGGCTGGACGGCGACGGCCCGAGCTGGCGCGTCTACGCCGACCCGGCCGGGCAAGCCGTTCTGCCTGATCTGGACAGCCTGATCTGGACGACCTGATCAGCGGCGGGCCAGCTCCACGGCGCCCGCGGTCAGGGCGGCGATCTCGCTGAACCGCTCCTGCTGGATCAGGCTCCGCGAGGCCATCCAGCTCCCGCCGACCGCGGCGACGGCCGGGCAGGCCAGGTAGGCGGGCAGCTGCTCGGCGCCGATGCCGCCGGTGGGCACGAACCGGACCTCGGGAAACGGACCGCCCAAGGCGCTGATCAGCGCCACCCCGCCGAGCGGCTCGGCTGGGAACAGCTTGACCGTGGTGATGCCGGCGTCCAGCGCGGTGCAGATCTCGGTGGCGGTGGCCACGCCGGGGATCACGGGGACGGCCTGGTCGGCGCAGGCCCGCAGCACGGCCAGGCTGAGGCCGGGGGTGACGATGAACCGCGCGCCGGCCTCGAGCGCCTGATCGACCTGCTCGGGGCGCCGCACCGAACCGGCGCCGATCAGCGCCGGGCCGCCCGGCCCGGCCTCGGCTGCGGCCTCGGCCATGGCGCGCAGCGCGTCCGCGGCGGCCGGGGTGCGGAAGGTGACCTCGGCGCAGGGCAGGCCGCCGGCGGTCAGCGCCGCGAGCAGGGCCGGCGTGCCGGGCCTGGTCCAGGGTGATGACCGGGACGAGCCGGTGCCGTCCCAGCTCGGACAGCACATCAGGCACGGCGTCACCCCTTCCGCGTCGCAGGCTAGCGCATCCCGCGGCGAGAGCACCGAGCTGGCGTCCCACTAGTACGTTGGCTGATATATTAGCCAGCGTAATAGGAGGTGCGATGGCCGCTCGCCAGCAACGCAAGGCACCGCCGTCTCGGCGCCGGACCCTGGCCGGATGGGCCATCTCCCTGGCGGTCGCGGTGCTGCTGGCGGTCGGCATCCGGACGTTCGTGTTCCAGGCCTTCTCGATCCCCAGCACCTCGATGGTGCCGACGCTCAACGTCTACGACCGGATCCTGGTCTGGAAAGCGTTCTTCAGCTGGCACCAGCTGCGCCAGGGCGACATCATCGTCTTCACCCATCCGCCGCGCGACCACTGCCCGGGGCCGGCCCGGACCGACCTGGTCAAGCGCGTCATCGCGCTGCCGGGCCAGACGATCTACTCGGCGGGCGGCGTCCTCTACGTCGACGGCCAGGCGGCTCCGCGAGCCGTACCTGCCGTCCGATGACCCGCTCGGGCCGCCGATACCCGGTGCCAGCAGGCGCGACCCGTTCCGCGTCCCGCGCGGGGAGTTCTACGTCATGGGCGACAACCGGGCGATCTCCTGCGACAGCCGCTACTGGGGTCCGGTCCGGGGCTCGACCATCGTCGGCCGGGTCGTCATGCTCGTGTGGCACGACAGCCACCCCGACTTCCGCTTCTTCTGACCGGGCCGGGCCGGGGCGCGCCGGGTCGGGCCCAGCGGCTAGGCGGCCGAGGCTATCCCCGTAATCACCAGGATAAGGACACCGAGAATCAGCAGCCCGTAAACGGCATCCCGCCCAGTGGGCCCGAAAATGATGAAGCCGAGCTGGCCCAGCAGGAAGCCGAGTGACAGCACCGTGTCCACGACGGCCATAACGATGGCCAGGATCAGGCGCAGCAGGAACCAGACGAAGCCAATCCCGAACCAGCGGCCAATGGTTGAGTCATCATAGGCCCAGCGGGTCAGCCCATATGGCTTATACCAGGACTGGCTGAAGCCCTCGTCCCAGCGCGACGCCGTCCCGTGCCACATACGGGTGGCGAAGTTGCCCTGGCTCGCTTCGGAGATCTGGTTCCTGACTCGCCTGAACGAGATTTTCCTGATGCTGCCGCTGGTGACGTCGATGAGCACCTGGCTGTTGGTGATGCTGATGCGCGTCGTGCCGTTGACCACGGCGTTGAACTGCTGGCCTCCCGTCTTGACCTCGAAGATGTGGTCGTAGCCGGTCGTGCGGTTCCTCAGGATCACGTAGATGCTGTCGGCGGCGGCCTGCGGCAGGTTGTAGCGCGCCCCGATGGAGAATGCCCCGATGGGAGTGACCAGCTGGTCGTCGCCCTCGACCGAGATGCCCGACTTGCCGATGCTCAGCTCGACGGGGAGGAAGTCCGGCTTATAGGTCAGCTCAGGCTCGGCACTGCCCCCGCACCCGGTGCATATCGCCAGTAACAAGATGACCAGGGCCACCCGCCAGAAGGTCGCCCGAGGGCCAATCTGCGCAGGCAGCGAAATGCTGCTCATAGTCCCCACCCTGAATACCGAAGCTGATAGCTCGTCCTGGCAACGCGCATCAGGGTAGTGCATGCAATTTCGCCATTATCGGGCATGAGCCCGTATCCGAGACCACGCCCAGCGCGCAGCCCTTACATAGGAGGGGGGCGTAGCGGCCCGCTAACGCAGGTCCGCGACCTCGCGGTCGTCCGGGCTGATCGCCGGGTCCAGCTCCTGGCCCAGCCGCCACTCGGCCACCGCCATGGCCAGCAGGCTGGGCACCAGGTCGGTGGACCGCCTGACCACCCAGGCCGTGCCCTTGGTGGCCATCCAGGTCAGCTCGGCCGCCTTGCTCGGC
This sequence comes from uncultured Actinomycetota bacterium, assembly GCA_963730265.1. Taxonomy (GTDB): domain Bacteria; phylum Actinomycetota; class Actinomycetes; order Streptosporangiales; family Streptosporangiaceae; genus DASUBV01. The sequence continues at coordinate 271,557 of CAVSRG010000001.1, forward strand.
GGCGGGTTGACCGGCTCCGCGCCGGGCTCGGGCCCGACCTCGCGGCCCGCCGCGGCCAGCATGGCGTGGAACCGGCGGGCGATCAGCCGGTGGCCGCGCTCGCTGGGGTGCAGCCGGTCCACCGCCCACATCCGCGGGTCGTAGGCCTCGGGGTCGTTGGCGGCGTCGAAGTGCACGGTGCCGAACCGCTCGGCCAGCTGGTCCATGACGTGGTTGATCGCGCGGGCCCGGCGGGCCAGCGGCCGGGCCAGCACGCCGGGCACGCCCAGCATCTGGCCGGGGTCGGGCAGCCGCATGGTCAGTACCTCGGCGCCGGCCGCGCGCAGCGCGCCGATGGTGTGCGAGGCGGCCGACTCGATGCGGGCCACGTCGAAGTTCGGCCGCAGCGTGTCGTTGACGCCGACGACCACGCTGGCCACGTCGGGCTGGAGGGGCAGGGCCTGCGGCAGCTGGTGCAGCTCCACGTCGATCATCAGGGCGCCGTTGCCGGCCAGGTTGTACAGGTCCGGCTCGGGCAGGCCGTCGGCCAGCAGCGCGGCCCAGCCGCGCCAGCCGCGGCGCGGCTTGCCGGACTCGGCGACCACCCGGACGGGATCGCCGACGCCGAGGGTGATCGAATCGCCAAGGGCTACGAACCGTGTCATGCTGACGCCTCCGCGCGGAGCGTTCCGGCGGCCTCCAGGACCGCCTCGTAATGACCGATCAGCTCGTCACACATCGCCGGCCAGGTACGGCCGAGCATCCACTGCCGGCCCGCCCGGCCCTGGGCGGCGCGCAGCGCCGGGTCGGCCGCCAGCCTGGCCACCGCGCTGGTGATGGCCGGCGCGCTCCCCGGCTCGACCAGGAACCCGGTCTGGCCGTCCCGGACCAGGTCGATCGGGCCGCCGGCGGCGGGCGCGACTACGGGCAGGCCGCTGGCCGCGGCCTCCTGCAGCGTGTTCCCGAACGTGTCGTGCGGCCCGCTGTGCACGAACACGTCCAGGCTGGCATAGATCGCGGCCAGGTCGTCGCCGCCGCGCTGGCCCAGGAAGCGGGCCGCGGGCAGGGCCCGGCGGGCCATGGCCTCAGCCGGGCCGCTGCCGACGATGACCAGGCGCACGCCCGGCAGCCGGGCCACGTCGGCCAGCAGCTCGACGCGCTTCTCGGCGGCCAGCCGGCCGACGTAGCCGACCAGCAGCTCGCCGTCCGGGGCCAGCTCGGCACGCAGCTGGGCGCTGCGCCGGGCCGGGTCGAACCGGGCGCTGTCCACGCCCCTGGCCCACAGCCAGACCCGCTCTACGCCGTGCGCGTGCAGTTCGGAGGCGGTGGCGGAGGACGGGGCGAGCGTCCGGTCCACCGCGTTGTGGATCTTGCGCAGCCGCCCCCAGGCGAACGCCTGGCCCAGCCGGCCCGCGTGGTACAGCCGGGCATAGGCGGGCATGTCGGTCGCGTACACCGCGACCATCGGCAGGCTCATCTTCTTCGCGGCCGAGGCCGCGAAGGCGCCCAGCACGAACGGACCGGCCAAGTGGACCAGCTCGGTCCCGTGCTCGGCCATGGCCTGGCGCACCCGCGGCCCGGGCAGGCCGACCCGCAGTTCCTGGTAACAGGGAATCGCCATGGACTTGACCCGCACCACCGGGAAGCCGAATGAGCGGTCCGGGCAGGGCACTCCGCTGGCTGGCTCGGGGGCGATGATCAGCGGCTCGTGACCTCGGCTGACCAGGTGCTCCGCGACGCGCATGGCCGTGTGCGCGACGCCGTTGACGTCGGGAGGGAAGGACTCTGTTACATACGCTATTCGCACGCTCACACCGTGCGCGATCCGCATTCCCGGAAGGGTCGCAAGACCGTGACTGCCCGGCGAACTGTCAGTGACATTTTCTGACAGAACAAATTGGCGGAGCTACCGCTGGGGCGCATCCGGCTCACACGTCCTCGCATCGGCTCGGTCCTGGTCACCGGCCCCGGCCCTGGCCCGTGGCGAGTGACGCATGGGGGGTGCATGCTGCCCGTCATTGTACGGAATGAGCGACATGGCGACAGCGCTTAATGCTGGTCAGATGCGCCGCGCCTCAGTTGTCCGGCGGCTCCGCGACCCGCAGTGCCAGCATGGTCATGTCGTCCCGGATCTCGCCGCCGCAGAACTCCAGCACCCGGCGGCGCATTCCGGCCACTATCTCGGCCGCTGACTTCCCGGCCAGCGCGGCCAGTTCATCGGTGAGCAGGTCCCCGAAATAACCGTGATCGGCGTGCCGGGCATCGGCCACCCCGTCGGTATAGAAGAACAGCACATCGCCCGGCGCCAGCTCCAGATCCTGCGCGGACGGCTCGGCGTCCGGGAAGATGCCCAGCGGCTGGCCGCCGCCGCGCAGCTGGCGCACCTGCCCGTCCTCGGTGATCAGCGCGGGCGCGGGCTGGCCGGCGCTGCCCAGCGCCACGTTCAGCCGCCCCGGGCCCCAGTGCAGCCGGCTGGCGTGGGCGGTCACGAACTGCCCGGCCAGGTTCTCGTCCAGCAGCACGTCGTTGGCCGCCCGCAAGATCCGCGCCGGATCAGCCTCACCGCGCCCGATGACCCGCATCGCCTGCCGGGCGGCCGAGGTCACCGCCCCGGTGTCCCGCGCCGTCCCGCACACGTCGCCGATCATCAGCCCGTAGCCCTCAGGCGTGGGGTACACATCGTAGAAGTCGCCCCCGACATCCGGGCCCTCCGCGCCGATGTGCGCGGCCGCGATCTCCACCCCCGGCACCTGCGGCAGCTCCGGGGGCAGCAGGCTGGCCTGGAGCGCGTCGGACACCGCGCTGTGCCGCTGGAACGTCCGGCCCGCCCGGATGGCCAGCCCCAGCTGCTCGCCGATCGACTCGGTCACCGCCACCTCGGACAGCCCGAAGTGCCCGTGGCTGGCCTGCCGGACCAGCGTCAGCGCGCCGTAACTGCGCTCCCCGTCGGCCAGCGGCACGCTCAGTACCGAGGTCGCCAGCAGCAGCAGGACCAGCGGCATCCCGTCCGGCCCCGGCCCCAGCGCGTCGGTGTCCTCGGCATGGGTGAGCAGCTGCGAGCTAGCCGACTCGTGCACGATCCACGGCGCCGACCCCGGCTGCGGCTCGGTAGCGGCCACCGTCCGGGTCAGGTCCTCGGACTTGGGGTCGTCCGGACCGGTCACGAACTGGCGCCGCAGCCGCCCCCGCCGCTCGATGTCCACGATGACCCAGCCGCCCAGCTCGGCGGCCAGCGTCCGGGCGCACCGCTGCACCATCGCGGACTCGCTGACCGTGATGTCCTCGAGCAGCAGCCGCGAGATGCCCGCCGCGAGATCCAGCCGCCGGGTGAGCTGCCGGACCAGGTCCATGTCGACGTCATCCGCCCGGCGGGCCGCCGCCGTTCCCTCAGCCGTTTTCGCGCCGGTAACAGCTGCGCCACCCGTCACCGCCACGATCAGCTGGTCGGCGTCCCCGCGCAGCCCGGCCACGCACAGGGTCAGCCCGGCATCCACCGCGCCGTCCGCGCTGAGCAGGCGGCAGCGCCAGCCGGCGCGGCTTGCCGGTACGCAGGGCATTGGCGATCTGGGTCTGCACCCGGGCCCGGTCGGGCACGTCGACCAGCGCCGCGAACTGCTTGCCGGTGGCGTAGCCCGGCGCCGAGCCGAGCAGCTCGGCCGCGGCCGTGTTGGTGCGCCGGATGGTCCGGTCCTGGCCGAGCAGGAACACCGGCACCGGGAGCTGCCCGAACACCGCGTGCAGCAGCCGCCGCTCGGCGTGCACCGCGCCGGACGGCCCCTTGTCCGACCGCCCGGTCAGCGCGTCGGCGGCCGCTTCCACCTCGGCCAGCGCGGCGTCCAGGATCGGCCGCAGCTCGGCGGCCGGCAGCGCCGCCGCCATCCGCAGCTCGGCGCCGCGCGAGCGCAGCGCGGCCGCCTCGCCCCGCTTGGCGGGACCCATCGTCACGGCCGACCTCCCATCGCCGGACCGCCGTCCAGCAGCATGTGCATCCGGACCACGGTGCCGCCCGGTCCGCTTCGCAGTTCGACCAGGTCGCAGACCTGGTGTACCACCCACAGGCCGAGGCCGCCGGTCTCCGGCGGCCGGCGCTGGCCGACCAGCGGGTCATGAATCTGGCCCGGGTCGCTGACCTGGCAGATGATCTCGGTGCCGGTCCGCCAGACCAGCAGGGTGCCGCGGGCGCTGGCGTGCCGGACGGTGTTGGCCGCGACCTCGCCGACGGCCAGGACCAGGTCCGCGGTCCGGTCCGGGCTCAACCCGGCCCGCTCGGCCCGGACGGCCACGAACGACCGGACCGCGCGCAGGTCCGTGGTGTAGGTCAGCCGGTCCGCCCCGGCGGGCGGCGGCGGCAGGGCCAGGCTCAGCGCCGGGGCGGCCGGTGCCGGGCCGAACTTGGCGCTGGCCGTCACCCCGCTGGCGGTGCGCAGGAACGGGTGGGTCAGCCCCGCGTCGGCGATGACCCCGGGGGCGAGCAGGCCGGCGTCATAGGGGCACAGCAGCCGCACCGGCCCGGCCGAGAAGGCCAGGTTGAGCATGGCCTCGTGCACGGCGACCTCGCCGATCTCCGCGTCGGACCGGCCCGGCCAGGCCAGCTCACTCACGAACCGGACCGGCCGGCCGGGGTAGCGGCCCGCGAAGTCCCAGATGGCGCTGATGACCCGGCCCGGATTGCGGCCCAGCTCGGTCATGTCGGCATATCCCACCCCGTGACCCGCCGCCCGCTGGCCGTCCAGGCCCTCGCGGATCAGCTTGGCCGCCGGGGCCGGCACCGCGACCAGCACCGACTCGGCCTGGTCCAGGCCCTCCCGGACGAACGGCAGCACCGCCGACCGGTACCCCGCCGCGTCGCGGTAGAAGGCGGCCTCATGCCGGAACCCGCCGTCCGTACCCATCACGGCCCGCCGCGGCGCGGCGCGGTCCGAGGTTTGGCCGGAGCACAGGGGGTAGCCATCGCCACCATGAGGTCACTCGCTGGACGGTCCGGGCGGCTGGCCCGTGCCGGGCTCGGCGGGCGTCGCGCACGCCGCGACGGCCTCCGGGACGGTCTCGAACATCGGCAGCCGGTCGGCCAGGCCCGTGATCCACAGCGTCTTGGTGTACCGGTAGCGGGCCCCGGCCAGGGCCAGCGTTCCGCCCCTGGCGGTCAGCTTCTTCCAGTGCCCGACGATGACGGCCAGCGAGCTGGTGTCCATGAAGTCGACCGCGGACAGGTCCAGGATCACGCTGGCCGCGTCACGCCGGGCCTCGGTCAGGCAGCTGTCCAGCTGCGGGCTGGTGACGATATCCAGGTCCCCGACGGCCGCGACCACCACAGCGCCCTCCAGGCGCTGCGACGACAGTTCAAGCACTTGCACGTACGCCCCCGTGAGGCCGCCGAGTCGGAACCGGACAACTGCTCCCCCATCGTATGCTCTGCGCCCGCTGGTGAACGCTGGGTTACCGACCGATGGGTGACGAATGCAGCCTGACGCGCATCAGGCCCTGATCTGGCGCGAGAGCGGCGACTGGCTCGGGCAGGCCGCCGCGTTCATCCGCGAGGGCATCCGCCGCGAGGAGCCGGTCTGGGTCGGCATCCGCGCGCCGGGCGGGCCCGCACTGCGGGACCTGCTGCCCGGCCAGCCGCTGGTGAGCTTCTGCGAGCCCGACCGGCTGGGCCGCAATCCGGGCCGGATCATCCCCGCCATGCTCGACTTCGCCGGCCGCCACCCCGGCCGTCCGCTGCGCTACCTCAGCCAGCCGTTCTGGGCCGGCCGGTCGGACGCCGAGTGCGCCGAGGCGGCCCGGCACGAGTCCCTGGTCCCCCTGGCCCTGACCAGCCGGGCCGCGACCGTGATGTGCGTGTACGAAGCCCAGGGCCTGGCCGGGCAGGCGGTGTCCTGCGCCGAGCAGACCCATCCCACGCTGGTCGACGGCGGCCGGCCCGAGGCCAGCCGCCGGTACGCCGGGCCCGGCGTGCTGCCGGCCCCGTGCGACCCGCCGCCTCCCCCGCCTCCGGCCGCCGCGGTCCCGCTGACCTACGGCGCTGACCTGCGCCGGGTCCGGATGCTGGTGAGCAGCTGCGCCAGCGAGGCGGGCCTGGCCGATGGCCGGGTCACCGACCTGGTCCTGGCCGCCGGCGAGGTGGCGGCCAACACGCTTCGGCACGCCGGCGGCACCGGCACCCTGTGGATCTGGGCCACCGCCGAGGAGGTCATCTGCCAGATCGCCGACTCCGGCTGCATCGACGATCCGCTGGCCGGGCGGCGCCGCCCGGCCAGCGACGGAAACGGGCAGGGCCTGTGGGTGGTCAACCAGGTCTGCGACCTGGTCGAGCTCAGGTCCGGCGCTAGTGGCACCACCGTGCGCCTGCACATGCGCCGGTAGCAGGATGGACCGGTGGACCATGGACCGGTGGACCCTGGCCAGGCGCTGCGCGCCATCGCGTTCCAGCTCGAGCGCGCCCAGGCGCCGACCTACCGGGTCCGGGCCTTCCGGCGGGCCGCCGAGGTGGTGGCGGGCCTGCCGGACGGCGAGCTGGAGCGGCGGCTGGCCGCGGGCACGCTGCGCGACCTGGCCGGGATCGGCGCTACTACCGCTGAGGTCATCGCCGAGGCCGCGGCCGGCCAGCAACCCGGCTACCTGACCCGGCTGCTGGCCGAGGCGCCGCCAGAATCAGCTGCTCCGCTGCGGGCCGCGCTGCGCGGCGACTGCCACACCCACTCGGACTGGTCCGACGGCGGCAGCCCGCCCGGCGAGATGGCCAGGGCGGCCGCCGGCCTGGGCCACGAGTGGATCGCGCTGACCGACCACTCGCCCCGGCTGACCGTGGCCAGCGGGCTGTCCGCCGAGCGCCTGGAGGCCCAGCTCGAGCTGGTCGCCGGGCTCAACGAGGAGCTGGCCCCGTTCCGGATCCTGACCGGCATCGAGGTCGACATCCTCGAGGACGGAGCCCTGGACCAGCGCGACGACCTGCTGGACCGGCTCGACATGGTCGTCGCGAGCGTGCACTCCCAGCTGCGGATGCCCGCCGCGGAGATGACCACCCGGATGCTGGCCGCCGTGCGCGATCCGCACACCGACGTGCTCGGCCACTGCACCGGTCGCATGATCGCCGGGCGCGGTCGCCCGGAGTCGGAGTTCGACGCGGAGGCGGTCTTCACTGCCTGCCGGGATCACGGTGTGGCCGTGGAAATCAACTGCCGGCCAGAGCGGCAGGATCCGCCCGGCCGGCTACTGCGCCTGGCCGCCGAAATCGGCTGCCTATTCGCCATCGACAGCGACGCGCACGCCCCCGGCCAGCTGGACTGGCTCGGCAGCGGATGCGTGCGGGCCGAGGAACTCGGCATCGGCCCCGAGCGCATCATCAACGCCCGCAGTGCGGCTGATCTGCCCGGTAAGCGCCGCCTCGCGTAATTACGGCGCGGACCGTCCGCGCTGGCCCGCGCCGTCAGTGAACTCCGGGTCAATGTTCCCGTCATTGCGCCCGGTCGCAATGACGCAATCCGCTGATCCTTCGCCCGGCTAGTGTGCGGCCTCGTACTGGTTCATCACTTCCGCGGGAATCCGGCCCCGGTCGGACACCTTCAGCCCCTGCGCGCGCGCCCACTCACGGACGTCAGACTGGTTATGCCGGACCGGACGCGCAGTTCCGCGGCCTGGCCTGCGAGCTGAAACCTTCCGGGCCGCCTCCAGGTAGGGGCCGATCGCATTGGCGAACTCGTCGGCATGCTGGCGGTTCAGGTCAATCTCATACTCTACGCCGCTGTAGCCGAACCTCAGCGTTCCCTCAGCCTCACTGCCATCAATGTCATCTACGTACAGGATCTGCGTCTTCTGCGCCACCTGAGTCTTCCTTTCTACCGGAGTTCGGGTCATAGCCTATCCGATAACATGACTGATGCGCCCGCGCTCACCGGCAACCGAACGGACTGCTTTCCCTGGCCAGATGTCGGCGGGATGCCTGGCCTCTCGGAATACACAGAAGGTAATCATTCGCTAGCACGAAGCTAGCCATGTGCGGCGAGAATGCCGCGCTGCGGTTTCGTGTTCTCCCGGCTCGGTCCACGCCGAACCACCCCGTGAATATCCCCGGCCCAAGGCCCGGCCGGTAGAGTCGGGACATCAGCTCATGGCGACGGAGGGGTCGGGGCGGAGCATCAGTGTGACCAGTGACGGCGCAGTTCGGCCGGGCGCGGTCCCGTGAGAGTCGCGCTCGGGCTGATCGCCGCGCTGCTGGTCGGAGTCGGCCTGGTGCTCCAGCAGCACGCCGCCGAGCAGGCCCCCAAGTCTTACTTCCTGCACCTGCGGCTGATCGCCGACCTGCTGCACCGCCGCCGGTGGCTGCTGGGCATCGCCATCATGGCCGCGGGCGAGGTGCTGTCCGCCTGGACCATCGGCAACCTGGACCTGTCGGTGGCCGAGCCCCTGCTGGCCACCTCCCTGCTGTGGGCCCTGCTGGTGGCCATCCCGCTGACCGGGATGCGGCCGCGCATCTCCGAGGTGCTCGGCGCGGTCCTGCTCAGCGGGGGCGTGGCCGCGCTGTCGGTGTCCCGTTCGATCTCCGCGCCCAGCGCCAGCTTCGGGTCGGCCGGCTACTGGCCGGCCGCCGCGGTCATCGCCGTCATCGCCGTCATCCTGGTCCGCGCGGGGTGGCGCCGCTCGGGCCACTGGCGGGGCCTGCTGACCGGCCTCGCCGCCGGGCTCATCTTCGGCATCTCCGACGCCCTCACCCGCGGTACGCTGCTGATCCTGAGCAGCCACGGCGTGGCCGCCGCCCTGACCAGCTGGCCGGTCTACAGCCTGGCCGGGGCCACCCTGCTGGCCCTGTGGCTGATGGAAAGCGCCTTCAACGCCGCGCCGCTGCACGCCTCGCTGCCCGCCATCACCGCCGGCGAGCCCCTGATCGGCATCCTGCTCGGCGTGATCGTCTTCGGCGATGACATCCGGATCTCGCCCGGCACGCTCGCCCTCCAGGCCGCCGGGCTGGTGGCGCTGGTCGGCGGCGTCATCCTGGTCGCCAGGGCGCCGATGCTCAGCGGTCTGCGGCCGGTCCAGGCCATCACCCACGTGCTCGGCGCGGAACCCGGGTCGCCGGGCACCGACCCGGCCGCGGGCCGGCGGGCGCCGAAGAAGCCCGAGCACGAGGAGGTGTAGCCGCCGGGGCCGCGGGCAGGGGACCCGCGGGTGGGGGACCCGACAACGGGAGGTGCGCGGATGCGCATAGCGGTACTGGGCGCCGGCGGGACGATGGGGTACCCGATGACCCGCAACCTGGCCCGGGCCCGGCTGAGCGTCACGGCCTGGAACCGGTCGCCGGACAAGGTCACCCCGCTGGCCGACGACGGCGTGCGCGTGGCCGGGTCGCCCGCCGAGGCCGCGGCCGGCGCCGACATCGTGGTGACCATGCTGGCCGACGCCGAGGCCGTGCTCGCGGCCATGGACGGCCCGCAGGGCGCTGCGGTGGCCATGGATTCGCTCGCCATCTGGGCCCAGATGAGCACGATCGGCGAGGCCGGCACCGACGAGTGCGCCCGGCTGGCCGCCGACCGCGAGCTGACCTTCGTTGACGCCCCGGTGCTCGGCACCCGGCAGCCGGCCGAGCAGGGTGAGCTCGTCGTGCTGGCCTCCGGGCCCGCCGAGGCCAGGGACCAGGTCCAGCCGGTGTTCGACATCATCGGCGGCAAGACCATCTGGGTCGGCGAGGCCGGCTAGGGACCCGGCTCAAGCTCGTGAACAACAGCTGGGTGCTGTCCGTGGCCGAGGCCGGCGCGGAGACCATCGCCCTGGCCGAGGGGCTGGGCATCCGGCCCGAGCTGTTCCTGGAATCCATCGACGGCGGCACGCTCGACCTGCCCTACCTGCGCCTGAAGGCCGCCGCCATCGCCGAGCGCGACTTCCAGCCCGCGTTCCGGCTGGCGCTGGCGGCCAAGGACGCCGCGCTGATCGAGGAGGCCGCCGGCCGCCGCGACCTGGACCTGCCCGTGCTCCGCGCCATCCGGGAGCGGCTCGAGGAAGGCGCCCGCCACCACGGCGACCAGGACATCAGCGCGACCTACCTGACCAGCGCCCCCCGCCCAGCCTGACCCGAAACAAACTGGAGGTTCGATGCGCACCATCGTGACCGTCGCGATCGCTGCCCTCACCGCCGCGGTGCTCGCCAACCGGCAGGACATCACCCGCTATATCCGGATCAGGCAGATGTCCGCCGGCCGCGGCCATCCCGAGTACGTCCCGGCGGAAGGCCACCACGCCTACCCGGACCAGGCGGACTAGCCGCCGGGACTAGTCGCCGGGACTAGCGCTGGGCGGCGCGCCCGAGCGGAAGATCGACTCGGGCGGCTTGGCCATCACCGACAGCGGCCTGGCCACGTCCTCCAGCGACTTGCCCTCGGCGTCAACCCCGAAGAACACCGCGACCAGGCCACCGACGATCATCGCGCCCGCGCCGAGCAGATAGGCCAGGTAGAGCTTGTTCGGGTCGTGGCCGGTGCCGATCAGGTGCCCGTACAGGTGCGAGCCGAGCGAGCCGAAGCACTGGGCGATGGCGAAGAACACCGCGATGGCCTTGGCCCGCACCTCCAGCGGGAAGATCTCGCTGACCGTCAGGTAGGCCGCGCTGGCGCCCGCCGACGCGAAGAAGAAAATCACCGTCCAGCACAGCGTCTGGGTGGTGGCGTTCAGCGTGCCCGCCTTGAACAGCTGCGCGGTGATGATCAGCAGTACGCCGGCCAGGATGTAGGTCCCGGCGATCATCTTCTTCCGGCCGATGGTGTCGAACAGCCGGCCGAGGGTCAGCGGCCCGAGCAGGTTCCCGGCCGCGAAGGCCAGGAAGTAGTAGCCCGTGTCCTTGGTGCTGACGTGGAAGAAGAACTCCAGGACCAGCCCGTAGGTGAAGAAGATCGCGTTGTACAGGAACGACTGGGTGATCATCAGCGCCGCGCCGAGCACCGAGCGCTTGGGGTAGTGGGTGAACAGCACCCGCAGCAGCGGCAGGTAGCCGATCCGCTCGGTGGGCGTGATCTCCAGTTCCTGGCTCTTGTCGACCGGCGGGATGTCGCCCTTGGTCGCCTCCACGTCCTGCTCGATCTCGGCGATGGAGGCCTCGGCCGCTTCAGCCCGGCCGTGCATGATCTGCCAGCGTGGGCTCTCCGGCAGATTGCGCCGCACGTAGATGATGACCAGGGCCAGCACCGGGCCGACCAGGTAGGCGATCCGCCAGCTCAGGTCGGCCGCGAACTGGTTGAGCAGGTACAGCGTCGCGACCGTGCCCAGGATCGCGCCCGCCCAGTAGGTGCCGTTCACCGCCAGGTCGACCTGGCCCCGGTAGCGGGCCGGGATCATCTCGTCGATCGCCGAGTTGATGGCCGCGTACTCACCGCCGATGCCCGCGCCGGCCAGCACCCTGGTCGCGTACAGGAAGATGAACCAGTGGCCGCCCGCGGGCGTCACCGCGGTCAGGCCGCTGCCGATCAGGTACACGCCCAGCGTGACCATGAACAGGTTCCGCCGGCCTAGCCGGTCGGACAGCATGCCGAAGAACAGCGCGCCGATGACCTCGCCGATCAGGTACCAGCTGGCGATGTCGGCCACCGCGCTGGCCGACATGTTAAGGGTGTTATGCAGCGTCAGGTCGGGCCCGACATTGCTCGCGATCGTGATTTCCAGCCCGTCCAGGACCCAGGCGATGCCCAGTGCCACGACCATCCTGGTGTGGAAGCGCGACCACGGCAGCCGGTCAATCCGGGCCGGTATCAGGCTGCGGATGGCCGGACCCGGCCGGTTCGATGTCTCAGCAGCAGTCGCCACGACTACCCCCCTCATCGGTCATGGCCGTCCTCGCTACCCCGAAAGATGCGCCTTACCCGGGTGAAACGCGCTCGCGCTGTACGGAGCCGCCGGGGGGCGGGATAATGTGGCTGGCTGTCGCGCCGGCCCCGGTACCGCGCTGGCGGCGCGCCATCTGATGCCAGTGGGATGCCGGCTCTGCCTGTCTTCTGTTTTGCACGGAGGTGGTTCTCAGTGACTGATCCCCGTGCCCCGCAAGTCATTACGCTTCCGGCCGAGATCGACCTGAGCAATTCCGAGCAGGTCGGCAATGACCTGCGCGCGGCTTTCCGGCCCGGCGCCAGCGTGGTGGTAGCGGACCTGACCGTGACCACCTTCTGCGACACCTCCGGCGCCCGCACGCTGCTGGTGGCCAGCAAGGAGGCCTCCGCGGCGCACATCGAGCTGCGGCTGGCCGTGCAGGAGGGCAACGTGCGCCGGACCATGCGGCTGCTGGGCCTGGACCGCGTGCTGAGCATCTACCCGACCGTGGCCGAGGCGATGATCACCTGACGATGGTTGGAGCCCGGCGTCAGGGGTAGCGGAGCACGGCTATGAACAGAACTTCAGGTATCGGCCTCACGGGGTTCGGCGTCGTGCTGGTCGTCATCGGCGCGATCCTCAGGTTCGCCATCACGGTGCACACCTCCGGCTTCAACATCCACAAGATCGGCGACATCCTGCTGCTGGTCGGCATCGTGCTCGTCATCATCAGCCTGGCCATCATCGCCCTCGGCTCGCGCACCAGGACCACCACCCGGACCGACGTACGCGCGACCCCCGACGGCCAGCAGCGCGTCGAGCAGCGCGACGACTGGGGTGGTCCCTGAACACCCAGGCGCTGGCCGGGCGGTACCGCCTGGAGCAGCAGGTCGCCGTCGGCGGCTACGGCGAGGTGTGGCGGGCCACGGACCTAGTCCTGGCCCGCCCCGTCGCGGTCAAGCTGCTGCGGCCCGAGTTCGCCCGGGACGCCGAGACCCTGGCCCGGTTCCGGGTCGAGGCCCGGCACGCCGGGTCGCTGGAGCACGTCGGCATCGCCCGGGTCTTTGACTACGACGAGCCCGCGCCCGGCTATCCGCCGTTCCTGGTCATGGAGTACGTGGACGGCCCGTCGCTGGCCCAGGTCCTGGACGGCGGCCCGCTGTCGCCCGGCCGGGTGCTGGACATCGTGGCGCAGGCCGGCGAGGCGCTGGCCTGCGCCCACGAGGCGGGCCTGGTGCACCGCGACATCAAGCCACAGAACATCCTGCTCAGCCGGGACGGGCTGGTGAAGCTGACCGACTTCGGGATCGCCTTCGCCGCCGGGGCCGCCTCACTCACCTCGACCGGGACCGTACTGGGCACCTCCGGCTACCTGGCCCCGGAACGGCTCGAGGGGGGCCGGGGCATCGCCGCGGGCGACGTGTACGCGCTGGGCGTCGTGGCCTACCAGGCGCTGGCCGGCCAGCCGCCCTTCAGCGGGACGCCCGCGGAGATCGCGGACGCCCACCACAGCCGCGCCTGGCCCCCGCTCCCGCCCAGTGTCCCGGACGAGGTAACCGCGCTGATCGGGGCGCTGACGGCCAGGGACCCCGTGCTGCGGCCGAGCGCCGCCCAGACGGCCCGCCGGGCCGCCGAGCTGCGCGAGCGGCTCGGCCCGCCCGAGCCCCGGCCTGGCCGGCTGAGCCTGCCTGGACACCCGAGCCGGCCCCGCCGTCCGGAGGCGACGCCACCCGGCCCGGTGAGCCGCGCCCCGCGACGGGAGCCGCTGGCGTGCGGTCCGGCCGGGTCCTGCTCGCCGCGGCCGCCATCGCCGTGCTCGGGCTCGCCACCTGGGCACTGGTCAGCCTGCTCAGCCCGGCTGGCCACCATCCATCGGCCGCCGGCGCCTCTGGCGCCCGGATGATCGAGATCGACGCCGCCCGACTGCGCGGCCAGCCCGTCCCGGCCGTCAGCCGCGAACTGCGGCACCTCGGCCTGATCGTGCACGTCCGGTGGCGGCCGACCGACCGGGAGCCGCCCGGCCTCGTGCTGTCCGTGCGACCCGGCGGCCGGGTCCCCGCGGGAAGCGTCGTCGTCGTGCTCGGCGCCCGGCCGCCGGGCGCCGCCACCGGGCCCACCACTCCGGCCCGGCCGGGTCATCACCACGGCCGCGGGCACGGCCGATCCCGGCCCCCGCACCGCCATCGGCACAAGCCCGGCAAATCACCCACACCCCGGCCCTCTCCCGATCCCAGCGGGCCGACCTCGCCCAGCCCGCAGCCCACCTCCACGTCGCCGAGCCCACCGCCGACCACCTCTCCCCCGACGAGCCCCCCGGCCGCCCGCCCCGCCGCTTGAATGGCGCTATCCGGGGCAGTTGATGATGGCATTTGCCGTCAATTAGCTGACGCGTTCAAGCGCTAGGAGAAATTCGGAATGTACATGGGCATCGGAACCATCGCGGCCATCCTGATCATCGTGTTTATCGTCCTGCTGCTGCGCCGGGCGTTCTAGCCCGGCCGAGATAGCCGCGGGTACCATGACGCGTAGCGCACATTACGCACCTCAGGAGACGGACCGGTATGTCAGGCGGGGCGGGCCGACTAGCCGCGGATTCGCTAGAGGCCGAGGCGGCCCGCGAGTTCGAGCGGTCGGACCGCGCACCGCGCGCGGCCCGGCACTTCGTCGTCGACACACTCCAGCAGTGGGGCGAGGCCGCGCTGGCCTACGATGCCGCGATGGTCGTCACCGAACTGGCCACCAACGCGGTTGTGCACGCCCGGACCGGCTTCACCGTTACCGTCTCCTGCTCCGCCGACGCCATCCGGATCTCCGTCCTTGACGGCCGCCCGCCCCCTGGCCCGGACATCGCCGCGCTGCTGGCGCCGGCCGCGGGTCACGGCCTGGGACTGGTGGCCGCGGTAGCCCGGCACTGGGCGGCCGAGGCGCTGCCCGACGGCAAGCGAGTCTGGGCCGAAGTCGGCTGATCAGCCGCCGATCGTGATAACTTGAAGATCGGTGCTTACGAAGAAGGCACACCGCTGCGCGCCGCCCGGCGCAACAGCGCACGTGTGCTTCGTGGGCCCTTTTTTAGTTCCCTCGGCCCCGCGCATCCGCTGCGCTGACGCGCCATCCAGCGGCGGCCCGACGGAGGGAACCCCGTGCTGAAGATCGCGCTCGTCGCGCTCGGCGACTGCGCCACCGAGACCGCCCCCGGAGCGAGCCTGGCCGACCGCGCGCCCTTCGGCCTGGCCCGCGCGATGGCCGCCCAGGGTCACCGGATCACCGTCTACGCCCGGCGCGGCGAGCAGCGCCAGCCCGCCAAGATCGCGCTGGAATCCGGCGTGACAGTCCAGTACCTGCCCGCGGGACCCGCCGCCGAGCTGCCCGCTGACCAGCTGAGCCAGCACGTCCGGCAGTTCGCCGACGGGCTGGCCGACCGCTGGCGCCGGGACCGCCCCGACGTGGCCCACGCCTGGTTCTGGACCAGCGGCCTGGCCGCCCTCGCCGTATCGCGGGAACAGCACGTACCCGTCGTCCAGACGTTCGCCTCGCTCGGCGCCGCCGAGCACCGCCACCACCTGCCCGCGCAGGGCCCCGCGGGCCGGATCCGGCTGGAGGCCTCCATCGCCAGGGCCGTGTCCGCCGTGCTGGCCGGGTCGTCCGAGGAAACCGCCGAGCTAGCCGGGCTGGGCGTGCCCCAGACCGCCGTCCGCGTCGTGCCGTGCGGCGTGGACACCGCGCGGTTCACGCCCGGCGGGCCGGCCGTCCGGCGCGGCGCCCGTCCCCGCCTGCTGACCTGCGCGCCGCTCGAGCCCGGCCAGGGCCTGGACACCCTGATCCGGGCCCTCCCCCAGGCCCCCGACGCCGAGCTGGTCATCATCGGCGGCCCGTACCGCCGCCTGCTGCGCAGCCTGCCCTACTACCGCACCCTGGCCGGCCTGGCCGCCAGCGCCGGCGTGCGGGACCGGGTCATCTTCACCGGCCGGGTCCCCGACGGCGACCTGCCCGCCTGGCTCCGGTCCGCCGACCTGTACGTCAGCGCGGCCGCGTACGAGCCGTTCGGCGTGGCCACCGTGCAGGCCATGGCCTGCGGGCTGCCCGTCATCGCCACCAGCGTGGGCGCCAACCGGGACGCCGTCATCGACGGGACCACCGGCGTGCTCGTGCCGCCGGGCCGGGTCCGGCCGCTCGGCCAGCGCATCCGCGAGCTGCTGGCCCAGCCCGTGCGCCGCGGGGCCTACGGCGCCGCGGCCGCGGACCGGGCCAGCTCGCGCTACACCTGGGAGCGGATCAGCCAGGAGACCCTGACCGCCTACCAGCACTCCGCCGGCGCAGCCCGCCGCCTGACCAGCCCGCCGACCCGCTACTGACCCGCGCGGACCCCGGCCTCGATCTTGTCGCCGAGGCTCTTGTCCACGTTCCGCCAGTACTCGAACGCCCGCTGCAGGACCGGCTCGCTGACCCCTTCCAGCAGGTGACCGACCACGTTGCCGACCAGCCGCTGGCGGGCCGCGTCGTCCAGGACCTCGCGGACCATCGTGCCCGCCTGGCCCCAGTCGTCGTCCTGCTCGCGCAGCGTGTAGGCCGATCGCACCAGCTCGCCGTCCGAGTACCAGTAGTTCGGCTGATAGTCGGCCGTATCGGCCTGCGGCCCGCCCTTGGAGTTGGGCGCGTACACCGGGTCGGAGACGTTGCGGATCCGCATCGCCCCGTCCTTGCTGTAGCTGTGCACCGGCGCCCGCGGCGTGTTCACCGGGATCTGCTTATAGTTCACCCCGAGCCGGGCCCGGTGCGCGTCCGAGTAGGAGAACCCGCGGGCCAGCAGCATCTTGTCCGGGCTGAGCGCGATACCGGGGACCAGGTTGTTCGGCTCGAACGCGGCCTGCTCCATCTCCGTGTGGTAGTCGCTCACGTTGCGGTCCAGCGTCAGCCGGCCCACCTCGATCAGCGGGTAGTCGCTGTGCGGCCACACCTTGGTCAGGTCGAACGGGTTGAACCGGTACGTCCTGGCCGCCTCGAACGGCATGATCTGCATCCGCAGCGTCCAGCTCGGATGGTCGCCCCGCTTGATCGCCTCATACAGGTCGCGCTGATGGTAGTCGCCGTCCGAGGCGGCCAGCGCGTCCGCGTCCGCCTGGGTCAGGAACTCGATGCCCTGGTCCGTCTTGAAGTGGTACTTCACCCAGAACTTCTCGCCCGCGGCGTTGATCCACAGGTAGGTGTGCGAGCTGTACCCGTTCATGTGCCGCCAGCTTTTGGGAATCCCGCGGTCGCCCATCAGCCAGGTCACCTGGTGCGCCGACTCCGGGGACAGGGTCCAGAAGTCCCACTGCATGTCGTGGTCACGCAGGTTGTTGTCCGCGCGGCGCTTCTGCGAGCGGATGAAGTGCTGGAACTTCAGCGGGTCCCGGACGAAGAACACCGGCGTGTTGTTGCCGACCATGTCGTAGTTGCCCTCAGATGTGTAGAACTTGAGGGCGAAACCGCGCGGATCGCGCCAGGTGTCCGGACTGCCCCGCTCCCCGGCCACCGTGGAGAACCTGATCAGCGTGTCGGTCCGGGTGCCCGGCTGGAAGACGGCCGCCCTGGTGTAGGCGCTGACGTCATTGGTCACCTCGAAGTACCCGAACGCGCCGCCGCCCTTGGCGTGCGGCTGCCGCTCCGGGATCCGCTCCCGGTTGAAGTTGGCCATCTGCTCGATCAGGTAGTGATCCTGGAGCAGGACCGGGCCGTCCGGGCCTACGGTGAGCGAGTGCTCGTCGCTCTCGACCGGGATGCCGGCGTCGTTGGTCGTGGCGGGCCTGTCTTGCGTCGTCATTAGGTGCACCTCCTCGTCCTGCTGCCCTGCCCCGCCTGGGCAGCCTTAAGCGCTGGTTGCATCTGCCGCCGGGCCAAGCAAGACTCGCCACCATGTCCAGCACCGAGCGCAATCCCGAGGACGAGTACGCCGACGACGAGTACGCCGACCACGACGCCGAAGACCGGACCGAGCCCTCGGTTCCACCGGAGATTCCGGCCGAGGAACCCGAGGACGACGTGCTTGAGCAGCGCCAGGAAGTCCCTTACGCCAACGACGAGGAATGGGACGAGGGGTGACGGCGGTCAGGGCCGGGGTTTAGAGGCGGGCGCTCGGGGAACCTCGGTGCGCCATGGAAGCCCCGAGCCTTATGGAAGCCCTCAGTCCTGACCTGGCCTGGCAGCGGCGGGAGTGGCGCACGCGCAGCGCGTGCCTGTCCGCGGACCCCGACCTGTTCTTCCCGATCTCAGCGACGGCCGCCGCCGCGCCGCAGATCGCCCGAGCCAAGGCCATTTGCGCCGGCTGCCCGGTCCGCTCGGCCTGCCTGGGCTTCGCCATGGCTCACCGGGATCTTCAGGGCATCTGGGGCGGCACCACCGACGAGGAGCGCCGCAAGACCCGCCGGTCCAAGGCCCGCAGCGCCGCCCGCGCCCGCCGCGCCGCTTAGCTGGACGATGACGCCGCCTGCGTCAGGCGGACTGCCAGTCAGGCTGGATAAGGGTCGGGCGTCGTGAAGTAGGTGCGTCCGGCTGGGGTGGTGAGCTGGAAGTGGCCGGGGGTGGGCTGGGTCAGGGTCCAGCCGGGGAGTTGCTTGATCTTGTGGTCGCGGCGGCAGTGCCCGCCGAGATTGCACTCGCAGGTCGGACCGCCTTTGTGCCAGGCGAGGGTGTGGTCGAGGTCGGCGTGGCGGGCGGGCTGGCGGCAGCGGGGGTGGCGGCAGGTCTGGTCCCGGGCGGTGACATAGTCGCGGATCTGGGTGGTGGGCCGGTAGGCGGCGGTGGCGGTGGCGTGGGCGCAGCCGCCGGGCGCGGCGGCGTCCGCGGCGGCCTGGCGCCGGGCTCTGGCCTGGGCACGGCGGGCCGCGCGCAGCACCGAAGCCCGGATCCCAGCGCCGGTGATCGCGGAGCCGGTGGTGCCGGAGCCGGTGGTGCCGGAGCCGGTGGTGCCGGAGCCGGTGGTGCCGGAGCCGGTGGTGCCGGAGCCGGTGATGGCCTCGTCGATGGTGCCGGTCGTGCCGCTGGTGGCGGGTCCGGAGCCGTCGGCCGCGGCGCGGGCGAGCTGGTCGACGATGGCGGCGGGGATGGTGACGGTGACCAGGCCGGTGACCCCGGCCGGGCGGCGGGCGCGGCCCTGGCGGTGGCGGCGGCGGATGGTCTCGGTGGCGGTGGCGTAGCCGTCGGGGTCGGTGAGGATGACCTGCCAGCGGGCGTGCGGGTCGGCGGCGGCGGTGAGGGCGAGCAGCAAGGCCTGCCCGCCGGTGATCGGGCCGATCCGGCTCAAGGATGCAGGCCCGGCGGGGTCGCCGGTCAGGGCCCGCCAGGAGATGACCAGCTCCAGCAGGCCCGGCGGCGGGCGGCCGGGCTGCCTGCGCGGCGGCGGCCGGCCGGGTGGTGAGTGGCTGGTCGGGGATGGGTGGCTGCGGGGTGGCGGCTGGCCGGGTGGCTGGCCGAGGAACGGGGGGATCTGCGCGGCGGTTCCGGGTACCGGCGGCCAGGCGACCACAGGATCAGGGGCGAACGGGCCATCGTCCTCGTCGTCGTAGTAGTCGCCAGGATCGCCCGGGTCGGACGGTCCTTCGTCAAATGGCTCGTCATCGGGCGGCGCTGGCCCGGCCGGGCCGTGGCCGCCGGTGCGGGCCCCGTCGTCGCCCGGGTCGGCGGGCGGGTCGGCGTCGGGGCTTCCGGGCCCGGGACCGTCTGAGCCAGGCTCACCGGGATCAGGGTCGGCGGAGCCGCCG
Organism: uncultured Actinomycetota bacterium; assembly: GCA_963730265.1. Lineage (GTDB taxonomy): Bacteria > Actinomycetota > Actinomycetes > Streptosporangiales > Streptosporangiaceae > DASUBV01. The sequence goes on from CAVSRG010000001.1 coordinate 291,056, forward strand.
GGGCCGGGGCCCTCGGGCGGGCCGGGGTCGGGGTCGGTGGGGCCGTGCGGGCCGGGGTCGCCGGCGGGCGGCGGGACCAGGGGCAGGGTGCCCAGCAGCAGCCCGACGAACGCGATCGCGCGCAGGTAATCCAGGCCGCCGCCCATCCCCGCCGACTTCATCGCCCGGGCGATCGCGGTCAGCCGGGCCATCGCCGCCGCGGCGTGCACCGCCGGCAGCCGCGCCCCGGCCAGCGTCGCGGTATCCGCATCCGGGTCGGGGTACAGGCTCACCTTCGCGTGCCGCTGCGCGTCCTTGCGGCGCTGCTCGGCGCCCTCGGGGTCGGCGGCGATGACCGCGCGGCGCAGCGCGACGCGCAGCTGCCCGCTGGTCTGCCCCCCAGCCCCCGGCAAGACGGCGGACTCCACGGCGCGGGCGGTGTCATCATCCAGCGGGCCGGTCGCCTCGGCGATCAGCCGGGCCCGGTACAAGTCGATCCGCCCGGCCGACAAGGCAGCGAGGGTCGCCGCGAGCCGCCACCGCAGGGTGACGCCGAGGCTGGTCCAGGCCATCGCCGTGGGGTGGGACATGACCAGCTCCAGGCCGACGGTGGACGCCGCGGCGGGGGTGACCTGGTCGGGGCGGCCGTCGGGGCCGACGCGGACGTGGTCGTCGCGGGCGGCGGTGCGGGAGGCCATCTCGGCGACCGCGGCGAGCTCCCCGGCCTGCGCCCACGCGGCGAGCCGCCGGAACGCCGAGGCGACACCGGGCAGGTCCCACTCCGACAGCCCCGCCGGGTCGGCGCCGGATAGGCACGCCGCCAGCGCCGGGCCCGGCGGCAGCTGATCCGCCAGCACGCCGGTCACATCCCGCGGCGGCGCCCCGGCCTCCGCCGCGGCCGCCATCGCGGCGGCTTCCTCCGCGGCCGCGTCCTCGTCACCGGGCTCGCCGGCCGGGGCGGCGCCGACCGCGGCCAGCAGCTGCCCGAGGTCCAGCTCGTGCGACCACGCCAGCCCCTCATAGCGGCGGGAGTCGTGATCGGTAACCCCTGGAGCTGGCATCCGGATCACCTCCTGCAAGTCACGGCGGGCTTGTCGTCTTCGATAACAGTAGCGTCCACCTCTGACATTCTGGCCACTCAGACGAACTCACAAGCGAAGAACTTTGACCGGCGCTGGACCCGGAGTAGGGCGGTATGTGACGATCCCCCGGTGAGCGAGCAGCAGCAGTCCACGCCGGAGATCATCAGCCTCAACTCGGTGCCGGGCTGCATCGTGTTCGACCTGCCTGGCGCGGCCGTCTCGGCCGGGGGGACCCGGCTGGCGCCGGACGTCGCGCCGGCCGAGGTGGCCCTGCTGGCTCGGGCCATGACGTACAAGTTCGCCGCGCTGGACGCTCAGGTCGGCGGGGCCAAGGCGGGCGTCGTCGGGGATCCGGCGGACCGGCCGGCCGGGCCGAGCAAATGGCCAGGTACTGCGCTGAGATCCGGCCGCTGACCGACACCGGCCGGTTCCTCACCGGCCCGGACATGGGCACGTTCGAGGAAGACTTCGCACCGCTGCGGGCGCGCCGCGCCGCCCCAGCCGCGATCAGTGCGGTGGTGGACGGCGTGCCGTTCGAGGACGTGCTGACCGGTTACGGCGTGGCCGTGGCCGCGCAGACCGCGCTGGGCGGCGACTGGCCGGGCCGGTCGGTGGCCATCGAGGGCTTCGGAAAGGTCGGCGGCGGCGTGGCGGCCGAGGTGACCCGCCGCGGCGGCCGGGTCGTCGCGGTGTCCACGGTCCGCGGCTGCCTGGCCGACCCGGCCGGGCTCGACATTGGCCGGCTGCTGGCGCTGCGGCGCGAGCACGGCGACGCCTGTGTCGAGCACTACGGCCGGCCCGTCACCCCGCCCCCGGCGCTGTTCACGATCGAGGCCGACGTGCTGGTGCCGGGCACGCGCCCGGGCGCCATCAGCCGGTCCGTGGCCCAGGCGCTGCCGGCCAGCGTCAAGGTCGTGGCCCCGGCGGCGAACGTTCCCTACACCAGGGCCGGGGCCGAGGTCCTGCACGAGCGGGGCATCGCCGCCCTGCCCGACTTCGTGTGCAACGCGGGCGCGGTGATCGGCTACCGCTCGGCCCCGGACGACACACCCGAGCAGGTACTGGCGTCGGCCGGGGCGACGATCGCCGACCGCATCGGCGAGGCGCTGAGCCATCCCGGCGGCCCGCTGGCCGGAGCCTGCGAGCGGGCCGCCGGGTTCCTGCGCGGCTGGTGGGGTCCCCCGCCGGACCCTCCGTTCGCGGGGTAGGTCAGCTCAGGCCCGCCTGCCACCGCCCGCCGTTCCAGTGCACCATCAGCGGCTGCGTCACCGGCTGGTCATTGCAGGCCCGGATGCAGGTCTCGCCGACGGCCCAGGTACTGCGGCGGGACAGGGTGCTGACCCCGAACAGGCTGTGCTCGTCCGGGCCCAGGCTCGGGCCCGCCACCCGTGACCACCGGGCGCCGTTCCAGTGCAGGATGAGGATCTGGCCCCGGTTGGTGGCCTCCGGACTCGGGCACGCCTTCGTGCAGTACTCGCCCACGGCCCAGGCGTTCGTCGCGGATGAGGCGGCCAGCCCGGTTAGCACGCTGGCCGCGCCCGGGCTCGGGCTGGAGGCCGGCGCCCAGCGGCGACCGTTCCAGTGCCAGATCACGGTGCGCGACGGCGGGTTGTTTCGTTCGCAGTGATCCGGGCAGACCGAGCCGGCCGCCCACGCGCTGCGAGCCGAGAGCGTGGTCACGGTGGCCAGCTGTACCTCGCCCCGCGGCCGGGCCGGGGCGGCGACGACCCGCCAGGCGGTGCCGTTCCAGTGCTCGATGAGGGCGTGATTAGCGGTGAGGCCGTAGGACCCGACCGCCCAGATGTCCTGTGCGGAGGCGGCCGAGACCGAGCCGAGCTGGCTGATGCTGGTCCGGCGCGGGCTCGGCACCGTCGACCAGCGGATCCCGTTCCAGTGCATGATCAGCGGACGCAGGCCGTTGGAGCCGTGCTCCACCGTCCCTGCGGCCCAGGCGTCACGGCCCGAGACCGCGGTCACCGAGGTCAGCAGGTTGAGGCCGGTGCTCGGACTCGGGCTCGGATTGGGGCTGGGCACCCGCGACCACCGGCGGCCGTTCCAGTGCTCGATCAGCGTCCGGAGCGCCTCGCTGTTGCGGGTGAGATACGCGCCCACCGCCCACGCGTCCCTGGCCGAGACCGCGCTGACCGAGATCAGGACCTGCTCGCGTTCAACGTTCGGGCTCGGCACCCGCGACCACCGGCGGCCGTTCCAGTGCTCGATCAGCGTGTACTCGGTCTGGCAGCGGGCCGCGCAGCGGCTACCCACCGCCCAGCCGTGGTCACGCGCCCGCACATCCACCCCGTCGAGCTCGCCCTGTCCCCCGGCCGCGCGGCGCGCCGGGAACAGCCGGGTCCTGGCCAGGCGGTCCAGCCGGGCCACCGCCCGGGCCTGGCGCCGGCGCGAGCGCGCTCGGCCGGTGCGACTGGCGGGCCCCGTAGGCGGCGCCGGCCATGGCGGGCAGCCCCACCGTGAGCACCACGACCCCGGCCATCGAAGCCAGCCGGGTCACGACACGTTTCATTCCGTCTCCCTCAGCGATCCCGCAACGCCCGCGAGCGGTGCGTGCTCATGCTGCCATCGTCGGCTCGCCGTCCCGGACGCGGGCAGAGCACAACTACTCAGGCATTCCAGCGCTGCTGCCCGCCCCTTCCGCTCAGCCGGCCCGGCCGGCCGGTAATCTCGACCCGGAGCCAACCGTGAGGAGCATGCGCCGTGCCTGACAAGCCCGTGTTGCTGGTGATGGACGTCCAGCGCGGGATCGTGGATCGCTTCGCCGACGATGACAGCTACCTGGAACGGCTGTCGGGCGCGATCGCCGCGGCCCGGGCGAACGCCGTGCCCGTGGTGTACGTGGTCGTCGCCTTCCGCGCCGGCCACCCCGAGATCAGCCCGCTCAACCGGACGTTCGCCGCAGCCGCCGCCGCGGGCGCGTACACGGAGGGCAGCGCGGGCACCGAGATCCACCCGGCCATCGCGCCCGGCCCGGATGACCCCGTGGTCACCAAGCGGCGGGTGTCCGCGTTCACCGGCAGCGACCTGGAGGTGCTGCTGCGCGGGCTGGAGGCCGACACGCTGGTGCTGGCCGGCATCGCGACCAGCGGCGTGGTGCTGTCCACGCTGCGGCAGGCGGCTGACCTGGACTACCGGCTGGTGGTGCTGGCCGACGGGTGCCTGGACGCCGACCCCGAGGTGCACCGGGTGCTGACCGAGAAGGTCTTCCCGCGCCAGGCCGAGGTGCTGACCGTGGCGCAGTGGGCCGACCGCCTCAAGGCCGACTAGGCCTCGCCTGGCCTCGACTAGGCCTCGCCTGCCCTCGCCGGGCGGGCCGATGATGGGGGCATGGAAGTAGCGGGCGAGGAGCAGGCCGGGCTCGCGGGCACCTGCCCGTTCACCGTGGACCGGCCGGTCATGCGGCAGCGCTGGGAGCGGCTCACGTTCCTGCACTGGTCCTTCGACCCGGCGGACGTGCAGCGGCTGCTGCCCGCCGGGCTGACCGCGGAGACCTTCGACGGCGCGGCCTGGGTCGGGCTGGTGCCGTTCTATATGCACGTCGCCACGGCGAGCGGACGCCAGGCGCCCTGGGTGTCCCGGTTCTGCGAGACCAACGTGCGCACCTACGTCCGCGATCGCGCGGGCCGGCCGGGCATCTGGTTCTTCTCCCTGGACGCGGCGCGGCTGGGCGCGGTGGCCGTGGCCAGGTCCAGCTACCGGCTGCCGTACTTCTGGTCGGACATGCGGCTGGAGCAGCGGGGCCCGGAGATCGCTTACGGGTGCCGGCGCCGCTGGCCGGGGCCGGGCGCGGACAGCCGGGTGCGGGTCCGCATCGGCGAGCTGATCCGGCCGGGCCAGGTCAGCGACCGGGACCATTTCCTGACCGCGCGGTGGATCCTGTTCAGCGTCTCCGGCTCGCGGCAGCGGCTGGCCCGGGCCTGCCATTCGCCGTGGCCGCTGCACCGCGCGCAGGCCCGCCTGGCCGACGACCGGCTGATCACCGCGGCCGGGCTGCCCGCGCCGCGCGGCGAGCCGCTGGTGCTCTACTCCCCCGGCGTGGACGTCCGCATCGGCCGCCCGGAAAAAGTCGCCTAGAAACTGGCCAGGCATGTGAGCCGCTCAATCTGGGCATCTGACAGGTAACGCAGCGTGCTTGCGGTGCAGCGCCGCGGGCGGTGCGAGGTTAGCCGGTGACGGCGGAAGGCGGGCCGGCCATGAGCTTCGCCGACGTTTTCGTGCTGGGCGGCGGCGTACTGGTGTTGTTGCTGATATTTGCCCTGGTCAGGCAGTCCCGGCGGCATAGCTACCGGCTGCGTGACCTGACCGACCTGTCGTCGGGGGTCGACCCGGACTGGGAGCGCGCCCGGCGGACGATGCACCCGCCGGAGAAGCCGCCCGAGGAGCGCAGTTCCTGACCAGCGACCTGACCTAACGCTGGACGTCGTCGCGGTGGGCGCCGAACCAGGCCGACTGCCGGGTCATGCGCTCGGTGGCCGGGGCGTCGCGGGGCAGGCCGTAGACGGTGCCGGGGAAGTCCAGCCCTTCCTGCACGGCCCAGATCTGCTCGTGCTCGGCGGGCGGCAGGATCCGGGCCGGATCACCCACCGCGATCCAGCCGATCGGCACCAGGGCCCCGGCCGCCAGTACCGAGTTGACGTGCACGACGCCGTGGACGCGGACCTCCGAGCCCGCGCCGATCACGCAGCCGGGGAACAGCGCCGACCCGGTGGCCAGGAACGCCCCATCGCCGACCCGGGCCCCGTTGACGTGGGCATGCGGCCCGACCAGAACATCGTCGCCGAGTATCACCGGATGCGCCGCCCGGCCCCGGACCAGCGCGTTCTCCATGATGACGGAGCGCGCCCCGACAGTGATCTCGCCGTCCTCGGCGGTCAGCACCGCCCCGAACAACACGCGGGCCTGCGGCCCGACCCGGACCGCCCCGCACAGCACCGCGGTCGGGGCGACATAGGCGTCGGGGTGGACCTGCGGGGACCGGCCCCGGTGCTCGAGCAGCATGGCTCCAGCGTGTCACGGGCTTGACGTAGCTCACACTGGCCCGGCGCGGCCGGAATGCATAGAAGCCGCTTTCTGGGTCAGTTGTAGGGAGTCCGATTCGTCGAGATGCACTGGAGGTGCTAGTCAGTGAGCTGGCTGTGGATATTCCTGCCGGTCGCACTGGTCGTTATCGCCGCGGTGGTCGCCCTTCCGCTGTGGCAGTCCATCTGGGCCCAGGACGAGAACGAGCACCCGGCGGCGCTGGACCGCCATGACCGCGTGCGCCGCGTGCGCCGCGAGGCCACCCGGCCGGACGCGACGCCTCAGTCGCGCCCTCAGCACGTCCACCACTGACCGCCGGTGAGCGTATCGCTGCATGACGTGCACCAGGCTCTGACCGAGCTGGGCCGTCTGCGGTTCGGGACGATGTCGGTCGAGGACGCGATGCGCGAGATCGTGCAGACCACCCACACCGTGTTCAGCGTGGACGGGGCCTGATGCTGACCGACACCGAGCAGCGGCTGCGCGGCGTCGCGGCCTCCGACCAGCGGTTCGCGCACCTGGAGGACCTCCAGATCGAGCACGGTCAGGGACCGTGCATCGAGGCGTTCGACACCAAGCAGCTGGTCGGGACGCAGGACCTGGAGGCCGAGCAGCGATGGCCCGGCTTCAGCGCCGCCGCGGTGGCCCGCGACGTGCGCGCCGTGCTGGCCAGCCCGCTGCCCTACAACCAGGATGCCGTGGGCGTCGTCGCGGTGCTGTCCGAGCAGCGGCGGCCCTGGTCGGCCGAGGGTGAGCTGGCCCTGCTGGCCTTCACCGACCTGGCCGCGCTGCTCATCGCCAGCATGATGCAGGGCGAGCAGCATTCCCTGGTCGCGCAGCAGCTTCAGGGTGCGCTGGACTCCCGGCAGGTCATCGAGCAGGCCAAGGGCGTGCTGATAGGCACCAAGGGCATCTCGGCGCGAGCCGCCTACGAGGAGATCCGGGCCCAGGCCAGGGCCGAGCGGCGCAAGCTGGCGGCGGTCTGCGCCGAGATCGTCGACACCGCCGCCCGCTGAGCCGCGGGCTTGCGCACCGCGGGCTTGCGCACCGCGGGCTTGCGCACCGCGCGGTCTGGGGCATACTGAGCGGACCGTCATGACGCCGCCCAGACCCTCGCGGCCCGTCGTCACGTCGATGCTGGTTCCCGCGCCGGTCTCAGGCGCCTCCTGACCGCAGTCGGCTTCAGTTCAGGTCGTTACTGCCGGACAGGAGATTCTCATGAGCATCCTTGGCCTCATCCAGCTCCATTACTGGTGACGACATCATCGTCGGGATGCCGGCCGAGATCGATCTCGTCAACGCGGGCGACGTCGGCGAAGAACTGACCCGGGCCGTCGACTCCGGCGCGCGGATCGTCGTCGCCGACTTGTCGGCCACGGTGTTCTGCGACTGCGCCGCGGTCCGCATGCTGCTCGAGGCGGCCGACCGCGCCGCGGCCAGCGACGCTGAGCTGCGCCTGGTCGTCGCGGCTGGCGGCCGGGTCCGGCGGATCATCGACGTCCTGCGGCTCGGTCAGGTGCTGGCGATCTACCCGACGCTGCCGGCCGCGCTGTCCCCGCTGTCCGGGCGGGGATAGACCTCCAGGTCGCCGGGCCGGACCGCCAGCCACACCGGGCAGCCGGGGCTGAGGGACAGCTCCGCCACGGCCTCGGGCGTGACGTCGGCCAGGGCCGGCGGCTGGCCATCGAGGCTGAGCCGGACCCGCTCGGCCAGCAGGGTCAGGCCGGTGACCCTGGCCGGCCAGGTGGTGCCGCAGCCGTCCTCGGGCGGCTTCTGGCTGGTCACGGCGATCGCGCCGGGCCGGACGGCGACCAGCACGCCGCCGCGCAGGTCGAGGCCGGGCACGCCGAGCCGGCCACCCCCGGACAGGCTGACGCCGGAGTCGTCGGCCACCCCGTCGTACAGGTTCAGCCCGACCAGCCGGGCCACGTACTTCGTGGCCGGCTGGCGGGCGACCTGCGCGGGCGGGCCTTCCTGCACGATCCGCCCGTCCTCGAGCACCAGCAGCTGGTCGGCCAGCACGAGCGCCTCCAGCGGGTCATGGGTGACCAGCAGGCACGGGCCGGGGAAGTCGGACAGGTGCCGGCGCAGCTCGGCCTGCACGTCGAGCCGGGTGCCCGCGTCCAGCGCGGACAGCGGCTCGTCCAGGAGCAGCAGGTCGGGCTGGCCGGCCAGCGCCCGGGCCAGGGCGACCCGCTGGGCCTGGCCGCCGGAGAGCTGGCCGGGCTTACGGTCGGCCAGGGCGTCGAGGCCGAGCCGGGCGAGCCAGTGGCCGGCGACGCTGGCCGCCTGCTGGCGCCCGGCGCCGCGGGCGCGGGGCGCGAAGGCCACGTTCTGCGCCACAGTCAGGTGCGGGAACAGCCGGTAGTCCTGGAACACGAAGCCCACGGGCCGGCCGGACGCCGCCACGAACGTGCCGGCGCCGGCGTCGTCGAGGACCCGGCCGGCCAGCTCGATGCGGCCGCTGGCCACCGGGGTGAGGCCGGCCAGCGCGTGCAGCAGGGTGGACTTCCCGGCGCCGTTGGGCCCGAGCACGCCCAGTACCTGGCCGGGGGCCGCGGTGAACGCCACCCGGAGCGTGAAGCTGCCCCGGCTGACCTCGGCGTCCACGATCAGCCCCGCGTGCAGCCCGGCCTGCCCGGCGTCCATCACCCGGCCGAGCCGCCCCGCAGCCACCGGTCCCGCAGCGAGACCAGCACCACGATGCTGACCACCAGCAGCACCAGGCTGAGCGCGATGGCCGCGTCGGGATCGGTCTCCAGGGCGTAGTAAACAGCAATGGGCATGGTCTCGGTGCGGCCGGGGAAGCTGCCGGCAAAGGTGATGGTGGCCCCGAACTCGCCCAGCGCCCGGGCCCAGCACAGCACGGCGCCAGCCCCCAGCGAGGGCGCGACCAGGGGCACGGTGACCCTCCGGAACACCGTCATCCGGCGGGCCCCCAGGGTGGCGGCGGCCTCCTCGAAGCCCTGGTCGGCCGAGCGCAGCGCGCCCTCCACCGTGATGATCAGGAACGGCATGGCCACGAAGGTCTCGGCCATGACCACGGCGGCCGGGGTGAACGGGATCGTCAGCCCGAACCAGGAGTTCAGGTACCGGCCCAGGAACCCGGTCGGGCCGAAGGCGAGCAGCAGGGCGACGCCGCCGACCACCGGCGGCAGTACCAGCGGCAGGGTGACCAGGGCGCGCAGCAGCCGCTGGCCGGGGAACCGGGTCCGGGCCAGCAGCCAGGCCAGCGGCACGCCGATGACCAGGGAAATGGCCGTGGCCGTGGTCGCGGTCCACAGCGACAGCTCGAGCGCCTGAGTGGCGTCCGCGCTGACCAGGGCCGAGCCGAGGCTGCGCCACGGGGCCCGGATCAGCAGCCCGGCCAGCGGCAGGACCAGGAAGGCGATGGCGATCAGCGCCGGGATCAGCAGCGGCGCGGGCGCGACCCGGGCCGGGCCGCCGCGCGCGGCGCCCCGCCTGCGCCGCGCGCGCGCCGTCAGGCTCACCGCTGGATCAGGGACTTTCGAACCCGGCTGCCTTGAGCACCTTCTGGCCGGTCGGGGACAGCACGTAGTTCACGAACGCCCGCGCGGTCGAGGCGTGGCTGCTCTTCGAGATGGTGGCGATGGGATACGTGGTGGTGGCGTTGTCGCTGGACGGGATCTTGACGCCCTTGACCTTGCTGCCCGCGGCCTTGACGTCGGTCACGTAGACCATGCCCGCGTCGACGTCGCCCAGCTCGACCTTGGTCAGCACCGACTTGACGTCGGTCTCCTGGGTCACCGGGCTGACGGAGATGTTGGCGTTCTTGAACACCTCCTTGGCCACCACCCCGCAGGGCACCTGGGGCTGGCAGACGGCGACCTTGACCGAGGACTTGGCCAGGTTGTCGACCGAGGAGACGTGCCCAGGATTGTCGGGCGGCACGGCGACTTCCATCTTGTTCCTGGCGAAGTCGCTCGGGCCCTGGGCGTCACCGGCCTTGACGACCTGGTTCATGTTCGCCACGGCCGCCGAGGCGAACACGTCGGCGGGCGCGCCGTTCATGATCTGCGTGGCCAGGCCCGAGCTGGGCCCGAAGCTGAACGTCACCTTGGACCCCGGATGAGCGGCCTCGAACTGCTTGCCGAGCTGGGTGAAGGTGCCCTGCAGCGAGGCGGCCGCGAACACCGTGATGGCGCCCGTGGTGGAGACACCCGTCGAGCGGGTGCCGGTGGACGACGCGGCCGGGCTGGAACTGCTGCTGGAGCCGCAGCCCGCGACGGCGACGGCCGCCAGCCCGGCGGCGATAACGACATAACGACGCATGATGATCCCCCCGATGCCTACTAGTAACGCTGAGACTACAGAACGTGGTCATCCGGGGCGCGCCCAGGCCGACCGTGTCGGCCTGACAGCGGGGCCGCGACCTATGCTGGGCCGCATGCGGCAGCGAGCGGTCGCTCGTCGGCCCGCCAGGAGCGGGGCTACGCGCCCGTGGCGCCGGGCTGGCCCGGCATCCCGGACACCGTCGAGGCCGCGCGGGCCAACCCGGACGCGATCGCCGACCACGGCATCGAGGACATCACCGACCGCTACCGCAAGCTCATCGACGGGCTGCCGGCCCGGCCCATCGTGATCGGGCACTCGTTCGGCGGCATGATCGCCGAGAAGCTGCTCGGCGAGGACTACGCCGCCGCGGCCATCGGCATCGACGCCGCACAGATCAAGGGCGTGCTGCCGCTGCCGCTGTCCTCGCTGCGGGTCACCCTGCCCGCGTTCAAGAACCCGGCCAACCGGCGCCGGGCGGTGGCGCTGACCGCCAGTGAGTTCCGCTACGGCTTCGGCAACGCGGTGTCCGAGACCGAGTCCGACGAGCTCTGGCAGCGCTGGGCCATCCCGTCGCCGGCCAAGCCACTGTTCGAGGCCGCGGCGGCCAACTTCTCGCTGCACTCGCCGGACAAGGTCAACACCGAGAACCAGGGCCGCGGCCCGCTGCTGCTCACCATGAGCGGCCGGGACCACACCGTGCCCGAGGCCATCACCAAGAGCACGGTGAAGCAGTACCGGCACTCCAGCGCGATCACCGAACTGGAGGAGTTCCCCGACCGCGGCCACTCGCTGACCATCGACTCCGGCTGGCGTGAGGTCGCCGACGCCTGCCTGGCCTGGCTAGGGAAGCACGAACGGTGATCTAGCGGTCGCGGCCATTCCGGACCGGCGGCGGGTGGTTTAGGGTGCGCCCGGTAACCCCCGACCGGAAAGGCCAGAACCATGCGCAAGCGACCGCTTCTCGCCATTGCCGCCGCCGCCGTCACCCTCGGGCTAGCCAGCGCGGCCACGGTCACCGCGGCGTCGGCCAGCCCGGCCGCGTCCCGCCCCGCGGCGACCCGGACGACAGCGACCCGGACAACGCTGCAGCCGCGCCACGCCGGTGACGTGCGGGCCGCGGGCTGCGGCTTCGTCAACGCGGTCCCCTTCGACCGCTACAAGGGCCTGCCCGACTTCACCGCCAAGAAGGCGGCCCGGCCCTACATCGCCAAGCTGGTCACCACCCAGGGCGTCATCGAGGTCCGGGCGCTCACGGCCCAGGCGCCGTGCACCACGTTCTCGTTCCGGTTCCTGGCCCAGCGGGCCTACTTCAACCGGACCCACTGCCACCGGCTCACCACCCAGGGCATCTTCGTGCTCCAGTGCGGTGACCCGACCGGCACCGGCTCGGGCGGCCCGGGCTACAAGTTCAACGACGAGAACCTGGCTGGCGCCACCTACCCGGCGGGCACGGTGGCCATGGCCAACGCGGGCCCGAACACCAACGGCAGCCAGTTCTTCTTCGTCTGGAAGAACACCAAGCTGGCACCCGACTACACCCCGTTCGGCGTGGTCGTGAAGGGCCTGAACGTGCTGCGCCGGATCGCCGCCGCCGGAGACGACAGCCAGAACGGCCCCGGCGACGGCTATCCGCACCGGTTCGTAGAATTCCGTCACATAAAGATCATTTTTACCCGATAACAAGGGTCAGCGCTGATCGCTGGCGCTCTCATGCCGCCAGCCGTCGCCGAACTCGTTGTCATGCAGCCGCCGCAGCTGGTGCGCGTAGTGATCGAGACGGTCGGCGGCCGACTGCATCTCGTGGAAATCGTGGCCGTGCTCGCGGGCCGGGGTGCGCTCCTCGGCCCGCTTGCGCACGATGTGCAGTTCCTCGCGGCTGAGCTCGACGATCTTGTCCAGCGTCTCTTCCAGGCTCATCGCCTTAGCTTATCCAGGGCGGCGTGCCCCGGGACTCCGCCTCACCGGGGACGGAAGTGACCGCGCCGCCGTGGCCGCAGACCACGATGCGGACCGCGGTGGCGGCGCTGACCTGACGGGTGGCCCCGGCGGGCAGGACCAGCGAGTCCCCCGCGGCCAGCGTCACGGCCTGGCCGTCGACGGTGAACTGGGCCTGGCCCTCCTGCACGTGCCAGACCTGCTCGGAGTCGAAGACGTGCTCGGGCCCGCGCTGGCCGGCCCGCATGTCCACCTGCCACAGGCTCAGCCCCTGGCTGGCCCCCTGGGTGGGGGACGCGAAGGTGGTCATGACGGCGTTGGGCGTCTCGGTCCTCCGGGCCAGGGCCGAGCGGACGGGGGTAATCGGGGTAACCGGTGTCACTGACATGCGGGCCTCCAGGGTAGACAACCTAGTTGTCTTAATAGTACACCGGGTTGTCGTTCTCCGCCCGGCCGGCCACCATGTCCCCCATGACCAGGGACCGATACGGCTTCGAGCTGCCGCTCCTGCTCGCGGGCTCGTTCCGGGCGCTGATCGACGACCTGCACGCCGAGCTGGCCCGCCAGGGCCACCCGGACGCCCGGCCGATCCACGGCTTCGCGCTCCAGGCGCTCGGCCCGGACGGGGCCACGATCAGCGAGCTGGGCCGGCGGCTGGGGGTGAGCAAGCAGGCCGCGGCCAAGACCGCCGCCGGCCTGGAGCAGCTCGGCTACCTGGCCCGCCGGGACGACCCGGCCGACCGGCGGGCCCAGCTCCTGGTCCGCACCGCCCGCGGCGAGGACATGCTGGCCCGCAGCGCCGAGATCTTCGAGCGGATCCGGGGGGACCTGGCGGGCCGGATCGGCGGACCGCGGCTGGTCGCGCTGGAGGACGACCTGGAGGCCATCGTGTCCGGCTACGGCCCGCCCCGGCTGGGCGACCTGCCCGGCTGGCTGCGCTAGCCCGCGGGAAGCACCGACAGCACGAGGCTGGCTGGGTGGGCGGCGTCGTGGTAGACATCGACCCGGCCGCGCACCGCCCTGGTGGCGGTGCCGAACGGCTCGCCGGTGCCGAAGTTGCGCGCGTAGCGGGGGAACGCCCCGGCGCTGACCTGGAGCCGGATCCGGTGCCCGGCGGGCAGCCGGTAGGCCGTCGGGGCTAGCTCCACCCGCACGCCCAGGATCCCGTCCGCCCCGGCCTCGACGTCGGCGGCCGGGACCGTCTCGGGAGCCAGGCGCCGGACGCCGTCGGTCACGTTGCGCGAGACGCCGCCGGGGTCCACGTCGCACACCCGCACGAACACGTCGGCGTGCCGCCGCCCGGTCCGCACGAAGATCCGGGCGCTGACCGGCCCGGCCAGGTCCATGGTGGCCGGCATCGGCTCGCTGGTGTAGACCAGCACGTCGGGCCGGGCCTCGATGGCCGCGTTGTCGACCTGCTTGCCGGGCGGGAACAGTAGCGGGCCGCCCGCGGACGGCGTCGGGTCGGCCGGGTCGTAGACGAACGTGTCGGGGCCGCCGTCGCCCCGCGCCGGGTCCGGGCTCAGCTCGCCGCCCGCCCGCAGGTACCAGGCCGACTCCGTGCGGCCCGGCGGCGGCCAGTCGGCCAGCTCCAGCCACCGGCCGGCGCCCTGCAGGTAGACGCGGACCGGCGGGCCCGACGGCGCCGGGCCGCCGCGCAGGTGGTGGTCCAGCCAGGCGATGTCCTGCTGGGTCATCGCGCGCAGCTCGGCGGGCTCGCCGTGCAGCCAGGGCCCGATGGTCAGGCGGGCGGGCACCCCGGCCGCCCGGATGGCCGCGTAGTCCCGCAGCTGGCCGGGCAGGAACAGGTCCCACCAGCCGGTCACCATGCTGACCGGCGGCAGCTTGGCCAGGTCGGCGTCGTGGTCGATGCCGGCCCAGAAGTCGTCGCCGGGCTGGCCGTGCTGGACGAAGTCCCGCCAGTAGGCCACCGGCGCGCCCGCCACGGTCAGGTCGGCGGCCTGCAGCGGGACTCGCCGCACCGCTCGCCGGATCAGGGATCGCTGCCGGGCGCCGCCGGCCAGGGCGGCCAGGCCGCGCTCCTGCCGCCCGATCAGCCCGCTCCAGCCCAGGGCGTTGAGCAGGTTCGGCGCGCCGTGCTGGTAGAAGGCGGCCGAGAAGGCGCCGGTGGTGATGTTGAGCGAGACCGAGCGCAGCGGCGGGTCGGCGTACGGCGCGACGGCCCACTGGGTGTGGCCCAGGTAGCTGCCGCCGGTCATCGCCACCTGGCCGTCGCACCACGGCTGCTCGCGCAGCCAGGCCACCGTGGCCAGGCCGTCCTCGCGCTCGGGCAGGAACGGCCGGAACAGGCCGCCCGAGCCGAACGTGCCCCGCACGCTCTGGATGAACACCTGGAAGCCGCGCCGGGCCATCGGCGCGGCGAACACGAAGCCGACCGGCCCGGACCGGCCGTAGGGCGACCGGACCAGCACCACCGGCAGCGGGCCGTCGACCCCGGCCGGGCGGTAGTGGTCGCCGAGCAGCACGACGCCGTCGGGCATCGGCACGCCGACGTTCTTGCGGACCTGGTAGGGCTCGGACGGGCCGGGCAGGCCCAGGGCGCGGTCGGCGGCCCGGCCGGCCAGGTGCAGGAGGGGGTTCACCCCTGGATTACAGCACGGGCAGATAGCGGTCCAGCTCGAACTCGGTCACCTGGCGCCGGTACTCCTGCCACTCCTCGCGCTTGTTACGCAGGAAGAAGTCGAAGACCTGCTCCCCCAGGGCCTCGGCGACCAGCTCGCTGCTCTGCATGACGTTGATCGCGTCGGACAGGCTCTGCGGCAGCGGGTCGATGCCCAGCGCCCGGCGCTCGGCCGAGGACAGCGCCCAGACGTCGTCCTCGGCGCCGGGCGGCAGCTCGTAGTCCTCCTCGATGCCCTTCAGGCCGGCGCTCAGGATGACCGCGAAGGCCAGGTAGGGGTTGCAGGCCGGGTCGATGGACCGGAACTCGATCCGGGTCGCGTTGCCCTTCTGCGGCTTGTACATCGGCACCCGGATCAGCGCCGAGCGGTTGTTGTGACCCCAGCAGATGTAGGCCGGAGCCTCGCCGCCCGCCCCGGCGATCCGCTCGGTGCCGCCCCACAGCCGCTTGTAGGAGTTCACCCACTGGTTGCAGACCGCGGTCAGCTCGGCCGCGTGCCGGAGCACGCCCGCGATGAACGACCGGCCCACCTTGGACAGCTGGAACTCCGCGCCCGGCTCGTGGAAGACGTTGCGATCTCCCTCAAACAAGGACATATGGGTGTGCATGCCCGAGCCCGGGTACTCGCTGAACGGCTTGGGCATGAACGAGGCGTACACCCCCTGCTGGAGCGCGACCTCCTTCATGGCCAGCCGGAACGTCATGATGTTGTCGGCGGTGGTCAGCGCGTCGGCGTAGCGCAGGTCGATCTCCTGCTGGCCGGGGGCGCCCTCGTGGTGGCTGAACTCCACCGAGATGCCCAGCCCCTCCAGCATGGTGATCGCCTCGCGGCGGAAATCGTGCGCGATGCCGTGCGGGGTGTGGTCGAAGTAGCCGCCGGTGTCGATCGGCTGCGGCTTGCGCCCCGGCTCGGGCCGCTCCCGGAGCAGGAAGAACTCGATCTCGGGGTGGGTGTAGAAGGTGAAGCCGAGCCGGGCCGCGCGGGCCAGGGCGCGCTTGAGCACGTACCGCGGGTCGGCGAAGCTGGGCGAACCGTCGGGAAGCTGGATGTCGCAGAACATCCGGCCCGTGCCCGCCGACTCCCCGCCCGCGGGCATCAGCTGGAACGTCGCCGGGTCGGGCTTGGCCAGCATGTCCGCCTCGTAGACCCGCGAGAAGCCCTCGATGGCCGAGCCATCGAACCCGATGCCCTCGGCGAACGCGCCCTCCAGCTCCGCGGGCGCCACCGCCACCGACTTGAGGTACCCGAGCACGTCGGTAAACCACAGCCGCACGAAGCGGATATCCCGCTCCTCGAGCGTCCGGAGCACGAACTCTTCCTGCCTGTCCACCGGCATAGTCTGCCCGCTGGATGTTTCGTGCAGGTTAAACGCGCTGGCCCCCCTGGCAACGTCGCCAGGGGGGCCAGCACGTTCCGGGCTAACCGCTAGATGCAGATCAGGCCCGTGCAGTTGTTCGGGAAGTTGATCCCGATCGCGGCGCCGGTGGTGAAGCTCACCGTCCCGCTCTGGCGGTAGATGCCGCCGCCGGTGATGCCGGCGAAGTTGCCCACGACCAGGGTGTTCTGGCTCAGCGTGGTGTGCCCGTTGCGGACGTATATGCCGCCGCCGCGCAGGCTGGCCCGGTTGCCGCTGATGTTGTCGCCGACCAGGTTCAGGCTGGTGCTGGTGTAGATCGCGCCGCCGTTGTCGGCCCGGTTCCCGGAGAACCCGCTGTTGGAGATGGTGCTGACGCCGCCCACGTTGTACAGCGCGCCGCCATTGTTATTCGCGCTGTTGCCGACGAAGTTGGCGTTGTCCACGTTGGCCTGGCCGCTGCGGTTGGCGATGGCGCCGCCATTGCCGAAGACCCCGCCGCCGTCGGCCGTGTTGTCGCGGAAGGTCGACTGGGCCGTCGAGGTCGGGAACGTCAGGATCCCGCTGTAGTTGTAGATCGCGCCGCCGTTGCCGCCCTCGTTGTCGAAGAACGTGGTGCCGGTCACCGTGGTGGTGGAGGAATTCAGGTCGGCGATGGCGCCGCCGCCGCGGACGGTGCTGGCGTCATTGTCGGCGAAGGTGGAGCTGGAGATGGTCAGCGACCCGCCGCTGCTGTTCTGGATAGCGCCGCCGTAACCGCCGTCGTTGTCGCTGAACGTGGTGCTGGTCAGCGAGAGCGTGCCGCCCACGTTGTGGATGGCGCCCGGCTCGGAGCCCGAGCCGTCGCCGCCGGTGAACGTGAGCTGGCTGATGCCGACCTGCGCGTGGTTGATGTGCAGGATCGTGCCGGCCCCGGTCAGGCGGATGACGTCGTTGCTGCCGACGATGGTCAGGTTCCGGTTGATGGTGCTCAGCGGGCTGCCGGTGGAGTAGAGGCAGCCCGGCTTGAGGACCAGGATCGTGTTGCTGGGCGACAGGGCGAGCGCGCCGTTCAGCGCGGTCACGCTGCACGGCACCGGGAAGCTGATCGCCGTGGCCGCTGACGCGGCGGTGACGCCGCCTAAGCCGGTGGCGACGGCCGCGGCGGTGGCCACCCCGGCCGCGCCCCAGCGCACCGCCCGCCTCGCCAGAGCCGCAGGCGCCGAGCCAGCACCCTGGCCCACGCTGTTAGAGCGCGTCCATGTCATCTGTTCTTCCCCGCTTTCGCATTGGTGTATGGAACTATGCCCGAATTGCATTTCCACGAAATTGATTCAGCGCTTCGCCGGGCCTTATTCAGCGTGCGCCAAGACTTGGAAAACTCTAGCAGCGCTGACCTGCGGCGGAGCGGATTACCCAGTAACGCTGGGAACCTTGCTGCATATAGTGCTCGCATAAGGCCCACGACCCCTGTTAATGCCATTATCGAGGCATCCGCAATAGATCGGTTGGCGGCTTTTCTGATTCGGCCGCCAGGCCATTACCGGCATTACGCGCGCCGTGGGCGCTGCCCGACATGCCGGTGCGGCCCGACCGTCCCGCGGCCCCGGACATAACATGAGGGCGTGCCTCAGCTGCGGATCGCCCTTGCCCAGGTCAACACCACCGTCGGCGACCTGGAGGGCAACGCTGAGCTGGTGCTGGCCTGGACCAGGCAGGCGGCGGCGGCCGGGGCGCGGATCGTGGTCTTCCCGGAGATGGCGCTGACCGGCTACCCGGTCGAGGACCTGGCGCTGCGGGCCTCGTTCGTGGAGGCGTCGGTGGCGGCGCTGCACGGCCTGGCCGTCCGGCTGGACGACGGCGGGCCTGGGCGGGATCGCGGTCGTGGTCGGCTACCTGGACCGCCGGACCGACCTGGCCCCGCGGGTCGGGCTGCCGGCCGGGGCCCCGCAGGACGCCGCGGCACTGCTGCACGGCGGCCAGGTAGCGGTCACCTCGGCCAAGCACCACCTGCCCAACTACGGCGTGTTCGACGAGTTCCGCTACTTCGTGCCCGGCGACACGGTGCCGGTGTTCCGGCTGCCCGCCGCGGGCGGCGAGCCGGTGGACGTGGCCATCGCCATCTGCGAGGACCTGTGGCAGGACGGCGGCCCGGTGGCGGTGTGCGCCCGGGCCAGGGCCGGGCTGCTGGTGGTGCCCAACGCCTCGCCCTACGAGCAGGGCAAGGACGACGACCGGCTCGAGCTGTGCCAGCGCCGGGCCAGGGAGGCGGGCGCCGCGCTGGCCTACGCCAACCAGGTCGGCGGCCAGGACGAGCTGGTCTTCGACGGCGACTCGATCATCGTGGACGTCGGCGGGCACGCTGCTGGCCCGCGGGCCGCAGTTCGAGGAGGCGCTGGTCGTCACCGACCTGGAGCTGCCGCCCGCCGACCCGACGCTGCGCGCCCGGCCGCGAGGCGGCCGACGCGCAGGACGGCACGATCATGACGATCCGCCGCATCGAGCTCGGGGCCGAGCCCGCGGTGCCCGCCGGACCGCCGGGCCGCGCCCAGCGCGATCTGGCCCCGGCTGGACGACCTGGCCGAGGTCTACGCGGCCCTGGTCCTCGGGGTCCGCGACTACGTGGGCAAGAACGGCTTCGGCTCGGTGCTGCTCGGCCTGTCCGGCGGCATCGACTCGGCGCTGACCGCCACGATCGCCGCCGACGCCATCGGCCCCGAGAACGTGAACGTGGTGCTCATGCCCAGCCGGTACTCCTCCGGCCACTCGATCGACGACGCCGAGGACCTGGCCAAGCGGCAGGGGCTGAACGACCGGACGGTGACCATCGCGCCGATGGTGGACGCGTTCGAGGCCGAGCTGGACCTGCACGGCCTGGCCGCCGAGAACCTCCAGGCCCGGGTCCGCGGCATGATCCTGATGTCGCTGTCCAACTAGCGCGGCCACCTGGTGCTCACCACCGGCAACAAGAGCGAGCTGGCCACCGGCTACTCGACCCTGTACGGGGACTCGGCCGGGCGGCTACGCGCCGATCAAGGACGTGCTCAAGACCCTGGTCTGGGACCTGGCCCGGTGGCGGAACCGGCAGGCCGCCGCGCGCGGCGAGACGCCGCCGATCCCGGAGAACTCGATCACCAAGCCGCCCAGCGCCGAGCTGGCCCCCGGCCAGCTCGACAGCGACTCGCTGCCCGACTACGCGGTCCTGGACCGGCTGCTCGACGATTACGTGGAGCAGGACAAGGGCGCGGCCGAGCTGGTCGCGGCCGGGTTCGACCCGGCCCTGGTCGAGCGGGTCATCCGGCTGGTCGACCGGGCCGAGTACAAGCGCCGGCAGTACCCGCCGGGACCCAAGATCACCGGCAAGAACTTCGGCCGGGACCGCCGCCTGCCGATCACCAGCCGGTGGCGCGAGTCGCTGCCGCCGCAGGGCTAGGCCGGCGGTGGCCGACCAGCCGGCCCGCATCCGCCCCTACCGGCCCGCGGACCTGGACGCGCTCTACCAGGTCTGCCTGCGGACCGGCCGCAACGGCGGCGACGCCACCGCGCTGTACCGGGACCCGTGGCTGATCGGGCATGTGCACGCTGCGCCCTACGGGATCTTCCAGCCGTCGCTGGCCTTCGTGGCCGAGGACGACGAGGGGGTGGGCGGCTACATCCTCGGCGCGCTGGACAGCGAGTCGTTCGAGGAGCGCCTGGAGCGGGAGTGGTGGCCGCGGCTGCGCGGCCGCTACCCCGAGCCCCCGGCCGACGTGCCGGAGGAGGAGTGGACGGCGGATCAGCGCAAGGCCTACCGGATCCACCATGACTTCCGGTCCCCGGCCGAGGTGACCGCCCGCTACCCCTCGCACCTGCACATCGACATGGTCCCGCGGCTCCAGGGCGGCGGTAACGGCCGGCGCCTCATGAACACCCTGACCGCCGCGCTGCGCGAGCAGGGCTCCCCCGGCGTGCACCTGGGCGTGTACGCCGTCAACACCCGCGCGGTCGGCTTCTACCGGCACGTCGGCTTCACCGAGCTGTCCTCCGGCCACGGCGCCATCACGTTCGGCATGGACCTGCACTGACTCGCGTGGCTGGCCCGGGCGATCAGGTCCAGGTGACGACGGCGGCCGGGTCGGTGGCGTGCAGGTGGTTGGAGACCCGGGCCAGGTGCACCCGCATCGCCTCCACGGCGGCGGCCGAGTCGCGGGCCCGCAGCGCGGCCACGATCTCCCGGTGGTCGGCCTGGTACTCCTGCCGGTGCGCGGTCGAGGCGCTGCGCCGCTTGAGGTCGCCCCAGACGTGGCCGTGCCGGGCCTGCTCGATGACGCCGTACAGCGCGGCCAGCAGCGGGCTGCGGCTGGCCCGCATGATGCACCGGTGCAGGGCCAGGTCCCAGGTCTCGAACTCCTCGTAGCTGGCCGCGTGGTCGCCGCCGGCCAGGCAGCGGTCCATCTCGTCCAGGTCCGCCGCCGTGGCCCAGGCCACGACCAGCGGCATGGCGGGCGGCTCGAGCAGCCGCCGGACCATCATCACGTCGGCGGGCGCGAAGTCCCCGCCCGCGGCCGGCGGCCCGCTGGCCGCCTGCGGGCCGGGCTCGCTGGGCGCCGGCTCGCGCAGGAACGTGCCCCGGCCGACCTCGCGGGAGATGCGCCCCTGCGCCTCCAGCAGCGCCAGCGCGTGCCGCACCGAGGACCGGCTCACGCCCAGGTCGAGCGCCAGCTGTCGCTCGGTGGGCAGCCGGGACCCCGGCCCGAGCCCGGCCCGCTGCCACTCGGCCAGGATCAGCCCGGCCAGCCGCGGCCCGTGCTCACCCAGCTCATCTGGGGCCATCCCCGCCATCAACCCTCCGCTGTGCTGACGCAACCAATCCTACCAATGTGCTCGAACTCTGGGTAACAAGTCAATAAAAGTCGCTCCACGCCCCTCTTGACCGCCCTCATTGGTGCGACCTATGCTCAACCAATCCAGGTCCACTCAACCAATCTGATCAGGAGGCAACCGGTGCGGCTCGCCACCATTGCTACACCCGACGGTCCGCGGCTGCACGTCCGGGGCCGGTCAGGCTACGTGGACGCGGCCGCCGAGACCGGCGACGCCGAGCTGGGCTCGCTGCAGCGGGTCCTGGAGCGCGGTCCGCTGGCCCTGGACCGGCTACGGCAGCTCGCTGGCCGGGACGGCCGGGAGGTCACCGAGGCCGAGTTCGCGCCCGCAACGCCCGAGCCGCCGCGCGTGCTGTGCCTGGGGCTGAACTACTCCGCGCACGCGCTGGAAGGCGGCCGCGCCGTGCCCACCTGGCCCGACGCGTTCGTTCGCGGCGCGGGCAGCGTGCTCGGCCCCTACGCCGACATGGTCAAGCCCGCGCTGACCGAGCGCTTCGACTACGAGGCCGAGCTGGGCATCGTGATCGGCGCCGGCGGCCGGTACATCCGCGCCGACAAGGCGCTGGACGCCATCGCCGGCTTCGTGGTCCTCAATGACGCCTCGGCCCGCGACTGGCAGCGCGCGGCCAGCCAGTGGACGGCCGGCAAGAACTTCGAGGGCAGCATGCCCATCGGCCCCGAGGTCGTCACCCCGGACGAGGTCGACGTGAGCGACCTGGCCATCAGCTCCACCCTGAACGGCACCGTCATGCAGTCGTCGCGAACCTCGCTGATGCTCGTCGACGTGCCCAGCGCGGTCGAGTTCTTCTCGTCCTTCACCCGGCTGGTGCCCGGCGACGTGATCGCCACCGGCACCCCGGCGGGGGTCGGATTCGCCCGGACGCCTCCGGTCTGGATGCAGCCCGGCGACGTCATCGAGGTCACCGTCGAGCAGGTCGGCACCATCCGCAACCGCATCGTCGCCGAGGCCGACGCGCCCGCCGACTGGCGGTGGCAGCCCCTGGCGCCCGCGGGTGGGTTGTAGAACTCCTGGAGGGACCATGAGCAGAACCATCGCGGCGCTTTCCGCCGCCGCGCTGATCGTCACGCTCGCCGCCTGCGGCAGCACCAAGTCCGGCACCAGCGCCTCGAACCCCGGCGGCAGCAGCGCGCCCGCCTCCGGCTCGTCGCTCACCGTCGCCGACGTCGCCCCGTTCAGCGGGCCTGACGCCGCCCTCGGCCCGACCTACCTGGCCTCCTGCTACGGCGCCACCTCGGCCATCAACGCGGCCGGCGGGGTGCTCGGCCACAAGCTGGCCTGCAAGAGCGTGGACACCCGCGGCGACCCGGCCGACGCGGTGCCCGCCGTCAACCAGATGTTCGCCACCACGCCGAACCTGGCCCTGGTCATCGGGTGCACCTCCGACGAGGCCGCCTCGGTGGTCCCGATCTTCAACGCGCACAAGATGACCTCGTTCTGCATGACCGGGGAGTCCGAGTTCGACCACGTGCACTACCCCTACTTCTACCGGCTGGTGCCGCCCGATCTCGAAGAGTCCTACGCCATGGTGGCCATCGCGCAGAAGCTGCACTACAAGCGGATCGCCCTGGCGTTCGGCAACGACATCGGCTCCCAGACCTTCGTGCAGCCGGCCATCGCGGCGCTGAAGAAGGCCGGCATCACGCTGACCACCAGCCAGACCCTGGACCTGAAGGCGACCACCTTCCGGACCGAGGCCGAGGCCATCATCCAGTCCAAGCCCGATGCCATCATGACCGAGGCGCTCGGCTCCGCCGACCCGACCTTGTTCTCGGAAATCAAGCAGCTCAGCGGCAAGGTCATCCCGGTCATCGGGACCTCAGCCGCGATCTCCCCGGCGTTCTTCAAGTCCGCGGCCGCCGCCGTCGGGGCCAGCACGTTCGCGGCTGACTTCCACGCCGACAACCTGGTCACCGAGACCAGCGGCCCGGCCTACCAGGCCTTCTCCAAGGCGCTGCTGTCCCAGCAGGGCAAGGTGCCCGGCGTCACCGGCGACTTCACCACCTACCTGAGCGCGCCCGGCGGCGTGCACCTGTACGACGGCATCAACCTGGCCGCGCTGGCCATGCTGATGGCCAAGAGCACCAGCCCCGCGGTCTACAGCCCGGACATCCTCAAGATCGGTGACGGCGTCCCCGGCGCGACCATTTGTTACTCATATTCTCAGTGCGCACCGCTGGTCCTGAAGGGCACCGCGATCCGGTACGAGGGCCCCGGCGGCCCGACCAGCTTCGACAGCTACCACGACTCCAACGGCATCTTCCAGATCGACACCTACAGCGCGTCCGGCAAGGTCAACGTCGTCGGGAGCATCTCGACCGCGCAGCTCCGGGCCCTCGCCGGATGACTCTGTTCCTCGCCTCGCTCGGGTTCGGACTGGTCACCGCCTCGGTCCTGGCCATCGCCGCGGTCGGCTTCACGCTCCAGTTCGGCGTGACCGACGTGCTCAACCTGGCCTACGGGGCGGTGATGATCGCCGGCGCGTTCATCGCCTACGTCATCAACAACGCCGGGCTGTCGGTCTGGGTCGGGCTGCCGGTCGCGGTGGCCGTCTGCTCGCTCGGTTCTGTGGCGCTGAACTCGCTGGTCTACACGCCGTTCCAGCGGCGCGGCGCCACCCCGATCACGATGGTCATCGTGTCGCTGGGCATCACGCTGATCATCGAGTTCGGCGTGCAGGCGCTGGCCGGCGGCACCAGCGTGTCCTACCAGCTGGCCCAGGGCCCGACGCTGCAGGCCGGCGGGCTGATCCTGACCGGCGTGCAGCTCGGCGTCATCGCGCTCAGCCTGGTCGTGATGGCCGGGGTGCACGCGCTGCTGCGCTACACCAAGCTCGGCAAGGCCATGCGGGCCACCGCGGCCAACCGGATGCTGGCCCGCAACTGCGGGATCAGGACCGGCCGGGTCATCACCGCGACCTGGGCCCTGACCGGCGCGCTGTGCGGGCTGGCCGGGGTGGTCTTCGGCATCGACTCGGGCAGCTTCGACGCCACCAGCACCGACGTGTTCCTGGTCCTGATCCTGGCCGCCGTGTTCCTGGGCGGCCCCGGCCAGGCCTACGGCGCCATGCTCGGCGCGGCCGTGATCGGCATCGCCACCGAGGTCAGCGCCGCGTTCATCCCGGCCGACTACAAGTACGTGATCGCGTTCCTGGTCCTGCTGGTGATGCTCGGGGTCCGCCCCGCGGGCCTGCTGGGAGCCCGGGCATGAACTACTACCTCATCAACCTGCTCATCTACGCCGCCGTCGACGCCATGGCCTGCCTGGGCCTGAGCCAGCAGTTCGGCATCGCCGGCGTGACCAACTTCGGCTTCATCATCTTCCAGGCCGCCGGCGGCTACGCGGCCGCGGTGCTGGCCATGCCGTCCGACCACGCCAACGGCGGCTTCCAGTCCTACATCGGCGGCTGGCACCTGCCGTTCCCGCTGCCCTGGCTGGGGGCCGCCGTGGTCGGCGGGGCGCTGGCCCTGCCGTTCACGTTCCTGGTCGGCCGGCGGCTGCGCGGCGACTTTGCCGCGGTCGGCCTGCTGGTCACCGCGGTGCTGGTCAACCTGCTGGTCACCAACTACGTGCCGCTGTTCAACGGCGACGCCGGGATCTCGCTCATCCCCGAGCCGCTCCAGGGCGTCCTCAACGCTGCCACCAGCGGTTACCAGTGGGCCTTCACCGCGCTGGCCATCGTGCTGTGCGCGCTGGTCTACCTGCTAGTGCGCCGGCTCACCGAGTCCCCCTACGGCCGGTCGCTGCGGGCCATGCGCGATAACGACATCGTCGCCGACTCGCTCGGCAAGGACCTGCGCTCGCTGCGCACCGGCGTGCTGGTCACCGGCGGCGCCATCGCCGGCCTGTCCGGCGGCATCCTGGTCTCCTACATCACCACCTGGTCCCCGGCCGCCTGGGGCTACGCCGAGACCGTCGTGCTGTTCGCCGCGGTGATCATCGGCGGGGCCGGCAACCACCGCGGCGCGGTGCTCGGCGCCGTCCTGGTCCCGGTCGGGTTCGAGGAGGTCACCCGGTTCATCCCCAGCTCCAACAGCCTGCCGCCCAACCTCATCCCCTCGCTCGAGTGGGTGGCCATCGGGCTGCTGATCGTCATCTTCCTGTGGTTCCGGCCGCAGGGCATCCTGCCCGAGCGCAAGCGGGTCATCGCGCTGCCCGCCGCCGCCGCGGACGTTCCCGATCATCCGCAACAGCTGGCGCAGGCCACCGTGGCCAGCCGTCCGGCGGCCGCCGCCGCTGATGATGCCGCCGCTGACGCCGGCGCCCGCCCGGTGGTGCTCAGCGCCAGCGGCCTGGTCCGCGAGTTCGGCGGCGTCCGGGCCGTCAGCGACGTGTCGCTGGCCGTCCGCCGCGGCACCCTGACCGGGCTCATCGGGCCCAACGGCGCCGGCAAGTCCACCCTGCTGGCCATGCTGGCCGGGACCCTGCCGCCGACCGCGGGCACCATCACCTACCTGGGCCAGGACATCACCGCCCGGCCCGCGTTCCGCCGGGCCCGCATCGGCCTGGTCCGCACCTTCCAGCTGGCCAGCGAGTTCAAGCGGCTGACCGTGCTGGAGAACCTGCTGTCCGCGGTGCCGGGCAACCGCGGCGACTCGCTGGCCGGCGCGATCCGCGGCCCCCGCTACTGGGGCAGCGACGAGCTGGCCGCCGTCGCCCGGGCCGAGGCCCTGCTGCGCCGCTTCGGGCTGCTGGACGTGGCCGGCCAGTACGCCGGCGACCTCAGCGGCGGCCAGCGGCGGCTGGTGGAGATCATGCGGGCGCTGATGACCGAGCCGACCATGCTGCTGCTGGACGAGCCCATGGCCGGCGTGCACCCGAAGCTGGCCCGGCGGATCGGCCGCGAGCTGGTGGCACTGTGCCAGGAAGGGATGACCGTGCTGATGGTCGAGCACGAGCTGGCCATCATGGACGAGTTCTGCGATCCGGTCGTGGTGATGGCCGAGGGCGCCGTGCTGGCCGAGGGCACCATGGCCGACCTGCGGACCCGCAGCGAGGTCGTGGAGGCCTACCTTGTCGGCTGACTCTGCCCCGCTCGCCCCTCGGGTGACCGGCCTGGCGCTGCGGGCCGAGAACGTCACCGCCGGCTACGGCGGCGACCCGGTGATCCGCGGCATCACCCTGGCCGCCGACCCGGCCCAGATCGTCTCGCTGGTCGGGCCCAACGGCTCGGGCAAGTCCACCCTTCTCAAGGGCCTGGCCGGGATCGTTCACGTGGCCCCCGGCCGGGTCCTGGTCGGCGGCGCCGACCTGACCAATACCGCGCCCGAGGAGGTGGCCAGGGCCGGGGTCGGCTACGTGCCCCAGGTGGACGACGTGTTCGCGCCGCTGACCGTGCGGGAGAACCTGGAGATGGGCGGCTACCTGCTGCGCCGGGCCGAGGTGGCGGGCCGCATCGAGCGGGCGCTGGCCGTGTTTCCCCGGCTGGCCGGGATGCTGTCCCGCCCGGCGGGCCGGCTCAGCGGCGGCGAGCGCAAGATGCTGGCCATGGCCCGGGTGCTGATGCTGGATCCGGGCCTGTTCCTGCTCGACGAGCCCACCGCCAACCTGGCCCCCAAGGTCGCCGCCGAGCTGCTCGGCGAGCACGTCCGGCGGCTCGCGGCCAGCGGCGCCACCGTGCTCATCGTCGAGCAGCGGGCCCGGGCCGTGCTGGCCATCTCCGACCGCACCTACGTGCTGGGCGGCGGCGAGGTCCGGATGGAAGGCACCCCGGCCGAACTGGCCGCCAGCCCGGACTTCGTGGAGTCCTTCCTGGGCGGCGGCCAGCGCCGCGTGTAGCTCGCTCAAGCTCAGGCCGTCTCGGCCTGGAGCACCCCGGCCAGCGGCACGCGGGCGCCGGCCCGGGCCGGGATCGCGGTGAGCACCAGCACCGCGACCACGATCGCGGCCGCCGCGGCGGCCAGCCACCACGCCGGCGGCGTGACGAGCTGGCCGGAGCCGTTGACCGCCTTGTACAGCAGCAGCCCGGCCGGGATACCCAGCAGCACGCCGGGCACCGCGGCGACCAGCTGGGCCGCGGACAGTCCGCTGGTGACCTGCCGCGGCGTCGCGCCGAGCGCTCGGGTCAGCGCGGCCGAGTGCCGGGTGTCCTGCACCGTGGCCCAGGTGGTGACGATCGCGTTGAGCGCCGACAAGGCGACCAGCGCGACTGTGAGCACGGCCAGTACCTGGCTGTCCCGGATGGCCACCGGGTCGGCCAGCCTCGACGAGGTCCCGGCCAGGTGCTGGTCGACCATGGCGTGGAAGGCCAGCACGGTGACGATCCCGGTCGCCGTGATCATGATGCTGACCATGCTGAGCACCAGCCGGCAGGGCCAGCGGCCGGCCAGCCGCAGCCCGATGAGCAGCGGGGCCGGCAGCCGCCGGCTCACCGCGATCAGCGCCCGGCGGCGCCGGGGCCGGCGGGCCGTGTCGGCCAGCGCGGCGACCGTGCTGGTCCGGGCGGCCCGCAGCGCGGGCACCAGCGTGGCGAGCAGGGCCACGGCCAGGGCCAGGGCGGCCACCAGGCCGACCGTGGACAGCGTCAGCGACGGTGCTCCCGCCGCCCCGACTAGGCCCGCGCCCGGGTTGGTGAGCAGCGGCGCGGCCAGCCACCCGGCGACCAGCCCGACGGCCGCCGCGAGCAAGGCCAGGATCAGGTTCTCGGCCAGCAGGACCGCCGCGACCAGGCCCGGCGTGCCGCCGGCCGCCTTGAGCTGGCCCACCCGCCGGGTCTGCTCGGCCATCCGGCCCCCAGCCAGCACGGCGACGGTCGCGACCGCGAGCAGCCCGAGCACCCAGCTGCCGGGCTCCAGCACGCTCTGCTCGTCGGCCACCAGCAGGCCGTCCGCACTCCTGGTGGCCTGCCAGGGGACCACGAACGACGAGGCGGGCGTGATCCTCCGGTTCTGCGCGAAAGCACTGGCCAGCGCCGGGGCCCGGACCGGATCGGACAGCTTCAGGGCGAGCAGGTAGTCCCAGCCGCCGTGCGCCGCCAGCGCCCGGGCGTCGGCCTGGGTGACCCAGGCCAGGCCAGGGCCGGTGTGCGCAATGTCCTGAGCCCTCGCGTGCAGGTTGAACATGCACGCCACCCAGCAGAAGTTGGGGAACGGCGGCAGAGCGGCGGTCACCGCCGTCCCGGCGATCCGGAACCGCCGGCCGTCCAGGGTGACCGTGTCACCCGGCTGGACGCCGAGCGCCGCGGCGAACGTGCGCTCCAGCACCACCTCGCCGGGTCGCACCCACGTGCCCTCGGTCACCAGCGGGCGGTCGACCTTGGCCCGGGCCTGGCCGCGCCCTTCCGCCTGCGCCGGCACCACGATGCCGTGCGCCCGCAGCACGACGTCGGCGGCCAGGAACGGCCCGCTGTGCGCGATGACGCCGGGCGCGTGGATCAGCGGCCGTGCGTCCGGCGGCACGGGCCGCGCCGCCCGGCCCGGCTGGCCAGCCCGGCCCGGCTGGCCCGGCCAGGCCCGGCTGGAAGAGGTCGGGGGGACCATACTCGGCCAGCAGGTCCGGCCCCGCCGTCGCGGCCCTGGTCCGCTGGTAGGGCTGGGTGGTGACCCCGTGTAGGGCCAGCGCCAGCGTCAGCGTCGTCGTCGCGGCCATGATCGCGATCAGCAGCAGCCCGGCCTGAGCCGGGCGCCGCCGCAGGTCCCGGACCGCCAGGCGGCCGATGAGCGCGAGACGTCCCACCGGGTCAGCCCTCCAGCCCGGCCAGCGCGCCCAGCGTGCCCGTGCTGCCGCCAGTCAGCCGGGTCTCGTCCACGAACGCCCCGTCCCGCATCGAGATCAGCCGGTCCGCCGTCGCCGCGATCCGCGCGTCATGGGTCACCACCACCAGCGTCTGTCCCGCCTCGTGCAGTTCCTCGAACAGCCGCAGCACGTCCATCGTGGCCTCGCTGTCCAGGTTGCCCGTGGGCTCGTCGGCCAGCACCACCAGCGGGTCGTTGCTCAGCGCCCGGGCCACCGCCACCCGCTGCCGCTGCCCGCCCGACAGCGCCGACGGCAGGAACGACGCCCGGTCGGCCAGCCCGACCCGGTCCAGCAGTCCCGTCGCCCGCCGCCGGGACGCCCGCGGCGAGCGCCCCGCCAGCAGCGCCGGCAGTTCCACGTTCTCCACCGCCGTCAGCTCGTCCATCAGGTGGAAGGCCTGGAACACGAACCCCACCCCGTCGCGCCGCAGCCGCCCCAGCGCCCGCTCCGACATCCGGTCGACCCGCTGCCCGGCCAGCCAGATCTCCCCGCCTGACGGCCGGTCCAGCCCGCCCAGCAAGTGCAGCAGCGTCGACTTCCCGCAGCCGCTCGGCCCCATCACCGCCAGCGTCTCGCCCGCGGCCACCTCCAGGTCAACATCGTCGACCGCGCGCACCAGGCTGGCCTCCCGGCCGTACTCCCGCCGCAGCCCGCAGGCCCGCAGCACCGGCGTGCTCTCGGTGTCGGTCATTAGTGGCTCGGTCATCGGTGGCTCCTCCGCCCGGTCAAGTTCCGCCCCGTCCAGTTCCGCTCGCACGCTTCCAGCCAGCGCAGGTCCGCCTGGAGCCGGAGCACGATGCCCTCCAGCAGCAGCCCCGCGTCCGAGCCCTTCGGTTCCGCCATCGCGGCCCGCTGCGCCTCCCGCAGCCGCCGCAGCAGCTCGCGGCGCTGGGTGTCCACGATCGCCACCGGGTCGGCCAGGCCCGCCGCCGCGGCCGCGATCAGCTTGAGGTGAAACTCCGCCAGGTCCGGCCGGGGCCAGCTCACCTCGGCCAGCCACCCCGCGACCCGCTGCTGCCCCGCCGCCGTCAGCTCATAGACCTTGCGGTCCGGCCGGTCCGCCAGGCCCGCCGAGCGCTCCGAGGTGACCAGCCCCGCCTTCTCCAGCCGGGTCAGCGTCACGTAGATCTGCCCCGCGTTCATCGAGTCGCCCAGCGGCCCCAGAGCCTGGCCGAGCCGCGCCCGCAGCTCGTACCCATGCGACGGCTCCTTGGCCAGCAGCGCCAGCACCACTTCCTGCTGCACGGCCACCTCCTAACGGTTAGCTATATAGATAACTGTTAGTCGTAGGGGCTGTCAAGGGCGGCGTCGGGGAATCCAGGCTTCCGCGCCGGTCGAATTCTCTTCGCTAGCACGTTCCCGTGAGTGGTCAGAATGTCAGAGGTGGTCGCTACTCTTATCGAAGAAGGTCAGCCAGCGCGCCACGCCGAGGAGGTGATCCGATGCCAGCACCCGAGGCCACGGAGCTCGACTCCCGCTGTGAAGGGCTGACCTGGACCTGCGACCTGGACCTGGAGCAGCTGCTGGCCGCAGTCGGCGCCACCCAGCCCGGCGACGCCGACGACGAGCAAGCCGCCGCCCGGGAAGCCGTCGCCGCGGACGCGTCGATGCCGTGCGACCGGACCGCTGCCGTCCTCGACCAGCTCCCGCCCGGCCCGGCCCTGGCCGCCTGGATCTCCGGCACCGACGTCCGCGAGCTGCCGGAGTGGGACCTGCCCGGCGTCGCCTCGGCCTTCCGCCGCCTCGCCGCCTGGGCCCAGGCCCAGGAGCTGGCCGCCGTCGCCGAGATGGCCTCCCGCACCGCCGCCCGCGACGACCACGTCCGCGTCGATGCCGACGGCCGCCCCGACCAGGTCACCCCCGCCGCCGCGTCCGCCGTCGGCCTGGAACTGGTCATGTCCCACCCGACCGCGATGGCCTGGACCAGCCTCGGCGTGACCCTGCGATGGAAGCTGCCTGCGACGTGGGCCGCCCTCAACGCCGGGGCCATCGACCTGTACCGGGCCCGCCTCATCGCCGAGGCCACCGGACCGCTGGATGACGACACCGCCCGCGCCGTCGAGTCCAGGGTGCTGCCGCGCGCCGGGCAGCAGACCAGCGGGCAACTGCGCGCGGCGCTGCGCCGCGCGGTCATCGCCGCCGACCCCGAGGGCGCCGAGCAGCGCCGCAAAGACACCCAGCGGCACGCCAAGGTCAGCCTGTACACCGACCCCGCCGACGGCACCGCCACCCTGGCCGGCACCCGCCTGCCAGCCGTGCACGCCGCCGCGGCCATGGCCCGGCTGACCGCCATCGCCCGGGCCATGAAATCCGCCGGCCAGACCGGCGGGCTGGACTACCTACGCGCCATCGCCCTGATCGGCCTGCTGCTCGGCAGCCTGCCCCTGGTCCCGCCGCCCGCCGGCGACCCCGGCCCGCCCGGCCCCACCGACCCCGACCCGGGCCCGGGCCCCGGCGAACCCGGCCCGGGGCACAACGACCCGGATCCCGGCACTAGCGACCCCGACTCTGACACCGGGGACCCCGGTCCCGGCACGAGCTCC
This sequence comes from uncultured Actinomycetota bacterium, assembly GCA_963730265.1. Classification (GTDB taxonomy): domain Bacteria; phylum Actinomycetota; class Actinomycetes; order Streptosporangiales; family Streptosporangiaceae; genus DASUBV01. Next base: position 322,512 of record CAVSRG010000001.1, read on the forward strand.
GGCGACCCCGACCCTGGCACCGGCGACCCCGGTCCCGGCACCAGCGCCGGCGCGCGCGGCGACCCCGACCCTAGCCCCGGGCGCCGCGATGACGGCGACGCCGGCGACCACCGCCCGGGCGGGCCGATCCCACCCGACCCGGCCCCGCCCGAAGATCCCGAGGCGTTCCCGCCCGACGATCCCGGCGAGCCCGACGTCAGCGATGCCTACAGCGCGGGCGACGCGGACTGGGACGAAGACGATGGTCCGTTCGCCCCCGACCCGCCGACCGCCTGGCCCCCGTTGCCGGCCACCTTGACCCAGCACCCCCCGTTCCTCGGCCAGCCTCCCGTCAGCCACCCACCACCCGTCAGTCACCCGCCCCCTGTCAGTCACCCGCCCCCCGTCAGTCACACACCACCCGTCGGTCACCCGCCCCCCGTCGGTCACCCAGTTCCCGCCAACCACCCGCCACCTGTCAGCAACTCGCCGCCCGCCGCCCGCCCGCCCCTCGGCGGTCACTCGCCGCCCCGCGGCCAGCCCGGCCAGCCGCCATCAGACCCGCCGCCCCGCGGCCAGCCCGGCCAGCCCGGCCAGTCCGGTCGGCCGCCGCCGGGGCTGCTGGAACTGGTCATCTCCTGGCGTGCCTTCACCGGCGACCCCGCCGGGGCGGCCACCCTGAGCCGGGTCGGCCCGATCACCGGCAGCGAGGCGCTCCCGCTCGCGCTCACCGCCGCGCCCGACCCGCACGCCCGGTGGCAAGTCATCCTCACCGACTCCGACGGGTACGCCATCGCCGTCGAGACCGTTCGCCGCCGCTACCGTCAGCCCCGCACCCGACGCCCGGCCGGAGTGACCGGCCACGTCACCGTCACCATCCCGGTCACCGCTCTGCCCGACTCCACCAGCACCACCGACGCCGGCGGCGGGATCCGGGCCGCGGTGCTGCGGGCCGCCCGCCGCGCCAGTGCCCGCGCCCAGCGCCAGGCCACCGCCGATTCCGCTGCGCCCGGCGGGTGCACCCACGCCGCTGCGACGCAGTCCTACCGGCCCAGTCCCAAGCTGCGCGACTACATCACCGCCCGCGACCAGACCTGCCGCCACCCCCGCTGCCGCCAGCCCGCCCGCCACGCCGACCTCGACCACACCCGCGCCTGGCACAAAGGCGGCCGGACCTGCGAATGCAACCTAGGCCCCGAGTGCCGGACCCACCACGTCATCAAGCAACTCCCCGGCTGGACCCTGACCCAGCCCAAGCCCGGCCACTTCGTGCTCACCACGCCAGCCGGGCGGGTCTACACCACCGGTCCTGACCCCTATCCGGCCTAGCGCCAGGCGGAGTCCACCAAAAGGCAGAGTCCGCCAGGGAGCCCGCTATGCGGCCGGAGCGGCCAGGCGCTCCTTGGCCTTCTCGTAGAGGTCGGCGGGCAGCGGGCCCTGCTCGGCGATGGCCAGGTTGCCGCGCAGGTGGTCGGGGCTGGACGTGCCGACGATGGTGGTGGACAGGCCGGGGTGGCTGAGCGTGAAGCGCAGCACGAACTCCATCCGGCTCATGTCGCCGAGCAGGTCGTCGATGCTCGACTCGGCCCAGCGCCGCTGGCCTTCGCCGGCGGGCAGGCCCAGCGGTCCCTGCCGCCAGTCCTTGTCGGCGGCGGGGCCGCCGCGGGCGGCGCCGCCGCGGATGAGCGTGCCCGCGCCGGCGTCGGCGGCGGCGGTGATGAGGTCCTCGTGCTCGCGCTGCACGGCGGAGTAGGGGATCTGGAAGACGTCGAACACGTTCATGGCGATGTGGTCGGGCAGGTGGGGCAGGATCCCGGACATGCCCAGGAACCGGACCTTGCCCTCCTCGCGCAGGGCGCGCAGGGTCTCGATGGTCTGGTCCGCCTCGAGCTGGGCCCGGCTCGGGGACATGTGCACCTGCACCAGGTCCAGCCGATCGGTGCCCAGCCGGCGCAGGCTCTGCTCGACGCCGGCCCGGACGTTGCGCGCGCTGTAGTCGTGCGGGAACGGCGGCCGGGCGTCGGGCGGGGGCTCGAGCAGGCAGCCGCACTTGGAGGCCAGGAAGTACTCGTCGCGCCGGTGGCCCAGGTACCGGCCGATGAGCTCTTCGCTGCGGCCGTAGTCGATGGAGGTGTCGATCAGGGTGATCCCGCTGTCCAGCACCAGGTTCAGCAGCCGCCCCGCGTCCTCGTCCGCGATGGCCGGGCCGTGCGGGCGGCCGCGCAGCTCCATGGCCCCGTAGCCGAGGATGGTCACGTCCGCCCCGGTGCGCCCGAGCGGGCGCGTCTGCATCGTCATAAGCCGCACGCTACTAGACGGCCAGGAGGCCGTTTCCGGGGCCAAGCTGCCCCGCGACGCGCAGCAGTTCGGGGTCCTGGCCTACTGCGCTGAGCAGCCCCACGCCCAGCCCTAGCCCGCTGGCCCGGTGCCGCACCGGGATCGACCAGCTCGGGCCGTCCGGCCAGGCTGGCCGGGGCGGTAAACCGGAACGCGTTCAGGCGGAACTCGCCCAGCTCTTCGGGGCGGGCCGTGCGCAGCGGCGGCAGGGCGGGCATCACCGGCAGGACGACCACGCCGTCGGGCGGCGCGGCCCGGTCCAGCCCGGCCCGGTACTCCTGCCCGGCCTGCTGGTCGGCCTGCTGGCGGTCGGCGGGGTCGGCGCTGAGCCGCTCGGCCCGGTCGGCTCGGGCCCGCACGTCGGCGGCGAGCACGTCGCGGTGCTCGCGCAGCCAGGCGGCGTGCGTGGCCCAGACCTCCCGGCCCTGGAGCCGGGAGAACAGGTCGGCCACCTCGCCGCTGATGAACGCGCCGAGCTCGCACTCGGCCAGCTCACCGCCGATCGCGGCGGCCAGCGCCGCCGCGACGGCCCGCACCGCCTGCGCGGTCTCGGTGCTGGCCCCGGCCAGCACGTCGACGGGCAGCAGGACCCGCCGGATGGGCACGGTCGCGGGCGGCGCCGGGGCCAGCACGCCGAGCGCCCGGCCGAGCAATCCCAGCTCGGCCGCCATCACCCCGGCGGTGTCGAACGACGGTGCCAGCGGCAGGATGCCTTCCGCGCTGATCAGGCCGTGGGTCGGCCGCAGGCCGTACAGCCCGCAGGCGGCCGCCGGGGCGCGGACCGAGCCGCCGGTGTCGGTGCCCAGGCCGAGGCGGGCCAGGCCGGCCGCCACCGCGGCGGCCGGGCCGGAGGAGGAGCCGCAGGTGAACCGGTCCGGGTAGAGCGAGTTCACCGGCGGGGTCCCCTCGCCGGCGTTGCCGATGATCGAGTAGGCCAGCTGGTCGAGCTTGGCCAGGCCCGCGGCCGACGCGCCCGCGGCCAGCAGCCGGGCCACGGCGGGCGCGGTGGCCTCGGCCGGCTCGTGGCTGGCCCGCCAGGCGGGGTGCCCGAACGAGGACACCCGGCCCGCGACGGCGAACATGTCCTTGACCGCGACGGTCACTCCGTCTAGTGGCCCGGACCCTGTCGCGGCCAGCCGGACCGAGTCCGGCACCCAGCAGTGCACCGATTCCGCGCTGTCCGGCACGCCCACCCCCAAGATCGACTGAAGCCGATTATCTCCGGGCGCGGTCACGAACCGAGGCAGGCTTGGACTCTCGGACTATTCTCCGGGAGTGCCATACGCTGACCGCCGTCCGCTCATCGACCTGCACCGCCACCTCGAAGGAGCAATCCGGACCAGTACCGTCGTGGAACTGGCGCACCGTGAGCACCACCCGCTCACCTCCGGCCGTGACCCTCGTGAGGCACTGGTTGCCGACGGGAAGCTCACGGACCTGCTGGCCTACCTTGAGCGGGTCGACGCAGCCGCCGCCGTATTCACCCGTGAGGCGGACTGGACCCGCGCCGCCCGCGAGGTCGTGCTGGACGCCTACGACGAGGGACTTGACGCGCTGGAGTTGCGCTTCAGCCCGTGGTTCATCCAATCCCGCACGGGCTTGCGTCCCGAGGCAGTCATCGACGCAGTTGTCGCGGGGGTCGCGGAAGCGCGCTCACTGGTCGAACTGCCGGTCGGGCTGATCGGCATCCTGCTCCGCGACCTAGGGCCCGACTCCGCGCTCCCCCAGCTGAACTCCATCCTGCAGCGGTCCGAGCATTTCTGCGCCATCGATATTGCGGGCAACGAGGCCGGCTACGCGGCCCGCCTTTTCGCCCCGGCCTACAACCGCGCGCGAGAAGCCGGCCTGCGCCTGACCGCGCACGCCGGCGAGGCGGCCGGGCCGGAATCGGTGTGGGACGCGATCCGCGAGCTAGGCGCCGAGCGCATCGGGCACGGTGTCCGGGCGGCCGAGGACCCACGCCTGATGAGCTACCTGGCCGAGCACCGCATCACCCTTGAGGTCGCCCTGACCAGCAACGTGCAGACCCGAGCCGCGGCCAGCTACGAGGAACACCCGGTGCGAGCTCTGCTGCGCAATGGCGTGCCCGTCACTCTCAACACGGACAATCCGCGTACCAGCCGGGTAACGCTGCCGCACGAATACGAGCTGGCGGCCGCGCTCTCCGGCCTCACCAGCGACGAGCTCAGCGCGATCGCCCGGCAATCGGCAGCAGCCAGCTTCGTCACCGACGGGAGATCATGATGCGGCTGACTATCCAGCCGTTTCTGACCCTGGACGGCGTTATGCAGGGGCCGGCGCTGTTCGCGAGCCACTGGCCCAAGGTCACCGACCCGGCCGACACCCGATGAATCCGGCGTTCTCGGATCGTCCTAACCGGCAGACACGCAGACAGGAGATGAGAATGCGGCTGACCATCCAGACCTTCCTGACCCTGGACGGCGTCATGCAGGCCCCCGGCGGTCCGGACGAGGACCGCGACGGGCAGTTCGCCTACGGCGGCTGGTCGTTCCCTTACGGCGACGAGGAGTTCGGCACGGCGGTGGCCGGATGGTTCGATAACGCCAGCTCCTTCCTGCTCGGCCGCCGGACCTACGAGCTGTTCTCGAGCTACTGGCCCAAGGTCACCGATCCGGCCGACCCGGTCGCGAGCCGCCTCAACGCGCTGCCCAAGTACGTCGCCTCCACGACGCTGCACTCGGCGGACTGGGCCGGCACCCAGGTGCTCAGCGGCGATGTCGCGGCCGAGGTGGCCCGGCTCAAGGAGCAGCCGGGCGGCGAGCTTCAGGTGCACGGCAGCGGCGAGCTGGCCCAGACCCTGATGGCGCACAACCTGATCGATGAGTACCGGCTGTTCTACTTTCCCGTGCATGTCGGGCCGGGCAAGCGGCTGTTCCGCGACGGCACGCCGGCCGCCGGGCTGCGGCTGATCCACAGCACGACGACCGGCGCGGGCGTCGTCATCGGGAGCTACGAGCCGGCCAGGTGCGCACCGGCTCGTACGCGCTCGACGAGTCCTGACCCGGGCCCAGTCAGGTCAGGGCGGTGGCCGACCAGCACGACAGCGAGGCGATGACGTACTCGTTGTCGGAGTTGGTCGAGGACAGGTTCAGGTCCCAGGGCCCGCCGTCCAGCTTCATGGTCTTGCTGCCGATCCGGCCCTGGGCCACCTTGGCCGTCTGCGGGTCGGCCGAGGCCTGGACCACTTCTACCTGGGCGGTGTCGGACGGCTGGGCGTTGTTGTCCAGCGCCCACTGCAGGCTGATGGACCGGCAGCTGGTCCGCGCGGCCACGGTCACGTCCTGCTCGTACTGCGGTGGTGCCGGGGGGTCGGCGTCGATGAGGTAGGTGAACACGGTGCCGCCCACCTGCACGGTCTGGGTCTGGCAGCCATCGGTGTTGTCGACGAAGACCTTGCTGGTGTCCTCGTTGCACAGGTTGGCCAGCGGGACCAGCCCGTAAGAGTAGAGGGTCGCGGTGCGGGCGGTGGCGATGACCTTGCCGCCGTGGTGGACCTGAATCCGGTAGGCGTACCGGCCCATCTGCACCTTGGCCGACTTCGCCGACCCGGACCGGCCGGGCAGCACCTGGATGCCCTTCCACACGTGAGCGGAGCCGAACTGGCGCTCCAATTCAAGCCGGGATCCCGACGGGACGTTCTTCGAGCTGTAGTCGACGACCGGCTGCGTGGCGTGGCTGATGTGCGCGTTGGCGAACTTCAGCGTCACTGAGGGCTTGGCCGCGACGGCCGGGGCGGCCCAGGCGGCCGGGGCGGCGAGGCCGAGCACGACGGCGGCGGCCGCGACGGCGGCGAGCATGCGAGTAGCTGATCTGAGCTGAGCGTGCATGGCGTGAATGGGTTCCCCTCCTGAGATGCACGGAAAATCCGGCGATGATCAGACGCGTTTACCCGCGGGCCGGTTGACGTACATGAGCCCGGATATCCGAAACGCGGCATAAGCCGTTCCTGACCGGAGCCCGGGGCTACGCTGGCGCCATGGTCAGGCGAGGTGCGGTCAGCGCGAGGCGGCGGATCAGGGCGGGCGCGGCGGTCCTGGGCCTGGCCGGGCTGGTGATCACGACGACCGGGCTGGCGGTTACCGCCGCCGGGCCGGCGGCGGCCAGCAGCGGGCCGGCGACCGCGACAGCGCCCCCGGCAGTGCCCCCGGCGGTGCGGGATGGGTTCACCCCGCCGCTCCCGGCCGGGCCGGCCGCGACCGGCATCGGCGCCCCGCGGCGGCACGGGCGGCTGCGGATCACCGGGCGGCTGCGAGATGGCGGCACGGTGGCCGCGGCCGGGCTGGGCTGGCGGCCGGGACGGCTGCCAGCCGGCGATCACCTGCTCAGCTTCGCAGTCGGCTACGCCTGGCGGGCCTGCGACCAGGCCGGGCGGCACTGCGTGACGGGCGCCGGCACCACGGCGACGCCGTTCGCCGCGCGCCGGTACCAGGTCGGGCACGCCGACACCGGCCGGCGGCTCCGGGTCACCGAGACCGCGACGGAGGTCGTGGCGACCAGCCGGGCCGGCTCCGGGTTCACCGTCGTCCGGGCCACGGCCAGCGCGACGGCCCGCCGCGTGGCCGGGCCGTACCCGGCCGGACGGGCGCCGGTCAGCACGCTGGCCAACGGCACCCCGGAGGCCCGCACCGGCTCGGAAGCGGAGTGGTTCCAGGTCAGCGCCCCGCACTACCGCACCACTGCCGGGTCGGCCCGGCAGTGGTACCGGGTGGACAGCGGCCGCTGGCGGCGCCTCGGAGCCAGTCGGGACTTCTACGCGGGCGCCCTGCGGCCGGGGCGGCACCGGATCGCGGTGCGCACCGCCGACCGGGCCGGCGCCACCGTGCTGCGGTTCCGCTGGCGGGTCACGCCGCTGGCCCCGCCGGTGGCCTGCCGCCCGGCCAAGCGCTGCTGGTACCCCCAGCATCTCGGGGCCAAACACCGGCCGATGCGCTGGGACTGGCAGATCGGCCGGGCCGCGCCGCTGGAGCGCACCGGCGCCCGCGCCGTCGACATCTACGACCTGGACGGGTTCCTGACCAGTCGGGCCGAGCTGCGGGACCTGCACACCCGGTGGCCCGCGGCCACCCTGCGCCATCCGCGGGCCATCTGCTACCTGGACCTGGCCTGGGAGGACTACCGGCCCGACGCCAGCCCCGGCCGGTACTTCCCGGCCGACACGCTCGGCAAGGTGTACTACGGCTACCCGGAGGAGCGCTGGGTCGACTTCCGCCAGCTCGACGCGCTCAAGCCGATGCTCGACGAGCGGCTCGCGATGTGCGCGCGCAAGGGCTTCGACGCCGTCGAGCTGGACGACATCGACAGCTTCGACCCGCCGTCGCAGACCGGGTTCCGGCTGACCCCCGGCGACGCGCAGAACTACCTGGCCTACGCCCTCAACCAGGTGCACCGGGACGGCATGACCGCGCTGTGGAAGAACTCGCCCTACCTGAGCTGGTGGGGCCGCCGCTACGCCGACGGCGCGATCGTCGAGGAGTGCTACGTCTACCACATGTGCTTCGCGTCCTCGCTGCGCGGCAGCCGCCAGTACGGGATCACCTGCACGGCGCTGGCCGGCCGGACGCCGTGCGGCTGGGACGACTTCAGCACCGACAAGACCGCCCGGCAGCCGACCGGCAAGTGGGTGGGCGAGGCCGAGTACTCGGCCGACCACTATGTCTGCAACCCCGGCCAGCGCTGCCCGGCGCCGCGCCGGTTCGCCACCTTCTGCCGGCTCGTCTGGGCGCCCGCCTACGGGTTCACCGCGGTCAAGTTCGACGTGGACCTGGACGGCCGGATGTTCTTCCCCTGCCCGCGCGGCCGGTAGCGGGACTAGGCCGAGAGGACGTCGCCGGGCAGGCCTTCCCGGCTCACCAGGGCGGCGGCCTCCAGCCGACTGTGCACGCCCACCTTGGCTAGCGCATTCCGCACATAGGTGCGCAGCGTGCTGGTGGTGATCTCCATCTCGCGGGCCATCTGCCCGGTGCTCTGGCCGTCGGCGATCCGGCGCAGCACCTCCCGCTCCCGCTGGGTCAGCGCACACAGCGGGTTGGCCGGGCGTGCCTGGGCCCGGCGCGGGGCCGGCGCACGCGCCGGCACCGGGCTGAACACCTGCCCGCCCGCCGCGATCACGTCCAGAGCGTCGGCGATCTGGTCGATGTTCTGGTCCTTGCCCAGGAAGCCAGCGACGCCGATCTTCCTGACCTGCGACGAGGTCGCCGGGTCGGTGAGGGCTGACAGCACCAGCACGGCGGTATCCGGGTAGTTCTGCGTGATCGCGCTGGCGGCGCCGAGGCCGTCCTCTCCGCCGGGGAACCGGAGATCCAGCAGGCAGGCGTCGGGGCGGCAGCCGGCCACCGCCGCGACGCAGTCGCTGGCCGTGGTGGCGATCGCCAGGGCCTGGTGACCACGAGCTTCTAGTGCGGCAGCGAGTGCGTCGCAGAGGATCCGGTTATCGTCACAAAGCACAAGCCGCATACGTCCGCCCCTTCACGAATCGTGCGGAGGTGTCACCATATTCCGCTATCCCCCAAGTTTCGCACTCGCCATTATAAGACCCCACCGCAGGCCAGTTCGCTGCCGGGGCTTGTACGTGACTGGCCGCCCGCACTAACGTATTGCTTTGAGGCACAAATTCAGGCGGGATATGGGGCTGGCTCGTCGAAATTCCCGCTACATGGGTCTACAGGAAATTCGATGATGGTCTCGCACCGGGGAACCACGACGTTGTGGTCCAGGGGGGCAGGTGCAGAAGGAGGCCCGAGACTCGAACCCAGCGTCCGCAGCCATCAGCACAGGGTCAAGCGAGGCGCACCGGCTACACGAGACCTGCCACGACATGCGGCAGGCGATTGGCGGTGTGTTCGCCCTGGCGGGTGCGGCACTGGCTGAGCCGGGGCTGCCCGAAAACGCGCGCGGGCGCCTGGAGCAGATTGTGGGGCAAGCGCAATGGCTGGCGGACATGGTCCGCGACTACCTGGGGGTTGACGAGCGTCCCGGGGCCACTCCCCCGCTGGTGGACCTGACCGTCGTCGCCGACGAGGCCGTGGCCGCCGAGCGCGTTACCTACGTCGGCGAGCTGGAGCTGGCCCGGCCCCCGGTACCGGTCCTCACCGAGGGCAACCGGGTGATCATACGCAGGATCATCGCCAACCTGCTGAGCAACGCGACGCGGGCGGCGGGGCCGCTGGGCCGGGTACGCATCGAGATCGGGTACGACCAGAACCGGGCACTGCTCGCCATCGACGACAGCGGCCCCGGATTCGGGAGGATCCAGGAGGTTACCGGGCTCGGCCTGTGCGCGGTAGTCCGGAGCGTGGGCGAGTGCCGGGGCAGGCTGGAATACGGTCGCGGCTCGCTCGGCGGGGTCTGCGTCCGGCTGTGGCTTCTGCTCCCGGAGGGCTGGGGGCAGCCCAGCCGGATCACGATGACGGGTCCCGGCCAATCCTCGGTCTAAGCCATCCGGCGTAGACGAACTCCCCCAAACTGGGATTCCTCTTGAGGACCGACGTGGCCGACGTTCGTACCCGTGGCGCAATTGCGGGTGATCGTCCTGGACCGGCAGCGTACATTCGCTGACGCGCTGGCCGCTCGCCTGGGGCGCGAGGACGACCTGACGGTGACCGGGGTGGTCCTCCCGGCCCGCCCGGACCCCAGCCGCGTATTCGCCGAGCCCGCTGACATCGTCCTGCTCGACGCTGACTTGCCGGGGGAAGCCGCGTTCTCGCTGTGCGCGCAGATCTCCGGCCGCAGCCAGCCGCCGCGGGTCATCACGCTCAGCGATTCTTCCGAGCCGGAGCGAATCGTCCGCGCGATCCGCGCCGGGGCGGCCGCGTGGGTGCGCAAGGACGAGACGATCGAGCAATTGCTGCGCGTCCTTCGCGGCGTCGCCTCGGGTGAGATGTGGCTGCCGCCCGCCGACCTGCGGCAGGTGCTCCAGCTGCTGCTCAGCCAACAGGACGAGCGACGGGCAGACGACGAGCTCTTCGCCTCGCTCACGACGCGCGAGCAGGAGGTGCTACTGCGCCTGGCCGAAGGCTTCGGGCGCCGCGATATCGCCGAGCAGCTCCACGTCTCCTGCAACACCATACGCACTCACCTGCAGAACCTGATGGGCAAGCTCGGTGTGCACTCGACCTTGGAGGCGGTGGCCATGGCCCGCTCCCGGCCGCGCGGACCCCCCATTTGACGTAGGCGTGACCACGCAGGCAGGGATTACGCCGCCCATGCCAGCTGAGCGAGGCTCGCCCGCATGGGCATCAGCGTCCTCGTCATCGACCGGGAGCACACCTTCGCTGATGCCCTCGCGCTGCGGCTGGAGGCTGAGCAGGAGCTGGAGGTCATCGCAGCGGTCCGGATGTCCGTGCCAGCGTCGTGCCTGACCGCAGCCAGCCAGGCCGCCGTCATCCTGCTCGACGCGGACCTGCCCGGCCAGGCCGCGAACCGCCTGTGCGAGGACGTGTCCGGCCGCAAGGCGGCGCCCCGCGTCATCATGCTCAGCTGCTCCGCCGAGCCTGACCGCATCGTGGCCGCGCTCAGGTCCGGGGCCGCCGCCTGGGTACGCAAGGATGAATCCCTGCAGCACCTGCTGGAGGTCATCCATGGTGTCGCCTGCGGGGAGACGTGGCTGCCACGGGCACAGACCGGGCTGGTCCTGCGGCTGCTGCTGTTCGAGCAGGAGCGGCAGGCCGCAGCCGATCAGCTGCTGGAGGTCCTGACCCAGCGCGAGCGCGAGGTCCTGAGCTGGCTGGCCGCTGGCGCGGGCCGGCTCGAGGTAGCGCAGCGACTGCACGTGTCCCCCCATACCGTCCGAGCCCACCTGCAGAACCTGATGGCCAAGCTCGGTGTGCACTCCACCCTGGAGGCGGTGGCCCTGACCCGGCCCCGGCTCGGCAAGGCCCCCGGCTCGGCGGCGTGACTCGGCCGTCGGCCCCACCTGGCGGAACGCGCAGCTGGGTCAAAAAGACGGGTAAGTCGACCGGTGCCACGAGCCGGCTGGATTTGCCGAACCCGGCCATCGTGCGGCGCAGCAACACGGCGAAGGCGAGTAGGGCCACGGCACCTATGGCCAGGCGGATGGCGAGCCACACGGGTGAGGTCGGCAGTACCCCAATCGCCAAGGTGACGACGACGGCACCACCGATGAGGGTGCGGAGCAGGACGGAGGCGCCGGGGACCTGCAGACCGGAACTCAGCGGCGGCCGGATGAGCCGAGCACACAGGGCATAGGAGAGCACGGTAGCGATAGCCGAGCCGGTGATGCCGAGGAACGGAACCATCACGACGTTCAGGCCTATGTTCACCGCCGCTGCGACCAGCGTTGCCACCGCCGCCCGGCCAGTCCTCCCTTCGCTCATCAGCGCTCGCAGGTTGGCCTGGAACTGTCCGAAAGGGAACGTGCAAATGGCTATGATCGCGACAATCGGTGTCAGCCCAGCTGGATGGAACGATTGCGGAACCCACACCTCGAGCACCACTGGGGCCCCGGCAGCCAGGCCACAGACCACTGGGATCAGCAGCAGGTTCATCATGTCGCGGCTGCTAGCCAGGAGCCGGGATCGTGCCACTCGGTCCGCCACGGCGTAGATGCGCGGCATCCACGTCCAACCGAGGAAGACGAGCAGGATGAAGCCGAGACTGCCCACGTTGTAAGCGACGGAGTAGCGCCCGACGGCTGCCGACCCGAGGTCATGACGAATGACTACTCGGTCGCCGAGGCCAAGAATATAGCCACTGAGCTGCTGCGGCACCATGGGCAGGCTGAAAAGGAATATCGGGCCGTAGCGGCGGATCGCGGCCAGTGCTGACCAGACCGGCCTCAGGGTTAGCAAGCCGAAAAGAGCAGCCGCGCCTTGCCCGATGATCAGGCCGCTGAGGTAACTCGTAACAGTGGGCGCCCACCAGTAGAGCAGAAGCACACCGGCCGCTTGCGCTCCCACCGACTGCAGAGCAGCGACGAAGATCGCCATCCTCAGCTTGTCTCTGGACCGGAGCATGGCGAGTGACGTCATCGTCAGCGCGAAGCAGGCGGCCCACAATGCGGCCAAGCGCGCGTCCAGGACCCGGTCCAGGCCCACGGCGGGACCCCACGCCGGTGCGGCGAGGACGACGACAAGCGAAGCGGCGACCGCAAGGACGGCGGAGATGGCGAGTACCCCGCGAGAACGGCGATCGCCGTCCTGCCCCGCGAACACTTTCTGCGCGACGAAGGGGAGCCCGAGGTTAAAGGTCACCCCTAGGACCTGCGCCACCACGAGGGCCAGAGTCAACTGCCCGAACTCGGTTACGCCGACGCGCCGGGTCAGGATGGGCGTCACCAGCGCGACGAGGACCACCTGCAGGACGGACACTCCCAGGTAGAGGAAATCTCGAGTGAACATGGCACGCAGGGCACTGGTCGCTGCTGCATGATCGCCCGGTGCCGTCAGCACCACGTCATCAAAAGGGCGGGCATCCGGCGCTTCGTCCAGCCATTGCACGTCGATAACCTGGCCCACCTCGGGCGCGGCCCACTCGGCGCCGCAGCTTCCCCGGTTGTCGGGCGCGGCGACGGCCCGGGTGAGATACACCCGCCGCTCCGCCCGGGTGATCCCCCAATAGGCCAGCCGCCGTTCCTCCTGCAGTTCCCTGGGGTCGTTCGCCGACCGCGGGTGCGGGAAGACGTTCTCCTCCGTCCCGGTGAGGAACACCACCGGGAACTCGAGGCCATTGGCGGTGGGCAAGGTCATCAGCGTCACCTTGCCCCCGTGATCTTCACCTTCCGGGATCTGGTCAGCGTCGGCGACCAGGGACACCTGCTCCAGGAAGTCCGCGAGCGAGCCCGGCGCCGGCCCCGGGGTCTCCGGGTCCGGCGGGCCCGCCTCGCCGCGCAGCGCGTCGAACTCCCGCGCCGCCACCACCAGTTCCTTCAGGTTCTCAATCCGGTCGGTGACCTGCAGGTCGCTGGAGGCCTTCAACTCGGCGACGTACCCCGAACGCACCAGCACCGCCTCGGCTATGTCCGCCACCGGCACGCGGGCGTCCGCGTCGGCCCGCAGCCCGGCGATCAGCTCGTTGAAGGCCTCGATGGCCCCTACTGCCCGGGGCGAGAGCCCCGGCACGTCGCCGGGCCGGGCCAGCGCCGCGGTGAAGGAGGTCCGGTCCTGGCGGGCCAAGGCGGCGACGGACTCTGCTGTCCGGTCGCCGATCCGCCGCCGGGGCACGTTCAGCACCCGGCGCAGCGACACCTCGTCCTCGGGATTGGCGATCAGCCGCAGATAGGCCAGCAGATCACGGACCTCACGGCGCTCATAGAACCGGACCCCGCCGACAATGACATAAGGCAGCCCAGATCTGATGAAGACCTCCTCAAACGCCCGCGACTGGGCGTTGGTGCGGTAGAACACCGCGACCTCGCCGGGGGTCGCCTCACCCTCGTCGGCCAGCCGGTCCACCTCCCTCGCCACGAAAGCCGCCTCATCGTGCTCACTGCCGGCGACATAGCCGAGGATCGGCGCGCAGTCCGACCCCGGCTGGCGGCCGTACGAGCCGGCCAGGAAAAGCGCCGTGACCACGCCTAGCAGCAATCCGAGCGAGAGCGGGCTGAGCCGAATGCCGCTGACATCGCGAAGCAGCGACGCACAGATGACGAGCACGAGTGATACCGGCACCGCTACGGAGACAGACCGCATCCCGGCGGCCTGCCCTAGCAGACGCAGGAACGCATATCCCGGGGCCAGCAACAGTGCCGGCAGGACAACCAGCCGTGAGAGGCCGGGAAGAACCGGGGCGCACATGAGTAGGACGGCTCCGACACCGGCCAGGAGGAGTCCGCGGTCTCGCGCCACGTGGTCTCGCGCCATGTGCAGCCGGGTCCGCCATCCCGGCGGCACGTCAATGACCGTTGGCATGGGAGCGATACCACGAATCGTACAAGTGGAAATTGATCTTATACAGGCGATAGTGCTGTGACGAGTACAGGAGCCGCAGCCACGGCCACCGCGCGAGACGGGTGATGTTCCGCAGTGGCACCCGGCTCGGTTCGCCCAGGTAGAACAGGGCCGGCCCCGTCGTGGTGTACCGCGCGTCGCGGACATCGATGGCCAGGTAGTCGTCTCCCAGATACTCCAGGGCGGACATGAGAGCCGGTGCCGGCGGGCGCCTGCCGTACCAGATGTTCGAAATAGGCAGACCGGGCGCCGTTATAGGGGTGACGGCATCGGCGTTAGCTGTAAGTGCCTCAGCGGTGAAACGATCTGTCACTACGTGCGCGCCGGGGCCCAGATGCGCCTCGACCCACTGCGCAAACCTGAGGGTCTCGGGGGTGATGCTGAGGGTGTCAGAGCCGAACTGGTACGGCCCAGGGAATCGAGCGGCGGGCGGTGCATCCACTGCGACATTCCCGACGAAGACGACGGCGAGTGCGGCGGCACCTACCGCTGCGGCCGTACGCCTTAGCCACGGCCTGCGCTTGTCCAACGCGAACAAGATGACGAGAGCCGCCGGCAACAGAGCGACCCCCACGGAGGTGAAGGCCCAGGAACGGTGCGCTGATTGAGCCCCATCGCTGGTCACCGTCAGTGGAAGACTCACCAGGTAGCCCGCTGCGATCACGAACGACCACAGGAAGTTCGATCGGAGGGGTGGTTTCTGCAGCCAGCGAATTACCGCAAGGAGGAACGCGACCGCGACGATGACAGGCGCGGCGATTGAAGCGGCTCGCTCATAGATAGGAGCACCTGAACCGCTAAAGAGCGTACGCGATGAACCACTACTAGCCTTGGAACGAGTGACCAAGGCGATAATATCTGATGCCGTGCCTGACACGTGGGGGGAGAGGTAGCTCACCGTTGTTGGCGCGACGAAGACAATCCACAACCCCAAGCACATCGCCAGCGTCAACGCAGGCATCCACCTGACGAACAGGCGGCGCCAACCACCCTTGCGGTCGGCGAGCCCGCTTATCGGCTTGAGAAAGAGCGCGCCCGCCAGGAGCAGCGCGATGCCAGCCAGGCTGGTGAGATGGTGTGTCACTACAAGGCCAAAGCACATCACCGCGATCAGCAGCGACGCCGATAGGCTCTGTCTCCAGGTGCGGCCGCCAGATCGCTCGGCCGCCAAGGCTTCCACGTACAGGCGGATGATCGTCAGCAGGAGCAGGATCGCAACGGATTCGTAAGAGAACTGAGCGTCAAAGTAGACGAAACTTGGACTGGCGGCGTAGACGAGGCCGGCCGCCGCCGCCCACCGATGGGGAACTGGCAGGGCTCGTGCTATGTAGTAGACCTGTACTGGTAGCAGGCAGTGCACCACGGCGATCAGGGTCAGGGCCGAGTCCCAGGGGGAAAGGCCGGTCAGCGAGTGGATCGTGGCCGCGGCGCTCTGCAACCCTGGGTAGTAGGTCCCGATCGGCAGCAACGGCGTGTGCTGGAAAAGCGCGCGCGCCGAAATGACGTTCCGCAAAAGGGCGAATTGAGCAATCTCATCGAACCCGCTCGGGCCATCCGGGCTTGTCCAGAACGTCGGCAACAGGGTGAAGAGCCCGAACAATCCAAGCCAGAAAACCGCATAGCGTCCGGAAACCGCCCGCCACGCGACCGCCAGGTAGGCGAGCAGCATCCCGGCCCAGAAGATGGGATCGTAAGACTGGATCCTGGCGCTCGGCGCCATGCGGTACGCCAAGACCACCAGGGCCGCGCCGGCCGCGACGAGACCGGCCGCCAGCAGCTCGGCCAGTGGGCGAGCCGGAACCAGCGGGACCCTCGACGGGCTGTCTTCCTGGAGAAGCCCCGGAGAGGCACGGAAACCGGCCTTCGGGACAGGCGCTTGGGTAAGCCGAGTCACGATGACAGGTCCCCCCCCCGAGGGTCACTGTCAGTAACGCTACCACCGCGAGGCGGGCGTCAGGACTCCGGCTTCAGCCGTCCCGAACACCGCTTTCGCGGAGGGCGATGCCCGGGCTCGTGCCACGGGGAGATTATGGTTGGTGAGGAAATAGAGGCGGTCCAGATCCCGGCGATGCTGGTCGTTCGACAGATCGCCAGGGGGTGCGTACGCCGGTCGGGGGAGCGGTGTGGACTTTTCGCTGAGTGCCGAGCAGCGCGAGCTGACCGAGGCTGCGGCCGACTTCGCCCGGCGGGAGCTCAACCAGGATCTGGTGGAGCGCGAGGATGCTGGGGAGTTTCCGCGGGAGGCGTGGCGGAAATGTGCCAAGTTCGGGGTCCAGGGCCTGCCTGTGCCCGCCGAGCTGGGCGGGGCCGGCGCTGACGTCCTTACGACAGCCCTCGTCATGGAGGCCCTGGGATACGGGTGCCAGGACAACGGTCTCCTCTTTTCCCTCAACGCGCAGATGTGGAGCGTCGAGCTGCCGCTGCTGACGTTCGGCACCCCGGCGCAGCAGCGGGCGTGCCTGCCCGGGATGATCTCGGGGGACCTCATCGGCGCGCACGGGATGACCGAGCCTGGCTCCGGTTCCGACGCGCTGCACATGAGCACCCGTGTCGAGCGGCGCGGTGACCATTACCGCCTCGAAGGGGACAAGCAGTACATCACCAACGCCCCAGTCGCCGACGTACTGCTGATCTACGCCGTGGACCCGGGTCGGCCCGGGCTATCCGGTATCTCCGCCTTCCTCGTCGATGCCCGGACGCCGGGACTCACGGTGAGCCGCAGCTTCGAGAAGATGGGCTTGCGGACCTCGCCGATGGGCGAGATTACGCTGCACGACTGCGTCGTTCCTGCGGAGAGCCGGCTGGGGCCGGAAGGGGCGGGGATGGCGATCTTCAACTCGTCCATGGACTGGGAACGGAGCTGCCTTTTTGCCAGCGTCGTGGGCGGGATGCGGCGGCAGCTCGAGACTTGTGTGGGGTATGCGCGGTCACGCGAGCAGTTCGGCCAGCCCATCGGAAAGTTCCAGGGTGTGTCCGGCAAGCTGGCCGACATGTACGTGCGGCTGGAGGCGGCGAGGTCGCTGGTCTACCGGGTCGCGTGGCTGAAGCAGCAGGGCAGGTCAGCCCCGGCGGAGGCGGCCGCCGCGAAGCTGTTCATCAGCGAGTCGTGGGTGCGTTCCAGCCGGGACGCGATCCAGGTCCACGGGGCCTTCGGTTACATGAAGGAAGCGGGGATTGAGCGGGACCTCCGGGACGCGGTCGCCGGCACCATCTACTCGGGCACGTCGGAGATCCAGCGGGTGGTACTCGCCCGGATGCTCGGGCTCTGATCCACCTAGCCAGGCATCGGCGGCATGACGTCGGCGAAGATGTCCGCATACAACCGCGCCACAGCCTGCCAGGTGACTGGCGCCGAATGCGTGCGACCGCGCAATTCAGCTGCGGCGAGAAGCCCCTGGGCGAGGTCATCGGGGCTGTCAGGCCGGACCAAGACCGCTCCGGTGTAGTTGGCGGCGGCTTCTACCAGGCCGCCGACGGCAGTCACCACTACGGGCAGCCCACACGCCTGGGCGATCGCGAGCGGTCCGCTGGCCGACGAACGCAGGTACGGCAGCGCAACGACATCAGCGCGCTGGAAATAGCCAGCCGCCTCCTGGTCGGTCACATACCGGTTGACCAACTCGATGTCATCGCGGTACGGGCTGCGCTCGACGAGCTCGACGGGAAGCGTCCATCCCTCCCATGTCTCGCCGACCACCATCAGCTTCCAGGGCACAGCCAAGTCCCGCCGGAGCTGCTCGAACGCCCGGATCAGGTGCTCCAGCCCCTTGTACGGACGGATGGTCCCGAAGAAGAGCACCGTCAGCTCCGACGGCTTGCGGGAGGGCTGTGCCTGCGGCGGCCCGGTCGCTTCTCCCGGCGCGGCGCCCGATATCGGATAGGGTCCGTGCGGAATCACGCGGAATTGTCCGGGGCCGATACCGAGGGACGCCGACATGCGGTCCCGGTCCCAGGCGGAATGGACCACCAGCGTGGCTGCCCGCCGGCACAAAGCCTTCAAGCCGCGACGCGCGAACCAGCCGATGAGCGGGATTCTCGCCTCTCCGGTGTCCAGATCCTCATGGAGTTCCACCACCACGACGCCCCCGCCCCGGACGGCCTGCCTGGCCAGCAGCAGGTACCAGGGCAGAACCGAGGAGGACCACCACTGGAGGATCAGCACATGCGGTCGCTGGGCGCGAAGGAAGGAAACTGCCCGCGGTACCGACGGCCAGCCCCACCAGTCGACGCCGTCGAACGTCGGCACCTCGGCCGCGAGGTCATACGCCATGACACTGTGGCCGACGCGTCGCCGGCCGGGATACCAGCGCCTGGGGATCAAGTGCCGCATAAGGATGGCTACGACGTCGTAGCGCTGGTTGAGAGCGCGGGCGAGAAAGTAGGTGTAGTAGCTGATTCCGCTGACAAACCTCGTACCCGACCCGACGACACACACCTTCAGCCCGGACCTAGGTTCCGCTGTGTCTGCCGCTGCCATAGAGTCGATTATTTTCCCGAGAACGCCCTGCTCACGACGGCAGCCGCTGGTTTCGGAGTGCCGTTTGAGCTGGAACAAGCCAAAGCCGTACTGCGCCGGCTCATCCACTGCCGGGCTCTCCGGCGGGATGCCTCCCGGGGTGAAGTCGTTGAGGATCCACGGGGCCGGAGCGGGCAGTCCCAGCGCTGCGGCCGCGGTGAAAAGGGCCCGGTAATAGGCAGCCTGGGCCTGCTCCTGCGCCGCTTGGTCTCCCGGCGCGGCCGTCGTGCTGTAACCGGTTTCTCCAATGAACAGCGGACGGGGAGCCGCAAGCGTCTTGATCCTTCCCAGCAGGGAGTAGGCATCCCCGGCCGGGCCGTAGTAGTGGTAGTCCCAGAAGTCCGGCGGCGAATTCCTGAGCTCCCGGGTGAACAAGGCGAAAACCTCGGGAGGCACGCTCGCGGCAGACACCGTCCGCAACGTGCCGGGCAGGACGGTGGACAGGTACGGAAGCATCGTGGCCGCCCAGGCCACGGCCGCACGATCCCGCGGGTCGACTTCATTCTGCAGCTCGACAACAGCGATACGCGGATCGTCTCGGTAGCGTGACAGGAGCGAGGAGACCCACTCCTTACTGCCGTCGATGTCGGTGTACTGGGACCACCAGTCGAACAGTGTCAGGTGAACCCGCAGCGAGTGTTTCGCGGCCAGCTCGATCACCTCGGACAGGCGACTCGCCATGACCGGATGGACGGTCGGGAACCCGAAGACGGATGGCTGGACGAAGATGCGCACGGTGTTCGCCCTCAGGGCGCGGATTCGCGCGAAGTCACGGTTGATCACCGTCGGGTCGAAGCGGGACCACATGTAGGTATGCCCGGCGGCAGCCGGGTAGTAGTTCACCTCTTTGAGGCCCAGTACCCTGCTTTCCAGGCGCGCCGGAAGTTGCCCGGCGGAGCCGTGCAAGGCAGGCTGGACCAGCGCGAAGAGCAGGATCAGGCAGGCCACAAGGAGCTTCGCGACAGTTAGGCCAAAGGTACGCGTACGACTCATTCGACCCCTCCCTGCACAGCCCCGTCCCGGCGGAGGGTCTCCCCAGCCGCAGCCTACCTAACAGGCCGCCTGCGAGGTCGTCCTCAGTGCCTCCTCGAACAGGCCGGTCCCCTGTGCGGCGGTGAACTGCCGCCCGCGCAGCCGCCCGGCCTGACCCATCGCCCGGGCCCGGTCGCCGCTGGCGAGCAACTCAGCGAGTCGGTCCGCTAGAGCCCGTTCGTCGGCTGGGGGCACCAGCCAGCCGGTCTTCCCATCGACGATTTGCTCGGGTATCCCACCGATCGCGGACGCGATCACCGGAACGCCGCAGTTCTGCGCTTCGCTGACCGTCATCGGGAGCGAGTCGGGCCCCACCGACGGAACTACGACGCACGCAGCCCGCACCATGGCAGCGATAACACTCCGGTGCGCGACGCTGGTCCGCATCGTGACGCCAGGCGGGAGGGACTCAGGAGCCGGAGAGGTCGGGTGTGGCGTCCCGAGCATCACCAGCGGCGGGCGGGATGGGAGTCGTCGATAGGCATCGATGAGGACGTCGGCGCCCTTGTATCGCGATAGTTGCCCGACATAGAGGAGATAGCCGTCTTCGGCGGGCAGGAACTCCGGCCGTTCCGCCTGCCAGCCGCTCTCGTAGAGGCCATCGGGCACGAAGGAATGCAAGGTATGGACCGGCTGACCAGCGACCTGGCCGATGATGGGCGACAGCCGGTTCGCCAGATAGTCGCTCACCGCGGTGAATGTGGTCACCTTCTTGAGCAGGTGAAGACTGGTCAGGGACGCGGCCGCCAGGACGTTGCCCTTGGCCGGGCCGTACTGTGAGCTGGCGCAGGCCCCGCACCGCCGCCAGGACGGGCCGGGACACGAGGCACCCGACCTGCGTACCAGCGACTTTCTTGCACACACCAGACTGGGATCGTGGGCGGTCACCATGACGGGCGTCCGGGGGAAGGCCCGGGCCAGGCAGGAGAAGACGCTCCACCCGTGGGCGTGAATGACGTCCGGATTGACGTCCTGGACGACCTCGGCCAGCAGGCGCCGGAACAGCGGGTCGGGAGCTGGCGGGTGGAATGGCCGGGCCGCATCCTGGCTCAGCATGGGTGCCAGCCTCTGGTAGAGCAGTGGAATCCGGCGCACGGTCACCCCGGCGGACATCTCGACCGCCGGGGTGCCCGGAACCGCGCTCGTCACCACGTGCACCTCGTGACCGCGGCTAGCGAGCCCCTCGGACAGCAGGGCGACGAAGCGCTCCAGGCCGCCGATCGCTGGCCAGTAAAGGTCGCTCAACTCGATCAACCGCACGACATCAACTCACGGACCGGTAGATCGCCTCGAACTGCCGAGCCATCGCGGACCAGCCAAAGCTTCGATCTGGCGGCGTGGTCAGGCGTCCCATCTCGACCTGACTGTCCAGCGCCGCTGCGACGGCTGCCACGTCTGGCGTGACGACAGCCATTGGTGCACCCGCGCGCCCCAATCGCTGCGCCAGTTCGGCATGGGCCGGGACGTCCGAAGCCACCACCCGGCTGCCTGCCACGGCAGCCTCCAGGAGCACCAGCCCGAAAGCCTCCCTCGCCGACAGGCTCACTGTTGAGGTGGCCGTGCGCTGCCAGCGGCGCAGCTCTCCGTCGCTGACCTGGCCACGAAATGAGACCCTGTCCACTAGCCCCAGCTCCCGGGCGAGGCGCTCGAGCGCCGGCCGGTGGGAACCTGTTCCGCAGACAACCAGTTGCGCGTCCTTGCGCATGGACGCGAATGCCCGTACGGCCGTGTCGACGCGCTTGTAGGGTTCCAGGCGCCCAGCGATCAGGACGATCGGATGATCGGTCTGGAAGGGCTCGGCCGCCAGGAGGGCCTGTGAATCCACGCCGAGCGGGACGACGGACAGCCGCGGTTCCACGGACGGATAATGCCGCAGCAGCAGCTCGGACTCGGCCACGGAAACGCAGGTCACCTTGTCGGCACGGCGAAACAAGAGCGCTGCCAACGGGTCGTACACGGTGTGCAGGGCGGATGCGGCCCTGGTGTGACCGACGGCGTGAAAATGCGGGGTAAAGACCAGCGGCACCTTCGGGACGGTGGCGGCCATCATCGCAGGTACCGCATGGAAGCTGTGCGCGTGGATGACGTCAAACAGCCCTCTGTCTCGCCACAGCGCGCGGGCGAGCCCGGGCGCGACCGGAAACTGCCGGGAGCCACTCCAGTCGGCGAACCGGCGTACTGGGTAGTCAGGCGAAGCCGGAAACGAGGAGCCACGGGGTCGCTGTGCGTAGACCGTCACCTGATGGCCGTCCCCGCGCAGTTCGTCGGCCAGGTATCCGACAACCACTTCGACGCCACCGAGTTGTGGCGGGAACCCCGGGGAGACGATCGAGATCCTCATTCGTGACCGCTGGCCCGATACCCAGCCCCGGGAACTTGAGTTGCCGGGCAGTGCCGCACCGCGGCCCGCCCCGTTGCCTGCCATGTACATCCGCCCCCTACAGTCGATGCCCCGCAATGCCGCATCAGCTGGATTCCGCTGCCTTCTACCTGGCTGTACGATCTGGCGTTATCGCCGCCGCAGGCACCGAGCTCAACCGCCGGTTGCGCAACGCAGGTGTACCGAAACGTGGTGGCCAAGGGCTCGTCAATCGCCCGACACTGTTCGTCCGGCGCCGAGACACCCTTCGCCGACATCGGCCGTGCCGTAGCCGGTCGAGATTGCGGAAGTCTCACCACTGTAGCGCGGCAGCTTGGCCCGCTGCCTCAGCGTGGGGAGGCACAGCGCCGGCCGTTGTCGCAGCGCCTGCCGTATGATCAGATCCGAGAACGTACATACACCGTGGGGGGACGGGATGTGCGGAATTGCCGGCTGCCTAGCACTGGCCATGGACGCGGACCCCGATCAGGCCTGGGTGGCGAGCGCGACTCAGCGCATCGCCCATCGTGGGCCTGATGACGAGGGCTTTTACTCCGACCACGATGTCGCGCTGGGCTACAAGCGGCTGGCCATCATCGACCTGTCGCAGGGCGGCCATCAGCCGATGCGATCGGCAGACGGCCGCTACTGGATGGTCTTCAACGGCGAGATCTACAACTACGTCGAGCTGGGCGCCGAACTGCGGGAGCAGGGCGTGGTGCTGAGGTCGAGCTGCGACTCCGAGGTCCTTCTTGAGACCTATGCCCGGGTCGGCAAGGACGTCGTGCACCGGCTCCGCGGCATGTTCGCGTTCGCCATCTGGGACAGCTGGACGCGCGAGTTGTTCTGCGCCCGGGACCAGTTCGGCATCAAGCCGTTCTACTACCGCGTCGACCCGGGCCCGCCGCCGTCGCTCCGGGCCCGCGCGCGGCGGCCCGTCCCGGGTCCCGGTGACGGCGTCCCGCCGTTCGGTCCGGACGACTGGTTTATCCCTCGCCGCCGGCCGGTGGGAGGCGGCCGGCGCGCAGCGGGCCGAAACGGCGCCGCCACCCAGGCCCGCCGGGTTCCGCGACCACCGTCCGCGGTGGCTGGCCGCGAGCCAGGCCAGCCCGGCCACCCCGGCCCGGTCCCCCAGCGGGCGGGCGACGGCGCTGGCCAGGCCTGGCCCCAGCGGCTGCTGCGGTTCGCGTCCGAGCGCAAGGCCCTTGCCGATCCCGGCGAGCTAAGGTCACTCGACCAGGACGCGCTGCGACGGTACCTGTCCTTCCAGTACGTCCCGCCGCCGGGCACGCTAACCCCGCCGGTGCAGGTGCTGCCGCCCGGCCACGCCATGATCGCCCGGCCCGGCGGGACGCCGGACGTCTACCGCTACTGGCGGGCCGACCTGCGGCCCGCCCGCGTCCCCAGCGACGCCACGCCGCGCGCCATCTTGGACGTGATGCGCGACTCGGTCGCCGTCCACCTGCGCAGCGACGCCCCGCTCGGCGCCTTCTTGTCCGGCGGCATCGATTCGGCCGCCATCTGCGCCCTGGCCGCCGAGCACCGGCCCGACCTGCTCACCTTCACGGTCGGGTTCGAGCGCAAGGGCTACAGCGAGATCGACCTGGCCCAGGAGACGGCCGCCGCGATCGGGGTGCAATCGGTCCCGTACGTGGTCAGCCCGGAGGAATTCTTCCACTACCTGCCGCAGATCATCTGGCACCTGGACGATCCGATGGCGGAGGTGGCGGCGGTGCCGCTGTGGTTCGTCGCTCGCGAGGCGAGCAAGCAGGTCAAGGTCGTGCTGTCGGGTGAGGGGTCGGACGAGCTGTTCGGCGGCTACACGATCTACCACCAGCCCGGCGTGGTCCGGGCGGCCGAGCACCTGCCCGGCTGGGGCCGGGCCCCGCTGCAGCGGGCCGCCGCGCTCATCCCGGCCGGCGTCAAGGGCAAGGGCCTCCTGGAGCGCATGTCCACCCCGCTGCGCCGCCGCTACATCGGCAACCCTCGTCACGGCGACCTGTTCACCGGCCCGGCAGGCCGGGCCCGGCCCGGGCCTATGACGTGACCGACCCGGTGTACGACCAGGCTGAGGCGGCCGAACTGGACGACGTCTCCAGCATGCAGCTGGTGGATATCAACACCTGGCTGCCCAGCAGCATCCTGGTCAAGGCTGACCGGATGACGATGGCGCATAGCCTGGAGCTGCGGGTGCCCTTCCTCGACCGGGAGGTGATGGCGGTCGCGGCCCGGCTGGCCCGGGAGGAGAAGATCGGCGCCGGCCGCGGACTTGGTGGCGTCTATGCCGGGACCACGAAGCGGGCGCTGCGCACGGCCATGAGCGAGGTGTTGCCGAAGGCGGCCGCGGAGCGCACCAAGCTCGGCTTCCCGGTCCCGATCGGCCACTGGCTGAGGGGCGACGCCTACGGCTTCGCCGACCGGCTGCTGCGCGAGGCGCAGACCGACCAGTGGGTGAACCGCGAGGAAGCGTTGGATCTGCTGCATGCATTCCGGATCGGCGACCCCGCCGTGAACGAGCGCCACATCTGGGTGCTCATCGTGTTCTCGCTCTGGCACCAGATCTACGTGGAGGGGGCCTACGAGCCGATCGCCCTCGGCTGGGAGACGGCGCAGGGGGCTTATGAATAGGCCTCAAGCTCCCCATTCGTGGCGTAGCTAACGTTCGGGTTTGCGCTGATGTAACGAAATACGCTTTCTAGGCGCTCCCAATCATCATACTCATCAATTTCCCAGCTATGACCCCAAATATGACATATGCCGCCTTCTTTTATGACCCGATCGAACATGGCTTTTGCCAAAGCATCCCATGCGAGGCAGTGCAGGACCTTTATGGGCCGGAACTTCACGAAACGAGCGGTGTGCCATAGGTCGAACCCGAACCGGCGTTTATAGACGTGCAAAGAAGTTCCTGCCTCGTAGGGATCGTCCACTGTAAATGTGTGCCCGGCCACTGTGCGCGCGTATCGGTATCCGGCGTCCTTGACCAGCTGCACATGCAACTTGGTATAGGCGCCGCCTGGATAACAGAAAACCTTGATCTCCTGGCCGACAACCTGCTCTAGCACTGCCTTAGACTCGGTTATCTCCCTCGCTGCTTCCTGTTGAGAGATGTTAGGCAGCCGACGATGAGTCATCGAATGAGCGCCGATCTCAAAATCCTGGCTTAGATCTCTGATCTCTGGCAAGGACAGTAGATCCTGCTTTGCGAACTCTTGATTCTCAGGTGCCACGTAAAACGTCGCCTTGAGCCCGTACTCTTTAAGCATCCGTGCCAGTCTCACATCAGACCTGTGACCGTCGTCCCAGCTGGTTGTGAGTACAGCTGTCTTCATTCTAGGTCCCCCGCCTGCTTACTCTATTCTATCGGTTATGCGCGCAGGAGCGCACGCCAAGATTGTATCTCGGAGTTCCTTGCGGCGAGTGGGCGACCGTCCGCACGGCAGGTCACTGCTGTCCAGTGACACGGCTTCAGGGGAACCCCGTCGCTATTTGATGCGATGGATCGTGTACAGTTTGATCTGGAGATGAACACGGCAGCGGGAGGGACGACCGCCATGCCGAAGCCGCGGTTGGTTCACCTTGCCTGGTTGCATGTCCATGACTGGTCGTCGGTGACTCCGATCTTTCTCACCACCGTCAGGTTCGTTCCGGCCTTGCAAGAGCCTGAAGACCCCCGCTGCTGGGTCAGCCGGACAACCGAGATCGTGATAGAGGGATATCCTCGCTCGGGAAATACGTACGCTGTCGTGGCATTCCGGCTGGCTCAGGGTCGCGAGATCGAGATTGCTCATCACCTCCATGCCGCCGCTCAGATTAAGCGCGCCGCAGGTCTTGATGTTCCGGCGATCGTACTGATACGGGAGCCATCTGAAGCGATTCTTTCCTTGGTGGTCAGGGACCCGCATGCCTCGCTGCGGTGGGCTCTTCGCAGCTACATACGCTTTTATTCCGCCGTTGTTCCTTACCTCGAAAAGACGGTGGTCGCGCCCTTTGAAACGGTTACATCAGACCTCGCAAGCGTTATCCGAATGGTGAACACTCGCTATGGGACGGCCTTTAAGGAGTTTGTGCCGACTGAGGAAGCGCTGAACTCGGTTCGGCAGACCGTCGAGAGGATGGCGCAGCTGGATTCCATGAGGACGGGGTGGGATTACCATCTGGGTATCGCCCTGCCCAGCGAGCAGCGCCGACGTGCGAAGGAAGCACGCCAGACCGAGTATTTTGACGAACGCAACAAGCCGCTCCGGCTTACGGCGGAGTCGCTCTATGAGCGCGTTATGCAGTACTCGCGTAACTGACTTTTACGGTAGGTCGGGCAAGCGCTCGGCAGGGATGAGAAACTGGTTCAACCGCCGAGGAGCTTCACGTACCTCTACGAAACTGCGGCCAGCGAATTCCATTAGACGGTAGTCAAGTGGTTCTACGATCTTATGGGCGTCGCTCCCGCGTCGGATCGTCTCAGCCATGATGACCGGCCGATACGTTCGGATCGTCTCTAGCCCTCCCGCAAGAACCCGATATTCCAGCCCTTGGACGTCGATCTTGATGAAATCCGGCTGCAATCCGCAGTCGTCGAGACGAACAAGAGGCAGTCGCTTGGACGACACTGTGAGCTTCATCGGATCGAACCGCAATACAGTCTCTGAGCTGACCCAGCTCTCGGCGCTCTCGTAGTCAAAGGATGCCAGTCTGGTGAGCACATTACCGTTGTACGAGGGTACGAACAATGCCGCCTCGCCAGTTTGGTCAGAAAGCCCTTTGGGAATGACAGTTAGTCGGGGAAACTTCCTGGTCAGTCGCTGAAGCTTGAGGAATACGGTAGGGTTCGGCTCGAAGCTCACGACTGTCGCAGCCGGAAACACCGTGTAAAGCGACAGTACTGACTGTCCGGTATTTCCACCGACATCTACCAGTACGGGGCAATTACTGAACGTCAGCAGCCGAAGAGCGCAGAAATCACGTTCATGAGGACGACGCACCCAGTACATCAGGATATAACGCCACTGAGGACTTACTAGGTCATATCCATGCGGAAGCCGAAGTACCATCATGGCTGCGAAACGTCTCGCAAAGTCTTCAAAAGCCATGTAGATCGTTTCCCCAGTGACCATGCCCCCGACCTCTCGCAGAATACGCCAGGGGGCGGAGACTTATGGATATGCGACTACCTCGGATGATACTTTGCGCTAGACCACTTGATTGTGCCACCGCGCACTCGCATCCATAGCAGTGGACCGGGAGGAGACTATGATTGGTTGCGGGTGTCGGCAATAGCTGACGGGGGGGTCAGACTTGCGGCAGGACGGCGTGAACTTCTCAGTGAACGCCGAGTTGCTGCTCAGCGTGGAAGGTATGGCTTACTGGGTGGCAGCCGCGCCGATCCTGGCCCGCCTGCCCGCCGCCCTGGGCTACAGCATCGCATGCTGGCGCGGCGATTTGCTCTTCCGGTGCCAGGCTGGGAAGCGCACCGAGATGGTACGAAACGTGCGGCTGGTGCTCGGGAACGACCTCAGCCCGGCGGCGGCGCAGCAGGTAGTCCGGGACTGGTTCCGGCTCACCTCTTGCGGCACGGTCGACGTGAAGCGGTTGCGGCGCGGGGCACGGCCCCTGCGGCGTCTGGTCGAGATCCGTGGGCGGGAACACCTGGAGGCGGCACTGGCGGCGGGCAAGGGAGCCATCCTGTGCTCCGCCCACTTCGGCTCCCACGCCAGCGGCTTGTCGGTGCTGCACGCCAGCGGCTTCCCCGTCACCCACATCGGGCGCTGGGACCACAAGTATAACTATGACTACAGGGTCAACTATAACCGCAGGGTCGGCGTCTCATCCGCCGAGCGGTGGTTCTGGGAACGGGTCTACGCCAGGCCGGTGCTCCGCTATCGGCAGCGGCCGAACATCGAGCCATGGCCTGGCCGGCCCCAGGTCGCGATGCTGGCAGCGGCCGCACTTCGCGCCAATGAGGTGGTGTCGATCTCGATCGATGCGCCGCCGCTGGACAACGAGCGGGCCCGCGCCGTCGATGTTCCCTTCCTCGGCCGCCGGGCCCAGCTGATGCCAGGGGTCGTGACCCTGGCCCAGCTGACCGGCGCGCCGGTGCTCATGGGTTTCCTGTACCGCGGGGCCGATTACCGCCACCAGGTCTGGGAGATCTCCGCGCCAGTGCCGCTGGAGGGAGAAACGGCGACGGCATTCGGGCGCTGCGTCGCTGACGTGAGCGCCGCCATCCGGCGAAGCCCGGCCCACTGGAACCTCTGGCACACAGTCGATGTTTCCCGCCTCGGGCTGCTCGAGCCCTACGACGGAGCAACAGGTAGCGTCCCAGCTCAGGACTGACCAACCAGCGGGCCACCCGTCCTCAGCAGTTACATTGCTTCCGCCGGTTCAGCGATGCCTCGGTTGAACTCTTCGAGGGCGCTCAGGCTCTGCGACAGGCTGGCCTCGTCCGCGGTCACCGGCTCGATCTCGCCGTCGGCGAAACGACGGTAGGCATCCAGGTCCAGCAGGCCGTGCCCGCTGATGTTCACGAGGACAACCAGCGGGGGCCCCTGGCGCGGGTGCCTCGACGCGACATCCATCATCCCGGCCACCGCGTGGGCGGCTTCAGGAGCGGGCAGAATGCCCTCAGTCTCGCAGAGGAGCATCCCGGCCCGGAACGAAGTGAGCTGGTCGACGGCCATCGCCTCTATGGAGCCGTCCGCATACATGGCGCTCGCCAGCGGCCCGGCGCTGTGGTGCCGCAGGCCGCCTGCGTACACCGGCGGCGGCACGTAGGTGCTGCCGAGCGAGTAGATCTTGGTGATCGGGGTTGTGCCCAGAGCGTCGCTCAGGTCGTAGCGGTAGCGACCTCGTGTCAGCTTCGGGCACGCAGCCGATTCGACCGCGACGAGCCTGACCGACCTCCCGGAGTCCTTCGCCGCACCTAGGAAGGGCAGCGTGATCCCGCCGAAGTTCGATCCGGCGCCCATGCAAGCAATGACGCAATCGGGGAACTCGCCCAGTGAAGCCATCTGCGAGACGGCCTCCCGGCCGATGACGGTCTGGTGGAGCAACACCGAGTTCTCGCCGCTCCCGACGGCAAAGCGTGATTCGCTGTCCTCGCCTGCGAGCGCAAGGGCTTCCCCGGTGGCCCCCGCGAGGGTGCCGATGCTCTCCGGGTCCTCCTTGAGTGCCCTCCGCCCGACTTCGGTCAGGTCGCTCGGGCTCTCCTGGACGACCGCACCGAAGAGCCGCATCATCTCGCCGCGGATGGGCTTCTGGCGCAAGGTGGATCTGACCCAGAAGATCGTGCAGCGGAGGTTCATGAGCTGACACGCGTAGGCGAGGGCGGTCCCCCACTGACCCGCGCCCGTGCCCGTGACCAGGTGGTTCACGCCGGCGCGGGAGTAGTAGTAGGCCTGCGCCAGGGCGGTGTTGAGTTTGTGGCTCCCGGTGAGGTTGGCACCCTCGTACTTGTAGTAGATATGAGCGTTGGCTCCGAGGCGCTCCTCCAGGCGCACTGCCCTGCGCAATGGCGTCGGACGGTACTGCGCATACAGATCCAGGACCTCGTCCGGTATCGGTATGAACCGATCGGCCGTGTTAATGGACTGCCGTGCGAGTGACAACGGCTGCTGGAGCAGTGCGCCATGTCCCGCTTTCATGTGTCCCGCCGCTTTCGCCTGTCCCGCCAGCCGTGATCTCGACACCGCCGACGTCACGTACTGCGGCCGGTCATGCAGGATGTTGAACCACTCAGTGGGGAGCTGTGGGTCTCGTGGCACGCGATGGTCACCCATGTGCGGCCTCCGTTCCGGATTCACGGCTGCGGAGGTAAGCGCAGATGGCGTTCAGGCTGGCGAAATTCTCCGGGAGCAGGTCCGCGTCGCCCATCGTGATCCCGAACCGCTCCTCCAGGAAGACCACCAGCCTGAGCAGGCTCAGCGAATCGAGGATGCCGCTGTCCAGTAGCGATGTGTCGTTCGCCAGCGGCAGCAGCGCTGCGTCCGGGACGAGTTCCTGGCTGATGTAGTCGCTGATGACCGTCTCCACTCGAGCACGCTCCTTCTGTGTTTGTGCCTGCTAGCGCTTGTTCCGTCGGCCGTCTCCGGCCAGCTCCAGCTCGTTTCGCTCCTGGGCGAGCGCCGGCCCGGTCGACCTTGCCGGTCGAGGTTCTCGGCATCTCCTCCCGGAACTCGACTATGTCCGGCACCATGTAGCTCGGCAGCCACCGTCGGCAGTGGTCCAGTACTTCTTCGCGGGTAAGGTTGTCGCCGCCGCCGTCCGTGGTGATGACCGCGCGGAGGCGGCTGCCGAGCAGCTCATCCAGCGCCGGCAGCACCGCCGCCTCGCGGATGGCCGGGTGCCGGTACAGCGTGGCTTCCACCTCGCCCAGCTCCACCCGGTAACCGCGGATCTTCACCATGCTGTCCCGGCGGCCCAGGTACGCATAGTTCCCATCCGGTTCCAGGGTCACCAGGTCGCCGGTCCGGTACACGAACTCGTCGTACTCGGCCCGGAACGGGTTCCGGACCAGCACCTCGCTGGTCTTGGCCGGCTGTCCCCAGTACCCGCACATCAGCGAGGGACCGCGCACGTACAGCTCGCCCTGCTCGCCCGGCTGGGTCACCCGCCGACCTTCGCTTGTGACCGCGAACACCTCGGTGTTGGCGCAGGCCTTCCCGATGGGGGCCGGCTGGGCCTCAGCCCAACCCGCGGGTACCTCGAATGCCGTGCATACGTTGGTCTCGGTCGGCCCATACCAGTTGAGGTAGCGGGGGTGCGCCAGCTCGGCTATCAGCCGGGCGAGGTGCTTGGGAGGGAATACCTCCCCAGCGAAGATCACCATCCGCAGGTCCGACAGGTCGAACTGCTGCAGGCCGCCGTAGCAGGCCAGCAGGGTGAGGACCGAGGGCACGGAGTACCAGACCGAGATCCGTTCGGCTTCCAGCCACCTCGCGATCGATACCGGAAAGGTGGCTGCTCCTTCCGGAAGCACCGTCAGGCACGCGGCAGCCCGGCAGGTGGCGAAGACGTCGAAGACCGACAGGTCGAAGTGCAGCGGCGCGGGGCTGCAGACGCGGTCCTGCTCGCTGAGCCCGGCAGCGGCTGCTGCCCAGTCGACAAACGTGAGTGAGTTGCGATGGGAGATCATCACTCCCTTAGGGGTGCCAGTCGATCCCGACGTGTACAGGATGTAGGCGAGGTCGGTCTCGATCGCCCCTTCCTCCGCCAATGGCTCTCCTGATTCCCCGGCCACCGCGGTCCACGGCACAGTGGCTGCGCCCTGGTCCGGGAGACTGGCCGCCTCCTCACGCTCCGGCCTGCCGGGAACGCCCACCACTACCACACGGGTTGGCTGTGGTACGGCGCTGGCCAGGGTGGCTGCCTGGGACGTCCGTGCCTCGTCCGCCACGATCACGGCGGTGCCGCTGTCCCGCACCATATGACTGAGCCGCCCAGCGGGTGCCTTCGGGTCGAGCGGCACATAGCAGGCCCCGGCCTTCAACGCCCCGTATAGCCCGACGACCGCAGCGGCCGACTTGGGGGCGAGGATCCCCACTCGGTCGCCGGGCGCCACGCCGAGGCGCAGCAGCGCCCGGGCCACCTTGTTGCTCAGTCGGTCCAGCTCCTGGTAGGTGAGCAGGCAGCCGCCGGACGCTACCGCGGGCCGCTGCGGCTGCCGCGCCGCAGCCTCGGTCAGCAGCCGCTGCAGCAGATACGCCATCACGCTTCCTTTCCTAGCTCCCGCCTGTGATGCCCCGCCTTCGGCAGTGGCGAGCCGGTCACGAGCCCGGCCGCAGTCATCTTTTGAGTGCGCTGTGCGCCGCGCGGGCGGGCGGGGAGGCGACCCTCGTATACCTCGGGAGGCGGCGGGAGTAAAAGCGCTCATGCAGGATGGTGCGGAGCACGCGAATGCCGTCGGTCAGCGCGTTCAGGTTGCTCACTCCGTGGATCCTGGCGTGCTCGATGCTGGGCACCTCGATGATGGCTAGTCCAGCCCGGGCGGCGCGGATGTTGACCAGGGTTTCTATCTCGAAACCGTCACCCCACAGGCAGCCGCTGCCGCTGGCGGCCGCAGCTGCGGCGTCGAGGCCGAGAACGGGAACGACTCGCTCCCAGAAGGCGTTCAGCCCGTAGCAGAGGTCGGTATATCGCGTGCCATAAAGCAGGTTGACCAAGGCGCTGAGCATGCGGTTGCCGAAGCGCCGGAGCCCCGTGATGTCGTAACTTCCCCCGCCCGCTGCGAACCGTGTGCCTTTGGCGAAATCAGCACCCTCCCTAAGAGCCTTGACGAATAGCGGTATCTCGCCAGGGTCTGCCGAGCCATCGGCGTCGATTGTCACGATGATGTCGCCCGTCGCCGCTGTGAAGCCACAGGCAAGGGCGTTGCCTTTGCCCGTGCGTGTTTGCATCACCACGCGCACGTCCGGGCGGAGTTCACGGGCGACCCGTATGCTGTCGTCGACGGAATGCCCATCAACCAGTATGAGTTCGTGAACACTCTCGGGCACCAGCGACAACACATGCGGGAGATTGCGGGCCTCATTCAGCACCGGGATGACGGCCGAAATACGGAGCGCGCCCTCCCGCGCGCCTGCCTGAAATACCATTTGAGCCCCCCACGATTTCAGGCGCCAAAATTTAGTAGATGTCCTTTCTTTCAATGGCAATTTTTCATAACCTAGATTTCGAAAATCCGACCTCGACAACAGAAGGTGGCTTCCCAGATTCAAGGCAAGAGTACATATCCGGGGCCCTAGTGAGCCATCCGCAAATGCGTTACCGGAAGTAATCACTTTGTTGTAGCCAGGCGGCAGATGCCGTGCTCTCCGCTGCTGACAGCACGCCGCGCGCGCAGCTGCGTGAACTGGTCACATGCTAGCAAGAGACCGCATTTCATGACATCAGCCAAGAGGCTTTGACGTTCACCAAGGAGCCGGCCGCTTCATAGTGACTAATTGAGCAAACTCGAAAGCAGACGGGCGTCCCGCTGAGCTCAGATTCCGATTCGCTGGCCCTGAAATTATCAATGCAAAGAATTGTAAACAATCGTTGTGCCCGTGATGCCGGGAGCTTCCGGGATCATAGGCGACTGTTTTAATGCTAGACTTCACCAGGCTCACGATGAATAAATGCCGACCTGCATTAGACGAACTAACGATGCTGCCGCGGAGAGTGGGATTTATGTCATGAGGTGGGGCTTCGGTTGCCGTCTGTGTAAGTGCGGGCACATTCGCGATGCACACCGCCACTATCGGCCTGGCACCGACTGCGCATTGTGCGACTGTCCGCGCTGGTCACGCCAGAGCTGGCGCGCCTGCGGCCGGGACTGCATAAAAGCCGTCATGCAGAATCATGCTCCTATGCCGACCAACTTTATCCACGGCTCTGATCCGGCCGCATCCCCCATCTGTCGTAGCGCTATTCCGCATCGTGGGGTAGAAATCACGAGTCCGCAGGCGCTGTTTTCTGGCACCTGGTAATCGCCGGCGGAGCCCGGCCAGGATGGGGAGCGATGACCGGTCACAGCGGGGGGTGCGCCATGACGCCGGACGAGCGGGCAGAGGAAATCTACAATCGCGCGGTCACCGCTGACGCGGCCGGCATCATGAACAGCACGCTGCACATGCTCGCGCGGCAGACCGTGCAGGAGATGCTCAGTTCCGATCATGCCGGCATGGAGGTCCAGATAGCCGACAGGCTGCGCGCCGCACTCAGGAACTCGATAGCCGACGCGGCCGCCTATCTCTGGG
This sequence comes from uncultured Actinomycetota bacterium, assembly GCA_963730265.1. Lineage (GTDB taxonomy): Bacteria > Actinomycetota > Actinomycetes > Streptosporangiales > Streptosporangiaceae > DASUBV01. The sequence continues at coordinate 356,388 of CAVSRG010000001.1, forward strand.
ATAGCCGAAGGTTTGAGATAGAGCCATGACGAGCGCCAGGCGGACGCCCGCCCGCTAGCCCGGCCGGGCGGGCCGGGTGTCGCGCGGCAGCTCGACCTCCACGACCAGGCCGCCGCCGGCCCGCGGCCGGGCCCGGGTCGTGCCGCCGTGCGCGGTCGTCACCGAGCGGACGATGGACAGGCCCAGGCCGGCGCCGCCGCGGTTGACGGTGCGGTCCGCGATGCGGTCGGCGCCCAGCCGCCGGAACGGCTCGAACAGCACGGGCACGGCCTCGGCCGGGATCTCCGGGCCGGTGTTGCTGACCAGCAGCGCGGGCTCGGTGGCCACGATGACCTCCACCCAGCCGCCGGGCTGGTTGTAGGCGATGGCGTTGCGCAGCAGGTTGCCCAGGAGCTGCTCGAGCAGCACCGGATCACCGGGCACCACCCGCCGGGCCAGGGTGTGGCGCAGGCTCACCCCGTGCTTGCCGGCCAGCTCCACGTGCGCCTTCAGCACCGACCCGGCCAGCTCGTCCAGCGCCACCGGCACCTTGCCCGGCAGGCCGCGGTCGCTCTCGGCCAGCACCAGCAGCCCCTCGATGAGCTTCTCGCTGCGCTCGCTGGTGCGCAGCAGCTGCTGGCCCAGCCGGTACAGGTCGGCGCTGGCCTCCGGATGATCCATCGCCACCTCGGTCAGCAGCCGCTGCGCGGCCAGCGGGGTGCGCAGCTCGTGCGAGGCGTTGGCGGCGAACCGGCGCTGGCTGTCGTAGCCGGACGCGAGCCGGTCCAGCGCGTCGTCGATGGCGTCGGTCAGCGCGCGGAGCGCGTCCGGCGAGCCGCCCAGCCGGATGCGCTGGCCCAGGTTCTGCGGCCCGAGCTGGCGCACCGTCTCCGCGGTCTCCGACAGCGGCGCGAGCAGCCGCCCGGCGGCGGCCCAGCAGCCGGCCACGATCGCGGCCAGGAGGATGAGCAGGAACACCAGAACGGCCCACCGGCTGGATGTGCTGTAGGGGGCACAGCTGCCTTGCGGCGGCGGCCACACCGGCACGTGGAAGCCATAGCAGGCGTCGAAGGAGTAGCTCGTGGAGTGAATCAGGTTCGAGATGGTGTCCGCCACGGCCATGACCGCCAGCCAGCCAGCCGGCAGACCCACCACCAGCGCCGCGGCCAGCCGGCGCCGCAGCGACGATCGCAGCCAGTCCCAGCTCACGCGCCAGGTCACGCGCCAGTTCACGGGCCGATCCGGTAGCCGGCGCCGGGCACGGTCTCGATCACCGGGGGGTCGCCGAGCTTGCGGCGCAGGGTCATGACCGCCACCCGGACCGCGTTGGTGAACGGGTCGGCGTGCTCGTCCCAGGCCTTCTCCAGCAGTTCCTCGGCGCTGACCGCCGCGCCCTCGGCGCGCAGCAGCACCTCCAGGACCGCGAACTCCTTGGGTGACAGGGCCAGCAGCAGCCCGTCCCGCCAGGCCCGGTGCCGCGGCCGGTCCAGCGCGATGCCGGCCCGCTCGAGCACCGGCGGCAGCGCCGGCCGGGCCCGGCGGCCCAGCGACCCGACCCGCGCGACCAGCTCGGCGAAGGCGAACGGCTTGGTCAGGTAGTCGTCCGCGCCCAGGTCCAGGCCGTCCACCCGGTCCCGGATCCCGGCCGCCGCGGTCAGCATCAGCACCCGGGTCTCGCCGCCGGCGGCCACGATCCGCCGGCACACCTCGTCGCCGTGCACAAGCGGCAGGTCCCGGTCGAGTATCACGACGTCGTAGCGGTTGACCAGGACCCGCTCCAGCGCGGCGTCGCCGTCGTAGCAGACGTCCACGGCCATGGACCGCCGCCGCAGGCCCTCGGCGACCGTGTCGGCGATCACCGGCTCGTCCTCGGCCACCAGCACGCGCATCAGTGCCTCCCGAGTGCCTCCCGCGTACCTCGCGCGCGCCCAGTATCCCCCCAGCCGGGTAAAGACCGGATAAGCGTCGTGCTTACCGGTGCGATAGGGCCCGTTCCCTAGACCTGGGACCCATGTCCCCCCGACTCCTCCGGCTCGCCGCGCTGGCCGCCGCGAACCTGGCCGCCGTCACGTTCTTCCTGCTCTCCTACCACCAGCACGGGATCAGCTTCGGCCCGGACCGGATCGACCTGGACGTCTACCGGATCGGCGCGCGGGCCTGGCTGCGCGGCGCGAGCCTGTACGGGCGGCTGCCGCCGACCCCGGCCGGGCCGAGGCTCCCGTTCACCTACCCGCCGATCGCCGCGGTGCTGCTGGCGCCGCTGGCCCTGGTGCCGGCGACGGTGGCCGGCACGGTGCTCACGCTGGTGACCATCGCGCTGGCGGCCGCGGTGCTGCGGCTCTTCCTGCGGCGGCTGTCGCTGAACCCGGCCGCGGCGGGCTGGCTGCTGCCCGCCGCGCTGTTCCTGGAGCCGGTCCGCAACACGCTGTCGTTCGGCCAGGTCAACGTGATCCTCATGGCGCTGGTGGCGTTCGACAGCATGGCCGTCGAGCCGCCCTGGCCGCGCGGCGTACTGACCGGGCTGGCCGCGGCGGTGAAGCTGACCCCGGCCCTGTTCGTGCTGTTCTTCCTGCTCCGGCGGGACTACCGGGCGGCGGCGATCGCGGCGCTGTCCTTCGCCGCCGCGACCGGGCTCGGGTTCGCGCTGGCCGGGCGGGACTCGGTGCGGTACTGGACCAGCGTGGTGTTCCAGGTCGGCCGGGTCGGCCACCCGGACTACGCCGCCAACCAGTCCCTCCAGGGCGTGCTGGCCCGGGCCGGCCTCAGCGGCCTGGCTGGGCTGGCCGCCTGGCTGGTCCTGTCGCTGGCCGTCCTGGTGGTCGCCGGCCTGGGCATGCGCCGGGCCCTGGCCGCGGGCGAGCCGTGCCTGGCGCTGAGCCTCAACGCCTTCGCCGCCCTGCTGGTCTCGCCCATCTCCTGGTCGCACCACTGGGTCTGGTGCGTCCCGGCCATCCTCACCCTGGCCAGCCTGGCCCGCCGGCACCGCTCCCGGCTGGCCGCGGCGGCCGCCGCGGGCGGGCTGGTCGTCTTCGCCGCGGCCCCCCAGTGGTGGTTCCCGCACGGCGCCGGGCGCGAGCTGCGCTGGGCGCCCTGGGAGCAGGCCGCGGGCAGTTCCTACGTGCTGTTCGCCGTGGCGGTCCTGGTCCTGGCCGCCTGCGGTCAGATCCGCCTATGGCGCACGAGCGGGTCGGCGACCATACTGGAGTCAGCCGGAGTCAAAGGGGAGGGGATCAGATATGCCCAGGTTCATGGACTACCACGATGACCTGAAGCTGCCGGCCGAGGCCATCGAGCAGATCGCCGCCGGGGCGCGCGACGGCGCCACCGACGATTTCGGGGTGCGGCAGGTCGAGCTGTACCACGACGACGGGGGGCATGTGTACTGCCTGCTCGACGGCCCCGACGAGGAGGCGATCCGCCAGCACCACGCGGCGCTCGGCGTGCCCTGCGGGGACGTGCACCGGGTCAGCGGCCTGACCTGAACCGGGCCGCGCGGGCGGGCTTACAGCCGGTCCGCCAGCCAGGCGTGGACCTCACTGATGCGGTGCTCCAGCAGGGTGAGGTGGCCGTCGTTGTCGAGCAGCCGGGCCTGCACGCCGGGGATGCGCGCGGCCAGCCACTGGCCGTGCCCGAACGGCACGAACCGGTCCTGGCGGCCATGCATCAGCAGCACCGGCACCGAGATGGCCGACAGCTCGAACCCCCACGGAGTGGACTCGGCCCAGCCGTCATCCCACCAGCCCTGCCCGCCCGGGGCCAGGCCGTCCCTGGTCGACTGGGTCAGGAAGTCGGCCAGCTGGCCGGTCAGCACCGCGGCGTCCACCGGCGACAGCAGCGTCTTCATGCCCTGGGCCAGCTGCTCCGGCGAGGCGGCCAGGAACTCCTCGCGGTCGTGCTCCAGCTTCTCCCGCGCCGCCTCGGGGTCGCTGAGCGTCAGCATGATGTCATCCACGTTGAGCTGGCCCATGCCGGCGAAGTAGTCCAGCCCGTCGGCGCCGTAGGGCGCCGGCGAGGCCAGCGAGGCCGCCGCCACCACCAGGCCGGGCAGCAGCGCCGCGCAGGCCAGCACGTGCGGGCCGCCGCCGGAGATGCCCCAGGTGGCCAGCCGGTCGATGTCCAGCTCGGCGCAGATCTCCTCGACGTCCGCGGCGCAGTCGGCCACCGTGCGGCCGGGCTGGGCCGTGGACCCGCCGTAGCCCGGCCGGTCGTAGCTGATCAGCCGCAGCCCCCGCCGGGCGGCGTCGTCGGCCATCGGGCCGTAGAGCAGCCGGGAGTTCGGGGTGCCCATGTGGGCCAGCACCGGCCGGCCGCGCGGATCGCCGCCCTCGGTCACCGCCAGAATCCGGCCGTTGGCGGTCTTGACCGTCCGCTCCATGCCCCGCTCCCTTGGTCTGGTGTGCTGCGCCGCCCGAAATCTGCACGGCCCGAAATCTGCACTGCCCGAAACTTACGCCCGCGAGCCGGGCTCGGCTACTGCGTAACGCGCAGCGCGATCCGGCGGTTACCGCCGTGCTGCTGCATGAGCGCGAACCACAGCGGCAGCAGGCTGTCGACCGCCCCCGCCGCACCGGCGTCGCCGGCCAGCACCGGCTCCAGGCCCACCGCGGTGATCAGCTCCTCGGTGGCCGGGCGGGCGCCGGCGTCCGCGGCGTAGAACAGCACCGCGCCGGGCGGCGGATCGATGAAGTTCTCCCAGCCCAGCGTGTTGAACGCGCGGGCGTAGTAGGCGCCGGGCGCGGCGGCGGCCACGGCGGCGTGGCTGTTGACCTCGGCCCCGCCGATGTTGTTAGCCGCGTCGATGACTACCCGGCCGTCCAGCGCGGCGCCGTGCGGCGCGATGACCTCGGCCACCGCGGGCCCCGGCACCGCCAGCACGACCACGTCCGCCCCGGCCAGCGCGTCCGCGACGGCCAGCACCGGCGCGCCGCCCGGCCCCTGGCGGCCGGCGCCGCGCCCGCCGTACACCACGTCATGCCCGGCGCCCCGCCACCGCTGGCCGAGCGCGCCGCCGACGTTCCCGGTGCCGATAACCGCTATCCGCATTCCGCTGCCTCCAGGAAATTCGATTTAGTTTCATTCGGTATGGCGGTACCGTGACCCGGCCATGGCCAATCGGTATTACGTGCAGTTTAATGCGGGCCTAGGGGAATTCGCGGTCGGCGCGCTGCACCGGGACCTGCCTGCCGCCCGCGTCGTCTTCCAGGACGACAGCGCGGCCATCATCGAGTCGGCCGCCGAGCCGTCGCAGGTGGCCGCGCTGCCGTACCTGACCGGCTCGCTGCTGTTCCTGGCCGGGGCCCGTCGCGGCCCGCTGGCCGCCGTCGTCCCGGCCCTGGCCAGACAGCTCGACCGAGGCGACGCCGCGGGCCGGACGCCGTTCCGCCGGCCGTTCCGGGTAGTGACGTCCGTCGATGGCGCGCTGGTCGCGCTGCCGCCCAGGGCCAGGGCCCGGCTGGAAAGCGCCGTCGCCGCGCGCACCGGCGGCTGGGTCCAGGGCCGCGGCTCGGGCGAGGAGTACTGGGTCGTCGGCCGTCGCGGCCTGCCCGACCTGCTGCTGGGCCTGCGGCTGGCCGGCCGCTGGGCCCGGCCCGCGGCGCCGGGCGCCCTCGGGCCCGAGCTGGCCGACCTGCTGGTCCGGGCGTCCGGCCCCCGGCCCGGCGACGTGTTCCTGGACCCCTTCGGCGGGCGCGGCTCGATCATCTGGGCCCGGCTGCGCTACCCGGCCCGTCGGGTCATCTATTCCGACACCGGCTATCACGAATTGCGCCGCCAGTTCCGCCCCGAGCTGGCCCGGGCCAGGTCGGCGGAATTCCTTTCCGAGGACGCGCGGACGCTCCCGTCCGTCGCCGACGCCGCGATGGACGTCATCGTCACCGATCCGCCCTGGGGCGAATTCCGCGGCCCGGGCGCCGGCCAGCTGGCCGATTACCCCGCATTCGCTGCCGGGCTGGCCGCGACCCTGCGCCGCGTGCTGCGGCGGCCCGCGGGGCGCTTTGTCGTCCTGATCTCCCGCCGCCAGGAGGAGAATCTCCGCCAGGCGCTGGCCGACGTGGGCCTGGTCCCGGCGGCCGCGCACCAGATCCTGGTCAGCGGCCACCCCGCGACCGTGCTGGCCGGCCGGACCGGGCATAATTGACCGGCAGCCCTCTTTAACGGACCGGCAGCCCTCTTTAACGGACCGGCAGCCCTCTTTAACGGACAGTTGTCATTAACGGACAGCTGTCGCTTTTATTGAGTGCCCTTTATTCCCTTAACTGGTGCTATTGCCGCGCTCCCCGGCGAGTCGTATAACTGAATGGCTTCGTACGCCCAGGTTTCGAGGGAGAGGCCATGAGACGTGCTGTAGGAATCAGTTTCGCCGCGGTCATGCTCGCGGCACCGCTAGCCGTGGGAACCGGTCTGGTATCCGTGTCCGCGTCGCCGGTCAGGCCGGCCGTGGTCAAGGCGTCGGGTCCCTCAAACGCGACGATCAAGGTGGCCGGCCGCCAGCACTGGTGCGGCACCAACGGCGTGGAATGCGCCGAGCCCGCGCTGAACTGGGATGAGTACCGCGGCTGGTACCAGGCCAAGGCGGACGGGGCCAAGTTCTGGGGGTACTCCGGCCACGATGAGCCGGCCACGCTGTTCTACTCGAACAAGCCCGGCTCGGGCAACAACGTCACCTTCCAGATGGTGCTGCCCAAGGACCCGCCGACCAAGCCGCAGCAGGATGGCAGCGGCGGGACCGACAACTTCCAGCTGCATCCGACGTTCTGGATCGGCATGGTCATGTGCGACAGCCAGGGCTCGCCGAACCCGGACGGCACCGCGCTGACCGGCCACGCCACCGTGCCGTGCAAGCCGGACAGCAACTCCAACATCTACGAGAGCTCGAACCCGGCCAGCTCGCATTACATGGGCCTGGGTCCCGGCCAGGCCTACGAGGAGATGCAGTTCTACCCGCCGGGCTGGGTCAACTGGCCGGCCGGGAACGGCTGCTCGGCCACGCAGTACTGCGCGGCCATGAACATCGACACGTTCTCCGAGAACGACAACACCGGCCAGTTCGACAACACCGCGTGCCTGAACACGGTCGGCCCCGAGCCGGTGAACTTCGCCTTCATCACCAAGAACGGCAAGGCCACCGCGCCGGCCAACCCCGGTGCGCCCCAGCACTTCGTGCCCAACCTCAAGCGCGACCTGCTGATGAACCCCGGCGACCACATCACGGTGCACCTGTTCGACACCGCGAACGGCCTGCGGATCGTGATCGCTGACCACACCAGCCACACGAGCGGTTTCATGACCGCCAGCACGGCCAACGGGTTCGGCAACGTGCTCTTCGCGCCGAACGCCAAGAAGTGCACCATCCAGCCCTACGACTTCCACCCCGAGTTCAGCACCTCCACGCCGGCGACCCGCAACGTGACCGCCGCTCACACCTACAACGTGGCCTTCTCCGACGAGATCGGTCACTTCGAGTACTGCGGCAAGGTCGGCACCGACGCCAACGCCACCTGCCTGGACCCGCTCGGCGCCGACACCAACGACGGTGACACCGCCGGGCCCGATCCGGCCGGCGACGACGACTTCTGCCTGCCCGGGAAGGACTCGACGCTGGTCAAGATCGGCGGGTGCCTCGACATCGACGGCGACTTCGACGGCGTGTCCTACAACTTCAACTGGCCCGGTTCGGTCAGCAACCCGCTGGCCGACCGGCTGCTGCACCCGTCGGCGTTCGAGTTCACCAGCCCGACCACCGCGGGCAAGAACTTCAGCTGGATGTCCTTCGAGTCCGACATCTCGCGCGACGAGTCCTCGGACACCTCGTTCCGGGTCGACGTGCCGTGCCAGCGGCACATCACCAACCCGGCCGACCCGAAGCCCGGCACGGGCTGCGTGAACCCGCCGCCCAACTCGGTCTTCTACCCCTTCTACACCACGCGGAATTCGCCGGAAGGCTGCCTGTGGCAGTTCGGCGGCCGTTACATCCCCGGCACGACGAACGAGTTCGGCGGCAGCGCGCACGCCGAGTTCGGGCCGCTCGAGGCGGTGTCGTACCCGACGAGCCCGCTCGGGACCATCACCAAGCGGTTCAACGATTTCCGCAAGGTGCTGCCCAACCTGCCCTGCCTGGCTAAGGGCTAGGCAGGAACGCTAGCGCCGCCCGTCCCGTTCGCGGGGCGGGCGGCGTTACGCTGCGCGGGTGAACGAGGAACACCTGGCGCTGTGCTCCAGCCCCGAGTGGGCTGCCTACGTGGCCGATGACCTGCTGCCCTGGGTGCTGGCCGGTCACCAGCTCGGCGACGAGCTGCTCGAGGTCGGGCCGGGGCCGGGGCTGACCACCGACATCCTGCGCCGGCACGCGGGCCACGTCACCGCGGCCGAGCTGGACGCCGACCTGGCCGCCGGCCTGGCCGGCGGCTGGCCGGGACCAACGTGGAGGTGGTCACCGCCGACGCGACCCGGCTGCCGTTCCCGGACCGCCGGTTCTCGGCCGTGGCCTGCCTGACCATGCTGCACCACATCCCGTCGGCCGGCCTCCAGAACACCGCGCTGGCCGAGATGGCCCGGGTGCTGCGGCCGGGCGGGCTGATCGTCGGCTCCGACGGCCTGGACACGCCGGACCGGCGCCGCGTGCACCACGACGACATCTTCGTGCCCGTCGACCCGGACGCGCTGCCCGGCCGGCTGCGCGCGGCCGGGTTCGGCGAAGCCCACGTCGAGGTGCGGGGCGACCGGCTCCGGTTCACCGCAAAGGTGCCCGGCTCGCCGTGAACGGCGGGCCGGGCACCTTCAATTGTCGGGGTTAATTTAATTGTCGGGGTTAATTACTTCGGCTTGTTGAACTTGGGGCAGTTCCCGGAAATCGCGGGGTTGGTGAGCACCTTGCTGGCATCGGTGCCGCCGTACCGTGCGATGTCCGACAGGCCGTACTGGGCGTCCTTGCCGAAGGTCTGCTTGGTGACCCCGGGAATGACGTTCCCGAAGTTCCAGATGCAGGCCGCCCTGGGCGTGCGCACGCCCTTGATGGTCTCCTTGCTGGTCAGCGTCCAGAACGGGTAGAAGTTCGAGCCCAGCGGCTTGACCACGCAGTCCTTGCCGGTAGCGGTCTTGCACAGGAACTCCGAGCCGGGCGCGTCGGTCTCGAACTGGATCTGCGGATAGGGCTTGCCGGAGGCCAGGAACGGGCCGATGTAGCGGAACGAGGTCGGATGGTTGGCACTGCCATTCGGCCAGCTGCTGCCCTGGTAGTCGGTGCCGTCCCAGTCCAGGTCGCCATTCTGGAAGAAGTTGTCCTCACAGCCGGTGACGATGGACGATTCCTTGGTGGCCTTGCCATTGATGGTCGCCGTCCGGGTTCCCTGCTTGAAGCAGGACCCGTCGGAGAACTCGCACAGCTGGCCGCTGCCCGCGTTGTTGGTCGGGCAGGCGACCGGGCCCTTGAGGCCCTCGGTGGTGGAGTGCTGGCACAGCCCGGTGGAGGTGCTGCACGGGCCCTCGCCGACGGCCTTCTTGCCCTCCGGACCGCCCATGCAGGTCTGGAAGACGTTCGGGTCGACGTAGTTGCCGCCGTCGAGGCTCTGCGGCAGCGCGTTGGTGACCGAGTTACAGCTCTCGAAGTGACCGGTCTCCTGCTGCATGAGCACGCCGCCCTCAAGCGCGGCCCACGGCACCTGGTTCTGCTGCCTGGCCGTGGAGTACTCCGCGTGGAAGGTGTGCGGGATGCCGGCGCAGGTCTTGTAGTTGGTGTCCATGAACCCGTTAGCCGCGCTGGCCGTCATGAACCCGGACTGCCCGGTGGTCAGGTCGTTGATCCGGGCGGTGAACCCGGCCTTGGGGTCGGTGATCGCCAGCTTGATGACGTCGCCCGAGTTGATCTCCAGGGTCTGCGCGTTGGGCGTGTCGGTGGCCACGTCGGCCAGCTGCGGGCTCGGCGGCCCGGCGGGCTTGCCGTTGCGCTGCAGGAAGGCGAAGTTGACCGGCTCCTCGCAGGCCGTGTTGAGGCCCTTGAACCCGAAGGCGGCCTCGAGACTGTCGATGGTGATCGCCGCGCACCACTTGGTCGAGCTGCAGCTGATGCTGTCCTCGAACGGGGTGATGCCCGGCGGGTAGAGCTGGAGCTCCATGAACGCCGAGCCCGCGGCGGTCTTGCTGCTGATTCCGCCGTTGTTGCTGTCGCTGTCGGGCTTGCAGGGGTTCTGCGGGTAGGAGTGCGGGTCGCACATCGCCAGCCCGAACCACGGCGCCGGGCTGAGCTCGACGTAGTGGGTGACGCTGCCGTTGGCTGTGGCCGCCTTGCGCGGGTCCACCGGCATTTTCATGATGTACGTCATGGTGTTGCCGGACCCGGGCGTGTGCGAGATGAACTTGACGCTCGGCTCGTCGTGGCCGATGTAATGCCCGTTGTCCTGGAACCGGTAGCCGCGCAGCACCGATTTGCCGTAATAGCGCACCTTACGGAGGGAAATGGGGTCGGTGCAATGCATCTTGCTGCCTGCATTAAGCGCCTGGTACTTGGTGCTGTACCCGTTACAGTCCAGCTGATTGACGTGGCGGGGCTGCACCTCCTGGCTCGCCGCGGCTCGCGCGGGGTGCTGTACGGCCGCCTGACTCACGGTGGCCATGGAGACGCCCGTGATCGCCAGCACCGGCGCTATGACCAGCGCCCATGCCGACCGGCGTCTCAGAAGTCCTCGTCGACCCATGCCCTCACCTTTCGCTCGCCCAGCCTCCGGTCCAGAATTGGCAAACCGCAAGATTGTCCCGCCTAGGGAAAAAAGCGCCACAATATTGCCGACCGAAAGTAACAAGCGGTGCAGATACGGTCAAGATCTCTTCCGGGTCAGCCCAGCGAAAGCTGATCATCTGCTGATGATCAATTCGGGATCAGGCGCAGGTCAGCGGGCGGCGAGACCGCTCATCAGCTCGTCCACAATTCGCCGGCCGTAGCGCGCGTCGGACGGCTCGCCGGGCCCGCCGCGGGCCAGCGCCGCCCCGCTCAGCAGGAACATGACGGTGTCGACGTCAATGGTCTCGCGCAGCTCGCCGGTGGCGACGCCGCGGCGCAGCACCGAGCGGATCAGCTCGCGGCGCGGCTCGAGCACCGTCTGCCGGTACTTGGCCAGCAGCCGCGGGTACTTCTGGCCGTCGCCGTGCGGCAGCGCGAGCTGCCGGGCCAGCCGCGGGTCGGCGGCCTCCCGGCTCAGCGCGTCGACCAGCGCGGTCAGGTCGGCCCGGACCGACCGGCCCTGCGGCTGCGGCAACTCCGAGCGCAGCGAACCGATCGCGTCCACCAGCAGGTCTTCCTTGCCGGGCCAGCGCCGGTAGATGGTGGCCTTGCCCACCCCGGCCCTGGCCGCGACCTGCTCGATGCACAGCCCGTCCGGCCCGCTCTCGGCGAACACCTCGAGCGTGGCGTCGATGATGGCCTGGTCGGCCTGCTCGCTGCGAGGCCGGCCGGGCCGCCGCGGCTCGCCGGCCTGGTCCGGCCGGGCGGTGGCAGCGGCAGCTTCTTGCTGTTATCAGCCTGTGGCTTCTTGCTGTTATCAGCCGTCGGCCCCGCGCCTGCGATGTCCGGACTGGCCGTGTCCACGCCCGCTGCGCCCATCGCGGTCAACCCTCCGTGCCCTCGGCCGGGCCGGCCAGCGCGGGCTCGGCGGGCGGCTCGCCGCCCCGCGCGCCGGCGCTGGCCGGGCGGCCGGGCATCCAGGCCAGCGTGGCCGCGGCCCCCAGCACCGCGATGACCACCGAGATCAGCGAGGCCAGGTGCATGGCGTGCACGAACGAGACGTTAGCCGCGGCCAGCAGCCGGTCGCCGGCGTGCCCGAGCCCGACCGCGACCGCCTGGGTCTGGGCGATCGACTGGGTGGCCGTGGCCCGCGCCGCGCGCGGCAGCACGCCCAGGTACGGGGTCAGCCGGTTGCGGTAGTCCTGGGCCACGATCGAGCCGAGCACGGCCACGCCCAGGGCCACGGCCACCTGCCGCGAGGTGTTGGTGATGGCCGAGCCGGCCCCGCCGCGGTCGCGCGGCACCACCGACATGACGCCCTCGGTGGCCACCGGCATGACCATGCCCATGCCCGCGCCCTGGACCAGGAAGACCGCCTCCAGCAGCCAGACCGAGGTGGTCACGCCCAGCAGGTGGTAGCCGATCAGCGCCAGCGCCACGACCAGCAGCCCGGCGGTGACCACGGCCTTGGCCCCGAACCGCCGGGCCAGCGTAGCGGTGCGCGGCGCCAGCAGCAGCTGGCCGGCGGCCAGCGGGATGGTCAGCAGGCCGGCGTGCAGCGGGCTGTAGCCGCGCACGTTCTGGGTGTAGAAGCTGGTGAAGAAGAACGCGCCGGACAGCGAGAAGAAGGCCAGCATGATGGCCGCCGACGCCGACGACAGCCGCGGGTCACGGAACAGCCGCACGTCCAGCGACGGGTTGTCGATCCGGGACTCGTACCAGGCGAACCCGGCCAGCACGGCCAGGCCGCCGGCGATGGGCCCGAGCACGCTGCCGGTCAGCCAGGAGCCGCTGTCGCCGCCCTCGATGATCCCGTAGATGAGCAGCACCAGCCCGGCGATGGACAGCAGCACGCCCAGGTAGTCCACCCGGCCCGGCGACGGGCTGCGCGACTCGGGCACCAGGAACGCGATCGCGACGATCCCGATGGCGGTCAGCGGCACGTTGATGAGGAAGACCGAGCCCCACCAGAAGTGGTCCAGCAGCAGCCCGCCCACGATCGGGCCGACGGCGATAGCCACGCCGACGGCCGAGGCCCAGATGCCGATGGCCCGCGGCCGCTCCCGCGGCTCGAACACGGTGGTGATGATGGACAGCGTCTGCGGCATGACCGCCGCCCCGCCCAGCCCCATGGCCGCGCGGGCCCAGATCAACTGGTCGGGGGTCTGCGGCGTACGAAGACACCAGCGAGAACAGGCCGAACAAGGCCATGCCGATCATCAGCATGCGCTTGCGGCCGATGCGGTCGCCGATCACCCCGAAGGTGAACAGCAGCCCGGCGAAGACCAGCGTGTAGGAGTTGATCGCCCACTCGAGCTGGCTCTGGCTGGCGCCCAGCCCGGTGTGCGGCTCGGCGATGGTCTTGAGGGCGATGTTCAGGACCGTGTTGTCCAGCACGATCGCCGCGAGGCTGAGAATCAGCACGCTGAGGATGACCCAGCGGCGGCTCTGCGCGGCCTGAGCGTCCATGCTCCCCTTGCCCTCTTTTCAATACGAAACCACACCGTATCGCAACAGAGGTCGTTTGCGGCGGGACAGCCTTGTTATGGCGAGTGTGAAAACGGCCACTCCGCGTATCAGCCGGGAACGGCCCGCCGAGCCGTTCCGCCAGCCCGGCGGCTATGTCATCATCGGGTTGTCCGGGTACGCCACTGGGGCGACTCGAGACGCGGAGGATCGCCATGACCCCAGCTCAGGCTGACCAGGGGCAGGCCGCGACGGACGCGCGGACCAGGCCCTCGGAGTCGCTCTACGGGGGCGCCGCCACCCGGCGGGTCACCGTCAGGGACATCGCCGCGGCCAAGCACCGCGGCGAGCGCTGGCCCATGCTCACCGCCTACGACGCACTCACCGCCCGGGTGTTCGACGACGCGGGCATCCCGGTCCTGCTGGTCGGAGACTCGGCCGGCATGGTCGTGTTCGGCCACGACACCACGATCCCGGTGACCGTCGACGACTTGCTGCCGCTCACCGCCGCGGTCGTCCGGGGCACTCGCCGGGCCATGGTCGTGGCCGACCTGCCGTTCGGCTCCTATCAGGGCTCCCCACAGGCGGCGCTGGCCGCGGGCACCCGGTTCCTGAAGGAGGCCGGCGCCCACGCAGTGAAGCTAGAAGGAGGTGAGCGCGTGCTCCGGCAGGTCGAGGAGCTCGTCGCGGCGGGCATCCCGGTGATGGCGCATCTTGGCCTGACTCCACAATCCGTCAACGCATTCGGCGGATACAAGGTTCAGGGCCGCGGCGAGGACGGCGACAAGCTGCTGCGCGACGCCAAGTCGCTGCAGGAGGCGGGCGCCTTCTCGGTGGTGCTGGAGGCCGTGCCGTCGGAGCTGGCCGCGGCGGTCACCGGGGTGCTCGACATCCCGACCGTGGGCATCGGCGCCGGGCCGGACTGCGACGCGCAGGTGCTGGTCTGGCAGGACATGGCCGGCCTGTCGCCGCGCACCCCCAAGTTCGTGAAGCGCTACGCCGACGTGGCCGGGGTGCTGCGCGGCGCCGTGCAGTCGTTCGCCGACGAGGTCGTCGCCGGGACGTTCCCGGACGAGGAGCACTCCTACCACTGAGCCGCCGGGCGGGCGGGCCGGGCGGCCGCGGCCGGGCTCAGAGGTCGGTGATGCGCAGGCCCGCGTGGGCCTTGTAGCGCCGGTTGACCGAGACCAGGTTGCACGTCAGCGCCTCCACCTGCCCGCAGTTGCGCAGCCGGCCCGCGTAGATGCCGCGGACGCCGGGCAGCAGGCCAGCCAGCGCCTGCACCCGGTCCGTGGCCGCCCGGTCGTCGCCGAGCACCAGCACGTCCTGGTTCAGCTCGGCGACCTCCGGGTCCAGCAGCACCACCGCCGACACGTGGTGGAACGCCCCCACCACCGTGCTGTCCGGCAGCACCTCGGCGGCCTGCTGGGCGGCGCTGCCTTCGGGCACCGGCAGCGGGTAAGCGCCGCGCTTGTCGAAGCCCATCGGGTTCACGCAGTCGATGACCACCTTGCCCGCCAGCGGCCCGGCCAGGCTCACCAGCAGGTCGCGGTGCCCTTCCCAGGGCACCGCCACGATCACCAGGTCGGCGGTGGCCGCGACCTCCCGGTTGGCCGCCCCGCTGATCCGGGCCCCGTCATGGATCGTCTCCGCCACCTCGGCGGCGGCCGTCGCCGCCCGCCCGGCGTCCCGCGAGCCGATCATGACCGGCACGCCCGCGTGAGCCAGCCGCCGGGCCAGGCCCCGGCCCTGATCGCCGGTGCCGCCCAGGACCCCGACGACCAGTCCGGAGAAGTCGTGGCTGTCGGTGGCCAGGGTCGGGCTGTCGCTGGCGCGGTTACTGGTGGCGGGGCTGTCGCTGGCGGGGCTGTCGTGGGCGGGCATGGGCTAGATCCTTCCAGAGCGGCCGAAGCCGCGTGCGCGGCTGGGCCGATGGGCCGATCGGCCCATCGGCCGCCTCGCCGCCGGTGGTGCCCGAGCCGGCGTCCCGCGCCCGGCGCTTCTTGCTGTTATCAGCCGGCTGGGCCCCTGGCCTGGTCGTCATCAACGGGTTGTAGTCATTTAGTCACGAAGTTGCTGCGCCTGTGACGGTCGTCGGGCACCATGGAGGACATGAACGCCGATCAGGTCGCGGCGCTGCGTGCCCTGCTGGCGCCGACCGGCTGGCTGGAGCAGACCCGGTCGTTCGCGCGGGCGCTGCGGGACTACTCCCGGACGCCGCACGGGCTCCTGGTGGTGGGCACGCCCAGCGACGAGCCCTGGCACATGGCCGCCCACCTGGCCGACGAGAGCCGGCTGGCCGAGATCCCCGAGCTGGAGCCCACCCTGGTCCGCTGGGCCCCGCCGGCCAACGCCCCGGCCCACCTCCGGGTCAGCATCGACCGGCTGCGCGCCGCGACCCGCGACGAGACACTGCTGGTGGTCAGCCCGGCCGCGGTCCCCGATGAGCTGCTGGAACGGATCAGCGACGTCCGCCGGACCGGCGCGACGATCCTGGCCCTGGACCGGGGTGACCCGGAGCTCGGGGCCCTGGCCCACGAGGCCCTGGCCGTGCCGGCGGAGACGTCGCCGCTGTCCTTCGACGCCGCCCAGCACCTGGTCAGCGCGGCGGCCGGCGAGCCCTGCGGCCCGAGGCAGGTCAGCCACCGGGGGCTGCTGGCGTCGATGACCACCACGCCCGGCGGCCTGGCCGGAGCGGGCTCTGGCCCCGGTCGGCACGCGCTTTCCGCGGGCGGCGGGTCGTTCCGCTCCCGACTGGCCCAGCTCCTGGACGCCGTCAGTGGCACCCCCGCCAGCCCCACTGACTGACCCCAGCCAGGCCGTCGGCCCGCCGGGATCGCCCTGATTGAGTAGTAGTGCTTAGCCAGGCCGGGTAGTCGGGCTCGGGTGCGGGCGGCGCCCCGGTGGCTGAATGGGCCGCATGGCAGAGGCATACATCACCGGCATCGGGGCTTACCTGCCCGGCGAGCCCGTGGACAACGAGCAGCTCATGAACCGGCTGACCGATGGCACCACCCGGAGTGCCCGGCTCGGCCGCCAGGCCCTGGCGGCGAACGGCATCAGGACCCGGCACTACGCCGTGGACGACCAGGGCCGCACGCTGATGCTGAACGAGGAACTCGCGGCCAGCGCGGCCCGGCGCGCGCTGGCCGACCGGGGCATCCCGGCGTCGGCGGTGCGGATGCTGGCCACCGGCACGACGCAAGGCGACGTGCTGGTGCCCGGCTTCGCCTCGATGGTGCACGGGCGGCTGGGCGGCGGGCCGATGGAGGTGCTGTCGGCGGCCGGGGTGTGCGCGTCCTCGATGGCGGCGCTCAAGGCGGCCGTGACAGCGGTCCGGCTCGGCGAGCACCCGGTGGCCCTGGCCGTCGGCTCGGAGCTGGCCAGCCGGTCCCTCGCGGCGGGGGCCAGGGCGGCCAGCCCAGCCTGCGCCCCGGAGCCTCTCGACGCCGGCTTCCTGCGCTGGACGCTGTCGGACGGGGCCGGGGCCGTGGTGGTCGAGCCCGAGCCCCGCCCCGGCGGGCTGAGCCTGCGGGTGGACTGGATGCACCTGGTGTCGTACGCCCACGAGCACCCGGCCTGCATGTGCGCCGGCCTGGCGCCGGGCGCCGAGCCGCAGCCCGGCGCGACCTGGCTCGACGGGCCCGGCGCCAGCGACCAAGGACCCGCCGACCAGGGACCCGCCGTGCCGCGCCTGCGCCAGGACATGTCCGCCCTGCCCGCGCTGATCGACCTGGGCGTGGCCGAGTACACCGCGCTGGTCGCGGCCGGGCGGATCGACCCCGGCACCGAGCACGTCCTGTGCCACTACAGCGCCGAGCACTTCCGGGCCAAGCTGCTCAAGCGGCTCCGCGCGGCCGGCCACGACCCGGACGAGAGCCGCTGGTTCACCAACCTGCACACGGCCGGCAACACCGGCGCGGCCAGCATCTTCGTCATGCTGGAGGCGGCCCGGCCCCGGCTGCGGGCCGGCGACCGGGTGCTGCTGGTGGTCCCGGAGTCGGGCCGGTTCTCGCTCGCGTTCGCCCAGCTGACCTGCGTGGGCCCGAGCGCGGGCCGCGCGCCGAGCCGGGCCGAGCTGGCCGCCTCGCCGCTGGGCCCTTCCGCCGGGGCGGCGGCCGGCGAGCTGGCCGTGGTGTGGGCCGACTTCCAGCGGATGCTGAGCCGGGTGCCCATCGTCCGCCGGATCGAGGACGGCACCGCGACGCTGGCCGACTACCGCCGGCTGCTGCTCAACCTGCGCCAGCAGGTCGTCGACGGCGGCCGGTGGATCTCGCTGGCCGCGGCCAGCTTCTCGGCCGAGAAGTTCTGGCTGCGCAGCGCGGCGATCCAGCACGCGGCGGCCGAGCACCGCGACTTCCAGCTGCTGGAGCACGACTACGCGGCGGCCGGCGGCGACCTGCGGGACATGGCCGCGACGCCGGCCAACATCGGGTCGGCCGCGCTGTCCGCGTTCATGTTCCACCGGGCCGGGCAGCCCGACCCGGTAGACCTGCTCGGCGCCATGTTCGTGATCGAGGGCCTGGGCGCGCGCAACGCGGCGGGCTGGGCGACCGGCTCCAGCACAGCCTCGGCCTGCCCGACGAGCAGGTCAGCTTCCTGCGCTATCACGCGGACGGCGACGACGAGCACTTCAAGGTGCTGCGGGCCGCGCTCAACCACTCCGGCCCCCGGCCCACCGGCCTGCTGGACGACGCGGACCTGGCCGCCGTGGCCAGGACGGCCCGCGTGGTGGCCCGGCTGTACGCCCTCCAGCTCGAGGAGCTCGACCATGTCTGAGCCCGCCGCGCCCCCCGACCCGTCGCTGTGGGAGGTCATGGCCGTCGACCCGTCCATCCCCATCGACCAGGAGACCCTGCTCCTGATCATCTCCGACCAGCGCCGCCGCAGCCGAGCGCTGCTCTACCCCTGGGTGCGGATCCTGTCCCGCGTCGCGGTCACGATCATCGTCGCGGCCAAACGGGCCTGCCCGGTCCGGTTCTCGGCCCACGCCACCATGGACCGGCTGTGCGTGTGGTTCCTGCGCCGGTTCGTCTCCCCCACCGCCGTCAGCCTGCTGATCAGGCACTTCATCGTGGAGACCAACCTGCTCAGCTTCTGCGCCCGCAACGCGGGCGTCCCCGGCCTGCCCGATGTCACCCTGCGCCCCGAAGCCCTCGCCGACCTGGGCAACCGCGCGGTCATCGAGCACGACCTGAACGTCTACCGGGTCCTGCGGGCCCTGGGCCAGGCCGCCGCCGCGCCGCGCCGACGGGATCCCGCCGGCCTCGACTACAGCATGCTCGCCATTCCCGCCATTGACCCCGAGCCGCAGCGCCGGCGCCTCGTGCAGCTCGACATCCAGACCGCGCTGTGCCTGATGAACATCCCGTTCGCCCTCTGCCTGACCCCGGCCGAGTACCGGCGGGCCGTGCACTCCATGCGGCTGGACACCTCGCTGCTCAGCGTGCTGACCGCGATCACCGGCGACGCCACGTTCCTGGGCTGGGCCAGCGGCCTGCCGGTGCGCGTGGACAGCAACGCCGACGTCCCCCGGATGGTGTACGAGCACGCGCTGCTCTGCGAGTACGCCCACGCCCGGCTCGCTCAGCTCGGCCAGGGCGCGCCGCCCGGCCGCTAGATGTCCGGGCGGTAAAACGAGCGTGTTATCGATGGGACAATCAGGTGGGACCTCGCTAACTTGGTCGGATATCGTCCCCAGATCGGGGAGAATCGGACCGGTGGCCGGCAGGCGGCTGGGGCCCGCGGGGGGCTTAGCCTCCGGCCAGAAGGGGTCATGTGCCAATGGCGAGCATCCGGGACGGCGGCGGGGGAACCGCGCTCATCTCGGCGCACCGGGGCGGCTCCGAGCACGCCCGCGCCCGCCACCTATGAGGCCTTCGAGCACTCGGTGACCACCGGCGCCGAGTACGTCGAGTTCGACATCCGGCGGACCCGCGACCACGCGCTGGTGGTCCACCACGACGACCGGGTGGGCCGGGTAGCCGGGTCGCCGAGCTGCGCTACGCTGAGCTGTGCGCGAGCTGGCCGGCTACCGGGTCCCGCTGGTCCGGGACGTCATGCGCGCTGCTGGCCGGCCGCGCCGCCGGGCACCTGGACCTCAAGGAGACCGGTTACGAGGGCGAGATCATCGACCTGGCCCAGCGCATCCTGGGCCCGGAGAACTTCGTCGCGACCACCCTGGAGGACTCCTCGGTGGCCGCCATCAAGCGGTCGTTCCCGCAGGTCAGGACCGCCCTGTCGCTAGGCAGGGATCTGCGCGGGACGCCCAAGACCGGCTGGGCCAGGGTCCGGGCCAGCGAGCTGTTCCCGCTGGCGCGGATCCGCTCCTGCCGGCGCCGACTCGGTGGCGGTCAACTACCAGCTGGCCCGGCTCGGGGTGATCCGGGCCTGCCGCCGGGCCGGCATCGGCGTGATGGTCTGGACCGTCGACTCCGACCGGCTCATCGACCACTTCGTCGGCTGACAGCCGGGTGGACGTGCTGATCACCAACCGGCCCCGGCACGCCGCCGCGCGGCGCGCCCGGCTCAGGAACCCGGGCCTCACGGAGTCCAGGCTGAGCACCATGGTCGGGGTCTGGATGACGTGGTCCTCGCGCAGCGGCCGGACCGCCGTGCCGATCGCGAAGAACTCCGTGGTGTGCGAGCCCCAGGTGTGGCTGTGCTGGCGTAGCTGGACGCCCACGATGCCCTCGGCCTTCAGCTCCTCGGCCTCGGCCTGCATCCGGGCCATGGCCAGCTCGCGCGCGTCGTAGAGGGCCTGGGTGAACTGCTCGATCTCGACGTTGCGCCCGATGTTGCCCATCTTGGCCCCGAGCCGCTGGTGCGCGATGTGGTACACGCAGGTGCCCATCGTCATGCCGAGCGGCGCGTAGCCGGCCCGGATCAGCGTCCAGAAGTCCTGGCCGGACAGGTCCGAGGTGAACGGCATGCCCTTGTTGTTGCGCCAGTTCGTGACGCCGCCGCCGCCCGCGCCGGGCTCGGCCTTGACCGCCGTGCCGATCGCGATGAACTCGGCGATGTCGGCGCCGAACTCCTTCATCTCCACGTCCAGCCGGACGCCGACGATCCCGTCGGCGCCGAGCGACGTCCGCCTCGGCCTCCATCCGGGTCATGGCCAGCTCGCGGGCGTGGTACATGGCCTGGGACAGCACGTCCAGCTCCTGGCTCTTGCCCCAGCGGGCCACCTGCAGGCCCACGTGGTAGATCGAGCTGCCCAGCACCAGCCCGAGCGGCCGGAACCCGACCTCGCGGACCAGCAGGAACTCGTTGACGGACAGGTCCGAGGTGAAGATGCCGCCCGGCTGGCCCGGCCGCAGCTCGGCCAGCCGGCCATGGCGTCCTGCGGGACGCCCAGCGTCACGCCGCGATGCCGGCGTCGGTCTGCTGCTGGTCGGTCATCGCGCTCCTATCCTTGCCCGGTCAACGCTCGCTCGCCATGCCCGGTTCACGGTCCCAGCCGGACCCGCGCCGCCTGGCGGCGCTGCGGGTCGAGCGACATGATCGCCAGCGGGGTCCGCGCCTCGCGGCCGCTCGCGCTGGCGAACCGGGCGATCGCCGTCCCGATGATCGTCGCCTCGACGATGTGGTCGCGGCGGCCCTCCTGCATCGGGCATTCCCGCTCCCGGACCCGCATGTTCATGTCCTGCACGACCACGCCGTCGGCGCCCAGCCGGGCGACGTCCCGCTCCAGCTGGTGCGCGCGTCGTGCCGGGTCCGGTTGACCAGGTCGGTGTAGCCGTGCACCTCGGAGTTGCCGCTCGCCCCAGCGGGTCTGGGTCACGGTCAGCCAGTCGTCGTGCCGGGACCCGATCGAGATGCCCAGCACCAGGCCCGGCCGGCGCCCAGCCCGGCCAGGATCAGCTTCGCGAAGTCCTGGCCGGACAGGTCGGAGGTGAACGGCTCGCGCGGCGGCGCGCTCGCCTGGCGCGCGCACGGCCGTCCCGATGGCCTTGAACTCCAGGCCGCCCGCCGGGAAGCGCGCCGATGGTCAGCCGGACGCCCGACGATGCCGTGCCCGCCCAGCTCCTGGCACTCCTCCTCCATCCGGCCGATCGCCTTGCGCCGGGCCTCGTAGAGGGTCGGCCACCATCGGCCCGAACGAGCCCATCGAGCGTCGCGCCCGAGACCGAGGTCACGCCGCGCGGCCGGGGTCACAAAGCCGCCGTAGCCCGCCCATGCGCCGGGGCAGGCGTAGCCGCCCGTGTAGCCGATGTTGTAGACGGCCGCGCCTAGCACCTGGCCGACGGGCTCGAAGCCGGTGCTGCGGATGGCGGCGAACTCGTCGGCGCTCAGTGACGAGCCCCACGTGCCGCTGTCGCGGATTTCCTCCATCCGGGCCTCGGCAGCCGCCGGCAGCTCCTCACCCGAGTGCTGCCCTGTCACCGCAGCCCCTTCCGGCCGGCCACTGGCCGCTGCCACCACGATACCGGCACCTGGCTCTACCCAGTCCGCGGTGCGCGGCCCCGCCCAGCATCCCGCCCGTCCGCCGGGTGCACCGTCAGCGGTCCTGGGCGTCCCACTGCTCGTTGCGCTCCTGAACCGTCTGAAGGGCGTGCTCCGCGGCCTCCTTGGTCGGGTAGGGACCCGAGTCGGTCCTTGCCCGGGCAGACCCGTCGTCGTCCTCCACGGTGTTGTGCTTGAGGCAGAACCACCAGTGCTGGTCGCCGTCCATGGCTACTAGACTCCCAGATCATGGCGACCACGCTCCAGCCCGGCAGGCTATCTCCCCGCGCGCCAGGTCCCGGCGAGCATCGCCCGGCCCGAGTACGTCGGCAAGCGTTACCCGCGGACCGGCGAGCCCGAGGTCAAGGACGCCGAGACCATCGAGCGGATGCGGGTCGCCAGCCGGATCGCCGCCCAGGCGCTGGCCGAGGTCGGGCGGCAGGTCAAGCCCGGCGTCACCACCGACGAGCTCGACCGGGTCGGCCACGAGTTCCTCGTCGACCACGGCGCCTACCCCAGCACCCTGGGCTACCGCGGCTACCCCAAGTCGCTGTGTACCTCGCTCAACGAGGTCATCTGCCACGGCATCCCCGACGACACCGTCATCGCCGACGGTGACATCGTCAACATCGACATCACCGCCTACATCGGCGGCGTGCACGGCGACACCAACGCCACCTTCCTGGCCGGCGACGTGCCCGAGGAATCCCGGCTGCTGGTCGAGCGCACCCACGAGGCCATGATGCGCGGCATCCGGGCCGTCGCCCCCGGCCGCCCGCTGAACGTCATCGGCCGGGTCATCGAGTCCTACGCCCGGCGCTTCGGCTACGGCGTGGTCCGCGACTTCACCGGCCACGGCATCGGCACCACGTTCCACTCCGGCCTGGTCGTGCCGCACTTCGACGACCCCGACGTGGACATCACCATGGAGCCGGGCATGACGTTCACGATCGAGCCGATGCTGACCCTCGGCACCATCGACTACGTGATCTGGCCCGACGGCTGGACCGTGCTCACGGCCGACGGCAAGCGCACGGCCCAGTTCGAGCACACCATGCTGGTGACGCCCGACGGCCGCGAGATCCTGACCCTCCCCTGACCCTGGCTGTCTCGGGCCGCAGGCGCTGGCGGGCCGCTTCTTGCTGTTATCAGCCGGGTAGGTAAGCCTCCGCCTGACTGGCCTGGGCTTCTTGCTGTTATCAGCGGCCGGGTCGCCGCCGACCGACTCGTCCTCGTCGCCCAGCACCGCCGCCGCCACGAACGTGCCCCGGCCCTGGCGGGTGATGATCAGCCCCTGGTCACGCAGCAGCTCCATGGACCGCCGGACCGTCTGGTAGGCGACCCCGTACTCGGCCGCCAGCGCCCGCTCGGCCGGCAGCTTGTAGGTGATCTCGCCGTCCCTGATCCGGGCCGAGATCGCCTCGGCCACCTGCTTGTAAGTGGCCTTCGGGTTGCGGAAGGGGTCCACGTCGGGCACCTGATCAACGTAGACAGTCAATGACCTGCATAAACCTCGGGTAGCTCACAGAGCTTCTAGTGCTCCATGTGGTCTATATGCTCTATGCTGTGGGTTGTGACTGTCGCTGGGGACACGGACGGTGGGGACACGGAAGGCACGGAGCCCGGCTGGTGGCCGTATGCCGGGGAGTTCCCCGGCTGGACGGTCTGGCGGGGCGTCGACCGCCTGTATTACGCGGGCCTGCGCGGCGCCGACCCGCCCGTGCGGGTCCGCGGCGAGGACGCTGTCGACCTGCGCGACCAGATCAGGGCCGTCATCCTCCGCTCCCCCGGCTAACCCACCCGGCGGCTCACCCGCCTAATCCGGCCCCGGCCGCCCGGGCCCCCGGCCCGGCTTGCCCGGCCGCACCGGACCGTCCGCTTGAGCCCGTATTTCTCTCATATAAAGCACTAAGTGCTCCCAGTGCTCTATATGATGAGCCCGGTGGTTGGCCCGCTAGGTGAGGCGGACCGGCCTTCGGTGCCGCCTGCGGGATGCGGGACGGCCGGAGACTGAGGAGAGCGCACAGATGACCGGCACTCTGACCGGCACTCAGGCGGCGCAGCGATGACCGGCGGCACCGTGGCGGCGCAGCTGGCCGGTACCGGGCTACTGGCCGATGACTTGTACCTCATGGCGCACAACGACAGCACCGGCCGGCCCTACCTCCAGCCGCGGGCGGCCGGCATTGGCCTGGCCGGGGCGCTGCTGGCCGAGCTGCTGCTGGCCGGCGGGGCCGGCCTGTCATCAGACGGGACCGTGACAGCCGGGTGCGCGCCGCCCGCAGGCCAGCTCATGGCCCAGATCCAGGACCAGATCGCCAGCGAGCGCGAGCCGCTCCCGGCCGGGGAGTGGCTGCAGTTCCTCGGCCGCACCGCCGCCGGTGACGTCGGCCGGCGGCTGGCCGGGGCGGGGTACCTGATTCGCGCGCCGCGGCGGCCGTGGCACGCCGGACGGTGGGTGCCCGCCGATCCTGACTGCGCGTTCATGCCGTTAAACCGGGCGCGGTCGGCGCTGGATTCGACCCGCGTTCCCGCCGTGCACGCGGCGGCGCTGGCCGGGCTGGCCGCGGCCTGCGGCCTGGAGACCCGGCTGCTGGCCTACGCCCCGCCGGCGCCGGGCCGGCGCAGCCCGCAAGAAGCCGCCGCCCTGCTGCCCGTCCCGTTACGCGAGCTGATCGCCCAGACCCAGGCGGTCGTGGACAGCGCCGTGCTCGCCCAGCGCATGTAACCCCTCAACCCCGTCGAGCAATCAGGAGCTCATGATGCCCAGACCGCAAGCCGCCCGTCCGTCCGTGGCCGCCAGGCCCGGTGCCGTGTCGCGGGCCCTGGCCCGCGACCGGCTGGGTATCCCGGCCGTGCTGTTTTTCGTCCTGGCCGGCATCGCCCCGCTGACTGTCGCTGCGGGGGTGATCCCGACCGCGTTCGCCACCACGGGACTGACCGGGATCCCGGCGGCATTCGGAGTGGTCGCGGTGATCCTGGCGGTGTTCGCGACCGGGTACATGGCGATGAGCCGGCGGATCACCCACAGCGGCGCGTTCTACGCCTTCGTCGCCCGTGGCCTGGGCCGCCCGGCCGGGGTGGCCGCCGCGCTGATCGCCCTCGTCGCGTACACGTTCTTGCAGGTCGGGCTCTACGGAGCGCTCGGCCCGGCGGCGCAGGGCGAGGCCGCCGCGCACCTGGGCGTGCACGAGCCGTGGTGGGTGTGGGCGCTGATCGCCTGGGCGCTGGTCACCGGCCTGGGCCAGCTGCGGGTCGACATCACCGGCAAGGTCCTGGGCGTCCTGCTCACCGCCGAGCTGGCCGTCGTCATCGCCGAGACCGTGCGCGGGCTGGCCCGCCCGGCGGGCGGGCACCTCAGCTTCGCCACCCTCTCGCCCGCGGGACTGGGGTCGGCGGGGCTGGGCACGTTCGGAGTGCTGGCCGTGGTCGCCGTGCTCGGGTTCGTCGGGTTCGAGTTCGGCGCCGGCCTGTCCGAGGAGGCCCGCCGTCCGCGCCGGACCATCCCGGCCGCGACTTACCTGGCGCTCGGCGTGATCGCGGTGGTGTACGCCGGGGCGTCGTGGGCCATGGCCGCCCACTACGGAACCGGCCACGTCGCCGCCGCGGCCGGGAAGCTCGGCCCGGGATTGCTGTTCACCCTCAGCGGCAGCACGGGGCTGGCCCAGGCCGGGCAGCTGCTGTTCATGACCTCGCTGTTCGCCGCCGCGCTGGCGTTCCACAACGTGGTGTGGCGCTACGTGTTTGCCCTGGGCCGGGAGAACGTGCTGCCCGCCGCGCTCGGCCGCACCAGCGCCAGCAACATCCCCCGCGCCGCATCCCTGACGCAAAGCGCGACCGGCGTGGCCGTCATCGTCGTGTACGCGCTGGGCGGGTGGCCGCCGATGACCGACCTGTTCTTCTGGCTGGGCACCACCGGCGGATTCGGCATCATCCTCCTGCTCGCCCTCACCTCAGTCGCGGTGATCGCGTTCTTCGCCCGCGACCCGCGCGGCGAGAACGCCTGGCGGAGGCTGATCGCCCCGGCGATCGCGTTCGCGGCACTGGCCGGGATCGTGGTGCTGGCCGTGGCGCACTACGCCACGCTGCTCGGCACGGCCCCCGGCAGCCCGGCGACCTGGGCCCTGCCCGCCAGCTACCCGGCCGCCGCAGTGATCGGGCTGGCCTGGGCGGCGATCCTGCGCGCCCGCCGGCCTGCGGTGTACGCCACGATCGGGCTGGGCGCCCACGCCATCACCGGCCAGCGCGCCCTCGCGACCAGCGAGCCGGCCGCATGATGGCCGGCGCGGGCTCTGGCCCGGCCACCCCGGCCGGGCCGGTGGTCACGGCGACCGCCGCGGACATCCCGGTACTCGCCGAGGTGATCGCCGAGGCGTTCGGAGACCTGCCGCCGTCGCGGTGGCTGGTCCCCGACCGGGCCGAGCGGCGCCGGATCTGGCCTGGCTACTTCCGGCTCTACGTCGAGCACGCGATGGCCAGCGGCACCGTGCACACCACACCAGGCCGCGACGCCGCCGCGCTGTGGATCCCGGTCGGCGAGAACCCGCCGGACCCGCCCGAGGGGTACGCCGCGGCGCTGGCCGAGGTCACCGGGCCCTACCTCGACCGCTTCACGGCGTTCGACGCCGCGCTGGACCAGCGCCATCCCACCGGGTTCGCGCACCACTACCTGGCCATCCTGGCCGTGCGGGCCGACCGGCAGGGCCAGGGCACCGGCACCGCGCTGCTGGAGGCCTACCATCGCCTTCTCGACACCGCTATCGGCCAGCCCGCCTACCTGGAAGCCTCCAGCGAGCGTACTCGCCGGGTCTACCTGCACCGCGGCTATCGCGACAACGGGCCGCCGGTCGTCCTGCCGGGCGGTCCCGCGCTGTTCCCCATGCTCCGCCTGCCGGCGCAGCCATCCTGACCCGCTGCGCGCGGCGGGGCGCGTCCCCTGCTCCGGCCACCGGCCCCCGGCGTGCTGGCCCGGGGCAGGGGACCGCGCCGCAACTCAGACCCACCGCCCGCCCGCGTTGCTACCTCCGATTCCCCTGATGGAGCACTCATGGCATCCCAGCCTTCCGCCGCGATGATCCGGCCGGTCCCGGCCGGCAAGCTTGAGCCCAATGCGATCGGGGTGGCCCAGGACACCGTGATCGGGATGGCCAGCTCCGCCCCGGCCGCGTCGATCGGCCTGACCCTGGCCGCGCTGGCCGCCGCGACCGCCTACGGCAGCGGCCCGGTCATCGTGCTGACCGCGATCCCGATGCTGATCATCGCCAACTCCTACCGGCGGCTGAACCTGTGGAACGCCAACTGCGGGGCCAGCTTCGAGTGGGTCGGCCGGGCCATCAACCCGTACCTAGGCTTCCTGACCGGCTGGCTGATGATCACCGGGTACGTCATCGGCGCGGTGGCGGGCGTCGAGGTCATCGGCCCCTCGGTGCTGGCCGTGTTCACCAGCAGCACCGGCGAGCACCGCCGCCGACATCGCGATCGCCACCGGCCTGTCGGCGGTCATGCTGGTCATCGCGGTGGCCGGGATCAAGATCACCGCTCGCATCCAGGTCACGATGGCCGTCGTCGAGTACGTCATCCTCATCGGCTTCGCCATCGCGGGCCTGGTCGCTGGTCCTGCACCACCACCCGGGCACGGTCCCGGTCACGGCGGGCTGGTTCACCCTGTCCGGGGTCGGCGGGCACGGCAGCCTGGCCGCCGGGCTGCTGCTGGCGGTATTCATCTACTCCGGCTGGGAAGGCACCCTGTACGTCAACGAGGAGGTCAAGCACCGGCGGGTCAACCCCGGCCGGGCCGCGATCATCGCCGTGGCCATCCTCACCGTGATCTACGTCCTGGCCGCCATGGGCCTCCAGGGCGCCGTCTCACAGCGCCGGCTCGAAGCCCACTCCACCTCGGCCCTGGTCTACGCCGCCACCGCCATCGGCGGCAGCAACTGGGGCAAGGTCATGGCCCTGGCACTGGCTCTGTCGGTGATCGCCGCCACCGGCACCAACATCGTGCTCACCTCCCGGATCACCTACGGCATGGCCAGCTACCACACCCTCCCCCGCCTCCTGGCCTCCGTCTCCCCCCGGTTCCGCACCCCGGTCCCGGCCAGCGTCCTGACCGGCATCGTCCTCATCGCCCTGACCTGGGTGTACCTGCTGGCGACCTCGGTGCAGGGCGCGTTCGACGACGTCGTCAACGTGTCCGGCCTGCTGTTCGCCGCGTTCTACATCCTCACCGCGCTGGCCACCGTCGCCTATTACCGCCGCCGCGCCCTGGAGAGCACCCGCAACGCCCTCGAGCTGGCCATCGGCCCGCTGGCCGCGGCCGGGTTCCTGGGCTGGATCATCTACCGCGCCGTCCAGCAGGCCCCGGCGGCCCAGAACTGGTCCCTGGCCGGCATCGTCGTCGCTGGGCCTGGTCCTGATGCTGGCCGCCCGGTTCGTCCTCCGCTCGCCATTCTTCGGCGTCCGGCGCGAGAGCGAGCCGTCGCGATGAGGATCGGCGAGCACATGAGCGCGCTCATGACCCAGGCCACCCGCCGGTGGCAGGCGGCCGACCCGCTGCTGCCCTGGCCGGCGCTGCCGACGGGCTGCGGCCCGGTGCTGATCGGGACCGGGCCGCAGGGCGGCCTGGCCGGAGCCGGCACCTGCGAGCACTGGGCGGGCGAAGCCCGGCTCGCTGGAGCTGGCCTGGGGCGCGGCCCGGCGGTTCCGGCTGACCGCCTGCGTGGCGGGCCCGGACGTGGCCGACGGGCTGGACCGGCTGCTGGCCCGGTGGCGCGATCACCTGGCCGAAGTGCCCGGCACCGACCAGCCGGACACGGCCGCCGTCGTCACCTGGCCCAGCCGGGACATCGGCGGGATCGCCGCCCTGCGCCGGCGCGGGCTGACGCCGACCGAGGTGATCGCGGCCCGCCCGGCCGGCCGACCCGGCACCGAGGCCGGCCCGGGCGAGCGGACCAACGTGCTGAGCCTGGACGAGCTGCGGATCAGGCGGGCCGAGCCCGCCGACCTGGACGTCGTCACCCGGCTGGGCCTGCACGTGGTCCGCTATGACGCCCAGGTCAGCAACGCGACCGAGCGGCTGGGCACCGAGGCCGCGCTGGAGTGCGAGGCGGCCGGCTGGCTGGCCAGCGCGGTGCCCTGGACCTGGCTGGCCGAGCGGCGCGGCCTGCCCGTGGGCCTGCTGTCGGCCGAGCGCCCGCCGTCCGCCGCCTGGATCGCGCCGCGGACCGCGTCCGCACCCGTGGCCTACGTGATGCTGATGTTCGTCGAGCCCGGCGAGCGCGGCCGCGGCGTCGGGGCCGCGCTGGCGGCGCACTTCCACCGGGAGGCCGACGCGTCCGGGGTCGGGGTCACCCTGCTGCACCACGGGGTGCTCAACCCGCTGTCCGCGCCGTTCTGGAGCCGGCAGGGCTACCGCCCGCTGTGGACCACCTGGGAGGCCACGCCCGCGCGCACCATTCGCTAAAAGGCGCATAATCGAGATAGGGGCACGACCTGCGGGAGGCACGATGGGTCACAGCGAAGGCGGCGGCATCAGCAGCGGGGCAGGCGGGGCCATCGACCAGTTCGTGGGCGTGGCGGCGGGCACCGAGCACAGCGATGTCACCGACGGCAGCCGGGGCACCGGCAATGGCGCGGACCATTTCAGCCACGTCAAGGGCCGGGTCTGCCGGACGTGCGACCGGGAGATCACGGCCCGCGAGCCAGCCCGACGCAAGGGCGAGGACGGCTGGGTGCACGACACCTGCCCGCCGGTCTGGGACTAGCTCGCCGGGACCCGCCCGCGGTTAGCCGGGCTTGCGCGCCCGGCTCGGGGCCACCCGGGGCGGTTCCCCCGGCTGCTTCGGGTAGACCGGGGGCCACGGCGCGTCGAGCAGGCCGCTGGCCAGGTCGCGCTCGCTCATGGCCAGCAGCGGCTCCAGGGACTGCGGCGCCTCATTCATGCCCAGCCACGGGTCGCCGACGGTCTCCAGCCGGCCGGCCAGCGTGGCGAGCGTGAACTGGTCCGGGTGGATGTCGTCCAGCTCCGCCCAGCTGATCGGCGTCGAGACCTGCGCGCCGGGCCGGGCCCGCACCGACCAGGCCCCGAACACCGTCTTGTGCGGTGCGTTCTGGTTGTAGTCGATGAACACCCGCTGGCCGCGCTCCTCCTTCCACCAGGCCGCCGTGATCAGGTCAGGCCGGCGTCGCTCCAGCTCGCGGGCCAGCGCCACGGCGGCCGCCCGCACCTGATAGGAGTCCCAGCGCGGCCATAGGCGCAAGTAAACATGGAGGCCGCGGTTGCCGGTGGTCTTGGGGAACCCGGTCAGGCCCAGCTCGGACAGCAAAGTTTCCAGCTCCCGGCCGGCGGCCCGGATCTGCGCGAACTCGACGCCGGGCGTCGGGTCCAGGTCCAGGCGCAGCTCGTCGGTGTGGTCAGGATCGTCGGCCAGGTAGGGCCAGACGTGAAAGCCCAGGCAGCCCAGGTTGACCGCCCACAGGACGTGGTCGGTGTCCGCGGCGACCAGCGCCTGGGAGGTGGTGCCGTTGGGCGTGGACACGGTCGTGGTCTGGAGCCAGTCAGGCTTGTTGGCCGGGACCCGTTTCTGAAAAAAAGAAGGGCCCGCCGCGCCCTCGGGAAAGCGCTGGAGCAGGACCGGGCGGCCGCCCATGGTGCGCATCAGGGGGCCGGCCACGCGCAGGTAGTGCTCGGCCAGGTCGGCCTTGGTCTCGCCGCGCTCGGGGAACAGCACCTTGTCCGGGTGCGTGATGAGGTCACGGGTCACTCTGGATCACCTACCCTCACCGGCCGGCGGCGACCCGCCGCTGCACGCCCTCCCACCAGCCGTCACCGGGCCGGGCCGACTCGATCCACCAGGTGGCCCCGGCCTCCTGGTAAGGCCGGATGAGCTCGGGCACGGCGGCCGGGGCGTCGGCCGCCTCGGCCCAGACGACCAGGTCCGTGCCGGGCGCCGCGCGCTTCTTGCTGTTATCAGCGTCTCCGCCAGCGGCCGGACCGGAGCCGCGGATGGCCGCGATCCTGGCCCCGACGTCGGCGATGTCCTCGGGCGACACCGTGGCCAGCCGCCCGCCGGTGTAGCGGATCGGTACCATGCCGTCCCACTTCGCCGCCCGGTCGACGGTGCGGGTGGCGGGCAGGATGCCGCCCACCCAGACCGGGATCCGCGGCCGCTGCACCGGCGGCGGCGTGAACCGCACCGGGTCCACGGTGAAGTGCTGGCCGGAGTAGGAGAAGCGCTCGCCCGTCCACAGCCCGGCCAGCACGTCCAGGCCCTCGTCGAGCAGGTCGGCCCGCTCCCGTGCGCCCTGCGGCTCGTGGAAGATGCCGAAGTCGGCGTAGGCCGGCGAGCCGATGCCCACGCCGAGGATCACCCGCCCGCCGCTGAGCCGGTCCAGCGTGGTCGTCTGCCGGGCGAGCTGCCAGGGCCGCCGGCGAGGCACCGGGGTGATCATGGTGCCGAGCCTGATCCGCGAGGTCCGGGCGGCCACCACACCGAGCACCAGCCACGGATCGGCGATGGGCGGGCCGTCGCCGCTGTCGGAGAACACGATGTGGTCCCAGAGGAAGTAGCCGTCGAAGCCGGCCTGCTCGGCCGCGACGCCGAGCTCGATCAGCTCGGCCGGATCCTCGGCGAAGTTGGGGACGGCGATCCCGCGCAGTATGCCTGACATGCCTTGCTCCTCCAGCGTTCCCGTGTGCCCGCGCCCACCATGATCGCCGGAAGTCACGGCGGCCGGGCGGCCGGGGCCGGGAATGATCCGGGTCAGTCGTTAGTTGCCATATAGCAACTAACGTGTCTAGCCTGGTAGCCAGGGCGCGTGCCCAGTCCCGCGCCCGCCGACCAGGCGCCCAGCATCAAGGAAGGACCCTCGTGCCGCCCTCTGCCCGTCCCGGGCCAGGCCAGTCGTCCGCGCTCCAGGAGCAGGCCGGCCCGTCCGGTTCCGCCGCTATCGCCCGGCGCGATCGCCAGGCCGGCTCCGGCTACAAGTGGATCGCCCTGTCCAACACCACCATCGGCATGCTCATGGCCACGGTGAACAGCTCGATCATGCTGATCGCGCTGCCCGACATCTTCCGCGGCATCGGGGTCAACCCGCTGCAGCCCGGCAACACCGGGCTGCTGCTGTGGCTGCTGATGGGCTACCTGGTGGTGACGGCCGTCCTGGTCGTGAGCTTCGGCCGGCTGGGCGACATGTTCGGCCGGGTCCGGATGTTCAACATGGGCTTCGCGATCTTCGCGGCGTTCTCGGTGCTGCTGTCGGTGACCTGGCTGCACGGCACCAGCGCGGCCTGGTGGCTGATCGCCATGCGGATCTTCCAGGGCGTGGGCGGGGCCATGCTGATGGCCAACTCCAGCGCCATCCTCACCGACGCTTTCCCGACCCATCAGCGCGGCCTGGCCCTGGGCCTGAACCAGGTGGCCGCGATCGCCGGGTCGTTCATCGGGCTGGTCCTCGGCGGCCTGCTCGGGCCGGTCGACTGGCGGCTGGTCTTCCTGATCTCGGTGCCGTTCGGCGTGCTGGGCACCATCTGGTCCTACCTCAAGCTCCGGGAGCTGGGCGTCCGCAAGGCCGCGCACCTGGACTGGTGGGGCAACGTGACCTTCGGCGCCGGCCTCATCGCGGTGCTGGTCGGCATCACCTACGGCATCCAGCCCTACGGCGGCCACACCATGGGCTGGACCAGCCCCCTGGTCATGACGCTCATCGGCGGCGGCCTGGCCGTGCTGGTCATCTTCGCGATCATCGAGACCAAGGTGGCCGAGCCGATGTTCCGGCTCAGCCTGTTCAAGATCCGCGCCTTCACCGCGGGCAACCTGGCCAGCCTGCTGTCCAGCCTCGGCCGCGGCGGCCTGATGTTCATCCTGATCATCTGGCTCCAGGGCATCTACCTGCCGATCCACGGTTACGGCTTCAGCCAGACCCCGCTGTGGGCGGGCATCGCCATGCTGCCGCTGACGGTGGGCTTCCTGATCGCCGGGCCGCTGTCGGGCTACCTGTCCGACCGCTTCGGCGCCCGGCCGTTCTCCACCGGCGGCATGGTCGTGGCCGCGGTCTCGTTCCTGCTCCTGGAGCAGCTCCCGGTCAACTTCGCCTACTGGGAGTTCGCCGGGATCCTGCTGCTCAACGGCATCGGCATGGGCCTGTTCGCGTCGCCGAACCGGGCCGGCATCATGAACAGCCTGCCGCCCGAGCAGCGCGGCGTGGGCGCCGGGATGAGCGCCACGTTCCAGAACTCGGCCATGGTGCTGTCCATCGGCATCTTCTTCTCGCTGATCATCTTCGGGCTGGCCGGGACCCTGCCGCAGGCCATGACCCACGGCCTGGTCGCCCAGGGTCTGCCGCACGCCGACGCCGCGCGGATCGCCGCGCTGCCGCCGGTCTCGATCATGTTCGCGGCCCTGCTGGGCTACAACCCGATCAAGACGCTGCTGGGTCACGCACTGACCCGCCTGCCGGCCAGCCACGCGGCCTTCCTGACCGGGCACCGGTTCTTCCCGTCGCTGATCTCGGCGCCGTTCGAGCACGGGCTGGCCATCGCGTTCGGGTTCTCGATCGCGGCCTGCCTGGTGGCGGCGGTGGCCTCGCTGCTGCGCGGCGCCAAGTACGTGCACGGCGAGGCCCCGGGGGTCAGTGCCGTCGAGGCCGGAGCCGAGGTGGAGGCCGGGTCCGTCGAGGACGCCCCGCGCGGGACGGGCGAGCTGTCACCCGTGCGGGCCAGCTAGCCGCGGGCCGGCCGCCGGGCGGGCGGCCCGCCTAGGCTTGGGCCGGTGAGCATCCGCCGCGCGCAGGTCAGTGACGCCCGGGCCATTGCCACTGTGCACGTCCGCTCCTGGCAGGCCGCCTACCGCGGCCTGCTGCCCCAGGACTACCTGGACGGGCTGGATCCCGGGCCGCGGTCGGTCCGCTGGGAGCGAGCACTGGCCGAGCTGGACTGGCCGCGCCGGGGCGTGCTGGTCGCCGAGGACGCCGGGCAGGTCGTCGGGTTTGCCACCCTGGTCCCGAGCCGGGACCAGGACCTGGATCCGGCCACGGTGGGAGAGATATCCGCGATCTACCTGCGGCCGGCCGCCTGGGGCCAGGGCCACGGCCGGGCGCTGATGGGCGCCGCGCTGGATGCTCTGGGCCAGGCCGCCTATGGCGACGCGGCGCTGTGGGTGCTGGACACCAACGACCGGGCCCGGCGGTTCTACGAGGCGGGCGGCTGGCGGCCCGACGGCGCGGCCAAGCAGGAGGAGCGGCCCGGCTTCACCCTGAACGAGGTCCGCTACCGCCACGCCCTTCCCGCCTGAACTGAGCGCTAGCCGAGCGCTAGCCGCCGGCCGTGTCGGGCAGGGCGGCCAGGCCCAGGTCCGGGCGAACCACCGGGCCGTGGTGGACGGGCTCGTGCCCGGCCGCGCTCCGCCGGACCGGCTCGGCCTCGGCCGGGCCCTCCTCGACCAGGTGCTTGCCGGGCAGCCAGTTCAGCCAGGGCGGCAGGTACCAGGCCCGCTCGCCCAGCATGGCCAGGGCCGCGGGCAGGACCACGCCGCGGACCACCGTGGCGTCGATGAGCACTGCCGCGGCCAGGCCCACGCCCAGCATCTTGACGTCGATACCGGACAGCGTGGCGAAGATCGAGAACACCGCCACCATGATCACGGCCGCGCTGGTGACCACCCCGCCGCTGCGGCCGATGCCCCGCACCACCGCCTCCGAGCTGCTGTGGCCGCCCGACCACAGCTCGCGGATGCGGCTCAGGATGAACACGTGGTAGTCCATGCTCAGCCCGAATAGGAGCACGAACGAGAACAGCGGCACCCACGGGATGATGCCGCCGAACGAGGTGAAGCCGATCGGCCCCTGCAGGTGCCCGTCCTGGAAGATGAAGGTGACAATGCCGTAGGCGGCCCCGACCGACAGCAGGTTCAGGCCGATCGACATGACCGGGACGGCGAGGCTGCGGAAGGCGCACATCATCAGGATGAAGGCCAGCCCGCCCACCACGAGGAACACCAGCGGGGTGCGGGCGTGCAGCGCCGAGTTCATGTCGACGCTGGCGGCGGTGTCTCCGGTGACGGCGTAGGTCACCCCCGGCGCGCGGCCGATCGTCGCGGGCAGCACCTGGTTCTCCAGCTTCTGCAGCGCATTGACGGAAGCCTGGTTGGTGCTGTTCCCGGCCATCGGCACGCTGATGACCATGCCCCGGCCGCCAGCGGCCAGCTGGGCCGTGATCGGCCCGCGGATCGGCCCGCTCGCGGTGGCCCGCGCCTGCAGGGCGGCCACCTCGCGCTGGACCGCCGGGCTGGTCAGGTCCGAGCCGGTCAGCACGACCTGGGACGGGGCCGAGGTACCGGGGAAGTCGTGCGCGATCTGGTCGAACGTCTGCACGATCGGCAGGTTGTCGGGCAGGTCCACCGACGGCGAGCCGAACCGCAGCCCCAGGGCGGGAGCGCCGATGACCAGCAGCGCGAGCACGCCGGCGCCGCCCCACAGGAGCGGCTTGGTCACCACCCGCCGGGCCAGGCCCGTCCACATCCGGGACGAGGCGCCGTCCTTGTGGGCCCGGCCCAGCCAGGGCAGTCGGCCGCGGTCCGCCCACGGGCCCAGCCAGGACAGCAGGGCGGGCAGGAAGGTCAGCGAGCCCAGGACCGTCACGCCGACCACCACGATCGTGCCGGCTGAGATCCCGGTGAAGATGTCCACGCCGGACAGGAACAGCCCGGCCAGCGAGATCATCACGGTCACGCCCGAGATCACGATCGAGCGCCCCGAGGTGCTGGCGGCGATGCGCAGGGCCGCCCGGTGCGAGTGCCCGGCGGCCCGTTCCTCCCGCTCGCGGCGCAGGTAGAACAGCGTGTAGTCGACGCCGACCGCCATGCCGATGACCAGCACGATCTCTGACGTGCCCGAGTTGACGGGGAACCAGTGCGCCGGGATGGCCAGCAGCGACACCGCGGCCGCCACCGCGGTGCCGGCCAGCAGTACCGGGATGCCCGCCGCGATCAGCGCCCCGAACACGCAGATCAGCAGGACCAGCGTGAGCGGGATCGAGGTGTCCCCGGCCTGCCGGAAATCGTGATCGAGCATCTGGCCCGCGACCCGGTCGGCACTGGCGCTCCCCGCCTCGCTCACCGTCAGCCCGGGATGCTCGGCCTGGATCCTGGCCACCGCCGCCTCGTCGGACACGACGGTCGAGTTGGCCGCCCGGTTCGGGCCGCCCACGTCGAAGGTGACCATGGCCGCCCGGTGACTGGCCGAGATCAGCGCGGTGCCGCCGCGGGCGGACGGCGCGTGAATGTCCGCCGCCGCATGGTGCGGCAGGGCGGCCAGCGTCCTGGCCACCTCGTCCGCCACCTGCCGGACCTCGGCCTCCACCCGGGCACGGGGCGCGACCACGTGGCCGCGCGGCGCGATCAGCACGCTCTCGGCCGGCGGGGTGACCACCTTGAGCTGGTGCATCATCTGCTCGGCCTGGCCCGCCTGACCCGGGTCGTACTGCTGCACGCTGGACCCGCCGAAGGACTGGCCGATGATGTAGGCGACGGCCACGAAGGCCAGCCAGCCCACTACGGCCGTCTTGCGGTGCCGCACGCTCCAGCAGGCGATCCGCTCGACCACCGTCCGGGAGCTCCGGCTGAGCGGGTCAGCGGTGGCCACCGTGTGGGCGGGGGGCGGCGCGGGCGTCTCGGGGGCAGGCGAGGACGCCTCCGGAGCAGGCGCGGGGGCACTGAGGAGCGGGCGCATGGGGGCTATGGGGGCTCTCTTGGCGGCGGCGGGACAACACCGCCCGAACGGGGGTCTTGGCTCGGGGGCTCGAACCCGCGAACGACCCGCCTACCGCCAGAGTTCCGGACTAGCCGAAAAAAGTTTTCCCAGCTCATTCGGCACTAACTGACGAAACTGTCAGTTTTACTCTGACCTGTGGCACTACGGCCAGGCGCCGGCCATCCGATAGGAGACCGAGCGCGGATGTCCCGTTACCCACCTAATAGTGCGGGTAACGGGACATCCAGGACCAGGCGCGGCTAGCGCCGGTGACCCGGCCTCACGGCGCGCTCAGGACCCGCGGTCGGGACCAGGCTGGGAGCCGCGGGCACCTCAGCCGCGGGCACGTCAGCCGCAGGCGCGGCGGAGGCGGGCGCCGGGATGGCCGCAATGCCCCGGCCGGGCAGCCAGAGAAGCCAGCGCGGCAGCGACCAGCTCCGCTCGCCGAGCAGGGCCAGCGAGGCCGGGACCAGGATGCCCCGGACCACCGTGGCGTCGATCAGCACCGCCACGGCCAGGCCCACGCCCAGCATCTTGAGCTGGATGTTGGCCAGCGAGCCCAGGATCGCGAACACCGCCACCATGATCACCGCGGCGCTGGTCACCACGCCGGCGCTATTGGAGATGCCGCCGACGATGGCGTCGCGGGTGCTGGCACCGCCCGAGCGCAGCTCGCGGATCCGGCTCAGGATGAACACGTGGTAGTCCATGCTCAGCCCGAACAGGAACACGAATATGAACAACGGCACCCAGGACACGATCGCCCCGAAGCTGGTGTAGCCGAGCGGGCCCTCCAGACGGCCGTCCTGGAAGATCAGTGTGATCAGCCCGTAGGCGGCGCCCACCGACAGCAGGTTCAGCCCGATCGAGATCAGCGGGATGGCCAGCGACCGGAACGCCACCAGCAGCAGCAGGAAGGCCAGCACCGCCACCACGGCCAGCACCAGCGGGGTCCGCATGTGCAGGTCGGCGATGTCGTCGTAGTTGTCCGCGGTGTTCCCGGTCACGGCGTAGGTCAGCCCGGGGACCTGACCCAGCGTCCGCGGCAGCACGTCGTTACGCAGCGTAAGCAGGGCGGCGTTCGAGGTGCCGTTGGTGCCGTTGCCCGCCAACGGGACGCTGACCAGCACCGCCCGCCCGCCGGCCGCGGGCGCGGCGGTGACCGGCTCGCGGATCGGGCCGTGCGCCGAGGCGGCGTCGCGCAGCGCGATCACGGCCTGCCGGACCGCCGGGCGACCTAGGTCACGGCCGGTGACCACGACCTGCGCCGGGGACGGCGCCTGCGGGTAGGCCTGCTGGATCTTGTCGAACGTCTTGATCACCGGCAGGTTCCCGGAGAACCCGCCGTTGGGCGCGTTGCCCAGCCGCAGGCCCACCGCGGGCGCGGCCAGCGCCAGCATGGCCACGGCGGCCAGGCCACCCCAGACGGCCGGGCGGCGGACCACCTTGCGGACCAGCGCCGCCCACATCCGGGACCGCTTCGAGGCGGTACGCCGGCGGCCCAGGAACGGGATCCGGCCCTTGTCCGCCCAGGGGCCCAGCCAGGACAGCAGCGCGGGCAGCACGGTGAGCGAGCCCAGCACGGTCACGCCGACCACCGCGATGGTGCCCAGCGCGATGCCGGTGAACACCGAGTACCCGGTCAGGAACAGGCCGGCCAGCGCGATCATGACGGTCAGCCCGGAGATCACGATGGCCCGGCCCGAGGTGCTGGCCGCGATCCGCAGCGCCTGCGCGGTGCTCCGGCCCTTGGCCCGTTCCTCGCGCTCGCGGCGCAGGTAGAACAGCGTGTAGTCGATGCCGACCGCCATGCCGATGAGCAGCACCACCTCCGAGGTGCTCTGCCCGGTCGGCAGCCACTGCCCGATGACCGAGGTCAGCGAGATCGCCGTGACCACCGCGGTGGCGGCCAGCAGCAGCGGGATGCCCGCCGCGATCAGCGCCCCGAACACGCAGATCAGCAGGATCAGCGTGATCGGCAGCGAGGTCTCCTCGGCGTGGTGGAAGTCGTCGCCGATGAGCTTGCTCGCCACCCGGTCGGCGCTGGCATCGCCGGCCTCCTGGACGAGCAGCTGCGGGAACCGGGCCTGGACCGCGGCCACCGCGTGCTCGGCCGGCACCACGGCCTGGTCCTCGTTGCTGCCGGTCACGTTGAAGGTGACCAGCGCGGACCGGCCGTTCGCCGCGACCAGCGACGCGTTGCCCCGGCTCAGCGGCGACTTGATGGTCGAGGCCGTCCGGTGCGGCAGCGCGCTCAGCGCGGTGACCACCTGCCGCGTCGCCGCCCGCAGCTGCGGGTCGCTGGCGAACGTGCCGCCGCCGGTGCGGGCCTGGATCAGCACGCTCTCGGCCGGCGGCGAGCTCTTGATGTGCAGCCGGCTGAGAGTCTGCTCGGCCTGGCCCGACTGGCCGGGGTCGTAGGAGTTCACGTTGCTGGTGCCCACGTGCGTCCCGACGAAGAACACCGCGACGACCATGACTAGCCAGCCGAGCACGGCGGTCTTGCGGTGCCGGGCGCTCCACCCGGCGATGCGCTCCACCACGGGCGCCCGGCCCCGCGGTGGCGGATCAGCGGGGCGCCTGTGATCGTCGGGTTGCCGGCCGGTTCCTGGCATGGCTGAACTAAGCGAGTGGCTCATCGTGACCTCTCAGGTGATATGGCTGGGTAGTTGCCTGGCTGGTGTTGCGTGGCGGTAGCAGTGGTAGTGGTGTCGGCGGTCGGGCTAGCTGCGGACCGTCGTGACGGTCAGGTGCGGGTCGGCCTTGATCTGCGCCGCGCAGAACCGGTCGGGCAGCCACTGCTTGCGGCTGAACAACGCGGTCTGGTCGGCGTAGTGCGGGGACGCGGGGCTGGACGACTCGGAGTAGGTGAGGATCGTCGCGCCCGACGGGCACGCGGCCCTGCTCCAGGTGACCACCTGGATGAATGAGGAGCCGAAGTCCGGGGCCGTGGCCGAGTCGCCGGGCTCGTCGCCCTCGTCGATCACGTTGTAGATCCCGTCGGAGTCGCCGGGCCCGCCGGGAATCGGCAGGCGCCGGCCGTGGTAGGTGACGAACTGGATCGCCGACGGCGCGGCGCCCAGCGGTACGCGCGCCCGGTCGAGCTGCCGGATGGCGTCACCCAGCGCGTCGCGGACGGTCTTGTTCGCCGTGTTGAGCCCGTTCGGGGTCCGGACCGGATTACTGATCTGAAACAAATGCGCCCAGGGTGACTGTGCCTGCTGCTGGGCCTGGTTCCAGAAGGCCGAGAACAGGACCGCGCCCCGGCTGCCGGTGTCCCAGCGCAGGTTCCACCGGGCCAGGATCCCGCAGGCACCGTCGAGCCGGACCGTCCCGCCGCCGCTGACCGGCGCCCCGCCGGCGGCCTGGAAGCCGCGGCACATCCGGACCAGCGCCCCGCGGGTGAGGATGCCGGCGTAGTCGGTGTCGGACAGGTCCAGGTGCTCCATCCCGGCCAGGGTGAACCCGCGCGGGCCGAGCCCGTCGGTGCCGTCGATCCGGGCCTGGACATCGATCAGGCCGATCCGGGTGCGCAGCGACCGCGCCGTGCCGGCCAGGCCCATGATGCGCGGGAACCCGGTTAGCGGGTGGTGCGGGTTGGACAGCCAGAAGCTGTCGTTGGAGTTGGTGACGAAGTCGCGGCGCAGCAGGGACGGCTCCTGGCCCGGCCCGAACAGCCCCGGCGCGGCCGCGTGCGGGCCGGTGACCCAGTCGCAGGCGGTGCGCGAGCCGTCCAGCACCGGCAGCCGGAGCTGGGCCCAGGTCTGCTTGCCCAGCGCCGTGTCACAGGCGCGGGGCAGCGCGTCGGGCACCCCGGGGATGTCGCCGATGTCGGCGTACAGGGCCTGGCCCTGCCGGTCGGAGACGACCGTGTTGACCCAGGGGATGCCCTGGTACTTCCTCAGGACCGTCAGCACCTGGCCGGTCGTCTGAGCCCGGTCGAAGCCGAACCAGGTGTTCATGGCCCGGGCCAGGTTGCCGGCGTTCGCGTCCCGCATGGTGAACGCCGTCGTGGCCGTCCACGGCAGCGGCACGCCGAGCAGGTTGTCGGCGATCGGGCCGTACCGTGAGGACCACAGGGTGCGGGTCACCGGGACCAGCTTGCCCCCGGCCAGCCGGCTCTGGACCGTGACCGTGGTGTGGGTCATGGCCACCGGGCGGCCGTTCTCCAGGTACTCGGTCGGGTGGCCCTTGACCAGCGTGAGCTGGTAGGGGGTGAACCGCCGCGCGGTCGACACGGTGTGGCTCCAGGCCACCGAGGCGGTGTGGCCGATCTGGATCAGAGGTACCCCGTACAGGGACGCGCCAGTCACGTTGATCTGGCCGGGGATGGTGAGCTGGGCCTGGTAGAAGCGCTCCGGGCCGATCCAGGGGAAGTGCGGGTTGCCCAGCAGCAGGCCGTGGTGATCGCGGGTGCCCGCCGAGCCGATGGCCACCGCGTTGCTGCCCACGGAGTCGAACACCGAGTTCCACCGCGCGGCCAGCTCGGCCGCGGCGCGCCGGGGGTCGGTCAGGGCCAGGGTCGCCGGCTGCGCCGTCCCGGCCGTCTTCGGCCGGACCGCCGAGCCGATGCCGTCGATGAAGGCGTCCTCGCCGTTCAGCAGCATGAGCTGGTAGAAGCGCAGGTAACTGTCCTGCAGCGTGATCGGCCTGACCCAGGCCCGGCCGCGGCAAGTCGGGTCTGGCACTCCCCTGGCCCCGCCCACGCTGGCCAGGTAGTGGTTGTAGCCGCGCACGTAGCCGGCCTGGATCTGCCGCACCTGCGGGCTCAGCCCCGTGGTCAGCCGCTGGAACGCGCGAGAGTCGCTGATCTGCCGGAAGAACAGGTCGGAGTCCAGGTTGGTGGTGATGGTGCCGCTGCCCCGCTGGAGGTAGGTCGCCCGGGGCCCGAAGTACCGGGAGCGCTCCCCCTCGACCGTGACGTAGTCATTGGCCATGGTGCAGAGGTTGTCCTGGGCGAACGCGTATCCGTAGCCGAAGCCCAGGTCGGTCCAGTTCCGGGCCAGGATGTGCGGCATGCCGCCGGTGGTGCGGCGGATCACCGCGGAGAGCTGGTGAGCGGCCGGCCTGGCCGGCCGGCTGACGGCCAGGGCCGCGACGGCCGTGGGCACCAGCCCGGTCAGGCCCATCGCGGCGCTGGCCAGCACCGCGCTGACCGCGACGGCCGCGCGGCGACGGCCGGGCGGACGGGGCTGCTGACGCATGGTTGACCTCCGTTGGTCGGTAGATGGCCCCTACAAAGCCTGTTGGCTGCGGCCGGGCCGGACAATGGGGTTAAACCCCGTCTGGACCCTGAAGCCAGCACCAGGGTTTACCCGGACCCTGGCACCCTGGGGCGGGCTCGGCACGGCTCGCACCGACCTGCGGGAAGCACTACGGAGTGGGCAACGGAGTGCGCTGCGGGTCGCGCTACGGGTCGCGCTACGGAGTGCGCTACGGAGTGCGGAATTAGGCAATACTGAGCTGAGCGGCTGGCTCATCGTGACCTCTCATGGCTGGGTAGTGGCGGTGGCGGGCCGTTCCGTCCCTCGCCCGTGGGCTGGCACTCACGGGCGAGGGCACTGATCAGCCCGGGCGGCTGGCCCGGGGCGACACGATGCTCGTCGTGGCCCGCAGCCCGCCCAGCGGGCCGGGCTGGTCCAGCACGTCCCGGACCGGCGCCAGCGGGTCGGCGGGCGCGCCGAGCAGGCCCCTGGCCACCAGCGCGTGCGCCCGGGCGGTGGCCA
This sequence comes from uncultured Actinomycetota bacterium, assembly GCA_963730265.1. Taxonomy (GTDB): domain Bacteria; phylum Actinomycetota; class Actinomycetes; order Streptosporangiales; family Streptosporangiaceae; genus DASUBV01. The sequence goes on from CAVSRG010000001.1 coordinate 398,460, forward strand.
CCAGCACGTAGTTGAACAGCAGGAACAGCACCAGGCAGACGGCCGCCGCGACCAGTGCGCTGGGCAGCGTGCCGATGAACACCCCGACCGCACCGCGGCCGTAAGGCCCGTGCGGGAAGTAGCCGAGGGCCACGCCGTGCACCATCGGGCCGTTACTGTTGTATCCGGTGGCGGAGGTGCCGCTGGGCGCCCAGTACCACACCGGCACGGTGATCATGCCGAGCAGCACCAGCCAGACGGTCAGCACCACGAGGTCCAGCGTGAACAACGGCACCCACATGCCGACCAGGTAGGCGAAGTCACGCCAGGTGGCCGCGTCCCGCCAGTGCCCCTTGGCCTGGGCGATGAGGCCCCCGGTCACCTTCTGGTAGCCGCCCTGCACCGGGCCGGTCAGCACCTGGCCCAGCCGCATGCGCTCCACCGTGGCGCAGCCGCGCATCGCCTCGGCCGCCGCCGTGAGCAGCGGGATCCCGGCGATGGTGATCACGAACGCGAGCGCCGTGGTCGCCGCGGTGAACGCCACCGAGAACAGCACCCAGCCGGTCACGAACACATAGGTGGCCAGGTAGCCGACGGCGCGCCACAGGGCGCCGGACACCACCAGGCGCAGCGGGTTCCGCGCGTAGGGAAGTCGCAGCTCCGGTCGCGGGTAGCCGGCCTGCTCGGCCGCGGTGCTCATCCCACGTCTCGCATGAGCTGCTCGACCGCCCGCACGTGCGCGGTGAGCTCGGCCAGCTGGGACCGCACCTCCTGCTGGTTGGCCACGGCTTCCTCGGCCAGCTTGCGGTAGTGGGCCATCGCGATCGCGTCGGCCCGGTGCGCTTGCAGCCGGAAGTAGGACCAGACGATCACCGCGATGGCCGCGCAGACCGCTAGCGGAATGCCCAGGCCGACCGTGATGGCCGTAATATTCGCGCCTCCGGCGGCTAGGACCCCGGTCATCTGTTGCTCGCTTTCATCGTTGACGTGCCCTTCTCAGCTTGGCGGCCCGTGCACGCGGTCCACGGGTTGGTTCAGTCCGGCTCGCTCGCGGCCGGCTCCTCGGCCTGCTCGCGGACGGCCTCGGCGACCGTCTCGGCCGTCACCCGGATGTCGAACGGGGCCAGGGCGAAGTACTTCATCGCCTTGCCGTCCTCCGACAGCTCCAGGTGCCCCACCACCAGGCCCGCCTTCTCCAGGCGGTCCAGGTGCATGTAGAGCAGCGGCCGCGACATGCCCAGCCGCCGGGCCAGCTCGCTGACATGCACCCGCCCGCCGGTCAGCTCGGCCACCACCCGCATGCGCTGCTGGTTGGCGATGGCCGTCAGGACGGTCAGGAGCCCGGCGTGGTTCGTCAGCGTCGGTCCCTCCCACCCATTTGACTCGGTCATCTGCGTTCTTCTTTCATCTGTCAGTCAGAACTTACATGTGATGGTCTGGGGCGTCAACTGTTATTCGCGGCACGCCGCTTCTTGCTGTTATCAGACGGGCTCGCCGCCGACCGCTTCTTGCTGTTATCAGATGGCGCTGAGAGCGGGGCAAGACGGCGGGGTGAGCGGGGTTCGGGGTGCGGGGTGCGGGGCGAGCGGGGTGCGGGGTGAGCGGGGTTGGGGGCGGACCGAGGCGAGGGCGGTACGTGACGGGCCGGGCGGGGTGGGCGATGATGGTCAGCCATGGGCCAGCTGATCCTGCTCCGGCACGGCGAGACCGAATGGAGCCGGTCCGGCCGGCACACCGGCCGCACCGACATTCCCCTGACCGCCCGCGGCGAGGCGGCCGCCGCCGCCCTGGCGCCCGCGGTCGCCCGGCGCGACATCGGCGCCGTGTTCACCAGCCCGGCGGGCCGGGCCGTGCGCACCGCCCAGCTGGCCGGCCTGGCCCGCCCGGACGTGCCCTGGCCGGTCAAGGTGGACCCCGACCTGTGGGAGTGGGACTACGGCGGCTACGAGGGCCGGACCACCGCTGACATCCAGGTTGACCGGCCCGGCTGGTACCTGTGGCGCGACGGCGTGATCGCCGGCGACGCCGACCATCCGGGGGAAACCGTCCGGCATGTCGGCGAGCGGGTCGACGCCGTGCTGGCCCGGGTCCGGCCGCTGCTGGCCGACGGTGACGTGGCGCTGGTCGGCCACGGGCATTGCCTGCGCATCCTGACCGCGCGCTACCTGGAGCTCGACGCCTCGGACGGACGCCTGTTCGCGCTGGACACGGGCACCCTGAGCACCCTGGGCACCGAGCACGGCAAGCCGGTCATCAGCGCCTGGAACGTGCCCCCGCCCTCAGCCTGACCCGCCAGCCCGGGCGGACTTTCATCAGCACGGAAACGGGTCAGCGCTATTCGCTGACGGATTGCCGTGATCATGAAGGATGACGGCTGGCCGGGCTGGGTCAGGCGGCCGAGCTGATGCGGGCGGCGGTGATCCGGCCGAGCGGGAGCTGGAGTACCCGGCGGGGCAGGCGGGCGGCGGACTGGCGGCCGGTGCGCAGTGCGGCGGTGGCGGCCAGGTCGGTCAGCGGGCTGCCGGGGGTCCCGTACATGCGGCGGGCCCAGCGCGGCAGGCTGGCGAAGGCCAGCGTGTTCAGCGGCGGCACGACCAGCCGCAGCGGCAGCAGCGAGGGCGGCACCCGCGGGGTGAACGACATCCGCAGCGCTCGCCGGGCCTCGTGGGTGGCGTGCAGCCGGGGCCGGATCCCGTCGTAGTAGGCGTCGAGGTCGGACATGCTGGCGGGCACGACCGCCGGATCCAGGCCGATGACGGCGGCGCTGCGGCGCTGCTCGTCCACGAACAGGTCCAGCTCGGCGGCGGTCACGGGCACGCCGCTGCGGCGGGCGATGTCGGCGTAGGACGCGATCTCGCCGCAGTGCACCCACAGCAGCAGGTCAGGCTGGTCGAGGCGGAACTCGCGGCCCTGCTCGTCCACGCCGGTCAGCGAGCCGTGGATCTTCCGCAGCCGCCGCCCGGCCCGGTCGACCTGAGCGGTGGACCCGAACGTGCGCACCCGAACGAACTCGGTGGTCCTGATGAACCGGCCCCAGGCCTGGCTGGGATCGGTGAACGAGGTGTTCTGCCAGGTGCCGAGCATGGTGTCGGGGTGCAGGGCTTGCAGGTAGAGGGCCCGCAGGCCGGCCACCCACATGACCGGCTCGGCCATGATCCGCCAGGTCACCGAGCCGGGTCCGAACAGCCCGTGATCGACCGGCCCGTCGGAGTCGAGCGGGCCGTGCTCATTTGTTAGGGAGATCAATGGCGGTCACCCCTTTGCCGGGGCTTGTGAGCGCCGGCTCAGTCCGGGCGGGTTTCGTCCTCCAGCCAGCTTAGGTAGGCCGGCGATCCGGCGACGATGGGCGTGGCGACGATTTCGGGCTCGTCGTAGCTGTGCCGCTCGGTGAGGAACTCGGCCAGCTCGTCGTAGCGGTCGGCGGGCAGCTTGAGCAGGATGAGCCATTCCTCGGACCGCTCGATGCTGTCTTCCCACCAGTAGCTGCTGGCGATGGGCCCGGCGACCTGGGCGCAGGCAGCCAGCCGAGCCGCGACGGCGGCGTGACCGAGCTCAATGGCCTCGGCGCGTGAGTCCGTCGTGGTCTGCACCTGAAGGAACTGCGGCTCGGTGCCGGCCGCGGGGCTGTTGCCCGGCATGGCCTTGATCGTACGCCCCGCGCCGCAGGCCCGGCATGGCCTTAATGCACGCTGCGGCGAGCCAGTTGCCGGGGCGTGCGGCTGGGCCCTGTCGCGGCGGCCGGGGCCCCGGTAACCTGGCCGCCTCGCGGCCCGCGACGGGCCGCTCCGGGGCCAGAACCCGGAGGCCAGATGAGGAGCGAGCCGTGCCCGATCTGGTCAGCCTGATCGTGAACCCGGCGGCCGGCGGGGGCCGGTCGCTGCGCCTGCTGCCGGTGGTCACCGCGGAGCTGGACGGGCTGGGCGTGCGCTACGCGGTGGACCGGTCGCGCTCGCTGGCCGACGCCCGGCAGCGGGCGGCCGCGGCGGCGGAGGCCGGGCACGTGGTGGTGGCGGTGGGCGGGGACGGCATGGCGGGCGCGCTGGCCGGGGTGGCGGCGGCGGGCGGGGCCCGGTTCGGCATCGTCCCGGCCGGGCGCGGCAACGACCTGGCCGGGGTGCTGGGCATCCCTTCGGGACCGGCGGCCGCGGCCCGGGTGCTGACGGGCGAGCACGTGCGGGCGGTGGACCTGATCGGGGTCAGCGTGCCGGGCCAGCCGGAGTGCGTGGTGGCGGGCAGCGTCTACGCGGGCCTGCCGTCGGTGGCGAGCGAGATCGCCAACGCGATGCGGTTGCGGCTGGGGCCGGCGGTGTACCCGGTGGCGGCGCTGCGCGCGCTGGCGGGCTGGCGGCCGGTGAGCTTCCGGCTGGAGCCGGGCGGCGGACCCGGGGTTCGGGCGGGGGGCGGCGGCGGGGGGCGGGAGTTCGCCGGGTACGCGGTGGTCATCGCCAACTCGGCCCGGTTCGGCGCGGGCATGCTGGTCGCTCCCCCGGCCCTGATCGACGACGGACTGCTGGACATCGTCCGGATGCGGCACGGCCCGAAGCTGGCCTTCGTGCGGGTGCTGCTGCGGATCCGCGGCGGCACGCACGTGACGCTGCCGCTGATCGGCCTGGACCGCGCGGCGGCGGTGACGCTGACCATGGACCGGGCCATGCCGGCCGCCGCCGACGGCGAGACGCTGGCGTTCGCCAGCCCGCTCCCGGCGGGCACCCCGCTCACCGTCCGCGCGCTGCCCGGCGCGCTGACGGTGCTGGTCCCGCCGCCCGGCTAGGCCTCGGGCGGCTGGCTGGCCGGCTGGGGCCTCGGACGGCCGGCCGGGCCGGCTGGCCCGGAGTTCAGGCTGCGGGCTGGGCCGACCAGAAGTCGCGCAGCGCGGCGGTCAGCTCGGCCGGGCGCTCCAGCGGGTGGAACAGCCTGGCCCCCTCCACCAGCCGCAGCTCGGTGGTGCCGGGAATGGTCTCGGCCAGCCAGTGCGCCCAGTCGACGCCGAAGAACTCGTCGTCGGTGCCCCAGACGATGAGCGTCGGCGCCTGCAGCCGGGCCAGGTCGGCCCGGATCGACACGGTGACGGCCGGGTCCATGCTGGCCACCATGGCCTGGACGGCCTGGGCCCGGGCCGGGTCGGCGAACGGGGCCAGGAACCCGCTGATCACCTCGTCGGGCAGCGCGTCCGGCCGCTCCAGGCCGGAGGCCAGCGCGTCCCGGCCGGCCGCCGGGTCGGCCACGAGCACGGGCAGCCCGGCCGCGAGCACCCCGGCCCTGGCCATGTCCACGATGGGGGCGAACGCGGCCGGCGGGAGGTTCTCGTCGGCGTCGCAGTTGGTCAGGGTGAGCGACCGGACCCGGTGCGGCGCCCTGGCCGCCACGAGCTGGGCGATGGCCCCGCCCGAGTCGTTGCCGATGAGGTCGGCCTGGTCGGCGCCGAGCGCGTCGAGCACGGCCAGGATCATGTCCGCCTGCGCGGGCAGGGTCATGTCGGGCAGCGGCGGGCAGGCGCTGGCGCCATGCCCGAGCAGGTCTACCGCCACGCAGCGGCGCAGGTCGCCGAGGGCGTCGAGCTGCCCGCCCCACAGGTCGGCGCTCAAGAAGACCCCATGGATGAACAAGGCCACCGGGCCGGAGCCGGTCATCCGGCAGGCGACGTCGCCAAAGGCGGTGGAGACGATCTCCCGATCTTGGATACTAGAGGACTCTGGACGACTGTTGGTCTTTGAGATACTCATAGTATGTCACTGTAAGCTAGACGGCGATGGCAGGCAAGACGCGGCGCGAGGAGTATGCGGAGCTCACCCGGACAGCCGTGGTGAGCGCCGCCATCGCGCGATTCACCGCCGACGGCTACGCCGCGACCACCATCGACGCCATCGCCGAGGAGGCGCGGGTCACCAAGGGCGGGGTGTACCACCACTTCGCGGACAAGGCCGAGCTGTTCGAGGCGGCGTTCGTGACCATGCAGCGGCGACTGCTGGAGCGGATCGCCACGGGCCTGGCCGGCATCCAGGACCCGCAGGCGGCGCTCGTCGCCGGCATGAACCTGTTCCTGGACGAGTGCGCGCACGACGACTTCCGCCGCATCGTGCTGGAGCAGGCGCCGGCGGCGCTGGGCTGGACCCGCTGGAAGAAGATCGACGAGGAGTACTTCCTGGGCATGTTCGTGACCGCGCTGGGCCGGCTGGTCGCCACGGGCGATTACGAGATCCCGGACCTGGCGCTGGCGGCCCGGGTGCTGATGGCGGCCATGGACGAGGCGGCGCTGGCGGTCGCGGCGGCCCCGGACCCGGCGGCGGAGCGAGAGCGGGCGCGTACCTTGCTTCAGCAGCTTCTGCGCGGCTTCCGCGTGACCTCCGCTTGACCTCCGCCTGAGTGCCTAGCGGGCGGCGGAGCTCCGAGCAGCAGCACCGGCGGCCCTTTGGTGCTGCTGCAGGAGCACCAAAGGGCCGTTGGTGACCCTGGCGGCCGGGCGAGCGGGCTGGCGCGCCTCGGCCTCGCTGTCCCTCCAGCCACGGGAATCCCACCAGCCCCGGCCGCCGCATCCGCGACCTCGATCCGGCCGCCGCTACGCCGCGGGCACCGCGCCGCGCCCGGACCGGGTAACCCGCGAGCGTCGTGGTTGTTGCTCTCACGTCGTTCCAGCGACGTGAGAGCAACAACCACGACGCTGGGCCCGCGCGGGCCGCCCTGACAGCCCGGCCGAAGTCCTCCGGCGGGCAGTCAGGCGGCGGGGTCGTAGTAGTGGGCGTACTGCCAGGTGCCCGCGCTGATCAGCGCCTCGTCGGTCAGCGCGCCGAACCGGGCCGGGGCCAGCGCCGAGATGTCCAGCCGCCCGGGCACGTCGCAGATCCAGGCCGCCAGCGCCTCGCCCAGGGCCAGCGACGACGAGAAGCCCGACCCGTTGCAGCCGCTGGCCACCCACAGGCCAGGGGCGTCCGGCACCGGCCCGGCCACGAACCGGCCGTCCGGCGTCATGGTGAACAGCCCGCCGCGGTGCTCGGCCACCGGCAGCTCGCCGGCCAGCGGCACCTCCACCGACACCTGGTCGGCCATCTTGGTCAGCACGTCCAGGTCCAGCTCCAGATCGGCAGTCCGGAACGAGGCCGGCCGCGCCCGCGGGTCGGCCGGCCGCGGGTCGGCCTCGAACCCGCCCAGCATCAGGCCGCCCCGCGCGGGCCGCAGGTACACCGCGGCGTCCACGACCCGGATGATCGGCTGCGCCGTGTCCAGGTCCGGAGCGGGCTCGGTGATCAGCAGCTGGTGCCGGACGGGCGCGACGGCCACCTCGGCGCCGGCCAGTTCCGCGACCTGGCGGGTCCAGGCCCCGGCCGCGTCCACCACCGCGGCGGCCGGGATCGACCGGCGCGGCGTCCGCACCTCGGCCTGGCCGCCAGCCCCGCCAGCCCCGCCAGCCCGGCCAGCCCCGCCGGTCAGCCCGATCTCCACCGCCGGCTCGCCCTCGGCCACCTCCACGCCGAGCCGCCGGCAGGCCGCCGCCATCGCCGTAACCAGGCTCATCGGCTCCTCGATGTAGCAGTCCTCCGGGCATCGCAGGGCCAGCTCCGAGCCGTCGCCCTGGTAGTAGGACACCGCGCGGGCCAGCTCGCCGGGCGGCGGCCTCGGTCACGTCCACCCCCCAGCCGGCCGACTGCCGGGCCTCGGTGGCCAGGAAGGCCCGGTGCGCGTCGGTCCGGGCGACCAGGTAGCTGCCCGACCGGGCCACCTCAAGCGGCGCGCCGGCCCAGTCGCCGAAGCTCACCGCCCGGTCGATGCTGCGCCGGGCGATGATCGTCCGCAGCTCGTCGGCCTGCACCGACTTGAACAGCCCGGCCGCCCGCCCGGAGGCCTGCGACCCGGCCGTGTCGCGCTCCAGAACCACCACCGGCCGGCCGAGCAGCGCGCAGTGCAGCGCGGTGCTGAGGCCGAGCGCGCCCGCCCCGATGACCACGATGTCGCTCGTCATGCTCCCAGTGTGCACAGGCGGCCAGACCCGGACCAGCCCCGCTAGTTCTGGATCAGGTGCCGGTCGGCGTCCTCGCCCAGCAGGTCGCGGGACAGCCGGGTGAGCATCTGGCCCAGGTCAGGGTGCTCCTCCGGCGACCAGCCGGACAGCATCTGCTCCAGGCCCTGCCGCCGGGCCTCGAACACCTGGTCGGCTGCCACCTGCCCGGTCGTAGTCAGCTCCAGCGTGCCGTCGACCCGGTTCACGTAGCCCGCCTCGACCAGCTTGTCCACGTACGGCCGGCCGGTGGCCACCGTGACCCCGGCTTCCCTGGCCAGCTCGACGCCCGCGACCCGGCCGTGCTTGGCCAGCCGGGCCAGTACCCAGCAGCTGCCGCCGGGCAGCTCGAGCCCGCACAGGTCGGCCAGCCGGTCGTAGCCGCGCCGGCGCAGGTCGGTGTCGGCCAGCCGGAGTAGCGCCCGCTCGAGCTCGTCCACGGAGGACCGCTGGGTCGAGCCGGCGCCGATCCCCTCGCCCAGGTCGGGGGCGCTGGCCGTGCGGCGCAGTGGCACCTCTTGCAGGAACCAGGACAGCACGAACGCGACCAGCGCCACCGGTACCGCGTACAGGAACACGCGGTCCAGGGACGAGGCGTAGGCGTGACGCACCGAGTTGTGCAGCGCCGGTGGCAGCCGCCTGAGCAGGGTCGGGTTGGCCTGCACGCCGGAGGCTCTGAAACCGGGTGGCAGGTGGGCACCGGACAGGGCCGCGGCCAGCTCGGTGGCCAGGCGGGCGGAGAAGATCGAGCCGAAAACGGCCACGCCGAACGCGCCGCCGATGGACCGGAAGAACGTCGCGCCCGAGGTGGCCACGCCGAGGTCGGCGTAGTCCGTGGCGTTCTGCACCGCTATCACCAGCACCTGGAGTATCAGGCCCAGACTCAGCCCGAACAGGAAGAAGTAGAGGTTCGTGACCAGCGGTGAAGTGGTCACCGACAACATGGACAGCAGGTACAGCGATACCGCCAGCAGCCCGGTGCCGACGATCGGGAACACCTTGTACCGGCCCATCCGGGAGATCAGCTGCCCGCTGCCCACCGACGTGATCAGCAGGCCGATCACCTGGGGCAGCAGGTACACCCCGGAGATGGTCGGCGAGACGCCGCGGACCACCTGGAGGAACAGGGGCAGGAAGGCCACCGATCCGAACAGGGCGAAGCCCGCTACGAACCCGATCGCCGAGGCCACCGTGAACACCCGGTTCCGGAACAGGCGAAGCGGCAGCACCGGCTCTGCCGCCCGCCGGGCCGACAGCCACCAGCCGATACCCAGGAGGACCGCCCCCACGCCCAGCCCGATGATCTCCGGCGAGCCCCAGGGGTACTGCGAGCCGCCCCAGGACGCGAGCAGCACCAGGCAGGTCGCCGTGGCCGCGAGCAGCAGCGCGCCCAGGTAGTCGATGCGGTGCTTCTCGCGGTTGGCGGTCCGCGGCAGCACGATCGCGATGACCACCAGGGCGACCAGGCCGACGGGCAGGTTGATGTAGAAGACCCAGCGCCAGCTGAGGTTGTCGACGAAGAACCCGCCCAGCAGCGGGCCGGCCACGCTGGATACCCCGAAGACGGCGCCGAAGGCGCCCTGGTACTTGCCGCGCTCGCGGGCCGGGACGATGTCGGCGATGATCGCCTGGGTCAGCACGATGAGCCCGCCGCCGCCGAGGCCCTGCAGGGCCCGGAACGCGATCAGCTCGATGATGCTGTGCGACTGGCCGCACAGCGCCGAGCCGATCAGGAAGATCACGATCGAGGCCTGGAACAGCGTCTTGCGGCCGAACTGGTCGCCCAGCTTGCCCCACAGCGGGGTCGATGCCGTGGTGGCCAGCAGGTAGGCGGTCACCACCCAGGACAGGTGGCTCAGCCCGCCCAGGTCGCCGACGATCGTCGGCAGGGCCGTGGAGACGATGGTCTGGTCCAGCGCGGCCAGCAAGATGGCCAGCATCAGCGCGATGTAGATGATCAGCAGCCCGCCGCGGGGCCGGACGGCCGCCTCCGCGGTGTGGTCAGCGGTGCGACTGTCCGTCATCCAGCAATTGTGTCCCGCGCGGCCGCCCCCGGCCAGGACAGCCACTCCGGGCCAGGTCAGGCGGCCGATGGCCGCGGGCCGGTCCCCTTCCCGCCCCCCGTGGGGAAGGAGATCCGGCCCGCGTCGCCCGGCGGCGCCGCGCGGGCGAACCCGCGCGGCTCACCGCGATCCTGCCTTCCGGCCGCGACCCCCGTCCGCGGGCCGGAAGCGCCAGCCAGGGCCTGAGGCTGGTTAAGGCCCTGACTGGCGCGCTCTGGGTTACCGTCTCCGGCCAGGCCCTCCGGACCGGCTGGCCCCAGGCAGCAGGCCTGAGGGCGGCGGATCAGTAGCCGTAGCCACCACCACCGCTGCTGCTGCTGGGCTTGGCCTTGGCGCTCGCCGCCAGCTTGGCGCCCGATGGGGTCATCGCCCACCACAGGCCACCTGAGGTGTTGATGTCGTTGCCGTTGACCTGCCCCGCCGCGGTGTCCTGCTTGAACGTGTAAAGCGGGTGGCCGTCATAGGTCGCCTGAAGCTGCCCGTCCGACCGCTTGATCGTGCCGAACTTGCCGCTCAGGCTGGCGCCCGAGGCCATGCTCGGCTTACCCAGCACCGGCGGCCAGAAGGTCGCGCAGGTGCCGCTGCACTTCGACGACGTCGGAGTGTCAATCGCAAACCAGTACAGCGTCCGGCCCTGCGAGTTGACCAGGACCGTCCCCTTGCTCGTGCTCTCGGTCTTGATGCCGCTCGCCGACGACGAGCCGGATGTCGTTCCGGCCGTGCTGCCGGAATTCGACCCGCTACCCGAGCCCCCCGACCCGCTACTGGAGGTGGGGCTGCTGGTGCTGCCACAGGCGGCCAGCAGGCCCACGGCGGCGGCCACGACTGGCGCCGTCCACCATCGGTTAATCATCTCGATCTCTCCGTTCCGGTCAGGTGCTTCTTGCTCCCCACCCCCCCACCACGTATCTCGGGCCGAGATCGTTCACGGGTTGCTCAGTTCGATATCCGCTGGCAGAGCCAGGCCAGCGAGAGCGGGTACCGGTACTCGATGGCCGCGTGGGTGCCCTCGAACAGCTCGAAGCGGACGACGTCGTCCGGCACGCCGACATCCGCGAGCGCCGCGCGGAACGCCTCCGCGCCAAGATCAAGATTGAAGTCATCGGCCTTGCCCGCGTCGATCCAGATCGCCCGCAGCGAGCGCAGAGCCGCGGCGTAGCGGGGAGCCATCCGGACCGGGTCCCAGGCCAGCCACCGTTCCCAGACCTCCGGGCGCAGCACCGCCGTCCGCGGGTCGAACGGCAATTCAACCGCACCGTCCTCGCGGGCGGAGAAGCAGGCCGCGACGCCCAGGATGCCCAGCAGCGCCTGGTCGGCCGGCTTGGTGAAGGCGACACGGGAGTTGAAGTCCTCCCACCAGCGCCAGATGTCCCCGTCGTAGTCCCGCAGCGCCCGCACCGCCGCGCCGAAGTCGTGCATGTAGCACTGCTCGTACAGCGTGTCGCCCGCGTGGGTGGCCAGGGCCCCGAACAGGTCCGGCCGCAGCATCGGCGTGATCATGGCCCCGAACCCGCCGCTGGACTTCCCGGAGATGGCCCGGTGCGCCGCGTCGGGCAGCGTCCGGTACCGCGCGTCCACCCACGGCACCACCTCGTCGCACAGGTAGGAGTGGTACCGGCCGGTGCCCGGCGAGTCGACGAACTGGCTGCCGCCGTAGGCCGTCCAGGCGTCCACGTAGATCACGATGGCCGGCGGAGCGTCACCACGGGCGAAGACCGCATCGGCCGTCTCGATGAACGGCTGCCGGAACGGCGTCCGGTTCCGCCACATCGCCACGTGCCCGGTGTAGCCCTGGATCACGTAGACCGACGGGTACCGGCGGTCCGCCTCGGCGTCGTAGCCCGGCGGCACGTAGACCCACAGCGGCCGGTCGCTCGGATCGCCGAGCGGGTTGCCGCGCAGCAGCTCGCTCGCGATGACGTGCTCGTCCAGCCGGCCGGCGAGATCAGCGGACCAGGGCAGCATGAAGCCTCCGAAGGTTGGCGTGACCTGAGTTATTCATCACACCATCCGCAACAACAAGCGGCCATCACCGCACCCGCCTCGGCCGGCTGGCCGCGCCCGGGCGGGGACCACGGTATGCGCGATCGATCCGCGCAGCTTACGGTCTGTCTATGAGCCCGGAGTCAGCACCGTCCACCGTTGGCCTGGCCGCGGCGGCGGTCCCCGCCGAGACCAGAACCCCGGCCGAGGCCGGCCGGTCCCCGCTGGAGCAGCATTTCGCGGCCGCCGTGCGGGCCATGCGGCCCGCCGGGGACGGCGCGCCGCCCGCGGACGAGGCCGGCCCGGCTGACCCGGCCGCTCTCAGCGGCCTGGCCGGCGCGGCCCGCCCCGGCCCGCTGACCGTCGTCGGGACCGACCCCGGTGGCGGCCGGCTGACCGCCGCGCGCTGCCTGGAGCTGTTCGACGCCCAGCTGGCCAGCCGCCACCTGGACCTGGCCGCCGGCGAGCTGCGCGCCCGCGGGGCCGGCTTCTACACCATCGGCTCGTCCGGCCACGAGGGGAACGCCGGGGTGGCCGCCGCGCTGCGGCTGACCGATCCGGCCCTGCTGCACTACCGCTCGGGCGCGTTCTACATGGTCCGCGCGGCCCAGGCCGACCCGCCGCGCGACGGGGTCACCGACGTCCTGCTGGGCATGGTGGCCGCGACGGCCGAGCCCATGGCGGGCGGCCGGCACAAGGTCTTCGGGCACCGCGACCTGAACATCATCCCGCAGACCTCGACCATCGCCTCGCACCTGCCCCGCGCCGTCGGCCTGGCCTTCGCGCTCGGCCGCGCGGCCAAGCTGGCCCCCCGCGACCCCTTCCCTAGTGCCGCCGCCACTAGTCCCCCGTCCACTAGTTCTGCGTCAACTAGTTTCCTGGGAACTAGTAACCAGGCAACCGGTCCACTGGGAACTAGTTCCCAGGCAACCGGTCCACTAGGAACTAGTTCCCCGGCAACCGGCCCACTAGGAACTAGTTCCGACCGCACTAGCGACAGCGGAACTAGTTACCCGGACGACGCCATAGTGGTGTGCAGCTTCGGCGACGCCTCGATGAACCACTCCACCGCGGCCGGCGCCTTTAACACCGCCGCCTACTGCGCCTACCAGGGCCTGCCCATGCCGCTGCTGTTCGTCTGCGAGGACAACGGGCTGGGCATCAGCGTGCGGACCCCGCCCGGCTGGGTCACGGCTGCCCGCTCGGGCCACGGCGTCATCCCCTACTTCCACGCCGACGGCTGCGACGTGGCCGCGGTGCACGACACCGCGCTGACCGCGGCGTCCTGGGTGCGCGAGCGCCGCCAGCCGGCGTTCCTGCACCTGCCGATGGTCCGGTACGGCGGGCACGCCGGCTCGGACGTGGAGTCGTCCTACCGCAGCGCCGCGGACCTGGCCGCGGACGCGGACCGGGATCCGCTGCTGCGCACGGCCCGGCTGCTGATCCAGGCCGGGGTGCTGACCCCCGAGCAGGTGCTGGACCGCTATGAGGAGTCCCGGCGCCGGGTGCTGGCCCGGGCGGCCGAGATCACCGGCGCGCCCCGGCTGACCACGGCGGCCGAGATCATGGTGCCGCTGGCCCCGCGGCGGCCGCACGCGGTGGCGGCCAGCCTGGCGGTGGCCAGCCGGACGGCGGGCGACTGGGCCCGGCACCGGGCCTTCGAGGGTCGGCTGCCCGAGGACCAGGGGCCGCTGACGCTGGCCCAGGCCATCAACCGGACCCTGGCCGACGAGCTGGCCGCCCGGCCCGGCATGATCCTTTTCGGCGAGGACGTGGCCCGCAAGGGCGGCGTCTACGGGGTGACCAGGGGCCTGCTGCGCGCGTTCGGCGCGGGCCGGGTGTTCGACTCGCTGCTGGACGAGCAGGCCATCCTGGGCCTGGCGCTCGGCGCGGGGCTGGCCGGGCTGCTGCCGGTACCGGAGATCCAGTACCTGGCCTACCTGCACAACGCGGCCGACCAGATCCGCGGCGAGGCGGCCACCCTGTCCTTCTTCTCCCAGGGGCAGTACCGCAACCCGATGGTGGTGCGGATCGCGGGCCTGGCCTACCAGAAGGGCTTCGGCGGCCACTTCCACAACGACAACTCGCTGGCCGCGCTGCGCGACATCCCCGGGCTGGTCATCGCCTGCCCGGCCAGGCCGGACGACGCGCCCGCGATGCTGCGCACCTGCCTGGCCGCGGCCGAGGCGGACGGCACGGTGAGCGTGTACCTGGAGCCGATCGCGCTGTACCACGAGCGTGACCTGCACGAGGCCGGCGACGACGGCTGGGTGGCCCGCTACGACCCGCCCGCGGCCTGGGCCGCCGGGCACGTGCCCATCGGCCGGGCCCGGCTGTACGGCGACGGCACCGACCTGACGATCGTGACGTTCGGCAACGGCCTGCGGATGTGCCTGCGGGCAGCCCGGCGGCTGTACGCGGACGGCATCCGGTGCCGGGTGCTCGACCTGCGCTGGCTGGCCCCGCTGCCGGTGGACGACCTGCTGCGCGAGGCCTCGGTGACCGGGCGGGTGCTGGTCGCCGACGAGACCCGGCGCACCGGCGGGGTGTCCGAGGGGGTGCTCAGCGCGCTGGCCGACGCCGGGTTCATCGGCCGGGTTGGCCGCGTGGCCAGCGAGGACAGCTTCATCCCGCTGGGCGACGCGGCCAACGCCGTGCTGCTGTCCGAGGCGGCCATCGAGTCGGCCGCCTGGGACGTGATGCGCTAGCGCGCGGCCAGCCGGTGATCAGCCTACGATCGCCTTGAGGTCGGCCTTCAAGGCGTCCAGGTCGAAGCCGGCCGGGTTGAGGCCGTTGGCCGCGATGAAGTCCTGGCTGATCACCGCGAACGACTCGTCGGCGTAGGCGTTGTAGAAGTCCCAGCTCATGGACTTGAGCTCGCCCCAGGTCACGATCCACAGCTGGTTCGCGTCGTAGGCCACGGCCGGGATGCAGTGGCCGTTGTTCTGGTTGGGCGCCGCGTTGCCGACCGGGCCGCCCGGCGGCACCACCCACGGCACGGTGAGCATGTCGCCCTGGGTGGCGAAGTCCGGCAGGGCGACGCCGATATAGACGCTCCCGAACAGCCAGACGGCGCTCCGGGCCTGGACCTGGTTCTGGAGGTCGAGGCTGGCGAAGGCCAGCACCTTGTGCTGGTCCAGCCCGGTCTTGCGCCAGTAGCGCAGGACCTGGAGCATGTTGCAGCCCGCGTCGGCCGGCGGCGGCGTGCCCACGAAGTGCTCGTAGAAGGTGAGCACGCTCGGGTCCGGGACCGTGACCTCGGTCCCGACGCTGGCCGTCCAGTTCTGGATCATGTGCCCGGCGGCGGCGCAGGTGCAGTCGCCGTACTGGTCGTTGTAGTACATCGGCCAGCTCGGGACCTTGTCGCCGTACTCGACCGCGGTTGGCGGTGTGGGCAGCGCCGGCTTCAGGTAGGTGGCGAAGCGCAGGGTCCGGTCGTCGATGACGGGACGATTCTTGCCGAGTCGGTAGGCCATTGCCCATCCTCCCTTTGTTATGGGACGGTTTGTCCATCTCGGGAAAAGGGCGACGGGCAGCGGAGAATAGCGACTGGCCGTTAATAGGCCGAGTGCGCCGATCCCGAGCGCAAACAGCCGATGCTTAGCCCCGCAGCAGTCCCCCGGCCGTGACCCTGTTCCCAGCTCAGCGACACTCCGCCCGTGATGTGGCCGCGCTCAGATCACGTGTCGCCTAACCGTACTGCCTCAACCCCGTTGTGACCGCGATGATTCACCCCGTTGTTATCGGCCTATCTTCAACCCCCGATCAGCGCATGTCAATGAATCTCCACGAAAAAGTCATCAGCGGATCAAAACAAGGCCCGACCGGAACGCGCTCATGGCCCGCGTGAATTAGCCGGGCTATTCACGCCTCACCGGCCCCGGAGATAGGCGATCGTTTGCTTGACGTCCCGGCGCGGCTAAGGCGATCAGCTACCCTTCATCCGCATTCGTGCCGCCGGCCATAGCGGCGTCATCGGCAGTTCATGCCCGGTCGGCATAGTGTCTGCATGTCTAGCGACCAGGATGAGGTCACCCCGCACTCCGCCGCCGATGCGGCGACCGCCGCCGCGGCCCCGGCCGGCGAGGCGCCCGCGGCCGTCGCGGTGCTCAGCGCCGAGGACGGCACGCTGTCCCGCCGCCAGGTGCTGGTCGGCGCCGGCGGGGCCGGCCTGCTGGCCGCCGCCCCGGCGCCCGCGGCCGCCGCCCTCACTCGCCCGCAGCGCCAGCCCGCCGCCTCCGACGGAACCCCCGAGCAGGTCCACCTGACCTGGGGCCGCGACCCGGCCACCAGCATGACCGTGTCGTGGGCCTCCCGCGACGCCGGCCGTGAAGCCGCGACTGCACCTGGCCGGCCCCGGCGAGCACCCCCGGATGGTGCCGGTCGTGCTGCGCAGCTACACCGACGGCATCAGCGGCGAGCCGGTCTGGACCTACCACGCCCAGGTCACCGGGCTGACGCCGGGCACTGAGTACTCCTACTCGGTCACCGCGGACAACGACAGCGCCGCCGAGCCGTTCAGCGCCACGTTCCGCACCGCGCCGCGCGGCCGGCAGCCGTTCCGGTTCACCAGCTTCGGCGACCTGGCCACCCCCAACACCGAGTGGGTGCTGTCCTACGGGCAGAGCGCCTACGCGGTCGGCGCGGTCGAGTCCTTCCAGCCGCTGTTCCACCTGCTGAACGGCGACCTGTGCTACGCCGACCTCAACCCCGCCGTGCAGCCGCAGGTCTGGCGTGACTTCGGCAACAACAACCAGGCCTCGGCGGCACGCCGGGCCTGGATGCCGTGCCCGGGCAACCACGAGATCGAGTTCGGCAACGGGCCGCAGGGGCTGACCTCGTACCTGACCCGGTACACGCTGCCGGACAACGGGGTGCCGGGCTTCCGCGGCCGCTGGTACGCCTTCCGGGTCGGCTCGGCCCTGTTCATCTCGCTGGCCGCCGACGACGTCGTCTACCAGGACGCGGGCGCGTTCGTGGCCGGGCCGCAGCCGCTGACCCCGGCGGCCGGCACCGGCAACCCGGCCATCCCGCCGGGCACCTCGTTCTACATCCGGGGCTACTCGGGCGGGGCGCAGACGGCCTGGCTGGAGCGGACCCTGGCGGCCGCCCGGGCCGATCGCTCCATCGACTGGATCATCGTGCAGATGCACCAGGACGCGACGTCCTCCTCGGCCACCGGGAACGGCTCGGACCTGGGCATCCGCGAGGCCTGGCTGCCGCTGTTCGACCGGTACCAGGTGGACCTGGTGCTGTGCGGGCACGACCACGACTACGAGCGGTCCTTCCCGGTGCGCGGCTCGGACAGCATGGTGGGCCGGGACGCGGTCACCGGCGCCCCGGTGCAGACGCTGCGCCCGCACCCGGTCACCACGACTGACAGCGGCGTGGTCGACACCAGCCAGGGCACCGTTCACCTGATCCTGGGCGGCGGCGGCACCGACGCGCCGCTGGACTCCTACGGGATCGACCAGTCCGACGGCCTGCGCCAGGCCAAGGTGTTCACCCGCGCGAACCGGCCCGCCGCGACCTCGACGCCGGGCGTGTTCGCCCGGGCCGGCGCGGACGCCCTGGAGGACGCGACCTGGTCGGCCATGCGGGACACCAGCACCGGCTACGGCATCGCGGTGTTCGACGTGCACCCCGGCGAGGTGCGCGGCGGCATGACCAGCATCACGGTGCGCTACTTCCACGCGCCCGGCGCGGATCCAGTCAACCCGGCCACCGGCCAGGCGGGCACGCCGACGCCGGACTACACCGAGTTCGAGAGCTTCACCCTGGTCCGCCGCCGCTGCGACGGCTAGCCGGGCCAGTGCCGGGGCCGGCCGCGAGCCGCGGCCCGGGCGCTAATAGCGTGACGGCCATGCGGGTTCTCTTTATCGGCGGCAGTGGCGTGATCAGCTCGGCGTGCTCGGCGCTGGCCGTGCAGCGCGGCATCGACCTGACGGTGCTGAACCGGGGCACCAGCAACGACCGGCCGCTGCCACCCGAGGCCACCGTGCTGCACGCCGACATCCGCGACCCGGCGGCGGCCGCGGCCGCGCTGGGAGCGACGCGGGGCGGCCGGGAGTTCGACGCCGTGGTGGACTGGGTCGCCTTCACCCCCGAGCACGTGCGCACGGACCTGGACCTGTTCGGCGGCCGGACCGGCCAGTACGTGTTCATCAGCTCGGCGTCGGCCTACCAGACCCCGCCGTCCCGGCTGCCGGTGACGGAGTCGACGCCGCTACGCAACCCGTTCTGGCAGTACTCCCGCGACAAGATCGCCTGCGAGGACCTGCTCACCGCCGCCTACCGGGAGGAAGGCTTCCCGGCGACGATCGTGCGGCCGTCGCATACGTACGACAAGACCCTCATCCCCCTCGACGGCGGCTGGACCGCCCTGGCCCGGATGCGCCAGGGCCGCCCGGTCGTGGTGCACGGCGACGGCACCTCGCTGTGGACGCTCACTCATCACGCAGACTTCGCCCGCGGTTTCGTACCGCTGCTCGGCCACCCGCGCACGCTCGGTGAGGCGTTCCACATCACCTCGGACGACGTGCTCACCTGGAACCAGGTCACGGCGGCGCTGGCCGCGGCGGCCGGGACGAGCGCCGACATCGTGCACGTGCCGTCGGACGCCATCGCGGTCGCCGACCCGGACTGGGGGGCCAGCCTGATCGGTGACAAGGCGCACTCGCTGGTGTTCGACAACACCAAGGTGCGCGGGGTGGTGCCGGACTTCCGGCCGGTCATCCCGTTCGAGCAGGGGGCCAGGGAGATCGTCGCCTGGTACGACGAGGAGCCGGCGCGGCAGCAGGTCGACGCCCGCATGGACACGCTCATGGATAAGCTCGTCGCCACCCACCGCCCCTGAGCCGGCACCGGCGCCCGCCGGCGCCCCGGCCAGGGCCAGCTCGGCCGTGACCAGCCCGGCGGACGTGAGCTCAGCCGCGGCCAGCTCTCTGCTCCCCAAGTCGGCGGTCTCCAGGTCGGCAGCCGCGGCGGCCTCGGCCGTCGCCGGCTCGCGGCCGGGCAGGCTGCTGACCGCGATGCCGGCCACGATCGCCGCCGCGCCGGCCAGCTGGGCCAGCCCGAACGGGTCGCCGAAGGCGGCCACGCCGATGGCGGTGCCGACCAGCGGCTCCAGGTTGAGGAACGGCGCCGCGGCCGCCGCCGACACCCGAGACTGGCCGAAGGCGAACAGCGTGAACGGCGCGATCGTGAACACGGCCAGGCCGAGCAGGACCGGCAGCCCGGCGCGCAGCGTCGCCGCGTGCGGCAGCGGCTCGGTCACCGCCGCTACCGGCAGCATGGCCAGCGTGGCCGCCGCGAACTGCACCGCCGTCACCGCGATCGGGTCCCGGCCGGGCAGCAGCCTGGTCTGGGCCACGGTGAACGAGGCCGACAGCAGCAGCGACAGCAGGACCAGGCCGTCGCCGGACATGCTGGCGCTGCCCTGGCCGCCCGCCCCGGCGATCAGCACCACGCCGGCCATCGACACCGCGTAGCCGGCCCAGGCCAGCGGCCGGGCCACGGTGCGGAACCAGGCCGCCGACATGATCGCCACCAGCACCGGGGTCGCGCCCACCAGCAGCGCGGCGTGGCTGACGCTGGTCCGCATGACGCCCGCGTTCTGCAGGAAGATCGTCCCGCCGTAGCCGACGGCGCCCCAGGCCAGCACGGCCGGCAGGCAGGCCTCCCGCAGCTGCTTGCGGCGGGCGATCAGCAGGATGGCGGCCGCCAGGCCGAAGCGGACGATGGTCAGCCAGCCGGGCGCGAGATAGTGCACGGCGAGCTTGGTGGCGGGCACAGTGCACCCCCACAGGATTCCGGCGGCGGCCAGGGCCGCGACAGCACGACGGTCGAAGTTCATGCTTCCAGTATGTGGAACAAACTGGACAGATTGCTTGGCTGGCCGCTACAGCTAAATTATATTAAGTAACATGGCCGTTTCACTTGATGAAGTTGACATCAAACTGCTAACCGCGCTGCAAGCTGATGCCGACCGCACCAACGTCGAGCTAGCCCGGATGGCCGGGCTCTCGCCTGCGGCGACGCTGCACCGGGTGCGGCGGCTCAAGGAGTCCGGGGTCATCCGGATCATCGCCGCCCGGCTCGACCCGGCCGAGGCCGGCTTCCCGCTGCACGTCTACGTGACCGCCACCACGTCCCGGCACGATCCGCGCTCGGTCCGCGCGTTCGAGGACCTGCTGCGGGCGCTGCCCCAGGTCATCTCGGCCGACAACATCACCGGCGAGATGGACTACCTGATCACGATCGTGGCCCGCGACGTGCACGAGCTGCAGCGCGTGCTGTCCCGGCTGGCCACCCGCGGCGCCGGGCGACTGACCACTTACCTGCGTCTGGAGGAGGTCAAGCCGCCGTCGCCGCTGCCGCTCGGGCCGCCCGAGGCGGCGCCGGGCCCGCCGCCGGGCCCGCCGCCCGGCCCGCAGGCCGGCTTAGGGTCGGTGGCGTGCCCGACCGCCCGTCGCTGCCCGCCCCGCCGCTGCCCGCCCCGCCGCTGGCCACCCCGCTGTTGCCCACCCCGCTGTTGCCGACGCTGCTGTCCCAGGTACTGGTCGCCTTCACGATCGAGTTCGACAACCAGGCCGAGCAGCGGATGGTGCACCAGACCACCGCGGGCCGGGCCGACGCCAGGCGGGCGAGCCAGGCTGGGCGGCCGGGCGAGGCACCACGCGGCCCGTGGCTGGTGTCGCTGCCGATGTGGGCCAACTTCATGCGGTTCGTGGACGCCGGCGGCGTGCCGCTGCGTGACCTGGAGGGCCTGGCCGCCATCACCAACCTGGCCGGCCTGCGCCGCTGGGGCTACATCACCGTCGACGACGGCCCGGACCCGGTCGTGCGCCCGCCCCGCGGCGGCCGTCACGCGCAGCGGGTCTGGACGCCGCTGGCGGCCGAGATCGAGGGCCGCTGGCGCGACCGGTTCGGCGCCGCGTCGATCGACGCGCTGCGCGGCCGGCTGGACGCGCTGCTCGGCCGGCTCGGCCGGGACCTGCCCTGGTACCTGCCGGTCGTCAAAGACCGCATGTTCGCCGAGGCCCCGCTGCTCAGTGACCGGGTGCGGGACGCCGGCCGGGACGCCGGCGACCTGTCGGTGCTGCTGTCCCGCACGCTGCTGGCCTTCACCCTCGACTACGAGCAGGCGACCCGGCTGTCGCTCACGGCCAGCGCCAACGCACTGCGCATGCTGGACGGCCAGGGCGTCCGGCTGCGTGACCTGCCCGGCCGGGCCGGGGTGTCGAGGGAGGCCATCAGCATGTCGGTGGGGCTGCTGACCCGCAGCGGCCTGGCCGTGACCGAGCCCGATCCGGCCGGCACCCGCGGCCAGGTGGCGCGGCTCACGCCCAGGGGCCTGCAGGCCCGGCAGGGCAGCCAGCGGCGGCTGGCCGCCGTGGCGGCGGACTGGGCGCAGCGGTTCGGCGCGGCCGAGATCGACGGGCTGGCCGACATCCTGCACGACCTGCTGACCCGGGCCGGCGACGACGGGTCGCCGCTGCTGGGCGCCGCGCTGCGGCCGCCGCCGGCCGCATGGCGGGCCCAGCGCCCGTACCTCAGCCAGGCCCTGGCCATGGCCGCTGACCCGGCCGGCGCGCTGCCGCACCACCCGATGGTGCTGCACCGCGGCGGCTGGCCCGACGGCAGCTAGCGCCTGCTCAGGCAAACGCCCTGACCTGGACTTTCAGGCAATCTGTGGGGACTTGGTATCAGACCGTTAGCGCGGCGGGGCTTGTGAGCCAATGCGCATCGCTGTACTAATGGTCGAGGTTTCTGGCGGCCAGGGGCCTAGTTGTGAGGGAAGAGGCACATGAGACATACGGGTTTGTTGCGCAGCGTCGCGATCACCACACCCGTCCTGCTGGTGGCCTTGTCGGCCACGGCGCAAGCGGCGACCCAGGCACCACGGGCCCACAGCGCGCGAGCGGAGCTGACCGCCGCGCAGGCCCGGGCGCTGTCGCGCAACGTCACCGACAAGGTGATCATCGTCTTCAAGAACCAGGTCGCCGGCCTGCCCGACACGCCCGCCAACGCGGCGCGGCGCAGCTCGATGGTGAGCTCGGTGCAGAGCCAGGTCAGGTCCAGCCTGACCGCCACCCACGCCCGCAACGTGAAGAGCTTCTCCCTGGTCAACGCCATTTCCGCGACCGTGTCGCGCGGTGAGGCCAAGCTGCTGGCGGCCAATTCGGCGGTCAAGGAGGTCATCGCCGACCGGCCGATCCCGCTCGCGGCCAGCCCGATCGCCAAGGCCCTGCGCAAGGCCGTCCCGCACGCGATCACCCCGCTGCCCGGCGCCTGCCCGGCCAAGGGCAAGGTCCAGCTCGACCCGGAGGCGCTCGGGCAACATCCACGCCGCCACCCAGTCCGGCGGCCCGTCCGCCCAGGGCCTCGGCTACACCGGTGCGGGCGTCAAGGTCGGCTACATCGCCGACGGCGTGGACCCCAACAACCCGGACTTCATCCGGGCCAACGGCCAGCACGTCTTCGTCGACTACCAGGACTTCAGCGGGACGGGTACCACCGCGCCGACTGACGGCGGCGAGGCGTTCCTGGACTCCAGCTCGATCGCCGCGCAGGGCCGCCACGTCTACAACGTGGCCGGCTACGGCGTCGGCCTGAGCACCCCGTGCGACATCCGGATGCTCGGCGTCGCCCCCGGCGCCAGCCTGGTCGGGCTGAACGTGTTCGGCTCCGCCAACGTGGCCTTCAACTCGGTGTTCCTCGAGGCGATCAACTACGCGGTCAACCACGACCACGTCAACGTGCTCAACGAGTCGTTCGGCGACAACCCGTTCCCGGACACCGCCAGCCTGGACCTGGTCCGGAAGGCCGACGACGCGGCGGCCAAGGCCGGCGTCACCGTCACGGTGTCCACCGGCGACGCCGGCGTCACCAACACCATCGGCTCTCCCGCCACCGACCCGGCCGTGATCTCGGCCGGCGCGTCGACCACCTACCGGGCCTACGCGCAGAGCGGCATCGGCGGCATCACCGCGCCGGGCGTCAAGGGCTGGCTCGACAACAACATCAGCGGCCTCAGCTCGGGCGGCTTCGACCAGGACGGCGTGCACCGTGGACGTGGTCGCGCCCGGCGACCTGAACTGGGCGCTGTGCACGCCCAACCCGGCGCTGTACGTTCGCGTGCACCAACTTCTCCGGCCAGGCGGCCTCGGTGGAGCTGTCCGGCGGCACCAGCGAGGCGGCGCCGCTGACCGCGGGCACGGCCGCGCTGGTGATCCAGGCCTACCGCGAGGCGCACCACGGCCAGACCCCGTCGCCCGGCGGTGGTCAAGCAGATCATCGTGTCGACGGCGCAGAACATCGACGCGCCCGGCCGACCAGCAGGGCGCCGGCATCCTGGACGCCTACGCGGCCGTGCTGGCGGCCAGGCTCCTACCCCGGCGGCACCTCGGCCAAGGCCGGGCACGCCGTGCTGGACAGCGCGACCCAGCTCAACGCGGTCGGCCCGACCGGCACCACCGAGCACTTGTCCGAGACCCTCACCAACGACGGGCCAGGGCAGCGTGCACGTGGGCCTGTCCAGCCGCACGCTGTCGGCCTACCACCCGGTGTCCACCAAGTCCCTGTCGCTGACCGAGGCGGCGGGCTACAGCCAGGCGGTCACCTTCAACGTGGCGCCCGGCCAGGCGCGGCTGAACGCCTCGGTCGTCCCTGGTCGGGGTCGTGGACCTCAGCCTGATCGCCCCCAACGGCGACCTGGCCGAGTTCAACCTGCCCCAGGGCGTCGGCAACTACGGCAACGCCCAGGTCGCCGACCCGGCGCCGGGCCAGTGGACGGCGCTGGTCTCCACCTCCTCCACCGCCTCCTCGGTGCCGGCCAGCGTTCCAGGCCAGCACGGCTACCTGGCGCCAGTTCGGCACCTGTCGGCCAGCTCGGTCACGCTCGCGCCGGGCGCGTCCAGGACCATCGGGCTGACCGTCGCCACGCCGTCGCGGCCCGGTGACCAGGCCGGCTCGCATGATCCTGCACAGCTCGGCCGCCGGCCCCGCGTTCACCAAGGTGACGTCGGTGCCGGTCACGCTGCGCTCGCTGGTCCCGGCGCCGAACCCGGCGTACGAGCTTCACCGGCACGCTGACCGGCGGCAACGGCCGCGCGTCCAACACCGGGCAGACGGTCTACTACCAGATGCGGATCCCGGCCGGGGACAAGGCGCTGAACGTCAGCGTCCAGACCGGCAACGCGGGCAACACCATGCTCGCCGAGCTGGTCAGCCCGTCCGGCCTGGCCGCCTCCACCGCGGTCAACGGCCTGCAGGCCACGACCCCGGGCGGCAGCGGCACGCTGCAGCCGGAGAAGGGCACTCAGCTGCACGTCCTCAGCCCCGCGGCAGGCACGTGGACGCTGATCGTGGACTTCTACAACACGGTCTCCGGCACGGCAATAGCCCAGCCCTTCCGGGTCACGGTCAACGACCTGCCGGCCGGGGCCCGGACGTCGGCCTGCCCGACTCGGCCAGCAGCCAGCTGGCCGCCGGGCAGCCGGTCGTCGCGCACGTGAAGATCACCAACCACGGCCCCTCGCCGGAGGCGTACTTCATCGACGCCCGGCTGAACAAGCAGGCCAGCGTGACCCTGGCCCCGCAGACCACGTCGTCGCTGACCCTGCCCAACGTCACGGGCGTGGTGCCGGAGTACCTGGTCCCGTCCGAGACGACCCGGCTCACGGCCCAGGTCACGGCGCCCAAGTCCCAGTTCTTCGACCTGTCCTACCCGTTCGGTGACCCGGACCTGATCTCATCGTCCGGCACCACGAGCAACGTCGCGTTCGATTCACCGGACGTCCCGGCCGGCAGCTGGTACGTCACGCCGTTCCTGACCGGCCCCTTCGAGGCCACCGCGGCCAAGAACGTCACGGCGAATGTGTCGCTGAACGCGATCACGACCGCGTTCGACAACACGGTCAGCTCGCCGACCGGCGACATGTGGCTGAGCAGCCTGAACGCCTCGGCCGGCTTCACGCCGTACGTGGTCAACCCAGGCCAGAGCGTCACCATCCCGGTGACGATCACGCCGTCGGGCGCGGCGGGCTCGACGGTCAGCGGGACGCTGTACCTCGATGACTCGTCAGTGCCGCCGGGCGGGGTGACCTACAACGAGATCCCCGGTCAGTGGCCCGACGGCAGCGAGGTCGCGGCCTTCCCGTACAGCTACACCATCAAGTAGTCAGTTGGTCCGGTGGCGGCCGGGTGGCGTGGCAGGTGCCACGCCCCCGGCCGCGCCCTGTTAAAGAGCCACTACAAGACTGGCGGACCGGACACGGGCGCGGGTGCGATGTCGCGCCGCACGGTCAGCCGTCCCTTGCTCATGATCCCGACGTGCTGGGCGCGGCGGGCCACCGAGCTGTCGTGGGTGACCAGGACCAGGGTCAGGCCCAGCTCGCGCCATCAGCCGGCCGAGCAGTCCGATGATCTCGTCGCGGGTGTCCTCGTCCAGGTTGCCGGTGGGCTCGTCGGCCAGCAGCACCTTCGGCTCCTTGACCAGCGCCCGCGCGATGGCCACCCGCTGCTGCTGGCCGCCGGACAGCTCGCCCGGCAGGTGCCGGGCCCGGTCACCGAGCCCGACCGCGTCCAGGGCCTGCGCCACCTTGCGGCGGCGTCCGGCCAGCCGGATGCCCAGCGGGATCAGCGCCGCCTCGACGTTCTCGGCCGCCGACAGGGTCGGCACCAGGTTGAAGGTCTGGAAGATGAAGCCGATGGAGACGGCCCGGACCCTGGTCACCTGGGCCTCGCGCAGCCGGGCCAGGTCGGCGCCGTCGAAGTCGACGATCCCGGAGGTCGGCCGGTCCAGGCCGCCCAGCAGCTGGAGCAGCGTGGTCTTGCCGTGCCCGGTGCGGCCCTGCACGGCCAGCCACTCCCCGTCGCCGATGGTCAGGTCCAGGTCGCGCACCGCGGGGACGGTGCGGCGGCCCTTCTGGTAGATCTTGCTGACGCCCGTGAGCTGGTACATGTGATCCTCTCCTATTCGACGCGGGCCAGCGCGGTCGCCGGGCGCAGCTGGCTGATCCGCCAGCTGCCGAAGGCCCCGGCCAGCAGCCCGCCGACCAGCGCGAGCAGCACGGCCAGCGCGATCACGCCGGCGGTCACCGAGGCGTGCAGCGGCACCAGCACGGTGTGGTCCGCGGTCGGGCTGGAGCTCTGCGTGCCGCCCGGCCCGGCGGAGAAGAACCGCTGGCCGGTGGCGGAGGCCAGGGTGGCGGACAGCTTCGGCGCGATCCTGGTGATGATCGCCGCGCCGGCCAGACCGAGGCCGACCCCGGCCGCGCCGCCGATGATGCCCATGGTGACGGACTCGCCGAGCACCTGGGCCACGATCCGGCGGCTGCGCCAGCCCAGCGCCTTGAGCGTGCCGAACTCGCGCACCCGGCGCGCCACCGCGGCCATGGTCAGCAGGCTGGCCACCGCGAACGCCGCGATCAGCACCAGCACCGACAGCCACCGGCCCAGGTCGTTGGCGAGCCGGTCGGCGCTGGTCAGCGAGCCGGTGACCTGGCTGGCCAGGCTGGCCGAGGTGGTGACGGTGGCCTTGGGCAGCAGCCGGGAGATCTCCTTCTGGACGGCGGAGATGTCGGCCGCGCTGGCGGCGGCGACGTAGATGGTGTTGACCTGGCCGGCCAGGTTCTTCTTGCTGCCGAAGCCCTGGGCCAGGGCCTGAGCCCGGCCCAGCGGGATGTAGGCGTCCGGCGGGCTGCCGCCCTGCGGCTGGCGGACCAGGCCGATGACCGTGAACGCCTTCTTGGCGATGCTGATCGTCGAGCCGACCTTGAGCTGGTGCGCGGCGGCGTAGTTGGTGTCCACCACCGCGACGTCCGCGGCGGCGTCGGAGCGGGCCAGGTCCCGGCCGTCGGTGATCTTCCCGGCGCTGAGCGGGCCGAGCGCGGGCCGGGACAGGTCCACGCCGTCCACGCCGAACGACTTGGGCTGCGGCAGCGTGCCGGGGCCGCCAGAGCCGATCGAGCCCGGGATCTTAATCTGCGTGTCGTTGAGCGTGAGGCCGCCGGCCACGCTGGCCACGTCGTGCAGCCGCGCGACCGAGTCGACCGTCGAGGCGGCCAGCGGGCCGTAGGCCGGGCTGGTCAGGTTGTCGACGGTCTGGGCGCCGGGCTTGCACACGCTGCCGTGGCAGACTCGGCCGCCGCCCGGCCCGATCTGGATGCGGGTCCCGCCGTGGCCGGGGTTGAACTGCTCGGGCTTGGCCGTCACCGTGATGTCGGTGCCGACCCCGTACAGGCCCTTGAGGACGCCGGACTGGGCGTTGCTGACGCCTTCGGCGGCGGCGCTGACGGTGATGACCAGGCCGATGCCGAGGGCCAGGCCGAGCGCGATGACGATGGCCTGGCGCATTCGGCGGCGCAGTTCGCGCCGCAGGTAGGTAAGGAAAAACAACGGGCTCTCCTGTCGTGAGTGACATGCAGCGCGGGGTGCGGTCCCCTGCGGTCCGCGGTCGATCCGGACGGGTCCGCGGTCGATCCGGACGGGTCCGGGGCCGCTGGCGGATGGCGGGCGAGCCGGGGGGCGGGACCGGCGCGTGGTGCAGCCAGGTCTACGGGACGGGTGGTTGCGCGGGAGTTACACCGGCGGCTCGGGCCGAGGCGGTGCGGCTGTAACCGCGCCGCAACCCGCGTTGCGGCACGGTGTGGCCCGGCGGGACAAGTCCCCGGCCGATGGCGGGGACCGGGTGGGACGCGACTGGCGGGCGGGCGTTCCGCGGCAGCATCCAGACCAGTACGAGGAGGCGACCAGCCATGCCGGACGAATCAACCTGGCCCGGTCAGGGCAGGCCGGAGGCCGACTGGCCCGGCGACTTCCCCGGCCACTCCCCCGCCGGCGAGGACGACGACTGGCCTGACGACGACTGGCCTGACGACGACGAGGCGGGGCCGCCGTGGCCGCCGCCCTCGGGCGGGTCCGGCGGCGGCCCGCGCCGGCGACGGCCGCTGGTCCTGGCCGCGATCGCGGTGGCGGCGCTGGTCGTCGGCGCCGGGGTGACGGTGGCGGTCAGCAGCGAGCTGTCGCCGTCCTCGCCGGCCGCCGCCAGCCGGAGCCAGTCCCCGGTGGACACCGGGCCCGGCGGGTCGAGCCAGCTACCGGGCGGGGCGCTGCCCGGCGGCACGGGCACGGCGCAGATGTTCATCGCCGGCCGGGTGCAGGCGATCACCGCGGCGTCGATCACGCTGGGTGCGCCGGGCCGGGCGGTGACGGCGGCCATCACCAGCGCCACGCGCGTCTCCGGCCGGGTGACCAGCGCGGGCCAGATCAAGGTGGGCGACAACGTCTCGGCCCAGATAACGGTCCGCGATGGCAAGCCCGCAGTGACCTCGATCCAGGACCCGGCCCAGCTGCCATCCGGACCGTGAGCCAGCGGCAGGCGCGCACCGGTGCAACCGCCGTGCAACCGGGCCGGCGCATCATGGATGGGGGGCCGCTGGGCGGGCCGAACGTCGCCCCGGAGAGGAGCCGCGATGCGAGTGCTCGTGATCGAGGACGACCGCGAGCTCGCCGAGGCCATCGGCATCGGGCTGCGCCGCGAGCAGCTCGCCGTCGACCTGTCGTTCGACGGCCGGGACGGGCTGGACCGGGCGCTGGTCACGGACTACGACGTGATCGTCCTGGACCGCGACCTGCCCGGCCTGCACGGCGACGCGGTGTGCGCCGGGCTGTGCGAGGCCGGCTGCCGCAGCCGGGTGCTGATGCTGACCGCGGCGGCAACGATCGAGGACCGGGTGGATGGCCTCAGCCTCGGGGCCGACGACTACCTGCCCAAGCCGTTCGCGTTCGCGGAGCTGGTGGCCCGGATCCGGGCCCTGCTGCGACGGCCAGCGCCCCGGCTTCCCCGGTGCTGGTCAGCGGCGACATCGCCCTGGACGCGTCACGGCGGCAGGCCAGCCGGGCCGGCCGCGCGCTCGACCTGGGCCCCAAGGAGTTCGGCGTGCTGGAGCTGCTGCTGTCCGCCCAGGGCCGGGTGGTGCCGGCCGAGGAGATCCTGGAGCGGGTCTGGGACGAGATGGCCGACCCGTTCACCAGCGCCGTCAAGGTCACCATGAGCAGGCTGCGCCGTAAACTCGGGGACCCCCCGGTCATCGAGACCGTGGCCCAGGCCGGCTACCGGATCTGAGGGATGTCCATGCTCGCTCCCGCCACGCCCGCCATGCCCCCGGCCACCGCGCCGGCAGGCTCGTACCCGGGCCAGGGGCCGGTCCCGCCGATGCCGCCGCCGCACCCCCGGCCGGGCCGCCCCCGGTCGCGCGCCCGCCGGCCGCACTGGCCCCGGCGCACCGTGCGGCTGCGGCTCACGCTGATGTACGGCGCGGTGTTCCTGCTCTGCGGCACCGCGCTGCTCGCGATCACCTACATCCTCACCGAGCACGACGTGCTCACCGGCCCGGTGATGCTGTCGGCCCACTCGGCCGCGGGCTCGGCTCACGCCGTCCCGGCCTCGCCCGTCACCGGCTCCGGCGCGTCCGGCACCGGCCCCGCGACCGGCCCGTCCGGCAGCCGGACGTTGACCCGGTTCTGCTCCGGGACGGTGTCCGGCTCCGCGGCGCGGGCCCCCACCCCGATCAACTGCTCCTACCTCAGCCGGGTACTGGCCCAGCAGCGCAGCGACAGCTCGGCCAGCTGCTCACCGACTGCGGGGTGGCGCTGGGCATCATGGCCATGGCCTCCGTCGGCCTGGGCTGGCTGATGGCCGGGCGGGTGCTGCGGCCGCTGCGTACGATCACCGCGGCCGCCCAGCGCGTCTCGGCCAGCAACCTCAACCACCGGCTGGCCCTGGCCGGCCCCGACGACGAGCTGCGGGACCTCGGGGAGACCTTCAACGGGCTGCTGGCCCGGCTGGAGGGCTCGTTCGGGGCGCAACGGCAGTTCGTGGCCAACGCCTCGCACGAGCTGCGCACGCCGCTGGCCCGGCAGCGGACCCTGGTCGAGGTGGCGCTGGCCGACCCGCAGCGGTCGGCCGAGTCACTCCAGGCCGCCTGCGAGCGAGTGCTGGCCGCGGGCGAGCAGCAGGAGCGGCTCATTGAGGCCATGCTCACCCTGGCCCGCAGCCAGCGCGGCCTCGACCAGCGCGCGCCGCTGGACCTGCAGGCCATGGTGACCGAGGTGCTGCGCGGCCACGAGGCCGAGGCGCAGCGCCGCGGGCTGCGGCTCAGTACCGTGCTGAACCCGGCGGCGACCTCGGGTGATCCCCGGCTGGCCGAGCGCCTGGCGGTCAACCTGGTCGACAACGCGCTGCGGCACAACGTCCCCGGCGGCTGGGTCGAGGTGCTGACCGGCGTGCACGCGGGGCGCTCGGTGCTGTCGGTGGTCAGCAGCGGGCCCCGGCTGGAGCAGTCCGAGGTCGGCCGCCTGTTCGAGCCGTTCCGGCGGCTCGGCCCGGAGCGGGCCGGGCGCCGCGATGGCCACGGCCTGGGCCTGTCCATCGTGGTCGCCATCGCCGGCGCCCACGACGCCCAGCTCACCGCCCGCGCGCTGCCCGAGGGCGGCCTGGCGGTGGACGTGTGGTTCCCGCCGCCCGTTGACGGCTGGACCCCGGACTGGATCAGCCGGGCCTCGTAGCCGCAACCCTGACCGCCGGTCCCGGACGTTTCCGCGGAAACGCTGGCTGCCGCGCCGGGCCGGGATCGGCGATGGGGATGGTGACAATTGGCGTGAAGCGCGACAGGGTTATGGCTAAGCCGCCAGATCCGAGGACAGGGGTCGCATGCCAGACATCCTGAGCGCCTATGCCGCCAGCCAGCCCGACAAGCTCGCGGTCATCGACGACCGCGGCGACGAGGGCATCATCTCGTGGACGTACGCGGAGCTGGAGACGCAGGCCAACCGGCTCGCCAACGCGCTGGCCGAGCTCGGGGCGGGCCCGGGCCAGAAGGTCATCTGGTGCGGGCCGAACTCGCTGCGGATCGTCGCCGTGATGGCCGCGGCCCGCAAGATCGGCGCGGTGGCGGTGCCGCTGAACTACCGGCTCACGCCCGAGGAGGCCCGGTACATCATCGGGCACGCCGACGCGCCCATCGCCTACGTGGACGCGGAGTACGCCCACCTGATCGCCGGACCGGACGGGCCGCCGGACAGCCTGCGGCACGTCATCGTGTTCGGCGGCGCGCCGCCGAACGGGCTGGCGAACGGGCTGACGGGCGGGCCGCAGGTGCTGGGCGAGGACTTCGAGGCGGCGGCGTCCGCCGAGCCGCCCGCGCACGAGCCCGTGGGCATGTCGACGATGATCTACACCTCGGGCACCACCGGCAAGCCCAAGGGCGCGCTGCGTCAGCGCACGGACGAGTCGCTGGTCCTGGGCCTGGTCGGCCTGATCGGCTACACCCCGGACGACGTCTACCTGACCACCGGGCCGCTGTACCACAGCGGGCCCAGCGCGTTCATGACCATCGGCCTGATGATGGGCCAGACCGTCGTGGTGCAGCGCCGGTTCGAGCCCGAGGACTGGCTGCGGCTGGTGGACAAGTACCGGGTCAGCTCGACGTTCTCCGCGCCCACGCCGATCCGGATGGTGTGCGCGCTGCCTGCCGAGGTCAAGGCGCGCTACGACCGCTCGTCCATGAAGCGGATGCTGGCCAACGCCGCGCCGTGGAGCTTCGCGCTCAAGGAGGCCTACCTGGCCGACTTCCCGGCCGACTCGCTGTGGGAGATCTACGGCTCCACCGAGCTCGGCGTGAACTGCGTGCTGGAGCCCGCCGACCAGCTGCGCAAGCCGGGCTCGTGCGGCAAGCCCGCGCCCGGCAACGAGATCCGCCTCCTGGACGAGCTGGGCCAGGAGGTGACCGGGACCGGGCCGGATCACCCCGGCGAGCTGTTCGTCCGCTCGACTGGAGTGTTCAGCGAGTACTACAAGCAGCCCGACAGCTACGAGGCGGCCCGGCAGGGCGACTTCCACACCGTGGGCGACATCGCCTACCGGGACGACGAGGGCTACCTCTATATCTGCGACCGCAAGACCGACATGATCGTCTCGGGCGGGATGAACATCTACCCGGCCGAGATCGAGGCCGCGCTGGAGCAGCATCCGGCCATCTACGACGTGGCCGTGTTCGGCATCCCGTCAGATGAGTGGGGCGAGCTGGTGCATGCCACCGTGGTGCTGGCGCCGGGCGCGAGGCTGTCGGCGGAGGAGGTCACGGCCTACGCCCGCGAGCACCTGGCCGGGTACAAGACGCCGCGCTCGGTGGAGTTCACCGGCGAGCTGCCGCGCACCGGCTCCGGCAAGATCCTCAAGCGCCAGCTCCGCGCCCCGTACTGGGCCGGCCAGGCGACCCAGGTCGGCTAGCCGCCCGCGGTCCCGGCCGGGCTGGCCCCGGCGGCGCGGCGGGCGGCGGGCGCGACCAGCTGCTCGAGCAGGCCGATGAGCTGATCGCGCTCGTCCGGTGAGAGGGAGGCCAGCATCGCGTCCTGGGCGTCGGCGATCGCGGCGTCGAACCGGAGCAGTGCCTGCGCCCCGGCCCCGGTCATAGTGACGCTGTTGCGCCGCCGGTCGTCCGGGTCGCGCTCCCGGCTTACGTAGCCCGCGCGCTCCAGGTCGTTGAGTATCGCCACCATGTCGCTGGGGTCGATGCCCAGCCGGCGGCCGATCTCGGCCTGCGCGCCGGGACCGAACTCCTCCAGCGTGGCCAGCACGCCGTAGAACCCGCGCCGCATCCCGGCCTCGAACAGGCGCTCCTGGGTCACCCGCTCGGCCTGCCGGGCGGCCCGCCCGAGCAGCCAGAACGCGGTGCCCTGAAGCCGTCGCGGCGCCCGGCTCTGATCGTGCCCGCAGGACGCATCGGAGATCATCAGGCCAGTCTAGCCATATCCGTTGGCCGGGCCAACGATCCTTTGTTATCGTTGGTGAACCCAACGTTGGCAAAGACAACGTTTAGCTGGCCAACGTTGGCTCACCCAAGGGATTGGAGCACAGATGCGGCGCGTGCGCTACTACGAGTTCGGCGGCCCCGAGGTCCTCAAGATCGAGGAGGCCGACATCCCGGTGCCGGGCCCCGGCCAGGTGCTGGTCAGGACCGAGGCCATCGGGACCAGCTGGGTGGACACGGCCTTCCGGCGCGGGACCAGCCCGCTCGGCCGTCCGTCGCTGCCGGGCAGCCCGCACGGCGATGTGGTCGGCACGGTGGAGGCGGTCGGCGACGGGGCGGACCCGGCGCTGGCCGGCCAGCGGGTGGTCGACCTGGTCAACCCCGATGCCTACGCCGACTACGTGCTGGCCGACGCGGCCTGGCTGGTCCGCGTGCCGGCCGGGGTGGACGCCGGGACGGCGAGCGTGCTGGACATGCCCGCGCCGGTGGCGCTGCGGGTGCTGCGGACCGGGCAGCTGGCGGCGGGCGAGACGGTGCTGGTCCACTCGGCGGCCGGGCAGCATCGGGCACCTGGCCACCCAGCTGGCCCGGATCGAGGGCGCGGGCACCGTGATCGCGACGGCCAGCTCGCCGGCCAAGCTGGAGTTCGCCCGGGAGCACGGAGCCGACGTCGGGGTCTGCTACGCCGACCCGGACTGGCCCGACCAGGTCCGCGCGGCCGCGCCCGGTGGCGTGGACGTGGTGCTCGACACCATCGGCGGCCAGGTCACCGGGCCGAGCATGGACCTGCTGGCCCCGTTCGGGCGGCTGGTCTTCTACGGCGCCGCCAGCGGCGAGCTGCCCGAGCTGCCGGTGGCCCGGGTACTGTCGCTGCGCTCGGTCTCCGGGTTCGGACTGCTGGCCTGGCGCGCGGCCCGGCCGGACCAGGCCCGGCTGGAGATGACCGAGCTGGCCGGGCTGGCCGCCGCGGGCCGGCTGCGCGCGGCCGTGCAGGCCACGCTGCCGCTGGAGGAGGCGGCGCGGGCGCACGCGCTGCTGGAGGACCGCAGCCGCCTGGGCCGCGTGCTGCTGGTTCCCTGAGGCCGGGCTCCGAGGCCGGCCCGGCGCTAGTCCCGGCCGGCGGCCGCGAGCAGGTGCGGGACGAGCAGGGCGGTGACCTCGGCGGCGTTGCTCACGTTGGCCAGGTGGGACGCGGCCCGCAGCACCCGCAGCCGGGCGCCGGGGACGGCCGAGGCGATGGCGGCGCCGTGCCAGGGCGGCGTGGCCGGGTCCTCGGTCCCGGCGATCACCAGCGTGGGCGCGGTGATCGAGCCCAGCACCGGGCGCAGGTCCATGGCCGCGATGGCCTCGCAGCAGCCGGCGTAGCCCTCGTCAGCCGCGGCGGCCAGGCCCGCCACGAACGCCTCGGGCACCTCGGGGTGCGCGGCCTGGTAGGCCGGGGTGAACCAGCGGCTCACCACCAGCGCCGCGATGGACTCGGTGCCTGACGCCCGCACCGCGGCGGCCCGCTGCGTCCAGCCCGCGGCGGGCGGCAGGTAGGCCGACGTGCAGGACAGGCCGAGCCCGGCGATCCGGTCCGGGGCATGCGCGGCCAGCCACATGCCGACCATGCCGCCCAGCGACACGCCGCAGTACAGGGCGCGCCGGACGCCGCGGGCGTCGAGCAGGGCCAGCACGTCCCGGCCCAGGTCATCAAGGGCGTAGGGGCCGGGCGGGGCCGGCGACTGGCCCGGCGGGGCGCCGTGGCCGCGGTGCTCGTAGCGCAGCAGCCGGAAGTGCCGGGCCAGCAGCGGCACCGAGAGTCCCCAGCAGTCCCGGCTGGTGCCCAGGGAGTTGCCGAGCACCAGCACGGGCGCTCCGTCGGGGCCGTCCAGCGCCGAGGCGGCCAGGGTGACCGGATCCGACACTGCCCGATCAGACATCGAAGAACACGGTCTCCTGCGGGTCCTGCAGCCGGATGTCGAATGCGGAACCGGCCGGGCCCGCCGCCGGGCTCCGGGGTGGCGATCAGCGTGCCGCGCCGCTCCGGGTCGACGGTGGCCAGCACCGGGTCGGCCGCGTTGGCGGTCTGCTCGTCGGCGAAGTAGATCCGGGTCACCACCCGGTCCAGCAGCCCGCGGGCGAGCACCGACACGTCCAGGTGCGGCGCCTCGGCGCCGCCGCTCCGGCCGGGGAACGGGCCCGGCCGGAGCGTGACGATGTGATACCGGCCCTGGCCGTCGGTGGCGCAGCGCCCGAACCCGCGGAAGTGCGGGTCACCCCCACCGCGCGGGTCGTCCGGGTGGGCGAAGCTGCCGTCCGGCGCGGCCTGCCAGGTCTCAACCAGCGCGTCGGGCACCGGGGCGCTCGCGCCGTCCAGCACCCGGCCGCTGATCGTGATCGCGCCCGGCGTGGCCGGATCGACCACGTCGGGGCCGTCCGGCCAGGGCAGCCCGATGGCCAGGAACGGGCCGACGGTCTGGGACGGCGTCAGGCCCAGGCTCACCGGTGCTCGCCCCGCTCGCTCTCCCGCTCGAACGCGGTGGCCTCACGGCCGCGCAGCACGATGTCCCATCGGTAGCCCAGCGCCCATTCCGGCTCGGTCACCTCCAGGTCGAACCGGCAGACGAGCCGCTGGCGGGCCTTCGGGTCGGGGACGGAGTTGAAGATCGGGTCCTGGGCGAACAGCGGGTCGCCGGGGAAGTACATCTGGGTCACCAGGCGCTGGGTGAACGCCCGGCCGAACAGCGAGAAGTGGATGTGCTGCGGCCGCCAGGCGTTGAGGTGGTTCTTCCACGGGTAGGCGCCGGGCTTGATCGTCACGAACCGGTACCGGCCCAGTGAGTCGGTCATGCACCGCCCCGCGCCGTCGAAGTTGGGGTCCAGCGGCGCCGGGTGGTCGTCCACCCCGTGCGCGTACCGGCCCGACGCGTTGGCCTGCCAGATCTCGACGAGAGTGTCGGGCACCGGCCGGCCGTCGGAGTCCAGCACCCGGCCGGTCAGGATCATCCGCTCGCCCAGCGGCTCGCCGGCGTGCCGGTTGGTCAGGTCGGCGTCGCCTGCCGTGACCCGCTCGGCCCCGAGGAGCGGCCCGGTCACCTCGGTCAGGCCCTGCGGCAGCAGGACCGGCGCACGCTTGGGCGAGCGCAGCAGCGTCGACCGGTACTCCGGCGTGTCGAGCGGCGGATGGACTCCCACGGGCCGTTCGTACGAAGGCAGCGTCAGGCCCTCGGTGGTCGGGTGGCCCGTGGTCATGGGCTTGCTCCTTCGGTCGCAGGCTCCGCGGCGACCAGCGCTCGCAGCGCGCTGAGCTCGCCGGAACCGGGGACAGGTATCTCGGCCAGCCGCGCGGAGACCCGCAGGTCCCAGCCGGTCTTGCTCTTCACGTCCGCCACTGACACCCCGGGATATACCCCCGATAGCACAAACTCGCAGGTAGCCGGGTCGGGCTCGAGCACGCCGAGGTCGGTGATGATCCGCTGCGGGCCCGCGCCGGTCAGGCCCAGGCGCTGGCGGGCGCCCGGCCCGTCACCGAATCCGACCGAGGTGACGAAGTCGACCCGCTCCACGAACGCCCGCAGGTTCTGCCGCAGCACCACGGTCACCTCACGGCACGACGCGGCGATTTCCGGGGCGCCGCCGGCGCCGGGCAGGCGCACCTTGGGCTTGGCGTAGTCGCCGATGACCGTGGTGTTGATGTTGCCGAACTTGTCGATCTGGGCCGCGCCCAGGAACCCGAGGTCGATCCGGCCGGGCTGGATCCAGTAGTTGAAGATCTCCGGCACGCTGACCACGGCGTCGGCCGTCACGGCCAGGATGCCGTCGCCGATGGACAGCGGCAGCGCTCCGGGCTTGGCCCCGATGGTGCCCGACTCGTAGATCAGCACCAGGCCGGGCGCGTGGGTGGCGCGGGCCAGGTTGGCCGCCTCGCTGGGCAGGCCGATGCCGACGAAGCAGGTCATGCCATCGCGCAGGGTCCGCGCGGCGGCGATGGTCATCATCTCGTCGCTGGAGTAGTCCGGGCTCACCGCGAGGCCCCGGCCCGGTCACCGGCGGACCCGAACACCTCGGCCTCGAGCCAGGCGGTGAACGTCTCGCGGTCCCGGCTGATGGCATCCCAGGCCACGTAGAAGTCGTTGTCGCGGACGGAGTAGTCCAGCGCGTACGAGGGATGGGCGCCGCCAGGGGCCAGCGCGACGTAGCTGACCGTCCAGGCCGGCAGCACCACGGCGCCCGGCCGCGGGTCAAGCTCGTCCACGATCTCCTCCACGGTGACCACCGAGCGCCGCGACGCCAGCACGACCTCCTTCTGCACCCCGGTGATGCCCCAGAGCTGGACGTTCCCGGCCCGGTCGGCGCGCTGCGCATGAACCACCGCCACGTCGGGGGTCAGCGCCGCCACCGCGGTCAGCCGCTCCCCCGTGAACGGGCAGGTGATCTCGCTGATGTTCTCCGTCAGGCCGGCCAGCCCGGTGCCGCGGTACCCGCGCAGCACCGCGAACGGCAGCCCGGCCGCCCCGGCCGCGTACCGGTTGGCCATGCCGGCGTGGCTGTGCTCCTCGATGTCCAGCGGCACCGGCCAGGAGTTCTCGATGGCGTCGCGGAACCGGTGCAAAGAGCCCACACCGGGGTTGCCGCCCCAGGAGAAGACCAGCTTGCGCGCGCAGCCGGCCCCGATGAGCTGGTCGTAGATCACGTCCGGGGTCATCCTGACCAGGGTCAGGTCCCGCAGCCGCTGCCTGATTACCTCACGTCCGGCCGCGTGCGGGATCAGGTGCGTGAACCCCTCCATCGCGACGGTGTCACCATCGTGGATCGTGCGCTCCACGGCCGTGGCCAGTGACACGATCTCCGCCACCCCTCACCCACCTTCTCGCTGGGCCGTTTACCGAAACGATATCGGGTTCTGGCCGCAAAGCGCACCCGTGTGCGGACTACGAAATCTACTCGCCGGGGCGGTCGGCTACGCCGCTGCGCCGCCCCGGCGGCGCCGCTGCGCCGGGTCGACCGGGGCGCCGTCCCGGCCGGTTGCTACGCCGGGGCGGGGCCGTCCTCGGCGCCCAGTTCGGCCAGCACTCGCTGGGCCACGGCGAAGGCACTGTTGGCCGCGGGCACGCCCGCGTAGATCGCCACCTGGAGCAGCACCTCGCCGATCTGATCCGGGCTGAGCCCGTTGCGCACCGCGGCCCGGACGTGCAGGGCCAGCTCGTCCTCGCGGCCCAGCGCGGCCAGCGCGGTCAGCGTGATCATGCTCCGCTCGGGTCGGCTCAGGCCGGGCCGGGACCAGATCTCGCCCCACGCGTACCGGGTGATCAGGTCCTGGAACGGGGCCGTGAACTCGGTGGTGCGCACGATGGCCCGGTCCACGTGGGCGTCGCCGAGCACCTCCCGGCGCACTCGCATGCCCTGCTCCCGCCGCGCGGCGTCGGTCACGGGGCCGGCGGTGTCCGGCTGCGCCGGGCCAGCGTCAGTCATGGTCGCTGTCTCCTGTCGTGGCTCGCTTCTTGCTGTTATCAGAGAGGTGGCCTCTTGCTGTTATCACCAGAGGGGGGAGGGGCGAGGGCGAGGGCGGTGGCTGTGGCGGTGGCTGTGGCGGCGGCT
Source organism: uncultured Actinomycetota bacterium (assembly GCA_963730265.1). GTDB lineage: Bacteria > Actinomycetota > Actinomycetes > Streptosporangiales > Streptosporangiaceae > DASUBV01. The sequence continues at coordinate 436,871 of CAVSRG010000001.1, forward strand.
TCTTCTTGCTGTTATCACTGAGTTCTTGACTTTTCTTGCTGTTATCACTGGGGCCTGGGCCGCTGGCCGACCGTGGCTCGCTAACTTCGGGTACTGATCGCGACGGGGCCGGGCGGGGCTCGCTCACCTGAGGTCCTGATCGCGGCGGGCTTCCCGCTCGTCGTGGGCGTGCAGCGCCGCGGTCACGAAGGCGCCAGCGGCACCAAGATAGGCCGCGGGCTCCAGCGCCTGCCGGACCTGGCCCGGGCTGACGCCCGCCGCGGCGATGGGCTCGGCGAACTCCGCGGTGCTCAGCAGCACCTCGCCCAGCTCCCGCTCTGACCCCGACGCGACCCGGCTGGCCCGCGCGATCAGATCATGGGCGGCGAGCCGACCCAGTCCCGGGGCCAGCACCGCAGTGACGTGCTCGGCCAGCGGCAGGCCGCGTGCGGCGTCCAGGTTGGCCCGCATCCGGGCCGGGTCCACCCGCAGGCCGGACAGCATCGACGCCGCCCAGGCCGCGGCCGACCCGGTCAGCCGGAGCAGGTCGGCCAGCGGCTCCCACTCGGAGTGCCAGGCCCCGGCCGCGCGCTGGTGCTCGTGCTCTGCGGCGGCGGTGAGGCTGGCCAGCAGGTACGGCGCCCGCCGGGTGCTGCCCAGGACGAGCACCGCGGCCACCGGGTTGCGCTTGTGCGGCATCGCCGACGAGCCGCCCGCCTGGCCCCCGGCGTCGCCCTCGGCCACCTCGGCGACCTCCGACTGGGCCAGCAGCGTCACGTCCCTGGCCACCTTGCCCGTCGCCGCGCAGGCTCCGGCCAGCGCCGCGGCCAGCTCGACCAGCCGGAGCCGATCGGTGTGCCAGGGCAGCACCGGCTGGGCCAGCCCGACCTCGGCCGCGAACGCCGCCGCCACCGCGGGCCCGGCCTCCCCCAGCGACGCCAGCGTGCCCGCCGCACCGCCGAACTGGGCCGCCAGCCGCCGGGTCCTGACCTCGGCCAGCCGTTCCCGCGCCTCGTCGATCGCGGTCAGCCAGCCCGCCGCGACCAGCCCGAAGGTGACCGGCACGGCCTGCTGGAGCAGCGTCCGGCCGACCATCACGGTGGCCGCGTGCTCGCGGGCCAGGCCCGCCGCCGCCCCGGCCGCCGCGGCCAGGTCGGCCTCGACGGCTCGCAGGGCTTGCCGGGCCAGCAGCATCATCGCCGTGTCGATGATGTCCTGGCTGGTCGCGCCCGTGTGCACCGCAGCCCGGGCGCCGGGCTCGACCCGAGCGCTCAGGGCCCGGACCAGCGCCGGTACGGGATTGCCGGTGAGCGCCGCCTGGCGGCCGATCTCGCCCGGGTCGAAGTCGGCGGCCCGCGCCGCCGCGGTCACGGCCGCTCCGGAGCCGGGCGGGGCCTGGCCCGCCGACTCGAGCGCGCGGGCCAGGGCGGCCTCGGCGTCGAGCATCGCCTGCAGCCACTCCTGGTCGCCGGGCCCGGTCCCGCCCCGGTCGAACAGCGCCGAGAACAGCCCGTCCCGTCCTGGTCCTGGATCCGCCACGCCAACATGATCTCCCAGTGGCCGGCCGACTGCCGTCTTCACCGGGCGTGCTGGCGCTGGGCCCGTTCATGATCACCAGGCGGACTTTTCAGTCACTAGTGACTGAAAAGTCCGCCTGATCATGAACGCCGCCATTACGGCGGGGCGGAAGCCGGGATCTGGCCGGGCACTGGGCGAGGACGAGAGGGATCACCGAGGCGGATGGTGCCATCGGGGCGTGCGGGGCGTCAGGCCGGGCCCCAGGCGTATTCCCCAATCGTGGATGTCCCGTTGCCTACGCCCCGCACATACCACCCCGCTGTAGGCAACGGGACATCCGCGAGGCAGGGTGGAGATTTCTGGCCCGAGATTTGCGTGTTTCGGTTACTACGGGTGACTGATTGGCCGGCGTGGCGTAGCGGATTTCGTGGCCGGCGGACGCCGTCGCGGCCATAGTGGGTCGGGTCGACAACGCACAGGCGCCTTCCGTCACCCGCTGGCCGTTCGGCCAGCCCGAGGAGGACTGTCATGCCAGATGCGCGCGGGAAAGGTGTCTTACCCGGCCTGATCCGGGCTCCGGCGATACTGGCCGTCGCGGCCGTGATGCCGTTGGTGGCCGGATCACACGCCGGGTCGCACGCTGGATCACTGACCGGGTCACACGCTGGGCCGAACGCCGGATCGCAGGCCGCGCCGCACCCGGCCGCCAGCCGGGCGTCGGTGGTCATCTGCTCGGGTTACTCCGGGTGCGCGGCGCGCGGTCACACCGACCACGGCTACCCCCGGCACGCCGGCGGCTCGTACTGGCGGATGACCGCCGGCAACGAGTGCACCAATTACGTCGCCTACGTGGAGGCCCGGGTGTTCCGGGCCCGGCGGCCGCGGTACCTGCTCGGCAACGCCAGCCAGTGGACCGCCACCGCGGCCGCGCACGGGGTGGTGGTGAACCACGTCCCGTCGGTGGGTGCGGTAGCCGAGTGGAACGGCGGCGCGCCGGGCATGGGCCCCGAGGGCCACGTCGCCGTGGTGGAGAAGGTCGGGCCGCGGGACCGGTACATCCTCATCTCCCAGCAGCACATCGGCTCCGACCGCGACGGCTACGACTGGACGCGGATCAACGCCGGGTTCCCGTCCGCGGAATGGCAGGAATGGCCCGACCACTTCCTGCACTTCCGGCACCGTCACCACCACCACCGGCACCACCGCCGGGCTCAGCACTGACTCGCTCCCGGCGGTCAGCTCAGCGCGCAGCCCCCGCCGCCCGTGCCGACTGCTGCTGCTCCCTGACCTGTTGCGGATACCCCTTCGTGAACCGGAACGCGATGAAGATCAGCACGATCGGGATGTACCAGTTCAGCCAGTCACGCAGGCCCTTGGGGCCGACGGTCTGGGCAATCAGCCCCAGTGCGCCGCAGACCAGGAACACGACGGTCCAGACGGAGGTCAGGACCAGGTTGATGCGCTTGAACACGGCCGTGTGCCAGGCCTCGGGGGGCGCCTCCTCCTTGGCGTAGTCCACGGTGAACGGGTGGCCGAAGACGATGGACCCGAGCGCGATGATGCCCAGCGCACCGCTGGAGATGGCCTGGGAGTACTTGTCCAGCTCGGCCACGTCGGGCCGGCTGGTCACGATGGCCGCGATGGTCAGCGCGGCGAAGAACACCACGGTGGCCACGTCGAGCAGCTTGAGCTGGCTGGCCTCGGCCCGGAACCGCGACGGCCGCCGGGCCGACCCTGACCCGGGCTGGGCCGTCGACCAGGCCACCAGCGGCTGCAGGTCCAGGCTCAGCGCCATCACCAGCAGGGCCGCGATCAGCGCCGCGATGGTGGCGGTCTCCCAGGTGGACGGGCCGCCGATGACCCAGAACAGGATCCACGGGATGAAGCCGACCACCGGGTGGCTGGCCAGCCGCCGCGCGGGCGGCTCCTCGGCCGGGTGGTAGGACGGCGGCGGGCTGGGCTCGTAGGCGTCGGTCCGTTCCCCCGCCTGCTGCGGAATGCCCGGCGCGTGCGACGCCCGGGACGAGCGTGCCCCAGCGGCGGGCTGCTGGGGCACGCTCGGCTGCTCCGGCGCCGGGACCTGGTCGTCCGGCGCCGGGGTGGGCTGCCACTCTGTTGCCACATCCGCCCCCGACGGTGGTTATGTTTACTTAGAGTCATCACCTGAATCCCCATTGTTACCATCAGTGCACGGCGTAACCCACCCGGGCCGGGCGGCCGCCGCTCTGACGAGATCTTTGCCAACGCCAGCCCCAACATGCTGGCTCGGGCGGGCATGTTGGTAGCTGGTCTGGGCGCCGAAGACAGGCTCATGGCCACTTCGTGCCCAGGGAGAGTCGCTCGTTGATCCGCAGCCTGATCGTTGCCGTCGCGCTGTTCGTGGCGATCTTCCTCATCAGCGCGCTGGGCGCGCCGAGCCGGTCGGTGGCCCGGCCCCGGCTCAGCCCGCCGGTCGTGCACCCGAGTCCGGCCCGGCCCGGCGTCATCCCGAACGCCCTGCCGGTCCGGCTGAGCGGCAGCCAGCTGGCCACGGCGGCCGAGCGGTGCGCGGCGTGGGCGGCCAAGGCCGGGTTCCCGAACACCGGCCTGGCGCACGGCCGGCTCACCACGGCGGTCGCGGTGGCGCTGGCCGAGACCGGCTGCGACCCGGCGGCCTGCTACGACAACACCATCCGCCAGCCCTGCACCCCGCCGACCGCTCCCCCGGCCGCCCAGCCCACCGCCCAGCCCACCGCCCGCCCGACGGCCCGCCCAAGCCGCCAGCCCAGCCGCGACGCCGTCTTCCGCGGCGCCTGGCAGGTCGGCGGCCAGGCCCGGACCGGGATCAGCGACACCTGCGCCTACCAGGGCCGGTGCAACGCCCGGGCCGCTTACCGGGTGGTGGCCGGGTACGGGACGGACCTGCGCCCGTGGACGGCGTACCTGACCGGCCGCTACCAGCACTACCTGGCCGCCGCGGCGCACGCGGTCAGCATCCTGCGCCAGGGCGCGCTGCCCAGCGCGGTGACCGGGATGTGCGCCGCGTACGTGTCCGACCAGCCCGGCGCCTGGGCCTGGCTGGCCAGCTGCGGGCGGGGCTCGCCCAGCGAGGAATGGAATCTGGTCGGCCAGCAGCTGCGGACCAGCAGCGGGCTCTGCCTGACCGCCAGCACCCCCAGCACGCCCAGCACCCCCAGCACCCCCAGCACCCCGAGCGCCCCCAGCACGGCCAGGCCCGGGCCCGTCAGCGTCGAGCGCTGCACCGGCAGCAACGACCAGGACTGGCTGCCCGGGGCCGCGTTCGCGCTGACCAACGTCGGCACCCGGCTGTGCCTGACCGCGCCCGGCTCGCCTGCTCCCCCCGGCACCACGCTGACCGTCCAGCGCTGTGCCGGCCGTCCCGGGCAGCACTGGTTCCGGCCGTAGGACAGATCTTGTTCGGGATGATGGGCTAGCCGACGGCCGGACGCGGGAGCGGCTGCTGGGCCCAGATCGTCTTGCCGGTCCTGGTGTGCCGGGTGCCCCAGCGCTCGGCCAGCTGGGCGACCAGCATCAGGCCGCGGCCGCCCTCGTCGTAACGGTCGGCCCGGCGCAGGTGCGGGGCGGTGCTGCCGCCGTCGGAGACCTCGCAGGACAGTACGCCGTCCATGATCAGCCGGAGCTGGATGGGCGACTGGGCGTGCCGGATGGCGTTGGTGACCAGCTCGCTGACCAGCAGCTCGGTGATGAAGGAGAGCTCCTCCAGGCCCCAGGCGGCCAGCTGGCGCACCGTCCGGGCCCTGGCCTCGGCCACCACCGCGGGCTCGGCGGGCAGGTCCCAGCACACGATCCGGTCGGCCGCCAGGGCCCGGGTGCGGGCCACCAGCAGGGCGGCGTCGTCCCCGGCCTGCTCGGGCAGCAGCGCGCCGACCAGGCAGTCGCAGATGGTGTCGAGGGCGGGCGGCGCATGCGGCGGGCCGTCGGGCCGGACGTGCACGTCCCCCAGCACCTTGCGCATCGCGTTCAGGCCGGTGTCGATGTCGCGCTGCCGGGACTCGATGAGGCCGTCGGTGTACAGCACGAGCAGGCTGCCCTCGGGCAGCCGGATCTCGGTCTCCTCGAACGGCAGCCCGCCCAGGCCGAGCGGCGGCCCGGCGGGCAGGTCGAGGAACTCGGCCGTGCCGTCGGGATCCACGATGGCAGGCACCGGGTGCCCGGCCCTGGCCAGCGTGCAGCACCGGGACACCGGGTCGTAGACCGCGTACAGGCAGGTCGCGCTGAGGTCGGCGGCGCTGCCGTCGGCGGCCTGCTCCTCCTCGGCGGCCAGCCGGGTGACCACGTCGTCGAGCCGGGTGAGCAGTTCCTCGGGCTCCAGGTCGACGTCGGCCAGGGTGCGCACGGCGGTGCGCAGCCGGCCCATGGTGGCCGCGGCGTGCACCCCGTGCCCGACCACGTCACCGACGACCAGGCCGACCCGGCTGCCGGACAGCCGGATCACGTCGAACCAGTCGCCGCCCACGGCGACACCCGAGTGCGCGGGCAGGTAGCGGGTGGCCACCTCGACCGCCCGCTGGTCGGGCTGGCGCCGCTGGAGCAGGCTGTTCTGCAGGGTGAGCGCGGTGGCGTGCTCGCGGGTGTAGCGACGGGCGTTGTCGATGCAGACGGCGGCGCGGGCCACGATCTCCTCGGCCAGCACCAGGTCGTCGTCCTGGAACGGCGCGGCCCGCTGGTGCCGCACGAACATGGCCAGCCCGAGGGTGATCCCGCGGGCCCGCACCGGCACCATCATCATCGAGTGGAACCGGAACGCCAGGGCGCTGGCCTGGCGGGCCGAGTCGGGCCTGGCCCACCTGGCGACTCCGCCCTCGGCATCGGAGTAGCTCACCGACCGGCCGGTGGCCAGGCAGGCCGCCATCGGCGAGCCCTCGACGAACGAGGAGACCTGCCCCGGCCGGGCCACCGCCTCGGGCGCGCCCTCCAGGACCGAGCCGCAGGCCATCCGGCGCAGCGGCGCGGTGCCGCTGACCCGGCCCGGCGCCGGCTCGTCGCCGCGCAGCACTGAGTCCAGGATGTCGATCATGGCGTAGTCGGCCAGCCGGGGCACGGCCACGTCGATGAGCTCCTGAGCGGTGGTGGACACGTCCAGGGTGCTGCCGATCCGGGTGCTGGCCTCGTTGAGCAGCGCCAGCCGTTCCCTGGCCAGATACTGCTCGGTGACGTCCATCGAGACGACCAGCACGCCGATCACCTGGCCGGCCTGGTCCTTGACCGGCGACACGGTAGCCTCCCAGGCCCGGACCGGGCCGGCGGCGGAGCGCTGGAAGCCCCGCCAGATGCCCGGCTCCCCGGTCTCGATGACCTGCCGGGCGCAGCTCAGGCAGGCCTCGGCCTCGGCGTCGGGCTCCAGGTCGGTCAGCCGCAGGCCCAGGCCGGCCGCCTCGTCGGGCAGGCCGAGCACCTGGCATATGGCTGTGTTGAGCCGGAGGTGGCGCAGGTCGGTGTCGAGCAGGGCCACGTTGACGGGGCTCTGGGCCACCGCCCAGTCGAGCATCTCGCGCAGTCCCCCGGAGGCGGGGGAGCACGGTTCCCCGCCGGTCATCTCACGGTCGTGCACAACCACCCCCCGCTAGACCGCCCGCCGGACCCCGCCGCCCCCCGCTCACGCCCACTCTCAGCTATCAGACGACCACTCGTCGAAGGCCCTTCGGGCCACGATACGCCCTGGCCGGCCCCCCTGCCGCCGCGCGCTGGCCAGGGATAGTGTCTGCCTATGAGCCTGAATCCCACCCTTCCCGGCGGCCCGTCGGTGCCGCAGCAGCGCCACCTCGTCACGGAGATCCCGGGTCCGGCCTCCCGCGAGCTACTGGAGCGCCGGCAGCGCAGCGTCGCGCGCGGGCTGAGCCACGTGCTCCCGATCTTCGTCACGGCCGCGGGCGGCGGGATCGTGGTCGACGTGGACGGCAACTCGCTGATCGACTTCGGCTCCGGGATCGCGGTCACCTCGGTCGGCAACAGCGCCGAGCTGGTCGTCAACCGGGTGATCGAGCAGGTCTCGGCGTTCACCCACACCTGCTTCATGGTCGCGCCGTACCAGGGCTACGTGGAGGTCTGCGAGGAGCTCAACCGGCTCACGCCCGGTGACCACGACAAGCGCTCGGCGCTGTTCAACTCCGGCGCCGAGGCGGTGGAGAACGCGGTCAAGATCGCCCGCCGGGCCACCGGCCGCGAGGCGGTGGTGGTCTTCGACCACGCCTACCACGGCCGCACCAACCTGACCATGGCCATGACCGCCAAGAACATGCCGTACAAGGACCGGTTCGGGCCGTTCGCCGGCGAGGTCTACCGGGTGCCCATGGCCTACCCGTTCCGCTGGCCCGGCGGCCCGGCCGCGTGCCAGGCCGACGCGCTGGACGTGATCACCGGCCTGATCCACACGCAGGTCGGCGAGGACAACGTGGCCGCCGTGGTCATCGAGCCCATCCAGGGCGAGGGCGGCTTCATCGTGCCGCCGGACGGCTTCCTGCCCGGCTTGGCCGAGTACTGCCGCCAGCACGGGATCGTGTTCGTGGCCGACGAGATCCAGTCCGGGTTCTGCCGGACCGGCGACTGGTTCGCGGTCGACCACGAGGGCGTGATCCCGGACCTGGTCACCACGGCCAAGGGCATCGCGGGCGGGCTGCCGCTGGCCGGCGTGACCGGCCGGGCCGACCTGATGGACGCGGTGCACCCCGGCGGCCTGGGCGGCACGTTCGGCGGCAACCCGGTGGCCTGCGCCGCCGCGCTGGGCGCCATCGAGACCATGGCCAAGGAGGACCTGCCCGCCGCGGCCCGCCGGATCGGCGACATCATGCTGCCCCGGCTGCGCAAGCTGGCCGAGTCGGCGCCGGTCATCGGCGACGTGCGCGGCCGCGGCGCGATGGTCGCGATCGAGCTGGTCGAGCCGGGCACGCTCAAGCCGAACGCGGCGGCCGCCGCGCAGGTGGCCAAGGCCTGCCACAACGCGGGCCTGCTCGTGCTGACCTGCGGGACGTTCGGCAACGTGCTGCGCTTCCTGCCGCCGCTGGTCATCGGCGAGGCACTGCTCAACGAGGGCCTGTCGGTGCTGGAGGACGCCTTCGCCGGACTGTAGCCGGGCCGGTGGGGCCGGCGAGGCCAGCGGGCCGGCGCGGCCCGGCCGATACACCCCTATTGACCGGTTATCCGGGCGGAGTTACTGATGAGTAGATCTCGTCGTGCCCCGCCCAAGGAGGAGCCGGTGCCCTCACGCCCCCGCCCTGTCGTCGCCGCCATTCCGTCGCCATGTCCGTCATCCCCGGCTGTTCATCGCCTCAGCCGCCGCCGGAACGCTCGCCGCCGCCTCGCTCGGACTGCTGGCCGCCGCCCCGGCGGCCAGCGCCCCGAGCTCGGTGAACTACGTCGCCCTCGGCGACTCCTACTCCTCCGGCGTCGGCGCCGGGAACTACACCAGCGCCAGCGGCTCGTGCGACCAGAGCACGAACGCGTACCCCCAGCTGTGGGCCAACGCCAACGCCCCGGCCAGCTTCGTCAACGAGACCTGCTCCGGCGCCACCACCAGCTCGGTGATCAGCAGCCAGCTCGGCGCGCTGAACAGCGGCACCTCGCTGGTCTCGATCACCGTCGGCGGGAACGACGTGGGCTTCTCCTCGGTCATGGAGACCTGCGTGCTGGAGTCCACCAGCAGCTGCGTGAGCGCCGTGGACAAGGCCGAGAGCGAGGTGGCCAGCCAGCTCCCCGGCGAGCTGAACAGCGTGCTGGGCGACATCAAGGCCGACGCCCCCAACGCCAGGGTCGTCGTGCTCGACTACCCGCAGCTGTATGACCTGTCCAAGTCCAGCTCGTGCATCGGGCTGAGCACCACCGACCGGACCGACCTCAACCAGGGCGCGAGCGAGCTGGACAGCGCCGTCCAGGCCGCCGCGCGGCCGTCACGGCGACGTGTTCGCCGACGTGCAGTCCCAGTTCGCCGGCCACCAGATCTGCGACTCCAGCTCCTGGCTGCACTCGGTGAACTTCCTGGACCTCGGCGAGTCCTACCACCCGACCGCCTCCGGCCAGGCCGACGGCTACCTGCCCGTGTTCACCCGCCGCCGCGAAGGCGATAAGCCCGCGGCGGCTGACGTCCGGCCGTGCCTGATGACCGCCAGGCCAGGACCGACCAGCGGGACAGGGCTGAGAGCACGCGAGCCCAGACGCTGGCCGCCGAGCCCGAGCGGACAGGATGCGGCCACCGAGCCCGACCGAGCCGATCGACAGGATCGAGCCGGCCGACCCGATGGACAGGATGGAGCCCGGCCGACCCGATCGACAGGATCGACCCGGTCGACCCGATGGACCAGGATCGAGCCCGCCGACCCGCCCTGGCCCTGTGTCATCCGCAGTCTGGTGCCATGGGGCCAGTGATCGCAGGTGCCCGCGCTCGGCCGCGCTGGACCGCGATGTAGCGCCCGCACGGGCGCCGGCGTGGCGGACGCGGATAGGTTGAGCATGTTCCGGGTTGTCCGGACAGCGTTGGGAGTCGGCGATGATCGGCGGGATCGGGCACCTGGTGGACTCGGGGCCACTGCTGCTGGCCATGCCCGTGGCCGCTGGCCGCGGGCGCCGTCACGTTCCTGTCGCCGTGCTGCCTGCCCCTGGTGCCGGGCTACCTGTCCTACCTGACCGGGATGTCGGGAACCGCGGTCACGCCCGACAGCGATGACAAAGGGGGCCCGCCGCCGCCTGGGCCCGCCGCGCGCGGCTCGGGCGGCCGGGGCCGGGCGGTCGCGACCACGACCGGCCCGTCGCCGCCGCGTCGCGCGGCCGGGCCGGTCGCCGCTGCCGGCGCGGCCGGGCCGTGCTCGGGCACCCTGCTGTTCGTGCTCGGCTTCTCGGTCGTGTTCGCTGTCGAGGCCCTGGCGCTGAGCAGCCGCGGCGCTGACCCTGCGCGATGACGACCAGAAGTGCCTGACCCGGATCCTCGGCGGCGTGATCATCGTGCTCGGCCTGATGTTCGTCGGCGCGTTCGACCGGTTCTCGTTCAGCGGGCGGATCTTCCGGCCGCAGTTCCGGCCGCAGGCCGGCCTGGCCGGCGCGCCGCTGCTCGGCGCCGTGTTCGGCCTGGGCTGGACGCCGTGCATCGGGCCCACGCTGGCGCCGTGCTGGCCCTGGGCGTGACCACCGGCAGCTCCGGCCGGGCCGTCGTCCTCGCGTTCGTGTACGCGCTCGGCCTGGGCATCCCGTTCCTGCTCGTCGCGTTCGCGTTCCAGCGCGGGATCAGCCTGTTCGGCTTCTTCCGCCGGCACGGCACGCCTGATCACCCAGATCGGCGGCGTCCTGCTGATCGCGGTCGGCCTGCTGGAGGTCACCGGGCGCCTGGGCCCGCGCCGTGGTCTGGCTGCAGATCCACTGGCTGGCCGGGTACAACTCCCCGATCTAGCGCCCGCGCTGCGCCCGGCGGCACTGTCAGTACCTCGGCGGATGATGGTTATCGAACATCTTTCCGACCGAGCAGGGACACGTGATGGCGGCAGATGACACCCAGCTGACAATCGTGGGCAACCTCGTCGACGATCCGCAGCTCCGCTACACGGCCACGGCAACGCGGTGGCAATTTCCGCGTGCGTCACACCCGGTCCTGGACAAGGCCACCAACGAGTGGCGCGACGGCGACGCCTGTCCTGACCTGCAACTGGGGCCGCCGGCCGAGAACGTGGCCGAGTCGCTGCAGCGCGGCATGCGGGTCATCGTCTCGGGGCGGCTGCGGCAGCGGTCAGAGACCCGCGAGGGCAGAAGCGGACCGTGTACGAGGTCGGGTCGACGAGGTCGGGCCGTCACTGCGGAACGCCTCGGCCACGGTCACCCGGGCGGCCCGGCGCAGGGCCGAGCGGGCCTAGCCGCCGGGACCCGTGGGCCGTCAGCGACGGCGCCGACGGCGCCGACCCGCCGTTCTGACTGGCGCGCCGGCACACGAGCGCGGGGGCAGGGGCGGGCGGCGGCGGGAGGGGCGGTCGGCCGTGGTGGGCGGGGCGGCGGCCGGGGCGGTGGCCAGCGCCTCGGTGGCCAGGCGGACGGCGGTCTCGAGCTGGGGTCGCGGCCCGCGGCCCAGTCGTCGGGGGTGATCAGGACCTCGACGTCGGGATCGACGCCGTGGTTCTCCACGCCCCAGCCGACCGCCCTCCATCCAGAACGCGTAGCGCGGCACCGTGATGCTGGGTGCCGTCGACCAGCTCGTGCCACGCCGTCGATGCCGATGACGCCGCCCCAGGTCCGGGTGCCGACCACCGGGCCCAGCGCCGAGCGTGCGGATGGCCTGGGTCACGATGTCGCCGTCCGAGCCGGCGAACTCGTCGGCCAGCGCGACGACCGGCCCGCGCGGCGCGTCCATCGGGATAGGAGATCGGGCTGCAGGTTCCTGGGCATCTCCCAGGCGATCACCCGCCGGGCCAGCTTCTCGATCGACGAGCTGCGAGGTGTGCCCGCCGCGGTTGTTGCGGGCGTCCAGGATGAGCGCCTCGCGGGTCATCTCGGCGCGCAGGTCGCGGTGGAAGTCGGCCCAGCCCTCGCTCGACCATGTCGGGCACGTGCAGGTAGCCGATCCGGCCGCCGCTGAGCTCCCGGACCAGCGGCCCGGCGGCTGGCCACCCAGTCCTGGTAGCGCAGCCGCCGTCTCGTCGGCCAGCGGCACCACCACGACCGCGCCGGGCGGCGCCGGTGTCCGGGCTGGCCACGGTGAGCTCGACCGGCTTGCCCGCCACGCCCGGCCAGCAGCGGGCCGGGGCCGTCGTCGGTCACCGGGCGGCCGTCGACGGCCAGCAGCCGGTCGCCCGGCCGGACCTGGACGCCGGGCGCGGACAGCGGCGACCGGGCCCGCGGGTCGGACGACTCGCCCGGCACGACCCGCCGGATCAGCCAGCTGCCGTCGGGGCCGCGCTCCAGGTCGGCGCCGAGCAGGCCGATCGGGTAGCTGGCCGCGTACCGTTCTCGCCGGCCGCGCTCGGGCGGACGTAGGCGTGGGAGGTGCCCAGCTCGCCCGAGGGTCTCCCACATGACGTCGGCGAACTCCGACGGCGTGGCGACCAGGTCCAGCAGCGGCCGGTACTGGGCCAGCACGGCGTCCCAGTCCACGCCGGCCAGGTCCGGCGACCCAGAAGTCGTGCCGCGATGAGCCGGCCGGCCTCCTCCAGCGCGTGCCGCCACAGCGCGGCCGGGTCGGCCAGGAACCGGGCCCGCGAGCCGTCGATGCTCGACCCGGTCCTCGGGGCTGTCGGAGTCGCCCTTGCGGTCGGCCGGGATCACGGCCAGGCTCGTCGTGGTCGCTGACGACCAGCCGGGTGCCGTCGCCGCTGGCCACGAACCAGTCGACGTCGTGCTCCAGCACGGTGACGGCTGGCGGCGCAGGTCGAACCGCTGCAGCGCGGGCCGCGGCCGGGCGTCGCCCGGCCGGGCGCCGCCCTCGCCCGAGCGCGCCGGCGACCGGGTGCAGCAGCCAGGCCAGGCCGCCCTTGACCGCCTGCAGCGAGGAGTACCGGGACTCGGGCACCGGCAGCGCCACGATCCGCTCGGCCGATGCCGTCGAGGTCCACGGCGACCGGCGGCCGGGGCCTTGCGGCCCTTGCCGCCTTCCGCCTGGCGGTCCTCCTCCGCCGCGTCGCGCCGTCCGCCCTGGCCGCCGCTGCGCGGCGTCACCGCCATCGCCCGTGACCGCTGCCCGCGCCGTCGTCGGACTCGTCGTCGGCGTCCGCCGATCGCTCCGGCCGCCCGGCTGCGGGCCGAACGGCGACAGCGTCGCCGCGGCCAGCGGCACCAGGTAGGGCCGGGCGCCGAACGGGAACGCGAGGTCGAAGAAGTGCGCGTCGTAGACCGGGTCGAAGCTGCGCTTGGACAGGAAGGCCAGGTACTTGCCGTCGATCGTGAAGGCCGGCTCGGTGTCGGTGAACCGGCCGTCGGTGACGTCGGTGATCTGCGCCGTCGGCGACCCGCGCCAGCCGCAGGCGGCTGCAGCGGCCGGGAGGCCGGGCTGCGACCAGGCCAGCCAGGCCGAGTCCGGGGACCAGGCCAGGCCGGTGACCTCGCCGTTGTCGGAGCGGGCCAGCTCGGTGACCGCACCCGAGGCGACGTCGACCACGCGCAGGTGCCCGTCGAGCGCCGCCACCGCGACCTTGCTGCCGTCCGGCGCGGCGGCCAGGCTCGGCCACCCGGCCGATCGGCCCCGGCCGCGAGCCGGCGCGGCGGCGCCGCGGCGCGCCGTCGGGCCGCGCGCGTGCCGATCTCCAGCGCGTCCGGGCCGTCGGCGTCGGTGACCCACACGACCTGCGCCGTCGCGTGCCCAGCACCGTGGGCAGCCGGGCCCGGCCGCCGGGGGTGACCGACAGCGCCAGCGCCGGGCCGTCGCGGTGGGTCAGCCAGTGCACGGTGCCGCGGACCTCGACCGCGCTGGCCCGGCCGGTCGCGTCGCAGGACAGCGAGCCGACGTGGTCGTCGGCGGAGATCAGCCGGGGCGCCCGGCCGGCCGGGACCGAGCCGAGGGCGATCTCGACCGGCCGCGGCGCGTCGGCGTCCAGCCCGTCCAGCAGCCAGATGACGCCCGCGCAGCGTAGCACGATCCGTTGGCCGTCGGTGCTGGCCTGGCGCGCGTAACCGCCGTCGTGATCGGTGTGCCGCCGCAGGCCGGTGCCGTCCAGCGCGCACGAGTACAGGTTGCCGGTGCCCTCGTGGTCGGACAGGAAGGCCAGCCGCCCGCCGACCAGCATCGGGCTGGCGAGCTGGCCGCCCAGCCCGGCCAGCAGCCGCCGGAACGCCGGGTCGGCTCCGCCGGCAGGCCCGGCCGCGCCCGCGGTCGCCCCGGCCGCCGCACCCGCCCGGAGGCCGTCCCCTCCCCCGCCTCACGCACCCACAGACGGCCCGCCGTGCCGCCGCGATACCGCTTCCAGTACGCCGGGTCGCGGTGCCATGGCGCCGGTCAGCAGGGCCACCCCGGCGCGCTCCACGGCCAGGTCGGCCACCGGCCCGTAGGGCAGCCTGGCGTCGCCGGGCGGCCGCGCCGGGCGCCTCGGGACCGATGGCATAGGCCCAGGTGAAGCTGGGTGAACGGCTGGCCGGCGGCGCTGATCGCGAGCACCTCGCCGGCCGGCGTCCAGCCGCACGCCTCGGTCCGGCCGTCGCCCCAGTAACGTGAGCTGGCGGCCGAGCCCGCCCTCGGCCGGCGGCCAGGTAGACCTCGGCGGTGTCGTCGCCGGCTCCCGGTCCAGGCGACCTGCGTGCCGTCGCGCGACAGCCGCGGCCGGCTGGCCAGGGCCTGGTCGGCGGACAGCCGCCAGGCGCGGCCGCCCGTCCGCCGGCGCCAGCCAGACATCATCCTCGGCCACGAACGTGATCAGATCGCCGTGCACATGCGGAAAGCTCAGATATCCCGAAGAAGTCACCGGGCAATCCTAGGACCCCGGCGGCCGCCGCACCGGGGGAGCGGTGGCCGGACCTGGTCCCGGCGTCGGCCGGGCTGCTGATTGACCCACGGGCACCGGAGGTCATCACTCTGCGTAGTCAACGACATTGCGTCATGCACGTGCAAGAAAACGGACTGTACCTTCAGTCAGCTTCGTTAATTGACCGCCGGTACTCATTTCTATCGCGCTGTTACCATTATGTTATCTGACGTTCCGAACGAAATTCCGCTACGCTGCGTGCTCCTACATGTTCTTTGGCTCAAATAGGTTGTATGCATCAGGTGTTAGTGCGAGACTCATCATGTGGCAATAGCGCTTGATGGGGGGGTTCCCGAGTACGGCGCGGACAGTCACGCTGGACAGTCACGCCTTGGGATCTTCAAGCGCCAGCGGGATGCCAGCCCGCCGGACCGGGTCATGTTTACCCAGGACGGGTACCGTCGCCGGACCGGGGCGGCAGCGGACGCCCTGGACGGCCTGACCCGGCCGCCGGCGGCCAGGGCAGACAGTATTGTCCCCGCTCAGGGCGAGACAGATGAGTCTGTCTCAGCCAGCGACTTCGACGCTTACCTAGTGCAGAAATCATTTCAGCGCGTCATGTCCAATGCGGCGCTGGCAATGGAATACTTCTACTCGCACCTTTTCACCGTCAGTCCGGAAACACGCGGAATGTTCCCGATGGGCATGAGCCAGATGCGCGACCGGCTCTTCGCCGCGCTGGCCACGCTGGTGTGGAGCCTGGACAGCCCGGAGGAGTCCGGCGGCGTATCTGGCCCAGCTAGGACGCGACCATCGCAAATACGGCGTGAAGGACCGGCACTATGACGCCTTCTTCACCGCTATGCTCGCCACGGCCGCTCACTTTAACGGCGCCGACTGGACCCCGGAAACCGACGCCGCGTGGCGGGGAGCGCTGGCCTATGCAGCGCGCACGATGCGTTCGGCAGCTGTAGCGGACGCCAGGAATCACCCTCCGTGGTGGGTGGGGGAGATCGTCGAGCCACGACCGGCGGGGCGACAGCGTGGCCGTGCTGACCATCCGGCCCGACCGGCCGTTCCCTTACCGGCCGGGCCAGTACCTGACCCTCCAGGTCACCCGCTGGCCGCGGGTCTGGCGGGCCTACTCCATCGCCAACGCGCCCCGGTCCAGCGGCCTCATCGACCTGCACGTGCGGGCCGTGCCCGGCGGCATGGTCAGCACCACGCTGGTCCGGCACGCCGCCGTGGGCGACGCGGTGCTGCTCGGCCCGGCCCGGGGCGAGATGCTGCTGCGCGGCACCGCGCCGCCGGGCGGGATCCGGCCCGGCACCGGCGACGCCCGGCTCGGTGACGCCCGGCTCCGCGAGGGACCGCGCGGCGACCGCTACGGCGATCCGGGCCGCGACCTGCTCTGCGTGGCCGGCGGGACCGGACTGGCCCCCTCAAGGCGATCGTCGAGGAGGTGGCCCTCGGACGGCTGGGCCACGGCGCCGGCCAGCCCCGGCGGATCACCCTGTTCGCCGGGCGCCCGGCGCCAGCAGGACCTGTACGACCTGCCCGACCTGCAGCGCCTCCAGGCCGCCTGCCCGGGCCTCCAGGTCATCCCCGTGCTGTCCGACGAACTGGACCGGCCAGCCCGGCCCGGCCTGGATCAGCGGCCTGCTGCCCGACGTGGTCCGCGCCCACGGCCTGTTCGAGAACTCCGAGGCGTTCATCTGCGGCCCCGAGGCCATGGTCCGGCAGACCACGCTGCTGCTGGCCGCGCACGTGCCGGCCGGGCAGATCCACCACGACCCGCTGCCCGACGACCAGGCCCTGCCCAGCGCGGCCGCCGCGCCGCCGCCAGCCGACACCCTGACCTCGCTGTCGGCCAAGTTCGCCCGGCCGGGCTTCCCGCCCGTCGGCTAGCTCAGGCTGATCCCAGGTACTGGCCGAAGAAGGCGTAGATCCGCGCCCAGGAGTCCGCCGTGTCGTGCGGCTCGTAGCTCATCCCGGTGACCTTGGCCAGCACCGCGCCGACCCCTGAGGCCTCGGACATGAACCGGTGGCCCGAGCCCGGGTACATCTTGACGTCGTGCGGCACGTCGAGCACGACCAGCGCCCGCTCCAGCCGCTCCGGGAACTCCTTGGCCGGCCCTTGTCCCGGCCGCCGAAGCTGGCCACGATCGGGCAGGCGCCCGCCAGCACGCTCTCGGCGTCCTTGGGCACCTCGCCGTAGTTCACCGACGCCGCCGCGAAGCCGTCCCGCGGCGCGCACAGCAGCGCGAAGCCGCCGCCCATGCAGAACCCGATGACCCCGGTCTTGCCCGTGCAGTCCGCCCGCCCGGCCAGGAACCCGCGGGCCGCGTCCAGGGCCTGGAAGGCCGGCCCGCGGCCCGCGCGCAGCTGCCGGAAAATGGCCCGCACGCAGCGCAGCCAGGATTCGCCCCCGTACAGGTCCGGCGCCAGGGCCAGGTAACCGTGCCCGGCCATTTCATCGGCCTTACGGCGAATGTCGTCGTTCACGCCGAACGTCTCGTGAATGATGACCACGCCCGGCCAGGGTCCGCTGCCCGCGGGAACCGCCAGGTAGCCGGGCACCGGGCCGCCCGTGTCACCGCTGGGCGCGGGGTAGGTCATCTCGGGCATGCCGCCCACCTTTCTCCTGGCCATTTCCCACGGAAACTGGGCAGAACCCTAGCGGCCCGTGCATACCCGGCCCCGGCCTGCCCATGCCCGGCGGTTTTCCCGTATACCGGGCGCCCCGCCCCGCACCCCGCTCCGCATCCCGCTCCGCACCCCGCTGCGCATCCGGCCTCGCAGCGGCACTCCCTCCATTGAATCCACCCAACGTAATCGGATCGCCACGTTAAGTTAGACAACGGTGAACCTGGGAAGCCAGTGACCACAGTGACGTAACACGAAACGGTTCCGGTGCGGAATCGTCGTCGTTCAGGAAAGGGGACTTTCGATGTTCGGGATCAGCAGGCACGCTGCGCACGGCATCCTCGCCGTCGGCCTGACGGGCCTCATCACGCTCACCACCGCCCCCGCCTTCGCCTCGACGGCGCCGGCCGGGCACGCCGCCACCCACTCCGCCAGCCATCCAGCCGCCCGGTCCGCGGGCCGCCAGTCCAAGGACCCGACCGCCCGGTACCACAGCTGGCGCCGGGCCCAGCGAGCGGCCGGGTTCCGGCTCAAGGTCCCGGCCCGCACCTACGGCCTGACCCGCAAGAACGCCATCCTGGTCGGCCCGTGCGACGCCGCAGGCCAGCGCCGCAAGCGCGACGTCTACGCCGAGTGGGGCGCCGGGCAGGCGTTCCTGGCCGTGGACCAGAACAACTCCGGCAGCGCGTGCAGCAACTTCGGCGCCGCCCGCTTCCTGGGCCGCTTCCGGGTGCAGGGCCACCGCGCCCGCCTGTTCGGGTTCTGCGGCTCGCACGGCCTGCCCTCGTGCCGGTCCAAGGCCGCCGTCCTGGTCCTGACCTGGCGGGCCGGCAAGCGCTTCTACGTCGTCTACTCCAGCCACCAGTGGCGGGCCACGCTGCTGGGCTTCGCCCGGCACCTGCGGTTCCTCCGCTAGGCAGGTTCTCTAGGCAGGTTCTCTAGGCACAGCGCAGCCCCGCCGGGCTCGCGCGGACGCGGCAGTCAGCCGTCCGCGCGAGCCCGGCACAGCCGCAGCACGTTGCCGATCACCTGGTGCCCGGCCCGGCCCGACGCGGTCAGGATCGACTCCGGGTGGAACTGCACCCCCCAGCGGCCGCGCGCGGGGTCCTCGATGGCCATCACCACCCCGTCCGGGGTGACCGCGGTGACCGTGAAGCCGCCGGTGACCTGCTCCGGCCGGGCGTGCAGCGAGTGGTAGCGGCCCGCCGCGAACTCCGCCGGCAGCCCGGCCAGCAGCGACGCCGCCCAGCACCTGGACCTGGCCCGGCTTGCCGTGCGCCGGCGTCTCCAGCAGGCCCAGCGTGCCGCCCGCGTGCTCGACCATGCGCCTGGAGCCCCAGGCAGACCCCGAACACCGGCAGCTCCGCGCTCGTCGAGCGCGGCCGAGCAGCTTGTCGCAGCCGAAGTCGGCGGGCCGCCCCGGCCCCGGCGACAGCACCACCAGGTCGGGCGCGTACTGGTCGAGCAGCGCCGGGTCGAACCCGGCCCGCAGCGTCGTCACCTCGGCGCCCAGCTCGCGGAAGTAGCCCGCCAGCGTGTGCACGAACGAGTCCTGGCAGTCGACCAGCAGCACCGCGAGCCCGGCCCCCGGCAGGCCGTCCGCCCGGCCAGCCCGCCGCCCCGGCCCCGGCGGCCGCGGCCGGCCCGGCGGTGGCCGCGTCCGGCCGGCCCGCCTCGGCCAGCGTCTCCAGCAGCGCCCTGGCCTTGAGCCGGGTCTCCTGCTCCTCGGCCTCCGGGTCGGAGTCGAACAGCAGCGTCGCCCCGGTCCGGACCGCCGCCACCCCGTCGCGGATGTGCGCCGTGCGCAGCGTGAGGCCGGTGTTCATGCCGCCGTCGAAGCCGATCATGCCGACCGCGCCGCCGTACCAGCGCCGCTGGTCCGCCTCGTGGTCCTCGATGAACTGCATGGCCCAGGCCTTCGGCGCCCCGGTGACCGTGACCGCCCACATGTGGGTGAGGAACGCGTCCAGCGCGTCGAACTCCGGCCGCAGCCGGCCCTCGATGTGGTCCACGGTGTGGATGAGCCGGCTGTACAGCTCGATCTGGCGGCGGCCGATCACCTTGATGCTGCCCGGCACGCAGATCCGCGACTTGTCGTTGCGGTCCACGTCGGTGCACATGGTCAGCTCGGACTCCTCCTTGGGCGAGGCCAGCAGCGCCCGGATGGCGTCGGCGTCGCCCAGCGGGTCTTCGCCGCGGGCGATCGTCCCGGCGATCGGGCAGGTCTCCACCCGGTCGCCGGTCACCCGGACGTACATCTCCGGCGACGCGCCGACCAGGTACTCCCCCGCGCCGAGGTTGAGGAAGAACTCGTACGGGGCCGGGTTGCGCTGCCGCAGCCGCTCGAAGAACGCCGCCGGCGAGGCACACGGCGCGTGGAAGACGTGGCTCGGCACCACCTCGAACAGGTCACCGCAGGCGAACCGCTCCCGGGCCTGGGCTACCACCTGCGCGTAAGCACCCGGCACCGGATCGTCAGGCAGACCGTGAGCATGAACGACCTCTTGTTTCGGATAAATGTTGTCCGCTGCGCCGGACTCGCCTGGCCGCGGCCGGCCGGGCCAGGCCGCCGGGTCGATCCGGCCGGCGTCTCGAAGTCGTAGGAGTAGCACACCGCCGTCTCCCGCTTGCGGTCCAGCACCCACACCCGGTCGGGCAGGTGCAGGACCAGGTCCCGCTGGGCCTGCCTCGCGCCGGATCCGGGGCCGGACCGGCTCGAACTGGAAGGCCAGGTCGTAGCCGAACGCCCCGTACAGGCCCAGGTTCGGATCGGGCCCGGCCAGGTCGGCGATGATCTCGCGCAGCGCGGAGAAGACCGACGGGCGGCGGCTGCGCTCCTCCTCGGTGAACGTGCCGCCGGGGTCGGTCACCGTCACCTCGCACTGGCCGTCGCCGGAGGTGACCTCGCCGGTCCGGGCCAGGGCCGCGGCGATGGCCGGCAGCAGCACCCGGCCGCGGTCGCCCCGCGCCCGGGCGGTGATCGGTCCGGCCGCGGGCCACGATCTCCACGGGCGGGTCGACGTACGCCATGTGCCAGCGGCTGTACCGGCCCGGGTACTCCATGCCGGAGCTGAGCACCCCGCCGGGCACGACCTCGACCTGCTGGGTGAGCTTCTCCAGCACGGCCGGGTCGAAGGCGGTCGCGGTGCGGATTACCGTGACCCCGCCGCCGGTGCGGTAGGTCGTCTCGCCTGAGTCCATTGTCGGCCTCGTCAGTTCAGGGCCCGGCCGGACGGCACGACTCAGCGGCCGCCTGCTGCCGGGCGGTCGCCGTCGGGATCTGCTGGGGTCGCGCGAATCCTGGCACCGCCTACCGGCGGCGCCACCAGCCAGCTAGGTGCTGCACGCGCATGGCAGGAGCCTACACCTTCGCCGGCTGCCCGCCCGCCGGCGCCTACACTGGCCGGCTGCCCGCCCCGTGGTCGCCGCGAGGCCGTTTCTTGCTGTTATCAGAGGGTCACGTCCAGCCGCAGCGAAGGTCGTCATGATCACGGACGATCTTCAGTGAATATCACTGAAGATCGTCCGTGATCGTGAGATGTCGGGGCGGCTACTTCCAGGTGGTGCCGTTCCAGTGCAGGATCAGGCCCCTGACCCGGTGATCAGCGAGGGCGACGCCGACCGCCCAGGCGTCGCGGAGCGACCTGGCGGTCACGTCGTTCAAGACTGCGTGATCGGCTGGACGGGGGCTGCGGACCCTCTTCCAGGTGCGGCCGTTCCAGCGGAGGATAACGGTACTGCGATTGAGGCCGGCAGTCAGGGATCCCGTCGCTCCGACCGCCCAGGCGCTCCGCGCGGAGGTCGCGGCCACCCCGATCAGAACGGCGTCGGCCAGCGGGTTGCGGACCTTCTTCCACACGGTGCCGTTCCAGCGGAGAATCAGCGCCTTTCCCCCGGCACCGTTTCCGCCGCCGACCGCCCAGGCGCTGCGGGCGGAGATGGCGGCCACGCGCTCGGCAATCGCGGACCCCGCTGGGTTCGGCACCTTGGTCCACGCGATGCCGTTCCAGTGCAGGATCAAGGTAGCTGACTTGCCGCCGACAGCCTGGCCGACCGCCCATGCGTTTCGCGCCGAGGTCGCGGCGACGCTGAGCAGGCTGCCGTTGACGACCGCGGCTGGGATCCTCTTCCAGGCCATGCCGTTCCAGCGCAGGATCAGGGGGCTGAAGGCTCTGGTGGAGCCGACCGCCCAGACATCGCGGGCCGAGGCCCCGGCCACGCCGAACAGCGCGCTGGACTTTTTGAAGCGCGGCGTGGGAACCCGCTTCCAAGTGGCGCCATTCCAGCGGACGGCGAGCGGCCTCGAGCTGGCGGTGCCGAAATCGGTCGCGCCGACGGCCCAGGCGCTGTGCGCGGACATGGTGGTCACGCTGGCCAGGACCCCGCCCATCACCAGCGACGCTGTCCCAAACGGCGCTACCGCCAGCGGCACCCTCGCAAACGGCGCTGTCGCCGGCGCAGCGGATTGCGCGACGGCCGTACTGGCGGCGGTCCCTGAGAGCAGGACGACCGTGACCACCCCGGCCAGGCCTAAGGCGAGCCACTTCGGGCCCATGCCAACCTCCCCCGTCAAGGCCGGGCTGGCCGCACTGAGGCGGTGGCCGCCGGCACCAGGCTCGATCCGAGTGTGACAGGCCGGGCATAACCCAACAAGCAGCCCCGGCGGCGGCTAGCGGCGGGCCAGCTCGGCGCGGTGGGCCCAGGCGCCGATGTCGCCGCCGGTGATGGCTACCGCCAGCAGGTCGGGGAACGCGTCCGGGGTACAGGCGAACGCGGGCACGTCCAGCTCGGCGAGCGCCGCCGCGTTGCCCGAGTCGAAGGCGGGCGCTCCGTCGTCGGACAGCGCCAGCAGCGCCACCACCTGGACCCCGGCCGCCTTCATCGCGGCCACCCTGGCCAGCATCTGGTCCTCGTCGCCGCCCTCGAACAGGTCGGAGATGAGCACGAGCACCGTGTCCCGCGGCCGGGTGATCAGCGTCTGGGCGTAGGCCAGGGCCTGGTTGATGTCGGTGCCGCCGCCGAGCTGGGCACCGAACAGCACGTCCACCGGGTCGGCGAGCTTCTCGGTCAGGTCGACCACGGCGGTGTCGAAGACGACCAGTGAGGTGCGGACCGCGCGGATGGACGCCAGCACCGCGCCGAACACCGACGCGTAGACCACCGAGGACGCCATCGAGCCGGACTGGTCGATGGCCAGGATGATGTCCCTGGCCACGACCTGCTGCCGGCGGCCGTAGCCGATGAGGTGCTCGGGGATCACGGTCTTGTACTCGGGCAGGTAGCGGGACAGGTTCGCGGCGATGGTCTTGTTCCAGTCGATGTCCCGCGGCCGCGGGCGGCGGGTCCGGGTGGCCCGGCTGACCGCCCCGGTGACCGCGGCCTGCGTGGCCCGCCGGATCCGCCGCTCGATCTCCTCGACCACGCCCCGGACCACCTGGCGGGCGGTCTCCTTGGTCGACTCCGGCATCACCGCGTTCAGGCTGAGCAGCGTGCCGACCAGGTGCACGTCGGCCTGGACCGAGGCCAGCATTTCCGGCTCCAGCAGCAGCTCGCGCAGGTGCAGCCGGTCGATGGCGTCGCGCTGCATGACCTGGACCACGCTGGACGGGAAGTAGGTGCGGATGTCGCCCAGCCAGCGGGCCACCGACGGCGCCGACGCGCCCAGGCCGGCCGAGCGCTGCCGGCTGCGCCGGCCCGCCGCGTCGCCGTCCCGGTCATAGAGCGCGGCCAGCGCCGCGTCTACCGCCTGGTCGGCCTGGCTCAGCCGTGTCCCGTCCTCGCCCTCCATGGCCTGGGCGGCGGCCGACCCCAGCAGCAGCCGCCACCGCCGCAGCCGCTCGGAATCGCCAGCGCGGTGGTCCGGGCCGGGCTGGGCCGGGCCGGGCTGGCCGCCGGGCCGGTCATCGCGGGCCGCCCAGGATGGCCGCGACCGTGCGCAGCACGCCCGCGGCGCGCTCGGCGTCCACCGGCTCCGCGCGGCCGGGCGCGGGCCCGCCGGTGCCGAGCTGGCGCACCGCCGCGGCCAGGTTGGACCGTTCCGGGGCCGAGAACCCGGCCAGCGTCCGCCGCAGCAGCGGCAGCACGTCCAGGAACTCCTCCTCGCTGAGGCCGGCGACCCAGCCGTCCAGCACCGTGAGCAGCTCGCGGTCATGCACCAGCAACAGGCCGCTGCCGGCCAGGAAGCCCTCGGCCCAGGCCGCCTTGTCCGCCGCGCTGGGACCCACCGACAGGTGGGCCGCGAACCGCCGGGACGCCTCCGTCCTGGGGCAGCGCCTGGCTGTCCACCAGCAGCCGCACGATCCGCCCGGCCAGCAGCCCGTGCACGTCCCGGCGGTCGGCCAGCCCGGTCAGCACCGCCAGCCAGCGGTCGCGGGCCGCCGGCCGGGCCTCGGTCTGGGCGTGCAGCGCGACCGCCGCGTGCACCGCGTCCAGCCGCGCGCGCAGCCCCGCCGCCGCGTCGTCGGCCAGCCCGCCCACCGCGGCCGGCAGCCCGGCGCAGATCCGCACGATCAGCGCCCGGGCCACCTCGGCCAGCGCCGCCGTGTCCGTGCCCCGCACGTCGCCGTAGCGCAGCGCCCGCACCAGCGCGGGCAGCGCCGCCATCAGGTGGGCCACGTCCTGGTCCAGCGCCGCCTTCTCGTCCAGCGCCCGCAGCACCTCGGGCAGCGCGTCCGGCAGGTCGGCCAGCAGCGCGCCCTCCACCGCGGCCGTCACCGCCACCAGGTCGCTGGCCCGGCGGGCCGCATCGGTGATCTTCGCGCTGGCCGCCGCGGCCACCGTGGTGCCCCACAGCGCCGCGTCGATGATCGAGACCGCCAGCTCGGGCCGCCAGCGCAGCACCCAGCTCTCGCGGAACGTCCCCGTGGAGCGCACCGGGTCGTCGGTGATCTCGCCCCAGCCGATGTCCAGGACCCGCAGCCGGTGCAGCAGCACCGACCGGTCCCGGTCGAACTCCTTGCGCAGGTCCAGCGCGACCGTCTTGTCCAGGGGATCGATCCGCAGCTTCAGCGTCTTGGCCCGGGCCCGCAGGTCCACCTCCAGCGGCACCGCCTGCGCGCCCTCCGGGACCTGGCCCAGCCGCTCGCCGACCACCAGGTCGCGGGTCACGAAGTCCGCCGCCACCTCGTCGCCGCCGCACAGCACCGACCAGGTCGCCTCGCTGACCTCGGCCAGCCCGGCCAGCGGCCGGCCGCGCAGTGCCGCCAGCGCCTCGGCCAGCCGGACCGCCTCGATGACGTGCGCCGAGGAGACCGGCAGGTCGCGGCGGCGCAGCACCCCGGCGACCTGGGTCAGCCACCGGATCACCACGTGGTCCGGGGCGGTGAACAGGTGGTGGTACCAGCCCGGCGAGGTGACCCCCGCGCCGTAGCCCGACGCCGCCGCGAGCCGCGAGTGGGTCCACGGCACCCAGGTCAGCGTGGTCTTGCGCTTGGCCGCGCCGCGCAGCAGCGCCGCGTCGGCCGAGGCGGGCGGGAGCTTGCCCGCCAGCGCCGGGGCGTGCCAGGCACCGCAGACCACGGCGACCATTCCGTCGGTCTGCCGGACGGCGGCGCGCAGGACCTGGCGCATGTGCGCCTCGCGCCGGTCCTCTTGCCGCTGCCGCTTCCGCGGGGCAGCCGGCGGCCGGGCCCGCAGCTCGGCCATGGCCTCGGTCAGCGCGGCGAACGGCGGCTGCCCGTCCATCCGCGACTCGATGACGTCGTCCCACCACCGCTCCGGGTCGTCGTACCCGGCCGCGCCGGCCAGCAGAGCGATAGGGTCCTCCCGCAGCGCGACGGCCGCCTGCTCGGTGTCGGCGGGCTGCACCTCGCCAGCGTCAGGATCGGTGTCGCCGTCGGCCGCCGTGGCGTCGGCTTCGTCGTCGTCGCGGTCGGCCAGGATCATCGACGCGGGCAGGTCGCAGAAGCGCACCGGCACCTGGTGCTCGGCGGCCCAGCGCAGCGCCTGCCACTCGGGCGAGAACACCGCGAACGGCCAGAACGCGGAGATCCGCGGTGACCCGGCCACGTAGGCCAGCAACGCCACCGGCGGGCTCATGCCCGGGTCCGCGCTCAGGGCCAGCAGCGGGTCGGCGTCGGCCGGCCCCTCGATCAGCACGATGTCGGGGCGGATCCGGTCCAGCTCGGCCACCACCGACCGGGCCGAGCCCGGCCCGTGGTGCCGGATGCCCAGCACGGCGACCCGGTCCGGGCCCGCCCGCGCCCGGGCCGGCCGGCGACGGCCGCTGAGCGACGGCGGGCTGGGCGACGGCGGCGGCCGCTGGCCGGTCGACGGCCTCCTCGGCGGCGACGGTCACCCGCTGACCTCGCGGCAGGCCCGGTAGAAGTCGCCCCAGTCCCGGCGCTCGCGGACGACGGCCTCCAGGTACTCGGTCCACACCGTCGCGTCGGTGACGGGGTCCTTGATGATCGAGCCGACGATGCCGGCCGCCACGTCGGCCGGGCGCAGCACGCCGTCGCCGAAGTGCGCGGCCAGCGCCATCCCGCCGGTGATCACCGAGATGGCCTCGGCGGGCGACATGGTCCCGGAGGGGGACTTGAGCCGGGTCCGGCCGTCGGCCGTGGCCCCGGAGCGCAGCTCGCGGAACACGGTGACCACGCGGCGGATCTCCTCCAGCGCCGACGGGACCGGCGGCAGGTCGAGGGCCCGGCCCAGGGACTCGACCCGCCGCACGACGATGTCGATCTCCTCCTGCTCGGTGGCGGGCAGCGGCAGGACGACGGTGTTGAACCGCCGGCGCAGCGCGGAGGACAGGTCGTTGACGCCGCGGTCCCGGTCGTTGGCGGTGGCGATGACGTTGAAGCCCTTGGCCGCCTGCACCTCGGTGCCCAGCTCGGGCACGGGCAGCGTCTTCTCGGACAGGATCGTGATCAGCGCGTCCTGCACGTCGGACGGGATGCGGGTCAGCTCCTCGATGCGGGCGATGCTGCCCGCGGCCATGGCGGTCATCACCGGGGAGCGGACCAGCGCCGCCATGCTGGGGCCCTCGGCCAGCAGCCGCGCGTAGTTCCAGCCGTACCTGATGGCCTCCTCCGCGGTGCCGGAGGTGCCCTGGACCAGCAGCGTGGAGTCGCCGGAGATGGCGGCGGACAGATGCTCGGAGACCCAGGTCTTGGCCGTGCCGGGCAGGCCGAGCAGCAGCAGCGCCCGGTCGGTGGCCAGCGTGGCCACCGCGATCTCGATGAGCCGCCGCGGGCCGATGTACTTCGGGCTGATCACCTGGCCGGTGCGCAGCGTGCCGCCGAGCAGGTAGGTGACCACGGCCTCGGGGGACAGCCGCCACGACGGCGGGCGCGGGCGCTCGTCGGCCGCGATCAGGGCGGCCAGCTCCGCGGCGTCGGACTGCTCGGCGTGCGGGCGCAGCACGGCCGCGGGGGCGGCGGTGGCCGGCGCAGCGGCGGGGACGGTGGCCGCGGGCTCGCGGACGCCGTTGTCCTGGCTAGTGGTCACGTCAGCTCCTGGAGGAAGAGGCGGCGGCGGTCAATGGTGTCGGCGGCCCGGCGCAGCCGCAGAAACAGCTCGCTGTCCGGCGAGCTCTCGTGGGCCAGGGCGCGCAGCAGGGCGGCGTAGTCCCGGCGGCCGGCCACGGGCAGCTTGCGCGCGGCGGGCGTCAGCAGCCCGCTGACCCGGCGTGGCCGGCCGGTCTCCCGGATCCCGCGGGCCAGTTGCTCCAGCACGGCGTCGGACAGGCTCTCGGTCCACGGGCCGGCCACGGCGGCCAGCACCGCGACGGCCGCCGGGCTCGGCCCGTGGTCGGCCAGGAACCGGTCCGCGTGCGCCCAGCTGGCCCGCGGGCGGCAGCACCGAGGCCAGCTCGGCCGGGCCCGGCCAGGTCTCCGGCGGCCGGCCTTCCACGGTGTCGTACCGGGCCAGCAGCAGCGCCGCGGCCCAGGCCTGGTCGTGCTGGGCCACGGCGGCCAGCCGCCAGCCCGCGTGCACGTCGGCCCGGAAGCCGCCGGAGACCGGCAGCCGGACCAGCTCGGCCGGGCCCTGGCCGAGCCTGCTCGTCCACTCGGCCAGCGGCACCGCCGCGATCAGCTGGGTCAGCAGCCAGGCCCGGGTGCCGACCGCCTGCGAGGGCCGGGTCGCGCTGATGCCGTCCCTGGCCGCGGCGGCGTCACCGGACTCGGGCAGGCTGACGATCAGCGCGGGGCGCGGGCCCTGCTGCCCCAGCGCCAGCGTCGCCGTGCCCCTGGCGGTGACCCGGCGGGTGAAGTCCGACTCGCCGAGCGTGCCCAGCAGCCGGGCCGCGGCCTCGCGGACTGACTGCTTGCGGTCGTCCAGCGCCGCCTCCAGGAACGGCTCGTCGGCGGCGGACAGGCCGACGGTCAGCACGCCCAGCAGGCCGGCCCGGTCGTCGCCGGTCTCCCCGGCCCAGCTCGCGGCCAGTCGCTCCCGTGCCGCCGCCGGATCCGTGGCCCGCAGGGCGGCCAGCCAGTCCCGCCGCTCGGCCCGGCGGCCGGTCAGCCACGCCGACTCGTCGTCGAGGTCGAACTCGGGGCGCGCGGCTGGGGTCGCAGTGTCGGTCACCCGCTGCCAGTCCGGCTGGAACGCGGCCAGCCAGCGGCCGCGGGCGCCGAGCACCGCGGCGACCGGCTCGCGCAGCGCCCGGTGCCGGGCCGCAGCGTCCAGCAGGCCGGGCAGCATCGGCGCCGGGGCGCGGAACCGGGCCGCGGCGGCCGCCGTCAGCAGGTCGGCCAGCAGGTCCGGGTCGCCGCCGGGGAGCACGTAGCCGAGCACGGCCGCGGCCCTCGCGTTCAGCTCCGGCGTGGTGTCGGGCGGGGCCGGGGTGAGCCCGGCCGGGCCGCTGTCCGCGGTGGCCGGGACCGGGCCCGCGCGGCGGGCCGAGAACAGGAGCGCCGCGGCGTCCAGGAACGCGGCCAGCGGATCGCCGGCGTCCGAGCACGCCCGCGTGCGCCCCGGCCGGCCCGGCCAGCGCCTCGACCGGCAGCGGGCGCCGGTCCAGGCCGACCGTGGCCGCCGTGACCAGGTCCTCGTAGCCCGCCGCGCCGGTCACAGGGCCTCCCGGTTCGCTGGCCTCCGGGCCCGGCCCATCTCCGCTGCCCTCTTGACCAGCCTGCTCACAGCCGCACCGCCTGGTGGCCGTGCCAGGCCGTCAGCGGCCGCAGGCCCTCCGGGCTCCACTCCCCGGCCAGCGTGACCGGCGCGCCGCCCGAGATGGCCAGCAACAGCATGTAGTCGATCCCCGCCGTGACCAGCGGCACCAGCAGCCCCGACCGGTCGGCGAAGCGCCAGCCGCCGTCGGCCGGCACCGGCGTGCCCGACACCAGGCCCGGCCAGCTGCCCAGCCACGGGTCGCCGGCCAGCGCCCCGTGCCCAGTCGTCCAGCAGTCCGGCGATGTCCCCGGCCCCGTCGGGAGCGCGGGCCGGCTCGGGCTCGTGCCGCCGCTCGCCGACCAGCGCCCGCAGGCCCGGCTGGCCCGGGTAGAAGTGCAGGTCGGCATCCAGCTCGAGGCCCGGCACCAGCCAGCCGTCCGGGTCCCCGGTGAACGAGCCGCGCGGGTCGAAGATGAGCAGCAGCGCGAACCGGGCCGTGTCCCGGCCGCGCAGCAGGATCCGCCGCACCGGGACCGCGGCGTCCAGCATGTCCCGCACGCCGACCACCAGCCACCGGTCGGCCACCCCCGGCCCGGCCAGTACCTCCTGCCGGGCGGTCGGGTAGCCGACGTGCGCGCGCACCACCGCGGCCAGGTCGGGCGGCAGCTCGTCGAGCTGGTCGTGGGCCCGGATCAGCAGGTGCAGCTGGGCGTAGGCGCCGAGCAGCCGGTCCGGCCACCCGTCCCCCGAGCTGGCGATGCCGCCCAGGCCGCGCAGCACCCCCGCCACACCCGGTGCCTGCGCGTCCACCATGCGGGCGGCCACCCGCTCCGCGTGCCGGTAGCCGCCGCTGGTCGCGGACAGGCCCGCGCGCACCTGATCGCGCAGCCAGGTCTCCAGCTCGGCCAGGCCCGCCGCCACCCGCGACTCGCGCTGCTCGGCCCGCCGGGCTGCCGCCTTCTCGTCCCTGGGGCCGGTCCGGGCCGGGGCCGCCACCGCCGCCCGCGCCCGCCGGGCGGTGACCCACGACTCGGCGAAGTCGGCCGGCCGGGCCGCTTCGGGCACCGTGCCCTCGGCCCAGCGCAGCAGCAGGGCCAGCGCGTGCTTGCAGGGGAACTTCCGTGACGGGCATGAGCAGTTGTAGGCCGGGCCCGACAGGTCGGCGATCGTCTGGTACGGATGCTGCCCGGAGCCGGCGCACAGCCCCCAGACCACGTCGCCCGCCGCACCGGTCTGCGACCACCGGGAGCTGCCCGCGAGCCGGGCCGCGGCCTGCTGCGACGCGGGGTCGGGAGCGAGCGCCAGCACCTGCTCCGGGTTCCACCGAGCTGTCACGGGCCTACGCTATCCGCACCGCCCGACAATCCCGCCTCAGCCGCCTCAGCCCAGGTCGGCGCCGATGAGCGGCATGCCGCAACCCCGGCCCTTCGCCGGACATGCGACCCTTATGTCCGAGAATAACGGGAAAACCAGGACAGGTCAGAAGCCCGTACCCCGGTGCCGATCACGGCCTCGTCGTGGCCGCCCCGTCAGAGGAGATCACCCATGCCCGCCCTTGACGACCCCCGTGCCGCTGCGCCCCGCCCGGCCTGGGCCGGGCTCACCGACGCCTGCGCCTTCGCCCTGGAGATCGCGATGCTGGTGCTCCTCGCGGTGACCGGCACGAAGATCGGGTCGACGCTCGCGGTGCACGTGATCCTGGCCATCGCGCTGCCCGCGCTGGCTCTCGGACTCTGGGCGATCTGGGCGGCACCGACCTCCCGGCGTCGCCTCGCTGACCCGTGGCGGCTGGTGGGCCAGATCGTCCTGTTCGCGATCACCGCCGCGCTGGCGGCGGCCGCCGGCCTGCTGCTCTGGGGCGTGATCTTCGCCGTCCTCGCGGCGGGCATCTTCTCGCTGACCAGGCTGTATCCCCCGCCGCCGCCGCGATCCGCAGCCCGCGAGGCGGGCTGACCCGGCCGGGCCCGGCCAGGCTGATCTGGCCAGGCTGATCTGGCCAGGCTCAGAAGGTGACCCACTGGCCGGCGCCAGCGGCGACGGCCTGGCGGCAGACGTGCTGCGCCACGGCCAGGTCCTCCACCCCGAGCCCGAGCGACTCGAACAGCGTGATCTCGTCCGGCCCGGTCCGGCCCGGCGCGGCCCCGGTCAGCACCTGACCCAGCTCGGCGCGCAGGTGGCCGGGCCCGACCAGCCCCTCGGCCACGGCCAGCAGGAAGTCGCCCGACTCGGCCTCCAGCGACTCCCGGCGGTCCGCGAACAAGGCCGCCGCGGCCACGGTGGCCCCGTCCAGCTCGCGCGCGGCGGGATGGTAGGCCCCCACGGCGTTGATGTGCGCCCCGTCGGAGATCCAGCCGCGCTCCAGCACAGGCTGGGCCGAGCTGGTGACGGTGACGATGATGTCGGCCCCGGCCACCGCCTCGGCCACCGAGCCGCAGCCGGTGATGTCGGCGCTGACCTGCGGGCGGAGGTCGGCGGCCAGGTCGACGGCCCGGGCCTGGCTGCGCCCGGCCACCCGGATCCGGTCCAGGGGGCGGGTCTGGCTGAAGGCCAGGATGTGCGCGCGGGCCTGTACCCCGGTGCCGATGACGGCCAGGTCGGCCGCGCCGGGCCGGGCCAGCGCGTCGGTGGCCAGCACGGACACGGCCGCGGTGCGGATCTCGGTCACCGCGGAGCCGTTCAGCAGCGCCCGCGGCTCGCCGGTCTGGCCGTCGAACATCATGACCGTGGCGAAGTGAGTGTCCAGCCCGCGGTCGGCGTTGGCCGGGTTGATCGTGATGGCCTTGAGGCCGTAGGCCCCCTCGTCCGACCCCGGCCCCGACGCACCCGGCCCGGGCGCCAGGTAGGCCGGCATCAGGCCCAGCGGGCCCGGCGCGCCGGCCAGCCGGGCCAGCGACCGCAGCGGCTGGTCGGCCCGGCCCTCAGCCAGGCCGACCAGCGCGGTCCGCACCACAGCCACGCAATCGGGGTAGCTCAGCAGCTGGCGGACGTCGGCGTCAGACAGGACGAGCAGCGGCATGGCTCCGTACTCTACGGGGGCGGCTACGCCGCGCCGATACCCCGCTGCTACCCCCTGCTGCTACCCCTCGCTGCGCGCGTCGGCCGAGGCAACTGCGCGCGGCGCGACGGTGATCTCCTCCCGGCGTTCGGGCACCGGCCGGCCGACGATCCGGTAGACCTCGGCGCCGTCCACGGTCTCGCGCTCCAGCAGCAGGCTGACCAGCTGGTCCAGCTCGGCCCGGTGGGAGCGGATCTTGCCGATGGCGTTCTCCTCGGCCTCGCGCAGCAGCCGGGCCACCTCCCGGTCGATGGCGGCCTGGGTGGCCTCGGCGAACG
The DNA here is from genome assembly GCA_963730265.1 of uncultured Actinomycetota bacterium. Classification (GTDB taxonomy): domain Bacteria; phylum Actinomycetota; class Actinomycetes; order Streptosporangiales; family Streptosporangiaceae; genus DASUBV01. Next base: position 468,784 of record CAVSRG010000001.1, read on the forward strand.
GCCGGCTGGACATGGCCTGTCCGCCGCCGCCCAGGAACACCGAGCCGCCCTCGGGGTAGCCGACCGGGCCCAGCTCGGTCGACAGCCCGAACTCGCGCACCATCTTGGTCGCCAGGTCGGTGGCCCCGGCCAGGTCGTTGGCCGCCCCGGTCGAGCCCTGACCCAGCTCGACCAGCTCGGCGGCCCGGCCGCCCAGCCGGATGGCCAGTGAGTCGTGCAGGTAGTCCTCGCCGTACAGGTGCCGCTCGACCAGCGGCAGCTGCTGGGTGACCCCCAGGGCCTGCCCGGCGGGCAGGATCGTCACCTTGGACACCGGGTCGGCGTTGTCGGACAGCGCGGCGACCATGGCATGCCCGGCCTCGTGCACCGCGACCGAGTGCTTCTCCTCGGGCAGCAGCACGTTGGAGCCCTCGCGGCGGCCGAGCAGGATCCGGTCCCTGGCGTCCTCGAAGTCCTCGGCGGTAATGACCTCGCGGTTGCTCCGGACGGCGAAGATCGCGGCCTCGTTGGCCAGGTTGGCCAGGTCGGCGCCGGAGAAGCCGGGCGTGCCCCTGGCCACCACGTTCAGGTCGACGTCGGGGGCGAGCTTCTTGTCCCGTGAGTGCACGGCCAGGATGGCCGCCCGCTCGGGCAGCGTGGGCAGCGGGATCGTGATCTGCCGGTCGAAGCGGCCCGGCCGCAGCAGCGCGGGGTCGAGCACCTCGGGCCGGTTGGTGGCGGCGAGCACGACGATGCCCTGGGTCACGTCAAACCCGTCCATCTCGGACAGCAGCTGGTTCAGCGTCTGCTCGCGCTCGTCGTTGGACACCGCCGCGCCGGACCCGGCCCGGCGCTGGCCGATCGCGTCGATCTCGTCGATGAAGATGATCGCCGGCGCCCGCTTGCGGGCCTCGGCGAACAGGTCGCGCACCCGCGCGGCGCCGACGCCGACGAACAGCTCGACGAAGCTGGAGCCCGGCCACCGAGAAGAACGGCACCGACGCCTCGCCGGCCACGGCCCGGGCCAGCAGGGTCTTGCCGGTGCCCGGCGGGCCGACCATCAGCGCCCCCCGCGGGGCCACGGCTCCGGCCCGCGCGTAGCGCTGGGGGTTGCGCAGGAAGTCGACCACCTCGCCGATCTCCGACTTGACCCCCTCGTAGCCGGCCACGTCAGAGAACTTGGTGCTGGGGCGCTCGGCGTCGAACACCTTGGCCCGCGACCGGCCCACGCCCAGCACGCCCTGCAGCCCGCCCGCTCCGCCGCCCGCGGCCTTGGCCATCCGCCGGAACACCCAGAAGATCAGCAGCAGCGGCAGGATCAGCACCGCCAGAGACAACAGCACCGAGCCCAGGCCCGAGCTGGGCGCCGAGTAGTTGGGGTTCAGGCCGTCCGCTTTGAGCTGGTTGTTCAGCGCCGTGGTGGGCTGACCGGGGATGACCGTGGTGTAGGTCTTGCCGTTGGTCAGGTCGCCGGTCGCTACCGTGTTGGAGCCGTTGGCGCTGTTCTGGATGTTGGCCGTCTTGATCTGGTGCGCGGCGGCACGGGACTCGAACTGGGAGAAGTTCAGGTTCACCGGCGCCTGCGCGTGGATCGCCGGCAGGAAGATGTACAGCACGATGGTCGCCAGGAGGGCCACGGGCCATAGCCAGTACCGCCAGCTCGGTGGCGGCGGTGGGGCGCTGTTGACTGGCTTATCACCTGGCGGCGGCGACGCCGGCTGTTTGCTCATACTCCTGCATACGCTACCCGGCCAGAAAATATGCCGCCGGGTCACGGGGACCGGTCTACGCCCTTAGCGGACAGGGCCAGGATTCGACCTGATTTGCGCCCCGGCTAGCCTGGCTGTCGGACCGGCAGACCACGACCGCGAGGAGCTTATGCCGCTCACGATCATCGTCAACGACGTCCCGCGCGAGGTGCGGGACGACGACAGCACGCTGCTGTCGGCGCTGCGGGACCAGCTCGGCATCACCGGGCCGAAGTTCGGCTGCGGCGAGGGCGAGTGCCGGGCCTGCACGGTGCTGATCGGCCGCCGGGCGGTCCCGGCCTGCCAGACGCCGGCCCGCGAGGCGGCCGGGCAGCGGGTCACCACGGCGGAGGGCCTGGCGCAGGACGGCTACCTGCACCCGGTCCAGCAGGCCTGGCTGGAGTGCGGCGCGATGCAGTGCGGCTACTGCACGCCGGGCTGGCTGACGGCCACGGCGGCGCTGCTGGCCCGGGTCCCGCACCCGAGCGACGACCGGATCGCGGCCGAGCTGACCAACGTCTGCCGGTGCTGCACCTACCCGCGGATCCAGCGAGCGGTACACCGCGCGGCGGAGCTCATGGAGGACCCGGAGCAGTGGTTGCAGGCGCCCGGCGGAGATGGAACACCGGGACCGGCCGCGGACCCCTTTGTTATGGATCGTCCGTGGGATCTGGCTCGAGAGCGGCCTGAGTCATTCGCGGCGGCCATGGCGGATGGCCTCCTGGCCGTGGTGACCAGCGACGGCGTGGCCGAGGCGGGCCGCGGCCACCGGGCCCAGCGACGCCTGGGTGCACGTGGGCGCGAGCGGCGCGGTCACGGCGTTCACGGGCAAGGTGGAGTGCGGGCAGGGCACGCGGACGGCGCTGGCCATGCTGGTCGCCGAGGAGCTGACGGTGCCGGTGGGCTCGGTCACCATCGCCATGGGCGACACCAGCACGTCGCCGTTTGACCTGGGCACCTTCGGCAGCCGGGCGATGCCCTACGCGACGCCGCCGCTGCGGGCCGCGGCCGCGGGCGCGCGCCGGCTGCTGATGGAGGCGGCGGCGGACCGGTTCGGGCTCGCCCCGGAGCGGCTGACCTCGGCCGACGGGCTGATCGCCGGGCCCGACGGCGCGCCCAGCGTCAGCTACGGCGAGCTGGTCTCGGGCCAGCGCCGGGTCGAGCGGGTGCCGGCCGACGCCCCGGTGTCGAGGGCGGCCGACTGGCGGGTGGCCGGGCGCTCGGCTACCGCGCCCGGCTCGGCTGCCGCGCCCGGCTCGGCTGCCGCCCTCGGCTCGGCGGCCGGGGTCACGGGCGCCAAGCAGTTCCCGGCCGACCTGGGCCTGCCCGGCATGCGGCACGGCGCGGTGCTCCGGCCGCCGTCGCACGGCGCCGAGCTGGTGAGCGCGGACACGACGGCGGCGAGCGCGGTCTCCGGCGTGACGGTGGTCCGCGACGGATCGTTCGTCGGCGTCGTCGCTTCATCCTCGGTAACAGCTGCGCTGGCGCGGGACAAGATCGAGGCGCGCTGGTCGCCTCCGGCCTGGGATGAGCCGGAGCCGGTCACCCCGGCCAGCCTGGAGTCGTGGCTGCGGGACCATCCGAAGGACGGTGACGGGCTGTTCGGCCGCTCGCAGGCCGAACGCGGCGACGTGACGGCCGCGCTGCGCGCGGGGCCGGTGCGGCTGGACGCCAGCTACTCAGCGGCGTTCATCGCGCACGTGCCGATGGAGCCCCGGTCGGCGCTGGCCCAGTGGCGCGACGACGGCGGGGTGACGGTGTGGACGGGCACGTCGACGCCGTTCCGGGCCCGCGGTGAGCTGGCCGCGGCGCTGGGCCTGGCCGAGGAACTGGTCCAGGTGGTGGTGCCGGACTACGGCGGCGGCTTCGGCGGCAAGCACGGCAGCGTGGTGGCGCTCGAGGCGGCCCGGCTGGCCCGGGCCACGGGCGGCCCGGTGCGGGTGCAGTGGACCAGGCCGGAGGAATTCCAGGGCTCCTACCTGCGGCCGGCCGCGATCATCGACGTGCGCGCGGCGGCCGCGGCCGACGGCTCACTGACGGCCTGGGAGTTCACGAACATCAACTCGGGCGCGGTGGGCATCGCGCCGCCGTACCGGATCCCGAGCTGGCGGCTGACGTTCGAGCCGGCGGTGTCGCCGCTGGCGCAGGGGTCCTACCGGGCGCTGGCGGCGACGGCGAACAACTTCGCCCGCGAGTCGCACGTGGACGAGCTGGCGGCGGCGGTGGGCGCGGACCCGGTGGAGTACCGGCTGCGGCACCTGGACGACGAGCGGCTGGCGGCGGTGCTGCGCGCGGCGGCTGAGCTGATCGGGTGGGAGCCTGGCGCGGGGGTGAGTGGTGCGGGGGCCAGCGGTGCCGAAGGGACGGGGATCGCGCTGGGCATGGAGAAGGGCGGCCGGGTGGCGACGGCGGCCCGGGTGCGGGTGGCGGCCGACGGCACGCTGACCGTGCTGCGACTGGTCACCGCGGTGGACTGCGGCGCGGTGGTGTACCCCGACGGCCTGGTCAACCAGGTCGAGGGGGCGGTGATGATGGGCCTGGGCGGGGCGCTGTTCGAGGCCATCGACTTCCGCGGCGGCCGGATCCTGAACGCCTCGCTGGAGGGCTACCGGGTGCCGCGGCTGGCCGACCTGCCGCAGGTCGAGGTGGTGCTGCTGGACCAGCCCGACGAGCCGTCGGCGGGCGGCGGCGAGACGCCGATGATCGCGGTGGCGCCGGCTATCGGCAACGCCATCTTCCGGGCCTGCGGGGTGCGGCTGCGCTCGATGCCCCTGGCCCCGCGCGGCGTCGTCGAGCCATGACATTGATGAGCACGGAAATCCGTCAGCGACTATCACTGACGATCGTCCGTGATCATGAAGCCGGGGCGGGCGCTGAGGGACGGATCGGCCCGGCGGGCCAGCCGCCGGGCCGATCGCAGTTCATGGATCAGTAGGTACTGGCTGGCTCTAGCTTGAGCGCTGCCTAGCTCTCGTCCTCGCGGGCTCGTCCGCGAGTGACTCCGACGGACACCGCGATCACTGAGGCCACCGCGCCGATGATGCCTTCGCAGTTGCCGACAAGGGCTGAGACCGGCGTTCTGGAGAATGTGCCGTAGATAACGGCCGTGACAATCGCCATCTGCATGAGGCCGAAGATAATCACGAGAAATTTAAGGCAAAAAGATTTGGTCCTGGCGTCAATGTCGCGCCAGGGAGATGAGTCAGACTGAAGAATCTTCTCGCTCTGAGCGAGCGTCCGGGTCTGCTGGTCAGCAGCGCGGGCGGGCGAGCCCGATTGCCTGGCCACCCGGGAGTGGTGGAAATGCTGGTGAGCAGCTCGATGCTGATATGCACTGGTCGTGTCATCTGATGGAAGTGGTACGCAACTGTCTCTGTGAGAGCTTGGCCCCCGCCAGTCCGGCGAATCCTTGCGTCTGGATCCGCTCGGCTCTGTCGGGCGGGGGCGGGTTGGGTCGGATTGATTATCCATTGACCCACTCCTTTCCGCTGTTGAGTTGTCTCCGGGTAGCGACCGGGTCGCCTGGCGGCCCCGGCCACCGTCTCACTGCGCTGCCGCTCAGCCCGCGCCGCCGGTACGACCTCCACTCCCTCCCTGCCCTCCGCGGCGGCGGCGCCAATCCAGCAGTCCTATTAGTTGTAACCCTGAAAGGGCCGTCTACGCTCCGGCTCGGCCCGCTGTACGCCACAAGCGAACCCGTCCAGCAGTCGCGGACTCGGGTCGGGGTCAGCGGGGCCGGGCGGGGCGGACCGCGCCCGCGGCGTGCGCACCGGGCCGCCCAGCAGCGCCGCCCAGCAGCGCCGCGCAGGCTACGAAGCTGCCCGCGTCCACCAACACCGCCAGCGGGTAGGCCGCCGGCCGGCCAGGCTGAGCAGGGCGGCCGCGGCCGGCGCGCCCAGCACGAAGCAGGCCGCGCGGACCATCGAGGCGACCGCGAACGGGCGGCCGATTCAGTCGGCGAGCCCCGGTCGGCCATTAATCGTGACCGGGTTTTAACAGATTGTTTCTGGCCGGGCATCTAGTCGGCCGATTAATCCGAATTTATCTTGTCCCTGAGCCACCACCCCAGCCCCCACCCACGCGCCCCCGCTGGCTGGCCTGTCCCAGGAGGCACCAATGCGCCGCTTCCGGCTGCCCTCATTAGCGACCATCACCACCGCCGCCGTGCTGCTCGGCGCGGCGTCGCTGGCCGGCGTGGCCGGTCCCGCCCAGCCCGCGAGCGCCGCCTCCACCGCCTGCCCCTGGGTCGGCTCCAGCGCCCCGATCAGCCAGCGGGTCAGCCAGGTCATGGCCCGGATGACGCACCGCGCAGAAGGTCGCCCTGCTGACCGGGGAGGGCGGCTCCAGCTATGTCGGCTTCATCCCGGCCATCGGGTCGCTGTGCATCCCGGCGATGAACCTGGAGGACGGCCCGGCCGGGGTCGGCGACGGGATGACGAACGTGACCCAGCTGCCCGCGCCGGTCGACGTCGCGGCGACCTGGGACACCTCCGCCGAGCAGCTCTACGGCCAGGTGATCGGCGCCGAGCAGGCGGCCAAGGGCACCACGATCGACCTCGGGCCGACCATCAACATCGTGCGTGACCCGCGCTGGGGCCGGGCCTTCGAGTCGGTCGGCGAGGATCCGTACCTGAACGGCACCATGGGCGCCGCCGACATCCGCGGCGTCCAGTCCACCGGGGTGATGGCCCAGGTCAAGCACTTCGCGGTGTACAACCAGGAGACCAACCGCAACACCCCGTCGGACAACGCGGTGGTCAGCACCCGCGCGGAGCAGGAGATCTACCTGCCCGGCGTTCCAGGACGCCACCCAGCAGGGCGCCGCGTCCTCGGTGATGTGCTCGTACAGCACCATCAACGGCACCTACGCCTGCCAGAACCCGTACCTGCTGAGCACCGTGCTGCGCCAGCAGTTCGGCTTCAGCGGCTTCGTGACCTAGCGACTGGGGCGCCACCCACGCCACGGCGGCCTCGGCCAACGCGGGCCTGAACATGGACATGCCCGGCAGCGACGGCTTCTACGGCAGCGCGCTGGCCAGCGCGGTGTCCTCCGGCTCGGTGAGCACGGCGACGCTCAACTCGCTGGTCTCCGCCGATGCTGACCCAGATGTTCGCCTTCGGCCTGTTCGACAAGCCGCCGACCGGCTCGCCCGCGCAGACGGCGACCAGCGCCGCGCACGAGTCCGACGCGCTCCAGCTGGCCGAGGAGGGCACCGTCTTGCTGAAGAACAGCGGCGGCGTCCTGCCGCTCGTCCTCGTCCGACAGCTCGGTCGCCGTGATCGGCGCGGACGCCTCCACCAGCCCGCTGACCGCCGGCGGCGGCAGCGCCGGGGTGAACTCCAGCGGGACAATCACCCCGCTGCAGGGCATCACCGCCGCCGCGCCCAGCGGCGTGACCGTCAGCTACAACAGCGGGTCCTCCGACAGCTCGGCCGCCGCCCTGGCCGCCTCGTCCAGCGTGGCCGTGGTCTTCGCCGGCAACGACGAGTCCGAGGGCAGCGACCTGTCCAGCATCGACCTGTCCAGCGCGAACAACAGCCTGATCGCCGCGGTCGCGGCGGCCAACCCGCACACCATCGTGGTGCTGAACTCCGGCTCCGCGGTCACCATGCCGTGGCTGTCCTCGGTCGGCCGGCGTGCTGGAGGCCTGGTACCCCGGCCAGGAGGACGGCACGGCCATCGCGCGCGGTGCTGTTCGGGACGGCCGACCCGTCCGGCCACCTGCCGGTGACGTTCCCGCACGTCGCTGGCCCAGGTGCCGGCCAGCACCGCCGCCCAGTGGCCCGGCCAGAACGGCACCGTGCAGTACTCCGAGGGCATCGACGTCGGCTACCGCTGGTACGACTGCCAGGGCCTGACCCCGCTGTTCCCGTTCGGCTTCGGCCTGTCCTACACCAGCTTCAAGTTCAGCAACCTCCAGGTCGGCTCGCTCACCGCCGGGGGCGCGGCCACCGTATCGGCGACCGTGACCAACACCGGCTCGCGGGCCGGCGCCGACGTGGCCCAGCTCTACGTCACCGACCCGGCCGCGTCGGGCGAGCCGCCGCGCCAGCTCGAGGGCTTCAGCCGGGTCAGCCTCCAGCCCGGCGCCAGCCAGACCGTCACGCTTCCAGCTCACCCAGCGCAATCTCCAGTACTGGAACTCCGCCAGCAACGCCTGGGCCACCAGCACCGGGAGCTACGGCATCGCGGTCGGCGACTCCGACGCGAACCTGCCGCTGACCGGCACGCTCGCCGTGACCTCGGCCCAGCTCGGCCAGCCGGTCACGATCACCAGCCCCGGGCCCCAGGAGGAGGTCGCCGGGACCGCGGTGTCCGTCCCGGTCACCGCGAGCGACACCACCTCCGGCCAGACCCTCGAGCTTCTCCGCCACCGGACTGCCGGCCGGGACTTCGATCTCCGACAGCGGCACCATCACCGGGACGCCGACCACCGCCGGCACCGCCACGGTGACGGTCACCGCGAAGGACGGCAACGGCGCCTTCGCCAGCACCTCATTCACCTGGACCGTGACCCCGGCCGGCGACGGGCATCGCCACCACCCCGCTGGTCGGCTACCAGGGCCTGTGCCTGGACCTGACCAGCGACAGCAACACCGACGGCACCAAGGTCGAGATCTACACCTGCAACGGCACCGACGGGCAGCAGTGGACCGAGGATGCCCGACGGCACCGTGCAGGCCGACGGCAAGTGCCTGGACGTGACCGGCGGCGGAACCGCCAACGGCACCCTGGTCGACCTGTACACCTGCAACGGCACCGGCGCGCAGGTCTGGACGCCCCAGGCCGACGGCGCGCTGGTCAACCCGCAGTCCGGGAAGTGCCTGGACGACACCGGCCTGTCCACCACCCCCGGCACCCAGGTGCAGATCTGGAGCTGCAGCGGCGGCGCCAACCAGTCCTGGGTGCCCGGCGTCCGACGCCGACCGGCGCCGTGACCGGCTACCAGGGCCTGTGCCTGGACGTGCGCGGCGCCAGCAGCACCGACGGCACGCCGGTTCAGGTCTACACCTGCAACGGCACCAGCGCGCAGAGCTGGACCACCGAGCCCGGCGGCACCCTCCAGGCGCTGGGCAAGTGCCTGGACGTGACCGGCGGCGGAACCGCCAACGGCACCCTGATCGACCTGCGCACCTGCAGCGGCAGCGGCGCCCAGACCTGGGCGCCCCAGGCCGGACGGCGCGCTGGTCAACCCGCAGTCCGGGAAGTGCCTGGACGACACCGGCTTCTCCACCACCCCCGGCACCCAGGTGCAGATCTGGAGCTGCACCGGCGCCGCCAACCAGTCCTGGACGCTGCCCTAGGCGGCGGGGTCGCCGGACAGCGGGTCGCCGCTAGGCCGGACACAGCCAGTCGTCGGGCGCGGTGCGCGGGCCGGACGGGCCGACGCCGGGCGGCGGGAAGTGCTCGCGCAGGGTGAACGCCGCCGGCGTCGGGCCGTGGGCCCGCAGCCGGCGGATCGCCTCCTCGGCGTCGGCGGTGCTCGGCCGGGTGCCCGCCGGCACCCACCACAGCGCCGAGTAGGACTCCCTCATCTGCTCGAACCACTGCCGCCGCTGGCGCAGCACGGCCACGTGCGGGCCCGAGTAGACGAACGCGGCCAGCGCCTCGACCGACTCCCAGACCGACATGTTGACCAGGACCCCGGCGCTGCCGGCTCATCCCACTCGAAGGCCCGCACGCTGGTGGCATTGCCGTCCTCGGTCTGCAGGCGCCAGACGAAGCCGGGGGCGGCGTCGGCCACGGCGTTGACCGGGTCGAGCGCGGCCATGAAGCCGGCCAGCTGCGGGCTGTCCAGCGGCGCCAGCAGCCGTCCGATGTTGACCTGGGCCAGGTGGTAGCTCAGCACTGTCTCATCCGTCACGCTGTCATCCTGCCTGATCCGGGCCGGGCAGCGGGAGGGGGCGCTGCGGCACCGGGGTGGACACCACGATCGAGCTGACCGTCTGGCCGTAGAGCAGGAACTGGTCCAGCACGTCCTCCAGCTCGGGCACCGTGGCCGCGTGCACCTTGACCAGGAAGCAGTCCTCGCCGGTCATCCGGTAGCACTCGCTCACCTGGCTCAGCTGGCGGGCCAGCTCGGCCACCTTGGGCAGCTGGCCGGGGGCGGGCCGGATCCGGGTGAACGCGGTGACCGGCAGGCCGAGCGCGGCCGGGTCGATGTCCAGCCGGTAGCCGCGGATCACCCCGGCCCGCTCCAGGCGCTGCACCCGCTCGGTCACCGCGGGCGCCGACATGCCCACCCGCCGTCCCAGCGCCGACATGCTGATCCGCGGGTTGGCGTGCAGCTCGGCCAGCACCGCGCGGTTCACGTTGTCCAGCAGGTCGGAAGGACGGGTAAAGGCAGTCAGGGCCGAATCCCGTTGATCTGAAGGAACCATGTTAAATATTCCTTGACTTATCCATTCACTGATCGTCAGCAGCCTACAAGAATTGCCTGACGTGACCAGCACAGCAGCCGCCCCGGCCACCCGGCCGACCGCCGCCGCCCGTACCCTGGACCGGCTGCCGCCGGCCTCGTTCTTCCTCGTCAGCGCGATCTTTCACTACCTCGGCCCGTCGTTCGCGGTGCTGCTGTTCACGCACGTCAGCGTGCTCGGCGTGGCCTGGCTGCGGATCGCCAGCGCGGCCGTGGTGTTCGCGGCCTGGCGCCGGCCGTGGCGGCTGCTGCGCGCGCTGACCCCGGGCCAGCGCTGGGTGCTCCTCGGCCTGGGTGTGGTGCTGGCGGCCATGAACTCGCTGTTCTACCTGGCCATCGACCGGCTGCCGCTGGCCACCGTGGGGGCGATCGAGTTCCTGGGCACCGTGGTGCTGGCCGCGGCCGGGGCGCGGACCCGGCGCAACCTGCTGGCCCTGGCCCTGGCGGTGGGCGGGGTGGCCACGCTGACCGCCATCCGGCTGGCGGGCGAGCCGGCCGGGTTCGCGTTCGCGTTCGCCAACTGCCTGGGCTTCATGCTCTACGTCCTGCTCGGCCACCGCATCGCCAACCGCCCGGCCGGGCCCGCCACCGACCGCGCCGACCCCGCCGGCCCCGCCGCCCCCGCCGCCAGCCGGGGACCGCTGAGCGGGATCGACCAGCTCGGCGCGGCCATGCTGGTCGCCGCGGTGGTCGCCACCCCGGTCGGCCTGCCCGGCGCGCTGCCCGCCTTCACCCATCCCGGCTGGCTGCTGTGGGGCGTCGGCGTCGGGGTGTGCTCCTCGGTGATCCCCTACGTGACCGACCAGCTGGCCATGGCCCGGCTGCCGCGGGCCACGTTCGCGCTGATGCTGGCCCTGCTGCCGATGTTCGCCACGCTGATCGGCGCGGTCGTGCTCGGCCAGGTGCCCACCGTCCGCGACCTGGCCGGCATCGCGCTGGTGGTGGCCGGGGTGGCGCTGCACAAGAGCCCGGGCGACCACCGTCAACCCGAAGAGAAAGCAGCTCCTTAACACATGAACCCCATGGTGTACGCGCCCGTCGGCGACTGCGGCCTGCACGTCTCCCGGATCGGCCTGGGCATGATGAGCTACGGCGACCCGGCCGCGCAGAGCTGGGCGCTGCGCGAGGACGAGGCCGAGCCCCTCGTCCGCCAGGCCGCCGAGCTGGGCATCAGCTTCTTCGACACCGCCGACATGTACTCCGGCGGCGTGAGCGAGGAGATCACCGGGCGGCTGCTGCGCAAGCTGTTCGCCCGCCGCGAGGACTACGTCCTGGCCACCAAGGTCTACTACCCGACCGGGCCCGGGCCGGGCGACCGCGGCCTGTCCCGCGCCCACATCATGGCCGCCATCGACGCCTCGCTGCGCCGCCTGGGCACCGACTACGTGGACCTGTACCAGATCCACCGCTGGGACTCCGAGACGCCCGTCGCCGAGACCATGACCGCGCTGCACGACGTGGTCCGCGCGGGCAAGGCCCGTTACCTGGGCGCGTCGACCATGCGCGCCTGGCAGTTCGCCAAGGCCCAGCACGCCGCACGGCTGGCCGGCGGGACGGCGTTCGTGTCCATGCAGAACCGCTACAGCCTGGCCAACCGCGACGACGAGCGGGAGATGATCCCGCTGTGCCGCGACCAGGGCGTCGGGCTGCTGCCCTACAGCCCGCTGGCCCGCGGCCTGCTGGCCGGCAAGCGCCAGCCCGACGGCGCGCGGGACACCGCCCGCGCGCGGGAAGATCAGCACGACTACCGGGCGGCCGACTACGAGGTGGCCGACGCCGTGGCGGCGGTCGCCGCCGAGCTGTCCCGGCCGCCGGCTCAGGTCGCGCTGGCCTGGCTGCTCAGCCGCCCGGGCGTGACCGCGCCCATCATCGGGGCGACCCGGCCGCGGCACCTTACCGACGCGGTCGCCGCCCTGGACCTGGAGCTGACCGAGGCCCAGCGGGCCCGCCTCGAGGCGCCCTACCTCCCCCACCCCGACGGCGCCCACGCCTGACTGTGGATGTCCCGCTGCCCACAGCGGGGTGACAGCGGGGTGTGGGTTTCGGTGCATCCAGGCCACGCGGCGAGGCGCTGGCGGGCCGCTTCTTGCTGTTATCAGAGCCAGGGGAGACCGCCGGGCGGCGGACGGGCCGCTGGCGGGTGGCCGGGTGGGCGGGTTCGCCACACTCACCTCACGTACCTCACCAGACTCGGAGCAAGATCAACAGCGGGCGGCCGCAACGTCACCGCTGGCCCTCTGGTGCTGCTCTAACAGCACCAGAGGGCCAGCGGTGCTGCATCTCGACTCAGCGGCCGACTTCCGGCCCGGCTGCCCAGAGTCGTTCCAGCCCCGGCTGCCACACCAGTCGATTGCGCACCTGACCACCGGACGTGGTGAGCGGCCCGAACCTCGTGGTGGCCGCTGTCACGTCGCGCTGGGCTGCGGCTGTGGGTGAGGGATTGCCTGGTGGTGCCGGTGAGGAGGCGGGCTGCGGCCCCGTGGCCAGGCCGAGGGGCGGGTAAGCGGGTGAGGGCGGCCAGGTAGCCGGCCAGCATGGCGCGGGCCACCTCGCCGACCGACTCGTCCGGCGGCAGGAACCGCGGGTGGTGCAGCGTGATGTCGTCGTGGGTGCCGACGAACAGCATGAGGGCGGGGGCCGTTGTTAGGTAATAAGAGAAGTCGTCGGCGCCGCACGACCGGAAGTTGTCGTCGATGGCGAAGCCGCCGCGGCGCGCCCACGGCCAGCTGGCGGCGGCCAGCGCCGGGTCGTTGACCAGCGCGCGGCTCGCCTTCGATGATGGTGACCTGGCCGTCGCAGCCGTAGCCCGGCAGGTATTGGTGACGATGTCCCGCACGGCCTCCTGGATGCGGGGCCGGTCGGCCAGTTCCAGGGCGCGCAGCGAGCCGAGGGCCCTGGCCGTCTCCGGGATGACGTTATGGGCCCGGCCGCCCTCGATGGCGCCGACGGAGGCCACCACGGCGTGGGTCGGGTCGGCGTACCGGCTGGTGACCTGCTGAAGCGCGACCACCGCGGCGCACAGCGCGGGGACCGGGTTGACGGCCAGGTGCGGGTAGCCGGCGTGGCCGCCGCGGCCGGTGACGGTGATCTCGAACTCGTCCGAGGAGGCGTTGACGGTGCCCGGGGCGGCCCCGACGGTGCCGGCCGGAAGCTGGTGCTGCAGGTGCACGCCGATCACCGCCAGCGGCTGGTGCGCCGGCCAGCGCGCCGGTGGTCATGATGTCCCTGGCGCCCGGACGGGAAGGTCTCCTCGCGGGGCTGGAGCAGGGCCAGCAGCGCCGTCGGCAGCTCCGGGCCGAGGGCCCGCGCGGCGCGGCCCAGCGCGATCAGCGCGGCCATGTGCACGTCGTGCCCGCAGGCGTGCATGGCCGGGGTCCGGCGAGGCCCACGGCACGCCGGTCTGCTCGGTGATCGGCAAGGCGTCCAGCTCGGCCCGGACCGCGACGGTCGGGCCGTCGGCCGGGCCGATGCGGATCACGCGGCCGGTCTCGGCCACCACCGGCGCGTCCGGTTCGCCGAGGGCGGCCGCGACCCTGGCCGCGGTGGGCTGCTCGGCCCCGCCCAGGTCGGCCGCGGCGTGCAGCTCGCGGCGCAGCGCGATGGCGTCATCCAGCTCGCGGGCGATGCCCTCGCTGAGGGCGGCGTACAGGTCCTGGGCCTGGTCCGGTCCGATCACTGCCCGGCCAGCCCGTGGTCGTCCAGCCGGTACACCCGGCGGCTGTTGCCGGAGCCGATGAGCTGGGCCACGTGCTCGCCGTCGGCCGCCGACCAGGCCCCGTCGGCCACGAACGTGCCGATGATCTTGGCCAGGTCCCGCCGGAACCCGATGGCGCCGAGGTAGTGCAGCTCGGCCAGGCCGAAGGCGTCCGAGGAGTACAGCATCTTGCTGAACGGGACCACCTCGAGCGCCTCGGCCAGGATCGCGGCCGACCGGGCGCCGACGTGGTTGAGCGCCTCGCCGACGTCCATGTAGACGTGCGGGAAGATGTTGGCCAGCACGGCGGCCTGGCGGTGGTACGGGTAGCAGTGCAGCAGCATGATCGCCGTGCCGGAATGCTGGGTGGCCAGCAGGAACTCGTGCATCAGGCCGGGGTCGACGCGGTGCAGCCGGGCGTCGGTGTCGCCCATGCCGACGTGGAACTGCAGCGGCAGGCCGGTCCGCACGCCAGCCCAGACGAGCAGGCGGATCAGGACCGGGTCCTCGATCCGCGCGGTCGGGTCGGCGGCCAGCGCGGCCAGGTAGCGCCCGGCCGCGGCCTGGACCTCGGCCGCGGTCGGCTCGGCGGCCTCGAAGTCCAGCCCGTAGCGGTAGGCGGCGATGGACTTGAGGCCGACCGCGGCGGTGGTGGCCGCGGCCAGCGCGGCCTCGAAGTCGGCGGCGAAGCTGGCCGCGCCACCGCCGTCACGGGCCACCCGCTCGGCCAGTGCCTCCAGCCGGACGACCTCCCTGGCCGGGGTGCCACTGGCCGCCTCGAGCTCTTCCGGCGTCATCACCTCGTCGCTCTGATAGCCAGTGTCGACCAGCCACGCCGTGACCTGCGACTGGGTCAGGAACCGGCGGTTCACCTCGGCCGCGCCCAGCTCCGTGCGCCGGGCCAGGTAGTCGGCGGCCGGGGCGGACGGCTCCAGCCCGATGACCGGGGCGCACCAGCGGCGGACCGCGAAGCCGAGCGGGGTGTCCCACGCGGTGGTGCCCGGCGGCGCGGGCAGCACCGACTCGGTCAGCAGGGACTCGATGCCCGGCCCGTCGAGCGGGCCGGCCACGACCCCGTGCACATGGTGATCAATGAGCGCTAGCGGCGAGTCCGCCAGCAGCGAGTCCGGCACGCTGCCTCCCCCCGTCACGACGACAGTCGCCGGACGGCCGTGTCCGATGAGGTCATGTCGTGACTAATAACGATCTTCGTGCGCCTGGGCCAGCAGCGTACCCGAGCCGGCGGCCCCAGCAGAAGGCTCTGCCGACAGTCGACCGCCGGACTGGGCGGCGGGCCGCCGCCGGTCCGCCGGCCCGCCGCCGCCGGCTCCCCGCCGGTCAGAAGAAGCGGATGTCGGGGTGCCCGTCGTGCCAGATGAGCAGGATGACCTGGCCCACGATGCTGGTGCCCTTGATCGGCCCCCAGTAGCGGCTGTCGCAGGAGACGGCCCGGTTGTCGCCCATCATGTAGAAGTCGCCCGCCGGGACGCGGAACGGCGAGCTCGCGCTGGCGTGCGGGATGGGCGGGCCAAGCGGGTCGTGGTGGGGCAGGTAGGGCTCGGCCAGCTTGCGGCCGTCCACGTAGATGTTGTTGCCGCGGGAGTAGATCGTCTGGCCGGGCAGCGCGATGACCCGCTTGACCAGGTCGGGGTCGGGCGGGCCGCCGCACTTGGACGCCTCCTGCGGCGGGGACCTGAACACCAGGATGTCGCCCTGTCGCACGTCGTGCCAGCTGAAGAAGGCCTTCTGGACCAGGATCCGGTCGCCGACCTCCAGGGTCGGGACCATGGAGGTGGTGGGGACGAAGAACACCTCGAACACGAACGCCCGCAGCCCGGTGGCCAGCACGACCGCGAAGGCCAGCGCGATGACCCACTCGGCCACGACGCGGCGCCGGCGGCGCCTTGACCGCGGCGGGGTGCCGGAAGACTGAGCATCGGCCGACGACGGGCCGGATGCGTGGCGGCCGGCCGCGCGGCCGCCGGGCTCACCGGGCTCACCGGGAGCGTCGGGGCCGCCGCGGTCAGCAGCCCTGGCCATGCCCGGCCGGCCTGCGCGCACTGAGGAAGACTGAGATAACTGCCGGGCCGTCCGGCCTGGCCGCGGTCACGAACCCGGTGCCGTGCCACCTGACCCGGGCGTGCGCAGCCCGCAGCTCAGTCCGGGCCCGCGCCGCGGGCTCACCGACCAGGCATCCGGACCGCAGCATCGTGTCGAGCCTACGCGCCGGGTGCGTCCGGTCACCGGCGGCCCCGGCCGCCGGGCGGCGGGCCACGCCGGCGGGGTGGCGGGCCACGCTGGCCGCGCCCGCCGGGGGCGAGGAGGACACGGCCAGCGGCAGGCCCAGGGCGCCGGCCGCCACCAGCAGGGCACCCGCCGCGGCGCCCACCCGGCGGGCCGGCGGCGAGGCCAGCTGCGCGCGGGCCGCGCCGGTCAGGTAGTTCCAGGCGATGGCGCGGGCCGGGGTGCCGTCGCGCATCAGCAGCGCGGCCAGCTCGGCCGCCTCGTCGCCGTGCCGCCGGCGCCAGCGGGCCGGGTAGCAGCGCAGCACCGCCGCCACCAGCCGGTCGGACCGCGAGCCGGCCATCAGATACCGCCCATGCGCAGCCGCAGCCGGCCGACGGCGCTGACCCGTTCCAGCGAGTCGAGGTGGGCGCGCAGCGCCGCCACCCCGGGTAGGGTGATCCGGTACGGATGCCGCCGTTCGTCGGTGGGCAGCGCCTCGATCAGGCCCAGGCGTTCCAGCCGGTCGAGCGCGCCGTACAGGGTGCCGGGCCCGAGTTCGAGTCCGGCGAAGCTCTTGATGTCCTGGATCAGGGCGTAGCCGTGCTTGGGGCCGTCGGCCAGGCTGGTCAGGATCAGGACCGAGGCGTCACCGGCCCGGCGCAAGACGTCAGTTTCCAAGCACCCTCCCGCCTATACCTAGTACGACCGTCAATCTATCAGTCAACGTAGTAATTCGGCGACCCCGCTGGGGCGTGTCGGGCGGGGGTGTGCCGGGCGGGGGCAGGCTAGCGAGGCGGGTCCGGGCTATGTCGTGGGTGTCCCGTTGGGTGCGCTGGGATGCACCCAACGGGACACCCACGACGGCGATCACCAGCTGCACGGACGCCGGTGTGGCGCGGGGGTGAGCCCGCCCGCCCCCGGCGGGCCCGTCATGAGCACGGAAACCGGTCAGCGATATTCGCTGACCTCAGAATTCGCGCAGCCAATCGGGCTGATCGCGCCAGTCGCGGGCCTCCCAGCCCGGGTCCCCGCGCAGGATCCGGGCATGCAGGGCCCGGAGCGCCGCGCCGGGATCGATGCCGAGCTCCTCGGCCAGCGCCTCGCGCAGCCGGTCGTAGGCGGCCAGCGCATCGGCCCGCCGCCCGCTCTTCACCAGCGCGATCATCAGCTGCCCGGCCAGCCGCTCGTGGAACGGGTGCTGCGGCGCGACGACCGACAGCTCCTGGATCACGGCCGGGTACCGGCCCAGCCGCAGGCATAGGTGACAGCGCAGCTCGACCGCCCGCAGGTACCGCTCGGTCAGGCCGGGCAGCAGGTCACGGTGCAGCGGCGGCGAGTCGACGTTGCTCAGCGGGAACCCGCGCCACAGCCGGAGGGCCTGGTCCAGTGACACCAGCGCGCGCTCGGGGGCGCCTTCGTCCGCGGCGCGGATGCCGGTCGCCACCAGTTCCCTGAAGCGCATCAGGTCGAGCTGCCCGGCGTCGGCCCGCAGCCGGTACCCGAGGCCCGCGGTCTCGACCAGGTCCTCGCCGAGCAGGCGGCGCAGCCGGGAGATGCCGCTCTGCAGCGCGGCCCGCGGGCGGGCCGGCAGCCGGGCGCCCCAGGTCCACTCGATGAGCGTGTCATTGGGCACGATCCGGCTCGGCGACAGCGCCAGCCCGGCCATCAGGATCGTCGTGGTCCGGCCCGGCAGCACGACGGGGACGCCGCCGCGCAGGATCTCGACCGGCCCGAGGACCCGGAACTCCAGGGCCGCACTGCCCGCCGGGCCGGGGCGGGCGTGCGGGCCGGCGCCCTCATCAGGCGGCCACGGCTCGGCCCACTGCTGGTGCAGCCGGCGCGACCGCGCGAGCGCGCCGATGTAACCGCTGCTGATGCCAGTCGCCGGACTGGCCGTGCATGTGGTTCCCCGTGGTGACGCCATGGGCTTGCTGTTCTCCTCCGCGCTGGCCTGCCCTCAGTTCTAGGCGCGGCGCGGATTGTCGGCCAGCGTCCTGGCCCTAGCTGAGACAATCATGAGACAAGCCAGCGGCTCAGGCCCGCACCGGGACGCCGCCCGGCACGGGCGGGGAGCAGCGCAGGTCCCCGCGCCGTTCCCCGGCCCGGCCTCGCGCTGCTCCCCGGCCCGGCCTAACGCACGCTGCCCGGCCCCGCGACCGTCTCCGGGTGCCACGTCGGCGTGTTGTCGGCCGCCCAGTAGAACTTCAGCCGCTGGCTGGCGCCGACCGCGCTGATGTTGGCCGAATGGTCGTTTTCCGTGATCGACGGCGCCGAGTACGTCGTCCGCGCCCCGGCCACCGTCTCGGCGTGCCACGTCGCCGACCCGTTGACGGCCCAGAAGAACCTGAGCCGGTTCTTCGCGCCCGCGACGGCGATCGTGACCGCTCCGTCGTTCACCGTGACGGAGGACGCCGAGTAGGCGGTGCCCGCCCCGGCCACGGTCTCGGCGTGCCACGTCGGCGACCCGTTGACCGCCCAGTAGAACTTGAGCCGGTGCGCGGCCCCGGTCGCGGTGATGTTCACGCTGTTGCCGTTGACCGTCATCGACGGCGCCGAGAAGGTCGTGCCCGCCCCGGCGACGGTCTCGGGGTGCCAGGTCGCCGACCCGTTGACGGCCCAGTAGAACTTGAGCCGCCGCGCGGCATCCGCGGCCACGATGTTCACGGCGCCGTTGTTGGCCGTCATCGACGGCGCCGAGTACGTGGTCCCCGAGCCTGGCCACCTTCTCGGCGTGCCAGGTCGGCGACCCGTTGACCGCCCACCAGAACCGCAGCGAGTGATGCGGACCCTCGGCCGCGATGTTCACCGAGTTCCCGTTGACCGTCATCGACGGCGCCGAGTACGTGGTGCCCGCGCCGGCCACCTTCTCCGCGTGCCAGGTCGATGAGCCGTTGACCGCCCAGTAGAACCGCAGCGAGTGATGCGGGCCCTCGGCGACAATGTTCACGTTGTTCCCGTCGACCGTCATCGACGGCGCCGAGAACGTCGTACCCGAGCCGGCCACCTTCTCCGCGTGCCAGGTCGCCGAGCCATTGTTAGCCCAGTAGAACCGGAGGCTGTTGTGCGGGCCCGGCACGGAGATGTTGACCCCCCCGTGGTTGGCGGTCATGGACGGCCCGGCGGCCGCCAGCGCAGGCGTCAGGCCGGCTAGTGTCAGCGCGGCCGCGGCCACGCTGGCGGCGGCCAGCCGCCGGACGGTGCGCGATGTGGGCTTGCTCATCTGGTGTCCCCTCTCCCCGTTCGCCGGCCTGCGTCAGGCCGCGGCGGCGACGCTGTCGGCGGTCTCCAGGTCCTTGAAGAACCGGCGGTGCACCCGCAGCGTCTCCTCGCCGGCCGGGATCTTGTGCCAGATGCCGGTGCCCGGGCCGAGCCGGGTCGCGCGCGGCAGTTCCGTGACTACGCCGCGGGCCTTGGTCATGCTGGCCTTGCCCGCGTCGAGCACGACGATCCGGGTCGGCGTGACGGCGAGGATCCGGTAACGGTTCAGGCCGAGGAACATGAACACGCCGGTCAGGGCGGCCAGCCACTGGCTGGCCGTCTGGGCGCCGATCACGGCCTGGATCGGCTCGCCCGGATTCAGGTACTGGGCTGCTGAGCTGCGCATGCTGTCGCGGAGTGCCATCGACGGCTCCTTCATCGCGGTGACCCGGGCCGCGTCGGAGCGCGGGTCACCCGGGTCAGGGTGGGCTATAAGAAGACGGCGGTCCATGCCGTGCCGTCCCGTTCCACGCCCGGACACCAGGTCGCGGACACACCAAGCCGCGGGCCGGCCCGGTCCGAAGAGGGGTCAGCCGGGCCAGTACGAGCAGCGCGCCCCGGTACGGACGGCCTGCCGCAGGTGCTCGCCGATGGCGGCGTCGGCGGCCGTTATCCGGGTCAGCGCGCGCCGGATGGCCTTGCCGACCGCGACCCTGGCCCGCTCGCTGTCGTCGGGGAACAATCGCGGGCGGCCGCCCAGCCCGGTCGCGCTGGCCAGCTGCGCGACCAGCCAGTCCCGCTCGGCGCGGGCGGCGCGATCGGCGTCGCTGCCCGGCGTGAGCTCGTCGAGCTCGGCGTCCAGGTGCCGGAGCCGGCCGCGATACCCGGCGATGGCCTCGGCGTCCAGCACGGGCTGCGCGGCCCCGCCGACCTCGGCATGAGCAGACGGGCCCGCCGCCGCCCCGGTCACGGACGCCGCCCCCGTCACGGACGCCACCCCAGTGACCGGCGGTGCCCCGGTGACGGCCGCCACCCCGGCGGCCAGGTCCGCCGCCGAGATCTCCTGCCGCGGATTCCCGATCAGCACGGCCAGGTGCAGCATGCCGATGCTGTCCTCGACCAGGACGCTGCGGCCCGCCAGCCCGAGCCGCCAGCTGCGGCCAGAACGCTCGCAGGTCACCGCGGCCGCCCCTCCGGCAGCACCGCCGCCCCCGTCATCCGGCAGCGGGATGCCGAGGGCCGCCGCCTCGGCCCGCGCGGTGTCCAGCTCCCGCCGGGCCACCACCATGTCGTCGGCCCGCGCGCGCAGGCGAAGCGCCCGGGCCAGCCGCTGCCGGGAGAAGGCCAGCGCGGGCCAGTGGGCCAGCGCGAGGTTGTGCCGGACGGCCGCGGTCAGGTGCTCGACGGCCTGGTCCAGCTGCCGCGTGGTGAGCGCGGCGATGCCCAGGGCCTGGTGCGTCGACCCGAAGCAGGTGACCCCGAGCCCGCCGACCAGGGGCCGGTCGGCGTACGGGCGCAGCAGGTCGTAGGCCTCGCGGGCGGTCTCGGGGTCGTCCAGCAGGTAGGCGGTCTCCGCGATGCCGTTCATCGTCACCAGCCAGCTGCTGCCGCGCGGCAGGCTGGTCAGGTCGCGGCTGCGCAGGGCGGCCAGGCTGCTGGCCGCGGTGGGCCGGTCGCCGTGCTGGGCGGCCGCCACCGCGAGCGCGACCACGGTGGAGTTGTCCACCGCGCTCAGCGCCGGCGAGTGCACCCGGTCGTTCAGCATGGTCAGCAGTTCCGGGAGCCGCCCCTGGTACCAGCGGATGGTGACCATCTGCGCGCCCGGCCACCACTCGGCGTCGATGTCGCCCGCCGCCGCGCCGCTGGCCGCGCAGATGCCGACCAGCGACTCCGCCTCGTCGAGACGGCCAGCCCGGATGGCCAGCATCACGTCGATGGCGCTGACCACGAACCCGACCGCGGCGTGATCTCGCTGGCCAAGCTCGTCCCGCAGCTCGCCTAGCAGCCGCCCGGCGTGCAGGTCGCCGGCGGCGTAGGCGTCGGCGGTCTGCCACAGCAGCCCGATCAGCCGGTCGCTGCGCCGCTCGGTCCGGAAGCTGACCCGGACCAGCTCGGCCGCGAGCTCACGGCGCCGGGTCACCTCCCCCGGGCCGAGCAGGCAGTGGTGGGCCAGGCTCAGCGCCTCGGCCAGGGCCACCGGGTCCTCCGCCGCCCTGGCCTCGGCCAGCATGGTCAGCGTGGCGGCATGGGTGCCCTGCCGGTAGTCGGCCTCGGCGGCCAGCCGGGACCGGATGCGCAGCGCCAGCGATGACTTCCCGCCCAGCAGGGACAGCACGTGCTCCAGGCGCGTTTCGAGCATGGCCGCGCCGGTGACCGTGCGGCGCTCGCTGACCCACAGCCCGGCCAGGCCGAGCACGGCTCGGGCCATGGCCTCCGGCTCGCCGGCCAGCTCGGCCAGCTGATAGGCCCGGTCGAAGCTCTCCCGGCTGGCCAGCAGGTCGCCAGAATCAGCCAGCGCGCGCTCGCCGTCGGCGAGGCTCGCTCGCAGTTCATCGGGCAGGCCGGCGGCCAGTTCCAGCCGACGAGTGGCCGAGCCCCCGTCGGCGACACTCTGCATGCACAAAATGTATTAGTACTGCATTGCGCCGTCGAGGCTACAGCGGAAATGGATCATTAACATACGTCCGGGCCGGTGACCGTTCATCAGGTGACGATCGGCCAGATCGGCCAGCCTCAGGGCCGCGCATGAGGCCCGGCCGTGCCGCCCGCCAGCGCCCCGCGGCGCCCGCCGGCCAGTGCGGCCCTCAGCGCCGGAGCCGCTGATTGCTCGGCAGGTCTGCTGCCGGCCGAGTGCTTCGCGTCCTGGATCGGCCAGTGGTCTTGAGTCGGTGACGTCACAGCCTCAACGCTAACGAGTTGCGGGGTGGGGCCGTCGGCTGACGGCCCCACCCCGGCTTCAGGCTCGGAGCTAGCCGCCGCCTCCGTCCGTCACGTCGCCGAATACGGTCTGGTCGAACTCGTTTCCGCTGACCGTGAGTCGCAGCACGACGTCGATCTGCCAGATCCCGGCGGCCGGGCTGGCGGTGCTGAGCTCGGCGTCGCCGGTCACCTGGCCGTTGACCGTCTGCGGCGTGTTCGCGGTGGCCACCACCGTGCCACTCGGGCTGACCAGGTAGTAGCGGAACGGGTTGTCCGCGCTGTCATCGGTCGCGTGCAGGGCGACGTTGAGGCTGGGCGCCCCGGCCGGGACGTTGATCTCGTAGGTGTTGATCTGCCCGACGTCCCGCGCGCTGGTGCCGATGATCCGCGCCTGGAAGCTGCCGCCGCCGGACGGGATCAGCGTCCTGCGGGCGATCGGCACCGAGTCCGCGGCGCCGTTGCTCGCCTGCAGCTGCAGCGACTCGGGCGAGTCGCCCGCCTGGACGGGCATCGCCGACCTGCAGCGGCACCGACACGCTCGAGCGGGCCGGGATCGTGACCGGCCGGATGGCGGGCGCGGTGAGATAGTCCTGCCCGGAGACCCGGAAGGACATCGGGCCGGTGTAGGTGCCCGGCGTGGCCGGCGCGAGCTCGACGTAGTCGTCGATGCCGCCCCACAGGAACCGCGCCGTCCACCGGCCGGGAGTGGGATCGGTGACCTCGGCATGCTGGTCGTTCGGCGCGCTGCCGGCCTGCCCGGGGGTGCCGTCGTCGTAGGACTCCTGGACGACCGCGCCCTGCGGGTTGAACAGCACGAACTCCAGCACGTTGCTGTTGGTCGGATCGGGCCAGATCATGTCGGTGTCCAGCCGGCTGAGGTGCGGCGGCACGTTGAACGTGATCGGGCTGGCCGCGGTCGCGCCGGCCACGGGAACCGGCTGGCTGGGGTCGGGGGCGCTGACGTTCTCGGTGGCCACCCGGCCGATCGGGAACTCGGGGCTGATCCAGCGGTAATTGCCGCTCACCCTGGTCGCCTGGGTGCTGGCGTTGTACAGGCTGACGGACTGGTCGCTGACCGAGCCGCCGTTGCCGGTGATGTCCAGCTGCGACGGCGTCGAGATCAGGCTGGGCGCGTCGCCCGGGTCGCGGTTGTAGGTGGTGCCCGGCATCTGCTGGGCGGCCTTGACCGCGGCGTAGGCGTTGAGCAGGCCAGCGCCCTGCTGATCGGCCGGCGCGTCGATGCTGGTGGCGGTGCCGGTCAGGATGTCCTTGATCATCGCCGGGGTGGGGCTGGCCCCGTCGTGGGTGGCTCGGTAGGCCTGGATCACGTCCGCCGCGGCCCCGGCGATGAGCGGAGACGCCTCGCTGGTGCCGGCCGCGGCCTCGATCGGGTAGTCATCCGGGCAGCCGTTGATGAGCGGGGCGCAGTCAGTTTCGCCGCCGAACCAGTCGGAGGCGACCAGGTCCACCACCTTGCCAGTCGGCGCGGTAGCACCGGAGGACTGGGCGGCCATGTTGTTACTTACGTAGCTGTGGTAACCGTCGTTGAGCGCGACGATATGGAGGTTGTCCACCCCGCCGGCGGCGATCACCGCGGGGTCGTCGGCAGCGGTGATCATGGTGCCCTGGGGGCCGCTGTCGCCGGACGACTCCACGACGGTCACGCCCGCGGCGACGGCCGCGTTGTCGGCCTGGGCCAGCAGCGCGCCCGACCGGCTGGTCGGCAGCGACGTGCTCCCGAACGACTCGGAGATCACGTCCGCGTGCACGGTGGTCACCGCGTTGTCGATCCCGGCGATGACCTGGGCCAGGGAGAGGATGGGCGTGTCGATCTCGGACAGGTCGACGAGCGAGGCGTCGGGTGCGTCGCCCTTGATGGTGAAGGTGCAGCCGGGCGACACGTTCGAGAACGGCAGGGCCTTGGAGTACTGGTAGGTGATGAGGCCCTGCGCGCCGACGGACGCCGCGTCCTCGAAGGTCTCGTCGTTGCCCTGGTCCTGGGTGTAGTCCGGCGCGTCGATGACGACGTGCGAGCCGTCCGCGCGCTGCAGGTCGGGGTCGCCCGCCAGGGCGTTCATGCCCTCGTTGGCGATGATCACGCCCTGCCCGGTGGCGATGGAGTTCGCCTCATCGGGGGCGTTCGGGTTGCCGTTCGAGGCGTGGATGTCGGCCACCGCCTCGGGCTCCTGCACCGGCCGGGACGGGCAGTTGGCCGGGATGACGTGGGTCCGCAGCGGCGGGATGGTGCCGGGGAAATTACCGTGACCGGGCCGGGGGCTGCTGCTCGGCCGGATCCTGGCCTGGCTGTAGGCGGCCGCCGGCGGCGCGGTCTCGGTGTGCACCTGCGAGACCTGGATCGGGGCGTCGGGCACGATCTCCTTGACCGCCGGGCTGGTGCGCAGCCGGGCGACCTCGGCCGCGGACAGCGTCGCGGCGACCGCGTCGGGGGCGGCCAGCTGGGTGATGCGGGCGCCGCCGTGGGACCGGATGGAGGCGACGATCGGCGCCTGATCGGCATGTGCGGCGGCGATCCGCTGCCGGGCCTGCGTGCGCAGGTTCATGCCCGTCTGCTGCTGCCTCAGGACGACGATGACCTTGCCGCCGGCCGCGGAACCGTTATATGCGGGCGCGACGGGCGAGGCCGTCGGCTGGGCCGTGGCCGCGCTGGCGAAGGTCCCGCCCGAGATGGCCAGGGCGGTGGGCAGCGCGAGGGCTAATGAGGCGCCGATCAGCTTACGGCGCGATGACCGGCCAGACAGCACGAGTGGCTTCACCATTCCGTTCCTCCTCGAACGACGGCGTGGTGCTTCTCGGGTGCTTAGTTGCGCTCACAAACATAAATCTCATGGGGCACATCTGCATAGATCGGTCACAGAAGATCAATCCAGGCTAGGCGCCCGCTGGGTTGACGCAACTGGTCGGTTGCCATAACATCGCAACCGATCAGTTGCCACATGATGGAGGCGGTCATGGCATCCCCTGAGCGCATCGCGCCCGGCCCCGGCGCGGCGGCCCCGGCCATCGTGCTGACGGCGACCCTCGGGCTCGCCGCCGCGTGCTGGGCCGTCGCGGCCTGGCTGATGCAGGGCATGGACATGGGGGTCGCGACCCAGCCCGGGTCGTTCGGGTTCTTCGCCGCGGCGTGGGTGACGATGATGGCGGCGATGATGCTGCCCGGCGCGGCCCCGGCGGTCGCCAGGAACGCCCGGGTGCGTGGCACGGTCCGTGCCGCGGCGGCGTTCGCCGGGGCCTACCTGGCCATCTGGGCTCTGGCCGGCGTCGTGGCGTACGCGCTGGACCGGCCGCACGGACCGCTGGCCGCCGGGGTGGTGGTGATCGCGGCCGGTGCATACGAGCTCACGCCGGTCAAGCGGCACTTCCGGCGGCGCTGCCGCGAGGAGGCGGGCTCCGGGCTGGCCTACGGGCTGTGCTGCGTCGGCTCGAGCATCGGGCTGATGGCGCTGCTGGTCGCGCTGGGCGTGATGAGCCTGCTGTGGATGTCGGTCGTCGCCGTCCTCGCCTGCGCCCAGAAGCTGCTGCCCGCCAAGGCGGCCATCGACGTGCCGCTGGCCCTGGCGCTCATCGGCCTCGGGGTCGTGATCGTCATCGCGCCGGCGCTGATTCCGGGGCTCATGCCACCAGCGATGTAGCGCAGCCCGTGGTGTAGCGACAAATAACATCGACAACCAGCAAGGAGACAGGCAATGACCAGTCACAAGACCGGGACGCGCGAGGAATGGCTGGCCGCGCGGCTGGAGCTGCTCGAGGCCGAGAAGGAGCTGACCCGGCGCGGCGACGAGCTAGCGCGGCGGCGGCAGGAACTGCCCTGGGTCAGGGTCGACAAGGACTACCAGTTCGAGACCGACCAGGGCAGGGCGTCGCTCACCGACCTGTTCGCGGGACGCTCGCAGCTGCTCGTCTACCACTTCATGTTCGGGCCCGACTACACCGCCGGCTGCCCGTCCTGCTCGGCGATCGCCGACGGCTTCAACGGCTCCGCCGTCCACCTCGCCCACCACGACGTCACGCTGTGCGCCGTGTCGCGGGCCCCGCTGGCCAAGCTCGGCGCATTTAAGCAGCGGATGGGCTGGAGCTTCCCGTGGGCGTCGTCCTACGACAGCGACTTCAACTTCGACTTCGGGGTCGCCCACACCAGGCAGGAGTGGGAAGCGGGCGCCGTCGCGTACAACTTCGGCCAGGAGGACCTGCGGGGGACGGCCGAGGAGCAGAGCTCCCGCGACGCGTTCAGCCAGTCGATCGTCGGCACGGACTGGCCGACCTACCGGCGCGAAGGTCCCGGCGTGAGCGCGTTCGCCCTGGCCGACGGCACGGTCTACCACACCTACTCGGCGTACGCCCGCGGGCTGGACGGCCTGTGGGGCATGTACCAGTGGCTGGACCGCGCGCCCCTCGGCCGCAACGAGAACGGCTTCTGGTGGCGCCGGCACGACGAGTACGACAGCCAGTGAATGGGCCGGCGGTGAGCGGGAGCCGGTAAGCGGGCTACCGCACGTCGAGCCCGGTGACGGCCCGGCCGATGATCATGCGCTGAATCTCTGACGTGCCCTCGAAGATGGTGAAGTTGTTGGGCGAACGCGCTTCTGACCAGTTCGCAAGTTCGAAGACTACAAATTCAGCTGCCAACTGTTCGACGGACAGTGACGGCTGTCTTTCATCGTCTTCTCGGCTCTGACGGAACAGAGACGGAATACGGGGTCTCTGCCGTTAGTTGCGGCCAGCACTGTCCGACGTCTAGATAGCTTCTGGCCATGCTGAACGATGAGCCGACCGCGCTCTACCGGATCTGGGACCGCGACCACAAGGTGTTGCTGTACGTCGGCATCTCCTGTTACTGGCCTCGTCGCATGGCCGAGCACATCGCGAACAAGCCATGGTTCCCTCACGACGGCCTGGTCGAGTTCGAGGAGTACCCCGACCGCATATCGGCACTGAACGCAGAGGCCATCGCGATTGGCGACGAGCACCCGCTACACAACATCCACCACAACGGAGAGACGTTGCGGCTCAGACTGCGGGTCGAGGCCGAGGCGGAGATCGAGTACAAGCCCGGCAACATCTTCGCCGCGGCGGCCGTCGCAGCGGGGGGCCTGCTGCTACTCAAATGGGCAGCCGACTTCTTGGCCAACTGGTGGGTGCAGCGCGAGGGCGCGAAGCACGGAGTGTCGGTCCAGGTGCCGCCGGTTGTGAACCCGTTCACGCAAGATCCGCCTTCTCCACTCGTGCAGTTCTTCTACCTGGCAATCGCGGCCAGTGCTGTCGCGCAGCATGACGCGGAGCTGGTTAAGCTCATGCCCACCACGGGCATGGCTCAGATGACCTGGCACATCAGCCTCAGACTCTGACGTCGAAGCAATCCGTTCGGGCAACTGGGGCACCTCGGCATCTCGTCAGAAGCATGTCCCGAGACTAATCCGTCAAGCATCAGGTAGGGACTAGACACACGGTGCATCGGTGCAATAGTCAGGGACGTAGGCTCGGTCATCACCGTCCACAGCCGACGATAGTATGGTCGGCGACCTGGGCGGCGACGACACCCGTACCAGTCTATTAGTCCTGGCTCAGCGAACTCTCAGCTCGTTGCCCAGCTCGTGACCTCACGGTTGTCTTGCGACGTACCGCCCTCGGCTTCGCAACTGCAGTCAGACGACTGCCGGGAAGAATTCCGACTTCGGCAATACTTCGCGGATCATCATTAAGGTTTTGCTTCTCCGCCCAAGTCATGCCCATTCCTGTGAACGCTTCACCATCTTCTCCAATAAGCATCCAGGAACGATCGTAACAGAATGGTTCAACAGCTGGCTCGAGCGCAAAATAGATCTCATTAAGCAGCGCTTGAACCTTTGTCTCCCTGTTTACCGGTATATGCAATAGCTCTGAAGTAGGCTTCAAGGGACGCAATGAGACGGTAACGCTAGACTCTTCAACTGCTGTCTCGAACCGCCGAGCGACCTGCTCAACCGCAGCTTCATGAGCTTCGCCTTGGATTTCGCCGCCCAGCAGGGGAACGACTGTCTCTGCGAGTGCTCGACCAAAGAATACGGAGTCAACCCTACTGATTCCGACGCGATAGACTTCCGGTGTTATGTCTCTTGAATATTGACCGGGCGCGTATAGCTTTGGTGCGTGCTGCACCAACAACCAGACGAAGACTGCAAAAACCACGGTTGGGAATGCCACGGCAAAACAGGCGAATATTAGTCGCGCACTTCCGTTCGTCGTGATGGCCGCGGCGCCTGCCGTTGCTTCGCTGAGCGCTATGAACAGGGCAATGACCGAAAGGGGCGATGCCGAGGCTGGCGCCTGGAGACATCGAGTGGCATCTGCGGACCCTCCAGTCGATACGTCTAGTGCATATCTACATCAAGGGTACGCCGAGCACGCCGATGATCTCTAAGAACTGAGATAATTAGAGACGAACTTTCGGGTCAGGGCACCTTACCCGCACTTATCGCCACTCCTGATGCTTGAGTTCCATAACCAGCACCTTAAAGGCGCGGCAACTGCTCAGAGACCGTTGGGAGCCCGCTCTAGTCAAGGCAGGTCTGATTCCCGAGCCCACCACGGATGCGCGCTGCCGCCGCCGTTACGTCATCACCCGCCGGAAAGGCACCACCAGCTCCGCCACTACCACGCCAGCGTCATGCTGGCCGGAGGTGGTCTCTATCAAGAAACTGGCCGAATGCCTCGGCCACCAGGACCCAGCTTTCACCCTCCGCGGCTAGGCACACCTGCAGCCATCTTCCGACGAGCGCGCATGTGCCGTTGTCGATGAACGGTTCGCCGGGATGACTGGCCTTGACGCTTACGCCTCAATGCTGGGGCCGAGCTGCGCCATGATCACGGAACAGAGACGAACCAGGCTGTGCGATTCTGTCTTGATCTCATTCACTGGGAGCCACGACACGCATCCATTGATAGCGCCCGCGCGTGGTTTGTGCAGGTCGGGCTACCGCACGTCGAGCCCGGTGACGGCCCGGCCGATGATCATGCGCTGAATCTCTGACGTGCCCTCGAAGATGGTGAAGATCTTGGCGTCGCGGTGCCAGCGCTCGACCGGGTAGTCGCGGGTGTAGCCGTTGCCGCCCAGGATCTGGATGGCCTGCTCGGTCACCCGGACCGCGGTCTCCCCGGCCACCAGCTTGGAGATCGACCCCTCGGCGTGGTCGAACGGGTGCCCGGTGCGGGCCATCCAGGCCGCCCGCCAGGTCAGCAGCCGGGCCGCGTCCACGGCTGCCTGCATGTCGGCGAGCATGAACGCCACGCCCTGGTTCTGCCCGATCGGCCGGCCGAACTGGACCCGGGTGGCGGCGTACTCGGCGGCGAACTCCAGCGCGGCCCGCGACACCCCGACGGCCATCGCGGCCACGGCCGGCCGGGAGGCCTCGAATGTCTTCATGGCGGCCTGCTCCCCAGCGCTGCCGCCCTGGGCCAGCCGGGCCAGCCGGGCGTCCAGCCGGTCCTTGCCGCCGACCAGGCACCGGCCGGGCACGCGCACGTCATCCAGGACGACCTCGGCCGTGTGCGAGGCGCGGATGCCGTGCTTGCGGAACTTCTGGCCCTGGGACAGGCCGCGGGTGCCCGGCGGGACGATGAACGTGGCCTGGCCCCGGCTGCCCAGGCTGGGGTCGACCGACGCCACGATGACGTGGATGTCGGCGATGCCGCCGTTGGTGACCCACGTCTTGGTTCCGTTCAGCACCCACTCGTCGGTGGCCTCCTGGTACACCGCGCGGGTCCTGATCGCGCCGACGTCGCTGCCCGCGTCGGGCTCGGAGGAGCAGAACGCGCCGAGCTTGATGTCGCCGGGGGTGCCGAACATCTGCGGGAGCCACTCGCCGACCTGGTCGGGAGTGCCGTTGCTGGCCACCGACACGGCGGCCAGGCCGCTGCCGACCAGGGACAGGCCGATCCCGGCGTCAGCCCAGAACAGCTCCTCGAACGCGACCACCAGGCCGAGGCCGCTGGGCTCGAGCGACTGCTGGGCGAAGAAGTCGAGCGAGTAGAGCCCGATCTTGGCCGCCTGCTCGATGATCGGCCACGGCGTCTCCTCGCGCTCGTCCCATTCCGCGGCGGCCGGACGGATGACGTCGGCCGCGAAGTCATGCACCCAGTCGCGCATTTCCCGCACGTCCGGCGGCGGGTCCAGCGAGAAGCCCGCGGTCTGCGGCTCAGCGCTCATGTCGCTCCTTGCAGTTATCTCCGGCCTGCCGGCTCGGCCCGCTATCGGCCCGGTCAGCAGCGGTTCAGCAGTCCAAGTTACTCACGAGTAATACCTAGCCTAGGCTCATTCCCCACTCCGCGCCAGTCCGGGGCCGGAAACCGCGTATCACGCTGAGTAGCCAGTTCTACCGTCAAAAAGCGACAGGCCGTAGCTTGTCCGGCAGTATGCTGGCGGCTTGCTGGCTGGCGAACAGGGGGGTCCAGTGAGCCAGGGCAACCGCGCGGGCGCGGCCGCCGACAGCGGCCGGGAACGGATCCGGCGCGCCGCCTATGAACTGTTCAGCCGGCTGGGCATCCGGGCCGTGGGCGTCGACGCGGTGATCGCGCAGGCCGGGGTGGCCAAGATGACGTTGTACCGGAACTTCCCGTCCAAGGACGACCTGGTGCTCGACTTCCTGGACCGCCGTGAGGAACGCTGGACCGAGCAGTGGCTGATCGCCGAGGCCACGGCGCGGGCGAGCCAGCCGGGCCCGCGGCTGCTGGCGGTGTTCGACCTGCTCAGCGAGTGGTTCGCCCGCCCGGACTACGAGGGCTGCCCGTTCCTGGCCGCGCTGCTCGAATTCCGCGACCAGGGCCACCCGGCGGGCTGGGCGGCGGTCGGTCACCTGGCCCGCATCCGCGCCTTCCTGCGCGACCAGGCGGCGCTGGCCGGAGCGGCGGACCCGGACGGCCTGGCCCGCAGCTGGCACATCCTGATGAACGGCGCGATCATCGCCGCCCACGAGGGCGACGTACAGGCCGCCGAGCGGTCCAGGGAGGCCGGCGAGCTGCTGCTGGCCCGCCACGGCATCGCCTTCTAGCCCGCCCGCCGCACGCCGCGGCCGCGCGGTCCACGCCCGACCGGGCCAGCTCGCCGGCCCGCGCGGCCCGCGCCCGACCGGGCCAGTCTCGCCGACCCGCGCGGCCCGGGCCGGGCGCTCCGGCCCGCGCATTTCATGATCAGGACCGATTGGCCGCAAACCGCGACGGCAAATCGGTCCTGATCATGAAAGAGACCGCAACCCCGTGGCAGGCCCGGCTGTCTTAAGAGTGCCAGCTCCGCCCGACCAGAAACGGAAGCCACCATGAGCCTCACCAGCCGCACGGCCCGGCGCGTCGGCGCCGTGGCCGGCGCCATCGGCGCCGCCATCCTCATCCCCGCCGTCGCCCTGGCCGCCCCCGGCCACTCCGCCGCGCGCACCACCAGCACCGCCGACGCCGCGACCCGCGTGCTGCCCAAGTGCACCACCTCGAACCTGCGCGTCTGGGTCGGCGTGCCCGGCGACGGCTCGGCCGGCGCCGTCCACTTCCAGCTCGAGCTGTCCAACATCTCGGCCCGCGCCTGCACGCTGCTCGGCTACCCCGGCGTGTCCGCGACCGCCGACCGCGGCGGCCAGCTGGGCCGCGCGGCCAGCCGCGATGCCTCGCATCCGGTGACCGAGGTCGTGCTGGGCCCCGGCGGGACGGCGCACGTCGAGCTCGGTGTCGCCGACGTCGGCGTGTTCTCCCGCAGCGCCTGCCACCCGGTCACGGCCGGTGCCCTGAAGGTCTTCCCGCCCAACGACTTCACCGCGGCGCGCTTCCCGTTCAGCTTCCGCGCCTGCGCCCGCCGCGGCCCGGTGTACCTGCACGTCAGCAGCGTGATCCCCGGCACTGGCATCCCTGGCTTCAGCAGCTGACCTCGGCGGGGCTGGCGGCGGGCTGGCGGCGGCCCGCCGCCAGCCCCCCAGACCCGCCAGCCCTGAGACCCGCCAGCCCTCAAGCCCGCCACCTTTAACCCCGCCAGCTCCAGAACTCAGCCCAGCCCGTCGAGCACCGCGGCCACCGCCAGCTCCCACCGCCGGTCCCGTGACTCGCGCGAACTCCCCAGCCATCCCGCGCTCTCCTGCGCGGCCAGCCCCTGGGCCAGCGCCAGCAGCACATGCGCGATGTCGGTGTCGGTGTCGGCGTCGGCGTCGGCGTCGGGGCCAGCGTCCAGACCCGGCCCGGCCCGCCGCAGCAGGCCCGCCCCCGTGCACCGCCGGACCCGGCCCACGATGAACTCCCGGACCGCCGCGCCGGCCTCCTGCTCGGCCGGGCCCGGGTCGAAGTCGGCGAACGGCCGGGAGAACATGAGCTGGCCCAGCACCGGGTTGTCGCGTACGAACATCCGGAACGCGCGCAGCACCTCGGCCAGGTCGGCCCGCGGATCCGGCGTCTGGTCCAGCTCGCCGAACCGCCGCCGCAGCAGCCGGAAGCCCTCGAAGAACACCTCCCGAACCAGCCCGGCCTTGTCCCCGAACAGCTCGTACACGGCCGGCGTGGAGGTCTGCGCCTGCTCGGCCACCCGGCGGGTGGTGAACCCGGCCACCCCCTCGGCGGCCAGCGTGGCCAGCGCGACGTTCAGGACGTGGTCGCGCAGGGCCGGGGTGCGCTGCTTAGCCCGCGGCACGGCGCCCGATCAGCCCCGCAGGCCGGCGCTGGTGGCCTCCAGGTCGGCCCGGACCGCCGCCGCGGCCGCGCCGCGGATCCGGAGCTTGGTGGCCGCGTGGGCGGCCCGGTCCAGCGCGGCCAGGCGGCTCGCGGCGGCCGCGGCCGCGGCGGCCAGCTCGGGCTCGGGCACCACCAGGTCCAGGAACCCGACCGCCGCCGCCTCGGCCGGCGGGAACGTCTCGGCCAGCGTCAGCGCCCGGCTCAGGTGGGCCGGGCTGAGCCGCTGGCGGCAGATCTCGATCGCCGCCACGGGGATGGTCATGCCGATGGCGACCTCGTTCGCGGTGATCTTGTAGGGCCCGTCGGCGCCGATCCGGTAGTCCGCGGACA
Source organism: uncultured Actinomycetota bacterium (assembly GCA_963730265.1). Taxonomy (GTDB): domain Bacteria; phylum Actinomycetota; class Actinomycetes; order Streptosporangiales; family Streptosporangiaceae; genus DASUBV01. Next base: position 501,990 of record CAVSRG010000001.1, read on the forward strand.
GCAGCAGGAACGAGGCCATCGCGATGGCGTGCCCGGTACAGGCGATGAGCACCGGGGCCGGGAACGTCAGCAGCCGCGCGGCCAGCTCGAAGCCGCCCCGGATCATCCCGTCGGCCGCCGCGTCGCGGGCCTGCAGGACGCGCAGGTCGAAACCGGCGCTGAACACGCCGGGCCGCCCGGTCAGCACCACCACCGCGGCATCGGCGGCCTCGTCCAGTGCCGCGTTGACCTGACCGAGCATGTCCGGCGACAGCACGTTGACCTTGCCGTCGTCCAGGGTGATCGTGGCGATCGAGTGGTCCAGCCGACTGGTGACGAGCGTTCCCATGCGCTGAATCATAACACCGTTTCGGAACATCGTCACGATTAATTCGCGGCCGTCCGCACAGCCCGGACCGGCGGAATCGGCGGCCAGGGGGTATGGCGGCGAGACCACGCGGAGCGCGACAATCAAGGCGGGGAGGCGGCCGCAGCGCGGCGGCCGGACTCGCCCGTGGAGTGAGTATGACGACGCCCACAATGACGTGGACGAGGCTGACCCGCCGGCTGCGCGACGACCACAACCCGCTGCGCCGCCGCTCGGACCGTATCGAGGCCTGGCTGCTGCCCGCGGCCCTGGCCGCGTTCCTGGTCCTCGCCCCCCTGGTGGCCGCGGCCACGATCTGGCAGGTGCACGCGGTCAACGCCGCCGACACCCGCGCCCAGCAGGCCCTGCACCCGGTGCCCGCGGTGGTGCTGACTGCCGCACCGGGACCCCTGCACCGGCACGGCTCGAGCTGGCTGGTCTGGACCCCGGCCCGGTGGACGTCCGGCGGCGTCACCCGCACCGGCCAGATCCCGGTCGGCGCGGGCACCCCGGCGGGCAGCCGGGTCCGGGTCTGGCTGACCCGGTCGGGCCAGGTGCGGCTGCCGCCGCTTACGCCCGGCCTGGCCCGCGCCCGCGGCCTGTTCGCGGCGTCGCTGGCCCTGGCCGCGCTGGCCTGCGCGCTGGCGCTGGCCGCCCTGGTCGGCCGGTGGCGACTGAACCGGCGCCGGCTGTCCGACTGGGCCGCCGACTGGCTCGCCGTCGAGCCGCAGTGGAGTCAGCTCAAGTAACAGGCCTCGGTCCAGGGCCGCGGACCACGCTCAGCCGCGCGTGAAGACAGCGTGAATCGTGATCGTGTTCTGGCTCGATGCCATGCCGAGCGGGCTCCAGGTCAGCCCGAAGTCGGCCCGGTTGACCTCGATCACCACGTCCAGCACCACCTCGCCGTCGCCGGCCACCGCCGCCGTCGCCGGGAACGTCAGCCGCTGGCTGCGCTCGCGGACAGTCAGGGTGCCGGCCCCGTCACGCCGTCACCCGTGACCGCGAGCCGGTCCAGGTCGAACGTGATCACCGGGTACTTGTCGCTCAGGAAGAAGTCGTCCGAGCGCAGGTGGGTGTCCCGCTTGGCGTTCCCGGTGTCGACTGACGCGGCGCCGATCTCGATCCGGCCGCTGACCTCGCCTGCCGGGCTGACTGTGCCCTGGCCGGCGACCTCGCGGAAAGCGCCCTTGACCGGGACCAGCCCCCACACGCTCTTGCTCCGCAGCGTCACCGTCGACCGGCCCGGGTCCAGCGTCCAGTTGCCGGCCAGCGCGCCACTAGCCAGCTGGGCCTGGAGCGCGGACGTGGCCTGTTGCGCGGGTGTGCTCATAACTTGTCACTCCTTGAGGAGATTTGCTTGTGCGGTCAAAATAGTTTTGACGCTACAAACAATATATACTTGCTGCTACCAGGTCAACGGACATCCCGGCGACCGGTTAGCGAACGGCGGGGTGGGGTGACCGGGGACTCAGCGGGCGGACATTCGGCCATCTGCCTGCGGCTGATGCGGCTGTTCCCCCGGGTCGTGCGCGGGATGCGCCGCTACCAGGACCAGACCACTCCCCCGACCCAGGCCCCGCTCGGCCCGCGGCACGTGGCCGCACTGGAGCAGCTGCGCGACGGTCCGCTGACCGTGGGCGCGCTGGCGGCCCGTCTGGACCTGACCCTGTCCACGGTCAGCGGCGTGCTGGCCGGCCTGGACCAGGCCGGCTTCGTAGAGCGAGCCCCGGACGAGGCCGACCGCCGCCGGACGATCGTGCAGATCAGCCCGGCGGCCCGGCCGCAGGTCGAGGAGTGGCTAGACGGCGCTGCCGCGCCGCTGGCCCGGGTGCTCGACCGCCTGGCCGCCGACGAGCGAGCGGCGTTCCTCAAGGCGATGGACATGCTGGAGGCCGAGTTCCGGGCCAGCGACGGCAACTGCCCGACCACCGCGCCCCCGCCCCCGCTCCCGCCCGGCCGCGAGCCGCAGTAAGGCCGCGGCCGCCAGGCCGGCCAAGGGACCAGCTCAGGACGACAGGCCAGCTCGCACCATGCAGTGTCCGCCAGGAGGCTTCTTGCTGTTATCAGACATCGGCTTCTTGGCGTTGCCCGGTGGGTGCTTAGTTACCTACACCCCGCTGTAGGTAACTAAGCACCCACGACGTGAGTCGGATCGGCGGACGCTTAGTGGCCGTGCGGAGTGGCGCCGGCGGCGGCCCGGCCGGCGGGAGCTAGCACGGCGGCGATCAGCGCGGCGGCCAGGGCGGCCAGCGCGCAGGCGGCGAACGCGCGGCTGAATCCGGTGAGGCTGGTCCCGGTCAGGCTCGGCGCGGCCAGGCTGGACAGGACCGCGACGCCCAGGGCGCTGCCCAGTTCGTGGAAGGTGTTGACGACGCCGGAGCGCAGGCCGGCCTCGGCGGGCGGGGTGTCGGCCAGCGCGGTAGTGGTCGCGGCGACGAGGGCGGCACCGATGCCGGCGGATGCCACGCTCAGGCCGGCGATCAGCGCGACGGGGCCGTGCCAGTGGGCGGCGGCGGCCTCGCCGATGGCGGCGAGCGTCAGTGCGCCGGTGGTGAGCACCCGCCGGTCCAGCGCGGTGGCCAGGTGGCCGCCGGCCTGGGCGCCGAGGATGATGGCGGCGGCCAGGGGCAGGAAGGCCAGCCCGGTGTGCACGGCGCTGTACCCGCGGACCTGCTGGAGGTAGAACGAGCCGAGGAAGAAGCCGCCGACAAGCAGGCTGGTGGCGACCAGCATCAGGAACGCGCCGACGCCGACCGCGCGGGTGGTCAGCAGGCGGACCTGCATCAGCGGCGCGGCCGCGGTCCGCTCCCGCCAGCCGAACAGCAGGTACCCGGCGATGGCGCCGGCGATGGGAACCAGGGCCCGCGCGGTCAGCCAGCCGTCGGTGCCCGCGCTGATCAGGCCGTAGATGGCGGCGCCGGTGGCAGTCACGACGATCAGCGCGCCCGGCAGGTCCAGCGCGCGGCGATGCCGGGCCGGGCCGGCCGCGACCAGGACGGGCAGGGTGGCGAGCACGGCCAGGCCGATGGGCAGGTTGATGAAGAACACCCAGCGCCAGCCGGCCTCCGAGGTCAGCAGGCCGCCCACGGCCACGCCGATGGCCGCGCCGGAGCCGCCGACGGCGGCCCAGATGCCGAGTGCTTTAGAGCGCTTGCTGGCGTCGAACATGGTGGTCACCAGCGCGAGCGCGGCCGGCGAGAGCAGGGCGGCGCCGATGCCCTGGGCGACCCGGCCGGCGATCAGCACGGCGCCGGTGCCGGCCAGGCCGCTGACGGCGGACGCGGCGGTGAACACGGCCAGGCCGGTGAGCAGCATCCGGCGGGTGCCGAACTGGTCGGCGAGGCGCCCGCCGAGCAGCATGAGGCCGCCGAAGGCGACAGTGTAGGCGGTGAGTACCCAGGTCAGGTCGGCGCGGCCGAGGCGGAGGCCGGCGCCGATGGCGGGCAGCGCGACGTTCACGCCGGTGATGTCGAGCACCAGCATGAGCTGAGTCAGGCAGAGCAGGCCCAGCGTGAGCCAGGGCTTTCTGCTGGGGGCGCTGCCCTGGCCGGGGCTGCTGGTGGGGTTGGGATCGGCTGATGGGGACTGCGGGTCGTGGCTGGCGGGGGTGGTGGGGGTCGCGGCTGAGGTTGCCATGACTAGATGCCTCCCGATCTAACTCGTACTACGTAGTACGACTTGCTTCGGTCAGGCTAACTTACTCATACATCGATGTTCAAGTTATCTGAGCGATGGTCGGCTCAGGGCTGTGGGTGTCCCGTTGGGTACCGCCGCGCGTACGCAACGGGACACCCACGAGCCAGCGACGAGGCCCGGAGGGCGGACGCGGGACCGATGGGGTCAGTGATGCGTACGGGGCGCGAGGGTTGGCCGGCCGACCGGGCTCCGAGGCGAACTGATGCGGGACAGTCCTGGATGTCCCGAAACCCACACCCCGCTGGCACCCCGCTGTAGGTAAGGGGACATTCAGAGCGGGCGCGGCTTCCGCGCGGACTGGCTGCGAGCACCGGGGCGGAGCGGGCGGCGGGAGCGGCCGGGGCGGGAGCGTCCGGCGGGAGCGGGAGCCGTTGCGGGGGCAGATGCGGGCGCGAGCGGCGGTGCGGGGGCAGGTACGGGCGCGAGCGGCGGTGCGGGCGCGAGCGGCGGTGCGGGGCCGACTAGGTGGGCGGGAGCGGAGGGCAGGTACGGGTGAGAGGGGGAGGTGCAGGTAAGAGCGGCGGTGCGGGACCGACTAGGCGGGCGAGAGCCCCTCCGGCGGGGTGTAGGCGGCGAGCAGGGTGGCGGTGATGACCCGGTCGGCGTCGGCGGCGGGCAGGCGGCCCGCGGTGATCTCGGCCGCGGCGCCGTGCATGACGGTGTAGAACAGCGTCACCAGCCAGTCCAGCGGCAGGTCGGTCCGGAACGCGCCGGCTTGCTGGCCCCGTTCGAGCAGCGCCTCGACGCGGCTCATCGGCTGGCCGTGGTGCGCGCGGACGCGCTCGGGCGGCAGCTCACTCCCGGCGGCGGTGAGCGCGCCGCGGTAACGGTCGATGATCTGCCAGGACGTTGCGATCAGCCGGGTCAGGGCCGCGCGCGGGTCCCCGGAGAGGTCGACGGCGTCGAGCACCTGGTCGGCCTGCTGCAGGGCGTACCCGAACGTGGCGTCGAGGAGCTCGAGTCGCGAGGAGAAATGGCCGTACAGGGTGATCCGGCCGACGCCGGCGGCGGCGGCGATGTCGGCGATGCTGGCCTGCGGGTCGCGGGCCAGGCAGTCCAGCGCGGCCTCGAGGATCGCGGCAATGTTGCGCCGGGCGTCCGCCCGCCGCGCCGGCGCCCGGTCCGAAGCCCCCGGCGACGCCCCGGGCGACTTCCCGGCCGACTTCCGGGCTGAGGTCCCGGCCGAGCTGCCGGGCCGGCGGGCCGTCTGGCATCCCGTCAGCCTATCTCGAACACCGGTGTATAAGTAACCGCCCTACCTGATCGCCTGAACCTGCGTGGTCTGGGCGACCAGCCGGCCGGCCTCGTCGTGCAGGCTGGTCTGCACGGTCACCGTGGTCCGGCCGCGGTGCAGCGGCACCGCCACCGCCTGCACCGCACCGCTGGTCACCGGGCGGAACATCTGCGTGGTGGAGGTGATCGTGGCGGTCGACTTTCCCTCGGGCAGCCCCAGGTAGGAGACGAGCGCGCCCGCGCTGTCGGCCAGCGACATCAGCACGCCGCCGTGCAGGATCCCGGCGGCGGTGCACAGCTCGGGGGCCCAGTCCAGCTGGGCGACCACGCGGTCGGGACCGGCCTCGGCCAGGGTCATGCCGAGCCGGTCAGCGAACGGCATGATGGCGACCAGGGCAGCCAGCGCGGCCAGCGCGTCGGGATCAGCGGACATGGCCCCAGTGTGCCGGTTACTCCGCGCCGCCGTCCGCTGCTTGGCGCCGGGCTCGGGCCCGGCGCTTGCCCTCGTGCATGGCCTGAACGCGGGCGATCGGGATCTGCCGCCCCTCCTCGATCAGGTCGGCGGGCAGGACCTGCGGCGCGGGCATGGCGGCCGCCCACGGGTCGCCGTCGCCGGCCAGCGCGGCCGCGTTGCGCACGGTGAAGTCGGCGGGCGCCACCCGGTCCAGGTCGTCCCAGGAGACCGGGAACGACACCGGCGCGCTGGGCCGGATCCGCGGGCTGTAGGCGGCCACCACGGTGGCGCCGCCCGCCCTGGTCGAGTCCAGGAACACCCGGCCGCCGCGGTCCTCGCGGATGAACGCGGTGGTGGCCAGCTCGGGGTCCAGCCGCTCGGCCCGGGCGGCCAGCGCCCGGGTGGCCGCGGCCACGTCCTCGACCGGCGCAGCCGTGTCGGTGGTGTCGATGGGCACGAACACGTGCACGCCCTTGGCCCCGCTGGTCTTGACCGCGCCGGCCAGCCCGCTGTCGGCCAGCGCCTGCCGGACCAGGAACGCGGCCCGGACGGCCATCCCGAACCCGGCCGCCCCGGCCGCGTCGGCCTCGGGCGGGTCGAGGTCCAGAATCAGGTGCGTGGGCCGGTCCCAGTGCTCCGCGGTGACCAGGGTCGGGTGGTACTCGACCGCGCGCTGGTTGGCGAACCAGAGCAGGGTCCGGCGGTCGTCGCACAGGGCGTAGGACACCTGCCGCCGCGAGGTCTCCGCCCACAGCCGCACCGTCGGCACCCACTCCGGCGTGTACTTGGGCACGTTCTTCTGCATGAAAGGCGCCTGGCCGCGCAGCACCCTGATCACTGACAGCGGCCGGCCCGCCAGCCCGGGGATCACCCGGTCGCGCATGGCGTCCAGGTAGTCGACCAGGTCGCGCTTGGTCGCCCCGGCGCCGTCGAACAGCGGCTGGTCGAGGTTGGTCAGCGTGACCCCGTCGCGCTCCTCGCCGCCGCTCACCCAGTGCCCTCCCGCCGCCGCATGCTCCTACCCTGGCACCTGGCCGGGCCGGATGCGAGGAGCCCCGGGACGAGCGGCGGGATTAGCCACGGGGTTAGCGCCGGGGTGCGCGGTGCCGGTGTAGGGCACCTGGCGGGCCAGCTCGGCGCGCTGGCGGCCGACCTGGATCCAGCCGGGGATCTGCGCCGGGTCGGCGCCGGCCTTGATGCACAGGTCCGCGATCAGCCGGTAGACCACCGCGTCATACTGACTCTCGCCGAAGCCGATCGCGGTCCCGGCCCGGTGCGCCAGCAGGTCAGGCCGGTGGCCGGCGATCTCGCGCAGCTCGGCCACGGCGGCTGCCTCCTGCTCGGGCGCCAGCGCCCCCAGCCCCGCGTGACGGGCCGCGGCGCCGGCCAGCGTGGCGTAGAGCAGGCGGTCGGCTTCGGTCATGCGGCTATTTTAGGACACTAGTTCGACATTGTCTCGTCTGACCGAAACCCAGGCCGAAATCCGGCGCCCGGCATCCGGTGCCCGGCATCCTGCCGGGCGGCCGGGCCGGCATAACATCCAGTGCATGACTGTGGTGAAGATCAACGCCATCACCGTGCCCGCGGACAGCGGAGACGAGCTGGCCCGCCGGTTCGCGGCCCGGGCCGGGGCGGTGGACAACCAGGACGGCTTCGAGGGCTTCGAGTTGCTCCAGCCGGCCGACGAGCGCACCACCTGGCTGGTGGTCACGCGGTGGCGCGACGAGGAGTCGTTCCAGGCCTGGCTGCACTCCCCCGCGTTCGGTCACGGGCACCGCTCGGCGGCCGAGCGGGCCGGCGGCGCGGCGCCCCCGTCGGTGGGCGTGAGCAGCGAGCTGTGGTCATACGTGATCGCCGGCGGCTCGGTTGGCGAGCCGGGCCCGCAGGCGTAAGGGCGGCGGCGCGTGGCCCTCGAGATCAAGCGACTGCACCTGGCCAGCCTGCGCGGCCCGGACGGCCTGGAATGGCCGGTGCACGGCTTCGTGGTCATTCACCCCGGCGGCGCGGCGCTGGTGGACACCGGCGTCGGCGGCCCCGACGAGCTGCTCACCGACTGGCGGGTGGTGAACACCTCGGCCGCGGACGCGCTGGCCGCGATCGGCATGAGCCCGGCCGACATCGGCATGGTCATCAATACGCACCTGCATTTCGACCATTGCGGCCAGAATGCGGTCTTCCCGCACGCTCCCTTTTTCGTGCAGGGCACCGAGCTTTCCCGCGCCCAGCGCGAATCGCCCGAACTGTACGACTGGTTTGATTTCATGAACGCGCGGTTCGAGCTGCTCGACGGCGACACCGAGCTGCTGCCGGGCCTGTCGGTGATCACCACGCCGGGGCACACCTCGGGCCACCAGTCGGTGGTCGTCACGGCCGCGGACGGGTCGCCCGACGTGCTGATCGGCGACGCCGCCTACACGCCGCGGGTGTACCAGGAGATGCCGGCCGAGCTGCCCGACGGCCAGGCCGCCGACCGGGGCTCCTGGGAGCAGTCGCTGACCCGGATCAAGTCCACGGGGTCCGGCGGCCGCGTGCACTTCTGCCATCACACCGACGTCGTGCACGGCTAGCCACCCGGCCGGGCCCCGCCGGCCCCCAGCCAGGCCCGGGCCCTAAGCCTCGAGCCCGCCCGGATCGGCGGGCACGTCGACCGCGTGCTCGCGCAGCACGGGCAGCGGCACGATCTGGAGCGTCTGCTCGTGGGTCGAGGCCAGCACCACCGGCGCGGCCGCGCCGTCGCGGTGCGCCCGCAGCCAGTTAGCCGCCGTCACGCACCAGCGGTCCCCCGGCACCAGGCCGGGGAACCCGAACTGCGGCACCGGGGTGCTCAGGTCGTTGCCGATGCCGCGCTGGTGGGCCAGGAACTCCGCGGTCACCACCGCGCAGATCGTGTGGCTGCCCAGGTCCTCGGCGCCGGTGTTGCAGCACCCGTCCCGGTAGAACCCGGTGAGCGGGTCGGTGCCGCAGGGCTCCAGCTCGCCGCCCAGCACGTTGCGGTCGTCCATGCCACGAAGTATCCCCCACGCCGCCCTGACTGTAGACGGCACGGGCGGACTGCCCCGTCTGGAGGCTGTCCTGACATTCAATTAACAAAGGTTCCAAATCTTAATGATGATCCTTAGTTTCCGTTTCGCCAGGGTATATACCGGCCCTAAGCAAACGCTCACCCGGCTCCCCGGCTGGGTTCAGCAACCGCACGACCAGGACAGGGGGATCATGCGCAGAACAAGGAGGTTGACCGCCGCCGTCGGCGCGACCGCGGTGGTGGCAGGCATGACGATCGCGGGCGCCAGCGGCGTCGCGGGGGCATCATCCCGGCCCGCGGACGCCACCATGCCGGGGCAGCGCTCGCCCCGTTCACCGCCAGCACCCGGGTCATCGGCAACCTGCCCGCCAGCACCAAGCTGTCGGTCCAGTTGTGGCTGCGCCCGCGCACGGCCGCCGCGGAGCGCTACGCCACCGCGGTCAGCACGCCGGGCAGCCGGCTGTTCCACCACTACCTGAGCCCGGGCGGCTACACCGCGCGCTTCGCGGCCGAGCCAGCGCGCAGGCGCGCAAGGTCGCCGCGTGGCTGCGGTCCCAGGGCTTCACCGGCGTGCACGCCGACGCCGGCCGTTCCTACGTCGTCGGCGCCGCCACCGCCCGGCGGGCCGAGGCCGCCTTCCGCACCCAGATCCGGCAGTACCGGTCCACGGGCGCGGTCAACGCCGGCCCGTACGTCCTGCATGCCAACAGCACGCCGGTCCATATCCCCGTCCTCGCTGACCGGCATCGTCCTCGGGATAACCGGCCTGGACAACGCCGCGCCGACCCTCCCGCTGGTCAAGCCGGGCCACCGGCCGCTCACCCGGACAGGCGCACCCGCCTCCCCGAGGGCCAAGGCGCCGAAGATCCCGTGCTCGCACTACTACGGGCAGCACGAGGTCGGCGGCCTGCCCAGCCAGTTCGGCACGACCACGTTCCCGACCCTCCTGTGCGGCTACACCGGCGCGCAGTATCCGGTCGGTCTACGGGTCCAACAATGTCAACACCGGCAAGGGCCAGACGATCGCGCTGGTGGAGCTGGGCCTGACCCAGGACATGTTCACGACGCTGAAGGACTACGCGGCGACCGACGGGCTGCCCGCGCCGTAACCCCGAGCGCTACTCCGAGCTGTCACTGGGCCAGGGCACCGCGTGCGGTGACTTCTTCGACGTCGAGGAGCAGCTCGACGTCGAGGTCGTCCTACGACATGGCCCCGGCCGCGAACCAGCTGGTGGTCGGCGGCGACAGCTGCAACAACGGCGACTTCGGCAACTCAGGGCCTGTTCGACGCCGACGTGGCCGTGCTCGGCGGCACCGGCCGTCATCCGCTGGCCACCATCGCCTCCAACTCCTGGGGCGGCGGGACGAGACGCAGCCCGCGTTACCTAGACCAACATCGAGAACGCCTACCTGATGCGCGCCGCGGGCGAGGGCGTCGGCATGTACTTCTCCTCCAGCGACGGCTCGGGCAACTTCATGCCGTCGACCGACCCGTATCACCACCTCGGTGGGCGCCACCACGCTGGGGATCGGCAAGGCCGGCACCCGCCTCTTCGAGACCGGCTGGTCCGATGGGCTCTCGGCGCTGGTGGGCAAGCACGTGGGAGCTGCTGGGCGAGAACGGCGCCAGCGGCGGCGGTCCCAGCTTGCTGTGGCGGCAGCCGGCCTACCAGAAGGGCGTCGTCCCGACCGCGCTGGCCATGCGTTCCGGGCAACCGGGGCGGCCTGTCCGCTCCGCGCCCGACGTCAGCATGGACGGCGACGAGATCACCGGCTTCGCGGTCGGCCTGCTCAGCTTCCCCAAGGGCAAGCCGCCGAAGTACGGCACGCTCACGGTCGGCGGGACGAGCATCTCCTCGCCGATGGTGGCCGGCATGGTGACCGCCGCCCAGCAGGGGCAGTCGCGGCCGTTCGGGTTCCTCAACCCGGTCCTGTACAAGCTGGCCGGGCAGCGCGTTCGCCGATCCGCTGCCGGTGACCAGCCACAGCCCGGCGGCCTGGCGCGGCGCGCTGTGCTCGCCGAGCTACTGCGGCTTCGCGTCGCTGTCCACCTCCGATGACCAGAGCTCCGCCATGTTCGGCTACACCGGGCAGGTCACGCTCAAGGGCTACGACAACATGACCGGCCTGGGCACGCCCAACGGCCAGTCCTTCATCGCGGCCCTGCGCAAGATCGAGAGCTAAAACTAGACAAGGAACGGGCCCGGCCGTCACCGGCCGGGCCCGTTCTGCTGCCCGTAGCGCTGCCCCAACACCGGCGAGCCAGGCCGCCGGCGCGACCGCTAGCCTGACCGACATGGACCCCAGCAGCTATCAGCACCTGACGCTCGAACCGCGGCCGCACGGCATCCTGCTCATCACCCTCAACCGCCCCGAGAAGCTGAACGCCGCCGACGAGGTGATGCACTCCGAGCTGGCTCGCGTGTGGGCCGAGGTGAGCAAGGACCCCGACGTGCGGGTGGCGGTGGTGACCGGCGCCGGGCGGGCGTTCTCGGCCGGCGGGGACCTGGCCATGGTCGAGCGCATCGCGGGCAACTTCGACCGGGCCACCCAGATGCTCGGCGAGATGAGCGACCTGGTCTACAACATGACCAACTGCGACAAGCCCATCGTGTCGGCGATCAACGGCGTCGCGGTCGGCGCCGGCCTGGTCGTCGGGGTGCTGGCCGACATCAGCGTGTGCGCCCAGGACGCGAAGCTGGGCGACGGGCACGTGCGGCTCGGCGTGGCCGCCGGCGATCACGCCGCGATCATCTGGCCGCTGCTGTGCGGGATGGCCAAGGCCCGCTACTACCTGATGACCGGCGAGATGGTCACCGGCGCCGAGGCCGAGCGCATCGGCCTGGTCAGCAAGGCGCTGCCCACCGACGAGGTGCTGCCCGAGGCGCTGCGCATCGCCGAGGGGCTGGCCACCGGACCGCAGCAGGCCATCCGGCTGACCAAGCGGGCGCTGAACGGCTGGCTGCGGGTGGCGGGCCCGATCTTCGACCAGTCGGCCGCCTACGAGATGCTCACGTTCCTGGGCGACGACGTCAAGGAAGGTGCCGCCGCCCTCCGCGAAAAGCGCCCCCCGCACTTCGCCTGACCAGCCAGGGACGGCTGTTGTTACGTGTTAATCGTCCTTCTCGTGCCGTTCCAGGAACTCGAAGACGTCGGCCTCGTCGACGCCGGGGAAGCTGCCCGACGGGCAGGGCCAGCAGGATGTGCGAGTGGGCCCGGGCCGACGGCCAGGCCTGGCCGTCCCAGCGCGCGGCCAGCGCGGGCGGGCGGGCGCTGGCAGCAGTCGCCGTCCGGGCAGGCCGACGCCGTCCGGCGGGTCGTCTCGCGGCCGCGGAACCAGCGCGAGTCCTCGTAACGGCACGCCCAGCGTGATCGCGAAGCCGCGCTCCGGCGGTCGACCTGCGCCGTGCACCAGTAGGTGCCCGACGGCGTGTCGGAGTACTGGCAGTACGGGCTGAGCCTGTCGGCGGCCGAGAACACCTGCCGCCCGGACCAGTACCGGCACATCCGCTGGCCCTCGATGGACCCCGCCGCGTCGGCCGGGAACAGCACGCCGTCGTTCTCGTAGGCCTTGTAGATGACCCCGCCCGCGTCGTTCTTCACGAAGTGGCAGGGCACGCCGAGGTGGTGGGTGGCCAGGTTGGTGAACCGGTGCGCGGCCATCTCGTAGGACACCGAGAACACGTCGCGCAGGTCCTCGACCGACAGTTCCCTGGCCTCCTTGGCCTCGCGCCAGGAACGCGGCCGCGGCCCTGCTCGGGCACCAGCACCGCGGCCGCGAAGTAGTTGGCCTCGATCCGCTGGCGCAGGAACTCGGCGAAGTCGGCCGGCGCCGCGTGGCCGAGCACGAAGTGGCCCAGGGTCTGCAGCAGCACCGCGCGCGGGGTGTGCATGCCCAGCGCCTCCTGCCGCAGGTAGATCCGGCGGTTGCGCAGGTCGGTGACGGAGCGGGCCGAGGCGCGGCACGTCGGACACGTAGCGCACGGAGAAGCCGTGCTGGCTGACCACCGACAGCAGCATGCCGTGCGACAGCGCGCCGCCCGAGTAGCCGACCGTGGCCAGCGCGCCCGCGGCGGCCTCCTCGATCTCGGCGAAGTAGTTGCCCCGGTCGCGCATCATCCCGCGCAGGTCCGCGTTGGCCGCGCGGGCCTCCTCGGGGGTGGCGGTCGGCTTGACCCGGTGCCGGCGCAGCTCGGCGTGCAGGGCCAGGATGTGCTCGATCACCTCGCTGGGCACCCGGGCGCCCACCCGCAGCGGCGGCAGCCCGAGGTCGGCGACGGACCGGGTCGCGCTGGGCCTCGGCCAGCGCGATCTCCAGCTGGGCCCGGCGGCTCGGCGGCTGGCGGCGCATCAGCTCGTCGGCCGGCACCCCCAGCGCCGCGGCCAGCGCCTCGATCAGCGACAGCTTGGGCTCGCGCCGGCCGTTCTCCAGCAGTGACAGCACCGACGGGGCGCGGCCGACCTTGGCCCCGAGCTCGGCCAGGGTCAGCCCGCGGGCGCGCCGGAGGTGCCGCAGCCGCTGACCGAACACGCCGAGATCAAGGCCTACTTCCGGCAAGGATTGTGAATCTTCATCGGTGAAGATGCTCATTTCTTCACTCTAGACGAAGGTTAGGCGTAAATTCACATGGAACGCCCCTAGTGTGGCGCCCATCCCGCCAGGCAGCCTGAAGACACTACCCGGGGACGACACACCAGGAGGTTTCCCGTGAGCGACAGTCGCCTCGAGGGCACTCAGCGGCACCGGCACTAACGCAGGCATGACGATGGATCGACCAGGTCACGGCGATCCGCCGGCAGTGGGCGACCGACCCGCGCTGGGCCGGGATCGAGCGGACCTACAGCGCCGCCGACGTGGTCCGGCTGCGCGGCTCGGTGCAGGAGGAGCACACGCTGGCCCGGCTCGGCGCCGAGCGGCTGTGGTCGCTGCTGCACTCCGGCGGGTACATCAACGCGCTCGGCGCGCTGACCGGCAACCAGGCCGTGCAGCAGGTCCGGGCCGGCCTGCAGGCCATCTACCTGTCCGGCTGGCAGGTCGCCGCCGACGCCAACCTGGCCGGCCAGACCTACCCCGACCAGAGCCTGTACCCGGCCAACTCGGTGCCGGCCGTCGTCCGCCGGATCAACAACGCGCTGCTGCGCGCCGACCAGATCACCTGGGCCGAGTCGCAGAACGACGGCGCGCCGCACTGGCTGGCGCCCGATCGTGGCCGACGCCGAGGCCGGCTTCGGCGGCGTGCTCAACGCGTTCGAGCTGATGAAGTCGATGATCGCGGCCGGCGCGGCCGGGCGTGCACTGGGAGGACCAGCTCGCCTCCGAGAAGAAGTGCGGCCACCTCGGCGGGAAGGTGCTCATCCCGACCGGGCAGCACATCAAGACGCTCAACGCGGCCCGGCTGGCCGCCGACGTGTGCGGCGTGCCCACGCTGATCGTGGCCCGCACCGACGCCCAGGCGGCCACGCTGATCACCAGCGACATCGACGAGCGGGACCAGCGCGTTCGTGACCGGCGAGCGGACCGCCGAGGGCTTCTACCGGGTCCGCAACGGCATCGAGCCGTGCATCGCCCGCGGCCTGGCCTACGCGCCGCACGCCGAGCTGCTGTGGATGGAGACCTCCACGCCCGACCTGGACGTCGCGCGCCAGTTCGCCGAGGCCATCAAGGCCGTGTACCCCGACCAGATGCTGGCCTACAACTGCTCGCCGTCGTTCAACTGGCGCGCCCACCTGGACGAGGGCACCATCGCGAAGTTCCAGCGCGAGCTCGGCGAGATGGGCTACACGTTCCAGTTCATCACCCTGGCCGGCTTCCACGCGCTGAACCAGTCGATGTTCGACCTGGCCCGCGGCTACGCCGAGCGAGGGCATGCCCGCCTACGTCCGGCTGCAGGACGCCGAGTTCGCCGCCGAGGCGGCCGGCTACACCGCCACGCGGCACCAGCGCGAGGTCGGCACCGGCTACTTCGACCTGGTCACCTCGGCGATCAACCCGGACGCCTCGACCACCGCGCTGACCGGGTCCACCGAGGCGGAGCAGTTCGCCGCGGCGCATTAAAGATCGAGAAGCGCTCCTTAACAAGGGGCCGCCCGGGCGGATCCGGCTACCGAAGCAGCCGAGTCGCGTCATCCGGGCCGTAGTCGGGCGGGCCGTAGTCGTCGTAATCCTCGTAGGCCACGGCCCGCCGACGCCGCCAGCGTGACGGCACGAACAGCGGGATGATCATCGCGGCGCCCAGCAGGGCCAGGATCCCGCTGGTCAGCAGGACCTGGAAGCCGTCCGCCATGTCGCGGTCATGCATCGGGATCAGCCGCAGCGCGCTGGCTGACCGGGCCACCAGCAGCCCGGTCCAGCCCAGCAGCGCGAGCCCCGGCAGCCCGGCGGCCAGCGGGGACACGGCCGGGACGACCAGCAGCAGGCCCAGCAGCAGCCCGGTGCCCGCCACCGCGGCCAGCGCCAGCGCGCCGGTCATGCTGGACAGCCCGGTGCCGTCGTGCTGAACCGCGCGGATCATGTCGGTACCCCAGCCGCCGCCCGCGAACAGCGCCGCCGCCAGCATGAGCGCGAGTATGAACCCACCTACGTGCCGCATCTGCCACTCTCCGGTTCCCGCCCGGCGTCCCTGGCTCCCCCTTAACGCGCTGCTCCCCTGAGCGCTCCGCTAGCCACCATAGCCCGGCGGCCCGGGACTCAGCTGGGATCGGGGTCCAGGTACAGGCAGAACGGATGGCCGGCCGGGTCGAGCAGGACGCGGACGTCGTCCTGCGGCTGGTACTCGGCCACGGTCGCGCCCAGTTCCACTGCGTCCGCCACCGCTTCCGCCAGGTCGTCCACCGCGATGTCCAGGTGCATCATCATCTGCTGATGGCCGCCCGCCGTAGGCCAGACCGGCGGCACGTAACGAGGCTCGGTCTTGAAGGCCAGGTAAGACGAGGTACCGGGGACGGCGATGGCCGCCTCGTCGGCGTCCTGCTGGGCGATCGGCCAGTCCAGCAGGTCAGCGTAGAACCGGGCCAGGGCGAGGGCGTCAGGCGCGTCAAGCGCCACGCCCCACCAGTCGGTCTTCGTGCGCCCGCGCATGGATCTATGATGCCGCGATCGGCGCCGCCACGGCCGCGATCACTGAGTCCCGGCGTCGCTCTCCCGGCGCATGTGGAAGAACGGCGACCGCAGGACCGTCCGCGCGACGATCATCAGCGCCAGGCCGGCCGCCACGATGCCGATGAACGACCACCGCTGCGACCAGGGCGCGAGCTGGAGGGAGCGGACCAGGATCCAGCCCAGGAACCCGGCCGCGCCGAGCGGCAGCAGGCCCAGGACCAGGAAGCTCCACACGCCGCCGACCACCCGGCGCCGGTAGTACACCATCGTGGCCACGGCGGTCAGGATGTAGAACACCGAGAACAGCAGCCCGGTCACGTCGATCACGTCATAGAAGGCGTTCTCCACCGAGGTGGCCAGGAAGTAGACCGCGCTCAGCACCACGATTAGCACCCCGGCGATGACGCTGGCCGCGGCCGGCGTCTGGTACCGGCGGGAGATGTTGGCCAGGAACGGCGGCAGCGTGCGGTAGCTGGCCATGCCGTAGACGATCCGCGCACTGAGCACGATGCCGGTGCCGGTGGTGGCGATCACCGACAGCGCGATGGCCAGCGCCATGGCCTTGGCCCAGAAGCCGCCGCCCATCGCGTTGGCCACGTAGACCAGCGCGGTGCCGTTGGCCGAGGCGGCCTTGAGCTTGCTGAACGAGACGACGCCCTGGAAGCCCACCTGGGCCAGCGTGTAGATGATGGCCAGCAGCGCGACCGCGATCACCGCGGCCCGGCCCGGGTTGACCCGCCGGTGCTTGACTTCCTCGTTCACGTACAGGGTGCCGTCCCAGCCGCCGTAGACGAACACCGCGAGTCAGGAAGCCGGCCACCGCGTCGCCCTTGCCGCCGATGCCGGACAGGCTGAACCAGCCCCTGGTGATCGCGACCGTGCCGGGGTGGTGGCTGAGCACGAACACCAGGCCGGCGATGGCCAGCCCGACCAGGATCAGGTACTCGACCAGCGCCATGCCGACCTGGACCCGCGCGGTGATCTTGATGCCGATCACGGCGATCACGAGCATGATCAGGCCCATGACCACGCCGATGCCCACATAGGCCCAGGTATTCGTGGAATTACTGCCGAAAACCGCCAGCACCGATGGCCCCAGCAAAAGCACCTCGGCGACCGTGCCGATGATATAGGCGGCCACCATCAGCCACCCGGTCAGAAAGCCGAGGTAAGGGTTGATGGCCCGGCCGACCCATTCAAAGGAGGCGCCGCAGTTGGCGTTCCACAGGTTCAGCCGCCGGTAGGAGTTCGCGATGATGAGCATGGGGATCGCGGTCAGGATGAGGATCGGCCCGCTGCCGTAGGCGGTGGCCACGACGAGCGCGAAGAGGGACAGGCCGACGGTTGCTGCCGGGGCGGACGAGGCCATTCCGATGACCGTGTCCTGGGCGACCCCGATCGCGTCGGGCTCAAGCCGGGCCGCGGGACTCGGCGCGGTACCGGGGACGGCGGCGGACTGTTCCGTCATCTGGTCTCCTCGTGAGTGCCTGCTCCGGGCACCGCGAAGTCCCTGATGGGTACCCGAACTAGCTAGGTGACGGCCGGGCTACGCGTTTCCCGGGCACACCACTGGGTGATCTTAACGATCATTTCCGGCATAACGCGAGATCTATGGTCGAACTTTCTGTTTTCGGGCCGGCTAGCCCACCATCAATTATCCGCCCGGTCGCGTGCCGCTTCTTGCTGTTATCACGGCTGGACAGCCGTAGATGTGTCCCCGGCGAGGGGGGCCGTCATGATCACGGAGTTCCGTCAGTGATTATCACTGACCGATTGCCGTGCTCATGGACCACCCCATTGCGGCCCGGCCGCAGGACGCGATCTGGCCGGCCATAAGGCGCACCAGCCCGGATGGCGCTTATCGACAGCGACGCTGAGGTGTTACCAACGGAACATCCACCAGCATGATCAGCGAGGGGGCGGAAGCGGGCTGCCGCTTCTTGCTGTTATCAGGCGCGGAGGGCGCGGAGGGGCGCGGTCCGCCGGGGGGCTGAGGCGAGGCCGGGGCCTCTTCTTGCTGTTATCAGCGGCGGGCGACGCGCAGGCGGTTCAGCCGGGACAGCAGCGCGTAGGCCGGGTAGCGGCCGGAGGCCACTAGCCGGAACTTCATGCCGCGCGCGCCGGCGGGAAGCGGTAGCCAGGCGGCCGACGGGCCGTGAAGTCGTCGTGCATCCGGGCGAAGTACGGCCGCCGCTCCCGGCGCGGCACCAGCCCTTGCCCGTCGGCGCCGCGGGCCTCGAGCACCGTCGTGTAGTGCCAGATCGCCCGGTCGAAGACCGCGGCCCGGACCGCTTCGCTGCGCCGGCGCCTGGTCCAGCCGGGCGAACACCCGGTCGTAGGACTCGAAGATGGCCAGGTGCCCGAGCGAGGTGGTGACCATGGCCGAGCCGCCGCGATCGCGACCGGTAGCGGTAGCAGACCTGGTCGACGGCCTCGATGGACTTCGCGGCCAGCAGCGCGGCGCAGGTGACCAGCACGTCCTCGTGAATGCCGGGCGCGAAGCGCACGTCGAGCCCGGCCAGGAACTCGCGCCGCAGCAGCTTGCTCCACGAGGTCATGGTCAGGTCGATCAGCCGCGGCTGGTCCTCCAGCGTGCACCCGCCGGCCGGCACCTGGGCCAGCAGCCCGGCGCCGGGGCTGGGCGCGGTCCGGCCGCCGGGCGTAGCTGCTCACCCAGTCAATGAGCAGCACGTCGGGACGCGAGTGGGCCAGCCGGGCGCCGATCGCGGCCAGGGCCCCGTCGGCCAGCCGGTCGTCGCCGTCGACGAACCAGACGTACTCCCCGGACGCCCGGTCCAGGCCCGCGTTGCGGGCCGGACCCTGGCCGCCGTTGACGGGCAGGTGCACGACGCTGCAGTCGCGGGTCCGCCGCGGCCCGGTCGTCCAGGATCGCGGCGCTGCCGTCCGGTGAGGCGTCGTCGACCGCGATCACCTCGATCCGCGGGCCGGGCTGGCCCAGCACCGAGTCCAGGCACTCGGCCAGGTACTCAGCGACCTCGAAGACCGGGATGATGACGCTGATCAGCGGCAGTGCGGCAAACGGCGGCCCGGAGCCAGGCCGCTGGCCTGGCTCCGGGTCGCGCGCTGCAAACCCATGCGCCACGGGCGGTAAGCCCACTGCTCAGGACGGTTCCGGGTGCGCCGTGGGCCCGGCCGTCTCCGGCTCGACCTGCTCGGCGGCCGGGCCGTCCGGCGGCTGGCGGTCCATCGTGACCCGGGATGGGCCACCAGTTCCACCGGCCGAGCAGCACGACCGTGGATGGCACCAGCAGCGTGCGGACCAGGAAGGTGTCCATCAGGATGCCCAGCGCCAGGCCGAACGCGATGTCGCGGAACTGGCTGCCGCCCGATCCGCCGCCGGCCACCACGCCGAACACCACGAAGGTGCCCGCCAGCACCAGCCCGGCCGAGGTCACCGTGGTGCCGGTCACCCCGATGGCCTTGGTCACCGCCTCGCGCAGCGGCAGCCGGTGGGCTTCCTCCCGTATTCGCGTCATGACCAGGATGTTGTAATCCTCGCCCAGCGCGAGCAGGAAGATGAACATCAGGAAGGGCAGGAAGAAGACGATCCCCTTGTCCCCGCCGAGCTTGATGAACAGCAGCACGCACAGCCCCAGCGCGGCCAGGTACGAGAGCCCGACGGAGGCGATCAGGTAGAGCGGCGCCACCAGGCTGCGCAGCACCAGCGCCAGCAGGATGCCGATGACCACGATCGCGATCGGGATGATCCGGGTGAGGTCGTGGTTGGACACGTTGCTGATGTCATACAGCGCGGGCGCCTCGCCGCCGACGGCCGAGTTGGCGGCGTTGACCCCGACCGTCGCGGCCACCCTGGTGATCTCCGCGCGGATGGCGGGCACGGCGTCCAGGGCCTCGGTACTGCCCGGATCACCGGCCTTGAGCCCGACGGAGAACTGCACGGTCCGCCCGTCCGCGCTGATGAAGTTCGCGGTGGAGCGGTAGACCTGGTACTCCACCGGCGGCACCTTGCTGCCGGCCGGCTGGACCGGCGGCAGCGCCTTGGCCGGGCCGAGCTGGCTGTGCAGCGCGGCGTAGGTGGCAGGCGGCAGGACCGCGCCAGCCGGGTTCAGCGGGCCGGACACCTGGGTGAACAGGCTGCTGGCCTTCATCTCGGCGGTCGCCTTGGCCAGCACCTGGGGGTCGGTCCAGACCGGCTGGCCGAACCGGAAGATCGGCGTGGTCGGGTTGGCCGCCGACTCCGGGAAGTACTTGGTCAGCAGCGCCGTGCCCTTGGCGGAGTCGCTGCCGGCCGGCGGGCTGGTGGTCCCGCCGAAGCCCGCCGCCGAGTAGCCGAACACCGCCACGGCCAGGCCGCCGAACACCAGCACGCCGATGATCAGCGTCAGCGCCGGCACGCGCACGATGCGGCCGGCGACCCGGCCCCAGATGCCCGCGCCACCGCTGCCCTGGATGCTCCACGGCAGCAGCTTGGGCTTGCGGAAAATGGCCTGGAAGATCGTCCGCTTCACGGCCAGCAGCGACAGCCGGATCGACAGCAGCGCGGGCAGCAGCGTCAGGCCCGCCAGCAGGGTGACCGCGATCGCGATGGCGAACGGGATGCCGAGGTTGGAGTAGAACGGGAAGCTGGCCGCCAGCAGCGTCAGCACCGCCGCGATGACCGTGGCGGCGGAGAAGGTGATCGACTCGCCGACCCTGGTGACCGCCTCGATGAGCGCGGCCCGCGCGGCCGGGCGGGGCCCGGCCAGGTCGGACAGCACGGTGCGCATCGTGCCGCCCGCGGACCCGCCGTCCATCCCCGTCACGTCATGGCCGGCGTTGCGCAGTTCCTCCCTGGTCCGGAAGACCAGGAACAGCCCGTAGTCGGTGCCGGCGCCCAGCACCAGCACGATCAGCAGGAACTGGGCCAGCGGCGAGACCTGGAGGCCGTGCTTGGCCGCCTCGGCCACCAGCGGGCCGGAGATGAGTACCGAGAACAGCGCGGGCAGCACCGTGGTGATTGCGAGGGTCAGCGACCGGAAGATGAGCACCAGCAGGATGATGATGAAGATCAGGGACAGGTCCTGCACCTTGTTGCCGGTGTTGCCGGTCGCCTTCTGCTCATCGACCTGGACGGCGGTGTCGCCCGGCGAGGTGCGCCCGCAGCCCGGTGGGCAGCCCCGAGCTGTGAATCCGCGCACGCAGGCCGTCGACCAGGTCCTCGGCGTAGTTCTGGTTGGCGCCGTTGTTCTTGGCCAGGGCCAGCAGCTGCACCGCCTGGCCGTTGGCGGACTGACCGACGTCCTTGACCTGGCTGATGCTCGGATCGGCGGCGATCTTGTGCGCCATGGTGGTCAGCGCGGTCACGTCAGCCGGGGTCAGCGGCCCGCTCGTCGTCGCCGCGATGACCGGAATCGGGATCAGGCTGGCGTTGCCGAACGGCGCGGACAGGTCAATCGCGTGCTGGCTCGGCGCGCTGGCCGGCAGGAACTTGGCGTTGTTGCTCTGGGTCACGCTCGACAGCGCCGGCAGTTGCGTCACGGCGGCGATCGCGCCCAGGACCCAGATGACGAGAACCAGCCAGCGCAGACGCACGGCCCACCGGCCGATGCCCCCGAAAATCGCATCGATGTGCATGGTCAGAGAGCCTATTGCCAGCCGCCGACGGCCCGGCCCGCGGGATGCCAGCGGGATACCGCGGGATACCGCTTTTATGCCGCTGAAACCTCGCCTGACCTGCGGCTCGCCGATTTACGCCCGAATAGGTTAATTTTGCGCATCAGCTAGGGCGTCGACGGCGCCGGTCAGCTCGCGCAGCGCGGGCAGCGCCAGGGCCAGGGTGTCCCGGCTGGCCGGCTCCAGGCTGGCCAGCGCGACGGTCAGGATATGCGCGTTGACTCGCTGCCAGCTGGCCACCACCGTCTCGCCCGTGCCGGTCAGCCGCAGCACCGCCGTGCGCCGGTCGTCCACGCCGCCGCTGCGCTCGATGAGCTGCGCCCTGGCCAGGCTGTTGACCAGGGTGGCCACCGAGCTGGGGGCCAGCCGGAGCTGGCGGGCCAGCTGGCCCGGCCGGGCGCCGGGCGTCTCGGCCAGCGCGGACAGGAACTCCAGCTGAGCCACCGACAGACCGCCCGGCAGCCCGCCGCTGCCCTGGGCGCGCGCCGCCCGGCGCATGGCGCGGCGCAGCCGGGACACCGACATCGGCGACGGCCAGGCCCTGCGGGTCAGTGGCCCGGGGCGCAGCGTCATAGGGCGCACTGTCGTAAGGCGCACGTCGAACGGCGCACTGCCCAGCGCCGCCGCCTCGGGCGGGGCGGGCACGGGGTCAGCTGAAGGCAGAGGCATGCCCCACTTCACCACGTCCGGGCGCATCGGGTCCACTCGGCGGATCGCCGGTCCCGGCCGCGCCCGCCGGCAGCGGGCGGATCAGCAGGGCCAGCACCGCGGCCAGCGCGGCCGCGGCGGCCAGCACGGCCAGGGCCAGTACCGGGTCGGGCGGCCCGCCCGGGGAGCCGGCCGAGATGTGCAGGGCCAGCGTGACCAGCGCGATGCCTAGCGTGGTGCCGATGCCCCTGGCCAGGTTGACCAGGCCGCCGAGCACCGCCGCCGAGCGGGCCGGGGCGCTGCGCATGATGACCGCGTTGTTGGCGGGCACGAACGTGCCCAGGCCCAGGCCGGCCAGCGCCAGGCCAGGCACGATCCCCGCGATCGTCGCCGGCACCACGATCAGCAGCACCAGCGCCAGCGCGCAGGCGGCCGCGCCCAGGCTGCCGCGGACCCGGTTGCTGATCGCCGCCGGGAACAGCGCCTCCCCGCCGACCGCGGCCAGCCCGAACCCGGCGGGCAGCGCCGACAGCGCCAGGCCGGCCCGCAGCTCGCCGTGGCCGGCCAGCATGACCGGGATCAGCACCAGCGGCCCGAACAAGGCCAGATAGCCCAGCAGCGCGCCCGCGAGCGCCAGCGCCAGCCGGGCCGAGCGCAGCATGGCGAAGGGGATCAGGGGGAACCGAGAGTGTCGTTCGCGATAGAAGAACGACACGGCGGCCAGCGCCGCGAGCACGGCCAGGCCGACGGCCGCCCAGCCCGGCACGGGCAGCCCGGCCGCCGCCGACAGGGCCAGCAGCAGCGACGTCGTCGCGATCGCCAGCAGCACGGCGCCGGGCCAGTCGAAGGCCGTGGCCGGGCTGAGCTGGCGGGTCCGCGGCAGCAGCAGCCGCCCGGCCAGCAGAGCCACGATGCCCACCGGCACGTTGATCCAGTACACCGCGCGCCAGCCCACGGTGTCGGTAAGCAGCCCGCCCAGCGTCGGCCCCAGCCCGAGGCCGATGGCCTGGGCCGCGGCCTGCACGCTCAGCGCCAGCCGCATCCGCTGCCGCGGCACGCTCGTGGTCACCAGGGCCACGCTGTTGGCCTGGAGCATCGCCGCGCCGACCGCCTGCACCAGGCGGCAGGCCACCAGCGCGCCCAGGCCGGGGGCCAGCGCGCAGGCCGCCGACCCGGCCGTGAAGACCGCGAAGCCGTACCCGTAGACCAGCTTGCGGCCGATCGCGTCGGCGATCCGCCCGGCCGGGGCCAGCAGCGCCACCAGCGCCAGCAGATAGGCCAGCGAGACCCACTGCACCCCGGCCAGCGGCACGCCGAACTCGTGCTCCATGGGCCGGAAGGTCAAGGTGACGATGCTCGCGTCGAGCTGGCCCATGAAGGCGCCGAAGCAGACCACGGCGACGGCCAGCCATGGTGCCCGCGGATGCCGCCGGACGACCGCGGGCCGCGGGGCTTCCGTCAAGATACTTCTGTTACCGAACATTTCTGCCTCGAGCTTAGCCGGCCCCTCCGGGCGGCCATTGCCGGCGTTCCGGGGACGCGCGGAGCCCGGGCTGCATACTGTGCGACACAGGCCGGGGGCACGGTCCGCCGTCGGTCGAGGCGCACGTGGGACGAGCTTTGGAACAATTCCGGCCAGCTCGTGCGGGACATGCCGGGCGCGGTGCTGGCCAGGCAGGCCGCCGGCCGACAGACTCTTGACTGGGGGAAGACCCGACATTCTCCCGACACGGCCGGGCTGACTCCCAGCACGGGCAGCACGAGCGTGGGCAGCTAGACGTGGACACCGACAACACGTGATCACCGACAACACGGTTACCGACAACACGGACGCGGGCAGCGAAGACAGCGACAGCGCGGAAGGGACGCCTATGCAGGAGCTGCGCCTCGTCGCAGTGAGCGAGGACGGCACGTATGCGGTCCTCGCGGTTCCTGGACGGGGCGGACGGTTCTCGTTGCCCATCGATGACCGGCTGAGGACGGTGGCTCGCGGCCAGTTTTCCCGGCTCGCCCAGTACGAGATCGAAGTGGAGAATCCGTTGCGACCGAAGGAGATCCAGGACCGCATCCGGGCCGGCGAGACGGCGGACGAGATCGCCGATGCGGCCGGCATCCCCATCGAGCGAGTGCGCCGGTTTGAGGGTCCTGTGCTCGCCGAGCGGGAGTACCGGGCCCAGGAGGCGCAGCGGTCGACGGTGCGCGGTCACACCGAGTCGGGTCCTGGCCCGCGCCTGGGCGAGATCGTCGGAGAGCGGCTCACCGAGGCCGGCGCGCCCGCCGACAGCCTCGAGTGGGACTCCCGCAAGCGCAGCGACGGCAACTGGCAGGTACATCTCCAGTTCACCATCGAGGGGCGGCCGCAGGTCGCCGAGTGGGTCTTCGACCCCCGGCGCCGCCAGGTGATGCCCGTCGATGACCTGGCCCGGCGCCTGTGCCTGCCCCAGGCCGACTGGCCCGACGGCCGGCTCGGCGCGCTCGGCGCGCCCAGCGCCACGGTGACCCCTATCGGCTCGCGCCTGCACCACGCTGACCCGCGGCCCGACGCGGACCGCCTGGCCCGCGGGACGGCCGGGGCGCGCGCCGCTCAGCCGCCCTGGTCCCGCGAGGCCGGCGAGGAGCCCGCCCGCGACCGCGCCGCCGAGGCCAGCCGCGATGCCGCCGCCGTCGCCCAGGCCGGCGCGCACGTGGCCGCCCACGCAGGCGGCCCGGCCGACACGCACGCTCCCGCCGCGCCCTACGGGGCCGGTGTCGGCCCCGTGCCCAGCCAGGCCGCCGCCAGCCCGGCGCCCAGTCAGCCCGCCGCCAGCGTGCCGGCGGCCGCGGCCGCGGCCGGGACCGCGACCGGCGCAGCCGCCAGCGGCGCAGCGGCCAGCAACGCGGAGGCCAGCGGCGCGGCGGCCAGTCCAGCGGACGGTCAGGCCGCGGCCGAGGGGGCGGTGCCCGAGCAGCGGCCGCCGGCCCGCCCGGGCCGCAAGTCGGCCCGTGGCCGCCGTTCGTCGGTCCCGTCCTGGGACGAGATCATGCTCGGCACCTCCCGCCAGACCGACTAACCCGCCGGCCCGCAGCCGGTCTGCCGCTAGCTCGCGGGCGCGCCTGGCGGCGTCGGGCTGCGCCATGGGCCAGCGACGGCGGTTCGCGGCATAGGATCGGGGACCACCACGACGGCGCAGGAGGGCGAGCAGGGTTGGGCCAGAACAGGCGCGGGACCGGCCTGCGGGCGGCCGCCGCGGCCCGGCGGGCGGGCGGAGTCGCCGGGCTGCTGTGCGTACTTGGCCTGCTCAGCGGCTGCGGCCTGATCGGTACCTCCAAGTCGTCCCTGGGCCAGGCCGAGCAGCAGAGCATGACCGTGACCAGCTCGATGATCCAGCAGGGCGCGATGGTCATGCGCTACACCTGCCACGCCCACGGCCCGGCCCAGAGCCCGCCGCTGTCCTGGTCCGCGGCCCCGGCGGGCACCAGGTCACTGGCCCTGGTGGTGGACGACGCGGCGGCGCCGATCACGCCGAGGCTGTACTGGATCGTCTTTGACATCAACCCCGACACGACCGACATCCAGGCCGGCTCGCTGCCGACCGGGGCGCGGCAGGCGCACAACAGCGCGGGGCACACCGGCTACGCGCCGCCATGTCCCGATGGCTCATCACACCAGTACCGGTTCACCGTCTACGCGCTGAATGCCATGCTGCGCCTGCCGTCCGGAACCTCCGAGAAAGAGGCCTGGTCCTCGATAGCGCGGCATGCGATCGCGCGCGGCCGGCTGCAAGTCACGGCCCAGCCCTGAGAGATCCATCCGGGCAGGTCGCGCGGATTTTCGCGGAGTGTAGCCAGGCTCGCCGACACGCACCTCAAACTTCTCGAAATGCATGACACCGGCCATAGTGCTCCGACAGAATCAATTCTCAGGCGATCAGCCCAGGCAGGGATCCGCGCCAAGATCACGTACAAGATCATCAGGACGAAGAAGATCCGTAACAAGCTCAGCTGACGGCTTTACAGCAAACGGCTCCACAGCAATGGGCTCAGTAGAGCCAACGCTCAGGGTGCTCGCAAACCGGGGGAGGTTCGCGCCGATGGCCGCGCGGGCCTGGCGACGCCAACCCCAAGGCCATCGTCGTGGGACGGTGCGATGACCCAGATCATTATCACCCTCGTAGCAGTCGTGCTGCTCATCCTCGTCATCGGCTTCTTCGCGATGAGATATCTGCGGGCCGACGACCACGATGAGTTCGACGACCTGCCCGAGGAGCGCACCACCCGGTCCCGCGGCGGCGGCGACGCCGACCATGACTGGCGCGGCAATGGCGATGATCGGGTCGTCGCCATGGCCGACCACGCGGGGCGCGGCGGCAAGCCGGGCCGCCGCGGCGGCAGCACCGGCGGCCCGGACAGGCGCGACCGCTCCGGCGCGGGGCGGCCCCACCAGGGGCGCGGCGCGTCCGGGCGCGACGGCCTCGACGACCGGGAGCCGGCGGGCGCCCGGCGGGGCTACGCGGGTGACCGCGGCTTCGACGACCGGGGTTTTGACGGCCCGGGCTTTGACACCGGCGGGTTCGACAGCCGAGGGGTCAGCGACCGTGGCTTCGACGGGCCTGGCCAGGACCGCGGATCCCGGGCCGGGCGCGGCGGCGAGCGGCCCCAGCAGCCTCGCCCGGCGGCAGCCAGTGCGCGCAGCGGCCGGGGCAAGGGCGGCGACGCGGGCGGGCCGGACTGGGACTCGATGTCGGACATCGACTACTGGACCGAGCTGGCCTCCGACAAGCCGCTCACGACCACGGCCCAGCCGGCCGGGCCGGCGGCCGTCTTGTCGGGCCGGGACACCCCGCCCGACCCCCGCGCAGACCGCGGCTCGCGGCCAGGCCGCGCCGATGACGGTCGGGCCGACACCGGGCCCCAGGCGGCGGGCGCGCGCTCGGGTGCTTCGCGTGCAGGCGGATCGAGCCGGGGCGGCGCGGCGCTGCCCGACGACTCCACGGCCCTGCTCCCCCGGCGGCACGCACCGACCGGCCCGTCTCCGGTGCTTCCGGCGGCTCGGGCCGGGGCCGCGGCGGCGAACGCGGACTCCCTGCCGAGTCGCGGCGGGCGGAGCGCGGCCCGGGCGGCCCGGGCCGCGGCGCCCGGCCGTGACACTGGCCGGCCCGCCGCCGACCCTGGCTCGCGTGGCGCGCCGTACCCGAACGGGCGCGGCGGCCCGGCGGCCGGCTCCGGCCTGTCCGGCCGCGGCCAGGACCCGCGAGCGCAGGACGCCAGCCTGTCGGCCCTGGCCCGGCTGGGCACCCCGGCCGGCGGACCGGGCGGGCGTCAGGCGCCGCTCGATGACGACCCGCTGACCAGCCCGTCGTTCCCGGCCATCCGGTCGGACGACAGCCGGTCCTACCGCCGGACGGACAACCCGGCGGGCGGCGGCCGCGGCTCGAACGGCTCGAACGGGTCCCGCGCGGCCGGCTGGCTACGGCGCGCCGGGCAACGGCGGTGCGGGCAACGGCGCGGGGTCGCCGGGCAATGGCATCCCGCCCGCGCAGACCGCGGCTTACCCGACGATGTCGCGCCCCGGCGGACCGGACCCGCGCTCGGCTCCGGCTCCGGCTCCGGGTTACGACAGCGCGCGGTCCGCGAGCCGCCCGGCGACCTGGGAGGGCGGCTACGGGCAGCAACCGCCCGGCGGTGCGGTCAACGGCGGCGGAGTCAACCGCAACGGCAACGGCACCGGGCCGAACTCCTACCGGCCGGCCGCGCTGCCGCGCCTGCGGCGGGCTACCAGGGCTACCCCGAGCAGCCGTCGTCGCCGCCGTCGGGCAATCCGTACGGCAGCTACGTCAGCGCCGCGGCGGACAGCTACCAGGCGAGCCGCCCGAGTGGCGATGGCGGTTACGGCAGCTACGTGAACAGCGCCGAGACGCAGGCCTACGCCCAGCCCTCGGCCGCGCCAGCGCCGATGCACGCGGCGCCGGTATACGAGAACGGCGCCCCTGGCGGCACCGCGTATCCGGCCGCCGGCGGGCCCGCCGCGGGCTACGGCGCGTCCTGGCCCGGCGGCACCGGCTACCCCGGCCAGGGCTCCGCACCGGCGGGCTACCAGGGCGGATCGCCCGGCGAGCCCGGCTACGCGGCCGGTCATAACGGCAACGGTCAGCACGGCAATGGCCACAACGGCAACGGTCACAATGGCGCTGGGCCCATCAGCTCCGCCGGCCACGCCGCCGGGCCCTACGATCACCAGTCCTACCTGCCCCCCGAGGGCTCCGGCGCGGCCCCTGACCAGGGCGGCTACGGCGGCCACGACGCTGGCTATGGCTCTGGCGGCTACGGCAACTACCCTGGCTACTAGACCACCGGAGCGGGCCGCGCGCCGACCGAGGGCTTGACAGGACGTGCCTGCCAGCGCAGACAATGTCCGGATCTCCCGGGTGAGGCAGGTGACATGCAGCAAAGCGCTCGTGACCATGCACGCAGCTACTACCTGCACAAGCTGGCGGCGGCGCTTGACAGACAGGGTTTCCAGGCCACCGTGCGGAGCACCTACCCCGTGCGCGCTGCATGTGTTCATGCCGGGAGCGTCGATGCTGGCGGAGAGCATCGACTGCGTCCCGGGCACCGATGCCGACGGCCGCCTGTACTGGTACTACCGCTGGTCCTGGGGCGAGGCGCTGCACGATGCCAGCGACCCGCCCGGCGCGGCGGCCAAGATCGCCGAAGTCCTGGCCGCCCGCTAAGGGACCTGATCAGGCGGGGGCACCGGGCGTCACGGTGTACGGGAACCGCCGCGCGAACTGAGCCACGGCGTCGTTCCTGATCGCCGACCAGAGCTGACCGGCGATCCCCTGGGTCAGGATGGCGGAGCCATCGGGACCACCGGTGGTGGGGGCGGTGACGAACACGCCGTCCCGGCCTGACAGGCGCCCCAGGCCCAGCCCGAGCGACTCGAGCTGCGCGTCGCTGAAACTGCTGTCCACGCTGAGCACGGCGGCCATGGCGTGCAGCATGCGGACGTCGGTGACGACGAGCATGCGGTCCGCGGCGATCTTGTCGAGCATCGCCCGGATGAGATTGCCCTGAAGCTCGGCCCTGATGACCTCGCTCACATTGGCCTGCCGCAGGTAAGGCAGCGCGGTCGCGGCGGTCAGGTGATCCAGCCCGGCCGGGAAGGCGTAGCCGCCACTGGTGACGGGAAACGGCACATCCACATTGACGCCATTCATCGCACCAATCAGTCGAGTCGCCCCCCGAAGATCCATCACCGAGTAGTGGTCGATCCTGACATTGGTCAGATTCTCCACAGTGTCGATGAGAAGCGACGGTCCGCCGTATTTCAGCGCCTGCCACAGCTGGGTGGTGCCATGTCCGGGTACCGGCACGAGCGAGTTGGCCGGGATCGACACGAAAGCGCCGCCGTGACCGTCGGCGTTGAAATGAACCAGGGCGATCAGGGCACTGGAGACGTCGGCCCCGCCCGGCATCGCCCCCGATGAGGTCAGCAGCACCGTCATGCTGCGCCGGCTGGCGGCGGGCATGACCGGCCAGCGGCCGGCGTACAGGGCCACGATGCCGGAAATGCGGGGGATGCTGCTGGCGTAATGGTTGACGGTCAGGTACCCGGCCACGACGACCCCGGCGGCCAGCACCACCAGGGACAGTGAAGTGGCTAGCGCGATACGCCGTAACCGCCGCCCGCGCATGCTCTTCGGCCTGTCGCTTTCGGGGCCGCGGGCCTCCTGAGCCTGACGGCCGAAGAAATCGTCTACGGACGACTCAGACATGCGCACCGCTCCCTTGTCGCGCCACCAGGTCAGGCGCCGTTCGCCGAGCTCGACCTGCCGGTCGGCGTCAGCGGCGCCGAGGCCATGGCTCGCTGACGGCGCGACGTATCGTAGTCGAAACAGCACGCACAGTAATTTCCCTGGGTAGTATCCATGCCCGTGCAAGGGGATCTCGGAGTCGTGCTGGCCGTCGTGGCCGGCGGCGTGGTCGTGACCGCCGCTCGCGGCCTGGAGAGCGGGACGGCATGACATGCGCACCCTGATCGTCAGCCACTACTTCCCGCCCGAGATCGGCGCACCGCAGGCCCGGCTGTCCGGGCTGGCCGCCGCCTGGAGCGCGGCGGGCGATGAGGTGACCGTGCTGACCGGGATGCCCAACCATCCCACCGGGGTGCTGCCGCCGCAGTACCGCCGCACGCTGCGCCGCCGCGAGCGGCGGGACGGCTACGCGGTGCTGCGCACCTGGCTGTACGCCACACCCAGCGCGGGCATCGTCCGCAAGACGCTGTCGCACCTGACCTTCATGGTGTCCAGCGTGCTGCTCGGCTGGCGGGCCAGCGGGCCCGCCGACATCGTGGTGGTGTCCTCCCCCACGTTCTGCTCCATCGCCTCGGCCTGGCTGCTGGCCCGGATCAAGCGAGCCCGGCTCATCGTGGAGATCCGCGACCTGTGCCCGGCCAGTTCCGTCGAGCGGGGCGAGCTCACCAATCACCGGCTGATCCGGCTGCTGGAGCGCCTTGAGCTGACCGCCTGCGCGGCCGCCGACGAGGTGGTGGTGGTCAGCGACGGCTTCCGGGAGAACCTGATCGGCCGCGGCGTGCCGGCCGCGAAGGTGCACACCATCCGCAACGGCGTGAGCCTGGACCGGTTCGACCCGGCCGCCCGGCCCGACCTGTACCTGCGGGTCGGGCTCGGCGCCCGGCCCGATGAGTGCCTGGTGGTCTACGCGGGCACGCACGGCATAGCACAGGGCCTGCCGGAGGCGGCCCAGGCCGCTACCCGGCTGATCGGCCGGCCCGTGCACCTGGCCTTCGTCGGCGACGGTGCCGACAAGCCTCGGCTGCGCCACCAGGTCACCGAGCTGGCGCTGAGCAACGTCACGCTGGCCAACAGCGTGCCGCCGGCGCTCATGCCCAGCCTGCTGGCCACCGCGGACATCCTGCTGGTCACGCTGCGGGACAGCCCGCTGTTCGCCACGTTCATCCCGTCCGAGATGTTCGAGTACCTGGCCGCCGGACGGCCGGTCATCGGCGCGGTCGCCGGCGGGGCCGCGCAACTGCTGAAGGAGGCGGGCGCGCTGGTGGTGCCGCCGGGCGACACCGCCGCGCTGGCCGCGGCGATCCGGGAACTGGCCGCCGACCTTGGGCGGCGCGCGGTCATGGCCGCGGAGGGACGGGCCTACGTGGAGCGCTTCTTCGACCACGCCGAGCTGGCCCGGCAGTACCGCAAGATCCTGGCCGAGAAGATTCTGACCGAGCCGACCGGCGCCGCGATGGCCGAGGCGACGGGGGCGCACCGGTGAGACTGCTGGTGACCGGGGGCAGTGGCTTCCTAGGCGAGTATGTGCTGCGGGCCGCCGCGGCCCGCGGCCACGAGATCACCGCGCTGGCCCGCAGCCGGGCCGCGGCGGCCAAGGTGGGCTGGCTCGGCGCCCAGCCAATCCGCGGCGACCTGGGCGACGCCGGGTCGCTGGCCGCCGCGTTCAAGGCCGGCCGCTGCGAGGCGCTGATCAACCTGGCCTCGCTGGGCCTCGGCCACGCCCCGGCCATCGTCGCCGCGACCAGGGCGGCCGGGATACCGCGCGCGGTGTTCTTGTCCACCACGGCGGTGACGACTACGCTGCCCGCCGCCTCCCGGCCGGTGCGGCTGGCCGCCGAGCAGGAGATCCGCGAGTCGGGCCTGGACTGGACGATCCTGCGGCCGACCATGATCTACGGCGCGGCCGGTGACCGGAACCTGTCCCGGCTGCTGGTGCTGCTGCGCCGCACGCCGCTGCTGCCGGTCCCGGCCCGCGCCGGGCTCCAGCAGCCCGCGCACGTGGCCGACGTCGCCGACGCGGTGCTGGCCGCCGCCGAGCGGTCGGGCGCGACCGGGCTGACCTACGACGTGGCCGGGCCCGCCCCGCTCAGCCTGGCCGAGCTGCTGCGGACCGCGGCCCGTGCGGTAGCCAGCCGGACCCGGTTCATCCCGATGCCGATGCCGTCGGTGGTGGCCGCGACCCGCGGCTACGAGTTGGTCAGCCGCCATCCCCGGATCCGGGTTGAGCAGCTGCGCGGGCTGGCCGGGGACAAGGTCTTCGCCATCGACGCCGCGGCGCGCGACCTGAGCTACGCGCCCCGGTCGTTCGCTGAGGGCATCGCCGCCGAGGCGCGCGCGCTGAGGCTGGCCGCATGATGCTCGGCCTCGCCACCAGCCCATTAGCACCTTTGACCGCGCGCGTTCAGTCGCTGGCGCAGACCGCATGACGGCGCCGCCCAAGGGAGCCCCGGCCGGCGGCATGACCTGGGGAGAACTGGCCCTGCTGGGGCGCACCGCCGTGCACCTGCGCCCGACTCAGGTGGTGCACCGGGCCCGGCTGCGGGCCCAGCGCACCGCGCTGAACCAGTGGCCGCAGCCGGCCGGCGGGTGCTGGCGGCCGGCACCGACCGCGCGGCCGGTCCGGGCTGGCCGACCCAGTTCACGCCGCTGGACGGCACCGCGCTGACCGCGACGGCGCCGCCGCACTGGCCGGACCTGGCCATGCTGGCGGCGGGCCGGATCCAGCTGCTCGGCTGGATCAGAAGCATCGAGACGCCGCCGGGCGCGGGTGGAGGGGACCCGCGCGCGGCGGACTGGCGGCAGGCGGACGCGCCCGCGCTGTGGCGCTTCCACCTGCACTACTGGGACTGGGCCTGGGGCCTGGCCGCTGCGCCGGACCGGGCCGCCGCGCGTCAGGTGTTCGCCCGGCTCTGGCGCTCCTGGCAGCGCTCGTGTCCGTTCGGGCAGGGTGACGCCTGGCTGCCTAACCCGGCCGCACTGCGCGCCTGGTCCTGGTGCGGCCTGCACCGGGACCTGGTCGCCGGCACCGCCATTGACGCCGCCTTCCGCCAGGAACTGGCCGCGCACGCCGGCTTCCTGCGCCGCCACCTGGAGACCGATGTGGGCGGCAACCACCTGGTCAAGGACCTCAAGGCGCTGGCCGGGCTGGGCGTGTTCCTGGGCGATCAGTCGCTGCTGGACCGGGCGCTGCGGCTGCTCACCGCGCAGCTTCCGGTGCAGGTGCTGCCGGACGGCGGGCACTACGAGCGGGCACCTGCCTACCACTGCCAGGTCCTGGCCGACCTGATTGACCTGGCCGGGCTGCTCAGCGCGGCCGGCCACGCCCCGGTCCCGGCGCTCACCCGGGCCATCGCGCGGATGCGCCGGTGGCTGGGCCGCGTGCTGGGCCCGGACGGGGCGCTCCCGCTGCTGAACGACGGGTACCAGGTGCCGGGCCCGCTGCTGGCCGCGCTGCGGCCGCTGCCGCCACCGCAGGCGCCGCTGACCGTGCTCGCCGACACCGGGCTGGTGCGCGCGTCGGCCGGCGACTGGCACCTGCTGGCCGACGTCGGCCAGGCCGGCCCGGACGAGCTGCCCGCGCACGCGCACGCCGACACGCTCGGCTGCCTGCTGCATGTCGCGGGCGCGCCGCTGCTGGTGGACACTGCGACCTCGACCTACGCCGCGGGCCGGGTCCGCGACTACGAGCGCTCCACCGCGGCGCACAACACCCTGGAGATCGACGGCACGGATTCCACCGAGGTCTGGGGTGCGTTCCAGGCCGGGCGCCGGGCCAGGGTCCTCGGCCGGGCCGCCTCCGCAGGTGACGGCCAGGTCACCGCGGCGGCGGCGCATGACGGCTACCGGCGACTGACCGGCCGGCCGGTGCACCGTCGGACCTGGACCCTGACCGCGGCCGGGCTGGAGGTGCGGGACCGCGTGACCGGCGGCGGGCGGCATGGCCTGGCGGTGCGCTGGCACCTGGACCCGGCCGCCTCCGTCCGCGCCGACCGCGACGGCGCCTGGGTCAGCACCGCGGCCGGGCGGTTCCGGATGACGGTCAGCGACTCGCATTTGTTACGGATCTATCTCGAGCAGGCGCCGGTGGCGACCGGGTTTCAGCGAACCGTCGACGCCCCCGTGCTGGCCTGCCGGCTGGAGACCGCGCTGCCGGCGGTAATCAGCACCCGCTGGCGCCGCGCGGACGCGAGGAGTTCGCGATGATGATGGGTGCGCAGCCGCCTGGGTGACGACCTCCCGCTGGGCTACTCGGCGGTCGGCGAGGTCGCCGCCGTCGGCTCGGCGGTCAGCGGCACCGGCGGGCAAGGATCCGGGTCCGAACGGCGTCGTGCCCGCCTTCTTCGCTCGACGAACGCGATGCCCGCGACAGCAAGAGCCGCAGCGAGAGATGCATACTCGCTCGCGAGAACGCCGCTCGAGGGGCCGTAAGAGACGACGCCGCCCTTTGCTGGCGCGAAAACACCCACTTGCCCGTCGGCGAGCCGTTCAGCCGCGTGACCGTCGATTGTCCAGCCTGGCGAGTAGGGCACGGGGATGGCGACAACACCTGGGCGGCCGGGAAGGACCCGGTAATCGACGGGGTCAACGGAACGCACCCGCCGGCTGTCCCGTGTCTCCTCGGCGGTCGGCCGCACGGAGAAGAGGTCGAGCGAGGGGCTCGAGTACACCAGACGGATCCCGGGCACGTGTGCCACCTGGGAGAAGTTCTGCCAATCGGCAACCTTCGCCAGGGCGACGAACCGGACTCCGAGATCGGCCAGTGCGGCACGCGCCCGTTGCCGGTCAACTGGCGGGCCGAGCAAGTTGTCGAGGAAGACGTGCTCTGGGTCCTCGGCGGCGAAGGCGTAACCAGGGCCGGGATCCTGGCTGGTCAGGACGGTTCCCGCGAAGTAGTAGGCGGCCGGGTTGGCGATCACCCGCTGGCCGGTGAAGGGAGTCGGGAAGTACTCGTGCCAGGGCAGGAACAGCACCGTTCCTGGCCCGGCAAGGCGCGAGGCGACGGACCAGGAGGGCGGTATCTCGCTGGCCCTGACCTGGCCGCCGAGGCCGCCGAGCAGGTTCGGGGTGTAGGCCAGAGGCAAGACAATCGCCAGCGCGGCGGGCGCGATCCTGGCGGCCTTCTGGCGGCTCCGGTTCGTGAGCCACGCGATGCCCCAGCCGAATCCGTAGGCATACGCGAGGGCGACGAGGACCGCGAACTTGTCCGGCTCGCGCATCAGGACGAAGCCGGGAATGTGCTCGTACGCGAACCTGAACAGGCCGCCCGTCGGGCCTGAGGATCCGAGGGCAAGGAAGTACCCGGCGACACCCGCGGCGAGGATAGCCAGCCCGTCGCGCCGGTGCGCCGCGCCGCGCAGTACTGCGAGGTAACCGACTGCGACGATCAGCACCAGCGCAGCGAGTATCGCGGGCCAGCCGGAGATGAGGTTCTTCGGCTCGGTGGGCCCCGGACGAAAGAAACCGTAGAGCCCGGCGACGTTCACCAGCAGCCCGAGTCGCGGGTCGGCCTGGGTGCGATAGGAGCTGAGCTGGGCCAGAGCTCCGGCCGGGCTAACGCCGGCGAGCACCGGCGCCACCAGCAGGTAGGCGCTGATGGCCGCGGCACCGAGCGCGACCGCGCTGAGGCGAAGCAAGGCCCGCATCCGGTGCGCACGGGTCAGGGCGATCGCGACCGTCACCGGCACGAGAATCCACGCGAAGTGCTCGCTCATCATGACCGTGGCCCCGGCCCACAAGGCGGCGCGGCCCACGCGGTGCGGTTCCTGCGCGGCATCCAGGAGTGCTGTCACGGCGAAGGGCAGCAGGGCGTAGCCGAGCAGAACTCCCAGCTGGCCGGCGTAGAGCCGGTCGAATACGAACGGGTTGACAGCGTAGAAGAGTCCGGCGCCAAGGCAGGCGGGGAGCCCCGCGGTGCGGACCAGACGCGCCGCCCCGGTCGTGGCCAGCGGGAAGAAGATGGCCGCCGGGACGACCGAGCCTGCCTGCCCGAGTAGATGATCAAGGAGACGGAAGCCGATGGTTAACGGGAGTCCCCCGGTCAGACCACCGTCGAGGCCAAAGGCGGTCGCTGGCAGGAGTGGCTGATGAGGGCCGGAGACGAAGTCCGCCAGGAGCAGGCGTCCGCCGACGAACGGGTAACAGACTAGAGCCGCCAGCACCACGCCAAGCAGGAGCGGTGCCCCGGCGACGAGCGCTGTCCCTAGCCGTGCCGCACTTGGGCCGCGCCTGGCCCTGGCAGCTGCCGGTCTCGCCATCGGCTTGTTACGGCCGGGTTGCTACGACTTTGAGCTGGCGCATCAATGCTATTACGGACCAGACGCTGCAAATACCGTCGAAGGCATGATCAGGAAGATGCTGCCAGAGGATGCAGCCCCCGGCGGATATGCGTGGCGAACGGTGGTAATGCTGTTGACTCGAAACCCTGCGTCTGTCACAGGTTACCGATATGGAGCGGCGTCCAGGCGAAAAGATGATGATTCCTGTCGTCCGGATCGAAGCGACGGCTCCGACGCCAGTCATCAAGAGGCAGCACCAGTACTAACCTGCCATCGGTCTTCAGTACCCGCCTCATGTCCGCCAGCTCTTGAAATGGACTCCGGCAGTGTTCCAAAGCGTGATTTGAGATAATGACGTCCACTGTCTCGGTCCCGACATCCTGGAGCGTAGGGTATACCTCGATCCCCCGCCCGCGCGCCGTCTCTGCTGAGACCTCGCTTGGTTCAACCCCAATCCGGTGACCAACCTCGAGGAATTCGAGAATCCTGCCGCCCCCGCAACCGAAGTCCAGGCAGACATCGTCGGACTTGACTAACGGACGAAAGCGGCGGGCGGCCTCCGCACCCAATGCTTCCATCGCCCGCAGCTGCCATCCAGCATACGTGGCACCGGCCTCGCTCTGATAGTGCGGAGATATTGTCATCGAGCAGTCTCCCGCCAGAAGTTCATTTCGTCCACTCGCCTGACCGAGTATACCTAATCCCGCCAAGCAGCAGGGCCTTCTCTTGACTTCGCGCCTGAGCGGAAAAGAGCATTTGGTTCGATTGATGGCGGTAACAACTCCCAGCCCCGCGGCCAGCGCTTCCAGCACCGTCACCGGACAAGCTTCGGAACATGGAGGGTGCCTTAATAGTGTCGGGAAGGAGGACTGATTGCACTTAGCACGGGATTCCTAGCACCATGCCAGAAAAAAATCTGCGCTTCTGCTGCATTAGCATCGCAATTACTTGTGCCGGGAGGTACTCGCCGATCCTCTGCTGCATATCCTGCCGATATCGCATATGCGGGCGTCCGTCTACCGCATTTGACGATTCCCATCTTGCCACATAGTCTGACTGCTGCAAGGGATTCGCCTCAGGGACTACCGAGATCTTCTTGGTTCTAACCAAGACATAGGTCTCATTTGAGGAGAGCGTTGTTGAGCGATTAATTCCCGATGGGGGCGCAACCTTCCACCAGATATTCAGACTACTTAGTTCTGCTAGGTAAACCTCAGTATCCGCAAATCCGCGGGCTCCGCCGTAAAGACTGAAAAAGAACTCTGGCGAGAACTGATAGAAGCCATGCCCCACTTGATTATTAGCGGGCAATACATGCAAGATCTGGCCGCCCACTTTACAGCAGCGCGCAACGTTTGCAAAAGCGACTCGGACATCAAACACATGCTCAAGGCTACCAGCATCTAGTACCGAGTCGAACTCTGGAAAGCTCGGTTCAAGAGGTATATTGAGATCCCTTACGTAAGTAGCGTCTTCATAATCTGAAGCATCTACTGAGCTAACGTCCGTTGCGTCGAAAAATTCCAAGAGAAGGTCATCGACATAGGAGCCCGGATAGCAATTTGTGGATACGGATGCCCCGAGAAATCTCTGGAGATATCTCCTTTGGATATGTACACCTTGGTGACCTATAGTAAGCGTAGAGCCCATTTCACCACTCATCTCACGCGCATACTCCAGAAACCGGAGGCCGTGTATATCAATACCCATAACGACTTATTCCTCCCGGTCGCGAATAAACAGACCTGAATTCTTCATTCCTCATCTGGGGGGAAAGGCAGGTCGCCTCGCGCCATGACGGTTCGCCGTCGCCTCTTTGTATCGACGACATCAAGCACCTCGATGTACGCTGCAGCGGCCGACTCCCAAGAAAATGCTCGTGCCCGCTCCAAGGCAGCAGTGGCCAGTTCACGGCGGCGCTCTGGTTCCGCAAGGTCCCTAAGTGCTGACGCATAGACTTCCGTGTCTTCATCAGCGACAACCTGACCAGCACCTTCGATCAGCCATTGGACCACACTCGAGCCGAGGACTGGCAGTCCCGCCGCTAGAGCCTCTAGCACCACCATGGGACAAGCTTCGTAACGCGTAGGGAAGAGCAAGACATCGTGACAACGGTAGAGCGCATCGATCTCGCCAGGGGAGACTCTGCCCCGCGAGGTGAGCCAACTTCCATCCGATTGGATTCGAGACCGGCCGACTCGCCCTGGATCCCGACCACCGTGAGCGAAACCTCTTGTCCTCGTTCTCGCGCGACTCTGCAGGCCTCGACTGCGAGGTCAAGCCCTTTTTTGTACGCGGTGGTTCCCACCCAGATCGTTCGTAGAGGAAAGCCATCCGTGGAGGCAGAGCTGCGCGTTTCCTGTATATGGCCGATCCGGCGCTGAGTTCTCATGACGACTCCGTTTGGAATCACCTTTGCCTTCCCGCTGACGCCGTAACGAGACCGAATGTCCACCGCGACTGTAGGACTCACTACCACTGTGGCATCTGCCCGAAGGGCCGCTCGCTGCAGCAGGTTTTCACCACGAAGAAAGAACCGTATCGCAGCTTTCTCTATTCGACGTTCCGCAGGTGGAAGAAAGAGCGCCTCACTGGTTCGAAGGCCATGCCAGACAGCCACGACGGGCCGCCTGGTTAGCTTCCCAACCACCAAGGGACCCCATACGTACTCAGCACCGTGCACTAAGATTACGTCCCCCTTTCCGATGATCCGAGCCGCTAAGCGAATTGCGGCACTCAAATCACCCAAAAGCGGGATCCGCGCCATCCCCCGACGGCCTGAGTATGCAGACACGTGACTGACTCTCCAGCCCTCCTCACTGCCAAGAAAGCCCACAAGTGCTCTTGCGACGCTTTCGACCCCGCCTGGATGGTCAAGCGGATAGCGCGTGGTCATAACGACAGTCTTTGGCCCAGATGACCGGCGCCGTCGTCTCGCGGTCCGTACATTCCTCATTCGATTGCCTCCAGCTGAGGAGAGTTCTGAACCCGAAGTGCTGACGCCCAACGTCCGAGCAACAACGCCCCACCTAGCAACGCAACGACGTCGACGATGCCAAGCGCCGAGAGCGCCAGGCCCATGAATCGTGTGATCAAGGACACCTGGGCTGGGCCAAGCGATGCCTCCGCCTATTATGGCGCCACGCTGTCCGCCGATGACCACCCCGGTGATACTAACCCTGCCATGTGAGTTAAGCGGCAGTCCCTGAATAGATACCTCTTCTACGCGATGGTTCCACCACAATAGCGTAGGTTTTTGCAGGGTCACCGGTCCATGCCAGGGCGTGCCGTCGATGGTTGCGGTGGCCCTACCGGAGCGTAGGGAGACATATACCCACCGCACACGAGAGGTTCCGTTCCACATGATCACATCGCCGCTGCGGTGATTTCCTCGCAATGCGAGTTTCAGCTTCCCCTTCTGCGACACCATCAACGCTGGCACGTTGTACGTAACGACGGCCCATCCCGGCGCAACCCAAACGACTTCGCTTGAGGGTATGGTCGAACGGCGAACTCGTGCGGCTGAATGCTTATGCACAATCAGGGCGGGCACACTGCGAAGAAATTCCTCTTGGGAACGCCAAGAAGGCCTTCCGAGAAGGATGCTAACCCACAGCGAATGAACCTGTGTCTTCTCATGCTCCCAATCCCGCAGCGTCAGGATGGCACCATGGCTCAAGCTTGCTGCGCCCGCACTCGTGTGTGCGGTGTACGGGCGAGCCCTGACCGTCAGTTCCAGCGACGGCGAGACAGCGCTGTCACGCACAGCGAGCACCTCTTGGGGTGAGAAGGTGAGCGACGCATGCTTTCGCATTGTCGACACCGTGCCGGGATTGAATGCCGTAAGCGAGGGGAAACCTGCCAGCGTGGCTGGTCCCTGTGACTCAACCCCCTACCAGGCAGGCTGCAACGACCAGGTCGCCAGGAATGCCATGCCAAGGGCACCGACGACGATGGCCGAGCGAGCCAGGACGATGTTCACGCGCGCCGCGATTTTCATTCCGTCAATCCTGAAGGGCATGAATAGCAGCCCGAGCGCGATGACTATAACACCGAGCCGGGCCGCCCAGTCTGCCGCCAGAAGACTCTGCGGAAACGGCCAGCCACTGTCTCCCGTCGCTGCCCACATGTCATACCAGTAGCTCTGAAAGCTGCCCCCGTAGACGAAGATCAGTCCTGTTAGCAACTGGAGAAACGGTCCGAGGATTATGACTACTGGATTCACATCAACGCTAAGGCCGACGAGACAGAGCCCTCCGAGGACGAGCACGGAGAACTGCGGGAGCGCTCCCGGATCGAAGAGAACCACGCACAAAGAAGGCCACCGGCGGCCAATATTCCCAGCCGTTTGCGATCGATGGTGCTCCCGGTGTTTCTCGCCTTATGCGCTAGCACGATTACGAGCGCAACTGACGTTGCCAGCGTTACGGCGAGCCAGAGCGATCCCGGTGACAGATAATCGATACCGCCCAAAGAGATGAGCCAAGAGGGGCTGCAGCTTTCGGATGACTCGAATGGCTCGCTAACGGTGGCGCTAAAGGCAAGTCCTCCAAGAAGGCTCAAGCGACCGAGATGGGTCGAAAGCAGGGTCCGAAGCAGAAAATCACCGCCGCCGTGCAGCCCGCAGCAAAGCGGTAGACCTCCCGGCGTTTAATTACAGAGACATAGAGCCAGAAGATGACAACGAGCGCGACCAATACAGGAAGGTACTCGATGCCGATACCCAGCCCGACAACAACCCCCGCCAGCATAGGCCGACGGCGCAGGAGCATGTCCACAGATAGCACGATAGCCAATACAGTCAGCGATTCGAGCTGGCCATGCCCGGCTGAGACCCAAAGAGGGACGGGCGATATCAGCCAGAGCGTGGCCAAGAGGGTCGGCCGTTGACTGCGTAGCTGTCTGCCGAGATCGACCAGTATCACCCCGACGAGAAGATCGGCGAGGACGAGCGGCAGTTTCCACGCCGTTGCAAGTGCTGCTGCACCG
Source organism: uncultured Actinomycetota bacterium (assembly GCA_963730265.1). GTDB lineage: Bacteria > Actinomycetota > Actinomycetes > Streptosporangiales > Streptosporangiaceae > DASUBV01. The sequence continues at coordinate 543,179 of CAVSRG010000001.1, forward strand.
GACATGCCAAGGTGCTGAAGAACGAAAGAAAGACTCTGGGATCCGATCCCAAGTATGGTCAGGTCGAATCCAAACTTCCACTGGTAGAAAAGTGGGACACCCCATCGCAGCCATGCCCCGCTTGAACTAGTCAACGAAGCAAGGTCGTATGGGTGACCCGAAACGGGCATCAGGGCAAGGGCCGCCAATATGTGGAAGGCCATTGCAACCGCAGGTGCTCGGCCGAGCCACCGCTTACGCTGAGAGAGTGCTTGATCCCGTCGGTGCCGATGTTTGGGGCGACCGGATCGACCTGGGTGAGTATGCCTCCGGACACTCCGATCGAGTCCCGGTGCCGGTCTTCGATGAGTGCGTCGGTATAGAACGGAAGCCTCATGCCGGGTGACAGCCTGCGGTAGGTCGATGACCGGCAACGGAATGGACGGACCAGGAGGAGCGTCCCGGACGGTCACACGGGCCTCCCGGGTGCTTCCGTAGACAGCGCCCGGTCGCTGGACTCGGTACGGCCCCAGTAGGCATATGCCTCGTTCGGCCGCATCAGGCCGACCGTCCGTTCGCTCCAGAGGCGCGTCCTGAAGGTAAGCCAGGCAGCGCCATTCAAAGGCTGCCGTCGGAAGCTCGCGGAGGCAGCACGAGCCACGACCCCGCGTGGCAATGACTTCGCCCAGTCGCCGTTGAGATGCGCTTGGGCGACAATCGTGCGAAGGTAGTCGGACCGGAGCTCGTCGTACGTCCCGACCGGCTCATAGTGCACGACAGCGTCCGGCGTGTAGAAGATCTTCCACCCCGCCTGTTTCGCGCGCCAGGCGATGACCCGGTCGCACGGCCATTCGTGGCCGCCGTCTCGCCACGCGGCCCGGCGCACAGCCATCAGCCGCCCGATGGGCAAGAAGTCGTGGTTGACGAGACGGCTTCTGGTCTCGTGGATCATCAGAGCGCTGAAGGTTGCCGAGCGTTCCACGAGCGAGTTGAGGGTGCCTCCGCTGGGTTCGCTGCGTGCCGCGACAACCCCGACGGCGGGTCGCGCGAAACCGCGCAGAAGAGCAGAGAAGGCTTCCTTGTCGACACGGGAATCGGCGTCGACAAAGAACAGCAAGGGCGCAGAACTGCTGGCAACGCCACGTGACCAAGCGGCCAGCGGGCCGAGCCGCCGGCTCTGTCGGAGCGCGAGCGCGCCGTGCGCTCGCGCGACCTCGGACGTCTCGTCACTGCTGTCGTCGTCGATCACGACGATTTCAGCGTCCGCCACTTCCGCGTGTTCGAGAGCCTGACAAAGTGCTGTCGAGGCACTCGCCGAGACGCGAGGCTTCGTTGCACGCCGGGATGATCACAAGCGAGATCAGGTATGTGGCTGCCGGTTCTCAGCTCCTCCTTGCGGGCATCATGCGCCGCCTGCCGCCCGGGACATAGTGAGGTGACGCGACGGGCGCTTGAGGCTCGTGTTACGACTCAGGTCGGAGCAACCCGCCCCGTGGCTGTCGGTCATCCGCTCCGCTGGTCGCGGCGGATGGGCAACCCGGCCTCTCGCGCTACTGCGAGGATGCCGGCGGCGACTTCGCTCCCGGGAGGACTCCGGCAGGCTCCACACTGGGTCCGTCGCCCGCGACGACTGCCGGGAGCAGCTTCGGCCAGGCCGGCGGCCAGAGGAGCCCGGATCGGCCTGCGTGAGTACACCTCCCGACACTGCGATCGAGTCCCGCAGGCCCGCCACGTCGTAGCCGATCGCGACTGTTCCGCCGCGGCAGCCTCCGTCACCACAAGCCCCCAGCCCTCGCGGACGGACGTGACTACCAGGGCGTGCGCGCGCCCTCCCAGGCGCTCGCGCTTCTCCTGTTCGGAAACGCGGCCGAGGATGGTGACCCCCGGTCCGGCAATCTTGCGAAGCCGTGCTTCCTCGGGCCGGTTCCGATCACCCACATCTGCGCATCGGGGAACTCGCGGCGGACGAGGCCGAAGGCCCGGATAGCGTGATCTGGGCGCTTGTTGGCGCTCAGCCGCCCGACGAATACAACGGTCGGGACACGCTCCTTCGCGACTGGATCCGGGTCCGCTGACCCAGCAGCCATCCTCGCCGTTACGCCGGCGCTCAATCCTGTCGGCACGGCCGTTACCCGCCGGAGGCCATATCCCTCTAGCGATTCTCGGCCTGACTCGCAGATCGTGACAACGGGCACATCCCGGTACGCCCGCAGGCCAGGCCAGCTCAAGCAGGTAACGACCAATAGCGGCGACCGGCCAGGGCATCTCATAGCGCCAGACCTCCCTGGCGGAGCTGGTGAATGATGGCCACCACCGGCACGTCCCGGACAAAGCGCGGGCAGAGGGACGGGACGGGTGTTGACGTCATCGAACACCAGGTCAGTAACGGCCGTCACCCTCCCCCTGCCAGAACCGCCGGGCCTGCCGATAGACGCCGAGGCGCCCGCCGCGTCGTATGATCTGCACCCCGTCAACAAACTCCCGAGCGGGCCTGCCATCCACCGCGGCGCAGAAGATGGTCACCTCGTGACCACACTTCACCCACTCGCGCGCCACCGACTGCAGGTGGACCTCGGCCCCACCCGCGCGCGGATGTGCGAGATCCCGCCAGTTGAAGACAAGAATCCGCAGCCGCCTGTCCATACGCCCAGAGCCCGCCAGAACTCTGGCAGCGAGCAATGGGACGTCTGTCCGTGACGGGGAGCCGACGGCAGGGCGCGACACTTGACTACGTTTCTCAACCATCTTTGCCTCCCTTGTACGGATGGACCGGGCCGACGATGGCGAATTTCACGGGACGTGCTCCAGCCTCTGCGTAGTTGCGCTGCTCAGAGGGCCGAGGATGAGCGGAACCGCGGCGAGCAGGTCGCAAGCGACATGATTGGCCCGTGATGGGACCGGCGTCGCGGAGAGCCGGATGGTCTGGGTCCCTGCCCCCCGCCCGGCGTCGATATCGGACTCGGCATCGCCGACGGTTACCGATTGGCCCAGGTCAATATCCGGGTGCTCGCTCTCCGCAGGAGCAAGAAGAGTCCTGGGGCTGGCTTGCGGCAGCCGCAGGTGCCTGCCTCGTGCGGGCAAACATTGCAGACGGCGTCGAGGTGCGCGCCGCGCTGCACCAGCAGGTCCGTCAGGCGATCCATGATCTGCACGTGGGTGTCGGTGGAGAGCGCGCCGCCGGCAATCCCACGCTGGTTGGTCACCACGACAACGAACATGGCTGCCTCCGTTGAGTCTGCGCACGGCCTCGGCTACCCCTGGCAGCAGCCGCAGGTAGGCGGGCGAGGTGATGACTCCACCGTCAGGCGCTTTCATATTCAGCGTCCCGTCGCGGTCCAGGAAGGCAGCCCGGCGGGGAGCGCACTCGCCATTGGGGGAACATCTCGCGCTCGACGATCTCGCAGATCGTGTGGCCGAGGTGGAGGCAGGCTTCCTGCACCCGGGGTGTGTCGTCGGTCGGCACCCGGATGCAGTAGCTGGCTAGGCCTGCCACCTTCCCGCCGGCCTGCCCGGTCAGGGCGACGGTCACCAGTCCACGCTCCTTTGCGGCGACCAGTGCGTTGACTACGTTGGCCGAGTTGCCGCTGGTGGTGAGCCCCACCGCGACGTCACCGGCCCGGCCGAGCGCTCTGACCTGCCGTGCGAAGACGTCGTCGTAGGCGTAATCGTTGGCGATAGCGGTCATCGACGCGGTCGCGTCGGCGAGGCTGACCCCGCCAGGGCGGGCCGGTCGAAGTAGAACCGGCCAGCGAGAAGCTCTGCGGCGAGGTGGCCCGCGTCCATCGACGAGCCGCCGTTGCCGAAGAAGAGCACTGTGCCACCCGCGCGCAGGGACCCGGTCATCGCCTGGGCCACCTGTGCTGCCAGATCAGGCAGCCGGAGGGCAACATAGCTTGCTTGACCGCGATGGCGTCCTCGAGGCAGGCATGGGCGAATTCTGGCAGGTCCGTGCTCACACCCGCCATGTGGTCAACCCCCGGGGCTCAAACTGAACCTCACGGTCGTGACTCCCATCTGCTCCAGCGCCTCGGCGACCCGGTGTCTTCTTCTTGAAATCGCAGTAGAAGAGGATGTAGCCGCCACCGCCGGCGCCGGTCACCTTGCCGCTGGTCGCGCCGTTGCGCAGGGCGAGTTCGTGTGCCTCCTGGATGCGCGGAGTCGCGATCGGGGGGAGAGGCGCTGCTTCTCGCGCCATGCCTCGCCGAGGAGGTCGGCGAACTCGTTCAGCTTTCCGCGCAGCAACGCGCTCTTCGTCCGCGACCGCGAGTTCCTTCTGTGCCGCGGCAGGCCGGCGAGCGTGTCGGCTTCGGCAGCTCGACTCGGTATGTCTGGTCGGCGATGATGTGCGCCGACTAACAGCGTCACCCCCGTGAAGCACAGCAGCAGGTTGAGTTCCAGCTCGTTGACCGTGGCGTCGCGGATCCGCAGTGGATTCACGACGACCCGCTCGCCGAACTCGATGAAATTGAAGCCGCCGAAGGTGGCCGCATAGTGGTCCTGATAACCGCCGCGGATAGCCAGGTCTTCACGCTCGATGGCGTAGGCCATGTCGGCGATCTCGTATTGGTCGAGCGGCAGGCCGTAGAACTGGTGCAGCAGCCCGACCAGGGTGACCATCATCGTCGATGACGATCCCGCAGCCCCGAGCCCGGCGGTGCGTTCGAGCGCAGCACCAGGTCGTCCCGCCGGGCGCCTTCTGCCGCAGCCGCTTGATGGCTGCCTTCACCAGGTCCACCCTTGCCGTCAAGCACTGGATCCTCGGTGATCGGGAAGTCAAGCGACATCCCGAAATCGACCGACTCGATGCTGACCTGATTGTCCGGCCTGGGGCTCAGCGATCCGTACGCGAGGTGATCGATGGTGGCGGAGAGCACGGCACCGCCTTCAGACTCAGGGAACGGCGACACATCCGTGCCTCCGCCCGCGAAGGAGATCCGGGAGCGGGGCCTTGGCTCGAACGTCCACAGTGCCTGCCTCATTTTCGGGGGGATAGGGTCTCGGGGAAGAGTCGGCCACCGGCCTGGGACCGGACGGACGGATCGGCGACCAGCGCGAGCCGGGGACGGTCAGGCGCGGCAAGCGGTCCGGCCTGGCGGGGAACCTGGATCGCGGGTGGCCCGGCCTCGTGCGCCACTGCGGGTGCTCTGGCAGCGCGGGGCGGAGCGGTCAGCGCCAGCCGGGGCCCGTAGAAATGTGCAATTCTCAGCCGGTAGAAGATGGCGAGCGTGTCGAGGAGCGTTCGCCTGACCGCCTTCGGCGAGATGGTGGTCGTGAAGCGCTCGGCTATCTCGACTGGGAGCTCGACGAAGTCCCGGTAGCCCATCCGGCGTGCGACGACAAGCAGCTCCAGGTCGAATGCGAAACGCTTCTCCAGCATCTTGGGGAGAACGGCGGCCAGCGTCTCGCGCCGGATGAGCTTGATGCCCGTCTGGGTGTCACGCGTCGGCAGCCGGAAGAGCAGCCTGGTCAGTTGCTGGTAGCCAGCCGAGTACAGCCGCCTGAGCGGCGGGTAGACGACATTTGAGTCCGGATGGTTCTTGCTGCCGAGGACCACGTCCGGATCGCCCGCCCTGATCGCGGCCAGGAAATGGCTCAGCTGCCGGGCCGGGATGTCGCCGTCGCCGTCGATGAAGCCGAGATAGCGGCCTCGCCCCTGAGCCAGGCGCGCGCAGCGCGGCTCCCTTGCCCTGATTTTTCGCCAGCTCGACGATCCGGACCTGGTCAATACCGGCGATCGAGGACGGACTTCCGTCGGTCGAGCCGTCTGATACCGCGATCACCTCGAAGGTGACGTGCTCGGTCCTGAGAACGCCGACGACGTCCTGCACGTGGGCAGCAAGGCGGTGTCCCGGGTTGTAAAACGGAATGACCAGGCTGAGGTCGATCTCGGCCGAAGGGAGCTGGACGGCGCCCTCGCTCAGCACGGCCGTGCGGGAAACCGGCCGCACGACCGCGGCCAGGGTCGGCACGGACATGGCCACCAGCACGAACCCGCTCGCCGCCAGCATGCAGACGGCGATGGTTTCCATCCCGCCGTGCAGGACGGCCACCAGCACCCAGACGAGTGCGACGCCCGCCCAGCTGTACAGCGCGGCAACCGAGCGCCGGGCGACGTGGAAGTAGGTGAGCAAGCCGATGATGCTGAGGAAGACGGAGGTGAGGGCGATGATCCCGACGATGCTCGCGGCGTCGGCGTACTGCGGGCCGAAGAGCACCTCGACCACTACGCCGGGCATTACGGCCAGGACCGCGAAGGCCGCGAGCGCGAGGACGGTGACTAGTCCGAGCGTCTCGCTGAGCGTCTTGCCGACGCTGACGCCCGTGCGGCTAGCGGAGACAAGCCGCGGAAAGGCCACTGTCGCGAGCGCTCCGGGCAGGAACAGGGCGATATGGCCGCCGATCGCCGCAGCTGCGTAGTGACCGGCAGCGACAGGTGCGAGAAAGTGCCGAGCCAGGAAGACGTCGATCCCGGTCAGCGTCGTGTACCCGGCAAGCGCCGCGATCGACAGCACGGCGTCGCGCAGGGAGATCCGTATCGCCTCAGGTCCCGTGGAGAGAACTTCCCTCCTCGCCACCAGGACGAGAGCCGCGGTGGTGAACGCCTGGCCGATTACCGTCGCCACCACGGCGCCTTCCAGCCCGAAGCCCATGACGACGAGCAGGGCACCGCTGACCAGCCGCAGCGCACCGCCGCCTAAGAACGTGGCGACGGCGACGGGCACGAAGCGCAGCTCGCCGAGCAGCACGCCCTGCAGGACAGCCGCGACGACCGCAAGGGGGATCCAGACACCAATGGTCAGGTCCGCAACTGGCGACTGCAGGTTCAGGAAGCCATCTATCAGTGGTGAGAGCAGCCAGACGGCAGCCATCGCCCCGGTGCCCCAGAGCGTGGCTTTCACAGTCAGTCTGCGCAGTGACATCCCTCCCTTCCGCTGGCCGGGGGCGACGGCCCGGGTCACGGCAAGCTGGACCGCGCCGAGCGGGACGGCGAGCACAGAGATGACGTTCAGAACAGCGCCAAGCGCTCCGTAGTGGGACGGGCCCAGCAGACGGCTGATCAGGACATGGAAGAGGAAATTCAGCCCGTTAACCCCGGTCGTGGCGACCACTATGGACCAGCCACCGCTGCCTAGGAGCCCGGAGGTAATGCGCCCATGCAGGCTGCGGCGATGCCGGCCCCGGCCACCCCGCACGCTTTCCGGCAGACCGTGCGTCGTCCCTTCGAACGCGACCGGTGCCGTTGACGTAATCGCGCTCATACCCGCCGACCCCGTTCAGCGGCTGCCAGGTGATCACCGATCACCTGGCAGCCCACGACCGTTCTGATCCGGTTTCCCAATGGCTGAACCACAGGCACGCTTCACCTCCGCTGGACCGAGCTGCATGAAATGATGAAGCTGCCGTTCCCCGCGACGGCTTCGAGGCCCGGCTGACATCGGGCCCGAAGTTACGGCCGATTGTTATGGGGCCGTGAATATGGGATCGCCGGGAGTATGGTGATTACCGCCTAGACCATTGCCGCCTGGACCTTCGAAGAACGGATGCCGCAGGACGATGAGGGTTATCTCCCTCGACCTGGACGACTCGAAGCCGTTCGCTCGCGGTGAAGTGCGCCACGATGTCGTGCAACCCTGGCGAGAGTTCCTTGGCGGTCAGCGAGCACATGCCCCTCCCCGAATGGAGGTGGATCGTGCACAGGACCCTTGCCCCGGACTCCACCACTACCTTCCGGCCGGAATACCGCTATGGCGAGCGTCCGCATTCACCATGACTTCGAAGTGCTCGTCCTCTTCGCGGCCGTAGATGACAAATACGCTAGATAGGAACAGCTCCGTTGCGGACCGGCAGGTCCCGTAGCACTCCTGGGCGGCGGTGAGCTTGGGCTGTGGGCGCACTAAGACGCTCGTGCCAAGGCCAGCCGCGAGCGCGGCGGCAAGGACAACTAAGACCAGTCGGTTACCGGCCTTGCCCATATAATCACCCTTCCTAGAAAATCTGGACTTTTGAGGCACTCCGTAGGCAGCACATACGCGCTCCTGGTCTTGTATCCGATGTGCAAGCCAATTGCAAAGTGCACGACTCGATTACCGAGAGTAACACAGAGCGCCAAAGCCGACAGCTTGTTCGGCAAATGAAATCAAGAGATAGCAGGCAGTGGCCGCACCGCCGCACTATTTGGATACCTCGATCATGCGACGCCATTTAATTAGAGCACGAAGTTCTGCGTTTCCGCATATACAGGCCGCAGTCCGTGATCTGTGGGTACGGCACGATAGTTCCTATCAGTGCGCTCCATGACAGGTGCAGCTGGAACTACTGAAGGCGGCGGCGGGGCAACGGCTGACGCGGTCGTCGTTAAAAATGCTGCCTCGGCCAGAAGCGCTGGCGCGGAGGATGCGCTGCTGGCTGATCCGGTATTCATCGCGCCGTTCGCGCCAAATTTTGCCGACTGCTGGATCGGCGAGGGCGCGCCGACGAAGTGGTATTTGCGGCTGATGTTCTTGAAGTTCCGGTACCGACTTGGGGGTATGAGAGCTAGGCGCGGAGACCCTGGCAAGCGCTGCGGGGCGGGCGGCTGGCACAATCGACCCCATGTTCGGCGAGCACCCTCGAGCCACCCGGTGAGCGGTCAGGACACGTCGGAGCCCGATCGCGACGCTCCGGCCGACGGAAGTCACCAGTCCTTCGACACCAGCGTGGCGCACGTCGCCCGGGTGTACGACTACTGGCTCGGCGGCAAGGACAACTTTGCCGTGGACCGCGAGGCCGGGGAACGGGCCATCGAAGCCTGGCCCGAGATCGTGTTCTCGGTCCGGGCCAACCGGGCGTTCCTGGCCCGCGTGGTGCGTTACCTGGCGGGCGAGGCCGGGATCCGGCAGTTCCTCGACATCGGCACCGGCATCCCGTCCTCCAACAACACCCACGAGGTCGCCCAGGACGTCGCCCCCGGTACCACGGTGGTGTACGTCGACAACGATCCGACGGTGCTGGCGCACGCCCGCGCGCTGCTGACCAGCGGGCCGCAGGGCGTGACCGACTACATTGACGCCGACCTGCGCGACACCGGCAAGATCCTGGACGCGGCGGCACGGACCCTGGACTTCACGCAGCCGGTGGCGATCACGCTGATGGCGATCGTGCACCTGATCGCCGACGAGGACGACCCGTACGGCATCATCGCCCGGCTGCTGAGCGCGGTGCCGTCAGGGAGCTATCTAGCCATGTCGCACATCGCCTCGGACATCAACGTGGCGGCGGTGTCGGAAGCGGGCAGCCGGGTCAGCCAGTTCATCCAGCAGAAGCAGACCTACCGCGCCCACGACGAGGTGCTGCGCTTCTTCGACGGGCTGGACCTGGTGGAGCCTGGCCTGGCCCGGGTCCAGGAGTGGCGGCCCGAGAGCGAGCTTCAGGCCAAGGCGCCGGCCGCATTGTGGGGCGGCGTCGGCCGGAAGCCGTAAGAGTGGGCGCGGCCCGGGAAACGAGTGCGGCGATAGGCCTGCAACTGGCCTGCGCAATTGCTAAATAGCTCTGGGCCAGGCGCGGTTCGACTTCCGGCCGCCCGGGCGGCTGATGCTCCTCCTGGCGCCCGGGACCGCGTACCCGCTCAGCCGCCGTCGCCGCCTGGCGCTCGCCCGGTAGTCAGACGTCCGGCTAGCTCGCCCGCCGTCGTCTAGGGCAGGCGCGCGGGTCGTCTACGGCAGGTGCGCGGGCAGTCCGAACGCCGGGAACAGGGCGGCGGTGTCCAGGAACACGTTCATCCCCGTGATCCGCCCGCCCGAGATCTCGAGCACCTGAAGCGCCCAGGGCGCGTGCCCGCCGGCCGGATCCACCCGGTACTGGCCGAACGCCGGCATCCCGCTGGCCGCCACCGGCAGCAGCCGGGAGCCCTCGCACTCCGCGCCGGGGCCGGTCATCCAGGTGCAGATGTCCTCCGCGCCCCGCAGCCACATCGCGTACGGCGGCATCGACTGGACGGCGTCCTCATGGAGCAGCCGGACCAGCGCCGTCATGTCGTAGCGCTCGAAGGCGTCCACGTACTGGGCCAGCAGCTCGGCCTGATCCGCGCCGGGCTCGTCGGGCCGGTCCTGCTCGGGCAGCGTGGCCAGCGTGGCCCTGGCCCGCTGGAGCGCGCTGTTCACCGCGGGCACGCTGGTGCCCAGCAGCTCGGCGGTCTCCGCGGCCTGGAAGCGCAGCACCTCGCACAGGATCAGCGCGGCCCGCTGCCGCGGCGGCAGGTGCTGGAGCGCGGTCACGAAGGCCAGCCTGATCGTCTCGCGCGCCACGGCGACCTCGGCCGGGTCGCTGTCCTCGGGCAGGATGCGCTCGTCGGCGATCGGCGACACCCAACTGTGCTCGGGCAGCACCTGGCTCAGGTAGGACGCCTCCGGCGGGCGCGACGGGCCGAGCTCCATGGGCCGGGCCCGGCGGCTGCGGCCCCGCAGCATGTCCAGGCAGACGTTGGTGGCGATGCGGTACAGCCAAGACCGCACGCTGGACCGGCCCTCGAACCGCTCGGCGGCCTGCCAGGCGCGCAGCAGCGTGTCCTGGACGGCGTCCTCGGCCTCGAAGGCCGAGCCGAGCATGCGGTAGCAGTAGCCGGTCAGCTCGCGGCGGTAGATCTCCAGCCCCTCGGGCTGGAGGTCCGCGGCGCTGACGGGGCTCCTGACGCTGTTCCTGGCGGTCTCGGTATCGGTAGTCGCAGCCATGACATCGGAGTCTACGAGCCGCCGCTGACAGTCTCCGGACCTGCGACAAAAGCGCCCGGCAGACCCAGCGGACCCGGTTTGCCGGGTCTTAGCCGGGGAAGAGGGCCTATTCAGTGAGATTGCACGAAGGCGTAAGCTACGCGCGAGACCACAGCAGTAGCGCCATCCGGCCAATCGGACCTGCGGCCGGTGGGGGGAGGTCTGCGATTTCGGTGTGGCAGGCAAGGCGGCGCCTGCGGCGGCTTGAGCAAGAGATTGCCGAAGCCAGGGCGGCCCAGGTCGTCCTTCAGCAGCGGGTGGAGATGTTCGAGAGAATCGCCGCCGCGGCCGGCGTGTCCATCGCGGACGCCGGCCCGGTTCAGCCTGCCCCTTCCTCCCCCTCGTCCCCCCCGGTGCCGCCGACCCTGCTGGCCGCGGCCTCGGAGCCGGGCCGCGACGGGTCCCCGGTGCGCCTGGCCGTGGAGGGCAGTGACGTCATCGCGGTGATCGGCGAGGAGGGCGGCGACCCGCGCGAGTGGTGGGCCGTGATCCGGCGGCTGGGCTCGGGCGCGTCATGATTCGCATCGAGCGCGTCACCCTGGCGCCGGGCCTGCGCGCCGTCGCGCGCCGGGACGACCACGGCAACCTGGTCATCTACGTGGCGGCCGAGCTGGACAGCCGGCAGCAGCGCGCGGCCGTGCTGGAGGCCGTCCGCGCGTCGCGCCGGGCGGGCTGGCGGGCCGCACTGCCGATCTGGATCGGGCTGGCGGCCGGGCTCCGGTTCTGGCTGCGACGGCTCCAGTCGCTCATCCGGACCCAGCCCGCCGGGTGGGCGACGGGCGTCGGCGCGGTCGCGGCCGGCGCCGTGGTGGCCGCGGTCCTGCTGACCGCGCCGGGCTCGCACGGCCCGTTAGCTTCCGGCGGCCCGACCGGCGGCGCCATCACGGGCCCGGCCAGCTCGGGCCAGCCCGGCGGCCGCGCGCACGGCCGGCGGCACGTGCAGCCGGTAGCCGCGATCCCGCCAGGGTCGGGGTCCGGCGGCCCGCAGCCGGGCAGCACGTCGCCCAGTCCCGGCCACAGCTCCCCCTCGCCCGGCCGGTCACACACCGCTCCGACGTCGTCCAGCCCGCCGCCGGGGCACTCCTCGACGCCGACGCCCAACCCGAGCCGGTCCTCGACGCCGACACCGACGCCGACCCCCACTCCGACGCCCAAGCCGACGCCGACCCCTAAGCCGACACCCAAGCCCTCACCCAAGCCGTCGAAGAGCGGCCACTGCATCATCATCCTGGGCGTCACGGTCTGCCTCCAGCTCTAGCCCGGACCGGCGGCCGAGCGCCCGCAACTCCGGCCGAGCGCGCATGCCCACCGGGCGGGCGGCGGGCATGCGCGGCTTACGGGGCTCGCGGGACCCATGCGGCCGGCGGGTCAGGCCCGCCGGCGCGTCTGCTCGCCCGGCTCATCGGCCTGCTCGTCCTGCTGTTCGCGCCAGTTCCGGGCCAGCGCGATCAGCCCGCGCACGACGTCGGGCGGCAGCCCGGGCACCTCGGCGATGTGCTGGAGCGTCGGGTCGTCATAGTGCGGCAGGCTGGCCCCGGCCGCCGCGATGACCGGCTCGCCGCCGGCGAGCACCTGACGGCACGAGCCCGGCGTCCACTGCAGGTGATTGTCGAGGGCCCCCAGCGTGCTGGCCGACACCCGGCGGCCGGTCTCGACCTTGCCTAGCGTCCGCTCGGTCACTCCCGTGGCCACGGCGAGCGAGCGGCGGTCCCGCATGCCAAGGGCGATGCGCCTTGCCACAACGTAGTCGCCTAGTCGCTGCCAGTCCTCGTCTGCCATGACGACAGTATGCCGGAAGAGGTAGGAAGAATCCAGTTACTTTCTTCATCTGCCTTGACATACCTTCCGATTCTTTCCTATTCTTACCGCATGTTAGTAGCTCGGAGCGCTGCCGGGGGGGCCACCGTGCCGCAGGTTGAGGACATGGTGACGGCGCTGTACGGGTCCCAGTACCGCTCGCTTGTCCGGCTGGCGGTGCTGCTCCTTGGGGGGGACGTGCACGCGGCGGAGGAGATCACTCAGGCCTCCTTCGTCGCGCTGCACGGTGCCTGGCCCCGGCCGCGGGACCGCGACGCCGCGGTCGCCTTCCTGCACCGCGCGGTGGTGAGCCGCTGCCGCCAGCTGCGCCGCCCCGGCCCCGTGACCGACCCCATGATCACGCCTACGCCCGCCGGCCCGCTGGCCGCCGACCCACAGATCATGACCGCCGTCCGCGCCCTGCCCGGCCGCCAGCGGGAGGCCGTGGTGCTCCGGCTCTTCCTGGACCTGCCCGACGGCCAGGCCGCGGCGGCCATGGGCGTCACCGCCGGCGCCCTGCGCGGCCACGCCGCCCGGGCCATGGCCGCGCTGCGCCCCGTGCTCTAAGGCCGGTCCTATAGATCCGGCCCTCCGTTCCGCATCGGCGGCGGCTTCTTGCTGTTATCAGCCTGAACCTGGCGAAGGGCGCTGTGGATGAGAGGGATGTGGCTGGAGGGGCGGCTGGGGGCTGGGGCCGGTGGCCAGGGCGCGTGGGTGTCTAGTTGCCTACAACGGGGTGTAGGCAACTAGGCACCCACAGCCGATCTGGAGACGAGCGTGACTGGCGGGGTGGGTGTGACGGCGGGGCTGGCTGAAGCGCGGTCCCCTGGCCGGTGAGCCCGCCGCCAGGCCGCGCCGCCACCAGCCCCTGCCACCGCCAGGCGGTGCCGCGGCCAGGCCGCCGCCGCCAGGCCGTGCCCCGCCAGCCAGCCCCGCCAGCCAGCCCCGCCAGCCAGCCCCCCCCCGCCAGCCCCAGTCCCCGCCAGCCAGCCTCCGCCAGCCGACTCCAGGCCGCACCCCCATCCGGGCCCGCCGCCGCCGGCAGTAGGCTCGCGCCGTGCAACCAGCGCGCCAGCGGCGCCCCGCCGGGCTGCTCGAACCGTGGTTCGCGCCCTTCGCGCTCGTCAACGGGGCCGCCGTCGGCGTCACCCCGATCCTGCTCCCCGTCGTGGCGGCCCGGCACGGCCTGGGTCACGTCGGCATCGTGATGGGCGCGTTCAACCTCGGCGCCTTCGCCGCGCCGCTGGTTGGCAGCCTGGCCGACCGGCGGCGCGCCTACCGGGCGCTGGCCACCGCCTGCGCCGCCGTGACGGCCGTCTCACTGTGGCTGTTCCCGCTGGCCGATCCGGCCTTCCAGATACTGCTGGCGCTGGGTGACGGCGCCGGGTTCGCCGGCGCGGTGACGATCGCCAACTTGCTCGTCGTCGAGCGCCACCCGCCGCCGGAGTGGAACCAGCGGCTGGGCTGGCTCGAGACCGCGCTGTCCGTCGGCCAGGGCGGGGCGCTGTTCCTGTCGGCCTGGCTCAGCGGGCTCAGCCCCAGGGACGGGCTGCTGATCGGCGCGCTGGTGCCCGCCGCCGCCATCCCGCTGGCCCTGCTGCTCATCCCCCGGATGCCCGCCGGCCCCGCGATCCGGCCCGAGCCCGCCAGCCCGGGCCCCGGCCACCACCTGGACTCCATCGGGCGGGTCGGTGAGTGGGGCCCGGCCAGCCCGTCCCGGGTGCACCGGGCCCGGCTGTGGTCGAGGGAGCGGCGGGCCGGGCTCGGCGGCCTCCTGCGCGGCGGCCTGGGCTGGATGCTGGCCGCCTGGCTGCCCGCCTACGCCGGCTCGGCCATCATCTTCTCGCTCTACCCGGTGCTGTTCCGGAACGCGTTCGGCATCGCCACCGGCACCTCCGCGCTGGCCTTCGCCGTGATCGTGTTCGTCAGCCTGCCGCTGTTCGTCCTGGCCGGCCGGGTCAGCCAGCGCTTCGGGCCGACGCCCGTCATCGCGGCCGCCTACACCGGGCGCGTCATCCTGCTCACCGCGCTGGCCGTGTTCGCCGCCGCCGGCCACGTCCCGGCGGTGCTGCCGCTGGCCGCCTTCGCCGGCATCATGTTCGCCTGGTCGTTCCTGAGCGTCGCCTCGCCGGGGCTGGCCGGGCAGCTCAGGCCCGACGCCGAAGGCGACGCTCAGGGCCTGCTCAACGCGTCCAGCGGCCTGGCCGGCCTGCTCGGCTCGGTCACCGGCGGCGTAGCTGCCGACCTGTGGGGCTACCCGGCCGCGCTGGGCATCGGCGCCGGGGCCACGGCGGCCGGCCTGGCCATCTTCGCCGTGACGATGCTGCGCCGCCGACCGGCGCCCGCCGGGGTCATGCCCGGCTAGGGGCCACGCCGGGCCGCCGGACCGCGCCGGAGCCCGTGCCTCCCTTGTTAATTGCTATCTAACAAGGGTGGTCAGGGCCACAGCCGCTTCGTCGCCAGCTCGGCGCCCGCGGCGAGGGTCCCGAGCTTGGCCCAGGCGATCTGGGGATGCACGCGGCCGCCGAGCCCGCAGTCGGTGGAGGCGACCACGTGTTCCCGGCCCACGCCCTCGGCGAACCGGGTGATGCGGTCGGCGACCAGCTCCGGGTGCTCGACCACGTTGGTGGCGTGGCTGACCACGCCGGGCAGGATCTTCTTGCCGTCGGGCAGGGTCACCTCCTGCCAGACCTTCCACTCGTGCTCGTGGCGCACGTTGGCGGCCTCGAACGAGTACGCGCCGACGTTGATGGCCAGCATGACGTTCACGATGTCGGCCATCGGGATGTCGGTGGTGTGCGGGCCGTGCCAGCTGCCCCAGCACAGGTGGAACCGGATCCGCTCGGGCGGCAGCCCGCGGATGGCGTGGTTCAGGGCCTCGACCCGGACCATGGTGAAGCGCTGGTAGTCGGCCACGGTGGGGGCCGGGTTGATCTGGTCCCAGTTCTCCGCGATGGCCGGATCGTCGAGCTGGAGGATCAGGCCCGCGTCGATGATCGCCTGGTACTCCTCGCGCATCGCGTCGGCGCAGGCGTAGAGGAGCTCTTCCTCGCTGGCGTAGTACTCGTTGCCGAACCGGGAGCAGCTGCCCGGCGCGACCGCGTTCATGAAGCCGTCGGCCAGCCCGGCCGCGTCCAGCGCCGCCTTGAAGTGGGCGATGTCGGCCTGGAGGGCCTCGGCGCCGGTGTAGGTGACCGGCCCGCGGCAGACTGGTGACATGGTGCGGGCGGCGCGGTTGGGCAGCATGGCCCCCGAGCTGGGGTCGCCGTAGGCCTCGCTGAACGCCAGCCAGTCGCGCCGGTCGTTGAAGCTGCCCAGCACCACCTCGCCGGGCTTGGGCGCCTCGCGCCGCACCTCCATCAGCCCGACCGGGGCCAGCTCGAGACCGCCGAGGCGCTGGAACACGTAGGTCCACCACGAGCCGTAGTCATAGCGCTGGCCCATGGTGTGCCCGTACTCGCCGTCGTTGACCAGGTCGATGCCGGTCTCCTGCTGCCGGGCGACCACGGCGGCCACGGCCGCGGCCAGGTCCTGCTGGTAGCCCTCCTCGTCGGCGAACCCGGCCTCGGCGCGCCGCCGGTTGGTCTCGATCAGGTCCTCGGGGCGCGGCAGGCTGCCCGCGTGGCTGGTCAGGATCCGGTTCTCCGAACTCGCCATCTATCCCTCCGCTCTCCCTCTGTGTCTATCCCTGTGTCTCTTGCCAAAAGGTCATGTTCAGGTAAAGATCAGCCATTCGCGAGTTAAAGCTCAAAAAGGGGGAGGTGAACACATGACTCGTCGCAAGTGGTCCGTCCTGGCCGTCTCCGCGGCCGCCGCGGCGTCCGTGATCTGCGCGGGCGCCACCGCGCTGGCCGCCGCCGGGCACGGATCAGGGTCCCATGCCACGCACTCGAACTACCGGGGACCCGCCCGGCCGGCACCCGCCGTCCGGATGACGCACCAGAGCAACTACAAGGGGCCGGCCCGCGGGCCGGCCCGCTCAGTCGTGGTCCACGACAGCAACCGGGCCGGTTCGGCCGGGCATCAGGCCAGCACCCAAGGGGGGAATCGTTAGATGAAGCTTGTGACCAAGAGCCGAGCCAGCCACCTGATCACGCTGGCGGCCGGGCTCGTGCTCGGGTTCACCGCGGTCGGGACGGCAGCCGCCGTCTCCGCCTCGCCGGCGGCCAAGACCGCAACGCACCACTACTCGCTGGCCGCGTCGGCGTTGGCGCCGGACGGGCTGCACGACGTGACCAAGGATTACTTCAACTCGTGGGACCCGACGACGCTGAGCAACACTGACTCCGGCCGGTGCTTCAACGCCGGGCTGTCCCTGCCGCCGAACGCGGTCCTGAAGTCGATCACCTTCTACTACACCAAGGGCTCGTCGTCCATGTTCGCCGAGATCAACCGGCAGAACCTGACCAGCCACAAAGCGAAGGAACTGGCCAGCTTCAACAGCACCACCACCACGGGAACCCCGTCCTACACGCATAAGACCCTGTCGATTCCCAAGGCCGAGAGCGAGGTCAACATGACCACCTTCGCCTACTCGATCGGCGTCTGCCCCATCGGCACCACCACCTTCTCGGGCATCACCATCACCTACACCGCCTCCAGCTAGGTCTCGGCGCTCAGCGCTCAGCGCTCGGCGGGAGATTGAGCCCATGATCACGACCGGTTGACCCCCGATCGCCGGGGGCAAATCGGTCGTGATCATGGGGCACTCCGCTGGTTTAATCGGTCGCGGGGTGAGCGGCCGGTCACGGTAGGGTGCCCGGAGTGTTATCTGGCACTCCCGCGGCCGGCGCCTCACCCGTTCCTGCCCGGGTACATCCGCGCCGCATGCCGCTCTGGCCGGCGCCCCTGGCAGGAGGTTCACAGGTGACAGTGCCGCAGGCGAGCCGGCTACGGAACGTCCGCTACGACATCCGGGGCCCGGTGCTGCACCGAGCTCGCCAGCTGGAAGCCGCCGGTCACCAGATCCTCAAGCTGAACATCGGCAACCCGGCGCCGTTCGGGCTGTTCGCGCCCGACGCGGTGCTGCGCGACGTGGTGCAGAACATCGGCGACGCCCAGGGCTACAGCGACGCCAGGGGCATCCACGCGGGCCGCCTGGCGGTGGCTCAGCACTTCGAGCGGAACGGCATCGCCGGGGTCACGCCGGACGACGTCATCCTGGGCAACGGCGTGTCCGAGCTCATCGTGATGGCCCTGCAGGCCCTGCTGGACACCGGCGACGAGGTGCTCGTGCCCAGTCCCGACTACCCGCTGTGGACCGGCGCGGTGAACCTGTGCGGCGGCCGCGCGGTGCACTACCGCTGCGACGAGTCGCAGGACTGGGCGCCGGACCTGGAGCACGTCGCCGCGCAGATCACCGGCAGCACCCGGGCGCTGGTCATCATCAACCCGAACAACCCGACCGGCGCGGTCTACTCGCGCGAGACCCTGCTCGGGCTGCTCGACCTGGCCCGCCGGCACGACCTGCTGGTGCTCACCGACGAGATCTACGACCAGATCCTGTACGAGGACGCCGAGCACCTGAGCGCCGCGGCGCTGGCCCCGGACCTGGTCGTGCTCACCCTGGGCGGCCTGTCCAAGACCTACCGGCTGGCCGGGTTCCGGTCCGGCTGGCTGGTCATCTCCGGGCCCAAGCACGAGGCGGCCGACTACCTGGACGGCCTGGAACTGCTGGCCAACATGCGGATGTGCGCCAACGTGCCCGCGCAGTACGCGATCCAGACCGCGCTGGGCGGCCGGCAGAGCATCACCCCGCTGCTGGAGCCGGGCGGCCGGCTGCGCGACCAGCGCGACCACGCCTGGCAGAAGATGACCGAGATCCCCGGCGTCACCTGCGTGAAGCCCGCCGGCGCGCTGTATCTGTTCCCGCGCCTGGACCCGGACGTCTACAAGATCACCGACGACGAGCAGATGGTCATCGACCTGCTGGAGCAGCAGCACATGCTGCTGACCCACGGCACGGGCTTCAACCTGCCCACCGCCGACCACCTGCGGATGGTGTTCCTGGCCCCGGTGGCCACGCTGGATGACGCCATCGGCCGCCTGGGCACGTTCCTGCGCGACTACCACCAGTAGCGGTCCCGCGGTCGGCGCCCCCGGGGTAACGCCCGGGGCGCGTTCGGGCTGCGCACGGAATATGCACGGGGCGCACACGGGGAATTGGCGGATAGCGTTCAGGTGACAATTCTCTTCATTACGGCTGCCATCCGGCATAACCGGCTCGGCCTCTGATATGTGTGGTGTCGGCATATGCCCCGCGCTACCGCCCGGCGCGGGAATGCCTCTCCCGCCCAGGAGGCCGCGTGTCCCGACTCCCCCGTCGCCCTGCGAGCCTGCCTCTGGCTGGCCTCGCCGCCGTCCTGACCGCCGCCGGCCTGGCCTTCGGCACGGGCCTGCCCGCGCTGGCGACCCCGGCCGCCCCCGCCGCCCGGCCCGCCGCGCCGCCGGGCGCCGTGCGCTCCTCGAGCCTGGCCAGCCCGGTGCGGCGGCTGCTGCTGATCAACGGCGACCGGCTGATGGTCACGGCCGGCCCGGCCGGGCGGGTGACCGTGGGCGTGCGGGCCGCCGCCGCCCGCGACGCGGTCACCTCGCTGCGGTTCGGCGGCCAGGTCATGGAGATCCCGACGGCGGCCATGCCCTACCTGGGCCGCGGCCTCAGTCCCAGCCTGTTCCGGCTCAGCGCGCTGGAGAAGGCCGAGTCCGGCGGCCGCCTGCCGGTCGAGGTGGCCTTCTCCGGCCGCCGCCCGGCCATCCCCGGCCTGACCATCACCAAGTCCGGCGCCGGGCGCGCGGCCGGCTACCTGACCGCCGCCTCGGCCCGCGAGTTCGGCGCCGCGCTCTGGCGCCAGTTCGCTGCCGACCACGCGCGCGGCTCGTACGGCACCGACGGGCTGTTCGGGCACGGGGTGAGCATCACGCTGGCCGGAGCCCGGGTGACAACGGCCGCCCGGCCCGCGTTCAAGATGCACACGCTGACCGTCCGCGGCACCACCCTCACGGGCAAGCCCGATAACGGCGACGAGGTGTTCATCACCAGCGCCGACAACGTCCAGCGCTTCGATGGCATCCAGGGGACGACCAACTTCTTCTACCGGGGCAGCACCAAGTTCAGCGTCCCGGCCGGCCACTACTGGGCGTTCGCGACGTTCTTCAACTTCAACGGCAACAGCGCGTCGATGCGCATGGTCGTGCTGCCGCAGTTCACCGTGGCCGGCCAGCACACCACCGTGCGCGTCGCCGAGGCGGCGGCCAGCAGCAAGGTCACCATGCGGACCCCGCGCCGGTCGGTGAACCAGCAGGAGACCTTCGAGGTCGTGCGCGGCGCCCGGACCGGCGGGCCGTTCACCTACTCCAATGGCTGGTCGGGCCTCACCGCCTGGGTGAGCCCGACGACCCGCAAGCCGACCGTCGGCACCCTGCAGACCTACACCTCGGGCACGCTGTCCTCGCCGGCCAAGGTCTCCCCCGGCTACGCCTACAACCTGGACTTCCCCGGCCCGGCCGGGCTGATCCCGCCACAGCAGTTCACGGTCAGCCCGGCCACCCTGGGAACCGTCACCGAGCACTACTCCCAGGACGTCCCGACTTCCATGGCGGGCTGGGACGTCTTCGGCGGGACCGTGGCCCAGCTCGCCTTCGAGTTCGTGCCGATCATCCAGATCCACATGCCGCAGGTGCAGACCCAGTACTTCTCGGCCGGCCGCAACCTGCTGTGGACCCTGCAGACGCTGACCAACCTGAACCAGTTCGCCGGCGGCGACAGCGACGCCCTGCGCTGGTTCGCCAGCGGTCAGCGGGAGTCCCAGAACTGGAACGCCTTCCCGCTGCACCCGGCCCCGGACGTCACCCTGGGCGGCCCGACCGCCGCGTTCCCGGTGCAGGCCTCGGCCACCCGCAGCGGCAACCGGCTGATCCTGGGCTTCACCCCGTTCAGCGACAACCAGTTCGGGCACCTCGGCCCGGGCTTCTTCGGCAACGGCAACGCGCTGGTCACCGGCAGCTACGTGGTCGACCAGAACGGCCGCCGGATCGCCGGCGGGGGCGCCCTGAACGGCATCCCGGCCATCAAGCTCAGCCCCCGGCCGTCGGTGCTCAAGTTCACGCTGAACGCCCACCGGTACAGCAGCTTCTTCCGGCTGTCCTCGGGCAGCCAGACCGTGTGGACCTGGCACTCGGCACCGGACGCCGCGGCCCGGGTGCCGCGGGCGTGGTACTGCTCGGTCGTGGAGACCCAGACCAGCTTCCGCCTGCTCCGACAGTGCGCCGTCCAGCACCTGATGACCTTGAGCTACCAGGTGCCCGGTATGGGGCTGACCGGGCTGACCCGGCCGGGCCCGCAGGTCGTCAACGTGACCGCCGGGCACCTCCAGCTCGGCGGGACCGCGGCGGTCACCGGGGCCACGGCCCAGGTGTCCTTCAACGATGGTGACTCCTGGTTCCCGGCCAAGGTCACCGCCCAGGGCGGCGGCCGGTTCCGGATCGCCTACAACGCCCCGGCCGGCGTCGACGTGACGCTCCGGGTCAGCGCCACCGACGCGGCGGGCGGCTCGATCAGCGAGACCATCGTGCGCGGCTACGGAGTGTCCGGGTGATCCGGGCAGCAGGAACCGGACGGATACCGGAAGCGATGCGGCAAGCGACACGGGGAGCGAGGCAGATGAGCGTGACATCCCGGGTAACCGCCATCATGACCGGCCGCGGCCGGGCCGGGCGGGCGCTGGCCGCGCTCGGCGGCGGGCTGGCCATGTGCGGGCTGCTGGCGGTCGGCGCCGCCGGCCAGGCCTCGGCCAGCCCGGCGTCGGCCAGCGGCGGCTCGGCCGGCCCGGCCGCCGCCTGGCCCCACTCCGGCACGGCCCGGATCGCCCGGGTGACCGCGGCCGCGCGGACCGGGCTGCGGCCCGCATGTGCGCAGCCCGGGCCCGGCGACATGCGCTGCTTCGTCCTGGTGCAGCCGCAGTACGCCGTGAACCGGGCCCTGGCCGCCGGCCGGAAGACCCGTCCGCAGGGCTGGACCCCGCGACAGCTGGAGCGGGCCTACCGGCTGCCGGTGAACCTGCTCTCGCACCAGACGGTCGCGGTGTCCATCGCCGGCCGCACCCCGCACCTGGGCAGCTACCTGCGCACCTACCGCGCGCACTTCGGCCTGCCGGCGTGCGGCCAGCCCAGCGGCTGCCTGCGCATCGTCAACCAGAAGGGCAAGGCCACCCCGGCCGCCCCCTCCAGCCTGGGCAGCGGCTGGGACGTCGAGGCCACGCTGGACGTGTCGATGATCTCGGTGGCCTGCCCGCACTGCAAGATCCTGGTCGTCGAGGCCAACAGCCCGGCGGTCAGCGACCTGGCCCGCGCCGCCGGCACCGCGGCCCGGCTCGGCGCCCAGGTGATCAGCAACAGCTACGGGATCCGGGAGAGCGGGTACAGCCAGACCTTCGCCCGCTACTACGAGCATCGCGGCCACACGGTCGTCGTCTCGTCCGGGGACTTCGGCTTCGACGCCGCTAACTTCCCGGCCAACCTGGCCTCGGTGACCGCGGTCGGCGGCACCACGCTGTCCCGCGCGCACAACGCCCGGGGGTTCAGCGAGCGGGTCTGGAACGACCCGAACATCTTCGGGGCCGGGAGCAGCGGGTGCTCGGCCTACGTGCGCAAGCCGGCCTGGCAGCACTCCCCGCACTGCCAGGGCCGCACCGTCGCCGACACCTCGGCCGTGGCCGCCGACATCCCCATCTATAACAAGGCCTGGGGCGGCTGGCTGACCGTGGCCGGCACCAGCGTGGCCGCGCCGCTGACGGCGGGCATCTACGGCCTGGCCGGCAACGGCAGGCTGGTCACCACCCGCGACCTGTACCGGCACGCGGCGGACTTCTTCGACATCACCCGGGGTAACAACGTGCTGGCCGGGAGCCCGAAGCAGGCCTGCGGCGACGACTACCTGTGCACGGCCAAGCGAGGCTACGACGCCCCCACCGGCCTGGGCACCCCCGACGGCATCGGAGGCTTCTAGGCGGCGCGCAGGCCCGCCGCGGGCCTGTTGCACGATCAAGTCCTTGTGGGCGTCCCGTTGGTAACGCCCTGGCGTTACCAACGGGACACCCACAAACATGGACGCAGGTGCGCTGCCTGGTCGAGCCCTCAGCCATCACCCAGGGCGGCCGGGTCGATGACCCAGCAGTTGCTCCGCAGAACACGGCCGGCGAAGGTCACGTCCCGCTGACCAGTGAGCTGAAAGCCAAGCGAGCGGCAAATCCCGTTCGACGCGGCATTCGTGGTCGCCGGGAACGCGTGCACGAGCCCCCAGCGGCGATCCTCGCCGGCCAGCTCAAGCAGCATCCGGACCGCCCGCTTGCCCAGCCCGCGGCCCTGGAACTCCGGCAGGACCATCCAGCCAATCTCAGAAATAGGCGCCCCGTCATCCTCGTCGTGGGACCACAACACCACATTTCCCGCCACCACACCGGGCTCGGCCTCATCGGGGACGATCATCTTGATCCAGTCGGCACCCTCCGCAGCGGCCTGGACGTCGCGGGCGACCTTCTCCTCAACGCCCTCACGGGGAAGCGGGCCACCCAGCTCGGCCATCATGACCGGGTCACACCGCATCCGCACGTAGGCGTCGACATCGCCCAGCTCAACGTCCCGCAGCCGCACCCGTCACTCCTCAGGCAGTTCCGCTCCGGCAGTCATCCGGATGGTCCCATCATCCACGGACCCGCCGACAAGACGGTGCCGCCGGCGGGCCGGGCCAGCGACCCGGCCAGCCGACCGGCGGGGCAACCGCGAGGTTAGGCTGGCGGGCATGAGCGCGACATTCCCGCCCCGGCTGGAGATCGACGGCCGCCCGGCTGCGCTGGAGCAGGTGCAGGCCCTGGACCTGAGCCCGCGCGGCCACTTCACGGCGATGCAGGTACGCGGCGGGGCCACGCTGGGCCTGGACTACCACCTGGCCCGGCTGGACGCGGCCAGCCGGGAGCTGTTCGGCGCGGGGCTGGACGGGGACCTGGTCCGCGGGTTCATCCGGCAGGCGCTGGACGGCACGCCGGACGCCTCGGTGCGGGCCAACGTGTTCCTGCTTAACGGGGCCAGCACACCCGCCAGCGCGCCCTCGGTGATGATCAGCGTGCGGCCGCCCGCGGCCCCGCCGTCGCGGCCGCAGCGCCTCCAGTCGGCGCCATATCAGCGGCCGCTGGCGCACATCAAGCACTCGACCGGCTTCGGGCAGAGCTACTTCGGCGGCCTGGCCTCGGCCAACGGGTTCGACGAGGCGCTGTTCGCCGGCCCGGACGGGTCCGTCTCCGAGGGCAGCATCACCAACATCGCCTTCCTCGACGGCGACGCCATCGTCTGGCCGAGCGCCCCGGCGCTGCGCGGCGTGATGATGCAGGTGCTCCAGCGCGAGCTGACCCGCGCCGGGGTGCCCTGGCGGAACGCGCCGGTGCGCCTGGCCGACCTGCCCGCCTTCGACGGCGCGCTGGTCACCAACTCGCACGGGATGGCCCCGGTGGCCAGCATCGACGACCTGGTGCTGCAGGCCGGCGCCGCGCTGTACGCCACGGCGGCCAAGCTGCTGGCCACGGCCCCCTACGACACCATCTGAGCCACCCCCCCCGGGCTGAGGAAAAGAGCGCGCATGAAGGCAGCCCGGCTGCACGCAGTGGGTGACCTGCGGGTCGGCGACGAGCCGGTGCCGGTCCCCGGGCCCGGCGAGAGCCTGGTCAAGGTCACGGCCATCGGCATCTGCGGGTCGGACCTGCACTGGTGGGGCGAGGCCGGGATCGGCGACGCGGTCCTGGACCGGCCGCTTGCGCTGGGCCACGAGGCGGCCGGGGTCATCGCCGACGGGCCCCGGCAGGGCGAGCGGGTGGCCATCGACCCGGCCATCCCGGACAACACCTGCGAGCTGTGCCTGCGCGGCTACCGCAACCTGTGCACCGGCATCGTGTTCGCCGGGCACGGGGCGCAGGACGGCGCCATGCGCGAGTTCGTAGCCTGGCCGAGCCATCTGCTGCCCCCGCTGCCGGACGGCGTGTCCGACGCGGCCGGCGCGGTCCTGGAGCCCCTGGGGGTGGCCATCCACGCCAGCGACCTGGGGCACCTGCACCTGGGCGGGACGGCCGCGGTGGCCGGCTGCGGGCCCATCGGGCTGCTGCTGATCCAGGTGCTGCGCGCGTCCGGCGCGGCCTCCGTGATCGCCTTCGACCCGCTGGCCCACCGGCGCGAGGCCGCGCTGGCCCGGGGCGCGGACGCGGCGCTGGACCCGGCCGAGCTGGGCACCCCGAGCGCGCCGGGCACCAGCCCCGCGCTGCGCGCGGCGGTGGGCGAGCTGGGCGTGGACGTGGCCTTCGAGATGGCCGGGACCGACGGGGGCGTGCAGCTGGCCATGGCCGCCGTGCGGCCCGGCGGGCGGGTCGTGCTGGGCGGCATCCCCGGCGACGACTGGACCCGCTTCCAGGCCTCGGTGGCCCGGCGCAAGGGCCTGACCATCGCCATGGTCCGCCGGATGAACGACGTCTACCCGCGGGCCATCGGGCTGGCCACCGCCGGGCGGGTCGACCTCGACTCGCTGGTCAGCGACCGGTTCCCGCTGGTGAAGGCGCCCGAGGCGTTCGGCGCGGCGGCCCGCAGAGACGGCCTCAAGGTGGTCATCGAGCCCTGACCTCCGGGGAAGGATACCGAACGTGATCCAGATTCGGCCGGCCCGGTTCGACGAGATGGTCGAGCGGGCGCTGGACGGGCTGCCGGAGAAGTTCGGCGAGGAAATGAAGAACATCGCGGTCACGGTGGAGCACCAGCCGGGCCCGCCCGGGCTGCTCGGGCTCTACCAGGGCATCCCGCTGACCCAGCGCGGCAGCGGCTACGCCGGGGTGCTGCCCGACCGCATCACCATCTACGCCCGCGCCATCTGTGCCATCTGCGATACCGAGGACCAGGTGGCCGAGCAGGTCCGGCGGACCGTAATCCACGAGGTCGGCCACTACTTCGGCCTCGGCGACGAGCGGCTGAGGGAGCTCGGCTGGTGAGCGGACCTCGCGCCGAAGGGGCCCCCGGGGCCGGTGATGGTGTTTAATGGAACGTGGTTGGAGTCGAAATTCGTGTACGTGCGTTAGCGCCTGCGATTTTCTGACAGCGGGCGCCGTATGCGGCAAGGTCAGGTTTTCCAGACCGGCAGGCGGTCGTATCAGCCCGGGTCCCGCGAACGTGGAATCCGAAGATCGTTTGTTCGGGAGAAGTAATGCCTCAAGGCACCGTCAAGTGGTTCAACGCCGACAAGGGCTACGGTTTCATCCAGCCTGACGACGGCACGCCCGACGTGTTCGTCCACCATTCCGCTATCCAGACTGACGGCTACCGCAGCCTGGATGAGAACCAGCGGGTCGAGTTCACCGCCAGCCGGGGCCAGAAGGGCCCGCAGGCCGACGAGGTCCGCCCGCTCTAGCACCTCTAGACCCTCAGTACCCTCCGTGCGCCCGCTGGCCAGGGGCGGCGGTCCCGCTGGGACCGTCCGGCCCTGGCCGGCCGGGCCCGCCCGGTGACGAGGCGGCCGGTGAGATACGCTGGGGGGACACGATACATCGTGAGGCGCGGCCAGGAAGGCCGCGCCGGTCGTATTTCGCGCAGATCCGGCGAAGCTGGTTCCCACGGACGTGGTGGCCTCAACATATGCGGCCATTCCACTTTCGAAGGGAACATCATTTGACAGTCCTGCCTCTTGACCGGCCTGCGAGCGCCCGGCGCGGGCGCCAGCGCCGGTCCGGCAGCCCGACCCCGATCCAGCCCGGCCTCTCGTTCGCGGACCTCGGCGTTCCCGCGCCGGTGGTGACCACGCTCGCCGAGGGCGGCATCATCGCGCCGTTCCCGATCCAGGCCGCCACGCTGACCGACACGCTGGCCGGCCGCGACGTGCTCGGCCGCGGCCAGACCGGCTCGGGCAAGACCCTCGCGTTCTGCATTCCGCTGGTCGCCGCCCTGGCCGACGGGTACACCATGGCCGGGCCGGCCGCGCGGCCTGATCCTGGTCCCGACCCGCGAGCTGGCCAGCCAGGTCCAGGCCGTCCTCCTGCCGCTGGCCCGCGCCATGGGCCTGAGCTCGGTGACCATCTTCGGCGGCACCCCGCAGCGCCCGCAGGTGGCCGCGCTCCAGGCCCGCGCCGACATCGTCGTGGCCTGCCCGGGCCGCCTGGCCGACCTGATGGAGCAGGGCCACTGCCACCTGGGCGACGTGGAAGTCAGCGTGATCGACGAGGCCGACCACATGGCGGACCTCGGGTTCCTGCCCATCGTGCGCAGGCTGCTGACCGCCACCCCGTCCGAGGGACAGCGGATGCTGTTCTCGGCCACCCTCGACAACGACGTTGACGTCCTGGTCCGCCGCTTCCTGAGCGACCCGGCCGAGCACGCCGTGGACTCGGGGACCCGGCCCGTGGCCGCCATCGTGCATCACGTGCTGACCGTCGCCGCGGCGGATCGCGTGAGCGTGGTGGCCGAGCTGGCCGCCGGGCAGGGCCGCACGCTGATCTTCACCCGGACCAAGCACGCCGCGCGCAAGCTCGCCCACCAGCTGGCCGCGAGCCGCATCCCGGCCGCGGAGCTGCACGGCAACCTGGCCCAGGGCGCGCGGGAGCGCAACCTCGCGTCATTCGCCGGCCGGCGACGTCCGGGTCCTGGTCGCCACCGACATCGCCGCCCGCGGCATCCACGTGGACGGCATCGACCTGGTCATCCACGCCGACCCGCCGACCGAGCACAAGGCCTACGTGCACCGCTCGGGGCGGACCGCGCGGGCTGGCGCCAGCGGCGTCGCCGTTACCCTGCAGACCACCGCCCAGGCCGCCGACGTGGCCGCCATGATGCGCCGGGCCAGCGTGATCCCGCTGCGGGCCACCGTGCGCCCCCGCTCCGAGCTGCTGCGGTCCATCGCGGGCCCGCCCGCTGACCGGACCGCACCCGCCGCGCGGCCGCGGCCCGCCATCACGACGGACCTGGCTGATGGCAATGCCATCGCCGCCACCGGCCGCGGCGCGGCCGCCATGTCGGCTGGCTTCCGGGGACGACGTCGACGCTGACCTCCGCCGGGCCGGGCGGGAGCAGCCACGGGAGTATCCAGATGTTCGCCGATCATTCAGCTACCGAGCTGGCTGGCTGCCGCACCTGGCCCGACAATCAGAGGGTGGAGCACCCCGCCGGGCTACTGGCCCGGCGGCTCGCATACTGACCACGTGCGTGCGCCGCGAAGGCGCCCGCGGCGGGAGGACACCTTGACCGCTGGCGCTGCAAGCGAAGCGACCGCAGAGACCGCCGGGCCGGCCGCGGCCGCCGAGGCTCCCGCCACCCGGAAGGGCAGCGACTACGCCGAGCTGTCCCGCCTGGTGCGGGCCGCGGGCCTGCTCAGGCGGCGGCCGGGCTACTACACCATCAAGATCGCGGTGAACCTCCTGCTGCTGGCGGGCGGGTGGGTGGTGTTCGGGTTCCTGGGCCGGTCCTGGTGGCAGCTGCTGGTCGCCGTCTTCCTGGCCGTGATGTGCACCCAGACCGCCTTCATCGGGCACGACGCGGGGCATCATCAGGTCTCGCGCTCGCGGCGGTTCAGCGACCTGATCGGCCGGATCCACGGCAACCTGCTCACGGGGCTGTGCTACGGCTGGTGGACGGCCAAGCACAACCGGCACCACGCCCATCCCAACCACGACGGTTACGATCCGGACATCGCCAGCAAGGCGCTCGCGTTCACCGCGGGCCAGGCCAGTACCCGGCGCCAGGCCGGCGCCTGGGTGGCCCGCAACCAGGCCTGGCTGTTCTTCCCGATGCTGCTCCTGGAGGGGCTCAACCTGCACGCGGCCGGGGTCAAGGCGGTGCTCGGGCGCCGCCGGATGAAGGTCCGGGTGACCGAGGCGGCCCTCCTGACGGTCCACCTGGCCGCCTACCTCACGGCCGTGTTCGTGGTGCTGTCGCCGCTGCAGGCGGTGGCCTTCCTGGCCGTGCAGCAGGGCCTGTTCGGGCTCTACATGGGCTGCTCGTTCGCGCCCAACCACAAGGGCATGCCGATCCTGGCCCCGGAGGAGTCGCTGGACTACCTCCGCAGCCAGGTGCTGACCTCGCGCAACATCCGCGGCGGGTGGCTGACCGACTTCGCGCTGGGCGGGCTCAACTACCAGATCGAGCATCACCTGTTCCCCTCCATGCCGCGGCCGACGCTGCGGCACGCCCAGGCGGCGGTGCGCGGGTTCTGCGCCGAGCACGGCATCCCGTACAGCGAGACCGGCCTGCTGGCCTCTTACGGGCTGGTCCTGCGGCACCTGCACGCCGTCGGCCGGCCCCTGACCGCGGACTCTGGCAGCTGACCGCGTGATCTCAATACGAGGACTTTCGCGCCAGCTCAGGCCCGGAAGGGCGCATACTTGGAGCGATGACTCCTTACCGCGCCGTGCCCCGGCGCCAGCTGCCTGGTAGTCCCTTCAACCGACCCGTCGCCGTGCAGCCCGCCGAGGACTACGCGATCAACGACATGGTCACTCACGACAAGTACGGCCTGGGTACGGTTACCGGCGTGGAGGAGGGGATCGCCGTCCAAGTCGACTTCGGCTCGCACGAGCGGCGCCTCAGCATGCCGTGTGCCAAGCTGACCAAGCTGTGACGGTCGCAGGCGACTTCGATTACGAGACCGGCGGGGCGGGCTACGCTGCGCACCGCCGTACCGACCCGCGCATCGCTGCCCGCGTGCACGCCGGGCTCGGCGACGCCGTGAGCGTCATCAACGTCGGCGCGGGCGCCGGATCCTACGAGCCGACCGACCGGGACGTCACCGCGGTCGAGCCCTCGGCGGCCATGCGCGGCCAGCGGCCGACGCACCTGGCCCCCGCGGTCGATGCCGTGGCCGAGGCGCTGCCGTTCGCCGACGACAGCTTCGACGCGGGCATGGCCATGGTCACCATCCACCAGTGGCCCGATCCCGAGCGGGGCCTGCGCGAGCTGCGGCGGGTCAGCCGCGGCCCGGTGGTCATCCTGACCTTCGACGGGGACGCGCTGGACGAGTTCTGGCTGGCCGAGTACGCGCCCGAGCTGATCGAGGCCGAGCGGCGGCGCTACCCGGCCATCGACGAGATCCGGGCCGCCCTGGGCGGGGTCGCCACCGTCACGCCGGTGCCGGTGCCGATCGACTGCGTCGACGGCTTCACCGAGGCGTTCTACGCCCGCCCGGAGCGGTTCCTGGACCCGGCCGTGCGCCGCTCCCAGTCCGCGTGGGGGTTCGTGGACGACATGGCCGAGGCCCGGGCGGCCCGGCGGCTGCGCGACGACCTGGAGTCCGGGGCCTGGGACCGCCGTTACGGCGCTTTCCGCAGCCAGCCGGAATTCACCGGGTCGCTGCGCCTGATCATCGCGCAGCCTGGCTAACCAGGCCCGCGCTCACCGGCCTACGCTCGGCCTGCGCTCGACCGGCCTACAGGGTCGGGAACAGCCGGTCAGGCTGCTCCCCGTGCTCGAAGACGTCCTTGGCCGGGCCCACGATCAGCGGGTCGGGCACCCCGACCACCTTGACGTCCTTATCGGTGTAGTCCAGGGTGTGCAGGACGTAGCGCAGCGCGCCGATCCGGGCCCGCTTCTTGTCGTTGCTCTTGATCACCGTCCAGGGCGCGTCGGCCGTGTCGGTGTAGAAGAACATGGCCTCCTTGGCCTCGGTGTAGTCGTCCCACTTGTCCAGCGATTCCAGGTCCGTAGGGCTCAGCTTCCACCGCTTCACCGGGTCGGTCTCGCGCCGGGCGAACCGGCTGAGCTGCTCCCCGCGGGACACCGAGAACCAGAACTTGGTCAGGTGGATGCCGCTGCGCACCAGCATCCGCTCCAGCTCCGGGGCCTCGCGCATGAACTCCATGTACTCGGCCGGGGTGCAGTAGCCCATCACCCGCTCCACGCCCGCCCGGTTGTACCAGGAGCGGTCGAGCAGCACGATCTCGCCCGCCGCGGGCAGGTGCTCGATATAGCGCTGGAAGTACCACTCGGTGCGCTCGCGCTCGGTCGGCTTGGCCAGCGCCACGACCTGGGCGCCGCGCGGGTTGAGGTGCTCGGTGAACCGCTTGATCGTGCCGCCCTTGCCGGCCGCGTCCCGGCCCTCGAAGATCAGCACCACCTTCTGGCCGGTCTGCTTGACCCAGCTCTGGAGCTTGAGCAGCTCGATCTGGAGAGACCGCTTGATCTCCTCGTACTCGTGCCGGGTCATCTTGTGGTCGTAGGGATAGCCCTCGCGCCAGGTACCGGAGTGGCGGCCGCCGGACTTCGCGACCAGCTCGGCCAGCTCGTGCTCGGCCCGCGGGTCAGCCCGTCCGTCGCCTGCCTGCTGAGCGGCACCCGGCGAGGACTGCCCTGTTAGGGATCCAGAATCATTAACACGGCCGTCTGCGCTCGTCATGTCGCCATCATCACCCGGCCGGGCTCCGGGCCACCACCCCCCGCCCCTAGCTGAGGTGATGCAACAGGCTGGGCTTGGCCAGCGGCCAGCCGCCCTCGGCGAGCCGCGCGCGGACCCTGGCCACGTCGGCGTCGCTGGGCTTCGCGCTGGTCACTGCGATGATCGCCGCGCGGATGGCCTGGGCCGAGTCGGGGTCGGCGGACGAGGCCAGTTCCTCGCCGATCTGCGCTACCTCGGCATCGGTAAGCTCGCTGCCGAGCAGGGCGAACAGCGGGATGTAATCGACGCTGGGCACGCCCTCGGGGTAGCCCGCGCGCAGCCAGGTGACGATCGAGTTCAGGATCGGTGGCAGGGCCATGCTCGTGACGCCTCTCCGTTCGGACGCCCGGGCCGGATGTCCGGCCCGGGCACGAGGTCTTGGCTACTTGGGAGCGGGAGCGGGGTGGCCGGACTTGTAGATGATCACGATGGCCCAGACGAGAGCGGCCAGCACGATCGCGAAGCACAGCCCGCCGATCACCATCCCGACCACGCTACCGCCGACGATCGAATCAGAGTCGGCTCCGCCGGCGGCGGCGGTCTTGGCCCGGGCCCCGCCGGACAGGGACAGGGTGCGCAGGCCGATGGCGAACAGGGCCGGCAGTCCCGCGCCGGCGATCAGGCCGAAGACCAGGATCTGCCAGAGCGCCTTGAAGTTGATCCAGGGGGGAGGCGGTATGGGTGCTGCCATGACTAGTCTTCCATCCCTCTCAGGCCGCGGCGGCGGGCTCGGGCTCGGCGGTCGCGTTGGGGTCGACCCCACCGGTCCACTCGTTGTTGACGTTGTCGTGACCCACCCGGGTCTTGCGGGACCGCCAGTAGATGACGCTGGCCACGGCGATGAGCAGGATCAGGTCGACGAGCACTCCGGGGGTATGGCCGATGGCGTTGGCCAGGGCGTAGGCCGCGGCACCGACGACCGCGGCCGACGGGAGCGTGAAGACCCAGGCGGTGGCCATCCGCCCGGCCACGCTCCAGCGCACCTCGGCGCCCTTCTTGCCCAGCCCGGTGCCGATGATCGACCCGGTGGCCACGTGCGTGGTGGACAGCGAGTAGCCGAAGTGGCTGGACAGCAGGATCACCGCGGCCGACGCGGACTCGGCCGCCATGCCCTGCGGCGCCTCGATCTCGACCAGGCCCTTGCCGAGCGTGCGGATCACCCGCCAGCCGCCCATGTAGGTGCCGAGGCTGATGGCCAGGCCGCAGCTCAGGATGACCCAGAACGGGGCGCCGGCCCCGGTCGGCAGCGTCTTGTTCACGATCAGGGCCAGCGTGATGACGCCCATGGTCTTCTGGGCGTCGTTGGTGCCGTGGGCCAGGGACACCATGGAGGCCGACCCGATCTGGCCGATCCGGAAGCCGTGGCCCCGGGCGCCCGCACTGAGCCGGCGGCTGATCCGGTACAGCAGGTAGGTGCCGGTCGCGGCGACCAGCGCGGCGATGATGGGCGACAGCCCGGCGGGGATGATCACCTTGGCGACCAGGTCGCGCCACTGGACCGCGTGCCCGCCCGCGGCGGCCAGCGTCGAGCCGATCACGCCGCCGATCAGGGCGTGCGACGAGCTGGACGGGATGCCGAGCAGCCAGGTCAGCAGGTTCCAGATGATCCCGCCGGCCAGGCCCGGCCGAGACCACGGTCAGGGTGACCAGGTTGGTGTCCACCAGCCCGCTGGCGATCGTCGCCGCGACGGTCAGCGACAGGAACGCGCCCACGAGGTTGAGCACCCCGGACAGGGCGACGGCTACGCGCGGCTCGAGCGCCTTGGTGGCGATGGACGTCGCCATGGCGTTGCCCGTGTCATGGAAGCCGTTGGTGAAGTCGAATCCCAGAGCGGTGATGACCACGAGGACGAGTACAAAGTCGTTCACGGCAACAGGGTCGTTTGGCCCAAGTGCGGTTGTGAAGTAGTTGGACCAACAATCCCGCAATATGTCAGTAAACAGACCTTAATTATTCACTAAAAGTTCAGTAACGTAGCGTTCCTGTGGCCGGTGCTGCGGGTGGTGCCGGTGCGGTTGCATTGCCGCAGGTCGCAGGCCAGATGTTCGCGGCCGCTCAGAGGTCGACGGTCACGCCGGGGGCGGCGACGGCCAGGTCACCGTCGTAGTGCTCCGCCGCGGCGGCCAGCGCCGCGGCAGGCTCGGTGCCCGGCCACAGGTGGGTCAGCAACAGCCGCGCCGCGCCCGCCTGCGCGGCCTGCCGGGCGGCGTCGGCCGCGCTCGACATCAACCCCCGCGAGTCGTCCGGGACCGGCCCGGCGTAGGTGGCCTCGGCCAGCAGCAGGTCGGCCTGCCGGGCCAGCGTCACCACCTCCGGGCTCGGCCCGCTGTCCCCCGTGTAGGCCAGCGAGCGCCCGCCTTGGCCACCGTGGCCGCCGCTGCGGTCAGCCGCACTCCTGCGTTGGGCACCCAGTGCGGCAGCAGCCGCGTCTGGGCCGCGAACGGCCCGATGCGCAGCTCGGCCCCGGCCGTGAACTCGCGCAGCTCATAGGCGTCGTCCAGCATCCCCGGGCGGTCCAGCGCCAGCACCGCGTCCAGCGCGCCCGGCAGCGCGTACACCGGCAGCGGGGGCGGCGGGCTGGCGTCCAGCGCCCGCGCGCGGAGCAGCGGGTTCAGGTCGGCACAGTGATCGGGATGGCCGTGGCTGACGAACACCGCGTCCACGTCCCGCGCCGCGACGTGCTCCAGCAGCCGAGGCAGCGCCGCGTAGCCCACGTCGACCAGCAGCCGGAACCCGTCGTGCTCGACCAGGAAAGCGCTGCACGCCCGGCCCGCCTCCGGCCACGCGCCGCAGGCGCCGAGCACTGTGATCCGCACCCGCCGGATACTAGCTGCCGCGGACCGGGCGGCGTTCGGCCCCGGTGGTAGCCTCCTGAGATCCGGCCGCCTGCCCAGGGCGTGCCGTTCGGGCGGCGAGGCAGGCATGAGAGAAGAAGAAGACGACGACGAGACGGTCATCTCTTATCAGGCCGCCAGGCCGGGGACCCCGGTGCTGAGCAGCAGCGGCACCCAGATCGGGACGCTGGAGCACGTGCTCCAGGTACCCGAGCTCGATGTCTTCGACGGCATTGCGATCGCCACGCACCACGGCCTGCGGTTCATCGACGCCGACCGGGTGCGGCAGTTCCGGCTGACCGAGATCCGCTGCACCATCAGCGACGAGGACGCCGCACAGCTCCCGGCACCGGGCGGCCCGCCGGTCTACCGGGTCGACGCGCTGGCCGATTCGGGGAACAACATGCACGACGTGCTGGGCCGGTTCTTCGGCCGCCCGCACTGGACCCGCGACCGCGACTGACGCGACTGACGCGGTGACCGGTCGGGCCTCTCGCCCGTCAGGCCTCGCCCGTCAGGCCTCGCCGGTCAGGTCCCGTCGAGGCGGCGGCGCGCCCGCCGGATGAGCCTCATGAAGGTCCGGTCCCTTTCGGCGCGCCTGGCGGTCCGCTGGCTGCCGCCCCACCAGGTCAGCGGTGGCCGCAGTGCGCGCTGGTGCGGGTCTTCGCCCTCGCCGCGATCACCGTACCGGCGCAGCCCGGCCAGACAGGCAACGCCTCCGGCCACGGCGATCAGCGAGAACGACCAGTAGCTCCCCCGGTGCTGGGTGTCGCGCAGCACAAGCTCGACGGCGGCGCCGACCGCCGCGGCTGCGTACATCGCGTTCCCGGCCAGGGCCCGCGCCCGCGTCCTGATCAGTGCCTGCCGCTCATCCGCCCGGCCGCCGACCAGCACGCCGAGGCCGCTGTCTCGCCCGGCCCACCAGTAGCTGACGGTGCCGACGACGACCACCACCGCGAACGGCCAGTTCCTGCGCCAGCCCCCGTTGTCCGGCAGCGCGAGCGCGCCGATGGTGCCGATCACCGCGATCGCGTACATCGCGTTCCCGGCCAGGGCCCGCGCCCGCGTCCTGATCAGTGCCTGCCGCTCATCCGCCCGGCCGCCGACCAGCAGCGCGGCGAAGTCGCTGTCACGGCCGCCCCACACGTAGTAAACGATCGCCATGGGGATCGCCGCCACCGCCAGCGGGACCGCGGCGCCCCATCCCTGGCCGACGGCGTCGGCGGCGGCGAACGCGCCGAACCAGGCCAGGACGAGTGCCGTCACCAGCAGGCGGCGGTTCGCGTTGCTGCTCATGACCGCGCTGCCCATGACCCCGCTGTTCGTGACCCCGCTGTTTGTGACCCTGCTCACGGCCCTGTCACCTCGTCCTCCGGGTCGAACATCTTGTCGACCGGCACGTCGAAGAACCGCGCGATCCGGAAGGCCAGCGGCAGCGACGGGAGGTACCGGCCACTCTCGATCGAGATCACTGTCTGGCGGGAGACCCCGAGCGCCGCGCCCAGATCCGCCTGGGACAGCCCTCGCTGGGTGCGCTGCTCCCTCACTCGGTTCCGCATGGTGTCAAGGTAACTTAACATCCGAGTCAGGTCAAGCGTCCTTTACACAAGAGCCGCGGCTTGCTGGCGCCTGGCGGGTGCGCCAGCGGGCCGGCTGCTGGTCGCTCGCCGCTGGCCGGTCGGGCCTCGTCTCAGGCCTCGTCGCCCTGCTGCCGCGAGCGCGTCGCGGCGCTCGCGCCCGCCAGAGCGAGCAGGAAGGCAGCGAACAGCAGCGTGCCCGCAACCACGTACGTCACGTCGTAGGTCACCGGCGACTGGCCGGCCTGGCGCGAGACAACGCCGAGCACCAGCCCGGCGGCGGCCAGCGGGACGCTCCCCTGCAGGTGCCACCGCCGGACCGCGGCCTGAACCGAGCGGCCGGACCGCCGGGCGATGGCCAGGGTGGCCGGAATGCCCATGGCCATGGCCACGCCGAGCGCGACGACGGCGATCACGATTGGCGGCATAACTGGCTCCGTCCCATCACCCGGCACATTAGACCCCAGTTTAATCAGCCGGCCTGGACCGCCCGGAGCGCGGCGGCGAATTCAAAAGCTCGCGGATTCCCGGCTGGGTGGCCAGCCCGTAGACTCCTGGCCGGTCACCTCTGCTGAGACCCTGGCCGGGAGCCGTTATGCGCTTGTCAGGCGAGATCCTGGGTTGGACCGCGATGGCGATGGGCACGCTCGGCATCGTCTGGTGGCTTACCCGGCAGGTCCTCCCCCGGCCACAAGGGCGCCTGGCTCATCCTGGCGCTCATGTGCGACCGGCCGGCCTGGCCGGGATCGGCAGGCGCGGCGAGCAGTGGCGGGCTCTTCGCCACCCCCTCGTGCTCATCGCCGTCGGGATTAGCTGCCTGACGATCGACTCGACGGACAAGCAGCATCTGGTGGCTGCAGCTCGGCCTGGTGCCGTTCCTGCTCCTGCCGTCGGCTTGGGACCTGGCCTCGTGGCTAAGGTCTCGTGCCCTGCGCGAGCCAGGCGGCCCGACCGCCAACTCGTCCTGACCTCGGGCGGCAGTTGCGCCCCGAGGGCGACCGCGCAGGCCCTGACCTGCGGATACGATCCCGGGGTGGCAGCGGTGAGAAGATCTGCTGGATGCAGCCATCTGAGAATCAACGCGCGCTGGCTGCGGCCATGTCGATCGTCTTCGGCGCTTGGCCTGGCCGTCGATGACGCGATCGTTCTTCACGATTCGAACAAGCTCACGGTGCGCCTGCTGCCTTG
Organism: uncultured Actinomycetota bacterium; assembly: GCA_963730265.1. GTDB lineage: Bacteria > Actinomycetota > Actinomycetes > Streptosporangiales > Streptosporangiaceae > DASUBV01. The sequence continues at coordinate 579,736 of CAVSRG010000001.1, forward strand.
TGACATCGTGGCCCGCATCGCGCCAGTAGCGCATCAGGTCGCGCGGTTCGAGATCGAGCTGGCCCAGCGGCTCGCCGAAACCCAGAGCCCGGCGGCCGCCCTAGACCCCCGAGCAGATCCGCGCGTCTATGAGCGTGATGGCTTCGTCGTCACGCTCTGGACCTACTACGAGTCGGCCATACCCGGGGATCTCTCACCCGCCGACTACGCGAATGCGCTGGAGCGACTGCATGCCGGCATGCGCAAGCTCGATGTCAGGACGCCGCACTTCATCGATCGAGTGCAAGAAGCCCAGAATCTCGTGGAGAGCACCAACCTCACTCCGGATCTCGCCGAAGCGGATCGGGAGCTTCTCATCGCGACGCTACGGAGCCGCAGACGGGCGATCGTCGACCGCGGCGCTGCCGAGCAGCTACTGCACGGCGAACCGCACCCGGGCAACGTGCTCAGCACGAAGTCCGGACCGCTGTTCATCGATTTCGAGACGTGTTGCCATGGCCCCGTCGAATTCGACCTCGCCCATGTCCCAGAAGAAGTGAGCGAGCGCTATGCCGCCGCTGATGAAGACCTGCTGATTGAGTGCCGGGGCCTAGTTCTGGCCATGGTCGCCGCATGGCGCTGGGATCCCGGCGATCAGTTCCCGGATAGGCAACGAGCAGCTCGCGCACTCCTCAGCGCGCTGCGCCTGGGTCCGCCGTGGCCGCCGCTCGACGTCGTGATGCGCCGACCGGATGGTCGGTAACGCGGTCGCCCGCGAGCGCGGCGTCTCGCTATGGAGGGTGGTTCGCTAGCTAACCTCGGCCAGGCCCCGAGCCGCTTCCGAGCGCACATCCTCGCTGACGCTGCTGTCGACCGCGATGCTGCGGTACGCCTCCGCGGCTGAACGTTCATCGACCTCGGCCAGGCCTCGCGCCGCCTCCAAGCGCACATCCTCACCGACGCTGGTGTCGACCGCGATGCTGCGGTACGCCTCCGCCCCGGCCGCTCCGCTACCGCTTTCAGCCAGCATCCTGGCGGACTCGAGTCGGTCGTCGTCGTCTTCGAACATGGCCGCCTTGCCTTTCCTCCGCAGCAGCAGCCGCCGCCGCTGGGTATCGTCTCGGCCATCTCAAGATACATCTCGAATATTGCCGCGTCCAGAACTCGGCCAGATGCTGCGTCTCGCTGATCGAGCCGACTGTGCCCGAAGGTGCCCAGACGGACCTCTCCCCCGGAGTCTGGGCAGGTCAGAAGGCTGCGCGACGGGCGAGTCAGCCTGTAGGCCGGGTTCTGTGCACCCGCTTGCGCGGGCCGGCGGTCATCCATCTACGGCTGCCGTTGCCGACAGTCTCCTGCGGTCTACCCGCGAGCTCGGGCGGGCCGCCCTCAAGCACTCGCGCGGGCCCCGCTTGCGCGGGACCGTTCTTGACCTTGCTCCGGGTGGGGTTTACCAAGCCGCCGCGGTCACCCGCGGCGCTGGTGGTCTCTTACACCACCGTTTCACCCTTACCGCCTGCCAGGCCGGCGGCGGTCTGTTTTCTGTGGCACTTTCCCGCGGGTCACCCCGGGTCGGCGTTACCGACCACCCTGCCCTGTGGAGCCCGGACCTTCCTCGGCGCCGCCCGTCTCCGGACAGCGACGCGACCGCCCGGCCAACTCGCCCGTCGCTAGATCAAGGATAAGGCCAGGACGTCACGGAGCATTCCACGTCGACGCCCACTATCCGGCCCGGCCGTATCCGTCATTCCGGCCGCCGCAATGGGCTGCTTCATGATCCCGTAGCGTTTGCGTCGCCGGGGCCCGCTAACTCTACGGGATCATGAAACAACCCCCTCCAGGCGCGCTGCGGCCAGGGGAGGTTGGGGTAGCTGGGGCCGGGGAGGCCGGTGGGGCCGCCGTCGGTGAGCCCGGCAGGGACTACGGCAACCGGGGTCTCAGTAAGCCCGCAAGGTACAGCCCGGAAACGGCATTCCGGCCGCCGCAATCAGCCCGCTCCATGATCGTGGTGGATTAGGGCCGCCGGCGGCCCTAATCCACCACGATCATGAAACAGCCCCGCCAGGCGATCCGACAGGGCGAAGGACATGAGGCGGGAGGGGCCAGAGAGGCCACAGAGGCCAGCGGGCTCGTCACCTGGACATAGCGTGATCCCGGAGGACCCGGGCCGGCGTTGGCCCGTGATCCTCCGGGATCATGAAACCGCTCCCGCGAGAGCGGCCGTGCGACTAGCGGATCAGGCCGCCCAGCAGGTCGCCGTACTGGTCCTCGCGTGACGTCGGCGTCGGCGTCGGCGTGGGCATCGGCGGCTGCGGCCGGCGGGTGGCCGTCGACTTGGGCCGGCTGGAGCTGGGCCGCGTGGCGCTGCGCCGGCTGGCGCCGGGCCGGGTGCTGGCCTTGGAAGCGGTCTGCGGCTTGGTCGCGGCGCCGTTCCTGCCGTTCTTGGTGGCGCCGTTCTTGGCCGTGCCGTTCCTGACCGTGCTGGCCTTGGCCGCGCCGCCGTTCGGCTTGGCCGCGGTCCGGGCCGAGGTGCCGGTCCGGGCCGAGGTGCCGGTCCGGGCCGAGGTGCCAGTCCGGGCCGAGGTGCCAGTCCGGGCCGAGGTGCCAGTCCGGGCCGAGGTGCCGGTCCGGGCCGACGTGCTGCCGGTCCGGGCCGTGGTCCCGGTCTTGGACCGCGAGGTCGACCGGCTCGAGGTGCTCCGGGACGACCGCGACGAGCTGGCCGACGGCCGCGACGACGAACCGCTGCGCGACGTGGTCGACCGGCTGGCCGACCGGCTGGTGCCGGACCGGCGGGCCGCTGACGTGCGGCTCGCGGCCGGGCGCGCCGAGGCGGCCGGACGGGCCGGCGCCGCGGGCTTGGCCGTCGACATGGTCTTGGCCGCCGAGGTCAGCGCCTTGGCCGCGGTGGTCATGGCCTTGGTCGCGTTGTTCATCGCCAGCATGGCGGTGGACATGGTCTTGGCCGACGTGTTGGCCTTGGTCGCGGCCTGGGTCATCTTGGTCGCGGCCGAGGTGACCTTGGTTGCCGCCGAAGAGACGGTGCGGGCGGCGCTGGCCGGCGTCGGCGAGGAGCTAGCCGAGGTGCGCCGGGTCGTGGTGCGGGTGGTGCTGGTGCGCCGCGCCGAGCTGCCGGTGCCGCGCGCAGCGGTGCTGCGTGAGGCGGTGCCGCGCGCAGCGGTGCTGCGTGAGGCGGTGCTGCGCGCAGCGGTGCTCCGTGAAGCGGTGCCGCGGGACGTGGTGCTCCGGCTGGCCGTGCTGCGCGCCGTGCGGCCGGACGCTGACTTCGCGGCCGTACCGCGCGCTGATGTCTTGGTGCCGGCGGTGCTGGCGCTGGCCGTCTTGGGCCGGGCCGAGCGCCGCGAGGCGCTGGTGCTCGCCGACCGCGCGCTCCCCGAATTCGCCGGCTTGCGCTGGGCGGCCGCACGGGTCGTGGTCTGTACAGGCACTGAATTCCCCCCGTCGTGATCAATTACGGAAGTGCTATTCCACGGGTGACCAGGTCTTACACACTTCATCGCGCACATCGCGAGCACATTGAACTCAAGCGGAACTAAAGCAGACATGATTTCGGCGAATCGGTCGGCAATTCCGCGAAGTCGGCGTGGAACGCGCGTGTTATCGAAGGTGCGCGGTGTCGTTCATCGAGCGCACCAGCGCGGGCCCGTCCGCGAACCAGTCGACCCGCGACAGCGATGCCACGTCCAGGTGAATGCGGAACAGCGCGGCCGGCGGCGCGAGCAGCGCGCGGCACAGCAGCGTCTTGATCGGCGTCACGTGACTCACCAGCACCAGCGTGCGCTCGGGGTAGGCGTCCAGCAGCCGGTCCAGCGCGCGCAGCACGCGCCGCGCCACGTCGGCGAAGCTCTCCCCGCCCGGCGGCGCGGCGTCCGCGCTGCCCAGCCACGCCGTCATCTCCTCCGGCGATTTCGCGCCCGCCTCCGCGAACGACAGTCCCTCCCACGCGCCGAAGTCCGCCTCGACCAGGTCGTCGTCGACCACCAGCGGCGCGCCCGACGCTTCCGCGACCGCCTCCGCCGTGCGCCGCGCGCGCCGCAGCGGCGACGTCACGATCACGTCGATGCCGCCCCGCTCGCGCAGCCGCGCCGCGGCTGCCGCCGCCTGCCTGCGGCCCTCGTCCGTCAGCGGGATGTCACCGCGCCCGGCGAACCGCCGCTCCGCCGACAGCGGCGTCGCCCCGTGCCGCAGCAGCAGCGTCGTCGTCGCCTGGCCGCGCGCTGCGCCCCACCCGCGTCCCGCGGCCGGCCTCTCAGCACCAGCCGCAACGGTCCTCGGTACCTCCCGCCGCCCGCCCCCGGCATCCCGGTCCGCGCCGGGCTGACCCGGGGCGTTGTCCGGCTCACCCTGGGCCGCATCCATGGCCTGGTTGGCCAGCCGGTCGGCCCGTTTGTTACTTGCTCTGGGCACCCAGGTATAGGTGATGCGGCCCAGCCGGTCGGCCGCCCGCCGGGCCGAGGTGGCCAGCTCGCGCAGGCCAGCGTCCTTGATCTTCCAGCGGCCCGACATCTGCTCCACGACCAGCTTGGAGTCCATCCGGACCTCGACGTCGGCCCCAGGGGCCAGGTCACCCGCCGCGCGCAGGCCCGCCAGCAGCCCGGAGTACTCGGCCACGTTGTTCGTGGTGGTGCCCAGGCTGTCGTGCAGCTCGGCCAGCACCTCGCCGGTCTGCGCGTCGGCGACCAGCGCCCCGTATCCCGCGGGGCCCGGATTGCCGCGCGAGCCGCCGTCCGCCTCGACAACGAGCCTGCGCGTCACAGCCCGGACTCGTCGGTCCGGACCAGGATCCGGCGGCATTCCTCGCAGCGCAGCACCTCGTCCGGCGCGGCCGAGCGGATGGCGTTGAGGTCGACCGTGTTCAGCGACAGGTGGCAGCCCTCGCAGCGGCCGCGGCGCAGCGCCGCGGCGCCCACGCCGCCGTGGGAGACCCGCAGCCGCTCGTAGAGGTCGATCAGGTCGGCCGGCTCGTCGGCGACCACGGTCGTGCGCCGGTCGGCCGCCTTGCCCGCCTGCTCGCCGATCTCGGCCAGCGCCGCGTCCCGCCGCGCGGTCACCGTGGCCAGGTCGGAGCCGATGCTGGCCCGCTCGGCCACGGCCGCCTCCTGCTGGCCCTGGGCGGTCTCCTGGCGCTCCATCACGTCCAGCACGATCTCTTCCAGGTCGGACTGGCGGCGGTGCAGCGACTCGACCTCGGACTGCAGGTTCTCCAGTTCCCTGGGCGAGGACACCTGGCCGGCGTCCAGGCGGACGCGGTCCCGGTCGATCCGGGCCCGCACCTGCTCGACGTCGGCCTCGGCCTTGGCCTGCTCCCGCTTCAGGTCCCCGACCCTGGCCTCGAGCACAGCCAGCTGATCCCGCAGCTCGCGGTCACGCTGCTCCAGCGTGCTGATCTCTTCATGTTCGGGCAGGGAGCGCCGGCGGTGCTCGAGCCTGGTCAGCTCGGCGTCGACCTCGGCGAGCTCCAGCAGCCTGCGCTGCGCCTCGGGAGATGCTTTCACGTGGCCACGTTAGCCTGCCTGCTGCGCTGTGTCGCCCCGGGGTGTACCGGCGGGCAACGCCGGGAAAACGCAGCGCCCGGCCAGCGGCTGCGGTAGACCATGCCAATGGAGAATCCCGAGATCAGCCGTCCGTATATGCCGGGCTACGGGATCGCCGGGCCGGCCGAGGGCAGCGGGCTGCTGCCCTGGTCCTGGGCGGCCGAGCGGCTGACCAGCGCCCGGAATTACTGGGTCAGCTCGGTGTGGCCGGACGGGCGGCCGCACGCCACGCCGGTCTGGGGCATGTGGGATGACACGGTGCTGTGGTTCACCTGCGCGGTGGGCTCGCGCAAGGCCGTGAACCTGCGGGCCGAGCCGCGCTGCGTGGTCACCACCGAGGACGCCAATGACCCGGTCATCATCGAGGGCACGGCCCGGATCGCGACCGACGACAAGACCATCCGCCGGGTGCTGGACCTGATGAACGAGAAGTACCACACCGACATCGAGATCAGCTTCCTGGACCCGGCGCGGAACGCCACGATCGCCGTCCGGCCGGGCCAGGTCATCGGCATGCGGCACGGCGACTTCACCGGGTCGCCGACCCGCTGGAGGTTCGCGGGCTAGACCCTGGCCGGGCCCTCCGCGCCGCTAGAGCAGCAGCATCAGGATCGGCGCCGAGGTCGGCCGCGGGGACCCGCCCGCGGGCTCCACGGTCAGCCCGACCTCGTCGCCCGGCGCCAGCCCGGAGATGATCATCGGCCCGGCCATGCCGCCGCGGGCGGCGGGCAGCACCCCGATCGACCGCGGGCCGGACGGGCCCATCAGCCACAGCTGGTAGGTCCGCGCCCGGGGCAGCGAGCGCAGGTCAGCGGCGGTGAACACCAGGGCGCTGGCCCGGTGCGACATCACCACGGTGGCGCTGCCGCCGGTGCTGACCCGCCCGGTCATCATCCGGGCGTCCGGAGCGGCCAGCACGGCCGCGATCGCGTGAGCTGCGGCTCTGAGCCATGTCCAGCCGGTGCTCGGCGCCGTGCATCGCGTACCCGAACCCGGCCGCCACCAGCGCGAACACCGCGGCGACGCCGATCGCGATCCGGGGCAGCCAGCCGCGGCCCCAGGGCGTTCCGGCCGCCGGGGCCAGCCCGCGGCGCCACCGGCCGCCCGGCCGGGCCGGGCCGGCGGGCGTGACCGGCGGCAGCTGCCGGGTCTGCGCCGCGGCCCGCACCGTCTGCTCGCGCAGCTCGGCCCGCGGCCGGACCTCGGCCGCCGCGGCCAGCCGGGCCGTGGTCTCGCGCATCCCGCGCAGCTCGGCCAGGCAGGTCTCGCAGTCGGCCAGGTGCTGCTCGAAGCGGGCCCGGTCATCGTCGGTGACCGCGTCCATGGCGTAGGCGCCCGCCAGCGTGTGCGGGTCGACCCGGCGGCCGCGCCAGCGCCCTGGCCGGCGGTGACTCTCGGACATCACTCCACCCCCAGGCAGTCACGGAGCCTGATCAGCCCGTCGCGCATCCGCGTCTTGACCGTGCCGACCGCCACGCCGAGCAGCCCGGCCACCTCGCGGTAGGTGTAGCCCTGGTAGTAGGCCAGCGTCACGGCCTCGCGCTGAAGGTCGGTGAGCGAGCCCAGGCAGCGCCGCACCCGCTCGTGCTCCAGGTTCGTCTCCACGGCCTCGGTCACGTCGTCGTAGTCCACCCGCGCCACCGCGGCGCGCTGCTCCCGCAGCGCGGCGCTGTGCTCGGACCGGACCCGGTCGATGGCCCGGCGGTGCGCCAGCGTCATGATCCAGGCGCTGGCCGAGCCGACCGCCGGGTCGAAGCGCGCCGCCGTCCGCCAGACCTCGAGCAGGACCTCCTGCATGACCTCCTCGCTCTGCGCCGGGTCCCTGATCACCCGCCGGGCCACGCCCAGGACCTGCCCGGCGGCCTGGTCGTAGACGGCGCGGAACGCGGCCTCCTCCCCCCGGGCCACCCGGCCGAGCAGCGCGGCCAGGTCGGCGCCGGCTGGCCCGGCGGCCCTGGCCGGCCGGGGGCGGCCGGGCTGACTGGCCGGCCCGGGCTCGTTATGCGAGACGTCCACGTAGCTATATTCGTAGCGGCGGCCACGTTTGGCTTGCCCTGGGCGGCAATCCGGCTCCTCTGATGTAACGAATTACTACTGTGACTATTGACAATCAACGACCCGGCAGGATCCTCCGCGGCGCCATCGCCGGGATCCTGGCCGGCGGCCTGGCCCTGGGCATCGCCCAGCTCGTCGCCGGGCTGATCAGCTCGGACAGCTCGCCCGTAGTCGCGGTCGGGCAGCTGTCGATCGACTTCACCCCGCCTCCGGTCAAGAACTTCGCGATCAGCGCCTTCGGCGCGCACGACAAGGGCGTGCTGGTCGGCGGGATCCTCATCGTGCTGGCCATCTTCGCGGCCATCGTCGGCGTGCTCGCGGTGCGGCGGCTGGCCTACGGGATGACCGGTCTGGCCGTATTCGCCCTGGTCGGCCTCATCGCCGCGCTGACCAGGCCGGGCGCGTCGGCCAGCGACGCCGTGCCCACCCTGGTCGGCACCGCCGCCGCGGTGCTGGCCCTGCGCCGGCTGGCCCGCGCGGCCCAGCCGGTGGTGTCCGTCTTCCCGCCCGCCCGTGCCGTCGGCCCGGCTGGCCCAGACGGACCCTCGGGCGCGGGTGGCCGGGCTGACGCGGGCGGATCCTCGGGCGCGAACGGTTCGGCTGGCCCGGCCGGTCCCTCGGGCGCCGGGCGGCTCGACTGGCCCGGCCGGTCCCTCGGGCGCGGGCGGCTCGACTGGCCCGGGCGGACGGCCATCGCGCCCCGCCGGGCCGGCTGGGCCGCGCCCGCCGATTCCCGGCGTGCCCGACCGGACCGGCCGGATGGGCCCGGGCCAGTGGACTCCCGGCGACGCGGGCCGCCGTCCGGCCCCCCGGCCCGCCCCGCCCCGCCCGGCCCCGCCGCGCCGGTCGTTCATCGCGACCAGCGCCGTCGTCGCGGGCACGGCGGTGGTCGCCGGCATCGGCGGGCGGCTGCTGGGCGAGCGGGCCAGCGTCAGCGCCGCGCAGAAGACGCTGCGGATCCCGCCCCCGGTCCGCCGCGCCCCGCCGCTCCCGGCCGGAACGCACTTCAACATCCCCGGGCTCAGCTCGTTCATCACCCCGAACGCCCAGTTCTACCGTGTGGACACCGCGATCGTGCTGCCCGAGATCCCGCCCTCCAGCTGGCAGCTCCGGATCCACGGCATGGTCGAGAAGGAGCTCACGCTGACCTTTGACGACCTCATCCGGCGCCCGCTCATGGAGGATTACGTCACGCTCACCTGCGTGTCCAACCCGGTCGGCGGCCCCTACATCGGCAACGCCAAGTGGCTGGGCGCCAGCCTGCGCAGCCTGCTGCGCCAGGCCGGCATCAAGGCCGGGGCCAACCAGCTGCTGTGCACCTCCTCCGACGGCTTCACCTCGGGCACGCCGATCGAGGTGACCATGGACGGCCGCGACGCCATGCTGGCCGTGGCCATGAACGGCACCGTGCTGCCGGTCGAGCACGGCTTCCCGGTCCGGATGGTGGTGCCCGGCCTGTACGGCTACGTCTCCGCGTGCAAGTGGATCACTGACATCGAGGTCACCACGTTCGCGGCCAGCCACGCCTACTGGACGGTCCGGGGCTGGTCTCAGCAGGCGCCGATCAAGACCGAGTCGCGCATCGACGTGCCCGCTACCTCAGGCCCGCTCAAGGCCGGTCCCACGGCGGTCGCCGGCGTGGCCTGGGCTCAGCACAAGGGCGTCGAGGCGGTCGAGGTGCGCATCGACCGCGGGCCGTGGCACGAGGCCCGGCTGGCCGCCGTGCCCGACATCGACACCTGGCGGCAGTGGACCTGGGAGTGGCCAGCGACGCCCGGCCAGCACCTGATCGAGGCCCGGGCCACCGACCGCACCGGCTATACCCAGACCGCGCTCCAGGCGCCGCCCGAGCCCAACGGCGCCAGCGGTTATCCGCAGGTGCTGGTCAAGGTCAGCTGAGCAGCGTCTCGCGGCGGCCTTACAGCAGCCGGTCGCGCACCCGCCCGTACATGTAGGCGCCCAGCCAGCGGCCCATCTCGTCGAAGAACCGGGCCCGGTCCTCGGGCCGCTGGGCGTCGGGCCGGGCCTCGCCGTCGGTCGGCCGCAGCCAGGTGACGTGCCGGCCCAGTTCGACCGTGGCCGCGGGCTCGGGGCGGCGCGCCCGGCCGCCGCGGACCTGCGCCAGCGGGCCGCCGATGACCAGCACCGGGCAGGGGATGTCCAGGGCCCGGCGGAGATTCCCGCCGAACGCCGGCGTGTAGAGGATCAGCGCGTCGGCCCGGCCACCCGGATGCTGGATGTCGTACCGCTCCGCGTCGCCGCGCTGGGCGTCGCACCACAGCGCGGCGGCCAGCGCGCCCTCGCCGTGCGCCGTGACGATGACGTTGTCGATCCCGTCGGCGGTGCGCAGGTGCGCGCAGCGCGCGTCGATCTCCGCGAACCCCGACATGAGCGCCGCGGCGGACCGCTGCCAATGCCGGCGGGACCCGCCCGGCCAGCGCAGCGCGGCCACGTAGAAGTGAAATCCCCGCTCGGTGAACCAGCGGGCCAGGTCGGGCGGGGCCGAGGCGTCGCGGGCGGTCTGGAGGTGCAGCACGGCCCGGCGGCTGGGGTGCAGTGACGTGCGGCGGAACATCGCCGCGCCCGGCTGCGGCGCGGTCACCAGGTCAGGTCGGAGTGCTACGGGCTCATAACCGTCGACAGCACCGCCCTGGCCGGCCAGCAGGCCCATGAACACCCCCGTTCACGTGTCGTTCTCAGCCGGGAACTAGTGAATCATCCCAGCTTGCGCGGCTATTCAGCGCGGAGCGTAACGGACAGTGTCGCATCGTGACGGCGAGACCGCCCGGAAAACACGCCAGCAGGTCCCCGCCAACTGCCTCCGCCGGCCGCCGCTCGGGCGGTCTGGCCCGCCCCGCAGCCGGTCTCCCGCCGTCCGGTCTGCCGCCGTCGTCCGGCCATCGCGCTCACGTCCCCGCCCGGTTCCGTCAGATACCCTCGCGGCCCCGGATCGTGGCCAGCGCGCTGGCCACGCAGCCGGGCCGCTCATGCCAGGGCAGATGCCCGGCCCCCGGCACCACTACGACCTCAGCGTCCGGCAGCAGCGCCGCGGTCTGCTGGTTCTGGCTGAGCGGCATCGGGCTCCGGTCCCCCAGCACGAACACCGCCGGCGCCCGCACCGCGGCCAGCCGGTCCCCGAATCCCCCGGCCAGGCTCTCGGCCACCGACGCCATGGCTTCCTCGTTCCCGGCCACCAACAGGGCCAGGCCGGCGGGCGGCGGCGGTGCCTGCGCGGGCACCGCGAAGTATCCCGGCCACAGCAGCGCAAGCTGCTCGGCGGCTTCCTCGTCGGTCGACGGCCGGTCGCCGATCCGCCCGGCTAGCTCGCCCAGCCGGGCCAGCGTGGCCTCGTCCAGCCGGCCAGGCAGCGCCATTCCCAGGTCGCTGGCCCCGCCGTCGGGCCCGGTGGCCCCCAGCGGGTCGACCAGCACCAGCCCGGCGACCCGCTCCGGCGCGGCCTCGGCCAGCCGCAGGGCCAGGTAGCCGCCCCAGGAATGGCCGAGCACGACCGCCCGCCGCACCCCCGCCTCGTCCAGCACCGCCACCGCATCGGCAGCGTGCTGGACGTCGGTGAACGGGCCTCCGGTGGTGGACGGCGCGATGCCGCGCTGCTGGTACCCGATCGACCGCCAGCCGGCCGTCTCGGCGCCCAGCAGGCTCATGTAATCGCTGAGCCCCGGGCCGCCGTGCAGCAGCAGAAGCGGCGGTCCCTGGCCCGCCTCCCAGCAGCTGAGAACCCCCGAGCCCGCATCAGCCTGGAATGTCTTCTGGGGCATATCGTGACCATATCGGCCGGCTTGGCAGGCGGTCACTGTTTGCCGGGGACCGGCGCAGGGAAACACCCGGAATGGCGAGTAACGCACGCCGTACCGTACGGCGGGCTCTGTCACCCCGCACACAAAAGGACGAGGCCCCTCCATGTATGAGATGGAGGGGCCTCTCCTCGCCGTCGCGGCCCTGGCCTGCCGGCTGCCCGGCTGCCGTGCGCCACGTGGCTGCCACCGGTCGCGTGCCGCTGCGGTTGATCTCCGGTCACCCGGCGATCGCCCGCCTCCCGGACCTTCCTCCGGATGGAGCACGTCTTCAGTGGTGAAGTAGTTCTACTGCCTTCGCGGCGCGCCACACAAGGCCTTTCCGGCGGCAACTCCAAGATTCTTTTGTCGTCCACAGGACATCTGCCGTTTATCCCCTGTGCGCCTCAGCTTTCCACCGCGCTGTCCACACACTTATCCACAGCCTGCGGATGAACGTAGCTCAGAGCAGTCCGGCAGCCGGCGCAGAGGAACCTGAGAGCTTGCGCCGGCCAGGCTGATTCTGGCAGCGGTCAGGCGGACCGCGCCAGGAGGAGGATCACGTGGGCACCGAGCGCAGGCCAGTCCGCGCGGCTATCGCGGCGAGGGACCGGGACCAGGGCCGGATCCGCGCCGTCACCGCCGCCATCGGCGCGGCCAGCATCGTGGCCGGCGGCGCGGTCGCCTACGTGCTGCCCGGCACCGCGAGCGCCCAGGCCTCATCCGGCACGCACGGTCAGGCGGCGCAGCACTCGACCTCGCGCGGCACCTCCTCGTCGGGGTCGGGCAGCTCCAGCTCGGGCAGCTCCGGGTCGGCGACGCATAAGTCCAGCTCAGCCAGCCACTCGTCCAGCTCGCACAAGTCCGGCTCGGGCTCGGGCTTCAGCTCGTCCTCGGGGGCGTCGTCCAGCTCGGGCTCCGGCCAGGTCACCAGCGGCGGCTCCTAGCCCAGCCCTGGCCGCCGCCGGCGGCGGGTGTGCCACTGGGGCACCGTGTTAGGTTCGGGCGGTGGGTGGCAGGGAGATCGACGCGGTCGTCTTTGACCTGGGCGGCGTGCTGCTCGACTGGAATCCGCGCTACCTGTACGGCCAGCTGTTCGACGATCCCGCCGAGATGAGCGACTTCCTCGCACGGGTCTGCACCAGCGACTGGCACCGGGCACACGACCTCGGTGCGGACACCACCACCTCGTGCCAGCGCCTGGCCCGCGAGCACCCGCGCTACGCCGAGCTGATCATGGCCTGGGCGCACCGCGGCGAGGAGATGATCCGGGGCCAGATCGACGGCACGGTCGAGATCCTGGCCGAGCTCCGGTCCGCGGGGCTGCCGTGCTTCGCGCTCAGCAACATGGAGCCGGACCGGTACGTGCTGCGGCGCGACCGCTTTCCGTTCATGCGCTGGTTCGACGGCGCGGTTATCTCGGGCATCGAGGGCGTGGCCAAGCCCGACCGGCAGATCTTCGAGATCCTGCTGGAGCGCCACGACCTGGCGCCGGGCCGGACCGCGTTCATCGATGACTCGCCGGGCAACGTCGCGGCGGCGCGGGACCTGGGCATCGCGGCCCTGCGCTTCTCGTCCCCCGACGACCTGCGGCGCGACCTGCGCGGTCTCGGGCTGGCCGTCTGAGCGGACCGTCTCGCTGCCCGCCCCGTCGCGGCCGCGGCCGGGCAAGCGTGGTTGCTAGGCTCGGCCGGCCTCGTGGGGCAGCATGGCGGGCATGGGGGACTACACGAACTTGTTCCTGTCCAGCACGACGGTCGCGGGGGCGCTGACCGGGCTGCTGTTCGTCGCGGTGTCACTGGCCCCGGAGCGGGTGACGGGCGCGCAGGCGTCCGAGCAGCAGCGAACGGTGGCCACCACCGCGTTCACGGCGCTGCTGGACGCCATGTGGATCTCGCTGTTCGGCCTGCGGCCGGGCAACGAGCTGCCGCGCGCCAGTCTCGTGCTGGGCCTGCTGGGGGCGTTAAGCACGGTCGCGCTGGTCGTCCGGCTGTACCGGGCCCGGTCACGGGAGCGGCTGAGCCGCCGGTGGCCGTTCCTGATGGCCTTCATCGTCGGGCTCTACGGCGCCCAGGTGGTGACGGCGTTTACCGCCAGCAGCGCCGCGCAGGCGCCGTCAACGGCGGCCACGCTGGTCATGGTGATGTTCGGTGTCGGCATCGCGCGGTCGTGGGAACTGCTGGGCCTGCGCCGGGGCGGCCCCAGCACCGAACTGGCCGCCCACGCACGGCAGGTCATCCGGCATGCCGGCGCCGGACGCCCGGCGCCGGATGACGCCGGCTGAGCGGGCCGCCGCGCCGGGCCGGGCCGTCGCGGACGTTTCCGCGGAAACGTCCGCGACGGTCCGGCGCCGGGGTCGGTGAGAGTGGCCCGCTCAGCCGAAGCGGCGGCTCAGGCCGGCTGGGCGGCGCCGTCGACGGTCAGGCTGGCGCCGCGCTCGGTCCAGAAGCACATGAGCCCGGCGATGCCCTCGGCCTCCGGGATGGGCGAGTCGTAGCTCCACACGATGTCCTGGTGGACCTGGCCGCCGACCTCGGCCGACCAGTAGGCCGCCTGCCCCTTGTACGGACAGGTGCTCTGGGTCGCGGTGGGCTGGAGCAGGTCCGTGCGGACATCCTCGCGGGGCAGGTAGTAGCGGGCCGGCAGCCCGGTCTCCTCGAGGAGGACGGCGCGGCTGGACTCGGCCAGCTTCTCGCCGTCAACGGTGACCTCGATGTGCGCGGTCGCGGGCGTGATGGTGATCTGGTGTCCTGACGTCATGCTGGTGGCAACCCGCGGCCGGCCGCCGTCATTCCGTCCTCGGCCGAGGCCGGCTCGGCCACGCCGTCCCTGGCCGCCTGGGTCCGGGCCAGCCACGCGGTCAGGGCGTCCAGGCCCAGCGCGGTGGCCAGCACCGTGCCGGTGCCCACCGCCGCGCCCCCGATGGTGTCCGAGAAGTAGTGGAAGTGCACCGCGACCAGCGCGGGCGCCAGCACGATCATCGCCGCCGCCGCGACCGCCGCCAGCAGCCAGCGCAGCGCGGCGGGCAGCGGCGGCCGGGCGGGCCCGATCAGGACCACGATGACCGCCACCACCACGGCCGATACGCCGGTCTCGTGCCCGCTGGGGAACGACAGCGCCCCACCGAGCGTCCGGCCGAACAGCGGCTTGAGCAAGCTCTCGGTGATCCCGCTGGCCAGCGGCACGGCCACCACGATCAGTACGGCGCTGCGCACCCGCCGCAGGGCCAGGCAGGCCAGCACGAGCACCGCGCAGATGATCGTGACCGTCCGCTGGTTGCCCAGCTCGACCACGAGGTCAACGGGCCGCATATGGGTGACCAGCCGGGCGATGATGGCCGCGTCGATCCGGGCGTCCACCGAGTCGGCCTGGCTCTGATGCGCGGTCAGCGCGCCCAGCGTGGCGATGACAATCGCGCAGGCCGCGATGAGCAGTCCGGCTGGCCGGCGCAGGGGCGCGGACAGCAACGGCAGGCCCGAGAACCTAGGCCGGCGTATCGCCATCGGCTTCCCCTCTCCCGAAGCGGCCATTGTAGGTGCCCGGGCTGGGAAAACCGCGCGGTCAGCGCGGCGGCCAGATCCTATTTGTCGGCGAGCGCCGTCTGCCGCTGCGCCGCGGAGTCCGGCTTGGCCGGGGTTTCCGCGGTGTCCGGCTCCGCCGCGGCGTCGGGCTCCTCAGCGGACTCCGCCTTCGCAGCGGACTCCGCCTTCGCCGCGGAGTCGGCCTTAGGCGCGGAGTCCGCCTTAGGCGCGGACTCCGGCTTCGGCGCGGACTCCGGCTTCGGCGCGGAGTCGGCCTTGGCCGCGGAGTCCGGCGAGGCCGCGGCACTCGGCTTCACCGGCGTGTCCGGCCTGGCTGCGGCGTCCGTCTTGGCCCGCAGACCAGGCTTGGCCCCGCCGTCCGGCTTAGCGCCGTCCGGCTTTGCGCCGTTCGCCTGGGCACCATCCGCCTTCGCCGTGCCCGCCTTGGCCTGAAGGTCCGGCAGGCCGGCCAGGATCCGCCGGGCGATCTGCGGCGGCGTCGAGGCGACGGTGTCGACGACCAGGTCAGCCATCTCCGCCATCCACGACCGGGCCGCCTTGTACTCGTCCAGGTGGTCAAGCCGCCAGGCCATGGCCTCGTCCGAGCCCTCGATCCGGCTGCGCAGCACCGCCTCGTCGGCGTCCAGCAGTACCTGGAACACCTCCAGCCCGGCTACCCGCAGCGGGACCAGCACCTGGTCCAGGTGCTCGCGCTTGAGCACGGTCTGCGGGGCGATGACGTTCTGGCCCGTCATGCGGGTGATCTCGATAAGCGCGGCCGCGACCAGCGGCGGCCAGGCCGGCCAGTCCTGAAAATCAGACACTGGGCGGTCGGCGAGATTGGCCCTGAGCATGGCTCCGACCGTCTCGGGGTCGAACACGCGGCCGTCAGGAATCAGGGCCGCGAGCCGATCCGCCGTTGATGTCTTGCCAACGCCGAAGGTCCCGTTCAGCCAGATAATCACCTGTTAATCGTAGAGGTGCGCACGCCGCCATACATGCCAGTTGGCAACCAGACGCATGATCCGCGCGTTCAGAGGCTGCGCAGAGGTAGCCCAGATCTCCTCCAGCGCCCGGCCCGGCATGCTCGCAGTCACGAAAGCAGGGCCGCAGTCCCGGCCGGCCAGCCAGATTCGGGCGGAGAAGCACTGGTGAACGGAATTACCTCAAGCACAGCACTCTGGTACGCGAGCCGGGCCACCGGCGTCGTGGCGCTGCTGCTGCTGACCGCGGTGATGGTGCTGGGCATCCTGGTCAACCGGCAGGGCCGGCTGCCCGGCCTGCCCCGGTTCGGCGCCACCAGCCTGCACCGCAGCGTGTCGCTGCTGGCCGCGGTGTTCGTCGCGGTCCACGTGGCCACTGCCATCGCCGACCCGTTCGTCTCCATCGGGATCGTCGCCTCCGTGGTGCCGTTCGTCTCGCACTACGAGGCGTTCTGGCTCGGGCTGGGCGCGGTCTCGCTGGACCTGATGGCCGCGCTGATCGTGACCAGCCTGCTGCGCGGCCGCATCGGCCGCCGCGACCTGGCGGGTCGTGCACTGGCTGGCCTACCTGAGCTGGCCCGTGGCCTTCGCGCACAGCATCGGATCAGCCACCGACCTGCAGCGCGGCGGGCTGCTGTACCTCGGCATCGGCTGCGCGGCGGCCGTCGCCGCCGCGCTGGCCTGGCGGGTGACCGCTGCCCGACGCGCCGTCCCGCCCGGCCAGCGCGCCGCCCAGGTGCTGGCCGCGGCCACCGCCAGCAGGCAGCTTGACCGAGAGCAGCACGCCAAGGCCGGTACCCGATGAGCGTCGACTACCTGGCCGCGGCCAGCACGCCGCCGGCCGCCCCGCCCGTCGGCCTGCCCCGGCTGATCCCGTCCGACCCGGGAGCCGATCGCAGGCCTGGCCGGCCACCTGGCCCGGCTCGGCCCGCTGCGCTACCCGGCCCGGCCCGGCGGGCTCATCGCCGAGGCCGAGACGGCCGGGCTGACCGGCCGGGGCGGCGCGGCCTTCCCCGTGCGCCGCAAGCTGGCCGCCGTGGCCGCCCAGGCCCGCGACCGCCGCCGGGCCGTGGTCGTGGCCAACGGAGCCGAGGGCGAGCCCGCCAGCGGCAAGGACGCCGCGCTGCTGTGGGGCGCGCCGCACCTGGTGCTCGATGGGCTCCAGCTCGTGGCACAGGCCACCGGGGCGACCGAGGCGTTCCTGTACTCCCGCCGCGGCGAGGAGCTGTCCCGCCGGCTGCTCGGCGCGCTGCGCCAGCGGGCCGCGGCCGGCCTGGACCGCGTCGAGGTGGAGTTCGTGCAGGCCCCGGACGCGTTCCTGGCCGGCGAGGAAACCGCCCTGGCCAGCTGGATCAACGGCGGCCCGGCCCGGCCCGCCTTCAAGCAGCCGCCCGTCTACGAGCGCGGCGTCGGCCGGCCTGCCGACCCTGGTCCAGAACGTCGAGACGCTGGCCCACCTGGCCCTGATCGCCCGGTTCGGCGCGGGCTGGTTCCGGGCCCTCGGCACCGCGGCCGAGCCCGGCCCATGCTGTGCCACCGTGCATCGCGCCGACGGCGGCAGCTACATCACCGAGGCCAGCCTGGGCACCCCGCTGACCGCGCTGCTCCCGGCCGAGCTGGCCGGCCCCGCGAGCGCCGGCCGACAGCGTCCAGGCCGTGCTGGTCGGCGGCTACCACGGCGCCTGGCTGGACCCCGAGCAGGCCGCCGGCCTGTCCCTGAGCAACGCGGCACTGCGCCCGGCCGGCGCCTTCGCGGGCGCCGGCGTGCTCGCCGAGCTGCCAGCCGGCCGGTGCGGCCTGGCCGAGACCGCCCGGGTGGGCCGCTACCTGGCCCTGGAATCGGCCGGGCAGTGCGGCCCGTGCTTCAACGGGCTGCCGCACATCGCCGGCGCGCTGGCCGAGCTGGCCGGGCCGCGTCCCCGGCGGCAGGCCCTGGGCGACGTGCAGCGCTGGGCCGGGCTGGTCACCGGGCGCGGCGCCTGCCATCACCCCGACGGCTTCGTCCGGTTCGTGCCCAGCTCGCTGACCGTGTTCCGGTCCGAGCTGGACGCGCACGCCCGGGGCCGGTGCACCGCCACCGACCACGCCCCGTTCCTGCCGGTGCCCGCCGGCCCGTCCACCCGGGAGCCGAGATGACTAATTCCCCGGTTACTAGTTCCCCAGGAACTGGTGCCCGGCGAACTAGTTCCCAGGCGACTAGTACTCAGACAGCTAGTAGCCAGGTAACTAGTCACCAGGAGTCTAGTGGTCAGGAATCCAGTGGTCGGGAACCCAGTGGTCAGGAACCTAGTGGTCGGGAACCTAGGGGCCTGCGGTTGCGGGTCAACCCGGCCGCCTGCTCCGGGCACGGCGTGTGCGCCGAGCTGCTGCCCGAGCTGATCACCCTGGACGAGTGGGGCTATCCGCTGCTGGCCGAGGGCGGCGTGCCCGCCGGGCTGAGCCGCCAGGCGCGGCGGGCGGTGCGGGACTGCCCGGCCCTGGCTGCTGATGCTGCTCAGCGCCCATTCGATTCAGCGCCCATTCATTCAGAGGAAACCCAGAAACTCCCCAGAAGGCCCGCGTAGCCGGGTCAGGCAGGGTGGCAGCATGATGAGCGTGATGGAGCGGTTCCCTGCTGACCGGCCCGAGTCCGGGCCCAGCTTCCGCCGGGCCGACGGCAGTCCGGTCCGGATCCTGGTCGTCGATGACGAGCCCAGCCTGGCCGAGCTGCTCGGCAGCGTGCTGCGCTACGAGGGCTGGGAGATCCGCACGGCCGCGGACGGGGCCAGCGCGGTCCGAGCGGCCAGGGAGTTCGAGCCGGACGCCGTGGTGCTC
Organism: uncultured Actinomycetota bacterium; assembly: GCA_963730265.1. Classification (GTDB taxonomy): domain Bacteria; phylum Actinomycetota; class Actinomycetes; order Streptosporangiales; family Streptosporangiaceae; genus DASUBV01. Next base: position 598,431 of record CAVSRG010000001.1, read on the forward strand.
GACGTCATGCTGCCGGACTTCGACGGCCTGGAGGTGCTGCGGCGGCTGCGGGCCAGCCAGCCGAACGTCTGCGTGCTGTTCCTGACGGCCAGGGACTCGGTGGAGGACCGGGTCAAGGGGATCACGGCGGGCGGCGACGACTACGTGACCAAGCCGTTCAGCCTGGAGGAGGTGCTGGCCCGGCTGCGCGGACTGCTGCGCCGGGCCGGCATCAACCAGGCCCGCAGCGGCACCGAGCTGGTCGTGGGCGACCTGACCATGGACGAGGACGCGCGCGAGGTGCGGCGGGGCGGCGAGCTGATCGAGCTGACCGCCACCGAGTTCGAGCTGCTGCGCTACCTAATGCGCAACCCGCGCCGGGTGCTGTCCAAGGCGCAGATACTGGACCGGGTGTGGAACTACGACTTCGGCGGCCAGGCGCACGTGGTGGAGCTGTACATCAGCTACCTGCGCAAGAAGATCGACACCGGCCGTGAGCCGCTGATCCACACCGTTCGCGGCGTCGGCTACGTGCTCAAGCCGTCGGCCTGACTCATGTCCGCCACCGGCCTGCTGGGCGCGCCGGGCCGCTGGCTGGCCCGCCGCACGCTGCGCGGCCGGCTGGTCGCCGGGCTGCTGGTGACGCTGTTCGCCGCCTGCGCCGTGGTCGGGGCGGTGACCTACGCGCACCTGCACAGTGTCCTTGTCGGGCAGGTCGACCAGCAGCTCGGCGACGCCATCCAGCGCTACGAGCGGTGCCTGCATCCCATGCCGCATCCGCCGCCCCCTGGCGCGGACCACGACAACGGTGATGACCACCCGCCGCCGGGCACGCCGGAGGGGTGTGCCCAGGAGCAGAACGGCGGCACGCTGACCGCCATGGCCAGTAGCACCGGGAGCAGCCCGTACCGGCTGGACGCGGTCCGCAATCCCCGGCTGGCCGGAGCGGAGAATGGCCTGTGCGTCCTGACCGCCGCCGAGCGGCGCGAGCTGGCCGGGCTGCCGGTCAACGCCGCAGCCGCAGACCATCACGCTGGCGAACTACGGCCCGTACCGCTTTATGGCCGCCAACAGCCGGGACGGCATCGTCGTCAGCGGACTGCCGCTGACGGCCACGTCGAGAACACGCTGCACGCGATCGCGCTGGCCGAGATCGCGGTGTTCGCGGCGGCGCTGCTGCTGACCGGGCTGATCGGCACGGCCTGGGTCCGGGTGTCGCTGCGGCCGCTGCGCCGGGTCGCCGCGACCGCGACCAGGGTCACCGAGCTGCCGCTGGGCAGCGGCCAGGTCACGATGCCCGAGCGGGTCCCGGACGCCAACCCGCGCACCGAGGTCGGCCAGGTGGGCGCGGCGCTCAACCGGATGCTGGGCCACGTCGAGGCGGCGCTGGCCCGCCGCGAGGCCAGCGAGAACCGGCTGCGCCGATTCGCCGCGGACGCCAGCCACGAGCTGCGCACGCCGCTGGCCTCCATCCGCGGCTACGCCGAGCTGGCCCGCCGTCACCCGGGGCCGGTGCCCGACGACGTGGCCCACGCGCTGAGCCGGGTGGAATCGGAGTCGGCCCGGATGAGCGTGCTGGTCGACGAGCTGCTGCTGCTGGCCCAGCTGGACGCCGGGCGGCCGCTGGCCAGCGAGCCGGTGGACCTGACCCGGCTGGCCATCGACGTGACCAGCGACGCGCGGGCAGCCGCGGCCGGGCCACCGGTGGCAGCTCGAGCTGCCCGGACGAGCCGGTCTGGGTCCGCGGCGACGAGCACCGGCTGCACCAGGTGCTGGCCAACCTGCTCAGCAACGCCGCCCGGCACACGCCGGCGGGCACCACCGTGTCGGTCCGGCTGGCCACCCCGCCGGTATCGGGGTCAGTGCCGGACGCGCCGGGAACGGTGCAGGTCACGGTGACCGACGACGGCCCCGGCATCCCGGCCGAGCTCCTGCCAACGTTGTTCGAGCGGTTCGTGCGCGGGGACAGCTCCCGGTCCCGCGCGGCGGGCAGCACCGGCCTGGGCCTGGCCATCGTGGACGCGGTCACCGCCGCCCACCACGGTCAGGTCGCGGTGACCAGCGGGCCCGGCCGCACCCAGTTCACGATCACGCTTCCGCGGCTGGCCGAGCCGGACCCGGCGTCGTCCTAGCCTCGCCCGAGCCCTGCGGGTTGCGCAGGATGTTGATGCTCAGGACCAGGATCCAGGCCGGGAACACGAGTTCCACCCAGCCGCTGGAGCTGGAGGCGAAGAGCAGCGCGATGGCGGTGAGGTAGCCGGCGATCCACACCCACCGGTAGACGATCTGGGTCCGGCGGGCGATGGTGACGGTGGTCAGCGTGAACACCGCGGCCATCCGCATGGCGTAGACGTCGAGCAGGATCGTGGTGGAGTCGCGGCCGAGCGACAAGGTGTCTGACCCGGTCGACGACGGGTGGGCCGCGGCCGCGTCAACCAGTCCGCCGGCCAGGGCCGCGGCCACGAAGAACATCGCGACGAACACCAGGCCGCTGCCCAGGAAAACGGTCGCGAAGAAGCGGTCCTCGCGCTCCCCGACCCGGTCCCGGATCACGCCGACGAACCAGAGGAACGCGATCCCGGCGAACGGGACCAGGTTCAGCGCCACGTCCACGGCCTGGCGCTTGCTCTGGTCGGACAGCCAGGCCCCGGTCTGGCCGCTGTTGTGCGGGATGGACAGCCGGATCAGCACCATGGCCGTGATGGCGAGCACGGAGAACACGATCCCGGCCCAGGCCGCCGCCTTCGGCGTCCGCAGCGGGCTGCCGGCCATCATTTCGGCGTCGGCCAGGCCACCCGCGGCCCCCTGGCCCGCGACCCTGTCCGGGCCCGCGACGCCGCCCTCCCCCTGGACCATGCCGGTTACCTTACTCAGCGTGATCGCTTCGGCCACGCAACGTGCCGGCGCGGCGACTCATGGCCATGCGGGCCCGGCCGCGGCGCCGGGATGACCCGGACCTCGCTGGGCATATAGGCAGCATGGTGAACGACGTGAGCCGGGATCTGGCGATATACCACGCGCTCAAGGCAGTCGACGAGGTAGCCGCGGCCCTGCAGGTGCACCTGATCGAGGAACACGGGGCCGACCCGGAGCGCCCCGCCGACCAGGCCGTGGCCGGCAACTCGCTCAAGCTGCTCCGCCAGGCCCGCGAACGGCTCGGCGAGGGCCTGCGCGCCATCGATGCCGACGTCATCGCCGAGTCGGATCAGATCTCTCTGCGCGCAACGCGGCCAGGGCGATGAGGCGATAACAAAGTTCCACCAGGATCAGGCCGATCGCCGCCTCGATCAGCCCTTCGGCCAGGCCCCGGACGGCCAGGGCCTCCAGGATCTCGGCGACGCCGTGCGGTTCGGGCACGAGCGTCTCGACCCCGCTGGCGACCAGCACCGGCAGGGTGGCTAGCAGCGCCACGCTCCAGAAGTGCGGCCGGACCAGGCGCGCGGACCGGCGCAGGGCCGCCCGGACAGGCCGGTGCTCGATCTCGATCACCGGGCCGGAGACCGCCAGCAGGTTGCCGGCGATCAGCCCGGGGACGACCAGGGCCAGCAGGCCGATGACGACGATCGCCACGACCAGCAGGTCGGCTAGGGCCAGGCGGACCCACGGCAGGCCCTTCGCGATCTGCCGGATGGTCAGGTGCTCCTGGCCGTGCTCGACCTCGCCGACGATCCGGCACAGGACTCCGGAGATGAACACCGTGGCCAGCAGGCTCAGGCCGGTGGTGGCGATCGTCCCGGTCAGCGACAGCAGCAGACTGGTCGGCTTGACGTAGTGGTCGATCAGGATCTCGGCCGCGACCGTGCACACGGTCAGCGGCACGGCGACGGCCAGAACCCGCCACGGCTCACGCCGGCCCGCCCGTGCCGCCGCGGTGATCACGGCCCGGACGGGCACCCTCGGGCGGGCCTGGCGGGCGGAATCCGCGCTCCGCCGGGCCGACCGCACGGGACCGCCTGCGCTCATGGGCAGTCACGCTACGCGATCACCCAGTCACAGGCCAGCGCCGGGCGGCGGCCCGTGTTGAGCGATATGCCGTGCGGCGGTCAGTCGAGCGCGGCGACCACGTCGATCTCGACCAGGATGCCGGCCAGCTGGGAGCCGACCGTGGTGCGCACCGGGTAGGGCGCGGTGACGAAGCCCTCGTAGACCACGTTGAAGCCGGGGAAGTCCCGGTGCAGTTCCTGCAGGTGCACGGTGGACTTGACCACGCTGGAGAAGTCCAGGTTGTGCGTCGCGAGCACGGCGGCGATGTTGCGCATCACCTGGGCCGTCTGCTCCTCGATGGCGTCGCCCACGACCTCGCCGCTGGCCGGGTCGTGCGGGCCGAACCCGGCCGTGTAGAGGAAGCCGCCGGCCACGATGCCCTGGGAGTAGGCCCCCTTGGGCGACGGCGCGCTGGCGGTGCTGACTTGGCTGCGGGACATCTTTCCTCCGGGTTGAATCTCAGCGGATGACATCGTCGGGAGCATCGAGCAGGTCCAGGTCCGGCCGGGTCGGCAGGCCCTCCCAGTCGCCGCTGACGGTGACGGTGAAGGCGCCCGCCGCCGCGGCGGTGGCCAGCCGGACCTCGGCGGGCTGCCCGGCTAGCAACTCTGCCAGGTAGCCGGCCACGAACGCGTCACCGGCCCCGACCGGGTCGACCGCGCGCACCGGAATGGCCCGCTGCTCGATGGCGACCTCGTCGATCCAGGCCAGGCAGCCGAGGTGGCCGCGCTTGATCAGCACCTGCCGCGGCCCCAGCCGGGCCACCTCGCGGGCCATCGCCGCCGGGTCGCCCGGCCTCGGCCAGCAGCGCGGCCTCCTGCTCCCCCGCGAACACGATGTCGGCGTGCCGGGCCAGCTCCCGCAGCGCGGCGGAAGCCGCGGCCCGGTCCCACAACGCCGACCGGTAGTTGATGTCCAGCGACACGACCACCTTGTTAAGGCGGGCAATCTCGATCGCCGACCAGACGGCGGCCGCGGGTCCGGGGCCCAGCGCGGGGGTGATGCCGGTGACGTGCAGGACGCCGGCCTCGGCGATGGCGGCCTCGTCGAGGTCGCCGGGGTTCAGCCGGGACCCGGCGCTGGCCGTGCGGTAGTAGCTGACCCTGGTGACGCCCGCGGCCCGGGCGGTCTTGAGCATCAGCCCGGTGGGCGCGGGGTCGCGGATGGCGCGCAGCGTGACTTCCTCGGCCCGCAGCTCGCGGACGATGACGTCGCCGACGTCGTCCTGGCCGACCCGGCCGATCCAGGTCGCGGCGCTGCCCAGCCGCCGCACCCCGATGGCCACGTTGGACTCGGCCCCGGCGATGCTCAGCCTCAGCCCGGCGCCGCGGTGCAGGGGCCCGGCGGTGGCCGGCGTGAGCAGCCCCATGGTCTCACCCAGCGTGACGAGTCCGCGCGGACGCTTCTTGCTGTTATCAGTCATCGGCGGGCCCCCAGCCGACGGGAGATCTGGTCGGCGGCCACGACGACCAGGGCGCCGAGGGCGGGCACCTGGCCGGCGTCGAGGCGGCTGGCGGGCGCGGACACGCTGACCGCGCTGCCGACCGTTCCGGCGTGGTCGAAGACGGGGGCGGCCACGCAGCGGATCTCCGGCTCGTTCTCCACGTCGTCCACCGCGTAGCCGCGGGCCCGGATCTCGGCCAGGTCGGCGCGCAGCGCCGCGGCGGTGGTGTGGGTGCGCGGGGTGCGGGCGGGCAGCCCGGCCTGGATCACGCGCCGCACGGCACCGTCGCCGGCGTGGGCCAGGATGGCCTTGCCGACCGCGGTGCTGTAGGCGGGCTGGCGGGTGCCGATCCGCGAGAACATCCGTACCGGCCGGGGGCTGTCGACCTTGTCGATGTAGACCACCTCGGGCAGGTCGGCGAGCACCAGGTGAACGGTCTCGCTGGTCTCCTCCATGAGACCGCGCAGCACGTCGCGGGCGGCGCCGGGCAGGTCGGCCTGCTCCAGGTAGGCGGCGCCGAGCTGGGCGGTGCGCCAGCCCAGCCGGTACCTTCCGGTGCCGGGCTCCTGCTCGACCAGCCGGGCCTCGCACAGCGGGGCCAGCAGCCGCAGCAGCGTGCTCTTGTTCAGGTCCAGGTCGCGGGACAGCCCGGCCAGCGTGTGGCCCCGGCCGTCGGCGCTGTCCTCGCCGATCCGCAGCAGGATGCCCAGCGCCCGGCGCAGCGAGGCGGAGTTGTTGCGCAGGCCGGCGGCCGGCGGCGCGACCGCCATCACGTCTCCTGCCCGCGGCGCAGGGCCCGGCCGGGCCGGGCGCCGGTCAGGTCGCCGTCGGTCAGCGCGAACTGGCCGCTGACCAGCACGTGGTCCACGCCCTCGGCCAGGCTGCAGGGCCGCTCGTAGGTGGCGGTGTCGGTCACCGCGGCCGGGTCGAGGACGACCGCGTCGGCGACGTAGCCGGGCCGCAGCAGGCCGCGCCCGGCCAGCCCGAACCGGCGGGCCGGATGGGCGGCCAGGTGCAGCGCGGCCTGGCCCCAGCTCCAGTCGCCCAGGGTCCGGGTGTGCCGGCCCAGATACCGGGCGAAGGTGCCCCAGGCCCGCGGGTGCGGCGCGCGGCCGAGCAGGATGCCGTCCGACCCGCCCATGTGGGCTTCGTGGCGCAGCAGCGCGCGCCGGTCGGCCTCGGTGTTGGTGGGCGGGTGGCCGAACACGCAGCCGGCCCCGGTCTCGCTGGCCGCGACCAGCTCGCAGACCAGCTCTCCGGGGGCCAGGCCGGCCTGCCGGGCGGCGGCCGGCAGGGTCAGGCCCTCGGCCCAGGCCCAGTCGGCCGACCCGATGTAGGCCAGCGTGATCCGGTCCAGCACGTCGGCCACGGCCGGGAACCAGTCGCGGGCCAGCGCGGCCCGCACGGCGGGCTCGCCGAGCCGCTCCCGGACCTGGGCCGGGCTCCCCGGCGCGCAGCTCGAGCGGCAGCGCCACCATGGCCAGGATGCTGCTGCCGCGCTCGTACGGGTAGCTGTCGAAGGTGAGGTCCAGGCCCTCGTCCCGGCCGGCGTCGAGCAGCCCGGCCAGCATGCCGGCCGGGCCGTGGTAGTGCGAGACGTGCGCGGCGGCGCCGCTGTCTCGGGCGATCCGGGTCAGCTCGGCCATGCCGCGCCACGCGTCGGCCTCGTAGCCCCGGATGTGGCTGACGTAGACGGCCCCGGCCGCGGCCACCGGGGCGCACAGCGCGGTGATCTCGGCCGCGTCGGCGAACCGGCCCGGCTCGTAGTCCAGCCCGGTGGACAGGCCCAGGGCCCCGTCGGCCAGCGCCGCCTCGACCAGCGCGCGCATCGCGGCCACCTGGCCGGCGGTCGCGGGCGCCGGGTCGTAGCCCATGACCTCGGCCCGGATGGTGCCCGCCGGGGCCAGGTAGCCGACGTTCAGCGCGCCGGCCCGGTCGTAGAAGCTGAGCAGGTCGGCCACCGAGCACCCGTCGGCCAGCCCGGCCGGGCACGTCCCGTTGACGGGGCCGAAGTACTGACTGACCGCGCGGATGGTGGCGGCCGAGGCCGGGGCGAACGACACGCCGTCCTGGCCGAGCAGCAGCGTGGTCACGCCCTGGCGCAGCGCGGCGAGCTGGGTGTCCCTGGCCGACGCCGACGCGTCGGCGTGCACGTGGGTGTCGACGAAGCCGGGCATCAGGTAGCGGCCGCTGGCGTCCACCTCGCGGGCGGCGGTCGCCGCGGCCAGGTGCCCGATGGCCGCGATGCGGTCACCGGCGACGGCCAGGTCCGCCCGCCAGGGCGGCGCGCCGGTGCCGTCGACCACCCAGCCGCCGCGCAGCAGCACGTCGAACACGGGGCCCTCGCCTCCTCCGCGCGTCGGCCGGGCGAACTGCCCGGTGCCGGCGCAGTGCAAAGTCTTATGTTGCTGTGCAAAACCACCCTGGCCGGATGATCCTCTCATAGACGGCTGAGAATCGCGCGGCAGGTCGCGACCAGCCTGGTCACCGATGGTTATCGCCATGAACAAACCCGCCCTCATCTTCGACACTGCCGCCCCGCCGACCTCATCAGCCACGCCAGAAACGGCGGGCGTGCCGTCCGGCTCCGGCCAGGTGGAGATCGTGGTCCCGGTCAAGGACGAGGAGACCGACCTGGCCCCCAGCATCCGGCGGCTGCACGCGTACCTGTCCGGCGGCTTCCCGCTGAGCTGGCACATCACGATCGCCGACAACGGCAGCCGGGACCGGACCTGGGACATCGCCCGCGGGCTCACCGCCGAGCTGAGCCGGGTCAGCGCGGTCCGGCTGGCCCAGCCCGGCCGGGGCCGGGCGCTGCGGTCCATCTGGTCGCACAGCGACAGCGAGGTCCTGGCCTACATGGACGTCGACCTGTCGACCGACCTGAACGCGCTGCTGCCCCTGGTCGCGCCGCTGCTGTCGGGGCACAGCGACGTGGCCATCGGGACCCGGCTGGCCCGCGGCTCCCGCGTCGTGCGCGGGCCCCGCCGGGAGGTGATCTCGCGCGGCTACAACCTGCTGCTCCAGGCCACGCTGGGCGCCGGGTTCTCCGACGCGCAGTGCGGGTTCAAGGCCATCCGCCGGGACAAGGCGCGTGAGCTGCTGCCGCTGACCAGCGACGGCGGCTGGTTCTTCGACACTGAGCTGCTGGTGCTGGCCGAGCGGTCCGGCCTGCGGATCCACGAGGTGCCGGTGGACTGGACCGACGACCCGGACTCGCGGGTGAACGTGCGGGCTACCGCCCTGGCCGACCTCCGCGGCATCCTGCGGATGGGCGGCGGCCAGCGGATGGCCCGGTTCGTGGCCGTGGGCATCGCCAGCACGGTGGCTTACATCCTGCTGTACGTCCTGCTGCGCCGCGGGCTGGCGGCGCAGCCGGCGAACGCGATCAGCCTGCTGCTCACCGCCATCGGCAACACCGCGGTCAACCGGCGCGTCACCTTCGGCATCTCGGGCCGCCAGCACGCGGTGCGGCACCAGCTGCGCGGGCTCATCGCGTTCGCCGCGGGCCTGGCGCTGACCTCGGGCGCGCTGGCCGCGCTGCACTGGATCACCCCGCGGCCGACCCGGGTCGCCGAGCTGGCCGTGCTGCTGATCGCCAGCCTGGCCGCCACGCTGGCCCGGTTCGTGCTGTACCGCAGCTGGGTCTTCCGCGGGAGCGCCAGGTGACCGCGCTCACCGTCCGCCGTCCCCGGACCAGAGCCGGCGCGACCGCCGCGGCCGCCCGGTGGCCCCGCTGGGCCCTGGCCGGGCTGCTGGCCGCGACCGCGCTGCTGTACCTGGCCGGGCTGAGCCGCAGCGGCTGGGCTAACGACTTCTACTCCGCCGCCGTGCAGGCGGGCACCAAGAGCTGGAAGGCCTTCTTCTTCGGCTCGTTCGACGCCTCGAGCTTCATCACGGTCGACAAGACCCCGGCCTCGCTGTGGATCATGGAGCTGTCGGCGCGGGCGTTCGGGCTCAACTACTGGAGCGTGCTGGTCCCCCAGGCCCTCGAGGGGGTGGCCGCGGTGGCCCTGCTGCACGCCGCGGTGCGCCGCTGGTTCGGGCCCGGCGCCGGGCTGCTGGCCGGGGCGGCGCTGGCGCTGACCCCGGTGGCCACGCTGATGTTCCGGTTCAACAACCCCGACGCGCTGCTGGTGCTGCTCATGACGGCGGCCGCCTACGCCCTGGTGCGCGCGGTGGAGTCGGGCCGCACCCGCTGGCTGGTGCTGGCCGGGGCGCTGATCGGCTTCGGCTTCCTGGCCAAGATGCTGCAGGCGTTCCTGGTCCTGCCCGGCTTCGGCCTGGTCTACCTGGTCGCCGGGCCGCCCCGGCTGGGCCGGCGGATCTGGCAGTTGCTAGCCGGTCTGGCCGCGGTCGTGGTGGCGGCGGGCTGGTGGGTGGCGGCGGTCATGCTGACGCCCGCCGCCGACCGGCCCTACGTGGGCGGCTCGACCAACGACAGCATCCTTCAGCTGGCGCTGGGCTACAACGGCCTGGGCCGGCTGGACGGCCAGGAGACCGGCTCGGTCGGCTTCGCCGGCGGGCACGGCGGCAGCCCGTCGTTCAGCGGCGCGGCCGGCCTCGGGCGACTGTTCGGCAGCGACATGGGCGGGCAGATCAGCTGGCTGCTCCCGGCCGCGTTGCTGGGCCTCGGAACGCTGGGCTGGCTGGCGTGGCGGGCCCGACAGGCGGGGTCGCGGGCGGACCGCAACCTGGCCGCCGCGCTGCTGTGGGGCGGGTGGCTGCTGGTCACCGGGGCGGTGTTCAGCTTCATGGCCGGCATCATCCACCCGTACTACACGGTGGCGCTGGCCCCGGCGATTGCCGCCCTGACGGCCATCAGCGCGGTACAACTGTGGCGGCTGCGCGCGGAGTGGCCGGCCCGTGCGGCGCTGGCCCTGGGCGTGGTGATCACGGCCGGCTGGTCGTTCGAGCTGCTGGACCGCTCCCCCGGCTGGTACCCCTGGCTCAGGTTCGCGGTCCTGATCCTCGGCCTGCTGGCCGCGTCCGGCCTGCTCGCCGCGCCGTGGCCGGGCAGCCGGGCTGGGGTGACGCTGGGTGCGGTGGCCGCTGCTGGCGGGATCGCGGCGGCGCTGGCCGGGCCGACGGCCTACAGCCTGGACGCCGCCGCCACCGCGCACACCGGCGCGCTGCCGACGGCCGGGCCGACGGTGATGAGCGGGTTCGGCGGCCGGGGTGGCGCGGGCGGCCCGGGTGGCGCGGGCGGCCCCGGCGGGGCGGGCTTGCCCGGCCGGGCGGGCTTCGGCGGCACGGCACCGGGCGGCGGCACGGCACCCGGCGGCGGCACCGCACCCGGCGGCGGCACGGCACCGGGCGGCGGTACGGCACGGGGCAGCGGGACCGCACCCGGCGGCGGGACCACACCTGGCGGCGGGACCAGGCCGGGCGGCGGCACCGGCGCCGGGGCCTTCGCTGGCCGCAGCGGCCGGGGCGGGACGGGCGCGGGCGGGCCGGGCGGGCTCGGTGGCTCGACCGAGGTCAGCCAGGCGCTGAAGCGGCTGCTAGAGCGGGGCGCAGGCGGCTACGCCTGGGCCGCCGCCACCGTCGGCTCCGAGAGCGCGGCGCCGCTGCAACTGGCCACCGGGCAGCCGATCATGTCCATCGGCGGCTTCAATGGCACGGATCCGGCCCCGACCCTGGCCGAGTTCCAGCGGCTGGTGGCCGAGCACAAGATCCACTACTTCGTCGGGGCCAACGGGGACAGCTTCGGTGGCGGCTCCGGCGACGCGGCGGCCATCACCAGCTGGGTCGCGGCCCACTTCCGGTCGCAGACCGTCGGCGGCGACACGGTCTACAACCTGACCGACCCACGCTGACAACTCAGACCGACCCTGGCGGACGGGGCGGGTGGGGCGTATGAGCGCCGGGCAGGCCGGCCCAGGGCTTGTGGGTGTCCCGTTGCTAACGCTCCGCCGTACCCAACGGGACACCCACGGCTGATCTCGAAGCCGGGCGCGGGGCGAGAGTTGCGTGCGGGGCGACTGGGGCGGATGGGCCGGACACGCCGTGGGGGCTCGGCTGAGCGACACGAGCGACCTAGGATCGGGGCATGGCTCACCGCAGCGCGGCGCCGCAGTTAAGCGCAGCAGACGGCTCGGCGCGGGCGGACAGCCCGGCGGAGGCTGAGCGCGGGCTGCGGGACCGGCTGGTGCCGCCGATGCCGGGCAGCATCGCCTGGGGGTGGGCCGGGCCGCTGCTGGTCACGCTGTTCGGCGGGTTCCTGCGCTTCGATCAGCTGAGCGTGCCGCGCGGGCTGGTGTTCGACGAGGTGTACTACGTCCCCGACGCCTGGTCGATCCTGCGGCACGGGGTCGAGATCAACCACTCCAGCCACGTCAGCGCGCTGCTGGCGCGCGGGGACACCAACATCCTGCTCGGCACCCAGGCCGAGGTGGTGGCGCATCCGCCGCTGGGCAAGGAGATGATCGCGGTCGGGGAGTGGCTGTTCGGGCTGACCCCGTTCGGCTGGCGGTTCTCCGTCGCGCTGGTCGGCACCTTGTCGATCCTGATGCTGGCCCGGATCGTCCGCCGGATGACCCGCTCCACCCTGCTGGGCTGCGTCGCCGGGCTGCTGATGGCCCTGGACGGCCTGGAGCTGGTGCTGTCCCGCACCGCGATCCTCGACATCTTCGTCATGTTCTGGGTGCTGGCCGCGTTCGGCCTCATCGTCATCGACCGCGACCGCACCCGCGCCCGCCTGGCCGCCGCCGCCCGCACCGCCGCCAGCACCGCCGACCCCGCCGGTCCCGGCGGCCCCGCCGGGCCCGGCCGCGCTGCCCGGCGGCGGGCCCGGGCTCGGCATCCGCTGGCCGCTGACCGGCGCCGGGGCCTGCCTGGGCGCCGCGGTGGCCTGCAAGTGGAACGGCATCTGGTTCATCGCCGCATTCGCCGCCCTGGTCATCGCCTGGGACCTCGGCGCCCGCCGCGCCGCCGGCTACACCGACCGCCTCGCCGGCGTCCTGCGCTCCGACGCCCGCTGGCTGCCCGCCTGGTTCGCCCTCATCCCCGCCGCCGTCTACACCGCCTCCTGGACCGGCTGGTTCGCCACCCCCTACGGCTACAACCGCAACGGCGCCGCGCTGAACAACGGCCACCCGACCTCGACGATCGCGGCATGGCTGGCGGAGAACAGGTCGATGCTCGACTTCGGCATCACGCTGACCTCAACGCCCAAGCAGGAGCCGTACATGTCGGACCCGCTGGGCTGGCTGGTGCTGGCCCGGCCGATCGCGCTGTCTTACACGGGGTCGTCCTCGGGCTGCGGGGCGGCTTCCTGCTCCCAGGAGGTGCTGGGCATCGGCACCCCGCTGATCTGGTGGGGCGCCACCGCCGCCCTCGCCTTCTGCCTCGCCTGGTGGCTCATGCGCCGCGACTGGCGCACCGGCGCCCTCCTCCTCACCACCGCCGCCGGCTGGCTCCCCTGGATCTGGTTCTACCTCCACGACCAGCGCACCGAGTTCTACTACTACGCCATCGCCTTCGAGCCCTACCTCATCATCGCCATCACCCTGTGCCTCGGCCTCATCATCGGACCCCGCACCGCCACCCCCGCCCGCCGCGCCACCGGCGCCATCACCGCCGGCACCTACCTCCTCGCCACCCTCCTCAACCTCGCCTACCTCTACCCCATCCTCGCCGCCCGCATCATCCCCTACAGCTCCTGGTACGCCCGCATGTGGTTCCACAACTGGATCTGAGGCCGTCCCGGCTAGCCGAGGCCCGGCGCGCGCAGCAGATCGTCCAGGATTTCATCAAACAGGTCGACGGCCAGGCTGAGGTGGCCCGCGCCCGCGATGAGGTGGGGGGTGGCCCCCCGGACGTGTGCGGCCAGCCAATCCCCGTGCGCGAAGGGCACCATCCGGTCCTGGTCGCCCTGCCAGATCGCCACCGGGACGTCGGCCGCCAGCGGGAAGCCCCAGGCCTGGTCGAAGGCCAGGTCGTCGTCGCGCCAGCCGTCGATGCCGCTGGTCAGGGCGGCGCGGAAGGAGGCGGCCAGGTAGCTGGCGAACTCCCCGGTGATGACCGCCTTGTCGGCGTCGCCGACGAGGTCGCCCAGGCCCTCGGCGACCTGCTCGGCGGTGATGTCGCGCAGCTCGGCGGCGGCCACGGTGAGGAACTCGGTCAGCTTGGCCTGGCCGGCCTGGGCGGCGGCGAACTCGGCCAGGTTCTCCTCGCCCATGCCGGCCAGCCAGTCCAGGCCGTCGGCCTGGCGCGGCGCGACCCCGGCGATCGTCGCCGCGGCGCGGCACCGGCCGGGCAGCAGGGCCGCGCAGGCCAGCGCGTGCGGGCCGCCGCCGGACCAGCCGGCGGTCACGAAGTCCCCGGCGCCCAGGGCGTCGAGCACCGCGGTGACGTCGGCGGCCGCGTCGGCGACCCGGCGGCCGGGCTGCGGCGTGGACGCCCCGTAGCCGGGCCGGGCGTACATGACGGTCCGCAGGCCGCGTTCGGCGGCGGCGGTGACCATGGGCGGGAAGGCGACCAGCCCGCCGGGCGTGCCCTCGTGGAAGACCAGGGGCAGGCCGTCCTCCGGGCCACTGACCAGCACCTCGAGCTGGCGGCCTCCGGCCGCCGGGACAGTGTGCACAGCCGACTCGGAACTCGGTGCCATGGCCGCTCCTTTGTTAAGGCTCCTGACGGGTCATTGCGATGGTACGGGCGGTCGGTAGCGCCACACCCGCTCCCCCTTGACCGTCCCGCCGGTCGGCGCGAACCCGACCCGCTCGGCGACCCGCTCCGAGGCCCGGTGCTGGGGGTGGATGCAGGCGGTGACGTCGGCCACGCCGGCATCGGCCAGCCAGCCGACCAGGGCGGCGGCCGCCTCGGCGGCGAAGCCGCGGCCCTGCCACGGCACGCCGGTCACCCAGGCCACCTCGGCGGCGAGCCCGCCGCCGGGCGGCCGGGTCACGGTGGCCTGGACGAAGCCGATGGCCTCACCGGTGGCGCGGAGCCGGACGACCCAGTTCAGCCACAGCTCGCGGGGGTTGCCCGAGCCGGCCGCCCAGCGCCGGTACTGGGTCCGCAGCTCCAGCGCGCCGAGCGGGCTGCCGCCGATGAACTCGTGCAGCCGCGGGTCGCTGAGCACGACGGCCATCTCCTCGGCGTCGGCCTCGGTGACCGCGGCCAGGCGGAGCCGCGGCGTGTCCAGCCCGGCGGCCTCGCGAATCTCCACGTCCCTCCCCGTCCCCGTGGCACTGGGTGACCGGGGCCGGCCCAGCCGGCACCGGTCCCCACGCTCCCATACCGGCCCGCCTGCCATGATCTCGCCTGCCCTGACCACCTGCCATGACCACCCGCCATGACCGCCTGTCATGACGCTGCCCCGGAGGCCAGGCGGTCTCCGGGGCAGCGTGGTTACGCGGTGCGGGCGCGAGCGGCTAGCTGGCCCTGATCCAGGTGTTGCTGAAGGCCCCCGAACTGCTCATCGAGCTGGTCGAGTCCTTGTCCTGGCCGCTGTTGTTGATCATGACGATGGAGGTCGGGCTCTGGCCGCCCATGGAGGAGCCGTTGTCCGACGAGGCGGTGTAGCTGACGGTGCCGAAGTCGGCCAGCGGCAGCACGCCGCTGTTCGAGGACGGCGCCTCGGTGATGACCTCAGCCGAGGACCGGTCCAGGCCGGACTGGTTCTTGGTGATGGTCTGGGTCCAGCCCTTGGTGTTGTCCTTCAGGACCAGCGTGTAGGTCTCGGTGCCGCTGAAGGTGACCGAGGCGCTGATGCTGTCGCCGGGCGACATGGCGTTGGTGAAGTAGACCGGGTCGGCCGGGTACATCTCGTACCAGCCGTAGTAGTCCGGCGTCGTCCCGTCACAGTCGGAGTCGGTCCCGGTCTGCTCGACCGAGTCGCTGTTGTAGCCGTCCAGCCCGACCCAGAAGGCCGCATACTGTGTGGCCCGGCGGCTCGTGCAGGTGGCCTTGGGCTCGGTCCAGCTGGCCGAGACGCTGTGGAACGCGCCGTTGGCGCCGGTCACGGCGTAGCCCGACCAGTTGGTGCTCTCGGCCTGGTTCTTGATGCCGTGAGCATGGGCCAGCGCGCCGGTGGGCCGCTGCATGAGGCCGCCCGGCTTGAACGCGTGAACCGCGCCGCCCGGCCGCACGTGCGTGATACCGGGATGTGCGGTCACGGCTGCGTTGGCGCCGCCGGCGGCGGCCATGAGCGAGCCGAACGCCAAAGCAATGGTAGTGAGGGGTATGCACCAGCGACGGATCATAGGGGCTCCTTTGCCGTCTTTGGGCAGAGAACGATGACCTGTTGGGGTAAGCGGAGCTTTGGACCAGGTTCATCGTAACTGCGGGGCGTCGTCGCGAACGTATAGTGACCGTTGGTCATGATTAAACAACTAAATGGTAAAGAATTGGTATAGAGGGAATGTACGGGACCAGTCACGCAGGTCAGCCGCTATGCGACAGATGAGTGGTTCCGCCCGCCGACGACCCGTTCCGCGCCCAACCCGCCGGGGCCGGCCCTTGCATTGGGTGGCCGGCAAAGGCGAACCTGAAACCCGAGCCCCGAGGAGCCCACGTGCCGCTAGCCGCTGTCGATGAGCGGAATCGCTTCGCCCAGCACCTGTTCGCGCCGCTCCCCGAGCGCTACGACCGGCTGGCCGAGGTGCTGTCCATGGGCCAGAACGGCCGCTGGCGCCGGGCCATGGTGGACCGCATCACGGCGGGCCGGCCGCGCGGGGCGGGCAGAGCGGCGGCCGGGCCGGGTGCGGGCCAGGTCATCCTGGATGTCGCGGCGGGCACCGCCGGGGTCTCCATCCAGCTCGCGGAGCGGACCGGCGCCACGGTCATCGGCGTCGACCTGACCGAGCAGATGCTGCGCCAGGGCCGCCGCAACGTGGCCGCCGCCGGCCAGGCCGGGAGCATCGGCCTGATCGCCGGCCGGGCCGAGCAGCTGCCGTTCGCCGACGGCACCTTCGACGCGCTGACCTTCACCTACCTGCTGCGGTACGTGGACGACCCGCAGGCCACGCTGGCCGAGCTGGCCCGGGTGGTCAAGCCGGGCGGGACGGTGGCCAGCCTGGAGTTCCTGGCCCCGCCGGCGCCGTTCTGGCGGTTCTGGTGGTGGCTGTACACCCGGCTGCTGCTGCCCGCGGGCGGGCTGCTGACCGGCGGCCGCGAGTGGTACCAGGTGGGCCGGTTCCTGGGCCCGAACATCTCCGGGCACTACCGGCGCTACCCGGTGGCCTGGACGGCCGACGCCTGGCGCCGGGCCGGCCTGCGGGACGTCGGGGTCCGGGTCATGAGCCTCGGCGGCGGCCTGGTGATGTGGGGAACCCGCGCCGGTGACTGACCGGCAGGCGGTCGGCCCGCAGGACGCGCCGGCCACGGCGCCGGCCTACTACGCGGCCCGCCAGGGACCCTGGCGGGACTGGTGGACGCTGCTGCACCCGCCCTACACGGCCTGGCACCTGTCCTACGTGGTGATCGGGGCCTGCCTGGCCCCGACGGTCACCCTGGTCCCGCTGCTGTGCACGCTGGGCGCCTTCTTCCTGGCCGTGGGCGTGGCCGCGCACGCGCTGGACGAGCTGCAGGGGCGGCCGCTGCGCACCCGTATCTCGGACCCGGTGCTGATCGCGGTGTCGGTGGCCTCGCTGGCCGGCGCGCTGGGCTTCGGCGTGTACGGGGTGATCCGGGTGGGCTGGGTGCTGGTGCCGTTCATGGTCGCCGGGCCGCTGCTGGTCATCGCCTACAACGCCGAGCTGCTGCACGGCGTCGTCCACAACGACCTCGGGTTCGCCGCGGCCTGGGGGTCATTCCCGGTGCTCACCGCCTACGTGGCCGAGACGGGCCGCCTGAACGTGGCGCCGGTGCTGGCGGCCGGGGCGGCCCTGGGCCTGTCGGCGGCGCAGCGCAGCCTGAGCACGCCGGCCCGGATGCTGCGCCGCAAGACCGGGTCGGTGACCGGGCGGGTGGTGCTGGCCGACGGCCAGGTGCTGGACCTGGACCGGGACCGGCTGCTGGCCCCGCTGGAGCACGCGTTGCGGGCCATGTCCTGGGCCATGGTGCTGCTGGCCGCCGCGCTGGCGATAGCCCGGCTGCGCTAGGGCCCGGCTGCGCTAGGGCGCGCTAGACGACGTCGCGGCCCTGGAGGTAGTGCAGGGCAAACCAGCCGACCGCCACCGGCAGCCAGAAGGTCAGGGTGCGGAACAGCAGCACCGCGCTGACCGCCGTGGTGCCCGCCAGCCCGGCCGCGGTCAGGCCCGCCGACAGCGCGGCCTCCACCGCGCCCAGCCCGCCCGGGGTGGGCACCACCGACGCGATCGCGTTGCCGGTCAGGTAGACGACGGCCACGCTGGCCAGCGACATCGAGGCGCCCAGGGCGCGCACCGACGCGTCCAGGCACAGGATGTTGCCGGCGGTGACCAGCAGCGCGCCGCCGATGCCCTCGGTCAGCTTGGCGGGCTGCTGGGCCACGTCCAGCAGCCGCGGGACCACCTGGCTGATGACGGGGGCCACCCGTGACTGCACCAGCCGCCGCCCGGCCGGGAACGCCAGCACCAGCAGCGCGGCCGCGACCAGGACCCCGAGCGCGATGAACACCCAGGCGTGCGGGGCCAGCGAGTGCTGCTGCGTGGTGCCGGTAATGGCCACGAAGATGATCAGCAGCAGGATGTGCAGGACGAAGGCGAACACCTGCGACACCCCGACGCTGGCCGCGGCGTCGGCCGAGGCGACGCCCGACTTGCGCAGGAACCGGATGTTCAGCGCGGCGCCCCCGACCGCGACCGGCGTGACCAGGGCCACGAACGTGCCCGCCACCTGGACCAGGAAGGTCCGGATCAGGCTGAGCCGCTCCAGCACGAACCCGGTCAGCGACAAGGTGGCGCCGATGTAGGTGCCCGCGGACAGCGCCAGCCCGACCAGCGCCCAGCCCCAGTTCAGATGGGCCAGCAGCGAGGGCAGCTTTTCCTTGCTGAGCTGGCCGACCACGATGTCGGCCGCGACCACGCCGACGACCAGCGTGATGATGGTGCGCAGCCGGAACCGCTCCAGCTGCACCTGCGGGATCTCGCCGTCCGGGCGCGCCGCCGGTCAGCCGCTTGCGGAGCGCGGGCAGCACGTCCTTGCGCCGCCGCAGCGCGGCCCTGGTCGAGCGGTGCAGCGCCACCGGCTGGAGCAGCGGCACGATGGCCGGGCAGCTCCGGCCCGACCTGGTCCATGGCGACGTCCACGGCCCGGTCCGGGCCGACCAGCAGGGCCAGCTCGGCCAGCAGCTGGGCCAGGTCGAGGCGCCGCTGGAGCTCGGTGGCCGCGACGTCGCCGTTGCCGGGGTCGAGCAGGATGACGTCGGTGCACTGCGGGCCGGTCAGCAGGATGCGGTCGGCGGTCAGCGCCCGGTGCGTGACCCGGTGCTCGTGCAGCCGCAGCACGGCGGCCCAGACGCTGGCCAGCTGGTCATCGGTGGGCGAGGCGGGCAGCCGGGCCAGGGTGGTGCCGGTGCGCCGCTCGCAGCACAGCACCGCCGCCTCGGAGCCGACCCGGATCAGGGCGCGCAGCTGGGGGGTCGCCACCCCGGCGTCCTCCACCGCGTAGATCAGCAGGGCCTGGCGCTCGACGGCGCGCTCCATGGTCAGCGGGGAGCTGCGCGAGACCTGGGACCGGAGCCGGACCGGCGGTAGATCCGGTAGAGCAGGTCGACCGCCTGCTGGTCCCGGTCGAAGACGGTCACGTCCAGATCCTGGCCCTCGATGGTCGTGACCAGGTAGCGGCGGTTCTCCGAGCGGGAGTCGAAGATCCGGCGGATGGCCGCGATCGGCGTGCCCGGCGCCGGTCAGCGCGGTCGCGATCTTCAGGGCCGACGGCCGCTCGGACACGGTGCCGACCGCGAACCGCAGGCCCGAGCCGATCGTCGATCCGATCAGCATCGTCATGATCAGGGCCAGCACGGTGGTCTGGTTGGCGGCCAGGATGGTCAGCGAGTAGAAGCCGATCGCGACCCAGATGGCCGAGCGCCACTGCGGCCGGCTGGCCAGCCCGATCACCGTGATGAAGGCCACCAGCCCGGCCAGGTAGACGTCGAACAGCGGCGGGTGGAGGCCGCTGCGCGGCGTCGCGGCCAGCCCGTCGTACAGCAGCGAGAACGGCGTCGAGGCGCAGCACGGCGTTGGCCGCCGCGACGAACCCGGTCACCACCCCGGCGGTGACCACCGCCTCGGCCAGCCGCCGCCAGCCGCCGTTGACGGCGATCAGCACGGCCAGGCCCAGCGGCAGGGCGAACACGGAAATGTCGGCCAGGCAGGCCGAGAATGGCGACCAGGCCGGTGGGCAGCCGGTGGGTGGCGCCGGTGGCGCTCACCTGCACGCCGAGTAGGCTGATGCCGGCGATCAGGACCAGCTCGATGCCGGTAATGATGCAGCGCAGCAGGTCGGCGGGCATCCGGACGCGCGGCTGGAGGTCGTCCTCGACCTGGACGGTCGGGGCGTCGGGCGCGTTCGAGCCCGGCCCGGCCGACCCCGGCTTCGGCCCGCGGGCCGACGGCGGGGCGCGATCTGCCGGGACAGTCGCCGGCCTGGGCGAACCGCCCTCGGGGGGGCCAACCGCCTGCTGCATTTCGGGCAGCGGCGGCTCTCGTCGGGACAACCTCACAAGACGATCGTTTCACCCAAGCATGAGCAGGCTGAATACCACCCGCCCAAATATGTGATCTGCCGGTCAGCCGATGGTCATCCCGGAGTCATCCGCCCGCCCACGCCGGACGCGCGCGAGACCCGCCGAGTAGCTCCCGGTAGAGCGCGGCGGTGCCCGGGTGAGGCTCGCCGTCCGGCGCGATCTCGCTGATCGCGTCCAGGCAGCGGTTCCACGCCTCCCGGACGCCCGACAGGTTACCGGCGGCGTGCTCGGCGCGCATCAGGGCGCGCCAGAGCTGCTCGGCCCCGCCGTCCCCGGTCAGCCCGATCCGGGCCGCCCGGGCCGCCGCGGCCGGGTCGCCCGGCCGCGATCTCGAGGGCGGCCAGCACGTCGGCGGCGTCCACGATCTGGGCCCGGATGGACTCGGTGGTGGCCAGGTCCAGCCACCAGTAGTAGCAGCCGGTGAACGGGTGGCCCCGGATCAGGCCCAGCGCGCGGCGCAGCTTCTGCGCGTCGCGGGACGCGCATGCCCTCGGTGGTGAGCTGGTCGAAATCCTGCCAGTCGAACCGGGCCGTCGGGATGCAGGGCGTACTGGCCGCCACCCAGGTGCTCGATCCACTCCCGGCGGTCCGGGGCCCGGCCGAGCTGGCGGCGGGTCCTGACGATGAGCTGGCGCAGCGAGTCACTGGGCTTGGGCCGGTCAGGGTCGGCGCCGAGCAGGTAGCAGAGCTGCTGGTTGGACAGGCCGCTGGCGCTGTTGAGGGCCAGGGCCAGCACGAGCTGGCTCTGGGCGGGAAGCAGCGCGCCGGGCTGCCCGTTGATGGTGAACGCGCCGAGGACCCCGATGCGCAGGCCGGGAGGCCCGGGCTCGGCGTCGGGGTCGGGCTCGTCGGGCGGCTCGGGGACGGCGCCGGCGATGCCGTCGGGGTCCAGCGCGCCGAGGACGACCGCTTCCGGCGGCGTCCCGTCCATGACCAGCGCCGCCTCGTGCAGCGGCGCCGCCTCGGGCTGCGCCACGCCGGCGGGGGGCGCCAGGTCGGCCGGCGGTGCGAGGCTGGCCGGGGGCGCCAGGCCGGCGGAGGAGGCGATGTCGGCGGACTCCGCCGGGGCCGGGTCGTGATCCGTCGTCCAGACCGGGTCGCCGGCCGCCTCGGGCGGGGCGGCGGTCTGGGGCTGGGTCGCCTCCTGCCGGTCGGCGCCGGTGGCCCACTCCGGGCCGGCCGACCACTCCGGGTCGGGGTCCCAGCCCAGGTCCGTGGCCCAGTCCGGGGGCCGCGTCCAGTCCGGCCCGACCTGGACGGGCTCGTCGTCGGTCAGTTCCGGATCAGCCAGCGCCGGGTCGAGATCCTCGGCCAGGCCGATGGAGGACTGGTCGGGATCGGCCAGGTCCGTCGGCCAGGTCCAGCTGTCGTAGGGGGGGTCGGCGGGAGCGATGTCGTAGTCCTCGGTGGCGGTGGCGAACAAGCTGGTCAGGGCGACGTAGTCGGCGTCGCCCAGGGGCTGCGGCCGGGCCTCGAGCTGAAGCGGCCACACGCGCGCGGTGCAGGTGTCCGACCCGGCCGGCCCGCCGGACAGGTCGATGCTGGACGGCTCCCGGTGTCCCGGCGGCGCCACCGAGCCGCCGGCCACGAGGGCCGCGATACCGCCGGGATCGGCGGCCAGGTCAGTGAGCAGAGCCAGCTGGCCCGAGGTCGGCGGGACGGCGCTGACCAGCAGGGTCAGCGCCCAGTCCTCGTCGCCGGGCTCGGTCAGCCGGTGATAGCGGACGTCGGCGGCCGGCGCGTCGCCCAGCCGCCGGCGCAGTGCGACGGCCTTGGCCGCCAGCAGGTCCAGCCCGGTGTCCAGCGAGTCACAGCAGGTGCCGCGGCCGCCCAGGGCGGCCAGCTCGGGGAAGCCGACCAGGATCAGCTCGTACCAGCCCGCGAGCTGGCCGGTGGCCAGCTCGGCGGCCGCGCTGCGCAGCACCGACGCGGTCAGGCTGGCCGGGCCGTCGACCTGGGTGACCTGGAGGTACTCCAGGTCGGTCAGCAGGTAGCCGTCGTCGGCGGTGCCGATGGTCAGCAGGCCCGGCAGCAGGTCGCCGGCCTCGTCGGGGTAGCCGGGGATGTCGTCGTCGAGCCGCAGCCGCCAGGTCATGCCCTGATGCCCGCCGGGCACGGTGAACGGTGGCGGCGGGGGCTCCGCGGCCGGGCTGGCCAGCAGGATGTCCAGGACGTCGGGCTGCAGCCGCAGCGCGGTGATCTGGGGCAGCTGGGCGCCCGTGGCGACCAGCGCCGCGCCCAGGTCGCGCAGCATGCCGCGCAGCGCGGAGGTGATCGGCTGCTGGGCCGCGGCCAGGTTCAGCCGCTGCTCGGCCCGGGCCACCGGGGCGCTCACCGGCAGCGGGATCCGGCGGCCGCGCCGCCGGGTCTGGCGCTGCCGGTGCCGCAGCCGGGCCAGGCTCATCGCCGCGCCGCCGGCCAGCACGCCGGTGCCGAACGCCACCAGCAGCGGCAGCGAGGACTCCTCGCCGAACTGCACCGGCGTACCGTCGGCGCTGGTCTCGGTCGGGCTGGTCGTACTGGTGCCGGTCCCGGCCTGGCCGCCGGTGCTGGTGACCGGGGTCGGCGTGGTGACCGGGCTGGGGGCCTGCCCGTTTCCGCCGGCCGAGGCGGTCCGGTGATGGTGGCGGAACGGCTGATGGCTGGTCGGGTGCCCGCGGTGCGCGCCGCCGCCCTCCGGATGCCCGCCGAGCCCGTGCCGGGGCGGGTCGGCCAGCCGGTGCTGGCCGCCGGCCCGGGCGGGCAGGTGCAGTACCCAGCCGGACCAGATCACGGAGGGATCGGTGAACACGTGGCCGTGGCCCATGTCATGGCCCAGGTTGAGGTCGACGATCTCGGTGTACCGGTCGCCGTTGCCGAGGTACTGCTGGGCGATGGACCACAGGCAGTCACCGGGCCGGACCGTTACGAGCTGGTAGAAGCCCATGCTCTTCCCCTGAGGTCCTGATCGGGCGGCGAGCGCGTCCTCGCGCGGCGCGGCCTCCTGCCGCGCCGCCGCCTCCGGCCAGCGCGGGGCCTGCTGCCCCGCGGCCGCTCTCTCGCCGCCCAGGTGCGGAGGGGCGAGCTGGCCGAGCGGCGTCACGTCGGCCTGCGGGACGGTGGCGACCGCACTGACCGGCTGCGGCGTGGTCAGCAGGGTGCCCACCGGGGCGGCGGTGAACGTCAGCGCGGCCAGCGCCACCAGGCGGCCCGCGGCGTCCTGCAGGCCGCCCAGGAACAGCCGGGGCGGGGTCCGGCGCCGCAGCGTGGCCTGGACCTCGATGAGCACCGCGAGGGTGAACGCCGCCCAGGCGATCCAGCTGATCTCCCGGACCGCGCCCAGCACGACGCCGGCACTGTCGCGGTGCAGCAGGTCATGGCCGATGCTGCTGAGGCCGGACGGGTGGCCCGGTCGCGCCGTCCCGCCCATCAGGTGGCCGGGCAGCGGCGAGCCAGCCAGCAGGTACAGCAGCACCGGCAGGCCGACCACCAGCGCGAGCAGCGCCACGATCGCGCCCAGTCCGGCCGCGGTCTCGGCGCGGCGGCTGCGGGTCACCGGCCGGGTCCCGTCACGCCGGAGACCAGGTTGGCGGTCGCCGTGCCGGTGCCGGTGATCTGGTCGATGCCGATGATGGACAGCACCCGGGTCGGCTCGGCGAAGGTCACCGTGACCTGGATCGACTGGGTGCCCTCCCGGGTGACCGAGCCCTGGTAGCCCGCGCCGGTCACCGACGGCTGCGACAGGTACTGCTCGGCGGCCTGGACCGCCTGGCTCTGATCGACCACGAAGCTGCCCTTCGTATAGGCCGTGGGCTGGCTGACCATGCCCGCGCCGGCCCTGGCCGCCTCCTGGGCGATGGCCGTCGCGTTCTCCGCCGCGGTGAGCTTGGCCCCGCCGTCGATGACGATGCCCGCCAGGGCCAGCAGGGCGACGAACATCACCGCCAGCAGCAGCGTCAGCGATCCGCGCTCGCGGGGCTGGCTCATCCGCTGCTCCAGGGTCCGGTGGTGGCACCTGCTCTCCGCCGCCCCAGCGTGCCCGCGCGGTGTGACGATGCCTGTGACACTCCGGGTGCCGCGGTCTCCCCGGACCAGGTCTCCGGCTGGTCTCATCCGGCACCTCCCCGATGCCAGCGCCCTGGCGGTCATCAGGACCGCCCCCGGAACGGATCGAGCGGCGACCGGAACGTGAAGCTCAGCGGCAGGCTGCCGGGCAGGCCCGGCAGCACCAGGCCGGACAGGCTGACCCGGCAGGACACGGTCGCGCTCACGCTGGCCGGCTGCCCGAGCGGCGTGCCGAACTGGCTGGTGTCCACGAAGACCCGCGGGGTGCAGTTCAGCCCGTCGCCGGCCAGCTCGGCCCGGGCGCTGGCGATGGCCGCCGCGCGGGCCGCGTCCGGCGACCGGGCGATGGACGCCTGCCGCGCGGCGTCGCGGGCGGCGGCGTCGACCGAGCCCTTGGCGATCGCCACCCGGCCGGCCGCGATCACCATGCAGATCAGCAGGACGATGACGGGCGCCAGGATGACCAGCTCCAGGGCCGCGTTGCCGGCCTCCCGGCGCGGCAGGCCGCGCCGCTGGTCCCCTTGTTCGCCGCGCCCGGCGCGGTGCCGCCTGGTCATGGCGCGGTGAACCTCTCGACCGGGCCCTCGGCGACCTGGCTGATCCTGATCGGCACCCCGGGCACCAGGCTCGGCACGTGCCCGGAAACGGTGATCTTAATCGTGGTGGCGGTGCTGCCGACCGTGCTGGCGCTGGGCCCGAGCAGGTACCCGGAAGCGGACCGCTGCGCGAAGTCCCTGGCCGCGGTGCGGCCCGCGGCCGGCGTGGAGTGCATCACCCGGGCGGCGTCGACGCCCTGCCGGGCCGCGGCCAGCGCGGCCGAGCGGGCCAGGTACCACAGGGCCGCCTGAGTCACGACCATCATGGCCAGCAGGAACGCCGGGACGACAATCACGTACCCGAGAATCAGCGCGCCGGTGTCACGCCGCCCCGCCCGCCTGCCCGGCCGGCCGACGCCAGCGGCGGCAGCGCGGGCAGAGGCCACGGTCCGTGCCCCGGCCGCCGCGCGGCTAGGGGATCTTGCTCTCAAAGCTCTTGACTTTCGACCGGAAGAACGCGAGCGCCGCGAGTGCGACGGTCACGATGACGAAGGCGATGACCAGCCACTCGAGAGTCAGGGCGCCCGATTCGGGCTGCCCGTCCAGCGCGGCGCGGGTGCGCTGGCGCACGCGGCCCCACATGTAGGTGATGTAGAGCCACAGCGGGTCGGGGTACATGATCCCCTCCTTGAGATCTATCGGCGGCGGGCTACTGGAGGAGGAAGGAGCGGTACAGCACGGGGAAGATCAGCAGCAGCAGGAACCCGGCCGCGAGCAAGGCGATGGGGACGACCATCGTCGTGCTGCGCGAGCCGGCCTTGGCCCGGTCCGCCGACAGCTGCTGGGCCCGCATGGACGCCGCGCGAGCGGCGAGGGTATCGAGGATGCGCGCGCCCTCCTGGCCCGCGACCTCGGCGATGTCGGCCAGGTCGGCCAGCTCGGTGATGCCGGTCTCGGCGGCCAGGCCGGCCAGCGCCGTCCACGGCGGCGCGCCGACCCGGCGGGCGCTGTCCAGCGCGGCGTCGATGCGCTGGAAGGCCCACCCGGCCCCGATCTCGGCCGCGGCCTCCAGCGCCTCGGTCGGCCCGGCGCCGGCGCCCCGCTCCAGCGCCACCAGGTCGAGGTAGCTGCTCAGCGCGTGCCGGAAGTCGTAGCGTTTCTCGGCCGCGTTGACGTGGGTCACCAGGTCGGGGGCGAAGAACAGGACCACCCCGCAGACCAGGGCGGCGCCGACCGGGATCTTCCAGTTGGGCGGCGCGCCGCCCAGGGCCAGCACGGACGCCAGCAGCACCGGCGTGGCCAGGCCGAGCAGGCCGCAGGTCACCTTGCTGGCCAGCCAGGTGGCCCGGTCCTGGCCCAGGATGGCCAGGTCGGCTGAGGGCATGGGGAGCCAGGGCAGCAGCGTCGGCCAGGCGCCGGCCCAGCCGCTGGGCGGGCGGCGCCCCGGCGGCGTGCCAGGCGGCCCGCTGGTCGGTCTCGTTCAGCCGGTCCAGCGCCGCGTCGACCCGCGGGCCGGACGGGATCAGCTCGGCCAGCGCGATGAAGACGCCGAGGCCGGCCAGCGCGCCGACGACCACGGCCCAGGTACTCACCACGGCCTCCCTGTTTCCGCGCCGACCCCGCGCGCCGCGGCCCCCGGCGGGAGCGCCGCGGGCCCCGCGGCCGGCGGCCCGGTCACGCTGTCGTCCAGGAACCGGCCGGGGGCCGGGACGGTGCCCAGCCGGTTGAGCCAGAACAGCCCGCCGGCGTAGAGCGCCGCGATGATGGCCAGCACCACCTGGCCGGCGACCGTGCCGAACGGGGCCGAGTAGGACCGGTTGAGCACCGAGAACACGGTGAACCCGAGCACGAAGATGCCGATCCACCGGACCGTGGTGCGGTGCTGGGCCCGCTCGGCCTCGATCTCGCGGCGCGCGGCCACGTCCCTGGCCAGCAGGGTGGCCAGGGCCACCAGCACGTCCCTGGCCCCGCCGCCGCGGCGCCCCGTGGCGATGATGAGCGCCGCCGCGATCCGGTCGCCGGCCGGGTCGTCGATCTCCGCCGCGAACTCCCGCAGGGCGGCCTCGGTGCTGCTGCGCGCGGCCAGCCGGGTGGCCAGCCGGCCGACCGGCCCGGCCACCGCGGCCGGCGCGGAGCGGGCGCTCGCCCCGAGCGCGTCCTCCAGGCCGCGGCTGGCGGTGACCATGTCGGCCAGCCGGCGGATCCACTGCTCCAGGCCCTCGAGCATGGCCGTCCGCCGCCGCTGGCCGGTGCTCAGGCCCAGCTTGGGCAGGAAGACGACCGCGGCGGCCGCGGCCAGCGCGCCCACCGGCCAGCCCGTCAGCACGAACACGATCAGGCCCGCCAGCAGGGCGATCAGCGCCCGCTTGCGGCCCGCCCCCGTCATGGCCAGCCCGGCCGCCAGGCCCGGCGGAGTGCCGGGCGCCGGGGCGCGGCCGCGCAGGCCGGCGAAGCCGAGGACCAGGCCGCCGACGATCGCCGCCCCGGCCAGCGCCGCAAGTAAGATCATCGCCAGCCTCCGTTCCTGGCCGTGCCGCGGGGCCGGTCCAGCTGCGCCGGGTCGAACCCGGCCGCCACGAGGCGCTCCAGCAGCAGCGGCGACGGCGTGTGCGCGGCCACCGCCCGGCCCGTCGGGCCCTCGGGCAGGAACAGCCGGTTGGCCGCGGGCCGCTCGGTGTCGGCCGGCGGCAGCACCTCGAGCACCTCGGACACGTAACGCACCGTCCGGGTGCCGTCGTAGCGCTTGCGCACGTGCACGATCAGGTCGACCGCCATGCCGACCAGGATGTGGATGGCCCGCTCGGCCAGCGTCAGGCCGCCGCGCAGGGCCAGGATCAGGATGCGGTCGAACGCCTCGACCGGGGAGTTGGCGTGCAGCGTGCACATCGAGCCGTCCTGGCCCGAGTTCATCGCCTCCAGCATCGGCATGATCTCGCTGCGCCGGACCTCGCCGACCAGGATCCGCTGCGGGTTGTGCCGCAGCGCGTGCGCGACCAGGTCGTGCAGGCTGATCCCGCCGGCGCCCTCGGAGTTGGCGTCCCGCGCCTCGAACGCGATCACGTCCGGGTGCTGGGGCGTGCCGTGCAGGTACAGCTCGTACTCCGACTCCAGCGTGGCCAGCCGCTCGCCGGGCGGGATCTCGCTGGCCAGCGCGCGCAGCAGGGTCGTCTTGCCGGCGTTCACGCCGCCGGTGACGATGATGTTGCAGCGGGCCCGGACCGCCGCGGCCAGGAAGGCGGCCAGCGCCGCGTCCACGGTGCCCAGCTGCATGAGCCGGGCCAGGCTGGCGTCCAGGTGCCCGTGGCGGCGCAGCGACAGGCACGGCCGCGGCGTCACCGACATGGTGGCGGTGAGCCGGGCGCCCCCGGTCAGGGCCACGTTGACCAGCGGCGCGGCCGAGGAGAAGTCGCGCGCCGTCTGGCCGCCCCTGGCCGCCCAGGTGCGGATCATGGCCAGCAGCTCCTCATCGCTGGCCGCGACCGGCGGGCCGGCCACCCGCTCCCCCGTCGAGTAGGTGATCCACACCTGATCGCAGCCGTTGACGTCCACGTTCTCGACGTTCGGGTCGCGCAGGTAGCCGGCCAGCGAGCCCAGCCCGTAGCGCTGGTCGTAGACGGCCTGGGCCAGCGCCTCGCGCTCGGCCGGGGAGGGCATCCGGGCGCCCGACCGGACCTGGTGCTCGGCCCACATCCGGACCGCCTCGCGGATGAACGCCGCCGCCTCGGGCTCGGTCGCGCCGTCGTCCAGCCGGCTGGCCACCGCGGCCAGGATCTCGGCCACGACCCCGCGGAAGCGCGGGTCGGCCAGTGCGGCCTGGGGCACGTGCCGCGGCGCGGGCCCGCCCGCCGGCGGTCGGTCCCGGCCCGGCGGATGCTGGCCGGCCGGGGGGGACAGGCGAACCTCGGTCACGGCCGGCTGCCGTTCTGCGCGCCGCCATGCGGCCCATGGCCGTTTGGTGCACTGCCGTTTGGTGCACTGCCGTTGGCTGAGCTGCCGTTGGGCGTGCTACCGAGCCCTCCGTCCGGACGCGGGCCGGGAAAAGGCCCGATCCCGAACTCACGCGGTCGCGGCCCGAGCGCATGCTTGCCGGGCCGGCCGGACCCTGGGCGCGCCGGCCCGGGCTGATCCGGCGGCGGCCACTCGATCCCGCCCAGCTCGAAGCCGGGGGTCTGGCGGCCAGGCGATCCCTGACCGGGCCGATCCGGGGGCGGGTCCAGGGCCGGCGCCGGCCGGCCCGGCTCGCCCGCCGCGAACGGATCGCCGCCGTACTGGTCGCCGCCGTACTGGTCGGCACCGTAAGAGTCGCCGCCGTAAGAGTCGCCGCCGTATGGGTCCAGGCTGGGCTGGGCGTGCGATCCGGTCACCGAGAACACCGTCTCGTCCGCGTAGCCGGGCCGCGGCCCGGCCGCCTCGGCCACGTCGCGCAGCCGCCGGCCCGCCGCGGTGGCCGCGCGCAGCAGCGGCCGCGAGTCCAGCGCCCGGCGGCTGCCCAGCCCGTCGGACAGCACGCCCGCGGTCTTCGGGTCGTCGGGCAGCTGCCCGGCCACCGGCACGCCCAGCGACCGGGCGATCTCCCGGCCGGACGCGGTGCCCTCGCCGACCAGCAGCGTCACCACCCGGTCCCGCCCGATCAGGTTGGTCAGCATCTCCACCCGGGGCACCGCCCGGCTCACCTGGCGCAGCGTGGGCCGCAGGACCAGCACGGCCAGGCTGGCCGCGGACAGCACCGGCCGCACCGTGGCCACCGCGTCCAGCCGGCCGCAGTCGGCCAGCACGTCGGCCTTCAGGCCCTGGAGCGCGTCGGCGATCCAGGGCAGCGAGGACTGCAGCGCGGCCGACTGCCGCGGGTCGGAGATCCCGGCCAGCAGCAGGCAGTTGCGCTCCTCGTCCAGCTCGATGAGCTGGCGCCAGAGAGCGTCCGCGGGCACCTCGGCGCCGCCGCCCGCCTCCAGGGCCAGCGGCAGCAGGCCGGTGCGGGCGGGCAGGTGCCCGCTCAGCAGCCCGGCCAGCGCGTCGCCCCCGCTCGGGTCGCACTCGGCCATGATCACCTGCGACGGCCAGCCCAGGGCCAGGGCCAGCGCCGCGGTGGTCACGCCCGGCGAGCCCCCGGCGGAGGCCAGCGCGAAGACCGCCATCAGGGCTTCCTGCTGGTGACCGTCAGGACCACGTCGCCCGAGGCCGCCTCCTTGGCCAGGCCGGGGCCGTTAGCCGCCGGGACCAGCAGGTCCACCACGTCGAAGCCGTCCTGGTCCGGCCCGCCGCTGACGTCCTCGACCACCGCGTCGTAGTTGCGGCCGGTGCTGGCCGCCGCGGCGCTGTTCGACCCGGTCGGCGCCCAGATGACGACCACGTGGTCGCCCGCGGCCAGGCCGCTGGCCGGCAGCTCGGACGGCTTGAACGCCACCGGCACCAGCTGCTGGCCGGACCCCGGCGGCAGCGAGCGGGTCAGCTCGAGACGCGGTCAGCAGCGAGCCAGGGGTCAGGTTGGTCGCCGCCACCAGCCCGACGACCTGGCTCTCCTGGCGGGCCGGGACCAGCTGCACCCCGCTGCCCGCGGCCACCGTCACGGTGCTCAGGTCGGCCGAGGTCACCACGCTGCCGGCCGGCACGGCCGTGCTCACCGCCAGCACCGGGACCTGGTGGTTGACGTGCTGGTAGAGGGCCGCCCCGCCGAGGACCCCGGCGCCGACCAGGGCCACGCCGAGCGCGACCATGGCCGGCCGGCGGCGCCGCGGCAGCGGCCGGAGCTGGCCGATCCGCACCGGTCCGCCGTTGCCGGCCGGGACGGGGTCGGGCTCGGGATGGAAGACGGTGCCGAAGCCGCCGCCTGGATGCTCGGTGCTCACTTGCTCACCCCGGTCTTGGTCACCAGTGCCTGGCCCTCGGCCACTCGCAGCGGGAAGCCGTATGCCTCGGCCAGGCCCGCGCTGAGCGTGCCGCCATCGGTGGTGGCGCCGCCCACGCCGCCCGCCCAGGTCACCCGCCAGGTCACCACGACCTGGGCCTGGTACCGGCCGCCCGGCTGGGTGGCCGAGGACTGCTGGTAGGTGTAGGAGCAGGCGGTGTGGCGCCCGGCGGCATACGCGGTGCCGGGGCCGCGGCAGCTGGACCCGGCCAGTCCGCCGCCCGGGTCAAAGGACAGCAGGATCGGGCGTGGCGGTGACCTGCGCCCAGACCGGCCCGGCGGTCACCCGCGGCGAGCGGACCGGGCCCCAGCCTCCGGGGATCCAGTACCACTCGGGCA
Source organism: uncultured Actinomycetota bacterium (assembly GCA_963730265.1). Lineage (GTDB taxonomy): Bacteria > Actinomycetota > Actinomycetes > Streptosporangiales > Streptosporangiaceae > DASUBV01. The sequence goes on from CAVSRG010000001.1 coordinate 629,276, forward strand.
GGCCGACCAGGCCCCGCCTGGTCCGCGGCGGCGCGGTCGCGGGCGCCGTGGCCGGGATGTGCAGCAGGCCCCTGGCGTACTCCATCAGCTCGCGGGGCGTGATCCTGGGCACGCCGGTGGCCTTGGAGACCAGGGTGACCCCGCCGAAGGGCTGCTTGCCCGGGCAGGTGACGGCGGCCCACTCCTGGCCCTGGGGCGCCTTGGGCAGGCCCAGGAAGCGGATCTGGGCGGGTGACAGCGGCTGGAGCGTGCAGGCGACCTTGCCGCCGCCTCCGCCGCCGCTGCTGCCGCCCGTCCCGCCGCCGCTGGTGCACACGACCACCCAGGTGCTGGGCGGCTGGAACACCTCATGGCAGCCTGACGGAGCCGCGGTGCGGCCCGCGATGGAGCGGGTACTGGCACTGGCGGGCCACGCCAGCCCGGCCAGGCTTAGTGCGGCTAAGGCAAGCACGGCTAGTGCTGCCCCGAGCCGGATCCTCACGACGTGCATGAGACCTCCACCGGTGTCATGTTGCTCACTCGCCACCGGCCCCCGGAGAGCTCGAGTGTTACGTAATAGTTCAGATCAGGCAAGCCGAAGCTATTCGGAACCACCTGACCTGTGGTCTTGTCCTGCACGCCGAAGTGGCTCAGGTCCAGGCAGTCGTGCACCGACGCCCGCCGCCCGGCGATCCTGCACGCTGAGCACGTGGGTGACGGCGCCGCCGTAGGCCACGTCGTGGGCGCGCCAGACCCGGCGCAGCGAGCCGATCAGCGCGGTGATGCCGCCCGGCGTGGAGTAGCGGGCCAGGATGACCCGGGCGCGGCCGGGGCTCGAGGCGGTCATGGCGGCCGCGTAGGCCTGCCAGTAACCCTGGTAGGCCGCGGTCACGACCTGCGCCGGGGTGCGGGCGGGCCGGGTCAGCACGGCCTGCGAGGGCGCCGCGGTCCCGCCCTTGGCGGGCAGGGACACGCTGGGCTGCTGACCGCCGCAGGCGGCCGCGGCCAGCGCGACGCTGGCCAGCCCCGCCATCAGGCCAGCGCGGGCAGGCCAGCGGCACGACGCCGGCGGTGATAAGGGGGATTTACCGGCGTTTCGTACATACATCAGCTAGATTGCTCCCGCTGCCGTAAAGATCCATCTGTGATCGACTGACAGCATTGCGCAACCACTAGTCCCGCACAAGGCGTTTGGCCGTAATTCTCATCGATCATCCGAGTTGGTCGATTGCATCGTTAGTGCAGGTCAGCCCGGCCGATGGAGCTACTTCTGTAGCTACAGTCCCAGCCGCCACAATCACAACAAGGACGACGGCGGCCGCAGCACCCCGGCGGTCATTCCCGGGCTTAACTCTGGCGTTTCGTGATGTTGCGGGCCTAGCATGCGCTCGTGCCGGTGCTTTATGAAACCGCCAAGCGGCTGCTGGTCGGCAGGCCGATGCAGAGCGAGCGGCTTGGTCATACGCTGCTGCCCAAGCGGATCGCGCTGCCGGTATTCGCCAGCGACGCGCTCTCGTCGGTGGCCTACGCCACCCAGGAGATCCTGCTCGTGCTGGCCGCCGGCGGCCTGGCGTTCATCGGCTACACGCCGTGGATCGCGCTCGCCGTGGGCCTGCTGATGCTGGTCGTGGTCGCCTCCTACCGGCAGAACGTGCACGCCTACCCGTCGGGCGGCGGCGACTACGAGGTCGCCACCAACAACCTGGGGCCGCGGGTCGGCATGACCGTGGCCAGCGCGCTGATGGTCGACTACACGCTGACCGTGGCGGTGTCGGTGTCCTCGGGCGTGGCCAACCTGGCCTCGGCCTTCCCCGGCCTGAACTCCCAGGTCACGCTGGTCGCCGTGGTCGTGGTGGCGGTCATCGCGGTGATGAACCTGCGCGGCGTGCGCGAGTCGGGCACCGCGTTCGCGATCCCGACCTACTGCTTCGTCGGCATCGTCATCCTGATGATCATCTGGGGCGGGATCAGGCTGGCCACCGGCGGGCACCTGCACGCGGAGACGGCCGGGTACCAGGTCAAGGCCACGGGCGCCTTCGCCGGGCTGGCCCTGGTGTTCCTGATCCTGCGCGCCTTCTCCTCCGGCTGCACCGCGCTGACCGGCGTCGAGGCGATCAGCAACGGGGTCCCGGCGTTCCGCAAGCCCAAGAGCAAGAACGCCGCGACCACGCTGGCCCTGCTCGGCGGGATCGCAGTAGCCATGTTCGCCGGGGTCACGACGCTGGCCCTGGTCAGCCACGTGCACATCGGCGACCTCGCGGGCACTCCGCACGGGTACGTGCAGCGCACGGTGATCGCCCAGGTGGGCCGCGCGGTGTTCGGCGATTCCTCGCCGCTTTTCTACGTGCTCCAGCTGTTCACCGCGCTGATCCTGGTGCTGGCCGCGAACACGGCGTTCAACGGCTTCCCGGTGCTGGCCTCGATCCTGGCCAAGGACGGCTACCTGCCCCGCCAGCTGCGCACCCGCGGCGACCGGCTGGCCTACAGCAACGGCATCCTGCTGCTGTCCGGCTTCGCGATCGTGCTGATCATCGCGTTCCACGCCTCTCCGACCCGGCTGATCCAGCTCTACATCGTGGGCGTGTTCGTCTCGTTCACCTGCAGCCAGACCGGGATGATCCGGCACTGGAACCGGCTGCTGCGCGGCGTCACCGACTCGGCGGTGCGGCTGCGGATGATCCGCTCCCGCGCCATCAACACCGTCGGCGCCCTCGTCACCGGCGCGGTGCTGGTCATCGTGGTGATCTCCAAGTTCGCCGAGGGGGCCTGGATCGCCGTCGCCGCCATGGTCGTGATCTGGCTGACCATGCGCGGCATCCAGCGCCACTACCAGAGCGTCGCCGCGGAGCTGACGCCCAGCCTGGACGGCCCGGTGACGCTGCCGTCCAGCAACGTGTCGATCGTGCTGGTGTCCAAGCTGCACCTGCCCACCCTGCGCGCGCTGGCCTACGCCCGGGCCACCCGCCCGGCCCGGCTGGAGGCCATCACCGTCGACGTGGACGAAGCCGAGACCCAGCGGCTCATGGAGGAGTGGGAGCGGGCCGGCATGGCGGTGCCGCTGACCGTCATCTCCTCGCCCTACCGCGAGATCACCGGGTCGGTGGTGTCCTACGTGAAGCGGCTGCGGCTGGAGAGCCCGCGCGACATCGTGACGGTGTTCATCCCGGAGTACGTGCTGGGCCACTGGTGGGAGCAGCTGCTGCACAACCAGAGCGCGCTGCGGCTCAAGGCCCGGCTGCTCGGCCTGCGCGGCGTGGTGGTGGCCAGCGTGCCCTACCAGCTTCAGTCGGCGACCCGCGGCCAGCGTCAGAAGGCCGACGACCCGCTCGCCGGGAACGGCAGCCAGGACCGGGGGTCGCGGTGGCAGCGGCTGACCACCGGCAAGGACGCGCTGCACGCGGAGGACGTGCGGGCCGAGGTCACCGGGATGGTCCAGGCGGGCCAGACCCCGGCGGTGCCCATCGCCGACTGCGCGCAGCGCGAGGTCGTGGACGTGGCGGGCACCCTGCGCGCGGTCACGCGGCGGCCGCGCGGCGCCAGCCTGACCATGGAGGCCGACCTGTTCGACGGCACCGGCAGCATCACGCTGGTCTGGCTGGGCCGCCGGGACATCCCCGGCATCGAGCCCGGCCGCAAGGTGATCGTGCACGGGCGGCTGGCCACCATCCGGGGCGAGCGGACCATCTTCAACCCGTCCTACGAACTCCAGCCCACCGCGGCCGACCGGGGCTGACGGGCCGCTAAACGGCCCGCTAGCGGCCCAGGTAGGCGCGCTTGAGATCCTCGCTGCGCAGCAGCTCGGCCGCCGGGCCCTCCAGCACGATCTCCCCGGTCGACAGGACGTAGCCGCGGTCGGCGATGGACAGCGCCATCGCGGCGTTCTGCTCGACCATCAGCACCGCGGTCCCCGACTCGTGGATGCCCTTGATGATCTGGAAGTTCTGCCGGACCAGCGCGGGGGACAGGCCCATCGACGGCTCGTCCATCAGCAGCAGCCGGGGGCGGGACATCAGCGCCCGGCCCATCGCGACCATCTGCTGCTCGCCACCGGACAGCGTGCCCGCCAGCTGCTGGCGCCGCTCGAGCAGCCGCGGGAACAGCGCGTGTACCCGGTCGAAGTCCTCGGCCAGCGGCTCGCGGCGGCGCAGCACGGCGCCGAGCTCCAGGTTCTCCCGGACGGTGAGCTGGCCGAACAGCCGCCGGTTCTCCGGCACGATCGCGATGCCGCGGGCGATCCGCTGCGGCACCGGCCAGCCGGTCACGTCCTCGCCGGCCAGCCGCACCCGGCCCGAGCGCGGCCGCACCAGCCCCAGGATCGTCTTCAGGGTGGTCGACTTGCCCGAGGCGTTGCCGCCCAGCAGGCAGACCAGCTCGCCCTCGCCGACGTGCAGCGAGATCCCCTCCAGGATCCGCATCTGCCCGTAGTAGGTCGTGACGTCGTCCAGGCTCAGCAGCTCGGCGGTCATTCGGCCTCCGCCAGCGACTCGGGGTCGCGGCCGAGGTAGGCCTCGACGACGGCCGGGTGGCTGGCCACCTGGTCGAAGCCGCCCTCGGCGATCTTCACGCCGTGGTCGAGCGCGACCACCCGGTCCGAGCAGCCCGCGACCACGTGCATGTCGTGCTCAATGACCAGGATCGCGAGGTTGAGGTCGTCGCGCAGCCGCCCGATCAGCCCGGTCACCTCGTGCGTCTCCGCCGGGTTCATCCCAGCGGCAGGCTCGTCGAGCAGCAGCAGCCGGGGGCGGGTGGCCAGCGCGCGGGCGATCTCGAGGCGCCGCCGGTTGGCGTACGACAGCGAGTACGCGGGCTGGTCCCAGCGGTACCCGGCCAGCCGCTGCCCGAAGAACGACAGCACCTCCTGGGCCAGCGCCCGTGCCTCGCGCTCCTCGCGCCGCGCCCTGGGCAGCCGCAGCACCGACTCGACGGGCGTCGCCCTGGTACCGCCGTAGGTCGCGGCCATCACGTTCTCCAGCACGGACATGTTCGGGAACAGCCGCAGGCTCTGGAACGTACGGGCGATGCCCAGCCGGGCGATCACGTGCGGCGCCCGCCCGGCGATCGACTGGCCCGCGAAGGCGACATCGCCGTCGTCGGGGCGGTAGACGCCGGTGATCACGTTGAAGACCGTCGTCTTGCCGGCCCCGTTCGGGCCCGATCACGCTGACGACCTCCCGGTCGCCCACGCGCAGCTCCAGGTCCGACAGGGCGCGCAGGCCGCCGAACGACAGCGAGAGGCGATCCAGGGCCAGGATGGTCTCGCGCTCGGGCTCGGGCTCGGGCGGCCGCTCGGGCTCGGGCTCGGCGCTCACGTGATCACCTCGACCCGGCGCGCCCCGAGCAGCCCCTGCGGCCGCGAGTTCATCATCACCACGAGGATCGCGCCGATCAGGATCTGCCGGGTGATCGAGGGCTCGGCGGCCAGCCGGGCCTCCCAGACGCAGGCAGCCAGGTAGATCGAGGGCACCAGCAGCGCCGTGCGCCACCGGCCGCGCAGCTGCACCAGGGCGATCAGCAGGCACACGACCAGCACGAACCCGATGTTGCCGGCCGTCTGCGGATTGGCGGGCACGATGACCCAGTCGCGGACCACGCTGCCGATCCAGCCGCCGGACTGCGGGCCGCCCGGCCACCGCGCTGGCCGAGATGGCCCCGGCGATCGCGTGCGCGGCGAAGCCGAGCGCGATCGTCGCCGCCAGCACAGCGCCGAGCTTGCGCCACGGGCGGACCTTGACCAGCAGCGACACCAGAATCAGGCCGTAGAAGATGTAGCCGGCGTCGGTCGGGCTGCGCAGCAGGCCGTCCAGGATGACGACCACGGTGAGCCCGCCGACCACCGCGCCGGCGATGCTGCCGGCCCCGCCGAGGATCAGCCCGGCGTAGATCAGGATCAGGTAGGCGGTGTTGAAGTCCGGCGGGAACACGCTGATCTGCTGCGCGGCGAAGACCGACCCGGCCAGCGCCGCGATCATCGCGCCGAGGGCGAACGCCATCAGCTTGACCCGGTTGACCGGGATCGTCATCGCCGCGGCGGCGAGCGGGTCGTCGCGCACCGCCCGCCAGGCCCGCCCGGTGCGCGACCGGTCCAGCAGGTGCAGGGCGGCCATGGTCAGCACCAGCAGGATCAGCAGCAGGTAGTAATAGCCCGCGTTGGTGGTGAGCTGGAAGCCCTCGCCGGCGGCGAACCTGGCGCCGATGCGGATCGGGTCGATGCCGACGATCCCGTTGGCGCCGCCCAGCGCGTGCGGCGCGACGTTGGTGGTGAACTCGACAAACGCCTCGCCGAAGAACAGCGTGACGATGGCCAGGTAGTCGCCGATCAGCCGCCGCGAGGGCAGGCCGACGAGCAGGCCGAGGATCGCCGCGCCGATGATGACCGCCGGAAGCGACAGGTAGGCCGGCAGGTGGATGCCGCTGGATCCGATCTGGCCCGAGGACAGCAGCGCGAACCCGTAGGCCCCGAAGCCGAAGAACGCGACGTAGCCCAGGTCCAGCAGGCCGGCCCAGCCGACGGTGACGTTCAGCCCGACCGCGAGCAGCGCGAGCAGCAGCGCGTTGATGCCGACCTGGAGCTGGAAGCCGCCCAGGCCCAGCAGCGGCAGCAGGGCGGCGACCGCCGCGGCCGTCGCCAGCCGCGGCCACCAGCCGACCCGGTCGCCCAGCTTCTGCGCGTCGCCGCGCCAGCCGGGCCGGTAGCTCGCGGCGCTGCGACTGCCGGGCCACCCACTCGTCGGCCCCGACCTGAGGTCCGGGGGCCGGGCCGCCTGCCGGCGCGGGCTGCGGTTCGCTGCTCACGTGCGCCTCATACCTTCTGGAGCTGCGCCCGGCCGAGCAGCCCGCTGGGCCGGGCCAGCATCACGGCAATCAGGATCCCGAACACGATGAGGTTGGTGTAGGTCGAGGAGACGTAGCCGGTGATCATCGACTCGGCGATGCCGATCAGCAGGCCGCCGAGCATCGCGCCGGGGATCGAGCCGATCCCGCCGACCACCGCGGCCGTGAACGCCTTGAGCCCGACGATGAAGCCGATCAGGTTCGTCACCTGGTTGAACATGAGCCCGGCCATCACCCCGGCGACGCCGGCCAGCGCCGAGCCGAGGAAGAACGTCGCGGCGATCGTGCAGGTTGACGTTGATGCCGAGCATCTCGGCCGCCTCCCGGTCGGCGGCCACGGCCCGCATCTGCCTGCCGAGCCTGGTCTTGTTGACCAGCAGCCGCAGCCCCACCATCAGCGCGGCGCCGGTGACCAGCACCATGATCTGCACCGAGTCGATGGTGACCGGCGCCGATGCTGATCCCGCTGGACAGCGAGATGAAGTCCGGCGTGTTATAGACCCGGTCTGCCCGCCGAACAGCAGCAGGACCGAGTTCTCCAGGAAGAACGAGATGCCGATCGCGGTGATCAGGGGCGCGATCCGCGGCGCATCCCGCAGCGGCCGGTAGGCGAACCGCTCGATCGCCACGCCCATGCCGCCGACCAGGCCCGCGGCCAGCACGAACATGATGATGAGCAGGAGCGGGACCGGGATGCCGAGCGCGCTCGGCCCGCCGAACCACTGGATCACGAAGTAGCCGATGAACGCCCCGACCATGTACAGGTCGCCGTGCGCGAAGTTGAGCAGCTTCAGCACCCCGTAGACCATCGAGAAGCCGAGCGCCACCAGCGAGTACAGGGCGCCGGTCGGTACCCCGTTCACCAGTTCCTGAAAGAAGAAGGCCATGCGTGCGCAATCCCGCCCACCGTGGCTCGCGGCGCGCGCCCGCTCGGGAGCCGGGGGCGCGCGCCGCGGCGCTACCTGAGGAGTCAGTCAGCCGATCACGAGCTCGGGATCAGCTGGTACTTGCCCGCCGAATTGATCTTGAAGAGGAAGAACTTGCCGTTGACCAGGTCGCCATGGGAGTCGAACTGGATCGCCTGGCCGAGGATCGAGGTCGGCTCGTTCGTTTTCTTGATCGCCGCCAGCACGTTGCTGCGGCTGGGCGTCTGGCCCGGCCTTGCACACCGAGGCGATCGCCTCGTCGATCACGTGGGTCGCCGCGAACACCGGCGGCCCGAACGTGCCGAACGACCCGTACTTGGCCTTGGCGGCCGCGGCGATCGAGCGCGTCGGCGGCGATCGCGGTGATGTCCGGGCCGAACGACGAGACGTAGGAGCCGTTGATGGTGAACGTGCCCGGAGAGAACAGGCCGTCGGTGCCGAAGATGACCGCCTTCTTGTGCTGCTGGGCCAGGTCCCGGCCGAACTGCTGGGCGTTGGCGGCCACCTGCCAGGGCAGCACGACCACCGAGGTGGCGGGCGTGACCTTGCTGACCAGCGAGGAGAAGTCGGTGCTGGTCTGCGGGACCGACTCGTGGTCGACCTTGATCCCGGCCGCCTTGAACACCGGCATCATCGCGGCGACCAGGCCGGTCGAGTAGGCCTCCTGGTCATCGACGATCATCAGCGACTTCGGGTGCAGGGTGTTCACGATGTAGTTCGCGTCCTGCGGGCCCTGCACGCTGTCCTTGGACACGACGCGGAAGAACGTCGGGTACTTGCCGGTGGTCAGCGCCGCGGCCGTCGCCGACCCGGTGATGAACGGCATCCCGGCGCGGGCGAACAGCGGGCCGACGGCCTCGACCTCCTGGCTGCCGGCCGGCCGACCACCGCCACCATCTTCGAGTTCGAGGTGAACTGCTGGGTCACCGTCGTGGCCTGCGAGGGCTGGAGCTGGGTGTCGCCCTGCACGATCGAGATCTTGGTCTTGTTCGCCTTGTTGTCCATCGACACGGCCAGCTTGGCGAAGTGCAGCTGCTCGGTGCCCAGCACCGCGACCGGGCCGGTGATCGGGCCCTCGAAGCCGATCGAGGCGACGCACGCCTTGGCCGCGGTCCCGCCGCCGGTGCTGCTGGCTGCTACTGCCCCGCTGCTGCCGCAGCCCGCCACCGCGAGCGCGCCGAGCGCGGCGGCAGCGGTAACCACGCGACCTTTCATCTGCGCTCTCCGATCTTCGCCTGGGGCGTCATGCCAGCTGGAAGTCAGGCGGAGGATGCGGCGCCGGCGCCGGCGTGGCGACGGACCGTCGCGGTCAGCAGTCGATCTCGCCGGCGGCAGCTCCAGAAGCTCCGCCCCTCCCCAGCCGCCGAATTGTATGGGCCGAGCAAACCATTGCCGGCACTCCATTGCAAGAGGGTGTATTTCTGGGACAGTTGTGATACGATCGTTATCGGAGCCTGGTCGGAGCGGGCTATGCGGAGGGAGAGTTGCCGATGACCGAGACGCTCGCCACGGGCCTGGACGTCGCGGCCATCCGGGCCCGCTTCTCCGCCCTGCAGCAGGGATTCGCGTTCCTCGACGCCCCGGGCGGCTCGCAGGTGCCCGACGAGGTCGGCGACGCGATCGCGCGCGCGCTGCGCGAGGCGAGCGCCAACCTGGGCGCGGTCTACGCCACCAGCCATGCGCGTCGAGGAGATCCTCGAGGAGGCCGAGGCCAGGGCGGCCAGGTTCCTCGGCTGCGAGCCGCACGAGGTGATCTTCGGGCCGAACATGACCTCGCTGGACTTCACGCTGTCGCGCACCGCCGGGCGCGGACTTCGCGCCCGGCGACGAGATCCTGGTCTCCTCGCTGGACCACGACGGCGGCGTCGCGCCGTGGCTCGAGCTGGCCCGCGACCGCGACCTGGTCGTCCGGCACGTCGAGCTGCACGACGACACGACGCTCGACTTCGACGACCTGGAGGCGCAAGCTCGGGCCGCGCACCCGGGTGGTCGCGTTCGCCTGGGCGTCCAACGCGGTCGGCACGATCGTGGACGCCCGCCGGGTGTGCCAGCTCGCCCACGAGGCCGGCGCGCTGGCCTGGATCGACGCCGTCCACTACGCCGCGCACGAGCCGATCGACGTCCGCGAGATCGGCGCCGACGTGCTGATCTGCTCGCCGTACAAGTTCTGCGGCCCGCACCTCGGCCTGGCCTACGGGCGGGCCGAGGTGATCGAGCGCTGGCGGCCCTACAAGGCCCGCCCGCGCGCCGGACTACCCCGCTCGGGCGGCGGTTCGAGACCGGCACCCAGCCCTACGAGCTGCTCGCCGGGTTCAGCGCGGCCATCGACTACCTGGACGTCGATCGGCGGCTTCGCCGCGATCGTGCCCTACGAGCGCGCGCTCGGGCGAGCGGTTCCTGGACGCGCATCCCCGACGCGGTCACCGTGTACGGGCTGCCGGGGATGGACGGGCCGGGTGCCGACGTTCCTGGTCAACGTCGAGGGCGTGCCCGCGGCGGACGTCGCCGAGCGGCTGGCCGCCGCCGAGCATCGGGGTCTGGGCGCACGACTCGTGGTACTCGCTGAACCTGTACCAGCGCCTCGGCTACGACGACAAGTCGGTGCGGATCGGCTTCATCCACTACAACACCGCGGACGAGGTCGACCGGCTCGTCGAGGCCCTGGCCGACGCCCGCCGCCCTCGCCGGCAGCGCCGCCGCTCCTGGTCCGCCGCTCGGCTACCCGGCGGCGCCGCCCAGGATCTCCGCCAGCTTGCGACAGGTTGATGTTGCCGCCGGAGACGACGCACACGATCTTGCCGGTCCCGGCCCGGCCGGACAGCGCGGCGGCCGGCGCCAGCGCGCCCGCGCCCTCGGCGATCACCCGGACCCGCTCGGCCAGCGTGCGCACGCGCGGCCGCGACCTCGTCGACCGGGATCGCCAGCGCCTCGTCGACGAGCGGCGAGACCAGCGGCCACATGCTGTCGAGCACCCGGCGGCTGCCGGAGCCGTCGACGAACGAGGGGCGGTAGTCGACGTCGACCGGGTGCCCGGCTGCCAGCGCGGCGGCCAGCGCGGCGCCGGTGGCCGGCTCGGCGGTGACGATCTTGGTCTGCGGCCGCAGCGCCCTGCATCGCGCTGGCGATGCCGACGGTCAGGCCGCCGCCGCCGTAGGGGATCACGACCGCGTCGGGGTCGGGCAGGTCCTCCAGGATCTCCAGGCCGATCGTGCCGTTGCCCGCCATCACGCCCGGGATCCTGCACGGGATGCACGAACAGGCCGTCGACCCCGTCGACCCGGCTGGTGACGATGATGTTCCACCAGTCGTCGTAGGGCAGCTTGCGCACGTCGCCGCCGAGCCGCCTGATCGCGGCCAGCTTGGCCTCGGGCGCGTGCTCGGGTACCGCGATCGTGGCCGGGACACCCAGCTCACGGGCCGCCCAGGCGACGCCCTGGGCCATGTTCCCCGCGCTCGCGGTGACCAGGCCGCGCGGCCCAGGCGCCCGGGGGCGCGGCCATGATCGCATTGGTCGCGCCGCGGATCTTGAACGAGTTGATGGGCTGCAGGTTCTCCAGCTTGAGGTAGATCTGCGCGGGGGCATCCACGTACAGCCGCACCAGCGGGGTGCGTACCGCGGCGCCGGCGATCCGATCCCGCGCGGCCTCGATCTCGGCCAGCTCTATCACAGCTCGATCTCCGTTCCCAGGCCCCGCTCCGCTGCCGCCGTCACCGCGCTCTGCGCCGCCGCCAGGTCCTCCACGGCCAGGCCGAGCGAGCGGAACACGGTCAGCTCGGCGTCGTCGGCCCGTCCCGGCGGCGGTGCCCGCGAGTACCTCGCCCAGCTCGGCGCGGACGTGCTCCTCGCCGGGGATCAGGCCCTCGGCGATCGCGAGCCGGAACTCGCCGGCCTCGTTGCGCAGCGACTCGCGGCTGTCGCAGAACAGGGCGCTCGCCGCCACCGTGGCGGTGTCCAGCTCGCGGGCATTCGGGCTGCTGGCACCGACGGCGTTGACGTGGGCGCCGGCGGCCAGCCAGTCCCGGCGCAGCACGGGCTCGCGCGAGCTGGTCGCGGTCACCACGACGTCGGCCCCGGCCAGCGCTTCCCGAGCGCTGCCGGCCACGGTCAGCTCGGCGCCGCCAGCCACCCCGGCGGCGTCGGCGGCCAGCCGGCGGGCGTGCGCCTCGGTCGGCGAGTAGATGCGCACCTGCTCGAAGGCGCGAACCGGGGCCAGCGCCTCCAGGTGCGCACGGGCCTGGGTGCCGGCGCCGAGGATGGCCAGCACCCGCGCCTCGCGCCGGGCCAGGACCCCCGTCGCGACCGCGGTCACCGCCGCGGTGCGCCGCTCGGTGATCGCCGAGGCGTCGAGGATCGCGGTCGGCTGCCCGGTCTGGCCGTCGAACAGCGTGACGAGGCCCTGGTGCGCGTCCAGGCCGCGCGCCGGGTTGCCCGGCATGATGCACACCGCCTTGAGGGCGAACGCCGCGGCGCCGCCGGCGTGCGCCTCGCGCCAGCCCGGCATCAGCCCCATGAACCCGGCTGCCTCCGGGGGGATCATCACCGACCGCAGCGGCATGTAGGCCTCGCCGCGCGCCCGCGCGACGAGCACCTCCGCCATCGCCTCGGCGCACGCGGCGGCCGGCAGCGCGGCCAGCGTGTCGCGATGGCTCAGGACCAGTACCCTCATCAGCCAGCCAGCTCCTCGATCGCCGCTCGTTCCTCGCCGGTCAGCGGATGCGCCAGCGCCTCGGCGGCCGGCGCCAGGTGCTCGGGGCGGCCGGGGCCGATGACCACCTGGGTGACCCGCTCGTCGGCGAGCAGCCAGGCCAGCGCCAGCCCGGCCAGCGACGTGCCCCGGTCCGCGGCGAGCGCGCTCAGCCCCTCGATGACGGTAAACGTAGCGTCGGTCACCAGCCGCCGGTAGGGCTCCGGGCGCTGGGTCATCCGCGAGCCCGCCGGGAACGGCTCGCCGCGCCGGTACTTGCCCGTCAGCCAGCCGCCGGCCAGGGGGCCGAAGGCCAGGTAGGCGACCTGGCGCTCGGCGCACAGCGGCAGCAGCTCCGGGTCGTCCTGGCGGTCAAGCAGCGAGCGGGCGTTCTGGATGGCCCGCGGCGCGGCCGCCTCCAGCGCGGCGGCCAGCTGCGCGGCGTCGAAGTTGCTCACCCCGTAGGCGGCGGTCAGGCCCGCCGCATGGGCGTCGGCGAAGGCCGCCAGCGACTCGCGCAGCGGCACGTCGGGGTCGAAGTCGTGGGCCAGGTACAGCTCCACCGCGTCGACCCCGAGCCGGTCCAGGCTGGTCCGCAGCTGGCGGGCGATCCGCTCGGGCCGCAGGCCGTGGTCGGCCCCGTCGTCCATCGGGTTGTAGGTCTTGGTGGTCAGCCGCGGCCGGACCCCGCGGGTGCGGATCCACTGGCCGATGGCCTGCTCGCTGCGCCCGCCGCCGTAGGCGTCGGCGGTGTCGAAGTGCGTGATGCCCGCGGCCCAGGCGGCGTCCATCAGCTCAAGCGCCTGGTCCTGGCTCAGCCCCTGGCCGAAGAACGCCGGCGACGAGCCCACTCCGCCGAAGCTGCCGCAGCCGAGCGCGATCCGCGGCAGTCCCAGGGTTATCATCCGCGACATTCAATCAAACGCCGGTCGAGCCGGGCAATGCGTCCGCCCGGCGGGGCGCTAGCCGCCGGGGACGAACCGGTAGCCCATGCCCGGCTCGGTCAGCAGGTAGCGCGGCCGGGACGGGCTCGGCTCCAGCTTGCGACGCAGGTTGGCCACGTAGACCCGCAGGTAGCCGGGCTCGTTCAGGTAGCCGGGGCCCCAGACCTCCTGGAGCAGCTGGCGCTGGGTGACCAGCCGGTCGGCGTTGCGGGCCAGCACCTCGAGCAGCTGCCACTCGGTGGGCGTGAGCCGCACGTCCGCGCCGTCCTTGGTGACCCGCTTGTCCGACAGGTCCACGGTGAAGTGCTCGGTCGAGACGACCGGCTCGGCCGCGGCGGGCGCGGCCCGGCGCACGGCGGCCCGCAGCCGGGCCAGCAGCTCGTCCATGCCGAACGGCTTGGTCACGTAGTCGTCGGCGCCGGCGTCCAGCGCGGCCACCTTCTGGCTCTCCTGGCCCCAGGCCGACAGCACGATGATCGGCGTCGAGGTCCAGCCGCGCACGCCCCTGATCACGTCGGTGCCGTCCATGTCCGGCAGGCCCAGGTCCAGGATGAGCACGTCGGGCCGGTCACGGGCCATGGCGGCCAGGCCGGCCGTGCCGTCGACCGCCGTGCTGACCTCGTACTTGCGGGCCGACAGGTTGATGCGCAGCGCGTGCAGGATCGGCGCCTCGTCGTCGATGACCAGGACCTTGGTCACGGCTGGGCCGGCCGCGGCCTCGCCGCACCAGCGGACTCCCCCTCTACGGATCCCTCTACGGACCCCTGCGCGGACCGCGTCGCGGACTGTGTCGCGGACTCCGTCGCGGCGGGCAGCCGGACCCGCATGGTCAGGCCTCCGCCCGGGGTGTCCAGCGCCTCGACCGAGCCGCCCATGATGTCCAGGAAGCCCTTGACGATCGCCAGGCCCAGGCCGATGCCGCCCGGCGCGCCGCCGCCCTGGCCGGCGCGCCGGCCAGGGCGGCGCTCGTCCACCAAACCACTGCCGCGCACGTCGAGCCGCTCGAATGGCTCGAACATCTGCTGCTTCAGCCCGTCGGGGGCGCCGCGGCCGTGGTCCACGATGTCCAGCAGCACGCCGCCGTCGTCCTGGTGAGCCCGCAGCTCGGGGCAGGTCCGCGGCGGCGAGTAGGTCAGCGCGTTGGCGAACAGGTTGGCCAGCACCCGCTCCAGCAGGCCGGGGTCGGTCCGCACCAGCGGCAGGTCGTCGGGCACCATCAGCAGCATCCGGCCGCCCTCGTCCAGGCCGCGCAGCGCGACCGGGGCCACCTCGTCGATGGCGGTGGGCCGCAGGAACGGCTCCAGCGACCCGGTGGTCAGCCGGCTCATGTCCAGCAGGTTGAAGATCAGCGCGTCCAGCCGGTCGGAGGACACCTCGATGGTGGCCAGCAGCTCGGCCTCGTCGTCCTCGCTCCAGGTGACGTCGGTCTGGCGCAGCGAGCTGACGCTGGCCTTGATCGAGGCCAGCGGGGTGCGCAGGTCGTGGCTGACCGCGGCGAGCAGGGCGGTGCGCATCCGGTTGCCCTCGGCCAGCCCCTCGGCCTGGGCGGCCTGTGTACGCAGCCGGTCCCGGTCCAGGGCGGCCGCGGCCTGGGCGGCGAAGCCGTGCAGCAGCCGTTCGGTCAGCGGCCGGGCCTGCCCTCCGGCGACCAGCACCAGGTCATCGCGGGCCGCGGCCCGCACCTCGGGCCGGCCGGGCGCGCCGTCGGCGGCCGTGGGCAGTTCCCCGCTGGCCGCCACCCGGGCCCACTGGCCGCCGGACTTCTCCAGCAGCTCGGCCCGGCCGCCGTAGCCGCCGGTCAGGTGGGCCAGCACGGCCGCGGGCGCGTCGGCGCCGCCGAGCACCGTCTGGGCCAGGGCGAGCAGTTCCTGGGCCTCCCCCGCGGCCCTGGCCGCCTGCCGGGCCCGGTGCGCGGCCAGGTGCACGACGCTGCTCACGGTGACCGCGACGGTGATGAACAGCAGCAGCGAGAGCAGGCTTTCCCCGTCGCCGATGGTCAGCGTGTGCACGGGCGGGGTGAAGTACCAGTTGACCAGCAGGCTGGCCGCGATCGCGGCCACCACGGCGGGCCAGAATCCGCCCACGACCGCCACCGCGACCACGACGACCAGGTAGACCAGCAGGTCATCGCCGAGGTGGTGCATCCGGGCCACCGACAGCACCAGGGTCAGCAGCGGCAGCCCGGCCACCAGCAGCGCGGCGCCGTAGGCCAGCCGGCGGCGGCCGATGCCGCCGGTCAGGTCGGGGAACCGCAGGCGGCGGCGGGGCGGGGCGCCCAGGCCGACCGGGAGGGGGGGAGTCCCGGCGGCCTGGACGGGCTCAGTCTGGACGTGCTCAGGCAGGCTCCAGTCAGCGGGCAGCCCGGTGACTGGCTCCTCGTCTGGCTGCGGGCCAGAGACGTCCACAATCCACAGCGTGAACGATGATGCGGCCCGGCGCAACACCAGCCCCCCGGTTACGCCCGCCAGCGTGCACGCGGCGATGACCAGGGCCGCCGTCAGCGCCAGGGAGCCGGTGGGCCGCAGCTGGGCATAGGGAGCGCGGGAGAAGCCCGCCACCGTGAGCCAGCCGATCACCCCGAGCACCGGCGCCACCGCGGGCTCCGAGACCGCCGAGCCGGCCAGCACGATCGCCGCGGCCAGCCCCAGTACCCATCCGGCGGACAGGCCGCCGTCCGTGCCGGCCGCGATCGCGCCCACGACCAGCAGGGCCCCGAAGCCGGCCGGGAGCGCCAGCGGCGCGGCCAGGCCCCGTCGCCGGGTCCCGGCCGCGCTGGATGCTCCTGCCGCGCTGGCTGCTGAGGTCTGCTCCATCACCGTCCATCTCCGCTGTCAGTTCACCGCGGATTGACGGGGATGCGGCCGATCTATACGAGTTCCTAACGCGGCCCTGACCGATCTTGACGGATCCTTAACGCCGCATAATCAGCTATGGGCACTTCAGACCGGCCCGCGGCCTTCGCTGACACCAGGGCGCTGCGGGCGTGCTGGCATCCGGTGGCCTTCGCCGCCGCCCTCAGCGACCGGCCGATGCACGCCGACCTGCTCGGCGAGCCGCTGGTGCTGTGGCGCGGCCCGGGCGGCCGCCCGCGGGCGCTGTCGGACCTGTGCGTGCACCGCGGCACGGCGCTGTCGCTGGGCTGGGTGGACGGGCCCGAGCTGGTCTGCGCCTACCACGGCTGGCGTTACGGCGCCGACGGCCGGTGCGTGGCCATCCCCCAGCTCGAGGACCCCGGCCGGGTCCCGGCCAAGGCCCGGGTGGCGGCCTACGAGGCCCAGGAGCGGTACGGGCTGATCTGGGTCGCGCTGGAGCCGCCCCGGTGGCCGCTGCCCGAGGTGCCCGAGCTGGAGGACGGCGAGTGGGCCGTAGTGCCCGCGGGCCCGTACCGGTGGCAGTGTGACGCCGGCCGCCAGGTGGAGAACTTCACCGACTTCGGGCACTTCCCCTGGGTGCACCCCGGCCTGCTGGGCGACCCGTCGCGGCCGGTCGTGCCCCGGTACGAGGTGCGCACCGAGGGCCACGTGCTGCATTACTCGGTCGTCCGGCCGGAGGCGGAGAACAGCGAGGAGTTCCCGGTGTTCGGCAACGACCAGGCCGGCCCGCCCGAGCGGCGCAGCCGCTACGAGCTGCACCTGCCCTACACCATCGCGCTGCGCCTGGGCTGGGGCGGCGAGCGCGGCATGGTGTACTTCTTCGCCTCGCAGCCGGAGTCCGCGGACCGCTGCACCGGGTACGTGATGATCGGCCGCAACTACAACCTGGACCAGCCCGATCAGGTCATCCAGGAGTTCGAGGACACGATCTTCGGCCAGGACCAGGTCGTCGTGGAGTCCCAGCGGCCCGAGCGCGTCCCGTTCGACCTGGCCGCCGAGCTGCACCTCAAGTTCGACGCCGTGGCCGTGGCCTACCGCAAGGCCATGCGGTCCCTCGGCCTGGCCGCCGCCGCACCCGCCCCACCCGCCGCCTCCGACAGCCGGTGATGTGGGTGCTTAGTTGCCTACAGCGGGGTGTAGGCAACTAAGCACCCACAACCCGCCCGGCCACGTCGACGCCGGAGCCGCTGACGGCGGCCCACGTCCCACGCCGGGCTCCAGGTGCCCGGCCGCTTCTTGCTGTTATCAGACCGAGCTTGGCTTCTTGCTGTTATCAGCGGCGCGGCTGTTCAGGACCCCGGCGGGCAGCCGCCGGGTCACGGCCAGGCCGCCCAGCCCGACCGCTGCCGCGGCGGCGAAGGCCACGGCCACGCCCAGCGCCACCGACTGGCCGTCACGGATCGTCGCGGCCACGGCCGCCCCGCCCACGCCGATGCCCACCGCGGTGCCCAGCACGTCGGTCAGGTTGAGCGACGCCGACGCCCAGCCCTCCCGGCCCGGCGGGGCCTCCCGCAGCATCAGCAACGAGATCGGCGCGTAGGCCAGGCCCATGCCGAAGCCGGCCACCGTCCAGGCGGCGATGCCGACCGCCAGCGGCACGCCCGGCAGCAAGATCAGGGCCATCCCGCCGATCCCGGCCAGCACGATGGACAGACCGGTCCGGACCAGCCGCCGGCCCGGCCAGCGCTCGCTCAGCCGGGCCTGGATCCAGGCACCGGCCGTCCAGCCCAGCGTGGAGCCGGTTACCGCCACGCCGGCCAGCGCCGGACTGTGGTGGCGAACCGTGGTGATGGTCAGCGTGACGTAGGCATCGGCCCCGAAGAACGCGAAGGTGAGCAGGCCGCGGCTGAGGATCGTGGCGGGCAGGCCAGGCCGGGCGCGGATGGTCCCGGCCGGGAGCAGTCGCCGCAGCACGGTCAGTCCGAGCGCCGCCCCGGCAACGATCAGCACCGCGCCCAGCAACGGCCCGGCGCCCGAGCCGGACACCTCGGTCAGCCCGGCCAGCAGCAGGGCTGCCCCGGCCGCCGCGCCCAGCCCGTCGATGACCCGGTGCTCGGCGCCGCCCGGCCCGCCGGACGCCCGCTGCGGCGGGCGGCCCAGCCGGATCAGGGCCGGGATGGCCAGTGCGCCGGTGACCACGACGATCGGCACCAGGCCGAGGAAGACCCAGCGCCAGCCGAACAGGTGCGCGACCGCGGCGCTGGCCGCGGGCCCGGCCAGGCCGGGCGCGACCCAGGCGGTGGACAGCACGGCCATCATCCGGGGCCGCAGCCGGTCGGGCAGGCAGCGCCCGATGGCCACGTAGGCCACGGCCGGCACCGCCCCGGCGCCCAGGCCTTGCAGGGCCCGCCCGGCCACCAGCACCGGCATGGCCGGGGCCAGCCCGGCCACCAGCAGGCCGGTCGCGAACAGCAGCAGGCCGCCCACGTAGGGCAGCGCCGGGCCGTGCCGGTCGGCCTGCCGCCCGGCCACCACGATGCCGACCACGCTGCCCAGCATGAACGCGCTGAACACCCACCCGTACAGGTCGAGCCCGCCCAGGTCCCTGGCCACCACGGGCATGACCGTGACCACGGCCAGGGCCTCGGAGGCGATGAAGGTGATGGTCAGCACCAGGCCCGTGGTCAGCGTCCGCCGCGCCGGCGCCCACAGGCCATCCGGGCCGGAATCCGGGTCCGGGCGGGGACCCTCGCCCGGGCAGGCGGGCTGCTCAGTGGTGGTGATCGCGCTCATGCCCGCGAGCCTACGAGTTCAAGTGCACCTGAGGTCAACGGAAAATGCCCGCGATCGTACCGACGACGGGCAGGGATGAGCCGGGCGGGACCACCTTGTTACAGCAAAGAATTTGAATCCTTAACAGCCTGCGGCGGGGTGGCCGCCTGCGCCGCCGGCCGGTCCCGGCCGGCGCTAGCGCCAGTGGTCCAGCGGCACCGGGCCGCGGGACTGCACGGTCCGGATGACGAAGGTGCTGCGGGCCTCGACGATGCCGGGGACGGCCAGCACCTGGTCGAGCAGCAGCCGCTCGTAGCCGGCCAGGTCGGGCACGGCGACCTCGACCATGAAGTCGTCGGTGCCGGAGGTCAGGTAGCAGGCCACCACCGCGGGGATGGCGGTGAGGGCCTGCTCGATGCTGGCCGACATCTCCCGCGAATGGCCCTCGACGCGCAGCCCGATGAAGGCGGTCAGGCCGAGCCCGGCCCTGGTCCGGTCCACCTCGGCCCGGTAGCCGGCGATGATGCCACTGGCCTCCAGGGCCTTGACCCGGCGCAGGCAGGCCGACGGCGAGAGCGAGACGGCGTCGGCCAGGTCGATGTTGGCGATGCGCCCGTCACGCTGGAGCCGGGCCACGATGGCACGATCGAGACGGTCGTGTTTCTCCTCTGGCATATCGTTGATCGTATCGCCTCTTTCACCGCATGATGTTGTTGAGACAGTGTCCTTCAGCGCAATATTTGCCATCGCGTGCGAGGCGGTTTCGGCCACGCTGAAGACATGTCGGTACACCAGGCAACGCCCCCCGCGCGAGTGCTAGGGACACTGTCGGTTCCGCGCGGAGCCGCCCTCTACATCGGCGCGCTGCTCGGCCCGGGGCTGCTGCTGCTGCCCGGCCTGGCCGCCGCCCAGGCCGGCCCGGCCTCGATCCTGGCCTGGCTCGGCCTCATCGGGCTGTCCGGCCTGCTGGCGATGGTCTTCGCCGCGCTCGGCCGGGCCATCGGCTCCGGCGGCGTGATCGGCTACACCACCGCCGGCCTGGGCCCGCGCGCGGGCGCGGCGGCCGGCTGGTGCTTCCTGGTCGGCGTGGTCTGCGGCGCGCCCATCGTCTGCCTCATCGGCGCGACCTATGTCGCCGACCTGGCCGGCGGCGGCCAGCTCATGCGCGCCCTGGTGGCCAGCGCGCTCCTGCTGGCCGTGCTTGGCCTGGCCCTGGGCGGCGTCCGGGCCACCACCGCGGCCCAGCTCGTGCTGGTCGGGCTGCTCATCGTGGTGGTCGTGGTGGCGGTGGCCGGCTCGGCGCCAGCGGCGCGGGCGGCCAGCTGGACTCCGTTCGCGCCGCACGGCTGGCCGTCGATCGGCCGGGCCGCGTCCACGCTCATGCTGTCGTTCGTGGGCTGGGAGGCCGTCGCCCCCCTCACGGCCCGGCTGCGCAACCCGGGTCGTCAGCTGCCGAAGGTGATCGGCATCGCGTTCGGCACCACGACGCTGCTCTACCTGGGCCTGGCCGTGGCCACCATCGCCTGCCTGGGCCGCGGCGCCGCGACCAACGTGCCGCTGGCCGCGCTGCTGGAGCTGGCCATGGGCCCGGCCGGGCGCGCGGTGGCGGCGGTGGCGGCGCTGATCTTGACCCTGGGCGCGACCAACGCCTACCTGTCCGGCGCGACCGAGATGATCGGCCAGCTCACCGCAGCCCAGCGATCGGCCCGGCCGGTGACGGCCGGGCGGGTGACGGCCGGCCGGTCGGCGGCCGGCCGGTCGGCGGCCGGGCGCTCGGCGGCCGCGCGGGTGGCGGCCGCGCGGGTGGCGGCTGGGCGGCCGACGGCCGGGCGGGCAACGGCGGGAAGAGCCGCGGCCCGGCCGGCCACGTTCCTGCTGATCATCGCCGCTACCGGGCTGGTGCTGATCGGGCTCTACGCGCTGCACGTGGTGACCACGACGGCGCTGGTGACGCTGCCCACGACCATGTTCCTGGGCGTCTACCTGGCCTGCACCGCGGCGGCGACCCGGGTGCTGACCGGGCCGGCCCGGCTCGCGGCCTGGCCCGCGCTGCTGGCCGTGGCCACGGTGCTGGCCTTCTGCGGCTGGGCCCTGGCCGCCGCAGCCGCCGTCGCCGCCATCGCGGCCGTGGCCGCCACCCGCACCGCAGCCCGCACCGCCGCGCCGCCCGCGCGGCCCGCCGCCTGGTCGGCCGCACCACCTGCCCTGCCCGCCCGGCCCTCGGCCCGGTCCGCCGCGCCGGCCGCCCCGGCCTCGGCCCGGTCGGCCGCACCACCCGCGCCAGCCGCCCTGCCTTCGGCCCGGTCGGCCGCACCACCCGCGCCGGTCGCCCTGCCCTCCGCCCGGTCCGCCGCACCGCCCGCGCCAGCCGCCCGGGCCGCCCTGCTCTCCGTACGATCCGCCGCCTCACCCACGCCACCCGCACCTCACGTGTCGCCAACGCCGTCTGCCCCACCAGCTGCACGGCCCGGCCTACCCCGCGCACCGCCCCGTGCCCGACCCCGCGGACCCTGCAGGCCGATGATCTTGGAGTACGTCGGTCCTAGCGACCGGCTTGGAGCATCCGCCAGGCGGGTTCGCCAGTGCGGCTCCGCCACATAAGACAGAGCCCGCCCCACATGCCCCACCCACCACGAGGCGTGGGCCCCGCACGGGAAGATGATCTTGGTATGACTCCCGCCTAACATCGTGGTTGTTGCTTTCACGTCGCTGGAGCGACGTGAAAGCAACAACCACGACGCTGGTCCGCCTCCGGTGGGCCTCAACCCAGGGTCGGAACGGGGGCGCCGTGCAACCCTCGAGGTGGCTGGGACTGCTGAGCGCCACGTGACAGCCGGGACGGACGGGCGGGCGGCCCCCAACGTCACCGCTGGGCCTCTGGTGCTGCTAGAGGAGCACCAAAGGGCCGACGGTGCTGCTGGCGGCCAAGCTGGCGACGCCGACCAGGCCCGGCTAACGGGCAGAGCCCGGCGGGACGGGGGTCGGCGGGCGGGGACCGGGCTAAGCTGACGGGGACTCGGGCCTAGGCCAGGCCGAACCGGCTCGGCTACGCCGGCGGGACGGTGCAGACCGCGCCGGTGTCGGCGCCTGACACCAGAGCGGCGTACTTGGCCAGCGCCCCGCTGGTGTAGTTCGGCGCCGGCCGCTGCCACTCCGCCCGGCGCCTCTCCAGCTCAGCCTCGTCCACCAGCAAGTCCAGCCGCCGGCCCGGCACGTCGAGCACGACCCCGTCGCCGTCGCGGACCAGCGCGATCGGGCCGCCGTCCCAGGCCTCGGGCGCGCAGTGGCCCACGCAGGCCCCGAACGTGGCCCCCGAGAACCGGCCGTCGGTGACCAGCACGACGTCGCGGCCCAGCCCGGCGCCCTTGATGGCCGCGGTCACGGCCAGCATCTCGCGCATGCCCGGGCCGCCGCGCGGACCCTCGTTGCGGATGATCAGCACGTCGCCCGCCGCCACCTGGCCGGCCGTGACGGCCGCGAAGCAGTCCTCCTCGCGCTCGAACACCCGGGCCCGCCCGTCGAAGCGCAGCGTCTCGATGGCCGGCGTCTTGACCACGGCGCCGCGCGGGGCCAGGCTGCCGCGCAGCACGGCCAGCCCGCCGTCGGGCTGGAACGCTCGACGCCGCGGACCGCACCACCGATCCGTCGGGCGAGCCCGGCCGACGACACGTTCTCGCCCAGCGTCCGGCCGTTGACCGTCAGGGCGTCGCCGTCGATCAGGCCGGCCGACAGCAGTTCGCGCAGGATCACCGGCACGCCGCCGACCTGGTCGAGCTCGCTCATGATGTACAGACCCGGACGGGCCGCAGCGAGGCGATGACCGGGGTCGCGGCGGCTGATCGCGTCGAAGTCGTCCAGGGTCAGCTCGACCCGGGCCTCGCGGGCGATGGCCAGCAGGTGCAGCACCGCGTTGGTGGAGCCCGGCGGTGGCCATCACCACGGTGGCCGCGTTCAGGAACGCCGGCCGGGTCATGATCTGGCGCGGGGTCAGCCCGGCGGCCAGCGCCGCGACGACCACCTCGCCGGTGCGCCGGGCCAGGTCGGTGCGCTCGGCCGACACGGCGGGCGCCGACGCCTCGCCGGGCAGCGTCATGCCCAGCGCCTCGGCGCAGGCCGACATCGTGTTGGCCGTGTACATGCCCGGCGCACGAGCCCGCGCCGGGGCAGGCCGCTCGCTCGATGGCCAGCAGGTCGGCGTCGGAGACCTCGCCCGACGGCGTGGCCGCCGACCGCCTCGAACACGTCCTGGATCGTCACCGCCCGGCCCAGCGCGTGCCCGGGCAGGATGGTGCCGCCGTACAGGAACGCGGCGGGCACGTCGACCCGGGCGCAGGCCATCAGCATGCCCGGCAGCGACTTGTCGCAGCCGGCGATGCGCGACCAGCGCGTCGAACTGCTCGGCCTGCATCATCAGCTCGACCGAGTCGGCGATGATCTCCCGGCTGACCAGCGAGGCCTTCATGCCCTCGGTGCCCATGGAGATGCCGTCGGAGACCGCGATGGTGCCGAACTCCAGCGGCACGGCGCCGCCCTGGCGGATGCCCTCCTTCGCCGCCGCGGCCAGGCCGTTGAGGTGGACGTTGCAGGGCGTGACCTCGTTCCAGGAGGAGGCCACGGCCACCTGCGGCCGCCCGAGGTCCTCCTCGGACAGGCCGACCGCGCGCAGCATGGCGCGGGCCGGCGCACGGGCCGGGCCGGTGGTCAGCGGGCCGGATCGCGGCCGCGGCAGGCCCGGGCCTGGCCGGTGAACCGTCGCGACATGCCTCCGAGAGCTGGTCGCCGGGCGATGGCCGGGCCGCGGCGCCCGCGCGGAGCAGGCCGTAGGCCACGCCGTCGGCCAGCGCCTCCCACGACGCGGTGACGATGTCCTCGGACACCCCGACCGTCGTCCACTCGCCGTCGTCGTCGGCCGAGGTGACCATGACCCGGGTGACGGCGCGGGTGGCGTCCCGGCCGTCCAGGATGCGCACCTTGTAGTCGGCCAGCGCGGATGTCGCTCCAGGGCCGGGTAGAGGCCGACCAGGCCGCGGCGCAGCGCCTGGTCGAGCGCGTGCACCGGGCCGACGCCCTCGCCGACGGCCACCACCCGGTCGGCGCCGAGCTGCAGCCGGACGATGGCCTCGCTGCGGTCCTGCGCGGCGCCGCGCTCGATGACCACCCGGTAGCCCTCCAGCTCGAACCAGGTCGGCCAGGATCCCGGCGCTGCGCCGGACCAGCAGCTCGAACGAGGCGTCCGCCGCCTCGAACGCGTAGCCGCGGTGCTCGGCCTCCTTGACCTGGTCCAGCACCCGGCCGGCCAGGCCCGGGTCGGTGCTCAGGTCCAGGCCCAGCTCGGCCGCCTTGGCCAGCACGTTGCTGCGCCCGGCCAGCTCGCTGACCAGGACCTGGGCTGGTTGCCGACGGCGGCCGGGCTCGATGTGGGAGTAGGCGTCGGGCCGCCGCGCGATGGCCGAGGCGTGCAGCCCGGCCTTGGTCGCGAACGCGGACGGCCCGACGTAGGGCTGGCGCGCGTCGAACGGCAGGTTGGCCACGTCGGCGATGGTCCGCGCCGTCGAGGCCAGCGCGCTCAGGCGGCCCTGCGGGCAGCAGCTCGTGGCCGCGCTTGAGCTCCAGGCTGGCGATGACCGAGAACAGGTCGGCGTTGCCGCACCGCTCGCCGTAGCCGTTGGCGGCGCCCTGCACGTGCAGGCCGCCCGCCGCGACCGCGACGACCGAGTTGGCCACCGCGCACGACGCGTCGTTGTGGAAGTGCACGCCGATGCGGACCGGCGCCCGGCCAGCCGCCGCGCTGTCGCGGGCCAGGCGGCGCCGACCTCTCACGATCGCGGCCACGTCGTCGGGCAGCGTGCCGCCGTTGGTGTCGCACAGGGCCAGCGTGTCCGCCCCGCCCTCGACGGCCGCGGCCAGCACGGCCAGGGCGTAGCCCCGGTCGGCCAAGTAGCCGTCGAAGAAGTGCTCGGCGTCGAACACCACGCGCCGCCCGGCCGCCGCGATGAAGGCGCACGGACTCGCGCACCATGGCCAGGTTCTCCTCGCGGGTGGTCCGCAGCGCCTCGTCCACGTGCAGCGTCCACGACTTGCCGACCAGGGTGACGATCGGCGTCTCCGCCGCCAGCAGCGCGGCCAGGTTGGCGTCGTCGTCCACCGCCGCGCCGCGGCGGCCGGGTCGCGCCGAACGCGGCCAGCTGGGCGTTCTTGAGCTCCAGCGACTTGGCCCGCTCGAAGAACTCGGCGTCCTTGGGGTTGGAGCCCGGCCAGCCGCCCTCGATCACGTCCACGCCGAGGCCGTCCAGCACCGTGCGCCACCCGCAGCTTGTCGGTGACCGTCAGGTCCAGCCCGACCTGCTGCGACCCGTCCCGCAGCGTGGTGTCGTAGATCTCGACCTTCGGGGCGGGCCGGTACGCGCTCGAGGTCCGCCCCCTCAGCGCATGACCCCGACTCCCGGGCGGCCTGCGAGCAGCGCCTTGTCCCACTCCGCCGTCGACGACGGCGCGCCCGCCGCCAGCACCGCCGAGACCGCGTTGTCCAGGTCCGCGGCGCGCCTCGGGCTGGCCCAGGTGGGCCAGCATCAGCGCGGCCGACAGCACCGCGCCGGCCGGGTTGGCCAGTCCCTGGCCCGGCGATGTCCGGCGCCGACCCGTGCACCGGCTCGAACACCGACGGGCCCGGTCCGGTCCGGGTTCAGGTTCCCGCTCGGGGCCAGGCCCAGGCCGCCGGTGAGCGCCGCGCCCAGGTCGGACAGGATGTCCCCGAACAGGTTGTCGGTGACGATGACGTCGAACCGCGGCCGGGTCGGCCACCAGGTACAGGCAGGCCGCGTCGACGTGCGCGTAGCTCAGCTCCACGCCCTGCTCCGCCGCGACCTCGGTGGCCACCCGCTGCCACAGGCAGCCGGCGTGGGTGAGCACGTTCGTCTTGTGGACCAGGGTCAGCCGCCCGGTGCGGCCCGGCGGCCAGCTCGGCCGCGTAGCGGATGCAGCGGCGGACCCCGGCCCAGGTGTTCAGCGACTCCTCGGTGGCGGTCTCGAACTCGGTGCCGCGGTGCACGGTGCCGCCCGCCCCCGCGTACAGGCCCTCGGTGTTCTCCCGCACGATCACGAAGTCCAGGCCGCCGAGGGCCCGGGGCCACCGCGTTGGCCACCCCCGCCCGCAGCTTGGACGGCCGCAGGTTGATGTACAGGTCCAGCTCGGCCCGCAGCCGCAGCAGCAGGCCGCGCTCGAGCACGCCGGGCGGCACCTCCGGGCTGCCGACCGCGCCGAGCAGCACGGCGTCGGTCTTGCGCAGCTCGGCCAGCGCGCGCGTCGGGCAGCACCTCGCCGGTGGCCAGGTAGTGCTTCGCGCCGAGCTCGTAGGGCTGCCAGGTCGACGCTGAAGCCGCGCCGGGCGGCGACGGCGTCGACGCAGTTGCGGGCCACCTCGGTGACCTCGGGGCCGACGCCGTCGCCCGGTACGTGGGCGATGGCGTAGCTCGCCACGTGTCCGGCAGCCATGAGCCGTCCATCTCCTCGGCCGCGGCTGCCGAGCCAGCTCATCATCTCCCGCAGCGGCTTGCCGACCTGCTCGATCTGCTGGCCCGGCGGCGCGCCCGCGCAGCCGCTGGAAGTACTCGGCCGGCCGTTCTCGTCCTCGGCCACCCACTCGCGGGCGAACTCGCCCGACTGGATGTCGGCCAGGATCTTGGCCATGGCCTGCTCGGGTCGCGTCGCCGACGACCCGCGGGCCGCGGGTCAGCCCGCCGTACTCGGCGGTGTCGCTGACCGAGTAGTACATCCAGCCCTCGCCGCCCTCGTACATCAGGTCGACGATGAGCTTGAGCTCGTGCAGGCACTCGAAGTAGGCCACCTCGGGCTGGTAGCCCGCGTCGACCAGCGTCTGGAAGGCCGCGTTGACCAGCGCGGACGACGCCGCCGCACAGCACCGCCTGCTCGCCGAACAGGTCGGTCTCGGTCTCCTCCTGGAACGTGGTGTCCAGCGCGCCCGGCCTTCGTCCCGCCGATGGCCGCCGCGTAGGAGCGGGCCAGGTCCCAGGCCTTGCCCGTGGCGTCCTGCTCGACCGCGACCAGCACCGGGGTGCCCTGCCCGGCCTCGTACTGGCGGCGCACGATGTGGCCCGGCGCCTTGGGCGCGACCATGGCCACGTCGACGTCTGGTCGGGCGCGGTGATGTAGCCGTAGTGGATGTTGAACCCGTGCGCGAACATCAGCGCGTCGCCGGCCTTCAGGTTCGGCGCGATGACGTCCGCGTACAGCTGCGCTGGATGGTGTCCGGCGTGAGCACCATGATCACGTCGGCCCACGCGCACGCCTCCGCCGGCGTCGCGACGGTCAGCCCCTCGGCCTCGGCGCGCTTGCCGCGACCGCGACCCCTCGGGCAGCCCGACCCGCACCTCGCAGCCGGAGTCCCGCAGGCTGAGCGCATGGGCGTGGCCCTGCGACCCGTAGCCGAGGACGGCGGCCTTGCGCCCCTGGATCAGGCTGAGATCAGCGTCGTCGTCGTAATACACGGTGGCCATGCTCGGCGATGTCCTCTCGTCAGGGTTTTTTCGAATCCATTGAACAGCGGGGTTCGCGGTCAGGCCGCGGTGCCTACGGCAGCCGGTCCGGCCTCCGCGTCGTCGGTGATCGCGCTCGGCGCCGCGGGCCAGCGCGATCCGCCCGGTGCGGACGATCTCGCAGGTGCCGTAGGAGTCGAGCATGGCCAGCAGCGCGTCCAGCTTGCCGGGGCTGCTGACCGCCTCGAGGACCAGCGTCGTCCGGGCTCATGTCCACCACCGAGGCGCCGAATACCTGGGCCACCTCCAGCAGCTGGCCGCGGTCGCTCGGGCTCGGCCCGCACCTTGACCAGGGCCAGCTCGCGCTCGACCGCGTTGCCGCGGTGTCAGCTCGACCACCTTGAGCACCCGGACCAGCTTGTCGAGCTGGGTCATGACCTGGCCGACCGGCGTGACGTCGCCGTCCAGCACGATGGTCATCCGGCTGACCCGGTCGTCGGCGGTCGGGCCGACGGCCAGCGAGGCTGATATTGAACGCCCGCCGGGAGAACAGCCCGGCCACGTGCGCGAGCACGCCGGGCTTGTTCTCCACCAGCACGGACAGCGTGTGCGTGGTGTTGGGCGGGGTGGTCATCGGGTCTCCATGTCCGCGTGCGCTGCCTCGCGCGGGCCACGACCCGGCGGGCGGCGGCGCGCTGCTCATCGGCGCTGAACTCGGGGCCCAGCACGATCTCGTCATTGGGCTGGCCCGCGGCGACCATCGGGAACACGCCCTCGCGGTCGTGCACCCGGAAGTCCACGACGGCCGGGACGTCGGTGGCGGCCAGCGCCTTCTCCAGCACCTCGTCGACCTGGTCGGCCGAGTCGCAGCGCAGCCCGTAGCAGCCGTAGGCCTCGGCCAGCTTCACGTAGTCCGGGATGGTCTGGCCCAGCTCGACTGTGGGAGTAGCGCTCCTCGTAGAACAGCTCCTGCCACTGGCGGATCATGCCCGAGGAAGCCGTTGTTGAAGATCAGCACCTTGATCGGCAGGCCCTCGATAGCGCAGGTGGCCAGCTCCTGGGCGGTCATCTGGAAGCAGCCGTCGCCGTCGATCGCGACCACCACGGTCTCGCCCGGCCGCCCGACCTGGGCGCCCATCGCGGCCGGGACGGCGAAGCCCATGGTGCCCGCGCCGCCGGAGTTGATCCAGCTGCGCGGCTTGGTGAACGAGTAGTGCTGGGCCGCGTGCATCTGGTGCTGGCCGACCCCGGCCACCACCATGGCGTTGCCGCCGGTCAGCGCGGACAGCCGCTCGACCACGTACTGCGGCTTCAGCGGGCCGCCGCTCTCCTGGGTGTAGCGCAGCGGGAACTGTCGCTTCCAGCCGTCGGTCGCGGCCAGCCAGTCCGCCGTGTCCAGCGGGCCGTCCGCGGCGATCTCCGTGGCCAGCGCCTCGGCCAGCCCGGTGAGCGTGGCCTTGAGGTCGCCCAGGATGGCCACGTCCGGGCTGCGGTTCTTGCCGATCTCGGCCGGGTCGATGTCGGCGTGCACGATCCGGGCGTGCGGCGCGAAGTGCGGCAGGTTGCCGGTCACCCGGTCGTCGAACCGGGAGCCCAGCGCGACCAGCAGGTCGGCCTCCTGCAGCGCGGCCACCGCCGGGTAGGTGCCGTGCATGCCGGGCATGCCCAGGGCACAGCGGGTGGGCGTCGGGGAACGCGCCGCGGGCCATCAGCGTGGTGACCACCGGGGCCTGGGCCAGCTCGGCCAGGGCCATCAGCTCGGCGTGCGAGTTGGACTTGATCACGCCGCCGCCGACGTACAGCACCGGTCGGCGGGCCTGGCGCAGCAGTGCGGCCGCGGCCCGGATGGCCTCCCGGCTGGGCGGGCCCGGCACCCGGTAGCCGGGCAGGTCCATGGTCGCCGGCCAGGAGACCTCGCGCCAGCCGGCCTGCTGGATGTCCTTGGGCACGTCGATGAGCACCGGGCCGGGGCGGCCGGTGGTGGCGATGTGGAACGCCTCGGCCACCGCGGCCGGGATCCGCTCGACGCTGGTCACGATCTCGTTGTGCTTGGTGATCGGCAGCGTGATGCCGGTGATGTCGGCTTCCTGGAACGCGTCGGTGCCGATCATCGGCGTGCCGACCTGGCCGGTGATGGCCACCATCGGCACCGAGTCCATGTAGGCGTCCGACAGCGCGGTGACCAGGTTGGTCGCGCCCGGCCCGCTGGTCGCCATGCACACTCCGGGCACGTCCGGTGGCCCAGGCGTAGCCCTCGGCGGCGTGGCCGGCGCCCTGCTCGTGCCGGACCAGCACGTGCCGCAGCGAGGAGGACAGCAGGGGGTCGTAGGTCGGCAGGATCGTGCCGCCGGGCAGCCCGAAGACTACCTCGACACCCTGCTCTTCAAGGCTGCGCACGAGTGCCTGGGCTCCGGTCAACTGCACGGCATGCTCCTTGTCGGTTGTCGCATCTGGTGAGCATTTTGTTGGGAGTCCAACAAAAAACCTCCCTGCCGTGTCGGCAAAGAGGTTGTAGCGCGCACCCCCGGAGGGGTTACGCGCTACGTGATAATAAGTACGAGGTGTTCGAGGAACACGCGGCTCACGGTTCTGCTCCGGTCTGCTGTGTCTTTTAAGAACGCTGTGTCTGTGCGGCGCCGTCCTGGTCAGGACGCCTGGTTCTAGTTCTACCAGATGCGCTGCCCCGCTTGATAAGCGGGCCTGGCCTCATTGCCAGTTGTTAATTGATATGAACCTAACACCGCGGCGGGGCGGCGTTACCCGTGCGGGCAACGCCGCCCGTCACGCGTTTGTAACACGATAGCGCACTTCAGGCGGTGGCGGGCGCGTTCGCCGCCAGGGTGGGCAGCCAGGCGGCCCGGCTGCCCTCGTAGACCGAGATGGCCGCCTCGTGGCGCAGCGTCAGCCCGACGTCGTCCAGGCCCTCGAGCAGCCGCCACTGAGCGAAGTCGGCCAGCTCGAACGGCTCGGCTGATGCCGGCCGACGGGATGCTCACGGTCCGGGCCGGCCACGTCCACGACGACCTCGGCCGCCTCGTCCGCCGCCAGCGCGGCGAACAGCCGGCGCACGACCGTCCTCGGTCGACCTGCGCCGGGACCAGGCCCGGAGCCGATGCAGTTGCCGCGGAAGATGTCGGCGAAGCTGGGCGCCACGACGACCTGGAAGCCGAAGTCCTGCAGCGCCCAGACGGCGTGCTCGCGGGACGAGCCGCAGCCGAAGTTGGCGCCGGCGACCAGGACCTTGGCCTGGTCGGCGCCCGGCTGGTTGAGGACGAACTCCGGGTCGTCGCGCCAGGCCCCGAACAGGCCGGGGGCGAACCCGGTCCGCTCGACCCGCTTGAGCCAGGCGGCCGGGATGATCTGGTCGGTGTCGACGTCGCGGCGGTCCAGCGCCAGGGCGCGGCCCGTGACCTGCTGGATGCCCGGGGTGGTCTTCCCCGCTGAGTTGGTGTCTCAGTAGTTGGTGTCTCAGCCATCACACGTCTCCCGGCGTCGCGAAGTGACCGGCCACCGCGGTCGCGGCGGCGACGGCCGGCGACACCAGGTGGGTGCGGCCGCCGGGGCCCTGCCGGCCCTCGAAGTTGCGGTTGCTGGTCGAGGCGGAGCGCTCGCCGGGTGACAGGATGTCGCCGTTCATGCCCAGGCACATCGAGCAGCCGGCCGAGCGCCACTCGAAGCCCGCGTCGGTGAAGAACCGGTCCAGGCCCTCGGCCTCGGCGTCTGCCTTGACCCGGGCCGAGCCCGGCACGACCAGCGCGCGGACGCCGGGGTGCACCTTCTTGCCCCGGATGACCTCGGCCGCGTCCCGCAGGTCGTCAGCCGGCCGTTGGTGCAGGAGCCGATGAAGACGGTGTCGACGGCGATGTCCCGGATCGCGGTGCCGGGCTGTCAGGCCCATGTAGGTCAGCGCCCGCTCGGCCGACTGCCGCTGCGGCGTCGGAGCCGAACGAGGCCGGGTCGGGCACGACGTCGTCGATGGAGACCGACTGGGCCGGGTTGGTGCCCCAGGTCACGGCCGGGCGTCAGCGCGCGGCGTCGATCCGGATCTCGTGGTCGAACGCGCGCGCCCTCGTCGGTGACCAGGCTGCGCCAGTCGTCCAGGGCCCGCTCCCAGGCCGCGCCGCGCGGGCGTACTTGCGGCCCTCCAGGAAGGCGAACGTGGTGTCGTCCGGGGCGATCATCCCGGCCCGCGCGCCGCCCTCGATGGACATGTTGCAGACCGTCATCCGGCCTTCCATCGACAGCGCGCGGATCGCGGCGCCCCGGTACTCGATGACCGAGCCCACGCCGCCGCCGGTGCCGAGCTGGCCGGATGATGCCGAGCACCAGGTCCTTGGCGGTGCAGCCGGCGGGCAGCTCGCCGTCGACGGTGACCGCCATGGCGTCCGGCTTGACCTGCCGCAGCGTCTGGGTGGCCAGCACGTGCTCGACCTCGGTGGTGCCGATGCCGAAGGCCAGCGCGCCGAACGCGCCGTGGGTGGAGGTGTGGCTGTCGCCGCAGACGACCGTCATGCCCGGCTGGGTGAGCCCGAGCTGCGGGCCGATCACGTGCACGATGCCCTGCTCGACGGCTGCCCAGCGCGTGCAGCGCGATGCCGTGCGCGGCGCAGTTCTCCCGCAGCCGGGCGATCTGCGCGGCGGCCAGCGCGTCGGCGATCGGCTTGTCCAGCCCGATCGTCGGCACGTCGTGGTCCATGGTGGCGAGGGTCAGGTCGGGGCGGCGGACCTTGCGGCCCGCCAGCTCCAGGCCCTCGAAGGCCTGCGGCGAGGTGACCTCGTGCACCAGGTGCAGGTCGATGTAGATCAGCGGGGGCTCGCCCTCGGGGCTGGCCACGAGGTGACGGTCCCAGACCTTGTCGAACAGGCGTCCGGTCACGTCGGTCTCGAATCAGTCTGATAGTGGCGCTGTCTCAAATAATGAGATAGCCTGTTCAGGATATGAGCACTCTACGCCCGGCCGAGCCCGGCGGCAAACGAATCACCGGCGTCGGCGTGCTCGACCGCTCGGTCGGGCTGCTGGACCTGCTCGCCGACGGCCCGCGTACGCTGCGCTGGCTGGCCGACGCCAGCGGGCTGCCCCGGCCCACCGCCTACCGGCTGCTGGTCGCGCTCGAGGCGCACCGGCTGGTCGCCCGGGATGCGACCGGAGCGTTCGAGCTCGGCCCGCGGCTGGCCGAGCTGGCCGTCCGGGCCGGCCCCGCACTGGACCTGGCCGCCTGGCCGGCCCGGTGCTGGCCCGGCTGCACGAGGCCACCGGGGAGAGCGTGCAGCTTTATGTCCGCTCGGGCGACCGCCGTCTGTGCGTCGCCGCCAGAGATGCTGGCACCGGCCTGCGCGACAGCGTCCCGGTCGGCGCCTTGCTTCCGCTCGACGTCGGCTCGGGCGGCAAGGTCCTCCTGGCCTGGTCCCCCGACGCCCTCCACCCGTCGTCCCCCGCGCCGTCCTCGGGCCCGCGGTCGAGGACCGGTGCCGCGGAGTCGCGCTCGGCCGGCGCGGAGCCTGGTCGGGGCGGCGCGGGCGGCGCAGAGCCGAATGGCGCGGGACCTGGCCCGGGCGGGCAACCGCCCGCCGATCGGTCGGCCGGTGAATGGGCCGCCGAGCTGGCCGCCGTGCGCAAGCGCGGCTGGGCCGCCAGCGTCGCCGAGCGCGAGCCCGGCGTGGCCAGCGTCAGCG
The DNA here is from genome assembly GCA_963730265.1 of uncultured Actinomycetota bacterium. Classification (GTDB taxonomy): domain Bacteria; phylum Actinomycetota; class Actinomycetes; order Streptosporangiales; family Streptosporangiaceae; genus DASUBV01. The sequence goes on from CAVSRG010000001.1 coordinate 662,392, forward strand.
CCCCGGTGCTGGCCGACGGCCAGCTCCTCGGTGCCCTCTGCGTCTCCGGCCCGGCCAGCCGCATCGGCCAGGCCCCCGGCAAGCGCCTGGCCCCCCTAGTCGTCCAGGCCGCCGACGACCTGGCCCGCCTGGCCCACCCCAGCTAACTTTCCCGCCCACATACCCGATCAGCAGTTTGGATTTTCGTGCTATAGCACCGAAATCCCGAACCACACCCGAGCTCGGCGCTGGCCTGACAGGGGAGGTACCAGGCGGCGCCGGGGCCGCGCTGGCGTGACGGGAGAGATTGGCAGGCGGCGGCGCTGGCGTGACGGAAGAGGCCACCAGCGGTCCCTCAGCCCCCCGACTCAGCCCCGGTACGCGGCGGCCGCAGGCTTCTTGCTGTTATCAGACCGGGCCGGTACAGGGGCCATCGTGGATGTACCGTTGCGTACCTCCTGAGGTACCTGGGCGGTACATCCACAAACGATCTTGATGCTGACGTGACTACTGGTGCTGCTGAGGGCGGCGGCTAGGGCCGCTGGGCCGACCCGGCGCGCCAGGGCGGCGGGCGGGTTGTGGGTGCTTAGTTGCCTACAGCGGGGTGTAGGCAACTAAGCACCCACAACCCGATCTTGGAGCGGGGGCGGGGCTGGTGGGGCACGTGTGGTGGCGGCTGCTGGTGGTGACCGAAACGGCGGCGGGCCAACTGGGAGCTGGCCCGCCGCCGGTGGTTAGCGGGGCTGGCATGGCGCGCCGGGGACGGGCCAACCCGGCACGCAAGCCCACCCGGCACGCAAGCCCACCCGGCAGGCGGGCCAGCCCGACGGCGGGGCGGCTGGTGGCGATCCGGTTTCGAGAGCGGCTAGACGAGGGGGTGGATCCAGCCGTAAGGGTCCGGGCGGGAGCCGGTCTGGATGCCGACCAGTTCCTCGCGCAGCCGCATGGTGACCGGGCCCGGCGTACCGTCGCCGACCAGCCAGTCGCCGCTGGCGCTGCGCACCGCCCCGACCGGGGTGATGACAGCCGCCGTGCCGCAGGCGAAGACCTCGGTGATCTCGCCCGAGGCGCAGCCCGAACGCCAGTCCTCGACCGAGATCTTGCCCTCGTGGGCCGGGATGCCCAGGTCCGGGCCGAGCTTGAGCAGCGAGTCCCTGGTGATCCCGTGCAGCAGCGAGCCGGTCGGCGCCGGGGTCATCATCCGGGCGTCGGAGCCGGAGCCGTAGACGAAGAACAGGTTCATCCCGCCCATCTCCTCGATCCACCGCCGCTCGGCCGCGTCCAGCCACACCACCTGGTCGCAGTCGTGCTCGAGGGCCTGGATCTGGCCGGCGAACGCGGCGGCGTAGTTGCCGCCGCACTTGGCCTCGCCGGTGCCGCCGGGTGCGGCCCTGGTGTAGTCGTCGGACAGCCACACCGTGACCGCCTTAGCCCCGCCGAAGTACCCGGCCACCGGCGAGGCGATGACCGTGAACAGGTAGGAGGCGGACGGCTTGTTCACGCCGAGGCCGCGCTGGGTGGCGATCATGAACGGGCGCAGGTAGAGGCTGTGCCCCTCGGCGGTCGGCACCCAGTCCCGGTCCTGCCCGACCAGCACCTCGATGGCCCGCACGAACGCGTCCTCGGGCAGCGACGGCATGGCCAGCCGGGCGGCGGACCGGTTGAACCGGGCGGCGTTGGCCTGGGGCCGGAAGCTGACGACCCGGCCGCCGGGCTGGGCGTAGGCCTTGAGGCCCTCGAAGATCTCCTGGCCGTAATGCAGGACCGCGGAAGCGGGGTCGAGCACGATCGGCCCGTAAGGCTCGAGCCGGGCGTCGTGCCACCCGCGGTCCTCGCTCCAGCGAATGGTGGCCATGTGATCGGTGAATACGCTGCCGAACCCGGGCTCCGCCATGACCTGTGCCCGCTGCGCGGCGGGAACGGGGCTGTCGCTGGCAAGCATCTCGAAGGAGAGCTCCGGGCTGTCGGTCATCACATGATCCTTCGCTGTGTCTGGTGCGCACCAATGTGGCTGAAGTTGTTGGTCGTCCTACTTGTCTAGCATGGCAGCGCCATCGCCGCCGTTGTCCCGGCGATCCAGGGACACCTGCACGGCCTGCAGGGCCTGACGGTCCGCCGGATGGTCGTCACGCTCGGCCGCGCGCGCGGCGGCTCGGGTGGCGGAAGTTGATTCGGACATAACAATGCCTCCCGGCATGCTGCTCTTTGACGGCTGACAGCCGGAATCCGCAGATCGCGCGGTGCTTGAGCACCAGCGGCGCTGGAAAGCTAAGGAAGGGACCCCGACATGCAGACGGCCAGCACCTCACCCCCGTAGCGGGTTGCTGGCCTGAGTGATCAGGTCCCGCTACGGCTGCTAAGGATGAGTACGAGGCGCAGCATGATAGAGGCATGGTAGCTGACATCACTGGAGCGAGTGACGCCCGGCCCGCATTCGAGCCCGACCTGGCCGTGCTGGAGGAGATCCAGCAGCGGGTGCTCTGGCTGGCCACCCGGATCGTGGACGCGGCCAACCACGACCGCGACACCGGCGACGGGGTCAAGGTCGGCGGCCACCAGGCGTCCAGCGCCAGCCTGGTCACCGCGATGACCGCGCTCTACTTCGCGCACCTGGACGCGCCGGACCGGGTCAGCGTCAAGCCGCACGCCTCGCCGGTCTTCCACGCCATCCAGTACCTGCTGGGCAACCTGGACCGTCGGCTACCTGCCGACGCTGCGGGCCTTCGGCGGGCTGCAGTCCTACCCGAGCCGGACCAAGGACCCGGACGGGGTCGACTTCTCCACCGGGTCAGCGTCGGCCTGGGCGCGGCCGCGCCGCTGTTCGCCGCGGCTGCCCGGCGCTACGTCGACGCGCACTTCGGCGCCCGGCCGCGCAGCCGCTACATCGCGCTGATCGGCGACGCCGAGCTGGACGAGGGCAACATCTGGGAGGCGGTCGCCGACCCGGCCACCGACGGGCCTGGGCGACGTGCTGTGGATCGTGGACGTCAACCGGCAGTCCCTGGACCGGGTCGTGCCGGGCGTCCGGATCGCGCAGTGGGAGCAGCAGTTCACCGCGGCCGGCTGGCACGTCGGTCGAGGCCAAGTACGGGCGGCGGCTGCGGGCGGCGTTCGGCCGGCCGGGCGGCGCGGCGCTGCGCGACTGGATCGACGCGATGCCCAACGAGCAGTACCAGTCGCTGTTCGGCCTGGACCCGGCCGGCGGTGCGGGACCGGTTCTGCGACGGGGCGCCCGGCCGAGGTGACCGAGTTCTGCGCGGGCCTGCCCGACGACGAGCTGGCCAGCCTGGTCACCGACCTGGCCGGGCACGACCTGGACACGCTGCTGGAGGCGTTCGCCGAGTGCGACGCAGCACCGGGACCGGCCCAGCGTGCGTGTTCGCCTACACGATCAAGGGCTGGGGGCTGCCCATCGCCGGCAACCCGCGCAACCACTCGGCGCTGCTGACCGCCGAGCAGATCGACGCGCTGCGGGACCGGGCCGGCCTGACCCGAGGCCACCGAGTGGGACCGGCTGGACCCGATGACCGCCGGCCGGCCAGTGGGCGGCGGCCCGCCGCGAGCACCTGGCCCGGCGCCTGACCACGCCGCCGCCGCGCGGTCGCGGTGCCGGACGGCACCGGGGCTGCGGACGGCCCGGCCGATCTCGACCCAGGAGGCGTTCGGGCGGATCCTGGTCGAGCTGTCCCGGCCGCCGGACGTGGCGCCGTACCTGGTCACCACCGCGCCGGACGTGGCCACCTCCACCAACCTGGCCGGGTTCATCAACCGGATGGGCGTGTTCAGCCCCGACGCGCGGCGGTCCTGGAGCGAGGACCCGGTGCTGAAGTGGGCCGAGGGGCCGGCGGGGCAGCACATCGAGCTGGGCATCAGCGAGATGAACCTGTTCCTGCTGCTCGGCCAGCTCGGCCTGGCCTGGGACCTGTCCGGCCAGCCGCTGCTGCCGGTCGGCACGGTCTACGACCCGTTCGTGCTGCGCGGCCTGGACGCCTTCATCTACTCGGTCTACTCCGGCGCCCGGTTCGTCGGTCGCCGGCACGCCGTCGGGCGTGACGCTGGCCCCGGAGGGCGGTGCGCACCAGTCCACCATCACCGCCTCGGTCGGCCTGGAGCTGCCGAGCGTGACGTTCATCGAGCCCGCCTACGCGGTCGCGCTGGACTGGCTGCTGTGCGGCGCGCTGCGTCGATCGCCGCCCGGCGGCGCCGCGGCGCCACGCCGGCGACGCAGACCGCCGCGCGGCCGAGGCGGGCTCGTACTACTTCCGGCTGACCACGCGCGGCCATCGACCAGGCAGCCGTTCCAGGCGGCCCGGGACCGGCTCGGGGACGCGATCCTGCGCCGTCAGGTGCTGGCCGGGGCGTACCGGCTGGTCGACGCCGCAGGCGGCGGCCAGGGACGGCGCGCCCGCGGTCTGCCTGGCCGCGTCCGGCGCGGTGCTGCCCGAGGTACTGGCCGCCGCGGCCGAGCTGGCCGACGAGGGCGTCGCCGCCACGGTGGTCGACGTGACGTCGGCCGACCGGCTCTACCGGGCCTGGCAGCGGACCCTGCGCCAGGGCGTGCGCACGGCGACCGCGCCGTCCATTCCCGGCGCGCTGCGCGACGTGTTCACCGACCGGCGCCCCGCGTCCGGTCGTGACCGCGCACGACGCCGCCTCGCACGCGCTGAGCTGGCTGGGCTCGGCGCTCGGGGGCGCCGGCGGTGCAGCCTGGGCGTGGACACCTTCGGCCAGTCCGGCACGGTGGCCGAGCTGTACCGGGCCAACGACCTGGACTCCGGCTCCATCGTGAACGCGGCCCTGGCCGCCATGTCGCTGCGCTGAGTCGTCCGGGGCGCTGAGCCGCCCGGGGCGCTGAGTCGTCCGGGGCGCTGAGCCGTCCGGGGCGCTGAGCCGTTCGGGCGGGATTGGCTGGGCTGGTTACGGAAACGCCGCGGTGGCCAAACCCGCGGAAATGGCTGCCTGGCCGCATCCGGCCTGGTCGCGGGGCTAGTCTCGCGTCGCCAGGGACCGGAACCGGCGGCGACCGGAGCGTTGATTTCCGCCCGGCCGGCCAATCCGGTTCCCGTTCGGCACCGAAACAGACGGCAGTAGCGCAGCGCAGGCCGACCTGCGCTCGACTTGTGGGCGCGCCGGCCGGCGGGCCCGGAGAGGACGACCATGTCTGGTCCTGACGACCTGACTGCCGCCACCGCCCCGGTGCCGGCGTCCCAGGGACCGCTGTCCCGGCGGTCGGTGCTGCGCACCGCCGCGGGCGCCAGCCTGGCGGCGGGCGCGCTCGCCGCTACCAGCGGGCCCGCCCTGGCGGCGACCACCCGGGCGGCGGACCGCCACGCGGCCGCCCACCACGGGGCCGCCGCGCACGACAGCGCCGAGCACCAGAGCGCCGAGCCGATCGTGGCGCACCTGCGCGACGCCCGGACCGGCGAGATCGACATCTTCCGCGGGACGAGCGAGACCCGCGTCCACGACCACGCCCTGGCCGCCCTGCTCATCCGGGCCAGCCGGTAAGAAAGGCAGCCGATGTCATCACATCGCGAGGCACCGGAGATCTCCAAGGACCCGGTGGCCGACAGCACCGATCTCTACGCGTTCGTCAGCCCCGACAAGTCCGGCACGGTCACCCTGATCGCCAACTACATCCCGCTCGAGGAGCCGGCAGGCGGCCCGAACTTCTACGAGTTCGGCGGGGACCTGCTCTACAACATCCACATCGACAACACCGGCGACGGTGAGCCCGACATCACCTACCAGTTCCACTTCGAGACGGTCCTGACCGACCCCGGCAGCTTCCTGTACAACACCGGGCCGATCACCTCGCTGACCGACCCGACCTGGAACAGCAAGCAGATGTACTCGGTCGAGCGGGTGGACCGCCGGGGCGTTCATGTGCTGGGCCGCCGCCTGCTGTGCCCGCCGTGCAACATCGGCCCGCTGTCCACGCCGAACTACGAGTCCGCGCTGGGCAAGCCCGCGGTGCACTCGCTGGCGGGCGGGATCAAGGTCTTCGCCGGGCAGCGCGCCGAGCAGTTCTACGTCGACCTGGGCTCCATCTTCGACCTGGCCAACCTGCGGCCGTTCCAGTCGGCCAACGTGTTCGCGCACCAGCTGGGGCTAGGCAACATGCCCGGCGTCAACGCCACCAACCACCTGAACGTGCACAGCATCGCGATCCAGGTGCCGACCTCGGACCTGACCGCCAAGGGCCGACCCACGATCGGGGTGTGGACCAGCGCCAGCCGCCGCGCCGTCTCGGTACGCGGCGCGGACAGCGAGGACGGCACGGCCAGCGGCCCGTGGCGGCAGGTCTCCCGGCTGGGCAACCCGCTGTTCAACGAGGTGATAGTTCCGCTGGGCAAGAAGGACTACTGGAACCACCAGCCGCCCGCCCACGACAAGCAGTTCGCCGCCTACGTGGCCCACCCCGAGCTGGCCTCCCTGTTCCCGGTCATCTACCCGGCCATCCCGCCGGGCTCGGCGCCGTTCGCGAACCTGGCCGCGCTGGTCAAGTCGGGCAAGCCGCGAGCCGACCTGGAGGCCATCCTGCTGACCGGCATCCCGCCGGGCATCGTGCCCGGGTTCACCAACTTCACCGGGCCCACCCAGGCCGACATGCTGCGGCTGAACACCTCCATCCCGCCGACGCCGACCTCGTCGGCGAAGTACAGCACGCTCGGGCTGGTCGGCGGCGACCCGGCCGGGTTCCCCAACGGGCGGCGGATCGCCGACGACGTGGTCACCATCGAGCTGCGGGCCATCGCCGGCCTGACCTACCCGCTGGTCTCGCCCAGCTACACGGTGGACCCGGTGGCCAAGGCCCTCACCGACGGCCTGACCGGCACCAGCGTCACCAACGGGCCGCTGGGCCGTTTCCCGTACATGGGCATCCCCTACGACGGCTACCACAACCCGTCCTGACCCATTCCGTCACGACCGCGTGACCCGGTACCCGGCGGGTAGCTAACCCTCCGGGTACCGGGAGCGGGAGGTCCTGATGGCGGTGATGGTCGGCACGTCGGGCTGGCAGTACCGCGACTGGCGGGGCGTCCTCTACCCGGAGGGCGTGCCGCAGCGCCGCTGGCTCGAGCACTACGCGGAGCAGTTCCCGACGGTCGAGAACAACGGCGCGTTCTACCGGCTGCCGCGCCCGCAGACCTTCGCCGACTGGCGGGCCCGGACGCCCGCCGGCTTCGTGATGGCGGTCAAGGCCAGCCGGTACCTGACCCACATCCGGCGGCTGCGCGAGCCCGCCGAGCCGGTCGGGCGGCTGCTGGCCGCGCTGGCCGGCCTGGGCGACCGGCTCGGCCCGGTGCTGCTCCAGCTCCCCCCGACCCTGCGCGCCGACCCCGCGGCGCTGGACGACTGCCTGGCCGAGTTCGCCCGCCAGGCGCCGGACGCCGGCCTGGGACCGGTCCGGGTGGCGGTGGAGCCCCGGCACGACTCCTGGTGGACCGACGACATCCGGGCCCTGCTGGCCCGGCACCAGGCCGCGCTGTGCTGGGCCGACCGGCTCGGCCGCCCCCTGACCCCGCTGTGGCGCACCGCCGACTGGGGCTACCTGCGCTTTCACGAGGGCGCCGCGCGGCCGTGGCCGCGCTACGGGCGGCAGGCCCTGCACACCTGGGCGAGCCGGATCACCGACACCTGGCCGGCCGGCGCGGACGTATTCGCCTACTTCAACAACGACCAGCATGGCGCCGCGGTCCGCGACGCCGAGGCGTTCACCGCGGCCACCCAGCCGAAACCCACCCGGCCGTCCGCCCGTCACAGCTGAGGCCCGTCACAGCTGCGGCTCGTACCGCCGGATCATCTCCTCCTGGCTCTCCACGGGCCCGGCGCCGCCCGCGTGGGCCCGCAAGATCTCGCCCATGCTCGGGAACGAGTCGCGGGGCACCCGGGCGTCCGGATCCCAGACCCGGCCGCGCATCAGCGCCTTGGCGCAGTGCATGAAGGCCTTGTCCACGTGGATCAGCAGCACCGACCGGGCCGGCCGGCCCCGCTCGCTGGTGTCGATGTCCACCGCATCGGCCGGCAGCAGCTCGGCCCGGCCGAAGATCCGGAGGGTCTCGTCGATGCCGGGCACCAGGCACAGCAGCGCCACCCGCGGGTTGGCCGCGACCTTGCGCAGGTTGTCCAGCCGGTTGTTGCCCGGCCGGTCGGGCAGCAGCAGCCGGTCCGGGCCGAGCACCCGGATGAAGCCGGGCTCGCCGCCGCGGGGCGTGAGGTCCGGGTCGCCGTCCGGCGAGGCTGTCGACAGGATGGCCAGCGGGCACAGCTCGATGAACGCCCGGCAGATCTCGTCTAGCTGGGTGATTTCCTTGGTGACCGCCCGCCCCGAGGGGCTCGGGTAGGAGGTCAGTACGTTTTCGCCCACCCCTGCATCGTAGGCACGCCGTACAACCCAATATGAGTGGCGGCGCCAGGCCTGGAGAATCCGGGCCTGGCAGCGCACCAATGAGCGGCGGCGCCAGGCCCGGAGAATCCGGGGCTGGCGCCGGGGCCCGGCTGGCGCTGCTAGCTTTACCTGCCATGGTGCAGACACGACGAGTACTAGTGACCGGCGGAGCCGGCTTCGTGGGAGCCACGCTGGTACGCCGGCTGGTGGCCAGCGGCCACTTCGTGCGGGTTTTCGATAATTACACGACCGGCGACCCGGCCCACCTGGCCGGGGTAGACGCCGAGCTGGTCGAGGGCGATATCCGGGACGTCGCGGCGCTCGACGCCGCGCTGGACGGGCTCGATTCCGTCATCCACCTGGCCGCGGCCGGCTCGGTGGTCATGTCCGTGGAAGACCCGGTGGCCAATTTCGACGTCAACGTCGTCGGCACGTTTCGGGTGCTGGACGCCGCCCGCCGGGCGGGCGTGGAGCGGACCGTGCAGGCCTCCACCGGCGGGGCGCTGATCGGCGACGTCACGCCGCCGGTGGACGAGCTGTCGCTGCCCAAGCCGATCTCGCCCTACGGGGCCAGCAAGCTGGCCGGCGAGGGCTACGCGCACGCCTTCGCCAAGACCTACGGGCTGCGCACGGTGGCCCTGCGGTTCGCTAACGTCTACGGCCCGTGGAGCGGCCGCAAGCAGGGCGCCATGACCAAGTTCTTCCAGGCCCTGCACGGCGGCCAGCCGATCATCATCTACGGCGACGGCACGTCATCCCGCGACTACATCCACGTCGATGACATCTCCGGTGCCCTGCAGCTGGCCCTGGAGAACGACGTGCCCGGCGGCACGGTGCTGCATATCGCCTCCGGGGTGGAAACCACCGTCAGCGAGCTCGCCGACCTCTGCCGGGCCGCGGCCGGCCTGCCGGACCACCCGGTCGAGTACCGGCCGAAGCGGCCCGGCGAGGTCGACCGCAACTTCGCGTCGTACGACCTGGCCAAGCAGGTGCTGGGCTACACCCCGAGCATCAACCGCGCCGACGGCATCCGCAGCACCTGGCAGTGGTTCCAGGAAGAAGTCTTCACGGACTAGGTAAAGCGCCTGAACTAGGCAGTGGCCTGGCTGCCCAGGATGAAGGAAGCCTGGCCCTGCTCGTCGAGCTGGCCGTCCAGCTCCCGGTCCTCCAGGATGGTGGCCGCGTCACTCTGGACGAATACCCGCGCGCCCGAGTCCTCGATGACCTCGTCGCCCGGCTGCGGGCCCTCGAGCGACAAGGTCAGGGCTCCAGCGTCGCCGTCGGGAAGTGACATGCGCAGGCCGGTCTCGGCCGGAACGCCCGGCTGGGAGATAAGCGTGCGAATCGTCTCAGCGGCCCGGTCGGTTAGCGTCAGCACGGCGTGCACCTCTCTCTCGGATTGAACATCACCGGCACGGTGATGGACCCTGCCCGCGCTCGACGGCGTCAAACAAGGCAGCGTCAATCCGGCCGGGCGGGTTAGCCGAGGGGCAGGCCGGCCAGCACCTCGGCCGCCCGGTGGCAGGCCGCCAGCCGGCCGGGCCCGGCCGGGCGCAGGGCCGGGACCTCGGTCCGGCACCGGGCCACCGCCACCGGGCAGCGCGGGTGGAACCCGCAGCCCGCGGGCGGCCGGGCCGCGTCCGGCAGGTCCCCGGCCAGCGCGATGCGGGCCGGCCGGGTCCCGATCCGGGGCACGGCCGAGCGCAATGCCGCGGTGTAGGGATGGGCCGGCCGGCGCAGCAGGTCGCCGGTCGGCCCAGTCTCGGCCAGACGGCCCAGGTACAGCACCGCGGTCCGCTCGCACAGCTCGCTGACCAGGGCCAGGTTGTGGGTGATGAGCAGGTAGGACAGGCTCCGCTCGGCCCGCAGGCGGCCGATCAGGGCCAGGATCCGGGCCTGGGCCCGGACGTCGAGCGCGCTGGTCGGCTCGTCCAGCACCAGCAGCCGGGGCTGCACGCTCAGCGCCCTGGCGATGGCCACCCGCTGCCGCTGGCCGCCGGAGAGCTGGTGCGGGTACCGGTCCGCGTAGCCCGGCTCCAGGCCCGCCTCGGCCAGCAGGCTGGCCACCCGCCCGGCGGCCTGGCCCGCGGGCACCACCCGGTGCGCGGCCAGCGCCTCGGCGATCGTGGTCCCCACCCGCATCCGCGGGTCCAGGCTGCCCTCGTGGTCCTGGAACACGATCTGCACCGCCCGCCGGTAGGCGCGCAGCGCCGGCCCGCGCAACCCGGCCACGTCGGCGCCCTCGAACCGCACCTGGCCGCCGGTCACCGGGGCCAGCCGCAGCAGGGCCCGGCCGATGGTCGTCTTGCCCGACCCGCTCTCCCCGACCAGGCCCAGCCCGGCCGGGCCCGCGGCCAGGTTCAGGCTCACCCCGCGGACCGCGCTGACCGGCCCGAAGCGCACCCAGAGCTCCGATAGCTCGGCCAGCGGGGGCGGGGGCGGCGGCGGCACGGGTCAGCCCTCCGCCGGGATGACCGGCACCGCGGCCAGCAACTCGGCGGTGTACGGGTGCCGCGGCGCGGTCATGATCTCGGCCGCCGGGCCCTGCTCCACGATCGACCCGGCCCGCAGCACCGCCACCCGGTCGCACAGCTCGGCCACCACGGCCAGGTCATGACTGATGAACAGGATGGACATACCGCCGATATCGGCCGAGTCCCGCAGCTCGCGCAGCAGCTCCAGCACCTCGGCCTGCACCGTGACGTCCAGCGCGCTGGTCGGCTCGTCGGCCAGCAGCACCTCGGCCCGCAGCGCCAGGGCCAGCGCGATGGCCACCCGCTGCAGCTGGCCGCCGGACAGCTCCGACGGGTACCGGCGCAGCAGCTCCGGCGGCAGCAGCACCGACCGCATGGCCTGCGCCGCCCGCTCGGCCGCCTCGCGGCGGGCCAGCCCGTGCCGCCGCAGCGCGCGGATGACCACGTCCCCGACCCGGAACACCGGGCTGAACGCGGCCGCCGGGTTCTGGAAGATGGCCGCGATGCGCCGCCCGCGCTGCTCGCGGTACTGGGATTCATTCATTAACAAGGTCGTCCCCGCCCAGCCGGATCCGGCCGCTGACGGTGGCCCCGACCCGGCCGGCCAGGCCGAGTACGGCCAGGGCCGTCAGAGACTTGCCCGATCCGCTCTCGCCGGCCAGCCCGACGATCTCGCCGGCGCCCACCGCCAGCTCGTCGATCGCCACCACCAGGCGGCGCCCGAAGCGGATCTCCAGGTCCGTGATCTCCAGCCGCGGCACGCTCATCGCAGGAACGTCCTCCGGGGATCGAGCAGGTCCCGCAGCCCGTCGCCGAGCAGGTTGAACGCGAACGCGGTGGCCAGGATGGCCAGGCCGGGGAAGGTGACCACCCACCAGTCGCTGGTGAAGTAGGCCTGCCCCTCGGCCACCATCAGCCCCCAGTCCGGGGTCGGGTCCTGGGCACCCAGGCCCAGGAACGACAGCGCCGAGGCGGTCAGGATCACCCCGCCCACGTCCAGCGAGACCTGGACCAGCAGCGGGGTGATCGCGTTGGGCAGGATGTGCCGGAAGATGATCCGGCGCCGGGAGATGCCCAGCGCCCGGCAGCTCTCCACGAACGGCCGGCCCGCCACCGACGCGGCCTGGCCGCGGATCAGCCGGGTGTACCACGGCCACCAGGTGACCGAGATGGCGATGGTGAGGCTGGTCAGGCTGGCCGGCAGGACCGAGGCCAGGGCCAGCGCCAGCAGCAGGGCCGGGAAGGCCAGGAAGATGTCGGTGATCCGCATGATCACCTCGTCCAGCCAGCCGCCGAAGTACCCCGCCGCGATGCCCAGCGGGATCCCGACCGCGCAGGAGATGAGCAGCACCGCGGCGGCGATCAGCGGCGAGACCCTGGCCCCGTAGATGACCCGGGACAGGATGTCCCGGCCGACCTGATCGGTGCCGAACCAGTGCTGGGCCGACGGCGGCCGGAGCACGGCGAACGGGTGGGTGGCCGCGGCGGCGTCGGCCGGGAACGGGGCCAGCAGCGGGGCGGCCACCGCGACGACCACGATCAGCAGGGCCAGCGCGCCGCCGATGACCAGCAGTGGCTGGCGGCTCACCAGGCGCCCAGGGTCCACGCCGCGTCTCTGCCTCACACTGCTCACCGGAGCCTGATCCGGGGGTCCAGGGCCGCCTGCACCAGGTCGACCAGCAGGTTGGCGGCCACGTAGACGACGGCGATGAACAGCGTCACGCCGACGATGGCGGGCGTGTCCAGGGTGGCCACCGCGGCCGTCGCGTAGCTGCCCAGGCCCGGCCAGTCAAAGATGGACTCGACCAGGAACGTGTTGACCAGCGAGTACCCGAAGACCAGCGCGAGGGCCGCCGACACCGGGTTCCAGGCCAGCTTCATCAGGTAGCGGCCGAAGATGTCCCGCTCGGGCAGGCCCAGCGCCCTGGCCATCTGCACGTGGGTCTCGCCCACGGTGTCCAGCACCTGGGCCCGGACCATCCGGGCCAGCAGGCCGGCCGGGTAGGCGGCGACCACGACCGCGGGCAGCACCAGGTGGCTCAGCGTGCTGGCGAGCATCGGCCAGTCCCCGCTGAGCAGCGCGTCCAGCAGCGGGATCCCGGTGATCCTGGGCAGCGGCCGGGCGAACAGCAGGCTGGGCGCGTACTCCCCGGCGGCGGGCAGCACGTGCAGCCGCTGCGCGAACACCAGCTGCAGGATGATCGCCATCCAGAAGATCGGCATGGACACGCCGAGGATGGCCCCGGCCCGCACGAAGTGGTCCAGCGCGCCGCCCGGCCAGCGGGCGCAGGCCAGCCCGAGCGGGATCCCGGTCACCGCGGCCAGGATCAGCGCGGCGATGACCAGCTCCAGCGAGGCGGGCGCCGCCGCCCCGATGTCGGACAGCACCGGCTGGTGCGTGTGGATGGACACGCCCCAGTTCCCGGTCACGATGCCGGCGAAGTACTTGCCGATCTGAACCGGCAGCGGCTGGTCCAGGCCCAGGTACCGGCGGGCCGCGGCCAGCGCGGCCGGGCTGGCGTGCGGCCCGGCCCAGCTGGCGGCGGGATCGCCGGGGACGACGTGGGCGATGACGAACGTGGCCACGATGACGCCCGCCACCACCACGACCGCCAGCGCGGCCCGGCGGGACCAGGTAGACGGCCAATCAGCCCGTCCGCGGCCGCAGGTCGTAGACGAAGATGACGTTGGGGTAGGCCGGGTCGGAGGAGAAGCCGGTAAAGCTGCTGCGCATGGCGTACTGGTAGTTGGCCCCGTACAGGGCGACGACCGGCGCGGTGCGCAGCACCTCCACCTGCATGTCCCGGTACAGCCGAGGAGCCGGCCGGGGTGCTGGTCGCCATCAGCGTCTCGACCTGGCCGATCTGGCGGTCCAGGGCCGGGTCGGAGTAGTAGGACAGGTTGAAGTACGGCTGCTTCTGCGTCTGCAGCAGGTTCACGAACCAGGAGTAGGGGTCGGGGTAGTCCGGCCACCAGTACTCCAGGAAGATGTCCTGGCGCTGGGCCTTGCTGCCCGACTTGCCCCTGGCCCACTGGGTCGGCCAGGCCAGCGACTGGGTGCTCAGGCTGATGTTCAGCCGGGCCAGGCTGGACTTGATCAGGGTGGCCACGACGGCCTCGTTGCTGTCGCCCTGGGTGTAGGTCAGGGTCAGGTGCAGCGGCTTGCGGCCGGGGCCGTAGCCCGCCGAGTGCAGCAGCGCGGTGGCCCTGGCCGGGTCGTAGGCGTAGTTGGGCAGGTCCGTGAAGTGACCGGCCATCCCGGCCGGGACCAGGCCGCTGGACGGCGCGGCGGCGCCGCCGAGCGCGGCGATGATGCCCCGGTAGTCGATGCCGTAGCAGATGGCCTGGCGCACCGGCAGGCTGAGCGCCTGGGTGTTGAGCTGGGCGAGGAGGTTCTGCCACGAGTTGTCCTGGGTCAGCGTGATGCCGTTGGCGCCGTGCAGAGACCGCCACAGCGCCGGGGCCATCTGCTCGACGAAGCTGACCTGGCCGCTGCGCAGCAGCTGCACGGCCGTGGTGTCCTGGGTCACGACCCGGAACACCACCTTCTTGTAGTGCGGGCCGCGCCAGCCGCCCCAGTAGCCGGCGAAGGCCTTGAGGATGACCTCGAACTCCTGGCCGTGGTTCCAGGTCTGCACGGTGTACGGGCCGGTGCCCGCGTCGTGCGGGGCGTTCAGCCACTTGGTCAGATTGCCGCTCCCCGCCGCCTTGGTGTCGTAGATGTAGGCCGAGTAGTCGGCCGACGCCTCCAGGGCCAGCGGCGAGGGGTACTTGAGGTGGAAGACCAGCGTGTACGGGCCGGGGGTGGCGATGCTGGACACCGCGCTCCAGACGTAGGCGGCGCCGCCGTTGAGCTTGATGGTGCGCTCGATGGCCGCCCTGGCCGCCTGCGCGGTCAGCGGCAGGCCGGTGTGGAAGCGCACGCCGCGGCGCAGCTCGAAGGTCCAGGTCTTGCCGCCGTCGGCCGAGGACCAGTGCGTGGCCAGCAGCGGGTCGACCTGGTGGGTGACCGCGTTGTACCGCGTGAGCGTCTCGTACATCTCGCTCATGGCGATGATGCCGTCGGAGTACTCGGTGGCCGGGTCCCAGCCGTCGTCCATGACCGTGGCGGTGGTGTCGTAGGTGAACACCTGGCTGGCGGCCGGCGCGTGCTTCGCGCCGTAGCTGCCGCCGCAGGCGGCCGCGAGCGGTGCGACGACGACCAGGGCGACGGCGGCTAACGCGGGCCAGGTCCGATGAGCTCTCATGCCAACCTCCGGGAAAGAGCGCCGGCCGCCTTGACCCGGATCCGGACGGCCGGGTTCGTCAGGTAGGCCAGCGGGATCTCCTCGATCTCGACGATCTCGACGGTGTCCGGATCCGCGCCGGCGCTGATGGCGCGCTCGCGCGCCGCGCCGCGGGCCTCGTCCAGCGCGGCGGTCCGGCCGCCGGCGCCGAGGTGGAAGATGCGGTCGACCTGGCCGCTGACCGCGGCGATGGCCGCCCCGATGGCGTTGGCGGCGTCAAAGTGGTCGGGCCGGATGACCTCGCTCACGCCCGGCAGCCGGTCGGGCACCAGGATGCTGCCGCCGCCCACCGCGATCAGGGTCAGGTCGCCGCGGGCCGTCTTGACCCGGTCGATGGCGTCGGCCAGCCTCGCGTCGGCGCGCCGGGTGGCCCGGGCCAGCTCCCCGGCGACCGGGCCCCGGACCAGCGCCGGGTCGCCGATGACGGCCCGGCCGCAGGCCACCGCGGCGTCGGTCATGGTCGGCGTGCGGCCGCCGAAGACCAGCGCCTCGCGGGTCAGGCGGTAGCCCACGCTGCGCGGCTGGCCGGCGCCATCCCCGTCGACCACCGTGCCGCCGCCCAGCGCGATGGTGACCAGGTCGGGCATGCGGAAGTTGGTCCGGATGCCGCCGATCTCGGCGCCCTGCGACGACTCCCGCGGGAAGCCGCCGACCAGCACGCCCACGTCGGTGGAGGTGCCGCCGACGTCGACCGCCAGCGCTTCGGTGACCCCGCTGAGGAACGCGGCGCCGCGCAGGCTGCTGGCCGGCCCGCTGCCGATGGTGAGCACCGGATAGCGCAGCGCGTGGTCCAGCGTCATCAGCGTGCCGTCGTTCTGGGCGAAGAACGTGGCCGCGGCCAGCCCGCGGGCGGTCAGCGCCGCGCGCAGCGCCCCGGCCACGTCGCTGGCCACTCCGGCCAGGGCCGCGTTGAGGATAGTGGCGTTCTCCCGCTCGAGCAGGCCGAGCGAGCCGATCTGGTGGCTCAGCGACACGTGCACGTCGCCTAGCTCGCGCCGGATGATCTCGGCCGCGGCCAGCTCGTGGCGGGCCGACACCGGGGCGAACACGCTGGTGATGGCCACGCCCTCGGCCGCGGGCCCGGCCTGGCCCAGGAACCGCGCGATGGCGGCGGTGTCTAACGGAACCAGGTCCCGCCCGTCGAACTCGATCCCGCCATCGACGATGACCGCGCCCGCCGACACCGCCGCGGCCGCGTCGGCCGGCCAGCCGTACATCGGCCGGACGGAGTGCGTGGCCGGGCCGCCGATCCTGATCACCGCGACCCGGCGCAGCCGCCGCTCCAGCACCGCGTTGGTGGCGTGCGTGGTGCCCAGCATCACGTGGCTGATCCGGGCCGGGTCCGCGCCGGGCACGGCCAGCACCGCGTCCAGGGCGGCGGTGATGCCGCCGGTGATGTCCGGGGTGCCGGGCACCTTGGCCTTGGCCACCACCCGGTCGGCGGCGTCCAGGATGACGGCGTCGGTGTTCGTGCCGCCGACGTCGATGCCCAGGCGGCAGTCCGCGCTTACCCGGTCAGCGTCCGGCACCGGCGAGCTCCTCCACGGGCACGTAGTCGACGTCGTAGCCGAATGCGCGCGGCCCGGCCAGCGCCAGCCCGGCCGCGGTCCGCCACAGCGGATGACAGCCGAACGCGATGACCGTGACCCGCTGTCCGTAGCGGAGCCACTCGGTGCCGATGGCCCCGGCGGTCTCGGTGTCCAGCACCGTGATCAGGTCCGGCACCGACGCCCTAACCCGGCCGCCCTCAACCGCGACCAGGTTCTCGTTCTGGAACTCCAGGCGGATCAGCCGCCCGGCGTCGGTGCCCAGCCCCTCGACCTCGACCGAGCCGCGGGCGAAGCCCCCGGTGGTCCGCCGCTCGACGTCCGTGATCTTCCCGGTGACCAGCCGGAATCCGCTGGTCGCGGCCAGCACCGCGGCCACCGGGTCGGCCGCCCCGACCGCGGCCTGGCCGATCCGCATGGCCAGCGAGACCGAGCCGCGCAGCGTGGCTTCCCGGGCCTGGGCCACGGTCAGGATGTACTCGGCGGACGAGGCCGTGCCGCCCAGCTCCACGGTCGCCGCCCGGGCTAGCCGTTCCAGCCAGGGGCCGGACACGGCACGGAACACGATCACGTTGCCGCGCTCGTCGGTCATCACGCACGGGCTCGGCGAGATCCCGGCCACATGCATGCTGACCTGCGGGACCTCCGGGAACGCCCGGCCCATGCCGTCGGCGTCCAGCACCGGCAGGCCAATCCGGGCGGCCCAGGAGATGGGCTGCAGCCCGTTCCCGCCGCCAATCTCGGCCGACATCAGGGCGGCCACCCGGCGGCCGGTGAGCTGCTCCAGGTGATCGCGCAGCCGGCCGCCCTCGTCGCCGTTCTCGAACTTCTCCAGGCTGACCGTCGGCGCGCCGATCCCGCCGCACGGCATGATCAGCGCGTCGTCCGGCAGCTCGTCCAGGTCGACGAGGGACACCGGGCCGCACTCCTCGGTCGCCTGCAGCGCCTGCAGCAGCCCGTTGTACGGGTCGCCGCCCCCGCCCGTGCCCAGAATGGCGCAGCCCCGGGCCAGGGCGTGCAGGGCGGGCGGGTCGAGCGGCCTGCTCATGCTGGTGACGCTATATCGGGATGAGCCTGCTGGGAACGGTGAGAAATGGACGGATACCGCGGTGTGCGCCGCTAGCGTCCGGCCCGGCGGCGGGATGGCGAGCGAGGCGTCGCTGACCGGCCCCGGGCGCTCGGTGCGGTGGCCCGGACGGCCTACCAGGCCCCGCGGTGCACGACCTCGTCGAAGCTGCGTCGTTTCGGATTCTTGATCGGAGTCAGCGGCCGGTCGGCCGGGTAGCCCAGCGAGATCAGGAAGGCAAAGTCCCGGTCGGCCGGGAAGCCGAGCAGCTCGCGGGCCAGGTCCAGGTCGGCCACGCCCGCGTGGCAGCTGCCGATGCCCAGGTCGGCCGCGGCGACCTGCATGACCATGGCCGCCTGGCCGAGGTCGAACTGCCCCCGGCGGTAGGCGTTGTCCGCCGGGGGCCCGATGACCGCGATGGCGGCCGCGGCGTGGGCCAGGTGGCCGGCGCCGGGCGAGAGCTGGGCCATGCGGCCCAGCTGCTCGCGCTCGGTGACCACGATGAAATCCCACGGCTGCCAGTTCTGCGAGGACGGGGCCCGGCGGCCCGCCTCGAGGATCTGGTCCAGGTCGGCGGCCGGAATCGGGCGGTCGGCGAAGGACCGGACGTTCCGCCGGGCGGTGATGGCCTCCCAGGTCTGCATGCCTACATTCTGGCCCGGGCGGCCGGGGACACGGTCAGGCGCACGGTCAGGCGCACGGCCGGGCGGACGGTCAGCCGCGCAGCGGCCGGAAGAACTCGCGCAGCTCCCGTGCCACCTGCTCGGGCTCCTCGTGAGCCATGAAGTGCCCGCCGCGCCCCGGCGTGCTCCAGTGCCGCAGGTCCGCGCAGCGGCGCTCGGCCAGGCTGCGCGGGAAGCCGGCGTAGGCCGGCTCATTGCTGAGCGTGACCGCGGTGGGCACCACGATCTGGGGCAGCGGCGGGTTCTGCGCGTAGTTGTAGTACGAGCGGAATGACGAGCCGATGCAGCCGGTGGCCCAGTACAGGGTGAACACGGTGAGCAGCGTGTCCCGGTCCCAGCGCCTGGTCACGTCGCCGCCGCAGTCACTCCAGTCCCGGTACTTGTCGACGATCCACGCTGCGAGCCCGGCCGGGGAGTCGGCCAGCGCGGCCGCGATGGTGTCCGGCCGGGTCCACATGATCTCGCTGTAGCCCTGGTCGGTCAGGTCGTAGGCGTGCAGCGCGTCCAGGTAGGCCTGCTCGTCGGGCGTCGGGGGCTGGTCGGGGAACTCGTCGGCCATCGGCGCGGACGTCAGGTGCACGCCCGCGACCGGGCCGGGGTAGAGCGCGCCCAGCCACTGGGTCACCCCGCCGCCGATGTCCCCGCCGAAGGCTCCGTAACGGGGGTAGCCCAGGGCCTGCGTCATCAGCTGGTGCCAGACGCGGGCGACGGCCTGGCGCGTGAACGGTCCTTGCGGCAGGTCGGAGTACAGGAACCCGGGCAGCGACGGGATCACCACGTCGAACGCGTCGGCCGGGTCATCCGGGTCGGTCAGCAGCGGGGCCACCCGCAGCATCTCGATGAAGCTGCCCGGCCAGCCGTGCGACAGCACCAGCGGCAGCGGCGCCGGCCCGCCTTCGGCCCGGCGGCCGCGCAGGTGCGCGAAGTGCACCCGCCGCCCGGCGACCTCGGCGGTGAACTGCGGGACGGCATTGAGCGCGGCCTCGGCCGCGCGCCAGTCGAACCCGTCGGCCCAGTAGGCGACCAGGTCGCGCAGGTAACCGGGATCGGTCCCGGCGGCCCAGTAGGCGGAGTCGGACGGCGAGGTGAACAGGGTCCGGGTCAGCCGGGCCCGCAGGTCGGCCAGGACATCGTCGGAGACATGGATCTGGAACGGCGTAACGGTCATGACTTCCTTCGCTCAGGATGGCTCGATGAACCGGGCGCTCCTGGGGCGAGGGTCAGGCCGACGCGGCCAGGAGGGCCCGGACAGGGCGGTTGTTGGTCATCGGGCTCACCTCCTCGCGTCACGTGACGGACCCGACGCTACCCCACCCACCCCCACCTGCCGCCAGTTATTTACCCGACCCCGCCGTGCGTGCCGCTTCTTGCTGTTATCAGATTGAGGCCGGCCTGCACGGACATCGGTCAGCGATATTCGCGGACCGATGTCCGCGATCATGGACCACCCCATTCCGGCCCAGCCGCAGGACGGGATGCGGGCGACCGTAAGGCGGCCCGGGCCTGGCTGACGGGCGTGGCCGGCCGTGGGTGCCCCGTTGCATACGCCCTGGCGTTACCAACGGGACACCCACAAGTCCGGCCGCGGCAAGCGGACATCCACGAGAAGTGTGACAGCGCTGTTGTATTGTTCGGCGGGCAGGTCCACAACGAAGGGAGGCCCGCCGTGCCGGGGCTGTATCCGGAGATCGAGGCGTACGACCACGGCCTGCTCGAGGTCGGCGACGGGAACCTCGTGTACTGGGAGACCTGCGGGAATCCCGACGGCAAGCCGGCCCTGGTGCTGCACGGCGGGCCTGGCTCGGGCTGCCGGCCCAGCATGCGGCGGTACTTCGACCCGGCGGCCTACCGCGTGGTGCTGTTCGACCAGCGCAACTGCGGCCGGAGCCGGCCGAACGCCAGCGACCCGGCCGTCAGCCTGGCCGCCAACACCACCGCCCACCTGCTGGCCGACATCGAGCTGCTGCGCCGCCACCTGGGCATCGAGCGCTGGCTGGTGCGCGGCGTGTCCTGGGGCACGACGCTGGCCCTGGCCTACGCCGAGCGTTACCCCGAGCAGGTCAGCGAGCTGGTGCTGGCGTCCGTGTGCGGCACCTACATTCGGCGGGAGGTGGACTGGATGACGCGCGACGTGCGGCGCCACTTCCCGGCCGAGTGGGCCAGGTTCCGGGACGGCGTGCCGCCCGCCGAGCGCGACGGCCGGCTGGTCGAGGCCTACGCCCGGCTGCTCGCCGACCCCGACGAGGCCGTCCGCGAGCAGGCCGCCCGCGACTGGTGCGCCTGGGAGGACACCCACGTCAGCCCGTTCCCCGAGGGCCGCCACAACCCGCGCTACGACGACCCGGCGTTCCGGATGACGTTCGCGCGCCTGGTCACCCACTACTGGCGGCACGACTGCTTCCTCGAGGACGGCGTGCTGCTGCGCGAAGCCGGGCGGCTGGCCTGCGTCCCCGGCGTGATGGTGCACGGCCGCCTGGACATCAGCGGGCCCCTGGACGTCCCCTGGCAGCTCAGCCAGGTCTGGCCGGACAGCGAGCTGGTGCTCATCGGCGACGCCGCCCACACCGGCAGCGAGGCGATGACCGAGGCGGTCGTGGCCGCCACGGACCGGTTCGCGGCGCGCCCCTAGCCGAGTCCGCCCGCCGCGCCACCGCGCCACCGCCCCACCGCCCGCCGCCCGCCGGCCCGGGCCCCGGCCCCGCCGTCCCTGCCCCCGCCGAGATACAACAGTACTGTTATACTTTTCCCATGACGGAAGATGGCAGGCTGGTCGGCCTCGGCACCCTGCTGCGGCAAGTGCTCGATCAGATGGACGCCGACATCGCCGGTGTCCTGGCTGACCTCGGCCTGCCCGGTTACAAGCCCCGGTTCAGCGTCTACCTGCGCGCCGTCGCCGCGCTGGGCCCGGCGCCCATCCGCGACCTGGCCCGCGCCACCGGGCGTCACCCACTCGGCGGCCAGCCAGACCGTGGCCGAGCTGGCCCGGCAGGGCCTGGTCGACCTGCGGCCCGGCGCCGACGGCCGGCAGCGCATCGTGCACCTGACCGACCAGGCCCGCGCTATCCTGCCCACGATCGAGGCCGAGTGGGACGCCACCGCCTCCGCCGCCGACGAGCTCGACGCCGAGCTCCCGTTCCCGCTCCGCCAGCTCGTGCCCGCCGTCGCCGCCGCCCTGGACCGCCGCCCCTTCCGCGACCGCATGCTGGCCTCGGCCTGGGCGCGCGAGCACCCGTTCTTCACCGCTGCCGTGACCGCCGGCCACCGGGCCACCCCCGCCTCCGGCCCCACCCCCGCGCCCGGCCCCACCCCCGCCGACACCGACCGCTGAACAGCCACTAACAGGAGGATCACCGTGCCGCGCCCCTCACGGCTGCTGGCCGACGTCCGCCCGCTGCGCGAGAGCCCGGCCTACCGGCGCATGTGGGCCGGCACGCTGGTGTCCAGCATCGGCAGCATGATGACCGTGTTCGCGCTCAGCCTGCAGGTCTACCGGCTGACCCACTCCGCGTTCGCCGTCGGGGCCATCGGGCTGACCTCGATGATCCCGACCCTGTCGGTCTCGATCTTCGGCGGCTCCCTGGCCGACGGCACCGACCGCCGCAAGCTGGTCCTGGTCACCAGCAGCAGCCTGGCCGCCGTGTCCGCGCTGCTCGCCGTCCAGGCCTTCGCCGGCCTGCGTCAGGTCTGGCTTCTCTACGCACTGTCCGCCGTGCAGGCCACGCTCAACGCCATCGACAACCCGGCCCGGCGCACCTTCACCCCCCGGCTGCTGCCCGCCCCGCTGCTGCCCGCCGGGCTGGCCCTCAGCCAGCTCACCTTCCAGGCCACCCTGGTCGCCGGGCCCGCGCTGGCCGGCCTGATCACCGCGGTCGGCGGCCTGCGGCTGTGCTATCTCATCGACGCCGTCAGCTTCGCCGCCTCCATCTACTCCATCGCCCGCCTGCCCGCCATGCCGCCCCAGGGCGGCACCGCCCACCGCAGCCTGCGCGCCATCGCCGACGGCTTCCGGTTCATCGTGACCAGCCGGCCCGTGGCCGGCGCCTTCCTGACCGACCTCAGCGGGGCCGTGCTCGGGTTCCCGTTCGCCCTGTTCCCGGCCATCAACGCCGAGCGGTTCGGGGGCAGCCCGGCGACCCTCGGCCTGCTCACCACCGCAGTCGGCGTGGGCGGCCTGCTCGGGTCGGTGTTCTCCGGTCCCGTCGGCCACATCGTCCGGCCCGGCCGGGCCATGCTCGTCACCATCAGCGTGTTCGGCGCCGCCGTGGCCGGATTCGGCGCCGCCGGGCACCTGTGGCTGGCCCTGGCCTGCCTGGCCGTCGCCGGCGCCGCCGACACCACCACCGTCGTGCTCCGCTCCACCGTCGTCCAGACCGTCATCCCCGACAGCCTGCGCGGCCGGATCTCCGCCGCCGAGTACGTCGTCGGCGTCGGCGGCCCGCAGCTCGGCAGCCTCCGGGCCGGCGCCGTCGGCTCCCTGGCCTCGCCCGAGATCAGCGCCGTCAGCGGCGGTCTGGCCACCGTCATCGCGGCGGTGGTGATCGCCCTGACCCTGCCCGCGTTCGCCCGTTACCGCAGGCTCGGCCCCGACCCTGCCGCCGATGCTCCCGCCCAGGCCACGGCGTAGGCTGACCCCCCGTATTGTTGCGTGCGCCGAGGGCGCGCGACCCCGCCGATCAGCAGGAGGCCGCAGATGGACGAGAACCGGGCACGCGAACTTCTGGCCGCCCGGCGGGCCGAAGCCGAGGGCCTGCTCAAGTCCGTCGACGCAGAAGGCCGCGAGGACCGGGAGTCCGAGGACGACGAGGGCGTGGACATCGCCGACCCGGCCCAGTCGCTCAGCGCCGAGGGTGAGTCCGACGCCATCGCCGAGTCCCTGCGCGACCGGCTCGCCGCCATCGAGCGCGCCGAGCAGCGCCTGGCCGGCGGCACCTACGGCCGGTCCGTCCGCAGCGGCGCGCCCATCCCCGACGCCCGGCTCGAGGCCGACCCGACGGCCGAGCTGACCGTCGAGGAAGCCGCCGCCGACGCCCGCAGCTAGCCCGCAGTCAGTCGTGGTCCGATGCATCAGGCCCTGACCCCGGACGACGTCCTGGCCAGCGGTGGCTGGCATCCCCGCTATGTGCGCGTCCTGGCCGTCGCCAGCGACGGCGACTACGGCATCGCCGTCGTCGACGGCAACGGAGACGGCGCCGAGCTGGAAGAAGAGGCCTGGCTCTGGGACGACGGCCGCTGGACTCCGGGCTCGTCCTCCGGCACCGGGCCGCTCGACACCCTCGGCGCCATCCAGACCGGCGGCGAGGTCGGCGACGCCTCCTACGCCTTCGGTCGCGCGGCCGGCCGCCCGTCGGTGACGATCAGCTTCGGCGGTCAGACGTTCGAGGTCCCGGTCGGGCCGTACGGCGTGTGGGCCTTCATCAAGGCCGACCGCGGCCCCGCCCCCAGCCTGACGACCTGACGCCGGCCGCCAGGCCGGGACCTAGGCCGCGTCGTGGAAGACCAGGCCCAGCGTGAAGCGCTCCCCCGACCGGATGACCGAGACGCCGTGCCGGACCGGCGCCGCCGACCAGCCGCGCGCCGACCGGACCGGCCGGTCGCGGGTGGTGAACACCAGGCCGCGCCCGGCCGGGATCAGCGTCGACGTGCCCCGCGACTGGGCCCGCGGCCGCTGCTCGACCAGCAGGAACTCGCCGCCGGTGTGATCAGTGCCGGGCTGGCTGAGGTTGATCACCACCTGGAGCGGGAACACCAGGTCGCCGTACAGGTCCCGGTGCAGCGCGTTCCAGTCCCCGGCCCGGTACCGCAGCAGGATCGCGGTCGGCTTGTCCTGCCCGGCCGCGTGGCACATGGCCAGCCACTCATCCAGCGTGTCCGGCCACGGCGCCGGCCGGCCGAGCCGCGCGTGCCAGTCCCGCGCGATCGGCAGCAGCCGCGGGTAAAGAGCCCGCTTGAGATCCATAACAACCTCGCTCACCGGAGCCCTGAAATACCGGTACTCGCCTTCCCCGAACCGGTGCCGGGCCATCACGACCGTTGACCGGAATAGCTCGTCCTGGCCGTACCAGGAGGCGATCTCGGCCGCCTGCGCCGGGCTCAGCAGCGGGCCGGTCAGGGCACCGCCGAGCGCGTCGAGCTCGCGGGTGATGGCGGGCCAGTCGCACTGGCCGACGCGGATATCTGACTCCGTCATAGCCGGTAAACGCTCCGGGCCGGCGGAACGTGAGCTACCCAGCCGGGATCAGCCGGGCCCGGTACACCCGCACGGCGGTGCCGCGCGCGGCCCAGACCCGGATCTCCAGTCGCTGCCCCGGCGGCGGGGGCACGAACTCGGCCCGGAACGGGCCCCAGCCCGAGTACGACCGGGCCCGGTAGCGGACGGGGACGGCGACCGGCATGGTCGCGGTCTGCTCCCCCGTGGCGGCCGGGATGGTGCGCCGGGCCAGCAGCACGCCGCCGTTGTCGTTCCAGACCTCCACGTTGACCGGCCCGGACGCGGACAGCGTGACCGTGGCCTGGTAGCGGCCCACCGGCTCCAGCCAGGACAGGCCGTCGGCCACGTAGCCGCCGGCGCCGGACGAGGCGGCGTGCCAGCCTGACGGCGGGCCGGTCAGCACGGCGCGGGCGGCGCCCGGCGCGGCCCAGGCGGGCAGGCCCGCCGAGCCGTCCGGGATGCGCAGGGTGCGCACGCCGGGCGGCGGGTGCCAGCGGAAGGCCCACACGCCGTGGCCGTGCCCGGCCAGCGTCGCGTGCAGCGGGCCGGCCAGCTCGCCGATCAGGGCCAGCGCGCTGGCCACCGGCTCCAGCTCGACCCCGGCCGACGGCGTGATCACGAACCAGACGTCGCGGCTGGTGATCGGGGTCGACCCGGTGTGAGCCAGCTCGTGCACGTCGGCCCGGCCGGAGAACCGGCCCACCACCCCCTGCGAGGCGATCACCTCGGCGGCGGCCGGGATGCGGGCCTGGACGGCGGCCAGCGTGACGGCGGCCGGGCTGGACACCCGCAGCCACTGCAGCGGCGTGCGCGGGCCCCACACGGCGGCCCAGCCCAGTGCCTGGACCACCAGCAGGCCGGCCAGCACCAGCGCCGTACGGCGGTGCCGCGCGGCCAGCCAGGCCAGCACGGCCACCGAGCCCACGGGCAGCAGCACGTACACCGGCAGGGTCTGGAACAGCGGCTCGGCGAAGCGCGCCCCGGAGCTGAGCGTGTTGGCCAGCAGCACGACCAGCATGAGCGGCAGCAGCCGCAGGTAACCCAGCCCGAGCAGGCCGGCCGGGAGCAGGTTGGCCAGCACGTCGATGTGCTTGGCCCACAGGGTGCGGACCAGGCTGAGCGGATGCCGGGCCAGGCCCTTGACCAGGCCGCCGGTGGTGAGCTGGCTGCCCGCCGCGCCCGCGACCAGGTAGCCGTAGTGCCGGGCCAGCGGCGCGCCGGCGTCGGCGTGCAGGACCAGGATGAGCGCGGAGTAGCCAACGCCGGCCCGGCCAGCAGGGCGCCGGCCAGCCGGGCCCGGCGGCGCCCGGCCACCACCCCGCCCAGGCCGACGCCGACCACGTAGGTGGCGGCCGGGGCGCCGGCGGCCAGGATCGGGGCCAGCCACAGCCACATCCGGCGCCGGCCCGTGGCCAGGTCCCTGGCCAGCAGCACGGCGAACGGGAGGGCCAGGCACTCCTCGTGGTAGTCGAACGAGATGGCCCACCAGATCCACGGGTTGGCGGCCAGCAGGATCAGGCCCGTGCCGGCCAGCAGGGCCGCATCGCGGCCGGTGCGCCGGCGCCCGGCCAGCTCGCACAGCCAGCCGAACGCGAGGGCCTCGGCCGCCACCACCCCGGCGTCCTGGGCCCACTGCAGCATCACGTCGTGCGGCCAGACCCAGTACAGCGGGGCCAGCGGCCACAGCGCGAACTCGGCGTCGTTGCGCCAGAACGGCAGCTTGGACACCGAGCTGTACGGGTCGAGGTCGCCGTGCGCGATGAGGTACCAGGGCTGGTGGTAGACGGCGAAGTCGAAGGTCAGCGCGTACCGGTGGTACAGCACCGCGCTCCAGGCGCAGATGCAGCCCAGCTGCACGGCCAGCACGGCGTAGCCGATCCTGCGGACCCGGACCATCGGCTCGGCGGCCGTGCGCCGCAGCTGCCGCCGGAGAGAGCGGGGGGCGGCGTGCGACCCGACGGTAGCGGCCCGGCCGCTCACTTGCGGAACCGCACGGCCAGGATGGGCGAGTAGCCGTAGGGGTAGGCCGAGGCGGGCTTGACCAGGTTGGCCTCGAAGTAGACCGGGTTTCCGCTGGCCGGGCTGCTGATGACGAAGGTGGCGATGCCGCGGGCATCAGTTACTACTCGGATGGGCGTCCCGCCGGGCAGGCTGCTGTTAATGGTGGCCTGGCTGTACTGCAGGCCGCGCTGCGCGTAGATGACCTGTCCGAGGTAGACGGAAACGCCGGCGGCGCGCACGGGGCTGTCGAGCCGATTGACGATCTGCGCGTGCACCGTGATGTTCTTGCCGCGGCGCACCGGCGCGCTGATGGCGGCCGGCTGGAGCACGACCCGCCACTGGCTGGCCACGTAGGCGCTGGTCCGGCTGACCGACGCCGGGTCCTGCGAGAAACCCAGCACCTGGAAGCCGCTGGTGATCGACGGCATCGCGAAGTAGCTGGGCGCCTCGATGACGTAGCGGGCGCGCTGGTGCGGGGCCAGCTCCGGCGGGCCGGTCAGCCGGCGCCAGAACGCGGTGGCGCTGATCCCGTCCTCGATGGTGAAGGCGGGCTTGAGGCGGCCGGCGGTGTTGTTGGTGACCATCAGGCCGAGCTGCTCCACGGTGGCCAGCTGCCCGGTGGTGCGCACCGACTGGATGGCCATGGTCATGGGGCTGGCCGAGGTCAGCGCGGCGGTGATGGCAGCCGCGCAGGCGGCCCCGCAGCCGGCCACGGCCCACTTCCAGTGCCGCCAGCAGGTCAGGCCGGCCGGGCGGCGCACGGTCGCGGCGGCGGCGATAGCGGGCGGGATGAGCATGACCAGGTAGCTGCCGAACGAGCGGCTGGCGAAGAACAGCACCACCGAGGGCAGCAGGAACGCGGCCGGCTTGAGCAGCGGGTAGGTGACGACGTAGCAGACCAGGGCGGCGGCCATGACGACCAGCGCGGCGATGGTGTAGTCGCGCAGCGAGCCGCCGCCGACGGGCAGCGACAGGCTGAGGCTGATCAGGCCCTGCCCGGCCGGGACGGCCCCGGACATCAGCGGGGTGAGGATGCCGCGCAGCCACGCGGCCGGGTCCTGGACCAGGTAGGGCAGGTTGGGGACCAGGAAGGCGGCCAGCGCGATGCCCAGGTAGCGCAGCGCGTCGCGGCGGGCCTGGCGCCAGCCGCGCCCGCGGCGCGACTCGGCCACGATGGACACCAGCACGAACGGGACGACCAGCCACGGGGTCTGCTTGACCGCCATGGCCAGGCCGAGCAGGACCGGGCCGCGCCAGGCCGCGGGACCCTTGAGCCACGGGAAGCGGTCCCATCTGACCGCGGCGCCGATCAGCAGCGGCACGAACAGGAAGTCAGTCACGCCGCCGACCGCGTAGCCGATGTAGACGTCCAGGCTGAGCAGCGCGACCACGATCGGGCCCAGCCGCTTAGGCAGCACCGCGAACAGCACGATGCCGCCCAGCGCCCAGGCGGCCACGTCGGTCCAGACGGCGGCCTGGGTGGACAGGCCCAGCGCCAGCAGCGGCAGGTAGGCCTCGAACGACAGCGCGGGATAGGACAGGCTGGTCACAGGCTGCCCGCTGAGCTGGAAGGTGTAGCCGTTGGGCGAGACGTGGAACAGCGGGAAGGCCGCGGCCATGGAGTGCAGGTACGGGTTGATGCCGTGCAGCGCGAGCTGGGCCGCGTACTGGTCGAACGCGATCTCGTCGGTGCCGTAGTCGGGGGCCTGGAAGACCTGGAAGTAGCTCCACGCCGCGAGCGCGCCGAGGACCAGGATCAGCACCGCCCAGTCGGTCCGGCGCTGGGCCCGGCGGCCGATGACCCGCTCGGGCAGCCAGGCGGTGATGATGGCCAGCAGCCCGGCCAGCCCGAGCACGGCCACGGCCACGGCCAGCCACGGGCCGGAGGTCAGGTACCCGGACAGCCGGAACGACCAGGTGACCAGGAACGCCCCGGCCAGCGTGCGCAGGGCCCGCCCGGCCCAGGCGCTGCCGTCGGCGTCGGCGGCCTCGGCGGCGCTGGATCCGGGTGCGCTGCGGGCCGCCGGGCGCGGCGGCGGGAGCTGGACCTCGCCCGGGCCGGTCCAGGACTCGGGCAGCGGGGTGAGCACGCCGGCCATCCGGCCGTCGGTGAACCGGTGGCGGCCGCCGGAGGAAACCCGCATGACCCGGGGCAGCAGGGGGCTGCTAGAGCGCAAAGACCTGAATGTTCCCATAGCCGGACGTGCCCACCACCTCGTAGAGCTGGTTGCCGCTCGGCGACACCAGCAGGCCGCGACAGTAGCTGGGCGCGGGGAGCACCCGGCGGACGCTCTCGGTCGCCGTGTCGACGACCGCGATGTTGGACAGCTGCGGCGTGCCCTTGAGCACGTACAGGGTGCTGCCGGTGGGACTGATCGCGATGGCCCGGCCATCCTGGCCGACCCGGAACCGGCTCGTGACATGGCCGGTGGTGATATCGACCTGGTCGACGAGGCCGGTCTTCTCCAGCACGTACAGGCTGCCCTGCGCGGGGTCGGGCGCGACCGACACGGCGTCGAGCGGCATGGGGACGGTGCCGCGGATCACGCCGGTGGCCCCGACGATGGTCACGCTGGCCGCCGACGTCCAGGCCGTCAGCACGAAGAACGCCGGGCTGCCGGGGCCGGTGGCCACCTGCCGGGCCGGGGCGGCGAGCGGGACGGTCGCGATGGGCTTGGTGGTGCTGCCGCTCAGCAGCTCGAGGGCGCCGGAGTGCCGGGTGGCCATGGCCAGGGCCAGCACGCCGGCCGGCGACACGGCCACCGAGCGCGCGCTGTTGCTCACCGGCAGGCCCGGCGCCAGCTTGCCGGAGCCGTAGTCGAACCGGAACAGGCCGGTGTCCAGCCGTCCGGCCAGCGCCCACATGGTTCCGTTTGACTGCGGCCCGGCCAGGCCGAGCAAACTCTTCGGCGCCCGCAGGATGCGCTGCGGCACCACCCGGGCCGACCCGGGCCGGTGTGCGCTGGCTGCCGGGTGGCCCGCCGCCGCGCAGCCGGCCACCACCAGGGTGACCGGCAGCACGGCAACGGCGGCCGTCAGCTTGATAGGG
The DNA here is from genome assembly GCA_963730265.1 of uncultured Actinomycetota bacterium. Classification (GTDB taxonomy): domain Bacteria; phylum Actinomycetota; class Actinomycetes; order Streptosporangiales; family Streptosporangiaceae; genus DASUBV01. The sequence goes on from CAVSRG010000001.1 coordinate 692,077, forward strand.
GTCCGCTTGTTCAGGAAAGGTCCAGCTCGCATAGGCGCACCCGTCATGTCGAGCGAGACGACGGCGCCGCGAGGAGACCGAGCCCCGGCTCGGGCGCCCCGGCGGCCGCCAGTCCGGCCGCGGCCAGGAAGCCCGCCGGCGCCGGCATCGACACGGTGCTGCTCGCGGCGCCGTGATGGCGACCGCCCGGCGACAGGATGGCCAGGTCCGCGCCCGCGGACACCTCGGCCCGGACCGAGCCGCGCCGGACCACCGCACCGGGCACCCGGACGAAGCGGCGGCCATTCCAGGTCACCAGCAGGCTCGCCGGGCTGATCATCGGCGAGTCGAGCCGTACCCGCAGCGGCCGCGCGAAGCGGCCGTGAAAGGCGGCCCCGTCATGCTGCACGAGGATGCCCAGGCCCGCCACGGCCCAGAAGCCGCTGAAGCCGCCATCCCCGATGCCCCGGCCGCCCTCGCATTCGAGGCCGTTCCGGCCGAATGGCTCGGTCAGCGTGACCTGGGACTGGCCGGCGAACGTCCGGCGGCCGAAGCGCAGGCTGGCCCGCCCGCGGCCCAGCCGCAGCGGCCCGATCTGGCCGGCCTGATCGCTGACCGACTGGCTGGTGACGACGCAGTAGAAGCCGCCCGGCCCCGGGTCCGTGATAACCGGCGGCGTCGGGCCGTAAGCGGCGAGGGCAACTCCGGAATTGGCGGCGGCTAACGCCAGCCCGCCGGCGACCGCACTCAGCAGCGGCCGCCTGGCGATGAACCGTCCCTTATTCAGCATGTCTGTTTTCCCGTTTCAGGCCGTGCGACTAGGTCGCTCCCAGGCTTGCGAGAGCTAAGGGTAACAGCTAAAACACTCTGAGTTATCTCTCCTAGTCAGACGAGTTTCGGCAGGTCGCAGCGGCCCCGGCCCGGGACCGGGCCGGTCCCCGGCTGCGCACCGTCACCAGGTAATGTGCCCTGGGTGACTGTGCAGGTTGAGGTACTCACCAAGGCAACCGACGAGGCCGTCGAGGCGTTCGCCCGCCTGTTGCCCCAGCTGTCGCGCTCCGCCGTCTACCTCGATCAGCCGGCGCTGGCCCGGATCGTCGAATCCGAGGCCAGCACCCTGTTGATCGCGCGGAGCGACGGTGTCATTACCGGCACGCTGACGCTGGTCATGTTCGAGATCCCCACCGGCCTGCGGGCCTGGATCGAGGACGTGGTCGTTGACGAGGCCGCCGGCCGCCAGGGCATCGGCAGCGCGCTGACCCGTGCGGCGATCCGGATCGCGCGCGAGGCCGGGGCCAGGACCGTCGACCTGAGCTCGCGGCCCTCCCGGGTGGCCGCGGGACGGCTTTACGAGAAGCTGGGCTTCGACATGCGGGACACCCGGATGTACCGGTACCCGCTGCTCGGCCCGGCCGACTCCTGAGGACCCCCGCGCCCCCGCGGGCGGTCAGCCCAGTTCCGCCACCGCGGTCAGCAGGCGGTCCACGTCGGACCGGTCGTTGTAGTGGACCAGGCCGGCCCGGACCGCGCTGCCGGAGTCCCGGATGCCCAGCACGCCGGCCAGCTCCCAGGCGTAGTTGTCCCCGTTCCACGACGTTGACCCGGTGCCGGGCCAGGTGCTCGGCCACCTCGTGCGGCGTCCGCCCCTCGACGTTGAAGAACGCGGTGGCCGTGCGGCTGGCCGCCTTGCCGTAGGTGGTCACGTGCTCCAGGGCGTCCAGCCCGCCGAGCAGCACCCCGAACAGCTCCTGCTCGTAGGCGGCCACCGCGGTCATCGCGGCCAGCACCCGCTCGCGCAGGCCGCCGGCCGCCGGGCCGGCCAGCCCGGCCAGGTGCTCCACGGCGGCCGCCGCCCCGGCCAGGTCGGCGAACGGCAGCGTGCCGCGCTCGAAGCAGTCGGGCACCTCGGCCGGCGCCGGGGCCAGCTTGTCCGGGTGCAGCGTGGCCAGCAGCGCGGGATCGGCCACCACGGCGGCCAGGTGCGGCCCGGACCACTTGTAGGCGCTGGTGGCGTAGAAGTCCGCGCCGAGCGCGACCATGTCGATGGGCCCGTGCGGGGTGGCGTGCACGCCGTCCACGTAGCTGAGCGCGCCCGCGGCCCTGGCGGCGGCGGTGATGGCGGCCACGTCGGGGCGGGTGCCGATGAGGTTGCTGGCCGCGGTCACGGCGACCAGCCGGGTGCGCGGCGACGAGCAGCCCGGCGTACTGGGCGGCGGGCAGCTCGCCGGTGGCCGGGTCGGGCTCGGCCCACCGGACCACCGCGCCGGCCCGCTCCGCGGCCTGCACCCACGGCCGCACGTTGGCGTCGTGGTCCAGCCGGGACACGATGACCTCGTCGCCCTCGCGCCAGTTGCGGGCTAGCGTGCCGGCCAGCCGGTAGGTCAGCGCGGTCATGCTCGGGCCGAGGATCACGCCGCCGGGCTGGCCGCCGGTCAGCGCGGCGATGGCCGCGCGGCACTCGGTCGGTGATCTCCTGCGACCGGACACTGGCCGGGAACACGCCGCCGGTGTTGCCCAGGCCGCCGCGGTAGGCCGCGGCGATGGCCTCGATGACCGGCGCGGGCACCTGGGTGCCCGCGGCGCCGTCCAGGTAGGCGTAGCCGTCGGCCAGCGCCGGGTAGGCGGCGCGAACCGCGCCGACGTCAAAGCCCATCGATCCTCCGGGTAACAGCCGCTCTGTTTCTGCTGGTGCCAGTGTGTGCTGGTGCCAGTGTGTGCAGGTGCCAGTGTCGCCTGGCGCCAGCTCAGCGTATGCGGCGGGCCCGGCGGTCCTGGCCCCGGTCCGCCCAGGCCGGCAGGTGGCCGGCCCAGGACGGCAGCCGGCCGGACGCCAGCAGCAGCATGTACCAGGGATCGCGGCGCCGGCCGAAGCCGAGCCCAGCCGGCCTCGGCGTCCACCGGCAGGTGCGGCATGCCGGCCCGCCAGCCCTCCAGCACCACCTCGGGCTGGGCCGGGCGGTGGTCCAGGCCGAGCGCGCGGGACAGGTCCCAGGCGTGCAGGTGGAACTCGGCGGCGGCCGCGCCCGCCATGCCGGCCACGGTCACCACCTGGTCGCGGTACACGTGGTGGGGCAGGTCCCAGACCGACGGCAGCCGGGCCGCGTAGGAGCGGGCGGCGACGGCGAACGCCGCGATGTGCTCGGCCGGCCGGGCGTCGGACAGCGCGGCCAGCTCGGCCGCGTTCTGCCGGGCCAGCTTCCTGGCCATGGTCTGGGGCGGCACGCCGCTGCCCATCAGCCGGGCGTACCGGCTGACCGGCGCGTCGTTGAGGTACTCGTGGTAGTCGTCGGCGACGCAGCGCAGATGGGCGGCCACGTCACTGGCCCGCCATTCGGGGCACGGCGTACGCGCGTGCCACATGCTCCCGCTGAAGCGATCCGCCAGCCGGCCGATCGCGGTCACGCCGTCCTGGTACGCGGCCAGCACCGAATTTGGCCGCCATGCCGTCTCCGGCAACCCCCAGGAACTGGCGCATTCCATGGGTACCTCTCCCTGCCGGATCGGGCTCCGGCTCGCCCCCGCGTCTGGCCAGAGTGCCAGAGTTACCCGCTGTCCGCCACCCTGTGCCGTATATAGCCGAAGGCCGCGCTCGCCCCGGTCCGTGATGCCGGTTCGCGATGCGGTCCGCGACCCCTCGCCGCTCGCCCGGCCGGACCGGCGCCGCCGCCGGCCGGGATCTGAGCCGCCGCCGGCCGGGACCTGTGCCGCCGCGGGCCGGCCAAAAAATGACGTGACATCCAGGGCACGCGCGGTTAGCCTGCGGATAATGCCCCCAGATTCACCTTCCTCGCGTCCGCATGCCCGGGCGCAGGAACTTACCGCTGCGCAGACACCGGCCGCAGCGCTGTGGCGGATACGCGAGTACCTGCGGCCTTACTACGGCCGGCTGGCCTTCATGATCTTCGCGGCGCTGCTGTCGGTGTCCGCGGAGATCACCATCCCGCTGCTGACCAAGTCGGTGGTCGACAGCGCGATCCGGCATGTCAACCGGCCGCTGCTGGTCGAGCTCGGCATCCTCGCGGTGGCCTTCGGGCTGCTCCAGGTCTTCCTGAACTTCTTCCGCCGCTGGGTCCAGGCCGGCGCTGTCGCGGGCATGGAGAAGTCGATGCGCGAGGACCTGTACGCCCATCTGCAGCGGCTGGAGCCGGGCTTCCACGACGCCTGGCAGTCCGGCCAGCTGCTGTCCCGCGCCACCACCGACCTGTCGGCGATCCGCCGGTTCGGCGGCTTCGGCGTGGTGTTCTTCATCACCAACATCTGGACGTTCCTGGTCGTGGTGGCAATCCTGATCCACCTCAACTGGTGGCTCGGGCTGCTCACCGCGGCCGTGTTCGTGCCCGTGTTCCTGCTCTGCATGGCGTTCGAGAAGCGCTACCGGGTGCTGTCCCGCCGCGTCCAGGACGAGCAGGGCGACCTGGCCACCTACATCGAGGAGGCGGCCAGCGGGATCCGGGTGCTCAAGGCGCTGGGCCGCCACCGCGAGGCCGAGGCCCGGCACCGCGAGCAGGCCGACCAGGTGTTCGGCACCATGCTGTCCATGGCCCGGCTGCGCGGCTCGTTCTGGGCCGGGCTGGACCTGGTGCCCAACGTGGTGATCGGGCTGATCCTGCTGCTCGGCGCGCTGGCTGTCAGCCGGCACGAGCTGACCACCGGTGGCCTGGTCGCGTTCATCACGCTGGCCCTGCTGCTGGTCTGGCCGATCGAGGCGATGGGCTACATCATCGCCGGGGGCCAGGAGGCGGCCACCGCGGCCCAGCGGGTCTACGAGATCTTCGACACGCCGCCCGCGGTCACCAACCGGCCCGGCGTGACCGAGGTGCGGGCGCTGGTCCCGGCTCAGGCCCAGGCCCAGATCGGGGCCGCCGCGGGCCCGCGCGCCGGAGTCGGCCGGGGTTACGGGCACCTGGTCTTCGACGAGGTCACCTTCACCTTCCCGCAGGCGCCCGCGCCGGTGCTGCGCGGGGTCAGCCTGGACCTGGCCCCCGGCGAGACCGTCGCGCTGGTCGGCGCCACCGGCTCGGGCAAGACCACGCTGCTCCAGCTCGTCCCGCGGCTGGCCGACGTCACCACCGGCGCCATCCGGCTGGACGGCACGGACGTGCGCGACCTGCCGCTGGGCGTGCTGCGGGCCCGGCTCGGCTGCGCGTTCGAGGACCCGACGCTGTTCTCGGCCAGCGTGAGGGAGAACGTCAGCTACGGCATGCCCGACGCCACCGAGGCCGACATCCGGGCCGCGCTGGCCGTGGCCCAGGCCGACTTCGCGGACGATCTGCCCTGGGGCCTGGACACCCGCATCGGCGAGCAGGGCATGGCCCTGTCCGGCGGCCAGCGCCAGCGCATCGCGCTGGCCCGGGCCATCCTGGGCCGGCCGCACGTGCTGCTGCTCGACGACCCGCTGTCCGCGCTCGACGTGCACACCGAGGCCAAGGTCACCCGCGCGCTGGGCGAGGTGCTGACCATGTCCACCGCGCTGATCGTGGCCCACCGGCCGTCCACCGTGCTGCTGGCCGACCGGGTGGCGCTGCTGTCCGGCGGCGTGATCACCGCCGTCGGCACCCACCGCGAGCTGCTGGCCACCGAGGCCCTGTACCGAGACCTGATGAGCGCCGAGCCCGACCTGACCGCGAGAGCGCGCCGATGAGCCAGTCCCCCGCCGAGGCCTGGCGCGGCATCGCGGCCGAGGACGCCGACGACGTCTCCCCCGGCCTCTCCTCGTTCCTGCGCCAGCGCTCCCGCCGGCTGCTGCGCGACCTGCTCGGCCCGCACCGGGTCCAGGTCACCGCCATCCTGGTCCTCATCGTCATCGCCAACGTGGCCATCCTGGCCGGGCCGTGGCTGGTCGGCCGGGGCGTGGACCAGATCCCGCGGCTGACCCGCAGCCACGACATCGTGCCGCTGGCCGTGACCGTCGGCGCGTTCGCCGTGGCCGTCGCCGTCCAGGCCGTGACCACCCGGGCCTTCATCAGCGGCATCGGCCGGCTGGGCGGCAAGGTCGTGCTCGAGCTGCGCTGCCGCCTGTTCGCGCACTTCCAGCGGCTGCCCGTGGCCTTTCACGAGAAGTACACCTCCGGCCGGGTCATCTCGCGCCAGGTCTCCGACATCGACTCCATCGCCGACCTGTTCGCCGACGGCCTGGACAGCCTGGTCTCCGCGCTGTTCACCATGCTGCTGGTGGGCACCGGGATGCTGCTGCTGGACTGGCAGCTCGCGCTGGTGATCTTCACCGGGTTCATCCCGCTGCTGTGGCTGTCGGCCTGGTTCCGCCGCGAGTCCGCCCTCTCCTACCGCCGGACCAGGGAGACCATCGCCCAGGTCATCGTGCACTTCGTCGAGACCTTCGGCGGCATCAGGGCGGTCCAGGCGTTCCGCCGCGAGCCGCGCAACGAGGAGATCTTCGACGACTTCAACCAGGCCTACGCCGACGCCAGCCTGCGCGCCGCCCGGCTGCTGGCCATCTTCTTCCCCGGCGTGACGCTGGTCGGCAACCTGGCCATCGGCGCCGTGCTGCTGTACGGCGGCCTGCGGGTCATCGACCACCAGATGCAGCTCGGCGTGCTGGTCACCTTCCTGCTCTACCTGCAGCGGTTCTTCGACCCGCTGGTCGACCTGTCGCAGTTCTACAGCAACTTCCAGTCCGCCGGCGCCGCGCTGGAGAAGATCTCCGGCGTGCTCGAGGAGCCGCCGTCGGTGCCCGAGCCGGCCATCCGGTGTCCCTCCCCGCGCCCCGCAGGCCGGCGGGCCAGCCGGAGGACGGCGTTGCCGCGGTCGGCCGGGCCGCCGCCCTGGAGTCGGTCCGGTTCGCCTACCGCGAGAAGGTCGTCCTGCCGCACATGGACCTGCGCATCCCGGCCGGCCAGACGGTGGCCATCGTCGGGGCCACCGGCGCGGGCAAGACCACCGTCGCGCGGCTGCTGGCCCGGATGTACGACCCCAACGAGGGCCGGATCACCCTGGACGGCGTCGACCTGCGCCAGCTTGCCGACCGGACCCTGCGCCACGAGGTCATCCTGATCACCCAGGAGAACTACCTGTTCGGCGGCTCCATCGCGGACAACATCGCCCTGGGCAAGCCCGGCGCCAGCCGGGCCGAGATCGTCGCCGCCGCCGAGGCCATCGGCGCCGACACGTTCATCTCCGGCCTGCCCGCCCGCTACGACGAGCAGGTCGGCAAGCGCGGCGGCCGCCTGTCCGCCGGCCAGCGCCAGCTCATCTCGTTCGCCCGCGCCTTCCTGGCCGCCCCCGCGCTGCTCATCCTGGACGAGGCCACCTCGCTGCTGGACATCCCCAGCGAGCGCCTGGTCCAGAACGCGCTGCACACCGTGCTCACCGGCCGCACCGCCGTGATCATCGCGCACCGGCTGTCTACCGTGGCCATCGCCGACCGGGTCCTGGTCATGGCCGACGGCCAGATCATCGAGGACGGCACCCCCGGCGAGCTGCTGGAGACCGAAGGCGAGTACTCGGCCCTGCACGCCGACTGGCAGGCCAGCCTCGCCTGACCCGGCCTGCCCGGCGGGGCTGGCTCTGGCTCGGCTGGCCCTACTTCGCGCGCTAGCCCCTCGAGCCGCGGCCGGGCCGCCGACCGGTCCCGCTGGCCAGGCCGGCCGATCCGCTAAGCTGACCGCCGTGACAAGGGGTCGGAACAAGGTCAGCGCGGCGGCCGAGGCCGCCTACCTGGCGGACGTAGCACTGGCAGCCAACTTCGACAGCCTGCTGGCCACGGCCAGGGAGGCCGAGCAGGCCTACCGGCAGGCGCAGGCCACCGGCGCGCCGGGCGAGACTCAGTACCGGCTGGCGCACCGGCTGGACGCGGCGCTGACCGACGCCATGCGCTCGGCCTACGCGGCGGAGCGGGCGGAGATCGGCCCGCGCGGCTACGACGACCGGATCTACCGCCGCAAGTCGAAGGCCAAGCCCGCCGTGCACGCCCTGACCGACGAGGCCGAGCGGCTGCTGACACTGCGGGAGTCCTACCAGCTGACGGGGTTCCCGGCCCGGCCCGAGACCGCGGCGCTGGGCGTCCCGATCGCGCACCTCCCCGAGCACTGACCTCGACGGTTTCGTACGGGAATAACACTGCGTTCCGGCATTGTTACTCTCCGATTAGAGCCGTGACTCCATCGGGCTAGCTGCGCGATGAGCGGAAAGCTACAAAGGGTGGTAAAGAAAACCGTCACAACGGGCCATGCCGCGAAATGCAAGCTAGCTGGCACAGTAGAGTGTGATCAAGAGCACAACTAGACGCTTACACAGGAGGCACACGAATGTGCCCACACACGCCCCCGTGCCCGGATCCTAAGGATCCGGACCGCGAGGCGGCCAGGACGATTATCAGTCACCCCGAGCAGGGCTGGAGCCTGCTCTGTAACGGCATTGTCGTCTTCGAGGACACCGGCGAACTGCTCCCGGACGGGCTCGACTATCGAGCCGCACCGCCCGACGGACCCGTTCACGCGGCCCCCGCTGGCTCCGCTGAGCCCGCCCAACGAGGCCGACTCCCCCGCCGCTTAGCCCTTCGGGCCACTAGGCGCGCCGCGCGCTTTGCTGACCGCTCCGCGACCGGCCAGGACCGCGCCCAGCCAGACACTGACCTCCCGCTCGATCGAGCGGGCCGCTCCGCTGAGCGCGTGCGTCTGTCCCGGGCAGGACGACGACTCTCGTCGCATCGGCCTCGTCGGGGATGCCAAACGGATCTCGGTCGCCGTTGATGACCAGCACGTCAACGCCTGCCGCCCGAAGCTCATCAGCCCGTGACTGCTCTGGCCGCCCCGGAGGGTGCAGCGGGAACGCCAGGGCGAGCACGCGCGGCCGCCCCGGCCGCGCCCGCCGTCCGGCAGGCGACCCGCGCGCCGTTGCTCCGCCCGCCCTGGACCAGCGGCACGCGCCGGTGCCGGTCCCGCAGCGCCGCGATGATCTCCAGCCAGGCCGCGTCCTGCCGCTGCGGCGAGCCCGGCGCGCTGGCCCCGCGCACCCGGTAGGGCTGCAGCACGCGGGCCACCGCGCCGCCCGCCGCCAGCCCGGCGTCGCGGGCGGCCAGCAGGTCGGCCGAGTCCACGCCGCCGCCCGCCCCGTGGGTCAGGACCAGCAGGAACTTGGCCCGGGCCGGCCCGTCCAGGTCCGCTTCGGCCGGGCCGTACCCCGTCTCGATCTGCACGTCTTCACGCTAGCGACCCGTCCGCGCCCGCTCACGCGCGGCTCCGCCCATCCGGCCCGGCCGGGTGCGAGCATGACGTCATGGCGGACATCCGGCGGATGAAGGTGTGCCTCAACGGCGAGCGGGCCCCCGGCGACCACCCCGGCCTGCCCACCGACCCGGCCGGGCTGGCCCGGGCGGCCGAGGCCGCCGTGGCCGCCGGGGCCGAGGCCGTGCACCTGCACGCGCGCGACGCGGCCGGCCGGGAGTCGCTGGCCGCCGCGGACATCGGCCCGGCCGTGGCGGCGGTGCGGGCGGCCTGTCCCGGCACCGGCGTGGGCGTGTCGACCGGGCTGTGGGTCACCGGCGGTGACCCGCGGGCCCGGCGCGCCGACGTGGCCGGGTGGGCCGGCCTGGACGATGCCGCCCGGCCGGACTTCGCCTCCGTCAACGTGTCCGAGACGGGCTGGACGCAGCTCATCGCCGCGCTGCACGCCGCGGGCATCGAGGTCGAGGCCGGAGTCTGGTCGGTGGCCGACGCCCGGGCGCTGGCCGCGTTCCGGCCCGGCGACCGGCTGGCCCGGATCCTGGTCGAGATCTCCGGCGGCACCGCCGAGACCGCCACCGACCGCGCCGACCAGGTCCTGGCCGAGGTGGAGCGCACCGGCGCGCCCGAGCCGGTGCTGCTGCACGGCGACGAGGACGCCTGCTGGCCGCTGGTCGCCCACGCCGGGGCGCTGGGGCTGCCGAGCCGGATCGGCCTGGAGGACACGCTGACCGGGCCGTACGGCGAGGCGGTCACCGGAAACGCCGAGCTGGTCCGGCTCGGCCTGGCCGCCTGGCGCTCCGCGGCGCCCCGGCCGCCTGGCCCGCTGAAAGAACACTGCGTGAAACCCGGGTGCCCGCCGGGAGGATTCCGCGTAAGTGTCAAAAGGCCCGCGCGATAAAAGGCGCAGAGCCGCCCGGAAAGATCAGCCGCACCGGCGCTCCGTGAGTTCGGCAAAATTTGTCCAGTCGGCCGCGCGGAAGAGGTTCCGCAATTGCGTTCCCGGCCCGGAACAATATTTCCGCGGGCTCGGTCGCCCCCCTGGCCGCCCCCCCGACAGCGCCCGGGACAGCGGCCTGGCGCTCCAGCGCCCAGCCGCCGCCGCTAGACCCGCGCCCACGGACAGGGCCCCGGCAGCGGCCTGGTGCGCTAGCGCCGGGCAGGCCGGGCCAGGACCGCCGCGCCGCCGGCCGGCCGCAGCTGTCCCAGCGGGCGGCGGGGCCAGTAGGCCAGGGCCAGCAGGACCAGCAGCGGCCCGGTGTTGGGGTCGGTGCCCTGGCCGGTGAACACGTCCCCCAGGTCCTCCCCCACCAGCCAGATGGCCAGCGCCAGCGCGACGGCCACGGCCAGCACCGGCAGGCTGGCGGCCGGGATGAAGACGGCCAGCGCGATGACGGCGAAGGTCACCACCAGCGCGGCGGAGACGGCGGCGTCATGGGCGGCCAGCTGGCGGCCCGCGGACTGGTCGATGGCGGCCAGCCAGCCCGGCTCGCCCGAGCCCTGGCCGGACACCTGGGCGGCCAGCCCGGCCCGGCTGGCGGCCAGCAGGCTGTCGTAGGCCAGGCTGGCCCACAGCAGCGCCCAGGCCAGCCCGGCCGCCACCGGACCGAGCGGGCTGGCCGCGGCCAGCGAGCCGCCGTGCGGGTCCTCCGGCGCGGGCCACAGGAGCACGGCGAGCAGCCCGTACAGGATGACCGCGCCCGGCGCGCCGGCCACCGCCGACGGCGCACTGGTCAGTACGCCGCCCAGGCCCTCGCCGAGCCACCACACCGACAGCGCCCAGGGCACCGACAGGGCCAGCCCGAGCGCCGTCGTGGGGCGCCACAGGATGGCCAGCGCGATCACCAGCTGTACGGCGGCGAACGCGGCGTTGGCCAGCACCACGTGGTGGCCGATCAGCGTGGCCGCCCAGGTCACCGGGCAGGCCACCAGGCCGGGTTGCCCTGCGCCGCGGGCCTGAGGACCTGATCGGGGAACGATCGGGTAAACATCGCCGGCTGGAACTGGAGTAACGCGTCCAGCAGCCAGATCAGCCCCAGGGCCACCTGGAGTCCCCGCCGGGTCAGCCGCATTGCCGTCCTCTCCGCGTGGCGCCTCGTTCGCGATGATCACTAACTGTAGCGTCACGACTACTAATTGTTGACATCGATCACGTCACGGGGGTTACTGAGGATGACGGCTAAGCCTGTTTCCCGGCGCCAGGCCATCGGGTACGGCGCCGCCGCGGCCGGCGTGCTGACGGGCTCGCTGGACGCCACGCAGCGGGCCCAGGCCGCCCGGACCCTCGGCGACTGGCTGGCCCGGCGGCGGCCCATCGAGCTGCCCCAGCCGCGGGTACTGCGCAGCGCGCACCACGAGCTCAACGTGCGGCTGACCACCCGGCCCGGCGTGGTGGACGTGGGCGCGCCCCGGCTGGTGCGCACCTACACCTACGACGGCGTGCTGCCGTCCTACACCTGGGACATCGACCCCGGCGACACGATCCGGGTGCACCTGCGCAACCGGCTCCCGCACCTGCACATGAAGCACATGCGGATGGACCGGCCGCACGAGTGGACCACCACCAACCTGCACACTCACGGGCTGCACGTCTCGCCGTCCGGCAACGCCGACAACGTCTTCCTGGTCATCCCGCCGGGCCACGATCACGACCTGGAGGTCCCGGTGCCGGCCGACCACACCGGCGGCATGTTCTGGTACCACCCGCACCACCACGGCGGGGTGACCCAGTCCCTGCGGGCGGGCATGGCGGGCGCGCTGATCGTGCGCGGCGACATCGACCGGGTGCCCGAGGTCGCGGCGGCCAAAGAGCAGATCATGATCGTGCAGGCCCTCGAGCTCGGCCACGACTACGCACTGCGCGACCCCGACCCGGACCCGCCGCCGGACGGCTCGTTCTTCCCCAAGGACCGGGTGCTGTACACGGTCAACGGGGTGCTGCACCCGACCGTGCACATGAATCCGGGCGAGATCCAGCGCTGGCGGATTCTGAACGCGGCCCAGGGCAACTTCCTGTCATTGCACCTGCGCCACCACGAGTTCCACGTGCTGGCCTGGGACGGCCTGACGCTCAGGAAGCCCGAGCCCGAGGAGGCGCTCATGCTGTCGGCGGGCAACCGGGCCGAGGTGCTGGTCCGCGCCGGGCGGCCGGGCCGCTACCACCTGGTGCTCACGCCCGGCTCGAGCGGGAGCCCCGACATCCCCGGCATGCCCGAGGCGGGCGGCGGCCAGTCGGCCAGCCCGCCGATGGGCGGCATGCCCGGCTTCCCGCTGCTGAAGGGCGAGCTGGACCGGCGCACGATCCTGACCGTGGAGGTGGCCGGCGACGAGCGGAAGATGAGCCTGCCCTCCGGCTTGCCCGCCTTCGACCCGCCCATCCTGCCCATCGCCCGGCACCGTGAGTTCGCGTTCACCCTCCAGGAGCCGGGCGGGGTGTTCATGAACTTCGGCATCAACGGCGTGCCCTACGACCCGGCTCGGGCGCCGTACCGGCCGGTGCTGGGCACGGCCGAGGAGTGGACTCTGCACAACGACTTCGACCCGAAGCTGGGCCAGCACGCGCACGTCTTTCACATCCACACCAACCCGTTCCGGATCACCAGGCGGAACGGGAAGGTGCTGGATCCGCCGCTGTGGCGGGATACCTACGTGCTGACCAAGGACCCGGGCGACACGATCACGTTCCAGTCCAACTTCGTCGACTATCCCGGCCGGTTCGTCGAGCACTGCCACATCGTGTCGCACGAGGACCTGGGCATGATGTCGGAGATCGAGATCGTCCGCCCCTAGGCGCTCAGGTTACGTTGTCGCGCAGGCGGTCCAGCACCGCCTCGAATCGCTCCAGCTCGGCCGCCGACAGCCCGGCGCGCAGCCGCTCGTCGAAAGCGGTCGCCGCGCCGCGCAGCCGGACGAATAGCGCGTCGCCCTCGGGGGTCAGCTCGACCACGTGCACCCGGCGGTTGGCCGGGTCGCGGCGGCGGGTGAGCAGGCCCGCGGTCTCCATGGCGTTGAGGTGGTGGGTCAGCGTCGCCTCCTGGATGCCCACCGCATCGGCCAGCGCTCGCTGGTTGGCCAGCTGACGGCTCTTCAGCGAGATCAGCACGAGCCAGACCGGCAGCGAGCCGCCTGCCTCGGCCAGCGCCGCGTCGAACGCGCGGGCCGTCTCCCTGGCCGCCCGGGCCAGGTGCATGCCCACGGGCTGGCGGTCGGGACCGTACATGCCCGCAGGCTAGCACATCTCGGCACCGTCAAAGCATTTGACGACTAACCTTTAGATATCTAAGCTATGGGTTGTTGAGGTGGCCGGGCTAGCGCGCCAGACGGGCGGGACGGGAGAGTCGTGATGAGCACCAGCGGGGACATGCACGGACAGGTGGCACTGGTGGCCGGGGCCAGCCGCGGGATCGGCGCCGCCACCGCCGAGGCGTTCGCGGCCGCGGGGGCCGCGGTGGTGCTGGCCGCCCGCGACCTGGCCGCCCTCCAGGCGGTGCGGGACCGCATCGAGGCCGGCGGCGGCCGCGCGCTGGCCGTGCGGGCCGACGTCACCAGCGCCGAGTCCATGCGCGACCTGGTCGACCAGACCCTGGCCGCCTACGGGCGGCTCGACGCGGCGTTCAACAACGCCACCGCCGGGCCCCGGCCCGCGCCGCTGGCCGAGATCGACCCGGATGAGTTCGACCTGGGCATCGCGACCAACATCCGCGGCACGTTCCTGGGCATGAAGTACCAGATCCCGGCCATGCTGGCGGGCGGCGGCGGGTCGATCGTGAACATGGCCTCGCTGGCCGGGCTGACCGGCACCGCCAACCTGGCCGCCTACGTCGCGGGCAAGGCCGGCATCATCGGGCTGACCAAGGTGGCCGCGCTGGACTACGCCGACCACGGCGTCCGGGTCAACGTGCTGGCGCCGGGCCCGATCCTGACCCATCACCTGGAGGCGGCCGGCCCGGAGGCGCAGCGGCTGGCCGGCCAGGCCACGCCGATGCGCCGCACCGGCACCCCGGCCGAGGTGGCCGAGGCCGTGGTCTGGCTGTGCTCGCCGGGGGCCTCGTTCATCACCGGCACCGTGCTGCCCATCGACGGCGGCCAGAGCGCCGGCTTCAAGCCCGCGCACATGTACCGGCCTGGTCAGCCCATGAGCGCGGCCGCGGCGCCCTGAGCATCAGGCGCGGCAGGTGAACGCGGCCACGTCGCCGTAGGTCGTGAACGCGCCCCGGGCGCTGATGACCGCCTGGACCTGACCGCGCACATCCTCGACCACGTCGGCCCAGGGCCGGCCGACCTCGTCCTGGTAGTGGTCGGCCAGGCTGGCCACGTAATCGGCGGCCACCGCGGCGTCGCGGATCACCACCGGGTGCACCGGGTCGGGCCGCATGAGGGTCACCGCCGGGAAAGCCGCGGCGAGCTGATCGGCCCCGTTCTCGGCCGTGAACTCCCCGGCCGAGGCCCGCTGCCGCCAGCCTGGCGCACTCCGGCCGACGGCCCGCTCCAGGACGTCCCGCAGGGCGCGGATGTGCTGCGCGCCGTTGGTCACCGCCACGCAGCGGCCGCCCGGCGCGACCACCCGGCGCAGCTCGCGGATGGCCGCCGCCCGGTCCGGCACCAGGTCCAGCAGGTGACAGGCGAGCACCACGTCGACGGCGCCGTCGCGCACCGGCAGCGCGGTGACGTCGGCGTTGAGCAGCACCGGGTGCCCGGCCGTGCGCAGGATGCCCAGCGACAGGTCACAGCCCACCGCCCGCGCGCCCCGGTTGCGCAAGGCCCGCAGATAGCGTCCGTTGCCGCAGCCGACCTCCAGGACCCGCTCCCCCGGCGCGACGCAGGCCAGGTCGAGCACCCAGTTCATGAGGTCGAAGGGCGGGTCCTGCTGCTGCCACAGCCGCTGGCGGGCGGCTAGATTGCGGTCATCGGCGTACTGCGTCGCAGGGTTCAGCCGCACCAGGGCACTCCTGTTAAGGAAATTTGTTCAGAGCATCTTGGCCAGGAACTGGCCGGTGTAGCTCTCCTCCACCTTGGCCACCTGCTCCGGGGTGCCGGTCGCGATCACCGAGCCGCCCCGTGAGCCGCCCTCGGGACCCAGGTCGACGACCCAGTCGGCGGTCTTGATCACGTCCAGGTTGTGCTCGATGACGATGACCGTGTTGCCGCCGTCCACCAGGCGGCCCAGCACGCCGAGCAGCTTGCGGATGTCGTCGAAGTGCAGTCCCGTGGTCGGCTCGTCGAGCACGTAGATGGTCCGCCCCGTCGACCGGCGCTGCAGCTCGGTGGCCAGCTTGACCCGCTGCGCCTCGCCGCCGGACAGGGTCGGGGCGGGCTGCCCGAGCCGGACGTAGCCCAGGCCGACGTCGACCAGCGTCTTCAGGTGCCGGTGGATGGCGGGTACCGGCTCGAAGAACTCGGCCGCCTCCTCGATCGGCATCTGCAGCACGTCGGCGACCGTCTTGCCCTTGTAGTGGACCTGCAGCGTGTCCAGGTTGTACCGGGCGCCGTGACAGACCTCGCACGGCACGTAGACGTCCGGCAGGAACTGCATCTCGATCTTGATCGTGCCGTCCCCGGCGCAGGCCTCGCACCGCCCGCCCTTGACGTTGAAGGAGAACCGGCCCGGCTGGTAGCCGCGCACCTTGGCCTCGGTGGTCTGCGCGAACAGCTTCCGGACGTGGTCCCAGACCCCGGTGTAGGTGGCCGGGTTGGACCGCGGCGTCCGGCCGATCGGCCCCTGGTCCACGTGCACGACCTTGTCCAGGTGCTGCATGCCCGGTGACCCGGGTGTGCTTGCCCGGCACGATCCGCGCGCCGTTCAGCTCCCGGGCCAGGGCGCTGTACAGGATGTCATTGACCAGCGTCGACTTACCCGAGCCCGAGACGCCGGTGACCGCGACGAACACGCCGAGCGGGAACGAGACGTCGACGTCGCGCAGGTTGTTCGCGGACGCGCCCTTGACCGTGACCTCCTTGCCGCGGGTCCGCTTCCGCCGGTGCGCGGGCAGCGGGATCTCCTTGCGCCCGGTTAGGTACGCGCCGGTCAGCGACTCCTCGCTGGCCAGCAGCTCTTCCACCGGACCGGAGACGACCACGTGGCCGCCGTGCTCCCCGGCCCGCGGGCCGATGTCGACGACCCAGTCCGCGGCCCGGATGGTGTCCTCGTCGTGCTCGACGACGATCAGCGTGTTGCCCAGGTCGCGCAGCCGCAGCAGCGTCTCCAGCAGCCGGTGGTTGTCCCGCTGGTGCAGCCCGATAGACGGCTCGTCCAGCACGTACAGCACGCCGACCAGGCCCGAGCCGATCTGGGTGGCCAGCCGGATCCGCTGCGCCTCGCCGCCGGCCAGCGTGGCCGAGGCCCGGTCCAGGCGTCAGGTAGTCCAGGCCCACGTCGAGCAGGAAGCCCAGCCGGGCGTTGACCTCCTTGAGGATCCGGCCCGCGATCTGCATGTCCCGGTCGGACAGCTCCAGCGTGAGCAGCAGCTTGGCCAGCTCGCCGATGGGCAGCTTGCAGTAGTCCGAGATCGACCGGGCGTCCACCTTGACCGCCAGCGAGACCGGCTTGAGCCGGGCGCCCTGGCAGGTCGGGCACGGCACCTCGCGCATGTACCCGGCGAACCGCTCCCGGCTGGAGTCGCTCTCGGCCTCGGAGTGCCGCCGCTCGATGTACGGGATCGCGCCCTCGAAGTTCGTGTAGTACGAGCGCTCCCGGCCGAACCGGTTCTTGTACCGGACGTGCACCTGCTCGCCGTAGCCGTGCAGCAGCGCCTTGCGGGCCGCCGCGGGCAGCCGGGCCCACGGCGTCTCGATGGTGAACCCGACCGCGTTGCCCAGGGCCTCGATCAGCCGGATGAAGTAATCGCTGACGTGACCGCCGCTCCACACCGCGATGGCGCCCTCGGCCAGCGTCAGGTCCGGGTCAGAGACGACCAGCTCCGGGTCGACCTCCATCCGGGTGCCCAGGCCCGTGCACTCCGGGCAGGCGCCCCACGGCGAGTTGAACGAGAACGACCGGGGCTCCAGCTCGTCGAAGGACAGCCCGTCGTACGTGCAGGCCAGGTGCTCGGAGAACATCCGCTCCCGCTGCGGGTCGTCCTCGGGCAGGTCCACGAAGTCCAGCACCACCACGCCGCCCGACAGGACCAGCGCGGTCTCCACCGAGTCGGTCAGCCGCCGCCGCGCCGACTCCTTGACGTCCAGCCGGTCGACGACGACCTCGATGTCGTGCTTCTCGTACTTCTTCAGCGCGGGCAGGTCCCCCGACACCGCGGTCTCCAGCCGGATCACGGTGCCGTCCACCCGGGCCCGCGAGTAGCCCTTGACCTGGAGCTCGCGCAGCAGCTCGGTGTACTCGCCCTTGCGGCCGCGGATCACCGGCGCGAGCACCTGGAACCGGGTGCCCTCGTCCAGCTCCAGCACCCGGTCGACGATCTGCTGCGGGCTCTGCCGCGCGATGGGCCGCCCGCACTGCGGGCAGTGCGGCTTGCCCACCCGGGCGTACAGCAGCCGCAGGTAGTCGTAGACCTCGGTGATCGTGCCCACCGTCGAGCGCGGGTTCCGGCTGGCCGCCTTCTGGTCGATGGACACCGCGGGCGACAGACCGTCGATGAAGTCAACGTCCGGCTTGTCCATCTGGCCCAGGAACTGCCGCGCGTAGGCCGACAGCGACTCCACGTACCGACGCTGGCCCTCGGCGAAGATCGTGTCGAAGGCGAGGCTCGACTTGCCCGACCCCGACAGGCCGGTGAAGACGATCATCGCGTCCCTGGGCAGGTCGAGCGAGACATCCTTGAGGTTGTGCTCGCGCGCGCCGCGGACGACAAGACGGTCAGCCACTCTGCGCTCGATTCTCTGGTGCCGGTAACTGTCGGGCCGTTAGCGCGCCGGCCGGGGGTCCCGACCCGGCCATGTGGTTCAGGCAGTGCCTGATCAGGCCGTGTCAGACGGGTCAGCGAGGCGCTTCGCCATGGTATCCGGGGGGTCTGACAGTCCGGGCGCCCTTAACGCGGCGGCCGGTCCCCCGAGCGTGCCAAGTCCCGCCGTAGACCCAAACCCGCCAGCCCGCCTCCCGATTCCCGCCCGCCCATAGCCGCCCAAAACCCCACCCGCCTACCTCGCCCGCCTACCCCACCCCTAACTCCGGCCGCCTACCCCTCCCAAACCCCACCCGCCTACCGTCCCAAACCCGGCCCGCCCCGTCGTGGATTTCCTTGGCCATCGGGCACCGCCCTCCCGCCTCTGCTGCGCGAGTCCCGTGCGCCCCGTGCTCACCCCTCGCCACAGCGGCATCCGCGCACCTAGCGATCATGGTCGGCTCCGCGCGGGAGTGGCCAGCGGGGCGGCCGTAACTGACGTGACTGAGGCGGGCCAGCCGGGCCAGCTACGGCACGGCGTAGCCGGGGACGGAAGGCCAGCGGACGCTCAGCACTACCGAGGGCTCGGCCGAGTGCCAGGAGTGGCCGGTTTGGTGCAGCACCACGTAGTCACCGGGCCGGGCCAGCTCGACGGTGCGGTCGGGCAGCCGGATCTCGAACCGGCCGCTGATCAGGACGTGCAACGAGGTGCGCTCCTCGTGGGTCACCCACTGAGCCCGCTCCTCACCGGCGGGATGCACGCCCCACTTGATCTCGACGTCCTCGCTGTGTCGGACATCGCCCTCGGGCATGAAGTGACCCAGCAGCCAGCCCCGGTTGAGCGGGCCGTCGGCGTCCGCGTTGCCCACGTAGATGTTCTGTGCCATGGACGGCGACGCTAGCGGACCCGAGCGGGCCAGGTCAGCGCAGGGACGCCGTCGAGCCGACCCGCGGAGCGGGCCGCGGCCGGTCCCGGCCGCGGCCCGCCTTGCGTGCGTGACCGCCGTTAGAGGCTGGTGAAGATGGCGGTCGCCGTCAGCAGCATGCTGCCCAGCTGGACGGTGTGCCGGCCGGGACTGAGCTTGAGCAGGCTGGGATCAATCACTGAACGTGACCGTGCCCAGGTCGCCGGCGACCAGGGTGGCCACCTTCTTGCCGTCGATGAACAGCGGCACCGGGTGGCCGGGCAGGAAGCCGGGCGCGAACAGGTAGGACGAACCGCCCTTGGGGATGGTCACCGGGGTCAGCCGGATGGTGTGCGCGGCCAGTGCCGCGAGCTCGCCGGCGGCCTGGCGCCGGGCCGCGGCCTCCCCGTGGTCGGCCTTGGTCTGCGCGACCAGGCTGGCCGCGAAGTTCCCGTTGACCGTGCCCCAGCCGGTGGCCACGTCGAAGCCCTTGGCGGCAGTGAAGCCCTGGACCAGGGTCTTGCCGTTGGAGACCACCGAGTTGTTGCCGTGGATGACGTCGGCGATGCCCGCCGCCGCCCCGCGCGGCCCCATGGCGTACAGGGCCGGGTTGATCGGGCCCAGGTCGTGGCCGTGGTTGAGCTGGGTGGCCAGCGCGAGCACGCCGTTCAGCAGCGGGGCCGCCTCGGACGTGCCGTCCTGGGCGTCCATGGTGATGTCCGGCACCGACCGCATCGGGCTGCGGGTGATGCTGGCCACGGAGTTCTGGTAGGACGGCCGGGCGTAGATGGAGGAGTAGCCGGCCCCCTCAGAGAAGATCCCGCCCACGTGCCAGACGGGGTCGGTCCCGACCTTGACGCCGGCGTTGTTCAGGTTGGGCATGCTGCCGCCGACCGCGGTGATCCAGGGCGAGTCGTCCCAGGCGGCGGTGTCGGGCTGCACCGAGGCATTGCCGCACTGGGAGTTGGCCACCGGCAGGTTCTGCACGACGCCGCAGTCACCCGTGGCCACCAGCACCGGGATGCCCGCCGCCGCGGCCGCCAGCTCGCCCGGATCCTGGGCGGTGACCTGCTCCTGGCCGAAGCCGTAGCTGGACTCGCCGTTGCCGTCGCTGATCGAGATCGTGTTGGCCACGTGGTGGGCGGCGATGAACTCCAGCGCCTTCATCATCTCCGGCGGCGCGACCTGGAAGGCCGCGTCGTCGGTGACCTCGGTGTCGGCGGGCGTCGCCGAGATCACGATCTTCGCGTAGGGGGCCATCAGGTGGGCCGAGATCACGTCGAGCGTCAGCTCGCCGGCCCAGGCCTTGCAGGACCCGTAGCTGCCCAGCTTGACCATGCCGGGCGGGCACTTCTTGGGCAGCTTGCCCGCCGGGTAGATCGTGCTGATCTGCGGGTTCGGCAGGCCGAGCGCCTGGTCGAACTGGTCGACCTGCTTGGTGATACCGGGGAAGTTCCAGCCCTCGATCACGGCCACCGTGGTCCCGGCCCCGTCGATGCCCTTCTTCCACAGCGCGCCGATGCCGTAGTCGAACACGTCCATCGGGCCCGGCGTAACGTCCGCGAAGTGATCCTTGACGTAGTCCTTGTGCATCAGCTTCAGGGCCGCGGTCAGCACCTTGATCTGCTGCTTGCGGGTCGGCAGGCCCGCCGGGGCGGCCTTCGAGCCCGTGGTCGCGTGGCTGGTGTAGGGGATCGCCGCGCCGGTGATGCGGGCCCGCATCGGGCCGCCCGACGGGGCGGTGCCGGCCTGCGCCCCCGCCGATGGCAAGTACGCCACCACTAATGCTGCGGCCAGCAGCGGGGCATAACGCGTCAAGAGCACGCTGCGCATGGTCATCTCCTTTGATGAGAGGATCGGCGCGGGAAGGTCCCCGGGCACCCGCTCAGCCTCGCTCTCCGGGGTCCCGTAGGCAAGCACATAATGATCGGTATCGGGATTTAGCGCCCGAGCCCAGGAGGAGACTCATGAGCTACACCGGCGACGTGGCCGTCGGCGGCCCGGCCGACACCAGGGAGCTGCCCGGCCTGACCATCACCAAGGTCGCGGTCGGCCCGATGGACAACAACGCGTACCTCCTGCGCTGCACCCAGACCGGCGCGCAGGCCCTGATCGACGCGGCGAACGAGGCCGGCACGCTGACCGCGCTGATCGGCGACGTGCCGCTGGACACGATTATCACCACTCACCAGCACTGGGACCACTGGGGCGCGCTGGAGGAAGTCCAGCGGGCCACGGGCGCGGGCACCGTCGCGCACCCGGAGGACGCCGGCGCGCTGCCGGTGCCCACCACCCACCTGGTGCGGCACGGGGACACGGTGGCGGTGGGCAACGCGACGCTGTCGGTGATCCACCTGCGCGGGCACACGCCGGGCAGCATCGCGCTGCGCTATGACGACGGCGACGAGCCGCACCTGTTCACCGGTGACTCGCTGTTCCCCGGCGGGCCGGGCAACACCCAGCACGACCCGGAGCGGTTCGGGCAGCTCATGACCGACCTGGAGGACCGGGTGTTCGGCGAGCTGCCGGACGTCACATGGGTCTACCCGGGGCACGGCAAGGACACGACGCTGGGCACCGAGCGCCCGCACGTCCCGGAGTGGCGCGCGCGGGGCTGGTGACCGCGAGCGCGCGCTAGGCTACGCCATCCTCGGGCGGGCCGTCCTCCTGCGCCGGGCCGTCCTCCCGCGCCGGGCCGTCCTCCCGCGCCGGGCCGTCCTCCGAGGGCGTGTCGCCCGCCGGGGGCAGGTCGGCCTCCGGGGGCGGGGCGGCCTCCGGGGGCGGGGCGGCCTCGGGGGGACGGACCTCGGATGCCGGGTCGGCGGGCGGTGCCTGGGCGGGCTCGTCGGAGCCGGCGGGCTCGTGTGGGTCGCTGCGCGCATGGTCCTGCGCCGCGATGATCCGGCCGCGCAGCCGGGCGACCTCGGATCGCAGCATGATGACTTCCTCGGCCAGCGCGGGCAGGCTCGGGTGGGCCTGCGCCCAGTCGTTCATGAGCGCTGCCCGGTCGGTCAGCAGCCGCCGCTCCTGGTTGCGCAGCGCGGCGGCCCGCTCGTAGCGCTCGGCGGCGACCGCCTCCTGCTTGTCCGCAGCGGCCTGCGCGATCTTCTCGTTCAGCTCGCGCAGGTCGGGCCCGGTGCCCAGGCGCAGCTCGATGGCCGACAGGCGAGCCTCCATGGCGCTGATCCGGCCGGCCAGCGCGGCCGCCGGCCGCTCCTTGCGCCCGCCCTCGGCCGGCACCGTGCGGACCAGCGCCGGGCAGGCTTCCCCGGTCCGCGCCTGGTACGCCGCCAGCAGGTCGATCACCTCCCGGCGGACCCGGTCCAGGTCCGCGCCGAGCGAGACCAGGACCTGGGCCGCCACGCCGTCGCCCTCGCGGATCAGGCCGAGCAGGATGTGCTCGGTGCCGATGTAGTTGTGGCCAATGTCCAGCGCCTCGCGCAGCGACAACTCCAGCACCTTCTTGGCCCGCGGCGTGAACGGGATGTGCCCGGATGGCGCCTCTTGGCCCTCGCCGATGATCTCCTCAACCCGCTGGCGAACGATCTCCAGGCTGATGCCCAGCGATTCCAGCGCCCTGGCCGCGACGCCCGCGCCCTCGTGGATGAGGCCGAGCAGGAGGTGCTCGGTCCCGATGTAGTTGTGCTTGAGCAGCCTGGCCTCGTCCTGGGCCAGGACTACCACTCGCCGTGCCCGATCGGTGAATCGCTCGAACATCGCCTGCTCCCGTCCCGGAGGCCCGATGACGACAGTTAAAGAATAGGGGCCATGACAGACATGACTACGCCGCCAGCTGGCGCACGGCGGCGCGCATGACGACCCGGCAGGCGGACTACGTGGTGGTGGGCGCGGGGCTGCTGGGCCTGGCCGCGGGCCGGGCCCTGGCCCGGCGGGGACGCGAGGTCACGGTCCTGGAGCAGGTCAGCATGGGGCACCCAGGCGCGGGCTCCAAGGGCAGCTGCCGCATCTTCCGGCTCGGCTACGACGATCCGGCCTATGTCCGGGCCGCACGGCAGTCGCGGGAAATGTGGCATTCGCTGGAAGACCATTGTTCAGGAAAAATCTTGCATCCCACGCCTCAGCTCACGATCGGCACCGGCCTGGCCGCGGTGCGCGAAGCCATGACGGCGGCGGGCGCGCCGACCGAGCTGCTGTCGGCGGCCGAGGCCAGCGCCCGGTTTCCCGGCGTCCGCGTGGACGGCCAGGCGCTGCTGGAGCCCGAGTCGGCGGTGACGGCGGCCGATGTGGCACTGGCCGCGCTGGCCGCCGGGGTGCCGGAGATCAGGACCGGGGTGCGGGTCAGCGCGCTGGCCGATGACGGGCGGCGGGTCACGCTGGAGACCAGCCAGGGCCCGCTGTCAGCCCGGGCGGCGGTGATCTGCGCGGGTCCCGAGACGGCTGGCCTGCTGGGCGGGGCGCTGCCCTCGGCGCCGACGCTGGAGCAGGTGGCTTACCTGGCGCCGGCCGGGGCGGACGGGGCGGCTGGGGCGGGCATGCCGATCTTCCTGTGCCACGACGAGCAGATCCCGTACGGCCTGCCGGTGCCGGGCTCGCCGCTGTACAAGTTCGGGCTGCACCACAGCGGGCCGCCGGCGCGGCCGGGCACCCAGCAGGACCAGTCGGCCGACCCGGCGCTGACCCGGCAGCTAGAGGAGATGGCGCGGCGGTACCTGCCCGGCTTCGGCCCGCGGGCGGTCCAGCTGGAGCGCTGCGTGTACGACAACACCCCGGACGAGGACTTCATCCTCGACCGGATCGGCAACGTGGTGGTGGGCTGCGGCACGTCGGGCCACGGCTTCAAGTTCGGGCCGCTGCTCGGCGAGTGGCTGGCCGCGCTGGCCATCGGCGAGGACGAGCTGGCCGGCGGCGAGGAACTGGCCGGGCTGACGGCGCGGCTGCGACTGGGCCGGCCGGGGCTGGGCTGACTGGGAGCAGGTGGACTCGGTGCAGGCGGGCTTAGCCGACCAGCCGGCGGTACCGGACCTGGGTGAGGCCGCGCAGGCCGCCGAGCACGCCGCTCTCTCCGGTCAGCCGGAAGCCGGCCTTCTCGTAGAACCTCCGGGCCCGGGCGTTGGCCTCCAGCACCCACAGGCTGACGTCGTTGTAGTCCTGGCCGGCCGCTAAGCCCAGCACGCTGTCGATGAGCGCCCGGCCCGCGCCGGAGTTCCAGTGACCGGGCAGCACGTAGATCGCGTACAGCTCGCCGCGACCGTGCTCGGGCGGCTCGAGCTGCGGCTGGCCGAGCTGGTAGCCCTCATCGCGCTCCGGGCCGAACGCGGCGAACCCGATCAGGTCGTCGTCTCCGTCCGGGCCCTCGGCGACCAGCACCCCGTCCATGGAGTGCGTGCTGCGCCATTCGCCCTCGCGCTCGACGGCCGCCGGGTCGGTCCGCTCGGCCAGCGTCTGCTCGGGAATGAGGCCGGGATAGGCGGCGCGCCAGCTAGCCGCGCGGATACGGGCGATGGGCGGGCCGTCGGCGGCACCAGCCGGGCGAATCCGGACCATGCGGGCCATGATAGGCGGTCAGGCCAGGCCTCGTCAGGACACGAGGGTCGCGTAGACGATCGTATTGCTCAGGTAGTGGCCGGTGGCCGCGTCGAAGGTGCCGCCGCAGGTGATGAGCCGGAGCTGGGCGTTCGGCGTCGGGCCCGTAGACCGCCGAGGTCGGGAACCTGGTCTTCAGGTAGGACCGCACGCTGGACACCCGGAAGACGGCCAGCCGGCCGCTGGCCTGCCGGACGAAAACCCGTTCGCCGGGGTGCAGCTGCCGCAGCCGGTAGAACACGCCGGGACCGGAGATCGAGTCGATGTGCCCGGCGATGACCGCGCCGCCCGGCTCGCCCGGCCGCGGGCTGCCGGTGTACCAGCCGGCCACGGCCGTGCTGCCCGGCACCTGGAGGGCACCGCTCGCGGTCAGCCCGAGCCGGATCAGGCGCGTGCGCACGCCGATGGCCGGGATGTACGAGCCGGACCGGCCGGGCCACCGACCGCACCCGGGCGGGCGGGACGGCGGCCCACTCGCAGGCGGGCACCGGGGCGAGCGGCGGCTTGCCGAGGGGGGCGGCCGGCTTGCTGGTCTGGCTGGCGACCGCCAGCCCGGCCACGCCCGCCCCGGCCACGACCATCCCGATCAGCACTGCCGCGACCGCGGCGGGCCGGCGTATCACCCGGATGGGCGAGATATGCCGGCCGCCGCGGTCAGGAGCCTGTTCGCGCATCAAGCCCGACGTCAGCGCGCGTGCAGCGCGGGCCGCCGGCGGCGGCTCACCAGCACGCCGCCGCCGACCGCCGCCAGCAGGCCGACGCCCGCCGCCGCGGCCCACGGCAGCATCGGCGCGCCCGGCCGCGGCGCGGTGCCGCCGAACCCGGTCTGCGCCGGACCGGCCGGGTCGACCTTGCTGCCCTGCCCATCCATCAGATCGGTGACGCCCAGCGTGGTGGTCGAGGTGTCCAGCACGACCAGGGTGTGGATGCTGCCGCCGGTGAGCGACACGGCCTGCGTGGTCGACGCGCTCGCGCCCGCCACGTGCACCTCCAGGGTGCCCGGCCGGACCGCCACATAGCGGCTGACGTGCGAGAAGGCCAGGTGCCTGGCCAGCTTCCGGCCAGCCAGCGTGACCGTCACCCGCTCCTGGTGCATCGACGCCTGGATGACCCGGACCAGGACCTTGTTCTTGGGCGTCCTCAGCCGGTCGTTCAGCACCTGGAGCCGCAGGCCCTTGTTCGGGCCCATGCCCGCGACGGTGTAGGCGCCGCCGGCGGTCACGTCGACCGTGGTCGACAGGACCGGCTTGGTCTTGGGCGCAGCGCCGGCCCCGCGCATGGCGACGGTGTACTCGCCCGCGGGCACCTGCTCGTACGGCGAGACCGTGCCGTACGCCACGTGATGGAGCACGATCTTGGCGCTCGGGTCATGGAAGGAGTACAGGTACACGTCGACGGCCGGAGTGTTGGGCGACAGGTGAGCCAGCCGGATCCAGCCCACGCCCGATGAGACGGCCGCGGAGGCCGCCGGGGCGGCTGAGACGGCCAGTCCGAACACGCCGAGCCCGGTCAGGGCGACGGCCCCCAGGAGCCTGCTCAGCCTCCCGGTCAATGCGGAACCCATCATGTGTTCCCCCTCTAATAAATCCTGGCTGCCGCGCGGTACGCGGCAGGTGCTGAAGTAACGCGGGGTTCATTTCTGTGCGCGCGCCAGCAGCCCGAGCGGGCTGGGGGCGGAGAACTCGATCTCCATAACGGTCTTGGCGCCGGGCAGGTGCAGCACGTGGACGCTGGCCCGGTATGGAGGCTGCTGCTCGGCCAGGAAGCGCACGACCGAGTGCAGGTAGCTACTGCCGTGCGGCCCGCGCTGGACCAGCGCGGCGATCCGCATCATCCGCATCGGCACGCCGGGCGTGGCGCCCGGGCCTGCGTCGCCGAAGCGGTAGACGTACACCGGGTACCGCTGGCCCATCAGTGCGACCAGGGTGACCAGCAATCGCGTGTCCACCTCGCCCGCGCTGATGGCCTGCCGCGCGGGCGCGGCCAGGTGCAGGCTGTGATTGCCCGCCAGCTGCTGACCGTCCTGCTGGCGGGCCAGCAGGTCGGCGCGCTGAAGGGTCACGTAGGCGGCCGCGCCGTCAGGCGCGTCGACCCGGACGTCGACCCGGCTCGCGCCGGCGCCAAAGGCGGCGATGACGGCCGGGGCGTAGACGTTCGGGAGCCGACTGCCCAGTTGGTTGCGCAGCACGGTGGTGTCCACCACGATCTGCGAGCCCATCGGGTCGGTGGCCGACGGGCCCAGGGTCAGCAGGTCGCCCGCCGGGAAGCCCGCCTTGGTCAGCGCCTGGCACATCACCGGGTCGCAGGACACGATCGCGGCGTGGCTGACCTGGGCGGCGATCCAGACCGCCGCCTGCTGGCGGTTCTGCGCGGCCGCCTCCAGCGCCGCTGGGCCGAGCTTGACCGGATTCGCGCTGCCGGTGGTGTGAGCGCGCCCACTGCTGCCGGAGGCCGGGTGGCCGCCCTGGTGCTGGGCCAGGACGATGGTCAGGGCCCCGGCCGCGAACACCACAATGGCCAGCCCGAGGGCTCCGACCCAGCGCCGGGAACGGCGCACCGGTTCGGCCAGTGCATCCCGGCCGCGGCGCACGCGGCGGCCCAGCCAGAGCTGAAGGGTGGTGGCGATGACCTGCGACCAGGGGGGCACGCCTTCGGGACTGGCGGGCGGGACGGGTGGCGCGGGCGGCGGCTCGGGCGGGCTGGTCTTGGGGCGGCCGGGCTCGACGCGGCTCGGCTTGATCGTGGGGGGCCGGGGGCGGTCGGGCTTGGCGGCCTCAGGCTGGGCACTGTCGGGCTGTGACCGGGCGGGCTGTGACGGGGCGGGCTGTGGCGTTGCGGGCTTTGCCGGGTCGGGCTTTGCCGGGTCGGGCCGGGTGGTGCCGGACTGGCCCGGGCGCAGCTGGGCGTCGCCGGGTGCTTCGCCAGCCGGTGACTGGCGGACCGGCACCTCGGCGGCGGCCTGGCCGGACGGGGTCTTGGAGACCGGGGTCTCGCGGGCGGCTTCCTCGCGGGCGGCTTCCTCGCGGACCGGTGCCGCCGACGCTGCCGTCGCCTCCGGAACTGACGCCTCGCGGACGGATGCCTCGCGGACCGGTGCCGCCACCTCCGGACCTGATGCCTGCCGGGCCGACGCACCACGTGCTGGTGCCGCTGCGGCCGGCGTCGGACGGACCGGGGTCTCGGTCACCGGCACGTCGGAGGCCCTCGGCTCCGGACCTGTCGCCTCGGCGGCGGGGACCTCGCGCACCGGCACCTCACCCACCGGCATCTCACCCACTGGCACCTCACCCACCGGCATCTCACGCACCGGTACCTCAGCGGCAGGCGTGGGACGGACCGGGGTCTCGCCGACCGGTCGCTGCGAGACGGGCACCTTGGGCACGGCGGTCGCGGCGACTGTCGCGTCGCGGACCGGCGCCTCGGGCGCTGCCGCGGAGGCTCTCGCCTCCTGGCCTGCCGTTTCGCGAGCCGGTGCCTCGGGCACTGCCGTCGCCTGGCCCGATGCCTCACGGGCGGCGGCCTCGCGCACCGGCATCTCCGCAGCTGCCGCCTGCCGAGCAGCTGGCTCCGGGGCGGGCGCCTCGGGGGCGGGCGCCTTGCGCACCGGTACCTCGCGCACCGGCACCTCGGGAACCGCCGCCGCCTGGTCCGACGCCTCGCGGGCCGACGCATCACGCACCGGTGCCTCGACGAGCGGGCTCTCACGGACCGAGGTCTCGCCGACTGGCGCCCCTTGGACTCCCGCCCGGCCCGGCACCTCGCGGGCCGGTGCCTCTAGCAGCGGCGTCTCAGCGGCTGCGGCCAGGAGGACCGGGGTCTCGCTGAGCGGCACCTCCAGGAAGGCTGCCTCACGAACCGGTTCCTGGTGCACCGCCGCCTCGGCGACAACCGTCTCCAGGTCTGATGCCTCCTGCGCCGCCGACTCGTGCGCCGCCGACTCTCCGACCGGTGACTCGTGTACTGCCGCCTCGGAGATCGCTGCCTCGAGGCCCGAAGCGTCACGCGCCGGCACATCACGGACCGGGGCCTGAGCGACTGCCGTCTCACGGATCGCGGTCTCATGCCCCGCCGCCTCGCGGATGGCCGTTTCGAGGCGCGATCGACCCGCCGGGGTGCTACCCGGCCGATTAGCGGGCGGCCTGGAACCAGCTCGCTTGCTCATGACTAACCCCCCAGGGCCGTCAGCGGGGATGACGGCACGACCCCAGTCCAGCTAGCTCATCACACCAAGCAATCATTGTTCAGCAGAAACGGTCCATTGCCACCAAAATCTTAGTTATCGGAGAACAACACCGCATTATGCACATTGAAATTTGCATATTGCGTTACGGGTTGTCGTACGTCGCCGAGCTGGTGCGACCTGAGTTACCGGGAGGGCCGCACGTCCCGGTAAACCGCCATCGCCGCGGTCACGGCGTCCGCGGCCGTCGGCAGGGCCGCCGCCCGGGCTCGCCCCGCCTCGGCTAGCCGGGCCGCCAGCTCGGGGTCGTCGAGAACAGCCAGGATCGCCGCGGCCAGCGCCCGGGCGTCCTCGGGCGGCACCAGGATCGCGGCGTCCGGTCCGGTCAGGTCGGCCGTCCCGCCGGTGCGGGAAGCCACGACCGGAACCCCGGCGCGCAGCGACTCCTGCACGACCAGCGCCCGCGCCTCCCAGCGGCTGGGGACCGCGACCACATCGGCCACGGCCAGGAGGGCCGGCACGTCATCCCGCTCCCCTAGCAGGACCAGGTCTGTCCCGGACCGCTCGGCGGCGGCGGTCAGCTCGGCGGCCAGCGGGCCGCTGCCCGCAATGGCGAGCCGGGGAACCGGATCCCGGTCCCGCCAGTACGCGGCGGCGGCCAGCAGGATGTCGAAGCCCTTCTGCGGGGCCAGCCGTCCGGCGGCCAGTACCACGGGCCGCCCGGCGGCCTCGGTGTCGTGCCGGGCCCGGGCCACCGCCTCATCGGACGGCCAGGGCGCGGGCAGCGCGGGCACGTTGAACTCGGCGACGCCGACCGCGCCGCGGCGCCGCATCCGGTCGGCCAGGTCCGCCGATGCGCACAGCACGGCGTCGGCGCGCCGGGCGCAGATCAGCTCCAGCAGGCCGAACACGGCGCGCCCGGCCCGGCCGGGCGGCGGGGCGTTGTGCACGGTCACCACCAGCGCCGGACGATCGCGCCGACCAGAGCGGCCGGGGCGGCCGGGGCGGCCACGCTGTACCGGCCGCAGGGCCAGGGCCGCGAACGCGCCAGCCCGCATGCCGTGCGCGTGCACCACGTCCGGGCCAGCCTGGCGCAGCAGCCGACGGAGCCGCAGGAGCACGGTCAGGTCGTGAGCCGGGCGGGGTCGCTCGGCGATCTCGGCCAGGTGGAACGGGATCGCCGGACTCTGGCTGCCATCGGACCAGGCGTCAGCTCCGGCGCGGAACGCGGGCTGCGCGCTGGCCGGGCCGTGGCCAGCACGCCAGCCCGGCCCGGCGGCAGCCCTCGGCCAGCATGCCCGCGTGCCGGGCCGTGCCGCCCGATGCCGTCCCCAGCACCACCGCGACGCTCGGCTCCGCCATCCGGGCTGCCGCGACCGGCCCGCCTGATCCGGCGGCTCGCCGGCCAGGCCAGGGCGACGTGACCCCCAGGCCCGTCCGGGCCGTTGGGCCGCTCATCTGGTCGCCGTCCGGCGGACCCGGCCGATGGCCGCGCGCAGCTCACCGCCGTCCAGCACGTAGGCCACGCCGCCGAACACGGCTGTCGCGCAAACGGCCGCCGCGGCCAGCGGCGCCGACGGCGTCCAGGACCAGGCGGCGCGGGTGACGGCCGTGGCCGCGAACACGCCCGGCGGCGGCGCCGGCGGCCGCGGCCAGGATCCCGGCCGCCAGCCCGGCCACGGTGGCCCTAGCCATCGCCCGCAGCGCGGCGCGGCCGCCGGACCCGGCGGACCGCGAGCACTAGGGCGACGGCCGGCGGCCGTGAGGCCGATCGTGTTGCCCAGGCCGAGGGCGGCCACGACCCAGCGCGGCGGGGCCACGTGCACGAGTGCGATGTCGGCGCCGATCACCGCCAGCCAGCCGCCGACCATGGCAACGGCGGCGATGGCGTTGCGGCCCGAGGCCAGCAGCACCCGCGACAGGCAGGCCATCAGCCCGTAGCCGATCAGGCCGGGCGCGAACGCGGCGAAGCCGAGCGCCAGCTCCAGTACCTGGCCGTGGCCGGCGAAGACCCGGGCGGCCGGGGTGGCCACCGCGGCCAGCAGCGCCGCGCCCAGGAACGACACCAGCAGCACGGCCCGGCTCGACCCGGCGGAGGTCTCGTCGAACTCGGAGCTGTCGCTGCCGGACAGCACCGGGAACACGCTGATGACGATGGGCATCGCGAGCACGGCGTAGATGGACTCGAAGGCCTGCCAGCCGTACCCGTACAGCACCACCGCGCCCTGGGTGGCGCTGCCGTTGGCCAGCCGGATCACCACCAGCCGCGCGGCGTCCTGGGCGACAAGGGCCGCGATGCCGTAGGCGGCCAGGCCCCGGGCCTGCCGGGCGACGCCCGCGGGGAACCGCAGCGTGGGCCGCAGCCGCAGCCGCAGCCGCCACGGCGGGCACCAGCGCGGTGAGGGCCAGCGCGGCGACGCCCAGCCGTGGTGCCGACCGCCAGGATCAGCTCCGCGGAGACGCGGCAGCCCGGCCACGTGCTCGCGGTGGCCCGCGCCGAACGGCACGAACAGCAGGTACGCCGCCATCACCACCAGGCTGGAGATGACCGGCGCCAGCGCGGGCGCGGTGAACCGGCGGTGGGCCTGGAGTATCCCGTACAGCGCCACGGCCAGCCCGTAGCAGAGCACCTGGGGCGCGAACACCGTGATCATGCGGCTGGTCAGGGTGATCATGCTGGCGTGGCCGCAGTGCCCGGCTGGGTTAGCCGGGCTGAGCAGGCTGGCGATCGGGCCTGCCGCCACGGCGATGAGCACGCTGACCGGGGCCAGGATGACCACGGTCCAGGTCAGCAGGGCCGAGGAGGTCTGGGTGACCTGGCGGGCGGCGGCCGCGTCGGTGCCCGCCCGCCGCGCGGACCGGGCCAGCACCGGCACCATGACGCTGGTCAGCGCGCCGCCCAGCACGATGTCGTAGATGATGTTGGGCACCTGGTTGGCGGTCGTGTACGCGGTGCCCAGGCAGTGCGCCTCGACGGTATGCGCGAACACCAGCTGGCGGGCCAGGCCCAGCAGCCGCGCGCAGATAGTCAGCGCCGCGATCAGCGCGGCCGCCCGGCCGATGCCCGCGCGATGGCGGGGCTCGGCCCGGCGGCGCGCTCCGGGGTGTCCTGCGGTGACCGGCGGCGCGGGCTCGGTCACTGGGGCGGGACGCTTGCCGGGGCCGCCGGCCCGGCCTGCACGCCCGCTGCCGGGGCGCCGTCCGCCGTCTCGCCGGGCCGCGCGGACCCGTTAGCCCGGCTGGCCCGCCCGGCCGCCCCGGTACCGCGATGGCGGGCCGGGGCGGGGCGCCGGCCGAGCATGTCCAGCCAGCGCAGCGGGGCGGTGCGCTCGATGACCTTCGTGAAGCTGACCACCTCGCTGGCCGCGGTCAGGCCGACGACCGCGGCCAGGGTCGACGCGGGCCGGCCGGGGCAGCGCAGTGGCGGCGGCGGTGCCGAGCAGCGCGCCGAGTGCGTTGGCCCCGGCGTCGCCGAGCATGGCGCGCTCGCCGAGGTCCTCGGCCAGCAGCGCGGCGGCGGCGCCGAGCGGGGCGGCCGCCGCCGTGCGACCGCGCTCCGAGGTCGCGGCGAGTACGCCGCCCGCGGCCAGCGCGACCTTGATCGCCCGGCCGGGCCTCAGGTCGAACAGGTTCAGCAGGTTCGCGCCGCCCGCCACCAGCCCCGCGTTGATCACGAAGTCGGCCGCGGCCAGCGCCGACGTCCGCCGCCCTCGCGCGTCCTGACGGGCACCGCCGTCCGGGCCGAGCAGGGCGCTGGCGGCCAGGCCGGCCGCGCCGATCCCGGCCAGCTTGACCGCCCCGGTGGTCAGCTCGCCGCGGCGGAGCGCGCCCAGGTGGCCGCGGAACCCGCGGCTGGACCCGCTGCCGGCCAGGTCGTCGTACCCGCCCAGGGCCGCGGCGGCGGATCCGGCCACCAGCGCGGCCGCGCTCCCGCCCGGTCAGGCCGCGGCGCCGCCAGCGCTCCGGCGATGCCGCCGATGGCGACGGCCGGGCCCTTCCAGCAGCGTGACCGGCTCGCCGCGGTGGTTGGTCCGGGACCAGGTCGCGTCGCCGCCGGGGGGGCGCTGCCGGAGCGCGGCATAGGACAGCCCCGCGGCCGCCGCGGCCAGCGCCGCGGGGCGGATCGGAAGTCGGCTCATGATGTCTTTCTCGCGTGACGGGGGTCGGGCTTGCTGCTGGAGCTCTTCTTGCCGGAGTGCTCAGTGGTGGTCGTCGGGCTGGACGAGGTGGTCGGGCTCGACGACGGGGTCGGGGCCGGGCTCGGCGGCCGCGCCGGGACTCACACCGTAGCTGGCCGGCGCGTGCCCGGCCAGCAGCTCGTAGAGGGCCTGCACGGTAATGATCTCGCCGGTGGCCTGGTCGGCATCGTCGACCGTGCTGACCTTGCCCGCGCCGGAGACCACGGCGTCGATCGCGCTGCCCGGGCCCGAGCCGGCCAGCGAGCCGGCCAGCACGGTCCGCGCGGCTGGCGGCCTGCAACTGCTCGGCCACGGCGATCAGGGCCAGGTTGGCCGGGCTGGAGTCGTTGCTGGTCGGCGGTGCCGCCGGGGCCACCACGATGGCCATGGTCGCGGCCGGGCAGGTCTGGTGGCGTTTGCCGGGCGTCCGCTGATGGTCAGGTAGCCCTGCTGGCCGAACCCGCTGAGCACCGCCTGGCTCTGCTGCGGAGGTCAGGCCGACGCCGTTCTTGGCCACCACGGCGGCCGCGATGACCTGCGCCGCCTCCTGCTGGCCGCCGACCGGGCCGGCGACGGGCTGGGTGGGCAGGGCCACCCCGGCGT
This sequence comes from uncultured Actinomycetota bacterium, assembly GCA_963730265.1. Lineage (GTDB taxonomy): Bacteria > Actinomycetota > Actinomycetes > Streptosporangiales > Streptosporangiaceae > DASUBV01. Next base: position 725,479 of record CAVSRG010000001.1, read on the forward strand.
CGGGCGCCAGGGCCTGGGCGAGCTGGGGAGCTCTGCCTCGGTGCTGTCGCCGGCGTCGAAGAACTGCGACTGCAGCGCCACCGGCCGGTGACCGTGGCGCCGGCCTGCTTGACCGCCGCCGTCACGCCGCTGAGCACCTGGCTGTCGGCGCTCGGCGCGGTGACCAGCACGCACGCTCTGGCCGGTCAGCAGGTGGCCGAGCAGCCGGCTGGCCGAGGCCGCCGGGCGAAGGTCTGGTCCGCGCTGATCTGCTGCTTCAGCGTCGTGTTTTGCTTGGTCAGCGGTCGTTGCGTCGGTGAACCCGGGTCGCGATCCGCTGCAGGCCCGCCTCGGTGGCCTGCGGCAGCGCGGTCGAGCCGATCGCCAGATGCCGATGGCCAGGGCCAGGAAGACGGCGATGATGGAGACCAGGTGATAGCGGAAATCGATCACTAGAAGAGTCCAGTTAGCCAGTGCCGCAGCTGGTTCAGCAGGACGCCGAGGTAGTCCAGGTAAACGCTGGCCGACCGGCGGCAGCGACAATCGCGACGACCAAGGTCACGAGCGCGGCCAGTGCCAGCAGGACCAGCGCCCGGCCGGAGATGCGGCTCTGGTAGAGCCGGCTGACCCCCTTGGCGTCGACGATCTTGTCGGCCACCCGGATCCGGGTCAGGACGGCGCTGGCCATGCCTGACCGGCCCTTGTCGAGGAACTCTACCAGCGAGAATCGCATGCCGACCGCGACGATCAGGGTCGCCCCGGCCTCGTCGGCCAGCAGCACGGCGACGTCCTCGCTGGTGCCGGCGGCCGGGCAGGTCACCGAGTCCAGGCCGAGGTCCTGGACCCGCGGCAGGCCCGGCGCGTAGCCGTTCGGGTAGGCGTGCACGACGATCTCGGCGCCGCAGTGCAGGGCCCGGTCGGAGACCGAGTCCATGTCGCCGACGATCAGGTCCGGCTGGTAGCCCGGCGTCCAGCAGCGCGTTGGCGCCGCCGTCCACGCCGATCATGACCGGCTTGAACTCGCGGATGTAGGCGCGCAGGGCCTGCAGGTCCTCGCTGGTGCCGGTAGCCGCGCGCCACGACCAGCGCGTGCCGGCCCTCCAGCCTGGTCCGCAGCTCCGGGACCCGGATGCCGTCGATGAGCAGCGTCGGAGTCGCGGGTCGATGTACTCCATGGTGTTGGCCACGAACGCCTTGAGCTGCTCGGCCAGCCCTCCTTGGCGCTGGCCATGTTCGCCGCCACGGTCTCCGCGGTCTGCACGTGTGCCCTTGGCGACGACGGCCGTCCCCGATGTAGAGGGCGTCCCCGTCCAGCCGGACGGCCTGCCCGTCGCGGACCCGCTCGAAGACCTCCGGGCCCGACGTCGTCGACCAGCGGGATGCCCGCCTCGACGAGCACCTGCGGGCCGAGGTTGGGGTACCGGCCGCTGATGCCGGCGCGGCGTTGACCACGGCGGCGGCCTGGCACCGATCAGCGCCTCGGCGCTGACCCGGTCCAGGTCAGCGTGGTCGATGATGGCGATGTCGCCGGGCTCCAGGCGCCGGGCCAGGGTCTTGGTCCGGCGATCCAGGCGCGCCGGTCCCGCCACGCCGGGCAGGGCGGCGGCCTGGACCGGCGCGCTCCGGACAGATTCCGATTCGGCGCCTTCATTGAGCAGCAAGTTTGCCAGATCCTGCCGGCGCCGTCACCGCCCGCAGGTGGCCCGGCCCTGGTCAGGCCGGCTCGGGCCTGACCGGGCCAGCGCTGGGTCCGGCCGGTAGCCCGGCGCGCTCGGCGGCGGCCGCCGCCAGCAGCTCGCCCGCGTGCGCCCGGCCGTACTCGGAGTCCTCCAGCCCGGCCAGCATCCGGGACAGCTCGCGGACCCGGCCGTCGTCGTCCAGCCGGGTGATGCCGCTGCTGACCACGGCGCCGGTGTCCGATTTCTCCACCACCAGGTGGGTATCGGCGAACGCCGCGACCTGCGGCAGGTGGGTCACCACGATGACCTGGGCCAGCCGGGCCAGCCGGGCCAGCCGGCGGCCGATCTCGACCGCCGCCTTGCCGCCGACCCCGGCGTCGACCTCGTCGAACACGAACGTCGGCACCGGGTCGGCACCGGCGAACACCACCTCGATGGCCAGCATGACCCGGGACAGCTCGCCGCCCGAGGCGCCCTTGGCCAGCGGCAGGGCCGGGCGAGCCGGGGTGGGCGGCCAGCCGGATCTCGACCTCGTCGGCGCCGTGCGGGCCGAACTCGGCGCGCGGGCGTGACCGCCACGCGTGAGCCGGGCGTGCGGCATGGCCAGCGCGGCCAGCTCGGCGCGTGACCTCCTCCGCGAACCGCCCGGCGGTCTGCGTCCGGGCCGCGGTCAGCTGGCCGGCCAGCTCGGCCGACCGCCGCGGCCAGCTCGGCCTCCTGCGCGGCCAGCGCGGCGATCTTGTCGTCGTCGCTGTCCAGGTCGCCGACGCCGGGCCGCGGCCGCCTTGGCCCACCGCAGCACGGCGGCCAGGTCGCCGCCGGGCAGCCTCGGCCGCCGCGGGCTCGGCCCGCCGGCTTCGGCGGCCGGTTCGGCTCGCCAGCCGACTCCCGCCGGCCGGCGCCGCACTCGCTCCCGCGCGGCCGAGCGCGCTGGTCCGGCCGGACCGTCGCGGCGCCGTAGGCGCGGACCAGCCGGGCCAGCTCGGCCCGGCGCTCCTGGACGGCCGCCAGCCGGGCCGGGTCGGCCTCGACCGACTGCGCGTAGGAGGCCAGCTCGGTGGCCACGTCGGACAGCAGGTAGGCCGCCTCGGACACCCGGCTGCCGAGCGCGGCCAGCTGCGGGTCGTGCTGCGGCCGCCGCCTCCAGCGCCTGGCTGGGCCGCGCCCAGCAGGGAGACGGCGTCGGCGCGCGTCGTAGGTGCCGCTGGACGGCGTCGCCGAGCAGCGCCTCGTGGGCGGTGGTGGCCGCCGAGTGCAGCGCGTCGGCGTTGGCCAGCCGGTCGTCCTCGGCGCCGCAGCTCGATGTCCTCGCCCTCGGCCGGGCTCGGCCCGCTCGACCTCCTCCAGGCCGCGGCGCAGGTCCTCGGCCTCGCGGGCCCGCTCGCGGGCCTGGGTGGTCAGCTCGGTCAGCTCGGCCTGCACCTGCTGGTGCTGCCGGTAGGCGCGCTGGTAGGCGGCCAGCAGGTCGGCGAACTCCGGACCGCCGAACCGGTCCAGCGCCTCGCGCTGCCGGCCGGGCCGCAGCAGCTGCTGCTGGTCGGACTGGCCGTGCACGGCGACCAGGTCCTCGGCCAGGTAGGTGAGCAGGGACACCGGGACCGAGCCGGCCGCCGGCGCGTGGCCCTGGACCGGCCCTCGGCGCTCACCGAGCGGCCCAGCAGCAGCGTGCTGCCCTGGTCGTCCAGGTCGCCGCCCGCGTCCTCGACCTGCCGGGCCACCGGCCCGTCCGGGTCGACGCGCAGCCGGCCCTCGACCGCCGCCCGGTCCGCGCCGGGCCGGACCCTGGCCGGGTCGGCCCGGCCGCCGAACAGCAGGCCCAGGCCGGTCACGACCATCGTCTTGCCCGCGCCGGTCTCGCCGGTGACCACGTTGAAGCCGGCCGAGAACTCCAGCACGGCGTCGTCGATCACGCCGAGCCTGGTGATCCGCACTTCCTCAAGCATCGCCGCCCGGCTCCTCGTCTTCTGCCCGGCCGCGTAGCTCCGCGCTCCTGGCCACGCTCGTCCGGCTCGCGGCGCCGCGGCCCCGCCAGCCCGCCACCGGCAGCCCGAACTTCTCCACCAGCCGGTCGGTGAACGGCGCGCCGACCCGCCCCGCGCCCGCCCGGCCCGGCCGGGCCCGGAGCCGGGCCAGCAGCACCGGCCGGGTGCCGCGCCGGACCTCGACCCGGGCGCCGGGCGGCAGATCGACCTTACGACGCCCATCGCACCACAGAACAGCACCGGACGTCTCCGATTGGCCGCCCGACCGGCCGCCGGCCGCCGCGCGCTCGACCTCAGCGCCGCCAGCACCGAGCGGGGCGAGACCACCATCGGCCCGGCGAACAGCGCGTGCGCGCAGATCGGCACCATCAGCAGCGCCTCGACCTCGGGCCAGACGACCGGGCCGCCCGCCGAGAACGCGTAGGCGGTGGAGCCGGTCGGGGTGGCGAAGACCACGCCGTCGCAGCCCCACCGGGACAGCGGCCGGCCGTCGACCTCGATGACCACGTCGAGCATCCGCTCGCGGGCGGCCTTCTCCACGCTCGCCTCGTTCAGCGCCCAGGTGCCGCGCCAGCACCTCGCCGTTGATCCGGACGGTCGACGTCGACCGTCATCCGCTCCTCGACCGAGTACTCGCCCGCCACACCTGGTCGACGGCGTCGGACAGGTCCTCCGGCTCGGCCTCGGCCAGGAAGCCGACGCGGCCCAGGTTGACGCCCAGCAGCGGGACGCCGGCGCCGCCGGGCCAGCTCGGCCGCCCGCAGCAGGGTGCCGTCGCCGCCGATGACCACGACCATCTCCGCGCCTGCCGCCGCGGCCGGCGAGGCCGGCACCACGGTCGCGCCGCGGGCAGCCGAGCTCGGCCGCCTCGGGCTCCAGCACCCGCACGCGCGACCCCGGCGGCCGAGCAGCCGTGGCCGCGACCGCCCGCCCGGTGCGCCGCGCCGCCGGCCCGGCCGGTGTGCGCCACCAGCAGCATCGTCCGCGTGCGCCGGCTCACTGCGGGCCCGCCGCGACGGCCTGGCGCAGCGCCTGCGTCGTCCAGCGGCGGCGCGCCCGCGCCGCAGCCACAGGAAGTACTCCACGTTGCCCGACGGCCCCGGCAGCGGGCTGGCCGTGACCCCGGCCACGCCAGGCCCAGGCCACGGCCGCCGCCGCCGCCACCGCCGGCCACCGCCGCCTGCGCGCAGCGCCGGGATCGCGGACCACGCCGCCCGCGCCGACCTTGCCCTTGCCGACCTCGAACTGCGGCTTGACCATGAGCACGAAGTCGGCGTCCGGCGCCGCGCAGGCACCAGGGCCGGCAGCACCAGCGTCAGCGAGATGAACGAGAGGTCGGCCGTGACCAGGCCGGGCGGCGGGGCCACCTGCTCGGGCTGCAGGGCGCGCACGTTGACCCGGTCCAGCACGGTCACCCGCGGGTCGGTGCGCAGCGACCAGGCCAGCTGGCCGTAGCCGACGTCGACCGCGACGACGTGCGGCCGCCCCGGCGCCCAGCAGCACGTCGGTGAAGCCGCCGGTCGAGGCGCCCGCGTCCAGGCAGCGCCGGCCGGCGACCGGCAGGCCCGCCGAACGCGGCCAGCGCGCCGGCCAGCTTGTGCCCGCCGCGCGACACGTAGTCCGGCCCGCTCGGGCGGCTCCTGCCGGACCGTGATCGCCGCGTCCACGCCCACCTGGGTGGCCGCCTTGGCGGCCGGCGCTGCCGCCGACCTCGACCCGCCCGGCCGCGATCAGCTCCGCGGCCTGGTCGCGGGACCGGGCCAGGCCCCGCCGGACCAGCTCGGCGTCCAGCCGCAGCCTCCTGTCGTCATGTCGACCGTCGCCGCCAGCCCGCTCAGCTGCCGATCCCGCCCCGGCGGGCGCCAGGCCGCGGCATCCGGCGCGCCCAGCTCGCCCAGGACCTCGCTGAGCTGGGCGTGCACCTGCTCGAACATGGCCGGATGCTCGGTCACGGGCAGCTCGGTCAGCTCGTCGAGCAGGCTGAGGGCGGCATCGACCCGGGGCTCGCCCGTTTCGGGCCGCGGGACGGCCAGCGGGCGCTCGCGCGCGTTGTCGTCCTCCATCACTGCCTTTCGGTGAGCCAGCGGACGGGCTCGTGGCGGAGGTCCACTCACCCTGTCAGGAACGCTACCGTCCGATGACGCCAGAACGCTGCATCCGGCGCATCCCGGGTATCTCGCGTGGCCCGTGCATCCCCCTGGCCGACCGACAATGACCATGAGAGCGAGGACGACGATGGCAACAGCCGAAGAGTGCCGGGCCGCCCTGGACACCCTGATCGGGCGCATCGCGGGCCTGGATGCCGAGCGCCGGTCGGCGTACCTGGCCGACCGCACGCTGAGCTGCCGGGTCCCCGACCTGGGCGTGACCTTCGTAACCCGGATTACCAGCGACGGCGCGGAGCCCATCACCGAGGCCGCCAACGGCGCCGCGCCCGCCCAGGTGCGATTCACCGCCAAGAGCAATGACGTGGTGGCGATAGCCGCCGACCCCGGCAGCTTCGCCAGGGCCTGGCTGACCGGGCGGCTGAAGGTGGAGGGCAACGTGTTCGACCTGCTGCGGCTGCGCAAGCTGATGTAGCCGGATAAGAACCTCAGGGAGCCGGATAACTCACCCATACCGGAAGCCTCGCACCAGCCTCCGACAGTCCGCGGAGGACAGTGCGGAGGACAGTAACGACGCCACCCTGGCCAGCACTTCTTGCTGTTATCACCGGTTCTTGCTGTTATCAGCGGACGTCATGCTGGCATCGCGGCGACTGCCGGGAGGGACCGCGAACGGCCGGCGGCCAGCGCGGCCCGGATCTCGGCCGCGACCTGCTCGCCGTCTGACCGGATCCGGTTGGGTGAGTAGTGCAGGACGATGATGCCGTGCGAGCTCATCCGGGTGTGGCGGGCCATGGTCTGCTCCCATGACGCCGGAGACAGGTGCCACTGCCGCGAATCCACCTCGACGGCCACCCCGGCGTCGGGCCACCAGGCGTCCGGGCTGGCCAGGAACGTCCCGCCCACGTACAGGCGCGGGTTCAGCACCGGCATCGGCAGCCGAGCCCGCCGGACCAGCCGCACCAGATCCGCCTCAGCCGCCGACCTGACGCCCCCCGCCACCTCAGCTAATGCCTGCCGCAACCCCGCCGACCCGCGGACCGGCCCCTGCGCAAGTTCCTCGGCCAGCTGCCAGATCTGCACCTTGCCCCGCTGCACCCCGGCCGCGACAACCGCACGCACCTCGGCAGCATCGGCTAACTGACGCGCCGCGTCGGCCACGGCCCGCGCGGGCGGCGCATAGCTGATCTCCCCGTCCCGGAAAGCGACGTTCGGCTCTCGCCCAGTCCGGTGCAGCCGCGCGAACCCCACGCTCCGCCGCAGGCATGCCTGAGCTTGACCAGCACATCAACCTCGTCCCCTGGATTCGGCGCCCAGCCCGTGCCAAGCCAGCGCCGCAAGGCCCGTGACGGCGATGCCCGGCCCGGCATACAGGTAAGCGGCTGCGGCTCGCTGGCGCGCGGTCATCTCGCCGGTGCTGGTCAGGAACACACCGGGCAACACGGCTCTGCCAGGGCCCGCCCGGCCGGAGGCGGTGGCGCAGCGCGGACTCGGTCATCGCACAGGCGTAGATCTGCTGACGGCTCACGACACCGCGCTGCTGGGCGATCAGGCGCTCAAGCGCAGCCTTGTCAAAGCTCGATAACTGTCCCATAGCGTAACGCTGACACCACGCTCTGACCGGCGATCCGGCCCGCGGCCACTCCCGCGCGATCAGCGACGTGGTCGTTGCTCTCACGTCGCTATTACGACGTGAGAGCAACAACCACGTCGTTCCGTCACTGATCGGGACACGGCCGACGCGGGATTCGTGATGCGAATGAGGCGCACTTCAGCTGTCGGGACGCATGTGAATCGAAGTCGAGGCGGCCGGAGCCAGGATCGGACGGGGTCGGAGCCAGGGGCTAGCGGGTGCACTGCTGGTGTTGCTGGGCTATCAGGCACCGGCCGACGGTGGCGCTGGAGCTAAGAGCCGCGGCGCTCCAGCAGCGCAAGTCGTCTTGCGTTCCGACGGGTCACTCGGCATGCCGAGCCGACGGCGCTGCTGGTTGGCCAGCCGCACCCAGCGCGCCGGACGGTGCCGCTGGCGCGAGCGCGGGTCAGTCGACCGCCCGCCGGGCCGGGCGGGATACTGGGGCGGTGATGGGGCTGGTTCCGCGGGAGCGGGCTGAGGTCGCGCCTGGGGCGGTGCACGTGCCGGGGTGGCTCGGGCTTGAGCGGCGGCGGGAACTGGTCGCGGCGTGCCGGGAGTGGGCCCGGCCGCCGGCCGGGATGCGGGCGACCCGGCTGCCCAGCGGGGGCGTGATGTCGGTGCGGACGGTGTGCCTGGGCTGGCACTGGGTGCCGTACCGGTACTCGCGCACGGCCGATGACGTGGACGGGGCGCCGGCGAAGCCGTTCCCTGACTGGCTGGGCGACCTGGGGCGGCGGGCCGTCGCCGACGCTTATCAGGACGAGGCGGCGGGGAGCGCCTACCGGCCCGACGTGGCGCTGATCAACTTCTACGACGCCGCGGCGCGGATGGGGATGCACGTTGACCGGGAGGAGCGCAGCCCGGCGCCGGTGGTGTCGGTCAGCCTGGGCGCGGCCTGCGTGTTCCGGTTCGGCAACACCAGCAGCCGGAACCGGCCGTGGACGGACGTGCGGCTGGAGTCGGGCGACCTGTTCGTGTTCGGCGGGCCGTCGCGGCTGGCCTATCACGGCGTGCCCAAGACCATTCCCGGCACCGGTGATCCGGACGCCGGCCTGCCGTCGGGCCGCCTGAACATCACGCTGCGGGAGTCCGGCCTGACCTGACACGGGCCCGACGGGCGCGGACGATGCTGACGGCGGCGGGTGGCATGCTGGCTGGGTGCCCGAGGGTGACGTGGTGTGGCGGGCGGCGCGGCAGTTGCATGACGCGCTGGCCGGGCAGGTGCTGACCAGCAGCGACTTTCGCGTCCCCCGGTATGCGACGACCGACCTGACCGGCCGGCGGGTGATCGAGGCGGTAGCCCGCGGCAAGCACCTGCTGACCCGGGTGGACGGCGGCGTCACGGTGCACACGCACCTGCGCATGGACGGGTCGTGGCGGATCCGCCCGGCGGGCGGTTATCCGCCGCGCGACCACCGGGTCCGGCTGATCCTGGCCAACGAGCGGTGGCAGGCCATCGGCTTCCAGCTCGGCGTGGTGGAGGTGCTGGCCACGGCACGGGAGGACCGGGCGGTCGGCCATCTGGGCCCGGACCTGCTGGGGCCGGACTGGGACGCCGACGAGGCGGTCCGCCGCCTGCGGGCGGTGCCGGACCGGCCGGCGGGCGAGGCGCTGATGGACCAGCGCAACCTGGCCGGCATCGGGAACCTGTACAAGGCCGAGACGCTGTTCTTGCGCGGGGTGAGCCCGTGGCGGCCGGTGGGCGGCATCGACGACCTGCTGGGGATGGTCGAGCTGGCCCGGCGGCTGCTGGACGCGAACAAGGAGGGGATCGGCCAGGTCACCACGGGCAACCCGGCCCGCGGCGCGGAGACCTGGGTCTACGGCCGGGCCGGGACGGCCCTGCCGCCGCTGCGGCACGGTGATCAGGAAGGCCGACCAGGGGCCGGTGGTCCAGGAGCGGGTCACGTTCTGGTGCCCCGCCTGCCAGCCAGCCTGACCGCCCGCCTGACACTCGCGCCGGGGCCGGACCCAGCAACGGACCCGCCAAGGGACCCGCCAAACGGACCCGCCAAGGAACCCAGCAATGGCTCAGCAAACGACCGGACCAGTCGTCTTAAGTACGTGACCGCACTGAGGGCAGGCCAGGCCCAGCCCGACCCCGGCAGCACCGCCGCCGCCCCGCGGGACGACGCCGCCCCTCCGGCCGACCAGGTGCTCAGCGAGCTGCACCGGGCCCACGCTCTCCGCCTGATCCGGGTGGCGACGCTGCTCCTCGGCGATCAGCCCAGCGCCGAGGACGTCGTGCAGGACGCGTTCCTGGGCCTGTACCGGGCCCTGCCGGGGCTGCGCGACCCCAGCAAGGCCCTCCCCTACCTGCGCACCACGGTGGTGAACGGCTGCCGCTCGGTCCTGCGGGCCCGCCGCCGGGCGTTCCTGCGCCCGGTAACGCACGAACCGCCGGTGTGGTCGGCCGAGTCGGCGGCCATCGCCAGCGAGGACCGGCGCGAGGTGCTCGCGGCCGTGGCCCGGCTGCCGCGCCGGGCCCGCGAGGTGCTGGCGCTGCGCTACTACCTCGACCTCACCGATGGCGAGATCGCCGCGGCCCTGGAGGTCAGCCGGGGCACGGTGTCGTCCACCGCGTCCCGCGCCCTGGCCGTGCTGGCCCGCGAACTGAAGGAGGAGCTGTGAGCAGCATCGAGGACCGGCTGCAAGACGCCTATCGCGCGGCCGCCGACACCGTCCGGCCCGAGACGGTCCCCGGCCTGCCCGACCTCGATCCGGCACCGGCACACCCGAACCGCGCCGGCCGCCTAGCCCGCGCCGCCGCCCCCCGCCGCCTGGCCGTTCCGCTGGCCGCCGCCACAGCCGTCGCGGCGATCGCCGTGGCCGCCACCGTGGTGGCGCCGAAGGTCTGGCCCGGCCATCAGGCCACACCGACCGGGACCGGCTGGAACGCGCCACCGCCCCGGTACTACGCCGCGGCGGCCTACGGTCACCACACGGCCGGCCCGACGGTGGACATCGTGAACGCGGCCACCGGCCGCGTCACCGGCCGGCTGGGCTCGCCGCGGCGCGGCATCTACTTCCAGGAGGTGGCCTCGCTCGGGACCGACGGGTCGTTCGTCGCCGCCGCGGCGGCCCCCCTCGGGCCCGGCATTCAGCGCAACTGCCACACCTGGCTGTACCGGTTCCGCATCACCGCGGCCGGCCTGCCGACCGGGCTGAGGCCGCTCACCCCGGGCGGGGTTAGCCGGCTACCCCGGCTATCAGACCCTGGCCGGCAGCGCCGACGGGTCGACCGTCGCCTACGCGACCCAGTCGTGTGCCCGGCGCCTGCCGAAGTACTCCGGTCAGGTCGCCGTGATCCGCCTGCGCTCGGGACGGGTCACGAGCTGGCGGTTCCGGTTCCCGGCCACGCCGACCAGCCTGACCCTGTCTGCGGACGGCCGGCTGCTCGGCTTCGTCAGCAACCGCAGCGACGGCGCGCACTCGGGCGGCCCGGCCAGCAACTACAGCTGGGTGCTGCCCACCGACTCCCCGGCGGGCCCGCTGCAGCGCTACTACCACCGGGTGACCGGACCGCGCCCGACCTCCAACGTCACGGCCTGGCCGTCCACCGTCGTCCTGAGCCCGGCCGGGCGGACGATGCTGACCGCCATCGATAACCCCGGCGGCAATACGCAGCTGATGGCGCTGCGCGACTACCAGCCCCGGACCGGGCGGCTGATCAGGACGGTGCGGCTGCTGCACCGCCACGGCACCTACTACGCCAACCCGGGCCTGACCCCGAGCATCTCGGGCCGCTACGTGCTGCTGTACGTCTGGAACGCCCAGGTGGCCCGGCTCGATCTGGCCACCGGCCGGCTGACCGTTCTGCCCAAGCCGAGGATCGAGCTCCCTCAGAGCGCGGCCTGGTGACCACTGGCATAACGTTCATGGGTGACCAGCACCCCCGAGGCCACCGACGTCGTCCTGGCCGCCCGTGACATCGACCTGATCCGCGACGACCGCGCCATCCTGAGCCAGGTCAGCGTCACCGTCCGGGCCGGCGAGCACTGGGCCCTGCTCGGCCCGAACGGGGCCGGCAAGAGCACGCTGCTGCGCATCTGCGCCACCTACGCCCACCCCAGCCGGGGCCGGATCGACATCCTCGGGCACCGGCTGGGCCGGGTGAACGTGTTCGAGCTGCGGCCCATGATCGGCTACGTCACCTTCCACCACCCGCTGGCCTCGGCGCGCACCGTGCGCGAGGTCGTGCTGACCGGCGCCACCGGCACCATCGAGATCGCCGCCCGGTGGCAGCCCAGCCCGGCCGAACTGGCCGGGGCCGACGAGCTGGTCGCGCTGCTGGGCCTGGGCGCGCTGGCCGACCGCCGCTGGCCGGTGCTCTCCCAGGGCGAGCGCGGCCGGACCCTGATCGCCCGGGCCCTGATGTCCCGGCCCCGGCTGCTGCTGCTCGACGAGCCGTCCGCCGGGCTGGACATCGGCGGCCGCGAGCAGCTCCTGGCGAGCCTGGACGAGCTGCGCCTCGAGCACCCGGACCTGGCCAGCGTGCTGGTCACCCATCACCTGGAGGAGCTGCCGGCCAGCACCTCGCACGCCCTGCTGCTGCGCGACGGCCGGGTGCTGGCCGCCGGGCCCGCCGACGACGTGCTGACCACCGAACTGGTCAGCACCTGCTTCGACTACCCGATCGCCATCGCCCGGCACGCCGGCCGCTGGGCCTCGGTCGCGGCCCGCTGACGACGCGGCCCGCTGAGCCTCAGTTCAGGCCCAAGACCAGACAATCAATAACCATCCTTAACAAAGGTCACAGCCCCAGCCCCTGTACCGCACTGGCCGCCGCCTCGGGCGTGACGTCGCCGCCCGACCAGGCCGCCCCGCACAGCGCGCGCAGCCCGTCCACCGGGTCCCCCGAACCGGACATCTCCAGCTTGTCCCCGTCCGACACCAGCCGGGCCGTCCAGCCCCCGCATGCGAACCCGCCGTCCGGGGCCGGGCTCACCTCCGGCTGGCTGGTCAGCAGGCCGCCCAGGTCGCGGGCCAGGTAGGTGGGCCGCTGCCGGGGCGGGGCCAGCACCGCGTCGGCCGGGGAACTGACCCCGGTCAGCACCAGCAGGCTGTCGGCGCCGCCGCGGACCCCGCCCTCGATGTCGGTGTCCAGCCGGTCACCGACGACCAGCGGGCCGGACTGCCCCGGTGCGCTGCACCGCCTCGGCGTGCAGCGGCGGCTCGGGCTTGCCCGCCACCTCCGGCTGCTGCCCGGTCGCCGCGACCAGCACCTGGACCAGCGAGCCGTTGCCCGGCTGCAGGCCGCGCTGGGTGGGCAGGGTCGGGTCCGCGTTCGTCGCCACGAAGCCAGGCCCCGGCCCGGAGGGCCAGGGCCGCCTCGGCCAGCAGGCCGTAGTTCAGGTCCGGCGTGTAGCCCTGGACCACCGCCAGCGGGCGGTCCGCGGCCACCGACACCGGCCGCAGGCCGCGCTCCCGCAGCGCGATGCGCAGCCCGATGCCGCCGACGACCAGGACCGGCGACCCGGCCGGGCAGCCGCTCGGCCAGCAGCCGCGCCGCGGCCTGGGCCGAGGTCACCACGTCGCTGGCGGCCGCGGCCACGCCCATGCCGTTGAGCTGGGCGGCGATGGCCGACGGGGAACGCGAGGCGTTGTTGGTCACGTAGGCCAGCCGCATGCCGCGGCCGGCCGCCTGGCGCCAGCGCCTCGGCCGCGCCGGGGACGGCCTTGCCGCCCAGGTAGACGACGCCGTCCAGGTCCAGCAGGGCGGCGTCGTAGGCCTGGCAGAGCGGATGCCGCGCTGGCCCGGGGCATCGTCCGGGCCGGCGGCACTGCCGACCGGAGGCACCGACCGTCGGCCGGGACGGCACTTCTCGTTCGGCATCAATCGGGGGTTTCCTCCGCTGAGCTGGTTGCGAGCGCTCAGTGTCGCCCGGACGCTGCGCAGGGCCTCGGTGTAGTGCCGCAGGTCGGGCCGCATGGCGGCGGCCAGGGCCAGGTGCTCGGCGGCCGCGGCCGGGTCGCCGGTCCGGGCCAGGGCCAGGCCCAGCCCGAACTGGGCGTAGTCGTCGCTCGGGCTGGCCTCGACGATGCGGCCGGAAGTTGCCGGCGGCCGCGGCGTACCAGCCCGGCGTCGAACTGGGCGCGGGCCAGGGCCTCCAGCACGCTGCGGGACTGCGGCTCGGCGGCGGCGGCCCGCTCGAGCAGCTGGGCCGCGGCCGCGGCGCTGCCGCGCTCGAGCAGGCTCAGGCCGCGCTGGTAGAGGTGTAGGTGTCAGCGTCTCGCCGCATCCCGCGTCCGGCTAGCGCATCTCTGGTCTGACGCAGCGCGATCCCGCGTCCGGAGCGGGAATCGCGGCCGCCGTCTGATCCTTCTGACATACGTGCAGATCCTTCCGTCCGGCCATCGGCCACCGGCCAGGCCGCGACCGGCCTCGTCCTGGCGCCGTTTCGCGGCGTCCGTTACGCCGCGGACCGGGTCAGCGGGCTCGCCGAGGTCACCTCTCCACCGTACGACGTCATCGCCAGCGAGAACGAGGACCAGTTGCTGGCCGCCGACCCGCACAACGTGGTCCGGATCATCCGGCCCCGGCACCCGGCGGGCCAGCCGGGCAGCTCGTGCGACGACGCCGCGGCCGACCTGGAGCAGTGGCTGGCCGACGGCGATCCTGGTGCCCGACGCCGAGCCCGCCCTGTACGTCTACGAGCAGTTCACCGCGCGGTCAGGACGGCCCGCCGGGCCGGCTGCAGCGCGGCCTGATCGGCGCGGTGCGAGCTGGTCGCCGCGCGAGGCCGGGATCGTCCAGCCGCACGAGGCCGTGGCGCCCGGCCCGGTCGCCGGGCGGCTGGCGCTGATGGAGGCCACCCAGGCCAACCTGGAGCCGATCTTCCTGCTCTACGACGGCGCAGTCCGGCCGCAACGGCGACGGCCCGGGCGCCGCCACCCGGATCGTGACCGAGGCCGCCCTGCAGCCGGCCGCCGCTGGCCCAGGCCAGGACCGCGGACGGCATCCGGCACCGGCTGTGGGCGGTCACCGACCCGGCCGAGCTGGCGCGATCGCCGCCGACCTGGCCCCGCGGACGGCGCTGATCGCCGACGGGCACCACCGCTACGCCGCCTACCTGGAGCTGCAGCGAGCGCCGTCAGGTCGCCGGGGACGGCGCCGGGCCGTGGGACTTCGGCCTGGCCCTGCTGGTCGACTCGGCCGCCTACCCGCCCGCGCGTCGGGCGCCATCCACCGGGTCATCCCCGGCCTGGCCGCCCGGCCAGGCCGCCGAGCTGGCCGCGAGCGCGTTCACGGTGCGCGAGCTGCGCGGGCGGGACCGCGGACATCCCGGCCGCGCTGGACGAGCTGGGCGCCGCCGGGCGGCGACGGCGTCGCGTTCGTGGTGGCCGGGGACGGTCAGGCCTGGCTGCTGACCGACCCCGATCCGGCTCAGCTGGCTGCGGCCATGGCCGACCAGCCCGCCGAGCCGTGGCGGCACCTGCCGGCGGCGGTGCTGCAGGACCTGCTGATGGACCGCGTCTGGCAGGTCCGCGACGACGAGGCCACGGTCCGGCGTGCGATCCACGACCCGGCCGGCGCCATCGCGGGCCGCCGACGAGGCCCCGGACGCGCACCGCCGTGCTGGCCTCGCCCATGTCGGCGGCGACGTGTACGCGGTCGCCGCCCAGAGGCGGATAGTCCCGCGCAAGTCGACCTCGTTCGGGCCCAAGCCGCGGACCGGGATGGTCATCCGGACGTTCGCTGACAGGCTGAATCCGGTGGCGGCGCGGCACCGTTTGATGCAGACGACTGCGCCTGCGGCCTGACGACGTCTTCCCGCCGGATAGCCGGATGACCCGCTCCGGCGCGGCCCGGGATCGGGCCTGAGATCATGCCGTCATGACGGACGCCAGCGACGTCATCACCGACCTCGGCCACGAGGTGTTCCAGATCGACACCCGGATGGCCGGGTACGACGGGATCACCGCCGGCTACCTGATCCGCGGCGACCGCCCGTGCCTGGTCGAGACCGGGACCGCGCCGTCCGCGCCGCTGGTCAGGGACGCGCTGGCGGCGCTCGGCGTCGGGCCGCGCGGACCTGGCCACCGTCGTGGTCACGCACATCCACCTGGACCACGCGGGCGGCACCGGCGACATCGCGCGGATGTTCCCCGGGGCCGAGGTCGTGGTGCACGAGCTGGGCGCCCGGCACCTCGCCGACCCGTCCCGGCTGATGGCCAGCGCCCGCATGGTCTACGGCGACGAGCTGGACGGCCTGTTCGGCGAGCTGGCGCCGACCCCGGCCGAGCGGATCCGGGCCGTCGAGCGCACCGGCGTCGTCGACCTCGGCGGCGGCCGGCGGCTGGAGAGCCACTACTCCCCCGGCCACGCCCGCATCACGTCGGCCTGATCGACTCGCTCAGCGGCGACCTGTACGTCGGCGACGCGGCCGGCATTTACATCCAGGAGACCGGGGACCTGCGGCCCGCCACCCCGCCGCCCGACTTCGACCTCGACGTCGCCCTGGCCTCGCTGCGCACCTTCGCCGCGCTGCGGCCCGCGCGGCTGCTGTTCAGCCACTTCGGGCCGGTCACCGCCGTCGAGGAGACGCTGGAGCGGTCAGCCGACGAGATCAGCCTGTGGGTCGACGAGACCCGCCGGGCGCGCGGGGCCGGGATGGACCTCGACCACGCCGCGGCCATGGTCGCCGAGCGGACCCGGGACCGCTACGCCGTCCTGGCCGCCGGACGCCGACCCGGCGATCGCCGCGAAGTTCGAGCGGATCAGCGGCACCGCCGGCGAACGTGGCCGGCATCATGCACTGGCTGGACAAGGCCGAGCAGGCGTAGGCGTTCTATCCCGACCGCCGCGCCCCCTCAGGGGCTGGTCGCCGCGGCCATGAAGATCGGCACGGCCGCGAACAGCCGGTCGGCCGTTGCTCGTTCCCGCTGGTCGGCTATCCACGTGTCGGCCTGCGCCGCCGTGATCGCGCCGTGCTCGCAGCAGACCTCGGCCAGGCGGGTGAGGACCGGCAGGAACGAGCCGTCGGTGAACACTCCCGTGTGCACCTCCACCGTCACGTCGCGGAAGCCGGCGTCCAGCAGCAGGTTGCGGTACTGGCGGGCGGCCCGCGGCGAGGGCACCTGGTCGGCGCGCCCGGCCACGATGGTGCGGGTCAGCTCCGGGTCGCTGGAGTCGGTCACGAACGTGTCCCAGTCCTGCCCGCACACGACGATGCGGCCGCCCGGGGCCAGCACGCGCCGCGCCTCGGCGAGCGCCCGTCGCGGGTCAGCCAGCGCGTGGATGACCTTGTCGGCCCGGTAGCCCGCGGCCTCCCCGTCCTCGAGCAGCAGGGCATAGGCGTCGCCGACGCGGAACTGGGCGTGCGGCCAGCGCTCCCGCGCCAGCGCGATCATCTGGTCGCTGACGTCGATCCCCATCACCCGTACGCCCTGATCCGTCAGCTCGGCGACGGCCCGCCCGGCACCGCAGCCGACGTCGGCCACCAGCGCGCCCCTGGCGGCAGCCAGCAGCTCGTACGAGCGGGCGCGCAGCGCGGCGGCGCCGGGACTGTCGTCCACGGCGTCGAGCTGCGCGATGAGCGCCTCGGTTGCCTCGGTTGACATGCGCCCCATCCTGCGACTTCATGTCGACATGAAGTCAAGCCCGACCCTGAGCATCGGCGAGGCCGCCGGGCAGTTCGGCCTGCCCGCCCACGTGCTGCGGCACTGGGAGACCATGGGCCTGCTCTCACCCGCGCGGGAGGCCGGAGGCCGCCGCCGATACGGCAGCTCCGACCTCTACCGGATCGCGGGCATCCTGCTGGCCAAGGAGGCGGGACTCGCCCTGACCGACATCCGCGACATCCTGACGACCGCCGACCTCGAGACCCGCCGGCAGATCACCCGCCGCCACCGTGATGAACTCCTCCGCCGGATAGCGGAGATGCAAGCTGCCCTGAACCTCATCGAAGGCGGCCTGACCTGCCAGCACGAGGACATCACCGAGTGCCCCCACTACCAGGCCCTGGTCGCCGGCCGAATGGCACATTCATGACGTGCTGTTCGGCGTGGCGGCCACAGACGACGCTGACGCCGGCCCGGGCGCGGCGGGCATCACGGGCCGGCTGGCTCGTCCTGGCCGTCCTGTGCGGGCCCGTCTCCGTCGTCGCCGCCCGGCTCGTCCAGCGCTGTTAGGTCGTCCAGGTCCTCGAGGTCGTCGTCCGGGTCGTCCTCGTCCGGGTCGTCCTCGTCGGGCTCGCCGGTCTCATCTAGGTCCTTGAGTCGTCCGCATCCTCAAGGTCAACGTCCTCGCCGTCGTCGTCATCCTCGTCCGGCTCGTCGGAGTCCTTGAGGTCGTCCGCATCCTCAAGGTCATCGTCCTCGCCGTCGTCGTCATCCTCGTCCGGCTCGTCGGAGTCCTCGAGGTCGTCCGCGTCCTCAAGGTCATCGTCCTCCGCGTCGTCGTCTTCGTCCTCGTCGGACTCGTCGTCGTCCGCCTCAGCGCTAAGGTCAGCCGCCTCGTCGGCGTCGTCCTCGTCGTCCAGGTCCTCGAACAGCACGTTGTCCAGCTCGTCCACGCGCTCGGCCGCGTCCGTCTCGTCGGCCAGGTCCGCCCCTGCGGCGCGACCGAACCACTCCCTGGCCTCTTCGTCCCGCCCCGCCTCCAGCAGCGCGTCCGCGTAGGCGTACAGCAGGCGCGCGTTGCCCGCCCGGCCCCGCCGCTCGTTGAGCTCCGGGACCTGGAGTGCGACCACGGCCGCCTCCGGCAGGCCCTG
The DNA here is from genome assembly GCA_963730265.1 of uncultured Actinomycetota bacterium. Lineage (GTDB taxonomy): Bacteria > Actinomycetota > Actinomycetes > Streptosporangiales > Streptosporangiaceae > DASUBV01. Next base: position 743,572 of record CAVSRG010000001.1, read on the forward strand.
GTCGCGCCGGATGCCCGACTCCACGATCAGCAGTTCCAGCTGGGTGGCCCGGTCCGCCGCCTGGGCCTCTGGCCCGGTCGCGATGTCCAGGGCCCGGTCCATCCGGCCCAGCGCTCGCTCCGAGTCGGCCATCAGCGGCAGGTAACTGCTCCGCCCCGTCAGCCGCTTGGCGGCCCGGAGCTCGGCCAGCGCGTCCTGCCACTTGCCCGCCTGGTAGGCCGCGATGGCGGCGGTCTCCCGGACGATCCCGACCCGGGCGGCCAGGCCGCGAGCGGCCCGCGCGTAGTCGTAGGCCCGCTCGGGATCCTCTTCCCGCCCGGCCGCGACCAGATAGCGAGCCACCGCATCGGCCAGGTCCCCCGGCAGCGTGCGCAGCTCCGCCGCCGCCTGCGGGTCGAGCTGATCAGCGGTGATGTCGCCGGGAACGCGCAGCTGGCGCTCATCGGCGCCGCGCGGCCCGCTCTCATTACGAGACGTTCTCGTATCGGAACGGCGATCATCCCGCGGCCCGCCCCGGTCCGGGCCGGACCGGGGCGCTCCCGGCCGGCTGCGGTCGTATCCGCCCGAGCCACCCCGGTCATACCCGCCCCGGCTCGGCCTGGAGCCTCCGTCAGCGCCGCCCCGGCCGCGGTCAGAACGGTCCCCGCTGCTGCCGTACCGGCCGGCGCCGCGCTCATCGCGGCCCGATCCCGGCCGGTCGTCGTCGCGCCGGTAGCCTCCGGGCCGCCCGGAGCCGGAGTCACTCCGGCCCGGTCCGCCCGCGCGGTCGCCGCCGGCACCACGCGACCCGGCATAGCCACGAGGGCCGTCCGACCCCGGTCGGCCGCCCGAAGGACGCGAGTCATTCCAGCCGCCGCGCGGTCCGTCCGAGCTCCCACGGCCCGAATCTCCGTACCGGCCGGTCCGCTCCCGGCTATCTGATCCTGGCCGGCCACCCGGGCCCGAAGCCCGGCCCGGCTGATCGCGCCGGTCATTGCCCGCCCCATAACGATTGCCGCTCGACGGCCGGCGCTCTCCGCCGGGGCCACTGGCCCGTCCATCGCCGTACCGATCGCGGCCTGACCCGTACGGGCGTCCGCCGGGGGCGCGCTCGCCACGCCCATCGCTGGACCGGTCGCGGCGGTCACCGCCGGGCCCGTCATAACGGCCGCGACCCGATTCGGCCGCCCGGTCGCCACTGGGCCGACCGCCGTACCGCTCCTGGCGGTCACCGCCTGTTCCCTGGAAGCCGTCTCGGCCTGATCCCCCGCGCTGCCCGCCAGCCGGGCGATCCCCGCCGGGCCGATCAGAGCGGTCGCGGCTTGATCCGCCGCGCCGATCGGCGCCGCCACGGTCGCCGTAGCGGTCCTGGCGATCACCGCCGGGTCGGTCAGAGCGGTCGCGGGCTGAACCGCCGTAGCGCTCACCGCCCGCACGGTCGCCATGGCGGTCCGGCCGGTCACCGCCGGACCGCTGAAAGCCGTCACGGCCCGATCCGCCGCGGTGCTCGGCGCCGGGCCGACTCTGGCGGTCGTCGCCCGGGCCGCCGAAGCGATCACGGCTCGGGCCGCCCCGACGCTCACCGCCGGGGCGATCACCAGACCCGCCTGGCCGGTCGAAGCGATCGCGGCTCGATCCCCCGCGCCGGTCGCTGCTTGAACGGTCCTCGCCGCGCGGTCCGTCATACTGGCCGCGGTCCGCCCGGTCGCGGGCCGGCCAGTTCTGGTTCTGGCCGTCGCTGCCTCGGCGCTCGCCACGGCCATCGCCAAAGCGGTCATTACCCGGCCCGTCGCCGCGACCCCGGCTATAACCGCCTCGGCTGCCGGTACCGGCTGAACCACGCGCACCGGGCCCGGCCGGTCCGCCGGGTCGCCCGGTCCCGCCGGCACGCCCCGCGGCGGTCCCAGGGCGTCCTGAGCCCGTCTGGCGAGGGCCGCGGGGCGCGGAGTAGCCTCCGCCTCGCTCGGTGCGGCCCTGGCTGTCTGAATCATCGCTGAATCGGCCTCGCTGACCGCCGCGCTCCGGGCCGTTGTCGCCGTCCCGATCGCTCCGTCCGGTCCCGGAACCGCCCACGTCCCGATAGCTGCCGCCGCCGGAGCGATAACCGCTGCTGCTCGGACCGCGATAGCTGCCCGTGCTCGAGCCGCGATAGCCGCCTGAGCCACGGCCGGTAGAGGACCCGCGCGAGTTGTATCCGCCAGAACCTGATCCGCCAGAGCCGTACCCACCGGAGCCTGATCCGCGAGTGCCTGATCCGCGAGTTGCCTGATCCAGCAGAGCCTGATCCAGCAAAGCCTGATCCGTCGGAGCCTGATCCGCCTGGGCGGCGGTATCCGCCGCCGGCGGCCTGACCGCCCGAGCGGGAACCCGCGTCGCTCTGGCCGCGGCTCCAGCGGCCGGACGCGCCGCCTCGGTCGCTGCCCGTGCCGGGCCGGTATCGGGGGCCAGCTCCGGACGCCGCCCGGCCGCCAGCCGCCGTTCCCGGCTTGCGACCGGAGCCCTCACGACCCGAACGGCCTGCTGGCGAGCCCGAGCCCGCAGGCCCGCGCGCCTTCCCCACGATTCCTCCAACGTGACCCTGACCGGCATCGTGAATCGAGCCGGCGTTGCTGACCTGGCGGCCGGGTGCCACCATCACCGCGGCCCGCGCGTCACAGCGCATGCCAAAACGCGCTGAGGGCCACTACCAGTAACGGTAACGGCCCTCAGCGGGAAGATGTCCGGCGGCGTCCTACTCTCCCACCCAGTCCCCCGGGCAGTACCATCGGCGCTGAAGGGCTTAACTTCCGGGTTCGGAATGGAGCCGGGTGTTTCCCCTTCGCCATGGCCACCGAAACACTATGGAGATGTCAGGAGCGCGCTCAGCTCCGGATCACTCCGGAACCAGGCGCCCGACCGCATCTCGGGAACCGCACAGTGGACGCGAAACAAGATCTATAAGTAGAAGCCAAGCCACTCGGCCTATTAGTACCGGTCAGCTACACACGTTGCCGTGCTTCCACCTCCGGCCTATCAACCCAGTCGTCTAGCTGGGGGCCTTACCAGGTTAACCCTGAGGGAGTCCTAATCTTGAGGCGAGCTTCCCGCTTAGATGCTTTCAGCGGTTATCCCTTCCAAACGTAGCCAACCAGCCGTGCTCCTGGCGGAACAACTGGCACACCAGAGGTTTGTCCGTCCCGGTCCTCTCGTACTAGGGACAGCCCCTCTCAAGACTCCTACGCGCGCAGCGGATAGGGACCGAACTGTCTCACGACGTTCTAAACCCAGCTCGCGTACCGCTTTAATGGGCGAACAGCCCAACCCTTGGGACCTGCTCCGGCCCCAGGATGCGACGAGCCGACATCGAGGTGCCAAACCATCCCGTCGATATGGACTCTTGGGGAAGATCAGCCTGTTATCCCCGGGGTACCTTTTAGCCGTTTAGCGACGGCGCTTCCACATGCCACCGCCGGATCACTAGTCCCAGCTTTCGCTCCTGCTCGACATGTCTGTCTCACAGTCAAGCACCCTTGTGCACTTACACTCGACACCTGATTGCCAACCAGGCTGAGGGTACCTTTGGGCGCCTCCGTTACCTTTTAGGAGGCAACCGCCCCAGTTAAACTACCCACCAGACACTGTCCCTGATCCGGATCACGGACCGAGGTTAGACATTCAGAACGACCAGAGTGGTATTTCACCGTTGACTCCACAGGAACTAGCGTCCCTGCTTCACAGTCTCCCACCTATCCTACACAAGACGTCCCAAACACCAATGTCAAGCTGCAGTAAAGGTCCCGGGGTCTTTCCGTCCTGCTGCGCGTAACGAGCATCTTTACTCGTAGTGCAATTTCGCCGGGTCCGTGGTTGAGACAGTGGGAAAGTCGTTACGCCATTCGTGCAGGTCGGAACTTACCCGACAAGGAATTTCGCTACCTTAGGATGGTTATAGTTACCACCGCCGTTTACTGGCGCTTAAGTTCAGAGCTTCGCAGCCGAAGCCACTAACCCCTCCCCTTAACGTTCCAGCACCGGGCAGGCGTCAGTCCGTATACGTCGTCTTGCGACTTTGCACGGACCTGTGTTTTTAGTAAACAGTCGCTTTCCCCTGGTATCTGCGACCACAACCAGCTCGGAGAGCAAGTCTCCTCACCAGTCACGGCTCCCCTTCTCCCAAAGTTACGGGGATAATTTGCCTAGTTCCTTAACCACGGTTCACCCGATCGCCTTGGTATTCTCTACCTGACCACCTGAGTCGGTTTAGGGTACGGGCCGCATAAAAGCTCGCCGCGAGGCTTTTCTTGGCAGCATGGGATCACTCACTTCGCCTAACTCGGCTCGGCGTCAGGTCTCAGGCTATGTGAGATGCGGATTTGCCTACACCTCGCCCTACACCCTTACTCCGGGACGTCCAACACCCGGTAGAGCTACCCTCCTGCGTCACCCCTTCGGCTTGCCTACTACCAGTCTGGGTCGTCTGCGCAGCCGACATCTCCCGAAGGATCCGTCAGCGTTGAAGACTTAGCATCGCCAGATTCGGCATGGGCGCTTTTAAGCGGGTACGGGAATATCAACCCGTTGTCCATCGACTACGCCTGTCGGCCTCGCCTTAGGTCCCGACTTACCCTGGGCGGATTAGCCTGCCCCAGGAACCCTTGGTCATTCGGCGGAGGGGTTTCTCACCCCTCTTTCGCTACTCATGCCTGCATTCTCACTCGAGTGGCGTCCACAGCTGGATCACTCCGCTGCTTCTCTCGCCACCCGACGCTCCCCTACCCATCCGCGCACCTGGACCCTAAAGGCGCCAGCGGCCGCCGTCACGACAGAAGTGGCCGAAACCACTACGGTCAAGACAGCCATCCACCTTAACCACAAAGGGCCGGGCTATCACGCGAATGTCACAGCTTCGGCGGTGTGCTTGAGCCCCGCTAAATTGTCGGCGCAGAATCACTTGACCAGTGAGCTATTACGCACTCTTTTAAGGGTGGCTGCTTCTAAGCCAACCTCCTGGTTGTCTCTGCAACTCCACATCCTTTCCCACTTAGCACACGCTTAGGGGCCTTAGCTGGTGATCTGGGCTGTTTCCCTCTCGACTACGGAGCTTATCCCTCGCAGTCTCACTGCCGCGCTCTGGCTTACCGGCATTCGGAGTTTGGCTGACTTCAGTAAGCTTGTAGGCCCCCTAGGCCATCCAGTAGCTCTACCTCCGGTAAGAAACACGCGACGCTGCACCTAGATGCATTTCGGGGAGAACCAGCTATCACGGAGTTTGATTGGCCTTTCACCCCTACCCACAGGTCATCCCCCAGGTTTTCAACCCTGGTGGGTTCGGTCCTCCACGCGGTCTTACCCGCGCTTCAACCTGCCCATGGGTAGATCACTCCGCTTCGGGTCTATAGCATGCGACTCAGACGCCCTATTCAGACTCGCTTTCGCTACGGCTACCCCACACGGGTTAACCTTGCCACATACCATAACTCGCAGGCTCATTCTTCAAAAGGCACGCGGTCACTTCACTTCAGCCCGAAGGCTGACACGCTCCCACGGCTTGTAGGCACACGGTTTCAGGTACTATTTCACGACCCCTCACCGGGGCACTTTTCACCTTTCCCTCACGGTACTTGTTCACTATCGGTCACCAGGGAGTATTTAGGCTTAGGGGGTGGTCCCCCCAGATTCACACGGGATTTCTCGGGCCCCGTGCTACTTGGGATACTGTCCGGAAGTCACAAAGATTTCACCTACGGGGGTGTCACCCTCTATGCCGACGGTTTCCACCGTCTTCGACTATCAATGTGATTTCTTACTTCCTGCCGGGTCAGCAGCTCCGGCTGGACAGTCCCTCAACCCCGATCGCGCAACGCCTGCTGGCTTTAGCACGCGACCGGTTTGGCCTCTTCCCCTTTCGCTCACCACTACTCAGGGAATCGCGGTTGCTTTCTCTTCCTGTGGGTACTGAGATGTTTCACTTCCCCACGTTACCTCCACCTGCCCTATGTGTTCAGGCAGGGGCGACGGGCCATTACGCCACGTCAGGTTTCCCCATTCGGAAATCCCCGGGTCAATGTCTGGTTGCCGACTAACCGGGGCTTATCGCAGGCTCCTACGTCCTTCATCGGCTCCTGGTGCCAAGGCATTCACCGTGTGCCCTTATCAACTTGGCAACTACAGATGATGCTCGCGTCCACTGTGCAGTTCTCAAGATACGGGCGGTCCCGGGCCCTGCGACGCGAGTCGCGACGAAGGGAAACCGGTCCTGGCCGAGGTGCGGCCCTTAGTGCCTGTCGGCACCGCGGCGGCCGTTCCCTCAGGACCCAACAGCGTGCTCGGCCCGCTCGCCCTCCGGACCCGCTTTCCGTGCTGCGCAAGCAGCCGTACTAACTGGACCGGCAGTGACGCTCGGACCGAATAACCAGTGCTCCACTAACGAGCTGGCCACCTCAGACTGTGTTACAAGAACACGTACGCCTGAGATATGGCTCTAGACGCGCCGGATCGTTCGTCCGGTCGCGCCAGTGCTCCTTAGAAAGGAGGTGATCCAGCCGCACCTTCCGGTACGGCTACCTTGTTACGACTTCGTCCCAATCGCTGGTCCCACCTTCGACGGCTCCCTCCCTTACGGGTTAGGCCACCGGCTTCGGGTGTTACCGACTTTCGTGACGTGACGGGCGGTGTGTACAAGGCCCGGGAACGTATTCACCGCGACGTTGCTGATTCGCGATTACTAGCGACTCCGACTTCATGGGGTCGAGTTGCAGACCCCAATCCGAACTGAGACCAGCTTTTTGAGATTCGCTCCACCTTACGGTCTCGCAGCCCTCTGTACTGGCCATTGTAGCATGTTTGCAGCCCAAGATATAAGGGGCATGAGGACTTGACGTCATCCCCACCTTCCTCCGAGTTGACCCCGGCAGTCTCCTATGAGTCCCCGGCATTACCCGCTGGCAACATAGGACGAGGGTTGCGCTCGTTGCGGGACTTAACCCAACATCTCACGACACGAGCTGACGACAGCCATGCACCACCTGTGCAGGACCCTTACGGACACCGTATCTCTACGGCTTTTCCCTGCATGTCAAACCTTGGTAAGGTTCTTCGCGTTGCTTCGAATTAAGCAACATGCTCCGCCGCTTGTGCGGGCCCCCGTCAATTCCTTTGAGTTTTAGCCTTGCGGCCGTACTCCCCAGGCGGGGCGCTTAATGCGTTAGCTGCGGCACGGAATCCGTGGAAGGACCCCACACCTAGCGCCCAACGTTTACGGCGTGGACTACCAGGGTATCTAATCCTGTTCGCTCCCCACGCTTTCGCTCCTCAGTGTCAGGTAAGGCCCAGAGAACCGCCTTCGCCACCGGTGTTCCTCCCGATATCTGCGCATTTCACCGCTACACCGGGAATTCCATTCTCCCCTACCTACCTCTAGTCCGCCCGTATCCACTGCAAGTCCAGGGTTAAGCCCTGGATTTTCACAGCGGACGTGGCGGACCACCTACGAGCTCTTTACGCCCAATAATTCCGGACAACGCTTGCGCCCTACGTGTTACCGCGGCTGCTGGCACGTAGTTCGCCGGCGCTTCTTCTGCAGGTACCGTCACTTTCGCTTCGTCCCTGCTGAAAGCGGTTTACAACCCGAAGGCCTTCATCCCGCACGCGGCGTCGCTGCGTCAGGCTTTCGCCCATTGCGCAATATTCCCCACTGCTGCCTCCCGTAGGAGTCTGGGCCGTGTCTCAGTCCCAGTGTGGCCGGTCGCCCTCTCAGGCCGGCTACCCGTCGTCGCCTTGGTAGGCCGTTACCCCACCAACAAGCTGATAGGCCGCGAGCTCATCCCTAGCCGAAAAACTTTCCACCGCGGCTGATGTCGGCCGAAGTCATATTCGGTATTAATTCCGGTTTCCCGGAGCTATCCCGAAGCTAAGGGCAGATTGCTCACGTGTTACTCACCCGTTCGCCGCTCGAGTACCCCGAAGGGCCTTTCCGCTCGACTTGCATGTGTTAAGCACGCCGCCAGCGTTCGTCCTGAGCCAGGATCAAACTCTCCGTTGAATGTCTATATGCAAAGCCGCTCGGCGCTCCGAAGAGCAGCCAGCGATTGCAGACTTGAAGAGATGCCCCGATGGCCGGCAAGCCGGCCAGAGCGATCTGGCAATAATCCTCAGGTGAACAATGCCGACAAAGATCGGCGCCTGCACCTCCTATTGACGAGGATGTGCATGTGCACTGGCTTTTAGCACGCTGTTGAGTTCTCAAGGAGCGGACGCTCACCGTCGGAGGTCCTGCAGACCTCGTCCGGGGCAACCCTGCTAACTTACCGGGCGGATCAGACCTTGTCAAGCCAGTTAACCGGACTCGATCTGCACTCGCTACTTACTGTGCTGCCAGCCTACCGCTCCTTGAGACAGCCCCCCGTTACCGGGTTCGGCAAGCTGGTGGGAGAGGATCTCGCTGGCCCCTGGAGTCGTTCCGCCTTGCCGGCGTCCCGTTCCCTCGGGGCAGGACGAAACATTAGGCAGCAATCGAGGACCCCGTCAAATCGACCTGGCCCCCGGGACGGTCCCGGTGCGCCCCACAGCGTCCCGGTCCGGGCACCCGGTTCGGGACGACGCAGGTCGGATGGTGTTCCCGCCCCGCCCGAGGCATAAACCCCACCCTCAGAAAATTATTTGTGACGGTCTCCCGGCCCCCCGCATGGGGCTCGGGCCGCCCCGTGCGGGAGTCCGGAAGCCGGCCAGAAGAGTTCTGGTCCGCACCCCGCCAGCTCGGCCAGAAGATCGCCAGAAGTGACGACGATCACGTACCGGACCAGGCGCCGGGAGGACCTGGCCGCGGCTCGCGACCACAGCGAGCGATGATCTTGTGACCCGCCCGGCCCGGGCCGAGACAAGACCGATATCGGACCGAGACAGACACCCCCGGCCGCCCCGGCCCAGGCCCGGCCACTCGGATCCGGCCCAGCGCGAGACGGCGCCCAGCCCGAGGCCCAGCCCGCGACGGCGCCCAGCCCGAGACGGCGCCCAGCCGCGACGGCCCCAGCCCGCGGACGGCGCCCAGCCCGAGACGGCGCCCAGCCCGAGGCGGCGCCCAGCGCGAGACGGCGCCCGCGGCCGCGCCGCGCCGGCGCCCGCTCCGGCGCCCGCTCCGGCCGGGCGCCCCAGCTCGCGTCGTGGTTGTTGCTCCCATGTCGCTCCAGCAGCGTGAGAGCAACAACCACGACGCTGGGCACCGCGGGCGGGCCGTCACACCAGCGCGGTGACGCCTGTCGGACCCAGCTAGGGCATGCGCAGCATCACCGGCGGCCCTCTGGTGACGCTAGAACAGCACCAGAGGGCCGCCGGTGACGCTGACCGGCCAGACGTGGCGCAGATGCCCGCCGGGCGACACAGTTTCGCCGCCAGCGTGACATTGATCATGGGAGGCCGCCCGCCGGGCGCCGCCAGGGGTTACCAGGCCGACAGGCGAGCCAGGCGGGACCCGGCGGGACCGGCCGGACCCGAGCGAGGCGAGCGCCTGGCCGCAGGCCGACGCCTACTCCTGCTCGAAGGGGCGCCCGTGGCTTACCGCCCGGACCGAGCGGGCGCCCGCGGGCCGCCAGCCGACCCGAGCGGCGCCGGCGGCTGGCGGCTGGCGGCTGGCGGCTGGCGGCTGGCCGAGCCTTAGCTCTGCTCGACCTCGATGCCGGCGACCGTGCGCTTGCCCCGGCGCAGGACCAGGTACCGCCCGTGCAGCACGTCATCTGGCAGAGCGGGCGCGGCGTCCTCGGCGGTGACCTTCACGTTGTTCAGGTACGCCCCGCCCTCGGCGATGGCCCGGCGGCCATCCGACTTGCTGCGCACGATCCCCGTCTCCGCCATCAGGTCCGCGACCAGAGGCAGGCGGCCGCCCTCGGCCCGCACCGTGGCGTGCGGCACCTCCGCAATGGCCGACGCCAGCGTGCCCGCGTCCAGCTCGCCCAGATCCCCTTGCCCGAACAGGGCCCGGCTCGCGGCCAGCACGCGCTCCAGCTCGGCAGGCCGTGCACCAGCACGGTGACATCCTCGGCCAGGACCCGCTGACCGTGGCGCGCCGCGGGCCGTTCCGCGATCTCCTGCTCCAGGGCCTCGATCTCTTCCCTGGTCCGGAAGGTGAACACCTTCAGCAGCCCCGGCACCTCGGCGTCCGACCGGTTGAACCAGAACTGGTAGAACGCGTACGGGCTCATCAGCTCCGGGCTCAGCCAGACCGCCTCGCCCTCGGTCTTGCCGTACTTGGTGCCGTCCGGCTTGGTGATCAGCGGGATGGCCAGCGCGTGCACCGAGTCCCCGGTGACCCGGCGGATCAGGTCCACGCCCGACACCAGGTTGCCCCACTGGTCGCTGCCGCCGATCTGCAGCGCGCAGTCGTGCCGCCGGTGCAGCTCCAGGAAGTCGTTGGCCTGGAGGATCTGGTAGCTGAACTCGGTGAAGCTGATCCCGCCCGACTCAAGCCGGTTGCGGACCACGTCGCGGGACAGCATCTGGTTCACCGGGAAGTGCTTGCCGATGTCACGCAGGAAGTCCAGCGTGGTCAGGTGCTCGGTCCAGTCCAGGTTGCTGACCGCCACGGCGCTGACCGGGCCCGCGTCGAAGTCCAGGTACTGGCTCACCTCGCCGCGGATCCGCTCGACCCAGCCGGCCACCACCTCGCGCGGGTTGAGCACCCGCTCGGCGGACTTGCCGCTGGGGTCCCCGATCAGCCCGGTGGCCCCGCCGACCAGGCCGATGGGCCGGTGCCCGGCGAGCTGGAGCCGCCGCATGGTCAGCAGCAGCACCAGGTGCCCGATGTGCAGTCCGGGCCCGGTCGGGTCAAACCCGGCGTAGAACGTCACCCGATCGGTGTCCAGCGCCTTGCGCAGGTCATCCAGGTCGGTGCTGATGGCGATCAGGCCTCGCCAGCTCAGCTCGTCGATGATGTCAGTCACCGCTGCATCGTCCCATCTCCGGCGGTGCCCCCGGTAACCGGTTTACCTCGCCCCCGCCGCGGCGCCGCCCTCTTGTAGCTGGACACCGCGCGGTCCCCGGTCACCCAGAACCGCCACGGCCAGTCGGCCGCCACGCTGATCCCCACCCGCGGCCCGCTGCTGACCGCACTGGCCGGGAAGGGCTTCCACCCGGCCAGCGCCCCCACCTCCAGCGACGACCCCGCCGAGCACACATCGGCCCCGTCCAGCGTCCCGGTCGATCCCCAGCGCCTGGCACAGCGACCCCGGCCCCCGGGCCAGCTCCCGATCCGGGATCACCCGCCCATCCGGCCGCCGCCGCCGCAAGGCCAGCCCGGCCCCCTCGATGATCCGCCCAGCCCGGATCAGCACCGCCGACGGCTCTTCTCCGGGGCCGCACGTGTAATTGACGCAAAAGTGCATCCCGTACGTGAAGTAGACGTAGCCGTGGCCCGGCGGCCCGAACATCACCCCGTTGCGAGCCGTCCGCCCCCGGTAAGAATGCGACGCCGGGTCGATCGGCCCCATATACGCCTCGACCTCGACGATGACGGCCGCCACCGCCCCCTCAGGACCGTCATGCCACAGCACGGTCCCGAGCACCTCCGGTGCCACCTCCAGCGCGGGCCGGTCAAAAAACGACCGCTCGATCAGCTGCCACCCAGCGGGCCGTGACCCCGGCCCGTCGACAGCGTTCGGGCCTCCCGCTGACGACGGGCCGGGGTGACGGCCCGTCACGCCCCAGCCGCCCAGGAAGCCTGTTCATCAACCACGACGCGGAGCCGCTCCAGCTGCTCCGCCACCCGGCCGGCGCCGTGCCGCCCCGCGCACTCCGCGCCGCCAGCGCCCCCTCGACCGTGAGCACATCCCGCACATCCGGCGTCAGCAGCGGCGAGATCTTGGCCAGGTCCTCGTCACTGACCTCGGAAAGCTCGCAGTCGTGCACCTGGCACCAGACCACCAGGTGCCCCACGACCTCGTGCGCCTGCCGGAACGGCGTCCCCCGCCGGACCAGCAGCTCGGCCAGGTCGGTGGCCAGGGCGTGCCCGGCGGGCGCGCTGCGCGCCATCAGCTTGGTGTTGAACCGCAGGGTGGCCACCAGCCCGGCCAGCGCCGGCAGCACCGTCAGCAAGGTGTCCACCGCGTCGAAGACCGGCTCCTTGTCTTCCTGGAGGTCCCGGTCGTAGGCCAGCGGCAGGCCCTTGAGCGTGGTCAGCAGCCCGGTCAGGCCGCCGATCAGCGGCCAGGCCTTGCCCCGGGCCAGCTCGGCGATGTCCGGGTTCTTCTTCTGCGGCATGATCGACGAGCCGGTGGAGTAGGCGTCGTCGAGCTGGGCCCAGCCGAACTCATACGAGGACCACAGCACGATCTCCTCGCCCAGCCGGGACAGGTGCACGCCCAGCAGCGCGGCCGTGAAGCAGAACTCGGCCGCGAAGTCGCGGTCGCTGACCGCGTCCATGGAGTTGTCGGCCGCGCGGTCGAAGCCGAGCTCGGCGGCCACCGCGTCGGGGTCGAGCGGCAGCGACGAGCCGGCCAGCGCGCCGGCGCCGAGCGGGCTGACCGCCGCGCGCTTGTCCCAGTCCCGCAGCCGGTCCACGTCGCGCGCGAACGACTGGACGTGGGCCAGCAGCTGATGGGCCAGGGACACGGGCTGGGCGTGCTGCAGGTGGGTCATGCCGGGCACCGGCGTGTGCAGGTGGCGGGCCGCCTGCTCCATCAGCGCGGTCTCCAGCTCGGCCAGCCGGGCGGCCACGGAACGGGCGTGGTCACGCAGGTACAGCCGCAGGTCGGTGGCGATCTGGTCGTTGCGGCTGCGGCCTGCGCGCAGCTTGCCGCCCAGCGAGCCGATCCGCTCCAGCAGCCCGCGCTCCAGCGCGGTGTGCACGTCTTCGTCGCTGGCGTCGGGCCGGAACCGGCCGTCGCGGCAGGCCCGGCCCAGGTCCTCGAGCGCGGCCAGCATCCGGGCTCAGCTCGGCCTCGTCGAGCAGCCCGGCCCGGTGCAGCACCCGGGCGTGCGCGGCCGAGGCGAGCAGGTCGTACTGGGCCAGCCGCCAGTCGAACTGGACGCTGACCGACAGCCGGGCCAGGGCCTCGGCGGGCCCGGACTCGAACCGGCCGCCCCACAGGCGCACCGCGCCGCCCGGCGCCGGCTCCCCGGCCTGGTCCTCTTCGCTCACGCTGTGTTCTCCCGCTCGGACGGTCAAGACGGACTCCCGGCATCATGCCAGCGCGGCCCTACGGTCACAGGATCGGTCCCCCCTGGTACTCGGTGACCGACCGCGACCGCCGCTCGGCCAGCCGCAGCAGCGCGCTGGCCAGCTCGGCCCCGCCGTCCGGTTCGCGGGAGATGACCAGCACCGTGTCGTCGCCGCCCACGGTGCCCAGCACCGACGGCCAGCCCGCGTGGTCGATGGCCGAGGCCAGCAGCTGCGCGGCACCGGCCGGCGTGCGCACCACGACCAGGTTCGCGCTGGCCTCGGCGGTCACCAGCAGCTCGGCCGCCACCCGGGCCAGCCGCGCGCTGGGGTCGGCCAGCGCGCCCAGCGCGGCGGTCGCGCCCTGCAGCGAGTAGACCAGCCCGCCGTCGGGGGCGCGCAGCCGCACCGCGCCGAGCTCGACCAGGTCACGGGACAAGGTGGCCTGGGTGACGTGCACGCCGAGGTCGGCCAGCCGGGCTGGCCAGGTCCTCCTGGGAACGCACCGGCTCGCCGGACCCGGCCAGGATCCGGGTGATCTGGGCGTGCCGGGCGGCCTTGGTGACCGGGGCGGCGGCCGTCATCGGGCCCGTCCGATCAGCCAGCTCAGCAGGGCCTTCTGGGCGTGCAGCCGGTTCTCGGCCTGGTCCCAGGCCAGGCTCTGCGGCCCGTCCAGCACCTCGGCGGTGATCTCCTGGCCGCGGTGCGCGGGCAGGCAGTGCAGCACCCCGGCGCCGGGTGCGGCCTGGTCCAGCCGGGCCTCGTCCAGCCGGTACGGGATCATGGCCGCGGTCCTGGCCTGTTCCTGGCCCTCCTGGCCCATGGACGTCCAGACGTCGGTGGCCAGGAAGTCGGCGCCCTTGGCCGCCTCGTCCGGGTCGGCGCCGATGCTGATCGAGCCGCCGGTGCGGGCGGCGATGACCACCGCGGTGGCCACCACGGCCGGGGCCGGGGCGTACTGGGCCGGGCCGCAGATCCGCACGTGCATCCCGGCGGTGGCCGCGCCGAGCAGGTAGGAGTGCGCCATGTTGGACGAGCTGTCGCCCAGGAAGGTGAGCGTGACCCCGCTCAGCAGGCCCGCCGCCTCCTGGATGGTCAGCAGGTCGGCCAGGACCTGGCAGGGGTGGAACTGGTCGGTCAGCGCGTTCACCACCGGCACCGAGCTGGCCGCGGCCAGCTCGGCCAGCTGCTCCTGGCCGAAGGTGCGCCAGACGATGGCCGACACCTGCCGGCTCAGCACCCGGCCCAGGTCGCCGACGGTCTCGCCGCGCCCGGCGTGGGTGCCGGCGCTGTCGATGACCAGCGGGTAGCCGCCGAGCTCGGCGATGCCGGTCGCGAACGACACCCGGGTGCGCAGCGACGGCTTGTCGAAGATGACGGCGACGGCGCGCGGCCCGGCCAGGGGCTGTTCCGCGAACTGGTCGGCCCGCCGCGAAGCCTTGAGCCGGGCGGCCAGCGCCAGCACCTCGGCCTGCTCGGCCGGGGCCAGATCGTCGTCGCGCAGAAAGTGCCGCGGCCCGGCGGCGGCATTCCCGGCCGCTTTCCCGCCTGCTGCCATCCCGGCGACTGCTGTCCCGGTCATCACGCCTCCTGGCCGGCCAGCACGCTGGCCGCGTCGAGGATGCCGGGCAGCGCCGCGGTGAACGAGGCCGCCTCCGCGGCGCTGAGCACCAGCGGCGGCGCGATCCGGACCGCGTCCGGCTGGACCGCGTTGACCAGGAACCCGGAGCGCCGCGCCGCGGCCTCCACCGCGGTCGCCACCGGCGAGGTGAGCGCGATGGCCAGCCACAGGCCGCTGCCGCGGACCCCGCTGACCAGCGAGTGCCCGGTGGCCTCGATGTCGGCCCGGAGCTGGCCGCCGACCTGGGTCACGCTGGCCAGCAGGCCGTCCTTCTCGATGGTGTCGAGCACGGCGAGCCCGGCCGCGCAGGCCACCGGGTTGCCGCCGAACGTGCTGCCGTGCTCGCCCCGGCTCAGCCCGGTGCCCATCGCGCCGAGGCCGATGCAGGCGCCGATGGGCAGCCCGCCGCCCAGCCCCTTGGCCAGCGTCAGCACGTCGGGCGTGACCCCCTCGCGCTGGTGGGCGAACCACTCGCCGGTGCGGCCGATGCCGCTCTGGATCTCGTCCAGCACCAGCAGCGCGCCGGCCTGGTCGCAGGCCGCCCTGGCCGCCTTGAGGTACCCCGGCGGGGGCGGCACCACGCCGCCCTCGCCCAGGGTCGGCTCGAGGAATACCCCGGCGCAGTCCGCGCCCACCGCCTCGGTCAGCGCGGCGGTGTCTCCGTAGGGCACAAACCGAACGTCAACACCAAAGGGCCCGAACGGTACTCGGATGCTTTCCTTACCCGTCATCGCCAGCGAGCCCATGCTCCGGCCGTGAAAGCCGTGCTCGGCGGCGACGATGACCGGCCGATCGGGCCCCTGCCGCCGGCGGACCAGCTTGAGCGCGGCCTCGTTGGCCTCGGTCCCGGAGTTGGTGAAGAACACCCGGCCGTCGGTGCCGAGCAGGCTCAGCAGCCGCTCGGCCAGCTCGACCTGGCGCTCGTGCAGGTACAGGTTGGAGGTGTGGGCCAGCCGGCCGACCTGCTCGCTGACCGCGGCGACCAGCGCCGGGTGGCCGTGGCCCAGCGCGCTGACCGCGATGCCGGCGATCAGGTCCAGGTAGGAGTTGCCGTCCACGTCCCACACGGTGCAGCCGCTGCCGCGGGCCAGGGCCACCGGGGGGATGCCGTAGGTCAGCATGATGGACGCGGCGTAGCGGTCCTGAAGCTGCTCGGTCGCCGTCATCGCGGGGTTCCTTCCTGGGGCTGGTCGGGGACTGGGGCGGGGTCGGGGACGACCATGGTGCCGATCCCCGAGTCGGTGAAGATCTCCAGCAGCACGGCGTGCGGCAGCCGCCCGTCGAGCACGTGGGCCTGGGGCACGCCGCCGCGCACGGCGGTCAGGCAGGCCTCCATCTTGGGGATCATGCCCCCGCCCAGGCTGGGCAGCATCTCGGTCAGCGCGCTGGCGGTGAGCTGGCTGATCACCTCGGGCGCGGGTCCGCCGTCCGCCGGGAGGTGCCCCGGCCAGTTCGCGTACAGGCCGGCCACGTCGGTCAGCACGACGAGCTTGGCCGCGCGCAGCGCCACCGCCACCGCCGCGGCGGCCGTGTCGGCGTTGACGTTGAGCACCTCGCCGTTGTGGCTGCGGGCCACGCTGGAGATGACCGGGATGCGGCCGTCGGCCAGCAGCGCGGCGACCGCACCGGGGTTGACCGTCTCGATCTCCCCGACCTGGCCCAGGTCGACGGGCTCCCCGTCGGCGGTGGACTGCAGTCGCCGGGCGGTGAGCAGGTGCGCGTCCTCCCCCGACATGCCCACCGCGAACGGCCCGTGCTGGTTGATGAGCCCGATGACCTCCCGGTTGACCTGGCCGGTGAGCACCATCCGGACCACGTCCATGGCCTCGGGGGTCGTGACCCGCAGCCCGGCCCGGAACGTGCTCTCGATGCCCAGCCGGTCGAGCTGAGCGCTGATCTGCGGCCCGCCGCCGTGCACCACCACAGGCAGCAGCCCGGCGTAGCGCAGGAACACGACGTCCTGCGCGAAGGCGGCGCGCAGCGCGTCGTCGGTCATGGCGTTGCCGCCGTACTTGATGACGACGGTCTGGCCGTGGAACCGCTCCAGCCAGGGCAGCGCCTCGATCAGGGTGGCGGCCTTGGCCTGCGCGCCAGCATGCAGTGTTGGCTGGCGAGCAGCAACTGGCTGGACGGGAGCGGCCGGGGGTACCGAGGCCTGTTGCGGAAGGGCCTGGGGGGTCGTCATGTGGAGTAGGCCGAGTTCTCGTAGACGTACTGCGCGGTGAGGTCGGTGGTCCGCACGGTGGCCGCGTGCGGCCCGGCCGACAGGTTCACGGTGATGGTCACGTCGCGCGGCTTGAGGTTCACCTCGGCGCGGTCGGCGCCGGGGGCGCCGTTGCGGCAGACCCAGACGTCGTTGATGGCCACGTGCAGCTGGTCGGGCTCGAAGACGGCGCTGGTGGTGCCGACGGCGGCCAGCACGCGGCCCCAGTTCGGGTCCTCGCCGTGGATGGCGCACTTGAGCAGGTTGCACCGGGCGATGGCCCGGCCGACGGTCACGGCGTCGTCCTCGCTGGCGGCGCCGATCACCTCGATGGCGATGGCCTTGCTGGCCCCCTCGGCGTCCTGCTGCATCTGCATGGCCAGGCTGGCGCAGACCCCGGCCACCACCGTGCCGAACTCGGCCGGGTCCGGCCGGACCCCCGAGGCGCCACTGGCCAGCAGCAGCACGGTGTCGTTGGTCGACATGCAGCCGTCGGTGTCCAGCCGGTCGAACGTGGTGCGCACCGCGCCGCGCAGCGCGGTGTCCAGCTCCCCGGCCGGCAGGTCGGCGTCGGTGGTCAGCACGACCAGCATGGTGGCCAGCGCCGGGGCCAGCATGGCGGCGCCCTTGCCCATGCCGCCGACGAGGTAGCCGCGGCCCTGCACCACGCTGATCTTGGGAACGGTGTCGGTGGTCCGGATCGCGTCGGCCGCCGACGGCCCGCCCTGCCTGGTCGCCGCGGCCACGGCCGCGTCGACCCCGGCCAGCAGCTTGTCCATGGGCAGCCGGTCGCCGATCAGCCCGGTCGAGCAGACCGCCACTTCGCCCGCGCCGACCTGGTCAGGCGGGCCGTCCGGGCCGGCCTCGGACAGCACCTTGGCCAGGTACTCGGCGGTGTGATGGGTGTCGGCGAAGCCGTCCGGCCCGGTACACGCGTTGGCGCCGCCGGAGTTGAGCACCACCGCGCGGACCTGGCCGCCGCGCAGCACCTGCTGGCTCCAGACCACCGGCGCGGCCTTGACCCGGTTGGCGGTGAAGACGCCGGCCGCGGCGGCCGACGGCCCGTCGTTGATGACGACCGCGACGTCTGGCTGGCCGGACTCCTTGAGGCCGGCGGTCACGCCCGCGGCGCGGAACCCGCCGGGGTGTGGTGACGCTCACGGTGCGACTCCGCTCATGGTCAGGCCGGCCGCCTCGGGCAGGCCGAGCATCAGGTTGGCGTTCTGCACGGCCTGGCCGGCCGCGCCCTTGCCCAGGTTGTCGATGGCGGCCACGATCACGGCCCGGCCGGCCCGCGGGTCGGCCGCGGCCTGCACGTGCACGCCGTTGGAGCCGGCCACGGCCGCCGTGACCGGCCAGGCACCTTCGGGCAGCACGGTCACGAACGGCTCGTCTTGGTAGGCGGCGGTCAGGGCGGCGCGCAGTTCCGCGGTGCCGGTGGCGGGATCGGCCAGCCGGGCGGTGCAGGTAGCCAGGATGCCGCGCGGCATCGGCGCCAGGATCGGCGTGAACGACACGGTCACCGGAGGGTTCCCGCTCGCCTGGCCGGTCCCGGCCTGGCTGGCGGTCCCGGCCTGGCTGGCCTCGGCCTGGCCGACCGAGCGGGTCTCGGTCAGGGCCTGCTCGATCTCGGCCGTGTGCCGGTGCGTGCCGCCCACCTGGTAGGCCGACACCGACCCCATGACCTCGCTGGCCAGCAGGCTGGTCCGCAGCGACCGGCCCGCGCCCGAGGTCCCCGAAGCGGCGACCACCACGATGTCCTGCGGCTCGGCCAGGCCCGCCGCCACCACCGGGACCAGGGCCAGGATCGCGGCCGTGGCGTAACAGCCCGGCGCCGCCACCCGGTCGGCGGCGCCGATCCGCTCGCGCAGGCCCGGCAGCTCCGGCAGCCCGGTCACCCAGCGGCCGGCGTGCTCACCGCCGTAGTGCCGGGTCCAGGCCTCCGGGTCGGCCAGCCGGAAGTCCGGCCCCAGGTCCACGACCTTGGCCGCGGCCGGGAGGCCGGCCGCCAGCGCCGCCGACTGCCCGGCGGGCAGTGCCGCGAAGACCAGGTCGCAGCCGTCCAGCCGGAACGTCTCGTGCGGCTCGAACACCCGCCCGGCCAGCGCGGGCACCCCGGCCAGGTGAGCGTGCACCGCGCCGATGGGCTGGCCCGCGCTGCTGGCCGCCGTGACCGGGCCGATCTCCAGGTCCGGGTGCCCAGCCAGCAGCCGGAGCAGTTCCCCGCCGGCGTACCCGCTCGCCCCGGCCACCGCGACCCGCGCGCCCATGCACCCTCCAGCTATATCCCGCTATTCGCCTGCCGTTTTCCGCTCGCCGCGCGGGCTGCCCGGTCGGCCAGCCCGCTTCGACGGTGCCGCCGCCCGGCGAGCACGCCGCCCGTGACTACGCTGCCCGACGGTCCCGCCGGCCGGCGATCACGCTGTCCCGGCGAGCGCGCCGCCTCGCCAGTCAAGCTGCCCGACGGCCGCGTGACCGGGACAGCCGCGTGGCCACGACTGCGGCGTTGCTGAATTAGTATGCAATGGTCGTTGTGAATATGCAAACCTCGGGACGGGGCGTCATGGCGGATATCCAGGCCGGGTTGGGCCTGCACAAGCCGACGCGGCATGATGATCCCCCGGAAGGGAGATCGCACATGCATCCGCGCTGGTCCCTGAGCGACGTTTCCCCGCGGCTCCCGGTACCGCTCAGGCTCGCCTTGCTGGTCACGGCGGTCGGCCTCGCGGCCGCGGCCTGCGGCCCGTCCGGGCACAACGCGGCCAGCGGCGGTACCCACAAGCCGACGGCCACCCAGTGCGGCACCGCCCGCACGCCCGCCAACGTGCCGGTCAAGGTGGAGATCACCAAGGGCCAGATAGGCTGCTCGGCGGCCATGTCCGTGGAGCACCAGTACCGCAAGGCGATCCTCGACGGCAAGGGCCCTGGGGCGGGCGGCGGCGGTCCGGTGAACGTCGGCGGCTGGCAGTGCCGCGTCTACCCGACGCCCGAGGTGCTCAAGACCGGCCGGGCCTCCCGCTGCACCCGCAACGGCGCCGAGATCCTGGCCGTCCTCCCCACCCCCAGCTAACCGGCCCGCCCCCCACGACCCGCGCCCCGAGGCCTTGCGCCCCCCGTGACCCGGCGCGGCTGGGCGGCGGGAGACTGCGGGAGCGTGCGCTTAGTTGCCTACAGCGGGGTGTAGGCAACTAAGCACCCACAACCCGATCTCGGAGCGGGCGTGGCGGGGCCGGTTACGAACTGCGGAGGACGGCGCCGGTGCGGCGGGTGGCCTCGGCGACCGCCGCCTCGCGGGCCTGGCTGGCCTCGTCGGCGGTGAGGGTGCGGTCCGGGGCCCGGAACCGCAGGGTGTAGGCCAGTGACTTGCGTCCCTCGCCGACCTGGTCACCGGTGTAGACGTCGAACAGCCGCAAATCCTCCAGCGCGATGTCCCCCGCGCCGCCCGCGCCCGCCGCCCCGGCGGCCAGTGCGGCGGCCACGTCGCCGGCGGGCACCGAGTCGGCCACGATCAGCGCGACGTCCTGGGTGGCCACGGGGTAGCCGGAGATCTCCGGGGCTTGCACCGGGCCGAGCAGCCCGGCGGCCGTCTCGATCACCGACATGTCCAGCTCCGCGGCGGCGGTCCGGGCGGGCAGCCCGAACGCGGCCGTGACCCGCGGGTGCAGCTCGCCGGCGTGCCCGGCCAGCCACTCGTGGCCGCCCTCGCCGTGCACGATCAGCGCGGCGCACCGGCCGGGGTGCCACGGCTCCTCCTGGTCGGCGCGGACCGAGAACGACAGCCGGCTGACCTCGAGCACCTGGCGCGCGGCCTCGATGGCGTCCTGCCACCCAGCCCGCCCGCCGGCGCCCCACCAGCCGGACAGCTCGCGGTCGCCGGCTAGCACCACGGCCAGGTGCAGGGGCTGATCGGGCAGCGCGGCCTCAAGCCGGCCCAGCACCTCGGGGCTGGGCGCCTGGTCCACGCCGGGCATGGGCGCGACCTTCGGGCCGTCGGGACTGGACCGGAAGACCGCCCCGGTCTCGAACAGCCCCAGGTCGGTGAAGCCGCGGCCGATGTTGCGCCCGAGCACCCGCAGCAGGCCGGGCAGCAGCACGGTGCGCAGCAGCGGCTCGTCGTCGCTGAGCGGGTTGGCCAGGGCCACCGCCCGCCGCCGCGGGTCCTCGGCGGGCAGCAGCAGCCGGTCGAAGTCGGCGGGCGACACGAACGGGTAGCTGATCGCCTCGACGAAGCCGGTGGCGGCCAGCGAGCGCCCGGTGGTGCGGCGCAGCCGCTGCCGCTCGGTCAGCCCCCGGCCGGCCGCGGCGCGCGGCGCGCGGACCGGAATCTGCTCGTAGCCCTCGAGCCGGATGACCTCCTCGGCCAGGTCGGCCGGGTCGGTCAGGTCGGGGCGCCAGGACGGCGGCACGACCGTGAGCACGTTCCCGGACCGGTCGTGCCGGCCGTGGTCGTGGCGGGCGTGCGCGCCGCCGCCCTCCGACACCGTGGCCGCCTCGGGCGTCCCGGCGGCGGACTGGGTGACCTGGCAGCCGACCTGCTCCAGCCGCCGGATCACGGCGCCGAGCCCGTAGACCATGCCGGCCACCTGGTCGGGGTAGTCGGCGGCCATCACGATCGAGACCTCGGGGATGGGCGCGCTGGCGTAGGAGCAGCCCTCCACCACCAGGCCGCCGGCCAGCTCGCTGAGCATGGCCACGGCCTTGGCCGAGGCGCGCAGCTGAAGCTCGTGGTCCACGCCGCGCTCGAACCGGGCCGAGGCCTCGGAGCCGAGCTTGTGCCGCCGGCTCATCCGGGCCGTGCCGCGGGCCGAGAAGTGCGCCGCCTCGATGACCAGCTCGCGCGAGGACTCGGTGACCTCGGTGGCCAGGCCGCCCATGGTGCCGGCCAGCGAGATCGGGCCCGAGGAGTCGGTGATCAGGATGTCCTCGGGGTCCAGGTCGCGGACCACGTGGTCGAGCGTCTCCAGCCGCTCCCCCGGCCGGGCCCGGCGGACCACGATCGGCCCGGTCAGCCGGTCCCGGTCGAACGCGTGCAGCGGCTGGCCGAGCTCCAGCATCAGGTAGTTGGTGACGTCCACGGCCAGCGACACGCTGCGCTGCCCGGCCCGGGCCAGCCGGACCAGCATGCGCAGCGGGGTCGGCACGGCCGGGTCGATGCCGCGCACCTCGCGCAGCACGAACCGGTCGCAGGCCGTCGGGTCCTCGATGCTGGCCGGCCAGACCTCGTCGGAGATCCGGTTCACGTACGGCGGCAGTCCCGCGTCGGCCGGGTCGGTGTAGGCGACGCCGTAGGAGATCGCCAGCTCCCTGGCCACGCCCCGGACCGACAGCGCATAGCCCTTGTCCGGGGTGACATTCACATCCATAACAAAGTCGCGCAGGCCACCGTAGGAAACGAAGTCGGTACCCAGGGGCGCGTCTGAGGCGAGCACCATGATGCCCGAGTGATCATCGCCCAGCGCCAGCTCGGCGGCGGAGCAGATCATGCCCTCGGAGATCTTCCCGTAGGTCTTGCGGGCCCCGATCTCGAACCCGCCGGGCAGCGTGGCGCCCGGCAGCGCCAGCGGCACCCGGTCGCCGGCCGAGAAGTTGGTCGCTCCGCAGATGACGTGCCGCTCCTGGCCGTCGCCGGTGGAGACCTGGCAGTACCGGACGGGCTTGCGGAAGCCGGTCAGCTCCTCGACGTCCAGCACCTCGGCCACGACGACGTTCGTGATGTCGTAGCCGACGCGCTCGACGGACTCGATCTCCAGGCCGCACGCGGTCAGCCGCCGGGCCACGTCGTCGGCGTCGACGCTGTCAACGTCTGGGCCGTCGACGCCGCCCGACCCGATCGCCGCGTACTCCAGCAGCCAGGACAGGGGAATCCGCATCACGCCTCCAGTCCGAATGCCCGGCTGAACCGCACGTCGCCCTCCAGGGTGTCCCGGATGTCGGCCACGCCGTTGCGGATCATCAGCGAGCGCTCGATGCCCAGGCCGAAGGCGAACCCGCTGTACCGGTCCGGGTCGATGCCGCAGGCCACCAGCACGCGGGGGTTGACCATCCCGCAGCCGGCGATCTCGATCCAGCCCTGCGACCGGCACACCCGGCAGGGCGCCCCGCCCGGCCGGGTCGAGGCACCGCGGCAGACGTGGCACTCCATGGACACGTCGGCGGACGGCTCGGTGAACGGGAAGTAGTCCGGCCGCAGCCGGGTCCGCAGCCCCTGGCCGAACATGGCGTCGACGAACGCGCGGATCGCGCCGCGCAGGTCGGCCATGGTCAGGCCCTCGTCCACGGCCAGGCACTCGATCTGGTGGAAGACCGGGCTGTGCGTGGCGTCCAGGGCGTCGGTGCGGAAGCACTTGCCGGGGCTGACCACGTAGAGCGGCAGCGGCCGGTTCAGCATGGCCCGGATCTGCACCGGC
This sequence comes from uncultured Actinomycetota bacterium, assembly GCA_963730265.1. Classification (GTDB taxonomy): domain Bacteria; phylum Actinomycetota; class Actinomycetes; order Streptosporangiales; family Streptosporangiaceae; genus DASUBV01. The sequence continues at coordinate 766,905 of CAVSRG010000001.1, forward strand.
GAGGTGTGGGTGCGCAGCACGACGCCGGACCGCTCGCTGCCGTCGGGCGCGGCCACGAACAGGGTGTCGTACATCTCCCGCGCCGGGTGATCGGGCGGGAAGTTCAGGGCGTCGAAGTTGTACCACTCGTCCTCGACCTCGGGGCCCTCGGCGACCTCGTAGCCCATGCTCACGAAGACGTCGGCCAGCCGCTCGGCGACGGTGGTCACCGGGTGCCGGGCCCCGGCCGGCTGCCGGTCCCACGGCAGCGTGACGTCGACGGCCTCCTCGACCAGCACCCGCCGGTCGCGCTCGGCCTCCAGCTCGGCCTGCCGCTCGGTGAGCGCCTGCCGGATCGCGGCCCGGGCCGCGCCGACTCGCTTGCCGGCCTCGGCCCGCGCGGCGGGCGGCAGGGCGCCGATCTCGGCGTTGGCCAGGGCGATGGGCGCGCGGTCGCCGGCGTGCGCCAGCCGGGCCGCCTTCAGCTCGTCCAGGGTCGAGGCGGCGCCGATGGCGGCCAGCGCCGCGTCGGTCATGCGCTGTACCTCATCCGGGGCCAGCGCCGCCACCTCCACCGGGTCGTAGGTCTTATTCGGTGCGGACATCGCGGTCTACTCTCCTGCGATCAGCAAAATGTCAGGAGCCCGCGCGGTCGTCTCACCGCGCGCGGGCCAGGAAGGAGCTGCCTGCGGCCCGCCAGTCAGCCGAAGTCAGGCTTGACGGCGGGCATGGTAAATCGGAACGCCGCACCGCCGCAGTCGGCCTGGCCCACCTCGATGGTCCCGCCGTGCGCCTCCACCAGGCCCTTCACGATGAACAGCCCGAGGCCAGCGCCGCCCCGGCGCTTGGCCCGCCAGAACCGGCGGAAGACACGCGAAGCCATCTCCGGCGCGATGCCAGGCCCCTGGTCGCAGACGGACACCGCCACCCCAGGAGCACCCGCCACCACGACCGGCTCCACCACAGTTGTAACCGTACCAGCACCGTGCCGGACCGCGTTCTCGATCAGGTTGGCCAGGATCTGGTCGACCTTGTCGCCGTCCAGCCAGGTCTCGGGCAGGTCAGCGGCCGCCTCGACGCGGAACCGGTCCTCGGGGTCGCCCGCCGCGACCCGGCCGCTGATGACCTTGCGCACCCGGGCCGGGATGTCGACCAGCTCGCGATGCACCTCGATGCGCCCGGCCTCGATCCGTGACACGTCCAGCAGCTCGGTGATCAGCCGGGTGACCCGGTCGGCGTCCGAGTTGACCGTCTCCAGCATGACCACTTTCTGGTCGTCGGTGAACCGGGGCCACTTGGCCAGCAGCGTGGCCGTGAATCCCTTGACGCTGGTCAGCGGGGAGCGCAGCTCGTGGGCGACGGTGGAGACCAGGTCGGCCCGGCTGCGGTCGAGGCGGGTTCGCTGCTCGGTGCCGCGAATCGTGATCATGATGCGGCGGACGGCGCCCGGCTCGCGGTGCCAGTCCTCGCGGGGGCCGCAGCGCGGGCTGCGCACGTAGCCCACGCACACCAGCAGCTCGGTGCCGTCGGGCATGAACAGCGAGCGCTCCGGGTGCCGGGTGCGAGTGGTCAGGCCGCCGTAGGGCTGGGTCTGGGTCCACCAGCAGCGCTCTTCGGCGTCCTGCAGCGGCAGCACCTGGCGGATGTCCTGGCCGATGGCCTCGGCCGGGGTGATGCCGGTCAGCCGGGCGGCCGCGCGGTTGAAGACGGTGATCCGGCCGCTCTGGTCGGCGACGATCAGCCCGTCGGGAATGTCGTCGGGGTCGACCGCGACGCCGATGGCGTCCGAGGTCGCCGCGGGCGTACCCGCCGGGACACTCGCCTGGCCCGACACGATCCCGTTCACCTGTCCGCCGCCTCCGGGGCCCACTCCCCGGCAGGACCCAGTTGCCGCTCCGCGGATCCGGGGGTTACCCGCGGGCTGCCACTGTCGCGCCATCCGGCCACCACGCCGTGACCCTGACCGGGGTCACCAATGACGCAACGTGATCAGACTCTAGCGTGCCGGGCCGGTGCTGTGGCACCCCAGGAGGGGCCAAAGCGGCAAACGGTTGCAGATATTCACCTGACTGCGCTGTCTGTGCCTGTCTGACCAGCGGTGTCAGGCTCTACCGCGGCGAATTCAGCCGGGCCGCTGACGCGTACAGGCAGACGGCCGCGGCGGCGGCCAGGTTGAGGCTCTCGGCCCGGCCGTAGATGGGCACCGCGACGGCCAGGTCGGCCAGGGCCAGCAGGTCGGCGGGCAGGCCCCAGGCCTCGTTGCCGAACAGCCAGGCGGTCGGGCCGGCCAGCCACTCGTTGGCGCCGCCGGGGTCGAGCACCTGATCGGCGGCGCCGTCGGCGGCCAGCACCCGCAGCCCGGCCGCGCGCAGCGCCGCGGCCGCCTCGCCGGGCGCCGGCCCGGCTACCACCGGCACGTGGAACAGGCTGCCCGCCGAGGAACGGACGCACTTGCTGTTGTACGGGTCGACGGAGGCCGAGGTGAAGATCACGCCTGCGGCCCCGGCGGCGTCGGCGGTGCGCAGCACGGTCCCGGCGTTGCCGGGGTCGCGCACGTTGGCCAGCACCGCCACCAGCCGCGGTGAGCTGGCCGTCAGCTCGGCCAGCGACACGTCGATGAACCGGCAGACACCGAGCAGGCCCTGCGGGGTCACCGTCTGGGCCAGCTCGGTCATGACCTCGCCGCTGACGACGTGGACGGCGACGCCCAGGCCGGCGGCCGGCTCGGCCAGGTCGCCATGGCGGCCGGCGGCGGCGGCGGTCGACGAACAGCTCGGTCAGCACGCCCGGCGCTGCCCAGCGCCTCCCGCACCGCCTGCGGCCCCTCCGCCAGGAAGGACCGCGAGCGCTCCCGGAAGGCCCGCTTGGCCAGCTGCCGGGCAGCCTTGACCCGCGGCGAGCTGATGCTGGTTACCTCGGCGGTCGCCGCGGGCGCCCGCCGCTCATCGCGCAGTCGCTCATCGCGCAGTCGCTGATCAGGCTGTCTCTGATCAGGCAGCGGGCGGTCACGCACCTGGTGATCAGGCACCTGATGCTCAGGCAGCGGCAGTACCCAGGTCGGCGGGCAGCGCCTGGCGCGCCACCTCGACCAGCGCGGTGAAGGCCTGCGGGTCGGCGACGGCCAGCTCGGCCAGCATCCGCCGGTCGACTTCCACGCCAGCGATCTTCAGGCCCTGGATGAACCGGTTATAGGTCATGCCCTCGGCCCGGGCGGCGGCGTTGATCCGCTGGATCCACAGCCGCCGGAACGCGCCCTTGCGGTCCTTGCGGTCCCGGTAGGCGTAGGTCATCGAGTGGAGCTGCTGCTCCTTGGCCTTGCGGTACAGCCGGGACCGCTGGCCCCGGTAGCCGCTCGCCCGCTCGAGGACGACCCTGCGCTTCTTGTGGGCATTGACTGCCCGCTTCACGCGTGCCATTAGTTCGACTCCCTGCTTGTTAGTGGCGGGCCGGGTCACTTTCCCAGCAGCCTCTTGATCTTCTTAGCGTCGGCGGGCGCGAGCACGACCTCTTTCTTGAGGCGGCGGGTCAGCGTGCTCGGCTTGTGCTCGAGAAGGTGCTGCCGGTTGGCCCGGCGGCGCATGACCTTGCCCGTGCCGGTCAGCCGGAACCGCTTGTTCGATCCGCTGTGGGTCTTCATCTTCGGCATGTCGCCGTGTCTCCGTTTCCGCGTGCCGGGGGCACGCTCTTCAGCGTGCCTGGGGCACGGTTGTCCACGTGCCCTGCGGCACGCCGTTCATCAGCATGCCAGGGGCATGCTACTCACCCGGCCCGCCGGAAGGGGCCCGGCCGGGTCGTTCGGGCACGCGGGCCCGTTCGGGCAGGCAAGTCCGGGCCAGGGGCCCGGCGGGTGCCTGCCGCGAGTCCTAGTCCGCCGGGTCGGCGGGCTTGGCCGCTCCGCCGGCGCTGTCAGCCCGCTGCGCGGGCACCGGGCTGGCCGGCCGCGGTCGCGGCGCGCTGGGCCGGGGCGCACCGGGACGCGGTGCGCTCGGCCGCGGGGCGCTGGGCCGCGGGCTGCCGGTCTGCGGGGCGGCCGGCCGCGGGGTCGGACTGCCTGAGCCCGCCGGTGCCGCCGGACTGCCGGCCGCCGGCCGCCCGGGGCAGCCGGGCGGGCCGCGGGCCGCGGCGGACCGGGCCGGGGCGCGGCACCGCGGCGCCGAGGGCCGCGGGCGTACTCGGCCGCGGGGTCGGCGCGGGCCGGGATCCGGCCGAGGCGGCCGGGCGCGGCGCGGCGCTGTCCTGCGCGGACGGGCGCGGCGAAGCCGACGGGCGCGACGAGGTGGGCCGGGACGGCGCCGAGCCGCGGTGCGGTCTGCGCGGCGGCCGGGCGCTGAGCCGGGCTCGGCTCGGTCGCCGTCTCGACCGGCGTCTCGGTCGGCGTCTCGGTCTCGGGCTCGTCCGGCACGCTGGCGACGGGCGCCGGCGCGGGCGGCATGGCCGCGGTGCGGGCGGCCACGCGCTCGGCTCGCTCAGCCCGGGCGGTGTGCTCAGGCTTCGCCTCGGGCCGGGCATCGGCCTTCCGCTTGTGCGGCCCGATCACCATGATCATGTTCCGGCCGTCCTGCTTCGGCTGGGACTCGACGAAGCCAAGCTCCTCGACATCGCCCGCCAGGCGCTGGAGCAGCTTGAAGCCGAGTTCCGGCCTCGACTGCTCACGGCCGCGGAACATGATCGTGACCTTGACCTTGTCCCCCGCCTTGAGGAACCGCTCGACGTGGCCCTTCTTGGTGCCGTAGTCGTGCGGGTCGATCTTCGGCCGGAGCTTGATCTCCTTGATGACCGTCTGAGCCTGGTTCTTCCGCGCTCTCCCGGGCCTTGAGCGCTGACTCGTACTTGAACTTGCCGTAATCCATCAGCTTGGCCACCGGGGGCCGGGCGGTCGGGCGCGACCTCAACCAGGTCGAGATCCCCCTCCTGGGCCAGCCGGAGCGCGTCATTGATGGCAACAATGCCGATCTGCTCGCCAGCGGGCCCGACGAGCCGCACCTCGGGTACGCGGATGCGCTCGTTGATACGTGGTTCGGTGCTGATGTGACCTCCAGTGTCACCTTGTTCTCCTGCGCCGGGACGATCCCGGCACAGAACCTGCCTGGTGCCTCCTGGCCAAAAGCAGAAGGCCCCGCACGCCTTGCCTGCGGGGCCACCACGTGCAGGAAACCGCCCGGTCCTCGTGACCAGGGCTGGCACCCGCGACGCACCGGTCAGCCCGCGAACGAGCCGACAGCAGCACGCCCGGCCTATCAGCTAACCCTGCGGCTAGCTGAACGCCAGCCGGCCCGACGAGCCAGCCGGCCAGTAACCCGCCAGCGCCAGCTGGCTAGGTGGGAGGCGGCCGAGGTGGTCCTCCGCTTGCATGCCCGGCGCGTCGTGTGCTGACACACCCGCGCCGCAAGACGCGGACCTCACGTGCCGGTCGACACGACCACGCCACACATGGTCGTCCGCTAAGACTAACGCATGTGGCCCCCTGCTGGTATTCCCGCAGCGCCCCGCTCGCCCCCGCTGACGCCGATATGCCCGGAACGGGCTGGACTGACGCGGGCTAGGACGAGGCGGTCCGGCGGGCCAGTGCGGCCCGGCCGGCCTCGCGCATAGCCGCCGTGGGGGCGTCCTGGCCGGTCATCAGCTCCACCTGACGGGCGGCCTGGTGCAGCAGCAACTCGAAGCCGCCGGATACCGCGGCTCCGGCCGCGGCCGCGGCCTGGGCCAGGCGGGTCGGCCAGGGGTGATAGATCACGTCCAGCACGGCGGCGGCAGCGATGGTCCCGGCCCGGATCCGGTCCGCGTAGACATCGGCCGCTCCGGCGGGGACGGTGGAGATCAGCAGGGGCCAGGCAGGCTCCTTAGACTCCAGGTTAAACCGGACGAGACGGACATTTATTCCCAGCCGCCCGGCCACGTCCGGAGCAGGCCCGCGGTGGCCGGGTTCCGGACCGCGACCGCGACCTCGGTCACCCCCAGGCCGCGCAGCGCGCCGAGCGCGGCACAGGCGGTCGCGCCGGCCCCCAGGACCAGGGCGGAGTCGGCGGTGGTGATCCTGGCCTCGGCCAGCGCGGTGATCATGCCGGGCACGTCGGTGTTGAAGCCGAGGCGGCCGCCGTCGGCGAAGACCACGGTGTTCGCCCCGCCGACCTCGGCGGCCAGCGTCTCGGCCTGGTCCAGCAGCGGCAGCACGGCCCGCTTGAGCGGCATGGTCAGCGACAGCCCGGCCCAGCCCGGCGCCGAGCGAGTCCAGCAGGCCGGGCAGCCCAGCCTCGTCGCACTCGATGGCCTGGTAGTCCCAGTCGTGCAGGCCGAGGGCCCGGTAGGCGGCCCGGTGCAGCACCGGCGAGAGCGAGTGACCGATCGGCGAGCCGAGCACGGCCGCGTGCTTGCCGGTGATGATCAGACCCCGTTCTTGACGGCTTCCTTGCTCCAGATGTCGAACTGCGACTTGCTGCTGGTGAACTTCGTGAGGCCGGCCTTGTTGATCGTGACGAAGTAGATCCAGCTCTCAGTCGTCGGCGTCTTGGGCGTGGGGTGCAGCACGGCCTCGATGGCGGCCACGTCCGGTGAGTCGATCGGGCCGGGCGGCAGGCCGTCGCGCAGGTTGGTGTTGTAGGGCGTGTTCTCGTGCAGCTGCGTCTCGGTCATGCTGAAGCCGTGGATGCCCAGGCCGTACTCGATCGTCGAGTCCAGGTTGAGGGTCCCGCCCTGGTTGAGCCGGTTGTCGATGACCCTGGCCACCTCCGGGTAGTACTTGGGCTCGCTCCCGACCTCGGCCTTCAGGATGCTGGCCTCGGTGATGAGCTGGACCGGGCTGAACCCGGCCTTCCTGGCCGCGGTGACCAGGTGGAGGCTGGCGGTCTCCGACTTGAACCGCGCCACCATGGCCTGCAGCATCTGCAGCGGAGTGGTGTGCGGCTTGAACGAGTAGTTGCCCGGGTACAGGTAGCCCTCGGCCAGCGGATACTTGGTTCCCACCGGCTTGGTCCCGGCGAACGAGGGCAGGCCCAGCGCCTTGGTGTTGCTCAGGTCGGCCTGGAGTTCCTCGGCCGGGATCTTGTAGTCGGCGGCTAGCTGCTGGACGATGTCCGAGGTGCGGCCGCCGAGGAAGAAGCTGGACGGGGTCGTGATCCGCGCCTTGGGGCTGAGCAGCAGATTCCAGGCATCGGTCGAGTTCATGTGCTTGCGCAGCTTGTAGACGCCCGGATGCAGGCCCGCGCCGGGGTTCTGCTTGGCGGCGTCGATGAACGGCTGGGTGGCGGCGATGACGCCGAGCTTGACCAGGTCGGGGGCCAGCGAGTACGCGGTGGCGCCGCTGGCCACGGTGACCTTGATCTCACCGGTGCCCTGGCCGGTGTAGTTGGCGTGCCGGGACGAGTACCAGCTGACGGCGAAGTAGCCGCCCGCGCCGAGCAGGGCCAGCACGACGATCAGGGAGATCAGCGGGGCCGCGAACTTGCCCTTGCGCCGCTTGCGCCGGGGCGGGGGGTCGACGTTGTCGTCATGGCCGAAGCCCTGGAAGAAGCCCTTGTGCTGGCTCTCGTCGGCCCACTCGGGGCCGTCGGCGGCCACCGGGTCGCGCTCGTCCTGTGCCGCGGCGCCGCGGCCGCGGTGCCCGGCCCGCGAGCCCGGCCGGGCGCCGCGGGCGGGCGGCGCGGCGGGCTCGGCGAACTGGTCACCGGCGTCGTACTGGTCGGCGCCCGCGGCCCGGCGCGCGCCGGGCCGGGGGCCGCCGCGGCGGCCGTCCTGGGCCCAGGGGTCCTGGCCGGCGGCGTCGAAGCCAGCGGGCTGGTCCTCGTAGCGTCCGGGGCCGGTGAAGTCGCCCGGCGCGTCGTAGCCGGATCCGGCGCCGGGAGCGGCGGTGCGGAAGCTGCCGGTCGCGCCGGGGCCGGCGGCGCCGAAGCCGTCGGGCCTGGGCGGCGCGTCGCGGTCCGTGGCGGGCCGGTAGCTGCCGGACGCGTCGCTCTCCCAGGGCGCGGTGGCGCCGGGGCCAGTGGCCGGGCCGCCGCCGGCCGACGGCCAGCGGTGCGCGTCCGTGGCCGAGGCACCGTTGGTGCCGGGCAGCGGCAGGCCGGGTATTGAGCCCTGGCTGTCGTAAGGGTCGCGGCCGGGCGGGTAATTCGTCCAGCTGGCGGTGTCCTCGCCGTCGTAGGGCGTGCGCGGCAGCGGCCGGGCCGGGTCGGGCCGGCCGAGCGGGTCGGGCTGGCTCAGCGGGTCCGGCGTGGCGAACCGTCCGGTGGCGGCGCCGGGGCCGGTGGGCGGGCCGGCGGAGCCGTAAGGGTCGGCCGCGCCGTACGGGTCGGCCGGGCGGCGGGGGTCGGCATAGCCGGGCTGCGGGCCCGAGGCGTCGAGCGGGCCGCCAGCCGGGAGATAGGGGTCCTGGGGTCCGGTCGGGCGCCGGCCGCTGGCCAGGTCCTGGGGACCGGTCGCGTAACGACGGTCGCTGAGATCCTGCGGCCCGGTCGAGTACGGCGGGTTCCCAGGGTCCTGCGGGCCGGCCGAGTAGCCCCGGTCCCCCAGGTCCTGCGGGCCGGTTGCGTAGCGCCGGTCCCCCATGTCCTGCGGGCCCGTGGAGTAGCGCGGGTCCGGCGGGCCGGCCGCGTAGCGCGGGTCCCCTACGTCCTGCGGGCCTGTGGAGTAGCGCGGGTCGGGCTGGTGGTGGCGGCCGGCGCGGCCGGCCGGGTCCTGGGCACCCGGCTGCGGGCCAGTGTGCTCCCCGGTACCCGCCGGGCCGTAAGGGTCGGCGGACCCGAAGGCGTCGGGGCGGCCGAAAGAGTCGGCCGGGCCGTAGGGGTCCGCGGGACCGTACGGATCGGCCGCGCCGTACCGGCTCGCGCTCCCCGGCTGATCGCCGGGGCCGTACGGATCGGCGGGACCATAGGGGTCGGCCGCGCCGCGGGAGGTGCCCGCGGAACCGTAGGGGTCAGCCGGACCGTAGGGGTCAGGCGGGCCATAAGGGCTGGCGGCGGGCGGGTCATAGCCACCGGGCTGGCCCTGGTGGCTGGCCGGGCCGTAGCCGTTGGAGGAATAGGGGTCAGCCGGGCTGTGCGGGTCGGCCGGACCATAGGGATCGGCCGGACCGTACGGGTCAGCCGGGCTGCCCGAGCTGTGCCGGCCCGAGCTGTGCGCGGCGCCGCCGGGCGAGCCGGGCTGGCTGTAGGGGTCGGGCGGACCGTAGGGGTCAGCCGGGCCGTAAGGGCTGGCGCCGTAGCCGCTGGCCCCGGGCTCGGCGGCGTAGCGGTCGGAGCTGCCGTAGGGGTCCGGCGATCCGGCGAACGGGTCGGCCGGGCCGTAGGGGTCGTTGATCCGCTGCTGGGGCCCGGACACCGGGGGCGGCCCGTAGCCACCGGGCGGCGCGGGGTAGGGCGGGAGCGAGTCGCTGCTGTCGTCGGGCGCGCCGTGGCGGCCGCGCCGCCCGCGCCGCTCGGGGTCCTCGGGCCAGCTACCCGGATCCCTGGCTGTCCGGCTGCGTCCGGAATCCCAGCCGCCCTCGCGTCCGTCCCGGCTCAATGCGTCCCCCCTCGGGCGGGCACGCCAGCCACGGGCTCGCCTGCAGGCTGGCCGGTGGAGCGCTCGGTGTCCAGCGCGCTCTGAAGCAGTAGCGCGGCGGCGGCCTGGTCCACGACCGTCCGCCGGGCCTTGCCGTCGCGGCCGCCGCGGCGCAGCGCGTCGTGGGCCAGGACGGTGGTGAACCGCTCGTCGACCAGGCGGACGGGCACGGGCGCGACTCGGGCGGCCAGCGCGGCGGCGAAGCCCCGCGCGTCGGCGGCCGACTTGCCCTCCCGGCCCGACAGGCCGCGTGGGCAGGCCGACGATGACCTCCATGGCCTCGCGCTCGGCGGTCAGCCGGGCCAGCTCGTCAAGATCGCCGCGACCGCGCCTGACGGTAGCGAGCGGGCTGGCCAGCAGGCCGCCGGGGTCGCAGGCGGCCACGCCGATCCGGGCCAGCCCCACATCGATGGCCAGCCTGACGCCCGGCCTCAAGGGCTCATCACCACTGTGCGGCGAACTGGTTTCGGTCCGGACAAATATCTCATCACGGACACAAACTAGCTGCGGCACGGTCTCACAGTACGCTACCGCTGACCAATATATCCCTAATCGCCGAACCCACCACGCGGAAGGACTCGGCGATTGTCTGGGCCGCCTGATCGCCCAGCGGGGCACCTCCGCCCTGCGCGACATCGTCCTTGCCGCCGCCCCGGCCGCCCAGCGACTCCGGTGGCGGTGAGCACGAGCTGGCCGGCCTTGAGTCCGGCGCGCCCGGGCCGCGTCGTTGACGGCCACCACGACCGTCGGCCGGTCGGCGGGCACGCCCGCCACCACGACCACGCCGGGCCGGTCCGCGGCCAGCCGGCCGCGGATGTCCAGGGCCACCTTGCGGATCCCGTCGGCCGGGGTGCCGTCGGGTACCTGGTAGGCCACGTACGACGCGCCGGCCACGTCCTGCCGCGCCGCCGGCCAGGTCACCCGCGTTGCCGAGCAGCGCGGCGGACTGGAGCCGCTGCAGGTCACGCTCGGCGTCGCGGAGCCGGGTCACGATCGAGGAGATCCGCTCGGGCAGCTCCTCGCGGCGGGCCTTGAGCTGCTCGCTGAGCTGGCCGACCAGCGCGCTCTCGCGGGCCAGGAAGCGGAACGCGTCGATGCCGACCAGGGCCTCCACCCGGCGCACCCCGGACCCGATCGAGGACTCGCCCAGGATCTTGACCAGGCCCAGGTTGCCCGGACCGGGCGCACGTGGGTGCCGCCGCACAGCTCGCGGGAGTAGTCACCGACCTCGACGACGCGGACCTGGTCGCCGTACTTCTCGCCGAACAGGGCCAGCGCGCCCATGGCCCGCGCCTCGTCCATGCGAGGTGTGGAAGGCGCGGACCTCCAGGTCATTGATCGAGGACCTGGTTGACCTCGTCCTCGGCGTCCTTGCAGCACCGCGGGCGGCACCGCGCCCATGGCGGTGAAGTCGAACCGGAACCGGCCCGGCGCGTTCTCCGAGCCCGGCCTGCGCCGCGGACTCGCCCAGCGCGCCGCGGAACGCCCGGTGCACCAGGTGGGTCGCGGTGTGCGAGCGGGACACCGCGCGGCGCCGCTCGATGTCGATCTCGGCGTGCACCGTGATCGCCGACCACGATCTCGCCCGCGGTGACCCGGGACCGGTGCACGATCAGCCCGGCCACCGGGGCCTGCACGTCCAGCACCTCGATCCGGGCGCCGTCGCCCGCGCCGCTGCCGGCCGAGGTGATCAGGCCGGCGTCGGCGAGCTGGCCGCCGCCCTCGGCGTAGAACGGGGTCCGGTCCAGCACCACGTCGACCTCGGTGCCCGCGCCCGCCGACGGCACCGAGGCGCCGTTCGACGAGCAGGCCGGTCACGGTCGGCGTCGCCGGCGACCTCGTCGTAGCCGGTGAACACGACCCGGCCGGAGGTGTCCAGGATCTGCGCGAAGGCCGAGATGTCGGCGTTGCCGGTCTTCTTGCCCGCGGCGTCGGCCTTGGCCCGGTCGCCGCTGCTCGCCCATCAGCCGGCGGAACTCGCTCTCGTCGACCTGCCAGGCCCTGCTCGGACGCCATCTCCAGGGTCAGGTCGATCGGGAAGCCGTAGGTGTCGTGGAGCTGGAACGCCTGGCTGCCGCGGATGGTCGCCGCGCCGCTCGCGCTTGGTCTCCTCCACCGCGGCGTCGAAGATGGCGGTGCCGGTGCGCAGCGTGGCCAGGAACGCCGCCTCCTCGGCGTCGATGACGGCGTGGATCTGCGGCGCGTCGCGGCAGCAGCTCGGCGTACTGCTCGCCGAGCGCGCTCGATCGCGACCGAGGACAGCTCGTGCATGTAGTGCTCGTCGCCCGCCCCGGCTGAGGCTGCCGCCCGCGCCGCCGCGCTGCGCGCCGGACAGCAGCCGCAGGTTGCGGATGCTGCGGCGCAGGATCCGGCGCAGCACGTAGCCGCGGCCCTCGTTGGAGGGCAGTCACGCCGTCGGCGACCAGCATGACCGCCGGTCCGCACGTGGTCGGCGACCACCCGCAGCGAGACGTCGGCGCGGTGCGTCGCGGCCGTACTTCTGCTCGGTGAGCTCGGCCGCCCGGTCGAGGACCTTCCACATGGTGTCGATCTCGTAGATGTTGTCGACGCCCTGCAGCAGCGCCGCCATCCGCTCCAGGCCCATGCCGGTGTCGATGTTGCGCGACGGCAGCTCGCCGGTGACGTCGAAGTCCACCTTGCTGCGGACCTCGCTGAGCTGCTCCTGCATGAAGACGAGGTTCCAGACCTCGAGGTAGCGGTCCTCGTCGACGACCGGGCCGCCCTCGCGGCCGTACTCGGGCCCGCGGTCGTAGTAGATCTCCGAGCACGGGCCGCCGGGACCCGGCACGCCCATGTGCCAGTAGTTGTCGGCCAGGCCGCGGCGCTGGATCCGGCTCCTCGCGGGACGCCGACCTTGTCGTGCCAGATGCCGGCCGCCTCGTCGTCGTCGTGGTAGACGGTGACCCACAGCCGGTCCTCGGGGAAGCCGAACCCGCCCTCGGACTCCGGGCTGGTCAGCAGCTCCCAGGCGAACGGGATGGCCTGCTTCCTTGAAGTAGTCGCCGAACGAGAAGTTGCCGAGCATCTGGAAGAACGTGGCGTGCCGGGTGGTCTTGCCGACCTCGTCGATGTCGGGGTCCGCACGCACTTCTGCGCGCTGGTCGCCCGCTTGAAGGGCGGCTGCCGCTGGCCCAGGAAGTAGGGCTTGAACGGCACCATGCCCGCGTTCACCAGCAGCAGCGTGGGGTCCTCGGCGATCAGGCTGGCCGAGGGCACCACGAGTGTGCCCCGCTGCTCGAAGAAGCTGAGGAAACGGCGGGCGATCTCTGCCGACTCCATGCAACGGCCATCCTTCACGTGATATCGACTGATAGCGGCCCGGATCAGGTGTCGCAGGGCCGCGCCGGGAGCTGCCAGGGACCAGCGCTACGAGCCGCTGGCCTGCCGGCGGCTCGCGCGGCCCCTGCTGACCATCGAGGGTACGACCTGAGCCGGAGTCCTGGCTGATCCAGATACTCTGCCATGCCCTCGCGCACGTCGCGGACGAACGCGACGCTCGCGGCCGCCCCGCGCCCGGCCCGGGCGCCGCCGGCCAGCACGCGGCGGCCGGTGAGCGGGCCCGCAGCGCGCGGACCCGGAGCCGCGCAGCACGACCCGGCCCGCTTGCGCCCGGCCCGGCCTGGTGCGCGGCGGAAGACTGGAGCAGGCGGCTGGCCCGCCGGTAGCCGGTCACGCCCGAGCGCGGCACCCGTCGACCAGCCAGAACCCGCGGCGGATCACCGCCGACCGCCGGTGTTGGCCCGGGTGCGCCGGGCCCGGCGGCGCGGCTCGGCGCCGTCGCGGCTGGCATCTGCCGGCCGGCGATTGCGGCGACCAGCCGCGCTTCTGGTCCGCGCAATGCCGGCGCGGAGCGGCGGCAACGGGCGTCCGGCCGGCGCAGGGCGACGGCTCGGCGGACGCCGTAGGCGACCGCCGAGATGCCGGTGACGGGCGCGCCCACGGCGCCGGTCAGCGCCCTGGCCAGGCCGGTCATCGCGGATGACGTGGCCGGACAGCTCGGCCATGTTGGCCGTGACCTCGTCCATGCTGGCGGTGATGGCGTCGGTCCTGGTCAGCTGCTCGTTGGTGCGGTCGACGACGGCCTGGGCCTGCTCCAGGAGCGTGTCGGCGCGCTCCCGGTAACCGGACACCAGCCCGGTGGCCGCGGTGAGCAGCCGGGCGATGCGCAGCAGCACGTAGCAGGCCACGCAGACCAGCAGCGGCGAAGAACCCGGCGGCGATCAGGCCGGCAAGCTGTCCGGCGGTCATCGGCGCTCGCTCCTTCGTCGTGGTGGCCGACTGTCCTGTGGCCGACCTTATCGTCACCGGTCGGGCGCGGCGGCGGCATCCGGTCCGGCGGCGGGATCGGGCCCGCTGGCCTGGGCCTCGGGGCCGGCGGCGTCCTCGGCCGTGCCCGGGCGGGACCGGGGCTGCGGAGGGGGCCGGAGGCACGGCCGCGGCACCGTTACTTGCGTGGCCCAGGATCTCGCGGATGCGCTCGGAGCGCTCGGCGGCCCTGGCCTCGGCGCCGTGCCGGGTGGGCTGGTAGTACGCGCGGCCGGCGATGGCGTCCGGGCGCGTACTGCTGGCGCACGACCCCGGCCGGGTCGTCGTGCGGGTAGACGTAGCCCTGGCCGTGGCCGAGCTTGCGCGGCGCCGGGGTAGTGGGCGTCGCGCAGGTGCGGCGGGCACCGGCCCGGCCAGGCCGGCCTGGACGTCGGCGGAGGCGGCGGCGATGGCCATGATCACCGCGTTGGACTTGGGCGCCAGGCACAGGTGGATGGTGGCCTGGGCCAGGTTGATCCGGGCCTCGGGCAGGCCGATGAACTCGACCGCCTGGGCCGCGGCCACGGCGGTCTGCAGCGCGGTCGGGATCGGCCAGGCCGATGTCCTCGCTGGCGTGCACGACCAGCCGGCGGGCGATGAACCGGGGGTCCTCGCCGGCCTCGATCATCCGGGCCAGGTAGTGCAGCGCGGCGTCGGCGTCGCTGCCCCGGATGCTCTTGATGAACGCGCTGATCACGTCGTAGTGCTGGTCGCCGGCCCGGTCGTAGCGGACCATGGCCTGGTCGACGGCGCGCTCCAGGGCCGGCGGCGTCGATCACGCCGCCCTCGGGCACGCCCGAGCGCGGCGGCCTCCAGGTAGGTCAGCGCCCGGCGGGCGTCGCCGCCGGCCAGCCGCACCAGGTGCTCCGTGACCCCGTCGGCGAGCGTGACCCGGCCGCCAGGCCGCGCTCGTCGGTCAGCGCCCGGTCGATCACGGCGCGCGATGTCGTCGTCGCTGAGCGGCTGCAGGGTGAGCAGCAGCGACCGCGACAGCAGCGGGCAGACCACCGAGAACGACGGGTTCTCCGTGGTGGCGCCGATGAAGGTGACCCAGCGGTTCTCCACCGCGGGCAGCAGCGCGTCCTGCTGGGTCTTGGTGAACCGGTGCACCTCGTCGATGAACAGCACGGTCTGCGACGCCGGTCAGGCCCAGGTCGCGGCGCGCGGCCTGTCGACGGCGGCGCGGACGTCCTTGACCCCGGCCGACACCGCGGACAGCTCGACGAACTTGCGCTTGGTGGCCCGGCTGACCACGTAGGCCAGCGTGGTCTTGCCGGTGCCGGGCGGCCCCCACAGCAGCACCGACAGCCCGGCGTCGGTGCTCGGCCAGCTTGCGCAGCGGGGAGCCGGGCCGGGTCAGGTGCCGCTGGCCGATGACCTCGTCCAGGGTGCGCGGGCGCATCCGCACGGCCAGCGGCGCGGCGGCCTGCGCCGCCTCGTCCTCGGCGGCGTCGAACAGGCTCTCGGGCTGCCCGCCCTGGGCTGGGAACAGCCTCGACAGTACCCGGCGGCGCTCGAGCCACCGTCCGGCGGCCGCGTGCCCGCCGGGGCGGCGCAGCGTCGATGCCCGGCCTCCTTGCGCTGCTGGGCGGTGATCGGCGTCGGGCGCGCCGGTGAGCGGGTCGTGCCCGGAGGCGGCCTTGGGGAAGGCGATGACGTCGCGGATGCGTGTCGCCGGCCGGTCAGCAGCATCAGCAGCCGGTCCCAGCCGAACGCGATGCCGCCGTGCGGCGGCGGCCCGAAGCGCAGCGCGTCGAGCAGGAAGCCGAACTGCGAGGCGGCCTCCTCGCGGGACAGGCCGATGACGTCGAACACCCGCTGCTGCACGTCGGGCCGGTGGATCCGGATGGAGCCGCCGCCGATCTCGTTGCCGTTGCAGACGATGTCGTAGGCGTCGGCCAGCGCCGCGCCGGGCTCGGCGTCGAACTTGTCGGCCCACTCGGGCAGCGGCGAGGTGAACGGGTGGTGCACCGCGGTCCAGCCGCCCGCCTCGGTCTCCTCGAACATCGGCGCGTCCACGACCCAAGGAAGGACCAGGCGTCCGGGTCGATCAGGCCGCAGCGGTGGCCGATCTCCAGCCGGGCGGCGCCGAGCAGGGCGCGGGCGGCGTCGGCGGTGCCGGCCGCGAAGAACACCGCGTCGCCCGGCGCCCGCGCCGGCCGCGGCGGGCAGGCCGTCGCGCTCGGCGTCGGACAGGTTCTTGGCCACCGGGCCGGCGTCGGACACGGCGCCCTCGGCGTCGATGAGCGACGTAGGCCAGGCCGCGGGCGCCGCGCGAGCTGGCCCACTCCTGCCAGCCGTCCAGCTCCTTGCGGGACTGCTCGGCGCCGCCCGGCATGACCACGGCGCCCACGTAGGGGGCCTGGAAGACCCGGAACTGCGGTCGCCGGCGAAGTACGCCGGTCAGGTCGGTGCAGCTCCTGCCCGAACCGCAGGTCGGGCTTGTCGGACCCGAACCGGGCCATGGCGTCGGCGTAGGTCATCTGCGGGATCGGCACGCGGCACCTCGTAGCCGACGATCTCCGACCACAGCCGCGCGACCAGCGTCCTCGGCCATGCGCCACGACGTCCTCGCGGGTGACGAAGGACATCTCGATGTCGATCTGGGTGAACTCGGGCTGCCGGTCGGCGCGGAAGTCCTCGTCCCGGAAGCAGCGCACGAGCTGGTAGTAGCGCTCCAGCCCGGACACCATCAGCAGCTGCTTGAACAGCTGCGGGGACTGCGGCAGCGCGTACCAGCTGCCGGGCCGCAGCCGGACCGGGACCAGGAAGTCGCGGGCGCCCTCGGGGGTCGACCGGGTCAGGAACGGGGTCTCCACGTTGACGAAGCCGTGCTCGCGCATGACGTCGCTGACCAGGTAGGCCGGCCGTGGACCGGGCGCGCAGCGCGGCGGCCATGTCGGCCCGCCGGATGTCCAGGTAGCGGTACTTGAGCCGGACTTCCTCGCTGAGCTCGGCGCCGCTCTCGATCGGGAACGGCAGCGGGTCGGACTCGCGACAGCACCTCGACGTCGGTCGCGGCGACCTCGATCTCGCCGGTCGGCAGCTCGGGGTTCTCGTTCCCGGCCGGGCCGGGCCTGCACGGTGCCGGTGACCAGCACGCAGTACTCGGCGCGCAGGTCGTGCGCGACGTCTTCCTCGCGGAGCACGACCTGGACGATCCCGCTCGCGTCGCGCAGGTCGATGAAGACCACGCCGCCGTGGTCGCGGCGGCGCGCCACCCAGCCGGCCAGGGTGACCTGCTGGCCGGCCGTCGGCGGCGCGCAGGGTGCCTGCGTCGTGGGTGCGGATCATCGCTCCCAGCCCTTCTTGTCGTGTCGTGCTCTGTGAGTGTGCTACAGCCGGTGCGGTGCCGCGCCGCCAGTACAGGCCGCGACGGCCCGGCCGCGGGTAAGCCCGGCCAGGTACGGGTTGCCGGCCCGCTCGGCCCCGATCGTCGTCTGCGGGCCGTGGCCCGGACAGCACCACGGTCTCGTCCGGCAGCGGCAGGCAGACCCGGGCCAGGCTGTCCAGGATCGTGGCGTAGTCGCCGCCGGGCAGGTCGACGCGGCCGATCGACCCGGCGAACAGCAGGTCGCCGCTGAACAGGGTGCCAGGATCGGCCGCGGCCGGGCAGCCGGAACGTCAGCGAACCCGCGCGTGTGGCCCGGCGCGTGCTCGGCGACCAGGTGACCCCGGCCAGCTCCAGCGTCATGCCGTCGGCCAGCTCGACGACGTCGTCGGGCTCGGCTGAACGTCAGGCCGCGCAGGAACTGCCTGGCCCGGCTGCACCGGCAGGCCCTTGGCCGGGTCGGTGAGCAGCGCCCGGTCGGCCGGGTGGATGTAGGCCGGGATGTCCCCGCGCCCCGCACACCGGCGCCACCGACCAGATGTGGTCGATGTGCCCGTGGGTGAGCAGTACGGCCGCCGGGCGCAGCCGGTACCGCTCGACGATCTCGTCGATTCCCGCCTCAGCGTCCTGGCCAGGGTCGATGATGAGACATTCCTCGCCCGCCGCCGCCGCGACCAGGTAGCAGTTCGCGGCGAACGCGCCGGCGGGGAACCCGGCGATGAGCACGTTGCCTCCTTGGCGGGTCCTGGCGGGCTTGGCGGTCTGGCCGCTGGCGGTCTGGCGGTGCGGGCGGGATCATAGGAGCGGTGTCCACCAGGCTACCGAGCGGCGGGGCGCGGCCCGGCTGCGGGCCGGGTCCGGGCCGGGGTCCGGCTCGGGAGTCCGGCGGGGTTCGGCCGGGTGAGGACACAGGTTGCACCAGTTGGTGCGTCGAACCGATAACGGCCGCACCTCAGACTCAGGTACGCCCGGTACGATTCGCGAAGTTTCGCAGGTCGTCGAAGCTAGTCGAAGCTAGTGGAGGCGGACGAGCAGCCCGGTCGCCGGACACGATCGGTAACGGCGGGTAACCAGGAGGACCGCAGCGGTGGCGAGCAAGAAGCAGCGGCAGCGTGAGCTCGAGCGGGCACGCTATCAGCGGCGCATGGACCAGGCGGGAACAGCGCGATGCCCAGGTGCGCAAGTGGACGATCGCCAGCCTGGCCGCCGTCATCGTGCTGGGCATCATCGTGGGCGCGTTCTTCCTGTTCAACGACGAGAAGTCGCCCAGCTCGGCGGCCGCCAGCTCGTCGCACACCCCGGCCGCCAGCACGACGCCCACGGCCAGCGCCACGCCCAGCGTGAGCAGCTCGGCGGCGGCCGTCACCGAGCCCGCTCACCACTGCACGCTACACGCGCAACCCGCCGGCCGTCCCGGAAGGTGGGAATGCCGCCGACGTCGCCCGATTACAAGGCCACGTATCAGGCGACAATTCACACGAATCGCGGCAACATCGTCATTAACCTGCTGAACAGCAAGGCGACGTGCACCGTGAACTCGTTCGTCTACCTGGCCTCAAAGAGCTTCTTCAGCAACACCCACTGCCACCGGCTCACCACCAGCGGAATCTTCGTCCTCCAGTGCGGCGACCCGACCGGCACCGGCGAGGGCGGCCCCGGTTACAAGTTCAATGACGAGAACCTGACCGGCGCGAAGTACACCGCCGGCACCGTGGCGATGGCCAACTCCGGTCCGAACACGAACGGCAGCCAGTTCTTCCTGGTGTACAAGAACAGCCTGAGCCTTCCCGCTGAGCTACACGCCGTTTGGCACGATAGTGAGCGGACTCAATATCATCCAGAAAGTGGCGAAGGCTGGCAGCGACAACTCCAACGGGTCCGGCGACGGCCACCCGAAGGAGAAGGTCGAAATCGAGAGCGTGACGATCAAGAAGACTGACATCGGATCTGACCGACTGCGCCGCCAGTAAGGAAACGACCGGGAGGTACGCGGTGAGTACCGCAAGCGATCCGTGGGGCCGGGTGGCCGAGGACGGCACGGTCTACGTGCGTACCGCCGATGGTGAGCGGCAGGTGGGCTCCTGGCAGGCGGGCAGCCCGGACGAGGCGCTGGCCTTCTTCAAGCGCAAGTTCGAGACGCTGGAGACCGAGGTCAGCCTGCTGGAGCAGCGGCTGGCCAGCACCGACCTGTCCCCCGGTGCAGGCCAAGTCGACGATCGAGCGCCTGATCAGCGTCGGTCACGGACGCGCATGCCATCGGCGACCTGGACGGGCTGCTGGGCCGGCTGCGAGAAGCTGACCGGCCTGGCCGGCCGCCGCCGCGAGGAGCACAAGGCCGCGCGCGAGCAGGCCCGCAGCGAGGCGCTGGAGGATCAAGGAGCGGATCGTCGCCGAGGCCGAGCGACATCGCGGCCGAGGCCACCCACTGGAAGATCAGCGGCGAGCGGATGCGCCAGCTCCTGGAGGAGTGGAAGGCCGCGCCGCGCGGCGACCGGACCGCGGAGACGGCGCTGTGGAAGCGGCTTTCGGCGGCCCGCAACGCGTTCACCAAGCGCCGCAAGGCGTACTTCGCCGAGCCTGGAGGAGGAGCGCGAGGGCATCCGGGCGCCGCAAGGAGGACCTGGCCCGGCCAGGCCGAGGCGCTGTCCGGCTCAACCGACTGGGGCCCGACGGCGGCCGCCTACCGGGAGCTGATGCGGGCCTGGAAGCAGGCGGGCCGGGCCGACCGGGCCACCGAGGACGAGCTGTGGAACCGGTTCAAGACGGCCCAGGACACGTTCTTCCAGGCCCGGGCCGGGATGCTGGCGGCCAAGGACGCGGAGCTGCACGCAGAACGCGGATGGCCAAGGAGCAGCTGCTGGCCGAGGCGGAGAAGCTGCTGCCGGTCACCGACCTGCGCGCGGCGCGGGCGTCACTGCGCGGCATCCAGGAGCGCTGGGAGAGGGCGGGCGCGGTGCCGCGCGACTCCCAGGACCGGCTGGAGGGCGGCCTGCGCCGGATCGAGGAGTCGATGCGCAAGGCGGAGGACTCGCAGTGGCGGCGGTCCAACCCGGAGGCCCTGTCCCGGGCCCGCAGCACGGTGGACCAGATCAAGGCCGCGATCAGCCAGCTGGAGGGACAGCTGGCCAAGGCGGAGGCCAGCGGCGACGCGCGCGGCCAGCAGCAGGCCCAGGAGGCCCTGGCCGCCCGCCAGTCCTGGCTGGCCGAGGCCGAGCGCACCCTGGCCGAGTTCTCCGGCTAGCGTCCCGAGCTCTCCCTCGCACCGGTCCCGGCTCTCCCTGGTACGTCCCGGCTGCCACATCAGCCCCACTGGCCGCTGGAGGGGGCTCGGCGTCGCCTGGGCGGGCTGCCGCAGCGACGTGGTTGTTGCTCTCACGCTGCTCCAGCGACGTGGTTGCTGCAACCACGTCGCTCGCCGCGCGGTGCGGAGCGACGCAGGTCCGAAGCGGGCCCTCCCAGCAACCACGCCAGCCACATGAGCCACATGAGCCACTCCAGCCCCCGGGCCCTAGCCCGTGATCATCGGCCGAGCCGGGATTCAGCATGATCATCGGCGTTCTGGTGCTGCTCTAGCCGCACCAGAGGGCCGCTGGTGATGCTGGGCCCTGCTCCGCGGCTAGCTGGTGACGCGGTAGACGTCGTAGACGCCGTCGATGGAGCGGACGGCGCGCAGCACGTGGCCGAGGTGCTTGGGGTCGCCCATCTCGAAGGTGAACTTGCTGAACGCGACCCGGTCCCGGGTCGTGGTCACGGTCGCCGACAGGATGTTCACGTGCTGGTCCGACAGCGTCCTGGTCACGTCCGACAGCAGGCCCGTGCGGTCCAGCGCCTCGACCTGGATCGCCGACCAGGAACTGCGAGCCCTCGCGCGGCGACCAGCGCACGCCGACCTGCCGCTCGGCCTGCGACTGCAGCAGGTGCTGCAGGTTCACGCAGTCGGCGCGGTGCACCGAGACGCCGTTGCCCCGGGTGACGAAGCCGGTGATCTCGTCGCCGGGCACCGGCGTGCAGCACTTGGACAGCCGGGCCCAGACGTCGTCCGCGCCCTCGACGACCACGCCCGGAGTCGCCCGCCGGCGGCAGCGGCCGGGGCGTCCGGGTGGGCAGCGTCGTCTCGGCCAGGTCCTCCTGCGGCGCCGGCGATGCCGCCCGCCGACTTGATCAGCTTGCTGACCACGACTGGGCGCTGACGTGGCCCTCGCCGACCGCCGCGTACAGCGCCGACAGGTCGGCGTAGTGCAGGTCCTGGGCGATCAGCGTTGAGCGCGTCGGCCGTGGCCAGCCGCTGCAGCGGCAGGCCCTGCTTGCGCATGGCCCGGGCGATCGCGGCCTTGCCGGTCTCGGCGGCGGCCTCCCGGCGCTCCTTGGAGAACCAGTGCCGGATCTTGTTCCGCGCCCGGGCGCTCTTGACGAAGCCGAGCCAGTCCCGGCTGGGCCCGGAGTCGGCCGCCTTCGAGGTGAAGATCTCGACGGTGTCGCCGTTGTCCAGGGCGCTCTCCAGCGGCACCAGGCGCCCGTTGACCCGGGCGCCGATGGTCCGGTGGCCGACCTCGGTGTGGATCGCGTAGGCGAAGTCGACCGGCGTGGCGCCCTGGGGCAGCGCGATGACCTCGCCGCGCGGGGTGAACACGTAGACCTCGGCGGCGCCCAGGTCGAACCGGAGCGAGTCGAGGAACTCGGCCGGGTCGGCGGTCTCCCGCTGCCAGTCGACCAGCTGGCGCAGCCAGGCCATGTCGGCGGCGCCGCCGGAGGCCATCTCCTCCTTGTACTTCCAGTGCGCCGCGACGCCGTACTCCGCGCGCTGGTGCATGCTCCAGGTCCGGATCTGCAGCTCGACCGGCTTGCCCTCGGGGCCGATGACCGTCGTGTGCAGCGACTGGTACATGTTGAACTTGGGCATCGCGATGTAGTCCTTGAACCGGCCGGGGACCGGGTTCCACCGCGCGTGGATGATGCCGAGCGCCGCGTAGCAGTCCCGCAGCGAGTCGACCAGGACCCGGATGCCCATCAGGTCGTAGATGTCGTCGAAGCCGACATTCCGGGCGATCATCTTCTGGTAGACCGAGTAGTAGTGCTTGGGCCGGCCGGTCACCGTGGCCTTGATCTTGGCCTCGCGCAGGTCGGTGGTGACGTCCTCGCTGACCTCTGCCAGGAACATCTCCCGGCGCGGCGCGCGCTCGGAGACCAGCCGGGCGATCTCGTCGTACCGCTTGGGGTACAGGGTCGCGAAGGCGAGGTCCTCCAGCTCCCACTTGACCGTGTTCATGCCGAGCCGGTGGGCCAGCGGGGCGAAGATCTCCAGCACCTCGCGGGACTTCTGCTCCTGCTTGTGCCGCGGCAGGTAGCGCAGCGTGCGCATGTTGTGCAGCCGGTCGGCCAGCTTGATGACCAGCACCCGGATGTCGCGCGACATGGCCACGACCATCTTGCGCACGGTCTCGGCCTGGGCGGCGTCGCCGTACTTGACCTTGTCCAGCTTGGTCACGCCGTCGACCAGGGCGGCGATGTCGTCGCCGAAGTCGGCGCCGCAGCTGGCTCGAGGGTGTAGTCGGTGTCCTCGATGGTGTCGTGCAGCAGGGCCGCGGCACAGCGTCTCGGTGTTCATGCCCAGCTCGGCCAGGATGGTGGCCACGGCGAGCGGGTGGGTGATGTACGGGTCGCCGCTCTTGCGGTCCTGGCCCTTGTGCAGCCGCGCGGCGGTCTCGTAGGCCCGCTCCAGGGGCCGGATGTCGGCCTTGGGGTGGGTCAGGCGCACGGTCTTGATCAGCGGCTCGAGCACCGGGTTGATCCCGCCGCTGCGGGTGGTGCCGAGCCGGGCCAGCCGGCGCCGGACGGCCGCGGTGCCGCTGGCGCCGTCGGCGGCCGCGGCGCGGGCAGCGACCCCGGCGCGGGTCAGGGTGTCCTTGCGGGAGGCCCGGCCGGAGTAACGACGGCCGGATGAGCCGGACGGCCGGGGCCGCGGGCGGCGCCTGAGCCGCGCCGGGGGCCGGGGCGGTCTCGTCCGCGGGAGGGGTGGTCGGCTCGGCGACGTCGACCGCCGCGGCCTGGGCCTGGGCGGGCTGCGCCTGGGCGGGCTGGTCTGAGGCGGGCTGGTCGCCGGCCGACTTGGCCCGTGGCTTCTCCGGCGCACCAGAGCTGTCCGGTGCCGCCGACTTGTCCGAGACGGCTGACTTGTCCGAGACATCCGACTTGTCTGTGGCAGTCGACTTGTCGGTGGTGGCCGGCTGGTCCGAGGAAACGCGCTTGTCCGAGCCGGCGCCCTGGCCCGATGCAGCCGACTTGTCCGCCGCGCCGGGCTTGTCCGCGCCCGGGCTTGTCCGCCCCAGACCGCTTGCGCTTCGCCGCACCGCTGCTTCGGGTAGTGCCGCTCCCCCGAGTGCCGCCCGAGCGGCGACTGCCACTCTCGGCCGGGCCAGCGTTCTCGTCCGCCGGCGGCTGGACCGCGGGCGCGACGGAGGCCGGGGTCGCCCCATTACCCGCCGCGGTCCGGTCCTGATCACTGTCTTCTCGCTGCCCCGCGGCCAGCTGGGTGACTCCGGTTACGGCGTCTCCCGCCGTCACCACGTCACCGGCCACATGCCCTCCCCACGTCCGCCAAGTAACCAGTCTACTGACGGACTATTCAGGACGTGCCGTATGGCACCCGAAGGTCAGACCGCTACCAGGGCGCTGACCGGCAAATCGGGCAACCTGGAGCGCCCGTGGAGGAAGCCGAGCTCGAGCAGGACCACGATCCCGGCCACGGTCGCGCCGCTGCGCCGGACCAGCTCCGCGCTGGCCGCCGCGGTGCCGCCGGTGGCCAGCACGTCGTCGACGAGCAGCACCCGGTCACCCGGCGCGAAGGCGTCCTGGTGCACCTCGATGGTGGCCCTGCCGTACTCGAGGTCGTAGGACTGGGCGTAGGCCGGACCGGGCAGCTTGCCCTGCTTGCGGATCGGCACGAATCCCGAGCCCAGCACGCAGGCGACCGGCGCGGCCAGGATGAAGCCGCGGGCCTCGATCCCGGCCACCTTGTCCACGCCGTCGTAGACGCCGGCCAGCGCGGCCACCACCTGGCGGAAGGCCGGCCGCGTCGGCCAGCAGCGGCGTGATGTCCTTGAACACCACCCCAGGCTGCGGATAGTCCGGAATGTCCCGGATGCGGGACAGGATCAGCGCGGCGACGTCGGCGTCCGCGCCGGACGCCGATCCGCCCGACCCCGCCCCGCCGCCTGCCGGGCCGTCACTCACGTTCAGCATGTTCGCGCTGTCGCCGGGCACGGACGCCGCTACCGCCGCTTCTTCTTGCCCGCAGGCCGTCGCTTCGCCGCGCTGGTGCGCCTGGGCTGCTGGCGCGGGCCCGGCCGGACCCCGCCGCTGCTGCTGCGGGCCGGGCCGCCCGCTGCCGTGCGCGCGGCCGGCACCGGCTCGTCCGAGTCGCCCGCACCGGGCGCGGACTCAGTCTGCCCGTCGGCGAGCTGGTCGTCGCCAAGCTGATCGTCGGCCGCCGGCCCGTCGGCCGTCTCGTCCCGCTCGGTCAGCACGGCCGTGCCGCCGGCGCCGGTCCCGTTGGCGCCGCCGCTGCCCGCGGCCGCCCTGGCCTTGCGCAGCTTGGCGCCGGCCGCCGGCCTCGCGCAGCGCGACCTGCCGGGCCAGCTGCTTGAACTGCGGCTCGCGCTCCTTGAGGTCGACCAGCACCGGCGTGGCGATGAAGATCGAGGAGTAGGTGCCCGACAGCATGCCCACGAACAGCACCAGGGACAGGTCCTTGAGCTCGCCGTTGCCGAGCAGCGTGACGCTGACGGCCAGGATCGCCGCCACCGGCAGCAGCGCGATCAGCGAGGTGTTGATGGATCGGACCAGGGTCTGGTTCAGGGCCAGGTTGGCCGCCGTCGGTGTAGGTCGACTTGCGGGTGCCGACCAGGCCCGCGGTATTCTCGCGGACCTTGTCGAAAACCACGACCGTGTCGTACAGCGAGTAGCCCAGGATGGTCAGCAGGCCGATGACCGTGGCCGGGCTGACCTGGAAGCCGGTGAGCGCGTAGACGCCGATCGTGATCAGGATGTCGTGGGCCAGCGCGACCAGGGCCGCGCGGCCATCTTCCACTCGAACGCGATGGACAGGTAGATCACGATCGCGATGAGGAACGCGATCAGCCCCTCCAGCGCCTTCTGCGGAGATCTGGCTGCCCCAGGTCGAGCCGACGAAGGTCCGGCTCACGCGGAGTGCCCGGTGAGGTGGAAGGCCTTGGTCAGCGCGTCCTGGACCTTGTTTCCGCTCGGCGAACGAGGACCTGTGGCGGTCTGGACCTGCCACAGCGGCCTGGCCCTTGCCGAGCGGGTGCGCCGTCGGTCGCGGTCGGGTCGGCGCCGGGGAACGACCCCGGTGACCGGCGTGCGATCCGGTCGATGGTGGCGGCGGTGCCGTGGCCACCGGGCGCGGAGAACTGGAAGAGCGAGCCGCCCTTGAAGTCCACGCTGTAGTTCAGCCCGCGGATCGAGCAGCGCCACGATGCTGATCAGCAGGATCAGCCCGGAGACCATGTAGAAGATCTTCCGGCGGCCGACGAAGTCGACGGAGACCTCGCCGCGGTACAGCCGCCCGCCGATGTTGCCGAGCCGGGGCATCACGCCTCCTTGGGGGTGGTCCGGGCCGGCTTCGCGGCCGACGCGCTGGCCGGCTCCGCCGGGCGCTGGCCGGGGCGCCGGGCGCGCGGTCCCCGCCACGGGGAGCGCGCGCCCGAGCCGGCTGCGGATCCAGGCCGGACAGCTTGTGGCCCTGGCCGAAGAACTTGGTCCGGGCCAGCAGCGTGACCATCGGCTTGGTGAACAGGAACACCACGACGACGTCGATCAGCGTGGTCATGCCGAGCGTGAACGCGAAGCCCTTCACGTCGCCGATGGCGAAGATGTACAGCAGCGCGGCGGCCAGGAACGAGACCGTGTCGGAGACCAGGATCGTCCGCCGGGCGCGGGTCCAGCCGCGCTCGACGGCCGCCCGCAGCGACCGGCCCTCCCGGACCTCGTCGCGCAGTCGCTCGAAGTAGACCACGAACGAGTCGGCGGTGATGCCGATGGCGACGATCAGGCCCGCGACGCCGGCCAGCGTCAGGGTGAAGCCCTCGTACTTGCTCAGCAGGACGACCGACAGGTAGGACAGCAGCGCCGCGATGGCCAGGCTGGACACCGACACGATGCCCAGGCCGCGGTAGTACAGGAACGAGTAGATGACCACCAGCAGCAGGCCGATGAGCCGCGGCGATCAGGCCCGCGCTGCAGCTGCGCCGAGCCGACCGAGGGCGAGATCGACGTGACGTCCTGGGTGTGGAACGACAGCGGCAGGTGGCCGTACTTCAGCACGTTGGCCAGGCTGGTGGCCTGGTTCTGGGTGAACCCGGGCCGCGGCCGCCGTTGATCTGGCCGCTGCCGCCGGTGATCGCGCCGGTGACCTGCGGCGCCTCGACGACCTGCCCGTCCAGCACGATCGCGAACTGGTCCAGCACCGACGTCTCGGACGTCGGTCGAGGAGTTGTAGTAGTTGTTGAACATCTGCTGGTCAGGGTGGCCGAAGGCCTTGGTGCCCTGGCCGTTCAGGGTGAAGTTGACGATCCACTGGTTGGTCTGGCTGTTGAGCGCCGCGTTGGCCGGTGGTCAGCTGCGTCGCCGGTGACCGGCGCGGGTCGGCCAGCACGTACTTGACCCCGGCCGCGGTGCGTGCCACAGGACACGATCTGCGCGTTGGTGTTGTCCCAACCCGCCGGAGTTGCCGTAGATCTTCTGCTGCCAGTTCTTGTCGGCGCAGTTCAGCTTGTTGAACAGGGCCAGCGTCGCCTTGTTGACCTTGGTGGGTCGCCGGTGACGCTCCGGGGCCGATGACGTCGCCGACGGGGACGGCGACGCGGAGCTGCCGGGCTGGCCGAGCTGGACGCCTTGGCCGAGGCTGGATGCCTTGGCCGAGGTGGACGCCTGCGGCGCGGAGGCGGCCCCGAGCCTGGTCGCCCCGACGGCCTGTCCCGATCCCTTGCTCGACGAGGACGAGGCCTTCGCCGGGGCCGACGAGGAACGCTCGGCGAGGTCGTGCGGGCTGGCGCGAGGTCGGGCCGGACGGGGACGGGCTCGGCGAGGCCGAGCCGTTCGAGGTCGGGTTAGCCTGCGTCGGCGAGGCTGCGGCAGGCAGTTGATGGCGATACCCCGAGCACAGCAGCACCTGGCGGAACCGCAGGAGCGCGGTCTGCCCGACGATGTCGGCCACCTTCTCAGCGCCCTGCCCGGGCACCGACACGGTGATGAACTGGCTGCCCTGCTGCTGCACCAGGGCGCCGCTGAAGCCGGCGCCGTCGACGCGCTGGTGCATGATGTCCTGGCCTCGGTCATCGCGCCCTGCTCGGGGGGTCGTGTGCATTCTTCGTGACCGCCTCAGGGTGACGGTCGTGCCGCTGGACAGGTCCAGGCCGAGGCCGACCTTGAAGCTGTCGTGCCACTTGCCGGGGTGGATGATGTTGCCCGCGCAGTATGCCCGCCAGCATCGACGATGATGATCACCGCCAGGACAATCAGCAGGCGCCCCGGGCGGGAGGTCTGTCGTCGATGGAGCCACGTGTCGGCAGTCCTTTAGGTGATCCGCGCGACCTCTGCCGCTAGATGGACAGGTCGCCGCGGTCATCCGCTGGCTTGGTGTCCTCAGCGCCGGTGTCCGGGGTCGGCTGACTGGCCGACGGCGTGCCGCCCTGGTCATCCTCCGGAACCACGTCCATGATCGCCCGCCGGAGCATGGTGACCTGCACGCCCGGCGCGATCTCCACGATGACGTCCCGGTCATCGCCGGAGACGACCGTCCCGTAGATGCCAGCCGTCGTGCGAATCCGCTGACCGGGCATGACCTGCCTCTGGGTCGCTTGCGCGTTGCGCTGACGGTTGCGCTGGGGGCGGATGATCGTCACGTAGAACAGGCCGAAGAGCACGATGATGATGAGCAGCGGCAGAAAGCTGCTGCTGGAGACTCTTCGCGGCGGCGGCGGCGGCGATAGTTGTCGTCCCCATATCGGGGCATCCTTCCAGTTGATTGCCGTGACCGGCTTAACGGTCGGGCGCGTGACCGGGTTCCAGTGTCGGCGCCTCGCGGTGCGTCATGAGCCAACTGCCGAAGTTTAGCGGTGCATGCGCGACGCACCAACAGGCTACGGCCTCCGCCGAGTGATCGTGACCAGGCTGCGACCAGCTGTGACATTCCGCAGCCGCGCGCCGACCCCCCGATGGCCCGGTGACCTGGGCCGACGGGCAGCTGTCAGCCGAACAGCGTGTCGCCGGGCGGAGCCGCGCGAGGCGGCCACGCCGTGCCGCCCGGCTCCGGGACCGGCAGGCCCAGGTGTTCCCAGGCCGCCGGGGTGGCCACCCGCCCGCGCGGGGTGCGCATCATCAGGCCCGCCCGGACCAGGAACGGCTCGGCCACCACCTCGACCGTCTCGGCTTCCTCGCCCACCGCGACGGCCAGCGTGGACAGCCCGACCGGCCCGCCGCCGAACCGGTGCACCAGGGCCGACAGGACGCCCCGGTCCAGCCGGTCCAGGCCGCTCTCGTCCACCTCGTACAGCTCCAGCGCCGCCCTGGCCGCGTCCCTGGTGATCACGCCGTCGCCGCGGACCTCGGCGTAGTCGCGGACCCGGCGCAGCAGCCGGTTGGCGATCCGCGGGCGTGCCGCGGGACCGACCGGCGATCTCGTCGGCGCCGTCGTCGCGCAGGGCCACGCCGAGCAGGCCGGCCGACCGGCGGATGATCACGCCCAGCTCCTCCGGCTCGTAGAAGTCCAGGTGCGCGGTGAAGCCGAACCGATCGCGCAGCGGCGCCGGCAGCAGGCCCGCCCGGGTGGTCGCGCCGACCAGGGTGAACGGGGCGATGTCCAGCGGGATCGAGGTCGCGCCCGGCCCCTTGCCGATCATGACGTCGACCCGGAAGTCCTCCATGGCCAGGTACAGCAACTCCTCCGCGGGCCGGGCCACGCGGTGGATCTCGTCGATGAACATGACCTCGCCCTGGCTCAGCGTGGACAGCACCGCGGCCAGGTCGCCGGCCCGCTCGATGGCCGGACCGCTGGTGATCCGCAGCGGCATGCCCAGCTCGGCCGCGATGATCATGGCGATGGTGGTCTTGCCCAGCCCCGGCGGCCCGGACAGCAGCACGTGGTCCGGGGCCCGGCCGCGGCGCATCGCGCCCTCCAGCACCAGCGAGAGCTGCTCGCGCACCCGGGTCTGGCCGACGAACTCCTCCAGCCGCTTAGGCCGCAGCGCGCCCTCGACGTCCCGGTCATCCTCGTCCGCGAGCGGCGACACCACCCGGTCCTGCGCGTCTCCCGGATCGCTCATCGCCCGAGCAGCGTCCGGCCCGCCCGGCCCGGCGGCGCCAGTGCTCTGTCCGCTTGTGCCGCCGTCCGGCGGCGCGGGGGGGATGGAGGGGTCGTCCCCCCTGAACGGCACGGTCACGACCGGCCCAGGACCCGCAGGGCCGCCCGCAGCGCGGCCGCCACGTCCACCTCGCCGCCGCCGTCAGCCAGGTCCGGCTCGATGATCGTGATGGCCTGGTCGGCCTCCCTGGCCTGCCAGCCCAGGCTGACCAGGCCGGCCTGCACCTGCTCCCGCCACGGGGCCAGCCGCGCCGCGCCCCCCGCCCCCACACCGCCCGCCGTCACCTGCAGATCGCCTATCGGCGCGCCCAGCCGGCCGGCCAGCTCCAGCACGATCCGCTGCGCGCCCTTGCGGCCGATCCCCGGCACCGTGGTCAGCGCGGCCAGGTCCTCGGCCGCCACCGCCCGGCGCAGCGCGTCCGGGCTGAACACGGCCAGCATGGCCAGCGCCAGCCGGGGGCCGACCCC
Source organism: uncultured Actinomycetota bacterium (assembly GCA_963730265.1). Classification (GTDB taxonomy): domain Bacteria; phylum Actinomycetota; class Actinomycetes; order Streptosporangiales; family Streptosporangiaceae; genus DASUBV01. The sequence goes on from CAVSRG010000001.1 coordinate 796,916, forward strand.
GCTGGCCGTCTGGACCAGCTCGAACGTGCCCCGCTCGTCATCGGAGGCGAACCCGTACAGGGTCAGCGCGTCCTCGCGGACGACCAGCGAGGTGGCCACCCTGGCCCGCTCCCCGGTCCGCAGCCCGGCCAGCGTGGCCGGCGTGCACTGCACCAGCAGGCCGACGCCGCCGACGTCGATCACCGCCCCGTCCGGGGCCACCGCCGCGACCGTCCCGTCCAGGTGCGCGATCATCGGCTTCCTCCCGTGTATCCGCCCGCCTGCCGCACCGCCGCGGCCGCCATGCTCGCCTGCCGTGCGGCCGCCGCGGCCAGCCGGGCCTGGGCGCCGCCCCGCCAGATGTGGCAGATGGCCAGCGCCAGCGCGTCGGCCGCGTCCGCGGGCCGCGGCGGGTCGGTCAGCCGCAGCAGCCGGGTCACCATGGCCGTGACCTGCGCCTTGTCCGCCCGGCCGCTGCCGGTGACCGCCGCCTTGACCTCACTCGGGGTGTGCAGCGCGACCGGGATGCCGTGCCGGGCCGCGCACACGATGGCCACCGCGCCGGCCTGCGCCGTGCCCATCACCGTCCGCACGTTGTGCTGGCTGAACACCCGCTCCACCGCGACCGCGTCGGGCCGGAAGGCGGCCAGCCACTCCTCGATCTCCTGCTCGATGCCCAGCAGCCGGGCGCCGATGTCGGCGTCGGACGGCGTCCGCGCGACGCCGGTCCGGACCATCGCCAGCGGGCGGCCCGCCGCGCCGTCGACCACCCCGAGCCCGCACCGGGTCAGGCCGGGGTCCACGCCGAGCACGCGCATGCAGCCTGCCGTCCGGTAGCTAGCGAACAGGTGTTCGGCTGTGACACTACCGGCTCGCGACCGCCCGGCGGGCCCAACCGCCCCCGCGCGTGTCAAGAACCAGATATTTAACAAATGGCCCTAGAAGTAATCGAGCATGTAGGCCTGGGCTGCGAACGCCTCGTCCAGGACCGCGTCGCAGCAGGAGTCGCCGCCGGCGGCCAGGCCGGCCCGCCGCAGCGCCGCCAGCGGCGTGCCCGCGTACATCGCGGCCAGGCCCCTCGGGCCCAGCCGCAGCGCGGGGCCGAGCTCGCCGCGCGGGCAGCGTCGGTGCCGTCCCTGGTCAGCGCGCCCCGCCCGCCGCTGACCTCCAGCCGCCACTGACCCGAGTTGGCCGGCAGCTGCGCGTCGGCCAGGCTGAGCCGGATGTCCGCGTGCGCGCCCTCGGGGAACCCGCGGCCCGCGATGGCCGCCGGGGCATCCAGCAGCCGCAGCATCCACTCTCGCGCCGGGACAGCGCCACGTCCGGCTCGGGCACCAGCCAGGTCACCGAGTCGGCCGGGCTCGACGAACGCGCGGACGCGGTCGACCATCGTGCCGTGCGAGGCCAGGATCGACCACAGCGCGCGGGTGGTCGGCGCCGAGCGGGCCACCAGCACGAACACGAGCACCTCGTTCTCGGGCCGGTTCCACCGGTAGACCAGCACCCCGTCGGTGGCCAGGTAGCAGTAGATGTCCGGCGTCATCGAGCAGGTCGGCCAGCCGGTCGGTCGGATAGCTCACCGGGCCGCAGTCCCGGCCGGCCGCGTGCACCGCGTCCTGGCAGGCCATCAGCTCGGCCGCCGCAGCGGCCGTGGCCCGCCGGATGCCGCCCGCCCGGCCGCCGGGCCCGGCCGGGCCGAGGCCGCCTCGGCCAGCGGATCGGGCGGCAGCAGCCGCCGCAGCGACCGCGCGGGCACCTCCACCTGGTACTGCCCGCCGGCCAGTTCCCAGCCCAGCGACCGGTAGACCGCCGCGGTGGCCGGATAGAGGACTGACAACGGGTAGCCGCCCGCCGCCACCTGGTCCAGCAGCGCCGGTCATCAGCGCCCGGCCGACGCCGCGGCCCCGCTCCTCCGGCGCGACCTTGACCCCGGCGACGCGGCCATCGGCAGCGACCGGCCGCGCCACCACTGCCGCATGTCGTGGTAATTCGGCCGGAGGCGACCATGGTCCCGCCGTCGAACACGCCGAGGTGCCGGCCCGCGGCCACCGTCAGCCCGCGCGCTGACCAGCCGCCGCTCCCGGTCCCGGCGCGACGGGCCCGAAGGCACGGTCGGCCAGGTCCAGCGTCGGGCTCGAGGTCGTCTTCCGGCGTCAGGCGAGCCGGATTTCCAGCTCGCTTCCAGGCGCCTGATGACGCCGGCCTCCAGAGCTCACGCCGATCGGCGTCTCCATGACGTCGTCCGGACACGGAGTAGTTGGCGTACACGTCCTGCACGTCGTCGGAGTCCTCGATGGCCTCGATCAGCCGGAACACCTTGCTGGCGCTCTCCTCGTCCAGCGGCACCTCGACCGAGGGCAGGAACGCGGCCTCGGCCGACTCGTAGTCGATCCGGCCTCCTGCAGCGCGGTGCGCACCGTCACCAGGTCGGTGGCCTCGCTGACCACCTCGAACGACTCGCCGAGGTCGTTGACCTCCTCCGCGCCCGCGTCCAGCACGCGCCATCAGCACGTCGTCCTCGGTCGACCCCGTCGGCCTTGGGCACGATCACGACGCCCTTGCGGCTGAACAGGTAGGACACCGAGCCCGGGTCGGCCATCGAGCCGCCGTTGCGGGTCAGCGCCGTCCGCACCTCGGCCGCGGCGCGGTTCCGGTTGTCGGTCAGGCACTCGACCAGGACCGCCACGCCGCCGGGCGCATAGCCCTCGTAGGTGATCGTCTCGTAGTCGGCGCCGCCGGCCTCCAGGCCGCGCGCCGCGGCGCGAGCGCGCGGTCGATGTTGTCGTTCGGGCACCGAGTTCCGCTTGGCCTTCTGCACGGCGTCGTAGAGCGTGGGGTTGCCGGCCGGGTCCGGGCCGCCGCTGCGGGCCGCGACCTCGACGTTCTTGATCAGCTTGGCGAACAGCTTGCCGCGCCGGGCGTCAACGACGGCCTTCTTGTGCTTGGTGGTCGCCCACTTGGAATGGCCGCTCATGATCGTTCCCTCACCATGTCGACAAAAAGCTCGTGGATCCGCCGGTCCGCGCGTGAGCTCGGGGTGAAATGCGGTCGCGAGCGCCGGACCCTGGCGAACGGCGACGATCCTACCGGTGGCGGGCTCGGTCGCGAGAACCTCGACGCCGTCGGCCCGGTCTGCTCGACCCACGGCGCGCGGATGAAGACGGCCCGGTAAGACGGCCGCCCAGGGCCTCGATATGTCCAGGTCGCGCTCGAACGAGTCGACCTGGCGCCCGAACGCGTTGCGCCGGACGGTCATGTCGATCGCGCCGAGCGTCTCCTGGCCGCTGGCCGGGTCGGTCAGCCGGGCGGCCAGCATGATCATGCCCGGCGCAGGAGCCGAACGCGGGCATGCCGCCGGCGATCCGCTTGCGCAGCGGGTCGGCCAGCTCGAAGATCTCGGCCAGCTTCCAGATGGTGGTGGACTCCCCGCCGGGGATGATCAGGCCGTCGACCGCGTCCAGCTCGGCCGGGCCGGCGCACCGCGACTGGCTCGCGCGCCGGCCTCGCGCAGCGCGCGCAGGTGCTCGGCGACGTCGCCCTGCGAGGGCCAGGACCCCGATCCGCAGCCTGCTAGCTGCCTGTCTCGCTAGCTCACTCCGCCTCCGGCCACGGCCGCCTACCAGCCGCGGCCGGCGTAGCGCTGCTCCGGCGGCAGGGTGTCCAGGTTGATGCCCGACCATCGGCCTCGCCCAGGCCGCGCGACACCTTGGCCACCACGTCGGGGTCGTCGTGGAACGTGGTCGCCTTCACGATCGCCGCGGCGCGGGCGGCCGGGTCGCCGGACTTGAAGATGCCCGAGCCCACGAACACGCCCTCGGCGCCGAGCTGCATCATCATCGCGGCGTCGGCCGGGGTGGCGATGCCGCCCGCGGTGAACAGCACGACCGGCAGCTTGCCCGCGGCCGCGACCTCGGCCACCAGCTCGTAGGGGGCCTGCAGGTCCTTGGCCGCGCCGTAACAGCTCCTCCGGGGACAGGGTGCCGAGCCGGCCGATCTCGCCCCGGATGCTGCGCATGTGCCGGGTCGCCTCGACCACGTTGCCGGTGCCCGCCTCGCCCTTGGACCGGATCATGGCGGCGCCCTCGGTGATCCGGCGCAGCGCCTCGCCCAGGTTGGTCGCCCCGCACACGAACGGCACGGTGAAGTCCCACTTGTTGACGTGGTAGGCCTCGTCGGCCGGGGTCAGCACCTCGGACTCGTCGATGTAGTCGACGCCGATGGCCTGGAGCACCTGGGCCTCGGCGAAGTGGCCGATCCGGCACTTGGCCATGACCGGGATCGAGACCGCGGCGATGATCGCCTCGATCATGTCCGGGTCGCTCATCCGGGCCACGCCGCCCTGGGCCCGGATGTCGGCCGGGACGCGCTCCAGGGCCATGACCGCGACCGCGCCGGCGTCCTCGGCGATCTTGGCCTGCTCCGGGGTGACGACGTCCATGATCACGCCGCCCTTGAGCATGTCGGCCATGCCGCGCTTGACGCGCTGGGTCCCGCGCTCCGGACCCGCGTCGGCGGTGCCGCTGGTGGTTTCGGGTGAATGCGGGACAGACACGGATACCTCACTGATGATCGCTTGTCATGACTAATTCCATGGTAGGGGCTTGATCGACCGGGCTGCCGTGGCCAGTAAGCGCCGAGCCCGGCAGACCAGCTAAGCAGGCCGCCGGGCGGTCCGGCGCTAGGTCGTCAGGTGCGGGATGTCGGCTTCGGCGTCCGCTCGCCGGCCGGCACCAGGGAGTCGTCGATCTCGAAGAACTCCGGCATGGCCGCGTTCCCGGCCAGCCGCAGCGCCCTGGCCAGCCAGCGGCGCCGGGCGGCCTGGGTCACCGCGACCGCGTCGTTGTAGAACTTGCGGGCCAGGAAGACCTGGTGCGCGGAGCCCTCCAGCTCGGCCAGCAGCTCCTGGGCGCCCTCCATGCCGGCCAGCGAGGACCGGAACTCGGGCTGGCTGAACACCGCCCGCAGGGCCCGGGTCAGGTCGCTCTCGGGCAGCTCGCGGGCGGTGCTGCGCGGCCCGCGCGTCGTGCGCCGCCCCGGCCAGCAGCAGGCTGGTCGCCGGGTCGAGCAGGCCCGAGGAGGCCAGCTCCAGCGCCACCGAGCTGCGCCGGACCAGCGCGGCGTCCAGCGCGAAGCGGGCCGCCTCCAGCCGGGCGTGCAGCCGGTCCAGCCGGCCGGCCCGCCAGGACACGTAGACCCCGGTCATGGCCAGGACGGCGATGACGATGATGCTGGTGATGATGGTCACAGCGCCGCCGGCGGGCACCCGGCCGGCGGCCGGGCGCCACCGCCTCGTAGACCCGCAGCACGTCGCGGGCGACGACCTGTCCAGTCGTACTCGCGCACCGCGGCCGGGTGGCGGCCGCGGCCAGCCGGGCCCGGCGGGCCGGGTCATCGAGCATCCGGCCCGCGGCGGCGGCCAGGCCGGCGGCGCTGCCGTTCTCGAACAGCTCGCCCGCCTGGCCGCCGCGCAGCACCCGGCGGAAGGCGTCCAGGTCGCTGGCCACGATCGGGGCGCCCGGCCGCCATGGCCTCGGCCAGCACGATGCCGAAGCTCTCGCCGCCGGTGTTGGGCGCGCAGAACACGTCGACCGAGTGGTAGACGCGGACCTTGTCCTCGTCGCTGACCTGGCCGAGCAGCACGACCCGGTCGCGCAGCGCCGGCGGCAGCTGGTCCAGTGCCTCGTCGGCGTCGCCGCGGCCGGCGATCAGCAGCCGCAGGCCGGGCCGCTCCTGCGCGAGCTGCGCTGAAGGCCTGCAGCAGGACGGGCAGGCCCTTGCGCGGCTCGTCGATCCGGCCCAGGAAGCCCAGCGCGCCGCCCTCGCCGGGCCAGCCGGGCAGCGGGTCGGCCTTCTCGAAGCGGCGCACCGACACGCCGTTGGGGATCAGCACGGCATCCCCGCCGAGGTGCTCGACCAGCGTGGTGCGGGCCGCCTCGGAGACCGCGATCCGGCCGCTGATCTTCTCCAGCGCCGAGGCCAGGATGGGCTGCGGCGGCGTGCATCACCCGCGAGCGCGGCATGGCGGTGTGCACGGTGGCCACGAGCGGCCCGTCGGCTACCCAGCAGGCCAGCAGCGACAGGCTGGGCGCGGTGGGCTCGTGCACGTGGACGACGTCGAAGTCGCCCTCCTTGAGCCAGCGGCGGACCCGGCCGGCGGACAGGAAGCCGAACGAGAGCCGGGCCACCGAGCCGTTATAGGGCACCGGCACCGCGCGCCCGGCGGGCACGACGTAGTCCGGCTCCAGCGTGCTCGTCGTCGTCGGCCGGCGCGATGACCGACACGTGGTGCCCGAGGTCAATGAGGGCGTCGGCCAGCCCCCGGACGTGCTCCTGCACCCCGCCGGGCACGTCCCAGGTATACGGGCAGACCAGGCCGATCCTCATCCGCTGCCCGCCTGGACGGAGGGCCGTCGCCGCCCCGCTGATCGTCGTGCTGGCCGTCTGCTGCGCCGCCCGCTGCTCGGCCCGGCCAGCCGCTCCGGGTCCAGGTCGGCGGTGAACACCCGCTGGAGCATGTGCCAGTCCTGCGGGTGCTCGCCGGATCTCGCGCCTCGAAGAAGCGCGCGAGCTGCTGTGTCATCGCGACGATGCGCTCCTTCCGGTCACCCAGCTCATCCTCGCCGGCACCGGGATCTCCGCGCCGACGTCCACGCCCCAGCCATCGCCCTCGAACCACAAGCATGACCGGCATCAGCGCCGCGCCGGTCTCGCTCGGCCAGCGCGGCCGGTCCGGGCGCCATCCGGGCCTTCTCGCCGAAGAAGTCAACCTCGATGCCATGGCCGGTCATGTCCCGGTCACACGGCAGGCAGACCAGCTTGCCCGCCCGAAGTCTTCTGGCCAGTATGCCGAACGGCCGGCCTCCGCCGCTGGCAGGTAGCACCTCCATGCCCAGCCCCTCACGGAACGCGACGAACCGCTTGTACAGGGACTCGGGCTCCAGGCGCTCCATGACCGTGGTAAAAGAGCCTGCCCCCTGGCCGATGATCCATGCCCCGGCCTGGTCCCAGTTCCCCATGTGCGGCAGCGCGAAGATGACGCCCCGGCCCTGCCCCAGGTACTCCAACGCGGTCGATACGTGACCTTCATCCCGCGTCCCCTCGTTCAGCCGCTCCACCGGGATCACGGGGAGCCGGAACACCTCCAGCCAATAGCGCGCATATGACCGCATTGATTCCCGCGACACCGCGCGGACGTCGGCCCCGGTGGCGTCCGGGCCCAGCACGCGGAACAGGTTGCCCTCCAGCACCTGCACGCTGGGCCCCTGGCGGCGCCACGCGATGTCGGCGAAGGCCCGGAACAGGCCCGCCGCCATCGACTCGGGCAGGCGGCAGATCAGCGACCAGCCCAGTCCGTAGCCCGCGCTGGCCAGCCGGCCGGACAGCCTGCCGCTCATCCCTCGCCCCCCGCCGGGCGGCCGCGTCCGCCGCGGGGGACTGCTGCGCGGACTGCTGCACCGACTCCTGCGCCGACTCCTGCGCGGACTGATGCACTGCCACGACGCGCTGCCCGAAGGTGAACGCGCTCGCCGCGGCCAGCAGCCACAGGCCGATCGGCAGGATGTACGGCACGCCCAGGCCGTACAGGCCCGAAGCGAGCAGGATGGTCACCATGCGCTCGGGCCGCTCGGCGATGCCGACGTCGCAGCGCAGCCCCAGGCCCTGAGCCCGGGCCTTCGCGTAGGACACCAGGGCCCCGGCGACCAGGCAGAACAGCGCCACCCCGGCCAGGATCCGGTCATTGGTGCCGTGCCCCTGGAGCACGTAGTAGCAGGCCAGGCCGCTGAAGATGGCCGCGTCGGCGACCCGGTCCAGGGTCGAGTCCAGGAACGCGCCGAACTTGCCGCTGGTCCCCTTCACCCTGGCCAGCGCGCCGTCGAACATGTCGAACAGCACGAACACCGTGCATACCATCGTGCCAGGCGAATAGGTGCCCGCCAGGGAACAGCGCCAGCGCCCCGGCCGCCACGCCGATCGTGCCGATGATGGTGATCGCGTTGGGGGTCAGGGGCGTGCGGGCCAGGGCGTGGCCGACCGGCGTCAGCACCCGGGACAGAGCCGGTCGCAGCTTATTGAGCATGGCGGCTTGATCCTACTGGCGGTCAGCGCGTCGGTTAGAGAGTGCCATTCACGTTCACATGGATGTTTCAGTGGTATTCACTGAGAAATCCAGGTGGTCAGGAAATCCGTCCGGCCCGGCCGGGGCCGGCGAACGGCGGCGGGTCTGCCGGGCGTGCCACAGGTGCGGGACGATCGCCAGCACCAGCAGCACCGCGATCGAGGCGACCGCGTACCTGGCCACCAGGTCGGCGGCGGCCACGCCCCGGGCGCCGAGCAGGTAGCCGCAGATGGCCAGCACCGTGGCCCAGGCCGCGCAGCCGATGGCGTCCAGGATCACGAACGTCACCAGCGGCAGGCCGACCCAGCCCGCGGCCGCGTAGACCGGCGCGCCGGACACCGGCATGAGGGCCGAGAGCAGCACGGCCGGGCGGGCGAAGCGGGTGCCCTGGCGCTCGGTTGCGGTCACCATGGCGGCGGTCCGCGGGCTGTGACGGCCCAGCTTCTCCACCACCCGGCGGCCCCACAGCCGCCCGGCCCACCAGATCACCCAGTCAAAGCGCAGCATGCCGGGCAGGGCGGCGCCGACCACCATGATCAGCCGCGCCTGGCCGTGCACGGCCGCGAACGAGCCCGCGGCCACGATCGCCGAGTTGCTGCCCGACAGCAGTTCCAGCAGCAGCGGATGGCTGGCGATGAGCTCGGGCGTCAGCGGGATCATGGCGATCGCGTAGACCGCGCTGACCCCGATCATCAGGCAGCACATCACGTCGCGGCCCCGCGGCCGGCCATGCCACGGCCGCCACGGCCCCTGGTGCACGGAGGTTTGCGGCGGCGAGGCTCTCGTGTTGCCGACCTTAGGAGGCGCGGGGGGGCTAGGGGGGTCGTCCCCCCTGGGCAGCACCGCTGCCGCCTCCGGCGGATTCAGCACGCTCATCCGGGCACCATCCGGCAAAGAACACTCACCTCGACTGATCCCCGTGGGGGTAAGCCACAAACTGGCATGGCACCCGATGTTGCCTAAGCGAGACCGTCCGATGGAGGGAATTCCGGTGATTCAGGCGGTTATTTTCGACCTTGACGGCGTCCTGATCGATTCCGAGCCGGTCTGGGAGCAGGTGCGCCGGCAGGTCGTCGCCGAGCACGGCGGGCACTGGGCGGATGACGCCCAGCAGCGCCTGATGGGCATGAGCACCGGGGAGTGGGCCCGCTACCTGGCCGAGGGCCTCGGCGTCAGCCTGCCGCCCGACCAGGTGGCGGCGCTGGTGATCGGGCAGATGGCCGACCGCTACCGGCAGCACCTGCCGCTGCTGCCCGGCGCCGTCGACGCCGTGCGCGCCCTGGCCGCCCGCTGGCCGCTCGGCCTGGCCAGCTCGGCCCCGGCGGTCCTCATCGAGACCGCGCTGGGCCAGTCCGGGCTGGCCGCGTCCTTCGCCGCGACCATGTCCACCGAGCAGGTGCCGCGGGGCAAGCCGGCGCCGGACATCTACCTGGCGGTGTCGGGCGCGCTGGGCATCGACCCGCGCCGCGGCGCGGCCATCGAGGACTCGGCCAACGGGCTGCGCTCGGCCGCGGCCGCGGGCCTGGCCGTGGTCGCCGTCCCGCACCCCCGTTACCCGCCGGGACCCGACGCCCTCGCCCTGGCCTCCGTCGTGCTGCCCGGACTGGCCGGGCTGACCCCCGAGGTCATCGAGGAACTGGGCCGGGCCGACCCGGGCTAAGTTGCAAAACGGGCGCAGGGTCAGGGACATACCACAACTCTCCCCATGATTAGGCACTGGGTCTTGTGATGGCGTGGCCAGGAGGTAAAGGCTGGTCGTGCAGCAGCCAAACGACGCGAGGAGGCGACGCGTATGGCCGACAAGACTCATGCCACTGGAGCCGCCGGCAAGGCACCGACGGCCGACCAGCCCGACCACGTGCGGAACGTGGTGCTGGTCGGCCACTCAGGGGCAGGAAAGACGACTCTGGCCGAGGCGCTGCTGGCCGTCACCGGGACGATCCAGCGGCAGGGCCGGGTCGAGGACGGGACCACGGCCAGCGACTTCGACGAGGTCGAGGTCAGGCAGCAGCGCTCGGTAAACCTGACGCTGGTCCCGTTCGAGCACGCGGGGGTCAAGGTCAACCTCCTGGACACCCCCGGCTACGCCGACTTCACCGGCGACCTGCGCGCCGGCCTGCGGGCCGCCGACGCCGCCCTGTTCACCGTCTCGGCCGCGGACGGCGTGGACGGCCTGACCCGGATGCTGTGGGAAGAGTGCGCCAAGGCCGGGACGCCCCGGGCCGTCGTCATCACCAAGGTCGACCACCAGCGCGGCGACTTCGACGAGGCGCTGGCCGCCTGCCGGGACGCGTTCGGCGACTCGGTGGCCCCGCTGTACCTGCCCGTCTCGGACGGCGACACCGGCGTGCGCGGCCTGATCGGCCTGCTGACCGAGCGCTTCTATGACTACTCGGGCGGCAGCCGCGCCGAGCGCGACGTCGAGGCCGCTGACGCCGACCGCGTGGCCGAGGCCAGGTCCGCGCTCATCGAGTCGGTCATCCAGGAGAGCGAGGACGAGTCCCTCATGGACAGGTACCTGTCCGGCGAGGAGATCGACCCCAAGGTCCTGATCGACGACCTCGAGACCGCCGTGGCCCGCGGCACCTTCTACCCGGTGCTCGCGGCCGCCTCGCCGCACGGCATCGGCCTGGAGGAACTGCTCGAGGTCATGACCCAGGCGTTCCCCGCCCCGGCCGAGCACCCGCTGCCCGCCGTCACCACGGTCGACGGCAAGCCGGTCAACGGGCTGGCCTGCGACCCGGCCGGGCCGCTGGTGGCCGAGGTCGTGAAGACCGTCTCCGATCCGTACGTGGGCCGGATCAGCCTGGTCCGGGTGTTCTCGGGCACCCTGCGTCCCGACGCGACCGTGCACGTCTCCGGCCACGGCCGGGCCGAGCGCGGGCACGCCGACCACGACCTGGACGAGCGCATCGGCGCGATCACCTCGCCGCTGGGCAAGCTGCAGCGCACCGTCTCGCAATGCATCGCGGGCGACATCTGCGCCGTGGCCAAGCTCAGCACGGCCGAGACGGGGGACACGCTGTCCGACAAGGACCGGCCGCTGCTGATGGAGTCCTGGGACATGCCCGAGCCGCTGCTGCCGGTGGCGATCGTGGCCAAGTCCAAGGCCGACGAGGACAAGATGGTGCAGGCCCTGGTCCGGCTCGTGGCCGAGGACCCGACCCTCCGCCTGGAGAACAACGCCGAGACCCGCCAGCTGGTGCTGTGGTGCATGGGCGAGGCCCACGCCGACCTCCTCCTTGACCGGCTGAACAGCCGCTACAGCGTCGGCGTGGAGACCGTGCCGCTGCGAGTCCAGCTCCGCGAGACGTTCGGCGGCAAGGTCGCGGGACTGGGCCGGAACGTCAAGCAGTCCGGCGGGCACGGCGAGTACGGCATCTGTCACGTCGAGGTGGAGCCGCTGAGTTCCGGCGAGGGCTTCCAGTTCGTCGACAAGATCGTCGGCGGCGTAGTACCGCGTCAGTTCATCCCCTCGGTGGAGAAGGGCCTGCGCTCGCAGATGGAGCAGGGCGTGCTGGCCGGCTACCCCGTGGTCGACATCCGCTGCACCCTGTACGACGGCAAGGCCCACTCCGTGGACTCCTCCGACATGGCCTTCCAGAAGGCCGGCCGGGCCGCGCTGCGCGACGCCGCCGAGAAGGCCCCGGTGCTGCTGCTGGAGCCGGTGGACGAGGTGTCGGTGCTGGTCGCCGACGACTACGTCGGCGCGGTCATGTCCGACCTGTCCTCGCGGCGCGGCCGGGTGCTGGGCACCGAGCCGGTGCCGGGCGGCCGGACGCTGGTCAAGGCCGAGATCCCGGAACTGGAGATCACCCGCTACGCCATCGACCTGCGGTCGATGTCGCACGGCACCGGCTCATTCAGCCGCTCTTACCTGCGTCACGAGCCACTCCCGTCCCACCTGGCCGACAAGGTCGCCGAGGAGTCCAAGACCGGCTGAGTCGAGGTCTGTGGGTGTCCCGTTGCTATCGCTCACGCGTACCCAACGGGACACCCACAGCGGCCCGGGGCTGAGGCGCGAGCGCTTCTTGCTGTTATCAGGGCCGAGCGGGCCGCTTCTTGCTGTTATCAGGCAGGCGGGCGGGCTACGCGGGCCAGGCGGCGGCCAGGAGCTCGCGGGTGTCGGCCAGGAGCTGGGGCAGCACCTTGGTGCCGCCGATGACGGGCATGAAGTTGGCGTCGCCGCCCCAGCGCGGGACGACGTGCTGGTGAAGGTGCCCGGCGATGCCCGCGCCCGCCACGCCGCCCATGTTCATGCCGATGTTGAAGCCCTGCGCGCCCGACGCCTCCCGCAGCGCGGCCATGGCCCGCTTGGTGAAGTCGGCCAGCTCGGCCGTCTCCTTCTCGTCCAGCTCGGTGTAGTCGGCCACGTGCCTATACGGGACCACCATGAGATGACCACTGTTATAGGGATACAAATTGAGCACGGCGTAGACCAGCACGCCGCGGGCGACGATCAGCGCCTCGCTGTCGGGGAGCCGGGGCAGCCGGTCGAAGGGGCACTCGTCGGTGTCGCCGGGCTTGCCCTCGCCCTTGATGTAGGCCATGCGGTGCGGCATCCAGAGGCGCTGGAAGCCATCTGGCGTCCCCGCACCGTCCTGGTGCTCGACCTCGTCCGGCACCGCCGTCAGACCTGTATCCGGCGGTCCACCGCCGACACGATCTCCGCGATCGCCTCGGCCACCGGCACGCCGTTGCGCTGCTCGCCGCTGCGGTACCGGAACGACACCGCGCCCTTGGACACGTCGTCGTCCCCGGCCAGCAGCATGAACGGAACCTTCTGCTTCTGCGCGGTCCTGATCTTCTTCTGCATCCGGTCGTCGGCCGTGTCCACCTCGACCCGGATGCCGCGCTCGCGCAGCTGGGCGGCGACGCCCTCCAGGTACTGCGCGTGCGCGTCGGCGATCGGGATGCCGACCACCTGGACCGGCGCCAGCCACGGCGGGAACGCGCCCGCGTAGTGCTCGACCAGGATGCCCAGGAACCGCTCGATGGACCCGAACAGGGCTCGGTGGATCATGATCGGCTGCTGCCGGCTGCCGTCCGCGGCCTGGTACTCCAGGCCGAACCGCTTCGGCAGGTTGTAGTCGACCTGGATGGTCGACAGCTGCCAGGTCCGGCCGATCGCGTCCCTGACCTGGACCGAGATCTTCGGCCCGTAGAACGCGGCGCCGCCAGGGTCGGCCACCAGCTCCAGCCCGGACGCCAGCGCGGCCTGGCGCAGCTCCTCGGTGGCCTGCTCCCAGTCCTCGGGGCTGCCGACCCACTTGTCCTTGACGTCGTCGCGGGTGGACAGCTCCAGGTAGAAGTCGTTCAGGCCGTAGTCACGCAATAGATCCAGAACAAAGGTCAGCAGCCTGCGCAGCTGCTCGCCAGCCTGCTCGCGGGTGCAGAAGATGTGGGCGTCGTCCATGGTCAGCCCGCGCACCCGGGTCAGGCCGTGCACCACGCCGGACTTCTCGTACCGGTAGACCGTGCCGAACTCGAACAGCGGCAGCGGCAGCTCGCGGTAGGACCGCCCGCGCGCCCGGTAGATCAGGATGTGCATGGGGCAGTTCATGGGCTTGAGGTAGTACTTGGCCCCCTCAAGCTCCATCGGCGGGTAGATGTTCTCCCCGAACCAGTCCAGGTGGCCGGAGATCTCGAACAGCTCCGCCTTGGTGATGTGCGGGGTGTTGACGAACTCGTAGCCGGCCTCCTCGTGGCGGCGCCGCGAGTAGTCCTCCATGAGCTTGCGGATCATCCCGCCCTTGGGGTGGAAGACGGCCAGCCCGCTGCCGATCTCGGTCGGGAACGAGTACAGGTCCAGCTCCGCGCCCAGCTTGCGGTGGTCGCGCTTCTCCGCCTCGGCCAGCAGGTGCAGGTAGTCGTCCTGCGCCTCGCGGGACGCCCATGCGGTGCCGTAGATCCGCTGGAGCTGCGGGTTCTTCTCGCTGCCGCGCCAGTAGGCGCCGCCGCTGCGCATCAGCTTGAACGCCGGGATGTGCCGGGTGGTGGGCACGTGCGGCCCCCGGCACAGGTCCTTCCAGCGCAGCTCGCCGGTCTTGGCGTCCACGTTGTCGTAGATGGTCAGCTGACCCCCGCCGACCTCCACCGCCTCCTCGTCGCTGACCGCCATGCCGCTGGCGGTCTCCGACGCGGCGATGTCGGCGTCGGCCAGCTCGGTGGCGGCGGCCACGGCCTCCGGGCCGCTGCCCTTGAGCGAGATCAGCTCCAGCTTGTACGGCTCGGCGGCCAGCTCGGCGCGGGCCTCGTCGTCGCTGACCGGGCGGCGCTCGAAGCGCTGGCCCTGCTTGACGATCTGGCGCATCCGCTGCTCGATGGCCTTCAGGTCATCCGGGCCGAACGCGGCGGGCACGTCGAAGTCGTAGTAGAAGCCGTTCTCCACCGGCGGCCCGATGCCCAGCTTCGCGGCCGGGAACAGCTCCTGCACGGCCTGGGCCAGCACGTGGGCGGTCGAGTGCCGCACGATCGACAGTCCGTCGGGGCTGTCGGCGGCCACCGGCTCCACCAGGTCGCCATCGGTCAGCGGCGCCGCCAGGTCGCGCAGCGTGCCGTTGATCCGGGCCGCGATGGCCGGCGTGGGGTCGGCCTCGAGCAGGGCAGCCGCCGTCGTGCCCGCTTCCACCACGTGCTCGCGTCCGGCGAGGGTGATGTGCAGCTTGTCGGCAGGCACGGCTGGCTCCTTGAGTGCGATGGCGCCGCGAGCCCGTGCCCGCGGCTGTCCCCGGTCCCGATGCTATCGAGGCCAGGCACCGGCTGCGCGCCAGTACCTGGCCTCGACGTGGCCTGGCCGGGTTAGTACCCGGTGACCGTGACCAGCGTGCCGTAGGTCATGTACGGCCAGATGTAGTGGGACTGGGCCAGGGGCAGCTCGACGCAGCCCAGGCTCTGCTGGTACCCGTAGCCGCCACGCGGGAAGTAGTGCACCGCCTCGCCGGCCCGGAAGTACGAGACCCACTGCACGGGGTCGGCGTACTTCGAGCCGTCCGGGTTGGTGCCCTTCATGATCTGGAACGTGTACTTGAGGTAGACCGCGGCCGTCCCGATGGCGGTCGGCGCGGCCGGGATGCCGGTGTTGGCTAGCGTGTGCAGGATCCGGCGGCCGTTGTGCCAGACGCTCAGGTACTCCGGCGTGTGCTGGCTGGCCACCGCGTAGGTGTAGCCGTGCCGGTTGGCGTTGTCCCTGGCCGCCGCGCGCAGCAGCGCCTTCCACACCTGCGGGCCAACCACGCCGTCCATGGTCATGGCGTGGTCGGACTCGAAGGCCATCACGGCGCCGTGGATGATCAGGCCGGCGTCCGCGCCGTTGTTCCAGAACTGGCGCAGCCGCAGCGGGTAGCCGGGCTTCCAGGTGAACGAGCCGGCCGGCGGCGTATAGGCCGCGCTGACCTGGGCGGAGAAGCCGGTGCCCGGTGCCGCCGAGGTCCCGCTCGAGGACGAGGCCCAGGTCAGCGGCAGGTAGCCGAGCTGAGCCAGCAGCTGCGCCACGCGGGCCCTGGAGTAGGCCCCGACGCGGAACCGCACCATGCTCGCCGTGGCCAGCTGGCCCCCGTCGGCCGACGTCATGCCGGCCGGGATCGACACCCGGACCCGGGCGTGCTGGACGAACCCGCGGGCCGGGACGAACTCAATGGCGTCGGTGCCCGCGCTGCGCCAGCTGCCCGCGACCCTGGGCCGGACGGTCGGCATCGACGAGTCGGCGGCCAGCGCCGTCGAGAAGGTGACCTTGATCGGAGCCGCCCCGCTGACCCCCTGGGTGCCCGCGGCGGGGGTCACCGATACGACCCGCAGCGGCACCTTGGCCTTGCTGGCGTCCTTGGCCGCGCTGCCCTGGTGGCCGGCCAGCCCCCCGCGGTTGACTGAGCTTTGGCGTGTGACATAGCGATCCACAGCCCGGCGCCCAGCAGGACGACGATCACCCCAGCCAGTGCGATGATCCGGACGCGGACACTACCCAATCCAGACAAAGGCGCGCTCCCTCGCCATACGCGCCCAGCCCCGCGCAGGGCCGGCGATGTGTCAGATGCCCTGATGTATACCAGGAGATTCTCTCAGCGGGAGCCATATGGGCGGGGTCTGGAGCACATTGGGATCTTGTTAAGAAACGGACGCCTAAATGTGACCAGGACATGGCAACCCGCCCGGCCCCCTGCTACGTCAGGGAGCCGGGCGGGCGGCGGTGTCGCGGACCGGTTTCGGTCTGTTTCGGGCTAGCCGGCTCAGCCGGCGACGGTCACCAGGCTGCCGTAAGTCAGGTACGGGTAGGCCTGCTCGGCGGAGCTGTACGGCAGCTCCACGCAGCCTAGGCTCTGCTGGAAGCCGTAGGAGCCGCGCGGGAAGTAGTGCACCGCGTCGCCGCCGTTGAAGTACGAGACGAACGAGACCGGGTCGGCGTAGGAGCTGCCGTCCGGGTTGACGCCCCGCATGATCTGGAACCTGAACCTCAGGTAAACGGGGAATGTCCCGTCCACCGTCGGCGAGACCGGAATACCGGTATTAGCCAGACTGCGGAACACCTGCCGGCCGTCGTGCCAGATCGTGAGCGACTCCGGCAGCGACTTGCTGGCGATGGCGTAGGTGTATCCGTTCGCGTTCCGCTGGCCCGCGGCCGCCGCGTGGAACAGCGCGTTCCAGAACCTCGGGCTGAGGTTCGCGTTGAGCGTCATGCCGTGCTGGGACTCGAAGGCCATCACCGCGCCGCGCAGGACCACGTTGGCGTGGTTCGGGTTCCACATGCTGGCCAGCATCGACGGGTAGCCCGGCTTCCAGGTAAACCGCCCGGCGGGCGGGTTGTAGGCCAGCGCCGCCTGGCTGGCGGGCGTGCTGGCATCCTGCGCCTCCGAGCGGAGGGCCGGTGACTGCGCCCCCGACCAGGTCATCGGCAGGTAGCCGAGCTGGCCCAGCAGCTGGGCCAGCCGGAGCTGGGTGTAGGCGCCCGTGCTGAAGTGGGCCGTGACCGACCGGGCTAGCAGCCCGCCGCCGACCGTCCGGACCCCGCCCTGGCCGGCGGGCACGGTCACCGTGAACCGGCTCGACGGCCGGAACGGATGCGTCGGCGTGAAGGCCAGGTCGTTGCCCACCGGGCGCCAGGTGCCCGCGACCGCCGGGCGGATCACCGGATCCGGCGAGCCCGGCGCCACCGGGGCCGAGAACTGGATCATCACCGGCGCGCTGCCGTCTACGTGCCGGGTGCCCGCCGCCGGAAGTACCGACAGCACGTGCAGCGCCGCGACGGTGCCGGTGCCGTGGGTGGTCTTCCGCGTGGCCGATCCCGCCTTCGTGCTGCCCCCGTGGACCAGCGCGAAGGCCACGCCAGCGATCAGCACCGCGGCCGCGATCGCCGTCAGAAGAAAGATCTTGGTCCGGCGCTGGGGCCCGCCTGAGCGCGGCTCCTCCGGCCCTGAGCCCGAGGGGCCCGACGGCCCGTCCGGCGGTAGCTGCTTCGTTCCCTGGCCAGTCGCTGCCGCCTGGCTGGCTGTTGCGGCCTGGCCAGGCTTTGCTGCCTGGTCAGCGGCCGTCTCGCCAGCCGCCTGCTTGCCGGCCCCCCGAACACCAAACACGCCGATCCCCCGTCCGCGCCTTACCCAGTCCGCGCGATCACCATGCGTAACTGCCTGCGCCATCATAGTTACTGAGCGTCACGAGAGGTACCCGACTCGACTAGCGGAGAACCTATTGCCGGCGTAAATGATCAGTAAGGAGCACCACAGAGAATGGCGTAGCCGGCCATTAGCGCTTGATCCGGGCCACCGCGTATGCATGGCCCAGGCCAGGGCATCCAGCCCCCGTCCAGCCGCCACCCAGCCCCGGCCGCCATTGATGACCGGGCGGCCGGGCGCGAGGCCGGGAACGGCCGGCGCCCTTATCGCCCGGCCGACCGCAAACTGGTCTCAGGCGGGCCTGGTCTCAGGCGGGCAGGAAGTCGAGCAGCAGCGCGTTCACCCGGTCTGGCGCGTCGAGCTGCATCCAGTGACCGGGGCCCTCCAGGCGCTCGTACCGCCAGGTGCCCGCGACGTTCTGCGCCGAGTCGGTCATCTGGGTCTCGGTGAGCGCGAAATCCCCCGTGCTCCACACGCCCATCGTCGGCGCCTGAATGGGCGGGAGCTGCAGCGGCGGGCCGGCCCAGGACTCGGGCGGGACATTGGCGCGGTACCAGTTCAGGCCGGGGGTGAGCGAGCCGGTCGCCTCCAGCTCGGCGATCACGGCGTCGGCGTCGGGATGCCGTCCCCAGCTCCGGAAGTTGGCCCAGTCGTCCTGCGTCAGCCAGCTTTCCGCGATGCCGGGGAACTGGAACAGCAGCATGTACCACGACTTCTCGAGCTGCTCCAGCGTGCGGCGGAACGTGGCCGGGTGCCCCACCGACAGCGTGACCAGATGATCGACGTTGCCGGGCGCCAGCGAGGCGAGCACCCAGGCCAGGGCCGCGCCCCAGTCGTGACCGACCACGTGGGCCCGGTCGATCTCCAGCTCGGCCAGCACGGCCAGGACATCGCCGGCCAGGAGCGGCAGCGAGTAGGCATCGACCGGCTCGGGCTGGCCGGACCGCCCGTAGCCCCGCAGGTCGGGCACAACCACCTGGAACCCGGCCTCGGCCAGGGCCGGCACCTGGTGCCGCCACAGCCGGCCCGAGTCGGGAAAGCCGTGCAGCAGGACCACCGGCCGGCCCGTTCCCGTGACCTCGTACTCGACACCGACCCCGTCGACTTCCACCCGGCCCATCTGGCGCCCTCCGGTCTGCAGCGAGCGAGACCACAACGATCTCAGGGGCATTCTGCCTGGAGTCCCGGCGCGGGTGATGGTCACCTAAGAAGGGCCGAGGAAGGGTCCAGGCCAACCGGCTGCCGGCCTGCATCGTCTTAACGGCGATGAGCATCCCGTCTGGCGGGATGCCGGAAGGCTGGGAGGGATCCACATGAACCTCACCGGGAAGATCAGGCCGCCACTCAGCCCGCCCGGCCGCGGCCCGCGGGCCGCCCTCACGGCGGCCCTGGCCATCGGCCTGGTCGCGAGCGGGACTGGCGCGGCGCTGGCGGCCGGGGCGGCTCCGACGGCCAGGACCGCGGGCGGTGTCGTGCTCGGCGCCGGCCAGGTCGCGAGCCGGTCCGCCGTGCCGTGGCGCCGCGTGGGGGCCGGCTGGCTGCTGGCCGAGGTCTGGAATGGCCGGTTCGCCGAGCAGGGCAAGCCGAAGGCCGCGCCCGCGATCCTGTACCTGGTCGACCCGGCCGGCGGCCGGTACCGGCTCTACCGGTGGGCCTCGACCAAGACCCCGCCGTTCCTGAGCGACTGGTCCGGCGACAAGTCCAGGGCGCTGGTCACCACCAGCACCGGCAGGCTGGAGCAGATCACCCTGGCCAGCGGCCGCGTCAGCCGCTTCCAGCTGGCTGGCCAGGCCTCGGCGATCGCCTACACCCGGCCCGACGGGCTGAACATCCTGGGCTGGCGATCAGCCGGATCACGGTACCGCCTGGCCCGGTACACCACCGCCGGGGCGCTGGCCAGGAGCCTGGTCACCGGCCCCGACGCCGCCTCGGCCGTGTACGCGTCCAACGGCGACACGCTCGCCGTCGGGGCCAACCGCGGGCTCCAGCTGGTCAGCAACGGCGGCGGGGTCATCCGCGCGCTGCACGCCTCCGGCACGAACTGCTCGCCCGCGCGCTGGTGGGACACCGGCACCATTCTGGCCAGCTGCGCCTCGGCCAGCGGCCGGCCCCGGCTGTGGCTGGTCCCCGCCAGCGGCGCGCGGGCCAGGGCGCTGACCCCGGCGCGCGGCAGCCACAGCCCGGACTTCGGTGACCTCGACGCCTGGCGGCTGCCCAGCGGCCTGTACCTCCAGGCCGCCGGGGCCTGCGGCACGGTCCAGGTCTTCCGGCAGGCCGCCAACGGGTCGATCAGGCTGATCAAGATCCCGCATGCCTCGGGCAACAACCGGATCCTGACCGCGGATGGCGCCCGACTCCTGATCGGATCGCCGGACGGCTGCAGCCCCGGTGAGACCGTGCTGTGGTTCAACCCGGCCAGCCGCGCCGTGCACGTGCTGTTCAAGTCTGGGGTGCTGGGCGCCGTGCCGTACGGCCGGCCGACTGCTGGCATCTAGAGAGATCTGACGCGCTGGCCAGCGCCGCAGGGTGCACCCCCGCGGCGCTCGCCAGCGAGGGTGTTCGTAACGTGATGAGAGGGACTAGGTGGGCGATACTGGGATCGAACCAGTGACCTTCCGCGTGTGAAGCGGACGCTCTCCCGCTGAGCCAATCGCCCCCATCTGCGGCTTAGATCGGGTGCCGCAGCGGCGATCACAGCGTAGCGCATCCGCCGACTTTCGGCGGCCAGCCATCAGCCACCGCCCCGCCCGCCGCTCACCCCCGGCGCCAGCCCGTTCCGCGCTCCGCCCCTCCGATCCGACCCGCTGCCGCCCAGCGACATTCCGCCCGCCACACCGCTGCGCAGCGAAACAAGGATTACCTTATGTCCCATTTTGCGGGATCAGATTCAGACGCCGATCGCTCGTCGAATCAAGCGAAATCCGGGGAAATACCGACTCTCACGTATCGTCGGGGCGCATGCCGACGCGGCAGGTCATCACCAGGTTGTTCAGTGAGACGAAGGTCACATGGCGTGGTGGGGCGGCATGGAACAGGACGCGCCAGAAACCGTGTTTTATCTGCCGAAGCGTTTGACCGGGTCGAGCCTAGTCGGGCTGGTTTTGTTGATCAGTGACCGAGGTTACGAGTGGCTCGTTTCGCGGAATCAACCTCCCGCGATGTCTTTCCAGCGGCACGTTATGCGCCATAAGGCTTGCCAAACGCATACCAATAAAGAAGCCCGGCAATCCGGGACACGACAAGGCAAAGGTCTGACCCCGATGATGAACAGCAGTGCGACCGTGTCCGCGGAGCTCGGACTCAGTCTGGTGGTTCCCGAGCACGGGGTCGTTCCCCTCGTGGCCAGCCTCTACTACAGCGCAGAGGACCCGTACGCCATCCGCATGGCCTTTCACGTGGGCGCCGACGAGCCCGTCGAGTGGATATTTGCCAGGGAGCTGCTGACCGCAGGCCTTGAGGGCCACGCGGGCGAGGGCGACGTCCAGGTCTGGCCGTCCGACGAGCACGGCCGCGAACTGCTGAACCTGGCGCTTTCGTCCCCGTTCGGGGAGGCGCATTTCGAGGCGCCGCGCGTCGCGACGGCTGCGTTCCTCGCCCGCACCTTCGAGATGATCGCCGACGGCGCGGAGAGCGAGTTCCTCGATGTCGACGACGAGCTGGACGATCTTCTCTGGCGGGCCTAGCGCTCCGGCCTGCGCATTATCCGCGCGCGAACGGCCCAATTCCGCCTAACGCCCATCGCCCGAGTTATCCGACCTGCCCGGCAATGACGCCAGGCTTTTTCCGGACAGTTCGCCGATGACGTGACGGACGATAACGAGCCGATATGGCCCCGCACCTGTCATTCTGTACATTTCCAGGATGCCGCCGGGTGCTGTCGCCCGGCCCGCGGCCCAGGCCAGCCCGGCTTGGAGGTCGGGTCCGGGCCGGACTGGTCCGAGTCCGGTCTGCGGCGGCGCACGGGCCGCCCTCCGCTCGGCGGGGATGAGTCAGGTCGCGCCAGGTCGCGCCCGAGCGCGAAGTCGAGTTTGCGGGCCGGGCAGGATCGGCTACAGTTCTTCACGCACGCTTTCGGCGGCCGGGATCACTGCCCGGACTAGCTGGCAGCAGGCGGACGTGGCTCAGCTGGTAGAGCATCACCTTGCCAAGGTGAGGGTCGCGGGTTCGAATCCCGTCGTCCGCTCGGAAGTGCCGGAAGCCGTCTCGCGCGCCGACGGCCAGCACGGCTCAGCGATACTCGGGCCCATCCCCTCGGGGACGGGCCTGTGGCGGAATGGCCGAGTGGCTTAGGCAAGGGCCTGCAAAGCCCTGTACGCGGGTTCGATTCCCGCTTCCGCCTCTGCGGGCGGTTAGCTCAGCGGGAGAGCACTTCCCTGACACGGAAGGGGTCACTGGTTCAATCCCAGTACCGCCCACGCAAAGTCCCAGGTCAAGGCCGGTCTTCGAACACGAAGACCGGCCTTCTTCTTCATTTGTCAGCAGTTTGTCACCAGGGCACGCCGGGACGAGGTAACACAGATCAGTCCTCGAGGACACCCTCCGGGAGCTGTCTCCGCCTAGCGCGGCGGAGGCCTTGGACGGGTCGAGGTGGCCCTACGGCGAGATGATTGAAGTGGGCTTCGCCGCGTGGCGAGAGCCGGGTCCCAGGGTCGCTGTCGGGGCAGGACGAGCGACAACGGGAAGTCGGCTCTGGGCGCTTCGGATGCTCTCAACGGTTCGTGCGTCCTGGACGGCGCTCGCCTGGTGTGGGCCAGAGCATCGCCTGCGCCTCGGATTCCACCGCACCACCACCAGCCGCCAGCACGTAAACGCCGGAGCCCCCTGGAGCCGGTACGCCGGCGGCGACCACGCCCAGAACCGCTAACCCGGCCCGGGGATGGGGGAAACACGCCCCACCCGGATACGCGGGCTTGCCAGTAGGGGTGCCGGTAAGAAACGTGTCACCAGCCGCAAACGAGAGTTGGCCGTTTGGGCTGACGCTCGGCCGAGTTGTCACGGGCAGCGCGTCCGGGCGCTCGCCACGGTGGCCCGGGGTGCTCCGCAGCGTGGGGCGGGGCGTCCCCGGAGGGGGCGTCGGGGAGGAGAGTACGCGGGTACGGTCTTCGATATGGCGCTTCTTCCGGATCTTCAGGGATGGATCGATCGGGCCGCTGGGCGGCATGGGGTGCCGGGGGCTGCGGTGGCCGTCGGGATGGGGGATGAGCTGGCTGAGGCGGCCACCGGGGTGATCAATCTGGACACCGGGGTGGAGGCTACCGCCGACAGCCTGTTCCAGATCGGGTCGGTTACCAAAGTCTGGACGACCGCCCTGGTGATGCAGCTTGTCGGGGAAGGACTGGTCGATCTTGATGAGCCGGTCCGAAAGTATCTTCCCGAGTTCGGGGTGCTGGACTCCGCCGCCTCGGAGAGCATCACCGTGCGGCAGCTGCTGTCGCATACCGGTGGGTTCGACGGGGATCTGTTCGAGGACACCGGACGCGGGGACGACGCGGTGGCCAAGCTTGTTGCGTTCATGCGTGGCAACGCCCGGCAGGTCAGCGAGCCGGGGGAGCTGTTCTCGTACTGCAATGCCGGTTATTGCGCGCTCGGCGCCCTCGTCGCCAGGCTGCGCGGGCGCACGTGGGAGGCCGCTATGCGGGAGCTGCTGATCGAGCCTCTCGGGGCGCGGCACATGGCGCTCTACGCTGAGGAAGCAATCATGTTCCGGGCCGCGGTCGGGCACGTCGGCGAGCCGCTGCGGGTGTCGCCATGGCGGCAGCTGCCGCAGTCGATCGCGCCGGCTGGATCCACGCTGAGCGCCGCACCGCGCGACCTCGTGCGGTTCGGGCGGATGCTGCTGGCCGACGGCGTGGCGGCAGACGGGACGCGGGTGCTGCCCGCGGGAACCTTCGCCGAGATGCGCCGGCCGCAGGTCACGCTGCCGCGGCTAGGGGAGCGATACACGGCCGCCTGGGGCCTCGGGCTGATGCTCTTCGACTGGGACGGCAAGCCCGTGGTCGGCCACGACGGCAGTACCCCGGGCCAGACCACGACCTGGCGCATCGTGCCCGACCGGGGCCTGGTGCTCGCCATCCACGCGAACGGCGGCCACGCCTCGGCCTTCATCGACGAGGTGCTGGCGGAGATCCTCTCGTCCGCGGCCGGGATCCGCCTGCCGTCGCCGGTGCTGCCGCCGGACACCCCAGTGCCGTTCCGGCCGGAGACCTACGCCGGGAGCTACTCCGCACCGCAGGCCACCTACGAGGTGAAGGCCGACGCCGACGGGCTGGAGATCACCGACATCCCGCACGGCCTCGCGGCACAGTTCGGGGAGGGTGGCACGACCGCCCGCTACGTCCACGCCGGCGACAACCGCTTCGTCGGCGTCGAGCCGGACGAGGGGCTGCACCCGTGGATCGCCTTCCTCCAGGACGGGCGCTTCCTCTACAACGAGCGCGCCGTGCCACGTGTCACGGACTAGGGGTCGAGGCGGCGCCAGGCCGGGGCCCGCTCGGAAGGCCGGCTCGGCTGCGTGAGCTCGCGGTCAGGGCGGCCCGAGCCCGGCGGCGCTGTGCGCGTGCGGGACCGGCCGCACACGCCACTGGTGCACGGCGTCATTGGTCCGCCAGCGCGGGGACCACACTCAGTAACCGCTAACCGGGCCCGGGAATGAAATAGCTCCATCTACCTGGAATCGGTTTTGCACCCCGGCAACGCCTGGTGCAAGACGCCCGGCTTCAGCCCTTACCTGACTGCCCTCGGCACCGGCTAAGCCGAGGTGTGGACATGTCCTGAAATTTAGGCTCCAATTATGAGAAGCCAGGCCACGGACGCCAGTCGGCTCAGCGTAGCGCCTGGTCAAGGGAAAGGGGCCTCACCTTGCGTAAACCCATTGGACGGTGGCTCGCCGCCGTCACCGTCGGCGGTGGACTGCTGGCCGCAGGCTCACCCGCCATCGCCGCGCAGGCCGGATCGTCATTACCCGCTCATGCTCTGAGCGCTCAGCAGCAGGCGCGGGCCGCCGCCCGGGAGGTCTCTGGACTGAAGGCAGTCCCCGACGCGGTAGGCGACGAAAGCCAGATCTGCCTGACGAACGCCCCCAGTTACTGCATCCATGGGCGAGGCGCCGGGAATCAGGTCAGCATCACCAACGTCGCCGCCGATAAGGCGAACTTCACAGTTGTCTTCGACGTCGAAGGGGATCACGCGTGGCAGGACGGCAACGGGAACTGCCTGCGCGAAGGCACCGGCGGCGTCGTAAAACTCGAGAACGGTCCTTGCAATATCTCCGATGACTCAGACAATTGGTACCACAACCAGGGAAGTAACATATGGGAGAACGTTTATTATGGCGGCGAAATGTACACCAAGGGCGATGACAACGGCGACTACGTCTGGGGCGGCGCGCCTCCGTTGGGCGGCTATTTCAACTGGAACGCGCCTACGTGACCCAGGTACGCGCCTGCCGGCATGAGGGTGCCAGCAACTCGTAAGAGCCTGCATCCAGCCGGTTCGCGCCACGCCCCCGGGTCCATCGCGGCCACCGCCTGATCTCTGAGTCCTTCACACCTCGAAGATCTACGCGGTGGCCGCCTTCACGTCACCCGAATCTGGGTTAGACTACCGTTTGTGTCCATAGCCCGAAAGGTAGAGTAACCCGAAAGGAACGTCATGCTCGCTCGCATCAACTCCGTGCAAACGGCAACCGACAAGCTTGAAGGTCTCATCAAGTGGGCCGGGGAGAAGTTCCCGGACGCCCGCGAAACTCCCGGGTTCAAGGGCTTCTACCTGCTTGCTGACCGTCAGAGCGGCAAGATCGTGAGCATCTCCCTGTGGGAAAGCGACGACGACCTGCGGCAATATAACGAAGCCCGCGGCGCGCAGGTACGTGAGGAGGCGAGCTCGGAGCTGGGCATCGCCCCGACTCCTGTTGACATCTACGAGGTAGTGCTACAGGCATGACCTGCCACCGGGCCGGCACCGGCTACGGTTCGCCGCGGCATGGATCGCGCTGCCCGGCGCCGCTTGTGAGCAAAGATCAGGCCAATGAGCGCACCGGCCAATCCGCCCCCCGGTCTCCGGGAACGCAAGAAGATCAAGCTGCGCCGCGCCGTCCAAACCGCGGCCCTGCGCCTCTTCGAGACCCAGGGCTACGAGCACACCACCGTCGAGCAGATCGCCGAGGCCGCCGAGACCTCCACCACCACCTTCTACCGCTACTTCCCCACCAAGGAAGACGTCGTGCTCGACAACGACGCCTCCCCCCTCTTCGAAGCCACCGTCGCCACGCGACCCGCCGACGAGCCCCTGACCGTGACCATCCGCGCCGCCATGGCCGCGGTCGTGGCCGCGGCCGAAGCCGACCGTGACCAAACCCTCGCCCGTATGCGGCTCGTCGCGACCGTCCCGGCCCTCGAGGCTCGTTACGCCGGCGAGGAGCGCAGGACCATCGACCTCCTGACCCGCCTGCTCGCCAGCCGCACCGGCCGCCCCGCCGACGATTACCAACTCGAACTCATCGCCTTCATGCTCGCCGCCGTCCTGTTCACCGCCTCCCGCCGATGGGTGGCCGAACAAGGCGCGACCCCGCTCGCCATCCTGGTCGACCAGGCCGTCACGACCATCGAGCCCCTCCTGGCCGCGTTCGAGCACCCCGCCTGAGCGGTGTGGTGCCAGCCCGTCCGATCACCGTCCTGGCAAGATGACGGCATGGAACGTGTGCTTGGCATCGGCGGACACTTCATGCGGGCGGCCGACCCGGCGGCGCTGAGCGCGTGGTACCGCGATTGCCTCGGCCTGGACGCCGATCCGAACGGCCTGTGGCGACAGGAAACCGGGCCGACGGTGTTCGCGACGTTCGAGTCCGACACCGACTACTTCGGGTCCCGCGCCCAGCAGACCATGCTCAACTTCCGGGTCCGCGACCTGGATGCGATGCTGGCGCAACTGCGGGCCAAGGGCGCGGACGTGGCCGAAGAGCCGCAGGAGATGGAGGGTGTCGGCCGGTTCGGCTGGGTCACCGATCCTGAGGGCAACCGGGTCGAGCTATGGCAGCCCGCCTGACCGCGTCCTGACGCAGGGCCGGCCCGGCTCAACCGGCGGGGCCTAGCCCGGCCGGGTGAGGCGAGCGGTGATCGCCGGGGCCGCCTCGCGCAGCCACGCCTCGGCGCGCGGCAGCTCGTCCTTGGCGCCGTCCTCCCACAGCTTGCGGTACACCGGGTCCAGCTCGGCCGAGGCGCGGGAATCCTCGTGATAGCGGCGCGCCATGTCGACGGCGAACGGCGCCAGCTCCGCGCGATACCGCGCCGTCATGCCGTAGGCGTCCGCGAACACCGCGATCCGGTGCGGGGTGTCGGCGCCGGTGAACGCGGGCGCCCGGTCCTGCGGGTCGCGCAGCGGCGCCCAGTACCACAGCGCGTTCGCGATGTCGTAGAGCCGGGTGGTCGGATGGGCGATGTCGAAGTCGATCAGCGCGACGGGCAGCCCGTCGCGGAAGACCACGTTGCCCGGGTAGTAGTCGCAGTGGCTGACCAGCTCGGTCGGTCGGGTGATCCGGCGGCCCGCGCTGGCCGGCGTCCCGCCCCACACCGCGTCGGGCGGCGGCACCCACCCGGCCGACGCCTCGTGCAGCGCACGGATCAGCCGGGCCAGGGCGACGAGCACCTCGTCGCCCGCCGTCTCCGGCGGCAGCGGGTTGCGCGGCACGTCACCGGGGACGAACGACAGCACCTCGCGCCCCTGCTCGTCGACGCCGAGCGGGAGCGGCGCGCCGGTGAACCCGGCGTCGCGCAGGTGGGCCAGGTACGCCTGCACGGTCAGGCTGAACGGCCGCAGCGGCCGCCGCACCGTGTCCCCGATCCGCACGATCCCCTGGGTGACGCCATCCCCGATCAGCGGCTCGCCTTCGCTCACACCGCAGCAGCCTAGCCTCCAGGAATCGGCCGATCTGCCCGCAGCAGATACCGGGGCCCCACCGGGCCAGGTCCGCCTAGCGTCACGGCATGGACGTCATCGAGCTGATCCCGGGCCTGCACTTCCTGCGCTTCCCGGTCGGGCAGGCCTACCTGTGCCAGGACCCGGATGGCCTGACCCTGATCGACACCAGCGTCCCCGGATCCGCCGGGCAGATCGCCACCGCCATCCGGGCGCTGGGCCATGAGCAGGCCGACCTGCGGCGGATCCTGATCACCCACTTCCACGCCGACCACGCCGGCGCCGCCGCCGAGGTCGCCGCCTGGGCCGACATCGAGGTGTGCGCGCACCGCGCCGACGCGCCGTTCCTCCGCGGTGACGTGCCCGGCCCGGCCCCCGACCTGGCCGACTGGGAACGGCCCCTCTTCGACCAGGTCAGCGGCCAGCTGCCGGCCGCACTCCCGGCACCGGTGCGGATCGACCGCGAACTCGGCGACGGTGACGAGCTGGCCTTCGGCGGCGGCGCCATCACGGTGGCGGTGCCCGGCCACACCCCCGGCAGCGTCGCCTTCTACCTTCCCGGCCGCCGCGTCCTGCTCGCCGGCGACGCCGCCGCCCGCAGCCCCGCCGGCCGGGTCATGCCCGGCGTGTTCAACACCGACCGCGCCCTGGCCGCCGCGTCCTTCCGGCGGCTGGCCGACCTGGACACCGACATCGCCTGCTTCGGCCACGGAGAACCCCTCACCCGCGACGCAACGTCCCAGCTCCGCACAGCCGCCCGGCAGGACGGGTAGGTTGTCCTGCCATGACCAGGATGCGGGCAGTCGCCATCCCGGCCGTGCTCGCGGCGGCGCTCGCGCTGGCCGGCGCCGGCTGCGGCGGGCAGACCCCAGCCGCCCCTCCGCACCCTCCGCCCACGCCACGTCGTCGCCTCGCCCGGCCGTCACGCAGACGCAGCCAGCCCAAGCCGTCGCGCCGTCGGCCGTCCCGTCCCGCCATCACAAGCGCCCGCACGTGTTCACCGCGAAGGTCTCCGGGGCCCTGGACCGCTCTCAGGTGAGGTACTCCTGGCATCCCGGCTGCCCGGTCGCGCCGTCCGCGCTGCGGATGATCACCATGACCTACCGCGGGTTCGACCACCAGGTCCACACGGGCCGGATGGTGGTGAACGCCGCGGTCACCGGCAAGCTGATCCTGGTCTTCCGCAAGCTGTTCCGGATGCGCTTCCCGATCCGCCGGATGGTGCCGGTGGACGCCTACCACGGCTCGGATTTCGCGTCCATCCAGGCGGACAACACGTCGTCGTTCAACTGCCGCGACGCCACCGGCTCGTCGACCTGGTCCGAGCATGCCTACGGCCTGGCCGTCGATCTGGACCCGTGCGAGAACCCGTACGTCTACGCCAACGGCTACGAGGCGCACAAGCGCTGCCGCAAGTACGTTGACCGGAGCCTGCAGGGTCCGGGGATCATTCACGCGGGCGACCAGGTGGTACAGGCGTTCGCCTCGGTCGGCTGGGGCTGGGGCGGCATCTGGGCCGGTGACCGCGATTACCAGCACTTCTCCGCGAACGGCCAGTGATCCGCCGCCCGCACGCCCGGAGGCTCGCGCCGCCTCATATCTGCGGCAGCGGGGGCGGCGGCTCCAGCGGGATCGGCGGCGGCTGCGCCTCCCCGAACGCCGCCTCGGCCGCTGACATCCCGCCGTAGTCGGTCGCCAGATTGGCGTAGATCGAGTAGATCAGCGTGATGAAGATTCCGAGCTTGAGCCACAGCGTCGGCGTGAAGAAGAACAGGCAGCAGACCAGCGGGAAGTTGATCAGCCAGTAGATCGCACCCCACAGGTGGACCTTGTACTGGGTGTGCGGGTTGGTCGACAGGTCTTTGAAGATCATGTTCATCCAGCTGTGCCGGACGACCACCGCGGAGTGCAGCCGGGCCACCTCAACACGCAGTTGACGGACCTCAGCGATCAAGGACTCGGTCTCAGTCATGGCACCAGTATCAGCGGTTTCGCCCCGCTAGCGTGAGCGGGTGCTGACAGTCGGAGTGGACCTAGCCGCCGAGGCCAAGGGGACCGCGGTGGCCAGGGTCGAATGGCACGCCGGGCGGGCCGTCGCCCTGAGCGTGACCAGCCCCGCCGACGACGCGACCGTGCTGGCCGCGCTGGCCGAGGCCGACCAGGCCGGCATCGACTGCCCGCTCGGCTGGCCCGACGAGTTCATCCGCTTCGTGACCGCCCACCAGGCCGGCGCGGTGCCCCTGCCGCCCGGCGGCACTCCCCCGGGCTGGCGCCGGGCGCTGACGCTACGGGTGACCGACCGGGTCGTGCATGAGCAGACCGGGCTGACCCCGCTGAGCGTCTCCGCGGACCGGATCGGGTCCGTGGCCATGCGCTGCGCGATCCTGCTGGCCGAGCTGGCGCGGCGCGGCCAGCCGGTGGACCGCGCGGGCACCGGGCCGGTCGTCGAGGTCTACCCGGCGGCGTCGCTGAAGGTCTGGGGCCTGACCCATCAGGGCTACAAGCGCCCGCGCGAGCCCGAGAAGCTGGGCCAGCTCATGGATGAGCTCGCAACCCATACCCCCTGGCTGAAACAAGGGGAGATCGCCGGCCAGTGCCGCCGCAGTCACGACGCCGCCGACGCGCTCATCGCCGCTCTCGCGGCCAGGGCCGCCAGTCGCGGGCTCACGCTCCGCCCCCGGAACGCTTCCGAGGAGGCGGCGGCCCGCACCGAGGGCTGGGTCGCGATCCCGCGGAACGAGACGACGCTCGGCCAGCTGCCATGATTCAGCCAGCTGCCATGATCATGGTGAGGACCGACAGGAGGGCGGCGACGTGAGGAAGAACCGGCTCGGGCGCAGCGCGGTGGAGGTGACCGAGCTCGGCTTCGGCGGCGGGCCGCTGGGCGGCCTGTACGCGGCGCTGGACGATGACACGGCGGCGGCGGCGCTGGCGGCGGGCTGGGACGGGGGGATCCGCTACTTCGACACCTCGCCGCACTACGGCATCGGGACCTCGGAGCGCCGGATGGGCGCGCTGCTGCACGACCAGCCGCGCGCCGAGTTCACGCTCTCGACCAAGGTGGGCCGGCTGCTGGTGCCGCAGGACGCGGCGGGCCAGACCGACGAGGCGTTCGAGGTGCCGGCGACGCACCGCCGGGTGTGGGACTTCACCCGCGATGGCGTGCGGCGCAGCCTGGCCGACTCGCTGGCCCGGCTGGACACGGACCGGATCGACGTGCTGTTCCTGCACGACGCGGAGCAGCACTTCGAGGACGCGCTGCGGGACGGCTACCCGGCACTGGCCGAGCTGCGCGCGGAGGGCGCGGTGGGCGCCATCGGCGCGGGCATGTACGACCACGCCCTGCTGACCCGGCTGGTCCGGGAGGCGGACGTGGACGTGGTGATGCTGGCGGGCCGCTACACGCTGCTGAACCAGAGTGCCCTGGACGACCTGATGCCGGCCTGCGCCGAGCGCGGGGTGTCGGTGCTGGGCGCGTCCGTCCTCAACTCGGGCCTCCTGGCGACGCCGCGGCCGGCGGCGGACGCGCACTACGACTACGCGCCCGCGCCGCCCGAGCTGGTGGCCCTGGCTCACCGCATCGCGGACGTCTGCGAGGCCCACGGGGTGACGCTGCCGCAGGCGGCGATGGCGTTCCCGCTGCTGCACCCGGTGGTGGCCGGGATCGTGCTGGGCATGCGCACGCCGGCCGAGGTCGGCCAGCAACCTGGCCGCGTTCGGGGCCGAGGTGCCCGCGGCGCTGTGGGCCGACCTGCGCGCCGCGGGCCTGATCGACGAGCGGGCGCCCGCGCCCTCCTGACCAGGGCGCCGGGGCCCGGCCTAGGCGGACCGCCGCCGGATCGGCGGTATGGCCAGCGACGCGGCGAACGCGAGCAGGCTGACGACGGCGGCCAGCTCGAAGGCGCGGGCGTATCCGCTGCTCAGCGCGGCCCGCTGGCCGAGGCCGGCCAGGGCCGCGGTGCGGTCGGTGGCTACGGTGGCCAGGATGGCGAGGCCCAGCGAGCCGCCCACCTGGCGGGAGGTGTTGAGCACGCCGGAGGCGAGCCCGGCCTGGTGAGGGGCACGCCCGTGGTGGCGGCCGCGGCCAGCGGGGTGAACAGCACGCCCAGCGCCAGCGCGATGATGCAGCCCGGACCGAACACCTGGCACCCAGTAGGAACGTGCGGGTCGATCCGCGACAGCCAGGCGAAGCCGGCCGTGGCCAGCGCGTGCCGGTCAGCAGCAGCGGCCGGACGCCGATCGTGGGCAGCAGTCGCGAGCTGGCCTGAGCGCCGACGATGATCATGATGGCCATCGGCAGGAAGGCATGCCGGCCCGCAGCGCGCCGTAGCCGAGGACGTTCTGCAGGAACAGCGACAGGAAGTACCACATCGAGAAGAACGCGCGCCCCGATCAGGCATCACCGCGTTCGCGCCGGTCACCCAGCGGGAGCGGAACAGGCGGAACGGCACCAGCGGCGGCGGGCCAGTCGCAGCTCGACGACCGCGAAGGCGGCCAGCAGCACCAGCCGCCACCGAGCAGCGGCGAGGGTCTGGGCCGAGCCCCAGGCGTGTACTCGGTGCCGACGATGGCGTAGATCAGCGCGGCCAGGCCGGCGGTGACGGTGATCGCCCCGGCCACGTCGAGCGCGGGGCGCGGCGCCCGGCTGACACCGGTCGGCCGGCTGGCCTCGGGCGAGCGTGAGGTGAGCCACGCGGGGCCGCGATCGTGGCGATCACCCCGATGGGGATGTTGACGAACAGCACCCAGCGCCAGGACAGCGCCGAGGTGAGGATGCCGCCCAGGATCGATCCGGCGGCGCCGCCGGCGCCTGCCACCGCGCTCCAGATCCCGAGGGCCGGGCCCGGCGATCGGGCTGAACGTGGTGACGATGATGGTCAGCGTGGCCGGCGACAGGAGGGCGCCGCCGATCCCCTGGACCGCCCGGGCCGCTGTCAGCCAGGCCGAGTTCTGGGCCAGCCCGCCGGCCAGGCTGGCCACGGTGAACAGGCCGAGCCCGACCAGGAAGACCCGGCGCCGGCCGAACAGGTCCGCGGCGCGCCCGCCGAGCAGCAGGAACCCGGCGAAGGTCAGCACGTACGCGTTGACCACCCACTGCAGGCCGGTCGCGCTGTAGTGCAGGTCCCGGCCGATCGAGGGCAGCGCGACGTTGACGATCGACACGTCGAGCACGACCATGAACTGCGCCACGCAGGCCAGGGCCAGGATCAGCCCGTCGGGGACGTGGGCACGCCGGCCGGCGCGGGCCGCGTCGGCGGCCCGGCGCGGCTGTGACTTCCGGCCCGGCTGGCTCAGGCATCAGCACCGTCCTCGGGTTCACTGTAGGTCAGCGCCATCCTGGTCATGGCGGCCACGATATAAACATGGGTCATGTCTATCATGGTACATGCCTACCGTAGAATTGCCACGTGATATCAGCGGCGGGCATGGGCGATGCCTCGGGCCACCGGATCCCTGGCGGGCGGTTCTTCCTGGACAGCACCTGGTACCTGCTGGCCAAGACCGGAACGCTGGCCCACCAGCGCTGGGCGGCCATGCTGGCCGACTTTGACGTGAACCCCAGCCATTACAAGGTGCTGATGACGCTCAGCGAGACCGGCCCGGTCGGCCAGCAGCGGCTGGCCGAGCTGATCGGCGTCGACCCGCGCAACACCGTGCCGATCGTCGAGGTCCTGGTCGAGCGCGGCCTGATCGACCGCGCGGTCGACCCGGCCGACCGGCGCCGGCGCGTCCTGGACCTGACCGCCACGGGGCGCGGGATCGCGCGCGAGCTGGCCTCGGTCGGCACCGAGATCGAGCGGGACATCCTGCGCCCGCTGTCGCCGGCCGACCAGGCCCGCCTGCGGGACATGATGCTCGCGATACTGGACGGGTCTGGCGGCGCCATCCGCCGGCCGGAGGCGTGACGCTGGCTGTCGGCGTGACGTCGGCCGGCGGCCGGTTACCGCTAGGCGTCGGACGGGAACAGCGACACGGCCGGGTCGAGCTGACCGGTGGCCCGCCGGATGTCGGCGGCCAGGTCGCGGCGGCTGCCCCGGTTGTACAGCGGCCCGGCGCCGTCGCCGAGCAGGGTGCTGGCGGTGGCCACGCCGCGGGCGGCGACGGGCACCGGGGCGCGCAGCCGGGACACCATCTCGCGGATGTCGGGCTCGGCGGCGGCGACGCGGTCGCGGCAGATAGCCCCGAGCGGGGTGCGCGGCACGGGCGGCCGCTGTACTACCCGCAGCAGGTGCTCCCAGTCCCCGGCCAGGACCTGGCGGGTCCGGGCGGCGACGAGATCCTGGGCCCGGGTGGCCAGCAGCCAGCTGGCCTCGGGCGGCTGCCCGGCGGCGAGGTCGCGGTCCAGGCGCAGCGCGCGGGCCCGGGCCAGGGCCCGGGCCGGGCCGCGGAACGAGCGGCCCACGAGCCGCCCGGAGCCTCGCGAGTCGTGCAGGATCAGCCGCGCGCGGGACGCGGTGCGGGCGGGGGCGGGCAGGCTGGCCGTGGTTGCTGATCGCTGGTTGCCGTGCATATCTCCATGCTGGCCCTGGTCAGCCGCCGCCGACAGTGGCATCATTGACATAGTGCGCGACAAAACTGCCACAATGGCGATCCGGGGCCGAGAGGGCGGCGGCCGAGCGGGCCAGGACGTGGCCGTCGTGGTCTGCGACGGCCTGTCGATGATGGAGCTGGGCGTGGCCTGCGACGTGTTCGGCGGCCCGTACGAGGCCGCCTTCGGCGTGCCTTGGTACCGGCTGTCGGTCTGCGGCCCCAGCGACTCGGTCCTGACCGACGCGGGCCTGCGGATCCAGGTGCCGCACGGCCTGGAGGCGCTCGGCACGGCCGACACGGTGGTCGTGGCGCCGACCGACCTGTTCGAGCAGGTGCCGGGCGAGGTGCTCGACGCGCTGCGCGCGGCCAGCGCCCGCGGCTGCCGCATCCTGTCGCTGTGCACGGGCGCGTTCGTGCTGGCCGCGGCCGGGCTGCTGGACGGCCGCCCGGCCACCACGCACTGGTCCGAGTGCGCGGACCTGGTCCGGCGCCATCCGGCGGTGGCGGTGGACCCCGGCGTGCTCTACGTGGACGACGGAGACCTGCTGACCTCGGCCGGCTCCGCGGCCAGCCTCGACCTGTGCCTGCACGTGGTACGCCGGGACTACGGCACCGAGATCGCCACCCGGGTCGCCCGCGACCTGGTCGTCCCGCCGCAGCGGGACGGCGGCCAGGCCCAGTTCATCGAGGCGCCGATGCCGGTGCTGGACGACTCGAACCTGTTCGCCGACACCATGGCCTGGCTCCAGGAGCACCTGGACGAGGCGGTGTCCGTGGACGACCTGGCGGGCCGGGCGGCCATGAGCCCGCGCACGTTCGCCCGCCGGTTCCTGGCCGCCACCGGCACCACGCCCTACCAGTGGCTGACTCGCGAGCGGGTCCGGCTGGCCCAGCGGCTCCTGGAGACCTCGGACCTGCCGGTGGAGGTGGTCGCGGCCCGCAGCGGCTTCTGCACGGCCGACAACCTGCGCAAGCACTTCCGCGGGGCGCTGCGCACGACGCCGCAGGGCTACCGCAGCGCGTTCCGGGCCCGGCAGCCGCTGGCCGGGTTACGGGTCGGCGTAGCCGTGGGTGTAGGCGTACCGGGTGGCCTGGGCCCGGTCCCGTGAGCCGGTCTTGGCGAAGATCCGGTTCACGTGCGTCTTGACCGTCGCCTCGCTGACCACCAGCGCCCGGGCGATCTCCCGGTTGGACTGCCCGCCCGCGATGAGGCGCAGCACCTGTGACTCGCGCGGGGTCAGGTCCCGCTCGTCGTCCGGGGCCGGGGCGACCGCCCGTGCGGCGGCGGCCAGCAGCCGCTGCTGCACCTCGGGGGCCAGCACGGCCTGGCCCGCGGCCGCGGCGTGCACGGCCCGCCCGATCTCGGCCCTGGTCGCGTCCTTGGTCAGGTAGCCGAGCGCGCCGGCCTGCAGGGCGCCGATGATCGAGTCGTCGTCGGAGTAGGTCGTCAGCACCACGACCCGGGTCTGCGGGAAGGCGGCCCGGACCCGGCGGGTGGCCTCCACCCCGTCGCAGCCGGGCATGTTCAGGTCCATGAGCACCACCTGGGGTGCCAGCCCGGCCACGGCGGCCAGCGCCGCCTCGCCGTCTCCGGCCTCGCCGACCACGGTGATGCCGGGCAGCGTGCCGAGCAGCAGCACCAGGCCCTCGCGGACGGCGGACTGGTCGTCGGCGACCACCACGGTCACCGGTTCCGGGCTATCGCTTTCCGGGCTGTCACTCACGTCGGGA
Source organism: uncultured Actinomycetota bacterium (assembly GCA_963730265.1). GTDB lineage: Bacteria > Actinomycetota > Actinomycetes > Streptosporangiales > Streptosporangiaceae > DASUBV01. The sequence goes on from CAVSRG010000001.1 coordinate 832,790, forward strand.
TCCTCAGGCGTACCTGCCACTGCCCGTCCTCCGGGCCGGCCGCTAACGAGCCGCCCGCCAGCGCGGCGCGCTCCCGCAGCCCGGCCAGGCCGTAGCCCGCCCCGCTGCCGGCCAGCTGCCCGGCCGCGCCGTCGGGCGGCAGCGGGTTGTCCACGCTGACCGTGACCTGGCCGGGCTCGTAGGCCAGCGCCAGCCGGACCGGCTGGCCGGGCGCGTGCTTGCGGGCGTTGGTCAGGGCCTCCTGCGCCGTCCGGTACGCGGCCAGGGCCGCCTCGGCGGACAGCGGCCGCTCCTCGCCGGTCACCGAGAACTCGACGGCCAGGTCGCCCACCTCCCGGTACTGGACGGCCAGCGCGGACAGCTGCTCGGGCAGCGGCTGGGCGTCGTCGCGCAGCGCCAGCACCGCCCGCCTGGCCGCGGCCAGGCCCTCCCTGGTCAGGTGGCCGGCCCGGGTCACGCAGTCGATGGCCTTGGCTAGCTCCGGGTTGTCCTCCGGCAGCGTGCCGGCGCCGAGCAGCCCCTCGGCCGCCTGGAGGTTCACCGCCACGGCGGCCAGCGAGTGGGCCAGCACGTCGTGGACCTCCCGCGCGATCCTGGTCCGCTCGGCCAGCGCGACCGCCTGGGCCTCGGCCGCGTGCGCCCGGCGGGTCTGGCTGAGTGTCTCCTCGGCCTGGTGGGCCCGGATGCGGTAGGCGCGGCGGGTCACGCCCAGCACCCACATGCCCGCGAAGACGATGGGGTAGCCGGCCAAGAACCCGGCCGTCTGGCCGGTGGCCAGCGTCACGATCAGGAACGCGGCCAGGATCTCGGCGGTGATGCCGGCCGACAGGTCGGCGCGCAGGTGATCGCCGGCGCTGAACGCGGCCAGGCCGCCCACGACCGCCGCCGCGCTGGCCGGGGACAGGCCGGCCAGGACGCCGCCCGCGCCGCCCATCACGACCAGCGCGGGCACCATCAGGCGGGGGTAGCGGGCGGCCGCCATCCAGCCGATCCAGCCGGCCGCCGACAAGATCAGGGTGACCTCGATGGCCACCCCGCGGCCGCCGTCCTGCCACGGCCGCGGCCGGGCGAAGACCGCCACCGCCACCAGCCCGGCGACCACGCCGAAGGCCCGGATCCGGTCCACGGCGCGGGTGAGATCGAGCGGGCTGCCGGGCGGTCCTGCGCTGCGCCCGGCGAACGAACGGAGCACGCGCTCTCCTCTGTCTGGACCGGCTCCGGCCTGGACCGGCTCCGGCCACGTGAGCGGGCGGGTGGACGGCGGGTGGACCTGTCCGGCTCCACCCGGGATGCACCCCGGATCAAGCCGCGGGCCGGCGCGCCGCCCGGCCCGCGGCGCCTAGCGTCACAAGCGCACCCGTGCCGGACTTTTCACTTTAAGGACTACCGTGGACGCCAGCGTCTGGATTATCAACCTTGTCATCCTCGGCGTGGTGCTGACGGCCGACCTCGGCCACCGCAAGATCACGCCGCTGCGGCTGCTGCGCCCGTTCATCGCCGCGGCCATCATCATCCCGTTCTTCTTCAAGGGCGCCGCCTCGTCGGGCAGCGGCCTGGCCCTGGAGGCCGCCGGCACCGCGGCGGGCCTGGCCCTGGGCGTACTGGCGGCCGCGCTGATGCGAGTCAGCTACGACCCCGCCGCCGGCCGCGCCGTCTCCCAGGGCGGCTGGGGTTACGCTACGGTCTGGGTCGCGGTCGCGGCGGGCCGTATCTACTTCGACTACGGCGCCAGTCACGTATTCGGCCAGCAGCTCGGGAGCTGGCTGGTCGCGGAGCGGATCACTGTCGGCGCGCTCACCGACAGCCTCATCTTCCTGTCCATCGCGATGCTGCTGGGCCGCACCGGGACGCTGGCCGCCCGGGCCCGCGCCGTGGCCGGCCGCCACACGCCGGCCGGCAACGGCAGCCCGGCCAGCACGAGCTGAGTCCCCCGCTGAGCCCTGCCCCCGCCAAGAGGTGAACCCCCATGTACTTCCTGATCAGGAAACTCGTCCGGTGGATCAAGAGCCGTCGGCAGCCCGCTGAGCCGCCCAGCTGAGCCGTCCGGTCAGAGCGTGATTGCTCAGAGCCGGAGCTTCATGCCCTCGTGCGAGGCGGTGAAGCCCAGCCGCTCGTAGAACCGGTGCGCGTCCGGCCGCGCCTTGTCGGTCGTCAGCTGCACCAGGCCGCAGCCCCGGCGCCGGGACTCGGCGATGGCCCAGGTCATCATCGCGGCGCCGAGGCCGCGGCTCCGGCTGCTCGCGCTGACCCGGACCGCCTCGATCTGGGCCCGCCGCGCGCCGCGGCGGGCCAGCCCGGGCAGGAACGACAACTGGAGCGTGCCCACGATGTCCTCGCCCGCCTGCGCGACGACCAGCAGGTGGGCCGGGTCCGCGTCGATGTCGCGGAACGCGCGCTGGTAGGCCTCCAGGTCGGCGTCGGTCCGGATGCCGTCGCGGGTCACGCCGAGCTGGTCGGCGGCCAGCAGCGCGACCAGCTCGGGCAGGTCGGCGGCCACCGCCCGGCGCAGGACCACGGGCGGGCTGCCCACCGTCAGGGTCGCCAGTACAGCCATGGGGTTATTCTGCCCGGTCGCTCAGGATGGGACGGGCTGGGCTGCGCGGACGGCCGCGGCCAGGGCCGTGATGTGCTCGCGGTCGGGCACGAAGGCCCGGCTCACCCGGGCCGACACCACGGCCAGCCAGCACTGCCAGCAGGCCAGCCACAGGGGCCGGATCCACAGCACGCCCTCCAGCCGGTCCAGCTCCTCGGCGGTGAGGTCGCCGCCGTGCGCCCGGAATCCGGCCAGCACGTCGGCGGCGTGCTGCGGGGCCACGCTGCTGAGCAGCACGGCCAGCGCGGCCAGCCGCGGGCCGGTGCCCGCCCCGGTCCAGTCCACCAGCACCGGGCCGCCGGGGCCGGCGATCACATTGCTGCGCGCCGGGTCCGGGTGAATGAACGACTCGGGCAGGCCCCGTGCGTCGTCGCCCAGCGGCAGCAGTTCCCGCAGCGCCGCGTGGACCTGGCGGTACTGCGGCGGGACCCGCCCGTCCAGGTCGTCCAGCAGCGCCGCGGCCGCGGCCAGGTCCTGGCCGGGGCCGCCCTCGTAGTCCGGCAGGTGATGCAGCGAGCCGGCCGGCCGCTGCGGAGCCCCGGCCGCGGCGGGCAGCGCGCCCAGCCGCCCGAGCAGGTCGCCGAGCCGGCGGCGGGTGGCCGGGGTGCTCGGCGGCCGATTCCCGGCCACGAACCCGGTGACCAGCACGGCCCGGCCGTCGAGCATCGAGACCGGCTCGGGGTGCGCGCAGCGCTCGGCCGGGAAGCCCAGCCGCTCCAGGAACCGCAGCACCTCGGCGTCCGCCTCGGTCCTGGCCACCGGGCGGCTGGACAGGTAGATGCGGGCGACCCACGGCGGGCCACCGTCGTGGTCGACCTTGAACACGCCGCCGTCCAGCCGGGTGGTCGCGGTGACGCGGATCCCGTAGCGCTCCTCGAGGTGGCCGGGCAGCAGGTCAGCGCCCGGCCGCCGGTACACCTCCCGGATGACCGACCCGATTCTGGGCATCGGCTCCCCCTTCGACGCCGGCCTGCTGCGCTGGCCGTCTGCGCCGGCCCGTCGCGGGGCCCACGATAGAGTGGGCGCCGACTGCCCTGCCACCGAGGAGGTGAGACCCATTTCCGCTCGACCCGCTCGAACAGTGTGGGTGCTCGCGCCTCGGGGCCGGCTTCGCCGGGCCTAGCCGGCCAGCCGAGCGCCCGCCGTCACCGAAAGGCGCTCTTATGTCATCAGCTCCCATGCCTCCTTCCGCCGTGCCGCCCGTGCCGCCTCTGCCGTTGTCCGACGCCGACGTGGTCACCCAGCTGCGCGAGGCGGGCTGCGTGTTCGCCGAGGACGAGGCGCGGCTCCTGTCCGCGGCCGCCGGGCACGCCCGCCGAGCTGGCCGTCCTGGTCGGCCGCCGGGCCGCCGGCGAGCCGCTGGAGCACGTCCTGGGCTGGGCCGAGTTCTGCGGTCACCACTACGCGGTGGACCCCGGCGTGTTCGTGCCGCGCCGCCGCACCGAGTTCCTGATCTGGCAGGCCGCGGACCGCGGCCGCGCGCTGGCCGACGCCGCGCCGCCCGGCGGGCGGCCGGTGGTCGTGGTCGACCTGTGCTGCGGTTCCGGCGCGCTGGGCGCGGCGCTGGCCGCGGTGCTGGGCCGGGCCGAGCTGCACGCCGCCGACATCGACCCGGCCGCGGTGCGGTGCGCCCGCCGCAACGTGGCCGCCGCCCACGGCCGGGTCTATCAGGGCGACCTGTACCAGCCGCTGCCCGCGGAGCTGCGCGGCCGGGTGGACATCCTGCTGGCCAACGTGCCCTACGTGCCGACCGGGGAGATCGCTCTGCTGCCCGCCGAGGCCCGGCTGCACGAGGCACGGCTGGCCCTCGACGGCGGCGCGGACGGGCTGGACCTGCTGCGGCGGGTGGCGGCCGAGGCCGCGTCCTGGCTGGCGCCGGGCGGTCACCTGCTCACCGAGACCAGCGGCCGGCAGGCGGCGCTGGCGACCGAGATCATGGCCGGGCACGGGCTGGCCGCGCAGGCCATCGTCTCGTCGGAATGGAACTCCGCCGTCGTCGCGGGCAGCCGGGAAACAAGCCCATGACGGGCCGGGAGGACGCCACGCTGGGCGCGGTCCAGCAGACCCTGTTCATCCCGCTCGCCGCCCGGGCCAGGGAGACCCGCCGCCGGCACCCGGCGCTGCGTGACCCCCGCGCCGTGGAACTGGTCGAGTCCATCAGCTACGACACCAGCAAGTACGGCCGCGGCTCGGGCGGCTCGGTCACCGTGCTGCGCACCGCCATCTTCGACTGGTGGGTGCAACAGTTCCTGGCCGGGCACCCGGACGGCCTGGTGGTGGAGATCGGCACCGGCCTGAACACGCGATTCGACCGGGTGGACAACGGCCAGGTGCGGTGGATCGACCTGGACCTGCCCGACACCATCGAGCTGCGGCGCCGGTTCTTCACCGACACCGGCCGGCGGCACATGCTGGCCGGGTCGGTGCTGGACGAGGACTGGCTGGACGCCGTGGCGGCCCAGCCCGGGCCGTACTTCTTCGCCGCCGAGGGCGTGCTGGCCTACCTGCCCGAGGCCGACGTGCACCGGGTGCTGAGCCGGATCGCGCAGCGGTTCCCCGGCGCGCTGGTGGCGCTGGACAGCTACCCGCGCCGGACCCTCGACCGGCAGCACAAGCTGGCCGCGCGCAAGAACATCCCGGCCAGGTGGGCGTGGTCCTGCGACGACCCCCGCGAGCTGGAGCGGCTGGGCCTGCGGGTGGCCGAGTCGACCAGGGTGACCCGGCCGCCGGCCGGGCTGCGGGCCGGGCTGCCGAGGCGGTACCGGCTGACGCTGGCGCTGGCCGACCCGGCGTTCGGCCCGGCCCTGGCCCTGACCTTGTTCCGGGTCCCCGAGGCGGCACCGGCTGGCTAATGGTCCGGCGGTCCAGGCCACCGGGAGCTGTTTGATAGGGGCCGTTGTCAGATGGATATGCACGGGTCAGGGGAATTGTGCGGCGATAGCGGCCGATGGTATAACGTTTGCGTGAGTAGGCAGCAGAGTAGGCACCAGAGCAGGCAATCGGGACGCAGATGACGACGGTGCAGCCCGCCCCCGGGCAGCCGATCATCTCGGAGCACACGCTGAGCCAGCCCGCGGGCGGGCTGGCCGGCCGGATCGCGGTCGTGACCGGAACCGCGCACGGCATCGGGGCCGCCATCGCCGCGGCGCTGCGGGCCGACGGGGCCACCGTGCACGGGGTGGACAAGGCCGACGCCGACCTGACCGACGCCGAGCAGGTGCGCGCGTTCTTCGCCGCGGCCGGCGACGTGGACATCCTGGTCAACAACGCCGGCGGGGTCGTCGGGCAGGTCGGCCAGCCGCTGGAGGAAGTCTCCGAGCAGGACTGGCACGCCGTGGTCGACGCCAACCTGACCAGCGCGTTCCTGTGCACCCGGGCCGTGGTGCCGGGCATGAAGCAGCGCCGCCGGGGCCGGATCATCAACATCTCGTCGGCGGCCGGCGCTGAGCGTGAGCAAGACCGGCATCCAGGCCTACGCCAGCGCCAAGGCGGGCCAGATCGGCTTTACCCGGCAGATGGCCCACGAGCTGGGCCTCTACGGCATCACGGTGAACTGCATCGCGCCCCGGCTTCATCCTGTCCAACCCGACCACCGAGCGGCAGTGGGCCAGCTACGGCGCGGACGGCCAGCGCGACCTGGTGGCCGGCATCGCGCTGCGGCGGCTGGGCCAGCCCGAGGACATCGCCAACGGCGTGCAGTTCTTCGCCGCCGAGCGGTCGTCGCTGGGTCACCGGCCAGATCATCGCCATCGACGGCGGCAGTGCCTTCCTCTGACGCCCCCGCCGGGGGGCTGGCGTTCGACGCCAGCGACGACGACTACATCAGCGAGCTCAGCGAGTTCGTCGCCGTGCCCAGCGTCAGCCGGGACGCCGGACGCCGGCACCATGCTGGCCGCCGCCCGCTGGCTGGCCGCGCAGCTCGACTTCGCCGGCGGCCGGGTCGAGCCGACGGCCGGCCACCCGGTGGTCCGCGGCGAGTGGCTGGGCGCCCCCGGCGCGCCGACGATCCTGGTCTACGGCCACTACGACGTGCAGCCCACCGGCGACCTGGCCGAGTGGCCGACGCCCCCGTTCGAGCTGGTCCGGGACGGCGACGTGGTGCGCGGCCGGGGCGTCATCCGACGACAAGGGCCCGGTCTACATCGTGCTCAAGACCGCCCGGGCGTTCGCGGCCCAGGAGGGCGGCCTGCCGCTGAACGTGAAGTTCCTGTTCGAGGGCGAGGAGGAGATCGGCAGCCCGCACCTGCCCGGCTACCTAGCGCGAGCATGCCGCCGAGCTGGCCGCCGACCTGGTCATCTCCGCCGACGGGGCCATGTGGCGGCCCGACGAGCCGTCCCTGTCGCTGGCCTCCAAGGGCCTGGTCACGCCTGGACATCGTGGTCACCGGCGCCCGCACCGACCTGCACTCGGGCCGCTACGGCGGCACCGTGGCCAACCCGCTGCACGCCCTGGCCCAGATCCTGGCCAGCCTGCACGATCCCGACGGCACGGTCGCCGTGCCCGGCTTCTACGACGGCATCCCCGCCGCTCACCGACGAGCGCCGCGGCCGAGATCGCCGCCGTGGATCCCTTCGACGAAACAGGGTACCTCGCCGAGCTCGGCCTGGACGCGACGCACGGCGAGCCCGGGTACCGCACCCTGGAGCGGCTGTGGGAGCGGCCGACGCTGGAGGTCAACGGGGTCGCCGGCGGCGGCAAGTACACCGTGATCCCGCACGTCGCCACCGGCCACGTGTCCTGCCGGCTGGTGCCCGGCCAGGACCCCGACGCGGTCATGCGCGGCCATCGCCGCGCACGTCGAGGCGCAGGCGCCGCGCCGGGCGTGCGGGTGCAGGTCCGGCCCGACGAGGCCAGGGTGCCGGCCTACACCATCCCGGCCGAGCCACCCGGCCATCCGGGCCGCCACCGCCGCGCTGGAGGCGGTCTACCCCGGCCAGCAGGTGCTGCACGCCAAGCATCGGCGGCACGCTGCCGGCCACCGACCTGTTCGAGCGGACCCTGGGCGCCAAGACGCTGTTCTTCTCGTTCTCGACCGCGGACGAGAACCTGCACGCCCCTAACGAGTTCCTGCGCATGCCCCGGCTGCGCGAGGGGATGCGCGCCTGGGAGCAGCTGTGGCGGCTGCTGGCCGCCGGGCCGCTCCGCCTCGGAGGAGACACGATGACCGACGCCCCCTACACCGCCTACTCCTACCTGCGGGCCGGCGAGGACTTCCCCTGTTTCGACCTGGCTCCCGAGTTCGGCCGGGTGCCGCCGTACGCGGCGGAGCTCACCGAGGCGGAGCGCGGGCGGGCCGCCGGGCTGCTGCGCGACAGCCTGGTCATCAGCCTGCACGACCACCCGGTGCGGTTCCCGGCCCGGATGGAGGAGACCCCCGGCTACAACCGGACCGGCCGCCAGCACGCCGCCTACGCCGGGCTGGCCGCGTCCGGGCATGACCGTGGTGTTCGACAACATGATGGACGGCACCGCCTGCGTCACCGGGAACGCGCCGTGGCGCTGGAACGACATCATCACCGACCTCGGCATGCGCCAGGCCGACCTGGCCCACCAGGACCAGGTCATGGTGGTCCGGACGGTGGCCGACATCGACGAGGCGTACCGGTCCGGGCGGGTCGGGCTGGTGTTCGGGCTGGAGGCGGCCACCCCGATCGAGAACGAGATCGACCGCCTCGACGTCCTGTACGGCCTGGGGCTGCGGCAGATCGGGATCGCCTACTCCGACGCCAACGCGCTCGGCAGCGGGCTGAACGAGGCCGACCGACGGCGGCCTGACCGCGTTCGGCCGCCGGGCGGTGACCCGGATGAACCAGCTCGGGCCTGGCCATCGACCTGTCGCACTCCTCGGACCAGACCGCGCTGGACACCTGCGAGCACACCGAGGCGCCGGTGTTCATCACCCACGCCGGAGCGCGGGCGGTGTGGGACACGCCGCGGATGAAGCCCGACGACGTGCTGCGCGCGGTGGCGGCGACCGGCGGGGTGATCGGCATGTCGGCCGCGCCGCACACCACGCTGTCCGCCGAGCATTCCCGGCACACCATCGAGTCGGTGATGGACCACTTCCGCTACATCGCGGACCTGGTCGGCATCGAGCACGTCGCGTTCGGCCCGGACACGCTGTACGGGCGACCACGTCGGGCTGCACCGGGTGTTCGCCCACCTGCTCGGCCTGGGCCGGGCCACCACGCGGGCCGTCGTTCGAGCGGGTCGAGTACGTGGACGGGCTGGAGAACCCGACCGAGAACTTCGCCAACATCTGCGACTGGCTGGTCCGGCACGGGTACGACGACGACGACGATCCGGGCCGTGCTGGGCGGCAACATCTACCGGGCGCTGCAGTCCATCTGGGTGAGCCCATGACGGAGGCGTCCGGCGGCCCGGTCCGGGGCCGCGGCCGGGCTGGCCCGGCTGGGCGATGACTACTTCCAGATCGTGCACACCATCGACCCGCTGGCCGCCACCGAGCTGGGCGTGACCGGGTTCGACGACCTGCTGCCCGACCCGAGCCGGGACGGCGCGGCCCGCGGCGCGGCCGCGGATCGCCGCCATCGAGCAGCGGCTGGCCGGCATCGCCCCCGGCCTGCTCGGCGAGGCCGACCGGACCAGCCACGCCGTGCTCGGGCACCTGGCCGCGGTCACCCGCTCGGACCTGGAGCACGGCCTGTGGGAGGCCAACGCCTCGGCGGGCGGCTACGTCTCGCCGCAGTCCATGGCGTTCCAGGCGATACCGACCGCGCTGCTGGGCGACGCGGCCGCGGTGGACGGCTACCTGCGGCGGCTGCGCGGGCTGGCCGGCTACTTCGACGCCATCACCGCCCGCTTCCGGCAGGCCGTGGCCGACGGCCGGCTGTCCACCCAGGTCGGCGTGCGCCAGGCCATCGACCAGCTCGAGGGGCACCTGGGCAAGGACGATCACGGCCGACGTTCTCGTTGACGTTGACCTGCCCGATGCGGTCGACGCGACAACGGGGCCCGCGGCGCGGCGGCCCGCATCGTGGCCGACGAGGTCCGGCCCGCCATGCGGCGGCTGCTGGCCTGCCTGCACGACGAGCTGCTGCCGAGTGCCCGGCCCGACGGCGAGGTCGGGATCCGGTTCGTGCCCGGCGGCGCCGAGGGCTACCAGGCCGCGGTGCGGCGGCACACCACGACCGAGCTGACCGCCGAGGAGATCCACCAGATCGGCCTGGACGCGCTGGCCGGCCTGCGCGCCGAGTGGGCCGAGCTGGGCGGGCGGGTGCTGGGCACCGCCGACGTGCCCGACGATCCTGGCGCGGCTGCGCGACGATCCGGCGCTGCGGTTCACCGACTCCGCGCAGATCGTGGCCACCGTCACCGACGCGCTGGCCCGGGCCGAGGCGGCCCGCGACGACTGGTTCCCGCGCCTACGACATCGCCGCGCTGCGTCATCGAGGAGATCGACCCCGTCGAGGCGGGCAACGCGCCGCTGGCCTACTACCGGCCGCCCGCGGCCGGCGGCCTGCGGCCCGGCGCGCACTGCGTGCTCACGATCAGCCCGCAGGAACGGTTCACCTACGAGTACGAGGCGCTGGCCTTCCACGAGAGCACGCCGGGCCACCACCTCCAGATCGCCACCGCCCAGACGCTGGCCGGCCTGCCCGACTTCCGGCGCTACCTGGACGCCGAGGTCTGCGGCTTCGTCGAGGGCTGGGGCCTGTACTGCGAGCGGCTGGCCGACGAGATGGGCCTGTACACCTCGGACCTGCCGCGGCTGGGCATGCTGTCGTTCGACGCGCTGCGCGCGTGCCGGCTGGTCGTGGACACCGGCATGCACCACTACGGCTGGTCCCGTCAGCGCGCCATCGAGTTCATGTGGGAGAACACCGCCACCACCCGGGCCAACGTGGCCAACGAGATCGACCGCTACATCGGCTGGCCCGGCCAGGCGCTGGCCTACATGATCGGCCGCCGGGAGATCCGCCGGCTGCGGGCGCAGGCCGAGCTCGACCTGGGCCCGCGGTTCGACATCCGGGCCTTCCACGGGGTGGTGCTGGGCAACGGCGCGGTCCCGCTCGGCGTCCTGGACCAGCTCGTCAGTCAGTGGTCGCAGCAGCGTACTTCTAAGGGGAGCCTACGTCATGATCCGTGAACATCAACGGCAACGACCTGAACGTCGAGGTGCTCGGGGACGACGACGCCCCGGTGCTGATCGCCCACCACGGCGGCGGCGGCATCGGCTCGCTGGCCGAGCCCAAGTCCACCTTCGGCCCGCTGGCCGACGAGCTGCGCGTGGTGGTCTTCGACGCCCGCGGCTGCGGCCGCAGCGAGGGCACGCCGCCGTTCTCGCACGCCCAGTGGGCGGCCGACGTGGACGGCCTGCGGGAGTGGCTGGGCGTCGAGCAGGTCATGGTGGCCGGCGGCTCCTACGGCGGCTTCATCGCCATGGAGTACGCCATCGCCTACCCCGAGCGGGTCCGGGCGATGATCCTGCGCGACACCTCCGCGGACAACTCCAACCTGGATCGCGCCTACGAGAACGCCCGCAACCAGGACCGGGTCGAGATCAACTGGGACAACTTCAACCGCTACTGGGGCGGCGAGATCCGCGACGACGAGGACCTGAAGGCCCGCTGGGCAGAGATCATCCCGCTGTACGACTTCGAGTACGACGCGGAGCGGTCGGCCGCGCGGGTGGAGGCCGGCATCTACCGCCACGAGGCCCACAACTGGTGCTTCCAGCACAACATGCCCGACTTCGACCTCAAGCCGCAGCTGCCGGGCGTGCGCTGCCCGACGCTGGTGACGGTGGGCCGGACGGACTGGGTCACGCCGGTGTCCTCGGCGGAGACGATCGCCGAGCTGATCCCCAACTCGCGGCTGGTGATCTTCGAGCGGTCCGGCCACTCCCCGCAGATGGAGGAGGCGGACCGGTTCCAGGCGGTCATGCGCGAGTTCGTGCACGAGGTCCTCGAGCGGCCCGCGAGCTGACTCCGGTCCCACCCACCGCACCCACCCCGTCCGAACTACAGACAACACCCGCCGCGGCTCAGCTCGACGATCGGCTGGTGGATGTCCCGTTACCCACAACGGGGTGTCGCTGGCGGTACATCCACGGCCTGGGCGCGCCGGTGCGAGCATGATCCAGCCGGGCCGCCCAGCCCGGCGGCCCCGGCGGCCCCGTCGGTCCCCTCCGTCGCAGTGGCGTTGCCGCCGGGCCCGGCGGCAACGCGGGTGGCCGGCCGCCGTCAGGGGGCCGTCATGATCCCGGAAATCGGTCAGCGATATCCGCGGACCGATTTCCGTGCTCATGGACCACCCCATTGCGGGCCAGCCGCAGGACGCGATCCGGCCGGCCATAAGGCACACCGGCCGGGATGGCGCATATGGACAGCAAGGCCGGGGTGTGGGTTTCGGTACATCCAGGAGCCGTCCCGTCGGCCCAGCGGGCAGAGGCGTTGCTGGCGAGGTCGGCGGGACGGGTGGTGCCCCGGAGTACGCAACGGGACACCTACGAGCCCGGCCCGTAGCACAGCGAGATGCTGCGGGAGATCCTGACCCGCGTGGCCTAGCCTGTCCTGGACGGACCGCAGCATCGAGGGACGGGGGGCGCAGTGCCGGAACGACGCGTGGAGATGAACGACGGGCTGGCCGAGCGCGTGGTGCGCCGGGCCATCGCCGCGCTGGCCAACTCCTACGGGGCGGCGCCCGCGCGGGCCACCGCGGCCAGGGAACTGCTGGTGCACGCGCTGGAGGGCGACTCGCAGGAGGCGGACGCGGTGGACGGGTACGCGGCCGCGGCGGCCATCGCGGCGCTGGCTCACGCGATCGAGGCCGAGGCGGGGCGGGGCCTGGACTGGCTGGCCGTGGCCGCCCTGGAGGAATGGGACTTCCACCACCCCGAGAACCCGCTGTAGGGCTGATCCCGGGCCGGCCATCGCCGGCGGCGGGCGTCAGGCGGGGGTTAAGTCAGGCGGCGGCAGGCCCAGCAGGCGGGCCGCGTTGCCGCCCAGGATGAGCGACTCGCTGGCGTCGTCCAGGCCCAGGGCGCGGACCTCGCCGGCCGGGTCGTCAGTGCCCATGTCGAAGGGCCGGTCCGAGCCGAGCAGGACGTGCTCGGCCCCGGCGTAAGCGACCAGGCCGGCCAGCAGGGCCCGGTCATGGGTCAGCGAGTCGTAGTAGAACCGGCGCAGGGCGTTGTCGGGGCCGGCCGGAGCCCTGGCCGCGGCCTCGGGGCGGACCTCGTGAGCCCGGCGCAGCCGGCCGCGGACGGCATGCAGCCCGCCGCCGCCGTGGGCCAGCAGGATCCGCAGCCGGGGGAAGCGCTCCAGGACGCCGGCCGTGGCCAGGTGCGCGGCGGTGATCGTGGTCTCCAGCGGGTTGCCGACCGAGTTCCACAGGTACCGGGCGTCCAGGGCGGGCTGGCCGGGCAGGCCGCGGGTAGTGGGATGCACGAAGATCAGCGCCCCGGTGGCCTCGGCCGCCTCCCAGAACGGCAGGAACCGGTCGTCGCCCAGGCAGGCGCCGGCCACGCTGGCCGGCACCTCGGCCCCGCACAGGCCGGGCACCCGCATCAGCTCGGCCAGTTCGCGGGCGGCGGCGTCGGCGTCCTGGAGCGGGACGGCCCCGAGCGCGCTCACGCCGGGTCGGGCCGCCGCCCCGGCCAGCCCGTCGTTCTGGATCCGGCAGATCCGCAGCGCCTCGTCCAGCCCGGACTCGACCGGGCAGAGCATGATCCACGGCGACAGCAGCAGATGGTGGACGCCGGCCGCGGCGGCCTGGCCGAGCATGACGTCGACGTCGGTGAACTCGCCGACGACCGAGGTCAGCCGGCGGCCGCGGAACCGCACCACCGGGCGGCCGTCCTCGCGGAGGATCTCGGGACGCCAGTCGTCGGGCACCGCGGCGGCCAGCATCTCGGGCACGACGATGTGGCAGTGCGTGTCGACAACCCTGATGTCAACGCTCGGGGTGTCGGCGACCGGTACGGGGCCGGCCGTCAACGCGTCTTCCCCGGCTCCGTCCTGGCCGCGGGGTCGGACGGGCCCGGCATGGTGGTGTCATCGACCACCGGCCGCACGGCGCCGCCCAGGTACAGGACGCCGATCTCCGGGTGCTCGAGCACCTCGCGCCCGGTGCCCGCCAGCCGCACCCGGCCGTTCTCCAGGACCACGCCGTGCGTGGACAGCCGCAGGCCCGCGCGGGCGTTCTGCTCGACCAGCAGGATGGACTTGCCCGCGGCGTTGAGCATGCGCACCGCGTCGAACACCGACTTGAGCACCTTCGGGGACAGGCCCATGGACGGCTCGTCCAGGATGACCAGCGCCGGGTCGAGCATGAGGCCGCGGGCGATCTCCACCAGCCGCTGCTGGCCGCCGGACAGGCTGCCCGCCTTCATGTTCGTCCAGGACGCCACCTGGGGGAACATCTCCTCGACGTGCGCGCGCCGGCGCGCGACCATCTGCCGGGACAGCGTGTAGCCGCCCAGGTCCAGGTTCTCCCGGACCGTCATGTCCTTGAACAGGCTGTGGTTCTGCGGTACGTGCACCAGGCCCATCTGGAGGATCTGCCGCGGGCTCTTGCCCGCGACCGGCTCCCCGCACAGGGTGACCCGGCCGCGCCGGGGCCGCAGCAGGCCGCTGATCGTGGCTAGCAGGGTGGACTTGCCGGCCCCGTTGGGCCCGACCACGCAGGTGATCCCGCCCTCGACCACGGTCAGCGACACGTCGTGCAGGATGTCGGCGCCGCCGTAGCCGGAGACGACGTCCTCGACGACGAGGACGGGCGTGCTAGCTGGGGACATCTTCGTCTTCCTCCGCCGTGCCGAGGTAGGCGTCAAGCACTCGCGGATCATCGCGGATGACCTCGGGCGAGCCCGTCGCGATCACTTCACCGTAGTCGAGCACGGTGACTCGATCGCACAGGCCCATGACGAAATCCATGTTGTGCTCCACGATCAGGAAGGTCTTGCCCGCGCGGTTCAGGTCCTTGATCCGGGCCGCGATGTGGTTGATCAGCGAGGGGTTGACTCCGCCGGCCGGCTCGTCGAGCAGCACCAGGTCCGGGTCGGTGACCAGCACGTAGGCCAGCTCGAGCAGCTTGCGCTGGCCGTAGGAGAGGGTCTCGGCCAGCGCGTTGGCGTGCCCGGCGATCCCGGTGAACTCCAGCAGTTCCATGGCATGCCGCCGGTCGGCGGGCCCGCCGGCCCGGGCCAGCGGGTTGCGCACGCCGCGCCGGTGCTGGCCGGCCACCAGCATGTTCTCCATGACGGTGAGCCGCGGGAAGATCCGGCTGAGCTGGAAGGTGCGGCCGATGCCGAGGCCGAACACCTTCTGCGGCGAGGCGTTGGTGATCTTCGCGTCGCGGGAGAAGACGTTGCCCGAGTCCAGCCGCTCGTAGCCCGTCATCACGTTGAACAGGGTGGTCTTGCCGGATCCGTTCGGGCCGATCAGCCCGGTGATGCTGCCTTCCGCCACTTCCAGCGTGGCGTCGGTGAGCGCCTGCACGCCGCCAAAGGACTTGGCCACGTGCTCGGTGCGCAGCAGCGCGCTGCTCATCGGCCTGCCTCCTTGCCCCGGCCGGCCGCGGGCTCCGGCACGGCCTGCTCCCCCGGCGGCGCGGCGGTCGCCAGGGGCCGGCCTGGCGGCTGCGCCACTGCGAGATCCGCTCGCCGGTCGTGGGGATGATCCCCCGCGGCACCAGCAGGATCACGGCCAGGAACAGGGCGCCGAGCAGGATCTCGCTCAGGTAGTCGTTGTTGAGCTGCACGGTCAGGTACTGCTGGGCGGGCTCGATGATGAGCGCGCCCAGCACCGGGCCGGCCACCGTGCCCAGGCCGCCGAAGAACGCCATCAGCGCGACCGCCAGGTCGAACAGCGGGTCGAAGATGAACTGCGGCACGGCCTGGCCGATGAAGTAGTAGAACAGTCCGCCGATCATCCCGGTGATGAACGCGGAGATCACCAGCGCCGACAGCTTGACCCGCAGGGTCTTCACGCCCAGGCCCCTGGCCCGGTCCTCGTCGTCGCGGATGGCCCGCAGCTGCAGGCCGAACCGCGACCCGCGGATGAGCCAGCCCAGGCCGACGGTGAACGCCGCGATGATCAGGGCGATGTAGTAGAAGGGGTTGTTGTAGGTGGCCGCGTCCCAGTTCAGGATCGGCGCGATGATCCCCGATGAGCCGCCGGTGAAGCCGAAGTTGAAGGCCATCAGCTGGAAGATGAAGAAGATCGCGATCGTGATCACGACGAACGTGTGCCGCCGCGCCCGGAGGGCCACCAGGCCGAACGGAACGGCGACGATCGCGCCGGCCACCGCGCCCAGCGGCATCAGCCAGAACACCGACTCGCCGCTCAGGTGCCAGTGCTGGGCCAGGATGGCGACGGTGTACGCGCCGGTGCCGAAGAACACCGCGTGGCCGAGCGAGATGTAGCCGGAGAAGCCGGAGAAGATGTTCCACGCGGCGGCGGCCGCCACGAAGATCATCGTCTCCACGCCGATCGTGGTCGCCAGCCCGTTGGTGATGACCAGCGGGAAGAGGGCCGCCAGGGCCAGCACGACAACAGCGGTGACGGGCTGCCAGGCCGCCTCGCGCTTCACTGGGCACGCACCGGCTGGCGGCCGAACATCCCGGTCGGGCGGACGGTGAGGACGACCACCAGGGCGACGTAGAAGACCACGATGGCCCAGTTCGGTGACCAGATGTCCACCAGCGACTCCAGCGTGATCATGAAGACGGACGCGACGAGCGCGCCGCCGATGCTGCCCAGGCCGCCGAGGATGATGATGGCCAGCAGCCGGGAGATAAGGTCATACCCGCTGTTGGGGGTGAAGCCGCCGCTGGTGGCGCCGAACATCATGCCGCCGGCCGCGGTCACCGCGACGCCGATGGCGAACGTCAGCCCGGCGACCTTGTTCACTTGGATGCCGATAAGCCGGGCCGCGGTCTGGTCCTGCATGGTGGCCCGCACGCTGCGGCCGAACCTGGTCCGGTACAGCAGCAGGTACAGGCCGATGACCAGGGCGACGGCCAGGATGAACCCGTACACGTAGATGTCGGACAGGTAGAACCCGAAGACCCGGAAGCTGTCGGTGATGTACGAGGCGTGCAGCGTGTCCTCGTTCGCACCGAAGATCCAGTACAGGACACCCTCGATGATGATGGCGACCGCGTAGCAGGCCAGCAGCGACATCGAGGTGCGCTCCCGGCCGCGCAGCGGCCGGATGAACGCCCAGTAGATGCCCAGGCCGAGAATGAACATGGCCGGGACCGTGACCAGGAGACCGAGGAACAGGTCGATGTGCAGGTGCACGGAGAGCACATAGCTGAGATAGGCACCGGTCACCACGAGGATGCCCTGCGCGATATTAATGATGTCGAGGACGCCGAATATCAGCGTCAGCCCGACGGCCATCAGTGCGTAGACCCCGCCTTCGAGAATTCCGTCGGCGATGGCCGCGTAGATCTGGCGACCCATGTCGGTTTCCTGTGCCCTCCGTGCATCCCGCTCTTGCTGGCCGGCTGGACCGCGGCGCCCGGGGGTCGCCGTGGTCCAGCCGGCCCGGTCTAGCTAGCCCAGTGCGGCTTCGGGTACTCGATCTTCACCGAGCCCGGGTCGCTGGCCGGCAGGACCTGGACGAAGTTGCCGTTCTGCCACTGGAAGATGAACGCCGTGGCCGACAGGTTCTCGCCCAGGCTGTTGAACTTCACCGGGCCCTGCACGCTGTTCAGGCTCACGCCGCTGTGCAGGTAGCTGATGATCTTGCTGTTCATCGTGGCCGCGCTGGCGCCCGCGGTCTTGGTGTTGACCAGCGACTGCTGGATGACCTCGCCGACCGAGTAGGCCTCGGCGACGTCGGCGTTGATGCCCGACGCGGTGCCGCCGTAGGTGGCGATGTAGGCCTTGACCATGGCCTGGCTCAGCGCGTTCTTCGAGCCGCCGTACCAGGCGTCCGGGACCATCATGCCGTTGGCGTTCTTCACGCCGACCGCCTTGGTGAAGGCGGCGCCCTGGTCCGGGCCGGCCGCGGCGATGAAGATCTTCGGGTTGAAGTGCTGCTGCTCGAACGCGGTCATGAACGACTGGACCGTCGGCACGTCGGTCGACCCGAGCGCCACCATGTCCGGCTTGAGCGAGGCCACGTCGTCGGCCGGGGCCTTATAGTCCGCGACCTCCTCCGGGAAGATCTTCTCGTAAGAGTTCTTGACCCCCAGCGGGGTCAGCAGGCTGGCCGTCCGCTGGATCTGCGGGGTGGCGAACGGGTCGTTGGCCATCGGGTAGGCCGCCGTCTTCGGCCGCTGGCTGGCGGGCAGCGACTTGACCCACGCGGTGAACGGGTCCAGCTCGTTGGCCACCGGCAGGCTGACGTCGAACACGTTGTTCAGCTTCTGCGCGAACACCACCGGCGCGCCGCCCGCGCCCTCGACGAACGCGTACCCGTACCGGTGCGCGGTGGCCGAGGCGGGCGCGGTCAGCAGCGAGGAGAACGGCCCGAACGTGAGGTCGACGTGGTTAACAGTGATCAGCTTCTGGTAGTTGGTGACTACCTGGGTCTGCGAGCTGTTGTCGTTGAGGATGGTCAGCTTGACCTGATGGCCGTCAATGCCGCCGGCCTTGTTCACCTCGCTGACCCACAGCTTGTAGCCCTTCTCGAAGGCCTGGCCGTCGGTGTCGAAGTCGCCGGTCAGGGAGAGGGACGTGCCGATGGTGATCGGGGTCTTGGAGGAGTTGCCCCCGCCGCCGCCGCTGCTACCACCGCCCGTGCTAGTGCTGCTACTGCATCCGGCCGCCGTGGCCGCCATCAGGGCGGCCGCTGCGGTCACCGTCAAGAACCGGGCGCGGTTGGATCTCATCCCCGGTCCTCCTTCCTGAATTCCTGCATGGCCCAGTAAGTGGCCTGCCGCGAATCCAGCGGCGGCAATGCCGCAGGACCCTGACGGAGGCTCGGGAACGGCCAGCTGATAAAGCCCGACCGCCGGTGACTTTACCGTGGTTCTAGGGTGACTTGCTCGAGTCCGTCGGATATGTCGGCATCCTCGCTGACGAGATCCAGTCCAGAAGATTGTGCCTGCATCCGGATCAGCGCAGCGAAGTCCTCCTCCCCGGCCCCGCGGCCCACGAGGCTCTGCACGAGCTGGTGCACCAGCGCCGCCACCGGCATGGGGACCTCGTGCTCCCGCGCGGCCGCCAGGCCAAGGTCAAAGTCCTTGCGCAGCAGCGTGGCGGTGAATGTCGCGTGAAAGTCGAGGTTGACGAACGCCGGCGTCTTGTATCTGGTGAACGTAGAGCCCATCACACTGTTGTTCAGGCAGGCCAGCAATGCCTGACGACTGATGCCACTCTTTTCAGCCAGGATCGTGACCTCGGCCAGGGATTGGGTGACGACACCCAGAAGAAGATTGTGACAAAGCTTTACTGTCCGGGCCAGCTCGCCCTCGCCGACATAGGTCGCGCCGGCGCCCAGCACATCCAGGTAGGGCTCGGCCACGTCGAACACGTCACGGGGCCCGGAGACCGCCAGCGTCAGCTTGCCCGCCCCGGCCACCCGGGGGTTGCCCATGACCGGCGCGGCCAGCAGAGCGGTCCCGCGCTCGGCCAGGCGCTCGCGGACCTGCTGGGAGGCCTCGACCGAGATCGTCGAGCAGTCCACCACGATCTGCGGGGCCGCGCCGCCGGACATCAGCCCGGACGGGCCGAGCAGGGCGCTGATCAGGTCCTCGGAGGTGCCGACGGTGACGAAGACGACGTCGCAGGCGGCCAGCTCGAATGCGGAGTCGACGACCGTCGCCCCGGCCGCGGCCAGCGGCTCGGCCTTGGCCCGGGTCCGGTTGTAGACCGCTACATCGCAGTCCGCGGCGAGCAGCCGGCGGACCAGCATCGCTCCCATCCGGCCGGTGCCCAGCCAGCCGACCTTGCCGTTGGTCCCCTGATCGGTCATCCACCCACCTCTAGATCGCCGTCTCCGCAGGTTGCTGCGCGCCCCGCCGGCACCAGCCGACCGCCGGGCACGGCCAGGGCACTGACGCAGTCAGCGGCGGAAGACAGTGCCAATCGCTCTAACAATCGTTTGCAGTGCATGAGCCTTGCTCACCGGTCTGGTGCTTGTCAACACGCTTCGGCCAGCCTTTGCGCGAATGTTGTCCTGTCGGCCCGTCCTGTCCGACATTTCCGGCGCGCGGCCAGCCGCAACAGCCACCTTCCGGTCACAACCAGCAACCTAGCGGGTCCCCGCCGAGACCGGGACCCGGACGGCCGCCCTGAGCGTCCCGTTGGACTGCAATCGTGTGCAATACTGCCGCTGTGCATGAGCGAGTCATGGACGAGCGGGTCACGGCGGCGATCAGCAACTGGTCCCCGCGCTTCATCGCCAACGGCATAGATCACAGCGATTTCCTGCGGGTGACCGCGACGATCGAGCGCTGGGATCAGTGGTGCGCGGCCTGGTGCGACGCCGGCGCCGAGCACGAGGAACTGGGCCGTACCGCCCTGGCCGACGGCCGGGGCCGGTCGGCCGGCACGCACCTGGCCCAGGCCGCCGCCTACTACCACTTCGCCAAGTTCGTCTTCGTGCAGGACCCCGCGCAGATGCGGGCCGCGCACGAGCGGGCCGTGCGGTGCCTGACCGACGCCCTGCCGCACCTGGATCCGCCCGGCGAGCGGGTGGTCATCCCGTTCGACGGCGCCGAGTTGGTCGGCAACCTGCGCCGTCCCGGCGGGCCCGGCCCGCATCCCGTGGTGATCCTGATCCCCGGCCTGGACTCGACCAAGGAGGAGTTCGGCGCGACCGAACAGCTCTTCCTGGACCGCGGCCTGGCCACCTTCTCGGTCGACGGCCCCGGCCAGGGCGAGGCCGAGTACGACCTGCCGATCCGGCCCGACTGGGAAGTGCCCGGCGCGGCCATCATCGACGCCGTCACCGCGCTGCCGGGTATCGACCCCGGCCGCGTGGGCATCTGGGGCGTAAGCCTCGGCGGCTACTACGCCCCCCGCCTGGCCTCCGGCGATGACCGGGTCCGCGCCTGCATCGCGCTCGCCGGGCCCTACGATCTCGGCGAGTCCTGGGCCGCGCTGCCCCAGCTCACCCGCGAGGCGTTTCAGTTCCGGGCCAAGGCCGCCAGCGCTGCGGAGGCCGAGCTCCGAGCCCGCGAGCTGACCATGGCCGGGCGGGCCGCCACGCTGCGGGCCCCGCTGCTGGTCATCATGGGCCAGCGGGACCGGCTGTTCCCCTGGCAGCAGGCCCAGCGCCTGGTGGCCGAGGCCGCCGGCCCGGCCGAGCTGATGCTGCTTGAGCGCGGCAACCACGGCTGTGCCAACGTGGCCTACCAGCACCGGCCCTTCAGCGCCGACTGGATGGCCCGCCACCTCGATGCCTCCGGCGCCCCCGATGCGCCCGGCACCCCCGGCGTCCCCGGCACCGCATAAGCCGCCCGCCCCGTCCGGGCCCGGGCGGGGCGGGCTTCCAGCCAGGGTCAGAGGCCGGTGGCCCCGTCGATGCGCTCGCGCAGCAGGTCGGCGTGGCCATTGTGCCGCGCGTACTCCTCGATCATGTGGACCATGACCCAGCGCAGCGAGAACCGGGCCCCGCCGCGCATGCCGGTCACCTCCAGGGACGCCGCCGTGTCGGCCAGCTCCCTGGCCTGGTCGCACTCGGCCCGCCAGGCCGCGAAGCACGCCGTCACATCGGCCGTGGCCACGTCGTCGAAGGCCGCCTCCGGGTCCAGCTCCGGGCCCGGCGCCCACAGGCCGCCCATCTCCTCCCCGGCCAGCACCGGCCGGAACCAGTTCCGCTCCACCTCGGCCATATGCCGGACCAGGCCCAGCAGGGACAGGCTCGACGGCGGGACGGCCTGCTCGCGCAGCTGCTCGTCGGTCAGGCCATCGCACTTCATCGCCAGCGTGGCCCGCTGGAGGTCCAGCCAGGCCGACAGCATCTGACGTTCGCCCGCCTCCAGGGGCGGGAACACCCGCTCGACCGCCATGCCGCCGACGCTAGCACGCCGATAGCTCCGGGCTGGCGGCCTTTAGCCTGAGCGGCTAATGGCATTGCCAGGCCGGACTGCAGGTGTCAATGTGATTCAGGTGACAGGCTCTTTCTCTTGCCGAAGGAGTAATTTATCTGCGTGATTCACATCCCGCTGCAACTTGCAGGCTGACGTGCAGATAGTCGTTTTAGCAAGCGTTAGCGGCCCTCCTGGCTGACCGTCAGAAAATGCCGGTCCAGGTCTTTGCGTTAACGAAAGCCGGAGTTATCCTCAGGGCGTGGCACTGATTCCCAAGGGCGCACTCGCCAGCAAGAGAACGGCGACATTCGCCGTCATCGCCTCCGCAGTGGGCCTATTGCTGATCCCCGTTCTGACTATTCCCGCCATGCTCGTGGCCGGCTTCGGCTGGCGCAGTGCCCCGCGCTGGACCCGGGCGACGCTGCTGATCGGGGCGGTCCTGTTCGCCGCCTACCTGGTCTCGGTCAAGCAGGCCGCGCCGCCCCTCCAGCACGGCTGAGCCGCCCCGCGCCGCGGGGCACACATGATCCCGGAGGATTCGGGTCGCCGGAGGCCCCTAATCCTCCGGGATCATGAAAGACGTGATTAAGCCCCGTGACGGCGCCCTTGCCCAGCTAGCTGTTGCATGACCCCGGAGAGTTAGCGTCGTGACAGCCCGCTAACTCTCCGGTCCGGGCAAGCGCGCCGATTGCGGCCGCTGGTCTGCCCTTTCCGCTCGGCTCGGGCGAGCACGCTAGCCCTCACGAACTGCAGCGGCAGCTCCGCCCTTATGGATGTCGCCCTAAGGGCCGGGGTCGGTGGTGCTAGTGGGGGCTGCGGGGGTGGGAGGTGCCTGCGCTGGAGCCGCTGACGGTGCCCGGCAAATGGCCAGGGCGGCCGTTCGCCGACGAGCTTCGTCGCACTTGGCGTTCCCGCTGGCCAGGGCCCGCTTGACATACTGAGCGTTTTGCTTGATATAGTTTGCAGCAGATGCGAGGAGGAGTACCCATGATCGACACCCGAGCCGTCGGGCAGGAACTTCAGGAGCAGCTCGTCGGGGCCGCCCGCCGCGGGCAGGCCCGGGCGCGCCAGGCCCAGGAGCAGGCGCGCAAGGCACAGGCCCAGGTCCGCAAGGGCCAGGAGGCCGTCACCGAGCTGGTCCGGACCCTGAGCCCGCACGCGGAGGCCCTGCGCTCGCAGCTGCCCACGATCAAGCTGCCGAGCCCGGACCTGTCCAAGCTGCCTACACCCAAGCTGCCTACACCCAAGCTGCCCACCCCCAAGCTGCCCGCGCCCGACCTCTCCAGGCTCCCGACCCCGAAGCTGCCGACCCCGAAGCTGCCGAGCCGCAGCGAGCTCCGGTCCGGCGCCGGGGAGTTCGCCGGCCAGGTGCTCGCGACCCAGCGGAAGATCTCCGAGCAGGTCACCCAGACCGCCGGCCCGCTGCTGGCCCAGGGCGCGGCCCGCGTGACCCACGCCGCGCAGACCCTGGCCGCCCAGACCCAGGCCGCCCAGCGCAAGCTCCCGGATCAGGTCGCCCAGGGCGCCACCCGGGTCACCCAGGCGGCGCAGACCTTCGCCGCCGAGCGCAAGCTCCCCGAGCAGGTCACGCAGGGCGCCACTCGGGTCAGCCAGGCGGCCGGCCCGCTGCTGGCCCAGGGTGCCGCCCGGGTCAGCCATGCCGCGCAGACGCTCAGGACCGTCATCCCGGCCATTCCGCCGGCCCGCGGTGCCGGCCACCCGATCGCCCGGGCCACCCCGGACGAGGCTGCCACGCCGGCCGCGGACACCACGTCGGCCCCGGCCGCCGCACCGAGCGGCACCACCACGGCCGAGGCCAGCCAGCCCAGCGCCGCCGCCGAGGCCCGCGCCGCCAAGGCCAGCCCGCCTAAGGCGGCCAAGCCGAAGTCAGCCACGGCCAAGGGCACGGCATCCAAGCCCAGCACCGCCAAGCCCGGCACCGCCAAGGCCAGCAGCGCCAAGGCCAGCACGGCCGAGGCCGGCCCGGCCCCGACGGACGCAGCCACGACGGACACGGCCAAGGCCACCCCCAGGGCCCGCACCACCAAGCCCGCCGGTCCCAAGCCCAGTTCCGCGAAGCCCAGCTCGCCCAAGCCGAGCGACTCCGAGGAGTAGCCCGACTACCCGGCGCGGGGTCGGCCGCTCCCGGCCGAGCCGGCCGACCCCGTCAGCGCCCCCGCCCCATATGTGTGATTCGTCACCCCAGCGGGCGGGGCAGCCTCGTAGCGGTCCCCTAGGTAACAGCCTCGTGTTACTTATGGGGCACCGCCACGATCGGCGGAACCGGGGCGCGAGCAGGAAGGTAGCCATGACCGAGTCGCGAGACAGCCAGATGGAGGCGCTCGGCGCCTTCATCCGCAGCAAGCGCAAGCTCGCGAACCTCTCCCTGCGCCAGCTGGCCGAGCGGACCAGGCTCTCCAACCCCTACCTGAGCCAGATCGAGCGGGGCCTGCACCAGCCGTCGGTCCGGGTCATCCGGCTGATTTCCGATGCCCTCAACGTCTCCACCGAGACGCTGCTCGCGCAGGCGGGATTGATCCGCCAGGACCGGGCGGGCGATACTGGCGCTCAGCGCACCGCAACCGTGGAGGAAGCCATCCAGGCAGAGGATAGGCTCAGCGCTGAACAGAAGAGCGCGCTTGTCGCCGTCTACCGGAGCATGCTGCGAACCGAGTAGCACGACACGAAACGGTGACAGTCGCATTTAAGGTGCGAAGATCGTAGAAGGCCAACGAGACATGTCACCAGCGATTACGATACGTCAGCGTGACTGAGCAGAGCCCGGACACGGAGCGGCCGACCTGGCGGGAGTCGTCGGCGCAAGAGCCCCTGCCCCGGCGCAGGCCCCCGGCGCTCGGTGACTCCGCCCATGGCTCAGGCGGAGGCAGTCTGTTTGAGAAGCCCCAGCGCGCGACGCCGCCGGCCGACGATCTGAGCGAGCCGCCGCTCCCGCAGCGCGGACCCGCACCCCTGCCGCAGCGCGGCGCCGACCCGCTCCCCCAGCGCGGCGCCCCGCCGCTGCCGCAGCGCAGCCCGGAACCACTGCCGGAGCGCGGCGCCGACCCGCTCCCGCAACGCGGCGCCCAGCCGCTCCCGCAGCGTGGCGCGGAGCCCTTGCCGCAGCGTGGTGCCCAGCCCTTGCCTCAGCGTGGCGCCGAGCCCCTCCCGCAGCGCGGCGGCGACCTGCCCCAGCGTGGCGGCAACGGGACGCTGCCCCGGCGGACCGGGCGGACCCGGCCCGCCGGACGGCACCGCAGCCCGCACCGGCTGAGCGTGGCCTCCGACGCCCCGGCCCTGGTCATCGCGGTGCCGGGGGCCGCGTCTGACGACGCCATCCGGATCGCCGAGGAGGTCGCCTCCACGGCCGAGACCTCGTGCCCCGGCATCGAGATCCGGCTCGGCTTCCTGGAGGGCGCGGAGCACCGGCTGGACGACAACCTGGTCTTTGACGGCGAGCCCGCCCGCGAGCACCCGCTCGACGGCGTGCTCGTGCCGCTGCTCGCAGGCCCGCACCCGCTGTCCGACGCGTCCCTGACCCGGGCCGCTGACGGGGCCTCCGGCCAGGTCATGCTCGGCGCGCACCTGGGGCCGCATCCGCTGATCGCCGAGGCGCTGCACGCCCGGCTGGCCGAGGCCGGCCTGGCCCGCGGCGCCCGCAGTCGCGGGCTGTCCATCGCCAGCTCAACCTACGGCGTGCTGGTGCTGGCCGACCGCGGCGAGGACGCGGTGAAGACCGCCGGTGTCGCCGCGGTGCTGCTGGCCTCCCGGCTGGCCATGCCGGCCGCGCCCGCGTCGATCGACGACCCGGTCGGCATCGATGCGGCGCTGGCCCGGCTCCGGGAAGCGGGCGCACAGCACCCGGTCATCGCGCCGTGCGTGATCGGGCCGGAGACGTCGGTGGCGGACCTGGAGGCGGTCAGCGCCGCGATTGGCGCGCCGTACGCGTCGCCGCTCGGGTCGCACGCGGCGGTCGGCCAGCTCGTGGCCATCCGCTACGGCGCCGCTCTCACCCGGCTGAGCCGGGTCGGCTAGCAGCCCGCGCCAACACCGCCAGACGGACGCCCAGCGCCATTGACACCAGACCCCGTGGTGCGCTGGGGTTCGTAGTGTGCCCGACTGGGCGGTAGACGAACATCTTCTGCTCCGAACCCGAACTCCTCGCCCGGCGCATCCGTTGCCCGAGGAGACTGGTCAGGCAGCGCACTCCACCGATGGAGAGGTAACGGCATGAGCGACGAGTGGAACGCGATGACCTACGCGGGGAAGCCCACCATCCTGCGGGTCGTTCGCGACGAGGCTAACCGGATGTTCACGCTGGCCGAGCGGCCCGGCGCCTGGGAGGCCCCGACGGCCTGCGAGAGCTGGAAGGTCAGGGACGTCATCGGTCACCTGGTCGACACCACCGAGGGCTACTTCCAGGCGTTCGACCTGGCCCGCAGCGGCGTCGAGGCGCCCGCGGCCTACGGCCTGGCGGGCATGCACCAGCGGGCGGGCGAGACGGCGCAGGCGTTCGGCGAGCTGTCCCAGGCCGAGATGCTGACCCGGGCCCGGGCCGACCTGGACAAGATGATGGGCATCCTGGAGCCGCTCACCGAGGAGGAGTGGGGCGGCCTGATGGTCCCGCACTTCTACATGGGCACGGTGCCGGCGTTCGTCTACGCGGCCGGCCAGCTGATGGACTACGGCGTGCACACCTGGGACATCAAGGAGGGCAGCGGGCAGGCCCACGGCATCTCCGGAGACGCCGCCGACCTGCTGGTGCCGTTCATGTTCATCATCTGGCAGTCGACGCTCAAGCCGGACGCCGACCTGGCCCCGTTCACCATCGGGGTCACCGTCAGCGGCCGCAACGCCGGCGAGTACCGGGTCTCGATCGGCCCCGACGGCATGACCTACGAGCCGGGCCCGGTGGACGACCTCCCGGCGGTCATCGACTTCGATGCCGGCAGCCTGGTGCTGACCACGTTCGGCCGGGTCAACGGGGGCACGGTCCGCGGTGACGAGGACCTGGCCGACCGCTTCCTGAACCTCTTCTTCCGTATCTAACCCGCTGCGCGGCGGCCCGTCCCGGCCCGGCGATCAGGCCGGGTCCGGGCTGGGCCGCTGGTCGCTCGCGGCCGAGGCCGAGCGGGCGGCAGGCATCCGGAATCGGGGCAGCGGCGAGGGCAGCAGCCACAGGAACCCGGCCAGCCCGCCGACGGTCGCGATCCACAGCGTCGGGCGCAGGCCGAGCAGCGTGCCCAGCGCGCCCCCGGCCAGCGCGCCGACCGGCCGGGTGCCGTAGTTGACGGCCTGGAACGCGCCGGTGACCCTGGACCGGAACTCGTCGGGGATGACCGCGGCGAAGATCGACCCGATGCTGATGTCCAGCAGCATCACGCCGAAGCCCGACCCGAACTCGGCCAGGAACAGCATGGCCAGGACCAGCGGCCTGGGGCCGCCGGCCAGTGGCACCAGCAGCAGCGGCGCGGTGAACAGCACGCAGCCGGCGAAGTTGGCCCAGCCCATCCCGATGGCGTTCGCCAGCGGCTTGGTGACCGCGGAGCCCAGCACGCTGCCGATCGCGCCCGCGCCCAGGACCAGCCCGAGCAGGCCGGCCCGGACGTGCAGCTCCCGGGTGGCGTAGAGCACGAACAGCGCGAAGAACATGAGGTTGAAGAAGTTGATCGTCGCCACCGATAGCAGCGAGGCCCGGACAATGCCGCGACTGGCGGATGAACCGGGCGCCCGCGGTCAGCGAGCCCTGCTCGGCCTCGGCGGGCGGCGGCTCGACCGGCTGGATCCGGCGCAGGAAGAAGGCCGAGCCGAGGAAGGACAGCGCGTCGGTGCCGATGGCCAGCGGCGCGGACAGCAGCTGAGTCAGCAGCCCGCCCAGGCTTGGCCCGCCGACGAACGACAGCGCCCGGCTGGAGTAGATCAGCGAGTTCCCCTCGACGTACTGGTCCTCGGGGACCAGCGTCACGAACAGCGTGGCGTTCGACACCGTGAACAGCACGCTCAGCGACCCGGCGGCGAAGGCCACCGCGAACAGCTGCGCGAGCGTCAGCACCCCGAGCGCGTAGCACACCGGGACGCTGGCCATCAGCACGAACCGGCCCAGGTCGGCGCCGATCATGATGGCGCGGCGGCGGCCGCGGCGGTCGACCCAGGCCCCTGCGGGGAGCGCGAACAGCAAGCTCGGCAGCCACTCCAGCGCGCTCAGGTAGCCCATGTCGGCGGCGCTGGCGTGCAGGACCAGCACGGCGGCCAGCGGCATGGCCACGAACCCGATCTGGTCGCCGAACATGGAGATCGTCTGGCCGCTCCAGTAGCGCCGGAACGGCCGGTCACGCAGCAGCAGGCGGCACCCGCCGGGTGCCAGCCCGCCGATCATTCCTTCGCCCCTGAGATGTCGCCAGGGAAGGCCAGGTGCAGGTAGGTGACCCGGCGTGCGCCTGGCGGCCGCAGCTCGGGATTCTGCTGCCGGTCCAGGTAGCGGTCGACCAGCGCGCGTTCCTCGGCGACCAGCTCGGCCAGCTCCTCGGCGGTGACATAGAGCATCGTGTCGCCGAACTCCGCGGCCTCCTGCCACTCGCGCGGCTCCCGGTGCCGGCCTTCGAGCCAGCGGTCAGGTACTCGAAGTAGCGCTCGGCGAGAACGCCGCGGAACAGGTCACTGGCCGCGGCCATGTCCGGGTCGTCGGCCACGTCGGGCCAGGCGGTGAACATCGTGGTCGCCCGCCACGGCCGTTCCCGGCCGGTCCCGCCGCCGGCCTCCTCGACCAGCCCGTACTTGGCCAGCTGGCGCAGGTGGAAGGAGCAACTGGCCGAGCTCTGGCCGAGCAGCTCGCCCGCCCTGGTCGCGGTGAGCGGCCCCTCGCGGCGCAGCACCCCGACCAGCGCCAGCCGCGTCGGGTGCGCCAGCGCCCGCAGGGCTCGCGGGTCGGTCAGCCGCTTGACGGTCCGCCCAGTGTCTTCGCTCATGCATGCCAACATATCTTTCGAAAGACTTCTTTGGAAAGACTTCTTGGGAAGGGACGTGGCCGAGCTTTGGGCGGGTGTGGGCGCGTGCGACGGCGCGGGCACGGGGCTGGGGGCGGGGCTGGCAGACGGGGGCGGGGCGGGGCCGGCAGAATCGGGCTGTGCTGACCTTGGGCGTATTCGTGCTGGGTGTTGCCGACAAGCCGCGGGCCGCGGAGTTCTGGCAGGCGGCGCTGGGCTATGAGCTGCGGACCGACGGGTTCGGCGGCTGGGACACAGTGCTCGTGCCGCCGGGCGGCGCTGGCCCGATGATCGCGCTGCAGAGGAGCCAGTCACCGCCGGAGGAGCGTCCCCGGATGCACCTGGACCTGCATGTGGCCAGCGCGGCGGAGCAGGCCGCGGAGGCGGAGCGGCTCATCGGGCTCGGAGCTCAGCGGGCGGAGTGGGACCTGTACCCGGACGACCCGGACTTCGTGGTGCTGGCCGACCCGGACGGCAACCGGTTCTGCATCGTGGACCTCAGCCACGGCTAGCCAGCCGCGCACCGGCGGCTGAGGTTAGCCCGACTTGATCAGGCTTCGGGCGGGGCGTAGCGGATGGACTCGTCGGCCTGGCGGTAGATGCCGGGCCGGCCGGGTTGCGCATCTCCTCGGCCAGGTGGCCGAGCAGGCCGGCGGTGCGGGCCAGCAGCGCGAAGCCGCGCAGCATGTCGGGGTCGAAGCCGAGGTCGGCCAGGGCCGCCCCGCAGACGCCCGCGCCGTTGAGGGGCAGGGTGCGGCCGAGGATCGGCGGGTGGACCCGGCCGATGGCCGCGAACAGGGTCAGGTGCGGGCCGAGCTGCCCGGCCTCCTCGGCGATCCCGAACATGACCGGGGTGCGCGGGTCGCCGTCCTTGTGCACGGGATGGCCGAGGCCGGGCACGAGGCGGCCGGCGGCCCGCTGGGCGCGGATGGCCTCGGCGGCCAGCTCGTCCCAGCCGGCTTCGTCAGTGGGCAGGTCGCCGTCGCGGGTGGCGAGCGCGGCGGCCAGGAACTTGCCGCAGTCCTCGGTCACGCCCAGGTACCGCGAGCCGCCGCCGAGCAGGCCGGCGGCCAGGGCGCCCTGGATCGACTCGGGCGCGCCGGTCAGCGTGAGCCGGGCGGCGATGGCGGACGGGGTGAACCCGTGGTCGGCCAGCGCGACCAGCACGGCCTCGAACACCCGCAGCTCCCCGGCTGCGGGCCGGCGCAGCGCGACCAGCCAGAACGCGAGCTCGCCGAAGCTGACCTGGCCCATCAGCTCGCTGGCCAGGTCGTGGCCGAGCAGCGAGATGGAGGTGGCGTCGGCGGTGCCGATGGAGGTGGGGTACTCGGTCACTGGTCTCCTCAGAGGGTCAGCAGGAGGCCCGGCAGCGGCAGGGGCAGCGGCAGGGGCGGGCCGCCGGCGTCGTACTCGCCGGGCGGGTGGCCGGCCGGGAGCCGGTGCTTGGCCACCCGGGCGGTCGGCGTCCGGGGCAGCTCGTCGACCTGCTGCCAGTACCGGGGCACCTTGAACGCGGCCAGCCGGGCGGCCGCGAACTCGCGCAGCTCGGCGAAGTCCGGGCTCGACGCCGGGCGCGGCCACGATGAACGCCTTGACCTCTTCCTCGGTCAGCTCGGACGGCACGCCGACGACGGCGCACTCCAGCACGGCCGGGATGCTCCTCGAGCACCTCCTCGACCTCGAGCGGCGACAGGTTCTCGCCGCGGCGCCGGATGACCTCCTTGATCCGGGACACGAACGTGTAGGTGCCGTCGGCGTTGACGGTGACCAGGTCGCCGGTGTGCAGCCAGCCGTCGGCGGCCAGGACCGCGCGCGGTCTCCTCCGGCATGCCCCAGTAGCCCGGCGTCACGACGGGGTTGCGCAGCAGCAGCTCGCCGCTGGCGCCGGGGCCGACGATCGGCGCCGGCCTCGCCGACGACGGCCGCGCCTCGTTGACGACGCCGAGCACGGGATGCTGGCGGGCCGAGCCGAGCGTGCCGTACGGGCCGGGTGCCGTGGGCCCAGATCAGCCCGTACGGCGATTCGGACATGGCGTAGCCGACGACGATGCGCAGGCCGAACCGCCGCTCGATCTCGAGCTGCCGTTCCCGCTCGGGGGCGGGGCCGGTGTAGCACAGCCGCAGCGGCGTGTCTGCGCGTCGTCGGGCCGCTCGGGCTGGCGCATCAGGATCTCCAGCATGGCCCCGATGGCGTTGAACTCGGTCGCGCCGTGCCGGCGGGCGGCGTCCAGGAAACCGCTGGCCGAGAACCGCTCCAGCAGCACCAGCCCGGCCCCGCAGGCCAGCGAGCCCATCACCGAGTAGGCCGGGCGCGTTGACATGGAACAGCGGCAGCGTGGTCATCAGCCGGTCGGCGGCGGTCAGCTCCATCCAGAACGGGAAGCCCTCGCCGGCCATCGCGTAGGCCCGGTGCGTCTGCATGACCAGCTTCGACCGGCCGGTCGTGCCGGAGGTCGGGATCAGCACGGCCGGGTCGTCGGGGACGACCCCGGCGTCGGGCAGCGCCGGGCCGCGCGGCCGCGCGGCCGAGCCATGCGCGGCCGGATCGCGCCCAGCTCGGCGGGCACGAGGCTGTCCACGTCACGAGCGCTCGGCCGACCGCGGTCGCTCCCGCGGCCACGACAGGTCGGCGCAGGCCCTGGTCGGTGATCAGCGCGCGCGGCTGGGTCTGGCCGATCAGCCCGGCGAGCTCGGCCGCCGTGCCGCGCGGGTTGACCGCGACCGTGACCGCGCCCAGCGAGGTGACGCGCGAGCCAGCAGATCAGGTACGGCGGGTGGTTCCGCGCGGTCAGCATGACCAGGTCGCCGCGGCGCACGCCGGCCGCGCGCAGTGCCTCGGCGGTCAGCCCGACCGCGGCCACGGCTGCCGCCGAAGGTCAGCGACGCCGGAGTCGCTGCGCAGCCAGACCGCCGTCGCTGTCCCGGTCGGCGGCGGCCGCCAGCAGCCGCGGGATGGTGCCCGTCGTACTGCCCGCGTCACCCAGCGACCGTCCGTCGCTGCGAGTAGCGTGGTCGTGATCTCGTAGTCCTTGCCGGGCCCGCGCACCCGCCAGCGCTCGGCGAAGCGGCCCGGACCGCAGCAGCTGACGGTGACAGCTCGTACCGTCGCGCCGCAGGGGTGCCCGGCCTGCCAGCTCCCCGGTCGCGGGTCGAGCTGGTAGAAGTCCCGGCCGTCGGCGAACAGCACGTCGGCGGTGCCGTCGGGCCGGCCCCGGTAGATCAGGCTCCGGCTGGCCGGGCCGCGGTGGCCGCTGAAGCGCAGCTCGCCGGTTCCTCGTAGGCCAGCTCAGCACCGTAGACCAGCTCCGGACCGGCAGGGTCCAGCGCCCGTCACCGGCAAAGGAGTCCGCTGACGCCCAGTCACGTGGTCATCGATGCGACGGTCGATGTGCCAGGCGCCGAGCAGGAACGACAGGGCGTCCGGCACGGAGCCCGGCGACCGCGGCCCTGTTAGGGCTAGTCGGGTCCTGGCCCGTTACCAGTCCGGTACAGGTGCCCGGAATGTCGGCGGCACGCCCCTCGTGGTAGCGTCCCAGCACGTCCGGGTCCACGTGATCCCGCGGCCCGTCCTCTAGGAGGATCGGCTCCGATGTCGCAATCAGTTACGCTACTCGCCCGCGTCCGCTGGTCCGTGGCCTGACCTGCGCGCCGCGGCCGACGCCATCGGTCCGGGACGTGGTGCTGGTCGTCGGGGCGGCCGGCTTCGTGGGGCTGCTGGCGCAGATCTCGATCCACCTGTCGTTCACGCCGGTGCCCATCACCGGCCAGACGCTCGGCGTGCTGCTGGCGGGCACCGCGCTGGGCTGGCGGCGGGCGGCGGCGGCGATGGCGCTGTACGCGGTGGCCGGGGTGGCCGGGGTGCCGTGGTTCGCCGGCGCACACAGCGGCTACGTCGGGCGCGTCGTTCGGGTACATCGTCGGCTTCTTCTTCGCCGCGCGCTGTGCGGTTACCTGGCCGAGCGCGGCGCGGACCGGTCGGTCCTCCGGTCGGTGCCGGCGATGCTCGCGGGCGAGGTGATCATCTACGCGTTCGGCATGACCTGGCTCGCGCTCGACCTGCACCTGAGCGCGTCGGCCGCGATCGCCGCCGGGTTCACGCCGTTCCTGGTCGGCGACGCCATCAAGGCCGCGATCGCCGCCGGGCTGCTGCCGGCGGCGTGGAAGCTGGCGGGCCGCCGCACCGAGAGCCAGGACCGCCGAGAGCTAAGGCCCGCAGACCCGGAGCTAGGCGGGCGGCGGCAGGCCGCGGGCCAGCACAGTCCATCAGGTCGTCGAAGATGTCGTCGGGCACCCGGCCGCCCGCGGTCCACTCGGCCCAGCGCATGCCGATGAAGTGGCCGAGGCCGGTGTAGATGTAGGCGATGACCTCCGGGTCGTAGCGCGTGTCGACCTCGCCGGCCAGCTGGGCGACCCGCACGCCGCGCGCGTAGCCGCGGGCCAGCCGCTCGTAGTAGGCCCGGAACTCGCCCGGGGCCAGGAACTCGGCCTCGCGCACGATCCGGAAGATCCACGGCCGCTGCGACATCAGGTCGAAGTAGGCGCGGAACGCGGCCCGCTCCCTGGCCCGCTGGTTGTCCGCGCGCCGTCTTGCAGCGCCGCCGCCATGGCCGCCCGCAGGTCGACGTTGATCCGCCGGATGACGGCCGACGAAGATGTCGGACTTGGAGTCGAAGTGGGCGTAGAAGCTGCCGGTGGCCATGCCCGCCTGCTGCGCAGATGTCGGCCACCGTGGTATCGCGGTAGCTGCGCTCGCCGAACAGGCGCTCGGCGGCGCACGAGCAGACGCTCGGCGGGCGGCCGGTCCTCCGCCGCCGGCCTGCGGCTCGCTGCCACGCTCACCCCGTCACCCCGCTATTCCCCCCGTCAGGCTCGCGCAGCTAAGTCTGGCATCAGTCGCGCCGGCGCCGCGCGGCTGCCCGCCCGATAGACGGGCGGGCAGCCACCGCTGTCAGCATGATCAGTGCGGCGGGATGCCCGCTGGCGGGCGCCGCGGGCTGGGTCGCGGTGTCGGGCGTGATGGCGCCGGTCGCGCTGGTGTCGGTGACCAGCACCGGCCCCATCGGGATCAGCACGCCGTCCTAGATGGTGGCCATGTAGGCCCCGGTGATGCCGTTGTGGTCGACTGGCCGAGTAGGCGTACGGGCGCCACCGAGACCCCCTGCGCCAGGCCGCCGTTGATGGCGTTGATCAGGTCCTGCCGGGTCGGGTTGCGGCCGGCCTTGAACATGGCCTGCGCGAAGGTGTAGGCGACGGACATGCCGTACTCGACGTTGCCGTCCATGCGGCAGCTTGGGGATGTACTGGCTGTGGATCTTCGTGAACAGCTGGATCCAGCTGTTGCTGGTGCTGCCCAGCGAGGGCAGGTAGCCGTCGGTGATGATGCCCTGGGTGAGCAGGTTGCCGTTGACCTTCTGGTGAGCCTTGGCCGCGAACGCCTGGAGCAGCCCGGCCAGGGTGATCGGGTCCGAGCCCACGTCGCTGACCACGAGCTGCGGGTTGAAGCTCAGCCCGAGCGCGTTGAGCTTGAGCAGCGCGGTGAAGGCCGGCACCGAGAACGAGACCACGACCTGGGCCCCGGCCGCCTTGAGCTTGGCCACCAGCGGGCCGATCGTGGTGTTGGTCGGGTCGTAGGCCTCCTTGGCCACGATCTGCTTGGCCGGGATCTCGTCGGTCGAGGCCCTTGACGCCGTCCTGGCCGAACTCGTCGTCCTGGTAGAAGAAGCCGATCTTCTTGCCCTTGAAGTGGTCCTTCACGTAGTGGCCGAGGATCTTGCCCTCGCGGACGTAGTCGATCTGCCAGCCGAAGGTCTCGGGCAGCTTGGCCGGGTCGTTCCAGCACTCGCAGCCGGAGGCGACGAACACGTCCGGCACCTTCTCGCTGTTCAGGAACGGCGCGACGGCCAGGTGGGTCGGCGTGCCCAGGCCGTTGAAGATCGCGTAGACGTTGTCCTTCAGCACCAGCTGGCGGACTACGGTCGCGGTCATGGACGGGTTGTACTGGTCGTTGAGGTACTTGTAGACGATCTTGCGGCCGTAGATGCCGCCGTGCGCGTTGAGGTACTGGAAGTAGGCGTTGGAGGCGGGCGCGATCTCGTCGTAGCCCGGTGCGGCGATGCCGGTCAGCGGCTGGTGGCTGCCGATGGTGATGGTGGTCGCGGTGATGCCCGGCGCGGAGGCGGTGAGCTGGGTCGAGCCGCCTGAGCCGGACTTGCCCGAGCCGGAGCTCGAGCTGGAGCCGCAGGCCGCGACCAGCATCGCGACCACGGCCAGGCCGGCCACGGGCGCGAGCGCCAGTCTTCGCGTTCGGCGTGCTCTGTTCATGTGGTGGTGCCTTTCTCTTTGGTGTCACGCGCCGGCGCGTGCCGGCGCAGCAAGCTGGACCACACGGGGGGCTCGCCGACGACCGGCGCGGCGAAGCCGAACAGGCGGCGCAGGCCGCCCTGGATCCCGGCGGGGAAGACGAGCATGACGACGATGAGCACGAAGCCGTAGGCGGCGATCGGCACGCTGGAGCTGGCCGCGCCGGACAGGCCGTGGCTGGCCGCGAAGTCGGTCAGGAAGCTGGGCACCAGGACCAGCAGCAGGCTGCCCCAGACCGCGCCGGCCAGGCTGCCCAGTCCGCCCAGCACCGCCGCGGTGAGCAGCCCGATGGACAGCGACAGCGTGAACCCGCCCGGCGAGACGTTCGCGGTGACGATGGCCAGCAGCGCGCCGCCGACGCCCGCGCAGGCCGCGCTGACCACGAAGGCCAGCACCCGCAGCCGGGCCACGTTCAGCCCGGCCAGCGCGGCCGCGACCTCGTCGTCGCGGATCGCCCGCCAGCCGCGGCCGATGCCGCTGCGGACCAGGTTGGCCAGCAGCACCAGGGTGATCAGCGCGGCCGCGCAGCACACCCAGGCCAGCCACTGGGTGAGCTGGAAGGTCGGGCCCAGGAAGCCGGGCACGTTGACCGAGACGTCCAGCCCCTGGTCGCCGCCGAACACGCCCTGGTACCGGTCGGCGATCGAGGGCAGCGCCACGGCCAGCATCAGCGTCGCGCCGGCCAGGTAGGGCCCGCGCAGCCGGGCCGCGGCGACGCCCACCACCGCGCCGGCCGCGGCGCTGATCACCGCGCTGGCCGCGATGACCAGCTCGAGCGGCCAGTGCAGGTGGATCAGCAGCAGCGCGGCGGCGTAGCCGCCGATGGCCATGAACGCGCCGCTGCCCGATGGACAACTGGCCGCTGGCCCCGATCAGCACGGTCAGCCCGCCGACGGCCACCACGTAGGCGGCCACCTCGGCCAGCTGGTAGTCGCGGTAGGAGCCGAGCTTGTAGGACAGCAGCAGCAGGACCAGTCCGGCGACCAGCGCCGCGGCCAGGTGCTTGGCCAGCGTCATCGTCACACCTGCCGGACGGAAGTGGCGGAGAACAGCCCGGAGGGGCGCAGCATCAGCACGGCCACCAGCGCGGCCAGGCCCGCCATCTCGACCAGGTCGCTGCCCAGGTAGCCGCCGACGTAGCTGAGCACCACGCCGAGGAGCAGCCCGCCGACGACCGCGCCCACCGGGCTGTCCAGGCCGCCGATCACCGCGGCGGTGAAGCCCAGCACGAAGATCGCGTCCATGCTGTTGGGGTAGAGGAACGTGGTCGGCGTGACCAGCAGCCCGGCCAGCGCCCCGAGCAGCCCGGCCAGCGCCCAGCCCAGGGTCAGCACCCGGCCGATCCGCACGCCGAGCAGCCGGGCCACGTCCGGGCTGAACGCGGTGGCCCGCAGCCGCAGGCCCGCCGAGGTGTACCGGAACAGCAGGGCGAGCAGGATCGCGGCGGCCAGCACCGCGGCGGCGGTGAAGATCCCGTCGCGGGAGATGCCCAGCGCCACCGAGCCGACCTTGATGCCGGTGATCGAGTACGCGGGCGGGAACGACCGGTACTGGCCGCCGTAGATGATCCCGGCCAGTCCCTCCACGAAGATCAGCAGCCCGATGGTCACGATGACCGCGTTGAGCGGGGGCTTGCGCATCGTGGGCCGGACCACCGTGCGCTCCAGCACCGCGCCGAGCACCAGCCCGGCGGCCAGCGCAGCCACGAAGCCCAGCCAGTAGCTGCCGGTCCGGTTGATCACGATCAGCGCGATGTAGGTGGTGAACATCGCCATGCCGCCCTGGGCGTAGTTAAGCACCCGGGTCCCGCGCCAGATCAGCACCAGCGACAGCGCGATCGCCGCGTAGATCATCCCGGTGCTGATGCCCCCGAGCGTGAACTCAAGGAACTCCTGCATGTCCTGCCCTCCAGTCGGCCCCGGACTCGCCGGTCCTAGAACCCCAGGTAGTGCCGGCGCAGCCCCTCATCCGCGGCCAGGGTGGCCGCGTCGGCCCTGGCCACGACCTTGCCGAGGTTGAGCACGATGCCCTGGTCGGCGATGCCCAGCGCGATGCGCGCGTTCTGCTCGACCAGCAGCACGGTCAGGCCCGAGTCGTCGCGCAGCTGGCGGACCAGGTCCATCACCTGGGTCACGATCCGGGGCGCCAGCCCGAGCGACGGCTCGTCCAGCAGCAGCACCCGCGGCGCGGTCAGCAGTGCCCGGGCGATGACCAGGATCTGCCGCTCGCCGCCGGACAGCGTGGCGGCCAGCCCGGCGCCGCCGCTCGCCCAGCACCGGGAACCGCTCGTAGGCGCCCGCCAGGGCCGCGGCCCGCTGCCCGCGGTCCCGCAGCAGCAGGCCGACCCGCAGGTTCTCCTCGATGGTCAGCTCGGTGATCACGCCCTGGCCCTCGGGCACGTGCGCGATCCCGGCCCGGGCGATGTCGGCCGGCAGGCGGCGGACGATGCTGGCCCCGTCCAGCAGGACCTGCCCGGCCCGCGGCCGGAGCAGGCCGGAGATCGTGCGCAGCAGCGTGGTCTTGCCCGCGCCGTTGGCGCCGAGCACGGCGGTGATGGTGCCCTTGGCCGCCTCGATCGAGACCCCGTCCAGCACCGGCGCCGCGCCGTAGCCCGCGACCAGGCCGTCGACCGTCAGCGCCGGGGCCGGCGCTGGGACCGGGCCGGGGCCGGGACTTCGGCCGCCGCGTCAGTCATGGTCCGCCTCGCCCAGGTAGGCCGCCGTCACCGCCGGATCGGCCTGCACCTCCTGCGGCGTGCCCGAGGCGATCACCTTGCCGAAGTCCAGCACGTGGATCCGCTGGCAGACCGACATCACCAGGTCCATCCGGTGCTCGATGACGACCACGCTGGCGTCGGCGGCCAGCTCGCTGATCAGCTCGCCCAGGCCCGGCAGCTCGGCCTCGTTCAGCCCGCTGGCCGGCTCGTCGAGCAGCAGCAGCCGCGGCTCCGACACCAGCGCCCGGGCCATCGCCACCCGCTTGCGCGGCCCGTGGGCCAGCGCCGACGGCAGGTCGTCGGCCAGGTCCGCGATGCCCAGCCGGTCCAGCGCCTGCCGGGCCCGCTCGCGCAGCCGCCGCTCGTCGCGGTCCGACCGGGGCAGCCCGAACATCGCCGACCAGAACCCGGCCCGCCGCTGGCTGGCCGCCCCGGCCATCACGTTCTCCAGCACCGTCAGCCCGGCGAACAGGCCGGTGCCCTGGAGCGTCCGGGCGATGCCGTCCCCGGCCAGCCGATGCGGCCGCAGCCGGGCCAGCGGCCGGCCGCCGAAGCTGATCGTGCCGGACTGGGGGCGGACGAAGCCGCACAGCACGTTCAGCAGCGTCGTCTTGCCCGC
The DNA here is from genome assembly GCA_963730265.1 of uncultured Actinomycetota bacterium. Lineage (GTDB taxonomy): Bacteria > Actinomycetota > Actinomycetes > Streptosporangiales > Streptosporangiaceae > DASUBV01. The sequence continues at coordinate 871,017 of CAVSRG010000001.1, forward strand.
GCCGTTGGGGCCGATGATCCCGGTCACCTGCCGCCCCGCGGCCGTGAGCGAGACGTCGTCCAGCGCCGTCAGGCCGCCGAATCGCACCGAGACCCCGCGCACATCCAAGGACGTGCTCGCTTCAAGGCCCACGGATGAATTGCTATTCATCAAGCATTGCCTTGCTCAACTAGGCTCTACCGGCTGGTACTGAACCAAGATTCACGACAAGGCAGGCCGTGCGCAAGCCAGGAAGTCACTTTCGTAGCCAAACCGAGACCGGACCTATGTCGGGCTCGGCGGGCCTAGCTCAGGCTTGCGGCCAGCTCCGTGAGCGTCTCGCCCAGCGGCGCATCGATCGTGAACTGGGCAAGCTCGTCGCCGCGGCGTCGCCCCCTGGTTGACGATCACCACCGGCCGGCCCAGCTGCGCCGCCCGCCGCACGAACCGCAGCCCGGACATCACCGTCAGCGAAGAGCCCAGCACCAGGAGCATCGCCGCCCGGTCGACCAGGCCGTAGCATTCCCGGACCCGCGGCGGCGGCACGTTCTCCCCGAAGAACACCACGTCCGGCTTCAGCAGCCCCCCGCACCCCGTGCAGTCCACCACCCGGAAGGCCAGCACGTCCTCATCCGGCAGCACCGCGTCCCCGTCCGGGTTGATCCGGATCGCATCCGCCGCCCAGCCCGGGTTGGCCCGGTCCAGCCGCTGCTCCAGCAGCCCCCGCGCGGTGCGCTCCCCGCAGCCCAGGCAGACGACCCGGTCCAGGCTGCCGTGCAGCTCCACCACGTTCCGCGCGCCCGCCGCCTGGTGCAGCCCGTCCACGTTCTGGGTGATGATCGGTGTCAGCAGCCCGCGCCGGTCCAGCTCCGCCACCGCCTGGTGGCCCGCGTTGGGGACCGCCCGCGCGATGTGCCGCCAGCCCTGGTGGCTGCGCGCCCAGTACCGCTGCCGGCTCGCCGCCGCGCTGGTGAACGCCTGGTAGGTCATCGGCTGCGCCCGCCGGGCCTGCCCCGTCGGCCCCCGGTAGTCCGGAATGCCCGACTCGGTGGACAGCCCCGCCCCGCTCAGCACCAGCACGTCCCCGGCCGCGGCCAGCCCGGCCAGCGCAGTCAACCCGGCCAGCGCGGTCAGCCCGGCCCGCCCGGACGGCGCAGCCAGGCTCCCGTCCGCACCCGGCGACTGCCCATATTCCTTAACAGGAGGTGCTGCACCCGACCCGTCGACCAGCTCTGTCACCGTTTCATGCTGCCCGATCCACCGGGATGCCCGGACCAGGCCAGGGCCCTTCGGCCTCACCCGGTGCGGGGGGTTTCCGCCCGGCAGCGCGCGGAACACCGATCATGTCTGCGCGACCCGCGCCGGTGCCCGGCTCATCCGCGATCTCGGGGGAGATCACTCATGTCCAACCACTTCACCGGCCTCAGCCTGGGCCCGCCGCTCGGCGACCAGCGCCTCGACCTCTGCGACCTGTACGTCTTTCAGGCGCCCGAAGATCCCGCCCGGACCGTGCTCATCCTCAACGCGAACCCCGAGATCAGCGGATTCCACCCGGATGCCATCTACCGGCTGAACATCGACAACGACGGCGACTACCTGACCGACATCGCGTTCAGCTACGTGTTCAGCCCGGTCTCCGACGGCCGTCAGACGGTCAGCGTGTACCTGGCCAGGGGCACCGCAGGCCCGGTCGGACGAGGTCGCGGGCACGAAGATCATCTCCGACGCCGAGGTCTCCTTCGGCCCCGAGCCGAACATCGTCACGGCCGGCGCCATCACCTTCTGCGCCGGGGCCCGCAGCGACGCGTTCTTCTTCGACTACGAGGGCGTCGAGAACCTGTTCGACACCCACGGCGGCCGCAACTTCACCGCGCCGCACCTGGGCGGCCCGTCACCGTGGACGGGAAAGGACTCCAACACCGAGGCCAACGTGCTGTCGACCGCGCTCGAGCTGCCCACCGGCGAGCTCGGCGCCCGTCCGGACATCAACGTCTGGGGCCGGTGCAGCCTGCACCGCGACGGCGGTCTCGTGCACGTGGACCGGGCCGGCCACCCGTCGGTGAGCAGCTTCTTCAACACCGACGAGACCAAGGAGGAGTACAACGCCAGCGAGCCGGTCAACGACCGGCAGCGCTGGCTGGACCAGTTCGTGCACCTGATGGGGCACACCGGCCACTACGCGCGCGACGAGGCCATCGCCGCCATCGACGCCGACGGCCTGCTGCCCGACATGCTCACCTTCGACCCGGCCCAGCCCGCCCAGTACCCCAACGGCCGGGTCTTCACCGACGACGTGATCGAGCACCGGCTGGCGTTCCTGTCCAAGGGTGAGATCCCGCCCACCGGCCTCAAGCCGCACACCGACCTGCTCCGGGAGTTCCCGTACCTCGGGACGCCCCATCCGTCAGCCGGGTCGCCGCCCGTCATCCCGTAAGCTACTATCTACGTACGTAGATAGTAGATGGTGCCCGGGCGGTAGTCAGCCCGGGCGCCTGGAGGGGTGGTCGGGGCACGATGAGCAAGGCCGAGCGGACAAGGACGCGGAACACCAGGCAGAAGATCGCGGCCCAGCAAGCCGCCGCCCGGCGGGCCGAGACCCGCCGGAGATTCCTGATCGCGGGCAGCAGCGTGGCCGTCGTGGTGGCGCTGGTAGTCACGCTGGTCGGCGGTCAAGCTGACCTCGGCCGCGCCGACCCCGCACGGCAGCGAGTCGGCCGCGCCGGCCAGCGTCGTCCGCCAGGTCACGACCGTCCCGGCCGCGGTGCTCGCGCGGGCCAGCGCCGGGCCGGCGGTCACCGCGCTGGATCCGGTCCGGACGCCTGGCCCGGTGCTGACCGTCAGCGGCAAGCCGGCGATCGTGTTCGTCAGCGAGGAGTCGTGCCCGTTCTGCGCCGCCGAGCGCTGGGCGCTGGCCGTCGCGCTCGCCCACTTCGGCACCTGGAGCCACCTCGGCACGACCAGGTCCTCGTCCACCGACGTCTACCCCAGCACCGCCACCCTCTCGTTCCGCAACGCCGTCTATCACAGCGCGCAGCTCACGCTGCGGACCACCGAGCTGGCCACCAGCGCCGGGCGGCCCCTGCAGCCCCTGACCGCGCTCGATAACAGGCTCATCCGCACCTACGACGTCCCGCCCTATGTCAACACCGCCAGCCAGTCCGGGTCCGTCCCGTTCCTGGACATCGGCAACCGCGACATCCTGGCCGGGGCGCAGTACAACCCCCAGGTACTGGCCGGGCTGTCCGCCACGCAGATCGCCGCCCAGCTGCGAGATCCCTCAACCCCCGTCGCCCAGGCGATCGACGGGTCGGCCCGGGAGATCATCGCCGCCATCAGCCATCTCCTGCACAACCCCGCCGCCCGTTAGCAGCCGGGCCTTCGGAGTCAGCCGGGGCGGCTGACGGACTCCCACCGCTGCACCATGTTCCGGCTGCACCCGTTGGGCTCGCCTTTGGTGAAGCCGCCACTCCTGGATGCGCGAGGTTAGCTAGGTGCTCGACGGGTCGTCCGCGTGGAGTTGGTCGGCCCATCTGGCCGACCAGCGGACGAGGGGGCGCAGGGCCTGGTAAGCGTCCCGGCCGAGCGGGGTCAGGGCATAGCTGGTGTTGGGGCATTGCTCGACGATGCGGGCCTCGGCGAGTTCGGTCAGCCGCTGGCTCAGAACGCTGGATGACATGTTCTCGCAGCGATGCTGCAGGGCGCGGAAGCCGAGCGGGCCGTCATTCAGTTCCCAGACGATGCGCAGGCTCCAGCGCCGGCCGAACAGGTCGAGCGCGGCCATGAGCGGGCGCCCGGTGGTGGAGCCTCGAACTGGCTGCCCCGGTTTCGGCACCGCCACCGCTATCTCCTTCTCGGCCGTGCTGGTACTTCGGATGCCGACACGATAACGCAGGCTTCTGAATCCGAAGCATCGGAGGAGGCTCTGCTGGCGCGGCGCTAAATCGTCGTCGGCAGCGCATCTGCCTGCAGGCCGCGCGGGCCCGGATCGGCCCGAGCGCCGCGAGCATCGTGCAGCCGATGCCGACCCGGTCGCCTCCGCCGTGCTGGTGCTTCGGATATCGATACGGTATGTTGTAGCTTCGGCGCTTCTGAATCAGAAGCGAAGGAGGGATCGCGTGCTCACCACTTCGCTGTGTCGCCGGCTGCAGCTGCGGGTACCGATCGCACAGGCGCCCATCGGGTCGGCCGCATCCCCGCAGTTGGCTGCCGCGGTCAGCGATGCCGGCGCGCTGGGGATGCTGGCGGCGACGTGGCTGAGCCAGCGCGCTCTCCGCGAGCGGATCCGGCGGGTGCGGCAAAGCACTGACCGGCCGTTCGGCGTCAACCTGGTCCTCGACTTCCCGGTCGCCGAGCAACTCGACGCCTGCCTGGCCGAGGGCGTCGGAATCGTCTCCACGTTCTGGGGTGATCCGGCCACGGTGCATGATCGGATCCATGCGATGGGCGCCGTGCACCTGCACAGCGTGGGCAGCGTGGATGAGGCCCGCCGCGCCGTTGACGCCGGCGTGGACGTCCTCGTAGCCCAAGGGTGGGAGGCCGGCGGCCACGTACGGGGGTCGGTCTCCACTCTGGTTCTCGTGCCCTCCGTGGTCGACGCGGTGGCGCCGCTGCCGGTGATCGCGGCTGGTGGCATCGCCGACGGCCGGGGCCTGGCGGCCGTGCTGGCATTGGGTGGGCAAGCCGCGTGGTTCGGTACCCGGTTCCTTACGGCGACCGAGGCGCATACCCATGAGATCTACCGGCAATGCGTCATCGACGCTACAGCCGAGGACGCGGTCTACACCCGTTGCTTCGACGGCGGCTGGCCCGGCGCGCCGCACCGGGCTCTCCGTAACGCCACAGTCGACCGCTGGGAGGCCGCCGGGTCCCCAGCCGCCTCACACCGGCCGGGGGAAGGCGAGGTGGTGGCCGTCGACATCGCCGGCCGCTCGCATGTGCGCTACGAGGACCTGATCCCGCTGCCCGGCATGCGCGGAAACCTAGCGGAGATGGCCCTGTATGCCGGCCAATCGGCCGCCCTAGTACGGGACACCCGGCCCGCAGCGGACATCATCGCCAGCATCACCGCCGAAGCGGCGGCCATCATCAACCACTTACCGGCCATGCCCGCGTGACGCGGCGGGACCGTCAATGATCGCCGTCCCGCGGCCGCGTCGCCTACACCAAGAGGAGGCCCGAAGCAGCATGATCATGCGGTACTGGCGGGGCTGGGCCACGCCCGAGAACGCAGACGCGTACGAGCGCGTCGCGCGCGAAGAGATCCTTCCGAGTTTCGCCGCCCGCGATCTTCCGGGCTACCGCGGCAGCTACCTCCTGCGACGGCAGGTCGGTGAGGACATCGAGTTCGCGGTGATCATGACCTTCGACTCGATCGACGCCGTTCGCGCGTTCGCCGGTGTCGACTACGAAGCGGCGTACGTCCCGGCGTCCGTGCGCGAGGTCCTGACACGGTTCGACGGGCGTTCCGCGCACTACGAGGTCGTCGTCACGCCGCACTGAAGAGCAAGCCGGGCTCGTCGCCCTGTCGTGTAAACGGCTCACGACACGCTTGACGCATTGTTCGCGGGAGATGCTTGACGGCCCGGCCGGGTCTAGGGACAGCCGGGGCTGCCCGCCGGCCAGGCCGACCGAGCCGTCAAGGACCCGCTAGCGCGTAGCCGCCCGCCTCGTCGAGCGCGGCGGTCACCGCCGCCTCGGGCAGCTGCCCGGCGCTCGTCACCGTCAGCCGGGACTCGCCGCCCGGCACCAGCTCGACCGCGACCCCCGCCACCCCGGCCAGCCCCCGGAGCTCGCTGGTGACGGCCCGGACGCAGTGCTCGCAGGTCATCCCGGTCACGACGTAGGTCGTGGTGGTGGTGGTCATCTGTCGCCCTCCGGGTAGAGCGCCGGCCTGGAAACGGCGCAGGCGCAGGCTGTTGGCGACCACGAAGGTCGAGGACAGGGTCATCGTCACCGCCGCGATCAGCGGGTTGAGCAGCCCGGCGGCGGCCAGCGGGAGCGCCGCGAGGTTGTAGCAGAACGCCCAGCCGAGGTTGCGGCGGATCGTGGTGAACGTCGACCGTGCGAGCCGGATCGCGTCGGGCACGACCCCCAGGTCGTCGCGCAGCAGGATCAGGTCCGCCGCGGTAATGGCGACGTCGGTGCCCGACCCGATGGCCAGCCCGAGCGTGGCGGCGGCCAGGGCGGGCCCGTCGTTGACGCCGTCGCCGACCATGGCCACCCGGCGGCCGGCGGCCGCAGGCCGGCGATGTAGTCGGCCTTCTCGGCAGGCTGCACCTCGGCGATGACCACGTCGATCCCGGCCGCTGCCGCCACCGCCCGCGCGGTGGCCTCGCTGTCGCCGGTCAGCAGCACCGGCCGCAGCCCGAGCCGACGCAGTTCGGCGACCGCGCCGCGGGCCGAGGGCCGGACCGTGTCGGCCACCGCGACCGCGCCCCTGGCCTGCCCGTCCCAGCCGATCAGGACGGCCGTGTGGCCGGCCTGCTCCCAGGCCGCCCGCTGGGCCGTCAATTCCTCCGGGATGGCCAGGCCCTGGTCACGCAGGAGCCGTTCCCGCCCGACGATCACCTCGACGCCGTCGACGATGCCCCTGGCGCCCAGCCCCGGCAGGGCCCGGAAGCCGTCGGCCTGGGCGCCTGCCGCGCCGCCCGCGCCGGCGGCGGCGGTGATGGCGGCGGCCACCGGGTGCTCCGAGGCCCGCTCGACCGCCGCGGCCAGCGCCAGCAGTTCCGGGCGCCCGGTCCCGGCGGTCGTGGCCACGCCGGTCACGGTCATCTGCCCCGTGGTCACCGTCCCGGTCTTGTCCAGCACGACGGTGTCGATGGACCGGGAGGACTCCAGCGCCTCGCAGCCCTTGATGAAGATCCCGAGCCGCGCGCCCCGGCCGCAGGCGACGATCAGCGCGGCCGGCGTCGCCAGGCCCAGGGCGCAGGGGCAGGCGATGATGAGGACGGCCAGGCCGGCGCTGAACGCGCGTGCGGCCGGGCTCCCAGCCAGCAGCCAGCCGACCAGGGTGGCGGCCGCCAGGACCAGCACCGCCGGGACGAACACGCCGCAGATCCGGTCGGCCAGCCGCTGCACGGCGGCCTTGTCCGCCTGGGCCCGCTCGACCAGCCTGATCAGCTGGGCCAGCTGGGTGTCCGGGCCGACCCGGTCCGCGCACACCACCAGCCGGCCGGTGAGCGCGATGGTCCCGCCTGTCACCTGATCGCCCTCGGCGGCGTCGGCCGGCACGCTTTCCCCGGTCATCATCGACACGTCAACCGCCGACTGACCGAACAGCACCGTGCCGTCGGCCGCGATCTTCTCCCCCGGCCGCACGACGATCATGTCGCCGGGTCGCAGCCGGGCGGCCGGAACCCGCTCCTCGCTGCCGTCCGGGCTAAGCACGCAGGCATCTTTGGCCCCCGCCGCGGCCAGGTCGCGCATCGCCTCGCCCGCGATCCGCCGGGCCCTGGCCTCGTAGAACCGCCCGGCCAGCAGGAACGTAGTCACGGTCGCGGCGACCTCGAGGTAGATCCCGCCGCCCGCGCCGTGTACGAGCTGGGCCAGCGGCGCGCCGCTGGCCCCGAGGCCATGCGCCCGGTCGAGCACGAACATCGCGTATACCGACCAGCCGGTGGCCGCGATGATGCCCAGCGACACCAGCGTGTCCATGGACACGCCGCGGTGCCGGGCGTTGGCCAGCGCGGCTCGGTGGAAGGGCCAGGCGGCCCACGCCACCACCGGGACGGCCAGGACGATCAGGACCCACTGCCAGCCGGGGAACCGCAGCCGGGGCAGCAGCGACAGCATCAGCGACAGGTCGCTGAGCGGCACGAAGAACACCAGCGCGACGACCAGCCGGCGCCACAGGTAGGCGGCCCCGGCCGCGGCATCGTCCGGTCCCTCGCCGTCGCCGCCGACCACGGCCGCCGAGTACCCGGCCGCCTCCACCGCGCCGATCAGGTCGGCCACCGGCATCCCGGCCGGGGCGGTGATGCTGGCCCGCTCGGTGGCCAGGTTCACCGCCACGCTGACCTGGTCGAGCCGGCTGAGCTTGCGCTCGATCCGGGCCGCGCAGGCGGCGCAGGTCATGCCCTGGATCGACAGCTCGATCCGGACGCTTCCGGGAGCTGCCGCCGCGCTCGTCGCCGCCGCCGAAGCCACGCCAGACACCTTAGGGGATCCGCGAAACGCAGGTCAGCAACGGGCCACCAGGCCTAGATCATGATGATCAGCATGAAGGCCATCGTGACACCCATCGCGATCCGGCAGGCGACGGCCACCCCCGGGGCGAGGATCAGGGACCGGGCCTCGGCCAGGCTCGCGCCCGCCGGGGCGAGCGCGGCGGAGCCGGGCTGCGTCCGCGCCGCGCCGTGACCGGCGGCACCGTAGCCGTCGGCGGCGGGTGCCGGGGCGCCAGGGATCGCCGCGACGGCGTGACCGGGCCTCGTCAGTGCCCCGGCCCCGGCGGGCGATGGCGTCAGGCTGAGCGAGATCCTCGCGCGCGACCGCCGGGGGGCAGGGCTCGGGAGCTGGTCGAGGTCCCAGACCGCGTACCCGGCCAGGGCGAGCGCGAAGACCAGCCCCAGCGTGGGCACGGCGAACGTTCCCATGCCGGCCGCGCCGGTCATGCCGCCGCGCCCCCCATGGCGCCAGCTCCGCTGGCGGCCACCGGGCCGGTGATGGCCGCGAACATGTAGATCATGGCGGAGCTGTGGATCAGGTGGGGGAGGTAATGCCCGCCGGCCAATGCCCGGGCGCCGCTCCGGCGCGCGTCGGCGATGACCCGCCCGGCGAACCAGGCCGCGAGCACGGCCGACACGGCCTCCCAGGCGCCGTCCGGCAGGGTAGTCAGGCTCGCGGTCAGCATGCCGGCCATCGCGATCCCCATCAGCACGTGAGCGACGTCAACATCAGGACCGAGGCCGGTCCCGCTGCCGCGCCAGGTCCGGGCCGCCACCAGCCGCATCGCGCTGACCGCGGCGACGACCAGCATCACGGCGGCGAAGATGTCCAGCAGCCAGCTGGGAATCGTCATGCCTGCACTCCATCCAGGGTCCCCGGGGCCGCCGCGCGGGCGGGCCAGTAGGCGAGAGCCAGCAGCACGAGCAGCGGGCCCGAGTTCACGTCCGTTGCGCCGCCGCCCAGGATCGTGCCGAGGTCCTGTCCGACCACCCAGATCGCGACCGACACCAGGATGGCCAGTACGAGCGTCCCGCGAGCGAGCAGCGCGGGCAGATAGACGCCGACGGCGACCACGGCGAGCAGTACGGCGAGGATGACCGAGGCGACCAGGCCATGGCCGGCCAGCAGGCTCGCGGCGCCGCGATTGATCCATGACAGCCACCCCGGCTCCCCGCCGGCCATCCCGGACACCATGTCATGCAGCCCCTGGGCAGTTCGGTTGCCCGCCGTGACGGCGAAGTAGGCCAGGCTGCCCCAGAGCACCAGCCACAGCGCCCGCGCGACCGGGGCACCGACCGGGCGGGCGGCCACGAACGGCGCCCGGCCCCGGGCCACGGCGTCATCGGCGACGCGCGAGGCGACGGGCCACAGCAGCACCGCCAGCAGCGCGTACAGGATCACCGCTCCCGGCGCCCCGTTGACCGGGCTGGCCGCGCCACTCAGCACGCCGCCCAGGCCCTCGCCGAGCCACCACACCGCCAGCGACCAGGCCACCGACGCAGCCAGCGCAGCCTTCACCGTCGGGCGCCAGGCGATGCCCAGCCCGAGCAGCAGCTGGCCGGTGGCGAACGCGGAGTTGATGCCCACCGGATGCTGCCCGATAATCCTGGCCGCCCAGGTAATCGGGTCGGCGATCACGGCGGGGTTGCCCGGCGCGGTCGCGGCCAGCATCTGCTCGAAACCCTTGGTGAACATGAACGACTGGTACTGCAGCACCCCGTCCAGCAGCCAGATGGCCGCCAGTCCCAGCTGCAGCCACCGCCGCGCATCGGGCCAGCTGGCCGCGCGCGGCGTCACCTCAGCCCTGGCGCGCTGCCCCGGCACCGCCGCCGTGCCCTCGCTCATCCCGCTCCTCCGTGCGATCATCCCCGGGGCTGCCCGTCGGAAGTCCGCATTTCCGCATGACAGAACCTTCGGGTGCGCCACTGTAAAGGCAGCATTGCCAATTTCCAGCCCGCTGATGGCGGTCCCGGAGAATGAGCAGCCGATTCCGCCGAAATCATTACTACGCCTCGTAGCGTAAGCCGCTTGATCATGGCGCGCAACCCTCTTACCTGGCGCAATCAGGGCCGTCAGGCTCTGGAAGCTCATCCGTGCAACCCCGTGGGGGTATTCCCAAACCCCCTGCGGGTATGGTGATAACCCCTGCCGGGTATTACGACGATCGCCTGCGCTATTTTCAGTTGTGCGGGGCTAGCCGGACCGCCGGTGAATTCCCGATCGCACCATTGCGGCTAGCCGCAGGTCATTGCGGAAGGGCAATGACTTTCCGCTCGGCCCCGGCCGAGCGCGGTATCGCGGGACGGCCGGGACCTGCGCGCGCGAGCCGTCGCTGGTGGCAGACTTTCCCGCAGGCCAGCGATTCCAGACAGGCGGGCGGGCACAGTGGCAGGCGGCACGACGAGGGCAGGCGGCACCGCGGGCAACTCCGGCGGCGGACCGTTCGGTGCCGGACCAGACAGTGCCGGACCAGACAGTGCCGGACGAGGCAATGCCGGGCTCGACAGTGCCGGACGAGGCGCTGCGGAGGCGAGCCCGGCCGCGAAGCTGACCGGCTTCCTCATCCTGCTGGTCCTGGTCTTCCTCGCCGCCTACGCCGCCGGGGCGCGGCTGGGCCCGGTGACGACCGGCCGTTCCCGCCCAGGTCACAGCCAGCCCATGAACATGAACATGGGGGCCCCGGCCCGGCCCGGCGGGGCCGGCCGGTGAGCGCGGTCCGCCCCGCGCGCGAGGTGACGGCCACTCCGCTGCTGGAACTGGCCGTCGGCGGGATGACGTGCAGCTCCTGCGCGGCGCGCATCGAGCGCCGCCTGAACCGCCTGGACGGAGTCAGCGCGACCGTCAGCTACGCCACCGAGCGCGCCTACGTCACCAGCACCGGCGGCCGGGATACCGCCGAGCTGATCAGCGTCATCGAGGCCACCGGGTACACCGCCGTGGCGGCACGCGGGCCGGAGCAGGACGGGGACCCGGGGCGGGCCGCGGCGCTCGGCCGTCGGCTGGCGGTGTGCGGACCGCTCGCCGTGGCGGTGATCGTCATGGCCATGGTGCCCGCGGCGCAGTTCCCCGGCTGGCAGTGGGTGAGCCTGCTGCTGGCCGGCCCGGTCGCGGTCTGGGGCGCCTGGCCCTTCCACCGGGCCGCCTGGCAGGGGCTCGGCCACGGTACCGCGACCATGGACACGCTGGTCAGCCTGGGCGTCAGCGCCTCGCTCGGCTGGTCGCTCTACGCCCTGCTGGTCGGCAGCGCGGGCACGATCGGCATGCGGATGCCGTTCAGCTTCGTGCTCACCGCGGCCAGCGGCCGCAGCATCTACCTGGACGCGGCGGCGGGCGTGACCGTCGCCGTCCTGGCCGGCCGGTACCTGGAGTCACGGGCCAAGGACCGGTCGGGCGCCGCGCTGACCGCGCTGGCCCAGCTGGCGGCCAAGACCGTGGTCGTGGTCCGGGAGGACGGCGAGCGCCGGGTGCCCATCGCCGAGCTGATCGCCGGCGACCAGTTCATCGTCCGGCCCGGAGAACGGATCGCCACCGACGGCGTGGTCACCGGCGGGCGCTCGGCCGTGGACGCCTCCCTGCTCACCGGCGAGTCCGTGCCGGCCGAGGTCGGCCCCGGCGACGAGGTGACCGGGGCGTCGGTCAACATGAGCGGCCGGCTGGTCGTGCGCGCCAGCCGGGTCGGCGCCGACACCATGCTGGCCCAGATCACCGGGCTGGTCAGCCACGCGCTGGCGACCAAGGCGGCCGCGCAGCGGCTGGCCGACCGGATCGCGGCCGTGTTCGTGCCGTGCGCGATCACCCTGGCCGTGGTGACGCTCGGCTTCTGGCTGGGCGCCGGCTGGCCGGCCGCGGCGGCCGCGAGCGCCGCGGTGGCCGTCCTGGTGGTGGCCTGCCCGTGCGCGCTGGGCCTGGCCACCCCCACCGCCCTGCTGGCCGCGGTCGGCCGCGGCGCCGAGCTGGGCGTGCTGGTCAACAGCGCGCAGGCGCTCGAGTCGGCCGGGCGGGTACGCGCGGTGATCCTGGACAAGACCGGCACCCTGACCACCGGGCGGATGACGCTGCACGAGATCACCACCACGCCGGACGCCGACGAGCCGCAGGTGCTCCGGCTGGCCGGCGCGGTAGAAGACGCCTCCGAGCACCCCGTCGGCCTGGCCATCGCCAAGGCGGCCACCAGCCGGCTGGGCGCGCTGCCCGCCGTCACCGACTTCGTCAGCGTGCCAGGGGCCGGCGTCCGCGGCACCGCCGAGGGTCACGAGGTGGCCGTCGGCAGCGGTGCGTTCCTGGCCGAGCTGGGCATCGCCGTGCCGCCCGCCCTGTCCGACCCCGCCGAGGCCGCCCAGGCCGAGGGCCAGACGGCCGTGTTCGCGGCCTGGGACGGGCTGGCCCGCGGCATGCTCCCGGTCGGCGACATGATCCGGCCCGGCAGCGTCGAGGCCGTGACCCGGCTGCGGGAGCTGGGCCTGTCCCCGGTCCTGGTGACCGGCGACAGCATCGGCACCGCCCGGGCGCTGAGCGACCGGCTGGGCATCTCGCCGGAGCGGGTCTTCGCGGGCGTCCGGCCCGAGGGCAAGGCCCAGATCATCGCGGAGGTCCAGGCCAGCGGGATCGCGGTGGCCATGGTCGGTGACGGCGTGAACGACGCCGCCGCGCTGGCGCGCGCCGACCTGGGCATGGCCGTCGGCACCGGCACCGACGCGGCCATCGGCGCCGCCGACCTCACCCTGGTCAGCGGCGACCCGCGGGCCATCGCCGACGCCCTCCAGCTGGCCCGGGCCGTCATGGCGATCAGCCGGGCCAACCTGATCTGGGCCTTCGGCTACAACGTCGTGGCGATCCCGCTGGCCGCGCTGGGCTACGTCAACCCGCTGTTCGCGGGGATCGCCATGTCGGCCAGCTCGCTGCTCGTGGTGACCAACAGCCTGCGGCTGCGGCGATTCCGGCCGCGCTGGGCGGGTCGGCCACGCCGCCCGGGCCGGCCGTGAGCAGCTGGGCCGGCGGGCTGGTCCGGGCGGCGGCGGCCCCGGTCGTCTGCGCCGCCGCGCTGATCGGGTTGCTATCGGCCTGGGTGAGCGCGGGCGGGGCGGGCACCATCGCCAGGGTCCGGATCGAGGTCAGGCTGGCCGCGATTCCCATGACCTCATTCCTCAGCCGGGACGCCCCGTCATCCGCTCACACGTACCTCACCATCCGCAACCTGGCCGGCGTCCCCGACGAGCTCACCGGCGCCGCCAGCCCGGCCGCGCGCCTGGTGACCCTGACCACCGGGCCGGTCACCATTCCCGCCCACGGCGACGTCACGCTCACCCCGTTCGGCCCGGACGTTACGCTGGCCGGCGTCCGCCACCTGGTCGCCGGCCAGCACGTGCCGCTGACCCTGGTCTTCCGGCACGCCGGGCGGGTCACGGTCGAGGCTACGGTGACGGCACCGGGCACGCCCTGAACCATCAAGTACTACAGTTCGTAGTTCAGATAGCAGGGAACGGGCCCAGCGGAGGCTGAGGGCATGACATGTTGTTCATGTTCGGCCCGTCTGTCCCGGTCAGCGGCCAGTAGTCGATACGGTAGGCGTGCGGGCTCCTGCGCGAGTTCCCGCGCGTCCGACAGTCATGGAGGTCGGCGGTAGCCATGCCGGGCATGAACAGCGGCCTGAACATCAACGATCCGATCGTGGTCGCGGCGTTCCGGGCGGCCCTGCTGCACCAGGGAATTGCCGCCCTGCTGCTCTTTGCCCTGCTCTCCATCGCCTGGGTGGCCGTCCGCGAATGGCGCCCGCCGGACCCCGGCCAGGCCATGAGCCGTCCGGCCGAGCCCGCCGAGCCCGCGTGGCGCCAGGTCCTGCGGATCGGCTTCGGCCTGCTATGGGTCTTCGACGGCATCCTCCAGGCGCAGCCCGCCATGGCGGTGGGCCTGCCGTCGAAGGTCATCGAGCCGGCCGCCGCGAGTTCCCCGCACTGGCTCCAGCAGCTGATCAACTGGGCCGGGACGGCCTGGTCCTACCACCCGGTCCAGGCCGGCGCGTCCGCGGTCTGGATCCAGGTCGGCATCGGCCTGTGGCTGCTGTTCGCCTCACAGGGCGCGATGTCCCGGCTGGCCGGGCTGGCCGGGGCCGCCTGGGGCCTGGTGGTGTGGCTGTTCGGCGAGTCACTCGGCGGGATCCTCGCCCCCGGCCTGAGCTGGCTGACCGGTGCGCCCGGCGCCGCCGCTATCTACGCCGTGGCCGGCGCCCTGATCGCGCTGCCCAGCCGGTACTGGAGCCGCCCCGCCCTGCCGCGGCTGCTGGTGGGCGGCACCGGGGTGTTCCTGGCCGGGATGGCGGTGCTCCAGGCCTGGCCGGGTCGCGGGTACTGGCAGGGCACGCTGCACGGCCAGCCGGGCTCGCTCACCTCGATGGTCAGCTCGATGGCCAGCACCTCACAGCCGGCCGCGCTGGCCCACCTGGTCACTGACTTCGGCTCGCTCGTCGCGGCCCACGGGTTCGCCGTGAACCTCCTGGCTGTGCTGCTGCTGGCGGTTCTCGGCCTCTCGCTCATCGCCCTCGCCGCCGCCGGCCCGGCCCGGATCCCGGCTGCGGGCCGGGGCCTGTGGCTCGTCCGCGCCCCGTTTATCGTCCTGGCCGTTTTCTGCCTGGCGGTGTGGGTGCTGGTCCAGGACTTCGGCTTCTTCGGCGGCCTGGGCACCGACCCGAACAGCATGATCCCGACGATCCTGCTGGCCACCGCGGGCTACCTGGCACTGGCCCGGATGCCGGGCGCGGTGCCGGAGCCCGCTCAGGCCGCCGCGCCCCAGCCCGCCTGGCGAGACCGGCTACGCCCGGCCGCACTGTCCCGGTCCTTCGCCGCCTCCCGCGTGTGGACCATGCTGTCGGCCTGTGCGGTCGGCGTCGTCATCATCGGCGCGCTGCCCATGGCCGCGGCCCAGGCCAGCCGGAGCGCGTCGCCGATCCTGGCCGAGGCCGTGGACGGGTCGAGCGCGCCGCTGCACACCATCGCGCCCGGCTTCGCGCTGACCGATCAGAACGGCCACCACGTGTCGCTGGCCGGCCTGCGCGGCAAGGCCGTGCTGCTCACCTTCCTGGACCCGGTCTGCACCACCGACTGCCCGCTGGAGGCGCAGGAGTTCCGCGAGGCCGGCGTGCTGCTCCGGGCCCAGGCCAGCAAGGTCGAGCTGGTCGCGGTGAACCTGAACCCCCTGTACAGCGGGCTCGCCTATACCCGCGCCTTCGACCAGGAGCAGTCGCTCACCCACGTCCGCAACTGGGTGTACCTGACCGGCAGCACGGCCCAGCTGCGGCCCGTGTGGCGCAACTACGGGGTCGCGTCCGAGACGCTGCCGGCGGGCTCCATGATCGGGCACAACGACGTCGCGTTCGTCATCGACCCGAACGGCCGCATGCGCGAGGAGCTGGACTTCGATCCCGGGCCGGGCAGCACCGCGACGGTGTCCTCGTTTGCCTCCGAGCTGGCCACCGCGGCGCGCCAGGCCCTGGCTTCCCGATGAGATCAGGTAACGACACGGCCGCCCGGGCCAGGGTCGCCCGCGGGCTGACGGCGGTCCCGGTGATCGCCCTGGCCGCCCTCGCGGCGGGCTGCGGCAGCACGACCCCCGGCACCGCCACCGCGGCCCGGCCGACCGCGTCGCTGCCGCTCGGCACCTCGGTCAGCGCCACCGGGGCCACCTGGGCCGTGCTCGCGATGGGCGCGTCCACGGCCGACAACCAGTTCTGGCAGCTGTTCATGCTGCCCGCGGGCGGCCGTCAGTGGAAGCTGACCACCCCGCCCGACGTGGCCACCAACGGGGCCTTCGCGGTGAGCGTCACCGGGGCCCAGTCCCTCGCGGCGGGCGTCCGGCCCAGCCAGCTGCTGCGCTTCTCCCCCGTCTCCAGCACCGCCAACGGCGGCCGGACCTGGCAGGCGGGGCCGCCCGACCCCGGCCTGGCCGAGGTGCCCGACGCGCTCGCGGCCGCGCCGCAGGGCGGTCAGCTGCTCGCGCTGGACCGCACCGGCCGGGTCGAGCAGGGCCGGACCGGCTGGACCACGCTGACCACCCTGCGCCGGCTGGCCGCCACGCCGGCTGCCCGCTCGTGTGCCCCGGCCGCGCTGACGGCGGTGGCGTTGAGTCCGTCCGGGCAGCCGGTCGTGGCCGCGAGGTGTGCCCGGCCCGGGTCGGCGGGCATCTTCGCCGAGCAGGGCGGGCACTGGAGCGCGGCCGGGCCGACGCTGCCCGGAGCCTTGAGCGGGCAGCGGATCGAGGTGCTGCGGCTGGTCCGCACGGGCAGCCGGCTCGCCGCGCTGCTCCAGGCCGGGTCGGGCCGGCCGCGCGGCGGCTGGTCGCCTGGCAGGCGGCCGACGGGCGGTGGACGGTGTCGGCGCCGCTGCCGGGTTCCGGGGCGGTGCAGTCTAGCTCCGTGGGCGCGAGCGGCGCGATCGTGGTCGAGCTGACCGGACGGCGGGCCGAGTTCCTGGCCGGGCCGGGCGCCGCCTGGCAGGCCCTGCCCCGGCTGCCGCAGGGTCGCGCGGTGACGCTGGCGCTGCCCGCCTCGGGCGGGGTGGACGCGCTGGCCGCCGACGGCAGCGTGCTGACCGCGTGGCGGCTGCACGCTTCGGGGTCGGCCCTCGGCGCGGGGCAGTGGGCCATGACCCAGACCATCAAGGTCCCGATCCAGTACGGCTCCTCCAGCTAGTCGCGCGTCGCTTGGGCCGCGGCCGGGCCTCGCCCCGGCGGGGGCCCGAGGTGAGCCACAGCTGGTCCCTGGTAGCTGAGCCAGCCCCGCGGCCTCCTGTTAATTCGCAAGTAAACTCTCGAGAGTTATCTCTTGAGAGATGTCTGTCGAGAGGTTACTCTCGAGAGGTGTCTGAAAATGATGCCCAGCCGGAGCAGTCCGGCGCCGAGCCAGCCCCCAACATCCGCGAGGTCACCGACGCGCGGACGCTGCGGGCGCTGTCCCACCCCGTCCGGCTGGCGCTGATCGAGGAGCTGACCCTCGGCGGCTCGCTGACCGCCACCGAGCTCGGCGAGCGGATCGGTGAGTCGCCGACTACCTGCTCGTTCCACCTGCGGCAGCTGGCCAAGTACGGGTTCGTCGAGGAGGCCGGCGGCGGCAAGGGCCGGGCGCGCCCGTGGCGGATGACGACGATCGGCATGAGCTTCGGCGACTCGCACAACAACGACCCGGAGTACGAGATCGCCTCGCGCACGCTGGCCCTCATGTTCCGCGAGCGCAGCTTCGAGCGCTACCGGACGTGGATGGAGACCAAGGCCAGCTACCCCCGGCAGTGGCGGGAGGCGGCCGAGACCAATGAGGCGATCTTCTACGTCACCGCGGAGGAGCTGGAGCAGCTCAATCGTGACGTGACCGCCCTGCTCATGAGCCGGTACTTCGGCCGCATAACGGACAAGTCCAAGCGCCCGCCCGGCTCGGTGCCGGTGGAGATGCTGGTCATGTCGTGGCCGTTGCAGCTGCCCGACAGTGACGACGAGCCCGGCGGCGGCGAGTCCGCGGATGGCGAGTCCGTGGATGACGAGTCCGGGGACGACGGCTGATGGCTGCCCTGACCGCCGCCCGCGGCCTGGCGCCGCTGCGGCACCGGCGCTTCCGGCTGCTCGTGGCCGGCCAGCTGACCTCCAACGTCGGCGACGCGTTCTACGCCGTGGCCCTGCCCTGGTACGTGCTGGCCACCCACGGCGGCGCACTGCTGCTGGGCACCGTGCTGGCCGCCTACGGCATCCCGCGGACCGCGCTGCTCCTGGTCGGCGGCCAGCTCAGCGACCGGTGGCGGCCGTGGACGGTCATGATGGCCACCGACGCGTTCCGGACCGTCGGGGCCGGCGCGCTGGCCGTGGCCGCGGCCATGGGGCCGGCCCGCGCCGTGGTGCTGGTGCCCATCGCGGTGGTGCTCGGGCCGGCGCGGGGCTGTTCATGCCCGGCTCGTTCGCGATCGTGCCCGCGCTGCTGGACGGCGATGACCTGCAGGCCGGCAACGCGCTGATCTCCGGCGGGACGCAGCTCGCGACGCTGATCGGGCCCGCCATCGGTGGCGCCCTGGTCGCGCTGGTCGGCCCGGCGCCCGCGTTCGCGGCCGACGCGGCCTCGTTCGCGGTCTCGGCGCTGACGCTGGCCGGGCTGCGCGCCGTCAGCGCTGGCCGGACGGCCCCGGGACCGGCCGAGCCGGATGCGGCGGATGCGGCGGGTGCGCCGGGGGTGCCCGCAGCCGGGCCGACGGTGATGTCGCTGCTGCGGACCGAGCGCATCCTGCAGATCGGGCTGCTGGTAACCGTCGCGGCCAACCTGGGCTCCGGCGGGGTGGACGAGGTCGCGCTGCCCTCGCTGGCCCACGGTCCGCTGCACTCGGGCGCCGTCGGCTACGGCTGGCTGATCGCCGCGTTCGGCGCCGGCGCCCTGGCCGGCACCCTCGTGGCCGGGCAGGCGGGCCGGGCCCGGCGCCCGTTCGTGGTCGGCTCGCTGGCCTTCCTGGCCGAGGCCGCGTTCATCGCGGTCGCCCCGTTCCTGGGCAGCACGGCCGCCGTGGCCGCGGCCATCTTCGGCCTGGGCGTCATGAACGGGTTCGGCAACGTGCAGACGCTCACCGCCTTCCAGAAGTGGGCCCCGGCCGAGCTGCTCGGCCGCCTGTCCGGCGTGCTGATGCTGGCCAGCCTCGGCGTCTTCCCCATCTCGGTGGCGCTGGCCGCGCTGTTCGTGCGCCACCTCGGACCCGCATCGTTCTTCATCTTCTCGGCGGTCACGCTGACCGTCGCCATCCTGGCCGGGCTCAGCCAGCGGACCTGGCGTGACTTCGGCATCGAGGCGCCAGCCGGCGCTGCTCAGCCCGACATCAACCGGACGGCCGGAACTCCGGCCGCCGCCAACCCAGCTGGAGGCCAGTCATGAACCCCGAACTTTCCCGCGAGTTTGTCACCAGCCGCATCGATGACCTCAGGCGAGACGCGGCGCTGTGCGCCGGGTCGGGAACGCGCCTGGCGCCCTGGACCGCTCCCCGGCCGCGGCTGCGCAGCCGCATCGGCTTCGCCCTGGTCGAGACGGGCCTGCGACTGCTGGCCGACAGCCCCGTCACCGCTCGCCCAGGCCTTCACTAGCCGGGCGGGCGTGCCGGGCCTTCACTAGATCGACGAGCTGATATCCATCGCGATCTCCTCCGTGCTAGTCTTCTAGAACTCTAGAAGAAAGAAGAGGGTCATGGTAAGCGTTTCCGGCCCGACGGCGATGGCGGACCTGACCGGTGTCTCCGATCTGATGGGTGATCCGGGGCCGCGGGGGCGGTTCGGCTCGTTCGGCGGCTGCTTCGTCCCCGAGGCCCTGGTCCCCGCGTGCCAGCGACTGGAGGAGGCCTTCCGGTCGGCCTGGGCCGATGCCGGGTTCCGGGCCGAACTGGCGGCCATGCTGCGCGACTACGCCGGGCGGCCGACGCCCCTGACCGAGGCCGTGCGGCTGTCCGAGGCGCTGGGCGTGCGGGTGCTGCTCAAGCGCGAGGACCTCACCCACACCGGCAGCCACAAGATCAACAACGCGCTGGGCCAGGCCCTGCTGGCCCGGCGGATGGGCATGACCGCGCTGGTCGCGGAGACCGGCGCCGGGCAGCACGGAGTGGCCGCCGCGACCGCCGCCGCGCACCTGGGCCTGGACTGCACCGTGTACATGGGCGAGGTCGACATCGCCCGCCAGGAACTCAACGTGTTCCGGATGGAGCTGCTCGGGGCCACCGTGGTGCCGGTCCGCTCCGGCGCGCGCACCCTCAAGGACGCCATCAACGAGGCCATGCGGCACTGGGTGACGACCGCGGACACGACGCACTACTGCGTCGGCTCGGTCATGGGCCCGCATCCGTACCCGTGGCTGGTCCGCGAGTTCCAGCGGGTCATCGGCGAGGAGGCCCGCGGGCAGTGCGCGGACCGGCTCGGCGGCGCCGGGCCAGACCTCGTCGTGGCCTGCGTGGGCGGCGGCTCCAACGCGGCCGGCACGTTCTGCGGCTTCGTGGACACGCCCGCGCGGCTGATCGGCGTCGAGGCCGCCGGCGGCGCGGCCGTGGCCAACGGCGAGCCGGGCGTCCTGCACGGCTTCCACTCCAGCTTCCTGCAGGATGAGCACGGCCAGATCGTCGAGGCGCACTCCATCTCGGCGGGCCTGGACTACCCAGGCGTCGGACCCGAGCACGCCTACCTCGCCGCCGCCGGACGCGCCGAGTACGTCACGGTTACCGACGCCGAGGCGGTCGCCGCGGCCGAGCTGTGCGCCCGGGCCGAAGGCATCCTGCCCGCGCTGGAGTCGGCACACGCCGTGGCCTGGGCGCGCCGCGCCGCCCGGGCCGGCGAGCTGCCCGCCGGCGCCGTCGTGCTGATCACCATGTCCGGCCGCGGCGACAAGGACGCCGCCAGCCTGAAGGAGCTGCTCCGTGGCCGCCGTTGAGACCACCCTCGGCCAGGCCCGCGCCGCCGGCCGGCCCAGCCTCGTCACCTACGTCACCGGCGGGATCCGCCTCGACTGGACCGACCTGCTGGCCGCCATGATCGACGCCGGGGCCGACGCCGTGGAGATCGGGCTGCCGTTCTCCGACCCCATGCTCGACGGCCCCGCCATCCAGCGAGCCTCCGACGCCGCCCTGGGCCGCGGCGCCACTCCCGCCGCCATCCTGGCCCAGCTGAGCCGGATCGACTCCGGCGGCGTGCCGCTGATCGCGATGGCCTACGCCAACCACGCCTACCGCCACGGCCTCGGCGGCTACTGCCGCCAGCTCGCCGGCGCCGGGATCAGCGGGACGATCATCCCCGACCTGCCCGCCGCCGAGGCCGGCGACTACCTCGAGGCCGCCCGCGACGCGGGCCTGGATGCCACCCTGATGGTCACCCCCGCCACGCCCGAGCCCGATATTCGGGCCATCGCCGCGCGCTCCCGCGGTTTCCTGTATGTCATGAGTGTCATGGCCACCACGGGAACCACCAGCGAGAGCGCCGACGCCGAGCGCTGGACCGTCGCCGCCCGAGCGCGCCGCCACAGCTCCCGGCCCGTGCTGATCGGCTTCGGCATCGACACCCCCGATCGCGCGGCCGCCGCCGCCCGGCACGCCGATGGCGTGATCGTCGCCTCGGCCCTGATGCGCCGGGTCCTGGACGGCGCGTCCAGCGCCGACATCGGCCGCGACGTGGCCCGGCTGCGCGCCGCCGTCGACCAGGCCCGCCGGTGAGCCCCGCGGTGAGCGCGGCGCGCCGGACTGCCGACGACCGCCAGCCCAAGTACCTGCGCATCCACGGCGCGCTGCGCGACCGCATCACCAGCGGCCAGTGGCCCCCCGGCAGGCCGCTGCCAGGCCCAGCGGGAGCTGGCCGGCGAGTTCGGGGTCAGCATCATGACCCTGCGACAGGCCCTCCAGCTGCTGGCCGACGACGGGCTCATCGACACCCGCCACGGCAGCGGCACGTTCGTCGCGTCGCGCTACGCCTATCACCTCGGTCACCTGCGCAGCTTCGCCGACGACCTGGCCGGGCAGGGGGCCGAGATCAGCACCCGGCTGCTGGCCGCCGACACCATCGCACCGCCCGAGGCGGTCGGGGCGCGGCTCGGGCTCGGTCTTGGCCCCGGGCTTGGGCTCGGGCTTGGCCCGCCTAGCCAGGTACTCCGGCTGCGACGGCTCCGGCTCGCCGACGGCCGGCCGGTCATCGTGCAGACCTCGTACGTGCCCATCGACCTGGCCCCGGCGATCGATCCCGATGAGCTGGGCCAGCGCGGGCTGTACACGGTACTGGCCGAGCACGGGCTGGCCGTCGCCCGGACCACGGAGACGATCACGCCCACGACGCTAGGCCCGGCCGACGCCGCGGACCTGGGCCGGTCCGAGGGCACGCCGGCGCTGCTGAGCCATCAGGTCAGCTTCGCCGCGGACGGAGCGCCGCTCATCGACGACCACGCGCTGCTGGCCGGCGACAGCGTGGCCATCACGGCCAGCCGCTCGGCCGACGAGCTGGACGTGCACTACACGCTCACCACCGGCTGAGCGCTGGCCGGGAGGCGCGAGCCGCGGCGGTCTACCGGGACTGGCCCGTTCCTCTGTACTGTCCTGTTCCGTGGCTGGTCAGTTGCTGAGGATTCCCGGTGTGCCGTTTCCGCTCGCGCCCTCATCCGCGGGGCTCTGGCGGATCGACGAGGCGGCTGGCGCGGTGTCGGTGGCGGCGCAGCCGCGCACCGACATCTTCATTGACCCGGTGAGCGGCCCCGCCGACGCGGGCGCGAGCGTCGCGGTGAATGCGGAGTCCATGCTCAACGCGGCGACGCTGCTCGGCGAGGTGCCTCCGGGCGACTTCCAGCTCAGCGCTCGGGTCACCGTGGGCTTCGCCGCGGCCTTCGACGCCGGGGTGCTCCTGCTGTGGCACGACGAGCGGCACTGGGGGAAGCTGTGCTTCGAGTTCTCGCCGGCCGGTGAGCCCATGGTGGTCTCGGTGGTCTGCCGGGGCGTCTCCGACGACGCGAACGCCTTCACGGTGCCCGGCCGGTCGGTGTGGCTGCGGGTCGCGCGCGTCGACCGGGCCTACGCGTACCACGCCTCGCTCGACGGCACGACCTGGCGGATGATCCGCGTGTTCCTGCTCGATGACCAGACGTCAGGCCACCGGGTGGGCTTCGAGGGCCAGTCACCGACGGGCGACGGATGCAGCGTGACCTTCGACGAGATCCGATTCCTGCCCGAGCGCCTCGCCGATCTCCGCGACGGCTCCTGACCGCGGCAATGTCCTGCGTCCCGAATGTCCCGCGTTCCGCGCAGCGCCAGTGAAGCCGAAGCCGCTCATTAGATGGGGTAAGGGTCGGGGCGGGTGGTGTAGGTACGGCCGCTGGGCAGGGTCCAGATCATGACGCCTGGCTCGGGCTGGTCGAGGTGCCAGCCGGGGGCCTGTTTGGCGCGGTGGCCGTGCCGGCACAGCGGGGCTAGGTCGCATTCGCAGGTGCGGCCGCCCTGGTGGTAGGGGATGGTGTGGTCGAGGTCGCATCGGTGGGCGGGGCGCTGGCAGCCGGGCTCGGCGCAGGTCCGCTGGCGGATCGTGATCAGGTGGCGCAGCGAGGGCGGCGGCCGGTAGCCGGGTGCCTCGCGGGGGTGGGTGCAGGACCCGGTCTGGAGGAACACGGGCCGCAGGCGGGCGAGCCAGTCGGTGATGGCGCCGGCCGGCCCAGCGGGTCCGGGCGACGGGGCGGACCCCGGCGACCGATCCGACCTGGCCGGCCGGGCGGATCCGGGCCGGCCCGTCGATCTCGGTGGGCCGGTGGCTCGTGGTGGTCCGGGTGGTCGGGGCGGGCCGGTGCGGGCCGTTTCGGGCGCAGGCGTGGGCGACGGCGCGGCCGTCGGGGTCGGTGAGGGTCAGGCACCACTTGGTCGCGGGGTGGGCGGCCAGCCGGTCGGCCAGGTCCCGGCAGGTGTCAGCGTCGGCGGTGCCGGACCCGGCGACCTCGCCGGGGCGGTCGGTCAGCCACAGCCAGGCCGACAGGGGCATGGTCAGGTGTACCGACCCGGTAATCGACGGCGCGGAGTCCGCGCGACCGGGGCTGGCGGCGCTGTCGTCGCCTGTGGCCGTGGTGCTGGCGGGCAGCAGGGTGGTGATGTCGCGGCCGTTCAGGATGGCGCTGAGCACGGCCTCGCGGAGCTGGTCCAGCGTCCCGGCGGCGCCGCGGGCCTGCAGCCATTTCGCCTGGGCGGTGAGCCGGGCGTCGGCGCCGATCGCGTCGGCCGGGTTCATCTCCCGGCCGGCCAGCGCCATGTTGCCCGATCCCTCGGTCCATAGGTGCACCGCGGCGTCCTTTCGGCCCCGCTCGCGGCGGCGGCGGACCGCATCAGGATCATGCAGCTCTACCTCTCGGCGCAGGGCCCGCTGCAGCTGCGCAGTGGTCATATCCCCCGCGCGGGGCAGCACCCGGCGTGCGATCTTTCGCGCCGCCTCGTCGTCCAGGGCGGCGAGCTCGTCGGCGAACACCACGGCCCGGGCCCAGTCGATGATCCCGGCGGCCAGCGCGGCCCGGACCTCGGGCAGCCGCTCCAGCCAGCCGCAGATGTCGACCAGCCGGTTCGCAGCGCGCCTGGTCAGCGTCAGCGCAGCCGCGATCTCGTCGGCGACGTGCTCGATCAGGTGCTTGTTCTTGCGCTCACGGGCCTGCCGGGCGCGGCGGCGGCACAGCGTGATCACCGACTCGACCTCCTGCGCCGCGGCCCACGAGGCCATCCGGCGAGACGCGCACAGCACGCCGATGAGCTCGCTCTCCCCCAGTCCCGGCAGGCCGGCGCCGTCCTCGGCGGCGTCCCGGATGAACCCCGCCAGCACCGGTCCCGGCTCAAGTCCGTCCAGGACCCCGCCCGCCGCGAACCCGGCCCCGCTGCGGCTGCCGGGCTGGTGGTGCAAGAACCCGGCCGCGGACAACTCATCCTCGCCGGTCCAAGGGTCAGTCAGGTACTCCTGCGCCAGCTCGGCGGGCAGGTCAGCCAGGAAGGCCTCGTCGCCATCGGGAGGGGCGTTCTCGGGACTGAACGGGTAGCCCGGCCACGGCTCGTCCTCGTCAACGGGATCGTCGACCAGGAGCGTGCGCGGATCGAATGGCTGCTCATCATCTGCGCCAGCCGACCGGGGTCGGCCGGGGCCTGGTCCTAAGTCCCCTGAGGGCGCCACCGGCATCCGCGTCGTCTCCCTCCGCAGCTGAGGCCTGGAAGAAAGCTATCTATAGAACATATTATCGGTTCTCATCCGACATTGCAACCTATATTCGAACGCGCGGCTGGCCAGGTCACCGGCCAGGCGAAAGCGGATGGCACCGAGTATGTTTTCGGCGTGAACACTCCCAGGCTTGATGTTTTCGTGATCGGCGCCGGGGTCAGCGGGCTGACGAGCGCGATCTGCCTGGCCGAGGCGGGGCTGAGCGTCGCGATCCAGGCGGCGGAGCCACCGCGGGCGACGACGTCGGTGGTGGCCGGAGCGCTGTGGGGCACTCACCTGGTGGGCGAGGACGAGCGCGTGGCCGGCTGGGCGGACCTGGGTTACGCGGTACTGACGGAGCTAGCCGCCAACCCGGCCACGGGGTCTCACGTCGGCCAGGGGCTGATGGCGGTCCGGGTGGCGCAGGACGAGCCACCGGAGGCGCCCAACTCGGCCGTGCCGGTCGAGTACACGCCGTGCGACGAGCTGCCGCCGGGCTACGTGGCGGGGTGGCGGCTGACGGCGCCGATGGTGTCGATGCCGGACTACCTGAGCTACCTGGAGACCAGGTTCCTGACGGCGGGCGGCCGGCTGCTGGAGCCCCGGAGGTTCGCGACGCTGGCGGACGCGGTGCGGCACAGCGACGCCCGGGTGATCGTGAACTGCCCGGGGGCCGGGGCGCGGGACCTGGTGCCGGACCCGTCGGTCACGCCGGTCCGGGGCCAGGTGGTGGTGGCGGCGAACCCCGGACTGACGGAGTTCTTCGTGGGCAACGGGGCGGACCCGGACGACCTGACTTACGTGTTCCCGCACGGGGACACGGTGATCCTGGGCGGCACACAGGAGCACGGGCGGTGGAGCCGGGACCCGGACCCGGCCACGGCGGAGCGGATCCTGGCGGCCTGCGCGGAGGTGGATCCGCGGCTGCGCGGGGTGCGAGTGCTGGAGCACCGGGTGGGACTCCGCCCGGCCCGGCCGCGGGTCCGGCTGGAAGCGGAGACGGTGGCGGACGGCCGCGGCCTGGTGCACAACTACGGGCACGGCGGCGCGGGGGTCTCGCTGTCCTGGGGCTGCGGTCAGGACGCGGCGAAGCTGGCCATCGCCGCGCTGGGCTGAGCCCTAGAACCCCGGGAAGATCGCGCGCAGCTGGTCCAGGTCGGCGGGGTCGCCGGTGACCGAAGCCGGGGTGTGGGCGGGGTCGAGGCGGCCGTAGGACAGCCGCAACAACGCCTCGGCGGGCATGGTGACCTCGGACACTGGCGCGTCGGTGCCGTCCTCGGGCCAGTCGGTCATGACCACGGAGTCGGCGGTGGCGAGCAGGTAGTCGCGCTCGGGGCCGGTGGTCCGGATCCGGACCGCGAACGGCTCCTCGGGCGCCTTGCCCAGCCGCGGGGCCAGGAACTGCGGCACGCTGTCGACGAGCAGGTCGACGGCGGCGGGGTCCACGGTGGCGGCGGGGTCCAGGCGAACGGCGATGTCCCAGGTATGCAGGGCATGCTCGCCGAGCCGGAGCCGGACCAGGCCGACGGCGTCCAGGTCCATGCCGAAGAACGGCAGGCTGACCCGCCCGAGTTGCTCGTCGGTGAGCTGCTCGAGCGCCTTGACGTGCCGGTCGTCGATGGCCAGGGCATCGGCGGCCTGCTCGTCGGGGTTCTTGGCGTTCCAGACGTCCCAGACGGCCTGGAAGCTATCCCGGCTGGCCTCCTCGCCCTCGCCGAGAGCGCCGGGCAGCATCATCAGCCCGATCTCGGCCCCGCTGCCCAGATGCGACAGGACCTGGGCGATGCTCCACTCACCGCAGTAGGACTCACCGCGGATCTGCTCGGGGGTCAGCGGCCGGACGAGACCGTCAAGCCGTTCGTGCGAGCGCCGCAGGGTGGCGATCCACTCGCGCGGGTCTGATTCCATCGCTGACTCCCACCTGGTTCCGGCCGGCCAGGACTACCTTCGGGCCGTTGTTGAACCCAACACTATCCCGGCCAAAACCGCCCCAGGACCGCGCCCGGGCGCCGCCTGCGCCACCGCGACCACGGGGCCACCGGGGCACCGCGGGGTGGCTAAGGTAAGCGCGTGAGCGGAATACTGATCGGCTTCGGCGCGCCCGTTTCCGGGGCCTGGGCGACCCCGCAGAACCTGGCCACGTTCGCGACCCGGGCCGAGCAACTCGGGTACGCCTCGCTGTGGAGCTTCCAGCGGCTGATCATTCCCGAGGACAAGCGCACCACGATGGAGCCGGTCTACCACAGCGTGCTGGACCCGATGGCGACGCTGGCCTACGCGGCCGCGGTGACCTCGCGGATCCGGCTGGGCGTGGCGGTGATCAACGCGCCGTTCGTGTCCCCGGCCTACCTGGCCAAGCAGGCGGCCTCGCTGGACGTGCTGTCGGGCGGGCGGCATGACCTGGGCCTGGGCATCGGCTGGCTGCCGGAGGAGTTCGAGCTGAGCGGCGCGCAGATGGCGCGCCGCGGGGCCCGGACGGCCGAGTACATCCGGGCCCTGCACGCGCTGTGGGCGGACGGGGTCAGCGAGTTCAGCGGGGAGTTCTACCGGGTGCCGCGCGGCGACGTGGCGCCCAAGCCGGTGCAGCCGGGCGGGCCGCCGATCCTGCTGGGCGGGCTAGCCCGGCCCGCGCTGGAGCGGGTGGGCCGGCTGGCGGACGGCTGGGTCACCTCGAGCCGGACCGACCTGTCCCGGATCAGCGAGCTGATCGCGATCGTCAAGGAGGCGGCCGCGGGGGCGGGCCGCGATCCGGCCGCGCTGCGCGTGGTCTGCCGCGGGGTGGTGCGGCCGGGCGAGCCGCAGTTCGGGCCGGACGGCCGCCGGCTGCTGCTGTCCGGGGACATCGGCCAGATCCGGGCGGACGCCGAGGGCCTGGCGGGCCAGGGCGTGACGGAGCTCTTCTACGACCTCAACTGGGACCCGCAGATCGGGTCGCCGGACGCCGACCCGGTCGCGGCCACGGCCCGGGCGACCGAGCTCCTGGAGGCGCTGGCGCCGGCCACCTAGCGTGTCCCCGAGCCGGACTAGCCGGGCGCCAGCCCGTTGCTGTGCGCGATGGCGGCGGCCTCGGTCCGGCTGGAGGCCCCCAGCTTGCCCAGGATGTTGGACACGTGCACGCTGGCGGTCTTGGGCGCGATGAACAGCGCCGCGCCGATCTCCCGGTTGGAGTGGCCGGCCGCAAGCAGCCGTAGCACCTCCACCTCGCGCGCGGTCAGCGCGGCCAGCGGCCCGCGCCCGGCCGCCGCGGCGGTGGCCGGGCCACCCGGTCCGGCCAGCCCGAGCCGGCGGCCGAGGTCGGTCAGGGCCCGGCGCAGGGGCGCGGCACCGAGCTGGTCGGCGGCGGCCACGGCGAGCAGCCACTGGTGCTGGGCCTCGTCCCGGCGGCCCGCCTCGGCCAGCGCCTCGGCGAGCCGCCATCGGGACCGGGCCGCCTCGTAGCCGTAGCCGAGGCCGAACTGATCGAGCACGGCCTGCCAGTTGGCCGGGTCGTTGTCGCCCGCGGCGCGCCGCCACTCGGCCTCGGCCCTGGCCAGCCAGCCGCGCCCGTCAACGCCGAGCGAGTTCGCGGGCCGGCCGTGGTGCCGGCCGCCGGCCCGGGCGAACTCGATCACCCGGTCGGCCTCGGTGACCGCGGCGGCGACCCGCGCGGTGCTGCCCGCGGAGCGCGCGGCCACCGCCTGGTCGGCCAGGGCGGCCAGCCACACGGCGGCGACCCGGATGAGCTGCGGGAGCGTCGCGCCCGCCCCAGGCCATGGCGGCGCTGACCGTGGACTCGGACTGGGCCAGCACGGTCTCGATGTCACCCTGCCAGTAGGCGTGCTCGGCGAGCAGGCCGCGGGCGATGTACTCGGCGAACTGGTCCCGGTCCAGGAACGGCTCCAGCCAGGACAGCCGCTGGGCGACGCTGTCGCTGCCCTGGGCCACGCCGATGAACATGGCCATGGCCGACAGCCGGGCCTCGGCCTCGCTGGCCACCCGGATGGCGAACCCGTCGGCGATCTCCTGGGCGTGGTCCCAGGTGCCCTCGGCGTAATGAGCCAGGTAGTGCACGTACTGCAGGTCGAAGCCGTAGGGCGCCATGGCCAGCCCGGCCTCCTCGGCGCGCACGATGCCGTGGTGGGCGGTGCTGCTGGCGTCGCCGAGGTTGCCGCGCTCCAGGTGCAGGCGGGCCAGGTGGAACTCGGCCCGCAGCTCGACGCCGATCATGGTGCTCTGCCGGGCCTGGGTCAGCGCCCGGCCGTAGGAGGCGATCGCGGTCTTGAACCGGCCGTCGCGCTCGGCCAGCAGGCCCAGCGTGACCAGGGCGTCGCCGACCACCCAGGGCGCGCCCGGCCGCCCGGCCCGCCTCGCGGGCCTGCTCGGCGACGGCCCTGGCCGGGCCGGGGTCCTCGTCGGCCAGCAGCACCCGGGCCAGGGTGGCCAGGGCAGCGGAGCGTTCCTCGCTGGGCGGCTCGGGGGGCAGCGCAGCGACCGCGGCCCGCGCGGCGGCCTCGGCCTCCTCGTCCTCGTCCAGGTCGAGCAGGAAGACGGCGAGCCGCCGGCTGGCCCGGCTGCGCAGCATCGGGGTCGGAGTCGGGGCGCAGGTAGCTGAGCAGGCGGCGCAGCTGCTGCGCGGCCCGGCTCAGGTCGCCGGAGTCGGCCGCGGTCAGGGCCGACCACAGGGCCAGGTCGCCGCGCTCGACGCCGCCGAGCTTCTCCGGCTCGCTGACCCGCTCCCATAGCGACAGGGCCAGGTCGTAGTGCCGGTGCGCCTCCGCGGGCGCGGCCAGCCGCTCGGCCTCCTCGCCGGCCTGCACGGACGCGGCGAACGCGCCGGGGATGTCGTGGCTGGCCAGGCAGTGGTAGGCCAGCTCGGCGGCGGAGCCGGGCGACCTCGGCCAGGCGGCGCTCGTCGGACAGCAGCTCGGCCAGCAGCCCGTGCAGCCGGGTCCGCTCCCCCGGCAGCAGGTCGGCGTAGATGGCCTCGCGCAGCAGCGCGTGCCGGAACGCCAGGCCGTGACCGCCGTCGGGGATCAGCAGCCGCTGGGCCACGGCCTCGCGGATGGCATCCTCGTACTCCGGGGTGGCCAGCCCGGAGGCCCGCATGACCAGCTCGTCGTCCACGTGCCGGCCGGTGACGGCGGCTGCCCTGCAGCACCTGCTGAGCGGCGGCCGACAGCCGCTCGGTCCGGGCCAGCAGCAGGTCGGCCAGGCCGGCGGGCAGCGCGGGGCTGGCGGTGGCGCTGGCGGTGACGCTGGCGGTGGCCGCGGCGGCGGCGGCCGGCCGGGCGCGCCGCGTCGGCCAGCAGTTCCTCGGCGTAGTAGGCGTTGCCCTCGGCCCGGCGGATCAGGCCGTCCAGGTCCGGGGCCGCGACACAGGCCGCCGGACAGCATGGTCAGGTGCTCGGCCATGGCCGCCGAGTCCAGCGGGCCGAGGTCGACGGCGGTGACGCTGGGCAGCCGCAGCAGCTCGGCCACGACCGGCCGCAGCGGGTGCCGGCGGTGCATGTCGTCGGTCCGGTAGGTGGCGACCAGGGCGATCCGCTCCCGGTGCAGCACCCGGCTCAGGAACGTGACCAGGTCCCGAGTGGAGCGGTCGGCCCAGTGCAGGTCCTCGAGCACGAGCAGCACGGGGGCCGCCTCGGCCAGCTCGGCCAGCATGCCCAGCACCGCGCCGAACAGCTGCTGCTGGGCCAGGCCGGGCAGGTCGCCGGCCTCGCCGGGCTGCCGGTCGGGCAGCAGCCGGGACAGCACCGGCCGGGCGGCCAGGGCGTCGGCCACCGGACCGCGGGCCGACGGGCCGGTGACCGCGTCCCGCAGCGCGTCGGCCAGCGGGAGGTAGGGCACCGTGTCGGCGAGCTCGGCGCAGTGGCCGGACAGCACGGTGAAGCCGCTGGCTGGCCGGCCCGCCGGACAGCTCGGTGACCAGCCGGGTCTTGCCCACGCCGGCGTCTCCGCTGACCAGCACGACGACGGGCTGGCCGGCCTCGGCCTCGGCCAGCAGGGCGGTCAGGCGGCCCAGCTCGGCGGCACGGCCGACCAGCGGAGGCCCGGGCGCGTGGGCCACGGGATACCGCGCGTATGAGTCCGGCGCATTGTGCAGCACGTCCCCATTATCCCAGGTAGTTCAGACAGTCTCGCGATCTCCGCTGAGCGGCGAGATCGCCGCGCCCGCCGCGACCCGACGACCGGCCCGCGGCCAGCGCCGCGTTCCACCTCAGAGCCCCGGCCAGGTCCCTGAGTCGCTCGCGCGCGGTGTAGTCCGCATCGACCGGCCGCCAGGGCCCGGTCCAGATCATTTCCGCACGCCTCGAGCACCGTCGAAAAGTCCCGGCGCACCGGCGCGCACCGGTCATATCCGAGCGAACGATGGATCCGGGCGAACAGCGGCTTGTACAGCCGGGCCCGCTCGTGCAGGCCCGAGGAGTGCGACATCGGGTTCTTGGGCCGCTGCCGGATGTAGCCGGGCAGCTGGCCGGCGAAGGCCTCGCGCAGGATCCACTTCTCCTGCCCGTCGCGCACCTTCAGGCTCAGGGGCAGTCGCAGGGCCAGCTCGACCAGGCCCGGGTCGAGGAACGGCACCCGGGCCTCGACGCGTGGCGGCCATGCTGGTCCGGTCCACCCGCTGCAGCTCGGTGCGGCCCAGGGTGGCCAGCTTGTGCCGGAACAGCCGCCGGGCCTGGTCGCCGGCCCGGTCATACATCGGCGTAGCCGCCGAACAGCTCGTCGGAGCCGTCCCCGGTCAGCACCACCTTGATCCCGGCCTGGCGCACCCGGCGGAACAGCGGGAATCGAGACGACGGCGTTGATGATGTCGCCGTACTCGGTCAGCTCGGAGATCCTGATGGCCGAGCGGATCTCGGCCAGCCCGATCTGCCGCGGCGACAGCTCGATGACCTCGTGAGGTACCGACAGGTCGGCACACAGCCGGCGGGCGTAGTGCAGGTCCTCGCTGCCCGGCGCGCCGATGGTGAACGCGACGCAGTCGGGGTGCATTTCCCGCACGTGCAGCAGGGTCAGCGAGCTGTCCAGCCCGCCGGAGAGGATCACGCCGACGGGCAGGTCGGTGTCCACCCGGACCCGGACGCTGTCCTCGAACGCGGCCCGCACCAGCTTGGCCGCCTCGGCCGCGTCCTCGACCGGCTCAATATCGGAGCCCCCCAGGCCCGCGCCCCCAGGCCCGCGTACGGAGCCAGCTCCGGCCCGCGCCCCGCCGTCGCCCAGCCATGCTGGCCGGGCGGCACCTCGTGCACCGGCACCGCCAGCGGGACCAGGGCCTTGATCTCGGACGCGACATACAGCCGGCCGTCCGAGCGGGCCCAGTACAGCGGCTTGACCCCGAGCGGATCCCTGGCCAGGTAGACGCGGCCCGCGGCCGGGTCGGCCACCGCGAAGGCGTACTCACCGCGGAACCGGCGCACCGCCTGCTCGCCCCACCAGGCGAAGGCCGCCGCCAGCACCGCGGTATCCCCCTCGCCACCGACCCGGGCGCCGGCGGCCAGCAAATCGGACCTCAGCTGCCGGTAGTTGAACAGCTCGCCGTTGTAGCACAGCAGGTAACGGCCGTCGGCCCAGGGCTGCACGGCGCGGTCCCGGTCCACGATGGCCAGCCGCTGGGTGCCGGCCAGCAGGCCGGGCCGCTCGGCGACCTCGAGCCGCTCCCCGCGCGGGGCCAGCGCGGTGAGCATCTCGCCGAACACGGCGGACGCAGTCACCGGGGCCCAGGACCAGCGCGATACCGCACATCAGGTGCGCCGCGCCCGCGACCGGGACCAGCCGCGAGCCGTAGGTGACGCCGGGGCGCAGGCACACGTGCCAGGCCTGGCCCTCATCGATGACGTTGATGTCCCCGGCGCGCTGGTGCCCCAGCAGCACCGCCTGAAGCGCGTGATGGGCCCCGAACCGGCGGAACCAGGCCATCTCGATGTCCGCCGCGTAGCCGACGCAGTGCGAGCTGGGCAGCAGCGCGGCGTAGCCGAGGGCGCGCAGCCGCCGCTGATGCTCGACGCTGCGGGCCAGGCTGGTCACCCACAGCGGCGGGGTGCCGGGCGGGGCCAGCTCGGCGAACTGCGCGGCGATCTGGTTCAGCAGCGCGACGGCCTGGGGCCGGGCCCGGGCCAGCCACAGGCCGGCGGTCATCGGGCGTGCGGCCGGGCAGCGCGCGGCGCTCGACCGAGCGGGCGGCCCGGCCGACGAACGACCCGGCCTGGTGCCGGTAGCGGAACAGCAGCAGGCCGCCCTGCTGGAGCGCGTCCAGGTTGAGCAGGTCGAGGCTGGTCAGCACGTCGGCGTCGGTCGCATAGGCGGGCTCGCGGCCCCACCAGGCCGCGTCGATCTGGGCCAGCAGCGAGATCCGGATGCAGCGAGGCCAGGCTGCTGGCCGAGCTGCGCGGGCTGGGCCGGTAGCCGCGAACCTCTAACAGCAGCCGCTCCAGCGCCCCCGCGCAGCCGCTCGGGGTCTGGCCCAGCACGTCGGCGATGTCCGGGTCGGTGAGCCGCCGGGACAGCACGCGGGCGGCCAGCCGGGTGCTGCTGGCGGCGCCGCTGCGCTCGAAGGACGCGGCCAGCTCGGTCACCGCGTCCCGGTAGGCGGGCAGGTCCAGGCCCGGCTGATACGCGGCCGCCTGGCCGCCCGCAAGCCACGTCGTCACGAGCATCCCCCCGGTAGCTCGACTGGTCCTCTGCGACTGAGGGTAACAGCACAACCTCAAACTGTGACGGATTTGTAATCTAGGGTGGTCCGGTGATCATCGACTGTCACGGGCACTACACGACCGCCCCGCCGCAGCACGCGGCCTGGCGGGAGGCGCAGCTCGCGGCCTACGACGCGGGCCACCCGGCCCCGCCGTACCCGGCGATCTCCGACGACGAGGTGCGCGAGAGCATCGAGGGCAACCAGCTCCGGCTGCTGACCGAGCGCGGCGCGGACCTGACGCTGTTCTCGCCGCGGGCCTCGGCCATGGGGCATCACCGGGGCAACGAGGCGGTCAGTCAGGCCTGGGCGCGGGCCTGCAACGACCTGATCAAGCGGGTCACGGACCTGTTCCCCGGTCATTTCGCCGGGGTGGGCATGCTGCCCCAGTCCCCCGGCGTGCCGATCGCGAACTCCCTACCCGAGCTGGAGCGCTGCGTGCTGGAGCTGGGCTTCGTGGGCTGCAACCTCAACCCGGACCCGAGCGGCGGGCACTGGACGTCGCCGCCGCTGACCGACGAGGCCTGGTTCCCGTTCTACGAGAAGCTGATCGAGCTGGACGTGCCCGCCATGGTGCACGTGTCGGCCAGCAGCAACCGCAACTTCCACGCCATCGGCGCGCACTACCTGAACGCGGACACCACGGCGTTCATGCAGCTCGTCCAGAGGAGACCTGTTCGGCCGCTTCCCCGGGCTGCGGCTGGTGATCCCGCACGGCGGCGGGGCGGTGCCCTACCACTGGGGCCGCTACCGCGGGCTGGCCGCCATGCTGGGTCAGCCGCCGCTGGACCAGCACGTCATGGGCAACGTGTTCTTCGACACCTGCGTCTACCACCAGCCGGGCATCGACCTGCTGCTGGGCGTGATCGACGCGAAGAACATCCTGTTCGGCTCGGAGATGATCGGGGCGGTGCGCGGCATCGACCCGGAGACCGGCTTCTACTTCGACGACACGAGGCGGTACGTGGATGCGGCCGAGGTGAGCGACGCCGCCCGGGCGCTGGTCTACGAGGGCAACGCGCGCCGGGTTTACCCCCGCCTGGACGCACAGCTGAAGGCTCGCAGACGCTAGTTCAGTGCCCCAAACTTCAGTGTTTGGCGTGGCCGCCATCGACGTTGATCGCGGCGCCGGTGACGAACGAGGACGCCGGATCACACAGGTACAGCAGCGTGGACACGAGGTCCTCCGGCTGCTGGGGCCGGGGCACGGCCTGCCCGGCCACCACCCGGTCCAGGTCCCTGGTGACGCCGGTGGCCACGGCGGTCTCGGTCGGGATCATGCTCGGGGTGATCGCGTTGACGGTGATGCCGGCCGGGCCGAGCTCGCTGGCCAGGGCGCGGGTGAAGCCGATGACGCCGCCCTTGGAGGCGGTGTAGGCGACCATGCCGGGCGGGCCCAGCCAGACCACAGCGCTGGCGATGTTCACGATGCGGCCCGCGGCGGACTCGGCCAGCCACGGCAGCGCGGCGCTGGTCACGTAGAACAGGCCGTCCAGGTTGAGGCTCATGACCTGCCGCCAGCGCGCCGGGGTGGTCTGCGCAAACGGGATCACGGGATAGATGCCGGCGTTGTTGACCAGGATGTCCAGGCCGCCGAGCCGCTCGGCCGCCTCGGCCACCGCGACCGCGGCCACGTCCGGATCGGTGATGTCGGCGGTGATCCCGGTGAACTCGCCGCCGGCCTCGGCCACGGCCGCGGCGGCCGGAGCGGGGTCGGCGATGTCGATCCCGGCCACGGCGATGCCCTGGCCGGCCAGCGCGGCCGCGAACACCCGGCCCAGTCCGCCGACCGCCCCGGTGATCAGCGCGGTGCGGCGGGTCATGGCGGCTGGTCCAGGGCCACGGAGATGAGCACGGGACGGTCCTGGATCGCCACGATCTCGGCCACTACGTCGGGGAGCTGCGCCGGGGTCGTGACGCGGATGGCCCTGACACCCTGGGCTTCAGCGATCTGGCCTGGCTGACAGGCCGTCCAGCCCTGACCACGGGATGGTTCCGCGCGCTGCGGCCAGGTCATCCATCACCTGGTAGCGGCCATTTTCCAGGACAATAAACGGGACTCCGACGTTCTGGCGGGCCGCCGTCCACAGGGACTGATAGCAGTAGGCGGCCGAGCCGTCGCCGATGATCGCGACGACTAGCGGCCGGCCCTGGCCATCCGAAGGCCGATCGCGGCGGGCATGCCGAATCCCAGCCCGCCCATGGCCAGGCCCAGGTAACCCATCGGCTGGCGGGCCGGGAGCATCAACTGAAGGGCCTCGCGGCTGGACGGGCACTCCTCGACCACGATGGCGTCGGCGGGCAGCGCGGGGGCCAGCGCGGCGAACACGGCCTCCGGGGTGAGGCCCGCGGCGGCCCGGCGCTGGGCCTCGGCTCGCTGTGCCGCCAGGGCGGCGGGCGGGCCGGATGTGCTCGCATCCGGCCCGGCCCGCCTGGGAACCGCCGCGGTGAGCGCGGCGACCGCGGCGGCCACGGGAGCGACCAGGCCGATGTCGGCCGGGCTGCGCTGGACTTCGGCCGGGTCAGCGCTGATCACGGCGACCCTGGTGCCGGGCTCGACCAGCGGGCCGGGCTCGTAGTGATACTGGCGCAGCAGCGCGGCCCCGGCGACCAGCACGGCGTCGTGCGGCGCCAGCGCGGCCCGCAGCGCGGCGCGGCCGGCGGCAGGAAGCCGGCGAACCGCGGGTGGTCCTGCGGGAAGCCAGGCCGGGCGGTCAGGAAGGTCTCCTGGTAGACGGGGCAGTCCAGCCGGTCAGCTAGCGCGGCGAGTGCGGACCAGGCCGCCTCGGACGCCGCGCCGGGACCGGTGATGAGCGCGGGCGACTCCGACTGATCCAGCAGTTCCGCGATGTCGGTCACGTCTGACGGGGCCACGCCTTCCGCCTGCCGACTGGTCAGCGGCGCCGGCACGGGCTCGTCGCCGGCGGGCTCGTCCCAGTCCCCCATCGGCACGATCACGATCGCGGGGCCCAGGCCGAGCGCGGCGGCGTGCCAGGCCTGGGCCAGGCAGCCCGGCACGTCCTGGGCCCGCGGCGGCTGGAAGACCTCCAGCGGGTAGCTCCCGGCCAGGCCGGCCAGCCGCCCGGCCAGGAACGGCTCGGCCAGCAGGTGCCGCCGGTCCTGCTGGCCGACCACGACCACCAGCGGGACCCGGTTGGTGCGGGCGGTGGCCAGCGTGGCCACGGCGTGGCCCAGGCCGGCCGTGGTGTGCAGGGAGACCAGCGCGGGCCGCCCGGTGCCGAGGGCGTACCCGCAGGCCATCCCGGCGGCCGCGGCCTCGTGCAGGGCGAGCACGTAGCGGATGTCGGCGGGCAGGCCGGCCAGCAGCGGGATCTCGGTCGAGCCGGGGTTGCCGAACCAGGTGGTCAGGCCACGCCGGCGGGCGACGTCGAGGGTGGCATCCCGGACGGTCCTCACGCACGGCAAGCTAGGCGGTATTCGGCCTGGATGTCAACGACTTCGCGCACCATATTGCTGACAATATGGTCGCCAAGACTATTGACGGCCTAATCCCGCCTGCGTAGATTGCTCGCAATATTGTTGACGATCTGGGACTGGCGGCGATGGCGGACCTGAGCGAGCAGACGGAGGCTGAGGCGCCTGAGGTCCGCGGCGCGGGCCGCGAGCTGCGGTCCTGGCTGGGCGACCTGGAGAGCGGGCCGGTCACCATCGCGACGCTGGTGATCATCGCGGTGATCAGCGTGTTCCACCACGACTTCTTCTCGGCCAGCCAGATCGCCGACGTGGTCGAGCAGAACGCGTTCGTGGCCATCCTGGCCTGCGGGATGGCGTTCCTGATCGCCATGCGCGAGCTGGACCTGTCGGTGGGCTCGATTCTCGGCCTGACGGTGATCAGCGCCGCGCTGCTCCAGCAGGACGGCGTGAACCCGTGGCTGACCGCGGTCATCGCGCTGGGCATCGGGGCGGTGCTGGGCACGGTCAACGCGCTGTTCGTGCAGGGCATCGGGATACCGGCGATCATCGCGACGCTGGCCACCCAGTCCATGTACCGGGGCCTGGCCGACGCCCTGTCGGGCGGGCAGCAGATCACCAACGTGCCGGTGGGCAGCTCGTTCTACACCGTCATCGGCGGGTCGGTGCTGGGCGTCCCGACCGGGATCTGGGGCCTGATCGTGGTCGTGATCGCGGCGACGGTCGCGCTGCGGCTGACGCCGTTCGGGTACCGGGTCCGGTCCATCGGCTCCAACCCGGCGGCGGCCGCCCACAGCGGCATCTCGCTGCCGCGCGTCCGGGTCCAGGTCCTGGTGCTGATGGGGCTGCTGGCCGCGGTGGCCGGGGTGCTGGCGCTGGGCTACTTCTCCTCGGGCGACCCGCAGCTCGGCACGGGATTCGAGCTCCAGGCCATCGCCGCCGCGGTCATCGGCGGCACCCCGCTGGCCGGCGGCAACGCCACGGTGGCCGGGGCGGCCATCGGCGCCCTGCTGCTCGGCGTGGTGAACAGCGGGCTCGTCTACTTCAACCTCCCGCTCAACTGGACCAGCTTCGCGACCGGCGTCGTGATCATCGTGGCCGTCTCGCTCGACAACCTCATCCGGCGGCGGCGCACCCGGCGCCGCCTGTCGCTGGGCCTGTAACCCGTTTAGTCCTAGGAGTGCAGTGATGCGTAGATCCAGACTCATCCCCGGGTTCGGGGCAGCAGTACTCGCTCTCGCTCTGGCCGCTTGCGGCTCTTCCTCTAGTCCGGGTTCGGGCTCCTCCGCGTCGTCTTCGTCCTCATCGTCGACGGCCAAGGCCGCCGGCGTGCATATCGCGTTCGTCTACGACACCACGGCGGAGAACTTCGCCCAGGAGATGTCGCTGGGCGCGGCGGCGGCGGCCAAGGCGACCGGGGTCACGCTGACCAACACCGCGCCGCCGACGGCCAGCGGCTCGCAGCAGGTGCAGCTGTTCCAGGCCGCCGAGCAGACGTCCAAGAACGGCATCGCGCTGGCCACCCTGTTCCCGGACCTGTTCATCCGGCCGTTCAAGCAGGCCGAGAGCGCGAGCATCCCGACCATCGCGGTGGACGCGCCGCCGGCGGCGGGCTCGGGGGTGACCCTGTTCATCGGCAACGACAACTTCTACCTGGGCGTGCAGCTGGCCAATGCGCTGCTGCCGAAGATCGCCCGGGGGGCCAAGGGCCAGATCCTGATCGGCACGGACACGCCGGGCCTGCCGGTGCTGACCGCGCGCAACCAGGGCTTCGAGGCCACGGTGAAGAAGGCCCGGCCGGGCGTGACGTTCCTGAACTTCGACTCGACGCAGGAGCCGTCCACCAACTACAGCGCCTGGAGCTCGGCGGTGCAGGCCCACCCGAACGCGCTGGCCTACGTGGGGCCGGGCAGCCAGGACGCCGCCTCGCTGTACGAGATCGAGAAGAAGACCGGCCAGCACTACCTGGTCGGCGCGGACGACCTGGACCCGAACGCGCTGGCCGGGGTGGCCGCCGGGCTGGTCCAGGCGCTGGTCTCGCCGGAGCACTGGCTCAAGGGCTACATCGCGGTGTCGCTGCTGGCGCAGCACGCGCTGCACGGCACGCCGCTGCCGACCGGCTGGTGGAACCCGGGCTCGCTGGTCGTGGACAAGGCCAACATCGCCCAGATCATGACCCGGCAGTCCAGCGCGGCCAGCCGCACGGCGTTCTTCCAGAAGGAAGTCGCCTTCGAGCTGGCCCACCCGAGCAAGTACCTCAAGCCGATGTCGGCCCTGGGCGGCTAGCGGATGATCGAGGCCACCGGGGTCAGCAAGCGCTACGGCGGCGTCGTGGCGCTCCGGCCGACCGACTTCGCCGTCCGGCCGGGCACGGTGCACGCGCTGCTGGGCGAGAACGGCGCGGGCAAGTCCACGCTGGTGAAGATCCTCACCGGGTCGGTCCGGCCGGACTCGGGCCGCCTGCTGATCGACGGGTCGCCGGTGGCGTTCGCCAGCACGGCGGACGCCGCCCGCGGCGGTGTCGCGGTGGTGTCCCAGGAGCTCAGCCTGTTCCCGGAGCTGAGCGTGCTGGCCAACCTGTTCGCGATGCGCGAGCCGCGGCGCCGCGGGCTGCTGGACCGCCGGGCGATGGCGGTCCGGGCGGCCCCGGTGCTGGCCGAGCTCGGCCTGGGCGTGGACGTCCGGCGGCCGCTGGGCGACCTGCCGCTGGCCAGCCAGCAGCTGGTCGAGATCGCCCGGGCGCTGCTGGCCCAGCCGCGGGTGCTGGTACTGGACGAGCCGACCTCGGCGCTGGAGTCGGCCTCGGCCGACAACCTGCTGCGCATTGTGGGCGTGCTGCGCTCGCGCGGCACCGGGGTGGTGTTCGTCTCGCACATCCTGGAGGAGGTGCTCAGCGTCGCCGACGAGATCACGGTGCTGCGGGACGGGCGGACTGTGCTGGACCGGCGCCCGCGGGCCGAGCTGGACATCCCGGCCATCGTCAGCGCGATGCTCGGGCCTGCCCGGGCCGCGACCGCCCGGCCCGCCGCGCTGGTCAGCGCGGCCCATGACCCGCTGCGGGTGGAAGGCGTGCGGCTGCTGCCGGACGGACCGATCGTGCACCTCGAGGCACCTCCCGGCCTGATCGTCGGACTGGCCGGGCTGGTCGGGGCGGGCCATCACGAGCTGCTGGAGCTGGTCGCCGGACTCGCGCGGCCACGAAGCGGACGGATGGTCCTGCCGGACGGAGCACTGCTGCGCGGTCCGCGCCGGGCGGCGGTGGCGGCGGGCGTG
Source organism: uncultured Actinomycetota bacterium (assembly GCA_963730265.1). Classification (GTDB taxonomy): domain Bacteria; phylum Actinomycetota; class Actinomycetes; order Streptosporangiales; family Streptosporangiaceae; genus DASUBV01. The sequence goes on from CAVSRG010000001.1 coordinate 911,215, forward strand.
GCCCTGGTCAGCGGCGACCGCCGGCGGACCGGGCTGATGCTGGACAAGCCGCTGTGGGAGAACATCGCCCAGGTCCGGACGGTGGCGCTGGGCCGGGACGGGCTGCTGGTGCGGCGGGCGGGGCTGCGCCGCCGGGCCCGGGAGCAGATCCGGCGGCTGGGCGTGCGGGCTCCGTCGGCGGACACCCCGGCGGGCGCGCTGTCGGGGGGCAACCAGCAGAAGATCGTGTTCGCCAAGTGGCTGGAGCTGGAGCCGGCGGTGCTGCTGCTGGACGACCCGACCCGGGGCGTGGACATCGGGGCCAAGCGGGAGATGCACGCGATGATCCGCGCGATGGCCGACGCGGGCGCGGTGGTGATCCTGTGCTCCACCGACAACCAGGAACTGGCCGAGCTCTGCGACCGGGTGGCAGTCTTCTACCAGGGCGCGATGGCAGGCGAGCTGTCCGGCGGTCGGCTGGACGAGCATCAGCTGCTGGAGGCCGTGAACACCGGTCGGGTGCGGGAGGCTGCGTGACGGACGAGATGCTGGCTGCGGGCAGCCCGAGTGAGCAGGCCAGGGAGCTGGTCCGGGGCGCCTACGACCTGCACGTGCACGTGGCCCCGGACGTCATGCGGCGCCGGATCACCGACGTCGGGCTGGCCCGGCGGTTCGCGGAGCTGGGGCTGGCCGGGTTCGTGCTCAAGTCGCACTACGTCTCGACGGCCGAGCGCGCCGCGGTCGTCAACGAGGCGGTGCCGGGCTGCCGGGCGCTGGGCGCGATCGCGCTGAACGCCGCGGTGGGCGGGCTGAACCCGATGGCGGTGGAGATCGCGGCCAGGGAGGGCGCGCGGGTGGTCTGGATGCCGACGGTGGACGCGGCCAATCACCGCCGGACGGCGCGCGACCTGCCGCCGGGCGCGACGCCGCCGATGTGGCTGGCGCTCCAGGACGAGCTGCGCGGCCGGGGCCTGGACGCGCCGCCGGTGGACGTGCTGGACGCCGGCGGCGCGGTGCTGCCGCAGACCCTGGCGGTGCTGGAGCTCATCGCCGAGCACGGCCTGGTGCTGGCCACCGGCCATCTGGGCCGGGCCGAGATCATGGCCGTGACGGAGGCGGCGGTGCAGGCGGGGGTGGCCCAGGTAGTGATCACGCATCCGGAGTTCCCGCAGCAGTCGCTGGGCCTGGAAGACCAGAAGTACCTGGCCGGGCTGGGCGCCTACCTGGAGCGCTGCCTGACCACGCCGATGACCGGCAAGTACCCGTGGCCGGACATGGTGGCCAACATCCGCGCCACGGGCCCGGCGGCCACGATCATCACCACCGACCTCGGACAGCCGCACAACCCGCCAGTGGAAGACGGGCTGGCCCTGATGGCCGACGCGCTGCTGTCCGCCGGATTCACCGAGGGAGAAGCCCGCCGCATGATCGTCGACAACAGCCGCGCGCTAGCCGGAGACACTGCTCTATGAGCCCGGTGGTCCTGGTCGTCAGCGCGCACGCCGCCGACTTCGTCTGGCGCTGCGGCGGGTACATCGCCGCCGCGGTGGGCGCGGGCGGGAGCGCGGACGTGGTCTGCCTGTCGTTCGGTGAGCGCGGCGAGTCGCCGGGCGCCTGGCGGCAGGAGGGCATGACGCTAACCAGGGTCAAGGAGATCCGGCGGGCCGAGGCCGAGGCGGCGGGCGCGGCGCTGGGCGCGCGGATGACGTTCCTGGACCGGGGCGACTACCCGCTGCCGGACGACCGGGACACGCTGTTCGCGCTGGTCGAGAAGATGCGCGAGGTCCAGCCGACGGTGATCCTGACCCACTCGCGGGTGGACCCCTACAACTACGACCACCCGCTGGCCGCCGACCTGACGCTGCGGGCCCGGATGGTGGCCCAGGCCCGCGGTCACGAGTCGGCCCATCCCCCGCTGGGCGCGCCGCCGGTGTTCCGGTTCGAGCCGCACCAGCCGGAGATGTGCGAGTTCACCCCCGACGTGCTGGTCGACATCTCGGCGGTGTTCGACCGCAAGGTGGCCGCGATGCGCGAGATGGGCTCGCAGGACCACCTGGTCGGCTACTACACCGACCTGGGCCAGCGCCGCGGCGTGCAGGCGGTGCGCAACGGCGGCCCGGGCTCGATCCGCCAGGCCGAGGCGTTCGAGCGGGTCTTCCCTCAGGTGGCGGGGGTGCTGGCATGAGGCCGGCGGCGCTGACGCCGGTGGTGGTCACCGGGCCCCCCAGGACACCGTCGGGCCTGGTGGCCGAGCTGGGCGGGTACGGCGTGGCCACGGTGCACGAGGCCCTGGGCCGGCGCGGGCTGCTCGGCGCGGACCTGCGGCCGGCCTGGCCCGGCGCCCGCGCGGCGGGCACCGCGGTCACGGCGCTGTGCCTGCCCGGCGATAACCTCACGGTGCACGTCGCGGTGGAGCTGACCGGGCCGGGTGACGTGCTGGTCGTGACGACCACCGAGCCGTCACTGGAGGGGTACATCGGCGAGCTGCTGACCACCTCGCTGGCCGCGCGCGGGGTGACCGGGCTGATCACCACGACGGGGATCAGGGACGTGACCGAGATCGCGGAAGCCGGCTTCCCGGCCTGGTCGCGGGCGGTGAACGCCGAGGGCACGGTCAAGGCGGCCGCCGGACAGGTGAACCGGCCGATTTCGATCGGCGGCACCGTCGTCCGGCCGGGAGACGTGATTGTGGCGGACGCCGACGGCGTAGTCTGCGTGCCGCGCGAGGAGGCAGCCGGGGTGGCGGCGGCGTGCGCGCAGCGGGAACGACGTGAGTCCGCGGCCCGCGAGGCCTACCGCCGGGGCCGACTGAGCCTCGACGTGAACGACCTGCGCGCGCTGGTCGCCGACCTTGGTGTGGAATACGTGCCATGGGCGGAAGACATGGAAGCGGGGAGGGGAGGCGGGTGGGAGGAACGATGACCAGCGAGCCAGACGTCGCCGAGGCGCTGCGCGAGGCGATCCTGCGCGGTGACTACGTGGCGGGCCAGCGGCTCGTCGAGACCGACCTGTGCGAGCGCTTCGGCGCGACCAGGTTCACGATCAGGACCGCCCTGCAGACGCTGGCCGCCCAAGGCCTGGTCGAGGTGCTGCGCAACCGCGGCGCCCGGGTCCGGACGGTCACCATCGAGGAGGCCATCGAGATCACCGAGGTGCGGCGGGCCCTGGAGGGGCTGTGCGCGGCCCGCGCGGCGAGCCGGGCCAGCCGGGCCGACAAGACCCGGCTCAAGCACATAGTGACCGACATGAAGGCCGCCTGGAAGGGCGGTGAGCTGCTGCGCTACAGCGAGCTGAACGGCGAGCTGCACGGCGCGATCAGATCCATCGCCGACCACCAGACCGCGGCCCGGATCATCGAGCAGCTGCGCGGCCAGATCGTGCGGCACCAGTTCCGGCTGGCCCTGGTGCCCGGCCGGCCGGCGGTCTCGCTCCCGCAGCACGAGGCGATCGTGACGGCCATCGCGGCGGGCGACCCGCAGGCCGCCGAGCGGGCCATGCACGAGCACATCGACAGCGTGATCGAGGCGCTGCGCGGCCTTGGTCCTCAGGAGGCGAGACAATGAGTCCGGAGCGCAGCCGGGACATCGCCCACGTGGGCGCGGTCGAGCTGCTGACCGCGGTGCCCGAGCAGACCGCGGAGTTCTTCGTGGCGCTGCTGGGCATGAGCGAGACCGGCCGCGCGGGCGACTCGATCTACCTGCACGCCTGGGACGACTACGAGCGGTTCACGGTCAAGGTGACCGGCTCGGCCAGCTCCGGGATCGGGCGGACCTGGGTCCGCGCGGCGGGGCCGGAGGCGCTGGCCCGGCGGGTGGCGGTGATCGAGCGCGCGGGCCTGGGCCGGGGCTGGACCGACGGCGAGCACGGCATCGGCGCGACCTACCTGTTCGCCGACCCGGACGGGCACGAGTACGGGATCTACTGGGACAGCGAGTGGTACCAGGCCCCGGAGGGGCGCAGCCGGCGCTGAAGAACCAGGCCGAGCCGTTCCCCGGCCGGGGCGCCAACGTGCGCCGCATCGACCACGTGAACTACCTGGCCCACGACATCCCGGAGATCGGCTGCTTCATGCCGGCCGTGCTCGGCGCGCGGCTGACCGAGCAGATCGTCGCCGACGACGGGACCCCGACGGCGGTCTGGTACCACGTCAGCGACAAGACCTACGACCTGGTCTACACGGCGGACTGGACCGGCTCGTCGGGGCGCCTGCACCATGTGGCGTTCGCGACCGACCAGCGCGAGGACATCCTGCGCGCGGCGGACGTGTTCCTGGAGAACGGGATCCACATCGAGACCGGGCCGCACAAGCACGCGATCCAGCAGACGTTCTTCCTGTACGTGTGGGAGCCGGGCGGCAACCGCATCGAGCTGTGCAACGCCGGGGCCCGGCTGGTGCTGGCGCCGGACTGGGTGCCGGTCACCTGGACGGCGGCGGAGCGGGCCAAGGGCCAGGCGTGGGGGCTGCAGACGATCGACACGTTCCACACCCACGGCACCCCGCCCGTGGACGTGGCGCCGTGATCACGGTTGCGGTTCTCGGACTGGGCGAGGCGGGCTCGGAGATCAGCCGGGACCTGGTGGGTGCCGGGGTCCTGGTCCGGGGGTACGACCCCGTGGCCCCAGCGCCGGCCGGGGTGGTGATGACTGACGGCGAGGCGGACGCGTGCACGGGCGCCGGGCTGGTGCTCAGCCTGACCACGGCCCACGAGTCGGAGGCGGCGCTGCGGGCGGCGCTGCCGGGCGTCGGGCCGGGAGCGCTGTACGCCGACCTCAACACGGCCGCGCCCGGGCTCAAGCAGCGGCTGGCCGAGATCGCGGCGCAGGCCGGGGTGGCCTTCGCCGACGTGGCCGTGATGTCGTCGGTGCCGGGCCGCGGGCTGCGCGTGCCGTTGCTGGTCAGCGGCGCGGCCGCGGCCGAGGTGACGGCGGCCATCAACGGCGTCGGCGGCGTCGCCGAGCTGCTCGGCGGGCCGGCCGGGGCGGCGGCGACCAGGAAGCTGGTGCGCAGCGTCTTCTACAAGGGGCTGGCCGCGGCCGTGGTCGAGGCGCTGCGGGCGGGCCGGGCCGCGGGGTGCGAGGACTGGCTGCGCGGCAACATCGCCGGGGAGCTGGCCGAGGCCGGGTCGGACACGGTGGACCGCATGGAAGAGGGCTCGGTCACCCACGCGGTGCGCCGGGCCGACGAGATGAGCGCGGCCGCGCAGCTGCTGGACGAGCTGGGCATTCCGGCCCGGGTGACGGAGGCCAGCGTGGCCTGGCTGACCCAGCTTGCGCAGGAGAACGGCGCCGCGCACTGAGCCGGGCAGGCGACCGGTCAGGCGGGGTGCCGCGCCTGTTAATTCGTCTGGTGTTTCTTCTTGTGCTGGTGACTCGTTTGCTTATGGCTCGTTTGCTTGTGGTGCTTGTGCGTCTTGTGCTTCTTGTGCTTGTGCCGGGGGAGTACGGGGGGCGGCACGGTGGTGCAGCCTACGCAGGGCGGCTTGCCGGTGAAGTAGGCCGGGATGCGCGGTGAGTCGGTGGGCGGATTGGTGGCCAGGAGCACCGGCGGCCGCGGCCGCTGGCTGAAGTTGAAGTCGCGGACCAGGTTGCCGAGGATCCGCTCGTCCTCGCGGACGTCGGGCCGCGGGTCGGGTCGGCGGTCGGTCTTGGGGTCCAGGCGGGCGCCGCCGAGGAAGTCGTCCTCGATGAACTTGAGGTAGGCGTCGCTGCTGTACACCTGGTGATCGACGAAGCCGCGGCGCGCGTAGGGCGAGATGACCATGGCCGGGACGCGCAGGCCGTAGCCGTTCTCGTCGACCCGCGGCGGCACCACGTGGTCGTAGAAGCCGCCCCAGTCGTCCCAGGACACGAAGATCGCGGTGGACTTCCAGTCCGGGCTCTTCATGGCGGCGTTGACGATCGCGGTCACGTAGGCCTGGCCCTGGTGGACGCTGCCCGGCGGGTGCTCGCTGTCGTTCTGCGACGGCACGATCCAGCTCACCGCGGGCAGGTGCCGGACTTGGCCGCGCTGAAGTAGTCGGACAGCTCCTGGATGTTGCCCTGCTGATGGTCGTGCTGCACGTCGCCGAACAGCGGCAGCGGGTTCCAGATGCCGGGCGTCGCGGCCTGCTGCCGGACCGGCTTGCAGGTCTCGTCGGAGTCGTCGTCGCAGTCCGGCTGGTCGCCGGCCTGCACGTAGTACCGCCAGCTCACGTGGTGGGTGTACAGCAGCCAGGTGAGGTCGGTCCAGGCCAGGTCGATGTCGGTCCGGCCGTCCAGCACCTCGTCGCGGACGGCGTTGTCGAACTGCGTGACGCTGTAGGGGCCCGATGATGTTGTTGGCGCAGCTCATCGGCGAGCGGGTGCGGCACTTGGCCGACCAGGCCGACACCATGTACAGGTGATCGGGCAGGGACCACGACTTGACCGGCTCGAACATGTGGTCGTCCAGCACGAAGTCCCTGGCGTAGGCCCAGTAGTTCGGGATCTCGGCCGCGGTGTGATACCCCATCACGTCGGGGAAGCTGCCCCGCTGGCAGGCCGGGTCGTCCGGGTTGGTGCAGGTCCTGCTGGCCGCGTTGCGCTGCAGGACGAACCCGTTCATCTGGCCGTGGTTCACGTCGGCGATGGCGTTCTTCTCGCCGTGCGGACCGCCGCCGTTGACATCCTTGATGTCGTGATACGGGCGCACGCACCCGTGCGGGGCGGGCACGCACACCGTCGCCAGGCCGTTCCCCATCGGGATGCCGTCGGCACCGGGGTAGGTCCCGAAGTAGGAGTCGAACGACCGGTTCTCCTGCATCACGATGATCACGTGCTTGATCTTGTGGATGCCGGGGTTGACCACGTAGCTGCCGGTCGGGCCGCCGGCGACCAGCTTGCCGGGCTTGGGCCCGGCCGAGCACGCGGCCAGCAGGCCGGCCAGGACCACGAGGGTCAGCAACAGCGATGATCTCGTGGAGCGTGGCGGCATGCGGAAATGATGGCGTACGCGGCTATCCGCGCCGACGCCGGGAGGGGTCGGCCAGGGCCGGGGTGTCGTAGCCCCGGTCGCCGGGGTTCAGGTTGACGCCGGGCGGCACGATCTCGTCGATCCGGTCCAGGATGGCGCTGTCCAGCACCACGTCGGCCGCGCCGAGCTGGCTCTCGAGCTGCTCCATGGTGCGCGGCCCGATGATCGGGGCGGTCACCGCCGGGTGGCTGAGCGTGAAGGCGAGGGCCAGGTGGATCAGGGTCAGGCCGGCCTCGTCGGCGAGCTTGGCGAGCTGGTCGGCGGCCTCGAGCTTGGCCTGGTTGCCGGGCAGGGCCAGGTCGTAGCGCTCCGGCAGGCGCTGCGCGCGGCTGGCTCACGGGCACCTCGGCGTCCTTGCGGTAGCGGCCGGTCAGCCAGCCGCCGGCCAGCGGGCTCCACGGGATCACGCCCATGCCGTACTGCTGGCAGACGGGCAGCACCTCGGCCTCGATGGCGCGGACCAGGATGGAGTAGGGCGGCTGCTCGCAGACGAACCGTTCCCGGCCACGGCGCTCGGCGGTCCACTGAGCCTGCACGATCTGCGCGGCGGGGAAGGTGGAGCTGCCCGCGTAGAGGATCTTCCCGGCCCGGATCAGGTCGCTGAGCGCGCCCAGGGTCTCATCGACGTCGGTCTCGGGCTCGGGCCGGTGGATCTGGTACAGGTCGATGTAGTCGGTGCCCAGGCGGCGCAGGCTGTTCTCGCACTCGCGGATGATCCAGCGCCGGGAGTTGCCCTGCTGGTTGGGGTCGTCGCCCATGGTCCCGTGGGCCTTGGTGGCCAGCACGATGTTCTCGCGCCGCCCGGCCAGCGCCTTGCCGACGATCTCCTCGGACTCGCCGGCGGAGTAGACGTCGGCGGTGTCGATGAAGTTGATCCCGGCGTCCAGGGCCCGGTAGATGATCCGGATGGACTCGTCGTGGTCGGTATTGCCCCAGGCCCCGAACATCATGGCGCCCAGGCACAGCGGGCTGACCTTGACTCCGGTGCTTCCAAGTACGCGCGTCTGCATACCGGCCACCCTAGTGAGCGGGGGTGAACGCCAGGCCAAACCGGCTACCCTTGGGTGTCATGAACACCGACTCTGGCCGTGCGGAACCGGCCACCACCGCCGTGCCGGGCAAGCCGACGCTTGACGGCATCGAGGACAAGTGGACGCAGCGGTGGGCTAAGGAGCGTGTAGTACAAGTTTGACCGCTCCGCGACCCGCGGTGACGTCTACGCCATCGACTCTCCCCCGCTGACCGCCAGCGGATCGCTGCACATCGGGCACGTCTTCTCCTACACCCAGACCGACACCATCGCGCGCTACCACCGGATGCGCGGGCAGCAGGTCTTCTACCCGGTCGGCTGGGACGACAACGGGCTGCCCACCGAGCGCCGGGCGCAGAACTACTACGGGGTCCGCCCCGACCCCTCGCTTCCTTACCAGCCCGACTTGAAAGTGGCGCCATCGGGCGCCAAGTCGGTGCGCCCGGCCGATCAGGTGCCGATATCCCGGCGCAATTTCGTGCAGCTGTGCCGGGAGCTGACCGCCGTCGACGAGGCGGCCTACGCCAGCGCGTGGCAGCGGCTGGGCCTGTCAGTGGACTGGGACATGAGCTACCGCACCATCGACGACCGCGCCCAGGCCATCTCCCAGCGGGTGTTCCTGCGCGACCTGGCCCGGGCCGATGCCTACCAGGCCGAGGGCCCGTCGCTGTGGGACGTGACCTTCGGGACGGCCGTGGCCCAGGCCGAGGTCGAGGACCGGGTCATCGACGGGGCCTACGCCCAGCTGGCGTTCGGGCTGAATGCCGTGCCGGATGACACGGGCGTGGTGGTCGTGGCGACGACCCGGCCCGAGCTGCTCCCGGCCTGCGTGGCACTGGTGGCGCACCCCGATGACGAACGCTACGCCGCGCTGTTCGGCACCATGGCGACCACGCCGCTGTTCCGAGTCCAGGTGCCGATCCTGGCCCACCGGCTGGCCGACCCGGAGAAGGGCACCGGGATCGCCATGGTGTGCACGTTCGGCGACACCACCGACGTGACCTGGTGGCGGGACCTTCAGCTGGACACGCGCGCGGTGATCGGACGCGACGGGCGGCTGCTCCCGACCCCGCCGGCCGGGATCACGGAGGCTGGCGGGCTGGCCGCCTATGGCGAGCTGGCCGGGCTCCGGGCCCGCGCGGCCCGGCGGCGAATCGTGGAACTGCTGGCCGAGGCCGGCGCGCTGCGCGGCGAGCTGGAGCCGGTCCGGCACGCGGTGAAGTTCTACGAGAAGGGCAGCGAGCCGCTCGAGATCGTGACCACCCGCCAGTGGTACATCCGCAACGGCGCGCGGGACCCGGACCTGCGGGCCCGGCTGCTGGAGCGCGGCCGGGAGCTGGACTGGCACCCGGCGCACATGCGGTCCCGGTACGAGAACTGGGTGAAGGGCCTGTCCGGCGACTGGCTGATCAGCCGGCAGCGGTTCTCCGGCGTGCCGATCCCGGTGTGGTACCCGGTGGACGGCGAAGGACAGCCGGACCGCAGCCGCCCGATCGCGCCCGCCGATGCCGACCTGCCGGTGGACCCAGCCGCCGACGTACCCGCGGGCTACCGGGCCGACCAGCGAAACGAGCCCGGCGGCTTCACCGCCGACCCGGACATCATGGACACCTGGGCCACGTCCTCGCTGTCGCCGCAGATCGCGGCCGGCTGGAGCACGCCGGACGACATCCTGGCCCAGGTGTTCCCGATGGACCTGCGGCCGCAGGCCCACGAGATCATCCGGACCTGGCTGTTCTACAGCGTGCTGCGAGCCGAGCAGGAGGAGGGCGTGCTGCCCTGGCGGCACGCGGCGATCTCCGGCTGGATCGTGGACCCGGACCGCAAGAAGATGTCCAAGTCGGCGGGCAACGTGCTGACCCCGACCGACATGTTCGACAATTACGGAACGGACGCGGTCCGGTACTGGGCGGCTAGCGCGCGGCTGGGCGTGGACACGGCGTTCGACCCGGCGCAGCTCAAGATCGGGCGACGGCTGGCGGTGAAGATCCTCAACGCGAGCCGGTTCGTGCTCGGTATCGGCGACGGCTCGGGCGACAAGGGTGGCTTGGGCGGGCTGGTCACCGAGCCGATCGACCGGGCGCTGCTGCGGCGGCTGGCCGCCGTCACGGCCCAGTGCACAGACGCCTTCGAGGCCTACGACCATGCGCTGGCGCTGGAGCACGCCGAGCGGTTCTTCTGGTTCTTCTGCGATGACTACCTGGAGCTGGTCAAGCCCCGGGCCTACGGCGAGCGCGGACCGCAGGCGGCGGCCTCCGCGATGGCCACGCTGCGCGAGGCGCTGGCGGTGGTGCTGCGACTGCTAGCCCCGTTCGTGCCGTTCGTGACCGAGGAAGTGTGGTCGTGGTGGCAGACGGGCTCCGTGCACCTGGCCCCGTGGCCGGAGCCGGCCGGCCTCCTGGCCCTGGCCGACGCCGCCGCGGGCGCGGGTGCGGTCAGCCCGGACGGGACGGCGGTGCTGGACGCGGCTGCGGCGGCGATCGGGGCGGTGCGCCGGGCCAAGTCGCAGGCGCAGCTGGCCATGAAGGCACCCGTCTCGCAGCTGATCCTGACTGCGCCGCAAGAGCAGCTCGACGCCCTGGCTGCCGCCGCCCCCGACGTCTCGGCGGCCGGCCACGTGGCCGAGATCAAGCTGCATCCCCTTCCCGGCATCGACCCCGTCCACGAGGTCCTGCTGTAACCCCAGGGCCGCTCGCCGGGCGATGTCCGGAATGTCGGTGCCTCGTGATGTGGTGGCCACATGCCGAGCATCGCGCACGAGGCGCCGATCGAGTTACTGCGGCGCAACCCGCTGCTGGCCGCGGCTCTCCTGCACGGCAGCGGGGTCCCGGTTCCGGCGGGCGGGACCGCCGTGATGGTGGCCGGTGATCTGAGTTCAGCGCTGCCCGCCGAACTGCGCGCCGACGCGGTCATCGTTCTGGGTGGCGACAGGCCGCGAGCCCGCCCCGGGACGCGCCTGGCCGTCGTGGTGGAGTCGCAGACGGCGCCGGACGCCGGCAAGCGGCGGGTCTGGCCGGCCTACCTGGCCCTGGCCCGCGCCCAGCACGACTGCCCGGCCGTGCTGGTGGTCATCTGCCCCAGCCCGGCCACCGGCCGGTGGGCACGCCAGCCGATCCGCACCGGCAACCCGGCTTCGACCTCGCCCCGCTGGTCATCGACGCCGGCACGACGCCCGCCGCGGACGCCCCGGCCCTGGCTGCCGTGGCGCCTGAGCTAGCCGTCCTGGCTGCCCTCACCGGTGCCGTCGACCTGGAACAGGAGGCCGGGCGGCTGCTCGTGCTGCACGCCATCGCCGCCGCCAGCCTCGATGAGGACCGCCTGGAAACCTATACTCATCTCATCCGCGTCGCCGCGCCAGCGGGGGCCCGGCCTGCCCTGGAGGCGCTGATGGCGATCACGTTCAAGGACGAGTTCATTGACCGCATCAAGGCCGAAGGAAAGGCCGAAGGCATTGCCGAGGGGAAGGCCGAGGGGAAGGCCGAGAGCACTGCGGCGATGCTGCTGCGGCTACTGGCCGTACAAGGCCTGAAGGTTCCCGCCCCCGTACGCGATCGCGTGCTGTCCTGCACCGACCTCGGCCAGCTAGAGGCATGGGCCGACAAGGCCATGACCGCTAGGACGCTGGAGGACGTTTTCCCGACTAACTCCGACGAAAACGGAGCCCGCTAGAGGTATCAGGACTCCTGTCGTAGAGAGTTAGTTCATGCAGAGGGCGGCGAGTGCCTCGGTCCGGCGAGGGGCGGTGAGCGGGTGTCTGGGCTGGCTGATCGCCAACGACTGCCGCTGCTGGAGGATGAGGATCTGACCGGTGAGGCGGTCATCGAGCCGAGCCGGCTGATCCGTCCAGTCGACGCGCCGACGGTCGCCGTGGCGTGCTTCTTCCGTGACGTCGTCGAGGAACTCTCCGGTCGCCAGGACGCGAGGCCAGTGTGTCGCCTGCACAGCGAGATGGGCCCGGCATCGTTGTGGGAGATCGAGCACCGGGGTGTACGGCTGGGCGTGTTCCATCCCGGAGTCGGGGCGCCGCTGGCCGGCGCCATGCTCGAGCAGGTCATTGCCCGCGGAGTTCGCGGAGTCATCGCCTGCGGTGCGGCAGGGGCGCTGGTGCCGGAACTGGTGATGGGACACGCCGTGGTGTTGACCGGTGCTGTACGCGACGAAGGCACGTCCTTCCACTACCTGCCGGCCGGCCGGGTCGTCTCGGCTGACCCGGGGCCGGCTGAGACCCTGGCCGACGCGCTCAGCGCCGCGGCGTGGAGACGACGCACGGCCTGAGCTGGTCGACGGACGCCATCTACCGCGAGACCCGAGCCCGAGTCTCGCGCCGGGTGGAGGAAGGGTGCCTGGTCGTCGAGATGGAAGCGTCCGCGCTGATGGCGATCGCCCGCTACCGCTCCATCCCGTTCGGCGAGGTGGTGATGGCCGGAGACTCGCTGGCCGACCGGGAGTGGCAGCACCGTGGGTGGATGACGGCCAAGTCGGCACGCCGGCAGTTGTTCGCCTCGGCCGCAGACGCCGCCGTCGCGCTGACGAGGTGACCGGGTTCCAGATGCAACAGTGCCGCCTGGCCGCCTGGCCGCCCGGCCGGACCGGGCCCAGCGCGGCCCGGACGGTGAACAAATGCAGATCAGCCCGCCAGGATCAGTAGGCCCCTTGCTGCGCCGAAGCAATCGGCGAAGGATGGGCCAAAGCATTCACCGATGCATGGGCCGAAGGAATCGCCGAAGAAGCGGCTGATTGCCGCGTTATCGCGCGCGTAACCCACAGGGCCGCAGGCCGAGATAAGTGTCGTACCCCCTGGCTAGGCTGCGGCCATGCTGATGTCACAGGTACCAGCCACCGACCGGCCGCGAGAGCGCCTGGCCGAGCGTGGGACAGATGCCCTGGGCGACCGTGAGCTCTTAGCACTACTGATCAGTACAGGCGTTCGCGGCAAGGGCGTCCATGAGGTAGCAGAAGGGCTACTGGACAGATTCGGATCCATCACGGCCATTGGCCGCGCCACAGTAGCCGAGCTGTCGGCGGTCGCGGGCATCGGCACCGCGAGGGCATCCAGCCTCGTCGCCAGCTTCGAGCTGGCCCGACGCGCTGAGCAGGCAGAACGGCCGCGACGGCTTCGCGCAACGACTGACATCGCCGCGGTAGCCAAATCACTGCTGGGCCACCACAACAGGGAGCGGCTGATCGTCATCTCCTGTGACGCTGCCCTGCGGGTACTCGGGACGGACCGGCTTTCGGATGGCGCGGCCGACCAGACCTTGTTCCCGCTGCGCGAGATCATCGTGGCGGTGCTACGGCGAGATGGGCGCAGCTTCGCTCTCGCCCATAACCACCCGTCGGGTGACACGACGCCTACGCCCGAGGACGTCTCGGCGACCCAGGCGACCGTGGACGCGGCGGCGGTGACCGGCCTCAGCTTTCTCGATCACGTGATCGTGACCGAGAAGGCATGGGAAGCGGTGCCGGTCTCGCGCTGAGGGCAGCCAGGACCCGTCAGGGCTCGGGGTAGATCATGAGCAGCACAGCCCGGTTGTCGGGGCCGGCGCCGCGGTACATGTGGGGCCGCGCGGCGGCGAACCGGATGGAGTCGCGCTCGGAGAGCTCGGCCGGGTCGTCGGCGGGGCCGGTGATGACCTGGCCGCGGGTGATCACCAGGCACTCCTCGACACCGGGCAGGTGGGCCTGGGAGTGCTGGGTGGCGGGCGCGATGCCGATGTCGTAGACCTCGACGGTGCCGCGCAGCCGGATCCGGTGCAGCAGGCGGGCGCTGACCGCGTCGCCGGACGCCTGTGGCCGGTCATCCCCGGAGCGGGTGATCTCGACGGCCGGGCCGGGCGGCCTCGAGTAGTTCGCCGAGCGGCACGTGCAGGACGGTGGCCAGCGCCCACAGGGTGCTCATGGTCGGGTTGCCCTGGCCCTGCTCGATGCCGTGCAGGGTGGTCTTGCTGACGCCGCCGGCGGCGGCCAGGTCGGCCAGCGAGATCCCGGCGGCGGTGCGCAGCCGCCGGACGTTGTGTCCGATGACCCGCGCCCAGTCCTCGTCGTTATCCTGTGGCCCGTTCATACGTATCAGTTTAGTGTTACGTGCGTACCAGCGAGACGGGATACGGGCGATACACGGGATACACGGGATGCGGGAGGAATCATGACGGTGAGCAGGCTGCGGGACATCCCGGGCATCGGGGTAGACGCGGTGGGCGACGCGGCGGACGCGGCGGGTGACCCGGAACTGCTGCGGCTGGAGAACCTGGACACCGACATCCGGCCGCCGGCGGTGGCACTGGCGGCGACGAGGGCGGCGATCGACGATGACGCGGCTAACAGCTACCTGCCGTTCCAGGGGCATCGGTCGCTGCGGGAGGCGGCGGCGGCACACGTGGGGCGGATCGCGGGGCGGGCCTACGACCCGGCCACGGAGTGCGTCAGCGTGGCCGGCGGGCTGAACGGCATCCTCAACACACTGCTGGCCACGGTAGAGCCGGGCCAGGAGGTGGTGCTCTGCGACCCGATCTACGCGGGCCTGGTCAACCGGGTTCGGCTGGCGGGCGGGATCACGCGCTTCGTCCCGGCCGAAGCCACGACCGGGCGCACGGGGCGCACGGGGCGCTGGACCATCGACCCCGAGCGGCTCGCCGCGGCGGTGGGGCCGGCCACGGCGGCGGTGCTGATGATGGGGCCCGCCATGCCGACGGGCCTGGTGCTGGGCGACGAGCACTGGGCGGCGCTGGCGGAGGCCTGTGACCGGCATGACGCCTGGATGATCTACGACGCGGCGATGGAGCGGATCCGCTTCGACGGGCGGGGTCCGAGCCACCCGGCGGCCGCGGACCCGCGGCTGGCCGACCGCACGATCACGGTCGGGTCGGCCTCGAAGGAACTGCGCATGATCGGCTGGCGGGTGGGCTGGGTGACGGGTCCGGCGGGGATCCTGAACGACATCGGGCTGGTGGGGCTGACCAACGTGGTGTGCCAGGTCGGGCTGGCCCAGGAGGCGGTGGCCGCGGCGCTGGACGCGCCGGACGCGGACGCGGACATGGCCGCGGCCACGGCGCAGTGGCAGCGGCGCTGCGAGGTGGTGCTGGAGGAACTGGCGGGCTACCCGGTCATCGCGCCGGACGGGGGCTGGTCGCTGCTGATCGACACGCGGCCGCTGGGCATGAGCCCGGCCGAGCTGTCGGGGCGGCTGTTCGAGCGGGGCCGGGTCGCGGCCACGCCGATGGACGGCTGGGGTCCGAGCGGCCCGCACTACTTGCGGCTGGTGTTCGCCAACGAGCCGCCGGAGCGCCTGGCTGGCCTGGGCGAGCGCTTCCGCGCGGCGATCGGCTGAGGGTCGCCGGGCGCTGAATCACCCGGCGGCCCAGTCGCCGGCTCCGCTGCCGAGTCACCCGGCGGGCCGGCGGGCAGGTCGCGCACGGACCGGACGGCCAGCGGGGCCAGGCTGGCGACGGCGTAGGCGATGCCGCAGGCCAGCGCCACCGGGGCGGCGCCGAAGTGGGCGGCGGCGGGACCGGTAAGCAACAGCCCGACGGGGATGGCGGCGTAGGACAGCAGGTCGTCGAACGACGCGATGCGGGACAGGAGCTCGCGCGGGACGTTCTGCTGGAGCGTGGTGTCCCAGGTGATCCCGGAGATGGTGAAGCTCAGCGCGCCAACGAAGGCGCAGGCCATCAGCCACGGCAGGGCGAGATGCAGGCCGAGCGCGAGCAGCGGGAGCCCGCTCAGCCCGCCGAGGAGCCGGCTGGTGCGCAGCGGGTGGCGCAGCACGAGCCGGTACATCAGCACGCTCATCATCAGCAGGCCGACGGCCCTGGTGCTGAGGACCAGGCCCCAGGCGGCCTCGCCGCTGCGCTGCCTGGTCAGGTCGGGGCCGAGAATCTGCCACGGGCCGACGTTGAGGAGGTTGATGGCGCAGAACGACAGGGCCATGGCGGAGACCCAGCGGATGGAGCGGAACGCACGCCAGCCGTCGCGGATGTCGGCCGTCAGCCGAGCCCGCCTGGCCGCCGCGGCGGCGGGCAGCACGGGCAGCCGGACGAAGAACCCGGCGGCGATGACGAAGCTGAGCGCGTCCAGGGCGACGGCCCAGCCGCCGCCGATGCCGACGACGAGCAGGCCGGCGGCGGTGGGGCCGAGGATCTTGGCGCCGTTCTGGGTCGAGGCGAGCAGGGAGTTGGCCTGCTGCACGTGGGCGGGCTGGACGAGGTCGGGCACGATGCCGCGCAGGGCCGGGGACGCGAACGCCTCCATGACGCCGTTGCCGACCTCGAGCACGGCGATCAGGGGCAGGCTGTAGTGCCCGGATAGCAGCACGGCGGCGACGCCGCCCTGGGTCAGGCCGGCGCCGAGGTTGGCGGCGACCAGCACCTTGCGGCGGGAGAACCGGTCCCCGGCGGCCCCGCCGACCAGCAGCAGGGCGAGCTGGGGGGTGATCTGGCAGGCCAGGATGACGCCGAGGTCACCGGGCTGGCCGGAGGCGTTGAGCACGGCGAAGGCCAGCGCGACGGGGGTCATGGCGCTGCCGAGCAGGGAGACGAGGCGGCCGAGGAAGAACCCGCGAAAGGGCGGGGACAGCACGGAGAGCAGGGATCTCACAGCCAGCAGCCTGGCCAGCCGCGCGGCAGGCCCATATCCTTACGCCAGATGGCGTAAGGACGACCCGGCTCCCATGACGACACGGCTCCCATGACACGGCTCCCATGACCCTGCTCCGCTTTACCCCCACCGCGCTCTCGCGCTGCCGCTTCGCGGTGTCGCCGCTGGCCGAGACGCTCAGCGCGCTCATCGCCCTGGAACGCCTGCCGTATCCGTGGCTGGCCGCCTGGCACGCCCGCAATCAGCCCGGCTACCGGCGCTGGCGGGACCAGGACGAGGTGGCCCGTGGCCTGATGCCGCTGGTCGCGGCGACCAAGTGGCTGCCCGAGTACGTGGCCCTGCCGCCGGGTGACGGCGTGCACACCCAGCTGGCCGACGAGCTGGTCCCGGTCGCGGCGTTCACCGACGCGCAGGTCCGGGCCGCGACGGAACCGGCCGTCGCGGCCAGCTGGCAGCGCCAGGACACGGGCGACGCTGGGTGGCTGGCCGGCGATGACCTGGGGCCGCGGATCGCGGCGATGTTCGAGGAGGGCTGGCGGCGGTTCGTGGCCCCGGACTGGCCGCGGCGGCGGGCCATCCTCGAGCGGGACATCATGTACCGGGCCGGCCTGCTGGCGGCCTACGGCTGGCAGCAGGCCATCAAGGACATGACCCGCAAGTCGGCCTGGGTGGGCCGGGACGCGATCCGGTTCAGCCACCAGGACCACCCGGACCAGCTGATCGGCGAGGACGGGCTGATCTTCGTCCCGCACACGCCGGGCCGGGGCACCTGGACCTGCGAGCGGCCGCCGCACTTCGCGATGGTCTACCCGGCCCGCGGCGCGGCGGTGCCGCCCGACGGTGGCGCGGCCGACGCGCTGGCCGGGCTGCTCGGCGAGGGCCGGGCCCGCATCCTGCGCGAGCTGGCCCGCCCGGCGACGAGCACCCAGCTGGCCCACACCCTGGAGATCTCGCTGGGCACGGTCAGCGCCCACCTGGCCGTACTCCGGGACACCGGCGTCATCGCGGGCGCCCGGACCGGCCGCAACGTGATCTACCGCCGCACCGAGCGGGGCCAGGACCTGCTGGCCGCGCTCGGCTAGTCCCGGAACCAGCCCGCCGCGCGGGGCGTTGCGCTGGGTGTGGCATCAAACCAGCCAGTGACCCAGGCAGCGAACCAGGCAGCAACCCAGTCCAGGCCCCCGGCCCGCCGGGCATGAGCGCCCTCAGGGACCGGGTCCGGCGGTTCCTCCAGAAGCCGGGAACGGCCGACCTGTCCGGTTACCAGCGCCTGCTGCCCACCATCGCCGCGGCCGAGGCCGAGCTCGCCGACCTCCCGGACGAGGCGCTGCCCGCCGAGGCGGCCGCGGCCACCGAGACCGAGACGCAGGCCTGCGAGGCCCGGTTCTGCGCGGTCGGGCGGGAGGCGGCCAGCCGGGCGCTGGGCGAGCGGCCCTACGACGCCCAGCTGCTCGGCGCGCTGGTCATGATGTCGGGCTCGGTGGCCGAGATGGCGACGGGCGAGGGGAAGACGCTGGCCGGCGCGCTGGCGGCGGCCTGGCACGCCACGCGCGGCGGGCACGTGCACGTCATGGCGGTCAACGACTACCTGGCCCGCCGGGACGCCGAGTGGATGAGCCCGGTATACCAGGCCCTCGGGGTCTCGGTCGGCTTCCTGGGCAGTGCCTCAGCAACGGCCGAGCGCCGGGCGGCGTACGCGGCTCAGGTCACCTACGCGCCGGTCAGCGAGATCGGCTTCGACGTGCTCCGCGACCGGCTGCGAACCGACCCGGCCGACCAGGTCATGACCGCCCCCGACGTGGTCCTGATCGACGAAGCCGACTCGGTGCTCATCGACGAGGCACTGGTGCCGCTGGTGCTGGCGGGCTCGGGCGAGGCGGCCAGCACGGACCTGCGGATCGCGGGGATCGTCCGGGGCCTGCTGCCGGGCCGGCATTACGAGGCCGACGACGAGGCCCGCAACGTCCAGCTGACCGACGCGGGCGCGCGGGCGGCGGAGGCCGCGCTGGGCGGCATCGACCTGTACGCCGAGGCCCAGCTCGACTTCCTGACCCGGCTGAACCTGGCCCTGCACGCCCAGGTGCTGCTGCGGCGCGACGTCGATTACATCGTCCGCGACGGGCGGATCCAGCTGATCAGCACCTCGCGCGGCCGGGTCGCCCGGCTGCAGCGCTGGCCCGACGGCCTGCACGCGGCGGTCGAGGCCAAGGAGGGCCTGGCCGCCAGCGAGACCGGGGAGATACTCGACAGCATCACCGTCGAGTCCCTGGTGCGGCGCTACCCGAAGGTGTGCGGGATGACCGCGACCGCGGTCACCATCGGCGAGCAGCTGCGCGAGTTCTACGGGCTGGAGGTCGCGGTGATAGCGCCCAACCGGCCGTCGGTGCGCGAGGACGAGCCGGACCGGCTGTACGCGACCCGGCCGGCCAAGGAGCGCGCGGTCATCGCCGAGATCGCCACGGCGCACGCGGCCGGGCGGCCGGTGCTGATCGGCACCCTGGACATCGCCGAGTCGGAGCGGGTGGCCACCCAGCTGGCCGCCGCCGACCTGCCCTGCGTCGTGCTGAACGCCAAGAACGACGCCGAGGAAGCGGCGATCATCAGCGAGGCCGGGGCCCGCGGGGCGATCACCGTGTCGACGCAGATGGCCGGGCGCGGAACCGACATCCGGCTGGGCGGCCGCCACGGCGACGACGGGCAGGTGGCCGACCTGGGCGGGCTGCACGTCGTAGGCACCGGCCGGCACTGGACCGAGCGGATCGACCGTCAGCTCCGCGGCCGGGCCGGCCGGCAGGGCGACCCTGGCCGCTCGGTCTTCTTCGTCAGCATGGAGGACGACCTGGTCGTCAGCTACCCGCTGCACGAGGCGCCCGGCGACCCCGATCCCGACGGCCGGCTGGATGACGCCCGGTCCCGGCGCGCCGTCCGGCACGCCCAGCGCGCCGCGGAGGCGGCGAACCTGGAGATACACCGCAATACGTTCCGGTACAGCAAGCTGATCGAGGAGCAGCGGCGCGTCGTGCTGGAGCGGCGGGACCGGGTGCTGCACGGCGACGCCGCGCTGACCGACCTGGCCCGCCGCTGCCCGGACCGCTACCAGGAGCTGGCCGCCGAGGTCGGGCCCGGCGTGCTCGAGGAGAGCACCCGGCAGATCGCCCTCTACCACCTCGACCGCGGCTGGGCCGACCACCTGGCCGTGCTGGCCGAGATCCGCGAGGGCATTCACCTGCGGGCGCTCGGCCACGGTCCCAACCCGTTCATCATGGCGCTGGATCCGCTGGCGGAGTTCCACGCCGAGGCGGTCAAGCTGTTCGGCCGCCTGCTGGAGCAGATCGGCGAGCGCTGCGCGGCGACCTTCGAGGCGGCCGCCATCACCAGCGCCGGCATCGACCTGGCCGCCGCGGACCTGAAGCGGCCGACGGCCACCTGGACCTACGTCGTCCAGGACAACCCGTTCGGCAGCGACGCCGAGCGCGCGGGTGCCGGCTCCGGGGTCTGATGCACGGGGCTTCCGGGTAGTCTCCGGAACATGGACAAGGCGCAACGGGTGGAGATGACTGAGGCGGAATGGCAGGAGCGGCTGTCTCCCGAGGAGTACCACGTGCTGCGGCAGGCGGGCACGGAGGCTCCGTTCACCGGGGAGTACACCGACACCAAGACCACCGGCGTGTACCGGTGCCGGGCCTGCGGCGCCGAGCTGTTCCGGTCCGACGCGAAATTCGACTCGCACTGCGGCTGGCCGAGCTTCTACCAGCCGACCGAGGATGACGCGGTCGTGCTGCTGGAGGACCGCTCGCTGGGCGGGACCCGCACCGAGGTCCGGTGCGCGGCCTGCGACTCGCACCTGGGGCACGTGTTCGAGGGCGAGGGCTACGAGGTCCCCACCGACCAGCGCTGGTGCATCAACTCGGTCTCGCTGACGCTCGAGCCGGAAGAGTGAGCCGCGAGGAGTGAGCTAGGCCAGTGAGCTAGGCCTCAGCCCGGCGCGGCGCCGGCCAGCACGGCAAGCACGCCCAGCGCGCCGGCGCCGATCAGGGCGGCCACCACCCCGCGGCGCAGTGCCACCAGCCAGACCAGGGCCAGCGCCAGCACGCCGAGCTGCCACAGGTGGGCCAGGCCCAGGCCGAGGGGGATCGTGGCCCCGGCGATGGCGCCGATGGCGGCGGGCCCGGCACCGGTCAGGAAGGCCTGCGCGCTGGCGTTCCCGCGCAGCCGGTCAAAGCGCGACCCGCCCGCCAGCACCAGCGCGAACGACGGGGTGAAGGCGACCAGCGAGGCCAGCAGCCCGCCGCCGACCCCGGCCGCCGCGTAGCCGACCACGGCCACGGTCTGCACCACCGGGCCCGGCGTAACCTGCCCGAGCGCGACCGCGCTGAGGAACTGGGCGCTGGTCATCCAGTGGTAGGTGTGCACGGCGTCGTGCTGCATCAGCGGGATGATCACGAACCCGCCGCCGAACGACAGCGCGCCGACCTTGAACGCCACCCAGGCCACGCCCGCCAGCCCGCCGGCCGCGGTGACCTTGGCCGCCAGCACCGGCAGGGCCACGCTCCGCCCCTGTCCGATGCTGGGCCGGGCGGTCAGCAGCATCTCGATCAAGCCGCAGCCGAGCAGCACGACGACCAGGTACGGGCCGATCAGCGCGGCCGACAGCCCGCCCGCCAGCAGGTAGCAGGCCCACCGGGCCCGGCGCGGGCGGGCCGGGCCGACGCGCCGCAGGCTGGCCGGGACCAGCCCGATGGCGGCGGCCAGCGCCACCGCGGGCACCGCGGCCCCGGCGCCGGCCGCGGCGCCCCGGACCCACAGCGGCGGGCGGGCGGCCAGGAACAGCGCCGACAGGGCCAGGATAATGATCAGGCCGGGCACGATGAAGCAAACCCCGCCGACCAGCGCGCCGACCCGCCCGCGCAGCCGCCAGGCGCAGAGGATGGCCAGCTGGGTCGAGGCCGGGCCGGGCAGCAGGCTGGTGGCCGCGACGCCGTCCTCGAACTCGGCCGCGGACAGCCACTCCCGCCGGTCCACGCACAGCGCCCGCAGCAGCGCGATGTGCGCGGGCGGCCCGCCGAACCCGATGCACCCGATCCGGCCCCATTCCCGCGCGATGGTCAGCAGCGGCACCCGCGGGACAGAAGATTCCATTTAACGGGCCTCGGTTCACTCCGCGATCAGCGCCGAGAACTCGGTGTTCCCGCGCAGGCGGTCCAGGTCGGCGTCGCGGCGGGCGTTGGCCCGCAGGTCCGGGTTGAGCCGGATGGCCTGCTCCAGGGAGCCCAGCGCACTGTCCGCCTGGCCGACCTGGGCCTGGGCGCAGGCCAGGTTGTACCAGGCCATCCCCTGCGCGGCCGGCGGGGCGTTCAGGTACGCGGCGGTCGCCGTGGCGTGCTCGGATAGCGTAACCGCTCGGTCGGGCCGGGCGTGAGCGGCGTAGAACTCGCCGAGGTGGCCCAGCGGATGCCAGAAGCCGCGCACGATGATCTGGAGCCCGAGCTGACGGCCGCGCAGCCAGGGATGCCGGGCCGGGTCGAGCAGGTCCTCGTCCGTGGTCTCGCCCAGCCCGTCGATCAGCGCCGCGGTGACCTCCCGGCTGTCGCGGGCCACCTGGCCCGCGGGCCGGTCCGCGTAGCGCTCGTAGACCTCGGCCGATCGGTGATCGATCTCGGTGAACTCAGGCGGCGTGTCGCCGGCCGGATGGCCGTCAGCCGCCGGACCTGCTGGCGCTTGAACTCCGTGTTATGTGCGATGAACGGGATCGCGGCCCAGCAGTCCGGGCGGCCGGAGACGACCGGCGCCCGGCGCGCCGTGGCCAGCAGCATCTCCTCCTCGGCGCCGGCATAGGCGAGCAGCCCGGTGATCGCATTGCGCAGTTCGGCTATGTCCGTCATGACGCTGACCTCCCGTGAGTTAAGCCTGGTCGTGACGATACGGAGCGTGTCCGCCGGGCCGCGACGGTGCAGCCGGACAAGGCATGTCGGCAGACGGACAGCCCGCTGCCCCGGTCCGGGAGGCCCGGGCCGGGGCAGCGGCTAGCTGAGTCGTGTCATGGCGCCACGACCGTGCGGCTACTTCTTCGGGTGCTTGCGCCCCATGTTGCCGTAGAAGTTGTCGCCGTGAACGACGGCACCGTCCTGCGGGTTGAGGATCACCGGGGTGTCGTGCGGCTTGACGTTGAGGTCGATCAGCCCGTTCTTGGCCGTGAGGCTGCCCGAGATCGCGTCGAAGGAGCCAGGGATGCGCTCCCCGGCCAGCCAGTTGTCCTCGATGAACCGCACCACCGAGGTGGTGTCGGTCAGGTTGCTGCTGACGTAGTTGTCCCGCGTCCAGGGCGAGATGACCAGCATCGGCAGCCGCTGGCTGAAGCCGCAGCGACCGTTGGCGGTGCCGAGCGTGACCTTGGCCTTCTCGCACACGGCGGCATCGATGGTGGAGTCGTTCGAGCCGTTGACCAGGTGCGGCTTGACGTGGTCGTACCAGCCGTCAGAGTCGTCGTAGGTGACGACAATCGCGGTCGACTTCCAGAACTTCGACTTCTCGATCTGGTTGATCGTGTTGACGAGGAACCTCTGCTCGTCGATCGGACCGGACTCACCCGGGTGCGCGCTCTGCTCGGTGGTGCCCTTGAGGAAGCTGACCGACGGCAGGTTGCCGTCCTTCAGCGTCTTGGCGAAGTCGGTCAGGTCGTACTGGTGGTTGGCCCGGTCAGTACGGCCGATCGCGGCCTCGGAGGTCGGCGCCAGGTGGGCCGGGTTGGCGGTGCTGGCGTTGAACTGGAACGGCTCCCAGTGCGGCGTGTACTCATCGAGCTCGGTCCCGTCGATGTTCTCGCTCTGGGCACCGCAGACCGCGCCGCCGCTGTTGTGCGAGGTCGGCGCGAACCCGCCCTGGAACCAGCCCCAGGTGACGTGCTTGGCGTTCAGCAGGTTGCCGATGTTCTCGCCCGTCATCACGGCCTCCGGGTTAGTGGAGGTGTGGTTGGAGTCCGAGCACTGGTCGAAGTGCGGGTCGATGTCGCCGTACACGACCCCGTCCGAGCTGATCGCGCCGGGGTCGGTCGTCGCCGCCCCCGCCGGGGTCACCGCGGAGCCATCGGTGCTCAGGCCCGAGGAGACGGAGATGGCGCCCTCGGTCGACGGCCCGAAGGTGGTGTCGAAGTTGTTGTCGCTCATCGCGTAGTTCTGAGCGTAATTCCACAGGGCGGTGTCGGTGTTGCCGTCGTAGTAGTCCATGACGATGCCGGGAGGCCCGTAGAACTCGCCGGTGTTCGAGCACTCGTTCTGCTCGGTGTCCTGGACGAACATGTTCATGGAGTTGCTGTTGACGGCATTCTGCTCGGCCTGGTAGCCGTGATTCATGTCGCAGGTCAGGGCCTCGGACGGGCCGAGCCGCTGCGGGTCGAACTCGTTCGGGTTATGGGTCAGCAGCGGGCCGGTCGGCCCGCTCTTGGTGATCTTGGTGTAGAGCCCGTTCACGTGCGGCGTGCCCGGCTTGGCGACGAACGGGGTGCCGTCGTTGTTCGTCGCGAACGGGTACGTGCCGAAGTAGTGGTCGAAGGACACGTTCTCATCGAAGATCACGACAACGTGCTTGATCGGCGTCTTGGTGTCGTTGGTGTCCCGGTACACGCTGGCGGACGCTGTCGCGGGGACGTGGTACCCCGGATACTCCGCCGCGAGCCTGGATGCCACCGACGTGCTCGCGCTCGCCGCCGTGACCCCGGCGGCCACGCTGGCGCCGAGGGTTACTACCGCGCCTGCTGCGATATAGAGCCGGAGGCGCGCGCGCCTCTTCCGGCTACCAGCCAGGCCTTCGCCCATTGATACCCTCCCGGGTTCCCTGCGGGACTTACTTCGCCGGCGCCCCGACGGGGCCGCCGCAGAGCGCGCTCACGCGCACCCCGTCCCGAACAGTCCCATGAAACTCTGACGCCGACATAGGAGATATCTGACCAGATGGCAAACGCGCGGACAACATCCCGCCAAGCCATTCGAGGATTGTCAGGCGGGCAGGGTTGTCAGGCGTGGGATCGTCAGGCGAGCAGTGCGCGGCCGAAGTAGTCGCTGCTGTTGGTCACGCCGGGCAGGGCCAGGAAGTACCCGCCGCCGAACGGGCTGATGTAGTCGATCAGCGGCTCGTTGATCAGCCTCGTCTGGACAGCCTCGAACTGGTGCTTGATGTCCAGCTGGAAGCACGTGAACAGGAGCCCCATGTCGAGGTCACCGACTTCGTCGATGCCGCGGTCATAGTTGTAGGCCCGGCGCAGGATGCGGCTGTCGGCCGTCTCCGGCGTCCGCGGGTTGGCCAGCCGGATGTGGGCGTTGAGCGGGATCACGTCGCCCGTCGGGTCGAGCGCGTAGTCTGGCGCGGCGAAGATGGCGTGCTCGTCGAGCGGGAAGCCGGAGGCCCGGCGGCGGCCGATCATCTGCTCCTGCTCGAAGATGTCCACTCGGTCCCAGAACTCGACGAGCATCCGGATCAGCCGGACGACGAGGTAGCTGCCGCCCGCGGTCCAGGCGGGCTGGCCGGCCTGGACCCAGACCAGCTTGTCCATCTGCTGCGCGCTGCCGCTTCCCGGGTTGGAGATGCCGTCCATGAACCCGAGCAGGTTGCGCGGGACCGTGCCGGCCGGCCGGGCCGGGCTGGTGAATCCGTCCATCCGCCAGTTCACCTGCATGCCGCCGCGGGTGTGCCGGGCGATGTCCCGCAGCGCGTGCAGCACGGTGTCGGAGTTCCCGGCGCTCAGCTGCAGGATCAGGTCGCCGCCGGTCTGGGCCGGGTCCAGGTCGTCGTTGGGGAACGACCGCATCGGCGTCAGCCCCGCCGGAAGCTGGCTGGCCAGGCCGTACCGGTCGTCGAACAAGGTCGAGCCGACGCCGAACGTCACCGTGAGCCCGTCCGGCACGACGGTCGGGCCCAGCACGCCCGAGTCCGACGGCGGCCCGTTGATGCCGACCGGCGGCGGCGTGCCGCCCGTGGTCAGGAAGCGGGCCCGGTCGGTGACCGTCTGGAGGAGGTCGACCAGGTCACTGCGGCTCTCGGCGGTGGCGTCGAACGACACCATCGCGGTCGCCCGCTGCGACTTGGGCAGGATGCCGGCCTGGTGCTGGCCGTGGAACGGCACGGGCGGCAGCAGCCCGCTCACGATGGCCTCGTTCGCCGCCGCCTGCGAGCCCGGCCGGGAAGCCGCGTAGGCCGACCCGCTGGCCGCTCCCGCGATGCCCCCCGCGACCACGCCGCCGGCCACGCCCCCGGCCATGCCGCGCAGGAACGATCGCCGCCGCGGCCCCGCTTGCCCGGCAGGCTCGGCTGGTCCAGTCGGCTTGGTCGCCTCAGGAGGCACAGTCGGCTCAGAAGTCACGGTAGGTGTTCCTCGGCTCGGTAATCGACGCGATCGGAGCGAGTTCCTGCAGTGCCTGGCCGCACGCTGCGTCGATTTCCTGGCGGGCGCGGGCAGGCAGGCGCGACACCGGAACCCAGGACCCGCTGGGCAGATGCTCCTTCACCAGCAGCGTCTGGAGCCGGTCAAGCCAGCTGTAGACGGCCGGCAGCCCCGGGTAGCGCGGGGCGAGCAGCGGGTGCAGCAGGGACAGCAGCACCTTCGAGGCGGTGATGTTGGCCACGACGGTTGCGAGCGTGCTGCCGCTGCCGTAGTCGTCGTGCCCGGTGAGCTGGAACTCCAGGGCGTTCTCGATGACCTCGTGGGCTCGCCGCCCGAGGTCGATGAGCGAGATCTGCTGCGACGGCCACCACGCCAGCAGCGCGCTGACGTCCTTGTCCAGGGTCTGCGCCACCGGCTTGAGCTCCCTGGCCGACTGCCCGTGCCAGAGCCCGTACTCCAGCCGGTAGAAGCCAGTCCACTTCGGGCTGCTGACCCCGACGGCGTCGGCCCGGCCGTTGATCTCGTTGTCGTAGTTGCCGAATGCGCCGTACGCCGCGCCCAGCGTCTCGTACTGAAGGTGGGCCGTCAGCCAGTCGCGCCGGGCCGCCGTGAGGTTGCCGCCCTGCACGGCGGCGTTCAGCGTGCGGGTCTTCGCGGCCAGCACCCGGAGCGCCGCCTCGGTCACGGCCTGGTACTTCTTGGCCACCGGGATCAGCTCGTTGAAGGTGATGGGCAGGGTCGCCGCGGTGCCCTTCGCGTGCCCCGGCACCGTGATCGTGGGGCCGGTCATCGGGTTGGTATCGGAGAACTGGCAGACGAACGCGTACCGGCCGGACCCGACGTTGAGGCTCATCGGGGTCGTGGTCCCCGGGCCCATCTCCTCAAGCTCCGCGTACACCGCGCCGTTGGCCGGGTTGGTCAGGTCAACCTCGGTACCCGAGTCCCCCGAGTTGCGGATCTGGAAGGTGTGCCAGCCCGGATGCGCGAGGTGCCAGTGGCCGCCGCACGAGCCGAGGTTCACGGAGAGCACATCGGACGCACTGCTCCTGCTGGTGGTGGCCGTGCCCCCGCACCCGGTAAGCGCGACCATCGCTGCGAGCGCCGCGGTAACTGTGAGCAGACCCGTTGTACGCATGACAAAGGTCAGCATAGGCACCCGTGCCCGCCCGGCTCATCCTGGATGCTCAGCTGCGCGGAAACGTTCACTTACCCATAACCCGGCGTATGCGGGATGGCCTGGTCACGGCGCGACGCGGCGCGGCGCGCGGCGCCGGGGCGGCGGGCGCTCTAGGCTCCGTCCGCAACGGGGGGATCTTTCCAAGTCCGGGGGGACTGGCATGCCACTCTTACGCCGCGCGCGCCTGCTCACCGCCGTCCTGGCCGTGGCCGCGCTCAGTTGCGCCGGCGGCGCCGATGCCCAGGCTGCCGCCAGCGCCGGGGCCGCCGCCGGCCGGATCGCGGGCGGGACGGCGACGCCGATTAAGCACCTGGTCGTCATCTTCGACGAGAACGTGTCGTTCGACCATTACTTCGGCACCTACCCGTACGCGCCGAACCCGGCCGGCGCGCTGGCCTTCCACGCCCGGCCGGGCACCCCGACGGTGAACGGCCTGTACAGCGACATTAAGTACGGTGACATCACCAGGGCCGGGCCGACTGGCCCGCGGCTGACCCGCAACCCCAACCTGTCCAACCCCGTGCGCCTCGGCCACGACCAGCCGATGACCTGCGACCAGGACCACTTCTACACCGCCGAGCAGAACGCGGCCGACCACGGCCTGGAGGACCTGTACGCGCAGAACACGGGCGAGCACCAGACCCTGGACAAATGCCTGGCCGGGCTGACCTACCTGGGCCTGCCCGAGCCAATCCCGGCGGGCGCCAGCAAGAACTACGCGGTCATGGACTACTACGACGGCAACTCGGTCACCGGGCTGTGGAACTACGCCCAGCACTTCGCCATGAGCGACGACGACTACGGCACCACTTATGGCACGTCCACGCTGGGCGCGCTCAACGTGACCGCCGCCAACACGTTCGGCGCGACCTGCGGCCCGGCCTCCCCGGACACCATCAACGACTCCCCCTGCGCGGCGCCGCCCGGCCTGAATACCAACAATCCGCTGTCCTCGCACATCGCCACCGGGCAGCATGGCCAGCCCGCCGCGGGCCCCGGCACCGTCACCGACGACGCCGACCCGACCTATGACATCTGCTCCTACCTGCCGTCTAAGTACGGCGGTGACGGGGTGGCCCCGGCCGACACCGTCACCATGGGCGGCAACAACATCGGCCAGGAGCTGACCACCTCGCGCATCACCTGGGGCTGGTTCGAGGGCGGCTTCGACCACGGCTACGTGCCCGGCCGCGGCGCCCCGCCGACCACCGCGCAGATCTGCGCCCAGCACCATACCAACGTCGGCGGGGCCAGCGTCTACGACTACGTGCCGCACCACGAGCCGTTCGAGTACTACGCCTCCACCGCCAACCCGATGCACCGGCCGCCCGCGTCGGTGGCCATGATCGGGCGCACCGACCGGGCCAACCACCAGTACGACATCGCCGACTTCTGGGCCGCCGCCGACTCCGGCCGCCTGCCGTCGGTCTCGTACCTGAAGGCCCCGGCCTACCAGGACGGCCACGCCGGCTACTCCGACCCGCTGGACGAGCAGACCTGGCTGGCCAGCACGGTGAACCGCCTGGAGTCCCGGCCCGCCTGGCGGTCCACCGCCATCATCATCACCTGGGACGACTCCGATGGGTGGTACGACCACGTGCTCGGGCCGATCCAGACCGAGTCGCAGACCTCGCTGGACTCGCTGACCGGCCCCGGCCAGTGCGGCCATCAGGCCGCCCAGGTGCCCACCACCCGCACGGGTGCGCCCGAGCAGGGCCGGTGCGGCCTCGGCCCGCGGCTCCCGTTCCTGGTCATCTCGCCCTACGCCAAGTCCGACTTCGTGGACAGCACGGTCATCGACCAGAGCTCAGTGGTGAAGTTCATCGAGTACAACTGGGGCCTGCCGGCGCTGGGCAACGGCGCGGCCGACGCCGAGGCCTGCTCGATCCTGTCCATGTTCAGCTTCCGGTCCGCGCGGAACCGGCCGCTGTTCCTGAACCCGGCCACCGGCGAGCCGGTCGCCCGCGGCGCCTAGGAGTACTTCTAGCCGCCGGGCCGGATCAGCCCGTCCATGACCCGGTCGACCAGGCGGTCGAAGTGCTCGCCCAGGTCCACTCCCGGTTCGCCGCCCGCCAGCGCGGCGGCGAACCGGGGATAGCGCCCGGATTCCAGCAACAGCCGCAGTCGTTCGCCCGCCTCGGCGACCAGAACCGGGTCGGCACTAGCCGCGTCCTGGTCGGCCAGCTCGGCCCGGACCAGGTTGATGACGAACCCGTTGAGCAGGGCCGTCGACTCCAGCGCGGACCCGGCATCCAGGCCGGCCGGCTCCAGCACGGCCAGCGTGAACTCCAGGTAGGCCAGGGTGGCCGGGCCGAGCGGCTGGCGGTGCGACAGCGCCTCGATCAGCCACGGATGACGGTGCAGCAGCGCCCGCTGCTGCCGGGCCAGCCCGCGCAGGTCGGCCCGCCAGTCGCCGCTCGGCTCGGCCGGCACCGCCAGCTCCTCGCTGACCTGCTCGACCATGTCGTACACCAGGGCCTGCTTGTCCGGCACGTAGCTGTACAGCGACATCGCGCCGGCCCCGAGCCGGGCCGCCACCGCGCGGATGGTGACCGCGTCCAGGCCCTCGGCGTCGGCGATGGCCACCGCGGCCTCGATGACCTGCCGCCGGGTGAGCCGCGGCCGCGGCCCCCGCCGCCGGCCCGCCTGCGGCCCGTCGTCCGCCACCGCGCCTCCCCTCCCGGTCGCCCGCCCGCCAGCCGCCTCGCCGGCTGCTGTGCCCATCTTGCCGGCGGGCGGCGATGTCCGGCGTCGCGGACTGTATTATCGTACCTAGTACGACGTACTGCGTACGATATTACGGAGAGGATCCCCTGTGAACATCATCGAGGCGGCCGGCCTCACCAAGTCCTTCGGCGCGGTGACCGCGCTCGACGGACTGGACCTGACGGCCACCGCCGGCCGGGTCTGCGCCCTGCTCGGGCCCGAACGGCGCGGGCAAGACCACCGCCATCCGGATCCTGGCCACGCTGACCCGCCCGGACGGGGGCCGGGCCAGCGTCGCCGGGCACGACGTCGTCCGCCAGCCCGCCCAGGTCCGGGCCGCCATCGCGCTGGCCGGGCAGCACGCGGCCGTCGACGACGACCTCACCGGCCGGGAGAACCTGGTCATCCTCGGGCTCATGCATCACCTGGGCCGGCGCCAGGCCCGGCAGCGGGCGGACGCCCTGCTGGCCGAGTTCGGCCTGGCCGACGCCGGCTGCCGGCTGGTCAAGACCTGGTCCGGCGGCATGCGGCGACGGCTCGACGTGGTGGCAGCCTGATCCTGAGCCCCCGGTGCTGTTCCTGGACGAGCCGACCACCGGGCCTGGACCCGCGCAGCCGGTCCGAGATCTGGGCCACCGTCCGGGGGCTGGCCCGCGAGTGGCACCACGGTGCTGCTGTCGACCCAGTACCTGAACGAGGCCGACGAGCTGGCCGACGACGTCGTGATCATCGACACCGGGCGGGTGGTCGCCCAGGGCACGCCCGGACGAGCTCAAGGACGCCATCGGCACCCGCATGGACATCGTGCTGGCCGACGCCGGCGACCTGGCCGCCGCGGCCGGCGTGCTGGGGCGCTGGGCCACCGGTCCGCCCGTCACCGACCCCGACCGGCGCCGCGCTGTCGGCCCCGGTCGGCGCGGGCGCGATCACGCTGCCGGAGCTCGTCCGCCAGCTCGAGGCGGCCGGCCTGCGGGCCGAGGACGTCAGCGTCCGGCGGCCCACCCTGGACGAGGTCTTCCTGGCCCGCACCGCGGAGGCGGGGGCCGCGGCATGACGACCTCAGGTGGGCGCCGGTGGCCGACGGGCTCCGGCCGCGGCGCCGAGCGCGTGCTGACCAAGCTCCGGCATGACCCGGCCGCCATCGGGATCACGCTGGGCGCGCCGGTGGTCCTGGTGCTGATCTTCGGCTACATCTTCGGCAGCGCGATCAGCGTGCCCGGCGGCGGCAGTACCGCGAGTTCCTGGTATCCGGCCTGTTCGCGACCATCGCCGCCAACATCACGCCGGCCATGGTCGCCATGGCCAGGGACAGCACCCGCGGTGTCGTCGACCGGTTCCGCTCGCTGCCCATCAACCGCGCCGCCGTGCCGTTCGGGCAGGCGGCGGCCACCGCCGTCTACGGGCTGCTCAGCTTCGTGCTCATGGCGCTGTGCGGCCTGGCCGTCGGCTGGCGGATTCACCATGGCGCCGCTGACGCTGTGGCCGCCCTGGGCCTGCTGGTCGCCTTCCAGGTGGCCGCGACCTGGGTCGGCATGTACCTGGGCCTGGTCATCGGCAAGGAAGACACCGCGGCCCAGGCGTCCATCCTGGTCTTCCCGGTCGCGACGGTGTCCAACGTGTTCGTGCCGACGTCCGGCATGCCGACCTGGCTGCGCGTGATCGCCGACTGGAACCCGGTCAGTGCCCTGGCCACCGCGGCCCGGCACCTGCTCGGCAGCCCGGTCGCGCCCGCCAACGGCGCCTGGCCGCTGCTGCACCCGTCGCCGCGTCGCTGGCCTGGACCGTGCTGCTGCTGGTCATCTTCGTCCCGCTGGCCACCGCCCGCTACGCCCGCGCGACATGATGGGCTAGTACGGACAACGACGGGAGGTTCTCGGTGAGCGGTGACGGCAAGCGGTGGTCAGACCTGTCGGCCGGCCAGCAGCGGCTGATCGTGGCGGCGGCGGCCGGTGAGCTGAGCCTCAAGGTCGCCGCGCTGATCGACCTGCGGCGCCGGCCGCGGATCAGGTCCGGGGCCCCAAGCCCATGTGGGTGGCGCTGATGTTCGTGAACCTGATCGGCCCGCTGAGCTACTTCGCCTTCGGCCGGGAGGAAGTAGCCGCAGCGGCATGCCCCAGGCCAACGACACGGCCGCGGCGCTGCTCGGCGAGTACGCCGAGCTGCTGGCTGATGACCGGCGGCGACCGGCTGCGCGCCCGCGCCTACGAGAAGGCGGCGCGGGCCATCGGCGGGCACTCCGCCGACATCTCGGCGCTCAGCCCCGCGGCACTGCAGCGGATCCCCGGTGTCGGCAAGTCCATCGCCGAGAAGGTCGGCGAGATCGGCCAGACCGGCACCTTCGCCGCGCTGGAGGCGCTGCGCGCCGACATCCCCGACGGCGTGCTCGAGCTGACCCGGATCCCCGCCCTCGGGCCGCGCCGCGCCCTCCAGCTCTACACCGAGCTGGGCATCAGCTCGCCCGCCGCGCTGCGCGACGCCATCGGCGCGGGCCGCCTGGCCGGCCTGCGCGGCTTCGGGCCCAAGAGCGAGGAACGGCTGCTGCGCGGCATCGAGCTGCTCGAGGCGGCCGGCGGCCGGGTGCTGCTGAACGTCGCCGCCGAAACCGCCGAGCGCGTGGTCGCCGCGATCAGCGCCGTGCCCGGCTGCCTGCGCTGCCAGTACGCCGGCTCGCTGCGCCGGTGGCGGGAGACCGTCGGCGACGTGGACGTGCTGGCCGCGGCGGAAGACTCGGCCCCGCTGATGGCCGCGCTCACCGCGCTGCCCGAGGCGGCCGAGGTCATCGCCTCCGGGCCGACCAAGACCTCGATCAGGACCGGGGCCGGGCTCCAGGTCGACCTGCGGGTCATCCCGGCCGACACCTGGGGCGCGGCGCTGCAGTACTTCACCGGCTCCCAGGCCCACAACGTGCGCGTGCGCGAGCTAGCCGTCCGCCGCAAGCTCAAGCTGTCCGAGTACGGCCTGTTCGAGGTGGAGACCGGCGAGCTGATCGTGTCCCGCACCGAGGAGGAGGTCTACGAGCGCCTGGGCATGGCCTGGATCCCGCCCGCGCTGCGCGAGGACACCGGCGAGGTGCAGGCCGCGCTGCGCGGCGAGCTGCCCGCCCTGGTCACCGAGGCCGACCTCCGCGGCGACCTGCACACCCACACCAGCCTGACCGACGGCGTGGCCACGCTGGAGGAGATGGTGACCACCGCGCGGGCCCGCGGCTACGACTACTACGCCGTCACCGATCACGCCCCCAACCTGTTCATGCAGCGGATGACCGACGAGAAGATGCTGGCCCAGCGCGAGCAGCTGCGCCAGCTGGCCGAGCAGGCCGGGCCCATGGTGCTGCTGCACGGCACCGAGCTGAATATCGCCCCCGACGGCAGCGTCGACTGGGACGAGGACTTCCTCAGCGGCTTCGACGTCTGCGTGGCCTCGGTGCACTCCCACTTCGACCTGGACCGGGCCCAGATGACCCGCCGGTTCATCACCGCCTGCGAGAACCCCCAGGTGAACGTCATCGGCCATCCCCTGACCAGGAAGATCGGCAAGCGGCCGCCGGTCGACGTGGACCTGCCCGAATTGTTCGCCGCCTGCGCCCGGACGGGCACCGCGCTGGAGATCAACTCCCACCCGGCCCGCCTGGACCTGCCGTCCGCGCACATCCGCGCTGCCCGCGACGCCGGGGTCAAGTTCGCCATCGACACCGACGCCCACTCCGTCGGCCACCTGGCCAACATGGTCTACGGCGTCGGCACCGCCCAGCGCGGCTGGCTCACCCCCGACGACGTCATCACCACTTGGCCCCTGGACCGCCTCACCCACTTCCTGGCCAAGACGCCGTAGGCCAGAGCCGCGCACCTTGATCAGGCGTCGCTTCTGATGATGCTGCGAATGAACTCGTCGATGACCGGGAAGGCCAGGTCGGGCCGATCGCGGAAGATGGCGTGCCGGGCACCGGGCAGGCGCGCGAGTGTGGTGGTGTTCGCCGGAAGCCGGCTGGCCAGCTCCTCCACTACGGGCAACGGGCATACGGGGTCGTCTTCGCCCGCGAGGATGAGCACCGGGCAGGTCACCCGGTCCAGCAGGCTCCAGGGGCTGAACTGCGGGGCCTCGTCCCGGAAGAAGTGCACGTTGACGTCCGGTGTCTGGATCGACCGGCTTCGCTGCTGACGCAGTTCTCCTGATGACCAGGGTCTACTGGTGTACAGCGGGCCGCAGACCCGCCGGAACTCGGCTCGTGACTCGGCGCTTTTCTCGGCGAAGTCACGTTCAGCAGCGGCGGCGGCTTCGGCGCCCCCGAGCCGACGGAAGATCTCGACGCTGCGCTGGTCGTCCGCGCGTCCACCAGTTGTATTCGCCAGGATGATGCCGCGTGCGTGGCCGGGGAAGAGCCCGGCGTAGGTGAGAGTCACCCGTCCGCCGAAGCTGCTTCCCAGTACTACTGGCCGGTGCAGGCCGAGGGTGTCACACAACCGCCTGAGGTCAGTGGCCCAGGTCCGCTGGTTCCAGAACTCGGGGCTGCTGTGATCGCTGCGGCCGTGGCCGCGCTGATCGTAGAACAGGATCTGGAAATGCTCAGCCAGCGGCGCCAGTGCATCCTTGAGGTTGATGTGGTCGGTGCCGGGTCCGCCGTGCACGGCCACTAGAGTCGGTCGTTCGATTACCCCAGCTCCGTCAGGAACCACAGACGGCCCGGAGACATCGAACCAGAGGCTCACGTCCCCCAGGTCCACCTTCATCTGGCCTCCTCGCGCGGTGCTGAAGTGTCAGCTCATCCCGGCGCCTCCTGATCGTGCCTCCGGCCTGTTTGGTAACCAAGCTCTTACGCTCATCGCTTACGCAATCCCCGCGATAGTCAGGCGCTCCGACCGGTGCCGGCAGACCGCCCCCGGCCAACATGAAACCCACCCGTACCATGGCAAACAACGAGATCGATCTTGCCGGGGGCTTTGCCGAGCTCTTCAGTGGCCGGTCGACTGGCCTAAACGGAGAAGCCGTGATCGAGATTGCCGGCAAGCAGGTCTTCACCGAGCTTTCCGAGATCGTCGACCCCGCACACACGGCGCTGCTGGTCGTGGACATGCAGCGTGACTTCTGCTGTGCCGACGGCTGCTTCGGCCGCCTGGGCGTCGACCTGTCGATGTACCCGCCGGTGATCGAGCGGGTGGGCGAGCTCATCGAAGGCGCGCGTCAGGCCGGGGTGCGCCTGGTATTCATCCAGATGACGGTGCTGCCGGGCCAGGCTAGTGACTCGCCCGCGCAGATCAGGTTCAACCTCCGCATGCACGACGGCCATCACGGGCCGGTCGAGCCGCTCACCTATACGCTCGACGGATCTGAAGGCCAGCAGTTCGTGCCTGGCCTGGAGCCACGCGACGGCGAGCTGGTCGTGAAGAAATACCGGTCCAGCGCCTTCTGGGGCACCAATCTCGGCCTGGTGCTGAGAAGCAACGGCATCAAGTCAGTCATTGTCTGCGGTTGCACGACGGAGGGCTGCGTCGAGTCAACCGCCAGAGACGCGATGTTCAGCGACTACTACGTCGTCATCGCCACGGATGCCGTCGGCAGCGATGATCCGGCCCAGCACGACGCGTCGATGTATCTCATGGCGCGGCGCTTTGACCTCGCAACTTCTGACGCTATCCGCAAGATCTGGGCCGGAATCCACTAGCACAAGAATGCCGAATCGAGGGAGCGCTGTGGTCGGGAAGCTGGACGGAAAGGTCGCCGTCGTTACTGGCGGTGCGCGCGGGATAGGGGGCGAGATCACGACCGCGTTCGCCGCTGAAGGCGCCGATGTCGTGATCGCCGACGTGCTCGGCGCCGAGGTGGCAGCGCCCGTGCTGTCCTCGGTCGCCGAGTCAGGCCGCCGCTCGCTGCTGCTGCAGACTGACGTCTCCGACGAGCAGCAGGTCCGGGCCATGGTGGATGCGGCGCTGGCGGAGTTCGGCCAGATCGACATCCTCGTCAATGACGCCGGAGTTGTCGGCCAGGTCGCTTTCGCTGATCTCGAGGTCAGTGAGTGGGACCGCGTCATGTCGGTCAACCTGCGCGGTGTCTTCCTGTGCACCAGGTTCGTGCTGCCGGGCATGCTCGAGCGCGGGCGCGGCAAGATCATCAACGTCGCGTCGCAGCTGGGCCAGATCGGCGGCATCGAGATGGTGCACTACAGCGCGAGCAAGGCGGGCGTGATCGGCCTGACGAAAGCCCTGGCCCGCGAGGTCTCAGCTCGCGGTGTTCAGGTCAACGCGATCGCGCCGGGCCCGATCCTCACCGAGATGATGGCGCAGGAGACCGAGGAGTGGGCGGCGCGAAAGCTCGCCGAGCTCCCGATGGGGCGTTTCGGCCAGGCGCACGAGGTCGCCCCGACCGCGGTTTTCCTCGCCTCGGACGACTCCTCGTACTACGTCGGTCAGACGCTCTGCCCCAACGGCGGGGACGTCATGCTCTGATCGAGAGCCGTCCCGATCGGAAGAAGGAGGATGCCATGAGCCGAGGAAAGCATGTTTGACCTGAGTGGCCGGGTGGCGCTCATCACGGGGGCGGCCTCGGGAATCGGCGCCGCGACGGCCCGGGTCTTCGCCCAGGCCGGCGCCAGCGTGGCGCTGGCCTGGTATCCGCCGGACGGTCACGACGTGCGCCCGGTGCAGGAGGCGATCACCGGCGCGGGCGGACGCTGCCTCACCGCCGCCGTGGACGTGCGCAGCACGGCCGACGTCAACGCGATCACCGACCAGGCCGTCGCGGAGTTCGGCGCCATCGACATCGTGGTAGCCAACGCGGGCATCGCGCGCAAGGTGGATCTGGACCAGCTGGACGACGAGGCCTGGACCACCGTCCTGGACGTGGATCTTAATGGCGCGTGGCGCTGCTTCCGTGCTGCGCTTCCGCATATGCGACGGGCGCACTACGGGCGCCTGCTGGCCACGTCCTCGGTCGCGGGCACGGTCCAGGCGTGGCCGGCTCATCCGCACTATGCCGCGGCCAAGGCCGGGTTGGTCGGCCTCATCGAGACGCTTGCCGTCGAGTACGGCCCGGACGGGATCACCGCGAACGCCGTCGCGCCCGGCGTCATCGATACGCCGCAGGCCAACGACCCGGTGAACTCGCTCGGGCCGGACGGCGTACGGGCGGCCGCCCCGAAAGTGCCATCCGGCCGGGTCGGACAGCCGGAAGATATCGCGTACCTTTACCAGTTCCTCGCCAGTGAGGAGGCATCGCATGTCAGCGGTCAGCTCATCGTGGCGGACGGGGCGCGCCACCTCGCCGGGCTGGACTAGGCGACGGAGAGAACCATGACGGCTGCTGATTCCTTCTTCCGGCGCACCGACTCTGACGTGGCCGGCCCGCCTCGCGAGATCGTCGGTTACGGTGAGCATCCCCCGCTGATCCGGTGGAACGGCGACGCGAAGGTCGCGATCCAGCTCGTGGTGAACTACGAGGAGGGGTCGGAGAAGACCTTCGCCATGGGGGACAACACCAACGACATCCTCTACGAGCTGCCGTTCGCCCTGGAAGGACAACGCGACCTGGCCGTGGAGTCCATGTATGAGTACGGCTCGCGGGCCGGCATCTGGCGGCTGTTCCGGGTATTCGACAACGCCGGCATACCAGTTACCTTCTTCGCCGCGGCGGTCGCCCTCGAGCGCAATCCCGCCGTGGCGGCCAAGCTCGCCCGCCGGGGCGACGAGGCCGCGGGTCATGGTTACCGCTGGAGCAATCACTTCGAGATGAGCCGCGAGCAGGAACGTGAGGCGATCAAGCTCGCGATCGCATCCATCGAGGAGACCACCGGGTCGCGCCCGGTGGGCTGGTACTGCCGCGAGATGAGCACGAACACCCGGGAGCTCGTGGTGGAAGAAGGCGGCTTCGAGTACGACTCCGACTGCTACAACGACGACCTGCCCTACTGGACGACAACCCTCGGGCGCCCGCACCTCGTGGTGCCGTACTCGCTGGTCGTCAACGACGCCAGGTACATCGTCGGCACTGGCTACAGCAATCCTGATGACTTCTTCCTGACCGCGAAGGCGACCCTGGACCGGCTACGCGCTGACGGAGACGACCTGGGCCGGATGATGTCGATCGGCATTCACCCCCGGATCACGGGTAATCCCGCGCGGTCAGACGGGCTGGCGCGATTCATTGACTATGCCCAGGGGTTCTCCGACGTCGCGTTCATGCGGCGCATCGACATCGCGCAGCAGTTCGCCGAGCAGTACCCAGCGTCCGAGGCACCCAGGTAGAGATGGGCGGCACGGTTGACCTCCACAGTGGATAACGCACCCCGGCTCGACTGGCCGGCTGCCGTCGCGGACGCGCTGGTGGAGGCAGGCATTACTGTCGCTGCGTACGTGCCCGACACGCGCCT
The DNA here is from genome assembly GCA_963730265.1 of uncultured Actinomycetota bacterium. GTDB lineage: Bacteria > Actinomycetota > Actinomycetes > Streptosporangiales > Streptosporangiaceae > DASUBV01. The sequence continues at coordinate 949,422 of CAVSRG010000001.1, forward strand.
TCAGGGGATTCTGTCCCGGCTGGCTGACAACGGTGTGCGCATGCGCTCGCTGACGCGCGAGGAAGAGTGCATTGGCTACGCGGCCGGGCAGCGGATCGCCGGCCGGCGACCGGTCGTGCTGATGCAGAGCTCGGGCCTGGGAAACGCGCTGAACGCACTGGGCAGCCTGGCGGTGCCCTATCGGCTCGGACTGCCGCTGGTGGTGTCGATGCGAGGAACGCTTGGCGAGGCCAATCCGAGCCAGGTCCCGCTGGGACGCTCCGCGGTCCAGTTCCTCAGCACGCTGGGGATCCAGGCGTTCTCGGTGCGCACCGCCGCAGCGGCCGCGCCGGTGACGGCGGGCGTCGCCACGCTAGCGTTCCAGGCGGGCGACTGCGCGGCGCTGATGCTGGAGCCCGAGCTGGGAGGCGGCCGTGAAGGCAGTTGATGTTGCCCAGGCAGTGATCGACACTCTCCCCGATGCCCTGTGCGTTTCGTCGCTGGGCACGGCCACATCGGCGCTGCGGGCCGCCTCGGGTGACGGGCCGCACTTCTACCTCGGGGCATCGATGGGGTCGGCCCTGGCTGCGGCCATGGGCGTCGCCGAGGCGGTGCCTGACCGGCTCGTGGTTGCCCTGCTGGGAGATGGCGAGCTACTCATGGGCGCCAGCGCCCTGTGGTCGGTATCGGCGTACCGGCCCGGCAACCTCGTCGCGGTCGTGCTGTCCGACGGGGCTTATGCCATAACTGGCGGGCAGCAGCTCAGCGCGCCACCGCGGTTCGCTGCGGCGGCGCAGGCCCTGGGCGGGATAGCCGGGCTGCGGGTCAGCGGCGATTCAGACCTGCGCCGGGCACTGGGTGAGCTCGAGCGGCCCAGCCTTATCGAGGCGGAACTGACCGAGCGGGCCTGGCCGGGGCCTTCGCCGTTCGTGGATCCCGCCCAGGTCCGGCTGGCCTTCGAAGCGAACGCGGCCAGGACGCCAGCGTCATAGGCTCGGCTCACCTGGCCAGGCCGGCGCTAGCCACCGGTCCCACGGCGGTCGGCTAAGCCGGGTCGGGGAGATCGGCGCTGGCGGCGTCGCGGCGTCTCTGACCTTTCCTGGCGAAGTACCGGCCGAGCGCGATCGATCCGAGGATCCCCAGTCCGGTCGCGACCAGAGGCAGGATCTGATCGTAGTTATAGGCGGTCGAGAAACTGGTCTGGCGGATGATGAGCGCCGTCGTCGCGGCCTGAATCAGGAACAACGCCGCCCACCAGTAGCTGATGACATACATGGTGGTGCGGAAGTCCCGGTAAGCGCTCCACATCTTGCCGAAGGTCACCATGCCGTCATGGGTCCCGTCTGTGCCATACCGCTGAGCCATGTAGAAGACCACCGGCTTTCGGGCGAGGACGCACGAGCCCAGGAAGATCAGGCCGATGAGGGCAGTGGCCGCGCAATCCTTGTAGAGCAGCACCTTGGGATTCGTGCTGCCGACGAGAGCGATGATCGCCGATATAATAGTAAATGCGAAGATCGACGCCGAAGCGCCGCTGAACTTGCGCGCCCTGATCCAGATCGTCAGGCCGCCCACGACCGGGCCGATACTGCCGACCAGGTAGCTGACAACGTCGCTCGCGCCTAGCCCTCTGGCCAGGTGGAACAGCCCGATACTGCCGCCGATCTCGATCAAGGTGACCAGAGCGTTGAAGAACATCCCCTTCTTGGCGGGATGATCCTTGAGCCCTTGAGCAATCTCCTCATGGACGGTCGGCACCACTGGGTCATTTCCCAACGGCACGTGAATACCGGTCGTTCCGGCGGTTCTCGGGTCATCATCACTGGTGTCCACGTGAACCGACCTCTCGTGACGGTGCGAAGACCCCCCGAGCATAGGTCGTTTCGATCTATGCGGCAAGGTTAGGATCTTGTCATGACCGGACGGCAACTCACCTCGTTCGAGCACATACTGCTCGGCCTGATCTGCACCGAGCCCTCGTCCGGCTACGACCTCAAGCGGATCTTCGCCGCCACGCCTATGGGCATCTACCAGCCCAGCTCCGGGACGCTGTACCCGGCGCTGCGCCGCCTGGAGCAACAAGGGCTAGTCAAGGCTCAGGCCCCATCCGGCCAGGACAGCCAGTCAGCGCGACGCCGCCGCGTCTACGAGCCCACCCAGACCGGGCGGGCAGCCCACCTGAACTGGCTGCGCACGCCGGTAGAACCCGCCACGGTCTCACGTGACCTCGGCCTGCACCTCATGCGCTTCGTCATGATGGAAAACCAGCTTCCGCCCGACGAGGTGCTCATGTTCGTGCAGAACCTCGCCGACAGGCTCCGGGCGCTCACCGCACAACTGGAGCAGTACGCAGCAGCCGCGGACTTCCCCGACCGCCATCCGCGTCTGGCCCTCGACCACGGGATCGCCGTCCACCTCGCTAGCCTTCACTGGGCCGAGCAGACCGTCGCGGCGCTGTCGGCTTATTCGCAGGTCGACCTAACGAAGTGACCAGTCGGCGTTTCCGCGGAAACGTCTCGCGCATGTGCGTGACGCACTTGCGTGGAACGTTTCCGCGGAAACGCCGCTGGACGCGGGTGATCGCGGTCAGGTGTGCTTGAACGTCATCTTGAAGGCGTCGCGGCTGGTGATGGCATCGGGCAGCAGTTGCAGAGTTGATCTCTTGTAGCGCTCGACCTTGACCGGATGGACACGTCCGAGCGCCTGGCCGCCGACGTTGACCGAGGTGATGGAGTAACTCGTGAACCTCGACACCCCGCCCAGGTCGTTAAGGCTCAGGCCGCCGAAAAACCAGTCGGGAATCAAGGGTGTCAAGATAGGTCGGGCGATGAAACTCCCATAAGTCGGGTTCGGCACGCGATCTGTCTGGTCGTTACGACCGGCCGCCGAACTGCCAGTTGTGCACCTCGACGGCGGCGTACCGGTCTGCGGTCAGGGTGCCGCGGGCCGCCTTCGGGTCCGGCGCCCGGACCAGCGCCGCCGTGCCCAGCCAGTTGACACCGTCATCGGACAGCAGCGGCCCGTACGCGACCAGCTCGTCGCGGTCGGGCGGCACGGCGAGGTCGGCGGCCGGGCCGGTGCCGAGGCCGAGAACGAGGTACCGGTTGCCGCCGTCCCGGCCGCCGGGGAAGTCCCACATGGTGCGCCCCAGCAGGTTGCGCCACCGCCGCAGCAGCACGTCCCGGTACACGCCGGCCTGGTAGCCGGGCTCGTCAAAGGCGAACGCGCGGGCGGCCGCGGGATCGGGCAGGTCGACGATGTGCACGCTGCCGGTGGGCGTGTCACGGTCGTCGGCGAGGGTCGGGCCGCGGGCGATCATCTCCGGCTGGTACCGGTCCATGTAGGACCAGTGCTCTTCCAGCAACTCGTCGCGCAACTCCACCGAGCCGGGCCGATCACGGTGATAGCAGAAGAATTCCACGCTCACATTCTTGACCACCACGTCAGCTGGCGGACAGCTTTACCGCCTGGGCGTGCGGCGCGGTCCCTGCGGCGCGTCAGTCGGGGTAACCAGCCGAGCGAACCGACGGAGATCGGTGCAGGCACGCGAGCAGCTGCTGGTTTGCCTTCTGGCGAGTCATGGACCGGGTGTAGACGACAGCGCGAAGAAAGGCGGGCCGACCGCCGCCGGGGCGGCGTACGGCCGACGGACGTCCAAGCCGTTCGACCAGAGAGCTGCCAGCGCAGTTGTTCATGGCAACGGTTGCCGCCTGCCTGCTGGTTCCGGCGCGGAATGTGACCTGCAGCTGGAAGGGCGGGCCGCACTGGCCCGCACACGGCGATGACGCCGAGCACGCCGCCACGGCCAGCAGCAGCGGTGCGACCATGACTCCGATTGCGGGTATTGCGACTATGAGCCCTCGTAGTCTCATCCGCCCTCCCGGATCATTAACGAGGTTACGGCAGGAGCGCGTCGGGCGGCAGGGCCACGATGCCGCTGGCGCCCAGCTCCCGCAGCCGGGCCAGCTGAGTCCAGAACGAGCTGGCCTGCACGACCAGGTGCACGGCGACCAGGTCGTCGCGCCCGGCCAGCGGCAGCACGGTCGGCGCGGCCAGGCCGGAGAACACGGTGGTCAGGTCGCCGATCCGGGCGGGCGGCAGGTGCAGCATGACGTAGCGCTGCTGGCGGGCGGTCAGGACCGCGCCGATGCGCAGCGTCAGGTCGGCCAGCGCCTCGCTGGCGGAATATGCGGGATGGTGCACGAACAGGGCCTGGCAGGGCCGGATGACATCCAGCACCCGCAGCCGGTTGCGGGCCAGGCTGGAGCCGGTCTCGCGCAGGTCGACGATGGCGTCGGCGAGCCCGGCGGCGCACACGCCCTCGAGCGATCCGCCCATGGTCACCACGGTGACATCGACCCCGGCCTCGGCGAACCAGCGACGGGTCGCGCCGGGCAGGTGGGTGGCGACCGTGGCGCCGGCCAGGTCGGCCCGGCCGGACCGGCCGTCGTCCTCCCGCGAGGCGACGATGAGATCGGACCGGGCCAGCCCGAGCGGCACGGCGGTCAGGTCGTGGAGCTGCTCCTCCAGCACGATGTCGGTGGAGATGAAGGCCCCGGCGATCCGGCCGGTGGCCAGCCAGGCCCCGGCGTCTCGGGGCCGCATCTCGATGAACTCGGTCTGCGCGGTCGCGGCCCGGGCCGCGCCGTTCAGCACGGCGGCGGGGTACCCGGCGTCGTCGAGCAGGGACAGGACACCGTCGCGCAGCCGGCCCCGCGAGGGCAGCGCCACCCGGACCGTCATCGCCGCCGCTGCTCCAGGACGGCCAGGACGCTGTCCAGGCTGACGTCGACCGACACCAGGCCGGCCAGCAGGTGGTAGACGAGATCGGCGGCCTCGGCGGCCACCGCCCCGTGGTCGGGCTCGGCGCGGCCGAGCTCGAGGCAGACCTCGAAGGCCTCTTCCATGACCTTGCGCATCAGCCGCTCATGATCGGCGAACAGCTCCGCGGAGTACGAGCCCGCCGGGCGCAGTTCGCGGCGAGACACGAGGGTCTGCTCCAGCTCATGCAGCGTGTCCGTCATGCGGCAAGTATCCCAGGATGGCGCCCGTCGCCCGTGCCCAGGTGGCGGCTGCTGGTTGACAAAACCTGTTTGCTGAGCAAACTAGCTTGTTAAGGAGAAACAAAGGCGTTGGCAGGGAGCATCGTGTCCGGCAGCGACAGGGACCACGGGCGTGGCCCGGCGACCGCGCCCGGGGCTGACGAGGCGCCAGGCGCGGCCGGGCCAGGCGGGGCCACGGAGGGTGCGGCCGTCGGGGGTGCAGGCGACACCGGCACGCACCCGGCCACCGGCCTGGACGAGACGGTGCACCAGCGGCATCGGCTCGGCATCCTGACGATCGCCTCGCGGACGCGTCAGGCGGACTTCGGCTACCTGCGCGAGACGCTCGGACTGACCTCGGGCAACCTGTCGACGCACCTGACGGTGCTGGAGGACGCGGGCCTGATCCGGGTGGAGAAGGGCTACGCGGGCCGCCGCCCGCGGACCTGGGTCAGCATCACCCGCCAGGGCCGGGCGGCCCTGGCGGCCGAGATGGACGCGCTGGCGCGGCTGGTCCGCGAGCACGGCGCGGAGCCGGACACCGATACAGCAGGAGGCAACGGTGAGTGAAGCAGCTGAGCATGCGGGCGCGGGAGACCGGGACCCGGCCGGCCTGCTGGCCGAGATGCGGGCCATCGGTGAGCGGACCAGCGCGGCGGCGCGCGGCTACTGGCTGCCGCTGGTCTTGTTCGGGCTGCTGATCTGCGGCTCGCTGCCCTTTTACGAGGTGCTGCGGAGCTCGGGGCCGCACCCGGCCCTGGCCGGGCTGCCGGGGCGGGATATCTGCCGGCAGCTGGAGGCTCAGTCGTGCCACGCCGTGGTGACCGGGACTTACGTGACGGTCGTGACGGCGCTGGGCTATTACTGGCAGCTGGCCATCCCGGCCGGGGTCGTGCTGACCGCGGCCTGGTACCGGTGGCACGGCCGGCAGACGGGGCTGCGCCAGCCGACGAACGTCTTCCTGGTCGCCGGGCTGGTCCTGGCCGAGCTGGTGCTGCTGGTGCCGCTCCTGATCGGGACCGGGCCGGGCCCGCACGGCAGCCTGGTACGGGGCGTCGACCACGCGGGCGCGCTGGTGATCATCGCGGCCGTGCTGTGGGTGCTGGCCTGGACCGAGCGCAGCTGGCTGCTGGCCGTCATCGTGGCGGTGTTCTTCGTGGTGGCGCTGCCGGTCAGCCACTTTGACGGTGGCGGACTGGCGGGCGGGACGACCGGGGCGGCGAACCTGAGCCTGGGCGCGCTGCGCCTGCTCGGCCTGATCCCAGCGCTCATCCTGCTGGCCGCCGGAGCGGGCACCTGGCTCGCCGGGCGCCTGCGGTCCTAGCGGCCAGCCGTCCTAGCGGCCGCGGCAGAAGGCCGGGGCGTTCACGGCCCAGCGGGGCGGGTCGCCGTCCGCCCAGCGGCGCAGGTTGCCGGCGAAGACCTCGGCGGTGCGGGTGAACATCTGCCCGGTGAGCCAGCCCACGTGCGGGGTGACCAGCGCGCGGGGGTGGCGGGCCAGCGGGTCGGCCGGGTCGGCGGGCTCACGGGCCAGCACGTCCAGGCCGGCCGCGCCGACCTGGCCGGAGTCCAGCGCGGCGAGCAGCGCGGGCTCGTCGACCAGGGCGCCGCGGGCCACGTTGACGAACAGCGCGCCGGGCTTCATGGCCGCGAACTGGGCGGCGCCGAACATGCCGGCCGTCCCGGCGTCCAGCATGGCGCAGCAGACGACCACGTCGGCCTGGCCGAGCAGCTCGGGCAGCCGGTCCGGCCCGGCCACCTCGGCGACCTCGGGCGGCCCGCCGCGACCGGGCCGGGCGCGCACCGCGGTCAGCCGCGGGCCGAACGGCGCGAGCCGCCGGGCCACGGCGGTGCCGATGGCGCCGAGGCCGACGATGAGCACGGTCGCGTCCAGCAGCGACCGGCCGGTGGGCCGGCCGGCCCAGTCGCCGCGGGCCAGCGCGGCCCTCGCGTCATCGAGCCGCCGGGCCAGCGCCAGCAGGTGCAGGACGGCGATCTCGGCCACGCTGTCGGCGTTGCCGCCGGCGTCGCCGGGCACCCGGCAGACCCACACGCCCAGCTCGGTCGCGACCGGCACGTCCACGCCCTCCAGGCCGACGCCGTACTGGTGCACCAGGCCGAAGCGGCCGGCCCGCAGGATGGTCGCGCCGATCCTGGCGCCGAGCGGGCAGATCACGTCGACGCCGTCGAGGTGCTCGGCCACCCGGCCGGGCGGGCAGGTGGCCAGCTCCCAGCCGGGCAGCAGCGCGGCGATGGTGTCGAAGGACAAGCCGGGGCTGATCTGCTCCCGGGTGAACAGGACGCGCACGGGCTACCCGGGCTACGGGAGGGCGCTGAGCAGCTCGCTGACCGGCTTGCGGCGGCCGGTGTAGAAGGGGATCTCGACCCTGGTGTGCCGCCGGGCGGTCGCGCCGCGCAGGTGGCGCATGAGGTCGACGATCCGGTGCAGCTCGTCAGCCTCGAAGGCGAGCATCCACTCGTAGTCGTTGAGCGCGAAGCAGGCCACGGTGTTGGCCCGGACGTCGGGGTACTCGCGGGCCATCTTCCCGTGCTCGGCCAGCATCTGGCGGCGCTCACCGTCCTCGAGCAGGTACCACTCGTAGGACCGGACGAACGGGTACACGCAGACGTAGTTCTTGGGCTCCTCGCCGGCCAGGAAGGCCGGGATGTGGCTCTTGTTGAACTCGGCGGGCCGGTGCAGGGCCATGGCCGACCAGACGGGCTCGCTGGCCCGGCCCAGGCCGGTGCGGCGGAACCGCGCGTACATCTCCTGCAGGTCGTCGGCGGTCGGCGCGATCCACCAGAACATGTAGTCGGCGTCGGCCCGCAGGCCCTGCACGTCGTAGCAGCCGCGGGTGACCACGTCCTTGCCCGCCGCGTGCTGGCACAGCTCGCTGACCTCGGCGGCCAGGCCGGGGCGGCCGCCCTCGGCCTGCGCCCCGGCCGCGTCCAGGGCGCCGGGCCCGCTGACCTTGAAGACCGACCACATGGTGTACCTGATGAGCTCGTTGAGCTCGCGCGCCCGTGGCCGGTCCGGCTGCGCCCCGGTGCTCTCGTTGCCCGCCATACCGCCATTGTCCACCCCCGTGACCGGCGGCATTCCCTGGCCCGGGGGCGGGCGGCCTGTTTCGGTTTCGCAGGGCGGGTAATACCTGGCTGAGCGGCTGACCTGTCGCGGCCGGCCGTATCGCCGTGAGCCAGCGCCGTGAGCCAGCGGGAGAGATCATGCAGCGGAGAGACAGATGAGCTTGCCGGGCCGCCAGCAGCACGCCCTGAACCAGATCGAGCACCAGTTCGCGGTGGCCGAGCCGAAGCTCATGGCGATGTTCGCGGCGTTCACCAGGGTCGCAGGCGCGGAGGCCATGCCGGCCCGCGAGGAGATCACCCGGCGGCTGCCGCGCGTGCTGCTGGTCTGCGTGATGGCCCTGACCGTGGCCGGCGCGGTGCTGCTCGGCACGCTGACCGGCAGCCCGCGCTGCCCGCGCGGCTCGGTCAGCGCCCAGACGGCCCACGTGGCGGCCTTCGCGGGCTGCAAGGTCACCACCTCGGCGGGCTCGTCCGGCCACTGAGCGCAGCCCGGCCCGGCCGCTGACGGCTAGTGGCTGACGGGCTCGCGGCGGCCCAGGTGGGCCAGGACCTGGTCGACCGCCAGGCCGGCCGAGGCGATGCAGGCCGGGATGCCGACGCCGTCGTAGGCCGCGCCGCAGACCGCCAGGCCGGGCTGGGCGGCCACCCCGGCCCGGATCCGCGCCACCCGGTCCAGGTGCCCGACGCTGTACTGCGGCAGACCGCCGCCCCACCGGGTGACCCGGGTATCGGCCGGGGCCCCGCGCACGCCGGTGGCCGCGGCCAGGTCGGCGGCGGCCAGCCCGGCCAGGTCGGCGTCGTCGCGCTGGAGCACGGCCTCGTCACCCAGGCGGCCCACCGAGCAGCGGACGATGCGCAGGCCGGCCTGGTCCAGGTGCGGCCACTTGACGGTGCTGAAGGTAACCGCCTTGATGGCGTGCCCGTCCACCGCCGGGACCAGGAAGCCGCTGCCGGCGGCCGGGGCCGGGAAGGCGCCGTCCGGGTAGGCCAGCGTGACGATGGCCATGCTGGCGTACTTGATCTCGGCCAGGGCGGCGGCGGCCGCGCTGGCGCCGGGGACGGCGCCCAGCAGGCGGCTGGCCGGGCGGCCCGGAAGGGCCAGGATGACCGCGTCGGCCTCCAGCCACTGCGGCGCGTGCGCCGACCCGACGGTCAGCCGCCAGCCGTGTTCCAGGCGGGTCAGCTCGCGCACGGTGGCCGTGGTCCGGACCTCGGCCCCGGACGCGCCGGCCAGCGCCGGGGGCAGGCTGCCCAGCCCGCCGGCCAGCGTCGTGAACACCGGCGCCGGGGGCGGGGCCGACGGGGCCGACGGGGCGGACGGGGCGGGCAGCAGGGAGGCGGCGGCCTCGCTGAGCGACGGATAGCGCGGCGCGGCGGCGGCCAGCGGAGCCAGCGTGGCCTGGAACGACAGGTCCTCGCAGCGGCCGGCGTAGACCCCGCCCAGCAGCGGCTCGACGACGCGGTCGACCAGCTCCTGGCCCATCCGCCGGCCGACCCGCTCGGTCACCGAGACGTCCCCGGCGTCGGGCGGATCGGCGGGCTGCTCAGCGTCCTGCCGGGCCCTGGCCAGCCCGCCGTCCGACAGCAGGCCGGCGGCGGCCAGCTCATCGAAGTCGGCGGGCACGCCCATGAACTGCCGCCGCGGCAGCGGCCGGACCTCGCCGCGGGTCCAGATCCCGGCCGAGGTGGTGCCCGGCCGGCGCAGCTCGCCGGACAGGCCCAGCTCGGCGATCAGCCCGACGCCCTCGGGCCGCCGGGCCAGCAGGGCCTCGGCCCCGGCGTCGACGTCGACGCCGCCGACCTCGGAGACGGCCAGCTTGCCGCCCAGCCGGGGCGAGCCCTCCAGCACGGTCACGGTCAGGCCCGCGTCGCGCAGCAGGAACGCGGCGGCCAGCCCGGCGACGCCGCCGCCGACGATGGCCACGGTCGGCGACCGCCCGTCACCGGGCCGGGGAGTCGGTCCGGAAGCGGTCACGACGACCCGCCCGGCGTGGGCTGATCCAAAGACCACCCTTGTTCGCGGCCAATCTCCCTGAGCGTCTCGCGGGTCGTCTCATCGCACAGCGCACCCTGGACGCCCGCGCGGTAACACTGCTCCGGGCTCACCCCGAGCTGCTGGACGACCTGATACTCCAGGTCCAGGTCGGTGCCGAACATGGCCGGGTCGTCGGTGGACACCGAGCAGGCGACGCCGGCCGCGACCAGCGCGGGCAGCGGGTGCTCGGCGAGCGAGGCCACGGATCGGGTGCGCAGGTTGGACACCGGGCAGACGTCGAGCACGATCCCGCGCTCGGCCAGCTCGCGGACCAGCTCGGGATCCTCGATGGCCCGGATGCCGTGCCGGATCCGCACCGCGTTCAGGGCGGTCAGCGCGCCGCGCACCGATTCGGGCCCGGCGGCCTCCCCGGCGTGCGGGACGGCGGGCACGCCGCCGTCGCGGGCCAGCGCGAACACCTCGGCGTAGGGCTCGGGCGGGAACTGGGCCTCGAGCCCGCCGAGCCCGAGCCCGACGATGCCGCGGTCGTGGTAGGCGACGGCATGCCGGGCGGTCAGCTCGATCATGTCCATGGGGTAGCCGCGCGGGATGTCGGGCGTCAGCCGGACCTGCACGTCGTGCCGCTCCCGTGCCTCCTGGGCGCCGTCGCAGAAGCCGGTGAACACCTCGTCCCAGCCGGCGCCGCGGCGGACGGCCTCGGCCGGGGTGAAGATGCCCTCCAGGTAGACCGCGCCGTGGCTGGCCGCCTCGGCGGCGTAGTCGACCACGATCTGGCGGAAGTCACGCTCGGTACGCAGCACGCTGGTGGTGATCGCCCAGGTCTCGAGGAAGTGGTCGAAGTCGCGGTACTCGTACAGGCCGGCCAGCCCCTCGGGCGAGTCGGCGGGCAGCGCGACGTCGTTGCGCCGGGCGATGTCCAGCAACGTGGTCGCCCGGACGGTGCCCTCCAGGTGCACGTGCAGCTCAATCTTCGGAAAAGCCACGGCACCGATTATCGCCGGGCGGGGGAACCGCCCGTCGGGCGGGCGCGTCCCAGCAGCATGGACACACCGATCGGGCGCCGGACGGGCCAGCCGTCCCGTGCCACCCGGCCGGGAAGAGCCAGTGGCTCGTCCCGCGGCCGGGGGATGCCATCGCGCATCACCGCAGTCTCCTGGGCCGTCCTCCTGACCGGGGCCGGACTGCTCATCGCGGCGTGCTCGGGCGCCGCGAGCTCATCGGGCAGCGCCAGCGGCGCGTCAGCCGGCTCCGGGGGCGAGCTGGGACCCAGGGCCGCGGAGCCGCCAGCGGCGTCAGCCGCGAGGAACGGCACCGCCGCGCACCGCGCGGCGTCCAGCTTCTCGGCCGCGCAGGGCGACGGCTCGGCGACCCAGACGGGGGCGCGGCTGCTGCCCGCCAGCCAGAGCATCATCATGACGGCCAACCTCACCGTCCACGTGACCAGCGCCGAGAAGGCCGCGGCGACGGCGACGAGCTACGTCACCGGGGCCGGCGGCTACACCGCCGGGGAGCAGGCCCAGCTCAGCCCCTCGTCGCGGCAGCGGCAGACGGTCAGCATGACGCTCAAGGTGCCGCAGGCCGGCTACGGCGCGGCGCTGAGCCAGCTGTCTAACCTGGGCAAAACGGCCTCGCTCCAGCAGCAGTCCACCGACGTCACCCAGCAGGTGGCCGACGTGGCCAGCCGCGTTACCTCCGAGCAGGACGCGATCGCCTCGCTCCGGGGGCTGCTCAAGCGGGCCGGGAACGTCAGCGGGCTGCTCCAGGTGCAGCAGCAGATCTCCAGCGACGAGTCGTCCCTGGAGGCGCTCCAGGCCCAGCAGCGGGCGCTGGACCGGGAGACCAGCTACGCGACGATCTCGCTGCTGCTGCTCGGCCCCAAGCCGCACGCGGTGGTCCACCACCGCCAGCACGCCGGCCACCACGGCTTCGTGGGCGGCCTGACCAGCGGCTGGCGCGGCCTGGGCCACGCGACCACCTGGGTGCTCACGGTGCTGGGCGCGGTGCTGCCGTTCGCCGCGGCGGTGGTCGTCCTCGGCGGGGCGGGCTTCCTGCTGTGGCGGCGCTTCGCCCGGCGGCGGGCCGCGCCGACGCCGGCCAGCGAAAGCTAGGGCCGGGCGGGGCCGGGGGCCGCGGCGGCCGCCGTTTTCGCGGACGCGGCGTGGACGTAGTCGACCAGACGGGCGAGCACACCGGGGTCGGTGCTGGGCAGGACCCCGTGCCCGAGGTTGAAGACGTGACCCTCGGCCGCCCGGCCCCGGTCCAGCACGTCCCCGGCCCGCTCCTCGATGACCGGCCACGGGGCCAGCAGCAGCGCCGGGTCCAGGTTGCCCTGGAGCGCTCGGCCCGGCCCGGTCCGGCGGGCCGCCTCATCCAGCGGCACCCGCCAGTCCACGCCCACCACGTCGGCGCCCACCTCGCCCATCAGCCGCAGCAGCTCGCCGGTGCCGACGCCGAAATGAATCCTCGGCACGCCGGTCCCGGCCAGCGCCGCGAAGATTCGCCGGCTGTGCGGCAGCACCGACCGGCGGTAGTCCTCGGGGCTGAGCGACCCGACCCAGGAGTCGAACAGCTGCACGGCCGACGCGCCCGCCGCCACCTGGACCTGCAGGAAGCTGATCGTGATGTCGGTGAGCACGGTCATCAGCGCGTCCCACAGGGCGGGCTGGCCGTACATCAGCGACTTGGTGATCTCGTAGTTCTTGGACGGGCCGCCGTCGACCAGGTAGCAGGCCAGCGTGAACGGCCCCCCGGCGAACCCGATCAGCGGCGTGCTGCCCAGCTCGGCGACCAGGCTGGTGACCGCCTCGGTCACGAACGGCACGTCCTCCGGATCCAGCCCGCGCAGCCCGCGGATGTCCGCTTCGCTCCGGATCGGCCGGTCGACCACCGGCCCCACGCCGGGCTTGATATCGATGCCCACCCCGGCCGCGCGCAGCGGCACCACGATGTCGCTGAAGAAGATCGCGGCGTCGACCGCATAACGGCGCAGCGGCTGGAGCGTGATCTCGGTGATCAGGTCCGGCGTCGCGCAGGCCTCCAGCATCGACGTGCCCGCCCGGGTGCTGAGGTACTCCGGCAGCGCCCGGCCCGCCTGGCGCATGAACCAGACCGGCGTATGCGGAACGGGCCGCCGGCGGCAGGCTCGGATAAAGGGAGAATCGCTGGTCGACGGCGTCACAGCAGAGATGGTCTCATAGTGGCCCGAGGCCGCCCGCACCCCGCTCGGCGGGACTGGCGGCGGGCGGCCGCGGGCCGGGCCGGGCGATCGCGGCCGATCCGGGACGGTCATGCGGCGGTCATCCGGCGGTTTTCCGCCAAAAGCCCGCATGACACGCCGCCCGAGGTCCACGGACCTGCGCCGCCGCCGTGCCAGCATCTGTGCTGAGCGTGACTGGCCCGGCAGCGAGCCGGGATGGCGGCCCGCGAGCCGCGGCGCTGGACGAACGGTTGGGAGGTGCCCAGATGATGCAGATCATCCGGTATTGCGGGGACTGCGGCGAGGAACACCCGTTCGAGCAGCCCCATGGCCGGCCCGGCCAGTGCCCCGACAGCCCGGACGGCGAGTGCGCCGAGTGGCTGTGCACCGCCTGCGGCGCGGCGCTGCTGATCAGCGTCGTCATCGCCATGCCGCCCGCGGTGACCGCCGAACCGCGCCGCCGGGTGGCGTGAGGATCGCTGCCCCCGTGCCCCATGCCCAGACGACACTCAAGTCCGCCGGGCGGCTAGCCGAAGTCGCCGACCCAGGAGAGGCCATCTTCCGGCTGGCCGTCGATGACCTCGACGAAGGCCTGGCCTACCAGCGCGACGTCCGGCCCGAGCTGGCCTTCGAGGACGAGCCGCCACCCCGGCGGCTGGCCCCGTACGCGGCCGCGATTGCCGCTTCGGTGCTCGAGGGGGACACTGAAATTGGCTGGGGCAAGTTCGTGCTGCTCTACGACCCGGCTGGTCAGCCCGGCTGGGCCGGCCAGTTCCGGATCATCGCCTACGTCCGCGCGGAGCTCGACCCGGAGATCGCGGCCGACCCGCTGATCGCGGCCGTGGGCTGGAGCTGGCTGACGGAAGCGCTGGAGGCGAGGACCGCGGGCTACGGGCAGACAAGCGGGACGGTGACCCGCGTCGTGACGGAAGGATTCGGCTCAAAGCAGGACGAGCCGACGGCAACCGGCTTCGAGCTGCGCGCCTCGTGGTCGCCGACCGCCGAGGGAGACGAACGGTCGGCCCTGGACGGGCACATCGCCGCGTGGTGCGATGCACTCTGCATGGCCGCGGGCCTGCCGCCCCTGGGGACCTCCGCGCTGCGGCCGCCCAGCCGCAGGCCGCCGCGGTGAGCGCGGGTCAAGGCGATCAAGGCGCCAGTAACAACATCCGCCGGGCCGGAGATGCCCCCGCCGGCCGGTCACCGGCCTCGGCTGACCCGGAGGCGAGTCCCGGGGCCGAGGGAGTCACGATGCCCGACGCGGACGGGCTGGCCGAGGCGGACGGCGTAGCCGACGCCGGGGTTGCCGACGCGGCCGGGGTAGCCGAGGCCGAGGTTGGTCCGGTGCGCGAGGCCGTGCCGCTGCTCGAGCCGCGTGACGGCCTGCCGCCGCTGGTGGTCACTCCCGCCGCCCTGGACGCCGCCATCCGCTCGCTGGCCGTCGGCACCGGCCCGGTCGCCGTGGACGCCGAGCGGGCCTCCGGCTTCCGCTACGGGCACCGCGCCTTCCTGGTCCAGCTGCGCCGCCACGGCACCGGCACGGTGCTGATCGACCCCGTGGCCTGCCCCGACCTGTCCGGCCTGGACGCTGCCCTGGCCGACACCGAGGCGGTGTTCCACGCCGCGTCCCAGGACCTGCCCTGCCTGGCCGAGATCGGCTACCGGCCGCGCAACATCTTCGACACCGAGATGGCCGGGCGGCTGCTCGGGTATCCCAGGGTCGGTCTGGCCACCCTGGTCGAGGAACTGCTCGGGCTGCGCCTGGAGAAGACCCATTCCGCCGCCGACTGGTCCACCCGGCCGCTGCCCGAGGAGTGGCTGCGCTACGCCGCCCTGGACGTCGAGGTGCTGGTCGAGCTGCGCGACACCCTGGCCCGCCAGCTCACCGACCAGGGCAAGCTGGAGTGGGCCCGGCAGGAGTTCGCGGCCGTGCTCGCCGCCGGTCCGCCCGAGCCCCGGGCCGACCCCTGGCGGCGCACCTCCGGCATCCACCGGGTCCGCAACCGCCGCGGCCTGGCCGTCGTCCGCGAGCTGTGGCAGGAGCGCGACAAGATCGCCCAGCAGCGCGACCTGTCGCCCACCAAGGTGCTGCCCGACCGGTCCATCATCGAGGCCGCCCGGTCGCTGCCGGCTAATGCCCAGGACCTGGCCGCGATCTCCGGCTTCACCGGCCGCGGGGCCCGGCGGCACATGAGCGAGTGGCTGGCGGCCGTGGCCCGGGCCCGCGCGCTGCCGGACCGGGGACTGCCCGAGGCGTCCGCCCCGGCCGGTGACGGCCCGCCGCCCGCGCACCGCTGGGCCGACCGCGACCCCGAGGCGGCCAAGCGGCTGACCGCGGTGCGCGCCGTGGTCGCGGCGCTGGCCGACTCCCACGGCCTGCCGACCGAGAACCTGCTCCCGCCGGACGCCGTCCGCCGCCTGTCCTGGCTGCCCCTGGCCGATCCGGCCCCGGCCGCGGTGAGCGCCGGCCTGACCGGCTACGGGGCACGCCCCTGGCAGGTCGAGCTGACGGCCGTGCCCATCGCCAAGGCCCTGCTCAGGATCATCGAGAAGGGCGACGAGTAGCCGCCGGTCGGATCCGGGTCTCGGCCCGGCCCGCGGCCGGTCAGGCGCTGCGGCGCAGCGTGCGCAGGTCGCACGGACCGGCCGAGCCGGCCTGCGGCTGGCCCGCGCACGGCAGCAGGTGGCCGGTGTCGGGATAGTCGGGGAACACGTTCATCACCACCTCGCAGTCGCAGCAGCCGCCCAGCTGGCCCAGCCGCCGCAGCAGGGCACGAGCCCGCGGCGCCCGCTCGGCGCGCCAGCGCTCAGTCCACCGGTGCGTGCCGTCGCAGCCGAACTCGTCGATCATCCGCAGCAGGAAGCAGCGCAGGCACTCCCGCTCCCCCGGCTCGGTGAGCCGCCGGGACAGCCAGGTGACCTCAGCCTCGACCTTGTCCACGATGCTCTGCGTCATCCGCGTCCTCCCTGGTCAATAGCGAGCTGACAGGTCTGTTCTATCGTCCGCCTCGGACATTCCGGCGGGCGTGGCCAGGGTCGCCGGCGCTGGTCCGGAATGTCAGAGGCGGGGCGGACAATAGCTGGATGAGCACGCTCGAATGGGCCTCGATCGCCACCCCGGTCGGTCCGGTCTCGGTCGGCTACGGGGACACCGGCGTGGCGCAGGCGCGGTTCGGCCCGCCGCCCGCCGGGGCGCCCCCGGCGGCCGGCGGATCACGGGCCGCGGCGGCGGCCCGGCAGCTGGCCGAGTACTTCTGCGGCCAGCGCAAGGAGTTTGACCTGCCGCTGGACTGGAGCGGCTTCGGCCCGGCCCAGCGCCAGGTGCTGCGCCTGCTCTACGACGACGTGGGCTACGGCCAGACGGTGACCTACGGGGCGCTGGCCGTACGGGCGGGCCTGGAGGTCGGCGATGACGTGATCCCGGCCCGGGCGGTGGGCCAGATCATGGGCTCGAACCCGATCCCCGTGATCGTGCCCTGCCACCGGGTCGTGGCCAGCGACGGCCTGGGCGGCTTCAGCGGCGGCGCAGGCCCGGAGGTCAAGCGCTGGCTGCTGATCCTGGAGGGCTCGCTCCCGCCCACCCTCGACTGGACCCCCGCCCCTCCCCCGGAGAGCTAGCCCAGGCTCGGTGTGTGGCGCTCGGTGGCGGCCAGCGTGGCGTCGGCCACGTGCAGGACCCAGAACCCGCCCTTGGGCAGCGCGCCGCCCGCCGGCGGGCTGGAGCCCAGCCGGGCGCAGGCCGCCGCCAGCAGCATGGGCAGGTTCTCCCGGTGCACGCAGATGACCGCGGGCCGGTCATCGGCGGCCAGCCCCGCCGCCCGCAGCGCCACCGCGTCAGGGGCGGCCATGCGCGCCCACGGTGAACAGCGGCTCGATCTCGATCTTGGCGCCGGTGAGCGCGGCGAACGGCCGGACGGTGGCCACGCAGCGCTCGGCGGCGGAGCTGATCAGGCGGTCGGCGCCGAAGCAGCGCAGCATCCAGGCCAGCGCGTCGGCGTCGGCGGCACCGCGGGCGTCGAGCGGGCGGGCCAGGTCGGCGCCGCTCCAGCCGGCCCGGCTGCCCGCCGAGGCGTGCCGCAGCAGGACCAGCGGCACGGTGTCCGTGGGCCCGGCCGCGAACTCGCCCAGCACCACCACGTCCCGCTCGTAGGTCAGCCGGTCGGCCGCCTCGGGGACCGACAGCCAGGCGAGCTGGTCCACCTCGTGGTTGGGCACGAACTCGGCCGGCGGGTCCTGGGCCCTGGCCACCCAGTAGTCCACCCGCTTCGGCCGGCCGTCGACGTCGTAGCACGAGGCGCTGAGCCGCCGGCCTGAGCGTCACGTGCTGCCCGGTCTCCTCCTCCACCTCGCGCACCGCCGTGAGCAGCACGGACTCGCCGGGCTCCGTCTTGCCCTTGGGCAGGGTCCAGTCGTCGTACTTGGGTCGGTGCACCAGGGCGACCAGCGGCCCGTCGGGCCCTGGTCGCCAGGCAACGGCTCCGGCCGCGCGGATCTCGTCGGCCGCGGGCCGGTCAGCCATCGACGGTGCGGCCCTGCCGGGAGCGGATGAGCAGGTCCTGGAGATCGTTGAGCGGGACGCCGGAGGCGTCGAGGTGGTGCCGGGTCCAGGTGCCGTCGGCGGCCAGCCACCACGAGGCGGTGCCGGGCGTCCATGGCCAGGTCGATGAGGCTGCGCAGCTCGGCCCGCTGACCCGGCTCGGTGACCCGGATCAGCAGCTCCACCCGCCGATCCAGGTTCCGGTGCATGAGGTCGGCGCTGCCCATCCAGACATCGCCCACCGAGCCCGGCTCCCCGGTGCCGAAGGCGTAGATCCGCGAGTGCTCCAGGAACCGGCCGACGATGCTGCGCACCCGGATGTTCTCCGACAGGCCCTCGATGCCGGGCCGCAGGGCACAGATCCCGCGCACCCACAGGTCGATCGGCACCCCGACCTGGGAGGCGCGGTACAGCGCGTCGACCATGGCCTCATCGATGAGCGCGTTGCACTTGAGCTGGATGTGCGACCGCTCCCCGGCCCTGGCCAGCTCGGACTGGGCCTCGATCTGCTCGATCAGGCCGCGCCGCACCCCGGCCGGGGCGACCAGCAGCCGGCGGTAATCCGGCGGGCGTGCAGTACCCGGTCAGGTGGTTGAACAGATCGGTGACATCCTCGCCGACGGTGCGGTCGGCGGTGAGCAGGCCGAAGTCCTCGTACAGCCGGGCCGTCTTGGGGTGGTAGTTCCCGGTGCCGATGTGGCAGAAGCGGCGCAGGGAGCCGTCGGACTCCCCCCGCACGACCAGCACCATCTTGCTGTGGGTCTTCAGCGGGACAAACCCGTAGACCACGTGGCAGCCGGCTTCCTCCAGCTTGCGCGCCCAGGCGATGTTGGCCCGCTCGTCGCCCCGCGCCTTGATCTCCACCACCACCACGACCTGCTTGCCGGCCTCGGCCGCGTCGATCAGCGCGTCCACGATCTCGGAGTCGCCGCTGGTCCGGTACAGCGTCTGCTTGATGGCCAGCACGCGCGGGTCGGCGGCGGCGTCCACGACCAGGCGCTGGGTGCTGGCGCTGAACGAGTCGTAGGGGTGATGCACGAGCACGTCGTGGTCGGTCAGCGTGGAGAACACGCTGCGGTCATGGGGCAGGGCATTGTCCGAGGGAACAAACTTGGGGTAGTGCAGGTCGGGCAGGTCCAGGTCGGCGATGGCCGACAGGCCGGACAGGTCCAGCGGCCCTGGCAGCCGGTAGACGGCGCGCTCGTCCACGGCCAGCTCGGTGACCAGCCGGTCAAGCACGTCGGCCGACATGGACTCCTCGACCTCGAGCCGCACCGGCGGCTCGAAGTTCCGGCGGGTCAGCTCCCGCTCCAGCGACTGGAGCAGGTTCTCGGTGACATCCTCGTCGATCTCCAGGTCGCTGAACCTGGTCACCCGGAACGCGTAGTGCTCCAGCACGTCCATGCCCACGAACAGCTCGCCCAGGTGCGCGGCGATCACGTCCTCCAGCGGGACGAACCGGTTCGGCGCGACGGTCAGGAACCGGGGCAGCAGCGGCGGGACCTTGACCCGGGCGAACAGGGTGGCGCCGGTCTCCGAGTCGGCGATCATGACCGCGAGGCTGAGCGACAGGTTGGAGATGTAGGGGAACGGGTGGGCCGGGTCCACCACCAGCGGGGTGAGCACCGGGTAGATGCGGTCCCGGAACAGCTGCTGGAGGCCGGACTGCTCGGGCTCGGTCAGCTCCTTCCAGCGCAGGATCTCGATCCCCGCCTCGGCCAGCGCCGGCAGCAGCTGGTCGGCGTAGCACAGCGCGTGCTCGATCGACAGTCCGTGGGCCAGCTCCAGGGTCTGCCGCAGGATCTCGCCCGACGGCTTGCCGCTGGCACGCTCCACCGGCAGCCCGGTGGCCATCCGCCTGATCCGCCCGGCGATCCGCACGCCGAAGAACTCGTCCAGCCCGCTGGCGAAGATGGACTCGAACCTGACCCGCTCCAGCAGCGGCAGGTTCTCGTCCTCGGCCAGCTCCAGCACCCGCTGGCTGAACCGCAGCCAGCTCTCCTCCCGGTCCAGGTACCGCCCGGCCGGTAGCTCGGCCTGGTCCGGGCGGTCGCCGCCCGCTGAGCGCCGTGCCGCCGCGCTCGCCTCGGCCCGTACGTCGCGCAATTCCTGCTCCCCGCTAGCTCCCGTGTTCGCCCGGCTCGGGCCCCGGCGCTCGGCCCCCTGTCGCTCGGCCCCCTGTCGCGCGGCGCCGGGGCGCTCGGCTGACTGCCGCTCCCGCTCCGCCGCCCTGGCCCTGGCCCGCGCCGCCGCCTGAGCATGCCGCTGGGCCCGCTCCAGGGCGGCCTGCTCCTCGCGCTCGCGGGCCGCCGCGCGCTCCGCGCTGCCCTGGCGTAGCCGACGGGTCGCGCCCGCCTCCCGATCGCGACCGGTCCGACCGTTGTCCATGTCCCTATTGTCTCCACGGTAGTCGGACGGCAAAGATCTGCACCTCACAGCGCTGGTAACAGCCGAGTGAATTCCCGGCGACAAGAACTTGTACGACCATCATGACCCGTGGGCATATCCCTCACACCTGGGCGCGACCGGGACATAGCGTGGCGAGGCCCGGGCGGATCTTGCGGATCCGGGTGCGCCCGGCCAGGATCGACGAGACGCCGGCCCGGCAGGCCCCCCAGCAGCCGAGCGAAACGGAGAGGCAGCCATGCGGATCGGGACTTCCCTGACGGATGCGGACGGGCCGGACGCGTTCAGCACCCTGGCCGACGAGATCAGCCGGGCCGCCGACGACGGCTTCGCGTCGGGCTGGATCTCCAACATCTTCGGCCTGGATGCACTCACCGCACTGGCGGTCGCCGGCCACGGGGTTCCGGGCATCGAGCTGGGCACGGCGGTGGTCCCGACTTACCCCCGGCACCCGGCCGCGCTGGCCCAGCAGGCACTGACCGCCGCGCTGGCCCTGGACGGCCGGCTGGCCCTGGGCATCGGGCTGTCGCACCGGATCGTCATCGAGGACATGTACGGCTTCAGCTTCGACAAGCCGGCCCGGCACATGCGCGAGTACCTGTCGGTGCTGCTGCCGCTGCTGGACGGCGAGCAGGCCGGGTTCGACGGGGAGACGGTGCGGGCCCATATCGGCCTGTCCGTGCCGCGGCCCGTATCGCAAACCGGCCGGATCCCGGTGCTGCTGGCCGCGATGGCCCCCCAGATGCTGCGGCTGGCCGGGGAGCGGGCCGACGGGACGGTGCTGTGGATGACCGGCCCGGCCACGGTCCGGGACTACGTCGTGCCGGCCATCACGGCGGCGGCCCAGAACGCGGGCCGGCCCGCGCCGCGGGTGGTGTGCTCGCTGCCGGTCTGCGTCACCGACGACGTGCCCGCCTCGCGGGCCGCGGCGGACAAGATCATGGCCATCTACGCCCAGCTGCCGTCCTACCGGGCGATGCTGGACAAGGAGGGCGCGGCCGGGCCCGGCGACGTGGCCATCGCCGGTGACGAGGACAGCGTCGCGGCCCAGGTCCTGGCGCTGGCCGACGCGGGCGTGACCGACTTCGTGGCCGTGGAGTACGGGCGCGGCGCGGAGAAGCAGCGCACCCGCGACCTGCTCAAGTCGCTCATCGCCCAAGGATGAGCTGGTGCACGTCGAGGTACCCGGCCCGGAACCCGCCCTCGGAGTAGGCCAGGTACAGCTCCCACATCCGCCGGAAGGCCGGGCTGAACCCGAGCCGGTCCACCTCGCCGGCCGCGGCCACGAACCGGGCCCGCCACTGGCTGAGCGTCGTCGCGTAGTGCTGGCCCATGGCCAGGTCGGAACGGACCGCCAGGCCGGTGTGCTCGCGCAGCGTGCCGGTGATCGCCTCCACCGACGGGATCTGCCCGCCGGGGAAGATGTACTGGTGGATCCAGCTGTGCCCGCCCCTGGTGGCCAGCATGCGCTCGTGGGCCATGGTGATGGCCTGGAGCCCGGCCCGGCCGCCGGGGGCCAGCAGCCGGTCGATGACCCGGAAGTACTCCGGCCAGTAAGCCGCGCCGACCGCCTCGATCATCTCCACGCTGATCACCGCGTCGTACTGGCCCGCGGCGTCCCGGTAGTCGCGTAGCTGCACGTCCACCCGGGCGGCCAGGCCCGCCTCGGCGCACCGCCGGGTAGCGGCGGCGCACTGGGCCGGCGAGACGGTCAGCGAGGTGACCCGGGCGCCGCGGGCCGCGGCCCGCAGGGCCAGCTCGCCCCAGCCGGTGCCGATCTCCAGCACGGTGCGGCCCGGCCCGACGCCGGTCAGGTCCAGCAGCCGGTCGATCTTGCGGTGCTGGGCCTGCTCCAGCGTGTCGCCCGGTTCGAACAGCGCGCTGGAGTAGGTCATGCCGGGGTCCAGGAACAGCGCGAACAAGTCGTCGGACAGGTCGTAGTGCCGCTCGATGTTGCGCCGGGCACCGTCCCTGGTGGCCTCGTCCGCGGCCGGCTGGCGCGGCACGTACACGCGGCGCAGGGCGCCCAGCGGCCGGGGCACCAGGCCGGTCAGGTGCCGGGCCAGCACCGCGAACAGGCCGGCCAGGTCGGCGCTGTCCCACTCGCCGGCCATGTAGCTCTCGGCCAAGCCGGCCGTGCCGGCGCCGAGCCGGGCGAAGAACGCGTCGGGGTCGCGCAGCCGCATGACGGGCGCGGCCGGGCCGCCCGCGCCGGCCGCGGAGCCGTCAGGGAACTCGATCCGGATCGGCAGCCGGGCCGCCATCCGGGTGACCAGCAGCCGCGCCGCGGCGGCGCGGGCCCGGCCGGCCCGGCCCGCCGGGGCGGAGGGGACCCGCGGGCCGCTGGTCCCCGCCCCGGTTCGCGCCGACGCGACAGCTAGGGCTCGCGGGTGCTGGCGCTGCGCGGCCGCGGTCACTGGGTCCCCTCCAGCGCCGGGCCGGCGGGGCGGCGGTACACCGGCAGGCGCCGGGCCCACAGCCGCAGCCCCTGCCACCGGATCAGCAGGCTCACCCGCGCGGCGCCGCCGGGGTACCGCAGCAGGCAGCGCAGCAGCGCCGCGCGGGAGTACTCGCGGCGGACGCCCCGCACCGTGGCGGTCAGGGCCGGGCGGCCGTCGATGTTCAGGGTCATGCTGAGCCGCAGCTGGCGTCCGGGCTCGGGCAGCCGCATCCGGTACTGGCCCGCCAGCGGCAGGAACGGCGAGACGTAGAACGACTTGGCCGCCCCGGCCCGGCCGGCCGCGTCGGGGCGCAGCAGGTAGACGTGCCGCCCCCGGTAGGTGTTGTGCACCTCGGCCAGCACTGCCGCCAGGCGCCCGTCGGCGGCGTAGCACCAGAACAGGCTGAGCGGGTTGAACGCGCGGCCCAGCGTGGCGGCGCTGGCCAGCATCAGCACCCAGCCGCCGGCCAGGTCGATGCCGCGGCGGGCCAGGTAGGCGTCGACGTTGGCCCGGATCGTGGATCCGGGCGCGCCGAGGTGGTCGCGGGCCCGGAAGCGAGCCAGCGGCCGCACCAGCCAGGGCACCTTCGGCAGGTCGTCGGGGTCGACCAGCCACAGGTAGCTGCCGTACCGGAAGGACCGGCGCACCGCGTGGGTCCGGACGTGGGTGATCTGGCACGGGTACAGGGCGGCGGTCACCATCGGACTCCCAGGGCTCGGGCCGCCCGGACGCCGGACTGGCAGCCGTCCTCGTGGAATCCCCAGCCGTGGTAGGCGCCGGCGTAGGCCAGCGCCGGGGAGTTCAGGTCCGGCAGCCGCCGCTGCGCGGCGACCGAGCGGGGCGTGTACAGCGGGTGGGCGTAGCTCATCCGGTCGATGACGGCGCCGGGCCGGACCTGGTCCAGGGCGTTGAGGGTGACCAGGTAGTCAGTCGGACCGGCCAGCCGGTGCAGGCGGTTCAGGTAGTAGCTGACGTGCACCTGCTCGGCGGCCCCCGCGCAGTCGCCGAGCAGGTAGTTCCAGGAGGCCCGGGCCCGCCCGGCCCGCGGCAGCAGGCGGGCGTCGGTGTGCAGCGCCGCCGCGCTGGACCGGTAGCGGAACGCGCCGAGGACCTCGCGCTCGGCCGGGGTCGGCCGGTCGAGCAGCCGCAGCGCCTGGTCGGGATGGGTGGCGATGACCGCGCAGCGGAACCTCGCGCTGGCCCCGCTGTCGTCTCGCACCTCGACGCCGTCGGGCCCGCGCCGTACGGCCCGGACCGGGATGCCGGCCTGGACGCTGGACAAACCCTTGGCGATCCGGTCGACGTAGTTCCGGGAGCCGCCCGCCACCGTCCGCCAGCCCGCCGCCCGGCGGACCGAGAGCATGCCGTGGTGGTCCAGGAACTGGAACAGGTAGGCCGCGGGGTAGTCCAGCGCCTCGGCGGGCGAGCAGGACCACACCGCGGCGACTAGCGGGATGACGAAGTGGCCGGTGAAGTAGGACGGGTAGCGGCCGGCCCGCAGGAACTCGCCCAGCGTGAGGGAGTCGTCGG
Organism: uncultured Actinomycetota bacterium; assembly: GCA_963730265.1. GTDB lineage: Bacteria > Actinomycetota > Actinomycetes > Streptosporangiales > Streptosporangiaceae > DASUBV01. The sequence goes on from CAVSRG010000001.1 coordinate 973,636, forward strand.
CCGGCCCGGCCAGCAGCCGCCGGGCCTGCCGGTAGAAGGCCGGGACGCGGGCCAGCAGCCGCGCGTAGGACGGCCGGGCCAGGGTGCCCGGCGTGGGGAACAGGCCGCCCGCCCCGAGCGAGCCCGCGTACTCCAGGCCGCAGCCCTGGCACCGGACCGACATGCTCATCTCGGTCGGCGAGGTGGCCACGCCCAGCTCGGCGAACAGCCGGACCAGGCCGGGATAGGTGGCGGGGTTGTGCACGATGAACCCCGTGTCCAGGGCGGTCAGCCGCCCGTCGGCGGTGACCACCTCGTGGGTGTCGGCGTGCCCGCCCAGCCGTCCGTCGGCCTCGTACAGCGTGACGTCGTAGTCCCGCTGGAGAATGTGCGCGGCGGTCAGGCCGGCGACGCCGGCGCCGATGACGGCCGCCCGCGGCCGGGCTAGCACCATGATTCCCCCTCGCTCGCGGTCGCAGCTAGAAAACAAAACTAAATTACACTAAGCTAAGGGCAGTGCCAACCTGGGAGCCCGTCCATGCAGCTACGCGAGGCCGCCGAGACGCTCGGCGTGCACTACCAGACCGCCTACGGCTGGGTCCGCGAGGGCGTGCTGCCCGCCCGCAAGGTGGGCCGGGGCTACGAGGTCAGCGACGAGGACGTGCGCGCGCTGCGGGCCCGGCGGGACCTGGGCCGCGAGCCCGCCCGCGAGGTCCGGGTGCGGGACTGGCCCGCCCAGGCCGGCCGGCTGTACGCGGCCATCGCCGGCGGCGAGGAGACCCAGGCCAGGTCCGGGCTGGAGCGGCTGGCCGGCAGCGTGCCGCTGGCCGACCTGTGCCAGCGGGTCATCGGGCCCGCGCTGCGCCGCATCGGCGACGACTGGGCCGCGGGCCGGGTCTCGATCGCGCAGGAGCACCGGGCCAGCGCTATCTGCGAGCGGCTGATCGCGGTGCACGCGCGGCAGCCCGCCGGCCGGCCGCGGGGCATCGCGGTGGTGACCACACCGCCGGGCGAGCGGCACGGCCTGCCCGCGCTGATGGCCGCGGCGTGCCTGCGCGAGGACCGCTGGCTCGTCCACCACCTGGCCGCCGACCTGCCGGCGGCCGAGATCGCCGGGCTGGCCAGCCAGGTGGGCGCGGGCCTCATCGTGCTGTCGTGCACCACCGACCAGGCCGTCGAGCAGGCCGGCGCCGTCGCGGCCGAGATCACCGCGGCGGTCCCGGCGACGGTAGGCGCCGCCGACCCCCCGGTGGTGCTGGCGGGCGGGCCCGGCGACAGCCTGCTCGACCTGCTCCAGCAGGCCCGCGACCTGCGCGCCCAGCCCGCCGGAGCACCGACCTGACCACGGACCCGACCACGGACAACACGGAAGGAACCCGCCCATGGCCAGCTACGCGGCCACCATCACCTCGGCCCGCTCGGCCGCCGACACGTTTGCCTACCTGGCCGCGTTCAGCAACGCGGCGAGCTGGGATCCCGGCGTGCTCGACGCCGAGCAGGTCGGCGCCGGGCCGGTGTCGGTCGGCACCGCGTTCCGGCTGACCGTCCCGTTCCTCGGCCGCCGGCTCACGCTGGTCTACCAGGTCATCCGGCTGGACCCCGGACGTGAGGTGGTGCTCCGGGCGGCCGGCCCCCTGCTGCTGGCTACCGACCGGATCAGCGTCAGAGAGGACGGCGACCGGGCCGTGGTCCGGTACGAGGCCCAGGTGCGGCTGCGCGGCCCGCTGCGGCTGGTCGACCCGCTGCTGGCCCGCGGCTTCCGCGCGGTCGGCGACCGGGCCGCCGCCGGCCTGCGGTCCGCGCTGGCCCCCGTGCCCGGCCACTCGCCCCGCCCCGCGGCATGACCGGCTCCGGCGTCACCCGCACACCCGTCCCCGCCTGGCTGGCCGACGAGCTGCTGGAGGCCAGCGTGCTGGGCAGCTTCTCGCGGCTCGGCATCGAGCTGCGGGAACGGCTGCTGCCCGAGTTCGCCGTCGCCCGCCCGCCGGATCTGACCGGGCGCCGCGTGATCATCACCGGCGCCACCTCCGGGATCGGCCTGGCCGCCGCGACCGAGCTGGCCCGGCGCGGCGCGGCCGTCCACTTCCTGGCCCGCAGCCGCGCGCGCGCCGAGCGCGCCCGCAGCCAGATCGCCGCGGCCACCGGCCGCACGGCGGTCAGCTTCGGCGTCGCCGACCTGGAGAACCAGGACTCGGTCCGCCGCTTCGCCGAGGAGTTCACCGCCGGGCCCGGCCGGCTCGACGTGCTCATCCACAACGCCGGGGCCATCCACTCCGAGTACCGGGCCAGCGCCGCCGGCCTGGAGCTGACCGTGGCCAGCCAGGTGCTGGCCCCGTTCACGCTGACCCGGCTGCTGCTGCCCGCGCTGCGCGCGCCCCGGCCCGCCGCGGCCGCCCCGGCCCGGGTCATCACCGTGTCCTCGGGCGGCATGTACACCCAGCGGCTGGACCCCGCCGCGCTGCTCGGGCGCCCCGCCCGCTACAGCGGCGTCCGGGCCTACGCGCAGGCCAAGCGGGCCCAGGTGGCACTCAGCGCCGAGTGGGCCCGCCGGGTGCCCGCCGCCGAGGTCGCGTTCCACGCCCTGCATCCCGGCTGGGTGGCCACGCCGGGGATCGCCGCCGCGCTGCCCGGATTCGACCGGCTGATGCGGCCGCTGCTGCGCACGCCCGAGCAGGGCGCCGACACCATCGTCTGGCTGGCCGGAGCCGACCCGGCCGTGCTGGGCAGCGGCGGCTTCTGGCACGACCGCCGGCGCCGGCCCACGCGGCGGCTGCCGGGCACCCGCGACGTCACCCCGGACGCGGCGGCCCGCCTCTGGGACTGGCTCGCCGCCCAGCCCTCCGGCGCGCCCCTGCGGCAGGCGGGCTGAGCGCGCGCCGGGCCGGTCAGTCCCCGCCGGTCAGTCCCCGCCGGTCAGTCCTCGGACCCGTCCACCGCGGCCGTCATGGCCTCGAAGATCTCGTCGAAATCGATGCTGGCCTGCCAGCCGTCGTAGCTGGAGCCCGGCACCCGGGCGGCCAGGTCCTCGAACAGCTCCCTGGTGTCCCGGACCAGCGCGGGCGTCAGCACCACGGACGGCTGCCCGGCGATGATGCCCCAGCTCGACCGGGCCTCCGGGTCATCGCCGGGATCGGCATCCCGCTCGTCGTCCTCGTCGTCGGGCCCCGGCGCCCCGATGGAGACCTCCCAGCCCAGCGCCGCGAGCGCCTCGGCCACGCTCCGCGCCGCGGCCTCGTCGGGGACCAGCAGGAAGTGCTCCCAGCTGCGGGGCAGCTCCAGCGACGTCCGGGCGGCGATCTGCCGCAGGATCTCGTCGTCGTCCTCGTTGCCGGTGGACAGCTCGGGCGGGGTCACGCCGCCGATCGGGGCGGCCCAGTAGACCTCCCCGTCGTCGAACTCGGATGGCGCCATCGGTGCTGTGTGCTCCTAGCGGGCGGAGATGGTGATCTGAGGGTCCGCAGCGGGCCGCATCCAGCGCAGCACCCTGATCAGCTCGGGCCGGGGCAGCGAGACACAGCCCGCGGTGGCCGAGCCGGTCCCGACATGCAGGAAGATCGCGCTGCCGCGGCCCGGCACGCGCGCGGTGTTGTAGGCGATCACGGCCGCGTAGTCGTAGGCGGGCGCCTGGTGCATCGGCTCGGGATCACGGCCGGGATCGTGCCGGCGCTGGTCGACCCACTCGTTGTACCGGGGACTGGACGAGTCGTCGTCCCAGACGTCATAGACGTAGGCGTGCCGGAACGGGAACGCGAACCCGAGCCGGGGCTGCGACACCGAAGTAGAAGCTGAACCCGTAAGTACCCGACGGTGTCTTGCCGTCGCCCTCCCGCTTGCGGCCCGGCCGGGCCACGCCGTTATAGCCGACCCGGGCCTGCCAGGGCCCGAACACCAGGGTCTGCTGGCCGTCGACCACCCGGTACGCCCGCAGCGTCGCGAAGGTGGCCAGGTACGAGGGGGCCTGCACCGTGATGAGCTGGCGCACCGTCACCGCGGTGGCCCGCCCTCCGCTGGCCGCCAGCGCCTGCCCGGCCGGCCCGAGCAGCGCGGCCGCCAGCGCCGCGGATCCGGCCACGACGCAGACGCGGGACATGAGGCGAGCCCGGCGCCTCGCGGGTACCGCGGCCGTACCGCGTGGTTCGTGCACGGCATCCATAGTGCCTGACCTCACATCGTGATCCAGTACCGGCAGGTCCCCGCGGTCAGCTCGGCCAGCTCACCCCCGTTGGCCTCGATCACCCGCCGCGAGCCGGTGTTGGTTTCGTCGCAGGTCACCAGCACCTTCTTCAGGCCCAGGCCGCGGCACCAGGCCAGCGCGCCGGCCAGCATGGCGGTGGCGTACCCGCGGCGGCGGTGCCGCGGCACGACGTGATAGCCGATGTGGCCGCCCTCGGCTCGCAGCTGCGGCGTGAGCTCGTGCCGGATCATGATCGTGCCCAGGTACTCGGATCCGTCGACGAACCACAGCTCGGTGACGGGCACGTCCCAGTAATGCTGCAGGGCGGCCCGCTTGGCCGCGAACGAGGCAAAGTCGGCCTCGGCGGTCGGCAGCCACTCCGGGGTGTCACCGTTCTCCGCGGCCATGGCCCGCTCGCCGGCCAGGTAGGACTCCCGCACCGCGATCGTGGGGCGAATCAGCTCCGGCACTCCGGCAGCCTGACATGGGCGCGGGCCCCGGCGCCAGCCGGGGTGGCCCCGCGCGGGCCTAGTCGCATGCGTCGGCCTCGGCCGGGGCGCCGCCCCACTTCTGCTCGATGCGGCCCAACCGCCACACCGCCAGGGCCACGGCCCAGGTCACCACGAACACGCCGACGATGACGAAGCCGGCCGTGTTGATGTTGAAGTTCTCCAGCCAGGCCCAGCCCGGCCCGCTTGAGGTTGCCCTCCTGGCCGAGCAGGCCGAGCAGCCTCGGTGGCGCCGATGAACACGGCCACGAACACCGACAGCCCGGTGATGGTGATGTTGTAGTAGACCTTGCGGACCGGGCGGGCGAACGCCCAGTCGTAGGCGAAGTTCATGAAGCAGCCGTCGGCGGTGTCGAACAGGCTCATCCCGGCCGCGAACAGGATCGGCAGCGACAGCACGGCGTAGAACGGCAGGCCGCCCACCACGGCCGTGCCTGCCAGCACCAGCAGCGCCACCTCGGTGGCGGTGTCGAAGCCCAGCCCGAACAGGAACCCGATCGGGTACATCTTCCAGGGCTCGTCGATCCGCCGGGCCAGCGGGCCCAGGAACCGGTTCATCAGGCCCGCGGCTGTTGAGCTGGCGCTCCAGTTCCTGCTCGTCGTAGCGGCCCGCGCGCATCTGCCGGAACACCTTCACGATGCCGACCAGGATGACCACGTTCAGCGCGGCGATCAGGAACAGGAAGAACCCGGAGACCAGGGTGCCGACGATGTTGGTCGTGTGCTGGAGCTGCGAGCTGGCGTTCCTGACCTGGGCGTCCAGCGCCCGGATGCCGAAGTTGAGCAGCAGGGCCAGGATGAACACCACCGAGGAGTGGCCGAGGGAGAAGAAGAAGCCCACCGACAGCGGCCGCTTCCCCTCGCCGACCAGCTTGCGGGTGGTGTTGTCGATGGCGGCGATGTGGTCGGCGTCGAAGGCGTGCCGCATGCCCAGCGTGTAGGCCAGGATGCCGGTGCCGAAGCCGAAGATCTCGGTCTTGTTGATGTGGTAGTGCCCGCCGGCGGCCGCCGCCAGCATGCCCCAGCCCAGCACGTTCAGCCCGACGACGATGGCCGTCATGCCGCCGACCCGGCCCCATTCGGCCGGGGTGAGCGCAGCCCGGATGCGGGCCATGCGGCCTGCTGCTGCCGTCATCGGGGCGCTCCCTCCCAGCTCCTCAAGATCACTGCCAGTCTAGGGTAGTTGCAAATTAGTCGCAATAACGGCCCGACAGTACCTGCCCAAGACCGAGACCAAGACACGTAACAAAGGGTTCCGGGCTAGCCGCCGCCACCGGCCGCGGCCAGCTCGGCCAGCAGCGAGGGCAGCATCCGCTCCTCGGTGATGGCCCGCCCCGCGTTGCGCATGAGGTCGGCCAGCCGGCCGTCCCACGGACTCGGCTCCGGCGGCCCGCTCAGCGGCTCGGCCGCCCCCGCGGCCAGGCGCGGCCTGATAATCGACCGCGCCCATCAGCCAGGGCTCGGCCCGCAGCCGGCGGATGGCCGCGGCCGTCGAGCGCAGGCCGGACCAGCTGAAGTCGGCGTGCCAGCGGATCGTGGCGCCGCCCACCATCCCCGCGTGCAGCAGCCGGGCGCAGGCCACCGAGGGCTCGCCCTCGGTGCACACCAGCGGCGGGCAGGCCGGGCCGAGCTGATCAGCGGCCGCTCGCAGCACCGCCGGGCTGGCACAGGTAAACAGGTCGATCGCGGTGGGCAGCGCCGGCATGGCCAGCAACTGGCGCAGCGTGACCCGGAACGGCTGCCCGGCGATCGCCGCCTCGGTCAGCCAGCGGCCCAGCGGCTCGCCGCCGGCCCGCACGTTCAGCACCAGGACCTGGCTGACCAGGTCGTCAGCGACCACCCCGGCCGCGGTCCACAGTGCACGGGCCGCCTCCCGGTCGGCCGGCACCGGCACCTCCTCGCGCAGCGCCAGCGCGCGCAGGACCAGCGTCGGCAGCTGGCCCTGGCCCAGCGCGGCCGGGTCGCCCGCCGCAGCCGTGGCCAGGTCGGCCAGCATCACGCCGGACGGCTCGGGGCCGCCGGGGATGCGCTCCAGCACCGCGGGCGCCTGGGTCAGCGCCGCGCCGTGGCCCTGGCGGATCAGGCGGGTCACCGTGCCGTCCCTGGTGATCTCCTCCAGCCAGGCCCGGTACCAGGCCAGGCTGGCCAGCGGGCTGGTCCGGGCCGGGATCAGCATGTCCTCCCAGCGCTGGATCTCGTCGGCCCGCTCGGCGGCCAGGTCGCGGACGGGCCCGGTCAGGGCCTCCACCGCCGCCTGGAGGCTGGGCGCCGCCCCGGCCCGCCGCAGCGCCGCCGCCACCTCGGGCAGCGGCACGCTCAGCGATGTGCCGCGGCCGACTCCGTGGCCCAGCAGCCTGGTCGCGGCGCGGCGCTCGGCATGCGTCGCGCCGACCAGCGTGACGGTGCCGTCGACCGGCTCGCCGCGCTCCAGCCGGCCCCTGATCCGCTCCACCAGCCAGGCGATCTCAGGCTCGCCAAGCAGCCGCTGCAGCCCGGCGAGATCCACCGTCGCCTGGCTCCCCGCCCCAGTGACGCTCATTCGCGGAATGGTAGCCAGCCACCCGGGGGTGGCGGAAGCTCCCGTGCCCGCGTGCCGGTATTGCCGGATAAGTGCCACCAACCCCGCGGCCCGCCGCTTCTTGCTGTTATCAGAGCGCTCCGCTTCATGCTGTTATCAGGGCTCAGCGCCGCTTCTTGCTGTTATCAGATTGGCGGAGCCGGCACTATCCCCTCAGACCGGGCCGGTGACCGGCTTCGGCGCCTCGCGGCCGAGGCCGTGCTGAGGTCAGGAGACACAGAACTCGTTGCCCTCCGGGTCGGTCATCGTGACCCAGTGGTGCGGCCCCTCCTGGCCGCGGTGCAGCTCGGTCGCGCCCCGGCGCGCCAGCGTCGCCACCACGGTGTCCGTCTCGTCGGAGCCCGTCCGGATGTCGAGGTGCAGCCGGTTCTTCACCGTCTTGCCCTCCGGGACCTGCTGGAACAGCACCCGGCTGCGGCCGCTGTCCGGGCCGTTCGGGTGGCGGATGGCCGCGCCTGAAATCCAGACCAGGTGGCCGCGATGAGTGGTGGTGTCGGCCTCGGTGGCGTAGCCCGCCTCGATCATCCGCCGGATGAACGCGGCGTCGCTGGGCTCGACCTCCCAGCCGAGCGTCTCCGCCCACCAGTCGGCCAGCTCGTGCGGCCGCCCGGCGTCCACCACGACCTGGAAGTCATACGCCATCTGCGGCCCCCTTGCCTCGGTACAGGTCGCGCAGCAGCGCGATCTCGGCCCCATGGTGGATGGCCTCCCGGTTGATGTGCAGCACCAGGTCGGCCATCGAGAACTCGGCCCACGGCCCCTCGGCCGGCCCGCAGGGCTCGGCCAGCCCGGCGTTGCCCAGCCCGCGCACTCCCGCGACCCAGGCCGCGTACACCTCGTCGAGCTGGGCCAGCGCCACCGCCGCTGTGTCCCCGTACTCGAACTTCTCCCAGTCCAGGGCCGGCCCGCCGAAGTGCGACGCCACCCGCACGCCGAACACGCCCACGATCAGGTGGGCCATCCGCCACGCGATGGTCGTCACCGGCGGCGGATCGGGCTGCGGAAACGCGAACTCCACCACGTACTCCCCCGCCCCCACCGCGATCGGCGCCGACGACTCCCCCCGGCGCCGCAGGCTCCAGCCCCGCACCGGCTCCCAGAAGTACTCCGCGTCGCTCATCCCGTCCAGCCGCGGCCGCAACTGCTCGCGCCAGTGCCAGTCCAGCTGCTCAACGAGCGCGTTCATTCCAGTCGATGTCCATGCGCCCTACGCTAGAAGCAATCGCGGTCAGTAACCGTCCTCAATCAGTGCCAGACTCGGATTCGTGCTCGACACCTCGGCCCGCCTGCTGCGACTGCTGTCGCTGCTCCAGGCCCGTCCCGAGTGGCCCGGCCCCGAGCTGGCCACCCGCCTGGCCATCACCCCCCGCACCCTCCGCCGCGACATCCAGCGCCTCCGCGACCTCGGCTACCCCGTCCACGCCACCCCCGGCGTGGCCGGCGGCTACCGCCTCGGGGCAGGCGCCGCCCTGCCGCCCCTGCTCCTGGACGACGACGAGGCCGTCGCGGTGGCCGTCAGCCTTCAGACGGCCGCCAGTCAATCGGTCACCGGCATCGCCGAGACCGCCCTCAGCGCGCTGGCCAAGCTGGAGCAGGTGCTGCCCGCCCGGCTGCGCGACCGGACCGCGGCCGTCCAGCAGGCCACCGTGGCGCTGACCGCGCGTCGCGCCCACTGTCGACCTCGACCTGCTCACCACGCTGGCCACCGCCTGCCGCCGCCGCCAGGGACTGGTCTTCGGCTACACCAGCCGCGGCGGCGCCGCGACCGAGCGCCAGGTCGAGCCGCACCGCCTGGTGCACACCGGCTACCGCTGGTACCTCGTCGCCCGCGACGTGGCCCGCGACGACTGGCGCACCTTCCGGGTGGACCGCATCAGCGAGCCCCGGCTGACCGGCGGCCGCTTCGTGCCGCGCGATCCGCCGGACGCCGCGTCGTTCGTGGCCCGCGCGGTCACCACGGCTCCTTACCGCTACCAGGCCAGAGTGGTGATCCACGCGCCGGCCGCGGTGGTGGCGGAGCGGGTCACTCCTACCACGGGCATGCTGGAAGCGGCCGGACCCGACCGCTGCCTGCTGACCTCGGGCGCGGACTCCCTGGAGGCCATCGTGCTGCACCTGGCCGACCTGGGGCACGACTTCACGATCCTGGAGCCCCCCGGCCTGCTGACGGTCGTCCGGGATCTGGCCGCCCGCCTCAGCCGAGCCGCCGAAGGCGACGTCGCGGGCCAGCACCCGCGACGGGCACCGGGCTCGTTCATGATCACCGGGATTCAGTAACAGTGAGGCTGTCGCAAAATCTCGGTGATCTTGATTTGCACCGTCACGGCTCCCCGACAGCCGGATCTGGCCGGGCACCGAGCGAGGCCGGAGGGAACATCGAGGCGGACGGTGCCGGCGGGGCGGACGGTGCTCCGGCCGGGCTCGCGCTGGCGTACCCAGATCATGATTCCACCTTTCGGTATGCATGCGCGGCAAGCCGAAGACGCGGGGACCGCGACGGCCGGCTGAGTCTCGTCCTGGTCCGCTTCGAGGTCCTCGAGCAGCAGGCCGCAGGCGCGGTGCAGGTCCGTCGCGGCTGCCCAGCTTGACCCGGGCGCCGCGGCCGAGCGACGCGGCCAGCTCCTTCTCGGCCGTCTCGATGCGCAGCCAGTCGGCATAGCTGACCGTCCGCACTCCGCGCTCGGCCAGCAGCGCGGTCATCCGGGTCGGTGCCTGCTGCTCCCCGGTGGCGGGCGGCATGCGCAGCAGCCCGGCCCGCGGCAGCTGGACGTCACCGGGGCCGGGGCCGCCGGCCAGGTCGGCCAGCAGCGAGCGCACGGTCTCGGCGGCGTCCGACTTGTTGGTGCCGATCACGCCGGTCGGGCCGCGCTTGAGCCAGCCCGCGACGTACTCGCCGGGCAGCGGCTCGCCGTCCGGGCCGGTCACGCGGCCCGCGACGTTGGGCACGACGTGCGACCGCTCGTCGAACGGCACGCCGGCCAGCGGCACGCTCTGGTAGCCGACGCTGCGCAGCACCATCTGCACGTCCAGCGTCTCCAGCTGGCCGGTGCCGACCAGCCGGCCGTCGCCGTCCAGCCGGGTCCGCTCGAGGGTGAGCCCGGACACCCGGTCGTCGCCGTGGATCTCGGTCGGGCGCAGCCAGAACCGGACCGTCAGCCGCCGGGGATGCCCGGCCGCCGCGCCGGCCGGCCCAGTCCGGAGATGACCGTGTAGTTGCCGCGCACGTGCCGGTCGGCGGTGGCCAGCCGGGCGCTCTCGCCGGTCGGGTCGAAGGCGTCCAGGTCGGCCTCGCCGTCGCCGACGACGACGTCCACGCCGGCGAGCTCGCCCAGCTCGCGCAGCTCCTTGGTGGTGAACTTGGCCTGGGCCGGCCCGCGGCGGCCGATCATGTGCACCTCGCGAACCTTGCTGGCCATCAGCGCGTCCAGCACCGGCTGCGAGACGTCAGTCTCGCGCAGGTCCTCCGGCGGCCGGATCAGGATCCGGGCCACATCTACGGCCACGTTGCCCACGCCAATCACCGCGACGGACTCGGCGTCCAGGCTGAACGCGGCCGGGTCGACGTCCGGGTGCCCGCAGTACCAGTTCACGAAGTCGGTGGCCGCGATGCTGCCGGGCAGGTCCTCGCCGGGCACGCCCAGCTGCCGGTCGCGCATCGCGCCGGTCGCGTAGACCACGGCGTCGTAGCAGGCCAGCAGGTCCTCGCGGGTGACGTCGTCGCCTAGGTGCACGCCGCCGACGAAGTTCACGCCCTCGTGCTCGAGCACGCCCCGCAGGTACTCGGCGATCGACTTGATCGACTTGTGGTCCGGGGCGACCCCGTAGCGGACCAGGCCGTAGGGGGTGGGCAGCCGGTCGAGCACGTCCACCCGCACCTGGCGCGGCTCGTCGAGCGCCGCGGCCTGCTTGATCAGCGCCTCGGCGGTGTACAGCCCGGCCGGGCCGGATCCCACGACCGCTACCTCAAGAGTCTGCATACCTGTGATTCTGCCGTGTGCCGGTTGCTGCCGGGCACGGCCCCGTCAGCTCGGCCGTCCGGCCACCGCGTGATCGGCCCCGCGACCGACCGGCCGATCGGCCGGCCCGTCGCCCAGCGCGGCGGCGATCTCGGCCCGCCCGTCGACGCCCAGCCGGACCAGGATCTGGCTCACGTGGAACTCGACGGTCTTGACGCTGATGTACAGCTCCCTGGCCACCTCGCGGTTGGACTTCCCGCTGCCCACGGCCCGGGCCACGGCGAGCTGCCGGGCGGTCAGCGGAAGCCGGGCGGCCAGCTCGGCCGCGGGCTCCTGGCCCAGCTCGGCGTCGCAGCGTTCGGTAAAGGGGCGGGCGCCGAGCCCGGCGAACAGCCAGCGCGCGGCGGACAGCTCGCGCAGCGCGGCCCGGCGCTGGCCCTCCCGGCGCAGGAACCGGCCGTAGTCCAGCCGGGTCTGCGCCTCCTGCTGCGGCATGCCCAGCCCGTGCAGGCAGGCCAGGCTGGCCGCGAACGCGCGGCGGGCCGCGTCCGGCCGCTGCCGGGCCGCCTCCAGGTTGCCGCGGGCCCGCGCGGCGACGGCCAGCGCGGACTGGCGCTGCCGGGCCCGAGCCAGCTCCTCGAACCGGGCCAGTACCGGCTCGGCGGCCTCGGCCCGGCCGACCCGGACCAGCGCCTCGGCATAGGCAGGCCAGAACGCCAGCCGGCCCGGCTCGGTCCGGCTCAGCCGACCCAGGTCCAGGGCCTCCACAGCCGCGATGACCCCGTCCGGGTCGTCCCTGGCCACGGCCAGGGCCGTCCGCGCGGTGGCCAGCTCGACCGGGCTGGCGCCGGGGGCGCCGGGCGGCGCCGCGGCGAGGTGCCGGGCGGCCAGCTCCCAGTCGCCGCGGCCGGCCGCGACGCCTGCCGCCTGCAGGCAGGCCCGCGCCAGCAGCCATTCCTGGTCCAGGTCATCGAGCAGCGCCACCAGCCGCTCGGCGCCCGCCGCGGCCTGGTCCCAGGCTCCGGACCGGTAGTCGACGCCCACCTCGATCAGCGTGGCTTCGAGCTGGTGGGCCATCGGCAGCCGGGCGAAGCCGCCGTCGGCGTGGGCGGCGGCCAGCTGGGCGCGTGCGCCGGCCAGGTCGTCACACCGGTCCAGGCAGGCGGCCAGGCTGGCCCGGATCAGCGCCGCGCCGGGACCGGGGTCCTGCCGAGCCAGCTCCGCGCGCAGCAGGACACAGGCTTCCTGAGCAGACCCGACCGAGGCCAGGCAGCCGCCGTGCACCGCGCAGGTGCAGGCCCGGGTGAAGCTGGTGACCGCGGTGTCACTGGCGCGCAGCGCCCACCAGGCGGCGTCGTCGGCCCGCTGCTGCGTCAGCAGCATCAGCGCGAGCTGGCAGGCGGCCGCGGCAACCTGCTCACGCACCTGGTCCTCGCCGCGCGGCCGGTCGGGGGCCAGGGCATCCCGCGCCGCGGTCAGCCAGCTCTGCGCCGGGCCGTACTCGCCGGCCAGCATGGCCAGCCGGCGCAGCACGGCGCTGCGCGACGCCGACGGCGGCAGCGCGGTCACCTCGGCCTGGTAGGCGTGCGCCCTGGCCGCGTCGCCGAGATCGGCCAGCAGTCCGACCGCGGCCAGCAGCAGCTCATCCCGCGCGGGTCCGGGGCCGGCCACCTGGACGGCGGTGAGCAGATGCTCGGCCGCCTCGGCCCGGTGGCCGACCGCCAGCTCGGCGATGGCCCGGGCGTGCAGGTCGGCGCCCAGGGCGGCATCGGCGCCCGGGCAGCCGGCCGTGCGATGCGCGAGCGCGGCCGCGCCCGTGGTCAGGCCGGCCGCGCCGCGGTGCAGCTCGGCCCGGCGGCTGGCGCCGATGTCGCGGTACACCGCCGCCCGGATCAGCGCGTGCCCGAACACGCAGCGGCGCCCCGGCGCGCCGTCGGCCTCCAGGATCCGCGCGCTGGCCGCCTCCTGGAGCGCGGGCAGCGGGTCGGCCAGGCCGGCCAGCGCGGCGACGTCGGCGAGCCGGCTGTCCATGCCCAGTACGGCCGCCGCCACCACCAGCCGCTCGGTCTCCGGCGCGCACGCGGCCAGCCGGGACAGCACCAGCGTGCCCAGCGAGCGCGGCGCGGGCAGCGCCGCGCCGGGGGTGCGCAGCGCGGCGGCGGGCAGGTCGTGCAGCAGCTCGCGGACGTGCAGCGGCACGCCCGCGGTGTGCTCGGCCAGCCGCTGCGCGGCCCGGCCGGACAGCGGGCCCGCCCCGGACAGCTCGGCCAGCCGGGCGACCTCGGGCGGGCCGAGCGGGCTCAGGTCCAGCTGCGTGCCCCGGTCGGCCACGGCCCGGCGCAGCCCGGCGGGCAGCGCGGGCAGGTCCTCGGACCGGGTGATGATCACGCACAGCACCGGGTAGGCGGCCAGCCGCCGCGCGGCGAAGCTCAGCGCCCGCAGCGACAAGTCATCGCCCCACTGCACGTCGTCGGCCACCAGCGCCGCCTGCCCGGCCCGGCCGCCGCCTCGGCCAGGCTGAGCAGGGCCGATCCGGCCGAGAGCGGATCCGGGCCGCCGGCCCGCAGCAGGTCGCGCAGCCGGGCCGCCGCGTCCGCCGTCGCGTGGTGGCCGGGCGCCTGGGTCACGGCCGCCTGGGCCAGCTGGTCGAGCAGGCCGCCGGTGAGCGACCGCTCGTCGGCGTCGCCCGAGGCCGAGATGACCCGCGTCAGCGGGCTGGCGGCCAGGCCCCGGCGGACCAGGGCCGTCTTCCCCATGCCGGCCGGCCCGGTGATCAGCACGACCTGGCCGCGGCCATCGGCCGCGTGGCGGGCCAGTCGGCCCAGCGCGGCCAGCTCGGCGTCGCGGCCCGCGAACGGCTCAGCTGATGGACTGGGCACCCTGTCACCCCCGCCCCGTGTGGTGGTGTCTGGTCAATTGTGCGCATTACCAGGCTTTACGTCGAGCCTGTCAGTTCGCGGGGAGTCGTCGTCCCTAGATCCGCCGGCTAGGGACGGTCACGGGTGCGGGCCGGGACGCCAGGTCCGCACACTGCGGGCATGGGTGGCTCGGGGGGCGGGAGAGGCGATGACCGAGGTCGTGATCAGCCTGCGGATGGGGCCCGACGGGCAGCCGGTCGGGCGGCTGCGCCGCGGCTCGGGGCGGGTGGTGCCGTTCACCGGCTGGCTGGAGCTGATCCGCGCCCTGGAGGAGGAACTGGAGGCGGCGGCCGCGGACCCTAGTTCGGATGACTAGGGATCCTCCCTGGTGCCCGGCCAGCGGGCCGGGCGCTCACGATGTACCCGAGTCCACGGGGGCTCAGCCGTCTACCGGCTCCACGGGAGGAACCATCATGTTCAAGCGTCACCGGCTGCTCGCCGCCGCCGCCGCGGTCGCGGCCTCGGCCACCGTCGCGCTGACCGGCCTGACCGCCGCCAGCGCCAGCCCGGCCCGGCCCGCCGCCTCGGGCACCGAGCACCTGCAGCTCATGTCCACATCGGCCACGTCGAACCTGGCGCCGATCATCATCTACGGCGTGGTCACCGCCCATGGCGTCGACCACGAGGGCAGCGGCAACACCGACCATGTCACCTTCGCCAACGGCAGCTTCAAGCTCGTTCACTCGGCGGGGAAGGGGACGCAGCACTTCAACTCGAAGACCTGTCTCATACAGATCAACCAGCACGGGACCTACACGGTCTCCGGCGGCACCGGGAAGTACAAGGGGATCAGCGGTCACGGCAAGTACCAGTTCAGCATCCTGGCCGTGGGCAAGAAGGTGAAGGGCAAGTGCAGCCAGAAGGCGGCCCCGGTGGCCTTCCAGCAGATCATCCAGGCCAGCGGCCCGGTGTCTCTGTAGCCAGCCAGTAACGCGCCGCGGCCCGCTCCCTCACCGGGGGCGGGCCGCAGCTCGCGTCTTGAGGTCAGTGCTGTTTTTCCGGCACCAGCTCGGGGATGCGCCGGGCCACCATCTCGGTGATCACCCGGGCCAGCTGCTGCGGGGTCAGCCCCAGGTCGTCCAGCAGCTCACCGCGCTCGCCGTGCTCGAGGAACTCCTGCGGCAGGGCGAACGTCCGGACCGGGGTGTCGACGTCGTGGTCGCGCAGCAGCCGGGCGACCGCGTCGCCGACCCCGCCGACCCGGCCGTTGTCCTCCACCGTCACCACCAGCCGGCACTGCGCGGCCGCCCCGGCCAGCGCCTCGTCCAGCGGCTTGACCCAGCGCGGATCCACGACGGTGACGCCGATGCCCTGGTCGGCCAGCCGGTCGGCGGCCTGCGCGCAGACCAGGGCCATCGGCCCGACGCCGATCAGCAGCAGGTCGGCCGCGGCGCCTGCGGCGGGCTCGCGCAGCACGTCCATGCCGCCCAGCCGGCCCACCGCGGGCAGGTCCTCGGGAGCGGTGCCGCGCGGGAACCGCAGCGCGGTCGGGCCGTCCGACACCGCGACGGCTTCGTTCAGCAGCTCGGCCAGCCGGGCGCCGTCCCGCGGCACCGCGACCCGCATGCCCGGCACCAGCTGGAGCAGGGACAGGTCCCACATGCCGTGGTGGCTGGCGCCGTCCGGCCCGGTGACTCCGGCCCGGTCCAGCACGAAGGTGACCGGCAGCCGGTGCAGGGCCACGTCCATGAGCGTCTGGTCGAAGGCGCGGTTCAGGAAGGTCGAGTAGACCGCCACCACCGGGTGCAGCCCGGCCATGGCCATGCCGGCCGCGCTGGTGACCGCGTGCTGCTCGGCGATGCCGACGTCGAACACGCGGTCCGGGGCGACCGCGGCGAACTTGTCCAGGCCGGTGGGGTGCAGCATGGCCGCGGTGATGGCCACGACATCGGGCCGCCGGGCACCGATCGCGGCCAGCTCGGGCGCGAACACGTCCTCGGTCCAGCGGCGCTTGGCGGGCTTGGTCGCGGGCTTGGCGGCTTGCGCGGCGCCGGTCGGGGCCTGGGAGGCGGCCGGGCTGACCTGGTGCAGGCAGTCCTGGTCGTTCTCCTCGGCCAGCGGGTAGCCGAAGCCCTTACGGGTGATCACGTGCACCAGCACCGGGCCGCCGAAGTCACGGGCCCGGCCCAGCGCGTGCTCGACGGCCTGCTCGTCGTGGCCGTCGACGGGCCCCAGGTACTTCAGGCCGAGGTCCTCGAACATCACCTGCGGCTGGAGGACGTCCTTGATGCCCTTCTTGATCCCGTGCAGGGTCTCGAACAGCGGCGGGCCGAACAGCGGCGCGTGGGTCAGCGTGGTCTTGATGTAGTCGAGCACCTGCTCGTAGCGCTGCGACACCCGGACCGTGGCCAGGTGGTCGGCCAGCCCGCCGATGGTGGGCTGGTACGAGCGGCCGTTGTCGTTGACCACGATGACGACGCGGCGGTCCTTGGCCCCGGCGATGTTGTTCAGCGCCTCCCAGGCCATACCGCCGGTCAGCGCGCCGTCGCCGATGACCGCGACCACGCAGCGGTCGGTCTCGCCGCGGATCTCGTAGGCCTTGGCCAGGCCGTCGGCATAGGACAGGCTGGTCGAGGCGTGCGAGTTCTCGATGACGTCGTGCTCGGACTCGGCCCGGCTCGGGTACCCGGAGATGCCGCCCCGCTGGCGCAGCGAGTCGAACCGGTCGTAGCGGCCGGTCAGCAGCTTGTGCACGTAAGACTGGTGGCCGGTGTCGAAGACGATCCGGTCAGCCGGGGATTCGAAGGTACGGTGCAGGGCCATGGTGAGCTCGACGACCCCAGATTAGGGCCCAGGTGCCCGCCGGTCCGGGTGACGGTCTGGATCAGCACGTCGCGGATTTCCGCCGCCAGCTGGGGCAGCTCCTCCGGCCTGAGATCCTTGAGGTCCCGCGGACTCCGGATCTTCTCCAGCAGCGTCACCTGGCGCTCCTGTTCGTCGGCAGCGGGGCTGCCGCCGACCGAATCGGCACATTTCGCGGTGCTGTCCCGGCGGGCGGAGCTTTTCGACTGTACTTCGCGGGCCGGGGCCGACGCACACGGCACCCGCTCGATCCCTGACTCTGACGTCACCATTACCTCGATACCCCGTCGATATCCCCGTGGATACCTCGTGAGCCCCGCCCGGCTCCCCCCGCGGGCAGCGCCAGCGCGGGCACGGTCCGGGCCCGGCCGCCCAGCCAGCCGCTGACCAACTGCAGGACGACAATACCCAGCAGTACCCAGATCGGGACGTTCCACCCGCCGGTGGCCGTGTGCAGGAGGCCCAGCAGCAGCGGCCCCAGGCTGGCCAGCAGGTAGCCGATGCTCTGCGCGAAGGCCGACAGCGAGGCCGCGGTGACCGGGTCGGGCGACCGGGCCATGGTGTAGAAGATGGCCAGGCCCAGCGAGGCGCCCTGGCCCAGGCCGAGCAGGAACACGAACGGGGTGGCCGTGCCCAGCGGCCCGAACGCGGCCCCGGCCAGCCCAGCGCCGGTCAAGATGACCGAGACCAGCGCGAGCAGCCGCTGATCCGGGCGCCGGTGGGCCAGCACGGGGATGAGCAGCGCGGCGACCGCGTTGCCCAGGTTCATCACCGCCAGCAGGGTGCCCGCGTGCACGGCACTCATGCCGCGATCCCGGAAGATGGTCGGGAACCAGGACAAGGTGGCGTAATAGGTCAGGCTCTGGAGCCCCATGAACGCCGTGACCTGCCAGGCCAGCGGCGTCCGGGCCAGCACCGACCGCCGCCGTCCCGCGCCCGCTGACCGAGCCCCGCCGGTTTCGCCTGCCGCCGGCTCGGCCGCCCCGGGCTCGGCGACGGCGGGCTCGACCAGGCCCGGCTCGGTGCGGTAGCGAAGCTGCGGCAGCCAGACCGCGGCCGCGATCAGCGCCGGCAGCGCCCACATGCCCAGCGAGAGCCGCACCGCCGCGGACCCGCCCGCCGCCTGGTACACCGGCACCGCGATCAGCGAGGCCACGATGGCCCCCGACGACAAGGCCATCAGGTACAGCCCGATCAGCAGCCCGGCCCGGTCCGGCCGCCGTCGCTTGACCAGGCTCGGCAGCAGCACGTTCATCAGCGCGATGGCGCTCCCGGCGATCACCGTGCCGGGCAGCAGCAAAGCTGAGGGCGCCGCGCCGCGCAGCAGCAGTCCGGCCGCCAGCAGGACCAGGGCCACGCCCAGCACCCGCTCCTCGCCGAACGCCCGGCTCAGCGGGGCGGCGATCCCGGAGAACAGGCCGAAGCACAGCACCGGGATGGCGGCCAGCACCGACTGGCTAGCCGCCGACAGGTGCAGCGCGCCGCGCAGCTCGGGAAAGATCGGCGGCAGGCTGGTGATCGCCGCCCGCATGTTCACGGCCAGGATGATGATCCCGACCGTCAGGAGCGCCGCTCCGGTTCCGCGGACGGCGGCAGAACGCACCCCTGGCTTGCCAATATCCGCCCGCACTGGACGAAGTCTAAGTGGCGGCCCACGGCGGCCCGGGGTTGCCGGGTCCCCGGCCGGCCTAGAGTATGAGGCCATGACGGGTGAAGTGTCCCCGGCGGGCCCCGGCGGCCGGCCC
The DNA here is from genome assembly GCA_963730265.1 of uncultured Actinomycetota bacterium. Taxonomy (GTDB): domain Bacteria; phylum Actinomycetota; class Actinomycetes; order Streptosporangiales; family Streptosporangiaceae; genus DASUBV01. Next base: position 992,297 of record CAVSRG010000001.1, read on the forward strand.
ATCAGCCCGCGGCGAGCTGCGCGCCTCGCACGAGGACCGGGACAACATCGTGGAGCTGCTGCGGGTGGCCGCGGGCGACGGCCGGCTGACCGCCGACGAGCTGGACGAGCGCCTGGAGCGGGCACTGACCGCGCGCACCTACGCCGAGCTGGCCGTGCTGACCGCCGACCTGCCCGCGACCGGCACCGCCGGGCTGCCGGCGCCCGGCCCGCTGCCGCAGGCCAAGGACCTGGTCCGCATCCAGTGCGGCAGCGGCAACGCGCTGCGGGACGGCCGCTGGCTGGTCCCGCGCAGCATCGAGACCAGCATCTCCAGCGGCAACGTCAAGCTGGACTTCACCGAGGCGGTGATCACCGGCCGGACGCTGCGGATCGACGCCGACATCCGCAGCGGCAACCTGATCCTGATCACCAAGCCCGGCGTGGTGATCGACACCGACGACGTGACGTTGCGCAGCGGTAATGTGCGCGTCCGCGCGCCCTGGGGGGCCGACGCGCCGGAGGTCCTGCGGGTCGAGATCTCCGGCAAGGTGCGCAGCGGAAACATCGTGGCCCGGCCCCGCTACCGCACTTTCTGGCAGTGGCTGCGCCGGGCGCCCCGCCCGTGGGAGGCACCCGGCACCGGCCTGGCCCGGCGCTAGGCCGAGGCCGCCGCGTCCTCAGCCGCGAGCCCGCGAGCGAGCGGAGCACGTACTGCATGATGCCGCCGTGGCGGTAGTACTCGGCCTCGCCGGGGGTGTCGATGCGGACGATGGCGCGGAACTCCTGGTCGTTGGCCCGCACCGTGACCTCGCGCGGTGTGTCGCCTGCAGTTCATCGCCTCGATGCCGATGACGTCGAACACCTCGTGGCCGGTGAGCCCGAGCGACGCCGCGTTCTGGCCGGGCTGGAACTGGAGCGGCAGCACGCCCATGCCGATCAGGTTGGACCGGTGGATCCGCTCGAACGACTCCACCAGCACCGCCCGGACGCCGAGCAGCGCCGTGCCCTTGGCCGCCCAGTCCCGCGACGAGCCCGACCCGTACTCCTTGCCGCCCAGCACGATCAGCGGCGTGCCCGCGGCCAGGTACTCGCGCGAGGCGTCGTAGATGGTGGTCGGCGTGCCCTCGGGCAGCTTGATCGTGACGCCGCCCTCGGTGCCGGGCGCGAGCTGGTTGCGCAGCCGGATGTTGGCGAACGTGCCGCGGATCATCACCTCGTGGTTGCCGCGCCGCGAGCCGTAGCTGTTGAAGTCGCGCCGCTCCACGCCGTGCTCGGTGAGGTACTGGCCCGGCCGGGCTGTCGGTCTTGATCGCGCCGGCCGGGGAGATGTGGTCGGTGGTGACCGAGTCGCCCAGCATGGCCAGCACCCGGGCGCCGTGCACGTCGGTCACCGGCGCGGGCTGCTCGGGCATGCCCTCGAAGTAAGGCGGGCTGCCGCACGTAGGTGGAGTCCGGGGCCCAGGCGAAGGTGTCGCCGGCGGGCACGTCCAGCTCCTGCCAGTTCTCGTCGCCGGCGAACACGTCGGCGTAGTCGCTGGTGAACATCTCGGCCGCGACGGCGGTCTGCACCACCGCGTCGACCTCGGCCGGGCTGGGCCACAGGTCGCGCAGGTAGACGGGCTGGCCGCTGGCGCCGGTGCCGATCGGCTCGGTGGTCAGGTCGAGGTCCATGGTGCCGGCCAGCGCGTAGGCCACCACCAGCGGCGGCGAGGCCAGGTAGTTCATCTTGACGTCGGGGTTGATCCGGCCCTCGAAGTTGCGGTTGCCGGACAGCACCGAGACGACGGCCAGGTCGTTCTCGGCCACCGCCGCGCTGACCCCCTCGGACAGCGGGCCGGAGTTGCCGATGCAGGTGGTGCAGCCGTAGCCGACCAGGTTGAAGCCGAGCTTCTCCAGGTACGGGGTCAGGCCCGCGCGCTCGTAGTAGTCCATGACCACCTTGGAGCCGGGGGCCAGGGTGGTCTTGACCCAGGGCTTGCGCTCCAGGCCGGCCTCGACGGCCTTCTTGGCCAGCAGCGCGGCGCCGACCATGACCGACGGGTTGGAGGTGTTGGTGCACGAGGTGATGGCCGCGATGACCACCGAGCCGTGGTCGACCTCGGTCTCGGTGCCGTCGTCCAGGGTCACCCTGGCCGGGGCGGACGGCCGCTCGTCGAAGCCGGACACCGGGTCGGAGGCCGGGAAGGTGTCCGCGATGCCGTTGTCGAGCCCGGCGGTGTGGACATAGGCCCCGAGCGAGTCCCGGAACGCTGCCTTGGCGTCAGCCAGGGCCACCCGGTCCTGGGGCCGCTTGGGCCCGGCCAGGGACGGGACGACGGTGGACAGGTCGAGCTGCAGTTGTTCGCTATAACGAGCGGGGCTGGACGGGTCGTGCCATAGGCCCTGCTCCTTGCGCGTAGGCCTCGACGAGCGCGACCTGGGCGGCCGGGCGGCCGGTGAGCCGCAGGTAGGTCAGGGTCTCCTCGTCGATCGGGAAGATCGCGCAGGTGGAGCCGAACTCGGGGCTCATGTTGCCGATGGTGGCCCGGTTGGCGACCGGCACGGCGGCCACGCCGTCGCCGTAGAACTCGACGAACTTGCCGACCACGCCGTGCTTGCGCAGCAGCTCGGTGATGGTCAGCACCAGGTCGGTCGCGGTGGTCCCGGCGGGCAGCTCGCCGGACAGCCGGAACCCGACGACCCGCGGGATCAGCATCGACACGGGCTGGCCGAGCATGGCCGCCTCGGCCTCGATGCCGCCGACGCCCCAGCCCAGCACGCCCAGGCCGTTCTGCATGGTGGTGTGCGAGTCGGTGCCGACGCAGGTGTCGGGGTAGGCCAGGGTGACGTCCCCGTCGGCCTGACTTATGGGCTGGGTCATGACCACGCGGGCCAGGTACTCGATGTTGACCTGGTGCACGATGCCGGTGCCGGGCGGCACGACCTTGAACTGCCGCAGCGCCTCCTGGCCCCAGCGCAGGAACGCGAACCGCTCCTTGTTGCGCTGGAACTCCAGCGCCACGTTGCGCTCGAAGGCGTCGGGCCGGCCGAACACGTCGGCGATCACCGAGTGGTCGATGACCAGCTCGGCGGGGACCAGCGGGTTGATCTTGGCCGCGTCGCCGCCCAGGGCCTGCATGGCCTCGCGCATGGCGGCCAGGTCGACGACGGCCGGCACGCCGGTCAGGTCCTGCATGATCACCCGGGCCGGGCTGAACGGGATCTCGGTGCCCGGCTCGGCGCGGCTGTCCCAGCCGGCCAGGGCGCGGATGTGATCGGCGGTGACATTGACGCCGTCCTCGGTCCGCAGCAGGTTCTCCAGCAGGATTTTCAGGCTGAACGGCAGGTCGTGCGCACCCGCCACGGCATCCAGCCGGTGTATCTGATAGCTGGTCCCGGCCACGTCGAGAGTGGCGCTGCTGCCGAAGGTGTTCCCGGTCATGGGCGTCGCCTCTGGCCTCCTGCGGGGCTCGTCGCGGCCCGCCACATATGCATCTTCCGAGGTCAGGATACCTCATGTTAACGGGAGCCGGGCGGGCCGGCCTCGGCTCGATAACGTCGCGCTGAGGCGGGCCTGAGTCCTGCCTGCCGCGGCAATCTCCCGGCCGGGTAGCCCGATCATGTCTGTGCCAGGCCGCCGCCTGGCTCGGGCTCGCCGCGGCCGACCCGTTCGGCCTGGCGGCCCTGCCGTACTGCTCGTTCAGCACCCGCAGCACGCGGCCAGCCGCCTGGCCGGGGTCCGGGTCGGCGACCGGGTGCTGGACCTGACCACGGCCGCCGACCGGCTGCTGCCGGGCCGGGCGGTGCTGTTCCGGGACGGCATGCTGGACCCGTTCCTGGCCGCGGGCGACGGGGCGTGGGCCGACGTGCGGGCCGAGATCACCAGCTGGCTGTCGCAGGACCACTTCCGCGAGGCGGTCGAGGACCTGCTGGTCCCGGTGGCCGAGGCCGAGCTGCACCGGCCGTTCACGGTCGCCGACTACGTGGACTTCTACGCCTCGCGAGCACCACGCGGCCAACGCGGGCCGCGATCTTCCGGCCGGACGCCGCTCCGCTGCCGCCGAACTGGCGGCACCTGCCGGTCGGCTACCACGGCCGGGCGGGCAGCGTGGTGGCCTCGGGCACCGCATCCGCCGGCCGTGCGGCCAGGCCTGCGCGGCACCCGCGACGGCGGCCCGCGTCTACGGGCCGACGGCGCGGCTGGACTTCGAGGCCGAGCTCGGCTTCGTGGTCGGCGTGGAGACGGTGCTGGGCGAGACCGTCGCGGTGAGCCGGTTCGCCGAGCACGTGTTCGGGGTGTGCCTGGTCAACGACTGGTCGGCCCGCGACATCCAGAGCTGGGAGTCGGCCCCGCTCGGGCCCTTCCTGGGCAAGTCGTTCGGCACCACGATCTCGCCGTGGATCCTGCCGCTGGCCGCGCTGGAGCGACGCCCGGGTGCGGCCGCCGTCGCGGGACACCGCGCTGGCCGAGTACCTGACCGAGTCGACAGGACTGGGGGCTGGACATCGATCTCGAGGTGCTGATCAACGGGCAGCCGGTGGCCCGGCCCGCCGTACGCGGCTGATGCACTGGAGCCCGGCCCAGATGCTCGCGCACCTGACCAACAACGGGGCGGCGCTGCGCACCGGCGACCTGTTCGCCTCGGGCACGGTCAGCGGCCCGGAGCGGGAGCAGCGCGGCTGCCTGCTCGAGCTGACCTGGAACGGCACCGAGCCGATCACGCTGCCCGGACGGGTCCAAGCGGGCCTGGCTGGACGACAGCGACGAGGTCACCATCACGGCCACGGCGGCCGGTCCGGACGGCACCCGGATCGGGCTGGGCGAGGCCCGGGGGCAGATCCTGCCCGCCATCCCCGAGCTGGTCGTCTAGGGCCGGCGAGTCGCAGCTCGACCGGGCCGGCTGGCCGCAGCCGGGCCGACCCGTTTCGTGGTTGGATGTCCGGTGCAGTAGCCAGCGTGCAGGACTGCACGAGGGGGACGAATGACCACAGGCGGCGGCCCGACGGTCCGCAGGCGGCAGCTCATGGCGGAGCTGCGGCGGCTGCGCGAGGCGACCGGGCTGACCCAGGAGGACGTCGCGAGCCAGCTGGACTGGCACCCGACCAAGGTCATGCGCATCGAGACCGGCCGTACCGCCCCGCACCCCAACGACGTGCGGGTCATGCTCGACGTCTACGGCCTGACCGACGCCGACGCCGTCGTGGGCCTGCTCAAGCTGGCCAAGGACGCCCGGCAGCGCGGCTGGTGGTACTCCTACCGCGACGTGCTGCTGAACCGGTACGAGTTCTTCATCGGCCTGGAGTCCGAGGCGGCCTCGATCCGGGACTTCGAGCTGGCCATGATCCCCGGCCTGCTGCAGACCCAGGACTACGCGCGGGCGCTGATCCGCGGGCTGATGACCTTCGACGCGGCCGAGATCGAGCGCCGCGTCGAGGTCCGGATGACCCGGCAGGAACTGCTGGCCAAGCAGGACCGGCCGGAGCTGTGGGCGATCCTGGACGAGGCGGCGGTCCGCCGGGTGGTCGGCGGGCGGGCCATCATGCGGGCCCAGCTCCTGCACCTGGCCAACAGCTCCGAGCACGGCCAGACCACGATCCAGGTCGTGCCCTACGGCGCGGGCCCGCACCCGGGCCTGGCCGGGCCGTTCATCATGGTCGGGTTCGCCGAGCCGACCGAGCCCGAGGTGGTCTACATGGAGACCGTGGGCGGGAACCTTTATGTGGATAAGCCCGAGGAAGTCAGCTTGTATACCACCGCCTTTGATCAGCTCCGCGCGGTTGCCCTTAGCCCAGCTCAGATCGGGGGATATGCTGCACTCACTAGCCGGGGAGCTGGGCTAAGGGGCGGAAGGAGGGACAGGATGGCAAGCTCAGGACCTGTCCCGGCTGGCATGGCGCACAAGCAGCTACAGCGGCGCTAACGGCAGTTGCGTAGAGGTCGCGCCGGTGGAGGACGGGGCCCGGCCGGGCTGGAGTCCGGGCACGGCCTGATCGCGGTGCGGGACTCCAAGGACCGGCGCGGTCCCGCGCTGGCCTTCACCACCAGCCAGTGGCGATCGTTCGCCGCCGGGATCAGGGACGGCTCACTCACGGTGACCTAGCCGCTGGCCGGGCCTGGCCCGCATGCTGGCCCGGCGCGCCGGATGGGCGCGTCCGGGCATTTTTGGCATTCCCGAACCGGGTGATCGCCCGACATAATGGTCTTCGGGGCCATTGTCCGTCGCGCTGGCGGTACCGTCGGCACCGTCTATGGGCACTCGTCTACGGGCACTGTCGTCGGCACCGCCCGGCTAGGAGGCCGCAGGCCATGAGCGTCAACGACGCGCCCAACGGCGCGGGAGACAATTCACCGGGCTTCGGGACACCCGCGCCCGACCAGGCAGCGCCTCCTCCAGGCATGCCTCCCCCAGGCGCGCCGCCGCCGGGCATGCCGCCGCCGTACCAGAACCAGCCATACGGCCAGCCGTACGGACAGCCGTACGGCCAGCCTTATCCCGGCGGGGCCTACGGGACCGCGCCGCCCCGGGCCGGCCGCCCTCCGACGTACCTGGCCTGGGCCATCACCGTCGCCGTCGGCGGCGTGCTGTTCAGCCTGATCCTCGGATTCCCCGCGGGGCTGGTGGCCACCCGCTACGCGCGGAAGGTCAGGACCTCCTGGGACGCCGGCGACCCGAACGAGGCGGCCCGGGCCTCCAAGCGGGCCCTCATCTGGTCCATTGTGTCGACCTGCCTGGACGTGCTCGGGCTCATCCTGGTCTTCGTCGTGCTCTCCCAGCCCGCCACCGGCACGGGCACCGGTTGACCTACGTCGCAAATCAGGCTTACGGTCGGGAACCGGGGACACGTAGCACAGCTTGGGGTGCGGGGACGAGCGGCAGGCCTTCCGGCCGCCTGCGTCCGGGAGCCTGCCCGCCAGACGTCATCGCGACAGATGGAGGGCACAAGATCATGTCTAGGCACAACCTGACCCGGCGGCTGGCCAGCCGGGCGTCCTTACTGCCGCGCCCGCCATCGCGGTCGTCCTGGCGCGTGGGCGCCGCCAGCGCCACGGCCGCCGCCCAGACCACCCAGACCGCCCAGGCCCGCGGCGCCAGCGCCCGCCAGGCCGACTGCCCGTGGCTGAACCAGTCGCTGTCCGTTCAGGCCCGGGTCGCCATGGTGATGAGCCAGATGACCCTCTCCGACAAGATCACCATGGTGGAGGGCCAGGGCACGGGCCAGCCCTACGTCTTCTACATGGCGGCCCAGCCCAAGCTGTGCATCCCGGCGATGGGCCTGGAAGACGGCCCGGTCGGCGTCGGCGACGGCCTCACCGGGGTGACCGAGCTCCCGCCGGCCGTGTCCCTCGCCGCGACCTTCGACCCGTCCCTGGCGCCAGCTACGGGCAGGTCGTCGGGGCGGAGGAAGGGGGCAAGGGCGCAGCGCCAACCTGGGCCCAACGGTGAACATCGACCGGGACCCGCGCTGGGGCCGGTCGTTCGAGGCCTACACCGAGGACCCGTACCTCAACCAGCAGACCGCCGTCAGTGAGATCGAGGGCGTGCAGAGCCAGCGAGTGCTCGACCAGGTGAAGCACTTCGCCGCCTACAACCAGGAGACCAACCGCAACACCTCACTCGACGACGTCCTCGTCAGCGACCGGACGCTGCAGGAGATCTACCTGCCGACGTTCCAGGCGGCGATACAGAAGGCCGGGGCCGCCTCGGTGATGTGCGCCTACTCCGTGATCAACGGCAACTTCGCCTGCCAGAACCCCTACCTGGAGAACACCGTGCTCCGGGACCAGTGGGGCTTCCCGGGGTTCGTCACCTCCGACTACGGCGCGCATTCACGACACGTCGCGGCGGTGGACGGCACCGACATGGAGCAGCCGTTCAACACAACTTCGGCACGCCGCTGCTGACCGCGGTGCGGAACGGCACCATCGCCAGGTCCGTGGTGAACACGATGGTGGACCGCATCCTCACCGAGATGTTCCGGTTCAACCTGTTCAGCGACCCGCGCACCGGCATCGACCGGCGCGACGGTGACCACGCCCGCCCACGTCGCGTGTCCACCAGGTCGCCGAGGCGGGCACCACGCTGCTGAAGAACACGGCCGGCGTGCTGCCCGCTGCCGGCCAGCGGCGGCGGGAACATCGCCGTGATCGGCCCGGCCGCCTCGGCGGCGCCGTCCTACACCGGCGGCGGCAGCGCCTACGTGCTCCCGCCGTCCACGGTGAGCCCGCTGCAGGGGATCACCGCCGCCGCGGGCACTGGCACCACGGTCAGCTACAGCCAGGGGCTGCCCACCGACACCTGGCTGCCGGCGATCCCGTCCACGGCGCTGTCGCCCGCGTACGCGCCGACCCCGTTCGGCGGCAGCTACACCGGGACGCTGACCGCGCCGCAGACCGGCACCTACGTGCTGGCCATCCAGAACCCGTGCGGCTGCTACACCTCCACCTACCTGAGGCTGAACGGCCAGGAACTGCTGGATAACCCGAGCACCCCGCCGGTGAACACCTACTCGGTGTAGGTCGAGCCTGACAGGCCGGCCAGCACTACCTGCTGCAGATCACCGGCGACTCCTCGGCGCTGACCTGGGCCACGCCGTCGGACCTGGCACCCGGCATCGCCCAGGCGGTGGCCGCGGCCAAGGCGGCGTCCACCGCGGTCGTGGTGGTCTCCGACGACACCGAGACCGAGGCCGCGGACCGGCCCAGCCTGAACCTGCCGTCGGCGCAGAACGAGCTGGTCTCGGCCGTCGCGGCCGCCAACCCGCACACGGTCGTGGTCGATCAACGCGGGCGCCCCGGTGATGATGCCGTGGCTCACCCAGGTGGCCGCGGTGCGTCGACGCCTGGTACCCGGGCGAGAGCAGCGGCACCGCCCTGGCCAGCGTGCTGTTCGGGAACACCGACCCCGGCGGCCACCTGCCGGTGACCTTCCCGCGGAACCTGGCCCAGGTGCCCGCCGCCTCGGCCGCGCAGTTCCCCGGCGTCAACGGCAAGGTGCACTACTCCGAGGGCCTGGACGTCGGCTACCGCTGGTATGACGCCAAGGCGATCTCGCCGCTGTTCCCGTTCGGCTTCGGGCTGTCCTACACCACGTTCAGCTACAGCGGCCTGCAGGTGTCCCCGACGCCGGTGAACGGGGTGCAGACGGTGCAGGTGTCCGCGCACGGTCACCAACACCGGGCGCCGGGCCGGCACCGACGTCGCCCAGCTGTACCTGGGTGACCCGGCCGCCGCCGGCGAGCCGCCGCGGCAGCTGAAGGGCTTCCAGCGGGTCACGCTGAACCCGGGGCAGTCCACCCAGGTGACGTTCGTGCTGACCGGCGCGACCTGTGTAGTGGGACCAGTCGGCCAACGGCTGGGCCACGCGCACGGCACGTTCCAGGTCTACGTCGGCGACTCCTCGGCCCTGGCCAACCTGCCGCTGCACGGCACGTTCGCCCTGGGCCGGGGGCACGGCCAGGGCTAGTCACCCTGACGCGGCGTGGCCTGCCCGGCCGGGTAGGCCACGCCCGTCACGTTGACCCGGATCGAGTACAGCGAGGTGGTCGCGCAGATAAACAGCTGGTTGCGCTGCGGGCCGCCGAACGTCCAGGTTGGCCACGGTCTCGGGCACCCGGCAGCTTGCCGATCAGCGTGCCGTCCGGGTCGAAGCAGTGCAGCCCGTCGCCGGCCGAGGCCCAGATCCGGCTGGCGGAGTCGAGCCGGATCCCGTCGAAGGTGCCCGCGTCGCAGGTGGCGAACACCGCGCCGCCCTCGAGCCGGGCGCCGGACGGTGACACCGTCCCAGCGACACTCGGCGTCCTCAGTGACACTGAACAGCCGGATATGGTCGCGCTCGCTGTCGGTGATGTAGAGCTGCCGCTCGTCGGCGCTGAACGCCAGCCCGTTCGGCCGGTCGAAGTCGTCGGCCACGATGGCCACCTGGCCCGTCACCGGGTCGATCCGGTACACGTGGCAGCCCCCGATCTCGCTGTCCGCCCGGTGGCCCTCGTAGTCGCTGTCGATCCCGTAGGCCGGGTCGGTGAACCACAGCGAGCCGTCGGCCCGCTCGACCACGTCGTTGGGGCTGTTCAGCCGCTTGCCGTCGTACGCGTCGGCCAGCACCGTCACCGATCCGTCGGCCTCGGTCCTGGTCACCCGGCGGTTGCCGTGCTCGCAGCTCAGCAGGCGGCCCCGCCGGTCGACGCTGTGCCCGTTGGCGTAGCCAGAGGGCCGCAGGAACACCCCGACCACGCCCGTGGTCTCGTCCCACCGCAGCAGCCGGTCGTTGGGGATGTCGCTGAACACCAGGTAGCGTCCAGCGGGAAAGTAGGCCGGTCCCTCGGTCCAGCGGCAGCCCGGTATGCAGCTGCTCCAGCACGTGGTCGCCGCCGAAGAACCGGAACCGCTCGTCCAGGACCTCGAACTCGGCCCTGATCGGATCAGCCATGCACATCCTCGCTGAGCTCAGGCCTGCCCCGCTCGTCCGGCGTCGAGCCATCGTCGCAGATGCCCGGTCGCGGGCGCCCGAGGGGCATCGAGCGGGCCGGGGAGGTGGACGGGGCCTCGGATGCCAGCGCCCGCGAGCATGGGCGGGCGCGGAGCGGGAAGGCATGACCGTATGAGCCCGGCCCGGCGTGACCGCGCCCCCCGCGCAGGCGCTGACCGCGGAAAGCTATCGACCTACCAGCGCAAGCGGGACTTCGACCGCACGCCCGAGCCCGCCGGCCAGCCGCCCGGCGGCCGAGGCCGACGGACAGCCCCGGTTCGTCGTCCAGCGTCACCGGGCCCGCCGTCTGCACTACGACCTGCGGTTCGAGATCGGTGGCGTGCTGGTGAGCTGGGCCGTGCCCAAGGGACCGACGCTGCGACCCGGCGTGCGGCGCATCGCTATCCACGTCGAGGACCACCCCATCGAGTACCTGAACTTCGAGGGCGTGATCCCGGCGGGCGGCTACGGCGGCGGCGACGTGATCGTCTGGGACCGGGGCACCTGGGAGCCGCACGAGACCGACGACCCGGCCGGCGCCGTGGCGGCCGGCGAGTTCCACGTGGACGTCACCGGCGAGAAGCTGCGCGGGCGCTTCATCCTGGTCCGCACCGGGCCCGCCGAGGCGGCCGGCAAGGAGCAGTGGCTGCTGCTGCACAAGCACGACGACGACGCGGTGCCCGGCTGGAACCCGGAGGACTATCCCCGGTCGGTGCTCAGCGGCCGGACCAACGACGAGGTCAAGGCCGACCCGGAGCGGATGTGGCGGTCCGACCTGCCGCCCTCGGAGGCATCGGTGGCCGTCGGCCGGGGCGGCAGCACCGCGGCCGCCCGCCCGCGCCGCGCGCCCAAGCCGAAGCCCAGCCCCCTGGAGCTGCGCCCGGACCGCTACGCCGACGCGCTCAGCCAACTCGACGCGCTGGGCAGCAACGGGGCCCTGGACGTGTTCGGCCGCCGGCTGAAGCTGACCAACCTGGACAAGGAGCTGTTCCCCGGCCGGCCCGGCGAGGCGCCGGTGACCAAGCGGGAGCTGATCCGCTACTCCATCCAGGTCGGCCCGGTGATCCTGCCCTACCTGGCCGACCGCGCGCTCAACATGCACCGGTTCCCCGGCGGCGCGCAGGCGTCCGGCTTCTGGCACAAGCAGCTCCCCGAGCACGCGCCCGACTGGGTCGGCCGCTGGGAGAACCCCGAGGCCAAGCGCGGACACACCAGCACCTACCTGGTCGTGGACGAGCCGGCCGCGCTGGTCTGGGCCGCGAACTTCGGCGCCCTGGAGTGGCACGCCTGGACGGCCCCGATCGACCGCCCCGACCAGCCCAGCTACGCGCTCATCGACATCGACCCCGGCACCGAGACCTCGTGGGAGGACGTGCTCGTGCTGGCCCGGCTGCACCGGGCCGGCCTCGAGCACCTGGGCGTGCTGGCCCGCCCCAAGCTCACCGGTCGCCGCGGCGTGCAGATCTGGATCCCGGTCGCGGCCGGCCTGTCGTTCGAGGACACCCGGACCTGGGTCGAGCAGCTGTCCAAGTCCGTCGCGTCCGTGGTGCCCGACCTGATCAGCTGGAAGTGGGATGTCCGCGACCGGGCCGGGCGGGCCCGCCTCGACTACACCCAGAACGCCAGCCACAAGACCCTCGTCGCGCCCTACAGCCCGCGCGCTGAGGCGGGCGCGCCGATCTCCGCGCCCCTGGAGTGGGACGAGCTCGATGACCCGGAATTGCGGCCGGACTCGGTCACCATCCGGACCGCCATGGACCGGCTGAACGAGCACGGCGACCCGTTCCGGGTGCTGCTCGGCTCCCCGCAGGAGCTGCCCTCCATCCGCTAGCGGCCGCGCTCTGGATAGCTCGGTGTTAGCGCACGCTGGCCGTTCGCAGTCATCTGCGCAGGTAGTTGCCATGGGCTTCGCAGCAACCCGGCGGGCCAGCGGTCCGGGCACTACCATGGGGGGATCGCCAGAACTGGGGAGTAAGCGCGATGTCAGGGTCGACTCAGGGGTGGGATCCGGATCTGCCGGACGATGCCCGTGAGAATACGGTCGACCTGCCGAGCCTGCGGGACCTCCCTCCACTGCCCCCTTCCGGGCCGCACGACGGGTCCATTCGGTGGGACAACGGCCCGGACGATCACGGGTATGGCGTACCCCCGCCGCCCGATCCCGGCTACCGCGAGCGCGGCCCCCGGCCACCGCGCGGGCGCACGCAGGCCGGCCCGCCACTACCTCGGCCCGTCTACCCCGGTCCGGTCATTGCCGGCCACGTCATCACCGGTGACGAGCCGGATGAGGTTCCCGCGGCCCACTTTCCGCCGCCGGGCTCAGCCCCGCGCGGCCAGGTTCCGCCCACCTCGCTGGCACCGCGGGGCGAGGCTCCGCCGGGCTGGGGCAGCCCGATCGTCCGCATCGCGATGGCCCGCCGCCGGGGCCCCCGCAGCCCAGTCGTCCGCAGCCCAGTCGTCCGCAGCCCGGCCGGCCGCTGGCCGGGCCGGCTGCCGCCGGTCGGTCACCTGCTGGCGCCGCCGTCACGCCCGGATCGGGACGGACCGCCGCGCCGCCCGGCCGAAGCCGTCGAGCCGCTTCCTTCCGCGCGGATCCAGTCGCCGGGCGGCCCCGGCCTGCTGCCCGAGCCAGCCGATCCGGCCCTGGGCGGACCCGACCTGCCGTCCCCCGCGCACGACTATTCGCGCGATGGCCGCGACTCGTCCCCCAGCGGACCCGACTTCGCCGCGCCGGGCCAGGGCCGACCCGGCCTCGAAGGCGACTACGGACGCGACCCGGCCGGCCCGGCCCGCGACCGGCTCGGCCGCGAACCCGACCACCCGCTCGCCGTTCGGGACTCGACCTCGGGCGGACGCCAGGCCGCCGTACCCGGCCTGGGCCGTCCCGGCCTCGAACCCGATCACCCGCTGGCTGCTCGCGACACATCCTCGGGCGGACGCGAGTTCCCCGCACCCGGCCTGGGCCGTCCCGGTCTTGATCGCGACTACTCCCGCCCCGGCCGCGACCATGACCGGCCGGGCCGCGATCTGCCGCGCCCGGCCGACGACCGGCCGGGGCGTGATCGTGACCACCCACGTGACGGCCGGGACCCGGCCCTGGACGGGCGTGACTTCCCCGCCCGCGGGCACGACCGGCCGGGCCGCGATCTGCGCCCTCCGGCCCGCGACCTGTCCAGCCTGGTGCGCGACCGCGCGCTGCCCGGTCGGGATCCATCCCTTCGGGACTCGCCCCCGGACGGATACGGCTTCCCCGGCTCCGCGCGCGAGCCGCACGGCCGAGACTCGCGCTCCGCGCGAGACCCGCAGCTCCGGCCTTCCGGCCTGCACGACCTGCCCGGCCCTGGGCCCGACCTCGCCGGGCCGGACCTGCCCTCCCCCGCGTCCGGCCGCGGCTTGCCCGGACGCGACCTCCACTCGGCCATACGGGACTATCCGCTGGCCGGGCGCGACTCGTCGGCCGGCGGCCGCAACCTCCCGCCGTCCGATCGCGACCGGCCCGGCCGCGACCTGTCCTCCGTGGTGCGGGACCACCCGCTCACCGGCCGGGACTCTTCGCCCGATGGGCACGACCTCGCCGGGCCGGGCGGTGACGGGCCCTGGCGCGACCTGTCGTCGACTGGGCGGGACCGCCCGTCGGCGCACCCGGATCTCGCCCCGGCCGATCCTGCCTCGGCAACCGGGCCGCACCGGGACCTGTCCGTTCCCCCGCGAGGCCGGCCGGCCGCCGGACGTGATCAAGCCCGGGACCCCCGCGACCTGACCGGCCGCGAAACGCCCGGCTCCGCCCGCGACCTGCCCGGAGGTGATCTGCCCGGCGCTGACCTGCCCGGCAGCGACCGCTCGGGTGCGCCGCGCCGCCTGCCGTCTGTCGCGCGCGGTCTCGAGCCCGCCGCGCGGGACCGGGATCGAGACCTCCCGCCCGTGGTCCGCGACCTGGTGGCGTCGTTGCCCCCGCTGCCGCCGGCGCCCGCCGCCGAGTCACCGCCGACCGGCCCGCCCCAGGAGGCACCGGACCCGACGCTGGCCGCCCTCGCGGAGCGGATCCGCGAACTCCAGGCTCTCGCGGCCAGCCCGTCCCCGCCGGTACGGAGCCCGTCAGCGTCGGCCCCGCCAGCGCCCGTCCCGCCAGCGCCCGTCCCGCCAGCGCCGACCCCGACAGCATCGGTCCCGCCGGTGCCGCCCCCGGCAGCGCCGAGTCCGCCGACCCCGCCAGCGACGGTCCCGCCTGCCCGCACCTCGTCGGCGCCGTTGCCGCCCCTCCCGTCCTCGCCGAGTCCGCGGCCGGCCGAGGCCAGCACCCCTGCGCCCGGTGACCTGGACGAGTACGCCGACCTGCCCCGGGCCGCCGACCCGCCGGCCGCGGAACTCGTCGCGCGCCCCCGGACCGAGATTTCCCAATTGCGCGCAAACTACGGGATCGCCCGGCAGGATGACAGCGTGAGCGACTCGCGCGCGGCCGCGGCCGAGCCGACGTCAGTCAGCAGCTACGCGCCGCGCGACGAACCCGCACCCGACCGCTTGCCCGCTGTCCGCGGCAGCGCCGGGGACCTGGTCGGCGGCCAGGGTTACCCGCCCAGCCGCGACTACCGCCCGATGGAATACCCGACCACGGACTACCGGGCCACGGACTACCGGGCCACCGACTACCGGGCCGTGGACTACCGCCGGGGGCCGGCCGACTACCGGGGCGGGCCGCAGGATCGTCCGGCCCGCGGTTCGGTGGCCGAGTTCCGGCTCCGCCTGGAGCGCCTGCCCGCCGGACATCCATCGTCCCCCTGGGACGACCAGGGGATGCCCAGGCCGACCCCGCAGCAGCTCCGGCAGCTGGAGCTGCCGTTGGCCGACGAGGAACGCGATGCCGAGCCGCCGGCCCGGGCCAGCCTGCTCGCCGCGTCGGCCGACCTCAGCGGACCGGCCATCAAGCCCGGCTACGTTGACGAGAACGCAGGTGGCGGCGAGCTGCCGCCGACCCCCGAGCCACCGGCGATCGAGCCGCCACCGATCGGACTACCCTCGAGTCGGCCACGGCCGAGCGAGCCGGCAGCGGGCCGCAACGGCGCGGCCGAGCCCGGCGCCCGGCCCGCATCCCCGTGGCTGACCGGCCGCAACGGGACGACCCGCGACCCCGACGACGCCCAGCGGGGCGACCACGGGGCCGCCGCCGAGTACGCCAGCGGGACCGCTGCCGACCAGTCCGACAATGGCGCGGGCGCCTCCCGGAACGGCGGCCTGCCCCCGGCCGCGCCGCGCCGCGACGCGGCCGACCCCTATGACACCGGAACGTCCCGCGACGCCGACCCGGCCAGCGACGAGCCCCCCGCGCGCAACGGCCGGACCGCCGGTCCGTCCAGTGTGTTCGACGCCGACTGGCGCCACCTAGACCCGGCCGCCGGCCGAACGGGCACGCCGAGTCCGAGCCTGGCCGCGACGCCACCGACCAGGCCAACGGTGCGGCCAACCGGGCCGCCGGCGAGCGCCCGGCCACCGGCGAGCGCGCGACCGTCAACGGTGTGCCGCCCGCCAACGGCACGGCGGCCGGCTCCGGGCGCCGACTCACCCCGGAGCAGGAGAAGATCGCCGGGGAGGCGCTGGAAAAGTACCGCGCCGCCGACGGCCGCAACATGTTCGGCGGCTACGGCGAGAGCGGCCTGACCCCGGCCATGCGCCGGGTCGAGGCCTACCTGCCGCACGGCCGGCTGGCGCCCGACAGCGAGGAGAACTCGCTCAAGTCGCCCGAGCGCTACCAGGAGAAGCTGGCCCGGATGATCGAGCGGAACCCCGGCATCCCGGCCAGGGAGCTGGCGGACGAGATCTACGACGCGGCCCGGTACACGTTCCTGTTCGAGCCGCAGGACTACACCGACGGCACCTGGCTGGTGCACCGCCGGCTCAAGGCCCAGGGCTTCGAGCTGGAAGCCCGGCGCAACCTGTGGGAAAGCCACGAGGTCAAGGGCATCAGGACGCGCTGGCGTGACCCGGCCCACGACCTGGCGTTCGAGGTCCAGTTCCATACCCCGTCGAGCTGGGAAGTCCTCCAGCGCACCCACGAGGCCTACCTGCGGATCACCGACCCGCGAACCCCGCCGGCCGAGCGCGTCGCAACTGCGCGCCCGCCAGGCCGCCGAGGCGGCGGCGGCGCGCGCGCCGGTCCGCTGCGCCGAGATCGGCGACTTCCGGGCGGATACCAGGTAGCCGATGGCCGCGCAGATGCAGTACTACGCGATCGTGACCGTGACCCGTAACGTCCGGGCCGCGTCAGGCCTGGCCCGGCGCACGTTCGCAGCCGATGGCCCGGTCGACGAGACGCTGCGCCGGGACATGAGCTGGCAGCCCGACTCGGCGATCATCGAGTGGGAGTACGGCGACGTCGGCGCGGAACTGGTCCGGGTCAGCGAGCCCGAGGCGGACCAGCTCACCGAGTCCTTCCGGGCCAAGTGGCGCGAGCAGGTCTAGGCCCTCCCGTACTACGTCTCGCGGTCGGTCGGCGGCTGGTCTAACTCGAACGCGCGCCACTGGCCCGTGTCGTAGGCCGGCTGCTGCCCGGTGTCGTGACGCCGCCCGGCCGCCGGATGATGAATCTCCGGCGCTCCCGGCGGCTGGGCCGCCGCATGGTGGCCGTGCGACTCGGCCCAGTCGGATCCGTCGAGCCGCCAGCCCTCATCGGCATAGTCCGCCGGAACCCCGTAACCGGCCGGATTCGGCCTGGCCGGCGGGCCGGCCGGAGCGCCGTAGCCGGGCCGCTCGGGCGGCACCGGCGGCCGGTAATCAGCCGGGACCGGCGACCCATGGCCAGTCAGTGCCGGAGCGGCCGGAGCAGCGGGAGGCCGGTAACTCGGCCGCCGGCGGCGAGGCCAGCGACCCGTAGTCGGCCGGAGGTGCCGGGACCGGCGATGCGGCAGGCGGCTCCGACGAGGCCGCCCGGCCAGCCTGATGAACCGGTCCCAGGCCGCTCCCGCGCAAGTGGCTCAGCCAGTCCTCGGCCCTGCTGCCTTCGCCGCTGTCATTGCCCCCGCTGACGGATACCGGCGACGCCTCGCCCGGCCCGCCCCAGTCCGGCGCCGCGTCGCGATCTTCAAGCCCGAACGCCCCGCTACCGCCGGCGACCTCGGCCGCCCGGCCGCCCGTCCAGTCGCCCGGCAACGTCATCCCCGTCCGCGGGCCAGCCTCGGGCCAGTACTCACCGCCGCTCAGCAGCGGGCCCGGCTCCGCCGGCGCCGCGCCGCGTCCGGCCCGCCTCAGGCCGCCGCCGCGCAGCCCGACGGTCGTCACCGCCGTGAACGCCACGCCCAGCGCGAAGCCGCACCCGATCAGCACGGTGCCCAGCGACGTCAGCGACGGCCAGCCGCTCGCCGACTCCAGCCGCCGGGTCTCGCCGACCAGCACCGTGGCGGATCCGGCCATGAGCACGATGGCCCCGCTTACCGCCAGCCCTACGGACAAGTAGAGCCTTCGCGTGACGATTGCGCCCGAACCCATCGCTCCACGATTCCACGCACTCCCGGGCGCCGCAACCAACCCCGCCGCCCGCCGCCGGGCCCCCGCCAGGCCCGCCGGCCGCGACGGCCGCACCCGTCACGCTGTACGCTCCAGCGGAGCAAAAGGAGGCACCGGATGGGCGAAGGTCAGGTCGTGGTCGGCCTGGACAACGGCGGGACGACCAACAACGCGACGGTGCTGGACGCCGACGGCCGGTTCCTGGTGGACCAGCTGGTCGAGACGCCCAGCCGGGTCCGGGAGGGACCCGCCGTCGCGGTCGAGGCGCTGGCCGAGTCGTTCGAGCAGATCCTGATGATCACCGGCCTGGACGCGGGAGGACGGTGCTCGGCATCGGCCTGGACACGCCCGGGCCGGCCAGCGCGGACGGGGTGATCTCGATCCGCGGCGCGGTGAACTTCGCCGACCCGGCTGGCGCGGGTTCGACATCCGCGGCGCGGTCGAGGCCCGGATCGGCCTGCCGGTGATCTACAACAACGACGCCAACGCCGCGTCGCTGTACGCCCACCACGCGCACTTCGGCGCGGACGCGGACCGGCGCTCGTCGGTGTCGCTGATCGTCGGGACCGGCCTGGGCGGCGGCGTGGTCGAGGGCGGCCAGGTGGTGCGCGGCGCGGCCGGGATGGCCGGCGAGCTGGGCCACATCCGGATCCCGATCGAGGGCCTGCTGGAGCCAGGGCCAGCCCATCCCGAGCTGCAACTGCGGCCTGCCCGCCGACGGCGGAGAGCTTCGCCTCGCTGTCGGGGATCAGCCGTGAACCTGCTCCCCTACTGGCTCAGCCGCTTCCCCGGCCACGAGCTGAGCCAGGTCGAGTCGGTGCGCGCAGGCGGCCAAGCTGGTGCGCGGCTACGGCGAGGCCGGGCGACCCGATGGCGCGGGAGATCTTCCGCCAGCAGGCCATCGCGATCGGCCGGCTGTTCACCGTCGCGGCCAACTTCAGCGACCCGGACATCTACTTCCTGGGCGGCGGCGTGGTCGAGGCGGCGCCGGAGTTCCGGGACTGGTTCCTGGCCACCGTCCGCGAGCACACCGACCTGCGCGCGGAGCAGGCCAGCGTCGAGACGTTCGCGCTCGTGCCCGACCTGGACATGGCCGGAGCGCGCGGCTCGGCCATCGCCGCCCGCGACGCGCTGCGCGGCGGCCGCCTCGACATGGCTCGATAACAGAGGCCGCCTCGGCCGGCCGCCGCGACGGCAGGCCCGGCCCGCTCAGGCCCGGGCGGCACGCTCCTTGCTGTTATCAGACGGCTTCGGGCTTCTTGCTGTTATCAGGCGCCGCTGTGGCTCTCGCTCCAGGCCCGGTCCAGAGCCGCCGCGAACGCCTCGGCCGGCTGGGCGCCCGAGACCGCGTACCGGTTGTCCAGGACCGTGAACGGCACGCCGCTGATGCCGAGCGCGCCGGCCTGAGCCTCGTCCTCGCGCACCGCGTCGGCGTAGCCGCCGTCGGCCAGCACCTGGGCCGCCTCGGCCGGGTCCAGCCCGGCGGCCGCCGCCAGCCCGGTCAGCTCGGCCGGCTCGAAGATCGGCTGGCCAGCGCCGAAGTAGGCCTCGTACAGGCCCTGGAGCACCTCGTCCTGCAGGCCGCGCTCGCGGCCGAGCCGCGACCAGCCGGTGGGCGTCGAAGGTGTTGCCCATCACCCGGCTCCCGGTGAACGGCAGCCCGGCGGCCGTCGCCTTGGCCGCCACCGCCGCCTCGGCCTGGGCGGCCTGGTCCTGGCTCATCCCGTACTTGGCCGCCAGCAGCTCCAGGATCGGGGTGCCCGGGCCCGGCGGGATGGACGGGTCAAGCTCGAACGCGTGATACACCACCTCGATCTCGTCCCGCGGGCCGAATCCGGCCAGGCCCTGCTCGAAGTGGCGCTTGCCGATGTAGCACCACGGGCACACGATGTCGCTCCAGATATCCACGCGCATGCCAGTGAAGAACCGCCGCCGCCGCACCACGATTCCCCGCCCGGCGGCGGCCCGCTTCTTGCTGTTATCAGCGGCCGGCCGACCGGGCTGAGAGAGGTCTACCTGACCCCCGGCAAGTGGGCTACGGTGGCCGGATCGGCATGCGTGATCTTCACCGCCCGGCATGGGAGGCAGCGATGGACCGCCAGGTTAAGTACGTCCTGCAGGAGTCGGAGATGCCGCGGCAGTGGTACAACGTGATCCCCGACCTGTCCGCGCCCCCGCCGCCGCCGCTGCACCCCGGCACCGGCCAGCCGGTCGGCCCGGACGACCTGGCGCCGCTGTTCCCCATGGCGCTGATCGCGCAGGAGGTCTCCGGCGACCGGCACATCGACATCCCGGACGACGTGCTCGACGTGTACCGGCTGTGGCGGCCGACGCCGCTGTTCCGCGCCCGGCGGCTGGAGAAGGACCTGGGCACCCCGGCCCGGATCTACTACAAGTACGAGGGCGGCAGCCCGGCCGGGTCGCACAAGCCGAACACCGCCGTGCCGCAGGCCTACTACAACGCCGCCGAGGGCGTGACCAAGCTGACCACCGAGACCGGCGCGGGCCAGTGGGGCAGCGCGCTGGCGTTCGCGGCGGCGCTGTTCGGGCTCGAGGTCGAGGTCTGGATGGTGCGGGCGTCCTACGACCAGAAGCCCTACCGCAAGATGCTCGATGGAGACCTACGGCGCGACGGTCCACCCGAGCCCGTCCGACCTCACGAACGCGGGCCGGGCGGTGCTGGCCGACCACCCGGACTCGACCGGCAGCCTGGGCATCGCGATCAGCGAGGCGGTCGAGGTGGCCGCGGGCGACCCGAGCGCCCGGTACGCGCTGGGCAGCGTGCTCAACCACGTGCTGATGCACCAGACGGTCATCGGCGAGGAGGCCATCAAGCAGCTGGCCCAGGCCGGCGACACCCCGGACGTCATCGTGGGCTGCACCGGCGGCGGGTCCAACTTCGGCGGGCTGGCGTTCCCGTTCCTGCGCGAGAAGCTGGCCGGCCGGATGAACCCGGTCATCCGCGCGGTGGAGCCGGCCGCGTGCCCGTCGTTCACCCGCGGCGTCTACGCCTACGACTTCGGGGACACCGCGGGCATGACCCCGCTGCTGAAGATGCACACCCTGGGCCACGAGTTCATCCCCGACCCGATCCACGCCGGCGGCCTGCGCTACCACGGCATGTCGCCGCTGCTGTCGCACATCTACGAGCTGGGGCTGATCGAGGCGGTGGCCAAGCCGCAGTCGGAGTGCTTCGCGGCCGGGCTGCGGTTCGCCAGGACCGAGGGCATCGTGCCCGCGCCCGAGCCGACGCACGCGGTGGCCGCCTGCATCGAGGAGGCGCTGCGCTGCAAGGAGACCGGCGAGGAGAAGGTCATCCTGACCGCGCTGTGCGGGCATGGCCTGCTGGACCTGCCCGCCTACGCCAGCTACCTGGCCGGGGAGATCAGGGACCTGGCGCTGGGTGACCAGGTCATCGAGGAGGCGCTGGCCGGCCTGCCGGGTGGGGCCTAGCGGCGGAGCCAGGCCACGGCCGAGTCATTCCAGGGCCGAGCCTAGGAGCAGCGGCGGGCCTTCGTCGTCACCTTGTAGTGGCTCCACACGGTCGGGTGCTTCCAGTGCCCGGAATAGACCGTGTGGTACTTGCCGGGCCGGGCGGCGCGCACCTTCCAGAACCGCCAGTGCGCGGAGCTGGCCTGGCCGTGCCGGTACAGCAGCCGCTTCCCGGCCGGCCCGTACACGGCGACGCGGTAGGCCCGCGAGCCGCCGGAGATCTGCTGGTACCAGACGCCGACGGTGAAGCGCCGGCCGACGCAGACCGAGGCGGCGGGCTGGTTGACGAGCACGACCTGCGGGGCCGCGCCCGCGGCGACGGCGGCGTCCGCGGGGGCGACGGCCGCCGCGAGCGGCGCCGCGGCCAGGACCAGCGCCGTGACCAGCAGGGGGATCGGGCTCAGTCGGCGCATGCCTCACTCCGGTCGGTCGTCACGGGCTCTGCCAGCGATCTACCCGGCTGGGCTGAGCCCTACCTCCGAATTGCCCGTTATCTGCCCGCGATCTCGGACAGCCGGCGCACGGCCTGCTCGCGGCCCGGCCCGGCGGGCGCGTAGGCCAGCAGCGCGATGGCCTCCCTGGCCGCCTGGCCCGCCAGTTCCTGGCCGCCGGTGGTGTCGTAGGCCTCGGCCAGCGCGGTCAGGGCCAGGCCGAGGTGCGGCCGGTTGCCGATGGCCCGCATGCTGTCCGCGGCCGCCTCCAGCATCCGGACCGCGTCGCCGCCGGCGCCTTCTGCGGCCGCGCCCGTCCCGTTCCCCGGCCGGGCCTGGCGGGCTCGCGCGATCTGGAGCTCGCCCAGCCGGGTGACGGCGCCGACCATGGCGGGCCGGTCACCGCTGGCCCGGAACACGCTGGTGGCCTCGGCGAACAGGTCGATGGCGCGGTCCAGCCGGCCGCGGCCACCTCCAGGCGGCCCAGGCTCATCAGCGCGTTGCCGATGCAGCGCTGGTCGCGCAGCTCGCGGCGGATGCCCAGGCTCCGGGTCAGGTACTGGTCGGCCAGCGCCTCCTGACCGACCATGGCGGCCAGGTTGCCCAGGCGGCCCAGCGCGAGCGCGACGCCGGCCTCGTCCCCGGCCTCCTCGAACAGCGCCAGCGACTCCTCGAACAGCCGGCGGGCGGCCTCGCGGATCGCCCTCGGACCGGGCCAGGCTGCCCATGCTGGCCCGGATGAACGCGACCGCGGACACGCCCCGGTTCTCCTGGAACGGGACGTAGCTGTCCTCGTAGACCAGACGGGGCGCCCCCAGCCACCGGGCCGTGACGATGGCGCCGATGGTCAGCTGCCAGAACGAGCCGGGATCCTGCTCGGCCGCGCCCCGGCGGGCCAGCGCCAGAGCCTCGCGCAGCCGGCGCCGGGCCAGCCCGGTCCGGCGCTGCGACCAGGCCACGCAGGCCAGCGCGTGCACCGTGGAGGCCTGGGCCATCAGCAGGCCGTGGGTCCGGGCGGTGGCCGTAGCGGCCAGCAGCACCGAGCGGGCGGCGGGGTAGTCCTCGCGCATCCAGGCCTGGACGCCGGCGAAGAACCCGGCCCGGACGATCGCGGCCGGGTCGCCGAGCTTCCGCGCCTCGGTCAGGGCCTGCGCGGCGTACGGGTTGTCCTCCCCGGCCCCGGCCCAGCGCAGCTTGAGCGCGAACGCGCCGACCAGCGCCTCCACCCGGACGGCCGAGGGCTCCTTCGCCGCCTGCAGCGCGGTGACCAGCCGCCCGAGACCCTCGCCGAAGCTGCCGCGCATGCCCCAGTACGGCCACAGCGCGCCGGCCAGGGCCAGCGCCCCGGCCGGCTCGGTGCCGGCAGCGTGCTCAGGGTGGCCTGGAGATCGGCCTGGTCGGCGTCCAGGCGCTCGAGCCAGCGGCGCCGGCCGGGGTCGGCGAAGTGCCCGGCCGCCTCCCTGGCCAGGGTGAGGAACCAGGCCGCGTGCCGGCGCCGGACCGCCGCCGACTCCCCGGTCTCGGCCAGCCGGGCCCGGCCGTACTCGCGCAGGGTCTCGATCAGCCGGTACCGGAAGGTCAGCGCCTCGTGCTCGATGGCGACCATCGACCGGGCCACCAGGTCGGGCAGCACGACGGCGATGTCCTCCCGCTGGACCTCGCCGCCGGCCGCCACGGCAGCCGCGGCGGGCAGCGAGAACGTCTCCGCGAACACCGAGACCCGCCGGAACGCGGCCTGCTCGGGCTCCGACAGCAGCTCGTAGCTCCAGTCAAAGGTGTCGGCCAGCGTGCGCTGCCGGCTGACCGCGGTGCGGCTGCCGCTGGTCAGCAGCCGGAAGCGGTCGTCGAGCCGCTCGGCGACCCCGCGGGTGCCCAGGGCCGGCACCCGCGCCGCGGCCAGCTCGATGGCCAGCGGCAGGCCGTCCAGCCGGAAGCAGATCTCCGCCACGGCGCCGGCGTTGTCGGCGTCCAGGCTGAAGCCGGGATCCGCGGCCATGGCCCGGTCGGTGAACAGCCGCACCGACTCGCACTGGCGCAGCTCGCGCACATCGGCCTGGTGACGCGGGTCGGGCATGGCCAGCGGCGGCACCTGCCACAGCGCCTCGCCGGGCACCCGCAGCGGCTCCCGGCTGGTGGCCAGCACGACCACGTTCTGGCAGGCCGCCAGGAGCGCGGCGACGGCCCGCGCGGCGCTGTCGATCCGGTACTCGCAGTTGTCGACGACCAGCAGCGACCGCTTGCCGGCCATGGCCCCGGCCACGGCGGCCAGCGGCGACTGGCCGGACTGCTCGCCGACGGCCAGGTCCCTGGCCAGCGCCCGGCCGACGGCGTCGTCGCCGGTGCCGGACACGACGGCCAGCTCGGTCAGCCACACCCCGTCGGGAAACCGCCCCACGCGCCCGCTGCGCCACCTCGACGGCCAGCCGGGACTTGCCGCAGCCGCCGGGGCCCAGCAGGGTGATCAGCCGCCGCTGGCCGAGCAGGACGCTGAGCTCGGCCAGCGCGTGCTCGCGGCCCACGAACGTGCTCAGCCGGATCGGCAGGTTGTGGCCGGCCCGCAGGCCCGGCTGGGCCCGCGGGCGCCGCTGCGTGGTCGCCCGCTGCCGCGGTACCTCGGGCGCTTCCGTCGGCCGGGCCGGGGCATCGAGCCGCCCGTCCAGCACGTCGCGGTGCAGCTGCTCGGTCTGCCGGTCGGGGGGCACGGCCAGGCCGTCCTGCAGGGCGTCGGCCAGCGTCTGGTACTGGCGCAGCGCCGCGCCGCGGTCCCCGGCCAGCGCGTAGCCGCGGATCAGCGCCCGCTGCGCGCTCTCGTCCGTGGGGTCATCGGCAGCCAGCGGGGCGAGCAGGTCCACGGCGGCCCGCGGGTCGCCGGCCGCCTCGCGCAGCGCCGCCAGTCCGATCATCAGCCGGCGGTGCACGGCGGCGAGCTCGTCCCGGCGCCCCGCGGCCCAGTCCTCGTACCGGTCCTCGGGCAGCAGCTCACCCGGGTAAAGGCCGAGCGCCGCCTCCACGCAGGCTGGATCCTTCGAGCCCTCGGCCGCGGCCGCCGCGGCCTCGAACTCCTCGACGTCGACCCGCACTGGCTCGTCGGGGCACAGCGCCACCCACTCGTCGCGTACCCGCAGGCGGGCCCGGCCCGCGCTGCGGGTACCTGAGCCGCCGGTGGCCGAGTCGGCCGCGGCGTCCCCAGCCAGCCCGCGCCGGGCGATATGCAGGGCCTGGTGCAGGTTATTCAGGCCGGAGTCGGTGTCCCGCTCGGGCCACAGTGCCTCGATGACCTCGTCCCGGTGCCGCCGGTGGCCGGGGGCCAGGGCGAGGATCTTCACCACGTCCCTGGCCTTGCGCAGCCGCCAGGAGCCGGTCGGCACCGGCTTGCCGTCGACGACCAGGCTGAACCCACCGAGCAGGCGGACTTCGACCACCGCCGATACCCCGCAGGGCCCCCCCGAACCCCATTCCCCCACCATGACACGGTAGCCAACGTTGGTCACAGAGGGGTAATGCCAGGGCAGGAATAGTAACTATCTCTGCCTAGGCACTCGGTGACTGGCTCAGCGGGCGCTGCTCAGGGGCGCACCCCGTACAGGTGCTCCAGGGCCAGCTGGTCCAGCTGCTCGAACGCCATGCCACGAGCGCCCAGGGCCGCGACGTCGGGCTCGAAACCGCGCACGTCCCGCCAGCTCTCGCCGTCGGCCAGGGTCGGCAGCGCGAGCTGCTCCACCCGGGCGGCCCGCAGCGCCTCCTGCACCTGCGGGTCGGCCCGGAAGGCGCGGGCCTTGTCCCTCAGGATCAGGTAGTTGCGCATGCACGCGGCCGCGCTGGCCCACACGCCCTCGTCGTCCTCGGTGCGCGGCGGCTTGAAGTCGAAGTGCACCACGCCGTCCCAGCCGCCTGCCTCCAGCGCGTCCACCACCCAGAACGCGCCCCTGGCGTTCCCGGCCCCGAACCGCAGGTCCTGGTCGTAGCGCGGGCCATTCTGGCCGTTGAGGTCGATGTGGTACAGCTTGCCGTGCCACAGGGCCTGGGTAATCCCGTGGGCGTAGTTCAGGCCGGACATCTCCTCGTGCCCGACCTCGGGGTTGATGCCGACCAGCTCGGGGTGCTCCAGCTCGTTGATGAACGCCAGGGCGTGCCCGGCGGTCGGCAGCAGGATGTCGCCGCGCGGCTCGTTGGGCTTGGGCTCGATCGCGAACCGCAGGTCGTAGCCCTGGTCGAGCACGTAGGCGCCGAGCACGTCGAACGCCTCCTTGAGCCGGTCAAGCGCGGCCCGGATGTCCTTGGCCGCGCCGGACTCGGCGCCGTCGCGGCCGCCCCAGCAGATGTAGATCTGGGCCCCCAGGCTGGCCGCCAGGTCCAGGTTGCGCATCACCTTGGCCAGCGCGAACCGGCGCACGTCACGGTCGTTGGAGGTGAACCCGCCGTCCTTGAAGACCGGATGGCTGAACAGGTTGGTGGTGGCGGTCGTCACGACCAGGCCGGTCTGCTCCAGCGCCTTGCGGAACGCGCCGATCCGCTCGTCGCGCTCGGCGTCGCTGACACCGAAGTCGAACACGTCGTTGTCGTGGAAGTTCACCCCGTAGGCACCCAGCTCGGCCAGCTTGGTCACGGCCCGCTCGGCGGGCATGTAGGGCCGGGTGGCGCCGCCGAAGACGTCCACGCCCTGCCAGCCGACGGTCCAGATGCCGAACGAGAAGCGGTCCTCGGGGGTGGGGACGAACCGATCTGCGGTCACGGGCGGGTTCCTTCCTTCCAGGCAGTGTCGGCCCGGGGGGACCCCCCGGACCCCCCAGCGAGAATCTGAGGTGTCGTCACGAAGCGCCGCGTGGCGCTCCCTGATCTCGTGCTCGGGGGGGCCGGAGTACACGGCGGCGGTCCGCCGCGGCCACGACGGCGGCGCGTCGCCTCCGGCCAGCGCCCAGGCCGCCTGGCGGGCGGCACCGAGCGCGACGTACTCGTCCGGCTCGGGCACCTCGACGTCCCGGCCGAAGATGCCCGGCGCCAGCTCGCGGATGGCGGGCGACTTGACCGCGCCGCCGGTGAGCAGCACCCGGTCCCAGCTGACGCCATAGCCCGCGATCAGGTCGGCGGCGTCGGCCAGCGAGGCCAGCACCGCCTCGACCGTGGCCCTGGCCAGGTTGGCCGGGGTGGCGTTGCGGGTGGTCAGGCCGCGCAGCACGCCGGTGGCCGACGGCCGGTCCGGGGTCCGCTCGCCGTCCAGGTAGGGCAGCAGCGTCAGACCGCCGGCGCCGGGCCCGGCGGCCAGCGCCAGCCGGTCCAGGCCGGCCACGTCGGTGCCCAGCAGCGTGGCCGTGGCCTCCAGCACCAGGCCCGCGTTGATCGTGCAGACCAGGGGCAGGAACCGGCCGGTGGCGTCGGCGAAGCCGCACACCGCGCCGGAGGCGTCGTCGGCGGGCACGGCGCTGACCGCGAACGCGGTGCCCGAGGTGCCGATGGACACGGCCAGCTCACCGGGCTCCAGGCCCAGGCCCAGTGCCGCGCCCATGTTGTCGCCCGTCCCGGCGGACAGGGCCGCGCCCCACGGTGTCCGGCCGACGATCTCGGCGGGCCGGGCTACCCGCGGCAGGACGATCTCGTGGCCGATGGCGGCGGCGGCCACGCCAGGTAGCCAGCGGTTCTCCGCTGGGTAGTAGTAGCCGGTGCCGGAGGCGTCGCCGCGGTCGGTGACCAGGTCGGCGGTGCCGGGCTCCGGAAGGCCGCCGCGCAGCCGGGCGGTCAGCCAGTCGTGTGGCAGCAGCACGGCCCGGACCCGGGCCGCGTTGTCCGGCTCGTGGGTGGCCAGCCAGCGCAGCTTGGTGACGGTGAACGAGGGTGTCGGGACGCTGCCCACGTGGCTGGCCCACCAGCCCGGGCCGCCGCGCCGGGCGATCAGCTCGGCGGCGGCGTCGGCCGAGCGCAGGTCATTCCACAGCAGGGCGGGCCGGACTACCTCCCCCGCCACGTCCAGCACGACCATGCCGTGCTGCTGCCCGGCGACGCCGATGGCATCGGCCCGGTCCAGCAGCCCGTGGCCGGCCGCCTGGAGCGCTTCCCACCACGCCTCCGGGTCGACCTCGGTGCCCTCGGGATGCGGAGCGCTGCCCCGGCCGACGATGGTGCCGTCCCCGGCCTCGCAGAGTATGACCTTGCAGGACTGCGTCGATGAGTCCACGCCCGCGACGAGCATCACGGCCCCTTCCGCGGGCCGGGACCGCGCAGTCTGCGCGGGCCGGCGGCCGCTCACCGAGTCAAGTAAATCGGCGCACCCGCTGACGGACCAGGCCCAGTTCCGCCAGGCCCGGTCAGTCCCGGGGGCACACGGAGTTCTGGGCGCCCGGCGGCCGGGGCGGCCGAGGCCCGTTACGGATGATCTTTAAGGCTCGCCTGGTGCAGGCTGACCGGCTGGTTACCGGCCTAGCCTGCCCGCTCCGGGCAGTACATGTCAAACGTTGTCGATAACGTTCTATAGGGATATCCTCGCCCGGTGGAGCCAAGCTCTCGCGTGACCATCCGCGACGTCGCCGCCCGGGCCGGGGTGTCGGTCGCGACGGTCTCGAAGGTGATCAACAGCCGGTACGGGGTGGCCGCCGGCACGACCGCGCGCGTGCAGGCGGTCATCGATGAGCTGGGCTATCAGGCCAGCCTGGTCGCGCAGAGCCTGCGCAACCACCGCACCAACGTGATCGGGATCCTGGTCCTGGACCTGGAGCCGTTCAGCACCGAGCTGCTCAAGGGGGCCGCGGACGCCATCCGCGGGTCGGGGTTCGAGCTGGTCATCTACTCGGCGGGCGGCAGCGCCAGCGACCGGATGGGCTGGGAGCGCCGCTACCTGTCCCGGCTGAGCGGCACGCTGATCGACGGTGCGGTGCTGGTCACCCCGACGGTGGTCGACGTGAACTACGGCACCCCGGTGGTGGCCATCGACCCGCAGGCCGGCCAGTCCGACCTGCCCACGGTGGACTCCGACAGCCTGCGCGGCGCCCAGCTGGCCACCGGGCACCTGCTGGAGCTGGGGCACCGGCGGATCGCGATGCTGACCGGGCGCCCCGACCTCCAGTCGGCGCAGCTGCGCGAGCAGGGCTACCGGCAGGCGCTGGCCGAGGCCGGCATCGGGGTCGACGAGGACCTGGTGCTGGTCGGCGACTACGACGCCGAGGTGTCGCAGCGGCAGGCCCGGACGCTGCTCACGGGCGCGAGCCGGCCGACGGCGGTGTTCGCGGCCAACGACGTGTCGGCCATCGCGACCATCGAGACCGCGGCCGAGCTGGGCCTGCGGGTGCCCGCCGACCTGTCGGTGGTCGGCTTCGACAACATCCCCGAGTCCGCGCTGTGCTCGCCGCCGCTGACCACGGTCAGCCAGCCGGTGCGGCAGATGGGCCAGCGGTCGATCGAGCTGCTGATGCGGCTCATCCGCGGCGAGACCGCGGACGTCAACCACATCACGCTGGCGACTGACCTGGTCGTGCGGCAGTCAACCCAGGCCCCGTAAAGCCGCTGACGTTGGATGGATGGCACGTGACTGTTGATGACGGTGTTTCTTCTGGGCAACTTGTTTCTGCTGAGGCATGGCGCGATCCGGCGGCGACGCCGGCCGAGCGGATGCGCGGCGTGCGCGAGCTGCTGGGGCGGATGACCGTGCGGGAGAAGGCCGCGCAGCTGTACGGCATCTGGATGGGCATCGACGCCGCGGACGGCGACGTGGCGCCGCTGCAGTCCGAGGCCGCCCGGCAGGGCGACTGGAAGACGCTGATCGCGGACGGCGTGGGCCAGCTGACCCGGCCGTTCGGCAGCGCGCCGGTGGAGCCCGCGGCGGGCGCCCGCGCGCTGGCCAGGGCCCAGCGGCAGATCATGGCGGCCGGGCGGTTCGGCATCCCGGCGCTGGTGCACGAGGAGTGCCTGACCGGGATGATGGCCTGGCGGGCCACGGTCTACCCGTCGCCGCTGTGCTGGGGCGCCAGCTTCGACCCCGGCGCTCGTCGAGCGGATGGCCGCGCAGATCGGCACCACCATGCGGCGGCTCGGCGTGCACCAGGGCCTGGCCCCGGTCCTCGACGTGGTCCGGGACCTGCGCTGGGGCCGGGTCGAGGAGACCATCGGCGAGGACCCGTACCTGGTCGGCCTGATCGGCAGCGCCTACGTGCGCGGGCTGGAGTCGGCGGGCATCGTGTCCACGCTGAAGCACTTCGCCGGCTACTCGGCGTCGCGCGGCGGCCCGGAACCTGGCCCCGGTCTCGATCGGCCCGCGGGAACTGGCCGACGTGCTGCTGCCGCCGTTCGAGATGGCGCTGCGGGCCGGAGCGCGCTCGGTGATGGCGTCCTACACCGACGCCGACGGCGTGCCCGCCAGCGCCGACCCTGACCTGCTCACCGGGCTGCTGCGGGACGCCTGCGCGTTCACCGGGACCGTGGTGTCGGACTACTTCGCGGTGTCGTTCCTGCACCGGCTGCACGGGGTGGCCGGCTCGCCGGGCGAGGCCGCGGGCCTGGCCCTGGACGGCCGGCATCGACGTGGAGCTGCCGGCGGTGGACTGCTTACGGCGAGCCGCTGCTGGCCGCGGTGGCGGACGGCGCGGTGACCGGGGACCTGCTCGACCGGGCCGCGGGCCGGGTGCTGGCCCAGAAGGCCGAGCTGGGCCTGCTGGACCCGCGCTGGGTCGCCCGAGCCCGAGGATCTTGACCAGCTCGGGGACGAGGAGCTGGAGCCGGAGCTTGACGATGCGGACGGCAGGGCGCTAGCGCTGGAGGTGGCCCGGCGCTCGATCGTGCTGCTGCGCAACGACGGCGCCCTTCCGCTGGCGCCCGGCCGCCGCCTCGCGGTCGTCGGCCCGCGGGCCGACGCGCCCAACGCGATGTTCGGCTGCTACGCGTTCCCGGCCCACGTCGGCCGGCAGCACCCCGACCTGCCGGCGGGCATTGACGTGCCGACCGTGCTCGGCGCGCTGCGCGCCGACCCGGCCGGGCTACCAGGTCAGCTACGCCGAGGGCGCCCCCGTGCTGGGCGGCGACGACGCGGGCATCGCGGCCGCTGCCCGGGCCGCGCGGGAGGCCGACGTGTGCGTCGCGGTGCTCGGCGACCGGGCCGGCCTGTTCGGCCACGGCACCTCGGGCGAGGGCTGCGACGCCGCTGACCTGCGGCTGCCGGGCCGGCAGGAGGAACTGCTCGACGCGCTGCTGGACACCGGCACGCCGGTGGTGCTGGTGCTGCTGTGCGGGCGGCCTTACGAGCTGTCCCGCCAGGCCGGCCGGCTGGCCGCCGCGGTGTGCGGGTTCTTCCCCGGCGAGGAGGGCGCCACGGCCGTGGCCGACGTGCTGAGCGGCCGGGCGAACCCCTCCGGCAGGCTGCCGGTCAGCTTCCCGGCCGCGGGGTCCACCCAGCCGTCGACCTACCTGACGCCGGCACTGGGCCAGCGCAGCCAGGTCACCAGCATCGACCCGACGCCGCTGTACCCGTTCGGGCACGGTCTTTCGTACGCGCCGGTCCGGTGGGAGGGCGTGATCGGGGCGCTGGTTCTGGCGAGTGGCCGACCGACGGGACAACGGAGCTGGCGGTGACGCTGCGCAACGACTCGGACCGGGACACGTCGGATGTGGTGCAGGTGTACCTGCACGACCCGGTGGCCGAGGTGGCCCGGCCGGTGCAGTCGCTGATCGCGGCGGCCCGGGTGGACCTGGCGGCGGGCGAGGCTCGCACGGTGGTCATCGGCCTGCACGCGGACCTGACCTCCTACACGGGCCGGGCCGGCCGCCGGCAGGTCGATGCCGGCGAGGTGGAGCTGCGGGTGGGCGCCTCGAGCACGGATATCCGGCAGGCGATCAAGCTGACGCTGACCGGCCCGCGGCGCGAGGTGGGCTTCGGGCGTGTCCTGCTGCCCGAGATCAGCTACCTCCCCGAGGCCTGAACCCGCCTACCTACGCTTAGCCTGGGCCAGCCGGAGACGCTCGTTACTGGCGTGGCGCACGGGGTTACTGTGGCGCGCTGCGGCGGGCTGCGGGCGCCAGGCCTGAACCCGAGCGACGTGGTTGTTGCTCTCACGTCGCACCAGCGACGTAGTAAGTACCTGTTGGTTTCGCGGGTTGGCATGAGGAACGTCCTCCTGTTGTGATGACGGGCTTCAGGTTCCCAGGACAGCAGGAGGACGTTCGGTGGCTCAGGGTAACGGATTGACGCGTGGTGACCGGAATCGGAACCGGAAGCTCGCGGGTCTGCGGGAGGCCGTGCGGCGGGACCGGGCGGTTCTCGCGATCGACCTGGGTGAGGATAAGCAGGTCGCCGTGGTGATGGATCAGGAGTGCCGGGTGGTGGCGCGGAAGATCGTGAAGGCGAAGGCCCACGAGCTGGGCGGGCTGCTGGGCTGGGCTGCGGAGCGGGCAGGGAAGGCCGGGTTCGCGGGGCTGACGGTTGCGTGCGAGCCGACCGGGCACCGGTGGAAGGCGCTGATGGGCCTCGCGGACGTCGCGGGGCACGGGTTCGCG
The DNA here is from genome assembly GCA_963730265.1 of uncultured Actinomycetota bacterium. Taxonomy (GTDB): domain Bacteria; phylum Actinomycetota; class Actinomycetes; order Streptosporangiales; family Streptosporangiaceae; genus DASUBV01. The sequence continues at coordinate 1,024,610 of CAVSRG010000001.1, forward strand.
TGCGTGCAGCCGGTGGCGGTGCACAGGTCCCGGGAGGGTGATGACTACACGCTCGGGAAGACCGATCACCGTGACGCCTACCTGATCGGGAAGCTCGTGACCCGGCTGGAGTGCTACCTGCCCGAGCGGGCGGACGAGGCGTGGGCGCGGCTGCGGCACCTCGGGGCGCGGCGGGCGGCCCTGGTCACGGGCCTGACCGCGGCCCGGCAGCAGGCCGGGGACCTGCTGGGGTGCGCGTGGCCGGCGGCGCTGGGCGGGGCGCGGCGGCCGCTGGAGTCGGTGACGTGGACGGCGGCGATGGCGGTGGTCACGGCCCGCTGCGCCGGGCGGCCGGAGCGGCTGCGGAAGATGGGCTATGAGCGGTTCCTGGCCGCGGTGCGCCGCGAGCTGCCCCGCTGGGGCGGGAAGCTGGTCCGGCACTCGGTGGTGAAGGCCGTGTGGGACGCGCTGGGCAGCGCCGAGGGCGTGCTGGCGCAGCGGCCGGGCGCGGTGGAGCGCCTGGAGCTGCTGATCGGGGACTGGCGCGGCCTGCGGCGCAAGCTCGCCGAGGCTGAGGCCCGGATGCTGGCCGTGCTGGGCGAGCTCGGCCTGACCGGGCTGGCGGGCAGCATCGACGGCGTGTCGGCACTGTCGGCGGCGGTGATCCTGGCCGAGTCCGGCGACCCGCGCCGCTTCAGCTCCGGGCGCGCCCTGGTCAAGCATGCCGGGCTGAACCCGTCGGAGCACGCGTCGGCCACGATGAACGGGCAGACGCGGATCTCCCGCCGCGGGCGGCCTGGCCTGCGCTGCGCCGCCTGGCGCGCCGTGTGGGGCGCGCTGCGCTGCAACGCCGTCCTGCAGGCCCGGTACGCGCACCTCACCAGCCGCGAGGGCAGCCGCCTGGCCGCCGGGCAGGCCCGCATCGCATGCGCCGCCGCGGTCCTGCGCTGGCTGCACGCCGTCATCACCGCCGGCCGCGCCTGGGACCCCCGCGTCGCCGCCGGGCAGGCCGCCGGCCCCGTCACGGCGGCCGCCGCGTGACCTGACCGCCCGGGCAGCCGCGCCCTGGCCGCCCGGGACAAGAGCCTTCCCCGGAGGGCGGAGACGAGCCCGCACCGTCGTTGAGCACCCAAGCTCGACTCTCACCATGGGCAGTCCCGCCGCACCCCGCACGAACCCGGTTGCGCGATGTCGGGACCCGGGCCGCCCCGCGCGGCACCAGGGAGAACCCGCTTGATGACTACGTAGGGACGCCCGGTGCACGCAGGACCCGCTCGCCGGGAGGGCACAACCTCAGACCGATCCGCCAGCCGGCGGGCGCAAACCCGCCGGCCAGCCGCCATGCCCGCAGCCCGCCCCGCCCAAAGCCGTCACCATGAGCAACAGCCATCCCAGCGACAACACCGCCACCCGACCAGCAGCAACGCTGCACTCAGCACCACTCGCTTGACAAGGATCCGGTTGCGGTGGTGAGAGCAACAACCACGTCGCTGTGCGGCGGGGGGCGGCTTCCGGGCTGGGGATCCCGGGTCAGCCGAGCCAGGCGGTGGCGGGCGGGGTCAGGGCGGCGAGCTCGGGCCAGAGGGAGTCGGGGATGTCCAGCGCGGCCAGGGCGGCGGTCCGGGTGATCCGGGCCGGGTCCGAGACGCCGACCACGGTCGAGGTCACCCGCGGGTCCCGCAGCGAGAACTGGAGCGCCGCCGCCTCCAGCGGGACTCCGGCCGCAGCGCAGGCCCGCTCCATGGCCCGGGCCGACTCGCGGACGCTCTCCGGCGCCTGGCGGTAGGCGTACCTGGGCTGCGCGTCCGGTCCCTTGGCCAGCATGCCGCCGCCGTAGGGCGCGGCGTTCACGTAGGCGATGCCTCGTTCCGCCGCGTCGTCCATCAGCGGCTCGGCGCTGCGGTCGACCAGCGTGAACCGGTTATGGCTGAGGACCACCTCGAACTCGCCGGTGGCGATGAACTCGCGCAGCAGCGGCACTGGCCCGGCCGCGATGCCGAGGTGCCCGAGCACCCCGGCGTCGCGCAGCTCGATCAGGGCCCGCACCGGGCCGCCGGGCGCCATCGCGTCGGCGAAGGTGATGTGGTATTCGGGGTCGTGCAGGTACATGAGCGGGACGCGGGCCAGGCCCAGCCGGCCCAGGCTCTCGGTCACCGAGCGGCGTACCCGCGCGCCGGAGAAGTCGCCGGTCTCCGCGTCGGCGTCGGCCTTGGTCGCCAGCACCACCCCGGCAGGCAGGCCGCCCAGCGCGGCCAGGGCGGCGCCGATGCGCTGCTCGGCCCGGCCGCCGCCGTAGTTGTTCGAGGTGTCGATGAAGTTGAACGGCCCGGTCAGCGCGGCGGCCAGCGTGGCCTCGGCCTGGTCCGCAGCGACCTGGTAGCCGTAGTGCTCGGGCATGCTGGCCAGCGGGCTGGTGCCCAGGCACACCCCGGTCACCTCGAGCCCGGTCGGGCCCAGCGGCCGCAGCAGGCCGAATGGACGGTCATGTCGTGGCGCCTCCTTTGCGCTCCGGGCTTGCCGCTAGCCGGGCTTGCCGCTAGCCGGGCAGGCGGCCCGCGTACCAGTCCTCGAAGTGATTCTCGGTCACGGCGATCTGGATGTCCTCGGACCGGATGCCGAGGCCGCCCAGCCGGGTCACGATGGCCCGGTAGAGCTGGCGCTTGGCCTCGACCGTGTACATGTGCACCATGAGGACCTGGATCAGGATCAGATTCTGCCGGTCCACGCCGCCGTAGCCGGGGTCGAAGATCAGCTCGCCGTCGTCCCGCGGCCGGAGGACCTGGAACTTGTCGTCGGCGGGGATCTCGAGCGCGTCGATGAACGCCTGGTGAATCTCGGCGCTGATCTGGGGCCCCTGCTCGGTGAACAACGGGCGGGGCAGGTCGACCTGGACAAGCGGCATGGGCAACGACCTCCAGCATCGAAACTTTCGGGATCAGGACACCGCAGATCCCCGCTCCAAGTATCCCGCGTCATCTGCACTTTCGATGAGTGATCAGCGGATTCCGTCGCCCGCAGGTGCTTGACATAGCGCTAAATCCAGCGATCTACTTGCGACCTAGAATTCCGTAAGTAGCTCCGAAATTTCGAGAGCTACGAAAGCATGAGCCCGTTGTGCCGACCGTCGCCGAGCGACCGGTCCGGCTGCCCTCCGCGACAGACAGGAAGGGATGCACATGCTGAGATCACCGCGCAGGCGGGCCACACGAGGACGGCACGGCGTGGCCGCCCGGCTGCTGGCGGCGGCCGCGGCCGCGCTGTGCGTGCCGGCCGCCCTGGCCGCGTGCGGCACCAGCAACTCCGGGGGCAGCGCCGGATCGGCCACCTCCGCCAACATCGTCTGGTGGGGCTGGACGCCGACCGTCCAGGGCGCTCAGGCCTACATCAAGGCGTTCAACAAGGTCTACCCGCACATTCACGTGAGCTTCAAGGAAATCACCATCGCCGGGTACGACGCGGCGATGCGCCCGGCGCTGGCCTCCGCGGTCGGGCCGGACGTCTTTGACGTCGCCCCCGGCGGCGGCATCGGGTCCATCGCCGAGCTGGCCACCTACGCCACGAACCTGCAGCCCGCCATCGCCAAGGCGCTGGGGCCGGGCTGGAAGTCCAAGGTCGCGCCGATCGGCCCCGCCGGGCTGACCACGTCGGGGGGAAGCTCGCGGCACTGCCCATCGGCTCCACGTTCGCGGGCAACCTGTGGATCAACCAGAACCTGTTCGCCCGGTACCACCTGACCGCGCCGAAGACGCTGCCGCAGTGGGCGCACGTCTGCTCGGTGTTCAAGTCGCACGGCGTGGGCTGCTTCGTCCAGGGCGCCGGGCAGGTCGCGTTCAACCAGGACACCCTCCAGGAGATCTCCGACAGCATCCAGCCTGGCGTGTGGACCAAGTGCTCCAGGGGCCAGATGTCCTGGAACAACCCGACCATCGTGAAGGCGCTGGCGATCTGGAAGCAGATGTTCGCCGACGGGATCATGGAGCCGGGCGCGCTCGGCCTCCAGCAGTACCCGGACGCCAACAACGCGTTCATGGCCAGCAAGGACGCCATGGTCATGATGGGCACCTGGTACATGCAGTACGCGACCCGGGCGGGCATGCCGCCCGCGATCTCGGCCGCCGGGGTGGGCAACCCCAAGCCGTTCACCATGATGGCGATCCCGTTCCCTGACGTGGCCGGGGACGGCCACCCGGCGACGATGTTCGGTGACGCCGACTACGGCATCGCGGTGAACGACAAGTCCTCCCATCAGGCCGCCGCGACGACCTTCGCCACCTGGCTGACCACCTCGAAGGCCGGACAGCAGGTGGTGGCGAACCTCCTCAACGACATCCCGTCGCTGAAGGGCGTCCAGCCGGACTGGAACGTCGTCAAGCTGGTTACCGACCCGGCTCAGCGGCCCATGCTCCAGCAGCTCATCGCCAGGACGACCACCGTCACCGAGCCGCGGCTGTCCCTGGTCAGCGCGAACCTCCAGCAGGCCATCGGCGTGGCCTCGACCACGGTGGCGGCGGGCAAGGCCACGCCGGCCCAGGCCGCGGTCACCCTGGAGCAGACCATGAAGTCGTCGGCCGGGCAGCAGTAAGACCACACTGACTAACAAAGGTGGACCCACATGACAGCCGCTCCGGATCGGAGTGTTCTCTACATCGGCGGCACCGGCACCATCAGCGCCGCGTGCGTCCGGCGCTCGGTCGCTGCGGGCCAGCCGGTGACCGTGCTGAACCGGGGGCGCAACAGCCGGCACCGCACGCTGCCGGACTCGGTCACCTGGCTGGAGGCCGACGTCAGCGACCCCGCGTCGGTGCGCAAGGCCATCGGTGACCGGGAGTTCGCCTCGGTGGTGAACTTCCTGTCCTTCAATGCCGGGGACGCGGCCGAGGCGGTCGGCACCTTCCGCGGCCGGACCGGTCAGTACCTGCACATCAGCACGGCGTCGATGTACCGCAAGCCGGTGCTGCACTGGCCGATCGTGGAGTCCAACCTGCGGCAGAACCCGTTCGTCAGCTACTCGCGCGACAAGATCGCCGCCGAGGACGAGCTGATGCGGGCCTGCGCGAGCGAGGGGTTCCCGGTCACCATCGTGCGGCCGTCCCACACCTACGACGAGGCCTCGCCGCCGATCCCGGGCGACTGGACCGCCATTGACCGGGTGGCCCGCGGCGCCGAGGTCATCGTGCCCGGCGACGGGACCTCGCTGTGGACGCTGACGCACGCCGATGACTTCGCCCAGGGCCTAGCCGGCCTGGTCGCCAACCCGCGGGCGGTCGGCGAGATCTTCCACATCACCTCGGACGACGTCTACACCTGGGACCAGATCTACACGATCATCGGCGCCGCCCTCGGCGTGCCGCCGAAGATCGTGCACGTCCCGTCGGAGGACATCCTGGCGGCGGCACCGGACTGGTTCTGGTCGGAGCTGATCCTGGGCGACCTGTCGCACAGCGCGGTGTTCGACAACACCAAGGTCCGCCAGTACGTGCCGGGCTTCGCCCCGCGCCGGACGTTCCACGCGGCTGCGCCGGACCTCATCGGCTGGCGTGCCGAGCACCCGGCAGATACCCGGCCGTCCGCGGAGGTGGACGCCATCATGGACCGCCTGGCCGAGGGCCACCGCCGATCCCGCGAGATCTACGAGTCCCTGGGCGCCGCCGCCCTGGCCGCCCGCCAGGACACCTAGCCGCGGCGATCATGGCTGTGGATGTCAGGCCGGTCCGGCCGCGGCGGCCAGCATCGAGGCCAGCCTCTCCCGGCGGACGCAGTTGCCGAAGCGGAACGAGTCGGCCAGGGCGATCACGGTCTGATCGTCAGCGATGTCGGTGAAGCAGCGGCGGAAATCGTCCAGCATGGGCTCGGCCAGCAGGATGCCGCGCACCAGCAGGGTGATGTAGTCGAGCGAGCCGAACGGGAACGGGCTGAAGTCGGGGTACTCCTTGGCCAGGGTCTCCTCGACCGGCCCGGTGATGTGCCGCACGCCGGCGTCGGTGGAGCCCCACCCGTCCACGCCCAGCCGGGCCTTCTTCTCGGTCACCTCGCGGATGCGCGTGCACCACGGCGAGTCGGCGGCCGCGCTGACCACGCCCTCGCCGCCCAGGTCCTTGTAGGCCCAGAGGGCCCAGCCCGCGCCGTGCTCGGCGTACAGGTCGAGCTGATCCTGGAGGAGCTGGTAACGCTGCTCGTCCCGGTCGGGATCGCCGGTGAAGACCGGCCCGAACTCGCCGATCCAGATCGGCGTGCCGGTGTCCCGCATGAACTCGGTGCGCTCCAGGAAGATCCGCTCGACCTGGGCCCGGTCCACGTAGATGCCGCGCGTGACGCCGGGGTAGGGGCCGCCGTAGCCGAAGCCCGGCAGGTGGTAGTCGTGGGCGGCGTAGACGGTATTGCTGTACGGCCCGGAACCCCGGAAGGCGGCAAACTCGGTGCCGTACCGGTTCCCGTCCAGGAACAGGATGTGGCCGGGGTCGACCTCCCGGACGGCGGCCACGACGCGGTCGTAGAACGGCTTGATCCGGTCTCCGTCGATGTCACCGGGCTCGTTCATGATGTTGTAGCCCGCTACGGCGGGGTTCCCCCGGTACCGGTCGGCCAGCGCCTCCCACAGGTGGACGGCCCGGTCCTGGAAGTGCCGGTGGTCCCAGAAGGCGGGGTGGTGCGTGGGGTTGTCGCAGTGCCAGTGCCGGTTCTGGCCGCCGGGCAGGGCGTGCAGGTCCAGGACGACGTACAGGCCGTGCCGGGCACAGTCGGCGATGGCCCGGTCGAGCAGCGCGAAGCCGGCCTCCTGGAGCTGGAACGGCCGGTGGTCGTCCTCGAAGTGCCGGTAGCTGAACGGGATCCGGACCGAGTTCAGGCCGAGCGAGGCCAGGTAGCGGGCATCGTCCTCAGCGAAGAACGTGCTCATGAACCGGTCGAAGAACAGCTCGTAGCGGGCCGGCCCGAGCGCGCTGAGCAGGGCCCGCCGGTGCTGGCTCTCGGTGCCCGGGTAGCCGGTGAGGAAGTTCTCCATGTTCATCCAGCCGCCGACGTTGTAGCCGCGCAGCACGACCGGCTGACCCTGGCCATCGACGATCTGGTTCCCGGACGTCCGCAGCACGGCGTCGCTGCTCATCAGGCCCCCTCGGTCGGTGCGCTCACCGCCCTGCGGTCGAGCGTTTCGAAATTTCGGAAACTTTAGGGTCGCTTGGTCGCAAGGTAAACGGTCGGGCCGGCCGCCGTCAAGACCGGTCAGGGCGGAGCGCCTGGCTGGCCGTACCGGCCAGGCCAGGTCCAGGCCAGGTCGCAAGGCCGGTCAAGCAGCCCGGCCGGTCAGAGCCGGCCGGCCGGCGCGGCCGGGCCGGTCGGGCCGGTGGCGGCGGCCCGGCGAAGCGGCGGGCGGCTGGGTGCTGGCCCGCACGACGAGCGTGGTGGACAGCTCGACCCGGTTCTGGAAGCCGGTCGTGTCGCCGGTCAGCAGCGTCCGGGTGGCCAGCGTGGCCATCTCGGCCAGCGGCTGGTGCAGCGTGGTCAGCGGCGGGGACATCCACTGGGCCATGGGCACGTCGTCGAAGCCCACCACGCTCAGGTCGGCGGGCAGCCGCAGCTGGTGCTCGCGCGCGGCCTCGTAGACGCCCATGGCCGTGACGTCGCTGGCCGCGAAGATGGCCGTCGGCGGATCGGGCAGCTCGAGCATGGCCGAGGCGGCGGCCAGCGCCGACTCGTAGTGGAAGTCGCCCGTCCTGATCAGGACGGGATCCGGGGTGATCCCGGCGCGCTCCAGGGCCGCGCGGTAGCCGTCCAGCCGGGCCTGGCTGCACAGCACGGCCGGGCTGCCGGTGATGGTGCCGATGCGCCGGTGCCCGAGGCCGAGCAGGTGCTCGGTGGCGGTCAGGCCGCCGGCCCAGTTGGCCGCGCCGATGGACAGCACCTCCGGGTCGGGCTGGCCGACCGGGTCGACGATGACGATCGGGATCTGCAGGGCGGCCAGCCGGCTCCGGTGCGCGGCGGACAACTCGGTGAGGACCAGGATGACGCCGTCGGTGCGGCTGGCGGTCAGGCTCCGCAGCCAGTGCTCGACGTCGGCGTCGTCGCTGACCGCGGTGACGGCGATCCGGCAGCGGGCGGCGAGAGCGGCCTCGCTGGCGCCGCGGATGATCTCGCCGGCCCAGGGGCTGAACTCGGTGAAGACCAGGTCGATGAGGCGGGCGGGCTGGGCCCGGCGGCGCGGGCTGCGCGCGTAGCCGAACTCGCCGAGCGCCGACTCGACCCGGACCCGGGTCTCGGGGGCGACGTCGGCCCGGCCGTTGAGCACCTTCGAGACAGTCGGCACGGACACCTCGGCGGCGGCGGCGATGACCGCCATCGTGACCCGTCTGGGCGCTGCGGGCATGTCGCCCCCTCTCGCGCCCGGACCCGGCGCCCGCCCGTCTCCGGCGAGGCGCGGTCCGGATTTTTCGGCAACCGATCGCAAGTTACCGGTCATCGTAGCCGGTGCAGGCCCGACCCCCGGGAACCTCCGCCCGCTGAGGCTGATGTGTCAGACGCCGGCTGTCGGTCCGGCGCGGGCCCCCAGCCGGCGCCCCGGCCTGGGCCGCAAACCCGGACATTGACGGCCGGACGGCCCCGCGCTTAGCGTCGGAGCCAGCGCCCGATGGCGAGATCTTGTGCCTAGTTCTTTCGAAAGTTTCCGGTGAGCAGCAGCGCTGCGGAGGGAGAGCCGATGACGACGGCCAGATCGATGCGGGCGGCGGTGCTGCACGCGCCGGGCGAGCCGCTGCGGCTGGAGGAGGTGCGGCTGGCCGGGCCAGGACCGGGCGAGCTGCTGGTCCGCGTCCAGGCGGCCGGGGTCTGCCACAGCGACCTGCACTACATGACCGGCGACCTGACCTGCCGGCTGCCCGTGGTGCTCGGGCACGAGGGCGCCGGGATCGTCGAGGACGTCGGGCCGGGCGTATCCGGGATCGAGCCCGGTGACGCCGTGGTGTTCATGTGGCGGCCCCGGTGCGGCCGGTGCGAGTTCTGCCTCACCGGCCGGCCCGCGCTGTGCGCCGCGGGCAAGGTGCCGGCGGCCACGGGCGGCCTGCTGGACGGCACGAGCCGGCTCTCGCTCGGCGACGGCCGCCCGGCGCATCACCTCATGGGCGTGTCCTGCTTCGCCGAGTTCTGCGTGGTCGCACGGGAGTCGGTGGTGCGGATCCCGGCCGGGACCTCGCCGCGCATCGCGGCGCTGACCGGGTGCGCGGTCATCACCGGCGTCGGCGCCGTGCTCAACGTCATGGGCGCCGACGGCACCGGCCCCGGCCGCGGGCCGGGCACCGGCGTGCTGGTCATCGGGACGGGCGGGGTCGGGCTGGCCGTGGTCATGGGCGCGGCGATGGTCGGCGCCTACCCGATCATCGCCGCCGACCTGAGCGCCGGGCGGCTGGAGGTGGCCAGGTCGCTGGGCGCGACCCACACCATCGCGGCCGGCCAGGCCGACCTGGCCGAGGCGGTGCGCGAGATCCAGCCCGGCGGGGTGCAGTGGGCGTTCGAGGCCGTCGGCCAGCCCGAGACGCTGGTCGCCGGGGCCCGCAGCCTGCGGCCGACCGGGACGCTGGTGGCCATCGGGCTGAGCCGGGCCGGGCAGACGGTGCCGCTGCCCATCAACGAGCTGGTCCAGCGGGACCTGCGGGTGATCGGCAGCCTGTACGGGTCTTCCAACACCGTGGTGCAGATCCCGCGGCTGCTGGAGCTGCACGAAGCCGGGCGGCTGGACCTGAGCCGGATCCCCGGCCCGGAGTACCCGCTGGCCGAGATCAACGAGGCGTACGCGCGGCTGCCGTCGCAGTCGGTGGGCCGGGGCCTGATCCTCATCGGGGACTCATGATGGCCGCCGCGCAGTTCAGCCCGCCGGAGCCGGGCTACGCCAGTTATCCCAGCCTGCGCGGCCGGACCGTGTTCGTGACCGGCGGCGCGACCGGGATCGGCGCCGAGCTCGTGGCCCAGTTCGCCCGCCAGGGCGCGCGGGTCGGTTTCGTCGACATCCAGGCGGCGGCCGCCGCCGGGCTGGCCGGCCAGCTGGCCGCCGAGCGGGGCTCGCCGCCCTGGCACCAGGCCTGCGACGTGGGCGAGGTGCCCGCGCTGCGGGCGGCCATCGCGGCCTGCGCGGCCGAGCTGGGCCCGGTCCAGGTGCTGGTGAACAACGCGGCCAGCGACGAGCGCCTGCCGGTGGCGGAGCTGACCGAGCGGTTCTGGGACGACTCGCTCCGGGTCAACCTGCGGCCGCAGTTCTTCGCCGCCCAGGCGGTCGTGCCGGGCATGCAGGCCAGCGGCGGCGGCTCGATCATCAACCTGGGCTCGATCACCTGGCACGCGGGGTTCGCCAACGTGGCCGCCTACTCCACGGCCAAGGCCGGGATCGAGGGGCTGACCCGGTCGCTGGCCCGCGACCTCGGCCGGGCCGGCATCCGGGTGAACTGCCTGATCCCCGGCTGGACGATGACGGCGCGGCAGCTGGCCGACTGGGTCACGCCCGAGGCCGAGCGGGAGATCGAGCGGTCGCAGTGCCTGGCCGGGCGGGTCGCGCCCGCTGACGTGGCCCGGCTGGCGCTGTGGCTGGCCGCCGACGACAGCCGGATGTGCACCAGCCAGACCTGGGTCGTCGACGGCGGCTGGATCTGAGCCGCCGTGCCGACGCCCGCAACGCATGAGATGCCGACGACGCGAACGCTGATCCTGTCCGGCGGCGGGGCCTACCGGGACCCATGGCACCCGTTCGCGGACACCTCGCGGCGGCTGGCCGGGATCCTGGCCGGCCTCGGGCACCAGGTGGAGATCGCCGAGGACGTCGGGGACCGGGCGGCCGACCTGCGCGGCTGGGACCTGATCGTGGCCAACGCGGCCGACGGCCCGGAGGCCGACATCCGGCCCGCGCTGGCCGGGCTGCTCAAGGCCCTGGACCGCGGCGCGGGCGTGCTGGCCGTGCACGTGGGCGCGTGCACGCTGCTGCGGCTGCGGCTATGGGAGTCGGTGACCGGCGCGGCGTGGGTGGGCGGCCAGTCCACGCACCCCCCGGCCGGACCGAGCCGGATCACCACCTATCCCGGCCGGCACGTGATCACCGAGCCGGTCGGGGACTTCGACATCGTGGACGAGCGCTACGCGTTCCTGCGCACGGCGCCGGACATCGTGCCGCTGGCCGCGCACGAGTACCAGGGCCGGGCGCATCCGCTGCTGTGGGCGCGGGAGCGCGGGCGGTCCCGGATCGTGACCGACCTGCTCGGACATGACGTGCGGTCCTTCGACTGCGCCGAGCACCGCGAGCTGATCTCGCGGGCCGCGCAGTGGGTGACCCGGGCGCTCTAGGCGCGCATAACCGGGCATTTGCGGACGGGCTTCTTCCCGAAAGTTTTCGAGACCTCAGGGCTGCCAAACAGCACCATAGATACAGGCTGAACCCGTTAGAACACGATACGGGAAACCTGCGTGAGATCCTCTTGACACATTCGGTTAGCCGGGGATGTAATTCGGGGCAAGAACTTCCGAGATATTACCGAAAGTTTTCGACTTTCGCCGCGTCGCCCGCCTCAGGTCCCGCGGGGCCCAGCCCCCCGCGACACCCGCCGACCAGGTGACCACGACGAGCACTGGTACGCCGCCCCGGGCCGGGCGAGGAACCCCGAATTCCCCGTGCCGGACCGGATAACCCCGAAAGGCAATGCCGTGTCAGCTACCACCAATCCCGCCTCAGACTCCGGCCCCGCCGACAGATCCGGAGCGCCCGCGCGCGGCCGCCGGATCACCGGAAGCCCGGGCCGGAGGCGCCGCCCGGCCGGCTGCGGCCGCCGGCCTGACCAGCCTGGCCGCCTTGCTGCTGGCCGCCTGCGGCGGCGGCAGCAGCGGCGGCGGCACCGGCGGATCGGCCACTTCGGCCAACATCACCTGGTGGGGCTGGACCCCCTCGGTGCCCGCCGCCAACCAGTACATCAAGCTGTTCAACAAGCAGTACCCGAACATCCACGTGACCTACAAGATGCTCACCATCGCCGGGTACAACGCCGCGCTGCGCCCCGCCCTCGCCTCCTCGGTCGGCCCGGACGTCTTCGACGTCGCGCCGGGCGCCGCGAACGGCTCCGTCGAGGAGTACGGCGTGGACGCCGCCAACCTGCAGCCCGCCGTCACCAAGGCGCTGGGCAGCGACTGGAAGTCGAAGCTGGCCCCCATCGGCGTGTCCAGCATGGAGACCGGCGGCAAGCTGGTCGGGATGTCGGTCGGCTCGGTGTTCGCCGGCACGCTGTGGATCAACCAGGCCCTGTTCAGCAAGTACCACCTGACCGCGCCCAAGACGCTGACGCAGTGGGTCAGCGACTGCAAGGTCTTCAAGGCGCACGGCGTCGGCTGCTTCACCCAGGGCGTGTCCCAGACCGCGTTCAACGAGGACACCCTCCAGGCCATCTCCGACGACATCCAGCCCGGGCTGTGGACCAAGGAGGTGACCGGGAAGGCCTCGTTCAGCAACCCGGTCATGGTCAAGACGCTGTCCATCTGGAAGCAGCTCTTCTCAGACGGGATCATGGAGCCCGGCGCGCTCGGCGTGCAGCAGTACCCGGACGCCGACAACGCCTTCCTGTCCGGCAAGGACGCCATGGTCATGATGGGCACCTGGTACATGCAGTACGACACGACCGACGGTATGACGGCGGCCATCTCCGGCGCCGGCGTGGCCAGCCCCAAGCCGTTCCCGGCCGTGGCCATCCCGTTCCCGGACGTGGCCGGCACCGGCCACCCGGCCACGCTGTACGGTGACGCCGACTACGGCCTGGCCGTCAACGCCAAGTCCTCGCACATCAACGCCGCGACCACGTTCGCCATCTGGCTCGGTACCTCCAAGGCCGGCCAGCAGCTCGTGGCCAACGTGCTGAACGACATTCCGGCCCTGAACGGCCTGCACCCCGCCTGGTCCGCCATCAAGCTGGTCGACCCCAGCGTCCAGCAGCCGGTGCTGAACCAGCTGATCGCCAAGGCCGGCCAGAGCAGCGAGCCGCGGCTGGCCAACGTCAGCGCCAACCTGCAGACCGCCATCGGTGTCGCCTCGACCACGGTGGCAGCCAGCAGCAAGACGCCGCAGCAGGCGGCGGCGATCCTGCAGGCGGCCGCGGCCAAGCTCCGCTAACCGGTCCGCTGACAAGTCCGCTAGCCGGTCCCCCGGCCGCCGGGTCCCGCCGCGCCGTTCAGGTGCGGCGGGACCCGGCGGACCACCGATGGCCTATCGATGGGAGGCTTCCTTGTGACGACCGGAAAGGCAGCCGTGGCTGCCCCCCGCTCGCGATCCGCGCGCAGTGAGCCAGGCCGGGCTCGCCGGGCCCCTCGCCGCCGCGGCCTGCGGCAGCCTTCGGGGCTGCCGTGGATCTTCCCGGCGTTCGCCCTCGTCGTCGGAATCGTTTACTACTGCATCGTCTACACCGGCTACATCTCGACCCTGAACTGGGACGGGACGAGCCCCAACCCGCAGCACGTGGGCTTCGCCAACTACACCCAGGCGTTCGGTGACCCGGTCTTCTGGGACGCGATCCGGCACACGATCTTGTTCTTCGTGGTCACCTTCGTCGTGCAGACGGCGCTCGGCTTCACGTTCGCTGCCCTGCTGCACTCGCGGGTCCGGCTGGCGGGCCTGTACAAGGTCATCATCTTCACCCCCGTCGTGCTGGCGCCGGCCGTGATGGCCCCGGTGTTCCGGGAGATCTTCTCGGCCAGCGGGCAGTTCAACACGGTCCTGCAGCACGTCGGCCTGGGCTCGCTGGCCCAGCCGTGGCTGGCCCAGTCCAGCACCGCGCTGCCGGTCATCATGGCCATCACCGTGTGGGAGTTCACCGGCGTCACGTTCGTGCTCTACTACGCGGCGATGACCCAGATCGACCCGGAGATGATCGAGGCGGCCCGGATCGACGGCGCGAGCAACCTCAAGGTGCTGACCCGGATCGTGTGGCCGAACTGCCGGGGCACCACTTATCGCGCTGGGCATCCTCAGCGTGATCGGCGCGCTCAAGACCTTCGACGTGCCCTACCTGGTCACCGTGGGCGGCCCGAACTACGCCACCGAGTTCCTCGGCACGTTCATCTACCGGATCAGCATCCCGCAGGCCGAGGTGGGCTACGGCGCGGCGCTGTCGATCCTGCTGCTCATCCTGGCCCTGGGCGGCGCGATCATCTTCGGCATCCGGGGCACCCGGCGAGGCAGCACAGGAGGCCGGTCCGATGTTTGAGGCCCGCCGGTGGACCTCCAAGGTCTTCCTTCAGATCCTGCTCACGATCATGGTCATCCCGTACCTGTTCCCGCTCATCGCCATGGTGCAGGGGTCCCTGTCCGGCCAGGGCTGGGACAACTACCGGGCGGTGTTCGGCACCGGCGTGGTCCCGGAGTACTTCCGCAACAGCGCCATCATCGCGGCCGGGACGATCGTCATCGTCTACGTCTGCACCATGCTGGCCGCGTTCGGCTTCTCCAAGCTGCACATCCGGGGCCGGGAGATCTATTTCTGGATGATGCTGGTCGCGCTGACCCTGCCCGAGGTGGTGCTGCTCACCCCGCTGTTCGCGACGACGATCAAGCTGAACCTGTACAACACGTACTGGGCGGTCATCATCCCGCTGTCGGCGCTCCAGGTGCCGTTCACCACCCTGCTGGCCCGCAACTTCGTGAACAGCATCCCCGACGAGCTGCTCGAGGCGGCGCGGGTCGACGGCGTCACCGTGGTGCGCGGGTTCTGGCACATCATCCTGCCGCTGACCCGGCCGATCGCCGCCGCCATCGTGATCCTGACGCTGATCGCGGCCTGGAACGACTACCTGCTCCCGCTGGTCTTCCTGCAGAGCCCGAGCACCCAGACGATCACCCTGCTGCCGTCCTACTTCGTCAGCGAGTTCAGCGACGACCAGACCAAGGTGCTGGCCTCGGCCGTGATCACCGCCATCCCGGAGATCGTGGCCTACCTGTGCCTGCAGCGGCTGTTCGAGCGCGGCCTGTCAGCGGGGGCGCTCAAGTGATTCCCTTCCTCCGCACCCGGGGCGGCCAGTTCGCCGATGCCGACGGGCAGCCGGTCCGGCTGCGCGGCGTCGGCCTGGGCGGCTGGCTGAACATGGAGAACTTCATCACCGGCTACGCGGCCAACGAGGCGCTGATGCGGGCCACCGTGCGCGACGTGCTCGGCCCGGACGCCTACGAGCTGTTCTTCGAGCGGCTGCTGACCGTGTTCTTCACCGACGAGGACGCGGCGCTGCTGGCCCGGACCGGGCTCAACTGCGTGCGGGTGCCGGTGAACTACCGGCACTTCGAGGACGACAGCGCCCCGCTGAAGATCAAGCCGGACGGCTTCCGGCACCTGGACCGGGTCATCGACCTGTGCGCCCGGCACGGCATCTACACGGTCATCGACCTGCACGCCGCGCCGGGCGGGCAGAACCACCACTGGCACTGCGACAATTCGACGCACGTACCGCTGCTGTGGGTGCACCGCGACTTCCAGGACCGGGTGGTGAATCTCTGGGAGCACCTGGCCGATCATTACCGGGGCCACCCCGGCGTGGCCGGCTACAACCTGCTCAACGAGCCGGCCGACCAGTCGCGGGCGGTGGTCGGGCCGTTGTACCAGCGGCTGGTCACCGCGGTGCGCGCGGTCGACCCCGACCACATCCTGTTCCTGGACGGCAACACCTACTCGACCGAGTTCGACGTGTTCGGCGAGCCCGGCGGCCCGGTGCTGGACGACAACACTGTCTACGCCTGTCACGACTACGCCGCGGCAGGCCTGGGCCGGGGCGGGCCCTACCCCGGGCTCACCGACGGCGACGTGGTTCGACGCCGAGGCCCTGGAGCGCAAGTTCCGGCAGCGCTCGGAGTTCTCGCGGCGCACCGGCACGCCGGTCTGGGTCGGCGAGTTCGGCCCCATCTACACCGGTGATGCCGCACGCGACGCGCAGCGCGGCCAGATCCTGGCCGACCAGCTGGACATCTACCGCCGCCACGAGGCCAGCTGGTCGATCTGGACCTACAAGGACCTCGGGCCGCAGGGCCTAGTGACGGTGCGGCCCGAGTCTCCCTACCGGGCCCGATTCGGCGAGTTCGTGGCCAAGAAGGACCGCCTCGCCGCCGACAGCTGGGGCAGCGACGGGGTCGGCGTGGCCGAGGTCACCGGCCCGGTCCAGGACCTGATCGCGCGCGAGTCCCCCGGCTTCGAGCCCTACCCGTGGGGCCGCCGGGACTGGGTCAAGACGCTGCTGCTGAACATCACCGTGGCTCAGCCGCTGGCCCGGGAGTACGCCGAGCTGTTCCGGGGCCTGGGCGCGGCCGAGCTGACCGCGCTGGCCGACTCCTTCGCGCTGGGCAACTGCTCGGTGCGCACGACGCTGGCCAGTCAGCTGGAGAGGGGCTGAGAGTGGAGCTGACCAGAGCGCGGGCGCATTACGCTGGTCGCGCGGCTTCGAACTCGACGGAGAGTCATGGCAGCTGAGCCCAAGGCCCCGAACGGCCGCGTCACGATGGCCGACATCGCCGCCGCGGCCGGCGTCTCGGTGCCGACGGTGTCCAAGGTCCTGCACGGGCACGCCGACGTCGCCGCCAAGACCCGCTCCAAGGTGGAGGCGCTGCTGGCCGACTTCAAGTACGCCGCGCCCCGGCGGGGCGGCCGGCCGTGCCTGATCGACCTGGTCTTCGCCGACCTGAGCCCGTGGGCGGTAGAGATCATCCGCGGGGCCGAGGAGGCCGCGTTCGCCGAGGGCTGCCGGATCGCCGTGTCGGTCGTCTCCGGCGAGTCCGACTCGCATGAGTGGCTGGCCCGGCTGTCCACCAGCCGGACCGACGGCGTGATCCTGGTGCTGACCGAGCTGGCCCCGGCGCACCGGGCCCGGCTGGCCGCGCTCCAGGTGCCGGTGGTCATCGTGGACCCGGTCGGCCAGCCCGACCCGCGCATCCCGTCCATCGGCGCCACCAACTGGCCGGCGGGCTGATGGCCACCGAGCACCTGATCGAGATCGGCCACCGCCGGATCGGGACCATCACCGGCCGGCCGTCGCTGCTGTGCAGCCAGGCCCGGCTGGACGGGTACCGGGCCGCGCTGGAGCGGGCGGGCATCCCGGCCGACCCGGCGCTGGTCTACTCCGGTGACTTCCACTTCGAGGCCGCGCTGGCCGCGGCCACCGACATGCTGTCTCGGCCCGACCCGCCCACGGCGATCTTCGCCGGGAGCGACATGCAGGCCATGGGGGTCTACGAGGCGGCCCGCCTGCACCGGCTGCGGATCCCCGACGACCTGAGCGTGGTCGGGTTCGATGACCTGCCCATGTCGGCCTGGGTGCCGCCGCCGCTGACCACGGTGATCCAGCCGCTGGCCCAGATGGCGGCCATGGCCACCCGCACGGTGCTGGCGCTGCTGGACGGCAAGATGGACACCTCCAACAACCGCATCGAGCTCACCACGTCGCTGGTAGTCCGGTCGAGCACCTGCCCGCCGCCGGCCGAGGTGCCGACGGCGCAGAAGGCGTCATCACCGACGGGCCGGGCCGCCCGGGCCAGCCGCTAGCGCCGACGCGGCAGCGCGACCACGAAGTCGCCGTCCGCGCGCTCCGCGCCGCCCGAGGGACGGCTGACCAGCGCGCCGCCCGCGACCATCGTGGTCGAGCCGCCGCCGTCCAGGTTCACCGCGCTGACCGCGCCCAGCGAGCGCATCAGCGCCGCCTCCTCGACCAGCGTCGCGCCCTCGCTCACCCCCGGCTGGCGGCCGTCGACGGTGACCAGGAGGAACTGGCCCGACCGGCCGACCCCGGCGATCGTGCGCGGCTGCCGCTCCCTGGCCCAGGCGTAGTTGAAGGCCGGGTCCCGCGGGTCGCTGACGCCCTCGGCGGCCGCGTCGATGGCCAGGTGACCGCCGCTGAGCAGCACCGGGGCCCCGCTGGCGATGCTCATGCCGGGCCGCAGCGGCACCGGCTGGCCGCGGCGGTCGGCGAGCCGCTCCCGCACGGCCAGGTGACGGCCGGGCCGCGCGTGCCAGGCGCAGCCAGGTGGCGGCGGCGCCGATGCCCTGGATGACCAGGCCGCGAGCCGGGACCGCCCCGCCGCGCCGGGAACCGGTCCAGCGGATGGTGCCGCGCGGGCCGACGACGACCTGCTCGCCGGGCCCGCTGGGCACGGGCGCCCCGAGCTGGGGCGTGAACAGCACCAGCTCGCTGCGGCTGGAGCAGGTGACGTCCTGCCGGGGGGCCCGGAACGGCCGGGAGTCGGGCAGGCCGCAGTTCTCGATCACCCCGGGCCGCCGGTTGATGCCCTGCACCGCACGCGACGATCCGCCGGCCGTCGCCGTGGCGGTCGAGATCAGGTGCTCGATCCGCGGCGGGCCGTCGCCCAGCACCAGCGCGCCGCGCGCGCCCGCCGACATCGACTCGCCGGCCGTGGTACACGGCCAGTCCGGCGGGCGCGCCGGGGTAGCCCGCGGACCCGGTGACGATGAAGAACCCGCCGTTGACCACCAGCGCGGCGTGCTGCACGGCGGCCACCGCCGAGGCGGTGTGCTGGCCGGCCACGGCCCCGTCGTGGATGACCTCGACCCGGCCGCGGAAGGCGCCCGGGCTGACGATGGCCTCGTGCACCTGCTCGGCCGGCCCGTGCAGCACGCCGTGGCGGACGACGATCCCGGGGGCGATCCGCCGCGACGTCCAGTGCAGCCGCCGCGCCCACCCGGCCCCGGCCGACGCCACCCGCGCCGCCTGCGACTGCGCAGGCCCCCGGCGGCCTGGTCGGCTCCCGCCCCGGCCGACGCCGCGAGAAAAACGGGCAGCACCGCCGCAACCGCGATGTGTTTATGCCAATTGTTTGACCAAGTGCGAACGTCGGGAATGGCCACGGGCCGCAAACTAAAGGGACTGGCCGACCCCCCGGCTACAGCGGGCCGGAACGCGAGATTAACTCGGCACCAGCATCGGGTCCCTGACCCGGGCCGGACAACGTGGGAGCACAGCGTCTATGCGAGCCAGAACCCGGGCCCTCCGTGTATCCGTCGTCGTCGCCGCGACCGTGCTGGCCGGGCTGGGCGTCGTTCCGGCCCTGGCCAGCCCGGCGCCCGCCGGGGTGCCGAAGCAGCCGGGCGAGTGCTGTGCGGCCACCGGCGCCGACGTGCCCCAGGTCGGCGGGGACTTTGGCGACCAGGACTACTCGTCGCTGGACAAGATCACCACCGGCAACGTGGGCCGGCTGGGCGGGGCGTGGCTCGACCACCTCGAGAACGGTTCCGCCACCGCGCGGCAGGAGGCCACGCCGGTGGCGGTCGGCGGCGTGCTCTACGTGCAGACCGGACAGGGTGACGTGTTCGCCGTGAACGGCGCGACCGGGAAGGTGGCCTGGGAGTACAAGTCCGGCCTGGCCGGCACCGAGCGCGGCGTGGCCGTCGCGGGCGGCCGGGTGTTCGCGGCGCTCGGCGGCGAGCACGTGGTCGCCCTGAGCCAGAAGACCGGCGCGATGATCTGGCGGGTCCAGGTCGGCACTGCGGGCCAGGACACCGCGGCCAACGGCGCGGCCACCCCGTGGACGCTGTACTACCACGGCCTGGTCCTGGTCGGCACCGAAAACGGCGGCGCCTCGGGCATGCGCGGGCACCTGTACGCGCTGCGGGCCGGCACCGGCGCCGTGGCCTGGAGCTTCGCGGGCACGGCCGGGCCGGGCCAGCCCGGGCACGACACCTGGAAGGGCAGCTCGTGGAAGCTGGGCGGCGGGGACGTGTGGATGGCCCCCGCCGTCGACCCGCAGCTCGGCCTGATCTACCTGGCCGTGGCCAACCCCGAGCCGCGGGTGGACGGCGCGGCCAGGGCCGGGAACGACCTGTACACCAACTCGCTGGTCGCGCTGCGCTGGAACACCGGCAAGGTGGCCTGGTACTTCCAGTCCGTGCACCATGACCTGTGGGACTACGACGACACCATGTCGCCGGTCATCGCCGACGTCCGCTACGCCGCGGGCGTGCGCAAGGTCGTCATCTACGGCAGCAAGACCGGCTGGCTGTATTACCTGAACGCGCAGACCGGCAAGCCCGCCATCGCCGTCCGCGAGAAGAAGGTGCCCGGCCTGGCCAGCCAGGCCACCTCGGCCACTCAGCCCCTACCGCAGGGCGACTCGCTGGTGCCCACCTGTCCTTCAGGTAACAACAGCACGCGGCCCATCCCCGACTTCACCAGCGGCTGCGAGTTCACGCCGTACCTGCATACGCCGGTCCTGGTGACGCCGGGCGGCGCGGGCGGCGCCGACTGGGCGCTCATGTCGTTCGACCAGCGGACCGGGCTGCTCTACGTCGCGGCGTCGGAGACCGACTTCGCCTACAGCGACGGCCAGCCCTACGGCCAGCCCACGTTCTGGCGGCCCGCGGGCGCCCCCGGCAGCGGCCTCCTCGACGCGGTGAACCCGCGCACCAACACCATCGTCTGGCACCAGCCCGCCACCTACGGGCTGTCGGACGGGGACGGGATCCTGAGCACGGCGGGCGGGCTGCTGTTCGAGGGCACCGAGGACGGGCTGCTGACCGCCCGCAGCGCGGCCACCGGAAAGGAGCTGTGGCACTGGCAGGCCGGCCACGGGATCACGGCCGCGCCGATCACCTACACCGCGAACGGCCAGCAGTACGTGGCCGTGCTGGCCGGCGGCGCCCGGATACCCCAGCATTCCGACCCGGGCGACAGCCTGTGGGCGTTCCGGATCGGCGGCGGGCTGAGCCAGGCCAGCCCGCCGCCGCCCGTCCCGGCCGGCTGCCGGTGGACGCCCCGGCGGTGGCGGGCTCGGCGGCGCACGACACCGTGGTCCTGGGCCGCACCTGGGACACCGCGACCGGCGCGCCGGGCCCGACCGAGAACCTGGGCAGCGCGGTGGCGATGGCGCCGCCGGTCATGACCGTGCCGGCCGGCACCACGGTGACGTTCACCAACCCGGCCGGGAACGCCAGGGATCACTGCGCGGAGTCGTTCTTCGACCCGGCCAGCTTCAAGGTCGGCCCGCTGGCGCCCGGCCAGTCTGGCACCGTCACCTTCGCCAAGGCCGGCATCTACTTCTACAACGACTGCGCGGGCTTCCCGTGGAGCACCGGCGAGATCATCGTCGGCTAGCGGGCGGCTAGCAGACAACTAGCGGACGCCCGGTCCGGTCTGATTCGAGGCCATCCGGGGCTTGACGACGCCCACAACAGTCGGTCAAGATCAGTCAAGAACGGTCATCTCCGGACGACACCGCAACAGCTCCTGAGACACAGCTCCTGAGACACAGTCCCTGAGACACAGCGGAGAGCGCCATGCTGCCGACGCAGCGCCGCCAGGCGATCCTGACCCAGACCCGCGCGCAGAGCGCGGTCTCGGCCGACGCCCTGGCCCGCCAGTTCGGCGTGTCGGTGGAAACCATCCGGCGTGACCTGCGCTCGCTTCAGGACCAGGGCCTGCTCGAGCGGGTCTACGGCGGGGCCACCCGGCCGCCGGGCCGGTCCAGCGAGGGCAGCTTCGCGGCCCGCAGCGTCCGGCACATCGACCGCAAGCGGGCCATCGCCGCGCTGGCCGCCAGCCTGGTCGAGCCCGAGGAGACGATCGTCATCGACGTCGGCACCACGGCGCTGGAGGTGGCCAGGGCCCTGCCCGCCGCGTTCCGCGGCCGGGTGCTGACCAGCTCGGTGCCCGCCGCCATGGAGCTGTCGGCCCGGGACGGGGTGGAGCTGATGCTGGCCGGCGGCCAGGTCCGGCCGGGCGACGCGGCCTGCTCGGGCGCGCACGCCGAGGCGTTCTTCGCCGAGTTCTACGCCGACCGGGCATTCCTGGGCTCGGGCGGGGTGCACCCCGAGGCCGGGCTGACCGACTACTACCCGCCCGAGGTCGTGGTGCGCCGCACGATCATCGCGCACACCGCCGCCAGCTACGTGCTGGCCGACTCCAGCAAGCTCGGCGTCATCGCCGTGCACCGGGTCTGCCCGCTGGACCAGATCACGGCGGTCATCACCGACGACGTGGAGAACGACCTGGCCCGCGCCGCGCTCGCGGACAGCGGGACCGACCTGCTCACGGCCACCTCGGGGCCGATACCCCTCACCGAGGCCGGATCAAGGAAGTGATCATGCCGTGACAGCCACAGCCCAGCACGACGACGACGCGGCCCTGTCGCGATTCGGCTACAAGCAGCAGTTCTCCCGGTCGCTGCATCAGTTCGAGTCGTTCGCGGTGGCGTTCAGCTTCATCTCCATCACCACCGGGATCTTCACCACCTACGGCTTCGCCCTCGGCGTCGGCGGCCCGCGGGCCATCTGGACCTGGGTCATCGTGGTCGCGGGCCAGGCCCTGGTGGCCCTGGTCTACGGGGCGCTGGCGGCCAGGGTGCCGCTGTCGGGCTACTCCTACCAGTGGGCCTCGCGGCTGGCCAACGTGCACGTCGGCTGGTGGCTGGGCTGGATGTCGTTCGCGTTCCTGTCGATCGTGACCGTGTCGGTCGACTACGGCCTGGTCCAGGTCGCGTTCCAGCCGCTGATCGGCGAGACGTTCACGCCGACCAGCGCGGCGCTGGAGACGGTGGTGGTGCTGGCCCTGCAGGCCGCGCTGATCATCTGGTCGACCCGGATGACGACCAGGGTCAATAACACGGCGGTCGCGACGGAGGTCATCGGCATCGTCGGGCTGACCGTGCTCCTGCTGATCGTGGCCGCGGTGCGCGGGCTGGGTCACTGGAGCAACCTGGGCTCGACCGGGGTGGTGCCGCACGCCGGCTACTTCGCCTATCTCGGCCCGTTCATGCTGGCCACCCTGCTCGGCGCGTACACCATCGTGGGCTTCGAGTCGGCCAGCAACCTGGCCGAGGAGACCGAGGAGCCGCATAGGACGATCCCGCGGGCCATGGTCCGGGCGGTGCTGCTGTCCGGCGCCGTGGGCATGGCGTTCCTGATCGCGCTGAGCTACGCGACCAAGTCGGTCACGGCCGCCACGGCCAGCTCGGCGCCGGTCGCGCTGATCGTGCGCGACGTGCTCGGCGGCGTGGTGCAGAAGCTGTTCCTGATCTTCGTCTGCGTGTCGATCTTCGCCTGCGGCCTGGTCATCATGGTCACCAACGGCCGGCTCATCTTGTCGATGGCACGGGACCGGCGGCTGCCGGGCCACCAGCTGTGGAGCCAGGTGCCGCGGGCGACCGGCGGCCCGAGCTGGGCCACCGTGCTGGCCGCGGTCATCGGCGCGATCATCACGCTGGTGCTGCGGACCCACTCCGGGGCGCTGGTCACGCTGTTCACCGCCTCGACGATCATGCCGGCCCTCCTGTACGCGGCCACGGTGGTGATGTACCTGTTCGTGGGCCGGCGGCGCCGGTCGCGCGACGGGCTGGACGTCCCGCCGTCCTCGCTGGGCCGGTGGGAGATCCCGGTCATCGCCGGGGCGCTGATCTGGCTGGCCTACGAGCTGGTCGTGCTGATCGGGCCGAGCG
This sequence comes from uncultured Actinomycetota bacterium, assembly GCA_963730265.1. GTDB lineage: Bacteria > Actinomycetota > Actinomycetes > Streptosporangiales > Streptosporangiaceae > DASUBV01. The sequence continues at coordinate 1,048,008 of CAVSRG010000001.1, forward strand.
CGTTCCGGGACGCGCAGTACTACGTGCTCGGCGCGCTCGGCGTGGGCCTGGTCTTCTACGTGGTCCAGTGGCTGATCGAGCCGTCGGCGATGCGCACCGAGGTGGGCGCGCACGGCGCCGACGCCCTGGCCGGCAGCGGGACCGAGTCGCCGGCGGGCCGGTGAGTCGGTCCCGGTGAGTTTCCGGTGAATATCCTCGCCATCGACCAGGGCACGTCGGCCACCAAGGCGGTGCTCGTCGGCCCCGGGCAGCAGGTGCTCGGGACCGGCGAGGCGCCGGTGGCCACCCGGGCCAGCGGCGACGCCGTGGAGGCCGACCCGGCCGAGCTGCTGGAGTCGGTGCTGGCGGCCGGCCGGCAGGCCCTGGCCGCGGCCCGGGCCCCGGCCGGCGCGGTGGCCCTGGCCAACCAGGGCGAGACGGTGCTGGCCTGGGACCGGCGGACGGGACGGCCGCTGACCCCGGCCATCGTCTGGCAGGACCGGCGCTCGGCCAGCGTCTGCGCCCGGCTGGCCGGGCAGGCCGACAGCCTGGCCGCGATCACCGGGCTGCCGCTGGACCCGTACTTCGCCGCGCCCAAGATGACCTGGCTGCGCGAGAACCTGACCGCCGACGGCGTGGTCACCACCACCGACACCTGGCTGCTGGCCCGGCTCGGGGCCGGGTACGTGACCGACGCGGCCACCGCGTCCCGGACCATGCTGCTCGACCTGGACACCGCCGACTGGTCGGAGCGGGCCTGCGAGGTGTTCGGCCTGACCCCCGCCACGCTGCCGGCCGTGTCGGACTGCGCCGAGGTGGTCGGCGAGACAACCGCGTTCGGGCCGCCGGTGCCGGTGGCCGGGCTGGCCGTGGACCAGCAGGCGGCCCTGGTCGGGCAGCACTGCCTGCAGCGCCGGCCAGGCCAAGTGCACGTACGGCACCGGGGCGTTCCTGCTGGCGGCCATGGGCCGCCAGGCGGTCAGGTCCACCGCGGGCCTGTCCGCCTCGGTCGCCTGGCGGCTGGCAGGCACGGCGGACTACTGCCTGGACGGCCAGGTCTACACGGCCGGCTCGGCGGTGAGCTGGCTGACCCGGCTCGGCGTCATCGCCGGAGCCGCCGACCTGGACGGCCTCGGCGCGACGGTGCCCGACAGCGGCGGCGTGCGGTTCGTGCCCGCGCTGGCTGGCCTGGGTGCGCCGCACTGGCGCCCGGACGCCCGCGGCGCGTTCCTCGGCCTGAGCCTGGGCACTGGCCGCGCGCACCTGATCCGCGCCGTGCTGGACGGCCTGGCCGCGTCGGTGGCCCTGCTGGCCAGGGCGGTGGCCGCCGACCTCGGCCAGCCGCTGACGGCGCTGCGCGCGGACGGCGGGCTGACCCGGTCGCGGCTGCTGCTGCAGGCCCAGGCCGACCTGCTGCAGATCCCGGTCGAGGTGCCCCGGTCGCCGGACGCCACGGCCATGGGCGTGGCCGCGCTGGCCCGGCTGGGCACCGGGCAGGCGGCCAGCCTGGCCGAGGCGGTCGGCGCCGGCGGAAACGCAGGTCGTGGTGCGAGCCCGGCCATCGGGCCGGACGAGGCGGCCGAGCGGCTGGCCGGCTTCGCGGCCGCGGTCGAGCTGGTCCTGGCAGCCGGCCGGTGACCGCCTCGCGCCAGGACCCCGCGCCGCGGCCCGGCCCGGCCACGCGGATGGCCGACGTGCTCGTCGTCGGCGCCGGCGTGGTCGGCACCGCGATCGCCCGGACGCTGGCCCAGTACGAGCTGTCTTGCGTGCTGGTGGAGGCGGGCAACGACGTCGGCGACCGGGACCACCAAGGCCAACACCGCGATCTTGCACACCGGCTTCGACGCGGTGCCCGGCACGCTGGAGAGCCGCCTGGTGCGCCGCGGCGCCCGGCTGCTGGCCGACTACGCCGGGCAGGCCGGGATCCCGCTGGAGCGGACCGGCGCCCTGCTGGTGGCCTGGACGCCGGAACAGCTGGCCGCGCTGGCCGGGATCGAGGACAAGTCACGGCGCAACGGCTACACCGCGATCCGGCCCGTCCCGCTGGCCGAACTGCACGCCCGCGAGCCGCACCTGGGGCCCGGCGCGCTGGGCGCTCTGGAGATCCCCGACGAGAGCATCATCTGCCCGTGGACCACGCCGCTGGCGTTCGCCACCGAGGCGGTGCGGGCCGGGGTCCGGCTGCTGCTGGACACCAGGGTCACCGGCATTCGGCGGGCCGGGGACGACGGCTCCGGGCACGACAGCTCCGGGCACGAGGTGGTGACCGACCGGGCCGGGACGCTGCGCTGCCGCTGGCTGGTCAACGCGGCCGGGCTGTACAGCGACCAGGTGGACGCCCTGGCCGGCGGCCGGGGCGGGTTCACCATCACGCCGCGTCGCGGCGAGCTGATCGTCTACGACAAGCTGGCCCGGCCGCTAGTCGGCTCCATCCTGCTGCCGGTGCCCACCGAGCAGACCAAGGGCGTGCTGGTCGCGCCGACCGTGTACGGCAACGTGCTGCTGGGGCCGACCGCGCAGGACGTGCCCGACCGCACCGACACCGACACCACCGCCGCCGGCCTGGACGCCCTGCTGGCGGCGGGCCAGCGGGTGCTGCCCAGGCTGGCCGACGAGGAGATCACCGCCACCTACGCGGGCCTGCGGGCCGCGACCGAGCACCGCGACTATCAGATCCGGGTGGACGCGGCCCGCCGGTACGCGTGCGTCGCCGGCATCAGGTCCACCGGACTGACCGCGTCGCTGGGCATCGCCGAGCACGTCACCGAACTGCTGGCCGAGGCCGGGCTGCCGCTCAAGGAGCGCGAGACGGCCGGCCCGCCCCGCATGCCCTACCTCGGCCAGGCCGGCCCCGGCCCTACCAGGACGCGGGCCGCATCGCCGCCGACCCCGCCTACGGCGAGATCGTCTGCCACTGCGAGCGCGTCACCCGGGGCGAGATCCGCGACGCGCTGGGCAGCACGCTGCCGCCGGCCGACGCCAACGGGCTGCGCCGCCGGACCCGGGCCATGAACGGCCGCTGCCAGGGCTTCTACTGCGCGGCTACGTTGACCAGCCTGCTCGACGCGACTCAGCCCGATCGGCCGGCCAGCCCGATCGGCCGGGCCGGTGAGCCGCTCCGTAGACGTAGTGATCATCGGGCCGGCCCGGCCGGGCTGGCCGCGGCCGTCGAGCTGCGCCGGCTCGGCGTCGGCCGGGTGCTGGTGGCCGACCGCGAGCCGCGCGGGGGCGTGCCCCGGCACTGCGCGCACACCGGCTACGGGCTGCGCGACCTGCACCGGGTGATGACCGGCCCGGCTTATGCCCGGCACTACGCCCGGCGGGCCGTGCAGGCCGGCGCCGAGGTGCTGACCGGGACGACGGTGACCGGGTGGGACGACCATTGTTATGTATCAATGACCAGCGCGGCCGGAATCGAGACCGTGTCCGCGGGGGCTATCCTGCTGGCCACGGGGTGCCGGGAGCGGCCCGGCCGGCCCGGCGGTGCCGGGCAGCCGGCCGCCGGGCGTCATGACCACGGGCGAGCTGCAGCAGCGGGTGTACCTGCACGGCCAGCGGCGGCCGGGCCGGGCGCTGGTGGTCGGGGCCGAGCACGTGAGCTACTCGGCCATGGTCACGCTGGCCCACGCCGGCGCCGAGGTGGTGGCGCTGGTCACCGACGAGCCGCGGCCGGAGAGCTACGCGGCGTTCCGGCTGGGCGCGGCGGTGCGCTGGCGGGTGCCGGTGTGGACGCACACGGCGGTGACCGGGCTGTCGGGCCGGGACCGGCTGACCGGCGCCGAGCTGACCGACCTGCGGACCGGCGCGGCGCGGCCGGTGCCGTGCGACACGGTGGTGTTCACCGGAGACTGGATCCCCGACCACGAGCTGGCCCGCGCTGGCGGGCCTGGACATGGACGCCGGGTCGCGCGGGCCGGTGGTGGACACGACGCTGGCGACCTCGGCGCCGGGGGTGTACGCGGCGGGCAACCTGGTGCACGCGGCCGAGACGGCCGACGTGGCCGCGCTCAGCGGCCGCCACGCCGCGCGGCAGATCGCGGCCGGGCTGGGCCGCGGCCTGGCGGGTCACCGGGTCCGGGCGCTCGGCGGTGCCGGTGCTGGTCGAGGCGCCGCTGGCCTGGATCTCGCCCAGCACCATCCGCGACCCCGGCCGGCCGCCGCCGCGCGGCCGGTTCGTGCTGCGCGCCACCGAGTTCCGGCCGCGAGCCCGGCTGACGGTGACCCAGGACGGCCGCCCGCTGGCCACCGCCCGGCTCAGCCTGCGCCCGGCCCGCAGCCTCACCCTGCCCGCCGGCTGGCTCCCCCGGGTCGACCCGTCCGGCGGCCCGGTCCGCGTCCGCGTGCTCTAGTGAGGGATCTTCCGCCGGATTAGGCTCGGCGGGTGGTCGGCATGGGCGGAGCGGCGGCGGCCGTCATGATCCCGGAAATCGGTCAGCGATATTCGCTGACCGATTGCCGGGATCATGGGCCACCCCATTCCGGGGCTGGCCGCCGGAGGCAATCCGGCCGGCCATAAGGCCCACCGGCCCAGATGGCGCGGAGGGGCGGGGCGGCTAGGTGGTCATCAGGGCGGCGAAGGCCTCGGGGGCGATGTTGCCGCCGGAGATGACCGCCACCGTGCGGTGGCCGGCGGCCGGGACGACACCTGAGCGCAGCGCGGCCAGCGCGACGGCGCCGCTAGGCTCAATGACGATCTTCATGCGGCTGAAGCAGAACCGCATGGCCTCCACGATGGCCTCCTCGGTCACCGTGACCACGTCGCTGAGCAGCTGGGAGTTGACCGCGAAGGTCAGCTCGCCAGGCTGCTGGGCCAGCAGCCCGTCGGCGATGGTGGTCGGCTTGGCCAGCGTGACCCGGTGTCCCGCGCGTAGGGACTGACGGGTGTCGTCGGCCCCGGCTGGCTCGACGCCGATAACCGAGGCGCCAGGCAGCAGCGCCGTCACCGCGGTGGATACGCCCGCGGCCAGGCCGCCGCCGCCGACGGGCACCAGCACCTGGTCCACGGGGCCGTCGCCGGACCGGGCGGCCTGCTCCACCAGCTCGAGCCCCAGGGTGCCCTGACCGGCCATGATGTCGTAGTCGTCGAAGGGCCGGATGATGGTCAGCGAACGCTCGGCGGCGATGCCCGCCGCGACCTCCTCGCGGTCCACCTGGCCGGGGTCGTACTGGTACATCTCCGCGCCGTAGCCCTCGATGGCGGCCAGCTTGGCCCTGGACCCGGTGGAAGGCACGACGACCACGGCGTGGATGCCGAGCAGCCGGGCGGCCAGGGCGATGGCGCCGCCGTGGTTGCCGGAGGAGTACGCGACCACGCCCCGGGCTCGCTCCTGGTCGTCAAGCAGGCTGAGGCGGTTGTAGGCGCCGCGGAACTTGAAGGCGCCGGCCCGCTGGAAGTTCTCGGCCTTGAGCAGGACGGACCCGCCGCATTGCTCGTCGAGGGTGGCGGAGCTGAGCAGCGGGGTGCGGTGCGCCACCCCGGTCAGCCGCTTGGCGGCGGCCTGGATCCGGTCGATGGTCAGGGCCTGGCTGGGGGCGATCTCCTCTGCGGTCACCGCCCCATTCTGCCAACACCGCAACAAAGCAGGTCAGCCAGCCAGGGCGAGGCCCGGCCGGCGGCCCGCGCGCAGCCTCGCCCGCACCCCGGCCGACGGCCCGCGCGCAGGCCCGCCCGCACCTGCCCGTACCTTGCCCGCACCCCGGCCGGCGCCCCAGCCAGCGGCCCCGCCCAGAATTTGAACGTGTTCAGAATCACAGACCCGACCGCTCGACGCCGCGCCGCCGGCGGAGCAGACTTGAACGTGTTCAAGACATCGTCCGGAGGAGGCGACCCATCATGGGCGCCATTGTCACTACCCTGCTGTACGTCATTCTCAGCATCGCGATCGCGGCCATTGTCGGCCTAGCCCTGGCCCGCAGCGGCCGGGCCTTCCTGGGCGCCAGGTTCGGCGCCGACGACGGCGTGGCGGTGGCCGTCAACCGCCTGGTGCTGGTCACCTACTTCCTGCTGGCCGGCGGCTTCATCGCGCTGACCATGCCGGCCTGGGACCACGTGGCCGGCGCGGGCCAGGCGCTGCGGCTGCTGTCCGGCCGCCTCGGCGTGCTGCTGCTGGCGCTCGGGGCGCTGCACCTGGCCGCCACCGCGGTGTACGCCCGGCTGCGCCGCGCGCAGCCCGGCGGCGCCCCGGCCGAGCCGGCGCCCAAGTCCGAGCCCGAGTCCGGCTACGCCGCTCGCGCGGACCTCACCCCGACCGCGGTCTGGCAGCCACGGCGCGTCGCGCACTGAGCCGGACCGGGCGGGCCGGGCCGGGCCGGCCGGACCGGCCGGGACCGGCCCAGCCACCGCAAATCGGCGTCATCCGGTCCAGTTGCCGACAAGTTTTGCCTGGTCAGGCCATAGGACCTGGACCCGCAGAAACTCGGCATCCACTGGACAGCGGCGGGCCGCGGACCCACGCTTGAAGCGAGCTCCAGCACTCACCGAGGAGGTGGCGACCGTGGGCGCCGTCATCACCGACCTGCTGTACACCGCGATCAGCCTGGCCTTAGTCCACATGGTCGGGCAGACCCTGTCCCGCAACAGCCGAGCCTTCCTGCCCCAGAAGCCGGGCCAGGACGGCATGGCCGAGGCGGCGACCCGCGTGCTGGTCGTCGCCTACTACCTGCTCGCCCTGGGCTTCATCGCGCTGACCATGCCGACCTGGTCGCACGTGTCGAGCCCCGGCCAGGCGATGGAACTGCTCTCGGTCCAGGTCGGCATCCTGCTGCTGGTGCTGGGCGGCCTGCACCTGGCCGGCACGGCGGTGCTGGCCCGGCTGCGCCGCCACCGGCCGCGGCTGACCCAGGCCGCCCCGGCCTGCCCGGGCACCCCCGCGGCCACGGCGATGGCGGACGGCTTCGGCGCCGTCGGCGCGGAAGCCACGGCGGAAGCGGACACCGCCAGCGAGGGCGGTGACCCGCCCGGCGCCGACGAGCCGTCCGGCCCGGCCGGCGACGGGCCCGGCACCGCCGGCGCACGATCAAGGTCAGCGCCGTTCTGGCGGCCGCAGCCGCGCAATACCGTACATTGACCGATGTGGCAGCGGCCGAGCTGACGCCCCGCGCGCAGCAGACCAGGGCCGCGATCGTCGCGGCGGCCCTCGCACTGTTCCGCGAGCGCGGCTACGAGGCGACCACGATGCGCGAGATCGCCAGCCGGGCCGGGGTCTCCACCGGCAACGCGTACTACTACTTCAGTTCCAAGGAGGAGCTGATCCAGGAGTTCTACGCGACCAGCCACGCCGAGCACCTGTCCGTCAGCCGGGCCCGGATCGACGGCCAGCCCGACCTGGGCGCCCGGCTCGGCGAGACGCTGCGCGCGATGATCGACGTGCTGGCCCCCTACCACGCGTTCGCGGCCACGTTCTACAAGCACGCGGCCGAGCCGAGCAGCCCGCTGAGCCCGTTCAGCAAGGAGTCCAGCCCGGCCAGGGCGGCCTCGATCGGGCTGTACCGGGACCTGGTGAACGGCTCGTCGGCGAAGATGCCGAAGGACGTGCGGGAGCGGCTGCCCGAGCTGCTGTGGCTCATGCAGATGGGCGTGATCTTGTACTGGGTGCACGACACGTCACCGGGCTGCGCCCGCACCTATCACCTGATCGACGTCACCGCGCCGGTGGCCGCGCGGCTGGTCGCGGCCAGCCGGATCCCGATGCTGCGCTCGACCATCGGCGACCTGGCCAGCCTGTTCGACGACCTGCGCGCCTGACCCCGGCGGGCCGCCCTGGTCAAGCGGTCAGGTGCCGAGCAGCTTGGACTTGGCCGAGGCGAACTCGGCGTCGGTCAGCGCGCCCTGGTCGTGCAGTGCCGACAGGCGGTTGAGCTGGTCGGGAATCGAGGCCTCGGCCGCGGACGCGGACGGAGCCTCCGGCGCAGGCTGCTGGGCCTGTCCGCCCTCGCTGCCCTGGCCGCTGGCTCCGCCGGCCTGCGCGGACTCGGTCTCCTGCTGGTCGGCGTTGCGCTGGCCCGCCCTCTTCCCGACGAGGTAGGCGCTGCCGCCGACCGCGGCCGCCCGCAGCAGCGGGCGTCGGCGCATCATCATGGTGTCCCCTTCCTCGCGGCCGCCCGGAGCCGGCGGCGCGGGCCGGCGAGCCCGCCCCCGCCGCCGGCCGGCGGCCGCTGTCGCGACTACCGCGGTTCCGGCAGTGACAGGCCCAGCGAGACCATGATCTCCGGCGCCGCGGCGATGACCTTGGGCATCCCGACCTGCGGGGCGATGGCCCGCAGCACGCCCAGGATCTCCCGTGGCGTGGCCCCGGCGTCCAGGGCGTTGGCCACCTGCCACACGTAGGAGGCCGGCGGCGCGTCCATGGCCACCAGCGCCGCGACCTTGGTCAGCGCGAAGGCGCGCGGGTCCAGCCCGCTGGCCTCCTGCCATTCCTCGCGCAGGTGCAGGCCGGCCTCCAGGACGTCGACGTCCCCCTCGGACAGTCCGGACAGCGCATCCCTGGTGGCCTCATCGACATCGGCCTTGACGGGCATGGTCATCCTCGGGTCCTTTCCGTCGGTGGCGGCGGGCCGCCGGTCGTCTCTTCCCAGTCCACCGTCGCCCCGCGGGAGGCGGCCTGCGTCACCCCCAGCGGGTGGTTGTGCCCGGTAGCGCGGGTGCCTCCGACCGGCCCTGGCCCGGCCGCCGCGACCGGCGGCTCCTAAGATCGTGGAACGCTGTTCCCGCAGCGGCCAGCCACCGCGCGCGGCTACCAGCCGGGCACCCGGTGACCAGCGCTGTTAATCGAAGGAGCCCCGATGACCGAGAGCGCGACCGACCTGGCGAGCGTCGACCGTGGTCGTCTCGTCGAGCTGATCAAGCGCGAGCGGTCGCTGTACCGGGCCAACTTCCCGCGGTCCTGGAAGGCCTACGAGGCGGGCACGAACCACCTGCTCGGTGGCGTGCCGATGACCTGGATGCGGATGTGGGCGGGCGGCTACCCGATCTTCCACGCCGCGGCGTCCGGGGCCCGGCTCATCGACCTGGACGGCAACGAGTTCATCGACTTCTGCCTCGGCGACACCGGGGCCATGGCCGGTCACTCCCCGGTAGCGGTGCAGGCCGCGCTGACCCGCCGCTACGGCGAGGCCGGCGGCGCGACCACGATGCTGCCCACCGAGGATGCGGCCTGGGTGGCGGCCGAGCTGACCCGCCGCTTCGGGGTGACCCGCTGGAGCTTCACGCTGACCGCCACCGACGCCAACCGCTGGGCCATCCGGCTGGCCCGGCAGATCACCGGCCGGCCGAAGATCCTGGTGTTCAGCTACTGCTACCACGGCAGCGTGGACGAGTCGTTCATCGTGGCCACGCCGGAGGGTCCCCGGCCAAGGCCGGGCGACGTGGGGCCGCCGGTTGACCCGCGCGAGACGACCCGCGTGGTGGAGTTCAACGACCCCGAGGCTCTGCAACAAGAGCTCGCCCACGGTGATGTCGCGGCCGTGCTGATGGAGCCCGCGCTGACCAACATCGGGATCGTGCTGCCCGCCGCGGGCTACCTGGAGGCGGTCCGGGCCCTGACCGCGGAGTACGGCACGCTGCTGATCAACGACGAGACGCACACGTTCAGCGCCGGACCGGGCGGCTGCACGGCCGCGCTCGGCCTGCAGCCCGACATCCTCACCATCGGCAAGTCGATCGGCGGCGGCATCCCGGCCGGCGCCTACGGCCTGACCGAGGAGCTGAGCGAGCGGATCCTGGGCGACCACGACGCCGACATCGAGGACACCGGCGGCGTGGGCGGCACGCTGGCCGGCAACGCGCTGTCGATGGCCGCCATGCGGGCCACGCTAGGCGAGGTGCTGACCGACGAGGCGTTCGCGGGCATGATCGAGGTCGCGTCCCGGTACACCGCCGGCGTGCAGGGCGTGCTGGACAGCCGCCGCATGCCGTGGCACATCGCGCAGCTCGGCGCCAGGGCCGAGTACCGGTTCTCGGCCCGGCCGCCGCTGACCGGCGGCGAGTCGGCGGCCGCGGCCGACCCGCACCTGGACGAGTACATGCACCTGTACATGATCAACCGCGGGATCCTGATGACGCCGTTCCACAACATGGCGCTGATGTGCCCGGCCACCACCGAGGCCGACGCCGACGCGCACACGGCGGTGTTCGCGGCCGCCGCCGACGAGCTGCTCATCTGACCTGGAGCGAGCGGGGCCGCCCTGGCCGCCGAGGCGGCCGGGCGGTCAGGACGGCGACTCGAACGGGTTGATCAGGGCCACGCCGCAGCGCGCCAGGTCGGCGGTATTCCTGGTGACCAGCGTCCAGCCGCGGACCTTGGCCGACGCGGCGAGCAGTCCGTCGATCACCGGCAGCGGACCGGAAACATTCAGGCGGCCCCATTCCTGCGCGGTCTCGGCGTCGATGTCGATCACGTGGTCGCGGTAGCTGTCGCGCAGGCCGCCCAGCCACCATTCCAGGCCCTCGGCCCGCACGGCGTCCTTGCGCTTCAGGCGCTCGATGCCGAGCCGGATCTCGCCCACGGTCAGCACGCTGAGGAACAGCTGCGCCGACGGCACGGACTCGAACCAGGCCAGGACATGCGGGTCTGGCTGGCGCCGGCGCAGCTCGGAGACCACATTGGTGTCCAGCAGGTAGACCATCAGCGCCCGGCCCAGTCGATCTCGCGGGGCCCGTCGCCGGGCCGACTCAGGTCCAGGTCGTCGAGCTCCGGGCCGGACCGCAGATAGTCCTTGAACTCGGTGTCCTGCCCGCGCATGCGCCGGTACTCCGTGATGCTGATGATCACGGCGATCTCCTGGCCGTGCCGGGTCACGATCTGCGGCCCGGCGGCCTCCGTCAGCCGGATGACCTCGCTGAACCGCTGCTTGGCTTCCTGGATCTGCCAGATCATCGGGCTCACCTCTGTCCTGGCGCGCTGTCCCGGCCGCGCTGTCCCGGCCGCGCTGCCCGGCCGCCGAGCCGATTCTGTCTAGTCTGTCTAGACTGACCTTACCCGCGCGCTCCGGCACTGCGGGCCGGACCGGCGGCCTGCCCCGGCCGGGCTAGGTCGCGGCGATGATCTCGGCCAGCAGGTCGATGGCGCGGCGCAGCGCCGGGGGCTCTTCGGCGGCGAAGCTGAGCCGCAGGTACGACCCCGGCGGCTCGCCGGGGAAGCAGGCCCGGCCCGCCGTGACCAGCAGCCCGCGCGCGGCCGCGGCCTGGTCACCTCCTCGTCGGCGCACCGGTCGGGCAGCCGCAGCCACAGGTGCAGGCCGCCGGCCGGGATCAGGTCCAGCCGGCAGTCCGGCAGCCGCTCGCGGATGGCCAGCACGAGGGCGTCCCGGCGCTCGCGCAGCACCCGGCGGACCGCCGATATGTGCCGGGGCCAGCCGGGCGCGGTCAGCACGTCCAGCGCCACCTGCTGCAGGATCGGGGCGACGAACAGGTCGTCGCTGACCCGGCCGCGGCGCAGCCGGGCCAGCACCGGGCCGCGCGCGGCCAGCCCGGCCACCCGCAGCCCGGCGGCCACCGGCTTGGACACCGAGCGCAGGTAGATCACGTGGCCGTCGTCGTCCTGGCTGATCAGCGGGGGCGGCGATGGCGGCGCCGAGGTCGAAGTCGCGCATCCAGTCGTCCTCGAGCACGAACGCGCCGGCCCTGGCCGCCTCGGCCAGCACCGCGCCGCGGCGGTGCGGGGCCAGCACGGAGCCCGACGGGTTGGCGTACCGGGGCTGGAGGTAGACCAGCCGGGCCCCGGTCCGGGCCAGCGCGTCGGCCAGCGCGTCCGGCAGCACGCCGTCGGCGTCGCCGGGCACCGGCACCAGGGCCAGCCCGCTGGCTCTGGCCGCGGCCAGCGCGCCCATGTAGGTAGGTGACTCGACCACGACCGGGTCGCCGGGGCCGCACAGGTGCCGGAACACCGCCGACAGCGCGGCCTGGCCGCCGGGCGCGATGAGCACGTGCTCGGCGCTCAGCCCGCCGGCCTCGGCGGCGAAGTGGCTACGCAGCTCGGGCAGGCCCTGGGGCGGCAGCCGGCTCCAGCCCTGCGGCCGCCGGCGCCGCCCGGGACGCGGCGGCGGCCAGCAGGCCCAGCGGCTGGAGCCGCTCGTCGATGAATCCGCTGGCCAGCCCGATGGCCCCGGACGGCGGCGGCTCGACCAGCCGTTCCAGGTCGGCGCCGAGGCCCGGCCGGCTGCCCAGGGCCAGGGTCTGCCAGGACACGTCGGCGGCCCGCGGGCTGGCCCGCCGCTCGGCGATGAACGTGCCGCTGCCGGGCCGGGTCACCACCAGGCCGCGCCGGGTCAGGTCGGCCAGCAGCCGCTGCACGGTGGCCGGGCTGAGACGATAGCGCTGCTGCAGCTCGCGGTAGGACGGGAGCTGGCTGCCGGTCGGCATATCCGCCACCAACTGCTCCACGGCGGCGCGGGCGGACCGACGACTGCTATCGTTGTTCATGAGAGACAATAGAAGCACTTCTGTCGCGGTGGCGAAAGCGTCACCGGGGTGTTTGAGGCAGCGACTGGCCCGGCCACGGTGTTTGAGGCGGCCACTGGCCGGGCCGCCGGAGGCGGCCCGGCGGTGTTTGAGGCGGCCACTGGCCGGGCCGCCGGAGGCGGCCCGGCCAGTGCTACTCGGCGCCCTGGGCGTCCTGTGCTTCAGCATGACGTTCCCGGCTACCACGGCGGCCGAGCGGGCGTTCGGGCCGGTCGTCGTCGGCGTCGGGCGGGCGGTGCCCGCCGCGCTGCTGGCCATCATCGTGCTGCGGGTCCGAGGCGAGCCGCTGCTGCCGCCGCGGGCCGCGCGGCCGCGGATGCTGATCGTGGCGGCCACCGTGGGCATCGGCTTCGGGCTGCTCTCGGCACTGGCGCTGCGGCACGTCAGCAGCGTGCACGGCGCGGTGCTGACCGGCCTGATCCCGGCCGCGACCGCGGGCATCGCCGTGCTGCGGGCCGGCGAGCGGCCGCGCCGCGCCTACTGGGCCGCGCTGGGGCTCGGCCTGGCCGTGGTGGTCGGGTTCGCGGTCGTCCAGGGCGGCGGCCGGCTGCGCGGCGCCGACGTGATCCTGCTGGTGGCCATCGCCGACGCGGGCCTGGGCTACACCGAGGGCGGCGTGCTGGCCCGGCAGTACGGCGGCTGGCGGGTCATCTGCTGGGCCCTGATCCTGGCCCTGCCGGTCAGCGTCCCGGTCACCGCCGTCGCCGCGGTAGCCGAGCCCACGGGTCACGTGACCGCGCTGGCCGTGGCCGGGCTGGCCTACGTCAGCCTGTTCTCGATGTTCCTGGGGTTCTTCGCCTGGTACCAGGGCCTGGCCAAGGGCGGGGTGGCCAGGGTCGGCCGCCTCCAGCTGGCCCAGCCCGCGCTGACCCTGTGCTGGTCGGCGCTGCTGCTCGGCGAGCGGGTCAGCTGGCTGACCGGGCTGGCCGCCGCGGCCGTCATCGCCGCCACCGCCGTCGGCCGCAACGCCCGCGTCGACTCCGCGCCCGCCCCGGTTCCGGTATCCGCGAGAACGGGCTGACGTTAGGGGTTCGCATGGGTGTGCCGCCAGGGCCACCCGACGGACCAGGCACTATGCAGCCGGTGGCATGGTGGAAGCGTGAGCAGTGAGATAGCAGCCGCGGCCTGGCGGGCCTGGCAGGCCCACGGCTATCACGCCCTGGCCCTCGGGGGCGGCGGCCTGGGCCGCGGCCTGGTGCACTTCTTCATCTTCCGGCTGATCTTCCGGGCGGCGCTGTCGATCTGGCGGGTCCCGGTGGCCGGACCCGTCATCGACATTGTCCTGGGCCTGGTCATCGTGACGCTGCTGGTCTTGCGGGCGCAGCTCGGCCCGGGCTGGTGGCAGCGCCGCCGCGGCTCAGGCGGCGGCTCCGGCCGCAGCTGAGCGGCGCGCGTTATCGTGAGCCCATGCCGGATCGCAAGGAGATCATCGAGGTCAGCGGCCGCACCGTGGCCGTCTCCAACCCGGACAAGGTCTACTTCCCGCGGACCGGGCACACCAAGCTGGACCTGGTCCGGTACTACCTGAGCGTGGCCGACGGCGCGCTGCGCGGCGTGCGCGGCCGGCCGATGGTGCTCAAGCGGTTCGTGCAACGGCGCGGAGGGCGAGGCGTTCTTCCAGAAGCGGGCCCCGACCTCGCGGCCGGACTGGATCGAGACCGTGGTGCTCAAGTTCCCGTCCGGGCGCACGCGCCGAGGAGATCGTCGTCCAGCGACGCGGCCGGCCTGGCCTGGGTGGCCAACCTGGGCTGCATCGACCTCAACCCGCACCCGGTCCAGGCCGCCGACCTCGACCACCCCGACGAGCTCCGGGTGGACCTGGACCCGGTGCCCGGCGTGGAGTGGGCGCAGATCGTCCGGGTCGCGCTGGTGGCCAGGGAGGTGCTGGCCGACTTCGGCCTGACCGGCTGGCCCAAGACCTCGGGCTCGCGCGGCATGCACATCTACTGCCGGATCGAGCCGCGCTGGACGTTCACCCAGGTGCGCAGCGCCGCCGTGGCGCTGGCCAGGGAGATCGAGCGCCGCGCGCCGCAGGACGCGACCGCGCGCTGGTGGAAGGAGGAGCGGCACGGCGTGTTCGTCGACTACAACCAGAACGCCAAGGACCGCACCGTGGCCTCGGCCTACTCGGTCCGGCCCGACCCCCGACGCCCGGGTCTCGGCCCCGCTGACCTGGGACGAGGTGCCGGACTGCGATCCGGCCGAGTTCACCATCGACACCATGCCGGAGCGGTTCGCCCGGCTGGGTGATCGTGGCGGCGGGCATCGACGAGGCGGCCGGGTCGCTGGACGGCCTGCTGGAGCTGGCCGCCGCCGACGAGGCGGCCGGGCTGCCGGACGCGCCCTGGCCGCCGCACTACGAGAAGCAGGAGGGCGAGGAGCCCCGGGTCCAGCCGTCGAAGCGCCGCAGCGCCGGACCCGGCCCGGGCGTGCGGACGCGGCCGACGGGGCCAGCGTGGTCCCGCCCGCGCCGGGCAAGACCAGCGGCGCCAGCGGGCGGCGGCGCACGTCGATGCCGCTGATCGAGATCGCGCGGGCGGCCACCAAGGACGAGGCGCTGGCCGGGCTGGACCGCTGGAAGGCAGCGCTATCCCAAGGCCGCCGCGGCGCTGGAGCCCGCCGACATCCTGGTCGACTCGATGCGCGGCCGCTCGTCGACCTGGACCCGGATCCGGCTGAACCTGCGCCACGTCCCCGAGGCGCGAGCGCCCACGCCCAGGAGGAGCTCGAGGTCGATTACGACCCCTGGGCCGGCGTCACTCCCCCGCCGCGGGGTCCGGCCGGCCCGGCCTGAATCCCGGTTGTGGCCGAACGGGTCACGATATATCGTCTTGTCATCTGGCCACGGCGGGGGCTGAGCCAAGATTGCGAGAAAGCCGATGACGCAGCCGGGCGGCGCGGACGGCCCTGGCGAGGAAAGCCAGGCTCACGGCGCCGAGCGCAGCGACAGCGAACTTGCCGACATCGAACGCGGCGACTACGCGATCCGGGCGGAGACCTACCTGCGGCTGCTCGCCGAGGCCGAGCTGCGCCGGGCGCTGGCCTGCCCGCGCAGCCCGGCGGAGCGCATTCCCCCGGCCGCGGTGCGGTGGGCCGCGAACGCCGTGGGCGCCGTGTCCGGCACGGCCGACCTGGCCGCCCGCTCGCTTGGCCCGGCCGCCGCCCGGGCCGGACAGGGCGCGCTGCGGTTCCTGGCCCCGCCCGCCCGGCAGGCCGAGCAGGCCCTGCCCGCGCCGGTCAGGCGGGTCGGAGCGGCCGTGGTCCCGCAGGTCAGGCAGGCCGCCGGGGTACTGGCGCCGCGGGCCAGGCGGGCCGGGCGCGCGGCGGCCCGGGCGGGCTGGCAGGCCCGCATCGCGGCCGACCAGCTGGGCGACCGCGTGGTGCGCCCGGCTGACCGGCGGGCCCGAGGCGGCCGGCCCGACGCCTCACGACAGCATCGAGCGCGTGCACAGCATCTCGGACGTGCTGGTTGCCGCCCGGGCGCTCAGCGAGGCGACGGCGACGTCGGTCACGCAGAACTTCGGCCGGGCGCTGGCGGCGCGCGGGCGCCTAGCTGAGTACTACTCGCCGCGCTGGGACATGATCCGTGAGGAGGCCACGGTGGCGCCGACCGGGCCGATCGTGGCGGCCGGCATCGGCGCGCGAGTCGACCTGGCCGCCGAGGACGGCGCCCGGGCCCGCATGCACGTGCTGGCGCTGGTGCTGGCGCCCGACGACGCGCTCGTGACGACGGTGAGCTGGCTGACGCAGGCGTCGCCGGCGCCCGCGAACGATGACCAGGACTGGGACACCCTCAGCAGCCTGGTGCAACGCACCGACGGCCAGGCCACCGACAACCGGGGCGGCACGTACGGGCTGCGGATGGAAAGCGGCGGCGGCGGCTCGGACGGCCCCTGGGAAGCCCAGCTCGCGTTCTCCCCGCTGCCGCCGGCCGGGCTGGACTGGCTCGACATCACGCTGGCTCCCGATCAGGACCCCATCCGCGTCGACCTGACCGCGGCGGTCGGCAGCGAGGAACAGCCCGGGACCCCGCGAGCGGCCGGCCAGCCCGGCGGAGCGGGCCGAGCGGATCGTCGACTCGGTCAGCGAGCGGCTGCTGGACAGCTTTGACCCGGAGTTCGGGGCCGGCGAACGGCTGCCCGGCATCGTCGGCCTGGTCCGGGCGCTGCGCGCGGCGGGCGTGCTGGCCCCGGACAGCCCGGCCCTGGCCCGGCTGGCGACGCTGATCCGGCGGCTGGGGCAGACGGTGCCCGACGAGCTGGCCGACGCCATCGCGGCCGGGCCCGCTGACCTGCCCGAAGCCTGGCTGGCCACGCTGGAGCAAGGCTCGTGGGCCGGGCCGGCGGAGCAAGCCTCGGCGGCGACGGCGGTCGCGGTGCTGCCCGAGCTGGACGGCGCCCGGTGCGTGATCGCCGGGCTGCTCACCGACGCGGGTGCCGATAGCACGACGATGCAGGTGCTGGGCTGGGGCTTCCCCTGGATCGGCGGCATGTTCCAGGATCTGTGGCAGCCGTTCTCCTGGTGGGCCCGCGACGATGCGGGCCGCTGGTACCGCGGCTCGGAGGGCGGCTACGGCCGCAGCGGCGAGATGTCCGAGTTCCAGATCGAGCTGCGGCCGCCGGTGCACCCGGAGGCGACCAGCCTGGAGGTTGCCCTGATCGGAATGTCCGGCCAGGTGACCGCCACCATCCCGGTGACCTGGGCGAGGATGCCGTGACCGGGCCGTGGTGGGCCGCGTTCGGGCCGGCCAGACCCGGGTGACCTGCGAGGGTCACCGGCACCTGATCCGCTGGGCGGACGGCCGGCTGACCGCAGCCAGTCATCCCGACGCCGAGGGCGAGCTGGTGATGGCGGCGCTCGGCGGCGAGACGGCGCGCTGCCTGGAGATCGTCCAGGCCTGGGGCGCGCACGACGACGACCTGCAGGTGCTGGCCATCGGCCCGCGCTCGGCCGCCGACGAGGTGCGCGCCGTCATGCCCGGCGACGACGCGGAGGCCGTCCCGCCGCCCTGGGTGTTCCGCTCGAGCGCGGCGCGCTACGGCCTGTGGAGCGGCCCCAGCCGCCCGGACCTGTTCACCTCGACCGTGCGGGCACGCCGGCGACGCATGCGGGCCAGGGGCATCGGGATCACGCCTGGCGTGATCGGATCCCGGCCGATGATCTCGGCGCCGCTGACGGCGGTGCGCCGCCGGACGGCGACCTACGGCAGCACCCAGCGGCTCAGCTTCGGACGGCGGTCCCGGTGGCAGACTCCGGCGCAGGTGCGGGCCGAGGCCCGGCTCAGCGAGCTGCGGATGCTGTTCGCGCTCGGTCCCGAGCTGCAGTGGCGGCTATCCGGGGCCGTGGCGGCGGCCTGGTCGGACGGCCAGCCCGGGCTCGACCGGGCCGCGGCGCGGCCGGCGCTGACCGCGGCGCTGGCCGGGCGGCTGGCCCCGGCCGCGCAGGCCTGGCTGGGTACCGACCCCGACCGGGTCGAGGTGATCATGCACGACGGAGCGGGCTGGGGCCAGCTGGCCACGACGGGTGCCGGCGATCAGCCCGGGCTGACGGCCGCGCTGACCCCCGACTGGCTGGCCCGCGTCTGGGCACCGGGACTGGCCGTGGTCGACGGCTGGCTCGTGGTCGCGGTCCCGGAGGCGCAGTGGCCGCGGGCCCGGGTACTGACCCTGACCGCTCCGGGCGCCGCCGGCCCCCATGGACGTGCACTGGGAAGCGGGCCAGTGGCGGCCCGTGCCCGCCTGACATCAGAACCCTGACCATTAACAAGGACGGAGGAGCTCATCATCGTGGCCAGTGACTCGCGCCCGGGGCGAGCCGACCGCCAGCACCACACGGCGGCCGCCCTCGGCATCGCCGTCGCCGCGCGGGTGCCGGTGCTGCTGTGGGGCGCGCCCGGAACCGGCAAGACCTCGTCGATCCGGGCCATGGCGGAGGCCATGGGCTGGCCGTGCGAGACCGTGATCGCCTCGATCCGCGAGCCGTCGGACTTCGCCGGCCTGCCCATCGTGGTCGGGGACGGCGTGCGGTTCGCGCCGCCCGCCTGGGCCACCCGGCTGGCCCAGGCCGGCCGCGGGCTGCTGTTCCTCGACGAGCTGTCCACCGCGCCGCCCGCGGTGCAGGCCGCGCTGCTGCGCGTGGTGCTGGAGCGGGTCGTCGGCGACCTGATCCTGCCGCCGGAGGTGGCCGTTGTGGCCGCGGCCAACCCGCCCGAGCAGGCCGCCGACGGCTGGGACCTGTCGGCCCCGCTGGCCAACCGGCTGTGCCACCTGAGCTGGGACATCGACCCGCTGGCCGTGGCCGACGGGCTGGCCGGCGGGTTCACCGCCCCGGTCGTGCCCGAGCTGCCCGAGGGCTGGGAGGCCGAGCAGCACCTGGCCCTGGCGCTGGTCGCCGCGTTCCTGCACGCCCGGCCCGCCCTGGCCTGCGCGCCGCCGACCGAGGCCACGTCGGCCGGCAAGGGCTGGCCCAGCCCGCGCACCTGGGAGATGGCGGCCCGGCTGTGGGCGGCCAGCGGCGCCGCGGACGCCGCCGAGGAGGCCCGCGCCGCCCTGGTCGCCGGCTCGGTCGGGCGACGGCGCGGCGGCCGAGTTCCTGGCCTGGCTCCAGGAGATGGACCTGCCCGACCCGGAGGCCGTGCTGGCCGACCCGGCCTCGTTCAAGCTGCCCCGGCGCGCCGACCGGGCCTACGCGGCGGTGGCCGCCGTCGCCGCCGTGGTGGCGGCCGACCCGACGCCGGCCCGCTGGGCGGCGGGCTGGCAGGTGCTCGGCATCGCGGCCCGGTCCGGCCCCGACGTGGCCGCGGTGGCGGCCCGGGTGCTGGTGCGCTGCCGCCCGGCCGACGCGCCCCTGCCCGCCGAGGTCCGGCTGTTCGCGCCGGTGCTGCGCGACGCCGGCCTGCTGCACGGATGAACCAGGAAGCACGCATGACCGCCGAAGCTGTCCCCGGCCTGGCCGCCGCCCGGCTGTGGGCGGCGGCCCGCTTCCCCTACCTGGCCAGCGCGGTGTTCGGCACCCGGGTGGTGCGCGGCGCCGGGCATCGGCACCGTGGCCGTGGACCAGGAGTGGCGGCTGTGGGCCGACCCGGAACTGGCCGCCGGCTGGAGCGCCGCCGAGCCTGGGCAGCGTGCTGGTGCATCACGTGTGCCACCTGCTGCGGGTGCACGGCGAGCGGGCGGGCCCGGCCGGGGTCGGCGAGGACGAGGCCGACCGCTGGGTCCGCTGCGCGGACGCCGAGATCAACGACGACCTGGTCCCGGCCGGGCTGGAGCTGCCCGGCGACCCGGTCCTGCCCCGTGACCTGGGCTGTCCCCCGGCCAGCTGGCCGAGCAGTACTTCGGGGAGTCCCGGCAGGCGCCTTTGTTTGAGAAAAATGACGGTACCGGTGCCGGGCCAGGCACGAAGCTCGACTGCGGCAGCGGCGCCGACGGCCTCCCTCGGCCGTGGGAGGGCACCGGGCCGCCGGGGGTGGCCGGGTGGCAGGCCCGGCTGCTCCGGCGGCTGGTCGCGCAGGCCTGCCTGAGCCACGCCCGGCAGATCGGCGATGTGCCGGCCGGGCTGCTGCGCTGGGCCGACGAGGTGCTGGCGCCGCGGGTGGACTGGCGCCAGGCGCTGGCCGCCGAGCTGCGCAAGGCGGTCGCCGACACCGCGGGCGCGGTGGACTACTCCTACCGCCGGCCGTCGCGGCGAGCGTCCGCGGCGGGGGCGGTGGTGCTGCCCGCGCTGCGGCGGCCGGTGCCGGAGGTGGCGGTGGTCTGCGACACCTCGGGCAGCATGACCGACGAGATGCTGGCCGCCTCGCTGGCCGAGGTGGAGGGACTGCTGGGCGCCCTGGGGCTGGCCCGGCAGCTGCGCGTGCTGGCCTGCGACGCGGCCGCCGCCGCCGCCCGGCGCGTCGACCTCGGCCCGGCAGGTCGAGCTGACCGGGGGCGGCGGGACGGACATGGGCGCCGGCATCGAGGCCGCCGCCGGGCTGCGGCCCCGGCCCGCCATCACCGTGGTGCTGACCGACGGGCTGACGCCGTGGCCGGACGGGCCGCCGCGGGGCATGCGGGTGGTCGTCGGCCTGCTCGGCGACGACGCGCCCGAGCCGCCGCCCTGGGCCAGGGCGGTGCGGGTGCCCAGCGACGCTGGCTGACGGCTTGGATGACGGAGCCCGGTGGCGCGGCTTCGGTCAGGCGGCGATGTCCCGCTGGGCGATCACCTTGGTCGGCCGGATGCGGACCAGCAGCTCGCCGGGCACCCCGTTGCGGGCGCCGTACTCGGCCGCGCGCTCGGCGCCCATGTAGCGACCGCCGATGACGGCGGCCCAGTGCCGGAGCTCGTCCGGGTCCTCGGTCAGCGTGGCCTCACCCACGATGACGACGAAGCTGTACGGCGGCTCCTGGTCATCCACGCACAGGCAGACGCGCGGGTCGCGGCGCAGGTTACGGCCCTTCACGCTGGTCGACTCGGTAGTCATCACGATGTCCTGGCCGTCGAGCACGAACCAGACCGGCGTCACGTGCGGCTGCCCGTCGGCCCGGTTGACCGCCAGCTTGCCCGTCCTGGTCCCGGTCATCACGAACTCGTGCCATTCCTCGGTTGTCATGATCGCCATGGGTCCACCGTAGGGTCAGGCCCGCCGGAACCCTTGCCGGTGATGTCGCGGGTGCGTCCGACCACATCGCGATGCACGCTGGCCAGCCAACACCGCTGAACGTTTCCGCTGCGTTGGCTATCGGCCCGCAGGCGGCTCGATCAGGCTGGCCAGCAGCTCGAGGTGATCCAGATCGTGCAGGTCGAGCACCTGGAGGTAGACGCGCTCCGCGCCGACCTTGGCGAACTCCGCGATCCGGTCGCCGATCTCGGCCGGCGAGCCCGCCAGGGCGTTGGCCCGCAGGTCGTCCACGTCCCGGCCGGTGGCCTCGGCCCGCCGCCGCAGCTCGGCGTCGGTGCGGCCGCAGCACACCGTCTGGGCCACCGAGAAGGTCATCGACGACTCCGCCCGGCCGGCCGCCGCGCAGGCCGCCCGGACCCGGCCGAAGGCGGCCGCGGTGTCGTCCACGCTGGCGAACGGCATGTTGAACTCGTCGGCGTACCGGGCGGCCAGCTCCGGGGTGCGCCGCTTCCCGCCGCCGCCGATGATCACCGGCGGCCGTGGCCGCTGGGTCGGCTTGGGCAGCCCCGGCGAGTCGGTCACGGTGTAGTAGCGGCCGCGGTAGCTGAACGTCTCGCCCTCGGGCACGGTCCACAGGCCGGTGATCACGGCCAGCTGCTCCGCGTACCGGTCGAACCGCTCGCCCAGGCTCGGGAACGGGATCGCGTAGGCCTCATGCTCCGCCTCGAACCACCCCGCCCCCAGCCCGAACTCGATCCGCCCGCCGCTCATCTGGTCCACCTGGGCCACCGCGATGGCCAGCGGCCCCGGCCGCCGGAACGTGGCCGCCGTGACCAGCGTGCCCAGCCGGATCCGGCTGGTCTGCAGGGCCAGCCCGGCCAGCGTGATCCAGGCGTCGGTCGGGCCGGGCAGTCCGCTGGCCGGCCCGTCCCGTCGTCCATGTGCAGGAAGTGGTCGGACCGGAAGAACGCGTCGAAGCCGAGCTCCTCGGTGGCCTGGGCCACGCGCAGCAGCGTCCCGTAGTCGGCCCCTTGCTGAGGCTCAGTAAAGATCCGTAGTTTCACGGCTCCCAGCCTGTCATTGCGCCGCCGGCCGCTTGCCCGCCGGGGCCTGCCTGCGCTCCGCCCGCCCTCCGCAACCTGACGCGGCGGCTGGGGGCCTCCGGATGCCCGGGCGCCTCCCGTCAACCAGCGGGGCCGGTGCGGCGTCTTGAGTTCAGCCCGCAGCTTCGCGGCATTGGACCCGGAGTTTCCCGATGAGCTATCCGCCTCAAGGCCTGTACGGTCAAGGGCCGTTTCCCCCTCCCCCGCCTCCGCCGTCCGGCGCGCAGTGGCCTCCGCCGGCCTACGGCCAGCCCTGGCAGTCGCTGCCCCAGGTGCCGCCGCCGCGACGGCGCGGGGCTCGGTGCTGACCGCGATGACCATCGTGTTCGGGGTCCTGGCCGCGCTGGCCCTGTTCCTGTCGCTGCTGATCGGCCACGACGCCAGCACGTGCAACAGCGGCATTGGCGAGTTCGCTCAGGCCTTCGACCAGCAGGCGGCCAGCCAGTGCTCGACCGTCAACACCGTGCACGCGGCGCTGGAGGTCCTGACCTTGGTCCTGGCGGTGGCCTGTATCGGCTTCCTGGCCGCCACCGTCGACCACTTCCGCCGCTAGCCCGAGTCCAGCGCTCGTGAATGTCCCGTTACCCACAGCGGGGTGGGCAACGGGACATCCCACGGCCTGGTGCGCCGGTGCGAGCGTGACTCCGCAGGGGCCGTCCGCCCCAGCGGCCCCGTCCGTACCCGCCATCGCGGTGGCGCTGCCACCGGGGCTGGCCTGATCCCGGCTTACCGCCAGCCTTGATCCAGACCGCCAGGATCGTGGACATCCGTCAGCGAATATCACTGTCCGGTTTCCGCGATCATGGACCACCCCATTGCTGCCCGGCCGCAGGGCGCGATTCGGCCGGCCATAAGGCGCAGCGGCCCGGATGGCGCATGACAGCGACGCTGTGGTGGGTTTCGGTACATCCAGACCAGCAGGCCGGCGGCGGTGCCGCGCGGACTGTGACTGATGTGGCTGGAGATGCGTACGGGGCGGGCGTCGGCGCGGATGGGGTGCCGCGGGCCTGTCGCAAGATCAAGCACTCGTGGATGTCCCGTTGGTAACACGGGGTCGTCACCACCGGAACATTCAGCGCCCCGCTCGCTGGCCGGAGCGGGCTGGCGTGCTTGCTGCAGGGGCTGGCGGGGCGGGTGGTGCCCGGAAGGCGGCTCTGGGGCGGACCGGGCTGGCGAGGCCGGTCGTGGGTGTCCCGTTGGGTGCGCTGGGACGTACCCAACGGGACATCCACGAGCATGATCACCAGCCGCGCGGACTCCCGTGTGGCACAGATGTGAGCATGAGGCGGGAGGGACTCCCGGGTCATCGCGCTGCGGGCTGGGCCGGGCTGGCGGGAACTGGCCGGGGTTAGTAGGACAGGGCTAGCGGGACAGGGTGGCTAGGCACTCGATGTGGTGGGTCATGGGGAAGGCGTCGAAGGCGCGCAGGGCGTCGAGGGTCCAGCCGCCCGCGATCAGCAGGCCGAGGTCGCGGGCCAGGGTGGCCGGGTCGCAGGAGACGTAGGCGATCCGGCGCAGGCCGCCGGCCCCGGCCCGAGTCCCGGGCCCGGACTTGGCTCCGGGCTCGGCGACAGGGCTGGCCCCGGCTTCGGCGACAGGCCCAGGCTCGGACTCGGTGGCGGGACCGGGCTCGGACTCGGCGACAGGCCCAGGCTCGGACTCGGTGGCGGGACCGGGGTCGGGCGAGGTCAGGGCGTCGATGACGGCGGGGGCGGCGCCGGCCCTCGGCGGGTCGAGGACGACCAGGGATGCGCCGGACAGGCCGATCCGGCCGAGTACCTCGGCCACGTCGCCCCGGTGGACTCGGGCCCAGGGCCACTCGCGAAGGTTGTGCCGGGCGTCACGGACGGTGGCGGGGTCGGCCTCGACGCCGATGACCCGGCCCTCCGGGCCGACCGCCGGGGCCAGGACCCCGGCGAACAGGCCGGCCCCGCAGTACAGGTCGAGCGCCACGTCGCCGGGGCGGGGTTCCAGGGCCTGGAGGACAGCGGCCGCGAGGGTGTCGGCGGCGGCGGGGTGGACCTGCCAGAAGCCGGCCAGGTCGACGCGCCAGGCCCGGCCGGCGGCCTGCTGGGTGAGGTAGCCGCGGCCGGCCACGGAAGTCCTGGCCCCGCTCGGGGCGACGGTGGCGACGCTGTCGGCGGTCACGGGCGGCAGCGAGCCGAGGCGGGGCGGGGCTCCCGGGCGGGACGGGCGTGATGGGCGAGACCGGGAACGGGACTGGCTGCGGCGGGCGGCGGTGACCAGGATGCCGCGCTCGCCGGTCTCGGGGACCGCGGCGGCCTGGACCGAGGCGGCGCCGGGCCAGGTCTCGGCGGTCACGCCCAGGTCATTGACCTCGGCGTGGGCGATCGGGCACTCCCCCACATGGACGATCTTGTGGGACCGGTGCTGGTGCAGGCCCGCGCGGCCGTCGGGGCCGACGGCGAAGCTGACCCGGGTCCGCCAGCCGAGCCCGGGTGCGGCGGCGTCCGGCTGGTCGCCGGGCAGCGCCTCGACGGTGACCTCGCGGTCCAGCCCGGCGATCCGGGCTAGCTGCTGGCGGATGACGGCGGCCTTGAGCTGGCGCTGGGCGGGCAGGCTGGCGTGCTGCCAGTCGCAGCCGCCGCAGCCGCCGGGCCGGGCGTGCGGGCACGGCGGCGCCACCCGGTCGGGTGACGGGTCCAGGATCTCGACGGCGTCGGCGCGGGCGAGCTTGGCGGTGACCTGGGTAACAGCCGCGCGCACCCGTTCACCAGGCAGTGCGTGCCTGACGAATACGACCTGCCCCCTATCATCAGGGCGAGCCACGCACCAGCCACCGTGCACCGCCTCGCCGACTGTCAGTTCCAGCACGTCACCGGGCAGGGGCCTAGCGGAAACAGAGGCGGTCACTGGCACCATATTGCCGTGCCCGTCCGCCACTGTGGCGGGTGGGGTATGGCGGGCTAGTCGCGGGCGCATGTGGGCATACCGTGATCAAGCACTGATCCGGGCCGGGAAGGAACAGCGTGCACATCGTCATCATGGGGTGCGGGCGGGTCGGATCTACCATCGCCCACATCCTCGAGGACCAGGGCCACTCGGTCGCGATGATCGACCGCGACCCTGAGGCATTCCGTAAGCTCCGATCCGGCTTCAAGGGCAGCAGGATCACGGGAATCGGGTTCGACCGCGAGACCCTGGCCGAGGCGGGCATCGAGCGCGCCGACGCCTTCGCGGCGGTCAGCAGCGGCGACAACTCCAACGTGATCGCCGCCCGGGTGGCCAGGGAGTCGTTCGGCGTCGAGCGGGTGGTCGCGCGCATCTACGACCCGCGCCGGGCCGACGTGTACCAGCGGCTGGGCATCCCCACGGTGGCGACGGTGCGCTGGACGGCGGACCAGATGCTGCGCCGGCTCCTGCCGGAGGGCGCCGAGCCGCTGTGGCGGGACCCGACCGGCGCGGTGGTGCTGGCCGAGGTGGCCTGCACGCACGAGTGGCTGGGCGAGAAGGTGTCCGCGCTGGAGGAGATGGCGCAGACCAGGATCGTGTTCATCTCCCGGCTGGGCCGGGCGATGATCCCCGGTCCCGGGACGGTGCTGCAGGAAGGCGACGTGCTGCACGTCATCGCCGAGGAGGGGGACCTGCAGCGCATCGCGGGCCTCTTTTGCCGCCCGGTCCCCGGAAAGGGAGCACACTAATGCGCGTCGCAATCGCCGGGGCTGGCGCCGTCGGCTTGTCCATCGCCAAGGAACTGATCGAGAACGGCCATGAGGTCCTGCTGATCGACAAGGACCCCAAGGCGATCCAGGTCTACGCGGCGCCGGGGGCGGAGTGGCTGATGGCCGACGCGTGCGAGATCCAGGCCCTCGACGACGCGGGGCTGGAGAGCTACAACGTGGTCATCGCGGCGACCGGGGATGACAAGGCCAACCTGGTCACCTCGCTGCTGGCCAAGACGGAGTACGGGGTCCCCCGGGTGGTGGCCCGGATCAACCTGCCCGCCAACGAGTGGCTGTTCAACGAGTCCTGGGGGGTGGACGTGGCGGTTTCCACCCCGCGGCTGCTGTCGGCGCTGGTGGAGGAGGCGGTCAGCGTCGGGGACCTGGTCCGCCTGATGACCTTCCGGCAGAGCGATGCCAACCTGGTCGAGATGACCATGCCCGCCGACGCGCCGATGGCCGGTCAGCGGGTCGGCAGCATCGAGTGGCCGGCGGACACGGCGCTGGTGGCGATCCTGCGTGACAGCCGGGTCATCGTGCCCAGTGCCGACGACCCGCTGGAGAGCGGGGACGAGCTGCTGTTCGTCACCAGCCAGGACGTGGAAGCCGAGCTGGCCACCCTGCTGCACGGCGGTGAGTAAGGACGCAGCTTGGTGCAGGCCAGCCGGCGGTGTTTGCGGCAGGACTAGCGGGATGGCCCCGCCGGAGGCGGGGCCGTCCCGCTAGTGGATCTCGGTGATCTCCGGGCCGCGCTCGAACGGGTTCGGCATGCCCTCGGCTTCCATCTGCTGCTCGATGACCTGCCGGGCCTCCTCGGGCAGCGCGATGTCCAGCGCCTTGCGGGGCGGCTCGGCGTGCTCGCCGCGCACCACGACGACGTCGGCGAAGATTTCCTCGAACGGACGCGCGGCCGCCGAGCGCTGGGCCGCCGGCCCGGTGATGAGTCCCCGCAGGAACCACCGGGGGCCGTCGGCGCCCATGAAGCGCAGCGACTGGGGCACCGGCCGGCCGCCGGGCTCGGCGGGCTGGCTCAGGCGCGCGAGCAGCTCGGTCCCGAACGGGCCGTCCTGCTCCTGGCTGCTGCCGCCCGACTTCTCGACCTCGGCGACGATCTCCTGGCGGACGTCATCCCAGATGCCGCTGCGCTTGGGCGCGGCGAACGCCTGGAGCTGGAGCGCGCTGTCGCCGTGCACGACGGCGATCCAGATTCCGGCCTCCTCGTCCAGGTTGACCTGGATGTCGAAGCCGTCCTTGACCGGCACGAGCAGGCTGCCGAAGTCCATCCGGTCGCCCTCGGGGAATCCGGTGGAGGCATCCCACGGTCCGGAGTCCTGCATGCCGGGCCCGTCCTGCGCGGAGTCGCGCAGCCGGGTCCAGGTGGCGGGGTCGCCCAGGTCTTCACCGGGCCTGGACGGGCGGCCGCCCTGGTCCGGCTCCTCCTCGTCCGCGTCCTCCTCGTCGAGCTCGTCGTCATCGAGCTCGGCCTCATCGAGGTCCTCCAGCTCGTCCTCGTCTGGCTCGGCGAACTCGTCGTCCAGCTCGTCTTGCTCGGTGCCGCTGGCGCGGCCGGCCTGGTCCGCGTCCTCGCGGCGACGCCGTCGGAACACCCCGCACGCTCCTTACAAAGTTCTGGTTAACCGGGTCGTTCCGGGCCGTAACCGGGGTCAGGCCCGGCCGGGAACCTCATTGCCGAGCTGGTCCGCGCTCGCGGCGTGACCGCCGGTCGAGCCGAATCCGTCTTCACCTCTGGCGGAACCCGGCAGCGTCTCCACTTCGTGGAACACCGGATACGCCACGCGCTGAACCACCAGCTGGGCAATCCGGTCTCCGCGCTGGAGCCGGACGGGCCGCTCGGTATCGGTATTGAGCAAAGTCACCCTGATCTCGCCACGGTACCCAGCATCGACAGTACCCGGCGCATTGACGAGCGTGATCCCGTGCCGGGCCGCCAGCCCGGACCGCGGGTGCACGAAAGCCGCGTATCCGTCCGGCAGCGCGATGGCGACCCCGGTGGGAATGACCGCGCGCTGGCCGGGGGCCAGCTCCACGTCCTGCGCCGCGAACAGGTCGGTGCCGGCGTCGCCGGGGTGCGCCCGGGCGGGCAGCGGAAGGCCGGGATCGAGGCGCTTGATCAGGATCTCGACGCGGTCGGGCTCAATCACGCTCGTGACCCTACCGCCAGCGGCTAGCCGTCCGGCGGCGATCCCGGCCCGCCGCCGCGCAGCAGGGGCCAGGCGTAGGTGATCACCGCGACGAAGGGGATGGCGACGATGGCGCCGGGGATGCCGGCGATGATCCCGCCGACGGCCAGGGCCAGGATGATGGCCAGCGGGTGCAGTCGGACCGCCCGGCCCACGACCAGCGGCTGGAGCAGGTGGCTCTCGATCTGGTTCTCCACCACGAAGACGGCCAGCAGGATGACGGCGGCTAGCCAGCCCTTAGTGCCCAGCGTGATCAGGATGGCCAGCGCGCCGACGACCAGGATGCCGATCAGCGGGATGAACGCGGCTAGGAACACCAGGACGATCAGCGGGACCAGCAGCGGCACGCCGAGCAGCCACAGGGCCAGCCCGATGAAGATGGCGTGGATGGCGGCCACGGCCGTGGTGCCGCGGACATAGCCGGTCAGCGCGTGCCAGGCCGCGTTACCCGCGTTCACCATCCGGCGGTGCGGCTCGGCGGACAGGCCCTTGATCAGCCAGGAGCAGATCTTCGCGCCGTCCTTGAGCAGGAAGAAGGTGATGAACAGCGTCAGCACCAGGCCGGTCAGGAACTCCAGGAAGATCTTCCCGCCGGTCACGACGGTGCCGGCGATGACGCCCTTGTGCTGGGAGATGTAGTGCACGACGTCGTTGGTGTACCGCTGGAGGCGGGCGCCGTGCAGGTGGAACGGCGGGCCGGCCAGGGAGTGCTGGACCTCGGGTGGCGGTGCGCTTGACCTCGGCGGCCAGCGTGGGGTAGTCGGCGCTGACCCGGTTGGCGGTCAGCGTGACGGCGCCCGCGATGATGATGATCGCGGCCAGCAGGGTGCACCAGGTGGCCAGCAGCGGCGGGCAAGCCGACCCGCTGCAGCCGCGCGGCCAGCGGCTGGAGCAGCGCGGTGAGCAGGAGGCGCGGCGATGAGCGGCAGCACGACCAGGCGCAGTTCACGGCGACCCGGAAGGCGCCGTAGATCAGGATGGCGACCAGGATCAGCCGCCAGGCCCAGGCGGCGGTGACCGCAGCAGCCGCGGCACGTGATCGTCCTGAACGGCGGCTTCCGCGCGGGCCGCGGCGGCGTCCAGGCGGGCGCCGTCGGCGGCGGCGGCCGGGCGGCCCTGGACGTCGGACTGCTGGGGGGCGGCCGCGGAGTCGCTGGCCGCGGCGGCCAGGCCGGACCGGACGCGGCGCGCTACCGACCGCATCCGGCCGGGCAGCCCGGACGCCGGCCGGGCACGGGACCCGGCCCGGGCTCGCGGACGGCCTCGGCACCCAGCGGCGCGCCGTGGACGCACCGGCCGGGCCGGACTCGGCCGGCCGCGGGCCTGATCCGCCGGGCCCGACCGGGCTGAGGTCGGCCGTGCCCTGGTCCGAGATGCTAGTTCCGGAGCGGGTGTTTTCCGGGTCGCCGGAAGCGCAGTCGGGCGCGGCCGCAGCGAGGCCGGGACCGCTGTCGTCGGGATCTGCCGACCGTCCGGTCATGCCCCCCATGTAACCAACTACCGTGGTCCCATGCGCAGTTACCGGGAGCACCTCCGCGTGCCGGTCCTGTGGTGGGTCCTCGGACTGACCACAATGGCCACGTTCGCCGTGCTTTCGTGGGCCGGATTCAACCTGCTGATCGGCGTCATCCTGTTCCTGGTACTGGTCATCGGGCCCGCGGTCGGGCTGGCCATCTGGGGCCGGGCGGCCATCGAGGTCAGCACGGGGGAACTGCGGGCGGGGCGGGCCACGCTGCCGCTGGCCCGGCCGGCACGGTGCAGGCCCTGGACGAGGAGCAGACCGCGCAGCTGCGCGGGCCGATGGCCGACCCGGCGGCGTTCATGCTGGTCCGGCCCTACCTGCGGCTCGCGGTCTACATCGAGCTGGCCGGGGACCAGCCGGACCGCCCGTACTGGCTGATCGGCACCCGGCACCCGGAGGAACTGGCCCAGGCGATCGGCCGATCACGACCGCAGTACCGCGCCGACGACACCTCCATGGCATGATCGGCTGACGGCGTCAGGAGGGATACTCAGATGTCTGCCAAGAAGGCTGACGTGGGGTCGCGCGCACTCAGCGCGGTGGCCGGGATGGCAGCAGCGTTCGTGGTGCGCAAGCTGCTCTCCTTCGGCTGGACCAAGATCACGGGCAAGCAGCCGCCGGAGCACCCGGAAGACCCGCAGGTGGCGCTGGGCGAGGCACTGGCCTGGGGCATCCTGCTCGGCGCGGGCGTGCACACGGCCCGGATGCTGGCCACCCGGGCGGTCGGCCGCCACAGCGCCGAAACGGCCGCCGAGGTGAGCGCCGCGGTTGCGGCACAGGACGACTGAAACCGTCCTAACCCACCCGATCGGCCCCTGACCTGCGTCGACGCGAGGGTTTTGCGCGGCGCTGGCGCGCGGCGCGGGCCTAGTCTGGACGGGTGCATGACAAGGACAGGTCGCGGCTGACCTTCAAGCTCGCCTACGCCTTAGAGCATCCGGACCGGATTGTCGGGTATACGCGCCGCCGCGGCCGCGACGCGTGGCTGGCGCTGCGCAGCACGCGATCACGTCAGCCTACTACCGGGCCGTGATGCGGTCGGACGCCGCCCGCAGCCGCGAGGCCGCGGTCGGCAGCAAGAGCCACGAGTCCTGGCTGCAGATCGGCCAGCTGCAGTTCGACTACCTGGTCGGGCACGGGCTCAAGCCGGACATGCGGATGCTCGAGATCGGCTGCGGCAACCTGCGCGCGGGCCGGCTGTTCATCGACTACCTGGACCCTGGCCACTACTACGGGATCGACATCTCCCCCGACATCCTGCTGGCGGCGCAGAGGACGCGTCGGCCAGTACGGCCTGCAGGCCAAGCTGCCGCACCTGAGCGCTGGTGCAGCGACCTGCGGCTGGAGTTCCTGCCCGACGGCCAGTTCGACGTGGTGCACGCGCACAGCGTGTTCTCGCACTCCCCGCTCGAGGTCATCGAGCGAGTGCCTGGCGCACGTCGGGGCGGGTCATGGCGCCCGGACGGGTTCTTCGACTTCACCTTCGACCGGACCGACGGCGCCGAGCACCAGGTGCTGCGCGAGGACTTCTACTACCGGACGCAGACCCTGATCGACCTGGCCGCAACGGCACGGGCTTCGAGGCGACGTTCATGGCGGACTGGGAGACGACTGCCGCATGACCAGTCCAAGATCCGGGTAACTCGCCCGGACATAACCGTCAGGCAACCGATTCCGCGCAGTCGGCGGTCGACTGGTCCGTGCAGCAACGGCCCCTGGGGAGGTGGCTGATGGCAGACCGATCCGCGGATCCTGGGCATCGTGCTGGCCGGCGGCGCGGGCAAGCGGCTGGCCCCGCTGACCGCCGACCGGGCCAAGCCGGCCGTCCCGTTCGGCGGCCTGTACCGGCTGGTCGACTTCGCGCTGTCGAACCTGGTCAACTGCGGCTTCCGGCGGATCTGCGTGCTGACCCAGTACAAGAGCCACAGCCTGGACCGGCACATCACCACGACCTGGCGGCTGTCGCAGCCTGCTCGGCAACTACGTCACCCCGGTCCCGGCCCAGCAGCGGCTCGGGCCGCACTGGTACACCGGCTCGGCCGACGCCATCTACCAGTCGCTGAACCTGATCTTCGACGACCAGCCCGACATCGTCGCGGTCTTCGGCGCCGACCACGTGTTCCGGATGGACCCGATGCAGATGATCGACCAGCACGTCGAGGCGGGGCCGGGCGTGACGGTGGCCGCGCATCCCGGTGCCGCGCGAGGAGGCGACGGCTTCGGCGTCATCAAGACGGCGAGCGACGGCCGGACGATCGAGGCGTTCCTGGAGAAGCCGGCCGACCCGCCGCCGATGCCCGGCCACGACGACCTGGCGTACGCCTCCATGGGCATCTACGTGTTCACCACCAAGCGTGCTGGTCGACGCGCTGCGGCAGGACTCGGCCGACGCCGGCAGCCGCCACGACATGGGCGGCGACATCGTGCCGATGCTGGTCAAGGAGGGCACGGCCCAGGTCTACGACTTCCTGGACAACAAGGTGCCGGGCGCCGAGGAGCGCGACGCCGGGTACTGGCGGGACGTCGGGACGCTGGACTCCTACTTCGACGCGCACATGGACCTGTGCGCGGTGCACCCGGTGTTCAACCTGTACAACGACCAGTGGCCGATCCTGACCCACGTGCCGTCGCAGCCGCCCGCCAAGTTCGTGCACGACAGCGGCGACCGGGTCGGCCGCGCCATCAACAGCGTGGTCAGCAACGGCGTGATCGTCTCCGGCGGCCTGGTCCGGGACGCGGTGCTGTCGCCGGGCGTGCGGGTCAACAGCTGGTCGCGGGTGGAGCGGGCCGTGGTGCTGGACAACACCAGGATCGGCCGCCACGCGGTGGTCGAGAACGCGATCCTGGACAAGAACGTCGAGGTGCCCGAGGGCGCGGTCGTCGGGGTGGACAAGGAGCACGACCGGGCGCGCGGGTTCGTGGTGTCGGAGGGCGGCATCACCGTCGTCGGCAAGGGCCAGGTGGTCGAGCTATGACCGACGGGTTCGCGGAGCGCCAGCTCAGGGTGGCGATGCTGACCCGCGAGTACCCGCCCGAGGTCTACGGCGGCGCGGGCGTGCACGTCGAGTACCTGGCCCGGGAGCTCGGCAAGCTGGTTGACCTGACCGTGCACTGCCAGGGCGCCGACCGGCCGGGCGCGGTCGCGCACCGGCCGTGGCGGCACTGGCCGCCGCGAACAGCGCGCTCGCAGACCATCTCCGCCGACCTGTCCATGGCCGCGGCCGCGGTCGGCGCCGACCTGGTGCACTCGCACACCTGGTACGCCAACCTGGCCGGCTTCCTGGCCAGCCAGCTGCTACGGCATGCCGCACGTGATGACCGCGCACTCGCTGGAGCCGCTGCGGCCGTGGAAGGCCGAGCAGCTGGGCGGCGGCTACGCGCTGTCGTCGCTGGTGCGAGCGGACGGCCATCGAGGCGGCGGCCGCGGTCATCGCGGTCTCGGACGGCATGCGGGCCGACATCCTGTGCGCCTACCCGGCGGTCCGGCCCGGGCGAGTGCACGTCATCCGCAACGGGATCGACACGGTGCAGTACGCCCCCGACGCCGGCACCGGCGGTGCTGGCCCGGTACGGCATCGACCCGGCCCGGCCGTCGGTGGTGTTCGTCGGCCGGGTGACCCGGCAGAAGGGGCTGCCGGTGCTGCTGCGCGCGGCGCAGCGGCTGGACCCCGGCGGCCCAGCTGGTGCTGTGCGCCGGGCAGGCGGACACGCCCGAGCTGGAAGCCGAGGTGTGCCTGGCTGGTCGAGCACCTGCGGGCGACCCGGCCCGGCGTGGTCTGGATCCCCGGCATGCTGGCCAAGCCCGAGGTCATCCAGATCCTCAGCCACGCGACGGTGTTCGCGTGCCCGTCGCTGTACGAGCCGCTGGGCATCGTCAACCTGGAGGCCATGGCCTGCGGCACCGCCGTGGTCGGCTCCCGGCGTCGGCGGCATCCCGGAGGTGGTCGCGGACGGCGCGACGGGCTGCTGGTGCCCGCCCGGCGACCCCGAGGCCCTGGGCCGCGGCGCTCAACGCGCTGGTCGGCGACCCGGCCCGGGCGGCGGAGATGGGCGGGCGGGGCCGCGAGCGCGCCATCGCCGAGTTCAGCTGGGCGGCGATCGCGGCTCAGACGGCGCGGCTGTACGCGAGCTGGCCACCGTGCCAGCTCCGTGATGTCGGGTCATAAGCGGCAAGGAACGCAGCTCATCCCATCCGGCCGGGCGGTGCGGCCGCATCGGGTGGCACGTATCAGGAATGTCACCGCCTGACACGGGACAGGACAGTTACCGCGGGTGTAAATGTTCGGTATGGGCCGACATGAAGAGGTCGGGCTCCGGCCAATGATCCGTTCATGACCGTGGTCGTGGGCCTGCTGCTGATCCTGGTCGCCCTGGTCTGCGTGTTAGCGGGTATCTGACCGCGGCCGCGCAGATGACCTGGGCGTGCGCGAAGCGATGAGTTAAGATACATCTTGATTTGAACCCGAGGAGGCCCGAGGAGTGCGCCATGCAGCCGTCTGGCCAGCCAGATCCCGCGCGATCCGAGTCCGGGGCACCCCGTCCGCGGCACCCGAGTCCGCGGCACCGCAGTCCGCGGCACCTGAGTCCAGCACCCAGTCGCGGCAGGTCCAGGAGCTCGTACGGTGCCGGGCCTCGCTCCGACCTGCGGGTATCCGACCGGGACCGGGACGGGGTCGCGCAGGTCCTCCAGGCCGCCTTCGCCGAGGGCCGGCTCGACGACGACGAGTTCGACCAGCGGATGCGGGCGGCGCTGACCGCGCGGGTCAGCACCGACCTGGAGAAGCTGACCGCCGACCTGCCCGCCGCCGAGCCGCGGCCAGCCCGGTCCGCCGGGCCCCGGCGCGGCCCGCGCGCCGGGCCGGTTCGCGATCGCCTACAAGAGCTCGATCCGGCGCGGCGGCCGGTGGCGGGTGCCCGAGCGCTTCACCTCGGTCGTCTACAAGGGCAGCGGCTGGCTCGACCTGCGCGCCGCCGAGCTGAGCGGGCCGAGACCACGATGCTGGCGGTGGCCTACAAGTCGCGCGTGGACGTGCTGGTGCCGCCGGGCGTGCGCGTCGAGCTGGACGGCTTCGGCGTCAGCAAGGGCTGGTCGGAGCAGGAGGACCTGGAGGTCCGGCTGCCCCGCCGACGCCCCGGTCGTGCACATCCGCGGCATCGCCTACAAGGGCACCATCGAGGTCAGCACCCGCCCGCCGGGCCCGGACGCGCCCAACCCGGTATAGGCACCGGCCAGGGGACGAACTGGGCGGCAGGCCCGCGCCCAGTTTCCCGGTGTCGCGTTGTCTGCCTCCGTGACGGTGACAACACCCACGGAAGGACACACACCGACATGGGAAAGCTGGTAATCACGACCAACATCTCGCTCGACGGGGTCATCCAGGACCCGGACGGCAAGGAGGGCTTCCGGCACGGCGGCTGGTTCGGCGAGTTCGGCGGCGCGGACCTCGAGCAGTGGGCCAGGGTCGAGACCGACGAGGCGCTGGGCGCCGAGGCCCTGCTCATCGGACGGCGCAGCGACGAGTGGTTCGCGACGCGGTGGCAGTCCCGCGACGGCGAGTGGGCGGACAAGCTCAACAGCATGCCCAAGTACGTCGTCTCCTCGACCCTGACCGATCCCCAGTGGGCCAACTCGACCGTGCTGCGCGGCGACGTGGTCCGCGCGGTCTCGGAGCTGAAGCAGCGGACCAGCGGCGAGATCCTGGTCTACGCGAGCTACCAGCTCGTGCGCACGCTGCTGGAGCACGACCTGGTCGACGAGCTGCGGCTGGTGATCTTCCCGGTGGTGCTGGGGGACGGCGATCGCCTGTTCGGCGAGACCACCGACAAGAAGCCGCTGCGCCTCATCGACAGCACGACCCTCGGTAAGGGCCTGGCCTTCGTGACTTACGAGGTGGTCAGGGCCGCATAAGGCGGGCGCGCTCGGGCGCGGGTCAGCCGCTGGGGCCCGGGTCAGGTGACGAGCCGGCCGCGGCGCCGGTGACCCGGTCGCCCCAGCGGGCCAGCTCGGCCTCCAGGTCGAGCGGGGCGATCATCGCGCCCTCGCGGCGTCTCCTGCTCCCAGTCCTCGGCCGGGACCCGCCACATGACCTCGAACTCGATGCCGCTCGGGTCCTTGGCGTACAGCGACTTGGACACCCGGTGGTCGCTGGCCCCGACCAGCGCGCCGCGCCGCGGCCAGCCGCTCGCCGGATCTCGGCCAGCTCAGCCAGCGTGCCGACCTCCCAGGCCAGGTGGTACAGGCCGAGGTACTGGCCGCCGGGGATGGCGCCGTCCGGCCACCTCGAACAGGCCCAGGTCATGGTCGTTGGCGGAGCCGGGGGCGCGCAGGAACGCGGCCCGCCCCGGGATCTCCATCCGCACCTCGAAGCCGAGCGGCGTCGCGGTAGAAGGCGCACGGTCGCGGCCAGGTCCCTGACGTACAGGACTGCGTGATTGAGTCGGCGGACAGGCATGTCGTCTCCCGGTTGAGGGCCTACGCAAGGGAGAAGGCCCGCCCGGCCCATCTGATTCCCCGCCGGGGCGTCAGGGCGGTCCCGCCGAGGGCGTCAGGGCTGGAAGGCCGGGCCGGTGTAGATGCCCCGCGGCCGGATCGGCGCGTTCCGGTCGTACTCCTCCAGGGCATGCGCGATCCAGCCGGCCGTCCGGGCCACCGCGAAGATGGCCTCCCCGGCGCCGGGCACCATGCCGGCCACACCGGCCAGCGCGGCCAGCGCGAAGTCGATGTTGGGCTCGGGCAGCGCCCGCCGGCGCACCTCGGCCACCACGGCCCTGGCCACCGCCAGCCGCGGCGAGTCGGGCGCGTGCTCCGCGATCACCTGGAGCAGCAGCAGGGCGCGCGGGTCGCCGGACTGGTACACGAAGTGGCCGAAGCCGGGGATCCGCTCGCCGCGGCGGAGCAGGTCGCCGACGACGCGGGGCGCGTCGGCCGGGCCGGCGGCCGATCCCAGCATGACCTCGGCGCCGAGCGAGGCCCCGCCGTGCAGGGCGCCGCCGACGGCGCCCGAGGCCGGTGGCCACGACCGCGTACGGGTCGGCGCGCACCGAGGCGGCGACCCGGGCGGCCAGCGTGGAGGCGGCTAGCTCGTGGTCGGCGAGCAGCACCAGCGCGGTCTGCACGGCGCGCAGCAGGCCCTCGCTCAGCGGCGCCGGGGCACAGCGTCCGGGTCAGCCGCCGGGCGATCGGCCCCGGCCCGGTCACCCCGTCCGGGCTGCCGCCCGCCTGCGACAGGCAGCCGACCATGCCCGCGATCAGCGCGCGCCCGGCCGCGATCACCGCCGGCGGGTCCAGGTGCAGGCGCAGCGGGTCGGTGGCGGCCAGGGCCGGGACGATGACCTGGAGCCGCTCCAGCGGGAGGGTGCTGGCGGGCAGCGCGGCCTGGGCGGCCCGCCCGGCGGTCAGGGCCTGCGGCGTGGCCAGCCAGCCCGCCGGGTCGCCCGGCTCCAGCGCGCCGGTCCACAGCAGGGTCGCGACCTCCTCGAAGCGCGCTGCCGGGCCAGCTCGATAACGTCGTGGCCGCGGAACCGAGCCGGTCACCGGTGATCTCGGTGAGCGAGGACTCGATGATCAGCTCGGCGCCGGCGGGCGAGCGCCGGGGCCGGCCCTTGCGGGCCAGCCGGGCGATCTCCTCGGCGTCGAACCGGCTCTCCCGGCCGCCCGCCTCCCGCCGGCGCTCGAGCAGGCCGCGGCTCACGTAGGCGTACAGGCTGGCCTGCTTGATGCCCAGCCGCTCGGCGGCCTCGGCCGCGCCGATCCACTCCGTCATCCGGCCGAGCATAGTTGATGATAATCAACATTGACTATCTCTAGTAAACTACTGATCAACGTTCAAGCAGCGAGCCAGGCGAGCCAGCGGAGGTCTGCGGCATGCCGAAGGTCCACTTTCTCGATGTCACCAACCGCGACGGCGTCCAGACCGCGCGGACCGGGCTGTCCAAGTTCGGCAAGACGATGGTCAACTTCTACCTGGCCAGGCTGGGCGTGGCGCAGTCCGAGATCGGCTTCCCGTTCCTGTTCCACGAGGTGCCCTACGTCCGGGCCAACGTGGCCCTGGCCCGCGCGGGCGCGTTCGGCGACCTGCGGCTGTCGGGCTGGTGCCGGGCCATCGCCGAGGACGTGGAGCGCGCGGCGCCGCTCGGGCTGACCCACTACAACCTGTCGATCTCGACCTCGGACCAGATGATCGCGCACAAGTTCCGCGGCAAGCTGGACCGCGGCGCGATCATC
This sequence comes from uncultured Actinomycetota bacterium, assembly GCA_963730265.1. Taxonomy (GTDB): domain Bacteria; phylum Actinomycetota; class Actinomycetes; order Streptosporangiales; family Streptosporangiaceae; genus DASUBV01. Next base: position 1,085,773 of record CAVSRG010000001.1, read on the forward strand.
CGGGAGGTGACCGCGGCGGTGGCCGCGGCCAAGGCGGCGGGCGCGCAGACCATCGGCGTCAACGCCGAGGACGGGTCGCGCACCGACGACGGGTTCCTGCTGGAGTTCGCGATCGCGGCCAGGGAGGCCGGCGCCGACCGGGTCCGCTACTGCGACACCATCGGCGGCGACTCGCCCGGGCCGGATCCGGGAGCGGTTCGCCAAGCTGGCCACCGCGGTCGGCATGCCGGTCGAGACGCACTGCCACAACGACCTGGGCATGGCCGTGGCCAACTCGGTGTCCGGCGCGCTGGGCGACCTGGACGCCGGGCCAGGACGCCTGGGTCAACACCTGCGTCAACGGCATCGGCGAGCGGTCGGGCAACGCCGACCTGCTGTCGTGCATCCTGGCCTTCTCCCACGCCTTCGGCGTCGCCGGCCGGGCCGAGATCGGCGACAAGCTCGACCTGTCCTGGGCGCGCCGGTTCGGGCTGTGGGCCAGCTACGCCTTCGGCCAGCCACTGCCCCAGAACCAGCCGGGCACCGGCCGGAACGCCTTCGCCCACGAGTCCGGCATCCACGCCGACGGCGCGCTGAAGGACCGGCAGAACTACGAGCTGTACGACGACGAGACGCTCGGCCCGTTCCCGGCCGACTGGTTCGCCACGGCGGGCCGCGTGGTGCTGACCGGCGAGTACGGCGGCATGGCCGGGTTCCGGCACGTCATGGACGGGCTGGGCATCGAGGTCGGCCAGGACGCCGACCTGATCTTCAAGCTGGTCCAGCTGTGCGCCTCGGCCACCAGCAAGCCGCTGACCGACGACGAGCTGCGGCTTATCGCCGCCTACCCGCGGGAGCTGTCCCTGCTCTACCCCGGCCTGCTCAGCTAGACAGTCTTAACCAGACAGACTTAAACCGCACGGGTCAGCCCTGACGCTGGCCCGTGCGGCCCGGCTGGGTCTCAGCTGCCGATCGACCGGCGGCCGCGCGACTGGCGGACCCGGCGGCGCTGCGACGGGTCGAGCATGGCGTAGGCGATTGCCGGGATGATGATGGCCGCGGCGATCACGGCCAGGGCCGCCCAGGGCGCCCAGATCAGCAAGATGAGCCCGACGATGACACCAGCGATGCCGTACTTCATTGGGCGCGACATGTCCGGCTCCCTCCGCGGAGAACCTGCTGGTTCTCCTGTGATGACGTGTCCACTCAATCACACGCCTCCTACTGAGTAGAACGGCTGGGCGGCCCGCCGTGTTCCGCCAGACCCGGCTCGCCGCCGGCCCCGCCGCGGGGTCGGGCCCGCGGCGGCCCGGTCATGCTGCATGATGTCCTCTATGACGCTGTCGCTGCCCGTCGAGCCCGCGGCGAATGAGCTGCTCAGCCGCAGTCCGCTGGCCCTGCTGATCGCCATGCTCCTAGACCAGCAGGTGCCCCTGGAGAAGGCCTTCAGCTCGCCCTACCAGCTCACCCTGCGGCTCGGCCATGAGCCCACCGCGGACGAGCTAGCCGGGTTCGATCCCGAGGCGCTGATCGCCATCTTCGCCGAGCGGCCCGCGCTGCACCGGTTCCCCAAGGCCATGGCGGGCCGCGTCCAGGAGCTGGCCCGGCAGCTCATCGAGCACTACGACGGCGACGCCGAGCAGGTCTGGGCCACCGCCGCCAGCGGCGCCGAGCTGCGCGCCCGGCTGGCCCGGCTGCCCGGCTTCGGGGCCTACAAGGCCCAGATCACGATGGCCCTGCTCGGCAAGCAGCTCGGCGTGCAGCCCGCCGGCTGGCGCGAGGCGGCCGGGTCCTTCGGCCACGAGGGCTCGCACGTCTCGGTGGCCGACATCGTGGACGAGGACTCCCTGGCCCGGGTCCGGGCCTACAAGAAGGCGGCCAAGGCGACGGCCCAGGCAGGGAAGAACTAATAACACTTGTAACAAGGGAGGCCCGGCGCTCAGCCCGCCCGGCCACCAGTGGCCGGGCGGGCTGAGCAGCCCCTGAGACGGGCTGAGCGCCCCCAGACGGCCGGCGACCCCGGCCGGGCTCTTGCCTGGCCTACCAGGCCACGACCGGGTACGGGCCCAGGCTGGGCAGCTGGGTGATCCAGCCCGCCTGGACTCGTTCCAGGCCCGGGCACTGGACCAGGGTGGCGTGGTCCCGGCCGGCGACCGACAGGACGTTGCAGCTCGAGTCGGCCACGCCCTCCTGCGCCGCCCCGCGGAAGTGGATCATCCGCTGCTGGATGACCACCGGGCGTTGGCCAATCCAGCCCAGCCGGCCGAAGTCCACCACGGCGGTGCCGCGGCCGTGGCTGAACGTGAGGTTGCGATACCAGGTGCCCAGCAGCGCGCGGCCGTCCGCGGACGGCATCGCGCTCTGCAGGAACTGGCCGCCCGGCGCGGCCGCGATCACCCTGGACGACCTCAGCAGGCGGCCGGCGGGCGCGGCCGTGTCGAGCAGCCGCTCGCGCGTCCGGGCGGTGAAGTTCGTGACCGGCCCGCGGATGTGGTCCCACCACAGGAAGTTCAGCTGGCGCCCGCCCGTCCGGTAGACGGGGTCGAGGGGGATCCCGGCGGCGCCCGCCCAGGCCCTGGTCACGTGACCGGTCCGCAGCGAGACCACCTCGATCTCCCCCCGCGGATGGAATCCGGTCGTGGGGATCTCCACGGTCGCCGCGAGCTCGCTGTTGTCGGGCGACAGCGCGATGCCGGTGACGGTATCGGCCGAGGCCGGCGGGGTGAGGTCACCGGCGCTGGCGATCGACACCACCCGGCCGCGGCCGGACAGCCTCACCTCGAACAGCCGGACCGCCAGCGTGGAGTGCGGCAGGTGCACGGTGGCCGCGATCGCGAAGGTGCGGTCATTCCCGGCGGCGGCGATCGACGGGATCGGCCCGGCACCCTGAGCCGCCGCGGGCAGCGAGGTCCAGGACAGCGCCCGCCCGGTGCGTGCATTGTGCACGACTACCACGACATGGGGCGGCAGGCTCACCGACACGTAGAAGCTGGGGTCCGCCCCGGCCGCCGTCGCCGGGCCGCCCGCGGTCGCCCCCGGCCGGTCCCGCAGGCCCGATCCGGCCAGCGTCACTCCGGCCAGCACGGCCGCCACCGCGACCATGGCCGCGGCCGGGGCCAGCCAGCTCCGGCCGTGGCGCGGCACCGGCAGGCCGGCCAGCCGGCGGCGGGGCGTCAGGTCCGGCTGGGCCAGCGGGCGGAGCATGCCGGCCTGGGTGCGGGCCGCTTCCCTGGCCAGGTCCCGGCGCAGGCGGTCCTCAACGTCGGTGGGTGTCATCGGTCCTCCCGGATGGCGCGGGCCAGCGCGGCCAGGCCGCGGGTAGCCGTGGAGCGGACGGCGCTCGGGCTGATGCCGAGGGTGCCGGAGATCTCTGCGACGTCCAGGTCGGCGTAATAACGCAGGACGAGCACCTCGCGCTGGCGGCGCGGCAGGGCGCGCAGGGCGGCCATCATGGCCTCGTGCTCGGCCGCGGCCGCGGTGGTGTCGGCCTGGGTCTCCCCCGCGGCCAGCACCGGCGAGTACCGCCGGGCCACCGCGCCGCGGCGGTGCACCGTGCGGCAGCCGTTCAGCACGCTGGACCGCGCGTAGGCCAGGATGCTGGCCTCGTCGCGCAGCCTGCCCCAGCGCCGGTGCAGCTGCTCGAACGCGTCCTGGACGATGTCCTCCGCCGTGGCCAGGTCGCCCACCATGAGCCGGGCCAGCCGGACCAGCTCCAGGTGGTGGGTCCGGAACAAGGCGGTGACGGCCACGCTCGCGTCGCGGGTGGCCGGCGCGCGGGCCGGGTCCGAGATCAGCTCAGCGGATTCTGCGTTCACGGCTGAGAGACGCCTGACGCGGGCGCAGCGCTGCGCCCGCCGTACCGGTAATGTCTGCGGGCATGCCAGACACGCAGCCCCCCGCCGCCGCGCTGCCTGCCGCCGCGGCGGCCCAGGTTCATGTCATCCACCCGGGATATGTCCGCGAGGCGGACGGCCGGGAGCACGTCGGCGGGACTGTCACGCTGATCATCGACGGTGACTCGGTGATCGTCGTCGACCCCGGCATGGTGGCCTCCCGCGACGGGCTGCTCGCCGCCGCCGCTGAGCACGGGGTCACCCCCGGTGCCGTGACGGACGTGGTGTTCAGCCATCATCACCCCGACCACACGGTCAGCGCCGCCCTGTTCCCGGCCGCGCGGATCCACGACCACTGGGCGATCTACGACGGCGACGTCTGGATCAGCCGCGAGGCCGAGGGCTTCGAGCTCAGCCCGTCGGTCCGGCTGCTGGCCACGCCCGGCCACACGGCCGAGGACATCACCACGCTGGCCGCCACGCCGGACGGGGTGCACGCCTGCACGCACGCCTGGTGGGAGGCGGGCGGCCCGACCCCGACCCGCTGGGCAGCGACCAGCAGGCGCTGGCCGTCAGCCGCGGCCGGATCCTGGCCGTGGCCTCGGTCATCATCCCCGGCCACGGCCCGGCGTTCGTCCCCGACGCCAGCACCCCGCGGTAACCCACCCGGCGGGCCGCCCGCCGCTCAGGCCGCGTCGCCCCGGATCGAGAACATCGACAGTTTCCTGGTGCAGATCACCAGCGCCGCGACGGTCACGATCAGCCCCATCACGATCGCGGTGGTCGCGGTGAGATGGGCGTGCAGACCCTTGTTATTCGCGATGGCCCTGGCGATGGACAGCGAGTACTGCCCGGCTGAGAGCAGGCCGACCCCGGGCACCAGGTTGGCCAGCAGCCCCTCCCAGACGAGCAGGTAGAGCAGGCCGATGGCGATGGCCCTGGTAGTCAGCACCGACAGCATCACGAACAGGGCGTTGTAGATCACCGAGGCGGCCAGCGCCCCGACCAGCAGGCCGATGGCCAGGCGGCTGCCCGGCCCGGCGGCGATCGACGCCGCCAGGTACTCGGGGATGGCCCCGAACAAGATCGTCAGCGTGGCCGCGACCAGGAACTTGCTCAGCACCACCTGGGACCGGGGCACCGGGGTGGCCAGCAGGTGCACGACGCTGCCATCGTCGATCTCCGCGCCCAGCACGCTGGTGCCGATGATCAGCGAAGTCAGCGGCAGCACCATGGTGAAGCCGAAGTCGCCGAGGAACTCCGGCCGCCACGACGCGCCGCTGGCGGTGGCGGCCAGGAGAGCGGCGACGGCGATCAGCACGACGGCGGGCAGGGCGAACAGCAGCGCCCGCCTGCGGCCCATGGTGGCGCGGAACGTCACCGAGACGATGACGCCGTTGATGAGACCGGACATGACCTCGACAGGGCTCCTTAGGACGCGAGCAGGTAGGCGAACACGCTCTCCAGCGACTCGTCGGCGGGCAGCAGCTCCCTCAGCGCGATGCCGTGCTCGCGGGTCAGGCCCGCGACCTGCCGGGTGAACGCGCCGTAGTCCAGCGCGCGGACCTGCAGCCCGCGCGCGGTGAGCTCGACCCCGCTGACCGCCGGGCTGCCGATCAGCGCCGAGCCCAGCCGCCGGTCGTCGGAGGAGCGGACCAGGAACACGTGCGGCCGGCTGGTCATCAGCCGCCGGATGGCCCGGAAGTCGCCCGAGGCGGCCAGCCGTCCGCCGACGATGACCTGGATGGTGCCCGGACAGCCGCTCGACCTCCTCCAGGATGTGCGAGCTGAGCAGGATCACCCGGCCCTGCTGGCCCTCGTCGTGCAGCAGGTCCATCATGTGCAGCCGCTGCCGCGGGTCCATGCCGTTGAACGGCTCGTCGAGCAGCAGCACCTCGGGGTCGTGCACCAGCGCGGCGGCGACCTTGATCCGCTGCCGCATGCCCTTGGAGTAGGTCGAGATCCGCCGGTCCTGGGCGTCGGCCATCTCCAGCCGCCCGATGGCCTGCCGGGCCGCCGCGCCGGGGTCGGGCAGCTTGTGCAGCCGGGCCGTGGCCAGCACGAACTCGGCCCCGGTCAGGAACGAGTACACCGAGTCGCGCTCGGGCACCAGGCCGACCTTCCGGAACAGCCCGGGGTTGCGCCAGCTCGGCTCCCCGGCCACGGTGAGCTCGCCGCGCGAGGGGGCCAGGAACCCGGCGATCAGGTGCAGCAGCGTGGACTTGCCCGCCCCGTTGGGGCCGAGCAGGCCGGTCACGCCGGGCCCGATGCTCATCGTGATGTCGTTGACCGCGACCACGTTGCCGTACCAGCGGGTCACACTGCGCAGTTCTATCGAGGTCACGCCACACCAACCTGCCGGTAGCGCAGGATCAGGCCGCCGACGCCGATCCCGAGGAATATCAGAAACATGACGCCGTAGGCCGGACCGTAGCTCCCGGGCTGGGGGACCTGCCCGGGCGTGGTCCCGCCGAGCCACAGCCGCAGCCCGTCCAGGACCGTGAACGGGCTGATCAGGCCGGCCAGCCGGGCCAGGGCCGACGGCGCCCCGAAGCTGGCCGTGTGAGGGCCGAACGCGGTGCTGCTGCCGATGTGGATCAGCAGCCCGGCCAGCGTGTAGGTCAGGAACAAGACGATCGCCACGCCGCCGGTCGCGAACACCCGCCGGCCGCTGAACGAGGCCAGCAGCAGGCCCAGGGCCGACAGCACCGCCGCCCAGGCCACCCCGAGCAGCAGGCCGGGGATCAGCGCCCTGGTCTGGGTCCAGATGGCGCTGCCCCCGTGCACCTGGGTCACGGTGCCGATGTAGAGCAGCAGCAGCGGGACCTCGATCATGATCAGGCAGGCCAGGAAGAACGCGGCCAGCTTGGCCGCCGGATAGTCGATCCGGTGGATCGGCCGGGCGAAGTACAGCGGCAGCGTGTGGCTGCGCAGGTCGCGGGAGACCAGCTCGGGCGCCTGGGCGGCGATGAAGGCCAGCAGGACCAGGATCCGCAGGGCCGGCACGTAGGTGTCGTAGGCGACCTGCCGGGTGTGGCTGGAGGTCAGCGCGATGGCCGCCGCGTTGACCACCGCGGGCAGGCACATGATGACGAAGGTCAGCACCGGGATGATCTTGGCCTTGGCGCCGCGCCGCAGGCCGAAGGCCGACCGCAGGCTGTGCCAGGTCAGGGCGGCGACGATGCCGCCGCGACCCAGGCGCTCGCCGTCGTAGGACTGGTAGCCGATGTCGTGGATGACACCGGTGTCGCTGTTAGCCGACATCGGCCGCTCCCGTGGTGTACTCAGGGCTGGCGGTGGCTGGATCGTCGCGGAACAGCTCCTCGATCCGGTGCCGCCGCTGCTCCATGCGGTTCAGCGGCAGGCCCAGGTCGGCCACGGCGTCCCGCACCACGTCGTAGGTCTCGTCGCCGGCCAGCTCGATCAGCAGGCCGCGCTGCTGACGGCACGGACCGCAGGCCGCGCCGGGCCAGCTCGGCCGCCAGGAGCCCGGTGCCCTCCTCCACCTCGACCAGCAGCACCTGGCTGACCTGGGTGATGGAGCTGATCGTGTCCGCGCGCAGCAGCCGGCCGGCGTCGATGGCGACCAGGTGGTCGCAGATCTGCTCGATCTCGCCCAGCAGGTGCGAGGCGACCACGATCGAGATGCCGAACTCGGTGCCGATCCGCGCGATCAGGTCCAGCATCGCGGTGCGGCCCGCCGGATCCAGGCCGTTGGTGGGCTCATCGAGCAGCAGCAGCCGCGGGTCGCCGGCCAGTGCCTGGGCCAGCTTGACCCGCTGCTTCATGCCCGTGGAGTAGGTGCCGATCTGCCGGTAGCGCTCCTCATACAGCCCGACGTGCCGCAGCGAGTCGGCGGCGCGTTCCTTGGCCGCGGTGGGCGGCAGGCCGGACATCCGGCCCATGTGGGTGACGAACTCGGTGGCCGAGATGTCGGGGGGCAGGCAGTCGTGCTCGGGCATGTAGCCGGTCAGCGTGCGGATCCGCGGGCCCTGCGTGGCGCAGTCCAGGCCCAGCACCGCGGCCTGGCCGCTGGTCGGCGGGAGCAGCCCGAGCAGGATCTTGATGAGCGTGGACTTGCCCGCTCCGTTGGCCCCGACCAGGCCGGTCACCCCGGCGGCGACGGTCACGGTGAGCTGATCCAGGGCGGTGACCGAGTTCGGGTAGCGCTTGGTCAGCGCGCCGACCTCGATGACCGCGTCGGGAGCAGGCGGCCAGGGCGCGCCGCCGGGGTCGTCCGGGCGGACCGCGGGGGGTGCGGTCACTTCCTGCGCCTTCCTCTCCGTGGACTAAGAAGCGCTGGCTGAGAAGTGACCCACACCCTTCCGGATCCGCCGCCGGGCTGTCATCACCCGCCAGGATGATCCCGGCCCGGCCCGGTACGCCTGAGGTACGGGGCCGGCCTCGGCCGCCCCGCGGTCACGGCGCCGCGCAGCCGGGAACGTGCCGCCGGAAAGTCACGGGCAGCAGGTGGCTGGGCGTGCCCGGCGGCACCTGGCTGGTGGCGTCGACGTAACCGGTGGCCAGCACGGCATAAGCGCTGAGCACGGGGCACCGCGGTGCTGCTCCGCTCAGCTCGGCCCAGGCCAGGACGGCCCCGGTCCGCGGGCTGAAGAACAGCGCCTGGCCGCCGCCCCCCGGCACGTTCCAGCCACCGGCCTGGTAGACCTCGGTCGCGGTGCGCCCGACCAGGTCATGCGCCCCGCGGACAAGCCGGACCCCGGGCAGGGCCGCGGCCAGGTTGAACAGCGCGGCCCGCAGCGCGGGCGGGGCGGGCGACTCGAACAGCAGGTCGGTGATGACGGTGAGCTCCGCGACCGGCCGCGGCTGCTGGGCGCGCGCGGCCAGCCGGGCAATGACGCGGCCCAGCCGCTGCGGCGCCGTCGGCAGGTTCTGCAACTGATTCCAGCTGAGCCGGGGACCGTACTGCGTGGGGACGCCCGGCGGGAGCTTCACCGGGCCGGGACCGGCGGCGGGATCCTCGAGCACGCCGTGCACGTAGTGGCCGAGCCAGTACCGCCGCAGGGACGGGCTGCTCCAGTGGAAGGCGATGTGGTGCGGCGTCACGACACCGTAGTGGTCGACGTACTCGGACTCGGTGAAGAAGTACCGGCCGCTGGCCTGATCCTGGCGGGCCGCGGACCGGGCCGCCTGATGCAGCACGAAGCCGGCATCCACGGCGGCCGGCGGCCGGGCCTTCCCGGCGCCGTGGCCCGCCGGGCCGCCGCTGACGACGCCGCTGACGATGAGCCCGATCGCGGTCAGCCCGGCCGCGGAGGCCGCGGTGACCGGCACCCAGAGCCGCCGCCGGCCGGTCGCGGCCTGCGTCGCACCGGCTCGGCCTCGATCGCCGCTATCAGGGCGGTCCGGGCGGCGTCGGTCTCGGCGGGCGTGGGCCCGGGCTGGCCGGCCCGGTACTCGCGCAGCACAGTCAGGTCATCCATGGATTCCTCCTGGCACGTGGCTGGGGATTTCGGAGTGGAGCAGCGGGCGGAGCTGCCGGGGGGCCCGGCTCAGGCGGGAGCGAACGGTGCCGACCGGTATCTGCAGCGCGCTGGCGATGTCGGCGTAGGACATGTCGGCCCAGGCGAACAGGAGCAGCACGTCCCGGTCGCCGGGCCGCAGCCCGGCCAGGATCCGGGCCGTCTCGCCGGGGGCGTCGGCGCGGGCGTCGGCCTGCGCGAAGGCCTCAGCCGCGGCCGGATCCTCGGCGGGAGACGCCCCGTGACGCAGGTAAGCGAGCCGCTGCCGGCGCTTGCGCCGGGCCTGCGCGCGCAGCAGGTTGTGCGCGATGCCGTACAGCCAGGGCCGGGCGCTGTCGCCGTACGGCCGGTAGGCGGCGCGCCGGGCGAACGCCGTCAGGAACACCTCGGCGGCCAGGTCGGCGCCCTGGGCCTGCCCGGTCCGCCGGCGCAGGTACTGGTACAGCTCGGCGTGGTACCGGTCGAAGATCCCGGCGAATGCCGCCGGGTCGGCCCGCGCTCGCGCGATCAGCTCGCTGTCGGTCTGGCCGGGCGTCATCGGACCTCCTGAGGGCTGCTGTCAGCTCATCAATGTCCGATGCGCTCCGCCAGGTTCACGGCGATTAATCGGGTTGCCGGGCTGGCCTGCCCGTGGTTGCCTGGCTCGCGTTCTTATCTGCCCGGCCCGGAGGAGGCGCCATGCCTGGTGCACGTCGCGGGACGGTGCTGGTGACGGGGGTCGGCCGGCAGCGGTCGATCGGCGCCGGCCTGGCCCTCGGCCTGGCTGACGATGGCTGGGACCTGGTCCTGAGCTACTGGGCGCCCTACGACGACCGGGTCGGTTACGAGCGCGGCGAGCACGACACCGAGGACGTGGCGGCTGAGTGCCGCCGGCGCGGCCGCCGGATCCAGGTCGTGGCCGCCGATCTGGCCGACGCCGACGTTCCGGACCGCCTGGTAGAGGCCGCGGCGGTCACCGGCGACCTGCACGGCCTGGTGATGTCGCACTGCGAGAGCGTGGACAGCTCGATTCTCGACACGACGGTCGACAGCTGGGATCGGCACTTCGCGGTCAATGCCCGGGCCGCGTGGCTGCTGATCAAGGCATTCGCTGAGCACCTGCCCGCCGAGGCGACCACCCAGGTGCGAGGCCGGATCGTCGCCCTGACCAGCGACCACGCCGTGCACAATCTGCCCTACGGCGCGAGCAAGGGCGCCCTGGACCGGGTCGTCGTGGCGGCGGCGGCCGAGCTGGCCAGCCGCGGGATCCGCGCCAATGTCATCAATCCGGGCCCGATTGATACCGGCTGGATGACCCCGGAGATCCGCGCGGCGGACCTGGCCCAGACTCCGGCCGGCCGCCTGGGAACACCCGCCGACACCGCCGACCTGGTTCGCTTCCTGATGTCCGAGGCCGGCGGCTGGATCACCGGTCAGGTCCTGTACAGCAACGGCGGATTCAGGACCTCGGGCTGACCCGCGGCCCGGGCCGGTGACGGCCGCTTTCGGCAGGTGGCCGGGGCGCGCCGTAGGATCACAGACCGGGGCCTGGTGCTCCTGGCGGTGAGAGGACCAAGCGGAATGGCACACGGGCGCTCGCCCGCGGGCGGCCAGGGCGGACCGGCCCGGTCGCCGGGGCAGCCGACCGCGGCGGCGGCCGCGAGTCCCGGGCCCGCCGCCCGCGCTGCCGAAGCCGCCGCTGCCTCGGGCCTGACCGCCCGGGTCGCGCTGGCCGCGCTGCTGATCGCCGTGGTGCTGGCCGGGATCGGGGCGGCGATCCCGCACACCGACTGGGGCGATGGCCCCGGCCACCACCAGGGCACGGCGCTAGGCGTGGGCCTGGAGGCGGTATTCGCCGTCCTGCTGCTGGCGGCCGAGCGGCACCGGCGCCGGGTCCCGGCCGTCGCGCAGCCCGCGGCCGGCCTGCGCGGGGTGGTCCGGGCGGGCCTGATCGGCGGGCTGGTCGCGATACCGGTGCTGATCCTGATCAACGCGGCCGGCAAGTTCAAGATCCGGCCGCCGCGGCCGATCACGCAGCCCCGGCATCGCATCCGGCTCGGCCATCTCGCCCCGAACCCAGGTCACGGCTCCGACCTCGCGCTGGTGCTCTACGCGGTGATCGCCGCCCTACTGCTGGCCGCGATCGTGACCTGCCTGATCCTGATCTGGCGACGGCGGCCGGGTTTCCGCGGCCTGGCCTGGGACGACGTCGGCGACATCGCCGACGACGAGGCGCAAGAGCAGCTGCGCGAGGCGGTGCGGTCGGGGCAGGCCGCGCTGCGCGAGATCGACGACGCCCGGCTGGCCATCATCGCCTGCTACGTGGCCATGGAACAGAGCCTGGCCCAGGCCGGCGCCGCCCGCGCCGACGCGGAGACCCCCGACGAGCTGCTCGACCGGGCCGCCACGGCCGGGCTGGTGCACGGCGGCGAGGCGGCCCGGCTCACCACGCTGTTCTACGAGGCGCGCTACTCCACGCACCCGCTGCCCGGCGAGCGGCGGGACGAGGCCCGGCGCGCGCTGGAGGTGCTGGCGGCCAGCCTGCGCCAGCGGCCCGAGCAGGCCACCGCTGGGGAGGCTCGGTGACCGGGAGTTGGCGGGAGGCCCGCACCGAGGTGGTCATCGCCGGGCTGGCCGTGCTGGCGCTGTGCGGGGCCGCGCTGGCCTTCGCCGGGCTGGCCGGCGCGGTGCTCACGCTGGCCGGGGCCGGGGTGGCCGGGCTGGTGGTGCTGCGCTTCCTGACGCCGCCGGGCGACGACCTGCCCTACTTCGAGCAGCCGGACGACGGGCCGTACCGGACCATCTTCACCGGCTTCTGGCGCCGCCGGGCCGGGGTGCAGTCCGCGACGCAGGCCATGACCAGCTACGACTTCGGGCTGCGCGGCACGCTCCAGCACCTGCTGGCGGCCCGGCTGGCGGAGCGGCACGGCGTCAGCCTGTACGACGACCCGGAGGCGGCCCGGCGGCTGCTGGCCGGCGGCGGCAGCGACCGGCTGTGGTACTGGCTCGACCCGGCCCGGCCGGGCGTGAGCGACGAGGGCCGGTCCGGCGGGATCCCGCTCCGTACCCTGGCCGCCATCATCGACCGACTGGAGCGACTGTGACTGAAGTGACGTCCGCCGTACCGGGACAGACCGCGCGCCGCTGCGGCGACATCCTCGACGAGGTGGAGCAGGCCGTGGTCGGCCATCGCCGCGGCCTGGAGCTGGTGCTGATCGCCATCCTGGCCGGCGGTCACGTCCTGCTCGAGGACCTGCCCGGCCTGGGCAAGACGCTGACCGCGCGGTCGTTCGCGCAGGTACTCGGGCTGAGCTTCGCCCGCATCCAGTTCACCCCCGACCTGCTGCCCTCCGACGTGGTGGGCGCGCCGCTGTACGAGCAGCGCACCGGCGAGATGGTGTTCCGGCCCGGCCCGGTGTTCACCCAGCTGCTGCTGGCCGACGAGATCAACCGCACGCCGCCCAAGACCCAGGCCGCGCTGCTGGAGGCCATGGGCGAGGGACAGGTCAGCATGGACGGGGTGACCCGGATGCTGCCGCAGCCGTTCGTGGTCCTGGCCACCGACAACCCGATCGAGTACGAGGGCACCTACGAGCTGCCCGAGGCGCAGCTGGACCGGTTCCTGATCCGGCTGCGGCTGGGCTACCTGCAGAAGGCCGACGAGATCGCGATGCTGGCCCGGCGCCTGGACCGCAAGACCGAGCGGGCCGAGCTGCGCCAGGTGGTCGACGCCGCCGAGCTGCTGGCTATGCGCGAGTCGCTGGAGCAGGTCGAGGTCTCCCCCGACCTGCTCGACTACGTGGTCTCGATCGTCGGCGCCACCCGGGAGCACCCGCAGATCCAGGTCGGCGCCAGCCCGCGCGGCGGGCTGGCCCTGGTCCAGCTGGCCCGGGGCCAGGCGCTGCTGCGGCAGCGGGACTACGTGATCCCCGACGACGTGAAGAGCATCGCCGTGCCGGCCCTGGCGCACCGGATCACGCTGCGGCCCGAGCTGTGGGTGCGCCAGGTCTCGGCCGACGACGTGGTCGCGCGGCTGCTGGCCACCGTCCCGGTGCCGCGCACCGACCCGACCCGGCCCCCGGCCGGCTCGCCGTGAGCACCGGCGGAGGGCCGGGCGGGGCGGCCGCCGCCGTCCTCCCGGCCGGGTCCAACGACGCCCGTGAGTACCGGGTCAGCTGGAGCCTGTCCGGGCACGCCCGGCGGCTGCTGACGCTGGCCCTGGCCGGGCTGGTCATCGCGGCCCTGACCGGACGGCCGGAGTTCGCCGGCCTGGCCGCGCCCGCGGTGCTGCTGCTGGCCACCTGGCGCCCCGGCCGGCCAGCCAGCCTGCAGGTGCGGGTCGGGGTGACCGCACGGCAGCTGGTCGAGGGCGAGCAGGCCACGGTCGTGGTCACGGTCCGCGGGCAGCGCGGCTACACGGTCCAGGCCGAGATCAAGGCGGCCGAGGCGTTCGTGGCCCGGCTCGGCCAGGGCCGGGGCCGGCCAGGACGTGCTGCGCGTGCCGTTCCAGGCCGGGCAGTGGGGCATGCGGCGGATCGGCCGGGTCGAGATCGTGCTGCGGGACCGGTTCTGGCTGTCCGAGGGACAGGTCAGCCTCGAACTGCCCCGGCTGGACTGCCACCCGCGGCCGGCCGAGCTGCGCAGCACGATCGTGCTCAGCGGGCTGCCGAGCCGGCTCGGCGAGCACCCGTCGCGCGCGGCCGGGGAGGGCATCGAGTTCGCCGGCGTGCGGGAGTTCGTGCCGGGCGACCGGCAGCGCCGGATCAACTGGCCGGCCACCACCAGGACCGGCACGATCCAGCTGAACACGTTCACCGCCGAGCGCACGCAGAACGTGGTCGTCCTGGCCGACGCCACCACGAACGTCGGCGAGGTCGGCTCGACGTCGCTGGACCTGGCCTTCCGCGCCGCCGCCGGGACTATCAACTGCTACCTGGCCGCGGGCGACCGGGTCGGGCTGATCGTCTACGCGGACCGGCTGAGCTGGCTGGGCCCGGGCCTGGGGCGGCGGCACTTTCACCGGCTGATGGACCTGCTGCTGGCCAGCCACCGCGGCTGGGAGCGGGCGGACGGGCTGACCCGGCTGCCCAAGGCCGCGCTGCCGCCCGGCGCGCTGATCCTGGTGTTCAGCCCGCTGCTGCACCCGCGCCTGGTCGAGGCGCTGCGCGACCTGCGCGAGCGCGGCTTCGCCGTGCTGGTAGTGGACGTGCTGACGGCCGAGCCCTCGCTGTCGCGCAACCGCACCGACGAGCTGACCCGGCGGATCTGGCGGCTGGAGCAGCAGGCGATCAGGTTCTCGCTGACCGAGCTGGGCATCCCCGTGGTGCACTGGGACGGCCGCCAGAGCCTGGACGAGCCGCTGGCCCCCTACACCCGGCGCGTGATGCTGGCGGGCCAGCGATGACGGACGGGACCAGCGGACTGGGCGGCGCCGGCGGGCCGGAGGCGCTCGGCCGGGCAGACGCCGTGGGCACGCCCGGCGGGCTGGCCGGGACCGGGTGGCGGGTGCAGGGGCGGCGGGTCGCCGCGGCGGCGCTGCTGGCCGCGGCGGTGATCGCCTGGGCCGCGGCGCCGCTGTCGGGCGGCCAGCCAGGGACCCGGCTGGCGCTGATCGTGGCCGTGATCTGCGCGGTGGCGAGCACCGGCCGGCTGGCCATCGCCGAGGACTCACTCCCGAGCGGTCCCTTCGAACCGCTCTACGTGCGGGCCGGGGCCCAGGTAGCCAACGTGCTGCGCGGCCTGCCCTGGGCCGAGGGCCTGATCATCGCGGTACTGGCGCTGGAGGCGCTGCACGGCTCGCGGCCCTGGCACACCGCCCTGCTGGGCGTCGCGCTGCTGGCCTACGTGATCGCGGCCCACCTGGCCCAGGCCCGGATGCCGCCGGCCGCGCTGGCCGGGCAGCTGCCGGTCATCGCGTTCGGGGTCGGCCTGCTGGCGCTGGCGGTCGGCGCGGCGGCCCTGCCCCGGCTGCACGCCGGCCCGGCCACCGAGCTGCTGCGGATCCTGGCCGTGCTGGCCGCCGTCGCGGCCGGCGGCCTGGCCCTGCCCACGGGCCGCCGCCGGGCGCCGGGCGCCGGCCAGGACCCGGCCCGCCGCCAGGGCCCGCCACAGCCGTGACCGGCTGACCGCACGTCGCTGCGGAAAGCCGGTCACGACCATGGCTGGCCTGCCTCACTCGGCGTGCAGGGCGGTGGCCGTCCGCGTCCCGGCCGCCCAGCTCGCCGGCAGCAGCGCGCCGACCACCGCGATCGCCAGCCCGGCCAGCGCCAGCGCGCCCAGCTCCCAGCCGCTGTAGGCGTGGAGGATGACGGCGGGCAGGCCGGTGTTGGCGGCGTTGGCCATGGCGGGCAGCACGAAGCGGTGCAGCAGGTCCCCGGCCGGGACCGCGATCACCCCGGCGATCAGGCCGGTGCCGGCCACCCAGCACACCACCATGGCGACGGTCTGCCGCGGCGTCATCCCGACCGCCTTGAACACGCCCAGGTCGTGTACCCGCTCCCGGGTGCTCAGCACGACCGTGTTGAGCACGCCGAGCCCGGCCACTATGGCCAGCATCAGCGTCAGGGTGCCGATCAGGCCCTGCATCAAGGTCAGGGTGGTCGAGCTGTTGTTGTTGACCGAGACGTCGTAAGCCGTGCCGAGACGGCGGCCGAGCTGCTGGGCATAGGCGCCGGCCGAGGTGCCGGGGGCCAGCTGGATGTCGTACTGGCTGGGCGGCGTCGCGGGCGCGGCGGCGGCCACGGTCTGCCAGCTGGTGAAGACGTCGACGCCGTCGTTGTCGGTGTCGAAGACCTGGCCGACGATGCGGACCGGGATCTGCCGGCCGTGGAAGGCCAACGTGATGGTGTCGCCGACGGACTTTCCTGTCGCCGCGAGGAAGCCAGTGGGCACATCGACCTGGCCGGCCCCGGTGTACCAGTGCCCGCTGATCAGCTCGTACCCGGTCCAGCTCGCGTTGCCGTCGAAGGCGGCCATCTGCACCACCTGCGACATGCCGTCCACCGTGACCCCGGCGTCCATCTCGGCCACATAATGCCGAGCGCCGGGCTCCGCGCGCAGCGCCGCGGTCATGGTCCGCTCCACCGCGGCCGCGGACGGCGCAGCCCCGTGCGGTGCCACCTTGACCGGGCCGCCGCCGGGCTTGCGGACGACGCCACCCGGGCCGGTCCCGGCCACCTGGACCTGCACCTGCTCGGTGGTGGTGTGCGAGAGCCCGGTCACCACGCGGCTCAGGGACGTGCTGAGGCCGACCGCGAACGTGACGGTGATCGCGCCGAGCAGCACGGCGGCCAGCGTCAGTGAGGTACGGGCCGGGCGGGCGAACGGCGCCGCCAGCCCGATCGTCATCGGCCGCGGCAGCCGCAGCCGTCCGAGCAGCCGGTGCGCGACGTAGCCGCGACCGGTGCGCGGGGCCCGGCCCAGCGCGATGGCCTGCACCGCGCTCAGCCGCCCGGCGCGCAGCGACGGGACCAGCGCGGCCAGCCCGACCAGGACGCACATCACGCCCGCGACGGTCACGTCCACCCACACCGGCACGCCCAGGGCGCCGACCCCGAACGCGTTCGCGGTCTGCGCGAGCAGCGGGATGGACAGCACGTTCCCGAGCACCACGCCGCCCAGGCACCCGATGATGGCCGGCACCGAGACCTGCCCGGCGTAGGCGGCCACCACCTGGCCGGGGGTGAAGCCGATGCTCTTGAGGATGCCGATCCGCCGGTAGCCCGACACCACCGCGCCGCTGACCACGTTGGCCACGATCAGCACCGACATGACCAGGCCGATGATGCCGAAGGCGACCAGGAAGGGCACGAACGGCGCGATCCCCGACTTCTCCTGGGCCCGGATCGACAGGTAGGACTGGGCGCCGGTGATGGTCCCGGCCGGCAGCGCCTCGCGGACGGCCCGCTCGTCGGCGCTGATGGCCGCGGCGGTGGCCGCGCTGCGGAACCGGTACAGCAGCTGCGCGGTGTCCGGTGCCCCGTGCGCGCGTAGCCGGGCGATCTCGCCGGGCGTCGCCCAGCCGCCCGCCGTGCCGGTGACGGAGCTGGCCAGCCCGACGACGGTCAGCGTGGGCTTACCCGGCACCCCGGTCAGGGTGATCTTCTGGCCGAGCGGCGGCTCGAGGATCTCGCCGGGCGCGGGGCTGGAATCCAGCACTACCTGGCCCGGCTTCGTGGCCCAGTGGCCTGACTGCAGGGTGAGGTCATCGACCCCGCCGCCGGGACCGGACCGTCCGGCCAGGACCAGCTGCGGCAGCTTGACCTGGCCGCCGAAGGGGCCAGTCATCTGGCCGTTGATGGTGACCTCGGGGAACGGGCCGGCCGCCGCCGTCACGCCCGCCAGCCGGGTGGTCGCGGCCAGCGCGGCGGGCGTGGCCTTCCCCGCATCGACCGTCGCCGTCACATCGGCGCCGCGCTGCACGGCGAAGGCGTGGTCGAACGGCGACCGCGAGTCCACCACCAGGGCCAGCGCCAGCACCGAGGCCGCGGTCGAGACCAGCAGCACCAGGGCGATCACCGTCGTCTGCACCCGCCGCCGGGTCACGCCGCCGCGCACCGCGCGGGCGACCGGGCCCCGCCTCATCGCCGCACCTCCGCCGGGGTCGCGACCGCGCCGCTGACGTGGCGCCCGGCGCGGGCGGCCGTGCCGATGGCGTCGCTGGCGATGCGGCCGTCCACGATCTCGACGGTCCGGCTAGCGAAGTGCGCGGCCAGCTCGGGGTTGTGGGTGACCAGCACCAGCGTCTGCCCGGACCGGTTCAGGTCCAGCAGCAGCTCGCCGATCTCCTCGCCGGTGGCCGTGTCCAGGGCGCCGGTGGGCTCGTCGGCCAGCAGCAGCGCGGGCCGGTTGACCAGCGCCCGGGCGATGGCCACCCGCTGCCGCTCGCCGCCCGACAGGCGGCCCGGGTAGGCGTTGCGGTGCTTGTCGATCCGCAGCGCGCTCAGCAGCTCGCTGGCCCGGTCGCGCGCCTGGGCCCGCGGCGTGCCGCCCAGCTGCGCGGGCAGCAGCACGTTGTCCTCGACGGTCAGGTCGTCGAGCAGGTTGAAGAACTGGAAGATCATGCCGATCTCGCGGCGCCGGAACCGGGCCACGCCGGTCTCGCTGAGCGTGTCGACCCGCTCGCCCGCCACCGTCACCGTCCCGGCGGTGGGCCGGTCCAGGCCCGCGATGAGGTTGAGCAGCGTCGACTTGCCGCTGCCGGAGGGGCCCATGATCGCGATGGCCTCGCCGGCCGCGATCTCCAGGCTGACGTCGTCCACCGCGGGGTGGCCGCCGTTGTCGTAGCGCTTCGTCACTTCGCTGAGGCTTATCAGGGTGTCCATGGCGGCACGGTAGGGCGGGCCGGGCGGGCCGGGCGTCGGCCGCCGGATGCAACCTGGGTACTCCAATCCGCGCCTCCCGGCGGGCCGTCATCCTTCCGATGTAGCCGGGCTACCTCACGCGGCTGACGCCGCCGGCCCGACCCGCGGGTGACAATAGGGCCATGAGGGATAACGCGCTGGTGAGCCTGCGCGGCTACGCGCGGCAGGCGCTGGCTTTCGCGCGGGTCGCCGAGCGGCGCGCGCGGCCATCCCGGCGGGCCGTCGCGACCGACGTCGCGTTCGCCGCAGCGGTCCTGGTCGTGGCGGTGATCGTCGAGCGAATGATGTACGGCGTCCCCGGCCATGCCATCCTGGTCAACTCCGTCACCGGGCAGAGCTATCTGGTCGGCGCGAGCCAGGGGAGCATCGCCGGGATACCGCCCACGGCGATCCTGGCCGCCGCGGTCATCTCGGTGCCGCTGGCGGCGCGCCGGCTGGCTCCGCTGACCTCATTCGCCGTGCTGCTGGTCGGCGCGATCGCGACCCGGCAGTACGCGACCGACGTCACGTTCCTGGCCGCGATCTGTGCGGGCTACTCGGCGGTGACGCACAGCCGGTTCCGCAACGCGGCGCTGCTCGCCGTGCCATTCGGCGGCCTGGTCATGACCGCGGGCTTCTGGAGCGCGTCCCAGGCGCTGCCTCCCGGCCGGCTCCGCTCAGCGCACGGGCGGAGCTGCTCCCTCTCGGCGCCAAAACCGGCCCCCTCGGCCTCGGCGGGCGGGCGCAGCCGAAGATCCTGAACGAGCCGGGACGACTGATCAGCCTGCACGTCGATCCGTGGCGCGGCGTCGTGCTGATCGTCCTGCTCGCGCTGGTCGCGATCTCGGTCATCCGCAACGCGATGCGGGCCGGGGAGGCGCGGGCCCAGCTGGAGGCCGAGCACGCGGCGGCCACCCGCCGCGCCGTGGAGCGGGAGCGGGCCCGCATCGCCAGCGAGCTGCACGACGTGGTGACCCACAACGTCAGCGTGATGATCGTGCAGGCCGGCGCGGCCCGGCAGGTGCTCGCTCAGGCGCCGGGCCAGGCCACGGCGGCGATGCTGGCCGTGGAGGCCAGCGGCCGGGCGGCCATGACCGAGCTGCGGCATCTGCTCGGCCTGCTCAGCCCGGCCGGGCCCGGATCGGGCTGAGGGCGACGGCGACGCGGACCTGCGGCCGCAGCCGGGCCTGGCCCAGCTCGCAGTCGCTCGTGGACCGGGTCGGCGGAACCGGGCTGCCCGTCGAGCTGCACATCGGGACGACGTCCCGGCCGAGCTGCCGCCCGGCCTGGACCTGGCCGCGTTCCGCGTCGTGCAGGAGGCGCTGACCAACGTGCTCAAGCACGCCGGCAAGCCGCGCACCAGCGTCAGCCTCGGACTGCCAGGACGGCGATCTGCTCGTGGCGGTCGCCGACGTCGGGCGGCCCATCCCGGCCGCGGCGCCTGCCGTCACGCCCGGCGGGCCGGCCGCGGCCTGCTCGGCCTGCGCGAGCGGGTGACGCCTGTACGGCGGGCGAGCTGGACGCCGGGCCCCAGCCCGGCGGCGGCTGGCAGGTCCGGGCCCGCTTGCCGTTCGACCCGCCCGCATCCGCGGGCCGGGCAGCCCGCCGGAGGCTGCGGCCGGCACCGGGCCGGACGAAGCCGCCGGCCTGGCCGCCGCGGCCACGACCCCATGACCGACGCCCCGGCGAGCGAGGCGGCGAACCGCCTCGCGTGGTGGTCGCCGACGACCAGACCCTGGTCCGCAGCGGGTTCCGGATGATCCTCGGCGCGGCCGGGCATCCCGGTCGTGGCCGAGGCGGCCGACGGCGCCGCAGGCCGTGGCGGCCGTGCTCAAGCACCGGCCCGACGTGGTGCTGATGGACATCCGGATGCCGGAGATGGACGGCCTGGAGGCCACCCGCCGCATCCTGGCCGCCCGGGCCGGCGCGGCTGCCGGATCATCATCCTGACCACCTTCGACCTGGACCAGTACGTCTACGCCGCGCTCACCGCGGGCGCCAGCGGCTTCCTGCTCAAGGACGTCACCCCCGAGCAGCTTGTCGCCGCGGTGCGCATGGTCCGCGCCGGGGACGCCCTGCTGGCCCCGTCCATCACCCGCCGGCTGGTGGAGCGGTTCGCGCCGCAGCAGCGCGGCGCCCAAGCTGCACCGGCCGACCTGTCCGAGCTGACGCCGCGCGAGCTGGAGGTGCTGCGGCTGCTGGCCCGCGGCCTGAGCAACGCCGAGCTGGCCGCCCACCTGACGCTCAGCGAGGCGACGGTCAAGACCCACGTCGCCCGGATCCTGGCCAAGCTCCAGCTCCGCGACCGGGTCCAGGCCGTCGTGCTGGCCTACGAGACCGGGCTGGCCGCCCCCGCCCGCGGCCCCTCCTGACCACGTCCCGCCGCGGTCCCCGGTGCCGTGAGCGCGAAAAGGGGCTACCGGGTACGCATCGTTGCGGCCCGGCAGCCCCATTCAACGGCTGTCAGTGCTATGCGAAGGTGCTCCCGGCACCGGCGACCTGCGCCGGATGCCAGGGCGCGGTGCCGTCGATGTTCCAATAGAACTCCAGGCTGTGCCCGGGCCCTCGGCCGCGATCACCGCCGACTGCGAATCATGGACCAGCGACGGAGCCGAGTACGTAGTGCCCGCACCGGCGACCAGCCCGGGATGCCAGGGCGCGGTGCCGTCGATGTTCCAGTAGAACTCCAGGCTGTGACCCGCCCCCTCGGCCGCGATCACCGCCGACTGCGAATCATGAGTCAGCGACGGAGCCGAGTACGTGCTCCCGGCACCGGCCACCTGCGCCGGATGCCAGGGCGCGGTGCCGTCGATGTTCCAGTAGAACTCCAGGCTGTGACCCGGGCCCTCGGCCGCGATCACCGCCGACTGCGAATCATGGACCAGCGACGGAGCCGAGTACGTGGTGCCCGCACCGGCGACCAGCCCGGGATGCCAGGGCGCGGTGCCGTCGATGTTCCAGTAGAACTCCAGGCTGTGGTTCGGGCCCTCAGCCGCGATCACCGCCGACTGCGAATCGGAGTCAGCGAGGGCGCCGAGTACGTGTGCGCACCGGCGACCTGCTCGAAATGCCAGGCCGCGGTGCCGTCGATGTTCCAGTAGAACTCCAGGCTGTGGTTCGGGCCCTCAGCTGCGATCACCGCCGACTGCGAATCATGGACCAGGGACGGGCCCACGTGGTGCCCGCACCGCCACCAGCCCGGGGTGCCAGGGCCGTGCCGTCGATGTTCCAGTAGAACTCCAGGCTGTGGTTGGGCCCCTCAGCTGCGATCACCGCCGACTGCGAATCGTGAGTCAGCGACACCGCGGACGCGGCCGTGGCCATCGCCAGGATGGGAGCTGCGGCAACCGCGATGACTACGGCGGCTTTGGCCATTGCCGTGGCTGGTCGGGTGGCCGGCGGTTCTTTCGCCGACGACGGTAGTGCGCGAGAATCTCATGGCTTTCTCCCCGTGATGTGGTGCCGGGCGGGTGATTCCGCCCTGGCTGCCGCATACAGGATGGGATTTCGGGAGCGGGCCTAGCATCCGCCATTCGGCCGAAATCGCGTCCAGGCGGGCCGCCACGTCAGCGCTGGCGGCGGGAGGTTTCCGCGGCGATCTCGGAGCGCCGGCCAATATTCAGCTTGCGCATGATGTGGCTGACATGAGTCTGGATGGTTCGCGGCGAGAGGTAGAGACGCTCGGCGATCTGCCGGTTGGTCATGCCTGAGGTGACCAGGCGGACGATGTCCATCTCGGCCTCGGTCAGGCTCTCCCAGCCCGCGGCTGGCCGCCGGCGAGACTGGCGCAGGGCGGCGATCGGCGCGCCGTCGGGCGTGGCGGAAAGGAAGTCCCGCATCGTAGCCAGGGTGCCGTCCTGGTCCCCGAGCCAGTACATGTGATCCTCGCCTGGCTGTTCTACGTACCGGGCGCCGGGGATCTTGGCCGCGGTGGAGCGGGCGCACTCCACCGGCACCAGCATGTCGTGAGTGCGATGCATGATCAGCGTCGGCACGTCGATGTCGGGCAGCACGTACCGCACGTCGACGTCGAGGTGCATCCGCAGCGATGCAGCGACCGCTCCGGGACTGGAAGCGAATCGCTGATAGGAAGCCCACCACGATCGCAGGCGCTCATCGTCGGCCAGGCTGGGCGCGTACAGCTCAAAGCCGACGCCGGTCCCCCAGTCCTCGCGCATCGTGTCGATGAACAGCTCGAGCATGTCGCGGGGGATGCCTTCCGGGAAATCCTCTCCGGCGGTGAACCGAGCGGTGGTGCCGACCAGCATCAGCGCAGCTACGCGCTCCGGTGCGCCGCGGGTGAACATCAGGCTCGTCGGACCGCCCTCCGACCACGCCAGCAGGGCCGCCCGGGAAGATCCAGCCGCGTCCATGACCGCGGCGATGTCGTCCGCCCGCTCGGCCAGCGAGGGTGTCTCCCGGCGCGGATCACGGTCAGACAATCCCATGCCGCGCTTATCGAATGCGATCACGCGGGTAAACGCCGACAGCTTGCGGAGAAAGCGCGCCAGCAATGGCTCCTGCCACGCGAACTCGAGGTGGGAGATGAAGCCGGGCACGAGCACCAGGTCGAGCGGACCGGCCCCGAAGACCTGGTAGGCAATGTTGAGACCGGCGCTCTGCGCATACCGGGGTCGTCAGGGCGGGCTCCCCGCCGCCGGGCTTCATCTTTGCTCGTCGATAAACACGGTGTCGAGCCGTCCCGCTAGCTGTGTCATGATCACCATGGCGTGACTCCACCGCAGGAAGCTGGACAGCTGACCGCGGAGCCGCAATTGTCCCCGCACCACGCCCGCGATCGGGTGAAGCTGCTGGCGGATCACCGATTTCCACGCCGGATACGAACCGCGGATCGTGAATACCGAGCCATCTAACAACCTGGCGTCCTCGCCCAGGGTGTTCCCGTACCAGCACCCGTCCCGCCCGGCCAGACGCAGGTAGAGGTCGCTGCCAACACCGGCCGCCTGGTCAGCCCCGATCACGGCGCCTACCGCACCGTCCCAGCCGGCGCCCGCGGCACGAAACGCTTGATCTGAGTTCGCGAGTCCAACCCACGCAGAGACCCACTCGCGGCTCGGGAATGTCAGCATGCGGCGCCTCCATCGGCCGTCCACCGCAATCAATCATGCGCAGGTCTGGGCGAAAGTGCTCTGCAATTCCTCGCGTTTCCGCGGAAACGGCTTGTGCAATTTTTCACAAGGCGCTTCCGCGGAAGCGCCCGCCCCGAGTCACCCTCCCCCGCGGGCTAGCGGCCGGCGGCGTAGCCCTGCATGCCGCGGGGGTTGGCGCCGGCGTAGAGGAAGCCGCCGGACCGGCTCACCGCGCTGACCCGGCCCAGCGACCAGGGGCCCTGGCACGTCGACCTCGGTGGCCGCGCCGGCGCAGGTCGGCGATGACCTGCTCGCGGTGGCGCGACTCGACGGCCAGCGAGCGGGGCTGGGATCCGCGCGGGTAGAACGACGACGGGAAGTGGTCGGTCGTAGAAAGCCGGGAAGTCGATGGCCTCCTGGAGGTTCATGCCGAACACGGCGTGGTTCAGGAACACGGCCAGCGTCCACTGGTCCTGCTGGTCGCCGCCGGGGGTGCCGAAGGCCAGGTACGGCCTGGCCGTCGCGCAGCGCCAGGCTCGGCGACAGGGTGGTGCGCGGGCCGGCGGCCGGGGGCCAGGGAGCTGGCGAAGCCCGGCGTCAGCGCTGAACATCTGCGCCCGGGTGCCGAGGCAGAAGCCGAGGCCGGGCACGACCGGCGAGCTCTGCAGCCAGCCGCCGCTCGGGGTGGCGGAGACGAGGTTGCCGAACCGGTCGGCGACGTCGAGGTGGCAGGTGTCGCCGGGCCCGAGCTCGGGCGCGGCGACCTCGCCGGCCAGCGCCGCGGTCGGCTCGCCCACCCCGGCACGCGCGGCGCGGCGCCGTTGGCCGCGCCGTCCGGCGCCGAAGGCGGTCAGCGCGTAGCCGGGCAGCCGCCGGGCTCGCCGGCCGGGGCGCCGGGCACGCAGCTCGGCGGCGGCCTGCTCGCCGACCAGCGCGCGGCGCTGCGCGGCGTACGTCGGCGGACAGCAGGCCGGCCAGCGGCACGTCGGACTGCCGCGGGTCGCCGTACCAGGCCTCCCGGTCGGCGAAAGCCAGCTTGGCGCACCTCGGTGACCGTGTGGATGAACTCGGCGCTGCCCGGGCCCAGTCGTGTCAGATCGAACCCGTCCAGCAGGGCGAGCTGCTGGAGGAACACCGGGCCCTGGCCCCACGGGCCGGTCTTGCACACGGTGAAGCCGCGGAAGTCGAGCGGTGACGGGCGGCTCGGCGGACGCCCGCCAGCCGGCCAGGTCGGCGCCGGTCGAGCAGGCCGCGGTGGCGCGTGCCGGAGGTGTCCATGACCTCGGCGGTGGCCAGGTAGTCGGCGATGGCCTCGGCCACGAAGCCCTCGTAGAAGGCGCGCCGGGCGGCCTCGATCTGGGTCTCGCGGCCGGTGCCGGCCGCCTCGGCCTCGGCCAGGATCCGCTGGTAGACCTCGGCCAGCACGGGGTTGGCGAACCGGGCGCCGGGCGCGGGCACGCCGTCGGCCAGGTAGACCTCGGCGGAGCTGGGCCAGTGCTCGCGGAAGAGTCCGGCCACGCCGGCGATCGGCGGCGCTCGCGGTGGGCAGCATCGGGTAGCCGTCGCTCGGCGTAGCCGATCGCGTACTCGAGCACGTCGCGCAGCGGCAGGGTGCCGTGCCGCTCGAGCAGCAGCATCCAGGTGCCGAACGCGGCGGGCACGACCGCGGCCAGCAGGCCGGTGCCGGGGACCAGGTCGAGCCCGAGGTCGGCGTAGCGGTCCAGGGTGGCGGCGGCGGGCGCCGGGCCCTGGCCGTCGAGGACGAACACGGCCTGCGCCGGCGGCGTCGTAGCCGATGACGGGGACCTCGCCGGCCGGGCCGTTGAGGTGCGGCTCGACGACCTGGAGCACGAACCCGGCGGCGACGGCGGCGTCGAAGGCGTTGCCGCCCTTCTCCAGCACGGCCATGCCGGCGGCCGAGGCAGCCAGTGCGTGGAGGCCACCATCCCGAACGTGCCCGCGAGCTGCGGCCGGGTGGTGAAGGACGGGGCGGCGGGGTACGCGTCAGGAGGCATGCCTGCGACGCTACCGGGAAATGTCCAACCGCAATGACCCCGCCTGCGTCTTATGGGACGCGTGCTCATGAGAGTGTGCTGAGTAGCCTGGCCCGCACCTGAAGGAAGACTGATGATCCCATCTGCCACCGTCGCCCGGCGCATCACCGTGGCCGCCTCGATCGCCGCCAGCGTCGTCCTGCTGGCCGCGTGCGGGTCGAAGGCGTCGCCGTCGTCCGGCGGGACGGCGACGAAGACGGTCACCCGCACCGTGTCACCCCCGGCCTCGAGCACGCCGCCGAGCCCGTCCAGCAGCAGCGCGCCGGCGGGCCCGGCGGCCTGCGTGACATCGGCGCTGTCGGCCAGCCTGGGCCAGAGCAACGGCGCGGCGGGCAGCACGATCATCCCGCTGGAGTTCCGTAACACCTCGAGCTCAGCCTGCACGCTGTTCGGGTACCCGGGCGTGTCGTTCGTGACCGGGCCGGGCGGCAGCCAGATCGGCAACTCGGCCAGCGAGGACAGCGCGACGCCGCGCCAGTCGGTCACGCTGGCGGCCGGCTCGACGGCCCACGCGCTGCTCCAGGTGGCGGTGGCCCAGAACTACCCGCCGTCGCGATGCCACCTGGCCAAGACACACTGGCTCAGGATCTTCCCGCCGGGCGAGACCGTGCCGCTGTACGTCAAGTTCAACTCGGACACCTGCACGGCCAAGTCGATCCGGGTGCTGGCGGTGCAGACGGTCCAGCCGGGCGCGGGCGCCAACTCCTGATCCGGATTTCCCCGCTGGCCGCGGGCAGTATCGGCGGGTCCGCGGCGGTCTGGCGGGCCGCCGGAGAACCAGGCCGCGCAGGAAACAACCGTGCTGGCCGGATATTGCGTCGTACTTGACAGAGCCACTACCCCCAGTGACTCCGACGAGAAAGCGACGCCCCCGATGACGCTGCTCGCACCCCCTGACCGGCCTGCCCGCTTCCGGACGCCGGGCCGCCCCGCGCTGGTCACCGTCCCGGTCGTGCTAGCGGTGGCCTGCGCCGGGTTACTGACCGCCTGCTCCGGCCCGGCCGGCCACCCGCACGTGGCCGGTCACCGCGCGCGCCTGGCTGCCGGTCACGACCTCGCCGCACCCGGCGCCGACGGTGGTGCACCCGACCACACCCGCGCCGCGCTCCTCCGCGCCCGGGCCGCGGACCGGCCACTCGGGCGCGACGCCCACCGGGCCGGGCGGTCCGGCACCCACCGCGCCCGCGCCCGCCCCGACCGGGGCGCAGCCCGCTCCGCTGGCCCAGTGCGGGACCGGGGCGCTGCGGATCAGGCTGGCGCCGGCCGGCGGGGCGGCGGGCAGCATCTTCTACCCGCTGGAGTTCACCAACGTCTCGGGCGCGCCGTGCACGATGTACGGCTACCCGGGCGTGTCGTTCGTGTCCGGGCCGGGCGGCGCCGAACTGGGCGGGGCGGCGGTCCGCAACCCAACCCAGGGGCCAGGCGCTGGTGACGCTGGCGCCGGGGGCCGTGGCCCACGCCTCGGTCCAGGTAGCGGTGGCGCAGAACTACCCGACATCGCTCTGCAAGCCGGTGACGGCGCACTGGCTGCGGGTCTATCCGCCCGACCAGTACGCCCCGCTGTACACCGATCTGACCGCGATGACCTGCACGGGCACCATCCCCGGCGGCAGCACGCTGGGAATCTACGTGGTCAGGCCGGGAGCGAACGGGCCATAACCACCCGGCGGCCCAGGGCCGAACGCGCCGCCGAACAACCCCGGGCCGGCGCGGCTGCGTCGTACTGATCAAGGGCCCGTTCTACCGGCCGGCATGAGAGGCGCAATGAGCAGACGCTTGCCGAGCAACTGGCTTCCCCGGCACTGGTACCTCCCGCGCCACCTGCGGCACCCGCTGGCGCGGTACCGACTCGCGCCGTCGGCGGCGGCCGCCCTGGCGGCGGCCGGGGCGGCGGCACTGGCGGGATGCGGCTCGGCGGCGGCCCCCGGCGCGGGCATCAGCGCCGCCCCCAGTGCCACGGCCAGCGCCAGTGCCAGCGCTACGGCCAGCGCGAGCGGCACGGCCAGGCCGGGCGGGACGCCCAGCAGCCCGGCCACGGGCGTCAGCAGCTGCACGGCATCCGGGCTGCGGGTCCGGCTGGACACCGGCGCGGCCGGGCGTGGCCGCCGGCAGCTACTACGTGCCGCTGGAGTTCACCAACATCTCGGGCCAGGCGTGTGAGCTGGCCGGCTACCCGGCGGTGGCGCTGACCATGGGCCTGTCCGGGGCCCAGGTCGGCGCCAGGGCCGCGACCGACCACGCGGTCCCGGCCGCCCCGGTGGTGCTGGCCCCCGGCGGCATCGCGCACGCCTGGCTCCAGGTGCTGAGCACGGCGAACTACCCGGCCAGCAAGTGCCACCCGGTGACCGCGGCCGGGCTGCGGATCACCGTGCCGGGGACGGCGAGCGCGAGCTACGTGGCCCACCCGGTGCCGGCCTGCACGGCCGTGCTGCGGGGCAGCGAGATGCTGACCGTGCGTCCCGTCCAGCGGGGCCGGGCCCGCCGCGGCACGGCGTGATACCCCGAAAAACCCCACTGACCCCGTGACCGAACCGGTCGCGGAAGCAGACCACGGGAATGGGCCTCGGCCCAGAAGGGGGCATGTCCATGAAGCCGACATTCGCGACCCGCATGACCCGTGTCACCCGCCGCGCGCTGACCGGCACAGCGGTCCTGTGCGGGGCGGCCGTGCTGTCCGGCACCGCGCTGACTGCGCTGCCCGGCGCGGCCCAGGCCGCCACTACCACCACGGCGGCCAGAACCAGCCCGGCCAAAACCAGTCCGGCCTGGTCGCCGAAGTGCACCTCCCAGCAGACGGAGATCTGGCTCGGTCTGGGCCTCGGCGGCGGGACCGCCGGAACGATCTTCTACCCGGTCGAGTTCACCAACGTCGGCCACCATGCCTGCTTCCTGTGGGGCTTCCCGAAGGCGGCCGCGATCAGCGCCTCCGGGCACCAGATCGGCAAGTCCTCGCGGGCGCTGCGGCTGCCGCACGGCGTGGTGGAGCTGTGGCCGGGCTGGACCGCCCACGCCACGCTGGGCATCGTCGAGGCGGGGAATGTGTGCAGCCACCCGGTCCGGGCGGCCAGCCTGCGGATCCGCGCCCCGCATCAGCGCGCGTCCACCGAGCTGCCGTTCGCCTTCCAGGCCTGTCACGGCAAGCGCGTGCTGGTCTTCGGGCCGATCGTGCCGGGCGTGGGCATCCCGTAACCGGGATTTAGCTCGCCTCAGTACGGATAGCCAGCACAGCTGCGGGCGCCGGGTCCCTGGCCCGGCGCCCGCGTGGCGTGCATCAAACACCATGGCTGTGGGCACCAGGCCGGAGGCCCGGCGCCCGCGTGCGTGCCCGGGCCGATACGGTGCGTGGCATGGATGACCTGACTCCGCGGCTGCGCGCCGTCTGCGATCTTCATGTGGCCGAGGTCCGCGAGTGCAGCGGCCGGCACGAGTACGACGGCCGGGTCCAGGATCTCTCACGGGCCGGGGTCCGGCCGGCCTGGGCGCGCTGGACGACGCCGCAGGCGCCGACCCGCCGCTGGCCGACGCGCACGACGAGGCCCAGCTGACCGCGTTCGCCGATGCGGCCAGGGTCGAGTTCGGCGACCTGGAACTGCACCGGCGCAACCCGGCCGTGCACCTGGGCAACCTGGACCTGGCCTGCTACGACCGGGACTACGCCCCGGCCGCGCAGCGGGACCAGGCCCGCCGCGAGCACCTGGCCGCCTGGCCGCAGGCCATCGAGGCCGCGCTGGACGCGCTGGACCAGGTGCCGGCGCCGGTCGCCGATGCCCTGGCGGCCGCGATCCGCGGCCTGGCCGCGGGCATCCCGGCCGACGCCGACCAGGGGGTCAGGACCGCCGCCCTGGACGCCCACACCCGGCTGGTCACGCGCATGGAGCAGGCGGCCGCCAGCGGTGACCCGGACGCCGCGCTCGGCGGCGCGGCGCTGAGCGCGCTGATGGGCACGGCCGACGCGCTGCCGGTGGACCTGGGCCGGCTCAGCGAGCGCGCGGACGCCGAGCGGGACCGGCTGACCGAGCGGCTGGCCGACAGCTGCGCGCGGATCGACCCCGGCCGGCCGCGCCCTGGAGGTGGCCCGCGAGCTGGTCCGCGACCACCCGGACACCGACGGCGTCATCGAGGCGGCGCGCCTGTGGACCACGCGGGCCATGGACTTCACCCGCGAGCACGACCTGGTGCCCTACCCCGACGGCGAGTGCCTGGTCGGGCTGGCCCCGGAGTCGCGGCGCTGGGCCATGGCGATGATGTCGCCGGCCGCGCCGGGCGAGCCCGAGGGCCCGTCCTGGTACCACATCACCCCGCCGGAGCCGTCCTGGCCGGCCGCGGAACGGGAGGAATGGCTGGAGGTGTTCAGCGACACCACGCTGCCGGGCATCACCGTGCACGAGGTCGCGCCGGGCCACTTCTCGCACGTCCGGGCCATCCGCCGGGCCGAGGGCCCGGTCCGGCGCACGCTGCACTCGGACGCGTTCGTGGAGGGCTGGGCCCACTACGCCGAGGAGCTGTGCGTGGAGGAGGGCTTCTGCGCCGACGACCCGCGGTTCGCCATCGGCGTCTGGCTGGAGGCGCTGATCCGGGTCACCCGGCTGGCCTGCGCCATCGGCGTGCACACCGCCGGGATGACGGTGGCGCAGGCCGCGCGGCGGTTCGAGTCGGACACCCACATCGCCGGGTCGGCGGCGCTGTCGGAGGCCCGGCGGGCCACGTTCGACCCGACCTACGGCCGGTACACCTGGGGCAAGCTGGAGATCATGGACCTGCGCGAGCGGGCCCGCAAGGAGTGGGGCACCGGCTTCACGCTGCACCGCTTCCACTCGGCCATGTTCGCGCTCGGCTCCCCGTCGCTGGGCCTGCTGGGCACGGCCATCGAGCGCGGCTAGATCTACCCCGCGCGGCGCCAGGAGCTCAGGACCGGCCGATCCGGCCGAGGTGCGTGTCCTGGAAGCTGCTCGCGAACTTGAGGCCGTACCCCAGTACCCGGTCCCCGGCGATGTGGAAGGCCCACAGCAGCCCCGCGAACGCGCACCAGCGGGCCGAGCTCAGGGCATAGCTGAGCAGCAGGACGGCGGGCGCGACGTAGGCGTGGGCCAGGTTGTAGCAGACGGCGCCGACACGGTCGCCGGCCAGGTATCCCGCCATCGACAGGTCGAACGGCAGGAAAAGTACGGGCAGCCACCACCAGGAGAAGCCCAGGCGGACGAAGACGACGACGACAGTGACGGCGATGGCCAGGCTTTCCGCTCGCTCGAACCAGATCGGCAGCCGCTTCACTGGGTCACCGGGCCGCTGCCTGCTGGATGAGCCGGACCGCCTCGGCCACGCCGCCGTCCCAGGCCGGGCCGTGGCCCGGCAGTACCCAGGTCGCGTCTACGCCATCGAGGCGTCCCAGTGACGCGAGGGCCTGCCGGGGTTCCAGCGTGAACGGCGCGGGCTTGGGCCCGGTCGCGCCAGTGAGCACGTTGCGGGTCGTCATGGTGTCACCGATGAAGAGGGCGTCCACGGCCGGGACGTGGACCGCGACGCTGCCGGGCGTATGGCCGGGCACGTGGATGATCCGGGGCTGGCCCGGGACGTCGAGCGCCTGGCCGTCCTCGGCCGGCCGCAACTCGCCGACCGGCCGGATCCGCAGCCCGCCGTTGCGGGCCGAGTACCACAGGAAGCCGGCCAGCGGCCCGGCCTTGACCGGGCCCCAGCCACTGTTCGGCTTCTTTACCTCCAGCCGGGCCCGGTCAGCGTCGGCCGGGTGCAGGTAAGCCGGGATGCCTTTCTCGCGATGCAACTGGGCCGCGAAGCCAATGTGATCGGTGTCGCCGTGGGTGAGGATCAGTGCCCGCACGTCGTCGAGGGTCAGGCCAGCCCGCGCGAGCTCGCTGGGCAGCAGCTTCCAGTAGCGCGGCAGCCCGGCGTCGATGATCGTCACGCCGCCCCCGTCGACGACCAGGTAACTGTTGACGGTGTCCGAACCGATCCGGTACAGACCCTCGGCTATCTGCATGACAGTGCCTCCCAGGCGAATCAAGGCTACGATTGTTAGCCTTCGCATGGCTACTATAGTTAGCCTTCGTGGTGGCCGCAACCGGGTCGCGGTCGCTGGTGAACAGGAGGCCCGATGCCCGCCCACCCACAGACCTCGACCGCCGCCATCGTGGCCGCCGGACGGCATCTGCTGGAGGAACGCGGCATGCACGCGCTGACCATGCGCGACGTGGCCGACGCCGTCGGGGTGCGCGCGCCGTCGCTGTACAAACGGGTCCGCAGCCGTTCCGACCTGTTCCGGCTGGTCCTGGAGGACGTGACCGACGAGCTGACGGCGGTCCTCGACGCGGCCGCGAGCTGCGGTGATCCCGTCGCGGACCTGCGGGCGATGCTGACCGCCTACCGCAGGTTTGCCCACGCGAACCCGGTCGCATACACGCTCACGTACGCACCCAGCGTCGCCTCCGGTGCTATGGAACGATCCGTGCGCTCCTCGGCCACGCTCCTGCGCGCGGTCACCGACCTGGTCGGCCCGCAGCACGCGCTGCCGGCCGCACGCACGATCGTGGCCTGGGCGAACGGGTTCATCACGATGGAGCTCGCCGGAGCGTTCCGGCTTGGCGGTGACATCGAGCAGGCCTGGGACTTCGGCCGGGACCGGATCCTGACCGCCGTCCAGCGCGGGAACGACGGGGCTCCCCGCGGCTGATGAGGCACGGCCTAGCCGAGGCCTAGCTGGCCGTCTCCTCGGTCTCGCCCGGCACCACCATGCCGGTCTCGTAGGCCAGGATCACGGCCTGCACCCGGTCCCGCAGGCCCAGCTTGGCCAGCAGGTGGCCGACGTGCGTCTTGACCGTGGTCTCGCTCACGAACAGCTCGCGGGCGACCTCGGCGTTGCTGCGGCCGCGGGCCAGCCGCAGCAGGATGTCCCGTTCCCTGGCGGTCAGCGAGGCCAGCCGGGACGGTGACGGCGCGGTCTCGGGCGGCCGCCGGGCGAACGCCTCGATCAGCCGGCGGGTCACCGACGGCGCCAGCAGGGCGTCCCCGGCCGCGACCCGGCGGACGGCGGCGATCAGGTCGTGCCGCGGCGCGTCCTTGAGCAGGAACCCGCTGGCCCCGGCGCGCAGCGCCTCGTACACGTAGTCATCCAGGTCGAACGTGGTCAGCATGACCACCCGCGGCCCGGCG
Source organism: uncultured Actinomycetota bacterium (assembly GCA_963730265.1). GTDB lineage: Bacteria > Actinomycetota > Actinomycetes > Streptosporangiales > Streptosporangiaceae > DASUBV01. Next base: position 1,118,696 of record CAVSRG010000001.1, read on the forward strand.
TCCCGCTCCCCGCCGGTGATCAGCCGGGTGGCCTCGAGGCCGTCCATCTCCGGCATCCGCACGTCCATCAGCACCACGTCCGGGCCGAGCGCGACCGCCTGGGCCACCGCCTCGGCCCCGTTGGCCGCCTCGCCGACCACCTGGATGCCCTCGGCCGTCTCGAGAATGACGCAGAATCCGGCCCGGACCAGCTCCTGGTCGTCCACGACCAGGACTCTGATCGTCATAGCGCCGGGAGCCTAGCAGTGAGCGCGAAGCCGCCGCGCCGGTCGGGCCGACGCTCAGCGTGCCGCCGCAGGAGGCGACCCGCTCGGCGATGCCGGCCAGCCCGAAGCCGCCCTCCGCGAGCGCGGTCCCGTGGCCGGCCTGGCCGTTGCGCACCTGGCCATTCACGGCCCGGCCGCTCTGCGCGGCGGGGCCCGAGTTGGCGATCGAGACCGTCACGTAGCCGGGCTCGTAGCAGATCCGGACCGCCGCGCACGGCGCGGCCGAGTGCCGCAGCACGTTGGTCAGGCCCTCCTGCACGATCCGGTACGCGGTCAGGTTTACCCCGATGGCCAGCTCGGCCGGGTCGCCCTCCACGGCCAGGTCCACGGCCAGCCCAGCCTCCCTGACCTGGGCCAGCACGCCGTCCAGCTCGCTCAGGGACGGCGCCGGCGGCGTCGCCGGATGCTGCCCCGGCCCGCGCAGCACCCCGAGCAGCCGCCGCAGTTCCGTGAGCGCCTGCCGGGCCGTCTGCCCGATGATCTCTACCGAGCGCCCGGCCTGCTCGGGCTGGCCCGGCAGCAGCGAGCCGGCCGCCTCCGCCTGCACCGCCATCAGGCTGACGTGGTGCGCCACCACGTCGTGCAGCTCCCTGGCGATCCGGGCCCGCTCCCCCGCGGCGGCCAGGGCGACCTGCTGGTCGCGCTCGGATTCCGCCCGATCGGCCCGGGCCTCGGTCTCGCTCAGGTGGGTCCGGTTCCTCCGGCTGAGCAGGCCCGCGAAGCCGGCGCATGCCGAAGATCAGCAGCTGGACGAAGAGGTCGTAGGGCTCGGTGTGGCCGGGCAGCAGCTGGCTCTGCGCAATGCCCACGACCAGGAGGGCGCTCATCGCCCAGCGCACGGGGGTCGAGGACCGCTCCATGACCGTGAAGTAGGCGATGGCCGGCCCCACCGGCACCGGCGCGTAGCCGAAGCCGAAGTGGTCGTAGGCGGACCGGGGCAGGCCCACGGCCAGGAATACCCACACCGGGTAGTCGCGACGGTAGACCAGCGGCAGGGCCTGGAGGATCAGCAGCGCGACGGCCCAGCCCTGCGGGTGCATGTGGGACAGGTACGGGAGCACGGTGCCCACGTTCACGGCCGCCAGCACCAGCGCCAGGGCCAGGTCCTGCTGCCGTGGCGTGAGCTGAGCCGCCCAGGCCGACAGCCTCTTCACGCCTCGATCGTAGAACGGGACGGGCGCCGGGCGGCATCCTCCGCGAGTCGGAGTCTGGCCCTCCTACCTCCGCAGGAGAACAGCCGCGTGGCCGGGCGCCGTCGGCCCGCCTGGGTGAGACCGAGGTTCGCTCCCGCGGCCGGCGCGCGTGATCATGGGACGGGGCGACGATGCCGTTATGAACGCTGACTACCTCTCCGCTGCCGAATTCACCCCCGCCGCCGAGACCGCCGAGCACCAGGCCGCCCGGACTCAGGCCACCGTGGATCGGGCCGCGGGCCGGGCGCCGGTGCGCTGGATCGCGCTGATCGCGGCCGCGGCCTTCGCCCTCGAGATGGCCTTCAGCGCACGCTACGGCTACGTGCGCGATGAGCTGTACTTCCTGGAAGCAGGCCGGCACCTGGCGTTCGGCTACGTCGACCAGCCGCCGCTGACCCCGCTGCTGGCCCGGTTGTCCGCCGCCGTCTCGGGCGACTCGCTGGTCGTGCTGCGGCTCATCCCGGCCCTGGTGATGGCGGCCATGGTGGCACTGACCGCGACCATGAGCCGGATGCTCGGCGCCGGGCGGACCGGCCAGGTGCTCGCGGCGCTGGCCGCCGCCACCTGCGCCGAGTTCCTGGGCGCTATGCACGAGCTGACCACGGCGGTACCCGACTTCTTCTTCTGGACCCTCACGCTGGTGCTGGTGCTCAAGCTGCTGACCACCGGCGACCGCCGCTGGTGGGTGGCCATCGGGGCGTGCGTCGGCGTGGCCTCCGAGGCCAAGTGGAACATCGGCTTCCTGGTCGCCGCCCTGGCCGTCGGGTTTGCCCTCACCCCGGCCCGCCGGCTCGCGGCGAGCTGGTGGCTGGGCCTGGGCGCCGTGATCGCCGCCGGACTGTCCCTGCCCGACCTGGTGTGGCAGGCCGCGAACGGCTGGCCCGCGTTCGACGTGTTCGCCGTGCTCCAGCAGAGCGCCGGGCACAACCGCGCCACGTACCTGATCGCCCAGATCATCTACACCGGGCTGGTGCTGACCCCGGTCTGGATCGCCGGGCTGGCCTGGACGCTGCGGAACCCGGCCGCGCGCCGGTTCCGGTCGGTCGGCATCGCCAGCCTCATCGTCCTGGTGCTGTTCCTGGTCATGGGCGGCAAGCCGTACTACCCCGGCGGCATCTTCACCTTCCTGCTCGCGGCCGGCGCCGTGCCGCTGGAGCGCTGGCTGGCGGGCCGCCGGCCGCTGGCCCGGCGCATCCGGCCCGCCCTCGTCATGGGCGCGGCCATGGTCCTGGCCGCCCTGATCGCGCTGCCCGTCGTGCTGCCGGTCCTGCCCGCCCGCGCGCTGGCCACCGTCCCGGTTCAGAAGATCAACTACGACCTCGGCGAGGAAATCGCCTGGCCGAGCCTGGTCGGCCAGGTGGCCCGCGAGTACCACGCCCTCCCGCCGGCGCTGCGCTCCCGCACCACGCTGCTCACCAGTAACTACGGCGAGGCGGGCGCGATCGAGCGCTTCGGACCGGCGGACGGGCTCCCGACGGCCTACAGCGGCAGTAACAACTTCTGGCTCTGGGGCCCGCCGCCCGCTCGTGACACCGCCGCCATCGCGGTGGACATGGACCCCGGATTCCTGCGGCGAGAGTTCGCGCACGTGCGGCGGATCGGGACCTTCGAGAACGGCCTCGGCGTCAGCGACGACGAGCAGGGCGCGCCCATCTACCTGGCCACCGGCCTGCGCTCGAGCTGGGCCAGGGCCTGGCCGGCCTTCCGCGATTACGCCTGAGCCCGCGGGGGCTGGATGCCCCGCCGGCCACCCCCGGGTGCGCCGGCGGGGCATCCACCTGCCCGGCACCCGGGTCAGGCCGGCCGCGTGAGACGATAGGTCGCGCCGTGAAAGACCTGAGAGCGAAGATCATGCTGACCAAGGCGGCCCGGCCCGGCCGGGCGACTGCGCCCCGCGTATCCCGCGTATCCCGCGTATATCGGCCCACCGGCCAGGGAATCGCCACTCGCGCGGGCGCCGCCGCGCTGATCGCGGCGCTGGGTGCCGTCCTGGCGGGCTGCGCCGGCCAGGCCGAAGCGAGCGCGCCGCAGATCGAGCTGGTCACCGCCTACGTGGGCGTGCCCCACGACGGCAATCCCACCGACGCCTACGTCGCGATCAGGAACAACGGCAACGCCGACAAACTGGTCTCGGTGCGCACCAGCGTGGGGGGCACGGTCACGCTGCGCGGCCCGGTCGGCGCATCGCCCGACATCGAGCGCGACTTCAGCTCCATCCCGATCCCCGGGCACACCCTGGTCCGGCTGAATCCCACCAGCTATCACCTGGTCATCAGCGGTGCCCGGCCGATGAAGGCCGGGACGGAGATCACGCTGACGCTGGTGTTCGCGCACGACGGCTCGTACCAGATCCCGGCTGAGGTGACCAACCCCCAGACCGGCGGGGCCAGCTACTTCCTGAACTAGCCCGGGCCGGACGGCGGGACAGGCGGGCTGGCTGATTCGCTGACCACCGCGTTCATTTTGCCGGCCGGTGTGGCCTCTCGGCTTGTGGCGCCCCGTCTCGCGATATATCGTATGAGCTAGTAGTCGGCGTCGGGGGACGTGGAGGTTCTGATGGCGACGAGACCAGACCTGCGGATCAGCGATGCTGACCGCGAGGCGACCGCGGCGTCGCTGCGTGAGCACTACGCGCTCGGCCGGCTGTCACTCGAGGAGTTCAACCAGCGGCTCAGCGCCGCCTTCGCCGCCGTCACCCAGCGTGACCTCGACGCGGTCACCGGCGACCTGCCCCACGTCCGCACCCCGGCCGCGCCGCTGCCGGTGGCCGGCCTCACCGCCGGGAGCCGGGCGGGCGGCGGCCGTGCTGGCGGCGGTCAGGGCCGCGGGGGCCGCACACGCCGGGGCTTCGGCCTGGTGTTCGGGATGGTCACCTCGCTGGCCGTGCTGCTGGTGCTGCTGGCTCCGGTATGGCTAGGCTTCAGCTTCTTCGGCGGCTTCGGCGGCTGGGGGATCCTGACCATCGGCCTGGTCATCATCCGGTCGATCCTGCGCCGCATCTTCGGCCTGCGCCGCTTCGGCGGCTGCTCACGTCGCTAGCGCGCCCCTGGCCGCTGCACTGATGACGGAACTCCGTCAGCTCATATCGCTGACGGAGTTCCGTGATCATGGGGTTCAGGGGCTGGACGAGGATCGCAGCGGCACCACCAGGTACCGGAACCCCGGGGCGCTATCGTCGCCCGCCTCCGCCGGGTCGTCCGCAGCGTCCTGTGCACCGCCGGCCGGGCCTGGCGTCGTCCATCGGGGCCGTGTCGTAACCAGCCCAGGTGATCAGGGCGGGCTTGGCCGGGCTCGTGAACTCCAGCTGCACCCGGCCCGGCTCGGGCTCGGTCCCGGCCGCCTCACCGGGCGGCGCCGGGCGCCCGGCGCCGCAGACCGCCGCCGCCGTCAGCCCGTCGAGCAGGTAGCCGGGGTTGAACGAGATGGCGGGCTCGCTGCCGGTGAACGCGGCCCGCACGGTCTCGGCGGCGCGGGCCCGGCCGTCGGTGTGGGCCTCGATGACCACCTCGCCGTCGCCGAACGTGAGCTGGACGGGGCTGGTGCGCTCGGCGACCAGCGAGACGCGGCGCACGGCGGCGGTGAACAGGTCGGCGGGCAGCACGGCCCGGCAGCCGAACTCGGACGGGAAGCGGGACTGGTAGCGGATGAAGTCGCCGCCGATCAGCCGGGCGGTCAGCCGCCGCCCGCCGCCCTCGAAGCTGATCATGCCCTCGGCGGGCCGCGGCTCGGCCGGCCGCGCTTCCGCGGAAGCGCGGCCACCCGGGCCCTCGCCGTGCTCGGGCACGCTGAACGCGATCGTCACCGGCACGCCGGGACCCATGGTGCGGGCCACGTCGGCCAGGGTCCTGGCCGGCACCAGCGCGGCGGCGCGCAGGCCGGGCACGGCGGGGGTCCAGGGGACGGTGCGCACGGCCAGCCGGTAGCGGTCGGTGGCGGCGAGCGTCATCGCGGTACCGGACACGTCCAGGCAGACGCCGGTCAGCATGGGCAGGGTGTCGTCGCGGCTGGCCGACGGGACGACCTGGGCCGCGGCGGCGGCCAGCACGCCGCCGTCGACCGTCCCGGCAGGCGCGGGCGGCTCAGGCAGGCCCGGATACTCCTCGACGGGCAGCGAGACCAGCTCGAACTCAGCGCTGCCGCAGGCCACCCGCAGCATGTCGTCCGGCGAGCTGAACTCGACGTCGCGCGGCGGCAGGCTGCGGGTGATCTCGGCCAGCAGTCGGCCGGGGACCAGCGCGGTGCCTGGCTCCTCGACCTCGGCTGGCACGGTGACCCGGGCCGACACCTCATAGTCGAAGCAGGACAGCGTCAGGCCGGCCCCGGACGCCTGCATGAGCAGCCCGGACAGCACGGGAATGACCGGCCTGGCCGGCAGTTCCCGCGCCACCCAGGCGACGGCCTCGCCCAGCGCCTCGCGCTCGACCCTGAACTTCACGGCGCCTCCCAAACGCTCTGCGCTGATCCTGGCATGGACCAGCGACAGTCATGTCAAAGCGGCACATGCAAAAGCGGCACGCGCAAAAGCGGCGCGGGCGGGCTCAGGCCACCATTCCCGGCGGCGCCGAGTCGAGCGTCAGCAAGATGGCCCGGGCCAGCTCACGGGCCGACTCGGCGTTCAGCTCCACCGCGACCCGCGCGGACGGTCCCCCGGCCGGGTTGCGGAAGTCGATGTTGAGCGTGTGCTCGGCCATCGCGTGCACGGGGTGGTCGAAATAGACGCTGGCGTCGCTGACCGCGAACCAGCCCTCCGCGCCCTTGCCGCTACCAGTGATCTTGATCGTCTCAGTCAGGTAGGTGCACATGGTTGTCGCTCCTCAGCTGGCCAGGTAGCGGCCGTAGAAGTCCCAGATCCGCTGCCAGCCGTCGTTGGCGGCCTCGACCCGGTAGGCCGGCCGGTTGACGGCGAAGAACGCGTGGCCCGCGCTCTCGTAGGTGTGGAACTCGTGCCGCTTGCCCAGGTCGTCGAGGACCTTCGACAGCTCGGCCGTCTCGGCGGGCCCGGGGAAACTTGTCCTCGGCTCCGAACAGCCCGAGCAGCGGGCAGGACAGGTCTTCCGGCCAGTCCCACAACCGGCTGCACCTTGAGCGGCATGCCCTCGGGCGGCGGGTTGACCACGCACGCGCCGTAGCAGTCCACGGCCGCGTCGAGCTGCGAGGCTGCACGCGGCCAGGAACGACTGGCGGCCGCCGGAGCAGTAGCCGATGACGCCGACCTTGCCGTTGCGGCCGGGCAGGGCACGCAGGTACTCGGCGGCACCCGCGACGTCGCCGACGAGCCGCTCGTCGGGCACGCCGCCCTGGGCCCTGGCCACCGCGGCCGCGTCGTCCGGGCTCGCGCCCGGCGCGTCGCGCTAGTACAGGTTCGGCATGAGGGCCGCGTAGCCCTGGGCGGCGAACTTCCTGGTGATTTCCTTCGTCTCGGAGTCGTACCCCGGCATATGGTGGATGACCACCACACTGCCGAACACCCCGGACTCGAGGGGCCGGGCGGCATAGGCCTCGATCTCGTCTCCGCCATGTCCGGTAATCCTGATCGTCTCAGCGCTGAGCGCTTCATTCATGCGTGTGCTCCTTGCGGTGATCGACGCGGCTTTCTTGGCCAGGTCCATCCTGCCAGTGCCCCGTACGGCGTTTCCGCTGGAGCCCGGGTAGCCGGTTACGACATGATCGGGCCTGGAGACACGCTGCGTGTAGATACGCGGGAGGGGCAATGTCATGAGCTCCGGCGTCGTTCTCATCGTGATCGTGTTCCTCGCGGTCGGATGCATGGCGGGCTGGCACGCCCAGCGCGCGAAGATGGCGCACGGCGACATCAAGGTCGGCAAGGGCCGCGCTCTGGGGGCCGCTAGGTCCGGATGCGCAGCGGCCTGTTCGTGATCGTCCTGATCGGGGTCGCGGTGCTGGTCATCTCCGCCCTCATCCGGCACTGACGGCACTGGCCGCACTGACCGCACTGACCGCCGTGGCCCGGAAATCCTTGAGCTAGTAAACATTTGACATCCGCAAGCCTGCGCTCATAAGGTTGAGCTACTCAACTATTGGCAATCTCTAGCAAGAGGCAGGGAGCGGTCGTGCCGGGCAAGTCGCGTACGGAGCAGCTCAACGCGCAGATCGAGGAGTGCGTGGTCGAGCTGGGCGTGCGCGCGGTGGGCCGGGCCGAGAAGCTGGCCCAGCAGCTGGGCATCCCGCTGGTGTTCATCAAGGCCCTGCACACGCTGGACGCCCCGATGGCCATGAAGGAACTGGGCAAGCGGCTGCACTGCGACCCCTCCTTCATCACCGCGGTGGCCGACATGCTGGAGAAACGAGGCCTGGCCCGGCGCGAGCCGCATCCCGGTGACCGGCGGATCAAGAACCTGATCCTGACCGGCGAGGGCTGCGACCTGCGGCAGCGCGTGGAAGCCGAGCTCACCGCCCGGATGCCCTGGAACCGCGGCCTCAACGACGATGAGCGCGTTCAGCTGCTTGCCCTGATCCGCAAGATGCTCAGCGCTGACGCCCCAGCGGGGGAACCCGGCGAAGCGGAGTGCGTGAACTTCGCGCCGGACAGCCTGGCGGCGTCACCCCTGTCCCAGCCGACCACGTCAGCCGGACCAACGAGCCCCCCGGCCCCGGTGGGGGAGGTGAATATCGGCGCTACCCGGCCGGCTGGCGAGCCGGCCCGCGCGCCAGCCCATCGCGATGCTCGCCGCCCGCCGGCGGCGAGCGGGGACAACATCACCGGGCCCGCCTGGCCCTGAATCCTGCGCGGTACTGACGGCCGCCTGCCAGGCCGACGCCCGTACATCACCACATCAATCTTGACGGCCTCAGCACCGCCACGGCTGAGGCGAGTGAGTCACGCACGCCCGTAACCGCTGACGCATGCCTGAACCAAGCTAAGGAGCACTCCCGAATGTCGAACCGGACATCCGCGGCCGGCACGGCACCGCCCCCGAGCGGTGTCGCCATCGAGGGCCGGCCCGCCGGGCGACCGGCCCCGCTAACCGGCATCTGGGCCTGGCCCTGCTGGTCATCGCCACCGCGCAGCTCATGGTGGTGCTGGACGCCACCATCGTCAACGTCGCGCTGCCCCACATCCAGACCGCGCTCGGCTTCTCCGGCTCCGGCCTGGAGTGGGTCGTCAACGCCTACGCGCTGACCTTCGGCGGCCTGCTGCTGCTCGGCGGCCGGGCCGGCGACATCCTCGGCCGCAAGCGCGTCTTCATCGCCGGCATCATCCTGTTCTCGGTCGCCTCGCTGCTCGGCGGCTTCGCCAACTCGGAGGCCTGGCTGCTGGCCGCGCGCGCCCTGCAGGGCGTGGGCGGTGCGATCGTCGCGCCGACCGCTCTGTCCCTGGTCACGACCAACTTCCCGGAGGGCCGGGAACGCAACCGGGCCATGGGCGTCTACGCCGCCATGAGCATCGGCGGCGCCGCCGTCGGCCTGCTCGTCGGCGGCGTGCTCACCACCTACTTCTCCTGGCGCTGGGTGCTGTTCGTCAACGTGCCGATCGGGCTTCTGGTCGCCCTGCTGGCGCCGCGCGCCCTGGCCGAGTCCAAGCGCCACCCCGGCCGGTTCGACCTGCCCGGCGCGATCACCGGCACGCTGGGGCTGGCGGCCCTGGTCTACGGCCTGTCCAGCGCGGCGACAAGCCGCCAACGGGGTGTCGCACTGGGGCGACACCAAGGTCCTCGCCTCCCTGGCCGCGGCGGTGGTGCTCCTGACCGCGTTCCTGTTCATCGAGTCGCGCAGCCCGCACGCCCTGATGCCGCTGCGGATCTTCAGCAACCGCAGCCGGTCCGGGGCTTACCTGGTCATGCTCTGCCTGGGCACGGCGATGTTCGGGATGTTCTTCTTCCTGACCATCTTCGTGCAGGACGTCTGGCACTACAGCGCGCTCAAGACCGGGGTGGCCTACCTGCCGATGGTGGCCATGATCATGGTTATGGCCGGGCGTCAGCACCCAGCTGGTGCCGCGGATCGGGGCCCGGCCGCTGCTGATAGCGGCCTCGGCCATCGCCAGCGGCGGGATGTTCTGGCTGTCGCGGATCAACGAGCACAGCACCTATGTGGGCGGCCTGCTCGGCCCCGTGCTGGTCACCGCGGCCGGCCTGGGCATGCTGTTCATGCCGCTGACGCTGGTCTCGCTGTCCAAGGTCGAGGACCGGGACGCGGGTCTGGCCTCCAGCCTGGTCAATACCGGGCAGCAGGTCGGCGGCTCGATCGGGCTGGCCATCCTGGGCACGGTGGCCTGGACGGTGGTGGCCAACACAGTCCATAACTCGACTGAGCACGCCAAGGCGGTCGCCGCCGCGGCGGCCAGGGCCGGGCACTCACTGCCCACGCCCAGCGCGGCCCAGCTGGCCCAGGCCAAGGCGGCGATCTACGACCACGCGCTGTCGGTCGGGTTCTCCCGAGGGTTCGTGGTGTCGGCGGGGATCATGTTTATCGGCCTGATCGCCACGATCATCCTGATCCGTGTCACCCGCCAGGACCTCGCGGGCGTGGAGCCGATGCCCGTCGGCTAACGGCGGCCGGCCTTTCACGAGGGCCGCTAGACGAGGGCCGGGGACAGGTCTGGTTCCCGGCCCTCGCGTGTTCACGCGCCCCTTGACGGTTCACGGGAGAGTGTGGAAATGATGACGGATAGTTAAAGGGCTGCGGGTGCGAGGGGGCGGCACCACGGGGGCACCGGCCGCGCGCACTACTGGCTGGCGCGCCCAGGTACTTGTTCTTCGGGGGGTCACACCGTGAGATATCGCAGATTCCTGCCCATGCTCATCGCCATCGTGCTGACCGTCGGGTCACTCGGCTTGCTCGGCGCGGGGGCGGCCAGCGCCGCCCCGGCCGGGGGCGGCGGCGGCCAGTTCACCTGCTCGGGCACGCCGAGGTCACCGGGCGTGCTGGCCGGCCGCTTCTCCAGCGTGGTCGTCGTCGGCACCTGCGTGGTCAACGCCGGCCCGGCCAGCGTGCGCGGCAACGTCGTCGTCACGCCGGGCAGCGTGCTGCTGGCCGCGTTCGCGCTCAACGACACCACGCACAGCGGAACGTCGAGCCTGGCCGTCGGCGGCAACCTCGTCGTCCGCTTCGGCGGCACGCTGATCATGGGCTGCTCCGCCGCTCACTTCGCCTGCATCGACGACCCGAGCCAGAAGCATCCCACGCTGAACAGCTCCAGCTCGGTGGGCGGCAGCCTGGTCGCCCTCGGCGCCCTGGGCGTCGTGGTGCACAGCAGCTCCATCGGCGGCAGCGTGCTCGAGCGGGGCGGCGGCGGAGGCCTGACCTGCACGCCGGCCGGGGTCTTCCGGCAGTTCAAGTCGCCGGTCTACAGCGACTACGAAGACAACTGGGTCGGCGGCGGCATGGCCATCACCGGCCTCCGGTCGTGCTGGCTCGGCGCACTGCGCAACCACGTGCAGCACACGTTCCTGGCCCTGGGCAACCGGATGGCCGACCCGGACGCCAACGAGCTGGTCAGCAACTTCATCCGCGGCAGCATGGCGTGCTTCCGCAACTTCCCGGCGGTCCAGTTCGGCGATTCGCACGGCGTGCCCAACCTGGTTGGCCGGTTCGCCATCGGCCAGTGCGGGTTCCGGGTGCTCAAGCCGAACCCGGCCCCGAACGGCCCGCTGACGCCGATCTCGGTGCCGGCCCGGCACCACATGTAGGGCCGACGGCCCAGATCGCCTGACACCGTTATCGCCGGCCCGGCCCGGGCAGGATCTTGTGCCCGGGCCGGGCCGGCGACAAGGCCGGCCTGCGGGACCCTAGGCGGATTCCGGGATGATCGCGACCGGGCAGTGCGCGTGGTTCAGCATGGCGTGGGCCAGCGCCGCCGAGCCGGCGTTGCCGGAGTCGGGGCCGCCGCCGTCCCGGCCCAGCACCACCAGGTCGGCCCGGGCAGAGGCGCCGACCAGGACCCGGCTGGGCGAGGCGTGCACGGAGTCCTCGGTCACCTCCACGGCCGGGTACTTCTGCCGCCAGGGCGCGATCAGCCCGGCCAGCCACTTGGCCGCCTCGGGCGTGCCGCGCTGGGCATCGCTGCCGGACTCCCCGCCCCGGCCGGGCCGCCGCCCAGGCAGGAAGATCTGCCAGCCGTAGACCACGTGCAGCCGGGCCAGGCGGCGCTGAGCCTCCTCGAAGGCGAAGCCAAGCGCGCTGGCCTGGGCGCCGTCGTGCACGCCGATCACGACCTGCCGGTGCCCGGCCATGGCCTCCTCGCGCACCACCACCACGGGGCAGTCCGCGGTGAAGGCGACGTCGCGGCCCACCGACCCGAGCAGCAGGGCGGCGAACCCGCCCCCGCCGCGGGAGCCCACGACGAGCATCGCGGCCCCGTCGGCGGTCTGGGCCAGCACATCGGATGGCGCCCCGGCCAGCACCGCCGTGCTCACGGCCACGCCGGGCTCGACGGCCGCGGCCCGCGCGGCGGCCCCGGCCACGGCCTCCTCGGCCCGCTCGTGGACGATGTCGGCGACGGCGGGCGGCCCGCTGTGCTGATACCAGGACATCCGGGGCGGCAGGGCCGGGACGGAGACGATCCGTAGCGGCCGGTCGCGCAGGGCGGCTTCCCGAGCCGCCCACTCGACCGCTCGCAGCGAGACGCCCGAGCCGTCTGTGCCGACGATGACGTGGCTGTCCGCCATGGTGCCTCCTCGCAGTTAACACCGGACACACCTGTTTCTACCGGCCTGAGCGGCGCTCGTCCACGTTCCGCGCCCGGCCGGGCAGGGCGGACCGCCGTTGTTACGTGTATTAATCCCCGTGACCGGCGAGGGCGGGCCGGACCTGGTCGGCGTAGGCGTCGAAGGCCGCCGTCTTCATCGGCGCCCCGCTGTCCGGCCTGATCTAGTGCCCTGTTAGCTGGTCCCGCCTGGCCAGAGGAAACATCCACCTCGTCAGTAACACCCGCACCGCGGCCTGTGATCAGTTCGGATTACCCGGCCCCTCGCACGGACGATCCGAACGGATTCGGGATCTTGGTGCCGGGCTGCGGCGAGGCGGGCTCGTCGCGGTAGATGAGCAGAAGGGCCACGTCGTCGTCGGGGGCGTGGCCGACGTGCCGGATCACCTCGTCGCTCAGGCGGCTGACCAGGGTGGCGGGGTCGTGCGGGGCCCGCACGGCGGCGCAGTCCGCCAGCGGGAAGAACGTGCCCGCCCGGTTGCGCGCCTCGGCCACCCCGTCGGTGTAGAAGAGCACCTGGTCGCCGGGGCCGAAGGGGATGGTGACCGGGATCCTGGGCTCACCGGTGAGGTGGCCCAGGCCGAGCGGCAGGCTGCCCGGACCCAGGTCGGCGAGCTGGGGTGGTGCGGTCCCGAGCAGGAGCGGCGGCGGGTGACCGCAGCTGAGCAGTTCCAGCTTGGCGCTGTCGGCGCTGACCTCGGCCAGGATCGCGGTGACGAACTGCTCCTCGCCGGGCTGGCGGGCCAGGCTGGCCTCGATCCGCCGGGCGATCGCGGCCAGGCTGTCCTCCTCGTGCGCGGCCTCCCGGAACACGCCGAGCACCGTCGCCGCGGTGTGCAGCGCGGGCAGGCCCTTGCCCTCGGCGTCGCCCACTACCAGGCGGACGCGGCCCGGCGTGCTCACCACCTCGTACAGGTCACCGCCCACCCGGGCGCCGGAGGAGGCGGACAGGTAGCGGGCCGCCAGGCGGACCGGCCCGGCCCGCTCGGGCACCGGCCGCAGCAGCACCTGCTGGGCGGCGTCGGCGACCAGCCGGACCTGGGCCAGCTCGTGATCCCTTCGCTGGCGAGCCCGGCTGGCCAGCGCGCCGGCGGCGGTGACGCCGGCCACCGCGGCCAGCGACACCGCGGCCGGGTGGCGGCCGGCCGTGAGATCGGCGCGCAGCAGCAGGCAGGTGCCCAGGGCGGCCCCGCCCGCGGTCAGGGTGTAGCGCGGCCCGCCGATGGCGGCGGCGACGGCCGGGCCGACGGCCAGCAGCATGCCCCAGCCGGGTCCGAGGCCCGACCGGGCCAGCCCGATCGCGGCGATCAGCGCGAACGGCAGCGCCAGCAGGGCCAGCATGCCGCGGGTGGTCCGGGCACGGCCGGCGATCGCGCGGCTGGCGATCGCGCGACTGGCCACCGGGCGACTGGCCACCGGGCGAGCGGCCATCAGGCGAGTGGCCATCGGGCGACTGGCCACGGGGCGGCGGATGACCGGACGGCGGGCCATTGCATGGCGGGCCACCGGGCGACTGGCCACCGGGCGAGCGGTGATCGCGCGACTGGTCATCGGGCGGCTGGCGATCGGGCGGCTGGTCATCGGGCTGCGGCCTCCGGCTCAGGGCTGGCGGACCGGGCGCCGGGCGGCCGGGCCACGGTCGGGGCGACCAGGATGAACAGCACGATCGTGATGACGTGCACGCTGGTGCACCACAGGCAGATGGCGTCCAGCGTGAACAGCTCGGTGTAGACGAGGTAGAGCACGAATGCGATCCCGGCGGCCAGCGCCCCGGCCCGGACCCAGCGCAGCGAGGCCGAGCGCCAGGCACCGGGGGTGGTCAGGGCAACCAGGCCCGCGTAGTAGGCCAGTCCGATCACCGCCACCGGGACGCCGAACAGCATCGACTGCGGGCTGGTGGTGACCTTGGCGCAGTTCACGATCCCGGTGGCGGGACAGGTCAGGGTGACGGACGTGGCGAAATGGGTGATCGTGAGGTAGAGCGAGACGCCGAGTCCGCCCACCGACAGGGCCAGCGTGGCCCACCGCAGCCACGGCGGCGCGAGGCTGGCCCGCCGCCGGGTCGGACCGGGCTGGAGCCGGTCAGTGCGAGCTGTCGTGCTCATCGTCATCCCCTCCGGCCCCGCCTACTGTCTACGTACGTAGATAGTAGATTGGCGATGGGAATGCCGCAACAGACACCCGGCGGCCCGTGCGCCTCAGCCCGCTGCCGCTAGCCGTAGGTGGGCTGCTGCGGCCAGCCGGCCGGGGAGTCCTCCCAGTCCTCCTGCCGCCCGTACGGGCACAGGTCGAGGATGTTGTGCCGGAACAGCACCCGGTCCACGCCCCGGGCCGTGGTGGAGTAGGTCCGGTAGACGTCGCCGCCGCCCCGCAGGAAGACGCTCAGCGCGAAGCCGTCGCCGGCGCCGCAGTCACGAGAGAACGAGGTGCCCCGCGACGACACGAACGGCACCGTCCAGCCCATCCGCTCCCGGTAGGCCTGGATCTGGGCCAGCGGCATGTCCGACACGCTGACCCAGGTGACCCCGGTCTCGGCCAGACCGTCCAGGTCGGCGACGTTGTTGGTGAACGCGGTGCAGCCGGGACAGAACTCGTCGGGCCCTCGGTCCATGAACTGGTACACCACGAGCTGGTCCCGGCCGTCGAACAGCTCGGCCAGCGTGCGCGGCCCGGCCGGGGTGTCGAACACGTAGTCCGCGCCGAACCTGACCATCGGCAGCCGGCGACGCTGGGCGGCGAGCGCGTCCAGAGCCCGGGTGGCCTGTTTCTCGGCCGTGAGCAACTCGCCGCGGGCCTGCTCCCATTCCTGCTCGGACACGATCTTCGGTAGCGCCATGCTCTTCGCCCTCCTGGCCTGGATGGTCCCTACCTGGCTGAGACGAATGGAGGCGGCCGGACTAATCGGCAACGCCGGCCCGCTCGGGCGGCGGCGGTGAAGTTGCCGATGATGCGGCGGCCGTGCGGGGTCAGGATGGACTCGGGGTGGAACTGGACGCCCTCGGCGGGGTGCTCGCCGTGGCGCAGGCCCATGGGCAGGCCGCCGGGGCCGCGGGCGGTGATGGTCAGGGCCGGGGGCAGGGTCGCCTCGTCGACGATCAGGGAGTGGTAGCGGGCGGCCCGGAAACGCGGGGGCAGGCCGGACAGCAGGCCGCGGCCGTCGTGGGTGATGGTGGCGGCCTGGCCGTGAACGGGCTCGGGCGCGGCGGTGATCCGGGCGCCGTAGGCGGCGGCGATGGCCTGGTGGCCGAGACAGATGCCGAGCAGCGGGGTGGTGGCGGCGCAGGCGCGGACGGCGGCGACGCTGATGCCGGCCTCGGCGGGCGTGCAGGGGCCGGGCGAGATGACGATGCCATCGGGGCGGAGCCTGGCGATGTCGTCCGCGCTGACCTCGTCGTTGCGGACCACCTCGACCTGGCTTCCGTGGCCCAGCAGCAGGTGGGCCAGGTTGTAGGTGAACGAGTCGTAGTTGTCGATCAGGACGATCACCGGGGCGGGACCGACCGGGCGGCGGCGGGGTGGCCGGGTGTCCGGCGGCCCGGCCCAGGCCGGGGACTGGGCCGCGGACTGGGACAGGGACTGGGCGGCCTGCGGGCCAGGGCCGCGCGCAGGCGGCGGGCCACCGGGCCGGAGGCACCGGCGGGCCAGGTGGCCGCGGGCTGGTCGAGGGAGCGGGCCGGGACACGCCGGCGACGGAGTTGGTGACGAAAACCTCGCTGGCCGCCAGCAGTCGCGTGGTGGTGATCGGCTCCTCGCGGACGGGGCAGCCGTCGCGCGCGGCAAGCCGGAGGACGGCGGCCCGGCTGACGCCGGGCAGGATGCGCCCGTCGGCGGGCGGGGTGACCAGAACACCGTCGATCACAGCGAAGACGTTGGCCCGGTCTGTCTCCAGGACCTGCCCGTCGCGATCGGCGATCAGCAGGTGATCGTCCGGGCCGAGGCCGTCGGCCAGGGCGGTCAGCAGGGTGGCGAGCAGGCGGCGGTCGGCCCACTTGTGCGGGCCGAGGCCGCCGGGGATGGTGGCCAGCCGCAGGCCGACCGACTGCGGCGGCGGACCGGCGGCACGACCTCGGCGGCAGCTTGCAGCGGACCGCCGACCGGGCGGACGGTGATCCGCAGGCGGCCGGACTTCCCCGGCAGCAGGGCGGCCAGGTCCTCGCGCAGGCCGGGCGGGAGGGGCTTGCCGTAGAGCTGACGGGCGCTGGCGGCCAGCCGGGCCAGGTGAGCGTCAAGATCTGGCCCACGGCCATCGGTGACGCGCAGCGAGGTGAGCACCCCGCGGGCGGGCCGGGGCCGCTGGCCAGGCGAGACGGACCCGGACGAGGCCGCCCCAGCCGGGCCGGTCCCGGGCGCAGGCTCCTCGCTGAGCGCGGCGTCCAGCGCCCGGATCAGCGGCGTGGCCTTGGCCAGGCACTCGCGGTACTCGTCGGCGGGCCGGGAGGCGGCGACGATCCCGCCGCCACTGCCCAGCCAGACCCGGCCGGCGGCGAACTCGAAGGTGCGGATGGCGACGTTCAGCTCCAGGCCGGCGACCGGGCTGCGGTAGCCGATCGCGCCGGTGTAGACCTCCCGCGGCGTGGCCTCGAGCTCATGGATGACCTCCACGGCGCGGACCTTCGGGGCGCCGGTGACCGAGCCGGGCGGGAACGCGGCGCGCGACCATGCCCGTGTCCGTCCGTCACCCCGTCCGTCACCCCGTCCGTCACCGACAGTCGCTCGGCCCGGCGCACGGCCGCGGACGTCCGAGACCAGGTGCCAGACGCCGGGATGGGCCTCGGCGCGCAGCCGGGCGGGCACCCGCACGCTGCCGGGCAGGCAGACCCGGCTGAGGTCGTTGCGCATCAGGTCCACGATCATCATGTTCTCGGCCCGGTCCTTGGCCGAGTGCTCCAGCTCGGCCCGCTGGCGCGGCGGCCTGCCTGGCCGGCGGCCGGGGCGGGTGCCCTTGATCGGCCGGGACCAGACCGGCCAGGCCCGCCCGGCGCAGGAACAGCTCGGGCGACAGGCTGGCCACCGCCCCGCCGGGCACTGCGCAGGAAGCGCGGCGTAGGGCGGGTGAGCCGGCGTGGCCGCACGGCAGAACGCGTCCAGCGGATCGCCGGCGAAGCTGGCCTCCAGCGCGCAGGCAGATGTTGGCCTGGAAGATGTCGCCGCGGCGGATGTAGTCCGATGGCCAGGGCGACCGCGGCCTGGTGCTCGTCCGGGGACGGGATCAGGCCGAAGGAACCGCAGGAGTAATCGCGCGGCGGGGCGTCGGCCCGGCCGGTGAGCTGGCCGAAGCGGCGCTCCAGCGCGGCCGCGCGGCCGGGCGTCCACAGCGCCTCGAACGTCCACCGGCCGGTGGCCCGGTCGCGGCGGAGCACATGATCGTAGTAGCCCAGCCACCAGGCCGGCAGCCGCCGCGGCTCGCCGGGCGGGGGCGGCACCGGCAGGACCTGCCCGGCCAGGCCGAAGCCCAGGTAGCCGAGCCAGCCGCCGCCGAAACCGGGGCCGGGCAGGTCCGGCATGGGCTCGTCCAGCACGTCCAGGCACGGCTCGGGGGCGCAGCACGTCCGCACCGGGTCGGACGCCACGATGTCACTGCCCCCGGCCCAGGCGCCGAGCAGCGCCACGGGATGCGGGTCGGCCCGGACCCGCCGCAGCACTTCGGCCGGGCTCAGGTCCCAGTCAAGCGCCCGGCGCACCAGCCGGCCCGGCTCCGCAGCGCGCATGGCCCTCCTCCCCCGCCGCTTGGCAAAGCGCTTGGCGAAGCCTAGACCAGGACCCAGCCTGAGCTGACCGGCTATGACCGCCCGGAGCGGCTACGGGCGGGCGAGCTCGGGCTCGGGCTGAGCCGCCTGGATGACGCGGTCGCGGCGGGGTAGCGCGAGGGGGGTGGCCAGGAGCAGCGCCCCGGCGGCCCCGATGGCGACGCGCGGTCCGGTGAAGCTGGCCAGCACGCCCCACAGCGCGGTCAGGGCCGCGATGGTGGCGTTGCTGCTGACCGACCAGGCGGACAGCGTGCGGGAGATGCGATCGGCAGGCCGTGTGCTCGAGCCGGTAGGCGGCCAGCACCGGGTTGAACACGCTGATGCTCGTGACCACGCCCAGCTGCACGGACGATGACCAGGACGATGCCGGCCACGCCGCGCGGCATGAAGGCCAGGCCGACCGGCCAGCAGACGCGCAGCGTGCCGCCCACGAGCATGACCTTGTGCTGGCCGAACCGGGCCACCACCCGGCGGGCCAGCCGGGATCCGATCAGGCCGCCGGCGCAGGGGGCGGCGAAGGCCAGCCCGTACTGCCAGGGCGCGAAGCCCAGGCGGCCCAGCATGAGGACGACCAGCAGTGGCTCGGTGGCCAGGAGCAGGCCGTTAACGAGCATGGAATTGATGAACAAGGGTCGGAGCAGCGGGTGGCTGAGGATGTGCCGCCAGCCGTCGGCCAGGTCGGCCGGGCGCAGCCGGGCCGCGCCGGCGCGCTCGGGCCGCGGCTCGGACTTCCTGATCATGCTGATGCCGGCCGCGGAGAGCAGGTAGCTGACCGCGTCGGCCAGCATGGTCGTCACCGGCCCGAGCAGCCCGATGGCCAGGCCGCCGAGCGGCGGGCCGACCATGATGGCGCTCCAGGTGGTGGACTCGAACCGGCCCGTGGCCACCAGCAGGTCGTCCGGCTTCACCAGCGTCTTCAGGTAGGCGCCGCTGGCCGCGTTGAAGGCGATCCTGGCCGCGCCGACGACGACCGCGACGACCAGGAGCTGGCCGAAGCTGAGCCAGCCCAGCGCGAACGCGGCCGGGATGCTGATCATGGCCGCGAACCGGATCAGGTCCATCGCCATCATCACCGGCCGCTTGCGGCGGAACTCCACCCACGGGGCGAGCGGCACCGCGACCAGCGCGCTCACCGCCAGCCCGGCCGCCGACAGCGCCGACACCTCGGCTGGCCCGGAGTGCAGCACCCGGACCGCGATCAGCGGGAACGCGCCGAACCCGAGCCCCGACCCGTAGGCGCTGACCGCGTACGCGCCCCACAGCCACCCGAACTGCCGCCCCAGTGCTCGCCTGCGCCACTCGCCCGCTCCTTCGCGTGCCGGACAACATCTTGTTGAGCATGGCGATCTAACCGGGGCGAGGATCCCGGCATCAAACAACCGGCGCGCCGGCGAGCCACAACGCCCGGTTGTGCGGGTATGGTCAGCGGCCGTGGACCTCGACGCCGTGCGCACGTTCGCGGCCGCCGCGGACAGCGGGCAGTTCCAGCACGCCGCCGCCGACCTGGCCGTCACCCAGCAGGCCGTCTCCAAGCGCATCGCCGCGCTGGAGAAGGAGCTCGGCGTGCGGCTGTTCACCCGCACCGCGCGCGGCGCGCGGCTCACCATCGACGGGCAGGCGTTCCTGCCGCACGCCCGTGAGCTGCTCCGGGTCGAGCAGCGCGCGGCCGACTCCGTGCGGCCCGGCCGCCGCGCGCTGCGCGTCGACGTGATCAATAGGCGGATCGCGCCCGGCGCCCTGCTCCGTGACTTCCACCGGGCCCACCCCGACGTGGAGCTGGACGTCGTGACCATCGCCCACACCGGCGTCGACATGGCCATCGCCGCCGTCCAGTCCGGGGAGATCGACGCCTCGTTCCGGGCCGTCACCGCCCCGCGGCAGCTGCCGGAGGGCATCGTGACCATGTCCGCCGTGGACGAGCCGCACCAGCTGCTCACCGGCCCCGGCCACGAGCTGGCCGGGGCCCGGTTCGTCACGCCGGCCGAGCTGGCCGGGCACCGGATCTGGATCCCCGGCATCCTGCCCGGCACCGAGTGGGCGGCCTACTACGAGGAGCTGGCCGCCGAGTTCGGGCTCAGCATCGAGGCCGTCGGGCCGAACTTCGGCACCGACAGCATGCTGGACGTGCTGGCCGATTCCGCGACGCTGGCCAGCCTGGTCGGCGAGGGCACGCGGATGCTCTGGCCGACCCACTACGACCTGCGCCGCATCCCGATCTGCGACCCGACGCTGGTCTACCCGCACTCGCTGATCTGGCACGGCGACAATCCGCACCCCGGCCTGGCCGCGCTCCGCGGCTACGTCCGCTCGGTGCCGCCCGCGCCGCGCGGCACCGCCACCTGGGCCCCGTCATGGGCCCGTCTAGGGGCCGCGCGAGCCCGCTGAGGGGAGGCGGGGCCACAGGTAGCCCAGGGCCTCGCCGACGTCCATGGCGGTGAGGCGCGCGATCTCGCCGCCATCTTCCAGTTCGTGCGCCAGGTCGGCTATCGGCCCGTCGCCGAGGGCCCGCAGGGCCTCCTCGTAATGGGGCGAGAGGCCCGGGCCGATCCGGGCTATCAGCGCGGCGAAGGTGCCGAGCTCATCGCCGCGCGGCCCGATCCTGGCCGGCTGAACCCGGCGGGCCTCACGGGCGGAGAGCTTGCCGAAGTCGTGGCATCCGTCCCAGTAGCGATCCGGCCCCGCGAACCGCACGGCGGCGATCGGGCCGAGCCGGATGGCGGCCGCGCACTGCAGGCACGGCTCGAGCGTGGTGGTGAGCACCAGGTCCCGCTGGCTGTGGAACGGCAGCCGGGCCAGCACGTTGGTCTCGGCATGGGCCAGCGCGGAGCCGAATATCTCCCCCGGCGGTCCCTGGTCGTCGTTCACCCGGTTGCGGGCCGAGCGGATGATCTCCCCGTCGGCGGTCGAGGCGCAGGCGCCCACGGCGATGCTCCCGCTCCGCAGCGCCTCCCAGGCCTGGCGGAACGCCTCCTGCCAGGCCTCATCCAGGCCGGCCCAGAGCCGGGCCGCCGCGGCGCGCGGGTCGGCGGGCAGGAGATCCACGGCACCAGTCTCGCCGGCCGCGCCGCGGCCTGGCCATGACCGGCCGGTGGATGTCGCCCGCCCCGGGCCAGTCCGGCTGAGGCGCGAGCCTGCCAGGGGGAAAGATGGCGGGGGTAAGCCTCTTCGCCGGAAAGGCAGGCCGGATGTCCGAACCCAGCGCGGCCGGGCCGCTGTTCATCCTCGCGATGGACCAGCGTGACTCCTTCCAGCGCACCCTCTTCGACGTGACCGGGACGCCCAGCGCGGACCAGCTGGCCCGGATGCGCGACGCCAAGTCGCTGATCTTCACGGCCGCCCGGCGGCTGGCCGGGACGCAGCCGCCGTCCAGTCACCTGGGCGTTCTGGTCGACGAGCAGCTCGGGGCCGACGTCGCCCGCCGGGCCCGGTCGGCTGGCTTCGAGCTGGCGATGCCGGTGGAGGTGAGCGGAGGTAACCGGCTGGCATTCGAGTACGGCGATCAATTCAGCGAACACATCGAAGCCTTCGACCCAGACTGGGTCAAGGTGCTGGTCCGGTTTAATCCGGCCGACCCTGGCGAGCTCCAGTACGCCCAGACCCGTACCCTGCGCCGGCTGCACGACTGGGTCACCGCGCACCAGCGCCGCTGGCTGCTGGAGCTGCTGGTGCCGCCCACCCGCGAGCAGCTGGCCGCCCACGAGGACCAGGCGCTCTACGACGAGGAGGCCAGGCCGGGCCTGACCGCCCAGGTCATCGCCGGGCTGGCCGCCGCGGGCGTGCGCCCGGACGTCTGGAAGCTGGAGGGCTACGAGACCACCGCGGGCGCGCAGCTGGTGCTGGACACCGTCCGGTCCGTGTCACCGGGCAGCCAGTGCATCGTGCTCGGGCGCAACGCGCCGCGGCGGCACCTGGATCACTGGCTCGACATCGCGGCGCCGCTGCCGGGCTACGCCGGGTTCGCGATCGGGCGCAGCATCTGGAACGAGCCGCTGGCCGACTTCCTGGCCGCCCGGCAGGACCGGGCCAGTACCGAGGACCGGATCGCCGAGCGCTACGGCCACTTCATCGCCCGCTACGCGGCGGCCGACCCCGGCCTGGCCTGACCGCCGGTCAGCCCCAGCTGCCGAGGTGCTCGTGCGACCGGATCAGGTGCCGGGCGTCGTAGTGCCGCCAGTCCTCATGGCCGTCGGGCCAGCGGATGAGCACGGCCCAGCCGCGCCGGTAGCGGCACCAGGCCACGATGGTCACCAGCTGCCACTGGTCCCCGTCGCAGCGCACCGCGGCCTGCGGCCAGGCCGGGCTGATCCGCTCGGCGTCGATCAGGATCCCCCGCGGCACGAGCGCCAGCACCGGCTGAGCAGTCACTCGGTCGACGATAACATGTTCGTATCATCAACCCCAGGGGAAACAATATCGAATTCGTGTTTCATTTCTGGAATCAGGCCGGCGGCATGGCCGCCTGGAGCCGGGCCGCGGCCTGGTCAAGCTCCTCATCACTGGCGGGCCGGGCCCGGCTGAAGTCGAAGTCCTCCAGCGACCAGACCGGGAACACGTGCACGTGCAGGTGGGGTATCTCCAGGCCGGCGATGATCAGTCCGGCCCGCGGGGCGTCGAACGCCTGCTTGGCCGCGGTGCCGATGCGCCGGGCGATGTCCAGGCAGTGGTGCAGCAGCGGCTGGCCGGCATCGGTCCACTGGTCGACCTCCTCGCGGCTGACCACCAGGGTGTGCCCAGGCGTCAGCGGCGAGATGGTCAGGAACGCCACGGCCAGCTCGTCGGCGTAGACGAACCGGCCGGGCAGCTCGCCGTTGA
This sequence comes from uncultured Actinomycetota bacterium, assembly GCA_963730265.1. Taxonomy (GTDB): domain Bacteria; phylum Actinomycetota; class Actinomycetes; order Streptosporangiales; family Streptosporangiaceae; genus DASUBV01. Next base: position 1,141,380 of record CAVSRG010000001.1, read on the forward strand.
TGATGCGGGTGAACAGTGTCGCCATGCTTCACCTTCCAGCCTGATCAGGGCCCGGGATCCCGTACTTGGACGGCTTGCGCCGCCCGCCAGCGTGCCACCATGAGGGCTGGTCCCGAGTAGGGGGGTGGCATGGACCCGATCACGCTAATCCTGACCGCCCTGGCGGCGGGCGCTGCGCTGGGCGTCAAGGACACCACGTCGGCGGCGGTGCTGGACGCCTACAACGGGCTCAAGGCGCTGGTACGCGGGCGACTGGCCGGGCGCAAGAACGGGGAGTGGGTACTGACCGAGTTCGAGGCGGCGCCGCAGACCTATCGCGGACCGCTGGAGGCCCAGCTGACGGCGGCCGGCGCGGCGGGCGACGCCGGCCTGGTAGCGGCGGCGCAGGCACTGATGAGCCTGGTCGACGCGGGCGGGCCGCGGGCAGACACGTACAACATCACCGTGACCGACTCGCAAGGCGTGCAGGCGGGCGACCACAACATCCAGAACAACACCTTCGGCCCCCGGCCCGGCCGCTAGGTGGCCGGTATGATCGCAGATGTGCTGAAGAGAAAGGCGGCCACCGCCACCCTCGGGTGAGCGCCGTGCCGCGAACCACACGTTTCTCTGCCCCTTCCGCTGACTGTCGTGAGCTGGCCGCCGTCGTGCGCGACGACTGGCTCCGCGCGGGACTGTCCACCCAGCCCGCCGACACCGCGACCGCCGAGGCCGTCGTCACCGAGCTGTACCGGCGGCTGGGGCAGCCGAGGCCGGCCTTCGAGTGGGTTCCCTCCCCGGCCGCTGCGCTGCGGACCGGGGCGTCCCGGCCAGGGTTCCGGCCGGGACGGCTGGGCGGCGCGCGGGCGCCGGCCACCGGGCGGGACTGGCCGACCGCCGCCCGGCTGGCCACGCTGCTGTCGGACCTGCGCGGCCGCCTGGACGACCGGATCAGCCAGGCCCAGCAGGCGGCCTGGCGGCGGACTGACTTCAGTCGTCCGCGTCGCCCGAGCCCGGGCGAGATCCTGGATACCGCCGTGCACCAGTCACTGGCGGGGACGCTGCGGGATGCGATCTGCGCCCCGTTGCGGATCTTCCTGCCCGGCCTCCAGCGCGGAGCGCTGGGCCTGACCTGGTACGGCCAGCAGGATGCCTGGTGGATCGCCCGGCACGACGCCTGGCGGCGGGCCGGCCTGATCTCCTGCCGCCCGGCGGATGCCGCGGAGCTGGACCTGTGGGGGGCGCTGGCCCGGTCGACGGGCTGGTGGTGGCCCGGCGAGCAGCGCTGCGTGATGGCCGGGCGGCCGGTCCTGCTGCGCACCGAGCCGGCGCTGGCCAGCGAGCACGGCCAGCTGCGGCTGCATGGCGACGACGGGCCGGCCATCGCCTTCGCCGACGGCTACGGGCGGCACGTCCTGCACGGCACGCCCGTCCCGGCCTGGGTGGTCACCGGCCCGACCGTGGAGGCCATCCACCGCGAGCCGAACATCGAGGTCCGGCGGACCGCCATCGAGCGCATCGGCTGGGACGCCTACCTCGACCAGGCCCGCCTCACCCCGGTCGCGGCCTGCCCCGACCCCGGCAACCCCGGTTCCCGGCTCCGCCTCTACGACCTGCCCGCCGCCGGAGGCCGCCCGGCGCGCTTCCTGCTCGCCGTCAACGGCTCGCCCGAGCCCGACGGGCATCATCGCCAGTACGGGCTGACCGTCCCGGCCGACATCGACGACCCCGTCGCCGCCGCGGCCTGGACCTACGGCCTGACCGGCGCCCAGTACGCCCAGCTCGCCCGCCGCAGTTGACTCTCCCCCGGTGATGCCGCATGCCACTGACCCTCGCCGACCTGACCAGCCGCACCGGCCTCGACGTCCTGGACCACCTGGAGCGCGAGGCCGCCATCCCCGTCACCGGCCGCCTCCAGGCCCAGGGCGACCTGATCGTCATCCCCTTCGCCTGGCTGGACGGCCAGGTCGAGCTCTGGCCGGACCCGCGCTGGCAGCCGGTCCCGGCGGCCGGCCTGGTACTGCTGCGCAGCGCGGCCGGCGGCAACCCGCATACCCTGGTGGCCGACCCCGGCCGCTGCGAGTGGACGGCCAGCGTGGCTGACCACACCGGCCTGGACCTGGGCGTGCTCGCCGCTACCGGCGTCGCCTACCTGCTGCACCCCGAGCACGGCGGCGCGGGCATCGCCCCCGGCACCTACCTGATCCGCCGCCAGCGCGAGGGCACTGACCGGATACGCGGGGCGCTCGGGCGAGACGGCCGACTCATCGCCGACTAGCTTTGCGGCCAGAGGTCGATGCTGTCCCTGGCCGCGGCCAGGATCTGCGCGGCCTCCAGCTCGGTCCGCGACTCGGCGATGCCGAACGCGGGGGCTTTGTCCCCGGTACTGAACTGGATCCCGAGCCGCAGGAACTCGTCCTCCAGCGGCTCGCCGTCCAGCGCGCTCAGGAAGCTGGCCGCGCTGGTGCCGGGGACGGCCGCCCGCAGCTGCACGCTGACCTGGAACTCGAAGCCCGCAGTGAGCGCCCACAGGCCGACGACCGCGATCGCCGCCTGGTCGGTCCGGGCCAGTAACAGCCGGGTGGCCAGCGGGACGGGCAGCTGCCCGTCCGGCCGGGGGCAGGCCCGCCGGGTGCGCGGCTGGCCATCGATGTCGTCGAAGAACCCCATCCGTGCTCACCTCCGTCTGCTGGTCCCGCGTCTACAGGTCCCGCGTCTGCTGGTCCCGGCTGGCGTCGTAGGCCGCCTGCGCGGCGGTGATCTGGCCGACGTGCACCTCGGCCCAGTCGCCCAGGACGGCGATCGGCTCGATGAGCGACTGGCCCAGGCCGGTGAGCTCGTACTCGACCCGGGGCGGGACCTCGGCGAACACCTCGCGGGTGACCAGGCCGTCGCGCTCCATCCGGCGCAGCGTCTGGGCCAGCACCTTGGGCGCGACCCGGCCGAGCTGGCCGCGCACCGCCGAGAAGCGCATCGGGCCGTCGCTCAGCAGCAGCACCACGAGCGCGGTCCACTTGTCGCCGATCCGGTCCAGCAGCAGCCGGGTCGGGCAGTCCGGGTCGAACAGGTCGCCCGGGCCGTCGCCTGCCCGCTGGGCCCGGAGCTGGTCCACGAGGAGTGGCGGCGTCTTAGTTACCATGAGGTACTTATAGCACGTTGAAGTACTCAGTAACCAATTGATACCTTCGCAGTGACCTGGCCGTATGGCACGGCCGGGCGGACAGCGAAGGAGCAACGCGATGCGGATCGCGGTCTACGGAGCGACAGGCATGATCGGCAGCCAGATCGTCGCCGAGGCGCTGGCGCGCGGCCACGAGGTCACCGGCGTCACCCGCTCGGGCGGCGAGCTGCCCGCCGGCGTCGTGGCGGTCCGGGGCGACGCCGCCGACACCGGCCTGACCAAGCGGATCGCCGGTGAGGCGGACGTCGTCGTGTCGGCCATCGGGCCGAGCCGCACCGGCGGCGACCGCCGCGAGTTCCTGGCCCAGCTGCGCAACCTGGCTGAGTCGCTCGGGGGCGCGCGGCTGCTGGTCGTCGGCGGGGCCGGCTCGCTGCTGGTGGACGGCCAGCGCCTGGTCGACCACGCCGACTTCCCCGAGATCTACCGGGCCGAGTCGCTCATCGGCGCCGAGTCCCTGGACTACCTGCGCGGACTCGGCGACGACGTGGACTGGACCTACCTGTCCCCGGCGCCGGTAATCCAGCCCGGCGAGCGCACCGGCGGCTACCGCGTCGCCCTCGACTCCCCGGCCGGGGAGTCGATCTCGGCCGCGGACTACGCCATCGCCCTGGTGGACGAGATCGACCGGCCCGCGCACCGCCGCCAGCGCTTCACCGTCGCCAGCTAGCGGCCGCGGGCCGACCGGGCTCGTCAGGCGCCTACCTGGTCAGCCGCGCACCTCGGCGAACGGGACCGTCTCGACGCGGGCGTCGCCGCCCACCGCCGTGCAGACCGTCGCCGAGGTGCAGGAGACCGCGTTGAAGGCACCGATCCCGCCCGCCGGGTTCGGCGTGGCCGTCACGCTCCACTTGGTGCCGTTCCAGTTCTGTACCATCGGGCCCCGGCCGATGCCGGGGTAATCGAAGCTGCCCGCGGCCGTGCACGAGGTCCGGGAGGTGCAGGAAACCCCGAAGATCGACCGCACATCGCTGCGCGACGTCGGCCCGGCGAACGCGGGGGCGGTCCACTTGCTGCCGTTCCACCACCGCGACAGCCCCTCGCCGAACGTGCCCCAGGTGGCCATGCAGGCCGTCGCCGATGCGCAGGACACGCTGATGTGGTCGGGGAAGGACACCCGGATGTTCGGGCTGCCGATCTTCCAGGTCGTCCCGTTCCAGGTCTCGGCCAGCGCCCTCGGGTTCGAGGTCGGCCCGGCCAGGTAGTAGCCGGCCACGACGCAGCTCGTGGCGCTGGCACAGGACACCCCGCCCAGCAGGCTGCGCGTGCTGCCCGCGGGGCGGGCCGGGGTCAGGGTCGTCCAGGACGTGCCGTTCCAGCTCGCCGCCAGCGCGGTGGCCTTGACGCCCTGCTTGGTGGAGCCGACCGCCAGGCACCACGTCGGCGACACGCAGGAGACCGTCTCCAGACCCCCGGTGGCCGGGTCGAACGGATCGGGCGCGGACAGCTCCGACCACTGGTGGCCGTCCCACTTCTCCGCCCCGGCCGATGAGCCCAGGGCCAGGCAGAAGGTGGGCGACGTGCAGGACACGCTGCTCAGGAAGCCCGAGCCGGCGTTCGGCGGGGCGGTCCACGGCCCGCGGGCCGTGTCGCGGACCAGCACCGACGGATCGCCGTTGGCCACGAAGTCGGAGCCGTCGCCGGTTTCCGTGGCCGCCGCGCAGAACCCGGACGCGGTGCAGGACACGCTGGTCAGCGCGGCGCCGGCGGTGCCGGCCGGGGCCGGGACGACCTGCGGCATGAAGTGGCCGCCCGAGCCCCGCCAGGCGAACGGGGTACCCGTGTTGGCCGAGTCGCCCTGGCCGTCGTTTGTGTTCAGGCCGCCGACGATCGTGCACCCGGCCGTGCGGCAGGACACGCCATTCGCGTTGTCTTGTGCGACGTCACCGGCGGGAATGGTGAACTTGAATCCGCCGGAAGCACCGCGTGCCGCGGTACCCCAGGTCAGTTCCTCACCATTGTCAATGTAGCTAAACAAGGCGGTGCACACGCGCGGGGCGCTGCACGACACCCGGTACAGGCTGGCGGTCCCGCCGGCGGCCTGGCTCGGCGCGGCGGGCAGGCTCTCGGTCCACTTGCCCTTGGCCAGGTCCTCGACCAGCATCCGGATGCTGTTGGTGCCGCTCGAGCCGACCGCCGTGCACGACGTGGTGGTCGGGCAGGAGATCGAGTTCAGCTCGGCCTTGCTGGCCGGGCGGGCGACGGTCAGCACCGTCCACTTGGAGCCAGTCCAGTGCTCGATCAGCGGGCGCGCGGCGGCGAAGCGGCTGGAGCTGGTCCAGCCGACCGCGTAGCAGTCCCGGGCGCGCGGGCAGGACACACCGGTGAGCTGGCTGAAGGCCAGCGGGCGGCGCGGGGTCACCTGCGTCCAGCGGTGGCCGTCCCACCGCTCGGCCACCGCCTGGTCGGTCCCGTTGGACGTGGTCCGCTCCCCCACGGCCAGGCACGAGCCGGGCGCCGGGCACGACACCGCGTCCAGGGTGGCGCTGCCCGGCTGCTGGATGGAGGTCATCCGCCAGCGCGTGCCGGTCCAGCTTTCCGCGATCAGCGGCCCGATCCCGGTCGCGCCCTTGCGGGTGGTGCCGACCGCCTGGCAGGAGCTCGGGCCCGCGCACGAGACCGCGCCTAGCGTGCTCGCCGCGGCACCCGACGGGTTGGCCGGGTTGATGATGCGCCAGGTGCTGCCGTTCCACCGCTCGGCGAAGGTGCGCATGATCCCGTCGGTGCCGACGTACTGGCCGACCGCCAGGCACGAGGTGGCGGTGGCGCAGGATCCGCCCAGGAACTCCGCGTCGGGCGTCGAGGTGTCGACCGGTGGCACCGCCTGCACCGACCACGGCGACTTCGCGGCGGCCGCCGACGCCGGCGCCGTGAGCCCGGCCGTCAGGACCCCGGCCACCGCGACGGCGCAGGTCGCGGCGGCCAGCGCGGCGCGCCATCGCCCCGCCATCCGGACTGCCGCTCGGCTGATCGGTGAAGTAGCTGACATGGCATGCCCTCCGGACCCGTAGTCGCGGGCCCCGCCGTGGCCCAGTGCCCCGCATCCAGCTCGGCAATGAGCAGCGGCCCGCGCGGACACAATCCTCACACGGTGACTAATCGGGATCAATGCGAAATGGCTTCGGCGGGCTCCTATATGGTCCGGCAGGTGCCCGAGGCGGTCAGCGGGCACAGTGAGGGGAACGAGCCCGCAGGCGGGATCAACCTTGATGGGAGGAGGCCGGCCGATGCCGAACTGGGCGGAGCAGGTCACGGCGATCGCGACGGCGGTCAGCGCCGTGGGCCTGCTGAGCGCGATCGGCGCTGTCATCTTCGCTGGTCAGCAGGCCCGCGAAGCCCGGATCGGCCGTCAGGCTGAGATGGCCGTCGAGTTCTTCAGGCGCTGGAGCGAAGGCCCGATGCTGGAGACACGCCGCCTGGTGGCTGAATTCGAGACCCCGGAAGCGCTGCGGGACGCCATGACGCTGTTCATCGCGGAGAACTCCCCCGACGCCTTCGTCTTGTTCCGTGAGCTCGACTACTTCGAGCAGCTCGGGGCGCTGGAGAAGCACGGCGGCTTTGACTTCGAGCTGATCAGGACCCTGCTCGGCGGTCGTCTCATCGACCGGTGGGAGCTGTGGCGGCCATCGATCGACGCCCTCGGGGGAACGGCGGCCTACCCGATGTTCGCCCGGCTGGTGGCCAAGATGCAGGCCGCCTAGTTCCTGGCCGGCGGGGGCGCGCAGTAGGGTCCTGGTTGACGCAACCTAGTGGTTGCCATAGCATCGCAATCATTTAGTTGCCACATGAGGGAGGCCGTCATGCCGTTTCCTGATCGCATCGAGCGGACCATGGAGATCGCGCACCCGCCGGCCAGGGTGTGGGCGGCGCTCACCACGGCCGAGGGCCTGGGCACCTGGTTCGGCAACGAGGCCACGATCGACCTGCGGCCGGGCGGGGCGGCCCGGATGAGCTTCACCGGCGGGTACATCGCCGAGATGCGGGTGGAACGGGTCGAGGAGCCGACGGTGTTCGCCTACACCTGGCACATCTTCGGGCTGCCCGAGGACGACCCGCGCCGCACCTACGTCGAGTTCACGCTCGAGCCGGCCGGCCCGGGCACCCGGCTGACGGTCGTCGAGTCCGGCTTCGCCCAGCTGTCCGAGGACGCCTACCGCAAGGCCTACGACGGCAACACCGACGGCTGGGGCGAGGAGCTGGGCGAGCTGGTCGCCTACCTCGACGCGGCCTGACCGGCCCGGCCGATGCCCCCCGACGACCCTGGCCTCGAGGCGATCGCCGAGCAGGTGTTCGTGGCCCTGGCCGACCCGACCCGGCGCGCCATCCTGGCCGCGCTGGCCGCGGGCGGCCCGGCCACGGCCACCGACCTGGCCGACCGGCTGCCGATCACCCGGCAAGCGATCGCCAAGCACCTGGGCCTGCTGGCCGAGGTCGGCCTGGTGACGGCCGAGCCGGGCGAGCGGCGCCGGGTGCGGTACCGGCTGCGCTCCGCTCCCATGCAGGCGGCCCAGCAGTTCCTGGCCGCGCTGGCCCGCGACTGGGACGGGCCGCTCGGCGCGCTGAAAGACCACCTCGACCGGCACGCCGGCGGATCCCCGGGGGCCGCTCAGACGCCGACCCGGTGACCGGCGGGCGGGACCGCCGCCAGCAGGTCGCCCAGCCGTTCGCCGGCGGCTCGCAGCGACTCGCTCGGCAGTCCGTACGGAATCCGCAGGAACCGATCGAGCGTGCCGTCGGGTGAGAACCGCCCGCCGGGCAGCAGGCTCAGCCCGTGGCCGGGCGCGGCCTGAGCGAGATCGGCCGAGGAGACGCCCGGCGGCAGCTCGACCCAGGTGGTCAGGCCGCCGGCGGGCACCTGCGCGAGACGGACGCCGGGCAGCGCGTCGAGCACGGATAGCAGCGTGTGCAGCTGCGCCGAGAGCTGGCGGCGGCGTGCGGCGACCAGCGTGTCCAGGCCATCGAGCAACTCCAGCGCGACGAGCTGCTCCAGCGGGGGCGGCGTGAGGTAGTAGGCCTCCGGGAGCGCGGCCAGCGCCTCGACCTCGGCCGCCGGCCCGCGCAGCCACCCCACGCGCAGCCCGGCCCACACCGTCTTGGCCATCGAGCCGACCCGGAAGGCCCCGGCGCCATCGCGCGCGATCGGCGTCGCGTCCTCGCCGCGCAGGTCGAGCTCGCACATCGTCTCGTCGATGATGAGCGGCACCCGGGCGGCCCGCGCCGCCCGGACGATCCGCCGCCGGACCGGCGCCGAGGCGAGCGCCCCGGTCGGATTGTGGAAATCGAGGATCAGGTACGCGACGGCGGGGCGCACCTGGTGCAGCATCGCCTCGAACAGGTCCGGGTCCCAGCCGTCGGCCACTGGCCAGCCGCTCACGCGGGCGCCCGCCGACCGCAGCAGGTCCAGCGCGCCGGGGTAAGTCGGCGACTCGACCAGCGCGCGGGACCCTGGTCGCAGCAGGCGCCGGGCGAGCAGCGCCAGCGCCCCGCCTGCGCCCGTGGTGATGAGCACCTCCTCGGGCCGCGTGGGCACGCCGGCCCGGGAGTAGCGGTCGGCGACCGCGGCCCGCAGCTCGGGAATGGTTTCGGCGACCGGCGCGCGGGCGTGCCGGACCAGCAGGTCCGCCGCCCGGTCGAGGGCCTGCAGGTACGCGGGCAGCGGCGCGCCCGGCGCGGCGCGGGCCAGGTCGATCGCCGCCCCGGTCGAGGCCGGGGCCTCGTCGATGCGCGCATCGAGCCAGCTCGGCAGCCGCGCCTCGCTGCCGGCGCGCCGCGCGGTGTCGATCCACCCCTCGTCCCGCAGGCTCGCGTAGGCCGCGGTCACGGTCACGCGGCTGACCCTGAGCACGTCCGCGAGCGAGCGCTCGGAGGGCAGCGGCATGCTCCGGGCCAGCTGCCCGTCGAGGATCGCGGTCGCGATCGCGTGGTGCAGCGCCGCGGTCAGCGTCGGCCGTCCGCCGCGCCACTCACCCAGGACACGCGCCAGCCCGGCCGCCTGCATAAGGCCACAATAGCCGAATTGGCCTTAACCCGTCGCGGTGACCGGCAGTAGCGTGGGCCAGGTGAAGATAGTTCCCGCAGCTGAGCTGCGCGCCGCCATCACGCCGGTGGACCTGGTCGAGCCGATGCGCGAGGCGTTCACGGCCCTCAGCGACGGCCGCTTCCGGACCACGTTCAGCCTGCTCGACCTCGACGACGGCGACGTCCACATCAAGGCCAGCAGCGAGCTCGGCGGGCCGCTGTACGTGGTCAAGCTCGCCTCCTGGGTGGAGTCCAACGCGCGCCGCGGACGGCCGGGAGGGTCGGGGGCGATCGTCGTCTGCTCCGCCGAGACCGGTGCGCCGCTGACGCTGCTGGTCGATGAGCACTACCTGACCGACGCGCGCACCGCGGCGGCGGGCGCGCTCGCCACCGACCTGCTCGCCCCGGCGGGCGCGAGCAGCGTCGCCGTGCTCGGCGCCGGCGTGCAGGCCCGGCTCCAGGTGCGCACGCTGGCCGCGTTGCGCAAGGTCGAGCAGGTCGTCGTGTGGGCCCGGCGGGCCGACGCGGCCACCGCGCTGGTGACGGACCTGGAGGCCCGCCTGGAGGGCGCCCGGGTGACCGCGGCCGCCACCGCGCGCCAGGCGGTGGAGTCGGCCGACATCGTGATCACCGCCACGGCCAGCCCGGTGCCGCTCGTGGAGGCCGGGTGGCTCCGGGCTGGCCAGCACATCACCGCCCTCGGCGCCGACGACGACCGCAAGCGAGAGCTGACCACGGCGTGCTTCTCGCGCGCCGACCGGATCGTCGTGGACTCGCGCGCCCAGTCGGGCCGCACCGCCGAGCTTCGCGAGGCGCTCGCGACGGGCGCGGTTCGCGAACAGCACATTGCGGAGCTGGGCGAGGTGCTGTCGGGGCGCGCCCCCGGGCGCCAGTCCGGCGACGAGATCACCATCGCCAAGCTCACCGGCGTGGCCGCCCAGGATCTCGCCGCCGCCCGAGCCGTGCTCGACCGCCTCGGGAATGTCGCATGACCCTCGCCCTGCACCTCTGCGACGTCTTCGCGGACCGACCGCTCAGCGGCAACAGCCTGTCGGTTGTCATCCACGACGAGCCGCTCGACACCACGTTCATGCAGGCGCTCACCGGGGAGCTGCGCCAGTTCGAGACCGCGTTCCTGAGCCCGACCGACCAACCCGGCACGTTCACCACCCGCGTCTTCGACCTCCACACCGAGCTGGCGTTCGCCGGCCACCCGCTGCTGGGCGCGGCCGCCGTCCTGCACTCGGTGCACGGCACCCGCGAGCGGGAGGAGTGGCGCCTGAGCATCCACGGCCGCGAGGTCCCGCTGGCCACGACCCGCGGCGAGCGCCCCGGCCGCTTCATCACCCACATGGACCAGGGCGTCCCCGCGTTCCTGGCCACCGCCGATGCCGACCAGGCCCGCCGGGCGGCCTGCGCGTTCGCGCTCGACGCCGGCGACCTCGCCCCCGGCGTGCCACTGCAGGTGGTGTCCACCGGCCTGCGCTACCTCGTCGTGCCGATCGTCTCCGGTCTCGACCGCGCCCGCGTCGTGCATCCGCGCCTGCAGGAGCTGCTCGCCGACCTCGGCGCCGAGTTCGCCTACCTCATCGACGTGCGCCAGCGCGCCGGCCTGGCACTGGGAGAACGATGGCTCGCTCGAGGACATCGCGACCGGAAGCGCCGCTGGCGTGGTCGGCGCCTTCCTGGTCCGCCACGGCCTGGCGGAGCCCGGCGAGCGCATCGTGCTGCGCCAGGGGGAGTTCGTCGGCCGCCCGAGTGCCCTGCACGTCACCGTCCGCGGCACCCCGGCGGATATCACGCGCGTCGAGTTGTCCGGACCGGTGACCATGATCGGCCGCGGCGTGCTGTCCATGACCGCCAGCGACGACGCGCCAGAGCACGCCGCCGGGTAGCCCTTCGGATCAGGTTCCGCGAGTAGCGCCGGGCCCGCGGGCGTCGTAATCGCGCCGGGCCTGCTCGACCTGGTCCAGGTTGACGGACCATTCGGCGAGGGTCGCGAACAGCGGGGCCAGGCTGCGCCCCAGGTCGCTGATCTCGTATTCCACCCGTGGCGGGACTTCCGCGTGATAGGTGCGCACGACCAGCCCGTCGCGCTCCAGATGCCGCAGCCGCTGGGTCAGCACTTTCGGCGTGATCGTGGTGATGCGGCGTTCCAGCTCGGTGAACCGCTGCCGGCCGTACTCGTTGAGCGTCCACAGGATCGGCGTCGTCCAGCGGCTGAAGACGAGGTCGACCACCGGGGCGATCGGGCAGGCCTGCTCCGGAGCGACCGGCGATGTGGTCTCGGTCACATTCCCCTTACTTTCCTCTAGGTACCTACTATCCCCCAGATAGTAGCGTCGCCGGAGTGAGGCACGAAGACGAGAACCGGGAGCGGACATGATCGTGGTGACGGGAGCGACGGGGAATGTGGGCTCGCCACTCATTCAGGCCCTTGCCGAGGCCGGCGAGGAGGTGACGGCCGTCTCGCGGAAGGTGACCGAGGTGCCGGCGGGCGTCCGGAGTCACCGGGCCGACCTGACCGAGCCAGAGAGCCTCGGGCCCGCAGTTGACGGAGCCGAGGCGCTGTTCCTGCTGACCTCCCCCGAGTTCATGGCGAACGGCAATCTCGGTGACGTCCTGAGCGTCGCGCGGGCGTCCGGCGTTCGCGCGGATCGTCCTGCTGTCGTCCCAGGGCGTCGGCACCCGGCGCCACCCCGCGTACCTGGAGGACGCCGTCCGGCAGTCGGGCCTGGACTGGACGATGCTGCGGCCGGGCAACTTCAGCTCCAACGCGCTCCAGTGGGCCGCTTCGGTCCGCACGCGACGGGTGGTCAGGGCGCCGTTCGGCGACGTCGCACTGCCGGCCGTCGACCCGGCCGACATCGCCGAGGTCGCCGCCGTCGCGCTGCGCGAACCCGGCCACGGGGGACACATCTACACGCTGACCGGACCCGTCCCCGTCTCGCCCCGGCAGCAGGCCGCCGCGCTCGGGGCCGCCCTGGGCCAGCCGGTGCGGTTCGAGGAGCAGAGCCGCGCCCAGGCGCGGAGCCAGATGCTGGGATACATGCCCGAGCCAGTGGTGGAGGCGACCCTCGGCGTCCTCGGCGCACCGTCGGCCGACGAGCAGCGCGTCAGCCCTGATGCCGGGCGGCTCCTCGGCCGCCCGCCCGCCACCTTCGCCGACTGGGCGGCCCGGAACATCGCTGCGTTCGCGTGACCCGGGCCGTCACCCGGCCGACGGCAGCTCGCTGGCAAAGCGGGCGCGGTACTGGGACGGGCTGAGGCCGGTTCGGCGTCGCATCTGGGCGCGGAGGTTGGCGGTAGTCCCCAGGCCGCTGCGGTGCGCGACCAGGTCGAGCGGTGTCACTCCTTGCTCGATGAGGCGGCGCGCGAGGTCGACGCGCTCGGCGGTGAGCCACGCCAGCGGCGTGGTGCCCAGCTCCGCGCGAAATCGCCGGTGCAGCGTGGTGACGCTGAGGTGAGCGTGACCGGCCAGGTCCGCGACGGAGAGGTTCGTGCCGAGCCGGTCCCGGGCCCAGTCCAGGGTCTGGGCCAGCGCAGGCTGGCCGGCCGCGGTGACGGGCTGCTCGATGAACTGCCGCTGCCCGCCGTCGCGGAAGGCGGAGAACACCAGGCGGCGGCTGACGAAGTTGGCGATCTGCGCCCCGTGGTCGAGGCGGACGATGTGCAGGGCCAGGTCCAGCGCCGCGGCGCTGCCGGCGGAGGTCAGGATGTCGCCATCGTCGATGAACAGGACGTCCGGCTGGAGATCGACCCGGGGATGGCGGCGCCGGAAGTCGCCGGCCAGCTGCCAGTGCACCGCGGCCGGGCGCCGGTCGATCAGGCCCGCCTCGGCGAGCGTGTAGGCACCGGTGCACAGGCCGACCAGCCGGGCGCCTCGCTGGTGGGCGCGCTGCACCACCTTGATGACGGCCGGATGCGTGGGCGTGTCGGTGTCGGGCCGGTTGGGGACGATGACGGTGTGCGCGTCATCGATGTCGCCGAGGTCGCCGGCGTCGCCGATCGAGAACATCGCGTCGCGCACGACGACGCGGCGCCGGGGAGTGACGACGCGGAACCGGTACAGCTCGCGGCCGATCTCCGGCCGGCGCCGGGCGCCGAAGACCTCGCACATGCAGGCCAGCTCAAAGGGGTTGGAGCCCTCGTCAGCGATGAGGACGACCGACCGGGGATCGTGGTAGGAATCTTGCGCCATGTGGCATTTCTAGCACTGTCGGCCGCCCCGGCCCCTGGCAGCATAGGCGCGATGGAGAAGGTGAATCTGGCCCGTGAAGCGGCGCGGCTGACGGAATTCTGGTCCCAGCAGGTGGTCGCGACCGGCAACGGCAACCTGTTCAAGGTCGCCAAGGGGATCGGCTCGACGAACTGGCACCGCCATGACGACCAGGACGAGGTATTCCTCGTCATCGAGGGCCGCATCACCATTCAGATGCGAGATCGCGACGTCGAGCTGGAACCAGGCGACTTGTTCGTTATCCCCCGCGGCACCGAGCACTGCCCGATCGCGCACGAGGAGGCACGATTCCTGCTCGTCGGGCCGGAGGTGACCTCCAACGCCGAAGGCGGCAAGCCGGACTGGAGCTACACCAGCGCTCCGTAAGCGGCGAAGGCCACCGGCCTGACCCGGCCCTGTTAATTAAATGATTGGTCAGGCTGACCAGGCCGGGTCGCGGCCAAGGTAGCGCAAGAGGGCGGCGGCCGGGTCGTCGCCAGGCTGGGCGGGGAGCGCGGCCGCGTAAGCGAAACCGCGCAGCGGCTCGGCCGTGATGTGCGCAGCCGCGTCGAGCTGGGTGGCCAGCGGCCCGGTCAAGGGAGAGGGCTGCCCGGTGGCGACGGCGACGTCCCACGCGTGGATGGCCGCGTCGAGCGCGCAGGCGGCGGCGGCGAGCACGGGGGTCATCGCGGGGACGGGCGGCAGCGGAGTGGGCACCGTCTCGGCGGCCGGGTCGACGCTGGCCCAGGCGGTCATGGCCGCGTCGATCGCGTCGGTGATGAGCTGGCCGATGTCGCCGCCGGGCTGGCGAGGCGGCGCGAACGGGTCGTAGCCGGGCGGCGAGCCCGCGCCGACGGTGGACGCCCAGGCGTGCTGGTCGCCGGCGGCGTGGAGCAGCACCTGGGCGACGGTCCACTGCGAGCACGGGGTGGGGGCGTCGAGCTGGTCCGCGGGAACGCCGGCCGCGACGCGGCGCAGCTGGTCAAGCGAGCTGGTGAGCACGGCAAAAGTCATGGACGGGACCTTTCGACGGAACGGAATGATTCGTTCCGACCATCATAACAGAACAGAACGTTCCGCTCCACTGGTACGGTTGGCGTATGACGGAACGCGTGACGGAACGAAGGTCCGGGATGCCGCTGAGCGGCCGGCGTGCCGAAGCCGAGGCCAACGACGAGCGCATCCTCGACGCGGCGCGGGAGGTCTTCCTGGCCGACCCGAAGGCCCCGATCTCGGCCGTGGCGGCCCGGGCCGGGGTCGGGATCAGCGCCCTGTACCGGCGCTACCCCAGCAAGGAGCACCTGCTCCGGGCCCTCGCCGCGGATGGCCTGTCCCGTTACATCGCCGACCTGGAAGCGGCCCTGGCGTCCGACGACGACCCGTGGCCGGCCTACGTTGAGTGCCTCAACCGCATCGTCGAGGGCGGCAGTCAGGCGCTCGCGCAACGGCTGGCGGGCACGTTCAGCCCGACGCCCGAGCTGACCGCGATGGCCGGGAAGGCGGCCGACCTCGCGACCGCGCTGTTCCGCCGCGTCCGCCGCTCCGGGCAGCTTCGCGACGACATTGCCGAGACCGACATCGTCCTGCTGCTCGAGATCGTCGCCCAGGCCGAACTGCCCGGCGACGGGCCCGCTCTCCGGCGACGCTACCTGGCCCTGCTGCTCGAGGCGCTGCACGCCCCGGCCGAGGCCAGGCTTCCCGGCCGCCCGCCGCGACAGGCCGACCTGGTCGCCCGCTGGCGGGCCAGGAGCCCCGCCGCAGGCTGAGCCGCCCGGCCCCAGCCGCGCGATCTGGCTCGCGCGGTCAGCGGGCGATGATGGCTACCTCGGCTTCGGCGATGCGGCGCGGGTCGTCGATGAGGTCGATCGCCACGATCTTCGTACCGGCGATGGCGAACGCCACGAGGGTGATCGGCCTCCGGTCCGCAGCCGTGATGACGCCGGCCGATCCGTTGATCAGTGCGGGCAGGGTGACCTGGGCGATTCGCGTGAAAGGGAACGCGCGTCCGGCTACTGCCGCGGCACCCCGGATCGCCTGGGCGCCGTTGGAGCGCACCACGACGTCCGGGTCGAGGGCCTCCAGCAGCGCATCGAAGTCGCCGTGGCGGGCGGCGGTGAGGAAGGCGTCGGCGATGGCCCGCTGCCGGGTCAGGTCAGCGCCGGCGACCGGCGCCGCGCCCTGGACCCGGCGGCGGGCGCGACTGGCCAGCTGGCGGGCCGCGGCGGGCGAGCGGCCGACGACGGCCGCGATGTCATCGAACGGGACGGCGAAGATGTCGTGCAGGATGAATGCGAGCCGTTCGGCGGGCGCCAGCGTGTGCAGGATGACCAGCAGCGCGGGACCGATGGAGTCGGCCAGCAGCGCTTCGGTTTCCGGGTCGATGCCGGGCCCGGCACTGACGGCCGGCTCCGGCAGGTGCATCCCCACGGGCTGTTCCCGGCGCGCCTGCAGCATGTTCAGGCACACCCGGGCGACGACCGTGGTCAGCCATCCGCCGAGATTCTCGATGGCGCCGGGATCGGCGCGGCTCAGCCGCAGCCAGGCCTCCTGAACGGCGTCGTCGGCCTCGCTGGCCGAGCCGAGGGCCTGGTAGGCGACCGCCCGCAGCCGGGCCCGGTGAGTCTCGAACCGCTCCGCGAGCACGTCGTGTTCGTCCATCGGTCACATTCCCCTGTCGTGGTCGGACATAGAGGTGACCGTCCAGACCGCGCCGATGTGACAGGAGCCGCAGCGAGGGACGCGGCCTACCCGACTTACCCCCGTTCGAGAAGGCTGATCACCGTCAGGAGAGCCCATGGCATCCCCCGTCCTTGTCACTGGCGGCACCGGCCGTCTCGGGAAGCTTGTCGTCGCGCGGCTGCTGGACAGCGGTTGCGACGTCCGCGTGCTCGCCCGGCACGACCGGCCGGCCCCGAAGGGCGTCACGTTCTTCACCGCAGATCTCCGGACCGGCCAGGGCATCGACCCGGCCGTGGCCGAAGCGGCGGTCATCATCCACTGCGCGACCAGCACGAGGGGCGACGCCCGGGCCACCCGCAATCTCGTGGCCGCCGCGTCCCGGACGGGGTCGGCCCACCTGGTGTACGTGTCCATCGTCGGCATCGACCACCTCGCCTCGTGGGGATACCCGAAGGCCAAGCTCCAGGCCGAGCAGGCGGTGGCCGCCTCCGGCCTGCCCTGGACGATCCTGCGGGTCACCCAGTTCTACGACTACTGCCTGGCCAATGCGCGGAAACTGAGCCGGTTCCCCGTGGCGCCGGTGCCAGCAGGCTTCACCGTCCAGCCGGTTGACCCGCGCGACGTGGCGGACCGACTTGTCCAGCTGGCGCTGGGCGAGCCCGCCGGCCGGGCACCGGACATGGCCGGACCGCAGGTGAGCAACTGGACGGACCTGCTGCGGGGGTACCTGAGGGCCAGTCACCGCCGTCGATGGGTCCTGCCGGTCCGGATACCGGGCACCCGGGCCGTCCGCAACGGCGCCCTGCTGCCACCGCCGGGACACACCGTCGGCTCCCGGACCTGGGATCAGTTCCTCGCTGCCCAGTGGCTGCCGGTCAGGGCTGGATGAGCTCCAGGTCCTCCAGAAGGCTCGGGTGGGTCGGCGCCCAGCCGAGCGCCTCTCGGGTATGGGTGCTGGACGAGGGCTGGTCGGTCGCGAAGATCGGGCCGAGCGGGCCATAGGTCTCCGCTGCCACCGGCTCGACCGGCAGGCCCAGCCGCCGGCCGATGACCGCGGCGATGTCACGCACCGCGTCGCCCTCGTCGGCCACGGCGTGCCAGGAGGTCCCGGCCGGCGCCACTTCCAGGGCCAGCCGGAAGAGGACTGCCGCGTCGAGCGCGTGCACGGCGGGCCAGCGCTGGGCGCCGTCGCCCGGGTAGCCGGACACCCTGGTCCGGCGCGCGATCTCGGTCAGCAGGCCAGCGAACCCGCCCCGGCCCTCGTTGTGGACCGTGCGGGGCAGGCGCACGGCCGTGCTCCGGACCCCTCGCGAGGCCAGGCCCAGGACCGTCATGACCGCGCGGCCGCGGCCGCCGACCGGTCCGTCGGTCGGCAGCGGGTCGGCCTCGGTGGAGACGCGGCCCGGCACGTACGGCGTGCCGGAGACCGTGACGAAGGGGCGGTCGCTGCCGACGAGCTCGTCGCCCAGGGCCGCCAGGGCGGCGCTCTCCTCGGCGACCGCCTGCGCGACGGCCTCGGCACTGCTGAAGTCGTTGCTGAAGGCCAGGTGGATCACCCCGTCGGCCTGAGCCGCGCCGGCCCGCAGGACGGCGAGGTCAGCGAGACCTCCCCGGAGAGTCTTGGCGCCGGCCGCCTCGGCGGCCAGCGCGGATGCGTCGGAGCGGGCGAGCGCGAGGACGGTGTGGCCGTTGCCGAGGAGCTCGGCGACGACGGCGGAGCCGATCAGGCCGGTGCCACCGGTAACGAAGACGTGCATGGAACTCCCTGAAAGTGATGGGACTCTTGTCTCATGACCTTACCAGAGTGATGGGACATGTGTCCCATCGCCTAGGATGGGCTCATGGCTCGGTGGGAACCAGGGGCGCGCGAACGACTCGTCGTGGCCGCGGTCGACCTGTTCACCGAGCAGGGGTACGACGCCACGACCGTCGCGCAGATCGCCGAGCGCGCCGGGGTCACGAAGAGCACCTTCTTCCGCTACTTCCCCGATAAGCGCGAGCTGCTGGTGGCCGGGCAGGAGACGCTCAGCCGGCTGCTCGCCGAGGGGATCGCCGAGGCGCCCGCGAGCGCCAGCCCGATCGAGGCGGTCGCGGCCGGCCTCGAGCGCGCATCGAGCGCGATGGGGCAGATGAACCGCGAGCTCGGCCCCCGCCTGAAGGCCGCCGTCGCAGCCAGCGCCGAACTCCAGGAGCGTGACGCCCTCAAGAGCGTCAGCCTCGCGGCCGCCATGACAGCTGCGCTCGTCGCCCGCGGCGTGCCCGACCCGATCGCGCAGCTCGCGGGTGAGCTGGGCGTCCTCGCGTTCAAGCGAGGCTACGTCGAGTGGTCCGGCGACGACCAGCACGCCGGGGACGAGCTCGCGCCGTACACGCTGGCGGCCCTGGCCGAACTGCGGGCTGCGAGCGCGTCGCTGGGCTGACCAGGCCGCCTCCCCCGCCGTCGCCGGCCCATCATCACGTCCGAAGGGGCGGCGTCAGGGGATCAGGCCCAGTTCGCGTGCGCGGGCCACGGCCTCGGTCCGGTTGGCCGCGCCAAGCTTGCCCAGAACGTGGGTCACGTGCTTCTTGACCGTGTCGAGCGCCACCACCAGGTCGTGGGCGATGCGCTGGTTGGACTTGCCCGCCGCGATCAGCCGCAGCACCTCCAGCTCACGGCCGGTCAGCGGGTCGATCAGGCCCGGTACCTGGCCGACCTCCGGCGGGCGTGCTGCCGCGGCGTTGAGTTGGCCGTCGAAGGCCTGCACCAGCCCGGCCAGGCAGCCGAGCGGGATGCGCCGGGCGGGGGCCTGCTTGGCCCGGTGGGCGGCGGCCAGCCGACCGAGCAGGGCACCCATCGGCGCCCCTTCGTCGACGAAGACCCGCACGTAGCCTCGCGGGCACGCGAGGGCGAGTGCCTCGACCAGGGCGGCCATCGCGGCGGGCTCGTCGCGGCGGCCCTGGTGCGCCAGGGCTTGCAGCGCCCGTATCTCGATAACGCTTCCGATGCGGCCCCCGGCGGCCGCCTGGGCGAGCAGCCGATTGAGCAGCGTGAGGGCCTGGCCAGGCCGGTCTTGCGCGAGCAGCACCCGCGCCAGCACCAGATAGTCCCGCTCCTGCGGGTAGCCCGGTTCATCGTCCGGGCGGAGGCCGCGCTGGTCGGCCCAGCGGGCCGCCGCGGCGGTGTCACCCTGGGCCAGCAGCAGCCGCGCCCGCTGCGACGGCACCGGGTTGAACAAGGTGATCACCTGCGGGCTCAGCCCGGCCTGGCCGGCGTCGCCCATCGCCTCCAGGGCCCCGGCTGGGTCACCACCGGCGTGCCGGATCCGGGCCATGACCGCCAGGCCGGTGACCAGCGCCGGGGTGAAGGCCAGCTGCCGGCACAACGTGACCCCGCGGGTGGCGTGGTCGAGGGCGGCGGCCAGCTCGTTGCGCTCGTACAAGACCTGGGCCAGGCCCACGTGCGCCGGGCCCGTGAGGGCGGTCTGGCCGCTCTCGCCGAAGGCGTCCAGCGCTTGCCGGCAGGTCGCCAGTGCCTCATCCAAGTTGCCCTGGGCACGCTGCACCTCGCCCAGGTCGTATCCCACGCGCATGGGGAGGAAGCCAGCGAAGGGCGCGCCGGCCGCCCGTCGCTCGGCGAGCACCTCGGCCAGGCCGCGCTCGGCTGGCTGGAGCCGGCCGTCCAGCCAGTCCGTCTCCGCCCGGTTCCAGTGCACGAAGGAGCGCATGAACCAGTCGTCCTCGCCCAGGTGGGCCAGGGCCTGCCGGTTGTAGCCGGCCGCGCGGACGGCATCACCGCGCAGCCGCGCGAGCGTGGCGCGCAGGAACGCGATCCCGGCCGGGACATTGGCCAGCACGCTGTCGCCCTGTGGCGGTCCGAGAGACGGTTCATATGGCTCGTCGCCGCGAACCGCGAAGGCGCGCTCGGCGTCATCGAGCAGGGCCTCGAGCGCTTCCAGCTGGAAGCCCTGGGCGGCGCGGTACGCCTGGGCCAGGCTCAGGCGCGGACGGTCGCGTACCGACTCCGCCGGCAGCGCCGACAGCCAGCGGCGCAGGGTCACGCCTTCGCTGCGGCCGAGCAGCTCCTCGACGTGCCGCTCGACCAGCCGGGCCGCCCAGGCGGTGTCCCCGGCGGCCAGCGCGTGCCGCACCGCGTCATCGGCCAGATCGTGCTCCTCGGACCAGGCGGCCGCGGCCCGGTGCAGCGCGGGTACCCGGTCGGGCTGTTCTTCCTGCAGCCGGGCGCGCAGCAGATCGGCGAACAGGCGGTGGTAGCGCCACCAGCCGCGCACCTCATCCAGCGGCACCAGGAACAGGCCCGCCCGCTCGATGTCCTGCAGCATGGCCTGGCCGCCGGCCCGGCCGGTGACCGCATCGCACAACTCCCCCGACAGCCGCTCCAGCACCGAGGTCTCCAGCAAGAACTCGCGTACCTGCGGGTTCTGCCGCTCGAGCACCTCCCCGGTCAGGTAGTCCAGGACGTAACGGTGGCTGCCGCTGAACGCCGCCACGAACCCGGCGGTGTCCGCCTGGCCCCGCAGCGACAGCCCGGCCAGCTGAAGCCCCGCCGCCCATCCCTCGGTGCGGGCCGTCAATGCCGTCACCGCCGGGCCGGGCAGGTCAGCGCCGATCGCTTCGCGCAACAGCGCCGCCGCCTCGTCCGCGGTGAAGCGCAACTCGGCGGCACGCAGCTCGGCGAGCTGCCCGCCAGCCCGCAGCCGCGCCAGCGGCAGCGGTGGGTCGGACCGGCTCGCCAGCACCATCCGCAGCCCTGGCGGCAGGTGCTCCAGCAGGAACAACAGCGACTCGTGGACGGGCTGGGAGTCGATGAGGTGGTAGTCGTCCAGAACCAGCAGCACCTCGTCCTCACTGGAGTCGGCGGCGCCGGGGTCGGCGGCCAGTTCGTTGATCAGGGCCATTACCAGCGCATCGGGGGAAGACGCTTCCAGGGCACCCAGCGAAGGTCCGGCCAGTTCGCCTATCCCCGGGCGGGCCCGGCCCAGCGCGGCGATCACGTGCCGCCAGAACCGCGCCGGGTCATTGTCACCGACGTCGAGCGACAGCCAGGCCACCGGCCGGCCACCGTGCCGGGCCCAGTCGGCCAGCAGGACAGTCTTGCCGGACCCGGCCGGGGCGCAGACGAGAACCAGCCCTCGCGCCAGCCCCTCCTCCAGCCCGCCGACCAGCCTCGGCCGGGGCACAAAGCCCGGCCGCCGACTGGGCACATGCAGTTTGGTAGCCAGCAGGACATCCTGCCGGGACATGGCACCCCCGGCCATTGCGGTCACGGGCTGGTCAGCCATCGGCGACCTACCGCTCAGCGCCACCAGCGATCCTCGCTCCAGCCGCTGTTTGCGATCAGTGTAACGGCTGGCTGACAGCCCGGCCGGGCAGGCGGCACCTTCGGGCCAGCAGGCCCGCAGCCGAAGATTCCACCTGGTAGGTCCACCTTTGGGTGACGCCCGTCCCCGCGGCCGCTCCTAGCGTGCGGTGAAAGAAACGCCAACCGGCAGGAGACAAGATGGCTAGCGCCTTCGGCGGGCCTGCACACTGGCGGGTGTCCTGGACAGCCGGTGGTCCGCCTGGTTCAGCGGCCTCCAGGTCACCGGCCAGGACGAGGAGACGGTCATCTACGGGCTGCTCGCTGACCAGGCTGCGCTGCATGGGCTGCTGAGCAAGGTCCGCGACCTGGGGCTCTGCCTGATCGCCGTGCGCCGGCTCGACGCCGGCCAGGGCGAAACGAGATGCCATGACCAGGCCTAGCCAGGCCGGCGCGGCCCGGTAACACCTTCGGGTGACGGATCGCCGCGCCGTGACATTCCACCCGGTAGGCACCTTCGGGTGACGCCTCACGGCAGCCCGGATTCGTACCGTTCCGAGAAGAGCCAGGCCACTCCCTGAAGAGCCAGGCCGCCCATTCACTCACGGAGGATCACATGTATGACCCGCCTAGCTACATATGGGCGATCACCATCGCCGGCATCATCACGATCCCGGCCGCCACCTGCGCCGTGCTGTACGGGCGCGCGGTGCGGGCCGGCGGCCGGCGGCGCGCGGCGCTGCTCGCCGGGGGCGCGGCCGTCGTGCTCGGCGGCTGGTTCACCGCCAGCGCGGTGATCGCCGATCACGGCTGGTACCACGCGCGGCTCGGCCACGGGGTGCCGTGGCTGCCGGTCGCGACGGTCGGCTTCCTGGGCTTGCTGCTGGCGCTGCGCCAGATCCCGGTCGTAGCGCGCGCCCTGGCGGCACCGGGCACGTTGAGCCGCCTGGAGCTTCCGCACTCGTTCCGGGTGCTGGAGGGTTCGGCCTTCCTGCTCATCATGGGTCTCGGCCATCTGCCCGCGCTGTTCTCCCTGCCCGCGGGCCTGGGCGACATCACGGCCGGTATCGCCGCGCCATTGGTCGCCCTCAAGCTCGCGCAGGGCACCGGCCGCCGGGCCGCCAAGTGGTTCACCGCGTTCGGCATGACCGATCTGGTGGTGGCCCTGACCCTCGGCGCAATCACCGGATTCCAGCTCGTCAACACCACCCCGTCCGGTGCGCCGATCAGCGCGCTCCCGCTCGCGCTGATCCCGACCGCCGCCGTGCCGTTGCTGCTCGCCCTGCACATCACGTCCGTGCTCACGATGCGCCGAGCCCGCCCAGCATTGCGGCCAGCCACCGGCTCGCGCATCGCCGACACCACGGTGCGTGCGGCCGTGGCGGGAGGCCCGGCATCCCGTGCTCGGTGAGCCCAGCACGAGGGCCATCCGCCCGCACGACCGAACGCCGGGCGCAGGCCCGGTCAGCACAAGGCCCGGTCAGCAGAAGGCCGGCCGCAGAAAGGAAAAGCGATGACTACCCGGAGTCCCTACGCAGACGCCGATGTCCCGGAGATCTCCCAGCCCAGGTTCGTCCTTGACCGATCCGATAAGCAACGTCCAGCAGTGCCGCTCATGGGTCCCGCCGACCCCGGCACGATGGTCTCGCTCATGGGTCCCGCCGACCCCGGCACGACCACGCCGCTGATGCAACCAGGAAGGAGCTGACGTGACCGGCATCCAGATCGAGACCCAGTACTCGACCGGCGCTTCCCGGCCGGCCATCGAGCAGGCGCTCGTCGCCGCCGGGAAAGACCTCGGCCGCCTTCAGCCGGCGGACCTCGCTCTGCTGGAGGACTTCCACACCATGGGCCGCATCGCCACCGCCCAGCTGGCCGACCTGGTCGAGATCACCCCCGGCGACGAGGTCCTCGACGCCGGCAGCGGAATCGGCGGGACGGCCCGCTACATCGCCGGACGCAGCCGCTGCCACGTGGTCGCCGTGGATCTCACCGAGGAATACTGTCAGACCGCTCAGTGGCTCAACCAGCTGGCCGGGTTGGGCGACCGCATCTCCGTGCGCCAGGCCGACGTCACCGACCTGCCGTTCGAGGACGCGACCTTCACCCTGATGTTCAGCCAGCACGTGCAGATGAACGTGGCCGACAAGGCCCTGCTCTACGCGGAGGCACGCCGGGTCCTGGCCGACGGCGGCAGGCTAGCCCTGTGGGACATCGTCGCCGGCCAGGACGGCGAACCCGACTTTCCGATGCCCTGGGCCGACCGGCCCGAATACAGTCACCTGACCACGCCCGATCGGCTGCGCGCGGCCATCGAGACCTCGGGTTTCGGGATCGAGCAGTGGAACGACCTCACCGACCAGGCGGCCGCTACGATGCAGGCTCTGCTCGCGTTGCCGCCCAGCCCGATCGGGCTGGGGGCCTTCGTGCCCAACTTCAAGTCGAAAGCCCAGAACCTCACTGCCGCACTGGCCGACGGCCGGCTGCGCGCCATCCAGGGCCTGGCCCGAGCGGTCTGAGACGCGAGCTAGCGGCCGACAGCGTAAAGGTAGCCGTCATTGATGGAGTAGACGGTGCCGTCGGGACCGAGCATGGTCGGCGTATAACTCTCGCCTCGCGGGGCATTGAGGTGGATCTTCTCGGCCAGGGTGTTGGTGGCGAGGTCCCAGCGGTAGAGCATTCCTTCCTCGCTGTTGACGAACACAGAGTCGTCGGCGGAGTCGACCACTGCGGAGTTGATGCACCATTCGTACCGTGCGCCAGCGGGTGTCCCGGGCTCGTGGTCGGGCGACAAGATGCTCTCCACGACCTTCATGGTCTTGATATCGGAGAACGGGTCCTTCTGGCTGACCCCGGGGTCCAGCACGGCAACTTCGTTGTGACCATTTCCCTGCCCTGCGAAGATGTAGTTGTCGTATTTAGACACCAGCAGGTAGGACGAGGGTCCCCGGTAGCTGGGCACCGCCCGAGCGGGCACCACGGACACGGTCTCGTCCCAGCCGAACGATCCGGGAATCTTCTCGCGGGTCAGGGTCGCGTTGTAGTGCAGCAGCCAGCCGCGGCTGTCGTTACTCGACACCGGATTCCCCAGGACGCCGAAGTACACGTCCCCATCGGGGCCGACCATCGGCGTGGCGGACCCCGTCTGTGAGATCACGGCCGGCTTGCCGTTGGCCGGGTCCTTCAAGGTGACCCGGAACCGTGGCCTGAGGGTGGTGGCATCGAGCCCGACCAGGATGCCGCCCGCTGGGCTGGTGACGGTGATGTAAACGGTCTGGCCGTCTGGAGCCAGAGCCGGGGCGCAACTGAAAGCCACGCCGGTGACGGCCCGGTTGCCAGCGGCGGCAGCGGCACTGATCCAGGTTGCGTGACCGCTGGCATCGATCCGGGCTATCCCGCTCGACAGGTGCGCCGGCGTCGCGCCCTTCACCTGGAACCCGAAGTAGACCGACCCGTCCGGGCAGGCGGTCAGCGGCGTGCTGATCCGCACCGCGCTGTCGTACACCGACCGGTGCGCCTTCCACTGGGCCGCCCCGTAGAACACCCGTCGCTGCACGGCACCGGCCGCTCGGTTAGCGTGCGCGCGCATCAGGACCGTCCCGCCCGCGCCGGCGACCGCCAGGGTCGTGCTGGGCGTCAGGGCAGCGGGGAGCGGCGGGGTGAAGATGGTGCCGCCATACCCGGGAGGACTGATCAACGGCGGCCGGTAGTCCGTGGCAAGCGACCAGCGCCGGGTGCCAGTCGCCCCGGAATAGGCGACAACGCGGAACCCGGCCTTGGCGCTGATCCTGGTCGGGACCAGCACGGTGTTCGCGGCAGTGATCATGGGCGAGCCGTAGTGGGCGAGCAGTGCCTTGGCAACCAGAACCGGGGCCAGGTCGACCTTGGCCCGCCAGCGGATCCGCTTAAGCGGCTGAGGCGGCTTGCTGACGAGGGCCGTGTGCTGGGCGTTCTCGGCGAAGCCGGCCCACTCGACCGCGGCGCCCGTGCCGGTCGCCCGCGCCGTGCCGGCCTCGGGAGCCTGCTTGGCCGTCTCGCCTTCGGGAGCCTGCTTGGCTGTCCCGGCATCGGGAGTCTGCTTGGCCGTCTCGGCTTGGGGAGCCTGCTTGACGGAGGCCGCCGGAGAGGGCCAGGCGCCCAGCAGAATCCCGGCCGCGGCTACCAGGCCAGTCGCGCCCACCGCGATCCATCCCAAGGCCGGCCGGGCCGGACGACCCGCTGGCTCGGCGCCCTGCTTCTGTGGCTTACCTAGCGATCCAGGCATGCTTTCCGACCCTCCGTGGGCATTACCCCGTGGTGAGCCCACGATAAATACGCCGGGACGCGCCGCACCAGATCACATGCTCGTTACCAGGGCAGATCGTTATCTCACGGTCACTTCGGTTGCTTAATCGGGCGAGAAAGGGCCACGACTGCGATTGAATAGTTGTGTAGATGCGACCGCAGATTCGCTAGGCCGCCCTTTCGACTCTGCGCGGGCGGCCTCGCCTCACGGGCCGGCTCACCGGTCTGACCGCCCGGGAGCACGTCGCCGCAGTCTCCTGAGGCCGATACTGGGGCATGGTCACCCTGCTGCGGTTCGTCGTACAACTCCATGACGCTACGCGGCTGCACTACGACTTCCGCATCCAGTCCGGTGAGGTGCTGCGCTCCTGGGCGGTGCCTAAGGGACCGTCGCTGGACCCCCGGGTGCGGCGGCTGGCCGTGCCCGTCGAGGATCACGCGATGTCGGCCGGGGAATTCGAGGGCGTTCACGACGGCCACGTGCACGGCACCGGCGCGGTGATCGTCTGGGATGAGGGGACCGCCGAGATCGTGCGCGACGAACCGGACCATCTGTCGTTTGTCCTGCATGGCCGCAAGCTCTCAGGCCGCTTTGCGCTGACGCGGACCGGGGAGAAACGCTGGATTCTGGTCAAGGCCCGCGACGAGGACGCGCGCCCGGACTCGGACATCGTCGCTGAGCGGCCAGTAAGCGTCCGAAGCGGCAAGACCTGGCAGGAAGTGGCGGGTCAGTCGAGAGGCCAGGCCGTCTGATCGGGCCAGACCGGGCCACTGCCCCTTTGTTATCGGGTGCTTCCCCGGTCCGTGATGTGCGGCGCGACGAGTTGCTCGATGCCGACGGCGCCAGCGGCCTCCGGTCTGAGCATCCGTTGCACGAGGGCCTGGACGGCGAGGCGGCCCAGCTTGTTCGGGGAGGTCTCGACGGCCGTGTACGGCAGCGAGAACAGCTTCCCGAAGTCTTCGGAGAACATGCCGACGACCGACATCTCCTCGGGCACGCGGATGCCGCGTGAATACAGGACTGACGGCAGCGCGGCGATCACCGCGTCGTTGTGCACGATTACCGCCGTCTCCTGCCGAGCGTCGAGAATCTCGTTGAGCTGACGGTTGACGGCCGGCTGCTGCGTCTCGCCGTGGTAGGACCGGACGCGGATGCCGTAGCTCGCGGCCCGCTCGAGGGCCGCGTTCTGAAATCGCCACGCGTACGCCCCACCGCGCTCGTAGACATGCTGGCGGGGCGTGATCAGGATGACGTCGCGGTGACCGAGGTCGTTGAGGTGGTCGACCAGGATCCGGCCGGCCTCGGCGAAGTCGAGGTCGAAAACATCGAAACCCTCGGCGTTCCTCGGCAGGCCGACCATCGCCCCCGGCTGCTTCAGCTTCCGCATCACCGGCAGGCGCGCGTCCTCGTACGCGACGTTCAGCAGCACAACGCCGTCCACCATCCCCGAGCTCAGGATCCGCTGCACCGCGTGCGGGCCGTCGGCCTCGGTGACCATCAGGATGTCATAGCCGGCCTCCCGGGCCGTATCGCTGATCGGCAGGACGTACTGCAGCATCGCGGGGGAAAACTCATCCTTGAAGAACTGCACGAACAGGCCGATAACCTTCGTCTGCGCCGTGGCCAGCGCGCGCGCCCCGGCGTTCGGAGTGAACCCGAGCTCGGCGATGGCGGCCTCGATCCGCTCACGGGTCTGGCGCGAGATGCTCCTCTTGCCCGACAGCGCATAGGAGACTGTGCTCCGCGAAACACCCGCGCGCCGCGCCACATCCTCAATATTCGGCACCATCACCCCCTTGGTCGAACCGATTCGATCAGGCTAACGGACGGGGACGGCCGGCGCGCGTATCTGTTGGGCGCCCAGCCCCCGCCGGAGACGCGAGGCAGATCGCCGGGAGGTGCGATCCGCGTGATCCGCGCCGACGCTAGACAACGATTTTGCGAACCGGTTCGATGATCTTCTATGGCTGCGGCCTGACGTGCAGAAACCCCTGTTCGCGAGCGGCCAGCGGTCCTGAAACACCAGCTAGATAGCTTGATCCGCCTGCCCAGGCGCCAGAGGAGGTCCGGCTTGGAGTCGTGTAGCCGTACGGCGAAGCGAACCGATTCGATTTCTCTGGAGTATTGCACGACCGGACTACCGAGGATTACATTCCAACCACCGCGATGGCCATCGCACGGCCCAGGTTCCGTCCCTTGAGGAGGACATTGATGTCCCAATCGCGCTTGCGGCTGTCACGCGTCGGCAGGACAGCCGCCAGGATGACATTAAGCCGGGCCAGCGGGCTCGCCGCCCGGGCCGCCATCACCCTCAGCATGGTTGCCGCGTGCGCCCTGGGCGCCGCGGTCACCCCGACCGCGGCGGCCGGGGCATCCACGCTCGTCGTGGACGCCAACCAGCCTTACCGCACGGTCACCCACGTCGCGTCCGGTGCCCTGTACGGGCTGGACACCGCGTCGGTCCCGGCCGACAGCCTCGTCGAGCCGCTGCACCCGAACACGTTCGTGCAGATGGCACCGGGAGGCCAGCAGCTCCCGAACGGTGAGCCGACCCCCGGCGGGGACGCCCTCGTCGTCGCGCCGGAGGCCGCCAAGGCCGGGGCCAAGGTCGTCGTGCGCATGCCCGACTGGTACCCGAACTTCCCCTACAAGTGGGTGAGCTGGAGCAACTGGCTCGGCGCAGTAGACACCCAGGTGAAGGCGGTCCTCGCATCCGGCGACTCGAACATCAGCGCCTTCGAGCTGTGGAACGAGCCGGACTGGACCTGGGACACCACCGACGCCGGCCCGTTCGACGCCGGCTGGGCCCGCACCTTCAACGAGGTCCGTGCCGACGACCCGGGTGCCGTCATCCAGGGACCCAGCATCTCGACCTACAACGCAAGCTGGATGACCACGTTCCTGACTGACGCCAAGGCCAGCGGAACGCTGCCGAACATCATCAGCTGGCACGAGCTCAACGGCGCGGGCAGCATTCCCGCCGACGTGGCCAGCGTGAAGTCGATCGAGGCCAGCCTGGGTATCAGCGCGCGTCCTATCGCCATCGAGGAGTACGCCGAAACCAGCCAGGTCGGCATCCCCGGGGACCTGGTCGGCTACATCGCCAACTTCGAGCGGTCGGGAGTTAACAACGCCGAGCTCGCCTTCTGGAATCACTACGGCACCCTCGGCGACACGCTTACCGACACCGGCGGCAGCCCGAACGCCGCATACTGGCTGTACCGGTGGTACGGCCAGATGTCGGGGAACATGGTGACGGTCGTTCCCCCGGGAAGTGACGGGGTCGGGCTCGACGGGGCCGCCTCGGTCAACTCCGCGGGCAACCAGGTCAGCGTCATCTTCGGCGGCGGCAGCGGCTCGACCGCAGTCACCGTGAACGGACTCGGCTCGGCATTCGGGTCCACCGCTCACGCCGTCCTCGAGCAGACGGTCTCGGCGGGCCGCACTGCCGCGGTCGTCGGCCCTGACGTTATCTCCACCGGCAACTACGCGATCAGCAATGGCTCCATCACCGTCCCGGTCACCTCGATGAATGCCGCCAACGGCTACCACCTGGTCGTCACTCCGGGCACGGCGGCCCCGCTGTCAGGCACCTTCACGATCACCAACGTCAACAGCGGGCTCCGGCTGGACACCAGCGGCAGCGGCACCGCACAGGGAACCCTGGCCGTCCAGGCCACCGCGGACAGCAGCACGACTCAGGACTGGGCACTGGTCCCGGAAGGATCGAACTACTACGAGATAAAGAACAGCAGCAGCGGCCTCGTGCTCGGGGTGCAGAACGAGGGCATCTCAGCCGGCGCGGACACCCTGATCTGGGGTGACAACGGCACCTCTGATCACCTCTGGCAGGTGATCTCACAGGGCAACGGCGAGTACCAGATCGAGAACTACAACAGCGGCCTGGTGCTCGGGGTGCAGAACGAGAGCACCGCTTCCGGTGCCCAGGTCCTGCAGTGGACCGACAACGGCACTCCCGACCACCTCTGGAAACTGGCGGCGAGCTGATCCTTGCCGGGCGTCCCTGCTGCCAGCGGGGACGCCCCGGCTTAGCCCTCGTCCAGGAGCGCAGGCTACGAAAAGAGGGGCGCTCCCCCGCACCGCGAGAGAGCGCCCCGTGTCCTGCTGGCTCGGGCTTAGACCGGGCCGAAGGTGAAGCTGAACTGCTGAGTGTCCGGAACCACGCCGCCGGTCAGGCTATTCAGCGACTGGACGCGAAGCTGGTTCCGCGGGTTATGGGTACTCGGGTCGACGGTCAGCACCAGCGCGTGGCTGAACGTGGTGCTGGCGCCGTTCACCCACGGGAAGTACAGGCGCCCGTTGTGGAAGATGGCGTTCTTCAGGTCGCCGACCCAGATGGTGGCGGCGTTGACCCCACAAGGCTGGAGGGTCGTTTCCCGGCCGCTGAACAACGGCAGCTTGGAGCCGACGCACAGGCCGCTCTCGTTACCGAACGGCGACCAGTTCGACTCGAACACCGGGTAGTTCGACGGGTAGTTGATGCAGACGTACGCAGTGGCCGACAGGCCGGACCCGCCGAAGTTCGGGCAGAAGTTGAGCAGGGTGCCGACCTGAGCGCCAGTGAAGTCCTCGTTTGGGTGGCTGTTGCTGGCGAAGTTCAGGTTGACTTCCATGCCGGCCTTGCCGCCCGTGCCGTTGTCACCAGGGACGTAGGCGTTCTGGATCGTGTGCCGGCCGAGGACCAGGCTGAACAGGTTGAAGCAGTTGAACCCGCAAGCAGGCGTGGCGTTCGGCCGAGCCTTGGTCGTGGCCGCGGAGGCCACGCTCGCCGCAGAGAGGCCAATCACCGACGTGACAGCGACCCCAGCCGCGAGCACTGAGCACGCCCTCGCAAAGCGGTTGCGCATGGAGGAATTCCTTCCTGTTCGGGAACTCGCCAGTCCGACTGCTTAATCCGGGGGCCTGGGCGGTCAAGCCATCTCCGGGAAACGGCTGGCGACTATGCTGCACAAAGCTGGCTAAGGTTGCTCTCTGTTATCCCGCCCTGCCAGTCCGTAGTCGGCACGCTACCACAGGTAGCTAGACCGACACATAGAGTAGTGGCAGTAGCCAGCGCGCCCCCGCTAACCGGTCTGGCGACGGGGAATCCTGCACAACCCGCCGCCCGCCGCTAAAGATCTCTAGCTGGGCTTAGTCCATGACGAGGTGGGCGCCCTGCAGCCGGGCGGCATCCTGGCCAGGCGGGGCACCGAACAGCCGGCGGTACTCGCGGGTGAACTGCGATGCGCTGGTGTATCCCACGGCGTGCCCCGCGCCCGCGACGTCCGCCGGGTTGGCCAGCAGCCTGATGCGGGCGCGCTGCAGGCGGATCTGCTTCTGGTACTGAACCGGGCTCATCGAGGTCGCGGCGCGGAAGTGCCGGTTGAGCGAGGAGACGCTCAGGCCAACCTCGGCGGCCAGGTCCTCGACCCGGAATACCTCGTCGTAGTGGTCTTTGATCCAGGCGATCGCGCGGGCGACGACGGCCACGCGACTGTCGGCCAGGCCGACCTGCCGGATCAGGCCGCCTTGCGGTCCGGTGAGCAGCCGCCAGTGGATCTCCCGCCGCACCGCAGGGGCCAGCACCCTCGCGTCGTCCGGGGAGCCGACCAGCTTGAGCAGGCGGACGACCGCGTCGATGAGGTCCGGCGTCGCGCTTCTGACCGATATCGCCGGGCCGTCCGGCGCTTCCGAGGCGGGCAGGCGTGACTCGAGCAGCAACTGGGCGATGGTCGGCGGGTGGAGCGGCAGGCTGCAGCCCATGAACGGCTCGTCGTCGCTGGCGGCGCTGATGTGGGAGGTGAGCGGGAGGTCGACGGTGATGACCACGAACTGGCCCGCCGCGTAGTCGAACGCCCGGCCGCCTAGCACGGAACGCTTAGCCCCCTGCGCGACCAGGGACATGACGGGCTCGGCGACGTTACCCAGCGGGGCGGTCGTCCGGGTCGTCGAGAAGACCTTCATCCCGCCCACCTGCCGGGGCTCCGGGTACCCCGCCGCCAGCCACGCGATGCGGTCCCGCAGTTCGGCTAGATCGGGCATGACGCCAGTCAACCACGGGCCCGGCTGCTGACGACCATCGGCGCAGTCTTGCGCGGATCGTGCAAGAGCGGGAGCAGATCAGGCTAGGGCGTGAGACTGACCCGCGGTGGGATGGAAGTGATCAGGAAACTTACGTGAGCAGGGGGAGTCCCATGTCACTGACGTCTTACGTGACGCTCGGCCGCAGCGGCCTGCGCGTCAGCCCGTTCACACTCGGCACGATGACCTTCGGCGAGGATCTGGGCTGGGGCGCCAGCCCGGAGGAGTCCACGCGGATCCTGGCCGCCTACCTGGACCGGGGCGGCAACTCGGTCGACACGGCCAACGTCTACACCAGCGGCCACTCCGAGGTGATCATCGGCGAGTACCTGGCCAGCCGGCCAGGGCTGCGCGACCGTATCGTCCTCGGCACCAAGTTCTTCTGGAATCTCCGCCTCGGCGATCCCAACGGCGGCGGGCCCGGCCGCAAGGCCGTCATCCAGCAACTGGACAACTCGCTGCGGCGCCTGCGGACCGACTACGTCGACATCTACTGGCTGCACAACTTCGACCCGGCCACGCCGGCCGAGGAGACGCTGCGGGCCCTGGACGATCTCGTCACGGCCGGCAAGGTGCGCTACGTCGGGTTCTCCGACACGCCGGCCTGGGCCACGGCCGAGGCGGCGACCATCGCCCGGTTCCGCGGCTGGGCGCCGGTCATCGCCCTGCAGGTGGAGTACTCCCTGCTCGAGCGCACCTCGGAGGGCGAGCTCATCCCGATGGCCCGGGCGATGGGCATGGGAGTGCTGCCGTGGGGCCCGCTCAGGAGCGGGTTCCTGTCGGGCAAGTACTCCAGCGGGTCGACCGGCAACGTGGACACCACCCGCAGGGCTCTGGTCGGCGCTCCGGGCCAGGAGGACTACCGGGTGATCGACACGGTCAACGAGATCGGGGCCGAGATCGGCGCCAGCCCGGCGGCCGTCGCGCTGGCCTGGATCCAGGGGCGGCCAGGGATCACCTCCACGCTCATCGGCGCCCGGCGGATGGACCAGCTCGAAGCCAATCTCAGCGCCCTGGACCTCACCCTCAGCCCGGAGCATGCGGCCCGCCTGACTGAGGTATCCGCGCCCCGGCTGAACTTCCCGGCCGCGAACAACGCGGGCCTCGCCCGAGTCGCCCAGAACGGCGGCACCACCGTGGACGGCGTTCCGACTCCGCCGCCGCCGCGACTCGTCCAGGGCGCGCGCGTGTACTGACGCGAGTCCGGCGGGGCGGGCAGCCTGGTTCAGTCCGGCTGGCTCAGTCCGGCGCGAGGCGGAAGATCGGCCAGCCGATCTCGGTGCGCCACTCGCCCGCCTCGCTGGTGTCCCGGGGCCCGGCCAGGTAGGTCTCGTGGACCGGGCCGTTAACGGCCAGGGCATGGCCAGTCACCCAGGCGCCCAGGCGGCCGTAGGTGACGCCGATGTCGTCGTGTGATCCGGGGTGGACGGCGACCGCCAGCTCCACCGCAGGCAGCTCGACGACCTCGATCCGCCCGAGCCGCCGGGGCCGGCGGACCGGCCGGAAGACCGTCACGGCCCCGGCGTCCTCGGTGAACAGCTCATTCGCGTAGCAGCCCCCCGGCGCACCGGCCCGCTCGGCGGCCGGGAAGGCCGCGTCGAGCTCGGCCATGGCGGCGTCGTACCACGCGTGCACCTCATCGCGCCGGACCCCGCCGCCGATGCCGGCCACGGTCCGCGCGGGTACCGACCGGAGCTCCACCCGCAGGTCGCGGACGTCCGGGCGCAGGAGCTGCCGCAGGGAGGCGACCGCCGCGCGGGTACGGTCGAGCTCGCCTTCTAGGCGCTGCAGGTGCCCGGCGATGAGATCGGCGCGCCGCTGCGGATCCTCGGTCGCCAGGACGGCCTTCACCTCGGCCAGCGGCATGTCCAGCTCGCGGAGCCGGTGAATGACCTGGGCGATGGGGAGCTGCCCGGCCGCGTAGTACCGGTAGCCGCTGAACGGGTCCACCGCCTCCGGCTCGAGCAGCCCGGCCTGGTGGTAACGGCGCAGCGTCCGCACGCTCAGCTGGGTCAGCGTCGCGAACTCCCCGATGGTCAGCTTCGCATCCACCCAGCCACTATGGAACCTCCCCCGGGGAGAGAGTCAACGGCTTGACCCTCTCCCCGGGGGAGGCCCGAGCGTTCAGGCATGACCAACATCGACTGGACCCACGGAACCGAGATCGCACCAGAGGCGCTGCCCGAGGCGATCATCACGTATCTCCCCGCGCACCGGGCGCGGGACCTCGACACGGCGATGGCGCACTACACCCCCGATGCCGCCGTCACCGACGAGGGGCGCACCTACCGGGGCGCGGACCAGATCCGCGCCTGGCTGGCCACCTCGGCCACGCAGTACACCTACACCGTCAAGCTCACGGGCGCGCTGCGGGTCGATGGCGACCACTACGACGCCCGCCATCACCTGGAGGGGAACTTCCCCGGCGGCGCGGCCGACCTGCACTTCCGCTTCACCCTGCGCGACGGACTGATCGCCAGCCTCGTGATCGAGCCATGACCACTGTCATGGCCACCCCGATCGCAACAGCGAAGGAAGCCGCCTTCCCGCTCTACTGACGGTTGAGTTGCAGTGTGGTCGCTGCGGCCGTGGCTGTCACCATGGAAGCGGCTTCACCGCGGCCGTACTTGGTGCGATAGGCGGCGTCGACGTCGGCGGTGATTTGGGTCGAGACGTCGCCGATGTCCTCGATGGCGACATCGGCTTCCAGACCCGGCATGCGGATACGGGCTCGGCGTGAACGCAGGGCATGACCGAACCAGCCGGTGTCTCGTCGGTACCAGGTCCGCACGTATGCCTGCCCGCCGGCGCACACGACCCATATCGGCACCCAGCGCCGCAGACTGCCGTCGGAGCTTCTGACCGCGATCTGCAGCTCCCTGGCCGCATCCATGAGACGCAGGTCGTCCGGAGACCATGGGGCAGTCATGGTCGAGGCTCCCCTCGGCAGTCGCCTTCCATCACGTCGTTAGCAGGTCTGTCACAGCGGATTGGAACTCTCGCTGCTCACGCGTTTACGGAGGTCAGACACCATGCGATGGATGTAGCTGGGCTCCCGCGATAGGACTCGAACCTATAACCTGCCGGTTAACAGGAGCCTTATCCCGGCCGGGAATCACCTACGCGGTGCGGCACTGTCAGCCCGTCTCACCTGCATCGGAACTGGTTGCGGGCTTCTCCATGGATTCTATCAGCGGTGCCACTTCGTACCGCATGATGCCATTTCGTTCGTGGTAATCGCGTGGGGCACGCACCAGGGACACGGCAAAGTTGCAGGGAACCGATCTAGACGAGCATCGAGTGTCCTGCTTGAGCACCACGTGAACAGCGAGGGGATACCTGAGCGGTAGAGGCTCCGTTGCCCGTGATGCCGCTTTCAGGTGGCCGCGCTCTGCATCACGGGGTCTGCTTGTTCTTGCGCGGTGGCTGCGACCGTGCAGGCGGCGCGCACGAAGGCGGCGACGGCCGGCGAGCGCGCGTCCTGGGGCCAGGCCACGGCCAACGTGGAGTCCGGGAGGTCGCTGACCGGCCGGTAGGCGATCCCGGGTCGCGGGTAGCGCCGGGCCACCGAGGCAGGCGCGAAGAACACGACGCTGCCCGTCTCGACGAGGCTGAAGATCTCGGACAGGTTCGAGGCCGGCGGCGCCTGGCCGGCCCGGCGAGGGCCGGCGGGCCGGCCGTGGCTTGCCGCGGATCCGCCGGGGAGCCTGCGGCCGGCCAGGTCGGCCAGGCACAGCCGCGTCCGCGCGGCCAGCGGGTCGGCGGCGGCCAGGGCGGCCAGGAGCGGCTCGGTCAGCAGCGGCTCGCTGTCCAGGCCGCGGTCATCGAAGGGGCGCAGCAGGAGTCCCACGTCAGCGCGGCCCTCGCGCAGCGCCTGCGGCTGCTCGCCGAATCCCCCGAGTACCAGCTCTGGCGGCAGGGCCGCGTTGTCGGCGCAGTAGGCGTCGAGGATCTGCGGCAGCAGGCCGCCGTCGACGTCGGCCTTGAGCGCGACCCGCAGGCCCGGCGACGGACTGCCCGCCTGCCGGGCCCTGCGGGCGGCGGCGGTGACCGCCTCAAGGGCGGTCCGGGCGTCGCGCAGCAGGACCTCCCCGGCCGTTGTGAGCCTGACCTGCCGGGTGGTCCGCTCAAGCAGCACCACGCCGAGCTGCCGTTCAAGGTCCCGGATCGCGCGGGACAGCGGGGGCTGCGCCATGCCCAGCCGCCCGGCCGCGCGCCCGAAGTGCAGTTCCCCGGCGACCGCGACGAAGTACCGGAGCTGCCGCACTTCCAGGTCATTCATACTTCCAGGGTACCAATGACGACCGGATCGGTCCTTCACCTGCGCCGTCGCGCCCGGTTAGCTGGGTGCTGTCCGGCAGCGGCCCCCGGGGTTCCGCTGCCGCCGTCTCCCGGAGGTACTCATGATTGTCATCACCACGCCGACCGGCGATATCGGCCGGCAGGTTCTGGACCGCGTCCTGGACAGCGGCCAGGCGGTCCGCGTGATTGCCCGCGATCCCTCCCGGCTGCCTGAGCGCGTGCGCGCCCGCGCTGAGGTGGTGCCGGGCTCCCACGGTGACGCCGACGCGATCACCAGGGCGCTCGCCGGCGCTGACCGCCTGTTCTGGCTTGTGCCCCCGCCCCCGTTCAGCCACCCCGGCAGCGCCGAGCGCTACTACCTGGACTTCACCCGCCCTGCCTGCGAGGCGATCAGGGGCCTGACAGCCGGGGTGGTGGGCGTCTCGACCCTCGGCCACGGGTACCAGGGCAAGGCCGGTGTGCTTTCTGCCGCGCTGGCCATGGACAAGCTCATAGAGGGCACCGGCGCGGCCTACCGGGCGCTGGCCCTGCCGTTCTTCATGGAAAACCTGCTCCGCCAGGCCCAGGCGATTAAAGAGGAGGGAACGTTCTCCCTGGCGAACACCGCGGGCCGGCCGCTGCTGACCGTCGCCACCCGCGACGCCGCCGCCGCGGCGGCGGCGCTCCTCCTTGACACGTCCTGGAGCGGCCAGGCCAGCGTCCCCGTGGTCAGCCCGGACAACCTGACCCCCGACGACATGGCCGGGGTCATCTCCGGCACCCTGGGCCGAACGGTCCGCTACCGCCAGGTCCCGGCCGCGGACCGCCAGGCCGCGATGCTGCGCCGCGGCGCGAGCGAGGCGATGGCGCAGGACATGGCAGACATGACCGAGGCGCAGAACAACGGAATCTACGACGCCGAGCCCCGCGACCCGGACTCCGCCGCCCCCACCAGTTTCCGTCAGTGGTGCCACGACACCCTCACACCAGTCGCCCAGGCCTGACGCCAAAGTCGTTCATGCGGCCTGAAGTAGCTTTAGCGTCCGCTGCGGGTCGCGGGCGTGGTGGCGGTTGGCGGCGGCGATGTTGACGTGGCCGTCCAGGCGCAGCAGGCTGATGGCCAGGCTGCGCAGCGTTGCCATCACGCGGGGCGCGTTCCCCGTCCTGACCAGGGAATTGTCTTCCTGATAGGTCACGTCCCTGACCCAGTGGAGGCGATTTTCTATCTCCCAGTGGCCGCGGACCCAGGCGGCCAGGGTGGCCGGGTCGGCGGCGCGGTCGCTGGTGATGAGATAGACGACCTCGACGGTCTTCTTGCCCTTCTTCGTGACCGTGCGGCGCAGCTGCGCGACCTGGGCTGCGCCCTCGAACTCGATCCAGGCAGGCGCCAGCACGGCCTTGACCGTGCGCGGGCGCGGCGGCCGTGGCCCGTGCTCACGTCCGAGACAGCGGGGACGGCGGCCCAGGGCAGCTTCTTCAGCTGCTTATGCAGGGTCGGCATATTGGCCTTGACGGTCATCACGTAGTCGGCGCCCCGGCCCAGGATGACCTGCGCGGTGTCATGCTGCGTGTGCATCGCGTCGATCGTCAGGACTGCCCCGGCCAGGCCGGCGAACGCCTTCAGCAGCTCCCGCACCGCGGGGATCTCGTTGGACTTCTCGTCCACGGCAACCTGGCCGAGGACCGCGCCGATGCCGTGCGCCAGGGCCGCGACCAGGTGCGGGGCCTTCCCGTCCTTGTTCCTCGCACCGCGGACGGTCTTCCCGTCGACGGCGATCACCAGCCGCCCGCCGGTCCGCACCGCCCGTGTCCACAGCCAGGCGCCCAGGACCCGGTCGAGAGCATCGGGGCTGGCCAGGGCGAAGGCCCGCCGGAACGTCGATTCATCCGCCGCGCCGCGGACTGCGCCCAGCACGGCGAGCACCTCCGGGCCGGCGTCAGCGGCCCACTGCCCGATCGCGGCGAACGACCGCGAGCCCGCGATCACTGCCGCGATCCCGACGGCGAGCAGGCCCGCCAGCGGATGCCGGCGACCGCGCCTCTTCCGCGGGTCCGGGACCTGGGCAAGGAGATCGAGCAGGTACTGGCTGCGGGCAGCCGGGATAGGCGAAGATGTCATCGGCGGGCGGGGGTCCCTCGTGGCAGGCGATGGCGAGCGTGAGAACTTCCATCGTTCCGCCCGGGCCCTGCCCGCCACTCACAGACACGCCGGGCACATCACCTATTGTTACGACGTCGCAGGTCACAGCTTCAATTCACGACTTTGCCGGGTCCTGGGGCACGCACACCCCGGCCAGCGGCCTGTGGGCGTGCTGTGGGCGGCGGCACCCGCCAGTTGACCATGGCCAGTACACCCTCCGCGCCTGGCACGGGACTGGCCCGGCAGACACATAACGCCCACTATGGATGCCGACCAATGCGATAGGCATCTGTGAGCCCGTGTGCGCAGAACATCTGTTATGAGCAGTTACAAGCGAAGTTCGCGCCCTGTCTTCGCTTGCCGAATCAGGATGATCGCGCGGCAAGCGCCGCTGGCTGCGGCACGAATTACGGCGTACCGTGCACAGCTCTCCGTCGGCCGATCTAAGCACGTACCAGGATCGCATACCACTCCCGGTAGTGACCGGGATGGTGCCGATCTTGCTGCCAATGCGGCGGCAGCAGGGTTTTGGCGCAGTACACGGGTAAGACACCCTGACCCGCTGCGTTTGTCGTCAGATCGAGATCGCGCCGGAGTGCTGGATGTACCGATGCGCCGCAGTCGAGCCCTCGAACCGGGTGGCACGCGAGGTGTAGGGGGCCACGTTGGACCTGGTCACCAATTTCTGGCCGGTATCGGCGGAGGACGGCGTAATCAGCCCGCCGGACAGCTGCCACAGGTAAAGGTACAACGTGGGCAGGAAGCCCTGCAGGTACGGCGATTGGTCGACGGTGAAGTCGAGGTGGCCTGCCTTGATCGCTGTGAGGGTCTGCGGCTCGAGATCGAAGCCGCCTGCCGCGACCTTGCCACTCAGCCCGTATTTGGCCAGCGAAGCACCGATTAGCGCAGTGTCGCCGCCGTCGACCGCGAAGATGCCCTGGATTACGGAGCCGTGGGACTTGATGAACTCGGCGACTACGCTAGTCTCCTGGGCGACCGAGTTGCCTGCGTCCAATCCCTTGCTTCCGAACATGATGGTCATGCCCGCGGTCCGTAGCGCCGCCACCGCGCCATCCAGCCGTGGCTGGATGTTCAGCGAGCCGGGCTGGGCGATGACGCCGACCACGGTGTCGCCCTTATGTATAAGCGAGGCGAGCCGCGTGCCCACTGCCAGGCCGGACGCGTACAAGTCCTGGCCGACGTAAGCCAGGCCGCTGGTCGGGTCGGCTGCGGAGCCGTTCGCGTTGTAGGTGACGATCGGAATGCCCTGCGCTAGCGCGCTGTCGATCGAGCTGACGAACGCCGTCGCGTCCACCACCGTGGTGGCTATACCGGGCGACTTCGCGGCGACGGCGGCGTTCAGCGTGGAAAGCATGGTCGGAACCGTCGACTGGGCCGACGACGCACCGGTCCAGGCAGGGTCGGGCAGGCCGAGCAGGCTGGCGCAGTCGGCGAGGCCATACCGGGTGGGCGTAAAGAACTGGTTGTCCGTCACATGGTTGACGAAGGTGAATTTCCACCTCGGGGTGGCCGGGAAATCGCCCGCCACGGCCCTGGCGGCTGAGGCCGCGCCACCCCGGGAACTCGTGCACGCCGCGATCAGGGCGGAGGCGGCCGCGGTGGCGCTGAACAGCCCTGCCCCTGCGATCAGCCGACGGCGGGCGGGCCCGTCCTTCATGTTCAGGGTCTCGATCGCCTCGTCGACTACCGGGGCGATTTTGTTCCTCAATGTCAGGACCTCCAGAAGCCTTCAGGATCCTCGGGGGGCACGAGCTGCCGGTGTCAGCGCCTCGCCGACCGCCTCGACCAGCAGTGTCACCTCGTAGGAGACAAGGTCCGTGTCGCACTGGGGATCGGCGAGGACGGCCAGGCTGGATCCGTTGCCGATTATCTTGATGAGCATCAGCCCGTCATCCATCTCCACCAGCGCCTGAGTGGGTGACCCGGTCTGCAGGATCTGCCCGGCAGCCTGCATCAGACTGGCCAGCCCGCAGATGACCGCCGCGAACTGGTCGGCGAAAGCAGGCGGGATCCGCTCCGACTGGGCCAGTAGCAAGCCGTCCGCCGACACCACGACCGCGTGCACCGCATGCGGCACTCGTCGGGTGAAATCGCTGACGAGCCAGTTCAGATCCTGCGGGTATACGCTGCTCACCGATCCGTTTTCCTGCCTTCTGCGGAGCTTGCCCGACCCTCAGCCCGGCGGGATCCGCGCTGAAAGCCGGCCAGGCGGCTGCGGGCCGCCTCGGGCGATCGCGGCCGCGGCGTCGCCGGCGTCTGCTCTTGGTCCCCGTCGCCCAGACGGCCGTCCGGGGGCTGGCGGCCGCCCGCGGATCCGGGGAGGAGGTTGGCACGCGGGATGCGCACAGGCATGCCGGCTATGGTGCGATCGCCGCGGACCGGGTCGGCGATGATCTGGGCAGCATGCCGGGCTTCCGCCCAGACGCCCTTTACGCCGTCCGGCTGCCGACCGGTCCGTGGCGGCCCGCTGGATGCGGTACCTGTCACGGGCTGCCATGGTTTACGGAACCAGTCGTAGCTCGCCGACTCGGCTCCCTGCGCTACATCGCTGGTGCCACCGCCGACCCAGGCAGACGCGGTGACGGCATCCGGCCGTCCGGTGGCGCCCTGGCCGCCACTATCGGAGCCGACCACGGAGGCTTGCCAGGCGGGCATGCGTTCGGCCTGGTGGGCGGTGAGGAGTTGCCGCGTGTCGCCGTGCTGGCTGGATTCCCGTTCGATGAGGCTGCCCGGCAGCCAGGCCAGGGCGGTCAGCCCTCGCGGAGTCCTTGCGCGCAACTGGGCACGCACCCCATGTCGTTCGGCCAGGCGTGCTACCGCGAACAACCCCATGTGCCGGGATACCGACGCGTCAATGGCGGGTGGATCATCCAGCCGACGGTTCAGCTCCGCCAGACGTTCGGGAGAAACGCCGACGCCGACGTCGCTAATCTCGATCAGGACGCCCCCGATAGGCAGCTCCCGGGCTGAGACACCCACCTGGGTGTCGCTGGCGGAGAACACCGTGGCGTTCTCGATGAGCTCGGCGAGCAGATGGACGATGTCGGACACCGCGCGCCCCGGTACTAGGAGCCCAGGCTGGATGCTCAGCGTCACTTTGCTGTAATGCTCGATCTCCGATAGCGCGGCCCGGACCACATCGGTGAGCGGGACCGGGTGACTCCACTTCCGCGTCCCCTCATGCCCGCCGAGAAGGAGAAGGTTCTCGCCGTTGCGCCGCATCCGGGTGACTAGGTGGTCCATCCTGAACAGGTCGGAGAGCCGACCAGGATCAGCCTCGGTCTGCTCCAGGGAATCGATCAGCTGCGCCAGCCGCTCGATCAGCGACTGGCTCCGCCAGGACAAGCTGACAAACATCGCGTTGAAGCTGCCACGCAGGAGTGCTTCGTTCCCGGCCAGCCGCACCGCCTCCGCATGTACCTGGTCGAACGCGCGGGCGACCTGGCCGATCTCGTCCGCCGACAGAACGTCGATCGGCGACACCTCGAGGCTGGCAGCAGACTCGGGAGTCTCACTGAGCTGCCGGACACGCTCAGGCAGCTTCACTGTAGCGATATCGAGCGCGCCTTCCCGCAGCCTGCGCAGCGGGAGGACCAAGGACCTGGCGACAGCCAACGTCGCGAGCAGCACGAGAACAAGGAAGGCGGCCGCCAAAACCGAGCCGACCAGCGCGGCCTGCTCCGCGCCCCGCTGCAGGACCCGGGCCCGCGCGACGACATTGCCGGCTATCCCCAGCTCGACAGCCTGCATCTTGTTGATCGTGGCGGAAATCGCCGTGTACCACTGACCAGGCGCATCCCGCGCGCTGATGTTCAGGGCGCCGGCGCCGATGTCCAGGCTGCCGGTACTGTCGACATACTGCTCGATGCCGAGTGCCTGTTTGACCGCCGTCCCGGCGACGACCCGGTTGAACGAGCTTTGTTCGGCCGGAGTGGCGGTTGCGTCGAACGCCGTCGCGTCAGCGCCTTGCCCCGCCACTGCGGTGACCAGCGCCTGTTGCTCGGCGTTGGCGAACGACCTCTTCGTGAACGCGTTGAGAAGTATGGCGCGCTGCTGGGCTACCTGGTCCTTCTCCAGGGACAGCGAGTTCAGCGTCTGCACGTCGCTGGTAAGGGCAGGATCATCGGCGCCCAGCGCGATCTGGCCGTTTAGGGCCATCAGGTCATCAATGGGCACCGAGTAGTCAGCGATCACCAGCAGCGCGGACGTGCTGTTCTGGGCCGCGTGGCGCAGCTGCGGCAGACTGGCGAGGGCGGACCGCACCCCGGCCGCTTTCGCCTGGATGCCCGCCGGGAAGGACCCGCCGATTCCCGCGACCTGTGTCTGAACCTTCGCCGTTACCGTGTCCGTTGCGTCGTACCAACGCTGAAGGACCCCGGGGTTACGGACAGGAAGACTGCCGCATGTCTCGTCCCTTTCATCCTGCAAGGCCTGCGTCAGGATGGTGACCTGCTGCCCGAGGCGGGCGAGTTGCGATACGCGGCTAAATTGCGCCGCGCTGTCGGCCGCCGCCGCGACGCGCAGGCCGCCGAAGACCAGGCCCATCACGAGCGTCAGCAAGATCACCGCGAAGAGGCGCCTCGACACTGGCCAGTTCTCCAAGGCCAGAACACGTGAACCCAGGAAATCGGCGGTCGCCGGTAGTGGCTCCCTGCGGCCGTCAGGGTCACTGGCGGGCGGTCCCGCACTGAGCTTGCCGTGACTTCCCATCGCCCCCCCGGCAACGCACGGTTTCAGTCTCCTGGCCGCTGGCGGCACCGATAGGCCAAGAACGACTCACAACTAAGGGTCTGAAGCATGATCAGTTCATGTAATGGCAACACTAAGCCTCGGATGTCCCAAACACAGGATTTCGCCAGAAAGCAGGCCACTGTGTTGCCAGACGCGGACGCATGACGGACGGCCGCTGCCATCCAAGTGCCTCGCCCGGCCAGATCGGCGATGGCCGACAGCACCGCGCCGTGGCTGAGTGAGCGCGGCTGGCACATTGGCTGGTTCTTCTTGACCACCAGGATGTGGTGCGCGTTCTTGCGGGTGACCAGGAACTCGGCGTGCTCGCGCTGGGTATGCAGCGCATCAGCGGTGACGACGGCGCGGGCTAGGTCCAGCGGCTGCAGTAGCGGCGCGAACTGGGTGATCTCATTGGTCTTGCCGTCCACCCTGGCCTGGGCCAGCACCGCGCTGGCCTGCTGATCGGCGGCGGCCAGCAGGTGCGCGGCCTGCCCGTCCGCGCTGGCGTGCCGGGTGCCGCGCACCGCCTTGCCATCCACCGCCACCGCTCGCCGCGGGCGCCGCCCGGGCGCTGGTCCTGATCAGCGGCCTGCGGCCGTCCGGCAAGCCACGATCCCACCGCGGCGTCCAGCGCTGCGGCGTCGACGGCCTCCAGGACCCGCTGGATGTGGCCTCCCCCGGCGGGTCGAACCGCCCTGTGAGCGGATCACGGCGGATCCCCAGCCCGGCCAGGACCAGCGGCGGCGCGTCCGCGATCCACTCACCGATGGCGGTCAGCGATCGCGCCCCGGCCAACACCGCCGCAATCGCGGCCAGTAACAACGAGGCCAGCGTGTGCCGCACTCCGCGCGGGTCACGCGGATCAGGCACCACAGCCAGGTATTCCGCCCGTCCGTGGCACTGGCCTGACAGCTCAGCGAGATCACAGGCGCACAGGTCCTGAAGCTGCTCCACGACAGCGCTGATCGGGGATGATGGATGGGCAGGCACGGTCTTCCGTCGTGATCATGATGCGTCGACAACCACATGATCTTGGAGCCGTGCCTGTACTGCTCCCCGACACGCCGACGCGAGGCGTGATCACCTGACGAGGCCGTAAGAGCGACCGGCCGCAGAACGCCATGTAAACAGGCCGCGGCGCACCCGGCGCA
This sequence comes from uncultured Actinomycetota bacterium, assembly GCA_963730265.1. Taxonomy (GTDB): domain Bacteria; phylum Actinomycetota; class Actinomycetes; order Streptosporangiales; family Streptosporangiaceae; genus DASUBV01. The sequence goes on from CAVSRG010000001.1 coordinate 1,185,439, forward strand.
GACCCATGGCCAGGTGTAGCCAGCGCCCAGCAAGCCAACCCGGAGCCGACCCTCGACGTCGTTGACCAGGCACTTCAGACTCTGGACACGTCAGACGCACAGCATGCCGTCACGCCCCAGGGCGCGCTCGAAAAACGCTGTACGCATGCCGCTGTCTTGTCCTCAGACCAAGATCACCACAAAAGCGCACAACTTCGGGCTCATGCCGCGCCTGCGAGCGCCACCGGCACTCAGACATTCATGCAGGTCAGAGACCTGCGATGGGCTCCCGCGATAGGACTCGAACCTATAACCTGCCGGTTAACAGCCGGACGCTCTGCCGATTGAGCTACGCGGGATCGCTCGACCCGCCAGCCGGAGCCGCGGACCGCCGTTATCGCGGTCACCAGGGTAGCGCACCGCGCGAGCACCCGCGCACCGCACGCCTGGCCGCAAGATCCAGCCGCGCATAACCTGCGCCGCCAGGGGCATGTAGGAGTGTCACAGCTGGGCGCCGCGGCACGCCACTCGGGGGCACTAAGAGCGCTGCGCCGAGTCGCCGAGGAGAGGTGCAGATGGGTAAATACCGATTCAGCTTCGTCGTCGGCCTGGCGGCCGGGTACGTCCTGGGCGCGCGAGCGGGCCGGGAGCGGTACGAGCAGATCATGAAGGCCGCGCGCAGCTTCGCCGAGAACCCGACCGTGCAGCAGGCGGCCGGGGCGGTTCAGGCCCAGGCCACGGGCCTGGCGTCGACGGCCGGGACCAAGATCAGCGACGGTGTTCGCGAGCGGGTGCCGGGCCGCAAGCACAACGGCCACGGGAGCCACGAGGACAGCGACTACACCACCTTGAGCCAGGGCAAGAATTAGCCTTAACGCACTGTGGCCGGGCGCCGGTCGGCCACCGCCGTCTGGCGGCCGGCCGGGCTCAGGCCAGGTATTCCTTGAGCATCTGGGCCCGGCTGGGGTGGCGCAGCTTGGCCAGGGTCTTGGACTCGATCTGCCGGATGCGCTCACGGGTCACGCCGAACTCCCGGCCGACCTCCTCCAGAGTGCGCGGATGGCCGTCGGTCAGCCCGAAGCGCAGCTGGATGATCCGCTGCTCGCGGATTGACAGGTTGTCGAGCACCCGCTCGAGCTGGTCCTGCAGCATGATGAACGCGGCCGCCTCCATGGGCACGACCGCGTCCGCGTCCTCGATAAAGTCGCCGAGGTCGGAGTCCTCCTCGCCGATCGGCGACTGGAGGGATACCGGCTCCTGGGCGATGCGCTGGATCTCGGCCACCCGGTCGGGGTGCAGCCCCATCTCGGCGGCGATCTCGTCCGGGGTGGCCTCGCGGCCCAGGTCCTGGTGCAGCTGCCGCTGGATGCGCGCCATCTTGTTAATTGTCTCGACCATGTGCACCGGGATCCTGATGGTCCGCGCCTGGTCGGCAATGGCCCTGGTAATGGCCTGGCGGATCCACCACGTGGCGTAGGTCGAGAACTTGTAGCCCTTGGTGTAGTCGAACTTCTCCACGGCCCGGATCAGCCCGAGGTTGCCCTCCTGGATCAGGTCCAGGAAGACCAGGCCGCGGCCGATGTAGCGCTTGGCGATGGACACCACGAGCCGCAGGTTGGCCTCGATCAGCCGCTGCTTGGCCCGCAGGCCGTCGGCGGCGACCAGGGACAGCTCGCCCATCAGGACGCCGTGCCCGTTGCTGGCCGGGAACCCGCCCTGGAGCTTCTCCTCGGCGAACAGCCCGGCCTCGATGGCCTTGGCCAGCTCCACCTCGTCCTGGGCGGTCAGCAGCGGCACCCGGCCGATCTCCCGGAGGTAGATGCGCACCAGGTCGCCGGTAGCGGCGGCCCGCCGGACGCTGTCGTCGCCAACGGGGCGGACCTCCTCGGCCTCCTCCGGCAGCGCCTCGATCACCTCCACGCCCTCGTCGGCGAGGAGCTTGAGCACCTCGTCCACGGCCGGCTGGGTGAACTCATGGCGCTCGAACGCGGCGGCCAGCTCGGACATGGCGATCGTCCCGCGTTCTCGCGCCTGAGCGATGAGATCTGCTACGTGATCGGCACGGGGGGGCGCAGCCGTAACGCTCATGGGGATAAGTGTGCGTCACAGAACGGCGGTTGCGAGGTTACAATATTGTTACCTCAACGGTAGTGCTCCGGCCGGCCCATCGTATGCATGCCATTACTCAGAGGGCATCGGCGGCGGGGCCGGACAGCACCTTCCTGCGCTGCTCGAGCGCCACGAGATCGCCGAACATCTTGTTGTACTCGCCCTGCTCAGTGACGGGGTTCAGGCGCTGGAGGCGGGACTTGATCTGCGGCGATCTGACGGCTGACGGCCAGTTCCTCGACCCGGGCCAGCACCTCGGTCGGCGTACCGGGCGTCGGGCTCGCCGTCGGCGCGGGGCGCGCGGGCCGGCTCGACGGCCAGCTGGGTGATGAACGCGCGGACCTGTCGTCGGGCGCGGCGTTGCGCAGCTGCTCGGCCCACTCCCGGCCGCCGCCGGCCGCCGAGACCGCTCCACCGCAGCTGCCGATGACCGCGAACGCGGCCGAGTGCACGGCGGCAGCCGTGAAGCAGCCGGCCCCCAGGGCGTCGAACGCCGGGCCGCACAGGGCCGGGCCGCTGCACGGCCAGCTTGAGCGCCTCGCGCTCGATCTGCGTGACCGGGTCGCGCAGGTTGTAGGGCGGCCCGTCGCCATCGCGGGGCGGGGGCACGCTGGCCGCCTGGCCGTTCGTCGCCTGGCCGTTGCCAGCCTGGCCGCTGCCGGCTCGCCCGCCGGCGGCCGGACCGCCGCGCTGGCCGCGCGCCTGCGCCCGGTCCCGGCCGCTGGCCGGCGCCGGGCCGGAGTGCAGGCGGACGCGCTCGAGCACGAAGCGCTCGTCCATCATCCCCAGCCACCGGTCCAGGCTGATCGCGTACCGGCCGCGCAGGCCCTGGTCCTTGATCCGGCCGACGATCTTCGCCGCATCGTCCAGGGCGGCCAGGCGGCCCTCGTTGGTGTCCAGGTCGTGCCGGGCCAGCTCGCTGCGGATGGCGAACTCGAACACCGGCACGCGCTGGGCGATGAGGTCGCGCACGGCCGCGTCGCCGTGCTTGATCCGCAGGTCGCAGGGGTCGAGTCCGTCGGGCTGCACGGCGACGAAGGTCTGGGTGACGAACCGCTCCTCCAGGCCGAACGCGCGCAGCGCGGCCTTCTGGCCGGCCGCGTCGCCGTCGAAGGTGAAGATCACCTCGCCCAGGAACTTGTCCGAGTCCATCAGCAGCCGCCGCAGGATCCCGATGTGGCCCTCGCCGAACGAGGTGCCGCTGGTCGCCACCGCGGTGCCGATGCCGGACAGGTGGCAGGCCATGACGTCGGTGTAGCCCTCGACGATCACCGCCTGGCGGCGCTGGGAGATCTCGCGCCGGGCCAGGTCGGCGCCGTAGAGCACCGAGCTCTTCTTGAACAGCGGGCTCTCGGGCGTGTTCAGGTACTTGGGGCCGTCGTCGTCATCGCGCAGCTTGCGGGCGCCGAACGCGATCACGTCTCCGGTCAGGTCGGCGATGGGCCAGATCAGCCGGCCGCGGAACTTGTCGATCAGGCCGCGCCGCCCGTTGCTGGCCAGGCCGCCGGTGAGCAGCTCGTGCTCGGTGAAGCCGCGGCCGCGCAGGTGCCGGGTCAGCCACATCCCAGCCCGCGGGCGCGTAGCCGACCCCGAAGTGCTCGGCGTCGGCGCGGGTCGAAGCCGCGCGAGGTCAGGAAGTCCCGGCCGGGCGCGGCGTCGGGGCTGGCCAGCTGCTCGGCGTAGAAGTCGGCCGCGGCGCGGTGGGCCTGGATCAGCCGGCGGCGCAGGGTCTGCTCCTGACCGGGCACGTGCCCGCCCTGCTCGTAGCGCAGCTCGATGCCGATCCGGGCGGCCAGCCGCTCGACGGCCTCGGCGAAGCCCAGGCTGTCGATGCGCTGCACGAACTTGATGACGTCGCCGCCCTCGGCGCAGGAGAAGCAGTACCACAGGCCGCGGGCCGGGGTGACGTTGAAGGACGGGGTCTTCTCCTCGTGGAACGGGCACAGCCCCTTGAGCGAGCCGCCGCCCGCGTTGCGGAGCTGGAGGTACTCCCCCACCACGTCATCGATGGCCGAGCGCTCGCGGACTAGCGCGATGTCCTCGTCGCGTATCCGGCCTGGCACCTCGGCATCCCCGTCCCGCATCAGCTAGTCCCGGCGAGTCTAGTCCCGCCGGCCGTCAGTCCGGCCCCAGTCGGGCCCCGGCTCGGCCTCAGTCCGGCCTCAGTCCGCGCGGCCGCCGGCGTCGCCGCAGGCCGGGTCGCCGTACGGGCGGTTTAGAGTGACCTGATACCGTCCGGGCGTGGCCAGCCTGCTCGTGCTCTGGGACGTCGATCACACCCTCATCAACGCCGGCGGCGTCGGCATTCAGGTCTACGAACAGGCATTCCGCGAGCTGTACAGCCTCGAGGTGCCGTCCGTCCGGGTCAACATGGCCGGCCGGACCGACCGCGCCATCGCCATCGAGATGCTCACCATGGCCGGCCTGGCCGACCCCCACGACCGGGTGACCGAGTTCCAGGCCGTTCAGGCCGCCCACGCGCCGACGCTGGCCGCCGAGTTCGCGGCCAAGGGCCGGGTGCTGCCCGGCGTCCGCGAGGTGATCGCGGCCATCGCGGCCAACCCGAGGCCGGGGCTGCGGATCATCCAGTCGCTGCTCACCGGCAACGTTCGCGAGCTGGCCGACGTCAAGCTGGGCTCACTGGGGCTGACCGAGCACCTGGACCTGGACGCGGGCGCCTACGGCACCGAGAGCGAGATCCGCGCCGACCTGGTCCCGGTCGCCCGCCGCAACGCGGCCCGGCGCTACGGCGAGGACTTCAGCGGCCTGGCCACGGTGCTGGTCGGCGACACCCCGCTCGACGTGGAGGCCGCGCTGACCACCGGAGCCCGCGCCGTCGGCGTCGCCACCGGCGGCTTCACGGTCGAGGAACTGCTGGCCGCGGGCGCCCACGCCGCCCTCCCCGACCTCTCCGACACCGCCCAGGCCGTCACCGCCATCCTCGGCCCTCCGTAGCCCGTCCCCACGCGGTAGCCTTCATGATCGCGGCAATCGGTCAGCGAATGTCGCTGACCGATTTCCGTGATCATAAGCGGCCTTTCCACAGAATGCGCTAGCGCGCCTGGATATCCACCGGCTGTTGCGCACCGCGGCGTAGCCGGCGCCGACGTGGCCATTATCGGCATATGGCGCACTCGATCCCCCCGGCGGTTCTCGATCTCCTCTACTTGCAGAGGGGCGTGATCTCCCGAGCCCAGGCCGCCGGCGCGGGAATGCCTGGCCACGTGATCGACGGCAAGCTCAGGTCGGGCCGCTGGCGGCAGCTTGATTTCGCGGTCTACTCGGCCTTCACCGGGCCCCCGCCCAGGGAGGCGGTGCTGTGGGCAGCGGTACTGCGCGCCGGGCCGGATGCGGTGCTGAGCCACCGCAGCGCCGCCGAACTGTATGGCCTCGCCAGCCCTGCTCGCGTCATCCACGTCACCGTCCCGGCCAAGCAGCGGCTGCGCTGCGCGCCCGGCCTCGTCGTACACCGGTCGGCCCGGCTCGGCCAGGCGCGCAATCCGGCGCTGCTGCCACCCCGGACACGGATCGACGACACCGTCCTTGACCTGGTCGAAGCCGCAGCGACCTTCGATGATGCGCTCGCCTGGCTCGGCCGCGCCGTCGGGCGCGGACTTACGACCGAGTCACGATTGCGGACGGCTGTGGAGGCCCGGCCCAGGATCCGCTGGCGCTCAGGCCTGCGAGTCGCGCTGGCTGACCTCCAGTCCGGGGCCCGTTCGGTGCTCGAGTTCCACTACGTTCGCGACGTAGAGCGCGCCCATGGCCTGCCGCCTGCCCATCGGCAGGCTCGGACCATCACGGGATCCCGCGCGTGCTACCTGGACAACCTCTACGAGGAGGCCGAGGTCGCGGTGGAACTCGATGGCCAGGCTTCGCACCCAGCGGAAGATCGCTGGCTCGATATACACCGCGACAATGGCCATGCGAGCTCGGGTCTGCTGACGCTCCGTTATAGCTGGGCAGACATTACGTTACGGCCGTGCCAGGTGGCGCAGCAGATCGCCGATGTCCTAAGGTCCCGCGGCGGCACGCCCGCCCTGCGCCGCTGCGGCCCTCAATGCACCCTCCCCCGCGCCCGCGGACACTCATGATCCCGGAAATCCGTCCGCGATATTCGCGGACGGATTTCCGGGATCATGAAATGGAGCCAGCTGCGACGGCCGGGCGGCCGATGATGCGGCTGGCCACCAGGTAGCCCGCCCCGGCTACCACGAAGCCGACGATCCACGAGATGTCGGCCCCGCCGCATGCAGGTGGCTCCGGCTGGCCACGACCGCAATCACGACGATCTCGCCCGGTAGCGGGGCATCGGGTACCAGGACCTCCAAAGCGTCGTAAAAGTCGCGAATGTACAGAGCGTCCTTGTGCGCGAGCGGGACGTCAATAGGTGTGCCGGCCGACCCGCGCTTGGTGGTCGAGCTGATCCAGGCCAGCCCGCCGCTCACCGCGTCGCCCACCGCGTCGCGCAGCGCGTTGCCGAGCGCGGTGGCCAGCAGCGCGCCGCATGCTCTTGCTACCAGGGACGTCGCCGCCGAGCTGCGCGCCAAGCTATCCCGCTATGACCGGGCCCGGCTCGGCCAGCAGCTAGGCCAGCAGGTCGCCCAGCGGCACGTCGGGGTCGGCCAGGCGGGCGGTGTCCACCGGGGCCTTGGCCCGGATCAGCCGCTGGATGTCGTCGTTGACGTCCCAGACGTTCACGTTCATGCCCGCGACCACGACGCCCGAGCTGAGCCAGAACGCGACGAACTCCAGCGACTCCGGGTCGCCGCGGAAGACGCCTAGTCGAAGTTGCCCGGCTCGGGCAGCCCGGCGGTCTCCATGCCCAGCTCGTACTGGTCGCTGAAGAAGTAGGGCACCCGGTCGTAGGAGACCGGCTGGCCCAGCATGGCCCGGGCCGCCGCCGGTCCGCCGTTGAGCGCGTTGGCCCAGTGCTCGACCCGGATGCGCCGGCCGAGCAGCGGGTTGACCGCGTTGGCGATGTCGCCCGCGGCGAAGATGTCGGGGTCCGAGGTGCGCAGCGACTCATCGGTCAGGACGCCGTTGTCGACCTCCAGCCCGGCGTCGGCGGCCAGCCCGACGTTGGGCGCGGCGCCGATCCCGACCACCACCACGTCGGCGGGCAGTTCGGTCCCGGCCGAGGTCACCACCTGGCGGACCGCACCGCCCGCGGCGGGGCCGTCGCCGCGCAGCTCGCTGATGCCCTCGCCGAACCGGAACTGGACGCCGTGGCTGCGGTGCAGGCCGGCGAAGATCTCGCCCACCTCCGACCCGACCTGCCGGTGCAGCGGCAGTCGGCTCGGGCTCGACGATAGTGACCTCGCAGCCGGCCTGACGGGCGGCGGCGGCCGTCTCCAGGCCGATCCAGCCCGCCCCGGCGATGACCACGGTGGCGCCGGGCTGGAACGCGGCCGACAGGGCCTGGCTGTCAGCGAGCGTGCGCAGGTACAGCACGCCCGCCAGGTCGGCGCCGGGCACCGGGAGCCGGCGCGGCGAGGAGCCGGTGGCCAGCAGCAGCCGGGTGTAGCCGACCGCCGAGCCGTCCTCCAGGTGCACCTGGTGCCCGGCCCGGTCGACCGAGGTGGCCCGGGTGCCCAGCCGCAGCTCCACGCTGTTGTCGGCGTACCAGCCCGCCTCGTGCACGAACACCGAGCCCGGCTCGGCCTTGCCCAGCAGCAGGTCCTTGGACAGCGGCGGCCGCTCGTAGGGGCGCTCGTGCTCGGCGCCGATGAGGACCACTGCGCCGGCGAATCCCTCTTCCCGCAGGGCCTGCGCCGCCTTGGCTCCGGCCAGGCTGGCGCCCACGATCACGTAGGTCTCGACTGCCGGCATCGGTGCTCCTTCTGTTCACGACAGTGGGTCAGCGGCCCCGCATAGCTGATCATGCCAGGAGTTGGCTGAGGTGTCGGTCAGCGAGGCGATCTGGTCGATCACCACCCGGTGCCGGGCCTGGTCGGTGTTCGCGGCCGCGAACGCGGCCGCGAACATCGGGTCCAGCGTTCCGGGCGCCCCGGCCCGCACGGCCCCGGTCAGCTCGTGGATCACCTCGCGCTCGCGGGCCTGCTGCGCGGCCGCGCCGGGCCTGCTCATCACGTAGTACGCGGTGACGCCTTTGAGCAGCGCGCACTCCAGCCGCTGCTGGCGCGGTACGGTCAGGTCGGCCGCGTACCTGGTCAGCGGCGGCGAGCCGGGCGGCCGGGTGGCCTGCTCGGCGGACCCGCAGAACCGGCCGATCAGCTCGCTGGTCAGCGACTTGACCGCGGCGGCCGTATGCAGCCCGCCATCGAAGCTCCGGGGCCAGAACTCCAGGTCCACCAGGCGGCTGAACACCTCGTCCAGCTCGTCGGTGCTGGTCGAGCCGGGCGCGCAGTAGCTGGCCAGCGTGAGCTGCGCCACCGCGGCGCGCTCGGCCGGGTCGCGCAGCTGGCCGAGCTGGATCAGCCCGGCGTGCAGTCCGTCCTCCAGGTCGTGCACCGAGTAGGCCACGTCGTCGGCCCAGTCCATGACCTGGGCCTCCAGGCTCGACCGCCCGTCAGGCGCCCCGGCCCGGATCCAGCCGAACACCTCGGCGTCGTCGGCGTAGGCCCCGTACTTAGCCTGGCTGTGCTGGCCCGGGGAGACGACCCCCCGGAGCCCCCCGGTGCGCTGCCGCGCTTCGAGCGACGCCGGGCCCAGCCACGGGTACTTGAGGGTGGCGTCCAGCGTGGCCCGGGTCAGGTTCAGCCCGGCGCCGGGGGCCTTGGCCTCCAGCCGGGTCAGCAGGCGCAGGCTCTGCGCGTTGCCCTCAAACCCGCCGCAGTCCGCGGCCTGCGCGGCCAGCGCCGACTCGCCGTTGTGACCGAACGGCGGGTGGCCCAGGTCATGGGCCAGGCACGCGGCGTCCACCAGGTCGGGATCACAGCCGAGGGCCGCGCCCAGCTCGCGGCCGATCTGCGCGCACTCCAGCGAGTGCGTGAGCCGGGTGCGCGGGAAGTCGCCGGAGTCGGGCGCGACCACCTGCGTCTTGGCCGCCAGCCGGCGCAGGGCCGAGCTGTGCAGGACCCGGGCGCGGTCCCTGACGAAGGGACCGCGCCCGGAGTTGCGCGCATGCTTCGACGGCTCGGCAGCCCACCGGACTGTTGCGTGCTCGTCGTAGCCCGGTGTCACCTGCTGTCGCTACCCCCCACGGCCTCCATGGCCGCGGCCCGGCCCGCCTCGAGCCGGGCCACCGGCACGCGGAACGGCGAGCAGGACACATAGTCCAGGCCGACCTGGTGGAAGAAGTGCACCGAGTCGGGGTCACCGCCGTGCTCGCCGCAGACGCCGATCTTGAGGTCCGGGCGGGTGGCCCGGCCTTCCTCGACGGCGATCTTGACCAGCCGGCCGATGCCCTCGGTGTCCAGCGTCTCGAACGGGGAGACGCCGAAGATGCCCAGCTCGATGTACCGGCTGAAGAACGAGCCCTCCACGTCGTCGCGGGAGAAGCCCCAGCCCATCTGGGTCAGGTCGTTGGTGCCGAACGAGAAGAACTGGGCCGCCTGGGCGATCTGCCCAGCGGTGAGCGCGGCGCGTGGCACCTCGATCATCGTGCCGATCAGCGTGTGCACCTGCTCGCCGGTCTCCTCCGCGACCTCGGCGAGCACGCGCTCGACCTCCTCGCGCGCGATCTCCAGCTCCTGTACCGCACCGACCAGCGGGATCATGATCTCCGGCTTCGGGTCGCCGCCGGCCTTCACCCGGTCGGCCGCCGCATGCGCGATCGCCCGCACCTGCATGGCGAACAGGCCGGGGATGACCAGGCCGAGCCGGACGCCGCGCAGGCCGAGCATCGGGTTCTGCTCGTGCAGGCGGCGGACCGCCTCCAGCAGCTTGCGGTCCTTCTCAGTGGCCTTGTCCCCGGCCAGCGCGATCTTGACCGACAGCTCGGTCAGGTCGGGCAGGAACTCGTGCAGCGGCGGGTCGATCAGCCGGATGGTGACCGGCAGCCCGTCCATGGCCTCCAGGATCTCCACGAAGTCACCGCGCTGCAGCGGCTCCAGCGCGTCCAGCGCGGCCGTCCGGCCAGCCTCGTCCTCGGCCAGGATCAGGTTCTCGACCAGCTGCCGCCGGTCACCCAGGAACATGTGCTCGGTACGGGTAAGGCCGATGCCCTGGGCGCCGAAGCGGACGGCCCGGGCGGAGTCCTCGCCGTTGTCGGAGTTGGCCCGCACGCCCAGTCGGCGGCGCGCGTCGGCGTGCTGCATGAGGGTGTGCACCGCCGTGACCAGCTCGTCGGCCGACGGGTCCAGGCCGCCCTCGAAGTACTCGACGACCGGGGAGGGGACCACGGCCACCTCGCCCAGGTACACGGCGCCGGATGAGCCGTCGATCGAGAGCATGTCGCCCTCGCTGACGACCGTCCCGTCGGCCAGGGTGAACTTGCGCCCGGCCGTGTCGACCTCGAGCTCGTCCGCGCCGCAGACGCAGGTCTTGCCCATGCCCCGGGCGACGACGGCCGCGTGGCTGGTCTTGCCGCCCCGGCTGGTCAGGATGCCCTGAGCGGCGATCATGCCGGACAGGTCATCCGGGTTGGTCTCGCGCCGGACCAGGATGACGGCCTTGCCCGGCCGCGGCCTCTTCCACGGCGCGGGCCGAGTCGAACACGGCCTCGCCGACGGCCGCGCCCGGGGACGCGCTGATGCCCTTGGCGATCCGCTTGACGTCGGAGCCGGCGTCGAAGCGCGGGAACATAAGCTGCGCGAGCTGGTCACCGGTAACCCGGCGCAGCGCCTCGTCCAGGTCGATCATGTCCTGGTCGACGAGCTGGACCGCGATCCGGAACGCGGCCGCCGCCGTGCGCTTGCCGACTCGCGTCTGCAGCATCCACAGCTTGCCGCGCTCGATCGTGAACTCGATGTCGCACAGGTCCTTGTAGTGGTCCTCGAGCGTCTTCATGATCTTCATGAGCTCGGCGTAGGACTTGGCGTCGATCTGCTCCAGGTCCTGCAGCGGCACCGTGTTGCGGATGCCCGCCACCACGTCCTCGCCCTGGGCGTTCTGGAGGTAGTCGCCGTAGACGCCCTGCTGGCCGGTGCCGGGGTCGCGGGTGAAGGCCACGCCGGTGCCCGAGTCCATGCCCAGGTTGCCGAACACCATCGTCACGATGTTGACCGCGGTGCCCAGGTCGGCCGGGATGCGCTCCTGGCGCCGGTACAGGATGGCCCGGTCGGCGTTCCACGAGTTGAACACCGCCTCGACGGCCAGGTCCATCTGCTCGCGCGGCTCCTGCGGGAAGTCCCGGCCGGTGTGCTCGCGGACGATGCCCTTGAACGTGTCGACCAGGCCCTGCAGGTCGCCGGCGTCCAGGTCGAGGTCGTTCTTGGTCCCCTTGGCCTGCTTGGCCGCGTCGATGGCGTGCTCGAACGCCTCGCCCTCGATGTCCAGCACGGTCTTGCCGAACATCTGGATCAGCCGCCGGTAGGAGTCCCAGGCGAACCGCTCGCTGCCGGCCTGCTTGGCCAGGCCGTGCACCGACTCATCGGACAGGCCGATGTTCAGCACCGTCTCCATCATGCCGGGCATCGAGAACTTGGCCCCGGACCGCACGCTGACCAGCAGCGGGTCCGCGTGGTCACCGAGCCGCCGGCCCATCTGCTGCTCCAGCCGCTCCAGGTGGTCGCTGACCTCGGCGGCCAGGCCGTCGGGAACAGAGCCGTTCTGGAGGTAGTAACGGCAGGCGTCGGTGCTGATGATGAACCCGGGCGGGACCGGCAGGCCCAGGTTGGTCATCTCGGCCAGGTTGGCGCCCTTGCCGCCCAGCAGGTCCTTGAGGTCCTTGTTCCCCTCGGTAAAGTCATAGACGAGCTTCGGCACTGCATGCACTCCTCGGGATGCCGCCCGCCTGCCCGACGAGCCTGGCGCTGGACGGCTCAGTGATATTTGGCCTCGCGGCCCCTCATCTGGACTCTATCGAGCCTGCCCAGTGCACGGGACCGCCCCCCGAAGCCTGGGCATGAATAAAACCGATCAGATCGCTCGCATGAAGCAGCGGATGACCGCTGGCTGAGTCTCTGATAAGTGGACAGCAAACAAGCGGCCCCTGCGCTGCGGCCTGGCGCCTCCCCTGGCCGCCCGGCCGAGCTCAGAGCCGAGGCCGAGGCCGCTGTCACCGCGCTCTACCAGCAGCACGCGCTCGGCCTGACCCGGCTCGCGCACGTGATGCTGGGCGACCGGCCGGGTGCCGAGGACGTGGTGCACGAGGCGTTCTACGGGCTCTACAACCGCTGGGACCGCCTGGCCGACCCCGGCAAGGCCCCCCAGTACCTGCGCTCGTCGGTGCTCAACGGCTGCCGAACTCAGCTGCGGCGGTCCCGGCCGCCCGGCCGGTCGCTGGCTGACCAGACGGGCGGCGTTACCCAGCCCTCGGCCGAGGCCGACGTCCTGGCCAGCGAGGACCGCCAGGCCGTGCTGGCCGCCATCACCCGGCTGCCGGACCGCCAGCGCGAGGTCCTGGTGCTGCGCTACTACCTGGACGAACCGGAAGCCGTCATCGCCGCCTCCCTCGGGATCGGCGCCAGCACCGTCCGTTCCACCCTGCACCGGGCGCTCAAGGCGCTCGGTGCCGACCTGCGGGAGCGAGCATGAGCAGGCTCGAAGAGCAGATCCGGGCCGCCACCAGGGACCGGGCCGACGAGATCACCCCGGACCGGATCCGGCCACTGGTGCTGACCCGGCCTGGGCCGGTGAGCAGCCAGGGCCGGGGCGGCCGCCGGCGGCGGTGGATCGCTCCGATCGCGGCCGCCGCCGCGGTGGCCCTGATCGCGGCCGTGGTGGCCAGTGTCGGCGCCGGCCACCACGGCCGGGCGTCCGGGAGCGCGCCGTCGTCGGGCGGGCGTCCGCACCGGACCCACCCGGCCGACCGGACTGGCCGCACCGCTGCCCGGCTGGACAACGAGGTGCTCGGCCTGTTCGTGCCGGCCACCGGCCCGCAGTACACCGCGGGCATGCAGCTCGAGGGCACCATCCAGGCGCTGACCGTCACCGGCACGAACCGCTGCCTGGCCCGGCACGGCGTGACGATCCCGGTGCCGCCGGTGGCCAGCATGGCGCCCAGGTACGCCGATAACTACGTGGATAACAGCCAGTTCCCCGGCCTGGCCCGGATCTCGCGCACGCACGTCTTCGTGCCGAGCACCTACCTGTTCCCGTTCCGGCCGGCGGCCGGGCAGCGCCGGGCGTTCCACCGGTGGTTCGGCTCGTGCCAGCGCGCCGCCGCGGCCCGGTTCGCGCCGCTGCAGTCGGCCGGGCAGCAGCTGAACGACCGGACCTGGGGCACGCTCATGACCCGCGCCCAGACCGCGCCCCCGGTGCGGGCCACGCTCAGCGCCCTGCGGGTGTGCGCGACTCGCTACGGCTGGCCGTCTAACCCGTACGGGCCGCCGGCAGGCGCCATCCGCTCGTTCAGCGACTTCGCCGACTGGGTGTTCGGGCATCTCGACGGCGCGGGATCGCGGGGCGCGAGCGGGGCCACCATGCGCCGGCTCGACCGGCACTGGTCGGTCATCTTCGTCCGCTGCGGCCGGCCGACCCTGGCCGCCCAGGACCGGTGGCTGGCCGCCGCGCAGATCGGGTTCGTGCGCCAGCATCAGCGGCAGGTGCGGGCCGCGGAGGCCCTGGCCCGCCGGGTCCTGGCCCGGGCGCAGGCCAGCCCGTAAGACCGGGCCGGCTGACCCGGCTGACCCGGCTGAGCCGCCGGCCTGGCCTTACGGCCGGCTGACTTGGTCGCACGGGTCAGTCCGGCCGCCGGGCCGCCGGCCACAATGTCAGGCGTGAGCAACTCAGCGAAGATCATCGGCCTGCTGCACCCGGGGGAGATGGGCGCGGCCGTGGGCCGCGGCCTGGCCGGACAGGGTCACCAGGTGCTGTGGGCGTCCGAGGGCCGCGGCCCCGACACCGCCGCGCGGGCCCGGGCCGCCGGGCTGACCGACGCCGGGACCGTGGCCGGGCTGGCCCGCCGGGCCGAGGTGATCATCTCCGTCTGCCCGCCGCACGCCGCGCTGGACGTGGCCTGGGCCGTGCACGGGTTCGGCGGCCTGTACGTGGATGCCAACGCCATCTCCCCCGGCACGGCCGGGGAGGTCGCGCAGATGATCACCGAGAGCGGCGGCCGTTACGTGGACGGCGGCATCATCGGCGCCCCGCCGGTCCGCTCCGGCACCACCCGGCTGTACCTGTCCGGCGCCGACGCCGGGCAGGTGGCGGAACTGTTCGCCGGGACACCGCTGGACGCCAGGGTGATCTCCGGCTCAGCCACCGCCGCCTCGGCGGTCAAGATGGCCTACGCCGGCTGGACCAAGGGCAGCGCCGCGCTGCTGCTCGGCCTGCGGGCGCTGGCCCGCGAGCAGGGCGTAGAGGACGCCCTGCTGGCCGAGTGGGAACTGTCCCTGCCCGAGCTGGCCGGGCGCTCGCAGGGCGCCGCCCGGTCGGCGCTGGCCAAGGGCTGGCGCTGGGTGGCCGAGATGGAGGAGATCGCGGCGACCATGGCCGCCGCGGGCCTGCCGGACGGATTCCACCAGGCCGCGGCCGAGATCTTCCGCCGCTCACCGCGCGACAGCCAGGCCGCCGACGGCGAGCTGGACCGGGTGCTGACCGCGCTGTTCGGCGGCTAGGCCGGGAAGGACTTGACCTTCCAGCCGGTGGAAGCGGCACAGTCAGCCAGCATGACCGACATGCGATCCCCGGTTCCTGACCCGGCCGCTGGAGGGCCGGCCCCGGCATCAGCCGCGCCATCTACGGCATGCCGATGTTCGCGACGCTGCTGGCTGGTGACATCCGCGCGACTGTGTCCTGGTACACCGCCGGCCTGGGTTTCATCGAGCTGTTCACCATGCCCGGCCCGCAGGGCGGCCCGGCGCTGGTCCACCTGCGGCGGTGGCAGTTCCAGGACCTGCTGGTGCGGCAGGCCCGCGAGCCGGTCACGCCGGGCCGCGGCTGCACGCTGAGCTTCGCGGCCGTCTGCGACGAGCTCGACGCGCTGGCCAGGCGCCCGTGCGCAGGGCGGCGGCCGGGTCGAGGGCCCGGCCGATACGCCCTGGAACACCACGGATCTCACCACGGTCGATCCCGACGGCAACGTCGTGATCTTCACCGCCGCCCGGCCAGCCAGGCGCGCTGACCCGGCCTTCTCCGGGCAGTTGCGCCAGTGGAGCAGCCAGCCGGGCCTGCCGACCGGAGAATGACCGACCGGCGGATAACCGGCCGGCGCGCTCAGCAGCCCGGCAGCCGCTCGGACAGGTAGCCCACCAGGGCGTCGATGCCGACCCGCTGCTGGGCCATCGAGTCCCGCTCCCGGACCGTGACCGCCTGGTCCTCGAGCGTGTCGAAGTCCACGGTCACGCACAGCGGGGTGCCGATCTCGTCCTGGCGGCGGTAGCGGCGGCCGATGGCGCTGGCGTCATCGAAGTCGGCGTTCCAGTGCTTGCGCAGCAGGGCGGCGACGTCACGGGCCTTGGGCGACAGGTCGGCGTGCCGGGACAGCGGCAGCACGGCCACCTTGACCGGGGCCAGCCGGTGGTCCAGGCGCAGCACGGTGCGCTTCTCCAGCTTGCCCTTGGCGTCCGGCGCCTCGTCCTCGGCGTAAGCGTCGAGCAGGAACATCAGCATCGCGCGGTCGACCCCGGCCGCGGGCTCGATGACGTAGGGGATGAACCGCTCGCCGCTCTCGGCGTCCAGGTAGGACAGGTCCTGGCCGGAGGCATTGCGCGTGCACGCTGAGGTCGTAGTCGGTGCGGTTGGCGATGCCCTCCAGCTCGCCCCACTCGGTGCCGGTGAAGTCGTACCGGTACTCGATGTCCACGGTGCGCTTGGAGTAGTGCGACCGCTTGTCGGCGGGGTGCTCGTACAGCCGCAGGTTCTCCCTGGTCACGCCCAGGTCGTGGTACCAGGCCAGGCGGGTCTCGATCCACCGCTCGTGCCAGTCCTCGTCGGTGCCGGGCCGGACGAAGAATTCCATCTCCATCTGCTCGAACTCGCGGGTCCGGAAGATGAAGTTGCCGGGCGTGATCTCGTTGCGGAACGACTTGCCGATCTGGCCGATCCCGAACGGCACCTTCTTGCGCGAGGTCTGCAGCACGTTGCGGAAGTTGATGAAGATGCCCTGCGCCGTCTCCGGCCGCAGGTAGGCCAGGCCCGACTCATCCTCCGTGGCGCCCAGGTAGGTCCGCAGCAGCCCGTTGAACATCCGCGGCTCGGTGAACGCGCCCCTGGTCCCGCAGTTCGGGCAGGCGATGTCGGCCAGGCCGTTCTCCGGCGGGTGGCCGTGCTTGTCCTCGTAGGCCTCGATGAGGTGATCGGCGCGGAACCGGTGGTGGCAGGACTGGCACTCGGTGAGCGGGTCCACGAACTCGGTCAGGTGGCCGCTGGCCTTCCACACCTCGGTCGCGAGGATGACGCTGGAGTCCAGGCCCACGATGTCATCGCGCTCCTGCACCATGGACTGCCACCACTGGCGCTTGATGTTGTTCTTGATCTCGACGCCGAGCGGACCGTAGTCCCAGGCGGCGCGCAGGCCGCCGTAGATCTCGCTGGACGGGTAGACGATCCCCCGGCGCTTGGCGAGGCTGACCAGGGTGTCCATACGATCGTTGCGGCGTGCCATCAAAGGTCTCCATCCGGCTGGCAGTCGGCGGCTCGCGGTGGGTGCATGCGCGGACCCGGAAAGGGGGTGGGCGGTGCCTTCAGCTTAGCGTTGACCTGGCCGTGCCCGCCCCCGGTTATCGGCGGCCGGCGTACCGGCGGGCGGTAGCCTGGGCAGCCAGGACCTACCCAAAACCGGGCCAGCGGGGCTGGCCGGAAGGATCATCTAGGTGAGCGGCAGCAGGCCAGGGGCGCGGCGCAGGCCGCTGCCGCCGGGCGGGACCATGTACACGCCAGGCGCCCCGGACGGCCGCCAGCAGCTCGAGCGCCGCAGCGCGGCGCCGCTGGTGTTCCTGCGCCAGCTGCCGCCGTGGCTGATCCCGGTGCTGTTCGCCGTGCTGGTCTTCGGCGGGCTGACCGTGCACGGGCCGGTCGGCGCGGTCCTGCTGCTGCTGGCCGCGGTGTTCCTGGGCTGGCTGGCGGCGGTGTCCTGGCCGCGGCTGACCCCCCTGGGCCGGGCCGGGCGGGCCGCGATCGTCGCCCTGGTGGTGGCTGGCGCGGTGTACCAGGTCCTGCGGTGATCCAGGCTGCGATATTCCAGGCCCGGGTGATCCGGACCCGGCGCTAGTCGGTCAGCCGGTCTCGGACAGCGAGTTGGGCAGCGCGCCGCCGTAGCGCCGGTCTCGGCTGGCATAGATCTCGCAGGCCCGCCACAGGTGGCGGCGGTCGAAATCGGGGAACAGCGTGTCCAGGAACACGAACTCGGCGTAGGCGGACTGCCAGAGCAGGAAGTTGGAGGTCCGCTGCTCGCCCGAGGAGCGGACGAACAGGTCCACGTCGGGGATGCCCGGCTCGTCCAGGTAGCGCGCGAATACCTTCTCGTTGATCTTGTCGGGCCGCAGGCGCCCGGCCGCGACGTCGACGGCGATGGCCGCCGCGGCGTCCGCGATCTCGGCCCGGCCGCCGTAGTTCACGCAGAACTGGAGGGTCAGCACCGAGTTCCCGGCCGTCATCCGCTCGGCGTCCTCCAGCTCGGAGATGACGCTGCGCCACAGCCGCGGGCGGCGGCCGGCCCAGCGGACCCGGACCCCCATCTCGTTGAGCTGGTCGCGGCGGCGGCGGATGACGTCCCGGTTGAAGCCCATCAGGAAGCGGACCTCGTCCGGCGAGCGGCGCCAGTTCTCGGTGGAGAACGCGTACGCGGACAGGTACGGGATGCCCAGCTCGATGGCGCCCATGATCACGTCGAACAGCGAGTACTCGCCGGCCTTGTGGCCCTCGGTGCGCGGCAGCCCGCGCTGCTTGGCCCAGCGCCCGTTGCCGTCCATGACCAGGGCGACGTGCCTGGGCACCAGGTCACGGGGGATGGCCGGGGGCCGGGCGCCGCTGACGTGCGGGTCCGGCGGGCGGGGTCGGGTGGCGCCGTCCGGGCCGGCCGGGCGCGGACCCTCCGTCATGCGTGCTCCACGTGCTGAAGTGACCGGATGGAGTGCTCCAGGTGCCATTGCAGGTACGCGGCAGTGAGGCCGCTGCACTCTACCTGAGCCCGGCGCTCGCTCGCGTCGGCCGTGGTCCAGTCCCCCCGCAGCAGCGCGTTCATCAACGCGATGGTAGCCGCCGACGGCAGGGCCGCCCCCGGCCCCTGGCAGGCCCCGCAGGTCAGCCCGCCCGCGGCGACACCGAAGGCGCGCAGCGCCGTGGGGCTGCCCGGCGGGCCGGCCCGGGTGCCGCAGACCGCGCACTCGTCCAGCGCCGGCGCGTAGCCGGCCACGGCCAGCGAGCGCAGCAGGTAGGCGTCCAGGACCAGCCGCGGGTGGTGCTGGCCCTCACCCAGCGCCCGCAGCCCGCCGACTAGCAGCAGGAACTGCCGCAGGGCGGGCTCCTTTTCCACCGGCGTCAGCCGCTCGGCGGTCTCCAGCATGGCCGTCCCCGCGGTGTACCGGGGGTAGTCGCCGACCAGCGGCTCGCCGTAGGGCCGGATGGTCTCCGCCTGGGTGATCACGTCCAGCGACCGGCCGGTGTACAGCAGCAGGTCCACGTGCGTGAACGGCTCGACCCGGGCGCCGAACCGGGACTTGGTCCGGCGCACGCCCTTAGCCACCGCGCGGATCCGGCCGGACCTGCGGGCCAGCACCGTGACGATGCGATCGGCCTCACCCAGCTTGTGGGTGCGCAGCACGACACCGTCGTCGCGGTAGATGCTCACCCGGCCATTGTCGCGCACGCCGCCGACGATGCCGCCGCAGGCGCCCCAGGGGCAGGGGCCTTCCCGGGCAGCACCCGCCCCGCCGCAGGCGCCCCGGGTTCTCCGCCCCGCCGCACGCCCCAGGGCCGGGGTCTCCCCCTGGGCAGCACCCGCCCCGCCGCAGGCGCCCCGGGGGGTCAGGGGGGTCTCCCCCCTGGACAGCAGGCGACCGCCGAGTAGCCACGGCGGAGCCGCTGGCTACTCGGCGGTCGCGCCTTCCTCGGTCATCGTGATCACGCCGTAAGCATGCGCGGCGGTCAGGCCCAGGTTGGCCGCGACGTGCCGGGCGGCCATCCGCTCGTCGTCGGTCAGCTGCCCGTCGGCCAGCCCGATCCGCACCACGTCGGCCAGGAACCACTCGCGCGCGGGCACGGCCAGCTGCGCGGCCAGCGTATTCAGCGTGACGGCGTCGGCGCCGGTGACCGAGGTCTGGGCCAGGTCCCGGTTGAGTGCCGCCTCGTCGTAGTCGGCCAGCCCGGCGGTGCGGACGGCATCGATGGCCCGGCGCCGGCGCAGGCTCGCTGGCCGGGTCACCGGCCAGCAGCATGCACACCGCGGCGGCCAGCGTCCCGGCGGGCAGCGCCGCCTCCATCTGGGCCGACGTCGGCACCGCCAGCACCCCGGTGCGGTAGCGGACGCCGCAGTTCACGCACTGCACGTGCTCGCCGGCCTGACCGAGCGGGATGACCGGGATGAGCAGCAGGTGGAACCAGCGGCGCCCGGCGCGGCGGCGATACTGGCGGTCGCCGCCGCAGCGCTGGCAGTGGAACGTGCCGGTGCCGGTGCTGTGGTAGCAGACCCGCAATCCGAAGATCAACATATTCCCCCTTTTTCGCGTCCGGCCGCCGGCTTCAGGGGGCGCCCCCGCTACGCCCAGGTCCGCCGATCATCACACGTCTGAGGACGATGAGCAGCGGATTCGGGCAAACACCGGCCGGCGAGAGCGGCCGCCGGATAATGCGTTGCGACTCGCGCGCGGCACGAGTTGGCTGACTGGGTGCGTATCGAGCGATTCGATCCCGTCGCCGACGGAACGCGGCTGGCCGCCTGCCATGAACTGTGGCAGGCGGCCCAGCGACACGACGACCCGGACGGCGCGCCCATGTCGCTGCCCGGGTTTACCGGGTGGTGGGGTACCGGCTTCACCGGCGAGCCGCGCCAGGTCTGGCTGGCCGTCGCCGACACCGGCCCGGTCGGCTGTTACCTGCTTGAGCTTCCGCACCGGGAGAACCCCAGCATCGGAACCACGGTGCTGGTCGTGGCGGCGGGCGAGCGGCGGCGCGGCCTGGGCAGCGAGCTGCTGGTGCACTGCTGCGCGCAGGCCGGCCAGGACGGCCGCACCCGGCTGACCGCCGAGACGCTGGAGGGCGCACCCGGCGATGCCTTCGCGCGCGCGGCGGGCGGCCGCGCCGGGCTGACCGAGGTGCGGCGGATCCTGCCGGTGGACGACGCCCTGCCCGCCCGGCTGGCCCGGCTGCGCGCCGAGGCCGAGCCGGCGGCGGCCGGCTACGAGCTGCTGACCTGGGCCGGCCTCACCCCGCCCGAATACCTCGACCAGGTGGCGCAGGTGAACGAGGCCATGAACGACGCTCCGCGCGAGGAGGACATCGACCCCGAGCACTGGGACGCCGAACGGGTCGTCGTGGCCGAGGAGCGGCCCCTGAAGCAGGGTGCGCGGATGTGCTCGGCCGCGGCCCGTCACGCCGCCACGGGCGAGTTCGCCGCGCTCAGCCAGCTGCTGACCGACCCGCACGCGCCGGGCTGGGGTTATCAGCTGATGACCGCGGTGACCGCGCCGCACCGGGGCCACCGGCTGGGCCTGCTGGTCAAGGCGGCGACCCACCAGTGGCTGGTCGACACGGAGCCGGGCGTGCGCCGGGTGGTGACCTCGAACTCGGAGACCAACCGGCACATGATCGCGATCAACGATGCGCTGGGCTACCGGCCCGCGGGCCGGCTGCGGTCCTGGGAGGTGAGCATCCCCGCGTACCTGGCCGGCCGCCGGAACAGCCACGCCTGGTCGGCGTCCTAGGCGGGTCGTGGCCGGGCCCTGGCCCGGTCCCGGCCCGGCTCGGGAGGTCAGTCGTAGAAGCCCAGGCGGCGCAGCTGCTTGGGGTCGCGCTGCCAGTCCTTGGCGATCTTGATCCGCAGGTCCAGGTAGACCTTGGTGCCCAGCAGGGCCTCGATCTGCTGGCGGGCCTGGGTGCCGACCGCCTTGAGCCGGGCGCCCTTGGCGCCGATCACGATGGCCTTCTGGCTGGGCCGCTCGACGTACATGAAGGCGTGCACGTCGACCATGTCGGCGCGGCCCGGCCTCGGGCCCATCTCCTCGACCACCACGGCGATGGAGTGCGGCAGCTCGTCGCGCACGCCCTCGAGGATCGCCTCGCGGATCAGCTCGGCCACCATCTGCTGCTCGGGCTCATCGGTCAGGTCGCCGTCGGGGTACAGCGGCTGGCCGGGCGGCAGGTGCGAGATCAGCACGTCGGCCAACACGTCGAGCTGGAAGCCGGAGACGGCCGAGACCGGTACCACATCGGCCCAGTCGCCCAGCTCGCCGACGGCCACGAGCTGACGGGCGATCTGCTCGCGGCTGGCCTCGTCGGTCTTGGTCACGATGGCCACGACCGGGGTCTTGCCCACGACGGCCAGCTCGGCGGCCAGGTACTTGTCGCCCGGCCCGATGCGCTCGGCGGCCGGGATGCACAGGCCGATCACGTCGACCTCGGTCAGCGTGGACCGGACTAGGCTGTCCAGACGCTCGCCGAGCAGGGTCCGCGGCCGGTGCAGGCCCGGCGTGTCCACGATGACCAGCTGCGCGTCGGGCCGGTGCACGATCCCGCGGATGGCCCGCCGGGTGGTCTGCGGCCGACTGCTGGTGATCGCGACCTTGGTGCCCACGAGGGCGTTCATCAGGGTGGATTTGCCGACGTTGGGCCGGCCCGCGAAGCAGGCGAAACCCGACCTGAACCCGGCCGCCGACGGCGGCGCGGGCGAGGCTGGCGACGGTGACGACGGCGATCCCACGGCCCGATTGTCCCCTAGCCGGGCGGTCCGGTGCTAACTGCGCCCGCTTCGGGCCGGCGGCCGGTGGTCAGGATGACGATCGCGAGCCCGACCATGACCCACGCTGAGCAGCGCGGCGATGGCCAGCCGGTGCTGCTGCCGTTACGCTCGCGCGCCTGCTGATGAACCGGCCACGCCGGCCGCGGTCAGGGCAGTTCCCAGACGGTGGTCGGCTTGATCTCGGTGTCCTCGAGCCCGGCCCAGGCCGGAACGGGATAGCGGGCCAGGGCCTTCAGGTCCGGCGGCAGGTAGGCCCGGCCCGGATCCCCGATCAGCACCCGCGCCCCGGCCTCGCGCATGCCGCGCAGGAAACCCAGCGCGCGATGAGCCATCCGCCGCTCATAGAACGCATCGCCCACCAGCACGAGGCTGGTGTGACTGAAGAGGCCAGAGGGACTGAAGTGGTCGGCGGTCCGGTCGGCGTGGTCGGCGGTCCGGTCGGCGTGGTCGGCGGTCCGGTCGGCGTGGTCGACGGTCCGGTCGGCGGACGGGGTGGTGAGCAGGTCAGCGGTGCACACCGTGAGCGTGACGCCGTTGGCCTCGGCGTTGAGGCCGATGGCCGTGATCGCGACCGGGTCGATGTCGCTGGCCGTGACCTCGGCCGCGCCCAGGCGGGCGGCCACGATGGCAACCAGCCCGGAGCCGGAGGCCAGGTCCAGCACGGTATGCCCGGCCACCTGGTCCGGGTGGTCCAGCAGGTAGCGAGCCAGGGCGATGCCGCCTGCCCAGGGGTAGGCCCAGAACGGCGGGGGCAGGTCGGACCGTCCGCTGGCCTGCTCCAGGTGCTCCCAGAGCACGGTCGGCTCCGCCTGGCTCAGCCACAGGGCGATCTCCGGGATCAGCGGCGGCGCGGCCAGCCGGGTCCGGGCCCGGATGAACCCGGCCAGGTCGGTGAGCCCGGCGCCGGCCGGGGATGGCCGGGTCGGTGAGCCAGGAGCGGGCACGGGTATCGGGCGGGCGAACGGGCTACGCGCGCAGCATGGCGCGCAGCGTGCCGTCCGGCGCGGCGTGGAAGATAACCGCGTCGGGCCCGAGATCACGGACCGCGGCCAGGTCCTCCGGGTCGGGCCCGGGACCGTCGCTGACCAGCGCGGCGGCCTCCAGGCTGGACGCGCCGCTGGAGACGGCCATGGCGACCGCCAGATGCAGGGCGGACAGCCGCAGTGACGGCAGTGCCACGGCGGCGGCCGCGTAGGTGCGCCCGGTCTCGTCCCTGACGGCGGCGCCTTCGGCGGCCGCGACCCTGGCGCGCGCGGACCTGGCCAGCGTGATGATCTTGACATCCTCGGGGTCCGGGGTCCCCAGCGCTGGCTCGGCCTCCTCGGAATGGGCCTCGCTCACCCGCGCGAGTCTAGTGCCGGGACCGACGGGCCGCCGGAACCTGGCCGGGTCCAGACCCGCTGGTGTTGCCGCCAGCGCCGTCCGGAGACCCGGTCCGGGCCCCGCCGGGACCACTACCCGAACCGCTGCCGGGCGAGCCGGGACCGGGGTCGCTGCCCGGTGCCGGGCTGGCGCCGCCGTTCTTGCTGCCAGGGCCCTTGGACCCGGCGCTGCGGGCCCGGTCGGTGCCGGTACCACCATTGTTACTGGTATGTCCGGAACTGCTGCCCTGGGCGGCGCCGGCTGGTGTGGCCGCCGGCTCGGCCGCGGGCTGGACGGTGACGGGCTTGGTGTCCGGGCCGATGCGCTCGACCCGCACGGTGCCGATGCGGTTGCGCCGGCCGGCCAGGCTCTCCGCGGTGAGCCGGAGCCCGGCCGCGGTCGCCACCGCGCCGGGGATGGGGACCCGCCCGAGCCGCTGGGCGAGCAGGCCGCCGACGGTCTCCACGTCCTCGGCCTCGATGCTGACGTCGAACAGCTCGGCGAGCTCCTCGACGGGCAGCCGGGCGGTGACCCGGGCCTCGTCGGCGCCGAGCCACTCCACCGGCGGCTGCTCGCGGTCGTACTCGTCGGCGATCTCGCCCACGATCTCCTCGAGGATGTCCTCGATGGTGACCAGGCCGGCGGTGCCGCCGTACTCGTCGATCACGATGGCCACGTGGGTCTGCCGGGCCTGCATCTCGCGCAGCAGCTCGTCGATCGGCTTGCTCTCGGGCACGAACGTGGCCGGGCGCATGACCGAGTCGACGGTCTCGACGGACTCGCCCTCGCGGTGCTCGTAGCTGCGGGTGACGATGTCCTTGAGGTAGGCGATGCCGACGACGTCGTCGAGGTTCTCGCCGACCACCGGGATGCGGGAGAAGCCGCTGCGCAGCGCCAGGGACAGGGCCTGGCGCAGGGTCTTGCCGCGCTCGACGAACACCATGTCGGTGCGGGGCACCATGACCTCGCGCACGATGGTGTCGCCCAGCTCGAACACCGAGTGGATCATGGCCCGCTCGTCGGGCTCGATGATCCGGCGCTGCTCCAGCAGGTCGACCAGGCCGCGCAGCTCCTCCTCGGAGCCGGACGGCACCGTCGCCGCTCCTCGCTGTCCGGGCTCAGCGCGCCGCCGGTGGCCGACAGCAGGCGGGGCAGGGGGCCGAGCAGCCGGACGACGGGCGCCAGCACGGCGGCGGCGGAGGTGGCCACCCGCCCGGCGCGCTGGCGGCCGATGCTGCGCGGGATCACCGCGGCGATGATGTAGCTAAGCGACGATCATGACGACGGCGGTGATCAGGAACGCCCGCCAGTCGGGGGCGATCCAGTGCACGAGAACGGCGGCGACCAGCACGGTGGCGGTGATCTGGCCGACCACCCGGATGAGCACGAGCACCGACATATACCGCGATGATCTCGGCCAGCACGGCGGGCAGCGGGCCTGCGCCCTCCCCGGCGAGCGGCCCAGCTCCTTGGCCCCGGCCCTGGACACCCGCAGCAGGGCCGTCTCGGCGCTCGCGCACCAGCCGGCCAGCGCCAGCAGCGCCAGCGCGGCTACGAGCAGCCAGCCCATGGGCGTCTCACCCCGCGTCTCACCTGGGCGGCCCGTCTCGCGGTTCCTCGCCGGCCTCGTCCTGGCCGTCGGCCCCGTCCGGCCCGGCCGCGCCGTCCTGGCTGGCGGCACCGTCCTGGCTGGCGGCACCGTCCAGGCTGGCGGCACCGTCCTGGCTGTCGGCGCCCGGCCAGCTGGCCAGCAGCTTGTCCTGGAGCGCGAACATGGTGGCGTGCTCCTCGGGCTCGGCGTGGTCAAAGCCGAGCAGGTGCAGGATGCCGTGCGTGCACAGCAGGCTGATCTCGGCCCCGACCTCGTGCCCGGCCTGGCTGGCCTGGGCCGCGGCCACCTGCGGGCAGATCACCACGTCGCCGAGCAGGCCGGGGATCTCGGGCGGCTCGGTGGAGTTGTGGTCGGCGTGGGTGCCGCCGGGCTGCGGCGGGCGGATCTCGTCCATGGGGAAGGCGAGCACGTCGGTCGGCCCCGGCTCGCCCATGCAGCGCATGTGCAGCTCGGTCATGGCCGGCTCGTCCACCAGCAGGACCGACAGCTCGGCCAGCGGGTGCACCCGCATGCCGTCCAGCACATGCCGGGCCAGCGAGGCCAGCGAGGCCTCGTCCACCTCGACGCCGGACTCGTTGGCGATCTCGATGCTCACCTTTTTCCCGTCATTTCCGCTGCCTGAGTTCCTCGTACCCCGCCCGGCCCGATCAGCCGGCTGGCCAGGGGAAGGCCTGGTCAGTGGGTGCGGCGGGGGTCTCGCCGCGGCCGGCCGCCGGGCAGCGGGCCGCCGTCGGCGGCCTGCCGGGCGTCGTACCGCTCGTAGGCGTCAACAATGTCGGCCACGAGCTTGTGCCTGACCACATCGTGGCTGGTCAGCCGTGAGAAGTACACATCGTCGACGCCGTCCAGGATGTCCTGCACCATGCGCAGCCCGCTGACCTGGCCCGAGGGCAGGTCAACCTGGGTCACGTCGCCGGTGACGACGATCCGGGAGCCGAAGCCCAGCCGGGTCAGGAACATCTTCATCTGCTCGGCCGAGGTGTTCTGCGCCTCGTCCAGGATGATGAACGAGTCGTTCAGCGTCCGGCCGCGCATGTAGGCCAGCGGCGCGATCTCGATGGTCCCGGCGGCGGTCAGCCGGGGGATCGAGTCCGGGTCGACCATGTCGTGCAGGGCGTCGTACAGCGGCCGCAGGTACGGGTCGATCTTCTCGTACAGGGTGCCGGGCAGGAACCCGAGCCGCTCCCCCGCCTCCACGGCCGGCCGGGTCAGGATGATCCGGTTGACTTCCTTGTCCTGGAGGGCTCGCACCGCCTTGGCCATGGCCAGGTAGGTCTTGCCGGTCCCGGCCGGGCCGATCGAGAACACGATCGTGTGGGTGTCGATCGCGTCTACGTAGCGCTTCTGGTTCAGCGTCTTGGGCCGGATGGTGCGGCCGCGCGAGGACAGGATGCCCAGGTTGAGGACCTCCGCCGGGCGGGCTCCGCGCTTGCGGCGCAGCATCGACACGCTCCGCTCGACCGCGTCGGCGGTGAGCTCGGTGCCCTCGGCGATCATCTGGATCAGCTCATCGAGCAGCCGGGAGGCCAGCTCGGTCTCGGACGGCGGGCCGGTGACGGTGATCTCGTTGCCGCGCACGTGCACATCGGCGTCGAACGAATTTTCGATGACCGCGAGCAGCTCGTCCCGTGACCCGAGGAGGCTGACCATCGAGTGGTCATCCGGGATGACGATCTTCACCTGGGTGGGCGAGGTCGGCGGGGTATCGCTGCCGGCCGCCTCGCTCCGGCCCTTGGCCGTGTCACGCGCTTTGTCTGTCAATGACCCTTCCCTGCTCAGGCACGCGCCGCGCGCTGCTCCCTGATACTGGCCAGCGCGCCCGTGCCAGGCACTGCCGCCATTTTATGCCCGTCTCGGCAGCGCCTCATCCCGTGGATACCCCCGGTGGATATCCCCGTCGCTATCCCGGCGGCCAGGTCATCGGCCTGCCGCCGAGGACATGAGCGTGAGCGTGCCATACCGTCTGGCCGGCCCCGGCCCCGGTGTTGAACACCACCCGGTAATCGGTGATCCCGGCGTCGGCGGCCACCTGCCGGGCCTGGTCCGCGATCTCGTCCAGCAGCCCGCCGCCGGCCTGCGCCACTGCTGCGACGTCGGGCAGGTGCTGACGTGGTATTACCAGGACATGCACGGGCGCCTGGGGACTTATGTCGCGGAACGCAATGGTCCGCTCGCTCTCCAGCACCCGGTCAGCCGGCAGATCGCCCGCAACGATCTTGCAAAAGAGGCACTCTGGCACGGGAAGATCTTAACGTGTAGCGGGTTTACCGGGCCGCCGACATATATGGTGACAGTACGCGAACCCACGATGCACCACCCCTCTGGTGCGCGGGCCATGTCTGCCTGCCGTCGCCGCGGGTGCGTCGCAAAACTGGCGGTAGCGGCGATGCAATCCAGAAATGGTGGCATGGGGGGAAAGTGCGAGCGTTGGTGATGTCGACGCCCGATCGGTGGGCTGCACGGATCCGCAATGACGGCGGGTGAACCTAGTGACGTGGTCGCGCGTCCAACTAACGTGACCGAAACCCTGGTAGCGGATGTCGCGCTGGGGTCGGTGCCGGCCGACTGGGATGCCGACCGGGCAGTGACCGCGCTCTACACCGCGCATTACCGTTCTCTGGTGCGCCTCGCGGCCCTGCTCGTACGGGATGTCGCAACTGCGGAGGAAGTAGTGCAGGACTCGTTCGTCGCGATGCACGGCGGATGGCGCCGGCTGCGGGACAGCGATAAAGCCCTGTCCTACCTCCGGCAGTCGGTGGTCAACCGATCCCGATCAGTTCTGCGCCACCGGGTCGTGGTGGACCGCAACGCGCCCAAGCCGCCGCCCGACATGCCGAGCGCTGAGCATGGCGCGATGACGCTGCTGGAGCGGTCGGCCGTGGTGGCCGCGCTCCGGACCCTGCCGCCGCGCCAGCGCGAGGCCCTGGTGCTGCGCTACTACGGGGACCTGTCCGAGGCCCAGATCGCCACCGCCATGGGCATCAGCAAGGGGGCCGTCAAGAGCCACACGGCCCGGGCCATGATCGCCATGCGCGGAGTGCTGGAGCGTGAAGCGTGAACGGGGCCGTCAACCGCGACTACGACGACATCCTGCGGCGTGCCCTGCACGCGGCCGCGGAGTCCGTCGAGCCGTCGGCTGACGGGCTCGAGCGGATCAGGGAGCGGCTCGGGTATGGGCCGCTGCTGTCGTTCTCCTCAATCACGGGCTGGTTCTCGGTGGCCGCGGTGCGGTTCACCGGCTGGGCGGTGCCGGCCTTCGGCACGGCCTGCGAGATCTTCTGGGCGCTGGTCGACCGGTTCCGGCCGCTCGACGCCTCGCCCGGGCACGCCAAGCCGGGCCTGCGCTGGCTGCGGCCGCTAACGGCCACCGCCCTGGCGCTCTTCGTGATCGCGGGCGGGGCCTTCGCGGCCAAGGTCATCCCCAGCGCGATCAGCGCCGCGCCCGCCGGCCACTCGAACGGGACCGGCGGGTCCGGCGGCTCAGTCGGCGCGACGGGCCAGGGCGCTGTGCACGGCTCCTCGCCGTTCCAGGGCACCCCGGGGTCGTCGGGCTACACCGGCACGCCCTCGCCGACCGGGTCGGTGGCGAGCAAGTGCCACCTGGCCAGCGGTTCGACCTCGCCGACCACCAGCCCCACGTCGGGCGCCCCGACCAGCTCATCGCCGACCAGCACCAGCACCTCGCCGGGCCCGACGTCGACCAGCCCGGGGCCGGGCTCGACCTCCCCGTCGCCCACCACCAGCAACTCCTCGCCGAGCGAACCCAGCTCGGGCGCCACGGGCACGCCGGGCGCCGTGACCAGCAGCCCGGACTCGACCGACCCGGACTCGAGCGGGTCAGTCAGCCCCGGCTCGAGTGCCACCACGGTGGCGCCAGGCGACACCGCCGCCGGGCAGACCGCGGGTCCCTTGGGCTCGTCCACCGGGCCGTGTCCGTCGCCCTCACCGAGCAGCAAGGCGACCCGCAAGGTGGTGCAGCGCATGCTGGGCCTGGGCCAGCCCGACCTGGTCATCACCAGCTCCGGCCGGACCGGGCGGTTCACGCTGCCCTCCGGCCGGAGCGGGGAGTCGTACTAGGCGCCTCGCGGCCCTGTGCTTAGCGGTCCTACGCCCAGCGGCCGAATGCGCTGAGCACCAGCGCGGCCGCCACGGCGCCGGCCGTCGAGGCGCGCAGGACGGTCGGCCCCAGCCGCGCGCCGGTCGCCCCGGACCGGGCCAGCAGCTCGGCCTCGGCCGGCGCGATCCCGCCCTCCGGCCCGACGATGAGCACAACCTCACCGCCCAGGCTGTCCTGGGCGAGAAGTCCGCCCGGCCGGGCCGGTCCGGCCGAGTCGGCCAGCTTGGCCAGCGGATCTGCTGCGTCGGGGTCGAGCAGCAGGGCCAGCCGCGCCGCGCGGACCCGGTCGGCCACGGCCGCCGTCGAGGCCATCGGGGTGATCTCGGGGAACCAGGCCCGGCGGGACTGCTTGGCCGCCGCCACCGCCGCGGACCGCCAGCGGGCCGCGCCCTTGTCCGCCCGCTCCCCGCGCCAGACGGCCACGCAGCGCTCGGCCGCCCAGGGCACGATGACGTCCACGCCGACCTCGGTCATCGTCTCCACGGCCAGCTCGCCCCGGTCGCCTTTGGGGATGGCCTGGATCACGACCAGCTTCGGCTCGGGCGCGGGCTCGACGCGGCGGGCCAGCACGGCCAGCTCCACCGTGCCCGGCCGGACCGCGGTCACCCGGCCCTCGGCCAGCGTCCCGGCGCCGTCGGTGAGGTCCAGCCGCTCGCCGGGCGCCAGCCGGCGGACGGTCGCCGCGTGCCGGCCCTCGGCCCCGGTGAGCACGACCGTGTCGCGGGCCAGCTCGGCCGGGTCGGCCAGGAAGACGGGCGGTCTCAGCTCAGCCCCCCATCCGGCCGTCAGCGTCCGTTGAACGCGTCCCGCAGGCGGGAGAAGAAGCCCTGCTGGCCGGGCGCGAACCGGCCCGGCGGGGCCTCCTCGCCGCGCAGCTTGGCCAGCTCGCGCATCAGGTTCTCCTGCTCCGGGTCGAGCTTCATCGGCGTCTCCACGGTCACGTGGATGACCAGGTCACCGCGGCCGGAGGCGTTCAGGTGCGCGGTGCCCTGCCCGTACAGCGGGATCGACTGCCCGGACTGCGTGCCCGGCCGGATGTCCACGTCGGCGGGCCCGTCGAGCGTCTCCACCTGGAGCGTGGCGCCCAGCGCCGCGGCCACCATCGGGATCGTGACCGTGCAGTGCAGGTCGTCGCCCGTGCGCTCGAAGATGTCGTGCGGCCGCTGCACGATCTCCAGGAACAGGTCGCCGGGCGGGCCGCCGCCGGGGCCCGTCTCGCCCTCGCCGGCCAGCTGGATGTGCGTGCCGTCCTCGACGCCGGCCGGGATCCGCACCTTGATCGTGCGGCGGGTCCTGACCCGGCCGTCGGCGTCGCACTCCGGGCAGGGCCGACGGATCACCGTGCCGTAGCCGCCGCAGCCCGGGCACGGCCGGGAGGTCATGACCTGGCCCAGGAACGACCGGGTGACCTGGCTGACCTCGCCGCGGCCGTTGCAGACCTCGCAGGTGGTCGGGTGGGTGCCCGGCGCCGTGCCCTCGCCCGAGCAGGTCGGGCAGACCACGGCGGTGTCCACGACCAGGTCCCTGGTGGTGCCGAACGCGCACTCGGACAGGTCGAGCTCGACCCGGATAGTGGCGTTGCGGCCGCGCCGGGCCCGGCTGCGCGGCCCGCGCGGCCCCGCCCCGCCGCCGAAGAACGCGTCCATGATGTCGCTGAACGGGAACCCGGCCGCGCCGAAGCCGCCGGCGCCGCCGCGCCGCCCGGCGCGAACGGATCGGCGCCCAGGTCGTACATCTGGCGCTTCTCCGGGTCGGAAAGCACCTCGTAGGCCTGGGTGATCTCCTTGAACCGCTCCTGGGTCTGCGGGTCCGGGTTGACGTCCGGGTGCAGCTCGCGGGCGAGCCGCCGGTAGGCCTTCTTGATCTCGTCGGCGTCCGCGTCCCGGCGCACGCCAAGCAGGCCGTAGTAGTCGTTCACCACCGGCATCCCTACGCCCCAGCCAGGATCTGGCCTACATAACGTGCCACCGCGCGCACTGCTCCCATCGCCGTCGGGTAGTCCATCCGTGTCGGGCCCAGCACTCCGAGCCGGGCCAGCGCCTGGTCACCTGAACCGTAGCCGGTGGCCACCATCGAGGCGCTCTGCAAGCCCTTCCACCTGGTTCTCGGCCCCGATCCGCACCGTGACCAGAGCCTGATCTGCTGACTCGCCCAGCAGGCGCATCAGGACTACTTGCTCCTCCAACGCCTCCAGCACCTCATGCAGTCCCTTGGAGAAGTCAGCCGAGGCGAGGTTAGCCGCACCTCCGACCACCACGCGCTCCTCATGCCGCTCAGCCAGGGTCTCCAGGATCACCGAGAACACCGCCGCCGCGTTGGGCCGCTCGCGCATCTCGACGCGCTCGGGTAGATCGGCGACGACCGACGCTACCTCGGCGAACCTGCGCCCGTCGAGACATGCGTTCAGCACCGCGCGCAGATGGGTGACCGAGTCCTCGCCCGCTGGGCCGGGCAGGTCCACCGCGCGCTGCTCGACCCGGCCGGTGTCGGTGATCACCACCAGCAGCAGCCGCTGCTCGGTCAGCGGGACCAGCTCGATGTGCCGCACCGCGGACCGGGTCAGCGACGGGTACTGGACCATGGCCACCTGGCGGGTGAGCTGGGCCAGCAGCCGGACCGTCCGCATGACCACCTCGTCGAGGTCGTAGGCCCCGGTCAGGAACGTCTCGATGGCCCGGCGCTCGGCGACGGTGAACGGCTTGACGCCCGACAGCCGGTCCACGAACAGCCGGTAGCCCTTGTCGGTGGGAACCCGGCCCGCGCTGGTGTGCGGCTGGACGATGAAGCCCTGCTCCTCGAGGACGGCCATGTCGTTGCGGATCGTGGCCGGGGAGACGTCCAGGTTGTGCCGGTCCACCAGGTTCTTGGACCCCACGGGCTCATTCGTGGAGACATAGTCCTCCACGATGGCGCGCAGGACCGCAAGCTTCCTGTCGTCGAGCACGCTGCCACCTCCCTGGCACTCCCGTGTCTAGAGTGCCAATTCTATGGCGCGAACACTACTGGCCCGGTGCGTCGCGGAACAGGTTCTCCAGCCGCAATTCCCGCCGGACCGGCTAGCGTTGGCCGTAGACACAACGAACGGGGACGGATGACTGGTACCACGTCGCCGCCGGAGCCGGGCTGGGCGACGGGGCCAGGTGACGAATGGCAGACCGGCCAGCAGCCCGCGATCGACCAGGCGCACGCCCCGGAAGCGCCGGGTCCCGCGTCCGGCACGGGCGGCTGGGAGTGGCTCACCGCCCGTCCCGCACGGCCCACCCCGCCACGACCCGCCCAGCCGCCACCACCCGCCCAGTGGGCGCCATCAGCTCAGTGGGCGGCGACGCAGCCGACTCCATCGGCCCCGCCCGCCCCGCCGCCGCCGCAGGGAGAGTGGGCCGCGCCCGCGCAGAGGGCCCAGCCGACCCAGCCTGCCCCGCCCGCCGCGCCGTCACCGTCGGCTCAGTGGGCAGCGCCACGCGCCGTCACTGTCGGCTCAGTGCAGCGCCCGCCCGGCGCTGGCCCCTCCGCTGGCCGCGCCCACGACGCCCGCGCCGCCACCCGGTCCCTCGAACCGCCCGGGACCCCACCCCGGGGCCGCCCATGCCCGGACCGGAGCCCAGACCCCCGCCGTCCGGGAGCTGATGGCGGCCGCGGACCGGGAGCAGGCGGCCGGCCGCCGGGCCCGGCGGGCCGCGCCCGCGCGAGCTGCGGCCAGGCAAGATGAGGCCGCGCGAGATGACGCCGCGCTGGCTGAGACCGCGCCGACTGGGACCGCGCGGGACGGCGACGAGGCGTGGGTCATGCTCGGCTACCTGGGCGTGCCGTTCGTCAGCTTCCTGGCCCCGCTGGCCGTGTACCTGGCCCGGGCGCGCCAATCCCCGTTCGCCCGCCAGCACGCGGCCCAGGCCCTCAACCTGTCAATCACCCTGCTGCTCTACAACCTCTGCGTGCTCATCCTGGCCGGGATCCTGGCCCTGGACTCCGTCGGCGTCGCGCTGCAGGTGGCCGGACCGGTAGCGCTGGCCCTCTGGCTGGCCGCGCTGTACTTCCTGACTCGGGCCGCGCTCAGCGCCAGCCGGGGCGCGGTTCTACGCCTTCCCCCGCTGGATCTGCGCCACCATCACCCGCTAGCGACCGCGGCCCGTTTAATCGATCAGGTCTCGGATCACCGCGTCGGCCAGCAGCCGGCCCCGCGTGGTCAGCGCCAGCCGCCCGGCGTCGTAGGCCACCGGGTCGGCCAGCCCGTCGGCCACCGCCGTGGCGGCGGCCGCCCGGCCCGCCGGGCCCAGCTCGGCCAGCGGGCAGCCCTCGGCCAGCCGGGTGGCCAGCATGATCCGCTCCATGACGCGCTCGTCGGCGGTGAGGATCTCCCGGGCCTGGGCCGGGCTGTGCCCCGGCCGTGATCCGCTGGGCGTAGGCGGCCGGGTGCCGGACGTTCCACCAGCGGGTGCCGCCGACGTGGCTGTGCGCGCCCGGCCCGATGCCCCACCAGTCGGCCCCGGTCCAGTACAGCTCGTTGTGACGGCACCTGGCCGAGCTCGTCCGCGGCCCAGTTGCTGATCTCATACCAGGTCAGCCCGGCCTTGCTGAGCAGCTCGTCGGCGGCCAGGTACCGGTCGGCCATCTCGTCGTCGTCGGGGGCGGCCAGCTCGCCGCGGCGGATCCGGGCGGCCAGCCGGGTGCCCTCCTCGACGATCAGCGCGTAGGCCGAGATGTGGTCGGGCCCGGCCGCGAGCGCGCTGCGTCAGTGACCGCTCCCAGTCGGCGGCGGTCTCCCCCGGAGTGCCGTAGATGAGGTCCAGGCTGACGTGCTCGAACCCGGCCGCCCGGGCCCAGGCCGCGCACTGCTCGGGCCGCCCCGGCTGATGCACCCGGTCCAGCGCGGCCAGCACGTGCGGCGCCGCGCTCTGCATGCCCAGCGAGATCCGGGTGAACCCGGCGCGCGCGCAGGCCGTCCAGCACCCGCGGGTCCACTGTCTCCGGGTTGGCCTCGACCGTCACCTCCGCCCCGTCGGCCAGCCCGAACTCCTGTCCGATGGCAGCCAGGATGGCAGCCAGGTCTGACACTGGCAGCAGCGTCGGCGTCCCGCCGCCGAAGAACACCGTCGACACCGGCCCGGCCCGCCCGCCGAGCACCCGCCCGGCCAGCCCGACCTCGCCGATGGCCAGGCCGGCGTAGGTCTCGCGGGACGCGCCCGAGCCCAGCTCGGCGGCCGTATAGGTGTTGAAGTCGCAGTAGCCGCACCGCGTCAGGCAGAACGGCACATGCACATATATCCCAAACAAATGGCGCCCGAGCTGGTCAACTGCCTCCTCCGGCAGCGCGCCCTCGGCGCGGTACCGGCTGACCCGCCGGCGGCTGGCCCGCCACGGTCAGCCCGCCCGGCCTAGACGCCAGCCCGGCTCAGGACGTGTCCGGCCGATCTCGTCCCACTTCCGGCCTCGCCCCTCCACCTCAAGCAGCCTGCGCATGATGTCCCGGTCGCCGTAGAAGGCGAGCATGGACTCTGCCACGGTAACCCGGCCCGCCGGCCGGTCGAGCACGCGCGCCTCGTCGCCGGCGGCTACCTCACCCTCGGCCAGCACTCGCAGGTAGGCGCCGGGACGGCGGCCCTGGGCGAACCGCTTCACCCAGTGCTGCTCGTCCATCCAGCTCTGGAACGTCACGCACGGGATCCGCGGCGCGGTGACCTGCACCACCGCCGTGCCGAGCAGCCAGGTCTCGCCGATCAGCGCGCCGGTCACGTCCAGCCCGACGGTGGTGATGTTCTCGCCGAACAGGCCGTTGCGCAGCTCGCGTCCGAGCCGCTCCACCCACCAGTCCAGGTCCTCCCTGGCGTAGGCGTAGACCGCCTGCTCGGCGCCGCCGTGGTTCTCCTTGTCGCCGAACTCGTCGCCGGCCAGCCCGCCGAAGCCGACCCGGACCCGTCCGGCCGCCGGCCGCTTGTCGATCCCGCTCCGGGCCGGCTTCCCGCCGACCAGCAGATCCGCCTCCGGACCGGTGTTGACCGAGATCACGCGCGCCTGTGCCATGCCCGCACGGTATCCGACCGCCCGGCGGCGCAGCGAGCCGCTCAGGACCCGGCCGGCGGCCATGGCCGGTCGCGAGAGGGGACATCGTTGCTGGCCGCGGCTAGGCTAGGGAGTGCACAGCAGCGAGGCCGGGAAGGGCCCGGCCAGGTGGCACGGGGCGAGAACTGACATGACGCAAGCCAGCCGATACCCGGTCCCCGGTCAGCAGATACGCGCGACCGACCGGGACCGGGAAGCGGCCATCGGGGTGCTCCAGTCGTCCTACACGGTGGGCCGGCTGACCAAGGACGAGCACGACGCGCGGGTTAGCCGGGCGCTGTGCGCCCAGACTTACACCGAGCTCGACCAGCTCACCGCTGACCTGCCCGAGCGGCCCGGCTACCCGGATGCCCCGGTCGCGCCGGGGCCCCGGCGCACCAACGCGCTGGCCGTCGCCTCGCTGGTCTGCGGGCTGGCTCAGCCGTTCACCGGCATGCTCACCACCATCCCGGCCGTCGCGCTCGGTCACATCTCCCGCGGACAAATCCGGCGAACTGGTGAAGACGGTCGTGCGATGGCGACCTGGGGCCTTATTCTCGGCTGGGCGGGAGTGACGGCGGCCATTGCCTTCGTGCTGGCGATCCTGCTGTTCGTCGTGCTGCTGGCCCATGCGGTGCCCAATAAGTGACGCACAGGACAGGCAGACCATGACCTCAGACGATTTCGGCCCGGCCAACCAGCCCGGAGGCTACGGCCAGCCTGATCCCGGTAGCCAGCCCCAGCCGGGCCCGCAGGACTACCGCCAGGAACCCCAGTACGGCCAGCAGCCGCCCCCGTACGGGCAGCAGCCGCCCCAGTATGGCCAGGAGCCGCCCCAGTACGGCCAGCAGCCGGGCTACGGGCAGCAGCCGCCGCAGTACAGCCAGCCGCCCCAGTATCGGCGGCCAGGGCGGCTACGGCCAGCCCGGCCAGTACCCGCAGCAGCAGTACGGCCAGTACGGGCCCGGCGGTTATGGCCCGCCCGCCCAGGCCAAGACCAATACGCTGGCCATTATCTCGCTGGTCTGCGGGATCGTTCAGATCGTGTTCGGCATCCTGAGCATCCCGGCCATCGTCCTCGGCGCGATCGGGCTCAAGCAGACGACGGCCCGCGGCGAACGGGGCCGGGGGATGGCCATCGCGGGCCTCGTGCTCGGGATCCTGGGCTTCCTGTTCTGGCTGATCCTCATCATCGCCATCGTCGCCCACAAGTCGAGCTAGCGCTTCTTGTCGGCCGTCTGGTCGGTGGACAAGGCGGCGACGAACGCTTCCTGGGGAACGTCGACACGGCCGATGGTCTTCATCCGCCGCTTGCCTTCCTTCTGCTTCTCCAGCAGCTTGCGCTTCCGGGTGATGTCACCGCCGTAGCACTTGGCCAGCACGTCCTTGCGCATCGCCCGGATGTTCTCGCGGGCGATGATCCGTGCCCCGATGGCGGCCTGGATCGGCACCTCGAACTGCTGGCGCGGGATCAGTTCCTTCAGCCGCGCCGTCATGGCCAGCCCGTACTCGCGGGCCTTGTCGGTGTGCACGATCTGGCTGAACGCGTCCACCGGCACGCCCTGGAGCAGGATGTCGACCTTGACCAGGTCGGCCTCCTGCTCGCCGTCCGGCTCGTAGTCCAGCGAGGCGTAGCCGCGGGTGCGGGACTTGAGCTGGTCGAAGAAGTCGAAGATGATCTCGCCCAGCGGCATCGTGTAGCGGATCTCGACCCGGTCCGCGGACAGGTAGTCCATGCCCAGCAGCACGCCGCGGCGGCCCTGGCACAGCTCCATGATCGCGCCGATGTAGTCGCTGGGGGCCAGCACCGTGGCCCGGACCACCGGCTCGTAGATGTGCGCGATCTTGCCGTCCGGGAACTCGCTCGGGTTGGTGACGACGATCTCCTCGCCGGCCTCGGTGACCACCCGGTAGACCACGTTGGGCGCGGTGGAGATGAGGGCCAGGTCGAACTCGCGCTCCAGCCGCTCCCGGACGATCTCCATGTGCAGCAGGCCCAGGAAGCCGCAGCGGAAGCCGAAGCCCAGCGCGGTGGAGGTCTCCGGCTCGTAGACCAGCGAGGCGTCGTTGAGCTGCAGCTTGTCCAGCGCGTCGCGCAGCTCCGGGATAGTCGTCGCCGTCGATCGGGTACAGGCCCGGAGAACACCATCGGCTTGGGGTTGGCGTAGCCCGGCAGCGGCTCGGCGGCCGGATGGGCCGCAGTGGTGACCGTGTCGCCGACCCGGGCCTGGCGGACGTCCTTGACCCCGGTGATCAGGTAGCCGACCTCGCCGGCCGCCAGGCCGTCGGACGGCACCGGCTCGGGCGAGATCACGCCGACCTCGAGCGTCTCGTGCACCGCCTTGGTCGACAGCATCAGCATGCGCTCGCGCCGGGACAGCCGCCCGTCGACCACCCGGACGTAGGTGACCACGCCGCGGTAGGTGTCGTAGACCGAGTCGAAGATCAGCGCGCGGGCGGGCGCGTCCGGGTCGCCGCTGGGCGGCGGGACCTGCGCGACGACCGCGTTGCAGCAGCTCCGTCACGCCCTCGCCGGTCTTGGCCGACACCCGCAGCACCTCGCTCGGCTCGCAGCCGATGATGCTGGCCAGCTCGGCCGCGTACTTGTCCGGCTGGGCCGCGGGCAGGTCGATCTTGTTCAGCACCGGGATCAGGTGCAGGTCGGCGTCCGAGCGCCAGGTAGAGGTTGGCCAGCGTCTGCGCCTCGATGCCCTGCGCCGCGTCGACCAGCAGGATCGCGCCCTCGCAGGCGGCCAGCGACCGGGAGACCTCGTAGGTGAAGTCGACGTGGCCGGGGGTGTCGATCAGGTTGAGCACGTACTGGCGGCCGTCCTCGCCGCGCCAGGGCAGCCGGACGGCCTGGCTCTTGATCGTGATGCCGCGCTCGCGCTCGATGTCCATCCGGTCCAGGTACTGCGCGCGCATCTGGCGGCCCTCGACCACGCCGGTGAGCTGCAGCATCCGGTCGGCGAGCGTCGACTTGCCGTGGTCGATATGGGCGATGATGCAGAAATTGCGGATGATCGCCTGATCGGTCCGGGAAGGCTCGGGCAGCGCCGCGGCGGAGAGCCGAGGCGCGGCCGGTGGTTGCGGCACGGAAGCTGGTGACGCAGAGCTAGGTGGCACGGATCCGCCAGGTGGTTGGCATATGGTCCAGCGGTCTATGGTTGCATGCCGGGCTCGATGCCCACGCCAGCAGGCGGTCCGCCATGCCCGATCCGCGTGACCCCGGGCATTTCAGTTTGAGGGGCCGGGCCGATCTCGGCTAT
The DNA here is from genome assembly GCA_963730265.1 of uncultured Actinomycetota bacterium. Taxonomy (GTDB): domain Bacteria; phylum Actinomycetota; class Actinomycetes; order Streptosporangiales; family Streptosporangiaceae; genus DASUBV01. Next base: position 1,223,826 of record CAVSRG010000001.1, read on the forward strand.
CCTTCACTGCTGGCTGCCTGCTATGCGCGCGTGCGCTGGGCCGGGCGCAAGCGCCGGCGGCACCACACCTAACGACTTCGAGCGAGGCACTCGCGTGGCAAACATCAAGTCCCAGATCAAGCGCAACAAGCAGAACGAGAAGGCACGGCAGCGCAACAAGGCTGTGAAGTCTGAGCTGAAGACCGCCGTGCGCAAGTTCCGCGAGGCCGCTGACGCGGGCAACGTCGACGAGGCGACCCTGGCCATGCGCACTGCTTCCGTCAAGCTAGACAAGGCGGCGAGCAAGGGCGTGATCCACAAGAACCAGGCCGCCAACCGCAAGTCCGCGATCGCTCAGCGCGCCGAGCAGCTCAAGCAGGCCTAGCCAGCAGCTCCCGCCCGCTGCTCCGGGGACAGCCCCCGGAGACCGGCAGCGGTGACCGCCTGGCTAGAGATAGCGGAAAGAGCGCTCATGTCCAGGCTGGCCGCGCACGGCATCCAGATCACTTTCGGCGGACTCACCGTCCTCGACGGCGTCGACCTGACCATCGGCCCCGGTGACCGCATCGGCATCCTGGCCCCCAACGGGGTCGGGAAGTCCACCCTGCTCAAGATCCTGTCCGGTGAGCTTGAGCCCGACGCCGGCACCGTGACCCGGTCGCCGGCCAGCACCACCGTGGTCCGGCTGGCCCAGGAACCGGACATCCGGCCCGGCGAGACGCTGGCCGAGCACCTGGCCCGGCGCACCGGCGTGGCCGCCGCCCAGGCGGCGCTCGATGCCTCCACCGAGGCGCTGACCCGCGGTGACCGGGGCGCCGACGACGCTTACTCGGAGGCGCTGGAGCGCTGGCTCGCGCTGGGCAGCGCCGACCTGCCCGAGCGCGCCGCCCAGGTGACCGCCGACCTGGGGCTGCCCGCCGACCTGCTCAGCCGCGGCGCGGCCCAGCTGTCGGGCGGCCAGCAGGCCCGGCTCGCGCTGGCCGCGGTGCTGCTGGCCCAGCCCGACATCCTGCTCCTCGACGAGCCGACCAACGACCTCGACGACGACGGCCTGGCCCGGCTCGAGGCCCACCTGCGGGGCAGCCGGGCCGGCGTCGCGCTGGTCAGCCACGACCGGGCGCTGCTGGCCGGCACCGTCAACCGGATCCTCGAGCTGGACGAGTTCACCCGCGGCGGCCTTGAGTTCGGCGGCGGCTGGGACGCCTACCTGACCGAGCGGGACCGGGCCCGGCAGCGCGCCGTCGACGCCTACGCCAGCTACGAGCAGCAGCGCGACAAGATGACCGAGGCCGCGCGCACCCAGCGGCAGTGGGCCGCCTCCGGTGCCCGCCGGGCCGCCGACCCGCGACGGCAGCTGGACCCCGATAAGTTCATCAAGGCCTTCCGGACCGCCGGGGCGCAGAACACCGGCGCCGGCGCCGCCCGCATCGATCGCGCCATCGCCCGGCTCGACCACGACGCCCCCGACCAGGTCCGCGAGCCCTGGCACCTCCAGCTGTCCATCGCCGCCGCCGGCCGGGCCGGGGACGTGGTGGTCGCCCTGCGCGGCGCCGTGATCAGCCGCGGCCAGGTGACGCTCGGCCCGGTCGACCTCAGCGTCGGCCCGGCCGACCGGATCCGCGTCGTTGGCCCCAACGGCGCGGGCAAGACCACGCTGGTCGACGCGCTGCTCGGCCGCCAGCCGCTGGACGCGGGCGAGCGCTACGCCGGTCCCAGCGTGGTGTTCGGGGAGCTGGATCAGTCCCGCCGCGAGTTCTCGGTCAGCGACCCCGTGGCCGACGTCGTCCAGGCCGCCGCCGGGCTGCAGCCCCGAGGAAACCCGGACCCTGCTGGCCAAGTTCCGGCTGCGCGGCGACGCCGCCCTCCGCCCGGCCGCCGCCCTGTCACCCGGCGAGCGGACCAGGGCCGGACTGGCCCTGCTGCAGGCGCGCGGGGTGAACTGCCTGGTCCTGGACGAGCCCACCAACCACCTGGACATCGAGGCCATCGAGCAGCTGGAGCAGGCCCTGGGCGCCTACGGCGGCGCGCTGATCCTGGTCACCCACGACCGCCGCCTGGCCGAGGCCCTGGCCATCGAGCAGGTCGTGGACGTGACAACGCTCGCGGCGCCGCTAACTCCCCCAGCTGATCATGGTCGTGGATGTCCCGTCGGCAACACCCAGCGTCGCCGTCGATATGCGCCATCCGGCCGGTGCGCCTTACGGCCCGCGGATCGCCTCCTGCGGCCGGGCCGGAATGGGGTGGTCCATCAGCACGGAAACCGGTCGGACTATCGCTGACCGGTTTCCGTGCTCATGCCGCCCCGCTGCTCGGCGACCGGACTGTGGATGGTCGGCTCAGCCGCGGGAGCGGGAGGCCACGATCGTGTTGATGGCCCGCTCCAGCGCGTAGCCGGCGCTGACGCCCTCGCCCTTGACCTGGGCGTCCGCCTCAGCCACGGCCGCGTGCGCCGCGGCCAGCCCTTCGGCGGTCCAGCCGGGCAGCTGCTGCCTGGTCCGGTCGATCTTCCACGGCGGCATGCCCAGCTCGGCCGCCACCGACTCGGCCCGCTTGCTGCGCGGCACCGACCCGACCCGGCCCAGCGCCCGCACCCCCTGGGCCAGCGCGCTGGAGATCAGGACCGGGCTGGTGCCGGTGGCCAGCGCCCAGCGCAGCTGCTCCAGGGCCTCGGCCAGCTTCCCCTCGACCGCCCGGTCGGCAACCGTGAACCCGGTGGCCTCGGCCCGGCCGCGGTAATACCGGGCGACGACGTCCTGGCTGATGACGCCCTCGGTGTCGGAGGCCAGCTGGCTGCACGCGGCGGCCAGGTCGCGCAGGTCGTTGCCGACCGCGTCCAGCAGCGCGCGCAGGCCGCCCTCATCGGCCTTGCGCCTGGCGGCCCGGAACTCGCCGCGCAGGAAGTCCATCCGCTCGCCGAAGCGCTTGACCACCGGGCAGTTCACCCGGTCCACGCCCGCGCTGGTCAGGCTGGCCAGCAGCGCCTTGCCCTTGGCGCCCCCGGCGTGGGTGAGGACCAGGACCACGTCGGGGGACGGCGCGCCGGCCAGCCGGGTGATCTCGGCGGCGAGGTCCTTGCCCGCGTCCTGCGCGCCGCGCACGATGACCACCGTCCCGCCGCCGAACAGCGACGGCGCGGTCAGCCCGGTCAGCTCGCCCGGCGACAGGTCGGCCGCGGCGACGTCGTGCACGTCCGTGCCCTCGGCGCTGTGCGCCGCCGCGCCCGACCCGCCCGCGGCCGCCACGATGGCGCTGACGGCCCGCTCGACCAGCAGGTCCTCCTCGCCCACCACGACGGTGACGGGCCGCGGACCGGGGCCGGCACGGCGCTGCCCGCCGCCTTCGGTGCTGAAGCCATGTCCGCAGCATGCCACGTTTGCCGGACTGCTGAGGACGGGCCGAGGGCGGGCCGAGGGCGGCAGGCGGCCGGGCCGCTACTTCTGCTTCTTGCCCTGCTGATCGGGGTACCGGCTGGTCCGGTGGTAACCCGCCGGGATCACCGGACGGAGCCGGGCCAGGTTGGCCGGGGTGGGCTTGAGGAACGTGTAGTCGGTCGAGTCCCGGTTGCCGTCGGAGAAGATCAGCAGCTGGCGCAGGGGCAGGTAGGTCACGGCGCTCACCCACAGGCGCGCGGTGGTGACCCGCAGCGGGCCGCGCTGCGGTCCAGGTGTCATGTCGAGTTCGATCGCGGGACGGCCATGCAGCGTGGTCCGGCCGATGACGTGCAGGCGGCCGTGCGCGATCTGGGCCCGGATGCCGGCGGCGCTCAGCGGCAGGGCCAGGTAGATGCTGCTGTGTGGCCACCGTCCCCAGGTGTGCCTGGCGTGGTCGACGGCGAGCAGGGTGCCGGTCGCGTTGATCGCGCCCCAGTCGATCGGGCTGGCCGCCTGGTCGCCGGCCCGGCTGGCGGGGAACCGGAAGATGTACTCGAAGTCCTTGGCCGGCAGGCCGCCGGAGGTGACGCCAGGACCCGCACCCGGACCTGCTGACCGGAGTGCGGGTACCACGGCGAGACCCACATGCCGCCGGCGTGCAGGATGTCGCCGCGGGCGGAGCCGAGAGCGGCCAGGAGCCGGGCATCCAGAGATGGCGGCCGGACGGGGCCGCTGTTCCGGCTGGCGGCGCCGCCGGTCAGCGTGGCCGTGAGCACCGCGGCCCCCGCTACCGCGGCAGTGGCGCCGGCGGCGAGCGCCAGCCGCAGCGGGCGCCTCTTGGCCAGCCGCTCCCGGCGCGCGGCCGGCCGCGCGCCGACCGGGCTGGGCGAGCGGTCATAGACAGCGCTCAGGACCGGGGCGGCATCGGGGGTGTGCCGCTCTAGCGTCCGCAGCGCCTCGCGCAGGTCGTCTTCGGTTCGCATCATCGTGTCTCCCTCGGGATCGCCGGCGCCCGGTGCGGCTGCTCGGTCATCTCGACCCGGAGGGCGGCCAGCGCCCGCGACGCGTAGCCGCGGACGGTGCCCGGCGAGCAGCCGAGCGCGTCCGCGATGCCGGTGTCGGAGAGCCCCTCGTAATACCGGAGGGCGAGCACGGCGCGCTGCCGCGGTGGCAGCTTGCTGAGCTCGGCCACGAGAGCGTCGCGTTCGGCGTAGCCGATGGCGTGATCGGGGACCTGCCGGGTATCGACCTCGACGCCGCGGCCAGCGGGAACCAGCCGCCACGACCGGCGCCGCCAGGACAGGAACTCGTTCAGGAGCATCTTGCGGACGTAGTACTCCGGCCGGTCCAGGGCCCCGATCGACGGCCACCGCTTATGCGCCCGGATCAGCACCTCCTGCGCCAGGTCCTCGGCCTGGGCCCGGTCACCCGTCAGTACCGCGGCGAACCGCAGCAAGGCCGGCAGCCGCAGCGCCGCGAACTGCTCAAAGGTCATCACGCCTCCACGCCAGGGGTTCCATGCCTGACACGCACCCAGCCCCCCGATCTGCTGCGCGACGCTGCGGAACTCCCAGAATGCCTGCTCAGAGCCAGCACTCTGGACGGCATTCCGGGCCCGGCACAACAATCGCGGGCCCGGCGGCGTGTCAGGGGCAACTCGTCGAACGGAGACTTGCAATGGCCAACGGGACAGTCCCTGAATCAACCGCCCGGCGCGCCGCGCTAACAGCGGCCGTGGCGCTCGCCGTGCTGGGCACGGGCTCCGCCTCGGCAATAGCTGCTACGCACGGTAACCAGGGAGCGCGGTCGCAGGGCGGCGGCGGCGCGGGCCGCGTCCGCCTTGCCGGCAGGCCGACGGACCGGCCCGCGGGGAAAGTTATCGGCCCTGGCAGCGCGAAGGTGAAGGCCCTCATCGCCAAGGTCAACCGCGCCTACCATCATGTACCGGCGGTAGAACTGGCGATCATCCCGCGCCAGGCCACGTTCCGGACGCCCCGCCGGTTCGTGCTAATCCTGCGGTCCGGCCGCGTCGTCGCCGAGGAATTCACGCGGGCCGGCCACGGCGGCACGATGCTGGTCGCCACGCGCCCTGGCCGCACCTACTCCCGCCCGGCAGGCGCCCGGTGCTGGCGCCGGTTGCCCGCATCCAGCCCGCAGTCGCTGGCCGACGTCGGCATGCCGTTTCCCTACCCCCGCATCGGCATCAAGGTACTGCCGCCGAAAGCCACGTCCTCTGGATGGACGGTCATGTCGGAAAACCGCGCCGAGTTCTGGTTCCTGGCCCTCCAGCCTCGCAGGCCAGCCCACCTGCTCGACGCGAGCCACCAACCGCTCAAGCGGTTCATCACCTACACGATCGGCACCCGCTCCTACCGGCTCAGGTACGTCTACATCCAGTACCCCAGCAGCCGACCCCAGCGGACCTGGCCGGCGGCCACGCTGAAGGCGACGGCCCTGCCCGCGGCACCACGGCTGCCCAGGACCGCTCCGGCCTGCTAGCTAGGCCGACGCTGGCGGGCGGCGGGGGCCGCGGCGGCCCGGCAGGAAGACCAGGCCCAGGATGGCGCCGGCCAGCAGCACGCCGATGCCGACGACCGCCGCGTGGGTCATGCCCTGCGCGTAGGCGGCGCTGGCCGCGTGAGCCAGCTGCGGTCCCGGCGAGCCGGCCAGGTGCGCGGCGGCCCCGCGGGCGCCGGCGATGCTGGCCGCCGCCGCGCCGCGGGCGGCCGGGGGCAGGGCGGTCAGGTGGCCGGCGAGCGCGGTGCGGTAGGCGCTGTTGAGCACCGAGCCGAGGATCGCGGTGCCCAGGGCCACCCCGATGCTCTGCAGGGTGCGCGAGACGGCGTTGCCCATGCCGGTCTGATGGGGGGCCAGCGTGCCGAGCACGGTCTCGGCGGCTAGCGGCAGGCCGAGGCCGAGGCCAGCGCCGAACACGGCCAGCGCCAGCGCGACGAGCCCGTAGCCGGTGCTCGCGGTGGCCTGGGCCAGGATGACCAGGCCGGCCGCGCTCACCGCCATCCCGGCCGGGATCACGACCCGGACGCCGATCCGGGCCCCGAGCACCTCGCTGGCGGCCGCGGCGGCGATCAGGGCGGCGATCATCGGCAGCAGCCGCGCGCCGGTGCCCTGGGCGTCGTTGCCCTGCACGCTCTGGAGGTACGGGGTCAGGATGAACAGCACGCCGGTCAGCGCGAAGCTGAGGATGGCGAACGCCGCGGTGCCCCAGCTGAACAGGCGGTCGCGGAAGAGCCGCAGGTCGATCAGCGGCTCCGGGCAGGTGCGCTGGCGGACCGCGAACAGGCCGGTCAGCACGACGCCGACGAGCAGGCTGGCCAGGACCGGCCCGGACCAGCCGCGGGCCGGGCTCCTCGATGATCGCGTACACGATGCCGACGATGCCGGCGGCGGACAGCAGGGCACCGGGCCAGTCCAGCCGGGGGTTGGCCGGATCGCGGCTCTCCGGCACCAGCAGGCGGACGCCCAGCAGGGCCAGCGCGACGATGGGGGCGTTGATCAGGAAGATCCAGCCCCAGGCGAAGTGCGTGAGGATCCAGCCGCCCAGCAGCGGCCCGAGCGGCATGGCGATCAGCGCGCCGACGGTCGTCACCGTCACCGCCCGGCGCCGGTCGGCCTGCTCGGGGAACAGCAGCGGGATGATGGCCAGGCCCATCGGCATGATCACCGCCGCGCCGGCGCCCATGATCGCGCGCAGCGCGATCAGCTCCCCGGCCGTGCTGACCTGGCTGGCCGCCACCGAGGCGAGGCCGAACAGGGCCAGCCCGGCCGTGAGCATCCTGCGACGGCCGAGCTTGTCGCCCAGCTTCCCGATGGGCAGCAGCAGCCCGGCCCAGGCCAGCGTGTAGGCGGCCGTGACCCACTGGAGCTGGCTCTCCGACGCGCCGAGCCGCACCGAGAAGGTGGGCAGCGCGGTGACCACGATGTAGCTGTCCAGGCCGACGACCAGGAAGCTCATGGCGATGGCGGCCAGGGCCCACCAGCGGCCGCGGAGTCGAGGGCCGGGTGCGGGCGGGGCGGCGGTGGCGGTGATCGCCGTCGTGGTGGCGCCGGGCGGCCGGGACAGGCCGGACGTACTCTTGGACATGATTAGCTCCTTGCTGATCGATGGCCCCGGGCCGGGCTTGTCTTGGCGGACTCCGGCCCGGGGCTGCTTACTGCGTCATGAGGTCTGCGGTCAGTAGGCCCGCTCCAGCTGGGCTCGCTGGACCGTGGTGATCCCGCGGAACAGCTCGGTCACCTCCGCGCCGAGCGCGGTGACCGACGCCTCGGGGGCGGGCGTGTCCGGCTCGAGGGTCCGGGCCAGCACGTCGGCGAGCAGGTCGGCGCGCTCCGACGCCGACAGCTCTCGGGCGCCGCCGGGCTGGGCGTCCTCGTCCTGGTCGAAGAAGAACCCGCGCAGCACGCTGCTCAGGATGTGGCCGGCGGCCGTGGTGGTCAGGCCGGGCCGCAGCAGCCCGTGCCGGGCCAGCAGGTCGAGGTAGTCCGGGTTGCCGGCCAGCTCGCGCTGGGCCGCCGCCACCGAGTCGTCCACGACCAGCGCGCCGAGCACCTGGGCGTCGGACAGCAGCACCGCCTTGACCAGCGGCCGCCGTATGACCTCCAGGAAGATCGCGGGCATCAGCCGGTGCGGGACGGCCAGCCCCGGGTCCTCGTCCAGGCGGCGGACGAGGTCGTCCAGCATCTGCATCGCGTCCCGCTGGAGCGCGGCCCAGAACAGCAGCTCGCGGGTCTTCCAGTGCAGGTAGATGGTGCCCTTGCCGACCCGCGCCCGGGCCGCGACGTCGTCGATGCTGACCCGGCGGTAGCCGTGCTGGCTGAGCAGCTCCGCGGCGGCGTCGAGGATCCGCCCGGCCCGAGCCCGCCGGGCCTCAGACCCGGCTGGCGCGCGTCCTGTCTCCGTCATGTACCCAGAATATGACTAGATTTGAAATCTGGTCAACTCGTATCAGCCAAGAAGTCCGATCGTGAGGACGCGAGGCGGCGCGAGGCGGCGCCGGGGCGGGCGTGGCCGGAACGGGCCAGCGCTCGGCTCACGGCTCCGGGGCGACAACGACCGCGAGGAGGCCGGGGCCGGTGTGGGCCAGGATCGCGGCGCCGGCTTCGGTCACCGCGATCGGCCCGGCGGCCGGGATGGCCGCGGCGAGGCGGCGTCGGAGGTCAGCGGCCCCGGACGGATTCCCGATGTGCTGGACGGCCAGTTCTGAGCGGCGGCCAGCGGCATGAACCGAGGCCAGTTGAGCCAATCGGTCCTGGGCCGCGGCACTGGTCCGGACGCGCTCCAGGACGACGACGCGGCCGCCGGTGATCGTCAGCAGGGGCCGCGAGCGCAGCATGGCACCGGCCGTGCTCCGCCCCGCGCCCCGGCCCGCGCTGCCGCCGCTCAGGCGGCCGCCGGCCCGGAGCTGGTCCTGGCTGTCCAGGGCGAAGAACGAGCCCAGCCGCCCGGCCAGGTCGCGCGCCTCCTGGACGACCTGCTCGGCGGGCTGGCCGGCCGCGGCGGCCCTGGCCGCCGCGGCGACGACCAGGCCGAGCCCGGCGCCGATGGTCCGGGAGTCGACGACGTGCACCGGCACCGGGGCGGCGGCCGCGGCCAGCCGGGCCGAGCCCAGCGTGCCGGACAGCTCGCCCGACAGGTGCACGGAGACGACCGCCGGGGCGCCGGCCGCCGCCGCGGCGGCGTAGGCGGCGGCGAACCGCTCGGGCGCCGGGCGGGTGGTGCTGAGCCGCTCCCCGCGGGCCAGCTCCGCGGCGATGACGGCGGGCAGCGGGCCGGCGGCGTCGTCGGCCACCGCCCCGCCGGCCAGCACCCGGAGCGGCACGACGACGACGGGGTGGCTCGCGGGGGCCAGGCTGGCCGAGGAGTCGGTCACCACCGCCACCCGGGCGGGCGCCGGTCCGGGGCCGGGCACGGGCGCGGCTAGCTGGCGAGGAGCTCGGCGCCGCGCCAGACGCGGTAGGGCTTCAGCCCGTAGGCCCAGGCGAAGGCGCCCTCGTGGTCGGCGTCCCAGGCCACGATGTCGGCCAGCCGGCCGCGGACCAGGACGCCGCGGTCGGGGGCGCGCAAGGCGGCCGCGCCGCCCACGGTGGCGGCCCGGAGCGCCTCGGCCACGCTCATCCCGAAGTTGGCGATGGCCATGCTGATGACCAGCGGCATGGAGGTGATCCCGTTGCCGCCGGGCGAGTGGTCGGAGCCGAGGGCCACGGACACGCCCTTGTCGAGCAGGGAGCGGACGGGCGGCGTGCGGCCGGACTCGGCGGTGACGGCGGGGCACACCACGGCGGCCACGCCGGCCTGGGCCAGGGCGGCCACGTCGTCATCGCAGGCGCCGTGCAGCAGGTCGGCGGAGGCGCAGCCGATCTCGGCGGCGAGCTGGGCGGCCCCGCTGCCGGAGTCGCCGCAGGCGTGCAGCCGGGGCAGCAGCCCCGCGGCCCGGCCCGCGGCCAGGATCCACTGGGCCTCGCGCCGGGTGAAGCGGCCGTCGTCGCAGTACACGTCGACGCTGTCGGCGCCGACGGCGGCCGCGTCGGCGCACCAGCTGCCGACCGCGTCGACGTAGTCATGGCGGCGGCCGAAGTACTCGGGCGGGATGGCGTGGGCGGCCAGCAGGGTGGCATGCACCCGCGGCATGCCGGGCTCCTTCTCCAGCGAGCGCAGCATCCGGATGTCGGCCAGCTCGCCGTCCCTGGTCAGGTGGTAGCCGGTCTTGGCCTCGATGGTGGTGGTGCCGCTGGCCAGCCAGCTGGCCAGCCGCTCCCGGACCCCGCTGCACAGCGTCCACGGGTCGGTCCCGCGGGTGACGGTGACGGTGGAGGCCATGCCGCCGCCCGCGGTGGCGATGTCGGCCGCGGTCGAGCCGTTGGCCCGCATGGCCAGCTCGGCCCAGCGGTTGCCGGCGTAGACCGGGTGGCTGTGCGCGTCGATGAGGCCCGGCGTGACCAGCGCGCCGTTCAGGTTCTCGACCTGGTCGACATCGACGATGTCGGAGATCACGCCGGGGATGCTGGACGGCAGGTCGGAGGCGTGGCCGACCCAGGCAATGCGGTCACCGACGGACAAAATGGCCGCATTGCTCCACACCTCAGTGCCGGTCCACAGCCGGCCGATGTTGGTGAGAAGCCGAACGGCCATTCAGGCCTACCCCCCTGCCGGCCTGGCGCGCGAGCAGGGCGCCGAGATCGCCATACGCAGTCACCTGCCGTGAAGTCATGCCGATGATGGAACTCCGGCAAAGCCAGCGCGGCCGGAACGCCTGAAGCGTCGCGCCCGTAAGCCCTGCGGATGGTGCTAGCCAACATATCGGTTCAGTCACGCTATTGCACAAGTGGATCCGTGTACAGGGCCATTTTTGTCCCCTCGCCGCAGGTGGGCGGCCTCGCGGCGGAAGCAATTGCGTGTAGCAATTCGACCGGGAACCATGCGTGACCCCGGCGGCTGAATTGCCCGGATCCTGCCCACTGAGCGTTACCGAAAATGTGATGCACAGAACGCGATCCGCGGGCTGGCGGACACCTCTGGGTGCCCGCCAGCCGGCGGATCAGCGTGACTCTGCGTGCCTCAGCCCTGCGTGCCTCAGCAGCTCTGCGTGCCTCAGCCCGTGGCCGGGATGACCGCGAACTGGTCGAGCTCGGCGGCCAGGCCGAGCGGGACCCTGGCCGTGAGCTCGGTCCCGTCCTGGCCGTGCCCGACCGACAGGACCTCGCCCTCGCGGTGCGCACGGGAGACCAGGTCCCCGCGGTCGTAGGGCAGCAGGACGGTCATCTCGCGCTGCTTGCGCGGCAGCCGCTGGTCCAGCTCGGCGAGCAGCTTGTCGATGCCCTCGCCGGTCCGGGCCGAGACCACCACCGAGTTCGGCTCGGCCAGCCGCAGCCCTTCCAGCTCGATCGAGGTCGGCCGCGTCGGCCTTGTTGATGACGACCAGCTCGGGCACGTTCCTGGCCCCGACCTCGCCCAGCACCTCGCGGACCGCGGCCAGCTGAGCCCGCGGGTCGGGGTCGGACCCGTCGACCACGTGCAGGATCAGGTCGGCGTCGGCGACCTCCTCCAGCGTGGAGCGGAAGGCGTCGACCAGCTGATGCGGCAGGTGCCGGACGAACCCGACGGTGTCGGTCAGCGTGAACGGCCAGCCCAGCGGGGTCCGGGCCTTGCGCACGGCCGGGTCGAGGGTGGCGAACAGCGAGTTGTCCACCAGGACGTGGGCCCCGGTCAGCCGGTTCAGCAGGCTGGACTTGCCGGCGTTGGTGTAGCCGGCGATCGCCACCGACGGTACCTCGCCGCGGCGGCGCTGACCGCGCTGCACCTCCCGGCCGACCGACATCTCGCCGATCTCCCGGCGCAGCCGGGAGATCCGGGTCCGGATCCGGCGCCGGTCCGTCTCGATCTTGGTCTCGCCGGGACCACGGGTTCCGATGCCGCCGCCTGCGCCGCCGGACCGGCCACCCGCCTGCCGGGACAGCGACTCGCCCCAGCCGCGCAGCCGGGGCAGCAGGTACTGGAGCTGGGCCAGCTCGACCTGGGCCTTGCCCTCCTTGCTCCGCGCGTGCTGGGCGAAGATGTCCAGGATCAGCGCCGTCCGGTCGATGACCTTGACCCGGACGATGCCCTCCAGCCTGCGCAGCTGGCCGGGGGTCAGCTCGCCGTCGCAGATCACGGTGTCGGCGCCGGTGGAGGCGACGACCTCGGCCAGCTCGGCGGCCTTGCCCGCGCCGACGTAGCTGGCCGAGTCCGGCCGCCCGCGGCGCTGGATGAGGCCGTCGAGAACCTGCGATCCCGCCGTCTCGGCAAGCTGGGAGAGCTCGCGCAGCGAGTTCTCCGCCTGGGCCTGGGTGCCCTCGGTCCAGACGCCCATGAGCACCACGCGCTCCAGCCGCAGGGCCCGGTACTCGACCTCGCTGACGTCCTCCAGCTCGGTCGACAGGCCGATGACGCGCCGCAGCGCGTGCCGGTCCTCCAGGTCCAGCTCGCCGGCATCCGGCTCGGCCTCGAGTTCGAGCTCGGTGTCGAGCCAGGGAGTGCGGGCTCGGGGTACTGCTCAGAATTAACTGTCATTGCCATCCAGTGGCCGGGTGGCTGCACACCCGGCTGTTAGGTTCGTCCAGCTCAGCACGCAGCTGCTGGCTCAATGCTGTTGATGGTGCCACGCAACGGCGGCCATCCTCATCTCAATAACGCCCGGGCGCGTCAGGATGTGCCCGGCGGGCCTCATGCTCTCCTGGCTAGGGGCCAGGCTGGGCGGCGGGCCGGCGTGAGCTAGCGTTTATTACTCGCCGGTAACAAGGTCCGCCGAGGCAGGCGAAGGCCATGAGTGAGGAGCGAGCGACATGACCGAACCCAGACGGCGTCGAGGTCACCGGGCCGATGGGACCGCGTTACGACGAGATCCTGACACCCGAGGCGCTGCCCTGGTGGCCACGCTCCAGCGCGAGCTCGGCCCGCGCCGGGCCGAGCTGCTGGCCGCCCGGGCCGACGCGCCAGCGCGAGCTGTCGGCCGGCGCCATGCTCGAGTTCCTGCCGCAGACCGCGGCCATCCGGGCGGACACCGCCTGGCGGGTGGCGCCACCCGGCGCCGGGCCTGGTCGACCGGCGGGTCGAGATCACCGGGCCGACCGACCGGAAGATGACGATCAACGCCCTGAACTCGGGGGCCAAGGTCTGGCTGGCCGACTTCGAGGACGCCAACACGCCGCTGTGGGACAACATGGTCACCGGCCAGCTCAACCTGAAGGACGCGCTGGACCGCACGATCGACTTCACCAGCGCCGGAGGGCAAGGCCTACGAGCTGCGGCCCGACGACGAGCTGGCCACCATCGTGGTCCGGCCGCGCGGCTGGCACCTGGACGAGAAGCACCTGCTGGTCGACGGCGCAGCGGGTCTCGGGCAGCCTGTTCGATTTCGGCGCTGTACTTCACCCACTGCGCGCAGCGCCAGCTGGACAAGGGCAAGGGCCCGTACTTCTACCTGGCCAAGATGGAGAGCCATCTGGAGGCCCGGCTGTGGAACGACGCCTTCATGCTGGCCCAGGACGCGCTCGGGCATCCCGCGCGGCACGATCCGGGCCACGGTGCTGATCGAGACCATCCCGGCCGCGTTCGAGATGGAGGAGATCCTCTACGAGCTGCGCGACCACAGCGCCGGGCTGAACGCGGGCCGCTGGGACTACCTGTTCAGCATCATCAAGAAGTTCCGCACCAGGGGCCGCGACTTCGTGCTGCCCGAGCGGAACTCGGTGACGATGACCGCCCCGTTCATGCGCGCCTACACCGAGCTGCTGGTCAAGACCTGCCACGGCCGCGGCGCGCACGCCATGGGCGGCATGGCGGCGTTCATCCCGAGCCGCCGCGACCCGGAGGTCAACAAGGTCGCGCTGGCCAAGGTGCGCGACGACAAGACCCGCGAGTCGCGGGACGGCTTCGACGGCTCTTGGGTCGCCCACCCCGACCTGGTGCCGATCTGCCGCGAGGTCTTCGACGGCGTGCTCGGCGACGCGCCCAACCAGCTCGGCAAGCTGCGCGAGGACGTGTCGCGTCACCGCCGCCGACCTGCTGGCCATCGACCAGACGCCGGGCGTGATCACCGAGGCCGGGCTGCGCAACAACGTCAGCGTCGGCCTGCAGTACCTGGCCAACTGGCTGGCCGGCAACGGGCGCGGTGGCCATCTTCAACCTGATGGAGGACGCGGCCACCGCGGAGATCTCCCGGTCGCAGGTCTGGCAGTGGCTGCACAACGACATCACGCTGGACGACGGGCCCAAGGTGACCCGCGAGCTCGTCGAGCAGATCATCGGCGAGGAGCTGGCGAAGATCCGCGAGCAGGCCGGCGCGGCGCTTCGACGCGGCCCGCTACGACCAGGCGGTCGGCGCTGTTCACGGAGGTCGCGCTGGCCGACGACTACGCCGACTTCCTGACCCTCCCGGCCTACGAGCGCATGCCGTGAGAGGTCGTCTGGGGCCGACGTGACTGACGTGGTTGACCGTCGGCCCGGTTCATGGCTGGTGCTGGCCCGGTCCATGATCGCGCGGACTTTTCAGTCACTATGAACTGAAAAGTCCGCGTGCTCATGGTTACTGCCTTCCGGCCGGATCCCGGCTCTCGGCCGCCCGGCGACCCCGGCTTGACATGTCTTGCGTGACAAGACATCGTGTGAGACATGCCCAGTGAGGGTGGCCTGACCGAGCTGCGCCGCGGCGTGCTGGGGCCGTGCGTGCTGGCGCTCCTGGAGCTCCGGCCGCGGTTCGGGCTGGAGCTGGTCCGCGACCTGGCCGACGCCGACGGCCTGCTGACCAGCGATGGCACCGTCTACCCGCTGCTCAACCGGCTGCGTGACGCGGGGCTGGTGACCAGCGAGTGGCAGGCCGAGGAGGGCCAGCGGGCCCGGCGCTACTACTCGCTCACCGACGCCGGGCTGGAGAACCTGACCGCGTTCCGGGCGGAATGGGCGCAGTTCTCCGCCACGGTAGGCGGAGTACTCAATCCCTCGGGGGTCACCGCCGGGCAGGGAGGACGCCAGCGATGAGCGGCACGGTACTGGACCATCCTCTGGTCCGTGACTACCTGCAAGAACTGGACAGCGCGCTGGCCGCGCTGCCCACCGCGCAGGCCAGCGAGCTGGCCGAGCAGATCACCGCCCACCTTGACGACGCCTTAGCGCCGGACACCGGTGACGAGGAGATCGCGGCCATCCTGCACCGGCTGGGCCGCCCCGCCGACCTGGCCGCCGAGGCGTCGGCCAGCGCGGCCGCGGGCACTCGCGCGGGCCACGCGGGCCACGCGGCCTACCCGGCCGGCCGCGAGCCGCGCCTGGCTGCGCTGGCGGGGCTGGACGGCCATCATGGCCGCCGTCGCGGTCGCGGCGGCCATCATCGTTTACGTCGTCGTGGTTTCCAGCGTGGCTCCGATCCAGGCCCGCGGCCCGTCCAGCTGGTGGTTCCGCCAGGACGTCGCGCGGGCGACGTATGCCGAGGCCGACGGTGCGCGGCAGACAACCGTCCCCATCCGCTCCGGTCAGCTGCAGGGCCTGGTCGTCACCCTGTACAACCCCACCGACCGGACCCAGACCATCCTCGGCCAGTGGCAGGGCTCTAACGCCCCGGCAATGCCGGGCGCTCGAGGATCACCGTGGCCACCACGGGATCAGCGAGAGACTTCAGGTCCTTGCGGTACATCCGGCCCGGCTCCATCCCGCCCCACCAGTCCCGGTGGGTGCGGGCTGATGTGGATCTCTAACGCCTGCCTCGAGGGCAAGGGCACGAGCCAGGGCAACGACGAGCTGCGCCTCCAGGTCCGCATCGGCTGGGCGGACCGGGTGGAGAACATCCCGCTCCGCCAGGGCTGGTTCGTTAGCGGCCCCAGCCAGGGCCCCTGCTACTGAGCCGGACCGAACGAGAGGCCAGTGATGAGCGGCACCGCACTCGACCACCCCCTGGTTCGCGACTACCTGCGCGAACTAGGTCGGGCTCTCGCCGTCCTGCCTCCGGCCCAGGCCAGTGAGCTGACCGAGCAGATCACCGCCCACCTGGACGAGGCCTTGCCGCCCGGCGCCGCCGACGAGGAGGTCGCGGCCGTACTGGCCCGCCTCGGCCGCCCCGCCGACCTGGCCACCGAGGCCATGGGCTCCGACGCCGGCGCTGCCGCCCAGCCAGCCCGCCGGCGCAGGCTCCGCTGGCCGCGGCTCGGCTGGCGCCACTGGACCGCCATCGGCGCTGCCGTCCTCATCGCCGCCGCCGCGGCCGGCTACGTCATCGCCATGGCCACCGCCACGCCGATCCAGTTCGCCAACGTCACTGCCTGGTGGTACAAGCCGGACTACACCCGGGAGATCGATACCCAGGCCGACGAAAGTCAGCAGAGCACGGTGCCGATCCGCTCTGGCCAGCGGCAGGCGTTTGCCATCACCATCATCAATCCAAGCGGCTGGCCCGAGACAGTGCTCGGGCCCGCCTCCGGTCAGGCCAGCCCTGGCTCCCGCAGCGTCCAGGTCGGCGTCTCCCCGCTGAACGTTGACAACGGCGGCTTCCCCACCCGGCGGCTGCGCTTTTACCGTCCCTTCACGATCTCGCCACACCAGATCCGGATCCTGCGGGTCATGTGGACCTCCACCATCTGCCTGCGCCAGGGCCAGACGAACGGGATCGGCCAGCTAGCCCTGCGGGTGCGCGTCGGCTGGCTCACCCGGACCGAGGTCGTCCAGCTTCCTGAGGGCTTCTACCTGTCGGGACCGAGCCGCGGACCCTGCACCTGACGCCTCCGCCGCGACCGGCACCACGAACGCGGCGGCCAGCGGGAACAGTGCCACGATCGCGAACGACGCCCCGAACCCGATCGCCCCGATGGACAGCGCGAGCACCGGCGGAGTGGCCGCGGCGAGCGCGTTCTGGCCCGTGTTCTGGATGCCCAGCGCCCGGCCCGCCCAGGCCGAGCCGGCGTACTCGGCGATGCCGGTGGCGGCCAGCCCGTTGGTGCTGACCGCGACGATCCCGCAGGCCAGCAGGATCACCACGGCGACCGGCGACCGCACCATCGCGGCCGCGGCCAGGGCCAGCAGCGCGATCCCGGTGGTGACGGCCAGGATGCGCATCGGGCGCATGCGGCTGCCGGTCCGGTCCGACCACCAGCCGGCGCCGAGCCGGGCGCCGGCGCCGCAGGCCTGGGCGATGGCCAGCACCCGGCCCGCGGTGACGGCGTCCCAGTGCCGGGCATCGACCAGGAACACCAGCGCGAACGTGGCCACGGTGAACTGGGAGACGACCAGCAGGGCGCTGGCCGCGTGGATCCGCCACAGCACCGGCTGCCGGTAGGGCGAGGCGGCTCGCGGCTGGCCGGGTCCGGCCGGGCGGCCGGGGCGGGTCGCGCACGACCAGGATCACGGCCGCGGCCGCGGCCAGGCAGAACACGGCCAGGAAGAGCAGCGGCCCGGACCAGCCGCCGGCGCCGAGCGTGGGCAGGGTGACCGCGGCGACGGCGACGCCCAGCGGCTGCGCACCCTGCCGGATGCCCATGGCCAGGCCGCGCTCGCTGCGCGCGAACCAGCCCAGGATGAGCCGCGCCGCTGGCCGCGAACACCGACCCGCCCGCGGCCCCGGCCAGGGCCAGGCAGACGGCCAGGCCGGTCACCCCGTGCACCTCCCTGGCCACCAGCAGGATCAGCCCGGCCAGCGCCCAGCCCGGCCGACAGCACCACCCGCTCCCCCCACCGGTCCGCCGCCGCGCCCCAGGCGATCAGCGTGAGCAGCAGCCCGATCGTGGGGCAGGCCACCAGCACGCTGGCCAGCTCCAGCGAGAAGCCCTCCTGGCGCAGCGCCGGGATCAGGTAGGCGATGCCGTACTGGAACGTGCACCCGGCGGTCATGGCGATCAGGCCGACGAACAGGATCAGCCAGCGCCGGCCGTCGCGCTCGGGCGGCACCGCCGCGGGAGAATTGCCGTCGTCTGGAGGGGTGCTCATATGCTGATACTAAGTGTCCGAATAATGAGACATCAACGGGATTAACCACCGCCCCGCCGCTGGCGCCCCGGGCCGCCGCGAGAGATCCTGGGGAGGACCAGGCGGGAGGCGACAGCGATGGACCAGCCAGCGGACCACCAGGGCGTGGCGGCGCTCGTGCCGCGCATGACCCGGATCTGCGGTCCCGGCGGTGTCATTACCGACCCGCAGGAGCTGCGCACCTACGAGTGCGACGGGCTGACCGCGCACCGGTGCAGCCCCGGCCTGGTCGTGCTGCCCGAGTCCGCCGAGCAGGTGGCGCAGATCGTAGCGGCGTGCGCGCAGGCGGGCATTCCGTTTATCGCCCGCGGCAGCGGCACCGGCCTGTCCGGCGGCGCGCTGCCCCGCGCCGACGGCGTGCTCATCGTGATGTCCAAGATGCGCCGGGTGCTGGCCATCGACCCGGTCAGCCGCCGGGCCGTGGTCGAGCCGGGCGTCACCAACCTGTCGGTCAGCAAGGCCGCCGAGCCGTACGGGCTGTTCTATGCCCCGGACCCGTCCAGCCAGGTGATCTGCTCGGTGGGCGGCAACGTGGCCGAGAACTCCGGCGGTGCCCACTGCCTCAAGCACGGCTTCACCGTGCACCACGTGACCGGCCTGGAGGTCGTCACCCCGGCCGGCGACCTGACCTGGATCGGCGACGGCACCGGCGCCCCGCCCGGTTATGACCTGCTGGGCACGTTCACCGGGTCCGAGGGCACGCTGGGCATCGTCACGAAGATCATCGTGAAGCTGACCCCGATCCCGGAGGCGGTCACCACGCTGCTGGCCGCGTTCGCGACCATGGGCGCGGGCGGCACCGCGGTGTCGGAGATCATCGGCGCCGGGATCCTGCCCGCGGCCATCGAGATGATGGACGCGCTGGCCATCGAGGCCGCCGAGGCCGCGGTGGCCTGCCGCTACCCCGAGGGCGCCGGCGCGGTGCTGATCGTGGAGCTGGACGGCCCGGCAGGCGACGTGCGCCGGGAGACCGAGGCCGTACGGGCCATCTGCACCGAGGCCGGCGCGTTCGAGATCCGGGCCGCGCAGGACGCCGCCGAGCGGGCCGCCATCTGGACCGGCCGCAAGTCGGCGTTCGCCGCCGTGGGCCGGATCAGCAGCGCCTACATCGTGCAGGACGGCGTGGTCCCGCGCACCGCGCTGCCCGTCGTGCTGGACGCCATCAGCAAGCTGTCCGCCGAGTCGGGCATCCGGGTGGCCAACGTCTTCCACGCGGGCGACGGCAACCTGCACCCGCTGGTGCTGTTCGAGGACGGCGTGCCCGGCGCCATCGAGGCGGCCGAGGCGGTGTCCGGCGCGATCCTGGACCTGTGCATCGAGCACGGCGGCTCGATCACCGGCGAGCACGGCGTCGGCGTGGACAAGTCCCGCTACATGCCCAAGATGTTCAGCGCCGCCGACCTCGACACCATGCAGCTGGTCCGGTGCGCCTTCGACCCGGCCGGGCTGTGCAATCCGGGCAAGATCTTCCCCACGCCGCGGCTGTGCGGGGAGGTCCCCGGGGTCCGCCGCGGTCCGCATCCGCTCGTGGCCTCCGGCCAGGCGGAGCAGTTCTGAGATGCCTAACAAGGTCCGTTCCCCAGCCCGCCGCCATGACCGCTGACCTCGATCCCGGCCGCGCTCTCCAAGGCGTGCGGCGAGGTCCGCCCGGCCGACGAGGCGGACTCCGTCGCGGGCGTGCGGCCCGGCTTCGTGGCCACGCCGGCGTCCACCCGGGAGGCCGGCGCGCTGCTGGCCGCGGCCGCGCAGCTCGGCCTGGCCGTCGCTGCCGCGCGGCACCGGCACCCGGCTGGACTGGGGCGACCCGCCCAGCCGCTGCGACCTGGTCGTCGACACCCAGCGGCTGGACGCGGTGCTGGAGCACGCCGCCGGGGACCTGGTGGTCCGGGTCCAGGCGGGCGCCCGGCTGCGTCACCTGGCCCGGGTGCTGGCGGCCGCGGGCCAGCGGCTGGCGCTGGACCCGCCGGCGGTCGCCGCGGCCGACGGCGAGCCCGGCGGCACGGTCGGCGGGCTGATCGCGACCGGGCGTGGCCGGGCCGCTGCGGCTGCGCTACGGGGCGCCGCGCGACCTGCTGATCGGGATCACCATGGTGCGCGCCGACGGGACCGTCGCCCGGGCCGGCGGCAAGGTGGTCAAGAACGTCGCCGGCTACGACATCGGCAAGCTGCTGGCCGGCTCGTACGGCACGCTGGGCCTGATCACCGAGGCCACGTTCCGGCTGCACCCGCGCCCGCCGGCCTCGGCCTACGTCGTCGCTGACGGCCCCCGACCCGGCCGCCGCCGCGGCAGCGCTGCTGGCGGCGGGCGGCTCGGCGCTGGCCCCGTCCGCCGCCGAGCTGGACTGGCCGGCCGGCGGCGCGCCGGCCGGCGGTGTCGGTGCTGCTGGAGGGCGACGCCGAGGGCGTGGCCGAGCGGGCGGCCCGGCTGGCCGGGCTGCTGGAGACCGCGAGCGTGAGCGACGTCCCGCCGCCGTGGTGGGGCGCCGGCCGGCCGCGGCTCCCGACGGCACCGTGCTGCGGATCGCGTTCTGGGCCGGGCGCCTCGGAGGCGGTGCTGGCCGCCATCCGCGCGGCCGCGGCCATCACGGGCGTGGACCCGGCCGTGGGCGGCTCGGCCGCGGCCGGGGTGCTGCACGCGGCGCTGCCCGACAGCGCGCCGCCGAACGAGGTCACCGGGTTCGTGACCGCGCTGCGGGCCGAGCTGCGCGACGGCCCGGCCGGCGCCGCCGCCGACGGGATGCCGGCGGGCATCCTGCCGGCCGGAGCGGGCACCAGCGTGGTCGTGCTGCACGCGCCGCCCGCGGTCCGCGAGGCCGTGGACGTCTGGGGCCCGGTCCCGGCGCTGGCGCTGATGCGGGCGGTCAAGGACCAGTTCGACCCCGAGCACCGACTGGCCCCCGGCCGTTTCGCGGGAAGGACCTCATGAGCGAGCTTGATCCCGGTGGCGAGCTGCGCGACCTGGCCGGCGACTGCGTGCACTGCGGCTTCTGCCTGCCGGTCTGCCCGACCTACCAGCTGTGGGGCGAGGAGATGGACTCGCCGCGCGGGCGCATCCACCTGATCACCCAGATCCTGGACGGCGCACCGGGCACCGAGGCGACGGCCAGTCACCTGGATCGCTGCCTGGGCTGCATGGCCTGCGTACCCGCCTGCCCGTCCGGGGTCCGCTACGACCGGCTGATCGAGTCGGCCAGGGAGTGGGGCGAGCAGCCCGGGCCCGCGACGACCGGGACGGCTGCCCCCGCTGGGCCTGGCGCGGCCGGCGCGGAGGACGGCCAGCCCGCCGCCGGGCCGGCCGGGCGCTGCCGGCGCGCTCGCGGCGGGAACGGGCCATCCGGCGGGCCATCTTCGAGACGTTCCCCTACCCCGGCCGGCTGCGGCTGCTGATGGGGCCGCTGCGGGCCACCCAGCGGGCCGGGGCGGACCGGGTCCTGGGCCGCAGCGACCTGGCCACCCGGCTGGCGCCCGAGCTGACCGCCGCGCTGCGCATCGCCCCGCCCCCGGCCGCCCGCGCGGGCCGGGGCCGGGCCACCCGGCTGCCCGAGCGCATCCCGGCCCGCGGCCCCCGGCGGGCCGTCGTCGGCATGCTGACCGGCTGCGTGCAGCGGGTCTTCTTCCCCGACGTCAACGCGGCCACCGCCCGGGTGCTGGCCGCCGAGGGCTGCGACGTCATCGTGCCGCGCGGCCAGGGCTGCTGCGGCGCGCTGTCGCTGCACGGCGGCCGCCGGGCCGAGGCGGCCGCGTTCGCCCGGCGCACCATCGAGGCGTTCGAGCGGGCCGGCGTGGACACGCTGGTGGTCAACGCGGCCGGCTGCGGCTCGGCCATGAAGGAGTACGGACAGCTGCTGGCGGGCGAGCCCGGCTGGGCCGAGCGCGCGGCCGCGCTGAGCGCCAAGGTGGCCGACTTCAGCGAGTTCCTGGCCGGGCTCGGCCCGGCCGCGCCGCGCCAGCCGCTGCCGCTGACGGTGGTCTACCAGGACGCCTGCCACCTGGGCCACGCCCAGCGGATCACCCGCCAGCCCCGCGAGCTGCTGGGCACGATCCCGGACCTGGTCCTGGCCGAGATCGGGGACGGCGGGGTCTGCTGCGGGTCGGCCGGCATCTACAACCTGGTCCAGCCGGAGGCGGCCGGCGAGCTGGGCGCCCGCAAGGCCGAGCGGGTGGCGGCCGTCGGCGCGCAGCTCCTGGTCTCGGCCAACCCGGGCTGCGCGATGCAGATCGCGGCGGCGCTGCGCGACCAGGGCGCGCCGATGCCGGTGGCGCACATGGCGCAGGTGCTGGACGCCTCGCTGCGCGGGTTGCCCGGCCGAGCGCCTGCTCGGGCTCTAGGCCGCGCTCGGCCCGGGCGACCGAGGCCCGTTACGGAAGGAATGCCTGTTCTTCGGTGAGGGCGGCGCGCCGCTTCTTGCTGTTATCAGATGGGCGCCGCCTGTGGCCTGGGGTGACGCCGCCTGATGTCGTCTTTGACGCCTCTGTGACAGCGCGATGGCGTCTAAGTGACGCTTGACAGACGTCAACGATGACGTCATAGTGACGTCATGGACCTGTCAGAGTACGTGGCGTCGCTCCGCGCGGAGATGGCCATGATCACCCGGTTCGCGGGCGACGATGTCGCCCGCGCGGCGGAGATGCTGACCGAGGCGATGGAGTCCTCGGTCCGGCTGACCATGCTGGAGGCGCTGTCGGCGGCGGCGGCGGAGATCACCACCCGGCTGGACGACGCGGTGATCGACGTGCGGCTGTCCGGCAGCGACGCGGACTTCGTGGTCACGATGACCAACGACGAGCCGTTCCGGCCGCCGAGCCCGCCGAGCCGCCCACGCCGCCGGGCGCGGAGGCCGCGGACGACATGACCAGGGTGACGCTCCGGCTGTCCGAGCCGCTCAAGGCCCGGGTCGAGGCGGCGGCCGGCGAGGCGGGCGTGTCGGTCAACGCCTGGCTGATCCGCGCGATCAGCCAGGCGCTGGACACCCCGCCGGGCCGCGACCGGCCCGGCCGCTCCCGCGGCGGCCCCGGCCAGCGCTACACCGGCTTCGCCCGCGGCTGACCGCCTCGACTACGCAGCTGACCCTTCACTACGCAAAGGACGCACGGACATGACCAGCTGGGAATTCCCCGGATCAGAGCCCATCGACATCCTGATCGACATCGCCTCGGGCAGCGTCGCGGTGTCGGCGGAGGCCGCCGACGTGACCACGGTCTTGCTGGAGGCCAGCGGGCGGGGCGGTGACCTGCTGCTGTCGGAGGAGTCAGCGTCAGCTTCAGCCAGGGCCGCCTGGAGATCATCGAGCCCAAGGACGTGCGCAACCGGCTGCGCGGCCACCCCCGCCTGGACGTCACGGTCGACGGCCCCGGCCGACTCGTCCTGCGTGGTGCGCACGGCCTCGGCCGACGTGTCCTGCATGGGCCGACCTGGGCGGACTGGAGGCCCGCACGGCCAGCGGCGACGTGACCGCCGGCGTCGGTCACCGGCCCGCTGGCGGTCCGGACGGCCTCCGGCGACGTCTGGCTGGAGCGGTCCGGCGCGACCGCCGCGGTCAACACCGCCTCCGGCGATGTCCGGCTGCGCCGGGCGGACGGCGACGTCGCGGTGCACACGGCCAGCGGCGACGTCGCGCATCGGCAGGCCGCGGCTCGGTGCGCGTGCAGACAGCCAGCGGCGACATCCGGATCGGCAGCGTCGGCGTCGGGCGCGGCCAACATGAAGACGGTGTCGGGCGACACGCCAGGTCGGCGTGGCCCGCGGGCGTCGGGGTCTACCTGGACCTGTCCAGCCTGACCGGCACATCAGCAGCGAGCTGGACGAGACCGACGGCGGCGACGGCGTCGGGCTCCAGGTCAGCTGCCGCTGCGTCAGCGGCGACATCCGGATCACCCGGGCCGCGGCGGCGCCCGCGGTGTAGTCCGCGCGGCTCGTCGCCGGCCGCAACCCAGTCCCGGACCACCGACAAGGAGACCGACCATGCACCCGTACTGTCGGCCAGATCGCGTCAGCCAGGAGCACCAGGCCGACCTGCGCCGGGCCGCCGACCAGACCGGCCGCCGCCGAGCCGCCGGGCGCGGACCGCGGCTCGCCGCGCGGCCGGATCTCCCGGCCGCGATCCGGAACCGGGCCGGCTGGACCCTGGTCCACCTCGGGCCTGCGGCTGGCGTCCAGCTCAGATGGCTGACACCGCCGCGGACCGGCGGCCGGCGGCCCCGCCGGCCGCCTCCGCGAGCCAGCGGTCGTCCAGCTCGCCCGGCGGCGACGATGACGGCGGGGCCGGCCAGCAGGCTGGCCGTGGCGCTCGGCGTCACGGTCAGCCGCCCGCCGGGAACGTCCACCGTCCAGGTCCGCTCGGCCCCGTCCAGCCACTCCCCGGCCGCGACCGCCGCCGCGACCGCGGCGGCCACCGCGCCCGTCCCGCACGACAGGGTCACGCCCGAGCCGCGCTCGTACACCCGCATCTCGGCCCGGCGCGGCCCGGCCAGCCGCAGGACCTCGACGTTGGCGCCGTCCGGGAAGTCGCCGTCGGTCAGCACCGGCGGCGCGGACAGGTCATAGTCCGCCACCGGGTCGTCGACCACGCAGGCCAGGTGCGGATTGCCGACCGAGACGGCCAGCCCGGACACCTCCCGGTCGCCCAGCGGGCCGACCCCCGGCCGGTGACCCGGGCCGGGCCCATGTCCACGGTGAGCCCGCCGTCCAGCGCCTCGCGCACCACCCGGACCCCGGCCCGGGTGCCGATGGCCAGCTCGGGCCCGGCGGCCAGGCCGTTGGCCAGCAGGTACCGGGCGAACACCCGGATCCCGTTGCCGCACATCTCCGCGATGCTGCCGTCGGCGTTGCGGTAGTCCATGAACCACTCGGCGCCCCGCCCTTCGGCCAGGCGGGCCCAGTCCCCGGCCGCGGGCCCGGCCGCCGCCGACCGGACCACCCGCAGCACCCCGTCGCCGCCGAGCCCGGCATGCCGGTCGCAGATCCGCGCGACGGTCCGCGCGGACAGGTCGAGCTGACCGTCGGGATCGGGCAGGATCACGAAGTCGTTGCCGGTCCCGTGCCCCTTAGCGAAACGCATCCCCCGATGTTAAAGCCCGTCAGGCCGCCTTGCCTCCACGCCGTGGCCTCACGTGCCCCATTCGCCCCGCTGGTGCCGAGATCACACCCCGGCCATGGGCCGTTGGCGTACCGGCTGCCGGGGCTTCTTGCTGTTATCACTGCCGGACGCGTCCGGGCGGGCTGTCGCATCATGATCATCGGAAGTCTGGTGCTGCTAGAACAGCACCAGAGGGCCGCCGGTGCGGCTGAGCGAGGGCCGGGGCGGGGGCCGGGGCGGGGGCGGGGCCGGGGCCGGGCGGGCTGGTCGGACCGGGCGTCGCGGACGCTTCTTGCTGTTATCAGACCAGGGCTGGGGGCGCAGCGACGTGAAGGGGCCGTTCACGTCGTTAAGCGGGGGCCCCGGCGGCGACCAGGGCGGCGGGGAGGAGGTCCGGGGCGTCGGCGGGGAGCCAGCGGATGCGCGGGTCGCGGCGGAACCAGGACTCCTGGCGGCGGATGAACCGGCGGGTGGCCAGGACGGTCTGCGCCGCCGCCTCCGGCTCGGAGCACTGCCCGTCCAGGAAGGCCAGCACCTGGGCGTAGCCCAGGGCCCGGCTGGCGGTCCGGCCCTCGCGCAGCCCGGCCGCGGCTAGCTTGCGGACCTCGTCGACCAGGCCGAGCCGCCACATCCGGCCCACCCGGTCGGCGACCCGCTGGTCGAGCTCGGCCCGGGGCAGCTCGACCCCGATCTGCACGGTCGGCAGGATCGACTCGTACTCGGGCAGCGTGGCGCTGAACGGCCGGCCCGTCAGCTCGATGACCTCCAGCGCCCGCACGATGCGGCGGCCGTTGCCGGGCAGGATCGCCGCCGCGGCGGCCGGGTCAAGCCCGGCCAGCCGGGCGTGCAGCACGGCGGAGCCCAGCCGGGCCAGCTCCTCCTCCAGTCGGGCGCGCAGGCCGGGGTCGGTGCCGGGGAACTCCAGCTTGTCGATCGCGGCCCGGATGTACAGGCCCGAGCCGCCGACCAGGATCGGCACCCGGCCCCTGGCCTGGATCTCCGCGATGACCTGCCGGGCCAGGCGCTGGTACTCCGAGACGGCGGCCGCCTCGGTGACGTCCCAGATGTCGAGCAGGTGATGCGGCACGCCGGCCCGCTCGGCCACGGTCAGCTTGGCGGTGCCGATGTCCATGCCCCGGTACAGCTGCATGGAGTCGGCGTTGATCACCTCGCCGTCCAGGGCCCGGGCCAGATCCAGCGAGAGCGCGGACTTCCCGGCGGCCGTGGGCCCGACGACCGCCAGCACCGGCGCCGGCATGCGACCCGCCCGTCAGGCTGAGGTGGCGGCGGAGGCGGGACGGCGGCCGGGCATGCCGAGCAGCACGCCCTCCGGCCCGCCCGGGGCCGGTACCGGGGCCGAGCCCGCGCGCCGGGCCTGCCACGCGTCGCCGCCGGGGGTGCGCCGGACGCTGACCGGCGCGTCGTCGGCCAGCAGGTAGTTCGGCGCCGCGCGGGTGATGACCGTGGTGACCATGTCGCCCGGCCGCGGGCCGGTGCCCGCCGGGGCGAAGTGGACCAGCCGGTTGTCGGCGGCCCGGCCCGACATCCGGTGCGTCGCCTCGTCCTTGCGGCCCTCGCCGTCGGCCACCAGCACCTCCACCCGGGCGCCGGTCAGCTTCTGGTTCTCATGCCAGGAGGTCTCGGCGACCAGGGCGGCCAGCCGCTCGTAGCGGTCCCGGACCACCTCGGCCGGCACCTGGGCGGGCAGCTCGGCAGCCGGGGTGCCGGGCCGGATCGAGTACTGGAAGGTGAACGCGCCGGCGAACCGGGCCCGGCGCACCACGTCGAGGGTGTCCTGGAAATCCTGCTCGGTCTCGCCGGGGAAGCCGACGATGATGTCGGTGGTGATCGCCGCCGCGGGCATGGCCGCGCGGACCCGGTCGATGATGGCCAGGTACTTTTCCCTGCGGTAGGCGCGGCGCATGGCCCGCAGCACCGTGTCCGAGCCCGACTGCAGCGGCATGTGCAGCTGCGGCATCACGTTGGGCGTCTCGGCCATGGCCGCGATCACGTCGTCGGTGAAGTCCCGCGGGTGCGGCGAGGTGAACCGGACCCGCTCCAGGCCCTCGATGCCGCCGCAGGCCCGCAGCAGCTTGCCGAACGCCAGCCGGTCGCCGAACGCGGCCCCGTAGGAGTTCACGTTCTGCCCCAGCAGGGTGACCTCGACCACGCCCTCGGCGACCAGCGCCTCGATCTCGGCCAGCACGTCCGGCGGCCGCCGGTCCTCCTCGCGGCCGCGCAGGCTGGGCACGATGCAGAACGTGCAGGTGTTGTTGCAGCCCACCGAGATGGCCACCCAGGCCGAGTACGGAGACTCCCGGCGGGCCGGCAGCACCGAGGGGAACCGCTCCAGCGACTCCGCGATCTCGACCTGCGCCCGCTCCTGGACCCGGGCTCGTTCCAGCAGCACCGGCAGCGACCCGATGTTGTGGGTGCCGAACACCACGTCCACCCACGGCGCGCGCTGGGTGATCGTCGCGCGGTCTTTCTGGGCCAGGCAGCCGCCCACCGCGATCTGCATGCCGGGATGGGCCTTCTTCACCGGCAGCAGGTGACCGAGGTTGCCGTACAGCCGGTTGTCGGCATTCTCCCGGACCGCGCAGGTATTGAACACCACCACGTCGGGGTCGGCGCCAGCCGCGGCCCGCTGGTAGCCGGCCGTCTCCAGCAGCCCGGCCAGCCGCTCGGAATCGTGCATGTTCATCTGGCACCCGTAGGTGCGGATCTCGAACGTGCGCTTTCCGTGTATCCCGGTGGGGAGTACCCCGGCTGCGGGCATCCCGGTGCTGGCGGCGGCCATGCCCACCAGGGTAGACGCCACCCGGGTCCGGTTGGCACCACGTCGCGCAACGCGCGGTCGCCCAGTAGGGCACGATATGCCTATGACAGATGGCGGGACGGACCCAGACAGCACGAGCAGCCCAGCAGACGACGCAGTTGCGCCGCCCGCGGTGACGAAACCAGAAGTCCCCTTCGGCGAATGGCCGTCCCCCATCTCCGCCGCGGACGTAGCCCGCGGCGGCCTGCGCTTGTCCTTCCCGACGGTCGTCGGCAGCGACGTCTGGTGGCAGGAGGTCCGCCCCGACGAGGGCGGCCGCTCGACCGTCATCTGCCACGCGGACGGCCAGCAGACGGAGCTGCTGCCCGCGCCGTGGAACGCCCGGACCCGGGTGCACGAGTACGGCGGCCTGTCCTACCTGCCCGTGCCGCGGCCGTCCGGCCCGGACGGCACGGCCGGCCCGGACGGCACGACGCCGCCGGCCCGCCCCATCGTGTTCGCCAACTACGCCGACCAGCGCCTGTACCTGGCCGGCCGGGAGACGGCCGAGGGCACCGGCCAGCCGCAGCCGCTGACCCCCGACCCCACCGCGGTGCCCGCCGCCACCGGCAGCGGCACGCTGGCCCCGTGCGCCCTGCGCTACGCCGACTACGCGCTGTCCCCCGACGAGCGGGAGATCTGGTGCGTGCGCGAGCAGCACGACGACGGCAAGGTCAGCCGGGCCATCGTCGCCGTGCCCCTGGACGGGTCGGCGGCCAGCACGCCCGACGCGATCCGCACGCTGGTCACCGGGGCCGACTTCTTCGCGTTCCCCAGCCCGTCGCCGGACGGCCGCCAGCTGGCCTGGATCTCCTGGAACCACCCGCACATGCCGTGGGACGGCACCGAGCTGCGGGTCGCGGCCCTGGAGAACGGCGTGCCCGGCCGCAGCCGCCTGCTCAAGGGCAGCCTGCGCGAGTCGGTGCTGGCCCCGCTGTGGCGCGACAACGGCAGCCTGTACGTGGCCACCGACTGGACCGGCTGGTGGAACATCTACCAGCTCGGCCTGTCCGGCGAGCAGCCGCGCGCCCTGTACCCGGCCGACGAGGAGTTCGCCGGGCCGCTGTGGCAGCTCGGCGGCCGGCCGTTCGCCCGGCTCGGCGACGGCCGGCTGGCCGTCACCCACGGCCGGGGCGGGTCCGCGCTCAGCATCCTGGACCCCGAGTCGTTCGAGCTGACCGAGCTGGACGTGCCGTTCGAGGACTTCTCCTTCAGCGTTGCCGCCGACGGCAACTCGATCGTGGCCATCGCCGGCGGCCCCCTGCAGGCCCGCGCCGTGATCCGGGTGGACGCCGCGACCGGGCAGGCCGAGGTCCTGCGCCGGGAGCTGGACGAGCTGCCGGACCACGACTACCTGCCGGTGCCGCGCCCGGTGGAGCTCGAGGGCCCCTACGGCCGCACGGTGCACGCGCTGGTCTACCCGCCGTCGAGCCCCGACGCCACCGGCCCGGCCGGCGCGGCACCGCCCTACGTGGTCTTTGTGCACGGCGGCCCGACCGGTCATGTCACCGCGCTGCTCGACCTGGAGAAGGCCTACTTCACCAGCCGCGGCATCGGCGTCATCGACGTCAACTACGGCGGCTCGACCGGCTACGGCCGGTCCTACCGCGAGCGGCTGCGCCGCCAGTGGGGCATCGTGGACGTGGAGGACGCCATGGCCGCGGCCCGGTCGCTGGCCGACGCGGGCGAGGCCGACGGGGAGCGGCTGGGCATCCGCGGCGGGTCGGCGGGCGGCTGGACCGCGCTGGCCGCCGTGACCACCGGCGTCATCGGCCGCGCTCCCGTGTTCAGCGCGGCGACGTCCTACTACGGCGTGTCTGACCTGCGCGGCTTCGTGGAGCAGACGCACGACTTCGAGTCGCGGTACCTGGACGGCCTGCTCGGCCCGCTGCCTGGCTTCGAGGCCGTCTACATCGAGCGCGCCCCGGTCGGCCACGTGACCGCCAGCACCGCGCCCGTGCTGCTGCTCCAGGGGCTGGACGACCCGGTCGTGCCGCCGGCGCAGTCCGAGAGCATCGCCGCCGACCTGGCCGAGCACGGCATCCGGCACGCGTACCTGCCCTTCGCGGGCGAGTCGCACGGCTTCCGCCGGACCGAGACCGTGATCACGGCGCTCGAGGCCGAGCTGTCGTTCTACGGGCAGATCCTCGGCTTCACTCCGCCGGGCGTGCCCGAGATCACCGTTACGGAGGGGAAGAACTAGCGGCCGTCCGGGCCGGGCCGGGTCAGCGGGCGTCAGCGGGTCAGGCGGGTCAGCGGGCGAACTCGATCGCGCGGGACTCGCGCACGACCGTCACGCGGATCTGGCCTGGGTAGGTCAGCTCCTCCTCGACCTGCTTGGCCACGTCCCTGGCGATGACCTGGGCCTGGATGTCGTCCACGTCGGACGGCTTGACCATGATCCGGACCTCGCGCCCGGCCTGCATGGCGAAGACCTTCTCCACCCCGCCGTGGGCCAGCGCGATCTGCTCCAGCCGCTCCAGCCGCATCACGTAGGCCTCCAGCGACTCCCGGCGCGCGCCGGGCCGCCCGCCGCTGATCGCGTCCGCGGCCTGGGTCAGCACGGCCTCGACGGTCCGGACCTCGACCTCGTTGTGGTGCGCCTCGATGGCGTGCACCACGTCCGGTGACTCGCCGTAGCGGCGGGCGATCTCCGCGCCGATCAGCGCGTGGCTGCCCTGGACCTCGTGGGTCAGCGCCTTGCCGATGTCGTGCAGCACGGTGCAGCGCTTCATCAGCACCGGGTCCAGGCCCAGCTCGCTGGCCATCATGCCGGCGATGTGCGCCGACTCGACCAGGTGCTTGAGCACGTTCTGCCCGTAGGAGGTGCGGTAGCGCAGCCGGCCGAGCAGGTTGGTCAGCTCCGGGTGCATCTCGGTGATCCCGACGTCGACCAGCGCGTCCTCGCCGGCCCGGACGCAGAGCTGCTCGATCTCGGACTTGCTGCGCTCGTAGGCCTCCTCGATGCGCTGCGGGTGGATCCGGCCGTCCAGCACCAGGCGCTCCAGCGTGAGCCGGCCGACCTCGCGGCGCACCGGGTCGAAGCAGGACAGCAGCACCGCCTCGGGCGTGTCGTCGATGATCAGGTTGACGCCGGTGACCGACTCGAAGGCCCGGATGTTGCGGCCCTCGCGGCCGATGATCCGGCCCTTCATCTCGTCGCCGGGCAGGTGCAGCACCGAGACCACGGACTCGCTGGTCTGGTCGCTGGCGACCCGCTGGATGGCCAGCGTCACGATCTTGCGGGCCCGCTTGTCGCCTTCCTTGCGGGCGTCGGCCTCGATCTCCCTGACGATCAGGGCGGCCTCGCGCTTGGCCTGGTTCTCGATGCCCGAGACCAGCTCCGACTTGGCCTGGTCGGCAGTCAGCCCGGCGACCCGCTCGAGGATCTCCCGGCGCTCGGCGTCGAGCTGCTGGAGGTCGGCGCGCTGCCGGTCCAGGTCCCGCTGGACCTCATCCAGGGACTCGGCGCGCTGGTCGGCCTTGCGGGCCTCCTCGTCGATCCGCTGCTCCCGCTCGGCCAGGCGGACCTCCCGGCGCTCCAGGTCGGCGCGCAGCAGCCGGATCTCTTCCTTGACCGTCTTGATCTCGGTGTCGACCTCGCGGCGGGCCACCTCGGCCTGGGCCGCGGACGCCTCGGCCCTGGCCACGATTCCCGCCGCGTCGCTCTCGGCCTGGGCCAGCAGCTGCTCGGCGTGCCGCACGGCCTCCTCGTCCGGGACGGCTGCGGCTGCGGCGGCCGTGGCCGCCCCGGTGGCCGCGGCGGGCGTTCCGGCGGCCTGCGCCGGGGCGGCACTCTCGGCCCGGCTGACCCCGGCGCCGTCGGCCGCAGGCTGGCCGTCAGCGCGAGAGGAGTCATGG
Source organism: uncultured Actinomycetota bacterium (assembly GCA_963730265.1). Taxonomy (GTDB): domain Bacteria; phylum Actinomycetota; class Actinomycetes; order Streptosporangiales; family Streptosporangiaceae; genus DASUBV01. Next base: position 1,255,428 of record CAVSRG010000001.1, read on the forward strand.
GCGGAGTCACTGGAGCGGGTCACGGGCGGAGTCACGGGCGGAGTCACGGGTCGTGTCATGGGCCTTCAGCAGGCCAGCACTGCGGTGCAGGACGAGTCCGAGCGCGATCAGCGCGGCCAGCGCAACAACGCACACAACGATCACCAGCGTGAGTGCAGTTCCGCTGTTCAAGTCGCACCCCTTCCCGCTCCGGGCCCGCGATGGTCGCGAGCCTGACCCGGCCTGTGCACGGTGCACATGCCCATCAGCGAGGGGTGCTGCGCGCAGAGCGACACGCGGGGTGACGGTCACCCAGACAGGGACCAGCGCTACAGCCTGCGGTACGGGTCTAGACCCATAGCTCCGGAGCACGCCTGGGCCGCCGACGGCGCGCCCTGGCCAGTGTCCGATCAGGGATAAGCAACCAGCCCACCGCGGCCGCTATGGCCCGGCGGGACCTGGCTGCGGGAGATCCCGATATGACAGATCTCGCCCGGTACGATCCGGTTCAGCCGGATCACCCTGACCGAGCGAGCACTGGCACAGGCACCGTGCCTGCCGAGACTCACAGCTCCGGTCTTGCCTGCTCCTTCCCCTGAGCTCTCACCGCCGGTCAGGCCGACTCCACGACCCGTGCTCCGTCCGGTTCCTGCCCGTTCGTCGTGCCGTTGCTTTCATAGTCGCCGACTGTCCTGACAGCGCCTGCTGCCGGGTCAGCCGGTGTGGTTATCTCATGTTTCTCACACCGCTGATCCGCCCTGCGCGGAGAAAACCTCGCTGCCGTGAGGTTAAGCGCAGATAACGATTTGGGCAAGTGGGGCAGACGTTCCCGGAAATCCCCGGCGGACTAGCCACGCAGCTCAGCGCCCGTTTAGTGAGATGTACTACCATCCGTCCGGCTCGCCGCCGGCTTCTGCTCCGGGCCCGTCGCCGGGCGAGGCGGCGGCGCCGGCGCCGAAATCACCGGGCTCGTACTCCAGCGCCTCGCGGACTACCCGGTAGGCCAGTCCCTCGGGGTACCCCTTCCGGGCCAGCACGCCCATGAGCCGCCGGAAGCGGGCCGGCCGGGCCAGGCCGCGGGTGCCCGGCAGCCGCCGCTCGATCAGCGCCCGCGCCGTCGCGTACTCCTGCTCCGGGTCCAGGTCGCTGACCGCGGTCTTGATGTCGTCGGTCTCGACGCCCCGCTGGCGCAGCTCGGCGGCCAGGGCGCGGCGGGCCAGCCCCCGCCCGTGATGGCGGGACTCGACCCAGGCCCGCGCGAACATGGCGTCGTCGATGAGCTGCACCTCGGCGAACCGGTCCAGCACCGCCTCGGCCGCCTCGGCGGGCACCCCGCGCCGGGCCAGCGCCGTCGCCAGCTGAGCCCTGGTCCGGGGCGCGGCGGTCAGCATCTTCAGGCAGATCTGCCGCGCCACCGCCTCGGGATCGGACGGCTCCGGGGCCGGGGCCGGGCCGGGGGCACGGGGCGACGCGCCGTCCTGGGCGGTGCCGTCGCCCGGGGCGCCGCTCCTGGCCGCTCCCCCGACCGCGCGGCCCACGGCTTACTCCACGCCGCGCAGCGGCGTCACCGTGGCCTTCGCCCCGGCGGGCTCGGCCGGGGCCGATACGTCGGCGTCCAGCCGCGGGCCCACGCCGAGCTTCTCCTTGATCTTCTTCTCGATCTCGTTGGCGACGTCGGGGTTGTCGCGCAGGAAGTTCCGCGCGTTCTCCTTGCCCTGGCCGAGCTGGTCGCCGTCGTAGGTGTACCAGGCGCCGGCCTTGCGCACGATGCCGTGCTCGACGCCGAGGTCGATCAGGCTGCCCTCGCGGCTGATCCCGATCCCGTACAGGATGTCGAACTCGGCGATCCGGAACGGCGGGCTGAGCTTGTTCTTCACGACCTTGACCCGGGTCCGGTTGCCGACCGCCTCGGTCCCGTCCTTGAGCGTCTCGATCCGCCGCGAGTCCAGCCGCACCGAGGCGTAGAACTTCAGTGCCTTGCCGCCGGTGGTGGTCTCTGGCGACCCGAACATGACCCCGATCTTCTCGCGGAGCTGGTTGATGAAGATGGCGGTGGTCTTGGTGTTGTTCAGCGCGCCGGCCAGCTTGCGCAGGGCCTGGGACATCAGCCGGGCCTGGAGGCCGACGTGGCTGTCGCCCATCTCGCCCTCGATCTCCGCGCGCGGGACCAGGGCGGCCACCGAGTCGACGACGACGACGTCGATGGCGCCGGACCGGACCAGCATGTCCGCGATCTCCAGCGCCTGCTCGCCGGTGTCGGGCTGGGAGACCAGCAGCGCGTCGGTGTTCACGCCGAGCTTGGCCGCATACTCGGGGTCGAGCGCGTGCTCGGCGTCGATGAACGCGGCGATGCCGCCGGCCTTCTGGGCGTTGGCCACCGCGTGCAGGGCCAGGGTCGTCTTGCCGGAGGACTCCGGGCCGTAGATCTCGACAATCCGGCCGCGGGGGTAGCCGCCGATGCCGAGCGCGGCGTCCAGGGCGATAGAGCCGCTCGGGATCACCTCGATCGGGGCGCGGGTCTCCTCGCCGAGCCGCATGACGGCGCCCCGGCCGAACTGACGCTCGATCTGCGCGAGCGCGGTCTCCAGGGACTTCTCCCTGTCGCCGCCGCCAGCACCTCTGGTGCTGGTCTTATCGCTGGGTGCCATGTGAACTCCCGTCGGAATCGAGGGGCTCCCCTGAGTCCCTCGCAGCGTGCGCAATCCGCACTGCCAGGCCATGTCATCTGCTTGCGGCGGAGACGCTACGCGCACCCACCGACAGTTCCGCGCTGCCGGACTTCCGCGCCCTGGACCCTAGGTGCGGGAACACCGCACACTCGGGCTCAGGTGCTGACACGGCCGCCGGCGCTCCCCACTGTAACGAACAACTGTTCGATCATGAGAGCGACACGCCGGAGTTGGCCGAAATTGCCTCGCCGCTCGCGCCGCCAGCGCCGTCAGCGCACCGTCAGCGCTTCTGCTCGGCGACGTGGAAGGCGTCGCAGACGGCCCGCCAGACGACCTTGGCGTCCTCGCCGTCGGCCAGCGCCTGATTGACGGTCCGGCTGCCGAGCGAGCCGATCACATAGTCCTGGGCCACGCTCGCGGCGTAGGCCTCGCCGAACTGCTCGCGCATCCGTTCCCAGAATTCCGTCTGCCGCACCCGCGCCACGTTACCCGCCCGCGGCGCCTGCGCCGTCCGCGCCGGCCACCGCCCGCGCCGGCCACCGTCAGCACGCCTGACCTGGCCAGGCCGCTGCCGGGGCCAGGTAGTGTTTCGAGACAGAAATATGTTCTTGCTCTGCCACCGGGACCGGATGTTACTGTCTCAGTGGAGGACAAGACCTAAAGCGCAACGCCGCGCCCGCACCAGAGCAGCGTCTAGCCCGCGGGGCCCCAAGCCCTGCTGCGTCTAACCCCGGAGGCACCACAGTGACACGCCCGGCTCACAGCCCCGGCGAGTGGCTGGTTTCCCGGCGTCACGTCGACCTCCTGCGCGTTTCCAGCGCCATGTGTCGTTCTTTCTGCTGATCCGTTCCTAGCGGATTTCCTGCCCCCTTTCCCGCGTGGCCGGGTAGCTCCCGCCGCCAGCGACGATGACTCCCATGTCCGCACGCCAGCAGAAGAAGGATGCCTGCATGCCGTCGCCAGCAACGGCGAGGTCAGGGCCAGTGGGCCCTGGGCTACCTCGAGCCGCTGAACGCCGCCGAACGATTCAAGAAGGACGACGCCGGGCTGAACGTCCGCGACCGGATCGTCAACCGGTACGCCCACCTGGGGTTCGACTCCATCGACCCGGCCGACCTGCGCGGCCGGTTCCGCTGGTGGGGGCTGTACACCCAGCGCGCGCCGGGCATCGAGGGCGGCCGCACCGGCGCCCTCGAGGACGCCGAGATCGAGGACAGCTACTTCATGATGCGGGTCCGCATCCCCGGCGGGCAGCTGACAGCTCGGACCAGCTGCGCGACGGTCGCGGACATCGCCAAGGAGTACGGCCGCGACCTGGCCGACATCACCGACCGGCAGAACGTCCAGTACCACTGGATCCGGATCGAGGACGTCCCGGACATCTGGGCCCGGCTGGAGGAGGTCGGCCTGTCCTCCATCCAGGCCTGCGGCGACGTGCCGCGCAACATCCTGGGCTGCCCGGTGGCCGGGCTCGACGACGGGGAGATCCTGGACGCCACGGCCGTGCTGCGCGCCACCGAGGCGGTGGCCGCGAACAACCCCGAGTTCGGCAACCTGCCCCGCAAGTTCAAGACCGCGATCTCGGGGTGCGCGTCGCACTGCACGGCGCACGAGGTGAACGACATCTCGTTCGTCGGCGTGCTCGGGCCGGACGGCACGCCCGGCTTTGACCTGTGGGTGGGCGGCGGCCTGTCCACCAACCCGATGATCGCCCAGCGGCTGGGCGTGTTCGTCCGGCCCGACCAGGTGCCGGCCGTCTGGGCCGGCGTCGCGGGCCTGTTCCGCGACTACGGCTACCGGCGGCTGCGCAGCCGGGCCCGGATCAAGTTCCTGGTCGCCGACTGGGGCGTGGAGCGGTTCCGGGAGGTGCTGGAGACCGAGTACCTGGGCGAGGCGCTGCCCGACGGCCCGGCGCCCGCGGCCCCGGCCGGCGGCCGCGACCACATCGGCGTGCACCGCCAGAACGACGGCCGCTTCTACGTGGGCGTGGCCCCGCACGTGGGACGCAGCTCGGGCACCCAGCTCTGGCAGGTGGCCGAGCTGGCCGACGCCTACGGCTCCGGCCGGATCCGCACCACCACCGAGCAGAAGCTGCTGATCCTCGACGTCCCGGAGGACCGGCTGCCGGACCTGCTCGCGGACCTGGAGGGGACCGACCTGCAGGCCAAGCCGTCGGTCTTCCGCCGCGGCACGATGGCCTGCACCGGCATCGAGTTCTGCAAGCTGGCCATCGTGGAGACCAAGGGCCGGGCCCGCGAGCTGTACACCGAGCTGGAGCGCCGGCTGCCGGACTTCGACACGCCGATCACCATCAACGTGAACGGCTGCCCCAACTCCTGCGCCCGCTTCCAGCTCGCCGACATCGGCCTCAAGGGCTCGATCGTGGACGGCACCGAGGGCTTCCAGGTCCATCTGGGCGGCTCACTCGGCACCGACCCGTCGTTCGGCCGCAAGCTGCGCGGGCTGAAGGTGACGGCCGACGGGCTGACCGACTACGTGGAGCGGCTGCTGCGCAGCTACCAGGCCGATCGCACCGACGGCGAGGAGTTCGCCGCCTGGGTGCGCCGGGCCGACGAGAAGCTGCTCACCACGGCCAGTCCGGCCGTCCCGGCCGGCGTGGGAGGTGCCCAGTGAGCGAGCCGGAGGGGCGCGGCGCCGTCTGGACTGAGGAGCGAGGAACGAGCGACGAGGGAAGGCGGCGCCTCAAGGCGCCCCGGAGGCGAGCGGGGGCCAACACATGAGTGAGCGGCAGGTGCCGTTCTACTGCCCCTACTGCGGCGAGGAGACGCTGCGGCCGTCGGGTCCCGACGCGGGCGAGTGGGAGTGCGGGGCGTGCGCCCGCGGGTTCCAGCTCCGCTTCGTGGCCGTCATGCGGCCGCCCGGGCTGGCGTCATGAACGGGTGCCCCGTGTATCCCCTGGGGCTGGACCTGACCGGCCGCAAGGTGGTGGTGGTCGGCGGCGGCCGGGTGGCCCTGCGCCGGAGCAGGGCGCTGGTCGAGGCCGGCGCGCTGGTTACCGTTATTGCCCCGCGCTTTGAGACCGATTTTCTGAAACAAAAGGTGGCCCAGGTGACCGGCGCCGCTACTGGATCCGAGATCACGCTGGTGCGGCGGGAGTACCGGGACGGCGACCTGGCCGGAGCCTGGCTGGTGCACGCGGCCACCGATAACCCGACCGTCAACGCGGTCGTTGCGGCGGCGGCGGACCGGGACCGGGTCTGGTGCGTGCGCGCCGACGACGCCGCCGCCTCGGCGGCGTGGACGCCGGCCGTCACCCGGCACGGCGATGTCACGGTCGCGGTCACGGCCGACGGGGACCCGCGCCGGTCCCAGGCGCTGCGTGCGGCCATCGCCACGGCGCTGGCCGAGGGCCGGCTGCCGCTGCGCCATCACCGCTCCGAGCCCGCTGCCGGCGGGACCGGAAGCGTGGCGCTGGTCGGCGGCGGACCGGGCGACGCCGGGCTCATCACGGTGCGCGGCCGGCGGCTGCTGGCCGAGGCCGACGTGGTGGTGGTCGACAAGCTCGCGCCGCGCGCGCTGCTGGCCGAGCTCGACCCCGGCGTGGAGGTCATCGACGCGGGCAAGGCCCCGCATGCGCACAACCTGACCCAGGACCAGATCAATGAGCTGATCGTGCGGCGCGCGCTGGCTGGTCAGCGGGTGGTGCGGCTCAAGGGCGGGGACCCGTTCGTCTTCGGCCGTGGCGGCGAGGAGGCGCTGGCCTGCGTCCGCGCGGGCGTGCCGTTCTCGGTCGTGCCGGGGGTGACCAGCGCCGTGGCGGTGCCCGCCTACGCGGGCATCCCGGTGACTCACCGGGGCGTTACCCAGGACTTCGCCGTGGTGTCCGCGCACCTGGACCCGTCCCATCCCGGCGCCACGGTGGACTGGGCGGCGCTGGCTCAGGGCCCGGGGACGCTGGTGCTGCTGATGGGCGTGGCTCACCTGGAGGAGATCTCCGCCGAGCTGATCAAGCGGGGCCGAGACGCGGCCACTCCGGTGGCGGTCATTCGCGATGGCACGATGCCCGGCCAGCAGGTGCTGACCTCCACGCTGGGCGCGGTCGCCGCCGAGGCCGCTCAGGCCGGCATCCGGCCGCCGGCCGTCGTAGTCATCGGCGAGGTCGTCCGGCTCCGTGAACTGCTGGAGGTGGCGGGATGAGCAATCCGACCCTGCTGGAGGTGGCGGGATGAGCAATCCGACCCTGCTGGCCGTGGCCCACGGCAGCAGGCATCCGGCCGCCCAGGAGACCATCGGCACGCTGGCCCGGCAGGTCAGCCGGCTGGCGCCGGTGCTGCGGGTGCGGGTGGCGTTCGTGCAGCACGCCGAGCCATCGCTGCCCGCCGCGCTCGGCGCCGCGGGGCCCAACACGGTGATCGTCCCGCTGCTGCTGTCCACCGGCTATCACCTGAATACCGACCTGGCCGGCGCGGCCCGGGCGACCGGGGCCCGGCTGGCCGACCCGCTCGGGCCGGACCCGTTGCTGGTCACGGCGCTGGCCGGGCGACTGACCGAGGCGGGCGTGCCGGAGGGAACACCGGTGGTGCTGGCCGCCGCGGGCTCCTCCGACCCGGCCGCCCAGGCCGACGCGGCCGTGCAGGCCCGGCTGCTCGGCGAGCGGCTGGACGCCCCGGTGGCGGTCGGGTTCGCGTCGGCCGCCCAGCCCTCGGTGGCCGAGGCGGTGGCCGACCTGCGGGCCCGCACCAGCCGGCCGGTGGCGGTGGCGACCTACCTGCTGGCCCCCGGCCACTTCCATGACCAGCTCCGGCAGGCGGGCGCCGACTGGGTGACCGCGCCGCTGGGCGGTCACCCGGCGCTGGCCGGCGTGGTCATCGACCGGTACCGCACCGCCTCCCGCCGCCCCGCGCTGGCCGCTTAGTCTGGCGGGGGTGTCCCCGGCTGCCGCCGGGGGCATCTCCACATCGGGTCGCCGACCGGGTAGAGGGGTGAGATGCGCGAGCCGACGGAGGACCCGACGCCCGAACGCGCCGTGACCCCGCTGGAGGCGGTGGTCGAGCGGGCCCTGGCCAGCTCGGTCCGGCTGGTGGTGATCCCGGTCGCGTTCCTGGTCCTGGCCGCCCTCGGGGCGTTTGTCTACGGCGCCGCCGTGTTCATCGACGCGATCATCCAGATCGGCCGGCACCCGTTCCCCGTCGGTCACCATGTAGGGCTGTTCCTGCTGGACATCGACCTGTTCCTGATCGGGGCCACGCTGCTGCTGGCGGCGATCGGGCTGTACGAGCTGTTTGTCAGGGAGATCACCCTGGGCGAGGCCGCGCAGATGCCGCACTGGCTGGAGATGCACGACCTCAACGACCTCAAGGCCCGGGTCATCGCCATGATCGTCATGGTCCTGGCCGTGGGCTTCGCCGAGGAAGCCCTGGACCCCACCGAGGGCCTGTTCGTCCTGGAGATCGGCGGCGGGATCGCGGTGGTCATCGCCGCCCTGACCGCGTTCCTGCGGCTGACCAGCCACGCCGGGGACTGACCCCGGCCTGGCGCGTGTGCCGGGCGCCGCGGCCGTGTTTGGCCCGGCCGGAGCCGGGCACTCGGTGGCGAACCCCCGAAGGGACGTCCGATGCGCATGCAGCTACAAGCACCGGCCAGACGTGACCGCAGGCGGGCCGCCACCCGGCGAGCCCAGCCGGCCCGCAACTGGAAGATCATCGCGATCCGCCTGGTCGGCGGCCTGGTCGCCGTCTGGGCCCTGATCTCGCTGCTGGGCCTGCTGGAGACGCAGGTGCTGAACTCCGGGCCCGTGCACCGGGCGGATCTCGGGGTCGACGTGTGGCTGGCGGCGCATAGGACGGCGTTCTGGAACACCGCCACGATGGTCGGCACCACCATGGCCACGACGGTGACCGTGATCGCCGTCACCGTGGCGGTGGCGCTGCTGCTGCGCTGGCTGGTTGGCCGGTGGCATGAGTCGCTGGTCCTGGTCACCGTGATGGTGGGCGAGATCGTGCTGTTCCTGGCCGCGGCGGAGACCATCCACCAGAACCGGCCGCCGGTGCATCACCTGGACAAGGCCCCGCCGACGTCGAGCTACCCGTCCGGGCACACCGCTGCGGCCGTCGCGCTCTATGGCTCCCTGGCCGTACTGGTCATCTGGATCTACGGCCGGCGCCCGGCGGCCCGTATCGGGGCCGCGCTGCTGGCGCTCGTCCCGTTCTTCGTCGGCTTCTCGCGGCTTTACCGGGGCATGCACTATCCCAGTGACGTGATCGCCGGAGCGCTGCTCGGCGGCCTGTGGCTGCTGCTGGTGATGACGACCCTGCTGCGGCGGCAGCCCCGGCCCGCCGTCGGATCCCGGCCCGGCAGCGGAACCCGGGCCGACCGGGGAACCCGGCACCGGGCCGCGACGCGGCGATGACGCGGCCGCCGGAGGGCAACACCCCCGAGGCTGAGGCTGTCGAGACCGAGGCTGTCGAAGCGGAGGCCGCCGAGGCTGAGGCGGCGGAGACTGAGGCGGCGGAGGCCGCCGATGCTCTGCCGCTGGCGCCGCCGCCGGCCGTATCCCGGACCACGGCCGGGCTGGTCGCCGGCGCCGCCGGCCTGGCCTTCGCGCTGCTCACCGTCTGGGTCGCGGAACGCGGCACGGCCGTGCCCGTGATCGACGAGAGCATCCACCGGTGGGTCGTCGCGCACCGCGGCCCCGTCGGCGTCAGCATCGCTAACGCCCTGCGGTGGGCCGGGACCACCCGAGTTGTCCTGCCGGTCCTCGTCCCGGTGGGCGCCCTGGCCGCCGCGCCCGGCAGCGGCTGGAGCCGGCGGGTGCGCTCGGGGCTGATGCTGTGCGCCATCGCCAGCGCCGGAATCGCGGTCGAGACCCAGGTCAACCACCTCATCGGACGAGCCAGGCCGCCCATCTCGGACTGGGCCGGAGCGGCGTCGGGATCGTCGTTCCCGTCCGGCCACACCACCGCCGCCACGCTGTTCGCCCTGTCCTGCGCCTGGGCCTGCGCGGGCCTGGTCCGCGCGGGCTGGCCGCGCCGCGCCATCTGGGCGGGCGCCGCGGTCTACGCGGCCGCGGTGGGCTGGTCGCGGGTGTGGCTCGGCGTGCACTGGCCCACGGACGTCGTGGCCGGCTGGCTGTTCGGGCTGGCCTGGCTGGCCGGCAGCACGGCGCTGATCCTCAGCCTGCGCCGCCGTCGGCCGGTCACGCCGGAGGGTCCGGGACGCGGACGCTGATCGAGGCCGGGCACACCTCGATCGACAGTTCCGTGACCGAGTGCCGCGCGCCGCCGTCCAGCTCGTACGGCTGCTCGCGGTCGAACCGGATCTCGAACTGCTGGCCTCGCGCCAGCTGCACGAACGGGGAGTCCCCGGCCTCACCCAGCGCGACCTGGCCCAGCGCCCTGACCCACTCGACCGGGTTGGCCGCCGTTACCACGCCCAGGTCCAGCAGGCCGTCGTCGGGCTCCGCCGCGCTGAAGGCCTCGATCCCGCCGAGGACCCGGCCGACGTTGCCCGCCAGCACGAGAGAGGCCGGGCCGGCAAAGAAGGGCCTGCCGTCCACCTTGACCTCCGCCGTGGCCGGGCTCGCGCTCAGGCTCCTGGCCCCGGTGTAGAGGTACGCCGCACGGCCCAGGCGGTTCTTCAGCTTGCGCTTGGCGCCGGCGATCATGCGCGCGTCGAGCCCCGCCCCGGCCATCACGGCGAAGTGCTCGCCGTTGACCAGCCCGGTGTCGAGCCGACGGCACTCGCCGCGCAGCCCGACCCGCACCGCCTCGGGCAGCCGGTCCGGGATATGCAGGTTCGTGGCCAGCAGGTTGGCGGTGCCGGCGGGCAGCACGGCCAGCACGGCGTCGGTGCCGGCCAGCTCATCGACACAGTGCTGAACCATGCCGTCGCCGCCCCAGACAAAGATCAGCCCGGCGCCCTCGCTGAGCGCGCGCCGGACCCGTTTCGGGGCCTTGCGGCTCTTGTTGACCTCATACCAGATCGGGTCGGTCACGCCTTCCCGCGCGAGCGCCTCCCGGAGCTCGCGCAGGCCGCCGCCAAAGCTCTTGCGGGCGTGGGCCACTACGGCGACGGACGGGCCGAGGGCGGTTACCGGATCCGGGCTCACACGCGGCGCCAGCGCGCCTCGCACAGCCCGTAGACCCCGAAGATGACCAGGCCCAGCGCGGCCAGGAACAGCAGGACCTCGCCGAACGGCTGGTTCCGCAGGGTGAGCAGCGCCTTGTCGATGCCGCCGGACTTGGCCGCCTTGTGGGTCACGGCGGCCTCGATGACCAGCACGCCGGCCAGCGCGAACACGACGCCGCGCGCGACGGTCCCGATCACGCCGAGCCATTCCACGATCTTGCGGGTCCGCGGGCTCATCCGGTTCGTCTGGAGGAACTTCATGAACGTGCGCCGGAAGCCCTGGGCGACCAGCACCAGGCCGATGATCACGACAACCAGGCCGACGATGCCGACCAGCCACTGGCCGCCGGCGTGCTGCATGGCCTTGGCGGTCAGGTCCTGCTGCTGCCGCTGCCTGGTTGTGCGCCGTGCCGGAGATCACCTTGAACGTCAGGACGGCGAAGAACGCGTACACCACCGCCCGGGCCGAGCGACTTGAGCCGGGGTCCGGCCCCGTTGCCCTCGCCGACGACCCCGAACGCGGCCTCGCTGAGCCGCCAGAGCGCGTAGGCGGCGAAGCCGATGGCCAGCAGCCACAGCGAGACCAGGCCGTAGGGCTTGCCCGCCAGCAGCTGCAAGGCGCCCTGCTGGTCGGCGGCGTGCGAGGTGTGGCCGACCGCGATGAGGATCGCGACCCAGCCGATGAGCACGTAGATGACGCCGCGCGCGGTGAGGCCTGCCCGGGCCAGCCACTGGGCGGCTCGGGACCGAGACGCCTGTCTGGCGCGGGTCTTGGCTTGCATGGCCGATGTGGATCGCATGCGCGGCTAGTACCGTGCCGCGCCCCGGACAAACATCAAGATCACGGGCACGCCGGGCGGCGGCCTGGACTGTCGGCAGGACCAGGCAGTATGGAGGCATGTCTGTCCGCTCGCCCGCCGCCCCGGATCTGGCCGGGTTCAGCGAGGCGACGCAGGGCCTGGTTCGACGGCTGCCTTCGCCGCGCCGACCCCGGCCCAGGCGCAGGCGTGGGACGTCGATCGGGCGGGGCCAGCACACTCTGGTGATCGCGCCGACCGGGTCGGGCAAGACGCTGGCCGCGTTCCTGTGGGCCATCGACCAGCTGGCCCGCGAGCCGGTGCCCGCCGACCCCAAGCAGCGCTGCCGGGTGCTGTACGTTTCGCCGATGAAGGCGCTGGCGGTGGACGTGGAGCGCAATCTGCGCTCGCCGCTGACCGGCATCGGGCACGCCGCGCGGCGGCTGGGCCTGCCCGAGCCGGACATCCGGGTCGGCGGTCCGGACCGGGGACACCGCGGCCGACGAGCGCCGCAAGATGGCGGGCAAGCCGCCGGACATCCTGATCACCACCCCCGAGTCGCTGTTCCTGCTGCTCGACCTCGCGGGCCCGGGAGACGCTGCGCAGCGTGCGAGACGGTGATCATCGACGAGGTGCACGCGATGGCCGGCGGCAAGCGCGGCGCGCACCTGGCCCTGTCGCTGGAGCGGCTGGACGCGCTCCGCGCGCAGGCGACGGCGAGACGGCGCCCAGGCGCCAGCGCATCGGGCTGTCGGCGACGGTGCGGCCGCCCGAGGAGGTGGCCGCGTTCCTGGGCGGGGCGCTGCCGGTCAGCGTCGTCGCCCCGCCCAGCGAGAAGCAGCTGAGCTGACGATCGTCGTGCCGGTCGAGGACATGACCGACCTGCAGGCCAGCGCGGCCGGCGCGCGGACCCGAGGACGGCCGGACCGGCGGCGAGGCCGCGCCAGCACTCCATCTGGCCGCACGTCGAGGAGCGGGTGCTGGACCTGATCCAGGCCCACCGGTCCACGATCGTGTTCGCCAACTCGCGGCGGGCTGGCCGAGCGGCTGTGCGCGCGGCTCAACGAGCTGGCCGCCGAGCGGGCCAGGAGCGAGCGGGTCACGCCGCGCTGGCCAGGCGGCCAGCCAGGCCTCCACCGCCCGCCGCCGAGATGATGGCGCAGTCGCCGGCGGCCGCGGGCGCGGCGCCGGTCGGTGGCCCGCGCGCATCACGGGTCGGTGTCGCGGCAGGAGCGGACCCAGATCGAGGAGGCCCTCAAGGCCGGGCGGCTGCCCGCCGTGGTGGCGACCTCCAGCCTGGAGCTGGGCATCGACATGGGCGCGGTCGACCTGGTCATCCAGGTCGAGTCGCCGCCGTCGGTGGCCAGCGGGCTGCAGCGCACCGGGCGGGCCGGGCACAACGTCGGCGACGTGTCGCGCGGGGTGTTCTTCCCCAAGTACCCGGGCGACCTGGTCCAGGCGGCCGTGGTCACCCAGCGGATGCACGCGGGCCAGATCGAGGCGCTGCGCATGCCGCGCAACCCGCTCGACGTGCTGGCCCAGCAGATCGTCGCGATGACCGCGATGGACGACTGGGAGGTCGGCGAGCTGGAGCGGGTCGTCCGCCGGGCGGCGCCGTTCAGCGGGCTGACCCGGCCGGTGCTGGACGCGGTGCTGGACATGCTGGCCGGCCTGTACCCGAGCGAGGACTTCGGCGGGCTGCGGCCGCGGCTGGTCTGGGACCGGACCACCGGCGTGCTGCACGGGCGGCCGGGCGGCCAGCGCGTCGCGGTCGGCAACGGCGGCACCATCCCCGACCGCGGCCTGTTCGGGGTGTTCCTGGCCGGGGGCGCAGCGGGACCGGTCAGGGCGGCACTCGCGCCGGGTCGGCGAGCTGGACGAGGAGATGGTGTACGAGTCGCGGGTCGGCGACGTGTTCGTGCTCGGGGCCAGCTCGTGGCGGATCGAGGACATCACCGCCGACCAGGTGCTGGTGTCGCCCGGCGCCGGGGCAGCCGGGCAAGCTGCCGTTCTGGCACGGGGACGCGCCGGGCGGCCCGGCCGAGCTGGGCGCGGCCATCGGCGCCTACTGCCGCGAGCTGGCCGCGGCCGAGCGACGAGGCCGGCGCACGGCCCGGCTGCGCGCCGACGGCCTGGACGAGCTGGCCGCCGGCAACCTGATCTCCTACCTCAGCTCGCAGCGCGAGGCGACCGGCTACCTGCCCGACGACCGGACGCTGGTGGTCGAGCGGTTCCGCGACGAGCTGGGCGACTGGCGGCTGGTCCTGCACAGCCCGTACGGCGCGCCAGGTGCACGCGCCGTGGGCGCTGGCCATCGCGGCCCGGCTGCGCGAGCGCTACGGCGGGATGGACGTGCAGGCCATGCCACACCGACGACGGCATCGTCATCCGGGTGCCCGACACCGACGACCCGCCGCCGGGCGGCATCGCGCATGCTGCGACCCCGACGAGGTCGAGCAGCTGGTGACGGCCGAGCTGGGCGTCGTCGGCGCTGTTCGCCTCCCGGTTCCGCGAGTGCGCGGCCCGCGCGCTGCTGCTGCCCCGCCGCCAGCCGGGCCGCCGGACGCCGCTGTGGCAGCAGCGCCAGCGCTCGGCCCAGCTGCTGTCGGTGGCCAGCCAGTACTCGACGTTCCCGATCGTGCTGGAGACGGTGCGGGAGTGCCTGCAGGACGTGTTCGACGTGCCCGGGCTGACCGCGCTGATGCGCGACCTGTCCGCGCGGCGGCATCCGGCTGGTCGAGGTCGAGACGCCGACCGCGTCGCCGTTCGCCCGGTCGCTGCTGTTCCGCTACGTCGGCGCGTTCATGTACGAGGGCGACGCGCCGCTGGCCGAGCGGCGCGCCCAGGCGCTGGCCCTGGACTCGGCGCTGCTGGCCGACCTGCTCGGCCAGGCCGACATGCGCGAGCTGCTCGACCCGCTGGTCGTCGAGGAGATCGAGCGGGAGCTGCAGCGGCTGGCGCCGGGCCGGGCCTGCCGCGACGCGGAGGCCGTGGCCGACCTGCTGCGCAACGCTGGGGCCGCTGACCACCGCCGAGGTGGCCGAGCGCGCGGCGGACCCGGCCGCGGCGCCGGCCTGGCTGGCCGAGCCTGGCCGCGCAGCGGCGGGTGCTGGAGCTGCGCGTCGGCGGGCAGGCCGCGGTGGGCGGCGATCGAGGACGCGGGCCGGCTGCGCGACGCGCTCGGGCGTGGCGCTGCCGCCGGGCGTGCCGGCGCGTTCACCGAGCCGGTCGCCGATCCGCTGCGCGACCTGGTCCTGCGCTACGCCCGGACGCACGGGCCGTTCACCGCGCATCGAGGCTGGCCGAGCGGTTACGGGCTGGGCGTCGCGGTGGTCACCGGGGCGCTGCACCGGCTGGCCGCCGAGGGCGCGTGACCGAGGGCGAGTTCCGGGCCGGCGGCCGGGGCACCGAGTGGTGCGAGGCCGGCGTGCTGCGGCTGCTGCGCCGCCGCTGCCTGGCCAAGCTGCGCAAGGAGGTCGAGCCGGTGCCGGCCCGGGCGCTCGGCCGCCTTCCTGCCCGCCTGGCAGCACGCCGGGCGGCAGGACCGCGCGCCGCGGCAGCGGGCGGCCGGCGGGCCCGGGCTCGACGCCGTGTACGAGGCGGTGGAGCAGCTCGCCGGGGTCGCGGTGCCGGCCTCGGCGCTGGAGACGCTGGTGCTGCCCGGCCGGGTGCCCGGCTACTCGCCCGCGCTGCTCGACGAGCTGACCGCGGCGGGCGAGGTGGTCTGGGCCGGGCGCGGGCGGGCTGCCCGGCGGCGACGGCTGGGTCGTGCTGGCGCCCGGCCGAGACGCGCGCCGCTGCTGCTGCCCGAGCCAGGCGAGATCACCATGACCCCGGTGCACGACGCGCTGCTCGAGGCGCTCGGCGGCGGCGGCGCGCTGTTCTTCCGCGGCGCTGGCCGACCGGGTCGCCGCCACGCTCGCCGCCGACCGGCCGGTGCCGCCGGCCAGGCCGGTGACCAGGCCGTGGCCAGCGCCATCTGGGACCTGGTCTGGGCCGGACGGCTCACCAACGACACGCTGGCGCCGCTGCGCACCGTGCTGGGCAGCGGGCGGCCGGTGACGCCGGTCACGCGCCCGAGGCGGCCCGCGGCGGCGCGGCCGTCAGCCAGGCCGTGGCCGGCTAGGGCGCAGGTCGGTGCCGGCCGCCGGCATTCCGGCGGCGGCGGGCGGCTCCAGCTGTCCGGGCGGCGCGGCGCGGGCGCGGCGGGCGGCGGCGGCCGGGCTACGGCCGGGCCGTGCTGCCCGTCGCGCAGCGGGCCGCCGACGGTCAGCGGCCGCTGGTCGCTGCTGCCGCCGCCGGAGCGCGACCCGACCCGGCGGCTGCACGCCATGGCCATCTCGCTGCTGGAGCGGTACGGCATCGTGCTGCGCGGCGCGCGTGGCGGCCGAGCGGGTGCCGGGCGGGTTCAGCGCGATCTACCCGGTGCTGCGGGCCATGGAGGACGGCGGGCAGTGCCGGCGCGGCTACTTCGTCGAGGGCCTGGGCGCGGCCCAGTTCGCGCTGCCGGGCGCCGTCGACCGGATGCGGGCGCTGGCCGGCGACGGGCTGCCCGCCGAGTCCGCCACGGCGCCCGCAGTGAGCCACGCCGGCCGAGCCGGACTGGAACGTTCACCCGGCCCCGCCCGGGCCGCCCGGCGCGCGAACCGGCTGGTCCGCGGGCGACGGCCAGTCCAGGCGTCCCGACATCCCGGTGCTGGTGCTGGCGGCGGCCGACCCGGCCAACGCCTACGGCGCGGCGCTGCCCTGGCCGGAGCGGCCGGCGGAGAGCGGCGGGCGGGCACCGGCCCGGCCGCAAGGCCGGCGCGCTGGTCGTGCTGGCCCGCGGCGAGCTCGTCCTGTACGTCGAGCGCGGCGGGAAGACGCTGCTGTCCTGGAGCAGCGACCCCGAGATCCTCGAGCCGGCCGCCCGCGCGCTGGCCGCGGCCGGGCGGGCCGGCGCCCTCGGCCGGCTGACCGTGGAGCGGGCCGACGGCGAGACCGTCTACGACTCGCCGCTGGCCAGGGCGCTGGAGACGGCCGGCTTCCGGCCGACGCCCGCGGGGCCTGCGGCTTCGTTCCTAGGATCGCTGACCGCCCTCGGCGGCCTCCCGGAACGGACCCGGTGACAGCCAGCCCGGCCCGCCCAGCGCAAAAACCGATGTTTGAACTCTGACTGAGGGGCATGACCGGACCCGGCAGGCGCACCGACAGCCTGGCAGGGAGGTAGGACATGCGCACCAGCACCCGCATCGAGCAGCTCGACTCGGCCACCGAGGCGGGGCCCGGCGACAGTGACCTCGTCCGGACCGTGCAGTCGCGGCCGAAGGGCGATCCGGAGCGGGAGGCGGCCTGCGAGACGCTGGTCGCCCGCTACCAGGGCCTGGTCCGTTCCTGCGTGCAGCGCTACCGGGACACCCCCGAGTCCCCCGAGGAGCTCATGCAGGTCGGCTACCTGGGCCTGCTGAAGGCCATCAACAACTTCGACGTGGCGGTCGGGCGACAGCCTGGCCGCCTACGCGCAGCCGTGCGTGAGCGGCGAGATCAAGCGCTACTTCCGCGATAAGCGCTGGCACGTCCGGGTCCGCCGGCCAGTCCAGGAGCTGCGGCTGGAGATCCGCAAGGCCACGGCCGACCTGACCCAGCGGCTGGCCCGCACGCCGCGGGACGCGGAGCTGGCCGGGTACCTGCACGTGAGCGAGGAGCAGGTCCGCGAGGCCCAGGTCGCCTCGGCGGCGTTCCAGGCCTCCTCGCTGGACGCGCCGCTGCCGGACGGTCACGACGAGGGCAGCAGCCTGGCCGACCTGCTCGGCGCCGAGGACCCGAGCCTGGAGCGCACGCTCGACATGCAGGCGGTCTGGACGCACTGGGAGGAGCTGCCGGACCGCGAGCAGGAACTCCTGATGATGCGGTTCTACGGCAACATGACCCAGGCCCAGATCGGCGCTCAGCTGGGCATCTCCCAGATGCATGTGTCCCGGCTGCTCAGCCGCGCGCTCGCCTACCTGCGCGAGCGCATCGCCGAGCCGCCGCGCGCCCCCGCCGCCGCCTGACCGGCGCACCCCACCGCCCCCACTGAACCGCCCCACTGAGGAGAGCCCCGACATGAAGACCGCATCCGGATTGACGCTGATAGCGGTGGGCGCCGTGCTCGCGTTCGCCGTCAACGGCCACCCCTGGTTCCTGAACCTCCAGGTCGTCGGCTGGATCCTGATGATCATCGGCGTGATCGGCATGGTCATCCCGCGCCGCGGCTACGGCTGGCTGCGCCGCCAGATGGTGGTCCGCCGCACTCCGGAGGGCCGCCCGGCGCTGGGCGTCCGGGAGAAGCGCTATCCGCCCTACATCATGATCAACCCGGCCGCCGCGGGCGTAGCGGGCAGCACCGCCGAGGCGGCGACGGCGCAGATGCCGGAGATGCCGACGGACAGCGAGGCGGAGAGCTGGTCCGGGGCCGACGCGACCGTGGTCCGGGACCGGACGGTGGTCCCGGACAAGGAGACGGTGGAGGAGTTCTTCGAGGAGTAGGCCAGGTCACAGGACGTCGCGGCCGTTGGACTCGATGATCCGGGCCGCGACGTCGGTGACCTTGATGTTCTGCTGCTGGGAGACCTGCCGCATGCGCTTGAGGGCCTCGGTGGCGCTGCACCCGAGGGCGTGCATGAGCATCCCCTTGGCCTGGTCGACCAGCTCTCGGGACTCGGCCGCGTCAAGCAGCTGGAGCGCGGTCCGCCGGGAGTCGTCGTACTCGGACGCGTTGCCGAGCATGGCGCCGCCCAGCGCGATGAGCAGTTCGGCCAGCGGCATCTGATCGGGATCGATGGCCCGGGGCCGGGCGCCGGACAGGGCCAGCGTGACGGCCAGGCCGGCGTCGCCGTAGGCCAGGGTCACCGAGCAGCGCACGCCCAGCCGCAGCGCGGTGGCGGCGTACTCGGGCCAGCGCTCCTCGGTGAGGGTGTCGGGGCAGTGCACGGGCCCGTCCCCGGTCATGGCGGCCAGCACGGGACCGCGCCCGGCCGCGCGCTGGGCCTCGGTGACCCAGGCCAGGTCGGGATGGCTGGCCGCGGTCACGGTGAGCTCGCCGTCGCGCCACAGCGCGGCCTCGGCGCCGGAGCAGGCGGGCACCTGGAGGACGGCCAGGGTCACCAGCCGGTCGAGCGCGCGCGGCTCGGAGGCGCCGGCGATGGTCAGCAGGTCGGCGGTCTGGGCGGCGAGGTCCATGCTGAGCATGACGGCCTCCCCTCAGATACGGCGGACCGCGGCACCCGCGGCATCTAACGAACGCGCATTCTCGCGCAGCTCACATGCTGCCACGACCATGCTGCCATGGCCGCCGGCTGACTTCGCCGGGCTGGCGCCCGGGTGGGCCGGGGTCCCGGTCCGCATGTGCACGCGGACCGCGGTGCCGGTCCGGCCGGTGCGCAGCTCGACCAGGTCGCAGATCTGGTGCACGACCCAGATGCCCAGTCCGCTCGCGTCGGGCGGGCGACGGCGGCCGACCAGCGGGTCGCTGATCCGGCCCTGGTCGGTCACCTGGCAGATGACCTCGCCGGGGGCGCGCCAGGCGTGCACCACGCCGCCGCCCGAGGTGTGCCGCAGGGTGTTGGCGGCCAGCTCGCCGACGGCCAGCACGAGGTCGCCGGCCCGGTCGGGATCCAGGCCGGACTGCCGGGCGAAGCGGGTCACGAAATCGCGCACGGTCCGCAGGTCGCCCCGGTAGGCGAGGTGCTCGGCGCGGGCGGGCGGCCGGGGCAGGGGGCGGGCGGAGGCCCGCGGCACGCGCCCGCCGGCGTAGTCGGGGCTGGGCCGCGGCTCGGCGAGCGTGCCGATGACCGGGTGGGTGTGGCCCGCGCTGGCCACCAGGCGCGGCGCCAGCGCGGCCTCGTCGTAGGGGCAGAGCACGGCCACCGGGGCGGCGGCGAAGGCGACGTTGATGAGGGCCTCGTGGCGGACGGCCTCGCGGGCCTCGGCCGCCGTCCTGGCCGGCCAGAGCGGCTCGCCGAGGAAGCGCACGGGGCGCCCGGCATGGCGGCTGATGAACTCCCAGACGGCGGAGATGATCCGGCCCGGGTTACGGCCCAGCTCGGTCATGTCGGCGAACGTCACCCCGCCGGCTGAGCCATCCTCGCTGGCCCCGTCATCGCCGGCCGCGCCCAGCCCGGTCCGCAGCAGCCGGGCGGCGGGCGGCGGCACGACGACCATGACCGGCTCGGAGCGGGCCAGGCCCTCGCGGACGAAGGGCAGCACGGCACCCAGGTAGCCGCCTTGGGCGCGGTAGTAGACGGCCTGATGGCGGAACTCGCCGTCTGCGGTCTGCCCCCAGCTCATCTGCGTCACCGGATCCGCTGCCTTGATCGGCCCCTGCCGTTGTCTTTACTGGTCCCCGCAGGCTCAGTAGAGCTAGCTTCCCTGCCCGGCGCTGATCATGCAGGTCCGGCGGTGAATCCGAGGCGGGCGGGAAAGTTGCGGGTCAGCGGGGCGGGGGACATAATGCCTGTCGCGGTGGCAGCAGCGACTGCCGCCCCAATCTTCGAGTCCAGAGACGCGGCTCACCGGTCGTCAGTATGCCCGAGCGGAGCCGTATGACGTCTCTGGAGAACTTCCCTGTGCGGTGGGCAGGCCCGCAGGCTGTCGTGACGCTCCCGCGGGAGATCGACATTTCCAACGCCGGGCTGATCAGCGACGCGCTGCTGGCGGTGCTGAACCGCGGGGTCAGCACGCTGGTGGCGGACATGACCGGCACCACCTTCTGCGCCTGCGCGGGCGTCGGCGCGCTGGCCAGGGCCCAGCAGCGCGCCGCCGCCAACGACGCCGGGCTCCGGGTCGCGACGACCACCCCCATCGTGCTGCGGGTGCTGGCCCTGACCGGCGTGGACTGGGTGGTGCCGGTCTTCCCCACGGTGGCGGACGCCCTGGCCGGACCCGGCGGCCAGGCCGGACCCGGCGGCCGACCCTTGAGCCGGGGCGACGAGGACTCGGCGGCCGCCGCCCGGTAGCCGGCGCCGCCGGGCCGGCGGCGCAGTCAGGTCGGCGGCGCAGTCAGGTCGGCGGCGCAGTCAGGCGTGCTCGAAGGGCGGCGGCTTGGGCGGCTCGCCGCTGGCGCTCAGCACCACCTCGCGGGCGATGTCGCGCAGCTTGACGTTCCGGTTCTGCGAGGCCGTGCGCAGGGCGGCGAACGCCTTGTCCTGGGTGCATCGCTCCTGGCCCATCAGGACGCCCACGGCCTGGTCGATAACCGCGCGCGAAGCCAGCGAGGCCCGGAGCTGGTCGATCAGGTCGGCATAGGTCACCAGCCGCAGCCCCAGGGCCAGCGCCCCGGCCGCGGGCTCGGCGAACTTCTCCGCGCGGCGGGTCTCCTCGGCCCCGAACGCCTTGACGGCCAGCGCGTACAGGTTCAGCGCGCCCACCGTGGCGTCCTGGGCGATGAGCGGCAGGGACAGGCAGGACAGCACCCCGCGCTCGGCCGCCGACGGGGCGAACCGGGGCCACCGGGTCTCGGCGGCCATGTCATCAACGCGCACCGCCCGGCCCTCCTCCAGCGCGGTCAGGATGGGCCCCTCCAGCAACTGGTACTGAAGGTCGTTGACCGCCGTGGCCAGCTCGTCGCTGCAGGCCACGGTGGTCGTCTGGCCGTCGCGGCGCAGGGTGATGCCGCAGGACAGGCTGCCGGCCACCAGGCTGGCGGCCTGGACGGCGAGCTCCTGGACGAACCTCTCGATGCTCTCGGTGCCGAGCAGCACATTCTGAAGCTCGGTGATGCTGGAGGCGATGTCTTCATTGTCCGGGTTCGCGTCGCCTGGCGACGCCGGAGCGTCGTTGTCGGTGTCCATCAGTCCCCCGGATACGTCGGCAGCGGTTAGTCAGGCGTACTCAACTACCGCGCAACCGGGCCCCCAAACACGGCGCCGGCCGGGCCGGGCATGACCAGGCCCGCCTCGGGCACGGTGGGGCTATGACCCGCAACCGCGCCTACTTCCTGCTGATGGGCGGCTGCATCGCGGCGGTGGTCCTAGCCTGGACCGTGGTGCGGCTATTCTCGGTCACGGCGGCCATCGTCATATCGGTCATCGTTGGCCTCGTCCCGCCTATTGCCGCGATCATCGCCAATGCCGGAGATGAGGCAAGCAGGCATCAGTAGGCAGCCGGTATCGGCCCAAACTATGCTGGCCCGGCACCCATCGCAGGCGCGATACTGGCCAGTCTTCCGGACAAGCAAGGGTCACATTGGTCACTCAGCAAGCCACGTCGGCTCAGGCGCCTGCTCCGGCCGCGCCCGAGCTGCTTGAGGTGCTGCTCATCGAGGACGACGACGGCGACGCGCTGCTGGTCGAGGAGCTGCTGCGGAGGCCGTCGTACCGGTCACGGCGCTCCGCGCCCGGTCGCTGGCCGAGGCGCCGCCGCTGCCGCCGGGGGTCAGCTGCGTGCTGCTGGACCTGGGGCTGCCCGACTCCCGCGAGCCTGCAGGGCGTGCGCTGGCTGCACGAGCAGCTGCCCGCAGCGTCGCCGTGGTCGTGCTGACCGGCATCTGGCCGACGAGCACCTGGGCGCGGCCGCGGTCCGGGCCGGGGCCCAGGACTACCTGGTCAAGGGCCAGGTCGACGGGCTGCTGCTGTACCGGGTGGTCCGGTACGCCGTGGAGCGGCGGCGGCTGGAGGAGGCCCAGCGCCAGCTGGAGGAGGCGCAGATCATCGCGCGGGAGAACTCGCGGCTGGAGCGCGGCCTGCTGCCCTCGCCGATGCTGGCGGACGGCCGGGTGACGGTGGCGACCCGGTACCGGCCCGGCGGCGGGCAGAGCCTGCTGGGCGGCGACTTCTACGACGTGGTCGAGACGGCCGACGGCTGGGTGCACGCGCTGGTCGGCGACGTCTGCGGGCGCGGGCCCGACGAGGCCGCGCTCGGGCGTCTGCCTGCGAGTGGCCTGGCGGACCATGGTGCTGGCCGGCCGCCCGATGGAGGAGATCCTGTCGGCGGTGGAGCGGGTGCTGGAGGCCGAGCGCCAGCACGAGCGGATGTTCACCACCGCCTGCGTGCTGTCCGTCGCGCCGGAGCGCACCCACGGCCGCCTCTACCTGGCCGGGCACCCGCCGCCCCTGCTGCTGGCCGCGGCGGGGTGCGGGAGCTCAGCGCGCCCGACCAGCCTGCCGCTGGGCATCGGCCCGACCAGGCGACTGGCGCGAGCAGCGAGGTGGAGCTGGGCCCGGACTGGTCGGTGCTGATGTTCACCGACGGCCTGATCGAGGGCCGGATCGGCGCGGGCACCGAGCGGCTGGGCGGCGACGGCCTGACGAGCTACCGAGGCGCATGCTGAGCGCGGCGCCCGCGGGCCGGCGCCCGGCCGCAGGCGCCGCGACGACCGAGCTGTGGACGGCCTGGTCGAGCAGGTCCGCGTGCTGAACGGCGGCGAGCTGGACGACGACCTGGCCGTGCTGGCGCTCGGCTACCCGGCGGCCGGGCCGCGATGACCGACCAGACGACAACCGCCGACGGGTCGGGCACCGCCGAGGCGGCCGACCCGGGCCCGCCGCGGCCGGGACCCCGCCACCGCGGCCCGCCGCCGAGCGCGTGGCCAGGGTCACCGGCGGCTGGCCGGTGAGCCGGATGATCGCGGTCGGCATCGCGTTCATGGCCCTGTTCTCGGTGCCGCCATCGTGATCGGCGCGCTGGCCCTGTCCGACCTGAGCACGCGCCCGCAACCAGGTCGTGCACGAACCTCGACCCGGCCTCCTACCAGGCCTCGCAGCTCGAGGTCGCGCTGCTCAACCAGGAAACCGGCGTCCGCGGCTACGCCCTCAGCGGCCAGCAGGTCTTCCTGCAGCCCTACACCCTCGGCGTGACCGGCCAGCAGCAGGCGCTGGCCCGGCTGCACACGGTGCTGGCCGGGCTGCCCGCCGCCCGAGGCCGACGCTGGCCCGGGTGCTGGCCGCCAGGCCGGTGACTGGCGCACCAGCTACGCGATCCCGGTCATGCGCGGCCGTCCAGGCCACCGGGAAGGCCCCGGCCGGCCCGGCCCTGCAGCGCGGCAAGGCCGACTTCGACAGCATCCGGGCCAGCCTGACCGCCCTGCAGCAGCGACATCTCGGCCCAGCGCAAGCAGCGCTCGAGCCGCGCTGGCCGACGCCGCCGACACCCTGGATATCGGCTGTTCATCGGCATCGCGGCCGGCCTGCTGCTGATCGTGATCCTGCTCACCATCGGCGTCGCGCCGGACCACGATCGCGGCCGCTGGCCCGGCTGGCCGCCGACGCCCGGCAGGTCGCCGACGGCGACTTCGGGCACGAGCTAGCCCGCGCGGGCCGCGGGAGGTCCGCGACCTCGGCGCCGACGTGGACATCGATGCGCGAGCGGATCCTCAGCGAGCTGTCGCGGTCCGGCGGGCCACATCAGCCAGACGCTGGAGCGCCAGCGGAGCGCTCGGACCTGCAGCGGTCCAACTCCGAGCTGGAGCAGTTCGCCTACGTGGCCTCGCACGACCTGCAGGAGCCGCTGCGCAAGGTGGCCAGCTTCTGCCAGCTGCTGCAGCGCCGCTACGGCGGCCAGCTGGACGAGAAGGCCGACCAGTACATCGAGTACGCGGTCGACGGGGCCAAGCGGATGCAGATGCTGATCAACGACCTGCTGGCGTTCAGCCGGGTCGGCCGGGTCGAGCAGGAGCGGGTGCCGGTCCCCGCCGCCGAGCTGCTGGCCCAGGCCGCAGGCCAACCTGGCCACGGCCATCCGCCGGACGCGGGCCGAGATCGAGGCCGGCGAGCTGCCCACCGTGCTGGCCGAGCCGACGCTGCTGACCGCCGTCTTCCAGAACCTGCTCAGCAACGCGCATCAAGTTCCGCGGCGAGCGGGCTCCGCAGGTCACGGTGTCGGCCGCAGCGGGACGGGGAGTTCTGGCTGTTCGCGGTGGCCGACAACGGCATCGGGATCAGCCGCGACTACGCCGACCGGATCTTCGTGATCTTCCAGCGCCTGCACGACAAGTCCACCTATCCCGGCACCGGCATCGGCCTGGCCATGACGCCGCAAGATCGTCGAGTACCACGGCGGCCGGATCTGGCTCGACACCACGGCGACCAGCGGCGCCCGGTTCTGCTTCACCCTGCCCGCCGTCGACGAGGCCAGCCTGGCCAGCGTGCAGCCAGCTCGGCCAGTGTGAGCAGCGCAGCCGCCGCGGACGTACACAGCCGACGCGGCCCGGTCCGGCGGACCCGGCTCGCCCGATCCTGACGAGGATGCGGATGACGACGATTGAGACCGAGGGCCACCTGGTGGACGTGCTGCTGGTCGAGGACGACGAGGGCGACGTGCTGATGACCCGCGAGGCCTTCGAGCACTACAAGATCCGCAATCCCCTGCACGTGGTGACCGACGGCGAGCAGGCCCTCCAGTTCGTCCGCCAGCAGGGCGAGTTCGCCGAGGCGCCCCGGCCCGGGCTGATCATGCTGGACCTGAACCTGCCCCGGCGCGGACGGCCTGGAGGTGCTGGCCGAGCTGAAGGCCGACCCCGAGCTGCGGGTCATCCCGGTAGTGATCCTCACCACCTCCCAGGCCGAGGAGGACATCGTCCGCAGCTACGCGCTGCACGCCAACGCCTACGTCACCAAGCCGGTGGACTTCGAGAGATTCATCGAGGTCATCCGGCAGATCGACAATTTCTTCATCACCGTGGTCAAGCTGCCGCGCTGACGGCGGCCTGACGGGCGACGCGGCGGGAATCGGCCGGCTGGGAATCGGCCGCGGGATATAGCGTGGATCACTGGGCAGATCTGAAGCAGAGCACTGGGGGGCAACCTGCTTTGAATCACATAACAGGGCCGCGGGCGGCCGTGTGATCAGCTACGTGCTGGCCTTCCTGGGGGCCATGGCCAACGCCACCGGAAACGCGCTGAACCGCAAGGCGTCCAAGGACGAGCCCGAGCAGGTGGCGTTCCGCTGGCAGCTGTTCGAGGACCTGATCCACAAGCGGGTCTGGCTGTCCGCGGTCGGGCTGATGACACTGTCGTTCATCTTTGCCTCGGCGGCCCTGGGCTTCGGCCAGCTGGCCTCGGTGCAGCTCATCATCGTGCTCGAGCTGCCGATGACGCTGATCGGCGGATCGCTGATCCTGGGCAGCAAGCTGGCCGTGCGCGACTGGGTGGCGGTGGCCGTGATGACCGGCGGGGTCATCTGCCTGCTGGCCCTGCTGCACCCGCGGCCCGGCCCGCCCAGGGCGATCCCGCCGATTGAGTGGATCATGGCCGCGGCGGCCAACCTCGGAGCCATCGCGGTCCTGTTCCTGGCCGCCAAGGCCCACCCGTCCCCGGCCGCCCGGGCCGGGTTCCTGGGCCTGGCCTCGGGCTTCGGGTACGGCCTGACCGCGGCCTTTACCAAAGCTATGGCAGATCAGTTCAATTCCGGCGGCGTTTCGGGCGTACTCACCTCGTGGCAGTTGTACGCTACGGTAACCGCTGGCGTAACCTCGGCGTTCTTGTTGCAGAACGCCTATCAGGCCGGACCGCTGACAGCGTCCCAGCCGGGAATTACGCTGGTGGATCCGATCGTCTCGACTCTTTGGGGAGTTGTGGTTTTCGGCGAACAGGTCAACCATGGCGTACTCCTGGCCCTCACCCCCCTGCCGCTCGTCGCGGTGGCCGGAGCGGTGCTGGCGCTGAGCCGCTCGCCTGTGCTGCACCTCACGCAGACCGGCGAGGACCGCACCAAGGCCGGGCGCCAGCAGGCTGACCTGGCCCGGGCTGACTCATGAGCATCGCGATGGCCCTCGTCGCGGCCATGCTGGTCGGGACCGGCCTGGTCTTCCAGCAGCAGTCGGCCGAGCAGATGCCCAAGTCCTACTTCCTGCACCTGCGGCTGATCGCCGAGCTGCTGCGCAAGCGGCGCTGGCTGGCCGGCATCGGGATCATGGCGGCGGGCCAGGGTCTGTCGATGTGGGCCATCGGCCACCTGGACCTGACCGTGGCCGAGCCGCTGCTGGCCACCAGCCTGCTGTTCGCGCTGCTGCTGGCCGTGCCGCTGACCGGCCAGCGGCTGCGCCGCTCGGAGGTGCTGGGCGCGCTGCTGCTCGGGGCGGGTGTCACGGTCCTGTCGGTGTCCCGGTCGGTCAACTCCCAGGGCGTCGCTTCGGCGGCTTCGCCATACTGGTGGGCCGCGGCGGCCATCGCCGGGGATCGCGCTGCTTCTTCCTGCGGGCGGGCTGGCGCCGGTCCGGCCAGGCCAGGGCCACGCTGACCGGGCCGGCCGCGGGCCTGGTCTTCGGCATCTCGGACGCGCTGACCCGCGTGACGGTCGAGATGCTGGGCCACCACCCGCTGGCCTCGGTGCTGACCAGCTGGCCCGCCTACAGCCTGGTCGCGGCCAGCGTCGCTGGCCTGTGGCTGATGGAGAGCTCGTTCAACGCGGCGCCGCTGAACGCGTCCCTGCCGGCCATCACCGCCGCCGAGCCGGTGGCCGGGATCGCGCTGGGCGTGGTGGTGTTCGGCGACGTGATCCGGGTCTCGCCGGGCATGCTGGCCCTGCAGGCGGCCGGGATCGTGGCGCTGGTCATCGGGGTGGTTCTGGTCGCGCGGGCGCCGGTGCTGAGCAGCCTGCGGCCGGCCGCGCTGCCGCACCCGTCGCTGCCCCACCCCACGCCTGCCGCATCCGACGCTGCCGCATCCGCGCTCCCCCACCCGGTGCTGCCCGCAGCCCCGCGCTGTCGCGGCCGACGCTCCCGGCCGTCGCTCCGGCGCCCGCCGTCTCGCAGTCCTCGGAGCTGTAGCCGGTGGCTGGCCCGGACCACGGCCCCGGCGCCCTGGCGCCCAGCCCGACTGGCTGGAGCCCGAGCTCGCGACGCTCACCAGCGACCGGTTCAGCGACCCGGCCTGGCTGTACGAGCGCAAGTTCGACGGGGAGCGGTGCCTGGCTTACCGCTCGGGGGG
The DNA here is from genome assembly GCA_963730265.1 of uncultured Actinomycetota bacterium. GTDB lineage: Bacteria > Actinomycetota > Actinomycetes > Streptosporangiales > Streptosporangiaceae > DASUBV01. The sequence continues at coordinate 1,282,842 of CAVSRG010000001.1, forward strand.
CAGCGCTGCGGCTGATGACCCGCAATCAGCAGCAGCGTCAGCGGCACCTACCCCGAGCTGGCCGAGGCGCTGGCCGCCCAGGAGCGCACGGACTTCGTCGTCGACGGCGAGGTCGTCGCGTTCGACGGCGATGAGACCAGCTTCAGCCGGCTCCAGCAGCGGCTGGGCGTGCACCAGCCCGGGCCGAGCTGGTGGCCGCGGTGCCGGTGTTCTACTACCTGTTCGACGTCCTGTGGGCCGACGGCGAGGACGTCCGGCCGCTGCCGCTGCGCGAGCGCAAGGAGATCCTGCGCGGCGCTGATCAGCGTTCGGCGGGCCGCTGCGGTTCGCCGAGCACCGCACCCAGGACGGCGAGGCGTACTACGCGCAGGCCTGCGCCAGCGGCTGGGAGGGCCTGGTCGTCAAGCGCGCCGACGCCCCGTACCGGGCCGGGCGGTCGCAGGACTGGCTCAAGTTCAAGTGCCAGAACAACCAGGAGTTCGTCATCGGCGGCTATACCGACCCCAAGGGCGCACGGACCGGCTTCGGCGCCCTGCTGATCGGCTACTACGACGCCGACGGCCGGCTGGTCTACGCCGGCAAGGTCGGCACCGGCTTCGACACCGCGCTGCTGGCCAGCCTGAGCCAGACCCTGGCCGGGCTGGAGCGGCCCGAGCCGCCGTTCGACCGGGGCGCGCTGCCCCGCACGGGCGTGCACTGGGTCGAGCCCGAGCTGGTCGGGCAGGTCGCGTTCAGCGAGTGGACCACCGCCGGCCAGCTGCGGCACCCGCGCTTCCAGGGCCTGCGCCGGGACAAGGACCCGGCCACCGTGGTCCGCGAGAGAGCCCAGGCCCAGTAGGGCCCAGCCAGCGTAGGCCAGCGGAGCGAGCCGCGAGGAGGCAAGGCCATGGCGGCCGAGCGCGTGCAGGACGGCGGGATCACCGTCGAGCTGTCCCACCCCGGCAAGGTGCTGTTCCCCGACGACGGCTTCACCAAGCGCGACCTGGTCGAGTACTACCACGGCATGGCGGACCGGATGCTGCCGCTGCTCAAGGACCGGCCGGTGACCATGATCCGGTACCCGGACGGCATCGCGGCTCATTCGATCCTGCAGAAGAACGCGCCCGACTACTTCCCGGACTGGATGACCCGCGCCGAGGTGCCCAAGCAGGGCGGGTCGGTGCATCACGTGATCTGCGACAAGCCCGCCACCCTGGCCTACCTGGCCAACCAGGCCTGCATCGAGCTGCACGTGTTCCTCAGCCGCACCGAGGCCGCTGGACCGACCCGACCAGGTCGATCTTCGACCTGGACCCGCCCGGCGAGGGCCACTTCGCCGAGGCCGTGCGGGCCGCGCGGCTGCTGCGCGAGCTGCTGGAAGGCGAGCTGGGGCTGACCACGTTCGTGAAGACCACCGGCGGCAAGGGCCTGCACGTGCACCTGCCGCTGGACGCCGACGGGGATTTCGACGCGGTCCGCGGCAGTTCGCCCGCCAGGCGGCCGAGGTGCTGGTCGCCCGCGAGCCCGGGCCTGCTCACCCTGGAGCAGCGCAGGGACAAGCGCGGCGATCGGATCTACGCCGACGTCATGCGCAACGCCTACGCGCAGACCGCCACCGCACCCTACGGCGTGCGCGGGCGCCCCGGCGCCCCGGTGGCCACGCCGCTGGACTGGGCGGAGCTGGACGACACCGGGCTGACCCCGCGGCGATTCACCATCGCGACCGTGCCGGACCGGGTCGCCGGGCTGACCGGCGGCAACGACCCGTGGGCGGGCCTGGCCCGGCACCGCTACCGCCTGGCCAAGGCCCAGCAGAAGCTATCCGAGCTGGCCGCCGCCTCCTGATCAGGCTGGTCAGGCCCCCGGCCCAGCTCACGAGGCGGCGTCCGGCTGGCGGCCGTCGGGCTGGCCAGCGTCGCGGGGGCGGCCCCAGAACTGCACGGCCAGCCGGGCGGCCGGGTCAGGCTCGATGCGGTGCGCGATGCCGGGCGGGAGGGGCTGGCCCGATCCGGCGGCCAGCACCACGTCCAGAGGCGGGCAGACCTCCAGCCGGCAGCGGACCACGCCGTCGAGGACCCGGAGCACGCCCCAGACGCCCTCGGCGGTGTGATGGGTGCGGCGCAGGCCGCGGGCAGGGACTCGCCGGTGAATGGGCCGGCCGTGCGCAGCAGGGTCAGCTCGGCCGGCAGCTCGGCCCGGTCACACAGCGGGCAGCCGACCTCGGTGCCGATCCGGGCCTGCCGAGCGCCGGCGTCGGTCACCCAGGGCCGGAAGTTGAGCGGCGGGTTGTGCCGCATGTGCTGGCTGTGCAGGCAGGCCAGCTCGGCCACCCAGTCGCCCTCGGGGTCCTGCCGGAACCCGGTGATCGCCCGCCTGGTCCGGCTTCCGCCGCTCACCTGAGCACCTCCCATCGGGGTATAAATCTACGGCGGGGTGACCCGCGGCGGACGGCCGGCCGGGGAGGAGCGATGACGGACCAGGGCGAGCGGGGCGAGCGGGGCGAGCTGGGCGAGGAGCGCGGCGGCGAGGCGGCCTGCTGGGCGCACCTGGTCTGCCCGGACTGCGGGGCCATGGAGAGCGAGGGCCACCGGCCAGAGTGCCCGGCGGCCCGGCGCCACCCATCACCGCCAGCGGACGAGGCCGGCCCGCCCCCGTCGTGATCAAGCTTTCAGGCGCCGGCCAGCTGCGGGAGCAGGTCCAGGGCGGCAGCCAGGTCGTCGTCCAGCGGCCGGTCCTGGGTGTCCGCGGACAGGGCGCCGGCGGCCAGCGCCAGGGCGTCGGCCAGCTCGGCGCCGGGCCGGGCGAAGCTGGGCCATCCGCAGCGCGCGGACCGCGGCGACCAGCTCGCAGGCCAGCACCATCCGGTACGGCGTGAGCACGTCGGTGGTGGCCCTGGCGGCCTGGGTGGAGAAGCCGGCATGATCCTCGACGCCGCGCGACAGCACCGCGGCGCCGAGCGCGGCCGGGGCGGCCAGGCGGCGGATGTCGGCCACCGCGGCGTGCGCGACGTACTCCAGGATCATGATCCCGGAGCTGGGCTGGGGATCGCCGGCCAGGAACGGGGTCAGGCGGGTGAACCGGGGCTCGACCAGGGTGCCCAGGCGGGCGGCGGCCAGCGCGCCGGTCTGGAACAGGGCCGCGCGGACGGCGTCCAGGGCCAGGCCGAGGTAGGCGGTGTGGAAGTTGCCGTTGTGCCAGACGGCCTGCCCGGCCACGTCGACCAGCGGGTTCTCGTCGGCGGCGTTGATGTCGGCGGCGACGGTCCGCTCGGCGTGGGCGACAGCATCCACGGCGGCGCCGTGGACCTGGGGCAGGGCCCGGTACCCGTAGGGGTCCTGGATCCGGGACGGCGGTCCGGGCTGGCCGTCGAGCAGGCCGCGCATTCGGGCCGCCACGGCCTGCTGGCCGGCCCGGCGGCCGCGGTGCACGGCCTCGGCGTAGGGCTCCATGGACCCGTTCACGGCCAGCATCGAGAACGCGGCGATCAGCGTGCTGGCCCGCAGGAGGCCGGCCAGGTCGTCGCAGGCCAGGCAGGCTTCGCCGAGGGTGGCGGCGCTGGAGGACATGAAGGCCAGGGCGTCGGCCGAGCCGAGCGGGAACCGAGGCTGGCCGGGGCCGGGCGGCAGCCAGTCCCGCTCGCCGATGAGGCACAGGGCGGCCTCGGCCATGGCGGTCAGGTCGCCGGTGCCGATGGCGCCGTAGGTGGGCACGGGCACGGCCAGGCCCCGGTTCAGGCCGTCAGCCAGCACGTCGAGCACGCCGGGGTCCACGCCGGCGCCCCCGGCGGCCAGCTGGTTGGCCCGGACCACGAGCATGGCCCGGCTCAGCTCGGGCGGCACCAGCGGGCCGCCGCCGCCGGCGTGGCTGCGCATCAGCCGCAGCCCGGCCTCCTCGTCGGCCGGGCCGACGGGCTGGTCGCGGTTGGCGCCCACCCCGGTGGTCCGGCCGTAGACCGGTCGCCGCGCGGTGACCTCGGCCGCGACCAGGGCGGCGGCCCTGGCCCGGTCCCGGCCCGCTTCGCTGATGGTGACCGGCGCCCGGCCGCGCGCCGCGGCAGCGACCTGGGCGCAGGTCAGCGAGTCGCCGTCGAGCACGACCGGCGCTGAGCTCATTTGTTAATGCTCCTCTTGTCGGGCGGTTTGGCGAGTCTAACCAGGTGATTTGAGGGCAGGTGTCTGGCCTGGAGGCAGGGAGGTGAGGCGATGAGCCGGCCGGGCCGGGACCCGCGCGGGGAGACCGAGGCGCAGCGCGACGACCGGAACCTGGCCGAGCTGCTCCAGGAGGTGCGCATCGCCGGGCTGGGCGTGCAGGTGCTGTTCGGCTTCCTGCTGGCCATCCCGTTCACCACGCGGTTCGTGCGGCTCGACACGGCGCAGCGCGACCTGTACCTGACCGCACTGCTGCTGGCGGCGCTGTCCACGGGGCTGCTGCTCAGCCCGGTGGCCTACCACCGGCTGGTCTTCCGGCGGCGGCAGAAGGAGTCGCTGGTCCGGACGGCCAACGTGCTGGCCATCCTGGGCCTGGTGGCGGTGGGCCTGTCGATCACGGCGTCGGTGGCGCTGGTGCTGAGCTACGTGGCGCCGGGGCTGGCCGCGGTGCTGATCACCATCGTCGTCGGACTGGTGTTCACCGGGCTGTGGTTCGTGCTTCCGCTGCTGCGCCGCGAGACTGACGGCGAGCCGGACTAGCTCGCTAACTGCTCCGGGCCAGCTGCCGGCTCGGCTCGGCGGGCGAGGGCGGCTGGGCCGGCCAGACCCAGGTCCGGTAGGACCAGTAGCGCAGGGCGGTGGCCAGAGCCACGCCGGTAACCAGGGCGAGGTTGTAGGCCAGGCCGCCGCGCAGGTCGAGGGCGTAGCTGGCCAGCCCGATGCAGGCGAGCTGGACGGCCAGCCCGGCGGTGTTGAGGGCCAGGAAGGTCGCGGCCTCGCGCGGCACGCCGGGGCGCTGCCGGTGCCGGAAGGTCCAGTAGCGGTGGCCGGTGTAGGTCACGGCCAGGGCGACGGCGGTGGCGATCACGTCCGCGGTCAGCGGCCCGGTACCGAGGCCGAAGTGCAGGAGGTTGGCCCCGGCGTCGGTGATCAGCAGGGCGGCGCCGCCAACGACGGCGAACCGGGCCACTTCCTGGGTCAGCAGCCAGAGCCGGCCGTAGATGAGGCGGGCGGGCCGGGCTTGGCCCACCGCGGGCGTCGAGGGCGCGGCGGGCCAGACCCACTTCTTGTACGACCAGTAGCGGAACACGGTGGCCAGGGCGATGCCGCCGTTCAGGGCCACGTTGTAGGCCAGCCCGTCGCGGGCCAGCCCGAGCGGATAGGTGAGCCCCACGCAGGCCTCGGAGATGCCGATGCCGACCGCGTTCACCGCGAAGAACAGCACTGTCTCGCGGCGGGCCCCACTGCGCTCCCGGTGCCGGAACGTCCAGTAACGGCTGCCGACGAACGTCACCGCGGTGGCGACCACGATCGCGATGGCGGTCGCGGCCACGGAGCTCAGTCCGGCTCGGTACTTGAGCAGGTTGGCGCCCCCGTCGGTCACGGCCAGGCCGGCCAGTCCGACCACTCCGAAGCGACCGGCCTCGTGGATCAGCTGCCGGAACCGGGCATACAGCGCACGCATGGAGGTCACCGGCCCGACAGTAGCCGGGCCGGATCGCGGCGGCCCGGTAAACGGCCCACGTGCGCCGGTGGCAGGATCTGAGCCGTGGTCACCGCGCAGCCGCCGCTGGCCGAGCCGGACGAGCAGCCCGAGCCGGACGAGCCGCCGGCCGAGATCCCGGTGCCGCCCAGCGTGGCGGCGAACGCGGCCGGGCAGCCGGTCCGGCCCCTGTGGGAGAACGAGCTCGGCGGGCGGGCGTTCCTGGTCGGGGCCGGGGCCGGCCAGCGCTTCGTGAAGTGGACCCCGGCCGAGTCGGGCATAAACCTGGCCGCCGAGCGGGACCGGATGGCCTGGGCCGCCGCCTACACGCCGGTGGCGCGCCCGCTGGACCTGGGCGCCGACGCGGCCGGATCCTGGCTGGTCACCACCGCGCTGCCGGGCCAGAACGCGGTCTCGCCGCGCTGGCTGGCCGACCCGCGCACCGCCGTCACCGCGATCGGCACCGGGCTGCGCGCGCTGCACGACCGGCTGCCGGTCGCGGACTGCCCGTTCTCCTGGGCGGCGGCCGAGCGGGTGGCGCAAGCTCAACGCGCGGCGGCCGCCGGGTGGCTGCACCTGGGCCGGTGGCACGAGGAGCACCAGCCTCTGGGCGTGGACCGGGCGCTCGAGCTGGTGGGTGAGATCCCGCCGGTGGAGCGGCTGGTGGTGTGCCACGGCGATGCCTGCGCGCCGAACACGTTGCTGGACGACGAGGGCCGCTGGTCAGCCCATGTGGACCTGGGTGAGCTGGGCGTGGCCGACCGGTGGGCCGACCTGGCCGTGGCGACTTGGAGCACGGAGTGGAACTACGGCCCCGGCTGGGAGGACGTGCTGCTGGCCGCCTACGGCGTCGACCCCGACCGGGCCCGGACCCGCTACTACCGCCTGCTCTGGGACCTCGGCCCCTGACTCAGGCCGGGGCGTGACACGGTCGCGGGTCAGGCCCCGTAAAGCTGTGCCACGTCGATGAGCAGCAGCGGCTGCCGGTCCGCCTCGGCGCGCAGCTCGGAGTCGAATCCGGCCCCGCCGTAGCAGGCCAGCACGGTCTCGCTGGTGTCGTAGCCCTTGATCTCCAGCAGGGCCAGCGCGCGGCGCAGCCGGGCGACATGGCGCAGGCCCATGACGTCCCCCACTTGGACTCGCCGAGGGAGACGATCCGGCGCCGCACGCCCGGCTCGGCCGGTCCCAGGACCACGACGTCGACCTCGACCTGAGACTTGCTGGCCGGATCGGCGATGGTCCCGTGCCCGACCTCCCCCACGGGCTGGCCGAAGGCCTCGCGCCCGTACCGCCGGGCGAAGTCCCGGCACACCTGCTCGAAGTGCGGACCGACCACGCCGGACAGGAACCGGGAACGGGAGTCCTGCCATACGCTCTCACCCATGCCCTGCTCCAGGTCGGCCCACCGGGGCCGCATGATCGCCTCGTAGAAGGTGATCAGCGGCTCCATGATCCGGTACTGGGCCCGGCCGCTGCGGAAGCAGTCCTCCTCCTTGGCCACCAGACCCGCGTCCTCGAGGACGTTGAGGGGATGGGCGATGTCGGGTGCCTTGCGGCCGACGTAGGACGCGATCGCTCCCCATCTCTGGTGACCAGCCGCGACGGCGGCCAGCACCGAGTGGTAGAGCGCTGGATCGCGGATGTTGGTCTCCTCGGCGAGCAGGTACCGGGCCTCGCGCAGCAGCGGCCGGTCGGGGTTGAGCACGGCCCGGACTACCCAGGCGTCGAAGTCGTCAGGACCGTCCGGCGCGTCGTCGCGGACAAACTGGCGCCGGTAGGCGGGCGTGCCGCCGGTAATCGAGTGCACCAGGACGGCCAGCCGCGGATCGGTCGCGCCCCAGAACGAGGCGGCCTCGCGGTAGCCGAACGGCTGCACGACCATCTCCAGGCTCGCCCGGCCGCGCAGCGGCGCGTTGCCGGCCAGCAGCCGGCCCATGACCGACATGGCCGAGCCGCACACCAGCACCCGGGCCCGGCTGGCCGTCGGCTGGGACGGCCCGCGCTCGTCCAGCTCCCGCTTGAGCAGGGACGGCAGCTGCGGGCTGGACTTGATCAGGAACGGGAACTCGTCGATGACCACCGGGGCAGGCCGGTCCCTGGTCAGGTCGAGTAGATAGGCGAGGGCGTCCTCCCAGCGCGCGAAGGGCAGGCCGACGGACAGGCCGCGGTGCAACCGGGCCACGGCGGCGCCGAACATGCGCAGCGAGTCGGCCTCGGTGGCCTCGGCCGCCTCGAAGAAGAAACCCTCGGTCAGCTGGGCCAGCGAGCGCAGCAGGTAGGTCTTGCCCTGCCTGCGCCGGCCGCTGACGACGCCGAAGGAGACCTCCGGCGCGGATCAGCGGCGAAGTCAGCCAGGGCGGCCCACTCGCGGTCCCGGCCGAAGATCTCCTGAGGCTTGGCTGCTGACATGCAGATCAGTATCTCATAGTCGATTGAACTATACTTCAATCAACTATGCTTCAGCTTCGTAGGTCCGGCCTGGCTCGGCTCGCGATCTTCAGGTGTCAGGCGGGGGCGGCTACCGAGTCGAGGATGGTCCGGCGGGCCTGGTCGACGGCGGCCAGGATCGCGCCGCGCAGCACCGGGCCGCCGGTGACCGCGGTCGGCACCACCTGGGGGTGGGCCGGGCAGATCCGGCCCACCTCGGCCTCGACCCGGCTGGCCAGCTCCATGCCGCCGGCCCGGCCCACGTCGCCGCCGAGCACCACCAGGCCGGGGTCCAGCACCACCGAGATGGCCGCCACGCCGGTCGCCATGCGCAGCGCCAGCTCGGCCACGAACGCGCTGCCCCGCTGGTCTCCGGCCCCGGCGGCCGCGATGGCCGCGGTCACGGCGGCGTCCGGGGTCAGGGCCTCGAAGCCGTACTCGGCGGCCAGCGCCGGCACGGCCTGGCCGCCGATCAGGGACTGGAACGCGCCGGTCGCCGGGTGGGTCACGTCCTCCGGGAGGGGCACTCCCGGCACGGGCAGGTAGCCGATCTCGCCGGCCGCCCCGCCGACGCCGCGGTGCAGCCGCCCGCCGAGGATGGTGGCCAGGCCGACTCCGACGCCGACCCAGACGAGCACGAAGTCGTCGAAGCCGACGGCGGCGCCCACGGCCCGCTCGGCCATGGCGGCCAGGTTCACGTCGTTCTCGATGGTCACCGGCCAGCCCAGCTCGCTGCGCAGCGCGCCCAGCACGCCCTCGTGCCAGGCGGGCAGGTTGACCGCCAGCCGGGGGTCTCCGGTACGGGGGTCGAGCACGCCGGGGGTGCCGATCACGAACGCGCGCAGCGACTCGGGCGAGATCCCGGCCGAGGCGCAGGCCGTGACGATCGTGCCGCGGACCAGCTCGACGGGGTTCTGCGCGCCGTTGGGGTTCACCGACACCTCGGCCACCACGCTGCCGGTGATGTCGGCGACGCCGGCGCTGACCTCGTCCTGCTCGACGTGCATGCCCGGCCACGTAGGCGCTGGACGGCACGACGGCGTAGAGGGCGGCGTTCGGGCCGCGGCCGCCGGCCAGCTCGCCGGCCACCGTGACCAGACCGCGGTCCTCAAGCCGGGACAGCAGCTGCGATGCCGTCACCTTGGACAGTCCCGTGTGCTCACCGAGCTGAGCCCTGGTCAGCGGGCCGCCGGTGAGCAGCAGCTCCAGGGCTGCCCGGTCGTTCAGCTCCCGCAGCAGGCTCGGCGTCCCCGGCCGTCGATCCATCCCCACCCCTTACCGCGCTGGGCCCGCTTCGGCTGGTGCCGACGGGCCCAGAGGTCCCAGGTGGCAAGCCTGCCAGGATGCGCACTGTGTCTCAATATGGCAACGACATCTATTTTACAGGAAACTTTCCTGTTAGTTTCTGCCCAGGTCGTGTCTAGGCCGCTACCCGGCGAGCACCAGGCAAGGCTGACGGAGCTGAGCGGGGTCGGGCAAGCGCCGGCCAGCACAGTAAACCGGCCAGCCTCCAGCGTAAGTGCCGGCCGCCAGCAGCGTGCCTGGGCCGGAGCCCGTCCGCCCGGAGGACGTGACTCCGCGACAGGCAGAGCCGGGAAGGGAGATCGGGCTATGACCCTCAGGGGAGTGAACCTCACCAGATCAGCGGCCGCGGTCGGCGCGGCCGTCATGCTCACTGGAGCCGCCGCGGGCGTCGCGGGATGCGGCTCGAGTGGCAGCTCAGCATCAGGCTCGTCGAGCGCCGGCCAAGCTGGTCGTCTGGCGGATGGGCTCGTCGGTGCCGTCCCAGGTCACCTGGATGAAGGGCGTCGTCAGCCAGTTCCACAAGCAGTTCCCCGCCTACGCCAAGACCAAGGTGGTCGTGAACTGGATCCCGTGGGGCAACCGCACCACGGACTGGACCAACGCGCTGACCAGCGGCAAGGGCGGCCCGGACATCACCGAGCTGGGCAACACCGACACGCCCGGCGTGGCCAGCCAGGGCGCGCTGGCCGACATCTCCACCGAGGTGCACGGCTGGTCGCACAGCTCGGACCTGATCTCCGGCAACCTGGCCAACGACGTGGTCAACGGGCAGAACTACGCCGTGCCGTGGTTCGGCGGCGTGCGCGGCATCTGGTACCGCAAGGATGAGTTCGCCAAGGCCGGCATCACCGCCGCCCCGACGACCTGGGCCGAGCTGGTCAAGGACGCCAAGCTGCTGATGAAGAAGTACCCCGGCACCTACGGCCTCGGGGCGCCCAGCAACTTACACCAACGCGATCGTCAGCTTTATCTGGGGCGCTGGCGGCCAGGTTGCGGTAAGCAAGGGCGGCAAGTGGACGGCCGAGCTGACCTCGCCGCAGGCCGAGGCGGGCATCAAGTTCTACGCTGACCTGCTGCTCACCCAGAAGGTCTCGGCGTCCAAGTACATCGGCCAGACCGAGCTGGGCGCGCCCGGCGCCACCTCGGGCGGCAGCGACGAGGACTTCGCCAAGGGCACGCTGGACATGTACATCGACGGCCCGTGGGCCCAGGCGGAGCTGGAGCAGGTCAGCAAGAAGTACGAGTCCCAGTGGGCCTCGTTCCCGATCCCGAGCCAGAACGGCCCGAACCCGGCCCCGGCCTTCGCCGGCGGATCCGACCTCGGCGTGTGGGCCAAGAGCCCGAACAAGACGGCGGCCTGGGACCTGGTCACGGTCATGGACAGCCCGTCCAACGCGACCACGTTCGCCAACGCGTCCGGCTTCTTCCCCGAGTTCACCTCGCAGCTGTCCAGCGGCGTCTACACCAGCAGCCCGGTCATGTCCGGGTTCGCCAAGGCGGCCGGCTACACCCAGATCTCCCCGCTGAACTCCAAGAACTGGGCCACGGCCGACGCCACCGACCAGATCATCCCCAACATGATGAAGGCGCTGATGCAGGGCGCCAGCTTCTCCTCCACGGTCAGCAAGGCCAACACCGAGCTGCAGAATGTGCTGAACACCGGCAAGGAGTCCTGACCCGGCAGCGGCGCCCAGCAGCCCCTGGCCGGCCGCGCGCACACCCCCCCTGCGCGCGGCCGGCCAGGCCGGGCCCTGTCCCGCCCGGCTCCCCGCCCGCCTCCCCGGGCCGCCCCTAGCAGCCCAGTCCCCGGAAGGAGCTGACCAGTGGCGGACACCGTCCAGCGCCGGCGCTCGGCACGGCCGGCCCTAGGCCGTCCGGCCAGCGCCCGGCCCGGCCGGGCGCGACAAACCAGTCCGCGCAGGCCCGCGCCGCCGCCTTCATCCGGCGGCACAAGCTCGCCCCCTACCTGCTGCTCGCCCCCGCGCTGATCGGGATCGCCCTGGTCCTGCTCTGGCCGCTGGTCCAGGTCGTGCTCTACTCGTTCCAGAACTACGGCCTGCCCCAGCTCACCGGCGCGGCGCCGACCCAGTGGGCGGGCTTGGCCAACTTCACCAGCACGTTCGCCGACCCGGAGTTCTGGGTCGTCGCTGCGCAACACGGTCATGTTCGCCGTCGTGGTCGTGCCGCTGACGCTGATCATCGGGACCGCTGATCGGGCTGCTGCTGAACCGGCTGGGCCGCAAGATGGCGGCCTTCGTCTCGGCCGCCGCGCTGCTGGCCTGGGCCACTCCTCCGACCGCCGGCGCCGTGCTGTTCTACTGGCTGTTCAACCCGGATGGCGGGCTGGTCGACTGGACGCTGTCCCGGCTGCCGCACTGGCTGGTCGGCAGCACCAACTGGGCCCAGTACAACTGGACCACCAACGGGGCGCTGCAGGTCTACACCGTGCTGACGCTGCTGGTGCTGTGGACCTCGTTCCCGTTCATCGCCGTGACCGTGCTGGCCGGGCTCAAGACCATCCCCGCCGAGCTGTACGAGGCGGCCTGCGTCGACGGGGCCAGCCGGTGGCGGGTGTTCTGGCGGGTCACCTTCCCGCTGATGAAGCCGATCTTCCTGGTCCTGCTGCTGCTGTCGGTGATCTGGGACTTCAACATCTTCACCCAGATCTACCTGATCACCGGCTTCCCCGGTAACCAGAACGAGTACAACCTCTCGCTGTACATGTACGACAAGGCCTTCGGCTTCCCGCCCAGTTACGGCCTGGGCGGCGCGCTGGCGCTGATCTTCACGGCCATCGTGCTGGTCATCACGGTCGGCTACGTCCGCGCCTCGGTCCGGCAGGGGGCGCTCACATGACCGCCGCCCCGCTATCGCCGCCAGCGCCGCCTGCCGGCCTCGGCCGTGCGCCCCGGCCAGGCGGCCCGGTACCGAACCGCGAGGCGGGCCCGCGCCGCCAGCCTCAACGGCATCGCGCTGATCATCGCCCTGGTCACGCTGTTCCCGATCTTCTGGATGATCTCGACCGCGTTCAAGCCGTCGCAGGAGATCTACTCGCTGACGCCCGAGCCTGCTGCCGGCCCACCCGACGCTGCGGCAACTTCAGCCAGGTCATCAGCGGCCAGGCATCCGGGATCGGCCCGGTCTGGATCTTCTTCCGCAACAGCCTGACCGTCACGCTGGCCACCGTGCTGGTCGCCTCGGTGCTGTCGCTGCTGGCGTCGGTGGCCGTGGCCCGGTTCCGGTTCCGGCTGCGCTCCTCGTTCCTGATCATGCTGCTGATCGTGCAGATGATCCCCGGCCAGGCGCTGATCATCGCCCTGTTCGTCGACTTCAACCACCTGAACCTGCTGCCAGAACCTGGGCGGCCTGGTCATCGTCTACGCGGCCCAGGCGCTGCCGGTGTCCATCTGGATGCTGCGCAACTTCGTGGCCACCGTGCCCGCAGAGCTGGAGGAGGCCGCGGCCATCGACGGGGCGTCGGCGCCGAAGATCTTCTGGCGGATCCTGTTCCCGCTGGTCATGCCGGGACTGGTGGCCACCAGCATCTTCTCGTTCATCACCGCCTACAACGAGTTCATCGTCGCGCTGACCTTCCTGGGCCAGGCGCACTCCACCTACACGCTGCCGATCTACGTGACGTACTTCTTCGGCCGCGGCGGCGCGCAGTGGGGGCCGATCATGGCCGCGTCCACGCTGTACACCATCCCGGTGCTGATCTTCTTCATGATCGTCCGCCGCCGCCTGGTCGGCGGCCTGGTCGCCGGGGCGGTGAAGGGGTGAGGACTCGCCACGCCGACCCGGCCCTGGCCCGGCTGGCCGACGCCGTCCTGATCCCGCCGTTCCCCGGTCACGACGCCCCGCCCTGGGTGCTGGCCGCGCTGGCGCGGCGGGCTGGGCGGGGTCACCCTGTACGGCCCCAACATCGATTCCGCCGAGCAGCTGGCCCGGCTGACCGCGGCGCTGCGCGCGGCCGGACCCCGACGCCGTCATCGCCATCGACGAGGAAGGCGGCGACGTCACCCGGATCGCGCACCAGCGCGGCAGCCCCTACCCGGGCAACGCCGCGCTGGGCGCCGTCGACGACGTCGCGCTGACCGAGGCGGTGTACGCGGCGCTGGGCGCCGACCTGGCCGCCCTCGGCGTGAACCTGAACCTGGCCCCCGCGGTGGACGTCAACACCGCCGCGGACAACCCGGTCATCGGCACCCGGTCGTTCGGCTCCGACACCGCGCTGGTCGCCCGGCACGCCGCGGCCGCCGTCACCGGGCTCCAGTCGGCCGGCGTCGCGGCCTGCGCCAAGCACTTCCCCGGCCACGGCAGCACCCGGCTGGACAGCCATCACGTGCATCGCCACGGTGGACGCGTCGATGGAGCTGCTGGCCGACCGCGACCTGCCCCCGTTCGCGGCCGCCATCGCCGCCGGCGTCCGCGCCATCATGCCCAGCCACCTGCGGGTCCCCGAGCTGACCGGCGACCTGCCCGCCTCGCTGTCCCCGGCCGCGCTGACCGGCCTGCTGCGCGGCGAGCTGGGCTTCACCGGGGTGATCGTGTCGGACGGCCTGGAGATGCGGGCGGTCAGCGAGGTCTACGGGATTCCCGAGACGGCCGTGCTGGCCGTGCTGGCCGGCACCGACCTGCTGTGCCTGGGCCGCGATCAGGACCAGCGGATGTACCTCGACGTCCGGGACGCGCTGGTGGAGGCGGTGCGGTCGGGCCGGATGCCGGGCGAGCGGCTGGAGGAGGCCGCGGCCAGGGTGGCCGAGCTGCGCGCCTGGACGGCGTCGGCGGCCTCGGCGGCGTCGGCCACGGCCGCGCCGGCGGCCTCGGCCGCGACCCGGCGAGCGGCCGGGCGCCCGCCCGCGACGGGGACGAGATCGGCCTGGCCGCCGCGCGCCGCGCCGTCCGGGTGGACGGCACGCCGGGCCCGCTGCACCGGCCGTTCGTGGTCGAGGTGGTCCCGCCCGGACAACATGGCCGTCGGGTCGGTGCCCTGGGGCCTGGGCGCCTGGGTGCCGGCCGACAGCCTGCGCCGGATCAGCACCGGCGCCCCGGAAGGCGAGCAGGCCAGCTCCATCGCCGCCGTGCTGGCCGCGGCGGCCGCCCGCTCGCTGGTCATCGTGGTCCGCGACGCGCACCGCTATCCCGCGGCCGCCCAGGTCGGTCGGCGCGCTCCTGGCCGCCCGCCCGGACGCGGTCGTGGTGGAGATGGGCCTGCCCGTCTGGCGCCCCCCGGCCCGGCTCTACCTGGCCACCCACGGCGCCGCCCAGACCAGCAGCCGCGCCGCCGCCGAGATCCTCGGCCTCGCCCGCCCCTGACCCCTCCAATCGATCCGCAACGGGCCTCGGTTACCTCGCCGGCCCCGGCCAGCCGCCTGACCGGGGTCTCACCTGGCCCGAGCGTCTCCGAGGTCCCTCCAGGGCCGGAGCGGGCGCTCGCACAACCTCCCGCACGGCACCCGTACGGGACCCGTGCGGCCTCCAGGAAGGCCCTGGAGGCCGCACGGGCCGGGCCGGGCCTTCCGGTGCCCGGCGTGCCGTCAGCGGTCCGTGAGACCCGCGTGACGCGCCGCCGGGGCTGCGTATTGCCGTGCGGCGTCAGCGGACAGGTGCCGTTTACCTGCATAATGCTTGGCATGCGTTTGTCCGCACGTGCCGATTACGCCCTCCGCGCCGCGATCGAGCTGGCCGCCTCCGGCGGCGGCCACGTCACGGCCGATTCGCTCGCCCGCAGCCAGGCCATCCCCGGCAAGTTCCTCGAGGCGATCCTGACCCAGCTGCGCCGCGCCGGGCTGGTCCGCAGCCAGCGCGGGCCCGACGGCGGCTTCTGGCTGGCCCGGCCCGCGGGCGAGATCTCGCTGGCCGACATCATCCGGGCCATCGACGGGCCGCTGGTGAGCATGCGCGGCGAGCGGCCGGAGAACCTGGGCTACATCGGCGCGGCCGAGCCGCTCCAGACGGTGTGGATCGCGCTGCGCGCCAACGAGCGGGCCGTGCTGGAGGACGTCAGCCTGGAGCACATCGTGACCGGCAACCTGCCCGACGACGTGCGCAAGCTGTCGGAGAACCCGGGCGCCTGGGAGTAGGCGCCTGGGAGTAACCGCGGCCGGATAAGCAAAACCCGGCCAGGCGGGGCCTGGCCGGGCTCAGCAGGATCAAAAGCTCCTATACCGGGACCATGTTCGTGACGTCGCTGATCCGCTCGAACTGGGACGTGCCGCCCGTCAGGCGGGCCTGGTCCATCGCGGGCTGCGGCTCGGAGATGATGCTGCGGTCGGAGCGGACGGTGATCTGGCGCTGATCGGCCAGCGGCAGCCGGGCGCCTCCGGCCACGGCGACCCGGCGGGCCGCGGTGCGCGGCGCGGCCGGAACCGTCGGCGGGGCTGTCATGCCGGGGCGCCCTCGGTGCGGGCGGCCCGTCGAGCGCCGGCTCCACCGGGCCCGAGTAGACCGGCTCGCTCTGCAGCTCGGCCAGGGCGAAGCTGTCGGAGACCTCGCGCAGCACCTGGGATAGCGGGGCCCCGAGCGCGCCGCAGATGGACGCCAGCAGCTCGGAGGACGCTTCCTTCTGCCCGCGCTCGACCTCGGACAGGTAGCCCAGCGACACGCGCGCGGCGGCGGAGACCTCACGGAGGGTGCGGCCCTGACGGATGCGCAGCCGTCGAAGCGCATCGCCAAGCATGTGACGAAGCAAGACCATCGTCGCACTCCCTCCCCGAAGCCGTTCCCTTGACACCTCCACCGTACCTGTCCTTACGGACAGTTCGGGAGAGGGTATAGCTGCGTGTTCGTCTCTGTAACGCTGTAATCAGTCATCCTCTTCCCGCATCGTAGATATCAGCAGGGCCAGAACACTCTCCACCGTAGCCATCCGGATGACGTCCCTGGCCCCGGCCAGGACCAGGGCTCGAGAGGTCGTCCGGGTCGGCCCGGCCACGGCGACGTAGACCGTGCCGACGGGCTTGCCCTCGGCCGGATCCGGGCCGGCCACCCCCGTGGTGGCCACCCCGACGGTCGTCCACATCCGGGTCCGGGCGCCCTCGGCCATCGCCTCGGCCACGGCCGGATCCACCGCTCCGCGACGTTCTAGCAGGTCATCGGGCACGCCGAGAACGGCGGCCTTGAGATCGGCGGCGTAGGCGACGACGCCGCCGCGGAAGGCGGCCGAGGCGCCGGGGATGCTGGTCAGCGCGGCCGCCACCAGCCCGCCGGTCAGCGACTCGGCGGCGGCGATCGTCTGGCCGCGGTCGATGAGCAGCCGGATGGCCTCCCCGGCCAGCTCGGTGGCGCGAGCCTGCGCAGCAGTCATGAGCGTCCTCCCGGCGCGTCGCGGGCGGCATGGCCTGCCGATGAGTCTGTGCCCGCCGCCGCCTCGCTCGGGGCCGGTTCGCCCGACGCTGAATCGCCGACAGCTGAATCGCCGGCTCCGCTCGAGCGGCGGCCGCGGCGGCCGCGAGCGTCGCCGCCGCGGCCGGCGCGGCGTGGCCGCCGTGGGGTCCGGCCCGGCCGGGTGCGGCACCGCCCGGTGCAGCCGCACCGCCCGGACCGTGTAGTCGACCCCGGTGATCACGGTCGCGAACACGGCCGCGCCCATGAACACCTCCCGGGCCAGCGCGAGATCGCCGGGCAGGATGTACAGGCTGATGGCCAAGATCTGGAGCATGGTCTTGATCTTGCCGCCGCGGCTGGCGGCGATCACGCCGCGCCGGATGACCCAGAATCGCAGCGCCGTGACGGCCAGCTCGCGGGCCAGGATCACGATCGTCACCCACCAGGCCAGCTCGCCCAGCCAGGACAGCGTGACCAGCGCCGAGCCGGTCAGTGCCTTGTCCGCGATCGGGTCGGCGATCTTGCCGAAGTCGGTGATCAGGTTGCGCCGCCGGGCCAGCTCGCCGTCCAGCAGGTCGGTCGCCGACGCCACCGCGAACGCCCCGAACGCCGCCACCCGGTAAGCCGTCCCGCCCTCCACCAGCAGGACGACGCACACCGGGACCAGCGCCAGCCGCAGCATGGTCAGCGCGTTGGCCACGTTCATCAGCCGAGGCGCGGCGACGGTGACGCCGCTCGCCGCCCCGTCCCCCGACGTGCGTGAGCCGGGCTGGCTCAATGCGGTCCCGCGGTTGGCTCACCGAACAGGTCGACTCCGTCCGAGCCGGTCACCACGACCTGGACCAGGTCGCCGGGGGCCAGCTGGCGGCCCGGCGCGGTGGTGACCTCGGTGGTGCCGTCCACCTCCGGGGCCTGATGCGCGCCGCGGCCCAGGTAACGGCCGGGCTCGAGCTCCTCGTCGATCAGCACGTCCAGGACGTCGCCGATCCGGTCGGCGGCCCGCTCGGCCATCAGCTCGTCGGCCAGGGCGGCCAGGTCCTCGACCCGGCTGGCCACCACGTCCTCGTCCAGCTCGCCGGGCAGCCCGGCCGCCTCGGTGCCGTCCTCGCTGGAATAGCCGAACACGCCGATGGCGTCCAGCCGGGCCTCGGTCAGGAAGTCCCTGAGCTGCTCGACATCGTCCGGCGTCTCGCCGGGGAAGCCGACAATGAAGTTGGAGCGGATCCCGGCGTCCGGGGCGAGCTGCCGGATCTGGTCGATCAGCCCCAGGAATCGCTCGCCATCCCCGAACCGCCGCATCGAGCGCAGCACCGTGCCGCTGGCGTGCTGGAAGGACAGGTCGAAGTAGGGCGCCACGCCCGGCGTGGCCGTCATGACCTCGACCAGGCCCGGCCGGACCTCGGCCGGCTGGAGATAGCTGACCCGGACCCTGGCGATGCCCGGCACCGCCGCGAGCTGCGGCAGCAGCGTCTCCAGCAGCCGCAGGTCACCCAGGTCCTTGCCGTAGGAGGTCGAGTTCTCGCTGACCAGGAACAGCTCGCGGACACCGTGCTCGGCCAGCCAGCCGGCCTCGGCGACCAGGTCGGCCGGCGGGCGGGAGACGAACGCCCCGCGGAACGCCGGGATGGCGCAGAAGCTGCACCGCCGGTCGCAGCCCGAGGCGATCTTGAGCGGCGCGGCGGGCGCGCCGCCCAGCCGCCGCCGCATGACCCGCGGCCCGGAGGCCGGGGCCACCCCGGCGGGCAGGTCCGGGATCGCGTCCGCGGGGAAGACGGTGTCGGCGGGGAAACCAGCGGCCGGGCCGGACACGATCGGGCCGGACACGATGCCGTGCCCCGGCTGGGCCACGGCCGCGTTCCCCGGCCGGGCCGCCGGGGTGAGCGGCAGCAGCTTGCGCCGGTCCCGCGGCTCGTGCGCGGCCCAGCGCTTGCCCCCCACCACGTCGTCCAGCCGGGCCGCGATGTCGCCGTAGTCGTCGAAGCTGAGCACCTGGGCCTCAGGCAGCGCCTCGGCCAGCCCGGAGCCGTACCGCTCGGCCAGGCAGCCCGCGGCCACCACCGCCGCCTTGCCGCCCGCCGCGCCCAGCAGCTCGTCGATGGACTCCTGCTTGGCCGCCTGGATGAACCCGCAGGTGTTGACGACCACGACGGACGCCTCCTCGGCGTCGTCGGTCAGCCGCCAGCCGGCCTGCTCCAGCCGGGCGGCCAGCTCCTCGGAGTCCACCTCGTTACGGGCGCAGCCCAGCGTGATCAGGCTGACACTGCGCCCGGCGGGCCGGGCCTCCTCATGTGACGACACGCTCGATGACACACCGGCAGACTACGGTAAGCCCGCGCGTGCCAGCGCACCAGCAACTTGTGCCATGGGGCGCCTAGCTCGTCACGTGCCGGCCAGGCCCGATGGTCAGGGTCTGGCCCTGGAGACCGGGCGATTCCGTCTTGCCGTCCACCGTCAGCGTCACCGCGCCGGGGTTGGCCAGCAGGAGGTGCACCCGGTGGTGCTCGTACCAGGTCTTGTGCGTGCCCGCCGGGATGACGCCCGAGTAGATGAACCGGCCGCTCGCGGTGGTCAGCTGCACCCAGCAGTCACCGGTGACGGCGCTCACCCTGATCACCGTGCGGTGCCGGTGATGCCGCGGGGTCGTCTGTGAGGTGGTCTGCTTGGTCGCGCCCGCCTTGGGCGTGTCGTGCGAGCTGACATGCGATGTCCCGGCGGTGGCCCGCGGATCCGACTTGGCCGGCCCGGACAGGAAATGGTAGGTGGCCACGCCGACAATTGCGGCGAGAACCACCAGCAGGGCCAGGCTCCAGTTCGGCCGCCGCCGTTCCTTGAGCTTGATCGGAGTGGACGGCTCGAATACGTCCGCGGCCGTGATGGCCTCGGGGGCGCCCTGGGTCGCGTCATACTCCCGGATCAGCGGCTCAGGGTCGGCCCCCACTGCCCTGGCGATGCTCCGGATGTGGCCGCGCGCGTAGAAGTCGCCCCCGCAGGCGGAAAAGTCGTTGCGCTCAATCCCCCGGATGATCGTCTCTCGGATGCAGGTTCGCTGGCTGACCTGCGTGATTGTGAGCCCGGCCTGGCGGCGTGCCTCGGCCAGGGCGTCACCGATAGTCACTCGACGCCTCCACTGCTTGGTCGCACTGCGGCCGGCCGGGGGTGCGAGCGCAGTGACGTGGTTCTCCCCGTTCCCTTCACTGGGGAACGGTCACTAAGTGTAGACACGCGATTACCTCCCGGCGAGGACCGGAGCGGTTCAGATCGTGTCTCGGCCAAGTCTCTCGCGACCGCGAGAAACTGCCAATTCGTTCTTTGGCGGGTCAGTTCGCCCCGCCGCGCAGCGAGGCGAGCAGCTCCGGCAGGTCGTCCGGCCGGACCAGAACGTCCCTGGCCTTGGAGCCCTCGCTCGGCCCGACCACGCCCCGGCTCTCCATCAGGTCCATAAGCCTGCCCGCCTTGGCGAAGCCGACACGCAGCTTTCGCTGCAACATCGAAGTCGAGCCGAACTGCGTGCTCACGACCAGCTCCACGGCCTGCACCAGCAGGTCCAGATCGTCGCCGATGTCGGCATCGATGTCCTTCTGCTTGGCCTCGGGCACCACGACGTCGTCGCGGTACTCGGCCTCCATCTGCTTCTTGCAGTGCGCGACGACCTCGCGGATCTCCTTCTCGCTGACGTACGCGTTCTGGAGCCGCATCGGCTTGCTCGCGCCCATGGGCAGGAACAGCGCGTCGCCCTGGCCGACCAGCTTCTCCGCGCCGGGCTGGTCCAGGATGACCCGGCTGTCGGTCAGGCTGGAGGTCGCGAACGCCAGCCGCGACGGCACGTTGGCCTTGATCAGCCCGGTCACCACGTCCACGCTCGGCCGCTGGGTAGCCAGCACCAGGTGAATGCCGGCCGCCCGGGCCAGCTGCGTGATCCGGACGATCGCGTCCTCCACGTCCCGGGGGGCGATCATCATCAGGTCGGCCAGCTCGTCCACGATCACCAGCAGGTACGGGTAGGGCACGTAGACCCGCTCGCTGCCCGGCGGCGCGGTCAGCTTGCCCGCCCGGACGGCCTTGTTGAAGTCGTCCATGTGCCGGAACCCCGAGGCGGCCAGGTCGTCGTAGCGGCGGTCCATCTCGCCCACCACCCACTGCAGCGCGTCCGCCGCCTTCTTGGGGTTGGTGATGATCTGCGTGATCAGGTGCGGGATCCCCGCGTAGGCGGCCAGCTCGACCCGCTTGGGGTCGACCAGCACCATCCGCACCTCCTCGGGCGTGGCCCGCAGCAGGATCGAGGTGATCACCCCGTTGATACATGTACTTTTGCCGGCACCGGTGGCACCGGCTATCAACATATGAGGCATCTTGGCCAGGTTGGCCACCACCGTGCGGCCCTCGACGTCCTTGCCCAGGCCGACCACCATCGGGTGGTGGTCGGAGGTGGCCGCCGGCGATCGGAGCACGTCGCCCAGCGACACGATCTCCCGGTCGGTGTTCGGGATCTCCACCCCGATGGCCGACTTGCCGGGGATCGGGGACAGGATCCGCACGTCGGCGCTCTTCACCGCGTAGGCGATGTTCTTGGTCAGCTGGGTGACGCGCTCCACCTTGACCGCCGGGCCCAGCTCGATCTCGTACCGGGTCACCGTCGGCCCCCGGGTGAACCCGGTCACCTGGGCGTCCACCTCGAACTGGTCCAGCACCACGGTCAGGGCCTCGACCATCAGGTCGTTGGCCCGGGTCCGGGCCTTGGGCGCGGAACCGGGCTTGAGCAGCGCGGCGGGCGGCAGCGTGTAGGTCGAGTCGCTGGAGGCGGCCAGCGTGAGCTGCTCTGGCTTCTGGTCCTTGGCCGCCGCGGCCGCCTGGCCCGCGGCCGCTCCCGCCGCCGCGGCGGCCGCGCCCTCGCCGCCGCCGAACCAGGACTCCCGCCACGCCTCGTCCACCGCCGAGCCGCCCGCGCCGGCGGCGGCCGGCGCGGCCGGCGCCGAGAACGACAGCCCGTCGGGCACCGGCTCCGGCGGCGCTACCGCCCTGGCGTTGCCGCGCCCGCCCTTTCCGCCCTGGGACTTGGGCACGCTGCCGCCCAGCAGCGGCGTGTCGTAGGGCCGCTCGTGGTCGCCGGCCTCCAGCGCCGCCAGCCGCCGGGCCTTGCCCCGTGGCAGCTGCGGCCGGTCTCCGGTCCCGTCATCGTCGGCCAGCTGATCCGGGTCCAGGTCGGACTCGTCCTGATCGGTCCGGCCCCACATGAACCCGTGCAGGTCGGCCAGCCGGCCCGGCACCTGGTGCAGCGGAGTGCCGGTGATCACCAGCAGCCCGAAGCCGGTCACCGCGGCCAGCACCGGCGCCGCCGCCCACTTGGTCACCAGGTGCACCAGCGGCGCCGAGGCCAGGTAGCCCACCACCCCGCCCGCGGCCCGCATGGCCGCCCCGCCGTCCGCCGGGCTCGGCGTGCCGTCGGCGATGTGCACCAGGCCGAGCGCGCCGACCAGCAGCGCCGTCCAGCCGATCACCATGCGGCCGGTGTCCGCGTTGCGGTCCGGGTGGCGCAGGAACCGCACCGCCAGCAGCACCAGCAGGATCGGGATGGTCCAGGCGCCGGACCCGAACGCGCCGTGCAGCAGCGAGGTCAGCGGCTTGCCGATCAGGCCCAGGTGCCACCAGATGGCCGCGGCGCTGACAATGGCCCCGCACAGCGCCACCAGCCCCAGCCCGTCGCGCCGGTGCGCCGGGTCCAGATCGCGGGCGTGCTGGCCGTAACCCCTGGCCGCCGAGCCCAGGGTGTGCGCCAGCGCCATCCAGATCCCGCTGAGCACCGCCACCAGCCAGCTCAGCAGGATCATCAGCGGGTTGGCCGACGGCGGCCGCCGGGCCGCGCTGGCCCGCGACCGCGACTTGCGGCCCGCGCGGCGGTACGGCGAGGCCGTCCCCGACTTGCTGGCGCTGGTCCTGGTGCGGGAGGAAGCGGAACGTGAGGAACCGGTACGCGAGGAACTGGCGCGCGATGAGCCGGTGCGCGAGGAGCCCGCCCGTGAGGAGCCAGTCCGCGAGGCACTCGTGCGGGACCCGCCGCTCGCCTGACCGGTGCGGCTCGAGCGCGAGCTACTGCTGGGCGCGGATGGGGCGCCCCTGGGCGCACGAGTCGCCATGATGCCCAACCGTAGCCAGCGGAACTCTCAGCTCAAAGCACCCCAGGCCGTCCCGCGTGTCGCCCGTCCACTCCGCCGGGTCGCCCGCCCACTCCGGCGGGTCGCCCGCCCAGGGCTCCACGCCGCCGCCAGCCCGCCGCGTGTCAGTCAGCCTGCGGGCGCCGGGTCGCCGTCAAACCGCACCGCGTGTTCGTCGGCCCTCGGGCGCCGGGCGCTGCCAGACCGGCCCGCGTGTTCGTCGGCCCTCGGGCGCCGGGCGCTGCCAGACCGGGCCCCGCGTGTCGCCCGCGCGCGGCATACGAGCCGCCGCCCGCCGACTCCGTGCAGCACCGGCGGCCCTCTGGTGCTGTTCTAGCGACGTGGTTGGCCCTTTCACGCCGCTGCGCCGCGAGCACTGATGCGGACCAAGATCGTCGAGTGGTGCTAGTGAGGCTGGTGGGATGACCGTGGTGCGTGGTGTCCGGCCCTCCGGGCTGGGCGGGCCTGCGGGGCGCCTGAGCGCGCCTGCTGAAGCCGAGTTGCGTCACAGACGGTCCTCTGGTGCTACCAGAACAGCGCCAGAGGGCCGCTGGTGCTACTAGAACCGCGTGGAAGGGCCATTCACGTCGCTGCGAGCCTGGGAGCGGTCGGGACCGGGCCGGTGCAGCCCCGGACAACGACGTGGTTGTTGCTCTGACGTCGCTGCAGCGACGTGATTGTTGCAACCACGTCGCCGGGAACCGGGGTGGCGGGTCAGACGGGCGCGGTCGCGCCGGGAACGGCGGGAACCGGGCTCGCGGCGGACGCTGGGTCAGCCACCGGGGTCGTGGCGGGTGCGGCGGGCGGGGCCGAGGCAGCGGCAGCAGTGGGAGTGGCTGGGGCTGCGGCGGACGACGCGGGCGGAGCGGACGGGGCGGGGGCGGTGGACGGGGCGGGGGCGGTGGAGCCGCGGACGACCAGCTCGGGCTCGAAGAGGAGCTCCTCGGGGTACACCGACATGCTCTCCATCTGGTTGATCAGCAGGGCCACGGCGGCCTTGCCCATGGACTCGATGGGCTGGCGGACGGTGGTCAGCGGCGGGTCGGTGCAGTTCATGAACGCGGAGTCGTCGTAGCCGACCACGGACACGTCGCCGGGCACCGACAGGCCGGCCCGGCGCACGGCCCGGATCGCGCCCAGGGCCAGCACGTCGCTGCCGCAGACGATGCCGGTCACGCCGTGGCGCAGCAGCCGGGTGGTGGCAGCCTGGCCGCCTTCCAGGGAGAACAGCGCATGCTCGACCGGGGCGACCTCCAGGCCGGCGCGCTGCGCGTGCTCGTTGAAAGCGGCCAGCTTGCGCCGGGACGGCACGTGGTCCTCGGGCCCCACGACCAGGCCGATGCGCTGGTGCCCGAGCGAGGCGAGGTGCCGGAAGGCCTGGGCCGCGGCAGTCATGTCGTCGGTGGACACGCAGGGAAAGTCCAGGTTGTCGATCTGCGGCGCGGCGTTGACCAGCACGACGGGGATGCCGCGGCTGTGCAGCAGGCGGTAGTGATCGTGCGGGGAGGCCAGCTCGGCGAAGTGGCCGCCGGTGAACACGACGCCGGACACGTGCTGCTCCAGCAGCATGCCGACGTAGTCGGCCTCGGACAGCCCGCCGGCGGAGCGGGTGCACAGCACCGGGGTGAAGCCGCGCTGAGCAAGCGCGCCGCCGATCACCTCGGCCAGTGCCGGGAAGACCGGGTTCTGGAGCTCGGGCAGGACCAGGCCGACCAGCCGGGCCCGCTCGCCGCGCAGCTGGGTCGGTCGCTCGTAGCCGAGCACGTCCAGCGCGGCGAGCACGGCCTCCCTGGTGCCGTCGGAGACCCCGGCCTTGCCGTTCAGCACCCGGCTCACGGTGGCCTCGCTGACGCCGACTTTCTTGGCGACCTCGGCCAGGCGGCGGGTGGGAGTGGGCGTCATGCCGCAACGATACGACATTTAGCCGCAAGTGCTTGCGTGATCTGACCTCCGATAATCCCGGCCGTGGCTGCCGCAGCCCGCGGGCTGGCGCGACCCGACGGTGGCCAGCGAGGCCGGCGACCCGGGCTCGATGCCGGAGCTGCACCGCCGCGCGCTGCGGATCCGCCGGGCCGAGCCGGCCCTGGGCGACGGGCCGATGAGCTGGCGGCCCGCGCCGGACGGCGGGCTCGCTTTCGACCGGGCCCCGGCCGGCGATCCCGGCCCCGCCGGGGGCGGCTCCGGGTCGGCTGCCTGGTCAACCTGTCGGCCGGCCCGGTCAGCCTGCCCTACTGGGCCAAGGTGTTGCTGGCCAGCGGGCCGCTCGGCGGCGGACTGCTGCCGGCCGGCACCGTCGTGTGGCTGCGGATCCAGGACGGCCCGGCGACCGCCGGGTAAGGCCGGCCGGGACCGGCTGGGGCCGGCGCTTGCAAGCGGTTTGCGTTCCTTGCGGCCGGGCCGTCACTTGCGCCGCGGGTGCGGCCGGCTCCGCGGGTGTGCCGCCGAGCCGGGCGGGGCCAGGATCCGGCCCGCCGGGGTGATCCGCACCGCGCTGGCCCCGAACTCGGTCCGGGACAGCGAGTTGAGCAGGCTGATGCCGGTCCGCGCCGGGTCCAGCAACGGCATGCCCGGCTCGACCAGCATGATCGGGGTGATCAGGCCGCCCGCGAACAGGCCATTGGCCCGCAGCCGCAGCCGCAGGATCGCGCCCCGCGCACCCGGCCCGCTCAGGCCCAGGCTGTTGTAGCCGGCGAAGTTGCCCATGCTGTAGGCGATGAGCCGCCGGTGGTACCACTGCATGCCGCGCAGCGCGTGCGGCCCCGAGCCGAGCACCAGGTCGGCGCCGGCCGGACCATCGCGTGCGCGAACGCGATGGGGTCGTCGCTGCGGGTGCCGACGCCCTCGCCGTTGGCGTGCATGAACACGATCACCAGCGGAGCGCGGGCGGCGGCCTGGCGCACCGCGCCGGCCGCGGCCCGGGCGGCCAGCTGGTCGCGGGTGAACTGGTAGGGGGCGAAGCCCAGCAGGGCGATCCGCACGCCCCCGCTAACCAGGTAGGTCGTCTGCCCGGGCCGCCCGGTGAAGCGCACGTGCGCGGCGCGCAGCGCGGCGTCGGTCTGCCGCACGCCCAGCTGGCCCGCGTCCTCGACGTGACTGCCGGCCAGGTTGACCGCGGTGAAGCCGGCCCGGTGCACGGCCATCGCGTAGGCGGCCGGGGCCTGGAACGCGTAGCAGGTCACCGAGGGCGGGCTCACGGCGCACTTGGTGGTGCCGCCGCTGCCCAGCGTGGTCTGCAGGGTGGCCAGGGTGAGCTGGCTGCGCAGGTGCCGGGTGACGCCCGCCAGCAGCGGGCCCGGCCCGGCGGGCGGGTAGTTGCCCGTGGTGCCGAAGTTCATGTTGCCGACGTCGGTGATCGTCACCGTGGCGCGGGGCAGGCTCGTCCCGTGCTGGCCGCCGGCCCCGGGCGGGCGGGCCCCGGGGCCCTGGGCGGACTGATCCCGGCCCTGCGCCGCGATCACCGACACGGCGGCCACCGCGGCCACCGCCCAGGCGGCGATCGCGACCAGCGCGATCCGGCGGCCGCCGGGCCCGGCCGCGGGCCCCGGCGGGCCCGTGCCTGTGCCCGTGCCCGGCGCGGCACCGTCGGCCGTCATGCCACCCCCCTGGCCGTCAACGCGGGCCCCGGCGCTAGACCTGGACCACGACGGGAATGATCATCGGGCGGCGGCGGTAGTTGTCGCTCACCCAGCGTCCCGTCGTGCGGCGGATCATCTGCCGCAGCTGGTGCACCTCGCTGATGCCGTCGGCCGCCGCGCGGGCCAGGGTCTCCTCGACCAGCGGCCGGACCTCGGCGAAGGCCGTCTCGTCGATGCCCGAGCCGCGGGCGTGGATCTCCGGGCCGGCCACCAGCTTGCCGTTGGTGGAGTCGACCACGACCACGACCGAGATGAAGCCCTCGTCGCCCAGGATCAGCCGGTCCTTCAGCGACGCCTCGGTGATCTCCCCCACCGACATGCCGTCCACGTAGACATAGCCGCACGGCACGCTGCCGGTCACCGCGATCTTGCCGTCGACCAGGTCCACGACCACGCCGTCCTCGGCGATCACGATGCTGTCCTCGGCGACCCCGGTCAGGGCGGCCAGGTCGGCGTGCGCCTTGAGGTGCCGCCACTCGCCGTGCACCGGCACGAAGTTGCTCGGCCGGACCAGGTTCAGCACGTAGAGCAGCTCCCCGGCGGGCGCGTGGCCGGACACGTGCACCAGCGCGTTGCCCTTGTGGACCACGTGCGCGCCGAGCCGGGTCAGCTCGTTGATGATGCGCGACACCGAGGTCTCGTTGCCCGGCACCAGGGACGAGGCCAGGATGACCGTGTCGCCCTCGGCGATCCGGATCGGGTGGTCGCGGGCGGCCATCCGGGACAGCGCCGACATCGGCTCGCCCTGCGACCCGGTCGAGATCAGCACGATCTGGTCCGGCGGCAGCTCCTCGGCCTCGCGCATGTCGACCAGCAGGCCGCCAGGGACGCTCGGCACCCGCAGGTAGCCCAGGTCGCGGGCCACGCCCATGTTGCGGACCATGGACCGGCCGACCAGCGCGACCTTGCGGCCGTGGGTGGCGGCGGCGTCCATGGTCTGCTGCACCCGGTGCACGTGGCTGGCGAAGCAGGACACGATGATCCGCTGCTGGGCGCCGTCGAAGACGTCGTCCAGCACCGGCCCGATGGCTCGCTCGCTGGTGACGATGCCGGGCACCTCGGCGTTGGTCGAGTCGGCCAGCAGCAGGTCCACGCCGTCGGCCCCGAGCCGGGCGAAGCCGCCCAGGTCGGTCAGCCGGCCGTCCAGCGGCAGCTGGTCCATCTTGAAGTCGCCGGTGTGCAGCACCACCCCGGCCGCGGTCTTGATGGCCACGGCCAGCGCGTCGGGGATGGAGTGGTTGACGGACAGGAACTCCAGCTCGAACGGCCCGAACGTCTGCCTGCTCGCCGGCCACGACCTCCACCGTCGAGGGCGAGATCCGGTGCTCGGCCAGCTTGCTGTCCAGCAGGGCCAGCGTCAGCCGCGAGCCCACCAGCGGAATGTCGGCCCGCTGCCGCAGCAGGTAGGGGACGGCGCCGATGTGGTCCTCGTGCGCGTGGGTGAGGACCAGCGCCTCGATCAGGCCCAGCCGGTCCTCCAGCGCGGAGAAGTCCGGCAGGATGAGGTCGACTCCGGGCTGGTCGGGCTCGGGAAACAGGACGCCGCAGTCCACCACGAGCAGCCGTCCGGCATGCTCGAAGACGGTCATGTTCCGGCCGATCTCGCCGAGGCCGCCCAGGGCGATCATGCGCAGGCCGCCGTCGGGCAGCGGCGGGGGCGGGGGCAGTTCTGGATGCGGGTGGCTCACCGGATCTTCACGCCGCCAGCGATAAGGTCCTGCCGCAGCTGCTCGATCTGTGCAGGAGTGGCGTCGACCAGCGGCAGCCGGGCCGTCCCGCCGGGCAGCCCCAGCATGTTCAGCGCGGCCTTGGCCATGATCGCGCCCTGGGCCCTGGTCATGCCCCGGTAGACCGGGAGCAGCTCGCGGTGGATGGCCAGCGCGTCGGCCACCCGGCCGCTGAAGTAGGCCTCGATCAGGTCGGCCAGCCGGTCGCCGATCACGTGGGAGTGCACGCTGACGAACCCGCAGGCGCCGATGGACAGCCAGGGCAGGTTCACCGGGTCATCGCCGCAGTAGTAGGCCAGGCCACTGCGGGCCATGACCTCAGAGCTGGCCAGCACGTGCTCCTTGGCGTCCTTGACGGCCACGATCCGCGGGTGCTCGGCCAGCCGGACCAGCGTGTCGGTCTCGATGGCCGTGGCGCTGCGGCCGGGGATGTCGTACACCAGCACCGGCAGCCCGGTCGCGTCGGCCACCGCGGTGAAGTGCGCCACCAGGCCGGCCTGCGGGGGCTTGTTGTAGTAGGGGGTCACCACCAGCAGCCCGGTGGCGCCGGCCTGCTCGGCCGCCCGGGCCAGCTCGCAGGTGTGCGCGGTGTTGTTGGTGCCGACTCCGGCCACCACGGGCACCCGGTCCCCGACCGCTTCGATGACCACGCGCAGCAGGCGGTCCTTCTCGGCGTCGCTGGTGGTCGGCGACTCGCCGGTCGTGCCGCTGATCACCAGGCCGTCGTTGCGCATGTCCGTGACCAGGTACTCGGCCAGGCGAGCCGCACCGTCGTAATCGACCGCCCCGTCGCCAGTCATCGGCGTGATCATGGCCGTGAGATTCCGCCCGAACGGGGCGGGCGGCCGGGCGCTCTCCGCGCCGGCGGGCGTCGCTGTAACAGTCATGTACCGAACGCTACCGGGCGCGGCACCCACCTGGTACTGCCGGCGCGGTCAGGTGACCGCAAGTGCCCCGCGTAGGAGCCCGCGACAGCCGCGCTCTGGAACCGCGACAGCCGCGCTCTAGAACCGCGACAGCCGCGCGTCGGAGAGGCGCGGCGCTATCTTCCCGAGGAGCGAGAAGCGACGAAGGAGCGCCCGAGCGACGAGGGAAGACAGCGTCTTCAGGCGCCCGGAGGCGAGCCCGGGAGATGAGCGGCGTCATCAGGCGGCCCTCCAGCGCGCCTGGAAATGAGAGAGACGCGGCGACGTGAGCTCGGGGGTACCCACGCCGCCGACGTCTGTCTCATTATCGCCCGCCATTGCACATGGCGTTACTCGTTGGGCGCAATTCGTTAAGACGGCTCGCCCCATCGACCTCATCGACCCCGCTCGTTCCGCGTGTCGCTACCGGGCTCGGAGCCCGGCTCCCGTCAAAATAGGACGAGGCCCCTCCATGTATGAGATGGAGGGGCCTCGACGGTCTCGCGACGGCGCCGTCCGGAGCCTTCCGGCAAGTCCGGCTGGCCGACGCCGCGCGGCCGCCACCGGCACCGGGCCCCCGTCGGGCTGGGCCAGGTCTCCCCGCCCACCCGCCGTTCCGGAGTTGCCTTCGGGGCGGGCCCGCCTCAGTGGTGACAGCCGTTCTACTGCCAATCGGCGAGCCGGCACAAGGCCTTGACCGCACAATTTATGGCCATTTTCGCTGTCCACACCACTATCCACAGCTACCGGGAAGTTGTCCCCCGCGGCGCCGACTTGTCAGCAGGACTGTCCACAGCCCTGGCCACAGGCCCGGGCCGGACCTTGCGGCTGCGGTACGCTACCGGAGTCCTGGCCTGGGCCAGGATGGCGCTGCCCCAGCGAAGCCGGTGCGATCCCGGCGCTGTCCCGCAACGGTGATGCCTCCGCGAGCATTGCGCGGAGGACGAGCCCGGACGCCTGTCCAGCGCCGGCGGTCTGGCCTCGGAGGAGGGGCAGTCCGTCCGGTCCCGGCGCGCCGCGGGCACGCCGGACCAGGGTCCACGTCATCCTCCACGATCCGAGGAGGGTGATCCATGCGTGCTTCTCACCGGCGCGCGGCTGGCCTGCTGGCGGCCGCGGCCCTGGCCATGGCCTGCGGCGCGTGCGGCTCCACCGCATCGAGCGGCGGCGCGGCATCAGGCAGCCAAGGCTCCGAAACAAAGGGGACCAGCGGCGGCACCTCCGGCGGCCTGCAGTCGTCGGGGTTTCCGGTCACGGTGCAGGCCGCCAACGGCCGCGTGCACGTGGGCGCCCGGCCCGGTGCGATCGTGTCGCTGTCCCCGACGCTGACCGAGATGCTCTACGCCATCGGGGCCGGCGGCCAGGTCAAGGCGGTCGATGAGGACTCCGACTACCCGCCGCAGGCGCCCCGGACCAAGCTCAACGGCTTCCAGCCCAACCTGGAGGCCATCGTGGCCTTCAAGCCCGACCTGGTCGTGCTGTCGGACAACACCAACGGGCTGGCCAGGCGGCTGGCCGGGCTGTCGGTGCCGGTCCTGGTGCTGCCGCCCGCGACGGCCCTGGTTCAGGTCTACGCGGAGATCGACGAGCTGGGCCAGGCCACCGGGCACCTGCCCCAGGCCCAGCACGAGGCCAGCGCGATCGCCGCGGGCATCCGCCAGATCGTGGCCGCGGCACCGCACCACAGCAAGCCGCTGACCTACTACTACGAGCTGGACCAGACGTACTACTCGGTGACCTCGGACACCTTCGTGGGCCTGCTGCTCCGCCTGCTCGGCATGAAGAGCATCGCCGACAGCGCCAAGGGCGCCGCGTCATCAGGCGGCTACCCGCAGCTGTCCTCGGAGTTCATCGCCTCGGCCAACCCGGACTACATCATCCTGGCCGACACGGTGTGCTGCCACCAGGACGCGGCCACGGTGGGCCGCCGCCCCGGCTGGGCCGGCCTGGCCGCGGTCAGGGACGGCCACGTGATCGGGCTCAACGACGACATCGCCTCGCGCTGGGGGCCGCGCATCGTGGACCTGCTGCGGACGGTGGAGATGGCCATCGCCCGCGGGAAGCACTGAGGGGCGGGACCCATGGCGGCGGCAGCCAGCGCCCCGGACCGCCCGCCACGTGGCGGCCCGGCCGGGCCCGACCCGGCCAGTGGGACCGAGCCGGGCGGCGCAGCTGTTACGGATGGTCCTGAGGATGAGCCGCGGGCGGGCCCGGCGGCTGAGGCGGCCGGCGCGGGCGAGGCGCCGGGGCTGACGTCACGAGCAGTGCCGACCCGGACCCTGCGGCCGGGGCGGGCCATCGTGGCGGCCGTGGTCGTGCTGGCCGCGGCGATGGTGGCCGGGGTGTGCGTGGGGCCGGCCGCGCTGTCGCTGCCGACGGTGCTCGACGCGCTGCTGGCCCGACTGCCCGGCCACCTGGCCGCCGGGGTGCCCCCGCTGGACAGCGCGATCGTGTGGCAGATCAGGCTGCCGCGGGTGGTGCTGGGCGCGCTGGTCGGCTCAATGCTGGCCGGCGGCGGCGCGGCCTACCAGGGGGTGTTCCGCAACCCGCTGGCCGACCCGTACCTGCTGGGCGCCGCCGCGGGCGGCGGGCTCGGGGCGACCATCGTGATCGTGGCCGGGGGCAGCGCGAGCCTGCTGCCGCCGGCGGCGTTCGCGGGCGCGCTGGGGGCGGTGGCGCTGACCTACCTGCTGGGGGCCAGCGCGGGGCCGGCCGGGGCGCGGGGCGGCGCGGCGCCGGGGGTGGGCGGCAGCACGGCGTCGATCCTGCTGGCCGGGATCGCGGTCGCGGCCATGCTCACCGCCATCCAGACCTACCTCCAGCAGCAGCACACCAGCACGCTCCAGGGCGTCTACGCGTGGATCCTGGGCGGGCTGTCGCTGGCCTCGTGGCCGGACGTGATGCTGATCATCCCCTATGTGGCGGTCTGCGCGGTGGCCCTGCTGGCCCACCGGCGGCTGCTGGACGTGCTGCGGGTGGGCGAGGCCGAGGCGGCCAGCCTGGGGGTGCACGTGGGCCGGCTGCGGCTCACGGTGGTGATCGCGGCCACGCTGGGCGTGGCGGCGGCGGTGGCGGTCAGCGGGCTGATCGGGTTCGTGGGCATCATCGTGCCGCACATCGTGCGGCTGACGGCCGGGCCGAGCTACCGGGTGCTGCTGCCGGTCTCGATGATCGGCGGCGCGGCGTTCCTGGTGCTGGCCGACATCGCCGCCCGGACCGTCCAGGCCCCGGCCGAGGTGCCCATCGGGGTGATCACGGCCGCGGTCGGCGCGCCGTTCTTCCTGTTCGTGCTGCGCTCGCGGCGGGCCCGGCAGGACCTGTCGTGATCAGCCTGGCCGGGGTGACGGTGCGCTACGGGTCCGCCGTGGCGCTGGACGGCGTCACCGCGCAGGTGCCCGCGGGCCAGTGGCTGGGCCTGATCGGCCCCAACGGCGCCGGCAAGACGACGCTGCTGCGGGCCACCGCCGGGCTGCTGGGCTACGCGGGGCAGATCAGCGTGGGCGGCGAGGCCATTGGCGGGCTGAGCCCGCGGCGGCTGGCCCGGCTGATGGCCTACGTGCCGCAGCGGCCGCAGTTCCCGCCGGACATGACCGTCAGCGAGTACGTGCTGCTGGGCCGGACCGCGCACATCGGGTACTTCCGGGTCGAGACGGGCGCCGACCGGCGGGTCTGCGCCGGGGTCATCGACCGGATGGGGCTCGGGGCGATGGCCGGGCGGGCGCTGCGGACCATGTCGGGCGGCGAGTTGCAGCGGGTGGTGCTGGCCCGGGCGCTGGCCCAGGAAGCCCCGGTCCTGCTGCTGGACGAGCCGACCAGCGCGCTGGACCTCGGCCGGCGCATGGACGCGCTGGAGCTGATCGACGAGCTGCGCCGCGAGCGCGGGCTGACCGTGGTCTCGGCCATTCACGACCTGACGCTGGCCGGGCAGTTCGCGGACTGGCTGCTGCTGCTGGCCGAGGGGCGGGTGGCCGCGGCAGGCAGCCCGGCGGCGGTGCTGCGCGACGACCTGCTGGCCCGGCACTTCGGGGACGGAGTGCGGGTGCTGCTGACCGGCGACGGGGACCTGGCGGTGATCTCGCGGCGCCGGGCCCGGCCTTAGGCGGCTCCGGGTCAGGCGGACCCGGGGGTGGTCAGGGCGGCCCCGGGATCAGGCGGCGCTGGGCTCGGGCAGGTAGGCCACCCACTGCGGGTCGCCGTCGTGGGCCGCGCCGATCAGCCGCCAGTGCGCGCCGCGCGGGGCGGCCGGGTCGCAGCGCAGGGTCCAGCCGATGTCCTCGATGAGGTGATCGGCCTTGCGGTGATTGCACCGGGTGCAGGAGGCCACGCAGTTCTCCCACACGTGCTGGCCGCCGCGGCTGCGCGGGATCACGTGGTCGATGGTGTCGGCTTTGCTGCCGCAGTAGGCACACAGGTAGTTGTCGCGGCGCATCAGCGCCGCCCTGGTCAGCGGCACCCGGCTGCGATGCGGGATCCGGACATAACGTCGGAGGCGGATCACTGAGGGGACGGCCAGATTGGCCGACGCCGAGTGCAGCATCCTGCCCTCGGCGTCGTCGTGCAGCACCTCGGCCTTATCACCGAGCACCAGGCATACCGCTCGATGCAGCCCGACAGTCGTGAGCGGTTCATACGTGACGTTGAGCAGCAATACCCGACGCACTCGCACCTCCAGTCGGGTGCGCCCCTATTTGTGCCGCCGGGGCACCCGTGACCAGTGTGACCGCCGAACGGCCCGGCCGCCAACACCAATAGCCTAACCGGCCGCCCGGAGGGAAACAGCACGTCGGCGCCTCGTGCAGCTCAGCGTCGCTTTCGCGTTGGTTTCTGGTCGTCTGGCCGCCGCCCGCGCGAGGCCTGACCAGGACGGGGATCTCGGAGACGGGCGATTCTGGCAATAAAGTGCACCTCATGACCGTAGTGAACTATCCCGCTGCCGCCCGCCAGGACATCCACGAGAAACTGCATGGCCACGACGTCGCCGACCCCTACCGCTGGCTGGAGGACCCCGACAGCGAGCCAGCCCGAGCCTGGCAATCGGCGCAGGACGAGCTCTGGTCTCAGGTGCGGGGCGCACTGCCCGGCCGCGACTGGCTGGCCGCCCGGCTGGCCGAGCTGCAGAACGCGGGGCTGGTCAGCCCGCCGGTCTGGCGCGGCGACCGCCAGTTCTACCTGCGGCGGGAGGCGGGCCAGGAGCACGCGGTCCTCTACACCGCCGTGACCGGGGCGGCGGCCGGCCGGGCGAGGCCGAGCGGGCGCTCATCGACCCGATGCGGATCGACCCGTCGGGCACGACCACCCTGGACAGCTGGCAGCCCGACCACGAGGGCCGGCTGCTGGCCTACCAGCTCTCCGAGGGCGGCCGCGAGGAGTCCGTGCTGCGGGTCATGGACGTGGCCACCGGGGATGACGTGGACGGGCCCATCGACCGGTGCCGGTACACCGAGGTGGCCTGGCTGCCCGGCGGCAAGGCCTTCTACTACGCCCGGCGGCTGCCGCCGGGCGAGGTCCCGGCCGGCGAGGAGCAGTTCCACCGCCGGGTCTACCTGCACTGGGTCGGCACCCCGGCCGAGGACGACGTGCTCATCCACGGCGACGGCCTGGACAAGGTCAACTACTACGGCGTGGTGGTCAGCCGGGACGGCCGCTGGCTCGTCATCGACGCCTCGGCGGGTACCGCGCCGCGCAACGACGTGTGGATCGCCGACCTGACCGCCTCCGCGGAGGCCACCCCGGACCTGCAGGTGCTCCAGCAGGGCGTGGACGCCCTGGTCGGCGTGCGCGCGGGCCGGGACGGGCGGCTGTACCTGCTCACCGACCGGGACGCGCCGCGCTGGCCGGCTGGCCGTGGCCGACCCGGCCGACCCCCGGTTCCCGGCCTACGAGTCCTGGCTGGACGTGCTGCCCGAGGACCCTGAGGCGGTGCTCGGCGAGTACGTCCTGCTGGACGGGCCCGAGCTGGACCGGCCGCTGCTGGTGGCCGAGCGGACCCGGCACGCGGTCAGCGAGGTCAGCGTGCACGACCTGGCCACCGGGGCCCCGGTCGGCGAGCGGCTGCCACTGCCCGGCCTGGGCGCGGTGAGCGGGCTGCGGGGCCGGCCGTCCGGCGGCCACGAGGCCTGGTTCAGCTACACCGACCACGCCACCCCGCCAGTGGTCCTGCACTACGACGCCCGGACCGGGGCCACCCGGACCTGGGCCCGCTCGCCCGGCACCGTGGACGTGCCGGACATCCGCACCGAGCAGGTGGCCTTCCCGTCCGCGGACGGCACCACGATCCGGATGCTGGTCATCTCCCGCGCCGGGGACGCGGACGGGAGCGGCGCCGGGGCGGCGGAGCGGCAGCCGCGGCCCGCGATCTTGTACGGCTACGG
Organism: uncultured Actinomycetota bacterium; assembly: GCA_963730265.1. GTDB lineage: Bacteria > Actinomycetota > Actinomycetes > Streptosporangiales > Streptosporangiaceae > DASUBV01. Next base: position 1,318,297 of record CAVSRG010000001.1, read on the forward strand.
CGGCTTCAACGTCAGCCTCACCCCGGCCTACTCGGCGCTGACCCTGGCCTGGGTCGAGGCGGGCGGCGTCTACGCCATCGCCAGCCTGCGCGGCGGCAGCGAAGAGGGCGAGCAGTGGCACCGGGCCGGGATGCGCGAGCGCAAGCAGAACGTGTTCGATGACTTCGCCGCCGCGGGCCGCCAGCTGGTCGCCGACCGCTGGACCACGGCCGGGCAGCTGGCCGTGGCCGGCGGCTCGAACGGCGGGCTGCTGGTCGGCGCGACGATCACCCAGCACCCCGGGCTGTGCGCGGCGGCAGTGTGCTCGGCGCCGCTGCTCGACATGGTCAGGTACGAGCGGTTCGGGCTCGGCGAGACCTGGAACGACGAGTACGGCACGGCCGCCGATCCCGTGGAGCTGGGCTGGCTGCTGGGCTACTCGCCCTACCACCACGTGCGGGCCGGGACGGCCTACCCGGCCGTGCTGTTCACGGTGTTCGACGGGGACACCAGGGTCGACCCGCTGCACGCCAGGAAGATGTGCGCGGCGCTCCAGTTCGCGACCACGGTGCCGCTGAGCGAGCGGCCGGTGGTGCTGCGCCGCGAGGGCGATGTCGGGCACGGGCAGCGGTCGGTCAGCCGCAACGTGGCGCTGGCCGGCGACCAGCTGGCGTTCTGCGCCCGGTACACGGGGCTGGCGCTGTAGCGCTGGCCGGGCCGGCGTATCCGTCATCGGCGTCAAACGGGACGACCCGGCCGCTGACGGAGATTTCGTCTTTGCCGGGCCTGCGGCTATCGTTCGTAGCCGTGTTGTTGCAGCGTGCTGCGACCTGAGTGGTTCGCCGGACGTGCCCCTGCCCCCGGCAATGACACCGACTACCGGGCAGCACGCTCCCCTCGCTGAAAGGATCTCGTCGTGGTCATGCACGCCCTGACGACGCCGCTCAGCACTCTGCTGGCGGCCGCGCCGCCCGACTCGCTGGACGGCGCCTGTCACGCCAACCCGGGCATAGCGTGCCAGCTGGTCTGGGACATCACCCATAGCGGCACCGCCGCCCATTTCACCCGCGTCTACCTGGCCGGGCCGATCCAGCTGGTACTGCGGGTGCTGTTCGTGCTGCTGCTGGCCATCGCCTTCCGGATGGCCGCCGGGCGGGTGATCCGCCGGATCACCCGCCGCGCCGCGAGCACCGACAACGGCGGCCGGGCGCACTCGCTGCTCGGCGAGCGGAGACAGCAGCGGGCGACCGCGCTCGGCGACGTGCTGGGCAACGTGGCGACGATGACCATCTTCACGATCACCTTGTTCATCATCCTCGGTGACATGGGGCTGAACCTGGCCCCCGTGCTGGCCAGCGCCGGGGTGATCGGCATCGCCATCGGCTTCGGGGCGCAGAACCTGGTGCAGGACTTCCTGGCCGGGATCTTCATGCTGCTCGAGGACCAGTACGGCGTCGGCGACATGGTCAACATCGACCAGGTCAGCGGCACCGTCGAGGCGGTGACCCTGCGCATCACCCGGGTCCGCGACGTGAACGGCGTGATCTGGCACATCCGCAACGGGACGATCAGCAAGTCCGGCAACGAGTCGCACGGCTGGGCCCGCGCCGTGGTCGACTTCCCGCTGCCCTACAACCTGGACATCACCGAGGCCCGCGCCGCTGATGGAGGAGGCCGCCGTCGCCATGTGGCACGACGGCGCCTGGCAGCGACGTCATCCTGGAGCGGCCGGAGGTCTGGGGCGTGCAGCAGGTCACCAGCGACGCCGTGCTCATGCGGGTCATCGCGCGGACGGCGCCGCTGCGGCAGTGGGAGGTCGGCCGGGAACTGCGCGAGCGGATGATGGTGGCGCTGTCGGGCCTGGTCGGCGCGGCGGGCTCGACCAGCGCGCTGACCGAGGGCACGGTGACCGTCACCGGGGACGCGCCCGACGACGGGCCGGACGGGCCGGGGCCGGCAGCGAGGCGGGGGCCGCCAGCGGGCCGGGCGGCTCGGGCGGCGGCGGCTGAACGTAACCTGGAGCGCGTTATGGATGACACCGAGACAGTGAGCTTCTACGAGGCCGTCGGCGGCGAGCCGACCTTCCGCCGCCTCGTGCACCGGTTCTACGAGGAGGTCGCGGCCGATCCCGAGCTGCGACCCGTGTACCCCAGCCGTGACCTCGGGCCCGCCGAGGAGCACCTGCGGCTGTTCCTCATGCAGTACTGGGGCGGCCCGGCGACCTACAACGAGCTGCGCGGCCACCCCCGCCTGCGGATGCGGCACGTCCACTTCCGCATCGGCGAGCGCCGAGCGCGACGCCTGGCTCCGGCACATGCGCACGGCCCTGGACGAGCTCGACCTGGACCCCGCGCTCGACAAGGAGCTCTGGGATTACCTGGTCATGGCCGCTCACAGCCTCGTCAACCAGCCGCTCGAGCATCCCGGCGGATCCGACCTCGGCCTGGCTCCGGCCTGAACTGTCGGCCCCCTTGGCTATGGTTTGACAGGTGCCGAGCGGGCTCGTCCCGACTAAACTGGTTGATCCCCGCCTTGCACCCAGGCAAGTGCGCTTCTGCGGCCGATAGCGGGCGGCGACCGGAGTGCGAGCAGGTCCCACGCTGGAGGCTCGGTGACCGAGGAGACCGGCTCGGCTGCGGCTGACGCGAGCACGATTCAGACCGGGGCGTTCGACGTCGCCGCGCTCGGCGGCGGGCAGATCGCGGGCTACCGCATCGAGGCCGAGATCGGCCACGGCGGGATGGCCACCGTCTACCGGGCCCTCGACGTCAAGCTGGGACGGCGCGTAGCCCTCAAGATCCTCGCTCCCCGGCTGGCCGAGGACGACTCGTTCCGCAAGCGGTTCATCCACGAGTCGCGGGCCGCCGCGGCCGTCGATCACCCGCAACATCGTCCCGGTCTTCGAGGCCGGCGAGTCCGGCGGCGTGCTGTTCATCGCCATGCGCTACGTCGGCACCGGCGACGTGCGGACCCTGCTCGAGCGCGAGGGCCGCCTGCCCGTCGACCGCGCCGTCGCCATCTGCGTCCAGGTCGCCTCGGCGCTCGACGCGGCCAGCACGCGCGGCCTCGTGCACCGCGACGTCAAGCCCGCCAACATGCTGCTGGCCGAGTCCGCCGAGGGCCGCGCCGATCACGTGTACCTGTCCGACTTCGGGCTGAGCAAGCACTCCCTCGCCCCGACCGGACTGACCGCGACCGGGCAGTTCATGGGCACCCTGGACTACGTCGCCCCCGAGCAGATCGAGGGCCGCGCCGTCGACGGCCGCGCCGACCAGTACGCCCTGGCCTGCGCCGCGGTCGAGATGCTGACCGGCCAGCCCCCGTTCCGGCGCAACGAGAACATCGCGCTCATGTGGGCCCAGCTCTCGGAGTCGCCGCCCTCGCTGCGCGAGCGGCGGCCCGAGCTGCCCGAGGCCATCGACCGGGTGATCTCCAGGGCGCTGGCCAAGGCCCCGGCCGAGCGGTTCCCGACCTGCATGGACTTCGCCGTGGCGTTGCGCGCCGCGGGCGTGGCCGGGCCGGCTGGCCTGGCCGGCCTGCCCGCAGCGGTGCGGACGCCGACCGAGCGGGCCCGCCACCTGGCCCAGCCGACCCCCGTGGATCCGCTGGCCTCGGCCGCGGACGTCGGCCCTGGTGCCCCGGCGGCTCGGGCGGCTCCGGTGGCTCCCGCGGGGCCGCCCGCCCAGTGGGGCCGGGCCGCGGCAGCGGCCGATGCTGAGCCGGGCCAGGGCGCCGCGGCGGGCCGGACGGCCAGCGCCGCCCCGACCGACGCGGGCGGCCGGCCGTCGATCTGGGGCCAGGACGCTCAGGACCGCCGGGCCGATGTTGCTGATCGGCCTGCAGCGTGGGGACAGGCCGGCGCGGCGGGTTCGCCGTCCGCGTGGGGCCAGGACAGTCAGACGGCCCAGGCCGGGCCGTCCAGCGTCTCCCAGCCTGGCCAGACGGGCGCGGCACCCCTGCCTGCCGCCTGGGGCCAGGGCGCTCAGAGCCAGGCCAGCACGCAGCAGAGCCGGGGTCAGGCACCGGGTGCTCACCAGCCCGGCCGACCCGACATAGCCAGCCAGGCCGCTCCGTGGGGCCGGGAGGCGCAGCCCGGGCAGGCGGCCGGCTGGGGTCAGGCCGCCCGGCTGGGCCAGGCGGACCTGTCCGCCGCGCCGACCTCTGGCCTCCCGCCCGTACCGCCGGTCTCCTACCGCCCGGGACCGCTCGCCCCGCCACCGCAGTCATCGTCGGATTCCCCCTGGTCGGCGTCGCCCTGGCCGGCTTCGGCCGCCGCAAACCCAGCGTCGTCTGGGCCGCAGCCCCCGAGCCCCGCGCCCTGGTCGTCCCCGCCCGGCGCGGGCGGCTTGTACCGCCCCGGCTCCGGCGGCCCTTCCGACCGGCAGGTCCAGCCCGACCTCTACCGGTCGGCGCCGGTCCCCGCGCCCACCGCGCCCCGGCCCAGGACGCGCAAGCGCCGGCGCGGCCCCGGCGCGACGCTCGGCGTCGCGGCCGGGATCATCGTCCTGGTCGCGCTGGCCGCGCTGGGCTACAAGCTGCTGGGTACGAGCAAGGCGACGAATAGCGGCGCCGACAACGGCGTCCCGCCAGTGACCCAGACCGCGACCCCGACCGCGCCCGCGGCGGTGGTGCGGGCCTACTTCGCGGCCATCAACCACCACAACTATGACCTGGCCTGGCGCCTGGGCGGCAAGCACGCCGGCAAGTCAAGGGCCCAGTTCGTCAGCGGTTTCGTCGGCACCGCCCATGACAGCGTGCGCATCCTGGGCCAGTCCGGCGACAGCGTCAGGGCCAGGGTGATCGCGCGCCAGACCAATGGCACCCGGAAAATCTTCCAGGGGACCTACCAGGTCATCGACGGCGCCATCGTGCACTCCCACATCCGCCCCGTGCTCCGCTGATCAGCCTGCTCGCCAGGCGGGCCGCAAAGGAACTGGCCAGGAGCATTGAGCTCCTGGCCAGCCTCAGATCCTCGTGATCAGCCGCGGTCCCTTGTGATCAGCCGCGGGTCAGCTTGCGGTAGGTGACCCGGTGCGGCCGGGCCGCCTCCGCGCCGAGCCGTTCGATCTTGTTCTTCTCGTAGGCCTCGAAGTTGCCCTCGAACCAGAACCAGTTCGCGCCGCCCTCCCAGGCCAGGATGTGGGTCGCGATCCGGTCCAGGAACCAGCGGTCGTGGCTGGTGATCACGGCACAGCCGGGGAACTCCAGCAGCGCGTTCTCCAGCGACGAGAGCGTTTCCACGTCCAGGTCGTTGGTCGGCTCGTCCAGCAGCAGCAGGTTGCCGCCCTGCTTGAGCGTCAGGGCCAGGTTGACCCGGTTCCGCTCACCGCCCGACAGCACGCCGGCCAGCTTCTGCTGGTCGCCGCCCTTGAACCCGAACGCGGCCACGTACGCCCGGCTCGGGATCTCCGTCTTCCCGACGCGGATGTAGCTCTCACCGTCCGAGATCGCGTCCCAGACGTTCTTGTCCGCCTCGATCCGGCCCCGGCTCTGGTCGACATAGGAGACCTCGACCGTCTCGCCGACCCGGATCGAGCCGCTGTCCGGCTTCTCCTCGCCGACGATCATCTTGAACAGCGTCGTCTTGCCGACGCCGTTCGGGCCGATGACACCCACGATGCCGTTCGGCGGGAGGCTGAAGCTCAGGTCCTCGATCAGCATGCGGTCGTCGAAGCCCTTGTTCAGGCCGCTGACCTCGACCACCACGCTGCCCAGGCGGGGACCCGGCGGGATCTGGATCTCCTCGAAGTCCAGCTTGCGCTGGCTGTCGGCCTCGGCGGCCATCTCCTCATACCGGGTCAGCCGGGCCCGGCTCTTGGCCTGCCGCGCTCGGGGGCTGGACCGCACCCACTCCAGCTCGTCCTCCAGGCGCTTGCGGCGCTTGACGTCCTTCTGGCCCTCGACCTTGATCCGGGCCGCCTTGGACTCCAGGTAGGTGGAGTAGTTGCCCTCGTAGGGATAGGCGTGGCCCCGGTCCAGCTCGAGGATCCAGCCCGCCACGTTGTCCAGGAAGTACCGGTCGTGAGTAACCGCGACGACCGTTCCCGGATACTTCTCCAGGTGCTGCTCCAGCCACAGCACGCTCTCGGCGTCCAGGTGGTTGGTCGGCTCGTCCAGCAGCAGCAAGTCCGGCTGGGACAGCAGCAGCCGGCACAGCGCCACCCGGCGCCGCTCCCCGCCGGACAGCACCGTCACGTCGGCGTCAGGGGGCGGGCAGCGCAGCGCGTCCATCGCCTGCTCAAGCTGGCTGTCCAGGTCCCATGCGTTGGTATGGTCCAGCTGCTCCTGGAGCTTGCCCATCTCCTCGAGCAGCGCGTCTGAGTAGTCGGTCGCCATCTGCTCGGCGATCTCGTTATAGCGGTCAAGCAGCGCCTTGGTCGGCGCCACGCCCTCTTCGACATTCCCCAGGACGGTCTTGCTCTCGTCGAGGGCAGGCTCCTGGGCCAGCAGTCCCACCGTGAATCCCGGCATCAGCCGCGCCTCGCCGTTCGAGGGCTGCTCGATCCCGGCCATCATCTTCAGCAGCGTCGACTTCCCGGTGCCGTTTGGCCCCAGAACGCCGATCTTCGCCCCCGGCAGGAACGCCAGCGTCACGTCGTCGAGAATGACCTTGTCGCCGTGTGCCTTGCGCACACGGCTCATCTGATAGATGAACTCTGGCATGTAGACAAGGGTAGGGGCAGCGGGCCGGGCTTCGGACCACCGCCGTCACCCCAGCTCGGCCTTCCCGGCTGAGCCTCCGCAGGAACGCCCGGGCGCGATGCGGCTGAGCCGCGGCGGGCGGGCGCGCCTGGACCCGGCCGGGATCGGGGCAGCCCCGGCCGGGCCCCGCCAGCGCCCGGTCAGAAGGGCACCGCAGCCGAAGCCGCCTCCTCGCGTCAGCGCGTCCACGGCCGCCTCGTCGAAGGCCCCGCTGTCCCCGCTGCCCGAGCCGTCGGCGCCGTGCGCGTCGTCGGCGCCGTCCGCGTCGTCACGGTCGCTCGCCTCGTCCTCGTCCCCGGCGGCCAGCGTGCCCCGCTCCGATATGCCCGTGATGCGGGCGAACGCGTCCGTGTCGACGCCACCCGGGCCGGACTCGATCTCCTGGAACTGCACCGCGGTCAGCCCGGTCTGCGGCCGGACGCGGCTGAACTGGGCCACGCCCCGGTTCAGGTCGTGGCCGACGGAGATGGCGTCGACCTCGACGGCGGTCCGCTTGGCGCCGCTCTTGTCCTCGTAGTCCCGCACGATGAATCGTCCCCTGACGATGACCGGGTCGCCCTTGCGCAGGCAGGTGGCGGCGTTCTCGGCCAGCTTGCGGTACAGGCGCACGCTCAGGAACGAGGTCCCCGCGTCCTTCCACTCACCGGTGACCCGGTCGATCAGGCGCGGGGTCCAGGCGACGCGCATGGTCAGGCTCGGGATCCCGGTGCGGGTCTCGCCGATCTGGGGCTGGGTGGCGACATAGCCGTTCAGGCTGATGTGCGCATCGTTGAACATCGGACCTCCTGGGCCGTCGGCGTCGGCGGCTCGGTGCCGCCGGTTCTGCCACCACCGTCTCTGGCGGGGCCCAGGCCGGGCCGCTGAGTATCGGCGCCTGTGGATAACCTCGGCCAGCCGCCGGTCCTGTGGACGGCCGCCGCCGTGATGACCGCCGCGTGTGCCAGCCTGGACTCAGGCTTGGCCCTAGATCGGAGCTCACTCGACGGGGAGGGAGGGACGGACAGGGAGCGGCCCCGGTCAGGCGGAAACCAGCTCCGAGGGCTGGGCGATGACGTCGACCATGGCACCGTTGCGCATGACGGTGATGGCCAGCGGGCGGCCGATGGCCTCGGCGAACATCAGCCGCTGCAGATCCTGCGCCCGGGCGACAGGGCCGCCGCCCGCGCTGAGCAGGAGGTCGCCGGCGTGCAGTCCGGCTCGCGCGGCCGGGCCGCCGGGGACCACCTCGGCCACCCGCAGGCCCTCGCTCCGGCCGAACCGTTCCCGCATCGGCGCCGGCACCGGGGCGGGGACGCAGACCAGGCCGAGGTAGGCCCGGCGGACCCGGCCGTCACGGATCAGGGCGGAGATGATCCGGCGGCTGGTGGCGTTCACCGGGACGGCCAGCCCGAGGCCGACCCCGGCCACGGCCGTGCTGATGCCCACGACATGCGCGTTGGCGTCGGCCAGGGCGCCGCCGGAGTTGCCGGGGTTGAGGGCCGCGTCGGTCTGGATGACGTCCTCGACGATGCGGGCGGCGGCGCCGCTGCGGGTGGGCAGGGAGCGCCCGAGGGCGCTGACGACGCCGGCGGTGACGGACCCGGCCAGCCCCAGCGGGCTGCCGACCGCCACCACTAGCTGGCCGACGACCAGCTCATCGGCCTCGCCGAGGGTGGCGGGCGCGGGCGTGACGCCGTCGGCCCGGAGCACGGCGAGGTCGGACAGGGGATCGGCGCCCACCACGGTGAACGGGGCGCTGGTCCCATCGGAGAACAGTGCGGTCCCGTGATCGGCGCTCCCGACCACGTGCGCGTTGGTGAGCAGGAACCCGTCGGGGGTGAACACCACGGCCGATCCCTGGCTCTCGCCCCGGCGGCCGCCGTCCTGCGGCACGCGCAGGCTGGCCACCTTCGGTGTTATCTCGGCGGCCACGCCGGCCACGACCTGCGAGTAGCCGTCAAGCCCAGACTCTGATGACATGCTTACAACATTACGACGAAACAGAGCGGCTGACATCTCCCAGTGACCCCTTCGCTGTTCACCGATAGGAGAACAACTCAGGCCGCCCGCCGCGTGGCCTAGCCGGACCGGCCATTCCGGACCCTCCGAAACGCCCGCGGGCGTAGCCGAGAGCGGCCCAGGCCGGGTCGCGGGCGGCCGGCAGCGGGACATCATCAGTCGGTCACGAGGTCGACCTTGGGGCGTGAGCTGCGGCAGGGCCGGGGATGCTGCTGCTCGGCGCGGCGGTGCTCGGCGCGGCGGGGGTTAGGGCCGGAGCCGGTCCGAGGGGCTAGCTGGGGTGGCCCAGGGCGACGCGCAGCTCGGCGCGAAAGCGGTCCAGCTCGGACAGCTCCAGCTGGGCGGCGCGACCACCAGTCTGCTGCGCGACGCTGGCCATCCGGGCCTGCATGACGCTCCGCGACCTGCTCCTTCTCGCGGATGGCGGCGTTGCGGACCGCGTTGACGCACGTGGAGGCGGTGAGCCAGCCGAGCACCAGCAACGCCGCGATCAGCAGCGCGATGAGGGGCAGCAGGCCGACCGTCGCGGAACAGGCTCGGCACCCCGCTGCCGACCTTGAACACGCCGAAGATGACGATGGCCACGATCCAGGCGATGCCGACGATCGACGCAGCCGAGCAGCAGGCCCTGCCAGACGCCGACGGCGCGCCACCAGGCCGCGATCTTGTTCTCGGCGGGGAGGGCCTCGTCGATGCGCTCGCCGAGAGCACCGGGGATGTCATCGGCACGGGAGCGGATGGCGGTCCTGATGGTCTGGGACCAGGGCCTGGGCAGGCCCGGGGCTGACCTCGTCGGCGAGCTCGGTCAGGGCGTTGTCGATCTCGGCTTGCTGGGCTCCGGACGGCCCGGCGGTGACCCCGCGCAGCTCGGCCCACAGGCGTCCGAGCTGGATCTTGCGTACCGGGTCGCGCTTGGACGAGTCGCTCGAACAGCCAGCTCACGGGCCAGCCGATGAAGTCGACGGCCCGCAGCTCGCGCGCGCTCTGCAGCGCGTCGCCGATGGCGGACACGCCCGGCGGCCTTGGCGAAGGCGGCGGCGAGGCGGCCCGGCGAGGCGGCCAGGATGGCGGCGGCGGTCCGGCTGTCCACGGCCCGGCGGCTGCCGCTGCCAACGGCGCCGGATCCGGCATCGGCCGTCTGTGAGGCCGGGGACGGCCCGGGCGTGCCGCGTCGACCGGCGGGTCCTGCCCGGCGTAGGGCAGGAACCGGGCGACGACGGCGTCCACGTCGGCGGTGATGCGGGCGGCGGCCGCGCGGCGGGCCGACACGGTCTCGGCGAGCACGCGGCGCAGCGCGCTGATCCCGGCCCCGGTGGTGGCCGAGGTGACCAGGATCTGCACATCGTGCAGTTCCTCGGAGTCGAGCAGCCGCCGCAGGTCGCTGGACGCACTCGCTCGACCTGGTCGGGGGCCAGCATGTCGGACTGGTTCAGCACGACGGCGATGACCTCGGAGTGACCGGCCATCGGGACCAGGAACCGCCGGTGGACGGCGGCGTCGGCGTACTTCTGCGGATCGAGCACCCAGATCATCAGGTCGCTCAGCTCGACCAGGTGGTCGACCTGGTCGGTGGCGTGCGCCATCACCGAGTCGTGGTCGGGCAGGTCCAGCAGGACCAGGCCCGTTCATGCCGTCCTCGCCGCTGTCCAGCGCACTGGCCCTGGCGTACCGGTAGCGGCGCGGCACGCCGAGCCATTCGAGCAGCGAGCCAGATCCGGCCACGCCCCAGACGCAGGCGTGCACCTCCCTGGTCACCGGCCGGGTCACGCCGACGGTGGAGAAGTCCGCCCCGGCGAGCCGGTTGAACAGCGATGACTTGCCGCTGCCGGTGCCGCCGGCCAGCGCCACGACGGTGTGCTCGGAGGACAGGCGCAGCCGCTGCCCGGCCCTGGCCAGCAGGGCGTCCGCGTCATCGAGCAGCGTCCCGGCTGATGCCGTCGGGGCCGCTGCGGGCCGAGCCGATCTGGACGAGCCTGGCCAGCGCGCCGAGCCGGGCCGACAGCTCGCTCACGATCCGGAAGGGCATGGCCCTGGGCTCGCCGAGGGTCGCGTCAGCGACGGCCGGGGCATGGTGCCGAGGGCCGTCCGGCGGCCAGGCCACGGCCTGCTCCTCGTCGGCCTGGCCCCTCGCCACCGGGCCCCTGGCGCCGGTCATCGGGCCGCCTCGAGGGCCTGGCTGGCCGCCAGCAGTTTCGTGCGGCGCCCTCGTCGGGCACCCCGGCGGCGTCGATGACCTGGCTGAACCGGGCTAGCTCGGCGTCGAACACGGCCGCTACCCGGTCGTGCAGGTCCTGCCGCGCCCGGCTGGTGAGGTCGCGCAGCTGCCCGCTGCCGAACAGCGAGCTGAGCAGCTGCTCGGGCCCGGCCCCGACCCCGTCGGCTGAGCCGGTGCCGGCGTCGGGCCCGGCCACGCCGTCGCCGGTTCTGGCCGGGGCCCGGGTTCCGAGCACGCTGATCATCAGCACCAGGGCCAGCGGCTCGTGGTCGAAGGAGACCACCCGGGCGATGGAGCGCTTGGTGACGTTCTCGGCCTGGACGAGCTCGTGGACACGCTCCTGCCAGCCGCGGACCGGCTGCCGGGCGGCTGGGCGGGCAGGTCATGGGAGGGCCGGGCCAGGGCCGCGGCGTCGGCCGGCGGGCGCGCGCTCCCTGGCCGAGGCCTTGTCGGTCATGCCGAGGTCGGCCAGGGCCAGGGCCAGGTAGTCCGAGGCGGCCGACGCGGCCGGCCTCGGCCGCGGCGGCCAGCTCGCTGAGCAGCGCCTCGCCCGCCGGGTGCTCCTGCCAGCGCGGCTGACCGCGTCCTCCGCGGCCCGGCCGGCGGTGGCCTCGATCAGCGACTCCAGGCTGCTGCGCAGCGCGACCCGCAGGGCCCCGGCCCGGGCCGGCAGGCGCTTGCTTCTTGGCCTTGCTGCCCGGAGCCGCGGCCGCGGCGCACCTGGAGCGTGCGCATCAGGTCGCCGGTGCCGGCGAAGTCCTGCCAGCGGGTCAGCACCTCGCCCTGGAGCAGCGAGCCGTCGCTGGCCGCCTGGTCGAGCTCGGCCAGCTCGCGTCGTAGGCGCCGCGGGCCGCGGCTCGGCCAGCTCGCCGGCGCAGGGCGAGCTGGGTCTCGGCGTGGGCGGCCAGCGCCGGGATCCGGGTCCGGAAGGTGTCGAGCATGCCGGACATGGTCTGGGTCAGCACCGCGACCCGCCGGTCGTCCGCGGCGGCCGTCTCCTCCAGCCACTCCCGGACCGGCCGGGCGATCTCGGCGGGCAGCATCGCGTCGGTCACGATGGTCTCGGCGATCAGGAAACGCTGGAAGCCGTGCAGCCCGTTGGCCTCGAGCATGGCGTCGAAGTGGGCGCTGAGCTGCGGCGCGGCCGAGCGGCGGGACCCGGGACAGCACCACGGCCAGGGCCGCGGCGCGGTCGCGGGCGTCCTGGAGCAGCTCCCAGACCGCGGCGTCGGCGTAGCGGCGGGCCGAGGTCATGAACAGCCACAGGTCAGAGGCGTCCAGGAACTGGTGGGCGAAGTCGCGGTGCGCCTGGACGACCGAGTCGATGTCGGGGGTGTCGAGCAGCGCGACGCCCTCGCGGCATGCCCTCGCTGGCGGCCAGCACGAGCAGGCCGTCCCGGCCGGGCATGGCCAGGCCCTGCTGGCGGACCCGGGGCAGGGTGGGCAGGAAGACGTTCTCGGCGAACCAGTGCGCGTCGCTGGGGTGGCAGGCCAGGACCGGGCTGTTCGTGGTGGGCCGGCGGATGCCGGTCTGGCTGACCTGCTGGCCGACCAGGCTGTTCATCAGCGTGGACTTGCCGGCGCCGGTGGAGCCGACCAGCGCGACCAGGATAGGCGCGCCGGACTGGCGCAGCCGGGGCAGCAGGTAGTCGTCGATCTGGCTGAGCAGCTTGCGCCGCTCGGCCCTGGCCTCGGCCACGCCGGGCGCCTCCAGCAGCAGCGGCACCGTGACGATGGGGTGGCGCAGGCCGAGCAGCGCGGCCTCCAGCCGCCGGGCGTCCACCTTGACGTAGGGCTCGGTCGGCGCGCCGGGGTCGGGTGACTCCGGTCCGGCCGGGGTGTCATCGCCGGGCCGGCGGCCCGTTGCGGCGTCCTCGCGCGGAGTGCCGGCAGCCGAGCCGGGGCCGGTGCGGCCCGAGCCGGGCCGGCCTGCTCCGGCCGCCCGGGCCGGCCTCGCTGGCCTGGGCGGGGCCGCGCTCCGGAGGTCCGCTGCCACGTGGCGTGCTGGCCTGAGCGGCCCGAGCCGGGGCGGGGTCGGCGGACCGGCCGGCATGCGCGCCCCGGCGCGGAACCGCGGTCCTGGCCCCGGCCGCGTGCACGCCTACCGTCTGCGCGCCGCCGGCATGCGCGCCGCCGGCTCGTCGCTGTCGGGGCGGGTGCCCGCGGCGTGCGAGCCGGCGGCGTGGGCGCCGCCGGTAACGGAATCGGCGGGCTGACCGCTACCAGACTGAGCACTCGCGGACTGTGCGCTCGCGGACTCATCACTCGCGGACTGTGCGCTCGCGGACTGTGCGCTAGCGGACTGGGCGCCGCCCGCCTGCACCCGGCCGTCGTGAGCGCCGCCGCCACCGCCTCCGCCTCCGTGGCCGACGCCGTGGCCCTGGCCGGGATCGCCGGCCACGAGGGCGCCATCGGGCTCGGGGACGGGCATGGCGGCGCTGCCCGTGCCGCCCGCCGACACCGGCACAGTGCTCGCGCCCTGTCCCTCAGTCATGCTCCCGGGCCTCCTGCCCAGTTGGGACGCCCCGTCCGCCGCTCCTACCAGGTTCAACTTCCGTGCGCCGGCTCAGCTGCGCCGGCTCTCCGCCCTTAGCCGCCGCGCTGCCCGGTTCCTGTGCTGCCCGGCGTCGCCCTAGCCCGCCGAGGTCGCCGGCCCAGTGCTCAGGTGGCGACAGTATCCGGTATCCGGCCTTGGGGCTATTGTGCGCCGCGAGGGAAGATTACCCGCAGCGACTGCTCAATCAGGGGCTGTCGGGTGAGTAACAAGTGACTCATTCGGGCTAGTTCGCCGGAATCGCGCCCCCAGCACCCGCCCGCGCCTCCTGCCGGGAGGTCAGCGACCGGACCCGGGCTCATCCCTGGCCGGCCGCCCAGTCGCCCTCCACCAGCCCCGGCGGCACGTCCGCTGCCCAGCCGGGCGGCGATCCGCCACGGGCCGGGGCCAGCAGCGCGCTGAGGGCCGCGACGGCCACCGCCGGGCCGCCCTTCTCCGACACGTTGCTGACCGACCGCAGGCCACTGGCCCGCAGGGCGTCCTTGGCCTCGGCCGCGCCGACGAAGCCGACCGGCAGCCCGACCACGAACGCGGCCTCCACGCGCCGGGCGAGTATCTCCTGAAGGGCCTCGGCGGTGCCGCCGACGACCCAGACCGCGCCGGGACCGGCCTCGCCGAACGCCAGCCGGACCGCGGCCGCCGCCGGGCTGATCGCGGCCGTCCGGGCCAGCCGGGCGGTCAGCGGCTCGCCGATCTTGGAGATCACCGGGCAGTCGGTGATCCCGGCCGCCACCATGGCGGAGTCCGCGATCACCGGGGCTCCCGCGGCCAGGGCCGCGACCCCGGCCGCGAGCGAGTCCTCGTCGCAGACCAGGTCGGTGAAGTAGTCGAAGTCCGCGCTGGCCTGAATGACGCGCTCGGTGACATCGCGGCTGAACCGGGGCAGCCGGGAGAGATCTATACGAGACCGCACGATGCGGTACGACTCCTCCTCGGCGGCCCGCGGGTCGGGCGGCGCCCAGCCCGGCTCGGTCACGGCGAAGTCACCTCCTTCCCCGGCACCACAAACCCCCTGAGACATGCTCCCCGGCCGGGAAACCTCCCCGGCGTGCAGCCTCCCAGCATGGCATAGCGAGCCCCGCCCAGACCGGCGTAATCGGCAGGTTAGGACCGCCGCGACACGCCCTGGAAGCGTTACGTCGCTGGATACGGGCCATAGTTGGTTCGCTTGCCTAAGTACATCGATACACTGGCGTGGCGCCCCCCGGTTCGGGTGCGCGCACCTGGTGGGTGCTGCCCGCGGCGTATCGGCGCGGCCAGCGAGCAGACAGTGGCGGCCAGCGGGCCAGATCATGGCCGCCGGGCGACTTCTGGGCGACGGCCAGACAGAACCCGCCAAACCCAGATATAAATCTTGGCCAGCACTACATCATGCGGAAACGGAGCTGCGGTGGGCGACAGCCATCGTCGCCGGGTCGGTCTGACCTGGGGGACCTTGCGGTCCGGCTACGTTTACCGGCCGGACGCCGGGGAGATTGACCTTCTCAGGCCACGGCTCTCGCGGGGGACCCGCGATGACCATGACGCAGCTGCTGGATGGCTCGGTACCCGGCCTCGTGAGCTGCGGCAAGATTCGCTCAGCACATCCCGGCTCGGCCGGGCGGGCAGCCAGCAACCCTGGCCGGCGGCCCACAGGCACGTTCGATTGGTGACCAACCGGAGCACGACCTCAAGTCGGGCCTGGCAGACAGCGGGGCCCGAATTCGCGGAGGCAGCGTAGTGACAGTAAGCAAGGCAGACGACAACGCCGTTGACAGCGCGGCTTCCCGCGCCTTCGTCGACCAGTACGGCAAGCGGGCCACTGAGCTGCCGCCGCTGGCGATCGTGATCGCCGCCTACAACGAGGAGGGCGCGATCGGGCCCGTCGTCGAGGCTCTTCCGGCGGTCATCTCCGGTCTGGAGGTCGCCAAGGTCGTCGTGTCGGACGGCTCGGTCGACGCCACCGTCAAGGACGCCGAGGCGGCCGGGGCGCTGGTCTGCGACGTGCCGGTGAACCGCGGCCAGGGCGCCGCGCTGCGCCTGGGCTACCGCCTGGCCCGCGAGGGCGGGGCCAAGTACATCGTCACCACGGACGCTGACGGCCAGTACAACCCGTCCGAGATCGAGGCGCTGATGGCGCCGATCCTGGCCGGGCAGGCCGACTTCGTGACCGGCTCCCGGACGATGGGCAGCGAGGAGACCAAGGACCCGGTGCGCAAGCTCGGCGTCCGGGTCTTCGCGATCGTCATCAGCGCGCTGACCGGGCAGAAGATCAGCGACACCACGTTCGGGCTGCGGGCGATGCGCTCCGAGGTGACCGGCGCGGTGCTGCTAGAGCAGCCTCAGTACCAGGCCGCCGAGCTGCTCATCGGCGTGATCACCCACGGGTACAAGGTGATCGAGGTCCCGGCGACGATTCACAAGCGCCAGGTCGGCCACAGCAAGAAGGGCCACAACACGACCTACGCCCTGCACTTCATCGGCGTGATCTGCCGGACCTGGTGGCGCGAGCGTCAGCGCCGCGCCCGGGGCTGACCGCCCAGTTCCATCGGGGCCGGCGTCGGCTCGTCGTCAGCCCGGTGGCCGGCCCCGCCCTGCTGGGCCGCCTGCTCCTCGGCCTCGGCCAGCTGCTGGCTGGGGCTGAGGACCTGGGCGGCCCTGGCCTTGTTGCCGTGGCTCGCGAACAGCACGTAGTGGAAGATCACGAAGCGGGCCGCGAAGGTGAAGCAGTTGGCCAGGAAGTACGCGCCATTGACGACGGCGACGTGCTCAAGGCCGGTGTGGCCCATGTGCCGGGACCAGATGCTCGCCTCGTGGCTGATGAACGACAGGAAGCTCCACGCGGCGATCGACACGATCCAGAACGGCAGCGTCTCGCGGAGCAGGTCGGGGCGCCCCTTGCGCTCCCACGCCCAGCGGCTCAGCACGTAGCTGACGCCCGCGCCGACGATGGAGGCCACGAACGCCGCGGTGGCCGCGCCGATATTCGCGACGCCGACCAGTATCGCCAGCGTGATCTGACTTGAGGCCAGTGCCGCCAGCGACACCGGCACAAACCGCAGGAACCGCTTGCCGGGCTCGGTCTGGAGCTTCCTCCGGAGCGGCCCGGGAACCAGGTCCCATGCGGCATTGCCGATCTTGCTATGAGCTCCAGCCATGGAAGTCCCCACTAAGAGCGTTTTCGGGTCAGTGAGACACGTATACAGTACGGGAACCAGGCCACGGCTTGGCCGGGATCCCCATATGCCCTGCCCTGGTTCCGCCACCTGAATCGTGGCGCACACGAGCCCGCGACGGCGCGGCGGGCCAGGTAGGAGTATGCGCGAGGCTGAGTTCGCCCGCCCCATGTTCTCGTATTTCCGCAACTGTCGCAGGCCGCGCGGTCACCGGAGGTGTCCGCCCAGAGACTGCGGCACCTGCCACCGGGCACCCGACGAGGACGCTGCCCATAGGCCGCCATGTACCCCCTTCCAGAACACCTCGAACGGCCCTCCGCCCATTCCGGCGGCCGCGAATGGCACGGACCCGAGCATGCGGGTGGAGACCCGGGCCGCCGGATGCCAGCGCCCGCCGGACTTGTAGCTCACTTCCCACAGGCGGCCGCGACTGCCGCGGAAGAACACCCGCGCGGTGTTCTGCGCGGCGACCGGCCACGGGGCGCCGCTGATGACGCCGCCCAGGTCGCGCGGCGCCCGGCGCCGGCGACCGGGGCCCAGGAACGCCGACCAGACGTGGTGCGGGCTGGTCGAGCCGCGCCAGACCACGTCGACGGCCCCGCTGGGCAGCGCCGTGGCGTGCGGGGCGCCGCCCATCGGGCCCATGCCCAGGCTGGCGGGACGGGTCCAGCCCTGGCCCAGGCGGCGCGTGACGCGCCACAGAGTCCGGCCGGGGCCCGCGCCCTCCCAGAAGACCTGGACCACGCCGTAGCGGTTCTCGACCGGCGCCGGCGGCCCGTCCAGGTGCCCGCCCAGCCGCTGCGGGCCGCTCCACCCCCGGCCGGGGGTGTACTGGCCGTGCCACAGGTGATTGTCGGCCGAGCCCTTCCAGAACACGTCGATGACCCCGTTGGGCTGGGCGACGGCCCGCGGCGCGCTGCCCAGGGCGCCCATCAGCACGATCCGCTGGGGCCGCTGCCAGCGGTCGCCGACCCGGCGCACCAGCCACAGGGAGCCGCCCCGGCCCCGGTAGAAAACGTCGAGCACGTTGCTGCCCACCGCCACCACCGAGGGCTGCCCGGTGAGATCGCCGCCCATGTCCACCGCGGGCTGCCAGCGGCCGTGCCGGGCGCGGGCCTGGCGCCACAGGTGGTGGTCGGCGCCCTCGTAGAAGACTGCGGACGACTCGGCGGCCTGGCTGCCCTCCATCGTCCCGCCGGGCACGGCCAGGCGGATGTCGATGTAGTCCTCGTCCACGTCGATGGTCGCGCCGCCGTAGGTCTGGGTGTCATTGCCGCTGAACTGGTGCATGCGGTGATTAAGCGGCCACGCCTTCTGCTGATAGACGCTGTCGGACACGTTCCGGGAGCCATTCCACAATGCGTCATAGATGGCATCGGGCATGGCATAGGCACCTCGCCCGTATTGCCGGGACAGGTCGATTATTCCGGACCGGGAACTGCTGTAGACGCCTGACAGGTAATTCAGCCGGTGCAGCGCCATGGTCCAGGCGGAAAGGAATCGAAGTGCCGCCCCGGTCGCCCGGGCCGGATATGCCTCCATGTCGTAGTAGATCGGCGTGCGCGGGCCGAAGCCCAGGCGCTGGGCCTGCGCGACGGCGTCCGCGGCGGCCCTGGCCCCCTGGACGGCCGGCTGGCTCAGCTCGCCGAACGCGGCCTGCGGGCCGGCGTACATGGGGAAGAACTTCCACCCGGCGCTCGCCTCGCGGCGCACCCAGCCCGCGGTGAGGTTGCTCTGGTCGCAGGCCCGGTCCGAGCCTCCTATATAGATGCCGACCGCGCGGTAGGGCGAGTGCCGCCGCCACTGCCGCATGTAGCCGGCGCTAGGCGCCGCGCAGGAGTCGAAGCCCAGCCCGCGGAAGTTGGCCACGTCGGCGGGCAGGGCGGGCCGTCGGACGGGCACGGCCCTCGCCGGCGCGAGGTCAGCCTGCCGGGCCAGCCTGCTGGCGGCGGCGGTCAGCACCACCGCCCGGCCGGGGCTGGCCGGAGCCGGGCTGGCGGTCTGGCCCGCGGCGGACGTGCCCTCGGCCGCGTCCAGCAGGGCCGGGTTGGGCAGCACGATCTGCGGTGCGGGCAGGTCAGCCCGGCTCAGCATGGCGTAGATGACGTTGGGGTCGCGGTCGAAGGTCGCGCTGATCCGGACCCGCGGCGCGGTCGCCGTGATCTGGCGCGACACCGGGTTCTCGGTCGCGGAGCGACGCGCCGACGCCGGGCCGGTCTGGATCACGACCGACTCGGTGGTCCCGAACAGCCAGCTCGGGCAGGACTGGTCCGGGCCCGGGCCGCCCAGGTACACGGCGTGCTCGTCGAACCGCACGCAGGTATGCGGGTGCAGTGCCTCGTCGATGACCGGCCAGGACGCGGGCACGTCGAAGGTGTAGCCCTGGTACAGCACCTGCTTGAGGCCCGCGGCCGGCCCGGCCGCGGCCGGGCCGGCGCCCGCGGCCACCATGAGCCCGCCGACCAGCAGACTGGCGGTCAGGGCGGACGCCTGACGCGCGGTCCGGGACCGCCGAAAAGCGCGCATGCAGCAGCGCATGACTCGCGAAAACCTCCCCCGTTATGCGTCCAGTCCCCCGACAGGACGCTTAACACCGCGACAGTGGTTATTACCTGCTGCTGGCCATTCGGCCGCGGTGTTATGGGAATTCAGGTTAGTTGGCGGCCACGTCATGAATCGGCCCGACGCGCCGGCCATGGCCTTATTCGGCGGGCAAAAGGGCGGCCATGGGAGTTACCCGGCGGCGGTCAGCCGCCGGGCCGCGAGTGGCCGGGAGAACCTTGTTAGGGATATGGAAAGGCCAGACGCGAAGCAGCCCCGGCTAACTGACCGCAGCGTCGGCGCGGGAGGCCTTTCTGGTCACGGCCAGCTGCACGCGGCGGCGCAGCAGGACGCGCTCGGCCAGGGTCCACCAGGTCGTGGTCAGCAGGTAGAGCCCCGCGGCCAGCGGGACGAACATCGCGATGATCACGGTGGTGAACGGGACGAGCCTGGTCACGGCGGTCAGGGCCCGGTTCTGGGCGGCCGCGCCGTCGGCCGGGGCCGCTATGGACGTGCCGACGGTGGACTGGGCGGCGGCGGTGGCCTGGCTGGCCAGCCGGACGGACAGCCAGCCGCCCACGGCGATCAGCGCGAACAGGCCGAGATAGACCAGGCCGTGCGCGGTGAGCGGGCCCGCGGCCAGCCAGCTGGAGCCGAGCGGCGCGCCGAGCAGGTGGTGGGCCAGCAGCCGGTTGGGCTGACCGCCGACGGAGTGCGACAGGAACAGCCGGTACACCACGCTGAAGAACGGCAGCTGGACCAGGAGCGGCAGGCAGCCGAGCAGCAGGCCGCCGCCTTCGCGCTGGTAGAAGGCGGCCAGCTCGCGCTGGAGCCGGTCGGGCTGGCTGGCATAGCGCCGGCGCAGCTCGGCGATCTGAGGCTGAAGCCGGGCCTGGGCGGCCTGGCCGCGCAGGCCGTAGTAGCTGAGCGGGAGCAGCAGCAGGCGGACGGCCAGGGTGAACGAGACGATGGCCGCGGCGGCCGCGAGGGAGCCGGCCACCGGCGCGAACGCGCTGGCCAGCGTGGTGACGAGGTGGTAGGCGACGCTGATGCCAGCGTCGAGGAATCCGAGCATGGGAAACACCCTCCAGCGGGTCGGGACGACGGGAACGGCTGGAGGCGGCCGGCTGAGACGCCGCAGCCCGGCAGCGGCCCGGCCCGGCGCCGCGAGCACGGGCTCGGGGCGCGCGTCAGCACGGGACGTGCGCGGGGGGACTCAGGCGGAGGTCAGGCGGCCGCCAGGACCGCCTGTCCAGGTGCGCGGGGCCGCGGGCGGCCAGCGGCATCGGGATCCCGCTGCCGCTGGAACGCGGCTGACCAGGCCTTCTCGCGCAGGGCCACGACGCGGCCAGTCAGCGGGCCGGCGAGGACCGCGAGGCTGGCCCGGAAGGCCAGCAGCGCGACGGCCATGCCGACGAGCGCGAAGGCGGTGAGGGCGAGCAGATCACGCGGGCTGGCCAGGGCCAGCCCGAGCCCGCAGGCGTAGGCGACGAGCTGGGTCAGCTCGAGGCTGGGACGCATGGCGGCTCCCCTTCGGGGCACGCCGCCGGGGCGGCGGCGCGGTGTTCTGCTGTCGAGCCTACCGCCGCTGGCGGCGGCGGGTCAGCAGCCCGGCGCCGACGCCGATCGCGAACCCGGCGACCACGTCGGACGGGTAGTGCACGCCGGTGACCACTCGAGACGCGCCGACGGCGGCGGCGAGAGCGCCGATGGGCACGGCCAGGCCGGGCAGTTCCAGCGAGGCGCCGGTCGCGAACGCGGCGGCCGACGCGGCGTGGCCCGAGGGGAAGGAGGTGGTGTGCGGCCCGCGGGACAGCCGGCGGGCCTCCGGTACGGCGGCGGCGGCGGGGCGGCGCGGCCGGCCAGGCCCTTGCCGATGACGTTGCTGACGGTGCTGGCCACGGCCACGCTGGCCATCCCCCGTACCGCGGCTCGCCGGGCCTGCTTGCTGCCGGTGAGCGCGAGGCTGGCCGCGATGCTCAGCCACAGGACGCTGTGGTTCGCGGCCTGGCTGAGCCGGGGCATGGCGGCGTCGAGGGCGGGCGAGTGGGTGGCGGAGATCCGCGCCATGATCTTCCGGTCGGTGGCCCCGACCCGCCCGCGCAGCGGCAGCCGGAAGCCGGCCCTGGCGGGCGGGACCGACCCGGCGCTGGTGCTGGCGCTGGTACTCGCGCTGGTGCTGCTGGTGCTGCTCATCGCGGTGATCATCCCCCGGGTGGCGGGGCCTTATCCGCGGGCCCGGCCGCGACCCGGGCCCGGTGATCTCCATCCGCCCGGGCGACCGTGGGCCGCGTCGGACCGGCCAGCCGCCTGAGCCTGACGGTGTCAGCCGGTGCCGGCGATGGCGATCAGGGCGACCGACGCGGCGGCCAGGCCCAGGCCGGCGACCCGGATCTTGGTGATCCGCTCGCCCACCAGGAGCCGGGCCAGCAAGATCGTCGAGGCCGGGTAGAGCGAGGTGATCACCGCCGTAACGGCCAGGAGGCCCGCGTGGGT
Organism: uncultured Actinomycetota bacterium; assembly: GCA_963730265.1. Lineage (GTDB taxonomy): Bacteria > Actinomycetota > Actinomycetes > Streptosporangiales > Streptosporangiaceae > DASUBV01. The sequence goes on from CAVSRG010000001.1 coordinate 1,339,937, forward strand.
GGCCACGAAATAGCACAGCGTCCCGCCGGCCCCGGTCACCCCGGTCACCACCGCCAGCCAGCCGGCCCGCCGGTGCGGCAGCCGCAGCTGCCCCCGGGCGGCGCCGAGCACGCTGACGAACACCAGCCCGGCCAGCTGGGCGATCACGGCGGGCCACAGGTCGCTGCCGGAACCGGCCCGGTTGAGGCCGATGAACAGCACCCCGAACCCGGCCCCGGCCACCAGGCCGTACAGCACCCCGGCCAGCTGCCGCCCGGACCTGGCCGGGACCTCCGAGCTGGCCGGGACCTCCGAGCTGGCCGGGACCCCGAGCTGGCCGGGACCTCCGAGCTGGCCGGGACTCACCGAGGCCGGGCGCCGAGGAGCCCGGGCTGGCCGAGACGGCGACGATGGCGGGCAGGGCCAGGGCGATCCCGGCCAGGGCCAGGCCGCCGGGGTGCTCGCCGAACAGCAGGCCCGCCAGCACCGAGAATGCGGCCGTCGCGACGGCGCTGAGCGGTGCGGCCACGCTGAACGCGGCGTGACGGAAGCCCAGGTACAGGGCCATGGCCCCGCCCATGCCGCCCACCCCGGCGGCCACCGCCCAGCCCACCGAGGCCGTCGATGGCGTCCCCGTGCTCACCCAGGGCACCACCAGCAGCATGAGCACAACGCTGGCCGCCTCCGCGACGAAGGTCACCCGGATCACGCTGGCCTCACGGGACGCCAGGCCGGCGGCGAAGTCCGAGCCGCCGTAGCCGAGGGCCGAGGCCAGCGCGAACAGGATGGCTAGCACGCCGGGGCCGCCGGGCGGGGGAACGGACGGTCGACTATGCCGCTGGCGAGCGGCGCGGGGGGCAGGCGGGGGTCGTCCCCACTGGGCGGCACGGTCATGGACCGACCCTAAGCGGGATCTCCCCCGACCAGCCAGATGATTAGTTTCCGTTCGGCAAGTACCCCGCGTAACCTGCCTGTGCAGGCAGCGGGAGGAGTGACAGGGCGGGTATGCGGGTCGGGCAGATCGTCATTGACGTTGCGCCGCTACGGGAGAGCCGCGATTTCCGCTGGCTGTTCGCGGGCCGGTTCGTCTCCAACGCGGGTAACGCGGTTGCGGTCACGGCGGCCAACTGGCAGGTCTACGGGCTGACCCACTCCTCGCTGGCGGTCGGCCTGCTGACGCTGGCCGACAGCGCGGGCATGCTGGTCGGCCTGCTGGCGGGCGGCATGCTGGCCGACCGGCACGACCGGCGCAAGCTGCTGATCGCGGTGCGGCTGCCGCAGGCCCTGCTGTCGCTGCTCATGCTGGTCAACAGCGTGCTGCCGCACCCGGGGCTGTGGCCGATCTACGCGCTGACGCTGGGCATCGGCCTGCTGTCCGGGCTGGGCAGCCCGGCCGCCACCGCCGTGGTGCCCGCGCTGGTGGGCCCGCGCCAGCTGGCGGCGGCGGTCGCGCTGAACTCGGTCGGCGGCCAGCTGGGCAACCTGGTCGGCCCGGCGTTCGGCGGCATCCTGATCGCGGGGCCGGGCCTGGCCGTCTGCTACGGGATCGACGCGGCCGCGTTCGCGGTGTTCGCGCTGTCGATGCTGCTGGTCCGGCCGCTGCCGCCGACGGTGCGGGCGGAGCGGCCGGGGCTGCGCTCGCTGACCGCCGGGTTCCGGTTCGTCCGCCGCAGCAGCGGTGGTCGGCGGGATGCTGCTCATCGACACCAACGCGATGATCTTCGGGATGCCGACGGCGCTGTTCCCGGCCCTGGCGGCGGAGCACTTCCACGGCGGGTCGGCCACGTTCGGGCTGCTCACGGCGGCGCCGGGCCTGGGGGCGATCATCGGCGGCGCGATCAGCGGCTGGACGGGCCACCTCCGCCGGCCGGGCATGGTCGTCATCGGCGCCGGGATCGTCTGGGGTGGCGCGATCGTGGGCTTCGGCCTGGTCCGCAGCCTGCCGCTGGCGCTGGCGTTCCTGGCCCTGGCCGGGATGGGCGACCTGATCTCGGAGGTGCTGCGCAACGCGCTGCTCCAGCGCTACACGCCGGATCCGCTCCGGGGCCGGGTCAGCAGCCTCTACCTGGCCCAGGTCAACACCGCCCCGGCGCTGGGCAACGTGGAGGCCGGGGCGGTGGCCCAGGCGTTCTCCCCGGTCATCTCGGTCGTCAGCGGCGGCCTGGCCTGCGTGGTCGGCGCCCTGCTGCTGGGCGCGGTGATCCCGGCGGTGCGCCACTCCACGCTGTTCGACCCGGACGACGACCCCGACGACGACCCCGACGACGAGCCAGACGCCGACGCCGGCCTCCCCCAGAAGTCACCCGCCTCAAGCTGAATCCGGCTCCTGGCTGGGTTCGGGCTGGGTTTCTGGCTGGCGGGGCCTGGTGGCGGGCGGATGGGGCGGCTGGGTCTGAGGGCGGGATGACCGGGCGGGCGGTCGTGGTTGCAGCAGTCACGGAGTCCGACGGGAGAAAGGTGCGGGTCAGTGACAGCGCCGGTGCGGATCTTGCTGATCTCGGGAAGCACACGCGGCGGCTCGGGCAACACCGCCGCGCTGCGCACGATCCGGGCCGTGGCCCCGGACGGGGTGACCGCGACGCTGTACGAGGGGCTGGCCGGGCTGCCCGCGTTCAACCCGGACGACGACGGCGAGACGGTGCCGGGCTCGGTCGCTGAGCTGCGGAAAGAGATCGAGGAGTCGGACGCGGTGGTGGTCTGCACGCCGGAGTACGCGGGCACGCTGCCGGGCAGCTTCAAGAACCTGCTGGACTGGACGGTCGGCGGCGGGCAGCTCTACGGCAAGCCGGTGGCCTGGATCAACGTGGCCGCCGAAGGCCGGGGCGAGGGCGCGCAGGCCACGCTGACCACGGTGCTGGGCTACGTGGGCGCGGTGCCGGTCGAGGCGGCCTGCCGACGGCTGCCGGTGGCCCGGGGCTGGGTCGGGCCGGACGGGACGATTACGGACCAGGATTTCCGCGCCGCGATGGGGGACGTGGCCGCCGCCATCGCCAGCGCGGTGCACCCGACCTGATCATGGCGTGGATGAGCCAGTCCGGCTCGGCCGGACGACCCGCGCGCATCAGCAGCACCCTTCGCCCCGGTGATCCCTCCCGTCTCGCCCAGTGCCCGGCCAGATCATGGCTTTCGCCCCGCCGTAATGGCAGCGTTCATGATCACCCGGACTTTTCAGTCATTATGACTGAAAAGTCCGGGTGATCATGAACGGGCCCGGCGCCGGTCGCGGGGCTGGGCGGGGCGGGCGTCGCCGACGTGGCCAGCGTGAATTGCGGGGCTGCGGGCGGCCGGGTCTCCGGCTGCGCAGCGGCCGGCCGCGCGGCCGGGTCTCAGCCGGCCGGGCGGGTCTCAGCCGGCTGGCAGAGGCGGGACTGAGCTGGACCGGGCCACGTCGGAGTAGAACCGGGCGCTGGACTTGGGGATCCGCTGCTGGGTCCCGAAGTCCACGAACACGATCCCGAACCGCTTCTGGTAGCCGTAGGCCCACTCGAAGTTGTCGAGCAGCGACCAGACGAAGTAGCCCGCCAGGTTGGCCCCGGCCTCGGCGGCCCGGGCCGCGGCGGCCAGGTGGGCGTGCAGGAAGCGCACCCGCTCCGGGTCGTGCACCACGCCGGCCGGGTTGACGTAGTCCTCGGCCGCGCGGCCGTTCTCGGTGACGAACAAGGGCCAGTCCGGCACCTCCCGCGACACGTCGATCAGCAGGTCGTGCAGGGCCTCGGGGTCGATGAGCCAGCCCATGTTGGTCTGCTCCAGCCACTCGGGGCGGTACTCGACCACGCCCGGCGTGCCGACGGCGACTGCGCTCCTCGCCGCGCCGCAGGTCGGCCGGGTCGCCGAGGCGGAGGTAAACCGGCGAGTAGTAGTTCAGGCCCAGGAAGTCGATGGGCTGGCGGATGAGCTCGAGGTCGCCGTCGGCGATCAGGGCGGCAGGCGGCAGCACCTCGGGCCGGGCGTGGGCCGGATAACGGCCGTGCCGGACCGGCTCGAGGAACAGGCGATTCAGCTCGGCGTCAATGGTCAGGCGGGCCTGCTCCAGGCGATCGGCCGCGCCGGCGTCCGTCATCTGGCCCCGGATCACCCGCACGGGGTTGAAGTCGAGGCTGATGCCGACGGGCCGCCCGGCGGGCAGCAGGTCGCGCAGCACCCGGGTGGCCAGGCCGTGGCCGAGCAGCAGGTGGTGGGTGGCGGCGGCCGCCGCGGCGGCGTCACGCAGGCCGGGGGCGTGCTCGCCGTGCCGGTAGCCGTGGCTGACCACGACCTGGGGCTCGTTCAGGGTGATCCAGCGGTCCACCCGGTCGCCGAGCGCCTCGGCGACGATCTCGCTGTAGTCGGCGAAGCGCTGGGCGGTGTCGCGGGCGGCCCAGCCGCCCTCGTCCTGGAGCTCCTGGGGCAGGTCCCAGTGGTAGAGGGTGGCGGCCGGCGAGATGCCGTGCTCGGCCAGCTCGTCGAGCAGGGCGCGGTAGTAGTCCAGGCCCTTCTGGTTGGGGCCGCCGCGGCCGCCGGGCTGGACCCGCGGCCAGGAGATGGAGAAGCGGTAGGAGTTGAGGCCGAGCGAAGCGAGCAGGCCGACGTCCTCGCGGTAGCGGTGGTAGGAGTCGCAGGCGATGTCGCCGGTGTCGTCGCCGTGAACGTTGCCCGGCGTGTGGCTGAAGGTGTCCCAGACGGACGCCCCCCGGCCGTCAGCATCGGCCGCGCCCTCGATCTGGTAGGCGGCGGTGGCCGCCCCCCACGCGAATCCCGGCGGGAAGGACAAAGCACCGTCGGTGCTCCACCCCATCGTCATCAGCTCCTCCCTGACCCAGCCTCGGGGTGGCCGGCCCGTCCGGTGCTGACCCGCTCGCGGGAGCGTCGCGTGTCCGGTCGAGGGTCTTGACGGCCCCCATAGTGGGTTTTAGTGTAAGCGCTTAGATTAGCGATGTAACCGGTTAGACATGACGATGTAACCGCTTTAATCCGCTCTCAATGATTGATGCACTGGATGCCCTCGATGCTGACAAGCGCGCCTTCTGACGACCGCGCGGTCGCCGGATGACCTCGGTCCGCGGGCCAGGCCTCAGGCCCGCTCGACGACCCGGCCGAAGCTCCGCCCGCCGGCTCCGCCGAGATGCCCGACGCCCTCACCCCGGCCATCGCCCGGGCCGCGGGCCCGACCGGTGACGGCGGCGGCAGCCCGGTCACGCTCTACGACGTCGCCCGGCTGGCCGGGGTGTCCACCGCCACCGTGTCCCGGGTGGTGCACGGCCTCGACCGGGTTCGCGAGAGCACCCGGATCCGCGTGACCAGGGTCATCGAGGAACTGGGCTACGTGCCCGACGGCGCGGCCCAGAGCCTGTCCCGCCGCCGCAAGGACGTCATCGGCCTGGTCTGCGTCGAGCGCCGGGCCAAGCAGTACGACATCGAGAACATGAACCTCCTCTACTACGACGAGATCCTGCACGGAGTAGAGGCGCGCATCCGCGACCACGGCAGCTGGTCCCTGCTGATCACGTTCCTGCAGGAGGACGAGGCCAACCTGGCCCGGCTCCAGTCGCTGTCCGGCAAGGTCGACGGCCTGCTGATCGGCGAGGGCATCGTGTCCTCGGACCTGCTGGCCCGGCTGGGCCGCCGGGTGCCCCTGGTGGTCATCGGCGGCGACCCGGCCGAGCGGTCCACCGACGTGGTCACGGCACGACAACCGGGCCGGCTCGGTCGCGCTCATCAACCACCTCATCGACGAGCACGGCGTGCGGCGGCTGTTCCACGTGGACGGCCCGGCGGCCGCGTCCGACGCCCTGGAGCGGCGCATCGCGCTGGACATGGTGCTGCGCGCGCACCGGGATCGTGCCCACCCCAGTACCGAGCTGATCGGCTCGTGCAGCGGCCAGTTCAGCGTGCAGAGCGGTGAGGACGCCGGGGAGTTCCTGCTCGCCCGGCACGGCGACGCGCTGCCGGACGCGGTCGTCTGCTCCAACGACCAGATGGCCATCGGCGTGCTCCAGGCGCTGGCCAGAGCAGGCGTAAAGGTGCCCGAGCAGGTCAAGGTGGTGGGTTTCGACGACATCTTACCCGGGCAGCTTGTCTCATCCGCCGCTCACCACGGTCCACCAGCCCATGGGCCTGATCGGGGAGCGGGCCTGCGCCCGGCTGCTGGACCGGATCGCCGACCCCAGCCTGAGCCCGAAGGTGGAGACTGCTGCCGACCGAGCTCGTGCTCCGCTCCAGCTGCGGCTGCCCGCCCGGCACCGCGCGGCGACTGCCGGTGCACCCGCTCCGCGGCCGCTCCTCCCCGACCGCCCATCACCTCGCGGCTACAACACCCCACCCAGCCAGCCAGCCAAGCCCAGGAGCCGGGGCCGGGCCACCCCGGACACCGCTTAATACGCGACGCGATGCCTGACGCCCGGCCCGCCCTCGCGCCAGCCGCGCCGCGCGCGTCATCCCCGAGCGAGGCTCGGACCCGAGCCCGACGTGCTCATGACCCCCGAGAGCTAGGAGCTGGCGATGGCCTTCATCATCCGCCGCCTGGTCTTCTACCTGGTCGCGGCCTGGGTGGCGCTCACGGCCAACTTCTTCCTCCCGCGCGCCATGCCGGGCAGCGCCGTCCAGGACATCATGTCCAAGTTCCCCAACCTCCAGCCCTCGGCCTACAAGGCGCTGGAGGCCATGCTCGGCGTCGGCCACCCCGGCTCGCTGTGGCACCAGTACGTGACCTACCTCAACGACATCGCGCACCTCAACTTCGGCACCGACGTGGTCGAGTACCCGGCCCAGGTCAGCACGCTGCTGGCCCAGACGATCCCGTGGACGCTGACCCTGGTCGGCACCGCGACCGTGATCGCCTTCTTCCTGGGCACCGGGCTGGGCATCGTGGCGGGCTGGCGGCACGGCGGCTGGCCCGACCGGCTGCTGCCCGGCCTGATGTTCCTCCAGGCGATCCCGTACTTCTTCCTCGCGCTGATCCTGCTCGAGCTGCTGGCCGTGCAAGCTGCACCTGTTCCCGATCGGCCAGGGCTACGCGAACGGCCTGATCCCCGGCTGGAACATCGGCTTCATCGGCAGCGCCGTCTACCACTCGCTGCTGCCCGCCTTCACCATCGTGATCACGTCGGTGGCGGGCTGGATGCTGCAGATGCGCAACGTCATGATCACCACCATCGGCGAGGACTACGTGCTCGCCGCGCAGGCCAAGGGCCTGGCCAGCCGCCGGGTCGTGTTCACCTACGCCGCGCGCAACGCCCTGCTGCCCCAGCTCCAGGGCTTCGGCCTGGCCCTGGGCTTCGTGGTCTCCGGGGCCATCGTCATGGAGATCGTCTTCTCCTACCCGGGCATCGGGCTGCTGCTGCTCAACGCGGTGACCTCGAACGACTACCCGCTGATGCAGGCGATCTTCCTCGTGATCACCTTCACCGTCCTGCTCGCCAACCTGATCGTCGACATGGTCATCGTCGTCGTCGATCCGCGCGCCCGAGCCCGGGAGGGAGCCCGATGACGCTCGCCGTTCCGGTCAGCACCGGCCAGGCCACGCCGACCGCAACCCCTCAGGAGCTCGGCCGCTGGCGGCGGCTGCCGACCAAGGCCAAGGTGGGGGCGATCCTGCTCGGTCTCTTCGTGCTCGCCGCCATCATCGGCCCGCTGGTCACGCCCTACGACCCGGGCTTCCAGAACCCCTCGCCGGCGCTGTCCATGCACGCCCCCGACGCGGCCCACCTGCTGGGCACCACGCAGAGCGGGCAGGACGTGCTGTCCCAGCTGCTGGTCGGCATCCGGCTCACGCTGGAGCTGGCCCTGCTGGTCGGCGTCATCGCCACCGCGCTGTCGGTCTTCGTCGGCGTCACGGCGGCTTTCCTCGGCGGGGTCTGGGACGAGTTCCTGTCCCTGGTCTCCAACGTGTTCCTGGTCATCCCGGCGCTGCCGCTGCTGATCCTGCTGCTGGGCTACCTGCCGCAGAAGGGCCAGCTGGCCACGATCGTGGTGCTCAGCGTGCTCGGCTGGCCGTGGGGCGCGCGGGTGATCCGGGCGCAGACGCTGGCCATCCGCAACCGGGACTTCGTCGCCGCCTCCAGGGAGACCGGCGAGAGCACCTGGCGGATCATCACCTACGAGATCATCCCGAACGAGATCAGCCTGATCGCGGCCAACTTCGTCAACACGGTGCTCTACGCGATCGGGACCTCCGTCGCGCTGGCCTTCATCGGCCTGGCCAACCTGTCCAGCTGGAGCCTGGGCACCATGCTCTACTGGGCGGAGAGCCAGCAGGCTCTCCAGCTCGGCGCCTGGTGGTGGTTCGTGCCGCCGGGCCTGGCCGTGGCGCTGATCGGCACCGGCGCTGGTGCTGCTCAACACCGGCATCGACGAGCTGGGCAACCCGCGGCTGCGCGACGCCGGCAGCGACAGCCGGATCGGCGGGCGCCGGGTGCGGCCCGCCGACCCGACGCCGGTGCTGGGCGGCGCCGCCGCCGCGCCGCGGCCTGGCCGGCTTCCTGCACTCCTTCTCGCGCAGCTCGCTGCTCAGCGACGACCAGCCGGGCGGCCGCCGATGAGCGCCCCGCAGCTTCCCCCGCAGGTTCCCTTCGCCGCGAGCACCGGGCCGACCCAGTCCGGCCCGGTGCTGGACATCCGCGACTTCTCGGTCGTCTACCGGACCCGCGGCGGCGACGTGCGGGCCGTCGACCATGTCAACCTCGACGCTGCACGCCGGCGAGGTGGTCGGGCTGGTCGGCGAGAGCGGCTCGGGCAAGTCCACGCTGGCCTACGGCGCCTGCCGGCTGCTGCGCGCCGCCCGCGCTGATCACCGGCGGCAGCGTCCGCTACGCGGGGCGGCGGCTGGCCCAGCCCGCGGACATCCTCCAGCTGCGGCCCGACGAGCTGCAAGCAGCTGCGCTGGCGGGAGATCGCCATCGTGTTCCAGAGCGCGATGAACGCGCTCAACCCGGTGCTCAACGTCCGCGACCAGCTCCTCGACGTCATCCACGCGCACCTGAAGATGTCCAGGGACGGAGGCCAGCGACAAGGCCGCCTCGCTGCTCGACCTGGTCGGCATCCCGCGGTCCCGGCTGCGCAGCTACCCGCACGAGCTGTCCGGCGGCATGCGCCAGCGGGTCATGATCGCGATGGCGCTGGCCACCGACCCGGAGATCGTCATCATGGACGAGCCGACCACCGCGCTCGACGTGGTGGTCCAGCGCGACATCCTGGCCCAGATCGTGGAGCTGAAGGAGCCGCTCGGCTTCTCGATCCTGTTCATCACCCACGACCTGTCGCTGCTGCTGGAGCTGGCCGACCGGATCGCGGTCATGTACGCCGGGCAGCTGCTGGAGATCGGCACCGCCAGCGAGATCCACCGCGAGCCGTCGCACCCCTACACCAAGGGCCTGCTCAACTCGTTCCCGTCGCTGCGCGGTTCGCGCCGGGAGCTGGCCGGCATCCCCGGCTCGCCGCCCGACCTGCAAGAGCCCGCCGCCGGGCTGCCCGTTCCTGCCCCGCTGCGACTACGGCACCGACGCCTGCACCAGCGTGGACATGAGCCTGCGCCAGGGTCGCCACCTCCGAGGACCCGTCCCACGTGACGGCCTGCCCGTTCGTCCTGCCGGACACGCCGGTGCCGCCGGCGAAGGCCAGGCCCGTGCCGGCCCCGGCGACCGCCGAGGAGCTGACCTCATGAGCACCATGAAGGGGGCAGGGGAGGTGGGTGGGGCTGAGGTCCAGTCCGTGGCCGCCGACGGCGGCGCGCCCGCCATGGAGGCCGTGTCCCTGTACAAGGACTTCCGGATCGGCCGCGGCCTCATCGCTGCCCGCGGTGCGCGACGTCAGCCTGAGCCTGTACCGCGGGGCCGTGGTCGCGCTGGTCGGCGAGAGCGGCTCGGGCAAGTCGACGGTGGCCCGGCTGCTGGCCGGGCAGGAGCTGCCCACCTCGGGCACGATCCTGCTCGACGGCCAGCCGGTGGACCTGTCCGGCCGCGCCGCCTTCCGCCGCCACAAGAGCGAGGTCCAGCTCGTCTTCCAGGACCCGTTCGCCTCGCTCAACCCCGTGCACACCGTCAGCTACCACCTGGAGCGCCCGGTGCGGCTGCACCAGGGCCGCAGGTCCAGGGCCGAGGTCAGGCAGGAGATCGACGCCCTGCTGGAGCAGGTCCGGCTGACCCCGGCCGAGCCAGTTCAGCGGCAAGTACCCGCACGAGCTGTCCGGCGGGCAGCGCCAGCGGGTCTCGTTCGCCCGGGCGCTGGCGGCCAAGCCCACGCGTGCTGCTGGCCGACGAGCCGGTGTCCATGCTGGACGTGTCGATCCGGCTGGAGATGCTCAGCCTGCTCGACGACCTGCGGCGCGGTTCCGGCTGGCGCTGCTCTACATCACCCACGACATCGCCTCGGCCCGGTACTTCGCCGACGAGGTGCTGGTCATGTACGGCGGGCAGATCGTCGAGCGCGGCCCGGCCGAGCAGCTGACCCAGCAGCCCGGCCCACCCCTACACCCAGCTGCTCGTCTCCTCGGCCCCCGACCCGGACAACCTGGGCACCGCCCTGCGCGCGGGCGGGATGAGGAATTCCATTAACGGTGCTCGGCCCGCTGAGGCAGGCATTCCCGCCACTGGCTGCCTCTTCGCACCGCGGTGCCCGCTGGCCGACGACCACTGCCGCGCCGAGATCCCGCCGCCGCAGACCGTGTCCGCCACCCGGTCGGCCGCCTGCTGGCGCCTCGATGTCGCAGCACCCGAGCTCACCGGGCCGCCAGATCAGCGGGGGGGTGGGGACACGACGGGCTAGCCACGGCGACGGCCAGCCCAGCACAGACCAGATCCGATCAGACCAGACCCGCCCCAGGGGCCATCCCCTACCATCCATCACGACAGGAAGAACGATTGACATGAGGAGATTGGCAGACCAAAGACGGCTCGCCATCGCGGCCACGGCCGGCGTCCTGGCGCTAGGACTGGCCGCCTGCGGCTCGGGAAGCAGCAACGGCGGCTCATCAGGAGGCGGCAACACCAGCGCCTCGCGCCACCCTGACCATGGAGAGCTCGCCGGAGAGCACGATCACCCAGGCGTTCAACCCGTTCGTCACCACCCAGGCCGCCTACGGCATGGGCGCGACCGGGCTCATCTACGAGCCGCTGATCCAGTTCGACCTGGCCGACCCGACGGTAGCTACCCGTGGCTGGCCACCGCCTACAAGTGGGGCGACAGCGGCAAGCAGATCACCTTCACGATCCGCTCCGGCGTGAAGTGGAGCAACGGCTCGGCGCTGACCCCGGCTGACGTGGCCTTCACCTTCGACCTGGTGAAGGCCAATGCGTCGATCAACCTGGGCGGCCTGAGCATCTCCAGCGTCAGCACCTCGGGCAGCACCGTCACGCTGACGTTCCCCACCCCGCAGTACACCAACCTGGAGGAGATCGCGGGCACCGCCATCGTGCCCAAGGCGATCTGGAGCAAGGCCGGCAACCCGGCCACGTTCGCCGACGCCAACCCGGTCGGCACCGGTCCGTACATGCTGCAGCAGCTTCACCCCGCAGGGGTTCACGCTGAAGAAGAACCCCAACTACTGGCAGGCCTCCAAGGTCAAGGTCGCGAAGGTCTTCTTCCCGGTCTACACCTCCAACACCGGCGCCCTCAGTGCGCTGTTCTCCGGCCAGATCGACCTGGACCGGCAACTTCATCCCCGGGCTGCAGAAGCAGTTCGTCGATAAGGCCCCGGCCTACCACCATTTCTGGGAGGCCGCCGGCGGTGACGAGAGCCTCGAGCCCAACCTGACCAAGTGGCCGACCAACAACCTGGCCGTCCGCAAGGCGATCAGCCTGGCCGTGGACCGCACTCAGCTGGGCAGCGAGGGCGAGGCCGGGCTCGAGAACCCGGTGCTCAACGCGACCGGCCTCACGCTGCCGACGTTCTCCGCCTGGAGCGGACCGGTGGCCTCGATGACCGTCTCGCCGCATGCCCAGACTGCGGCGGCCAAGAAGGTCATGGAGCAGGCTGGCTTCAAGATGGGCAGCAACGGGTTCTTCCAGCAGGGCGGCAAGACCGTCGCCCTGACGATCATCAGCCCGTCGGCTTACACCGACATGGCCGAGGTCGACTCCATCGCCGCGCAGGAACTGAAGGCCGCGGGCATCGACGCGACCTTCCAGGGCCTGTCGGTCAGCGCCTGGAACAACGACGTCGCCGACGGCGATTTCGACATGACCGAGCACTGGTCCAACGGCGGCATCACCCCCTACAACATGTACAACGGCTGGCTGAACAGCGCGCTCGCCACGAAAGCGGCCACCGGCGACTACGAGCGGCTGAAGGACCCGGCGCTGGACGCCGACCTGGCCAAGCTGAGCGGGGCCAACACGGTCGCGCAGCAGACCGCCGCCCTGGTACCGCTGGAGAAGTACGTGGCCGCGAACCTGCCGGTGATCCCGGTGGAGACGGCGTCGGAGTGGTTCGAGTACAACTCGCAGAACTTCGTCGGCTGGCCAACCCAGTCCAATCCCTACGAGACCGGCCAGCCGTCGGGCACCAACAACGGGCCCGGCTCCGGCACGGATGAAGTAGTGCTCCTGCACCTGGCCCCGCGGAGCTAGCGCCCCGCACCGAGCAGGATCACACCGCAAGCTGGCCCGTCCCCGGAATCCCCCCCTCCGGGGGCGGGCCGCTTTCTTCGACACGGACTCTTTCCCACAGAGAGGCAGTACATGTTTGACCCGGGCATCGCGTTCAGCACCCTGGCCTGCCCCGGCATGGCCCTGGCCGACGCCGTCGCGCTCGGCCGGTCGAGCGGCTACGCCGGCGTCGAGCTGCGGCTCATCGACGGCGAGCTGATCGACCCGGCGATGCCCGCCGCGGAACGCGCCCGGGTCAGGCGGATCATCGACGCGGCGGGACTGCCGGTGGTGGCCGTGGACAGCTCCATCCGGCTGACCGACGACGACCCGGGCCCGCAGCTCGCGCAGTTCCTGGAGATCGCCAGCGACTGGGAGTCCCCCCTGGTCCGGGTGTTCGGCGGCGCGCTGCCCGACGACCACCGGGACCGCCGGGCCCGGCTGGAGGCGGCCGCGAAGGTCCTGGAGGCGGCGGTCCCGGCGGCCGACCGGCTCGGCGTGCGCATCGGCGTCGAGACCCACGACGCGTTCTCGTCCTCGGCCGTGCTGGCCGAGCTGCTGGCACTGGTCGGCTCGCCGGCCGTCGGCGCGGTGTGGGACAGCCACCACCCGCACCGGATGGGCGAGAGCCCGCGGGACGTCTGGGCCAACATCGGACCGCGGGTCCTGCTGGCCCAGGTCAAGGATGCCCGGCGTGACCCGGCTCGGGAAGATGGGTGGCAGCTTGTGCTGCTGGGCGAGGGCGAGGTAGCGGTCCGCGACATGCTCGGGCTGCTGGCGGCCGGCGGCTACCCGGGCTGGATCTCGGTCGAGTGGGAGAAGCGCTGGCATCCCGAGATCGAGCCGCCCGAGGTCGCCCTCCCTCAGCACCTGGCCGTGCTCGATTCCTGGATCAGCGAGATCAGCGAGAGGCAGGAGACGGCATGAAGGGGGCAGGGGAGGTGGGCGGGACTCGTCAGCACGGTATCGGGATCGTCGGCACCGGGGTGATCGCGGCGACCCACGCCGCGGCGATCGACCCCATCCCCGGCGCGCGCCTGGTGGCGGCCACCGACGTGATCCCCGAGCGAGCGCGCGAGTTCGCCGCGCAGCACGGCTGCGCGGCCGAGCCCAGCCTGGACGCGCTGCTGGCCCGCGACGACGTCGACGTGGTGGCGGTGTGCGTGCCCAGCGGCCTGCACGCCGAGGTCGGCATCCCGGCCGCCCGGGTCGGCAAGCACCTGGTCGTGGAGAAGCCCATCGACGTCAGCCTGGCCGCCGCCGACCGGCTCATCGAGGCCGCCGACGCGGCGGGCGTGGCCATGACCGTGATCTCCCAGCACCGGTTCGACCCCGGCCTGGTCGAGCTGCGCCACCTCATCGACGCCGGCGCTCTCGGCCGCCTGCTGCTCGGCGAGGCCAGCACCAAGTGGTTCCGCAGCCAGGCCTACTACGACAGCGGGCCGTGGCGCGGCACCTGGGCCCTGGACGGCGGCTCGCTGATGAACCAGGGCATCCACTACGTCGACCTGCTGCGCTGGAGCATGGGCCCGGTGGCCGAGGTCAGCGCGGTCTACGCGACCCAGAACCACGACGTCGAGGTCGAGGACACCGCGCTGGCCGTGCTCCGCTTCGCCTCGGGCGCGGTCGGCACGCTGGTGTCCAGCACTGTGGTCTACCCCGGCTTCGCCCAGCGCCTGGAGGTCAGCGGCACCGGCGGCACCGTGGTGGTGGAGGACGGCGCGATCGCGTCGTCCGAGCTGACCGACGATGCCGCGCGGCTCGGCCTGCGCGGCACCCGGCTCCCCCGGCCGGCCGCCGAGCCCGGCGCGGCCGCCAACGCCGCCGCGCTGGGCGTGTCCAGCCACTCGGCCCAGATCGCCGACCTGCTGGCGGCGGTGGACGAAGGCCGCCAGCCGGCCGTCACCGGCCGGGACGGCCGGGACACGCTGGAGGTCATCCGCGCCGTGTACGAGTCCGCGGGCGAGGGCCGGCCGGTGGTCTGGCAGGCGCGAACCGGTGAGCGTGATCCTGACCGGCTTCGCCGACGAGATCTCCGCTGACCCGGCCGAGCAGCTGGCGACGCTGGCCGCGGAGTCGATCTCGCACCTGGAGCTGCGCAGCGCCTGGGGCACCAACGTGGCCGACCTCACCGACGCCCAGCTGGCCGAGTTCCGGAAGCGGCTGGACGACGCCGGGGTGCGGGTGTCGGCCATCGGCTCGCCCATCGGCAAGATCGACATCACCGCGCCCCTGGGGCCCGAGCTGGACCGGATGCGGCGGATCGCCGACGTCGCCGGGCAGTTCGGCACCACGCTGGTGCGCGTCTTCTCGTTCTTCATCCCCGCGGGCCAGCCGCCGGAGCGCTACCGGGCCGAGGTCATCGACCGGATGGCCGCGCTGGCCGAGATCGCGGCCGGGCACGGCCTGGTGCTGGCCCACGAGAACGAGAAGGAGATCTACGGCGACCGCCCCGAGCGGTGCGTCGAGCTGATCGAGGCCGTCGGCTCGCCGGCGCTGCGGGCCACCTTCGACGCGGCCAACTTCGTCCAGTGCGGCGTCGTCCCGCACCGCGACGCCTACCCGCTGATCCGGCCGTACCTGGTCTACCTCCAGGTCAAGGACGCGCTGGCGGCCACCGGCGAGGTCGTGCCGGCCGGCGAGGGTGACGGCCAGGTCGCCGACACGCTGGCCGCGCTGCGCGACTCCGGGTTCGCCGGGTACATGTCGCTGGAGCCGCACCTGGCCACCGCCGAGCGGTTCGGCGGCTTCAGCGGGCCCGAGGCGTTCCGCCGGGCCGCCCAGGCGCTCAAGGCCCTGCTCGGCGAGCTGTCGATCAGCTGGCAGTAGAGCGCCGGCGCTTCTTGCTGTTATCAGGCAGGGGCGAGGCTCCGGCGGGCGGGACCGGCCCGGCGGGCGGGACGACCGGCAGCCCGGCGGGCGGCCCGGTCTCGATCAGCCGGGTGAGCGCGGCCGTGTCCAGGTGCTCTTCGACCAGGTCGCCGAGCCGGTCCAGCTGTTCCTCCCGGAGCCGGGCGAAGCAGGTGTCCGGCGCCGGCCGGAAGTCCCGTCCGGCCAGCGCCGCCACCTCGGCCAGGAAGGCCCGGCGGAAGCCGTCGTTCTCCAGCGTGCCGTGCCAGCTGGTGCCCCAGACCGATCCGACCCGGCAGCCGTCCAGGAACGGCTCCGCTCCCGGCCCGGTCACCGTGACGACCCCGTGGTGGATCTCGTACCCGAGCACCGGCTCGCCATAGGCCGTGCCCGAAGGCCGGCCCAGTGTCTTGTCGGCCGCGAACGCGACCCTGGCCGGCAGCAGGCCCAGCCCGGCCACCCGGCCCGCACCCGACTCGACGTCGTCGTCGATCTGCGCCGCGAGCTGCTGATAGCCGCCGCAGATGCCCAGCACCGGCAGGCCCTTGCGGGCCCGCTCCTCGAGCGCCGCCGCGAACCCGCGCTCGCGCAGCCAGGCCAGGTCGGCCACCGTGGCCCGCGAGCCCGGCAGCACGACCAGGTCCGCGTCGGCCAGCTCGGCCGGGCGGCCGGCCAGCCGGACCAGCACGCCCGGCTCGGCGGCCAGCGCGTCGATGTCGGTGAAGTTGCTGATCCGCGGCAGCCGGATCACGCTGACCCGCAGCACGTCCCGGCCCTGCGGCTGGCCCGCCGCGCCCGGCCGGGATTCCAGGGCCAGCGAGTCCTCGGCGTCCAGCCACAGGTCCGGCGCCCAGGGCAGCACGCCCAGCACCGGCCGCCCGGTCAGGCTGGTGATCATGCCCAGGCCGGGGTCGAGCAGCTCGCGCGCGCCGCGGAACTTGTTGATCACGAACCCGGAGATGAGCGCCTGGTCGGCGGGCTCCAGCAGCGCGACCGTGCCGTACAGCGCCGCGAACGAGCCGCCCCGGTCGATGTCGGTGACCACCACGACCGGCAGGCCCGCCGCCCGGGCGAGGCCCAGGTTGGCGATGTCGGTCGCGCGCAGGTTGATCTCCGCCGGGCTGCCCGCGCCCTCGCAGACCACCACGTCGTACTCCCGGCGGAGCTGGGCCAGGCAGTCCACCGCCACCTCCAGCAGCCGGGCCTTGCGCGCGGGGTAGTCCAGCGCGCCCACCTCGCCGGCCGGGTGGCCCAGCAGCACGACCTGGCTGCCGTTCGCGCCCGGCTTGAGCAGCACCGGGTTCATCCGGGCGTCCGGCTCGATCCCGGCCGCGGCGGCCTGCATGGCCTGGGCCCGGCCGATCTCGGCCCCGTCCGGGGTGACGAAGGAGTTGAGCGACATGTTCTGGGCCTTGAACGGCGCCACCCGCACGCCCTGCCGGCGCAGCCACCGGCACACCCCGGCCGTCATCACGCTCTTCCCGGCGTCCGACGTCGTCCCCGCGACCAGCAGCGCCCCCTTCACCCCGACCACACCCCGCCCGCCCGCGCCGCCCCGGGCCACGCCTCGCGCCCACGACACCCTGCCCCGGGCCGGCTCCGCGCCCAGGCCCGGGTCGCTGGTGTCACGTCAGCCACGGCGGCCACAGTAAGCCAGGGCCGCAGCCAGCACGGCAGCGGCCGCCGTCACGGCGCGGGACAGGCGGACGGCGCGGCTGATGTCGGCCGGGACCGGGCGGCGGGCCGTCGCCGAGTTCGGGGCGGCGCTCGGTTGCCCCCTCGTAGGTGTTCGACCCGCCCAGGCGAACGCCGAGCGCGCCGGCGAAGGCCGCCTCGCACCAGCCGGCGTTGGGGCTGGGATGGCGGTTTCCGTACTGGCGGGCCTGGCGCCAGGTGTGGCCCCGGCGTCCGCCGGCGGCCGGGGCGCAGGCCGCGGTGAGCAGCGCGGTCAGCCGGGCGGGCAGCCAGTTGGCCACGTCGTCCAGCCGCGCCGACGCGGTCCCGAACCGGGCCAGGCGCGGCGAGCGGTGGCCGACCATCGCGTCGAGGGTGTTGACCGCCCGGTAGGCGAGCAGGCCGGCGTCCCCGGCCAGCGCGCCCCAGACCAGCGGAGCCACGATGGCGTCGCCCGAGTTCTCGGCCACCGACTCGATGACGGCCCGGCTGATCTCCTTGGCGTCGAGTCCGCGCGGGTCGCGCCCGCACAGGCTGGGCAGGGCGGCCCGGGCCGCGGCCAGGTCACCGGCGTCGAGAGCGGCCTGGATACGACGGGCCTCGCCGGTCAGCGACCGGGCGCCGGTCACGGTCCAGGTGGCGGCGGCGGTTACGGCCAGCGCGAGCCAGGGCCGGCCTCGGGTCAGGCGGCCGGCGGCCAGCGCGGGCGCGGCGGCCAGCGCGACGCAGGCGGCGGCGTAGCCGGCGCCGCGCGCTCGGCTGTCGGCGTAGAGCCGGTCCTCGAGGCGGCCGGCGGCCTGGCCGAACAGCGCGACCGGGTGCCCGCGGCGCGGGTCACCCAGCACGGCGTCCGCGATCACTCCGGCGGCGATCCCGCCCGCCGCGGGCCAGTCAGCCCGGCGCCAGCCGTTTCGCGGAGGCGTGAGTTGATGCCGTGACTGCGGGAGGGTCAGCCGAGTCCGTTCTGGATCAATGAACGAATCGGGCTGACGCGGGTGGCGTCGGCTCACCGTCAGCAGTATGGCCCGGCGGCGGACTGGGGTATGGCGACGTGGATGAAGATGCTGAACAGCCGGAACAACTCCGGCATGGTGCCGGTGACCTGGACCGTGCGGCTGTCGCGCAGGGTCACCCCGGGGATGCCCAGCAGCATCGCCGCCACGGAGGCCGACTGCCAGCGCACGGCCAGGGTGGGGCGCTCGCCGAGGGCCTGACCGCCCGACCGCGGGCTGGCCGGCGCGGCCGCGCCGGGGCTGCCCAGCGTCAGGCTGGTCACGGTGGGAACGGTCTCGCCGCTGGCCGCCTCGATGGCCGCCGCCACCGAGGTCTCGATGGCGTTGCGCGCCTCGCCGACCGGCAGCAGCTGGGCCGCGAACCGGCCGCGGGCCTTCTTCACCGGCACGGTCTCCACCGCCGGATCCCAGTCGGTCATCTCGGCGCAGGCCGCGTCGTCGCCGGTCAGCAGGAGCACCGGGGCCCCGAGCGCGGCCGCCGTCGCGTGCACCATGCCGATCTCGCCGACGTTCCAGGAGTCCAGCCACATGTCCTCGATCTCGTGGCCCATGAAGCTGTGGCTCAGCACGCCGAGCGCGCCCGCGCGGGCGTGGTAGCCGACGCAGATCGCGGCGTCGAAGCTGCCGTCCAGGCCGTCCAGCATGCCCATCACCTTGGGGCGGCCCCGGACCAGGTGCGCGGCCGGGTGCAGCTGGTCGGGCAGGAGGTTGCGCATCGGGCCGTGGGCGTCGTTCACCACCACCCGGGTCGCGCCCGCCGTGAGCGCGCCGCGCACGGCGGCGTTGACGTCCTCGGTCATCAGCACCCGGCCGCGCTCGTAGTCCGCGCCGCCCGGCTGCACGTCCACCGCGTCGACCAGGCCGGTGATGCCCTCCATGTCCGCACTGATGTAGATCTGCACCGCTGGCTTGTCCTCCCTGTCGGGCATGTCTGCTCAGACATCATCGTCGCCGACCGGCCGGTCACGTTCGCCGGCCGCCGGGGAAGGGCAGTTAGGCGATGGGGGCTGGCGCGGAGCGGGGTCCGCCGGGGGCGGACATCGGGGGATGGCCGGATGGCGAATAGCGATACGCAACAGTTCCGGAACTGAATCGTCTCGGATCTCGGCGGAATGAGCCTGGTGACCTGGCAGCGCGGCACGCTGACCGCGGTCGTGCTGGCCATGTTCTGCATTCAGCTGGACTTTTTCGCCCTGACGCTAGCGCTCCCGGACATGGCGCGATCATTCGCGGTAACGGCGCAGTCCGCCCAGTGGACGCTGAGCGGGTACATGCTCAGCCTCGGATCGCTGTGTCATCGTGGCCGGGCGGATCGGCGACATCGTCGGCCGGCGGCGGGCGTTCGGCACCGGCTTCGGCGTCGTGCTGGCCGGGGCGGCGAGCATCATCGGCGGGCTGCTGCGGGCCGGGCCCGACCCGGCGAGCGCCTACAACACGACGCTGCGGGCGTTCGCGCTGCTGGCCCTGGCCGCCTCGGTGGCGGTCCTGCTGATCCGGCATATGCTGGTGCGGCGCGGCCTGATGAAGCCGCTGTCGATGGCCGAGGACCAGACTGGCGGGGCCGCCCAGGCCGGGCGGGCGGCCGTCGCACACGGGTGGGTTAGCGACGTACCCGAGTGCGCATTGTTTCCGGCATGTGACCTACGCCATGCACAATGTGCTCCGGGCGCCTGTAGCTCAGCTGGATAGAGCAGCTGCCTTCTAAGCAGCCGGTCGCAGGTTCGAGTCCTGCCAGGCGCGCCAGGCGAAACTCAAGGTGCGAAGATCGCCAAGCCCTCTATGACACCCAGAGCTGACACCAATTCGGCTTTCACGGCTATATGGCCACTGCGCCAGGCGGCCAGGTGCTTGTTCAGGAACGCCTGAACCGGCGCTGCTGACAGGCGGACCAAGGTGTACCGGCCAAGTTCCGGCTTGAGGTACAGCCGGACGGTCATCTGCCGGGCCGGTCGAAGTGGGCCAGCACGTCGACTGCACGCTTGGTCAGGGTCCGTCCGAGCCAACCGCCAGATCACGGTGTCGCGTGCGACGCCCTCGCAGCCGCAGCGGACCGGCGACAGTTAGCGAAGCGCGTTCAGCTCGTCGAGGGCGCGATGGCCGCGGTTGACCACCCCGGCAACGACATCGTGGCGCCCGTGACGGATGGGCCACTCGAGCTGCAGGAGGATCTGTGTCGCTGCGAGCACCGCCGCCCCCTCCCAGCCGACCACGACGAGGATTCTCGTCCACAGCCGCCTTCGGACACCGTCCAGCGGATCCTGGAAGGTGTGCCACTGGAGGGTGGTGAGATCAGTCGCCCGCGTGCCGCTACCTGCGTTCCCGATATCCACGACCGCCACCACCGCTCCGTCACGGGCCAGGACATTGCTGGGGTTGAGATCGGCATGGACCATGTCCGGTGCCTCTTGTGGTGGTGGGATGTCGGCACACACGAGCCGCAGGCGCTCGACCAAGGCCGACACCACGGAGGAATACCCCGAGAGCCTGGCCACGGACTGCCGGAGAAGCGACTGCTCGGGCGTCTCGTTGAAATCCAGCCCGGCGACAGCCGCTTCCTGACCGGTGGCGACCCGCCAGGCGTACGACCAGTGGTCGTAAGGCTCCGAGGCTTGGCCAGCCTGGAGTTCGATGATCTCCATCAGCTGCTCAACGAGGGACGGGGTCAGCTCTGGCACGGGAGTCGCGTCAACGAAGTCCATTAGATGCCATACATGAGTGGCTGTGGCCCCCACTCCGAGCCAGGCCGGGGTGGGATAGCCGCGCCTGCGCATGTGCTCGACCACTCTCTGGGCTCGCAACGTCTCGTCCAGGTGACGGGGGTGTGCCCGGGGCACTGCTTTGAGCACCGCGTTTGCCCTTCCGGCCAACTGGACCCGCATGGCGCCCACATGGTCGCCTCCGGGTAGGCGGCTGAGAAGCGTGACCTCTGCCCCGACCACGCTGGACACGTCGGCCAGGACCTCGGCCGGCAGCTCTTCGGGATGGGTGCCCTGGTTCATGCTGTCCTCCCAAATCCGGCCTCATCTCTAGTATCAAGAGCATTGTCATGCATCCAACCCCAATTGCAAGACCGGTCAGAATGTGTGCACTAACGCCAGCGAAGTAAATTGCACCGATGATCATGGAAAGAACTGCTAGCGCTAAGGTCCAAAATGACTTACCGACAGGTGATACCCATGATCGCATCACGACACGCTGAATCAGATTAGCCCACAAGCCACTGACCCGGACGCTGACACCCGTTCCCAAGTCAGATCGACGATGCCCGGGCCGCCACCGCCCGCCATTCCGCGGTCAGTGTCCTCCTGAGACACGTGCATTGCCCCACGCTACAGCTACGTTCCAGCCGTCGGCTTCCGACGTCATACCGGGGCTGAAGCATTCGAGCTGAAGGACATGGATCCCTTTCACATTGACATCGACGGTTTTGGGCCTGAGGACGCTGACACTAAAGGTCTGGAGAGTGTGCCCATCGCCAACTAGGGATACACCCGCTAGGTAATGGTGGGGCCACTTGGCCTCAAGTCCAACAGTGGCTTCGAACCGGCGAGCGGTCTGCTTCAGCTTATATACTGCAGGATAAGTAGGCAGGTCACCATCGTTACAATAGAACGAGATGCTCTTGGGGTAAATTGATCCGCGTATCTTGACCGCGCCAGGCTCTACCAGCTCGCCGAGTTTCCCGGCCGGGCTCAGATCGGCGAGATAGGAGAACGAGGATGTGCTGGAAGCCCTCGGAAGTACCACTGGAGAAGACTCGCTAGCTCGCGAGCTTGCATGGGCCGAAACGTGAGGCACGGGCGAAGAGGCTGCTTTTGGCGGCGGGCCAGAGTTGATGAGGATTATTGCTATTACTACCGCCACTGCGGCTACGACGCTTCCGATAATCGTCCAGAAGCGTGTCCGCCCTCGCTGCATAGGTCCTGCGAGGCCACCGTGCCTAAGTCCAGGCAACTCAGCGTCCTCTCCATCTGGCAGGCTCCTCCGGCAAACTTTAGCCTAAACTCTGACACTGGCTCACGGAATGTGAAGTTTGTACCAGCCTGCCGGATTCGTAAGGGCGCGTTGTCGCCGTAGGCCTGCGTCAGGCAGCCGTGACCGTTCTCCCCGACCCGCCATGCCCCACCAGCGGACGGTCCGGCTGGCGGGCTCGTAGGCTTCAGGTCGTGAACGGTCCTATCTGGCGAAGCTACACGGATGCTGATGCGCCCGCCTTTACTGCCTTTATGCGCGAGATGGCAATCGCGGCTGGCGCTGATCCGGGCCTTACCGAGGATGAGGTCAGATCCTGGTTTACCTCAGGCCTGATTCGTGATCCGGCCGCTGACACCAGGCTGGCCGCCAACGGCGACACGATCGTCGCCTCAGCGATGCTGGCACCGCCAGTCGGCGACGGCGACCGGGTGGACAGCTTCGGCGGCGTGCTGCCCGGCTGGCGGGGCCGCGGGTACGGTCGCGAACTGCTCGGCTGGTCGTTCAGCCGGGCCCGGCAACTGCGCGACGAACTGTCGCCGGGCGCGAACTGGTCGCTCGATGCCGATGCCTACGCCACCGAGGCGACGGCATTCGCCTTGTTCGAGCGATTCGGCATGCAGCCGGTCCGGTACTGGTATGAGATGGCTGCTGACCTCAGCGTCCCGGTCGGGCCTCGGCTACGCCCGGACCTGCCGGTGGTCCCGTTCTCGGCCGGGTACACCGGCGCGCTGCATGCCGCGCACAGCGAGGCGATGGCCGACCACTTCGATTTCGAGCTCACTAGCCTGGCCGACTGGTCGCAGCACGATCTGCACCAGCCGGGCTTCCGGCCGGACCTGACCCGCCTGGCCCTGGACGGTGACCAGGTTGCTGCCTACGTCCTGGCGGGCGCGGAGACGCCGGGACGGATCCGGATGAACGAGATAGGAACCCGTCGAGCCTGGCGCCGTCGAGGGCTGGCCGGCTCGCTGCTCGCCGACGTGATGATGGCCGCGGCCGCAGACGGCCAGCAGCGCGCGACGCTGGGCGTCGACTCCGACAGTCCGACCGGCGCGGTCAGCATCTACCGCCAGGCCGGCTTCGAGATCGTCTCATCCTGGACGTCCTACCGCAGACTGCTGGATTGACCGGCGCGGCGCGGACGGACCGTGCCACAGGCGGCGCCGGATGTCGCCCCGGCAGAATTCGGACCAGTTCCCGCCACCGTATTTGGCCCGCAGGTGACTTTTGGTCATACTTTTGACCATGACTGTGCTCCCTCTCGGCGAGGTCAAGTCTCACCTCTCCGAACTTGTCAGCCGCGTACACGACCACCATGAGCGGGTTACCGTGACCGTGCACGGGCGGCCGTCTGCGGTTCTCGTCGCACTTGAGGACCTGGAGCAGCTCGAGGAAACCCTGACCATCCTGCGCGACACGGACACAATGCGTCGCCTGGCCTCATCCGATGCCGAACTGGCGCGAGGCGAGCTGGTCTCAGCCGATGAGCTAGCCGAGGTCATGCGCCAGCGGACCGCTGGCGATGAATGAGCCAGGTCCAGCTGAGCCGTACACGTTACGGACGACCCCCACAGTCCGTCGCGCACTAGGCGAGACGCTCCCTGAAGCAGTGGCCGCCGCAGCCTACGAATTCATCACTGGCCCACTGCTGGTCCAGCCCCACCGCGTTGGCAAGCGCCTGCTACCGCCACTGGACGACAGGTTCAGCGCCCGTCGCGGCACCTACGGAATCATCTACCGCATCGACGAGAAGTCGCGAACGGTGACAGTAGTGGACGTCGCCCACCGCCGAGGCGCCTGTCGACTATGACATGTCGCTCACGGGCGGGACGCCTGCCGGACATGATGGAAGGCGGGGCCGAATCAGCTTTTGCTGATCATCCGGGGAGCGATGCGATGACGGAGCAGGAATCGGATCCGGTGATGGAACGCATTGGCGCGGCGATCGGGTTGTCCCGCCGGGACGAGCGGGAGCAGGCCAGGGAACTGTTCGCGGCCATCTGGGCCGACATTGGCCCGGACGGGGATCCCTTCCATCGGTGCACGCTGTCCCACTACGCCGCCGACGTGCAGCCCGATCCGCAGGACGAGCTGATGTGGGACCTGCGGGCGCTGGCGGCGGCCGATGAGCTGACCGACGAGCGCGCGCAGGCCTACCACGCGTCGCTGTCGGTCCGGGGCTTTTACCCGTCGCTGCACCTCAACCTGGCTGAGGACTACCGCAAGCTGGGGAATGTCGGCCGCGCGCGGCAGGAACTCGAGCTCGCCCGCGGCGGGCTGGACGCGCTGGCCGATGACGGGTACGGCAGCAACGTCCGGATCGGCATCGAGCGAGTGGAACGACAACTCGACGGTCCGAGCTCGGCGGGCTAGAGGCGGATGAGGAAGTAGTAGGAGTCGTTCTCGTTGCTGGGCTGCACGACGTAGCCGGCGGCGAGCTTCAGGGCGTAGTTCTCGGTGCTCGTCACCGGGCTGCGGGAGCGCATCTGGAAGCAGCCGGCGGCCCGGCACTGGCGCCGGGCCTCCTCTTGCAGGGCCGTCCCGACCCCGCGCCGGCGGACCTGCGGGTCGACGCCGAGCGCCTCGACGTAGCCCTCGGTGAGCGCGGTGCCGTGGTCCATGACGGGCGGGCGGCCCTCGTCGGCACCGATGACCTGGATGAGGTAGCGCAGGAAGCCCACGCACCGGGCGCCGTCGAAGGCACCGAGCACGTGCGACTCCCTGGCCGCCGGAAATTCGGCGGTCAGCGCCCGATCCTGGGACAGGATCCGGGCGGCCAGCCCGAGGACCAGCTCGAATCTGGCCGTTCCGGGCTGGACCTCGACCAGCTGCCCGGCCCATTGGGGCGGCACCTCGGCATTACGCATGAGTCAATGGTGGCGGCTGTCACGCGCCACCGCAGGGACCTTCGCGATATATCTTTACACGACCCAAGTCGAGATGTATCTTGAGCCAAGATGACCTCGCGCAGAAGGCGGACACGGCCATGTTCGACGACTATGACGACCGCATTGAGGCAGCCAGGAAGCTAGCCAGGTTCGACCCGGGCGCGGCGGCCAAGGCGCTGCGCGCGCTGGCCGGTGACGACGGCATGGACGATGAGACCCGGATCGACGCGGCCGAGGCACTGGCCCGGCTCGACCGGGCGGGCGCGGCGCAGGCCTACCGGTCGATCGCCGGTGACGACGGCGTGCACGACGGGCTGCGCCTGGAGGCGGCGGAGCGGATACCCGGTCTGGACCGGCGGGCGGCGGCGGAAGCGTTCCTGGCCATCGCGCGTGACGACAGCGTGGACGACGGGCTGCGGTCCGCGGCGGCCGAGCAACTGCCGGAGCTGGACCGGCGGTCGGCGGCCGAGGCCTTCCGCGTCATCGCCGGTGACGACGGCGTGGACGACGGGCTGCGCTCGGCGGCGGCGGAGCAGCTGATGGAGCTGGACCCGCGCGCGGCGGCCGAGGTGCTCGGCCTCATCCGCTAGCCTCCGCCCGCCCGGACACCGGGGCGCCGGGCGAGCGGGCCGGCGGGCGACCGCGATGTGTTCTCTCAGGAATGTCTTCTCTTATGCGGGCGGGTTCCAGGGCATGCGGTAGGCGCGGTAGCTGGTGACGCCCCGCGGGAGCCGGGCATTGAACAGCAGCCGGCCGGACGGGCTGAACTCGGAGAAGTACGGCAGTGCGCCCCAGCCGACGAACAGGTCACCGTTGCGGGTCGTCTGCGCGTTGCCCTCGGCCCCGGTGAGCAGGCCCTCGGGCTGGCTGAACGACTGGACCAGCGTGGCCGTCTTGGCGCTGAGGTTGAGCCGCACGACGACGACCCGGCTGTAGGCGAGCTCCTTGCTGGTGCCGTTGGACTCGTCGTCCATGAACGTGTACTCGCCGTTCCCGACGGCCTCGGGGTCGTGCTGGTAGGCGAAGATCTCGCCGGCGTGGTCGAGCAGCTGGCCGGCGCCGGCCTTGAGCCGGAACGTGCTCTGCTTGCCGCCCAGCTCCCAGATGATCTTCCCGGTGCTCAGGCTGACCTTGTAGGTGGTCCAGGTGAACCGGGAGTTGATGAGCAGGTTGCCGTCGGTGTCGAGGTGGACGGCGTTGATGTGGAACCAGTCCCAGGCGGTGGTGGCCGAGGCGGGCAGCGGCGTGTGGCTGTCGCGGAAGGGGACGTGGCCGATGCTGTTCCACTGGAAGATGACCTTGCCGGTCTTGATGTTGATCTCCTGCACGATGCCGTCGACGACCTTCTGGTCGGCCTGCCCGCCGATGGAGGTGAGGTTGGCGGTGGTGGACTTCTGGGCCAGGATCAGCGCGGTGTTCCACGGCGTGATGAGGAACTCGTGCAGGTTGGTCTTGAAGCCGTGACCCGCCTTCACGGTGGCGATGCGCTGGTAGTGGTTGTTGAAGATGTAGTCGGTGCCGCCGGCCGGGCCGACCAGCTCGGGCCCCTGGGACCAGGTCAGCACGGGCTGACCGCGGTAGGTCTGGGCCCGGAAGTCGGTGGCGATCTGCCCCGCGGGCAGCGGGTGGAACCAGACGACCTGGCCGGTGCGGGTGATGATCTCCGGGCCGGCGGTGTAGCCGCCACCGCGGGGCGCGAAGAAGATGTCGCCGTTGCCGTTGCTGGCGCCCGGCTTGAGCACGGTGACCGGGGGCGGCCCGGTGGCGGCGCTAACGCGGGCCGTGCGGGCGGCACCGGCGGGGGCGGACAGGGTCAGGAGGATGGCTGCACCGGTGACCACCGGTGCAGCCAGGCGCAGCGCGCGGTAAGACCGGATCCGCGGCGCGGTCGGCAGGCAGCCTGAACAGGCCGTTTGGTTAATGGTGAACCCCCTGATAATTAACAAGGTCCCCTGGGGTGACCGACGGCACCGGTTTGTCGCGCTTACGCTATATCGCCCGCGGCGGGCCGAGCTCGAAGATCACCCGAAATCCGCCCGCTGAATGTGGCCCGGCCGGGCTTACGGTGCTGTTATGACCGGGCGGCACGCACACGGCCTCATCAGGCGGCGCCGGCGCACGGCCTATTTCCGCTGGTTCGCGGCCAGCGTCCTGATCAACATGACGTCGCAGCTCATGAACGCCCTGGCTCAGCGGCACACCTGGCCAGCTCATTCGCACCTGCTGGCCCAGGCCAGCAACTGGACCAGGTGGATCGGGCTCGCCCTCATCGGCATCGCCGCCGTGGTCGGGCTGAAATCCGGCGAGCTCCGCTTCTGGCGCTCGCGGTCGCCGTCCGCGGTGGCGTCGGCGGAGGCGGACGCTGAGGAATAGCGCCGCCAATCACGGTCAGTCCCGGCCCGCCGGCACGTAGGTCAGGCTGACGACGCCGGAGTCCAGCGTGCGGACAGCGGTCAGCCGCAGCGTGACGCTCGCGCCGCCCAGGGGGAACAGCTGGGTTCCGCCGCCGAGCACGAGCGGGTGCACCGCGACCCGGTACTCATCGATCAGGTCGTGCCGCATCAGGGTCTGCACCAGCGTGGCGCTGCCGTACACCTCGATGTCCCCGCCCGGTTCCCGCTTGAGCCGGGCGATCTCGGCGGCCACGTCGCCGTCGATCGCGGTCGCGTTCCACGGCAGCGGCCCGGTCAGCGTGGTCGACGCCACCAGCTTGGGGATCTCGTTCATCCGGTCCAGGTAGGCGCTACCCTTGCTGCTTCCCCACGCCTGGTGCAGCAGCTCGTAGGTGACCCGCCCGATCAGGAAGTAGTCGGCCGCCTGGAGGTGCTCCAGGGCATTGCGCTGCGCGTCCGCGGTGAAGTACGGGTTCCCCCAGCCGCCCTGCTCGGTCTCACCGAACCCGCCCGGGTCCTGGCTGACACCGTCCAGGGTGACCAGGGCCGACACGCTCAGCTTGCGCATGGTGATCCTCCTCCGCTGGTACCGACGGGCCGGGTCGGCACCGTCACTAAGGCAGACCAGGCGCGTCCGGAGAAGGAACCGGCTGGGGTCAGGTACCTTCAGAGCGGCCGGCGACACGAGAGGGTGATGGATGCCGAGCGCGGTCGGGGCCGCTTCGCCCAGCGACGAGTTCGTCCGTCGTGCCGAGCGCTACCGGCCCGAGCTGCTGGCGCACTGCTACCGCATGCTCGGCTCGCAGGCTGACGCCGAGGACGCGGTGCAGGAGACGTATGTGCGCGCCTGGCGCTCGTTCGGCTCGTTCGAGGCCCGGTCGTCTGAGCGGACCTGGCTCTACCGCATCGCCACCAACACGTGCCTGACCGCCCGGCAGCACCACAGCCGGCGAGTGCTGCCTTCCGGGCTGGGCGCGCCGTCCGCTGACCCGTCCGCCCCGCCCGGCCCGGCGGATCCGGCCGTCGCCTGGCTGCAGCCGTTCCCGGACACGATGATCAGCCCGGACGCGAGCGACCCGGCCGCGATCGTGGTCACGCGCGACAGCGTCCGGCTGGCCCTGATCGCCAGCCTGCAGCACCTGCCCTCGCGCCAGCGCGCCGTGCTGATCCTGCGCGACGTGCTGGCGTGGCCGGCCGCCGAGGTCGCCGAGCTGCTCGGCATGTCCGTGGCCGCCGTCAAGAGCTCGCTGCAGCGGGCCCGGGGCCGCCTGGGCGAGGTGGCGCCGGCCGCGGATCAGGTCCCCGAGCTGACCGAGCCCGAGCATCGCGAGCTGCTCAGCCGGTACATCGCCGCGTTCCAGAACGCTGATGCCGCGGCGCTGGAGCGACTGCTGCGCCAGGACGCGACGCTGGAGGCGCCGCCGCTGCGCAACTGGTACGCCGGCATCAGGTACTGCATGCCGTACATGGCGACGCATGTGCTGGGCTCGCCGGGCCACTGGCGGATGCTGCCGACCAGCGCGAACGGCCAGCCGGCGGTCGCCGCCTGGTATCGCGGCAGCGACGGCGCCTACCTGCCCTACGGCATCGTGGTGCTCACCGCGACCACCGAGGGCATCTCGCGCATCACCAGCTTCGGCTTCCCCGAGCTGGTCACCGCGTTCGGGTTCCCGGCCGTCCCGCCGCCGGACGACGCCGGATAGCCGGCCGCAAGGACCGGAATGGGGCTGACGGCCGCCGTGTGCCCGCGAACAGTCACCAGATGGCCAAGGGCTCCCCAGCGCGCCGGAATTGTCGGTGAAGATGAGATATAGGTCATGTCATCGGGGACGACCCGGGCAGCGGGAGGGGGCGGGCGGGTGGCCAGCTCAACGGGGCAGTGGTAACCGCGTTCGGCTCGGGGAAGCTGGGCTCCGCACGGCTGGCCTCCGGGCGGCTCGGCGGCGGGCGGCTGGGCCGCCATGTGCGCGGGCGCTGGGCCGGGCCGGCCGCCTTCACGGTGCTGGGCGTGGTGCTGTTCGTCGCCTACCTGGCCCACTCGCGCGTCGTGGCGGCCAGCTCGGAGAGCGGCGGTCAGGCCCTCCAGGCCTGGGACATGCTGCACGGCAACCTGCTGCTGCACGGCTGGACGCTGTCGGACGTGTCCTTCTACACCACCGAGCTGCCCGAGTACATGCTGGTCGAGCTGGTCCACGGACTCAACGGCGACACCGTGCACGTGGCCGCGGCGCTGTCGTACACGTGCATCGTGCTGCTGGCCGGGCTGCTGGCCAGGGGCCGGGCCACCGGCCGGGAGGGCGCCATCCGGCTGCTGGTCGCGGTGGGCATCTTGCTGGCGCCGCGGGACACCTCGCTGCTGCTGGGCAACCCCGACCACACCGGCATCCACGTGCCGCTGCTGATCATCTTCCTGGTCCTGGACCGGGCCCGGCCGCGCTGGTGGGTCCCGGTGCTGGTCATGGTGCTGCTGACCTGGGCCCAGGTCGCGGACGCGCTGGTGCTCTACGAGGGCGCGATCCCGCTGGCCGGGGCCTGCCTGCTGCGGGTCAACCGGCGGCGCGGGCCGTGGGCCGGGAACTGGTACGACCTGTCGCTGGCCGCCGGGGCCGCCGTGTCGGCGGCGGCGGCCCGGCTCATCCTGAGCCTGATCGAGCACGCCGGCGGGTTCACGGTCAAGCCGGCCGCGGTCCGCTTCCTCACCGTGAGGGCCCTGTCGACCAGCCTGTACGCCGACCTCGGCCGGGTGCTGGACGTGTTCGGGGGCAAGTTCCTCGGCGCGCCGACCGGGGTGGCGATGCTGGTCCTGGTGCCCGGCCTGGTCGGCTTCCTCCTGGTCGCCTGGGGCGTCGCGGCCGGGGTTCGGCGGCTCTACCGCGCCGACACCGACCTGATCGTGCAGGTGCTGACGATCGCCGCGCTCATCGTGCTGACGGCCTTCCTGCTCGGGACCAAGAACGACGAGAACGAGATCGTCGGCCTGCTGCCGCTGGGCGCGGTGCTCGCGGGCCGCCTGCTGGCCCGCCCGATCATCCGCGACCGGCTGGTACCGGCGCTGGCGCTGGTGCTGGCGTTCTGCGCCGGCATCCTGGCCTACAACGCGTCCCAGCCGGCCGACCCGGCCCGGAACTACCAGCTCACCGCGTCCTGGCTCGAGTCGCATCACCTGCACTACGGCCTGGCCGGGTTCTGGGACGCCAGCGTCGTCACCGTGGACTCCGGGGACCGCATCCAGGTCCGGCCGGTGCGGTCGTTTCAGGCCCGGATCGTGACCACGCTGTCGGAGTCCAGCGCGTCGTGGTACGACCCGCATCAGCACTACGCCAACTTCGTCATCTCGCGCCGCCAGTGGACCTGTCCCGGCGTCTGCGTCGGCGGGCGCGCCCTGACGATGAGCTTCGGGCCGCCGGCCGCGACCTACCATGTCGGCCCGTACGCCGTGCTGGTGTGGAACAAGAACCTGCTCACCCGGCTGCGCACGCTGACCTGGTGCAACGTGGGCTGGCCGTGGAACACCCCGGCCCTGCCCTGCCCGCCCGGCGACGGCCACGACTCAGGAGCACCTCCGGCCCGGCTGATAACCAGCGGACAGCGTCGTGCACCGTTGTGATACCATAATGGTATGGCTATGACTCTTCGCCTGCCGGCTGAGATCGAAGACCAGCTCAAGCAGGTCGCCGAGTTTGAGCACCGAAGCGTGCAGCAGACAATCCTGGTCGCGGTCGAGGAGTACCTGTCGGTGCGTGAGACCGCCGAGATCCTGGCCGATCCAGCAGCGCTCCGCGGCCTGGCCGAAGCCAGGGAGTCCGAGCAGTCCGGCGATGTGGTCTACGGCGTCGAGGCAGCACGCGCACTGCTGGCTGAGCGCAATCGGTGAGCACCGAGCCTTACGAGCTCGGAATGACCCGACCGGCCCGGCGCGCGATCTCCGAACTGCTCCCCGAGGATGTAGCGGTCGCAGTAGTTGAATTCATCACCGGACCGCTCCTGGAGGCGCCTTACCGGATTGGCAAGCCGCTCAGGGATGCCTTGTCCGGATTCCACAGCGCACGGGTCGGAACGCAGTGGCGCGTGCTGTACCGGATCGATGAGTCGAAGCACGCCGTCATCGTTCAGGACATCCAGCACCGCTCGGCCGTCTACCGCCGCCGGTAGGACGGGCTCCGAGCCAGAGGCTGGGCCGGACGACGCACGCACGGCGGATGGGAAGGGTCGGATGAGTGAGCAGGTGAGGCTGCGGCCCGTGCAGGAGGACGACCTGGCCGTCATCGAGGCCGTGACCGGCGGCGACCCGGAGGCGACGGGCGAGTTCTCCTGGTTCGGCTGGGGCGACCAGCGGCGGTGGCGGCGGGCGTGGGCCGAGAACCAGCTCATCGGGCCGGACGGCGGCGCGCTGGTGGTGGTGCTCGGCGACGAGGTCCTGGGCTTCGTGAACTGGCGGCGGGTGCGAGCCATGCCGGCCTCGTTCTGCTGGGAGATCGGGATCGCGCTGCGGCCCGAGGCCCGCGGCCGCGGGCACGGCTGCCAGGCGCAGCGGCTGCTCGCTCGCTACCTGCTGGCTCACACCGCGGTGCACCGGATCGAGGCCGCCACCGAGGTGGGCAACCTGGCCGAGCAGCGCGCGCTGGAGAAAGCCGGCTTCACCAGGGAGGGCGTCACCCGGGCCGCTGTCTGGCGCAACGGCGCGTGGCGCGACGGCGTGACCTACAGCCTGCTGCGCACCGACCCGCCGGCCTAGCCACCCCAGACGTGCTCTTGGCTGGGCGGCTTTATCCGGGTCTCACGCAATTCGGACCGTGCTGACACGGTCGTTGCAGGTTGAGTCCCTAACGTCAGCGCTTCGTGAGGAGCGTGATGACGATGCGGCGCCGGTGCCCTGGACCTGCCCTGCTGATCACGACCGCGCTGGCGCTGGGCGCCGCGGGATGCTCGGGGGGAGGCGCCACCCCGGCCGTGGCCGGCACCCGTCCCGTCGCCACGCCGGGTGTCACCAGGAACCGACCGAGTCCGGGGGTCAGCGCACGGCCCGGCCCGGGGACCAGGACCGGCTCCAGCGCCCGGACCAGCCGCGCGGCCAGCCGGCACCGCACGGGCGGGGCGTGCACGTCGGCCGCGCACCCCGCCCTGGCCGCCCGCATCTCGCGCGGCATCGCCCGCGCCCTGCGCGGCCGGCTGTCGGTGGCGGCTGTCGCCGCCGCCGACCCGGAGCTGGGGCTGAGCTGCCGGCTGCACCCGTGGCGGGAGTTCCACTCGGCCAGCGTGGTCAAGGTCATCATCCTCGGCACGCTGCTGCGTGAACTTCAGGTCGAGCACGAGGACCTGACGGCCCGGCAGGCCGGGCTGGCCACGGCCATGATCACCGAGTCCAGCAACGTCGCGGCGACGGCGCTGTGGGACGAGGTCGGCCGGGCCGGCCTCGGCGCTTTCCTGGCCGCGGCCGGGATGGGCCGCACCGAGCTGGGACCGGGCGGCTACTGGGGCCTGACCGAGGTGAACGCGCACGACGAGATGCTGCTGTTGCGGCTGCTGATGGCACCGAACGGGGTCCTGGACCGGTGGAGCCGGGGCTATGCGCTGCGGCTGATGGCCGCGGTCGAACCGGCGCAGTGCTGGGGGGTGCCAGCGGGCTCGGCGGCCGGCGTGACGGCGCACCTCAAAAACGGCTGGCTGCCCGACCCGTCGCTCTGGGTGGTCAACAGCATCGGCGACTTCACCAGGGCCCGCGGCGGTGACTACTCGATCGCCATCCTGACCATGGACAACCCGGACATGGACTACGGCGTGGCCACGGTCGAGGCGGTCGCCACGGTGATCAACCGCGCGCTGGCCGACCGCTAGGCCCAGGTCCCCGACGGCCCCGGCGCGGGCGCTTCTTGCTGTTATCAGGCGAAGGGCGGCCCGGGTGTCCCGGCCGGGGGCGCCTCGGCCGGGGGCGGCTCGGGCGAGGGCGGCGGCTGGAAGCGCAGCGCGGCGGCCACCTCGTAGTCGGCCAGCCAGTCGCTGGCGGCCACGTGCCGGATGGCGCCGCCCTCCGCGGCGACCACCTCGGCCAGGTCGGCGATGACGTCCGGGGTCTTCCGGGTCGGGCGCCCGCACAGCGGGCAGGTGTCCCTGGCCAGGCCCAGCCAGCGGGAGTGGTCGCAGACCACGCCCGGCTCCTGCGCGCCGTCCAGGATGGCCAGCGTCTGCACGGCGGCTACGGAGCCCGCCCACAGGCAGGTGCCCAGGCCGGCTGCCGCCAGGCCGCCGGCCACCACCCGGTCCTCCAGGTCGGCGACGAGCCGCTGCCCGGCGTCTCGCTCGTAGCGGGCCAGGATCTCGTCGGCGTGGGCCCGGATCGCGGCCAGCCGGGCCGCGCCGGGGTCGACGCAGAACGTCCCGGCGAGGACTGAGCGCAGGCCGGTCGACAGGAACTCGGTGAACGCCGGCACCTCGTAGTCGTGACCGCCGATGATCAGCAGGTCGAACTCGCCGGGCCGGAACAGGTCCTCCAGCACCCGGGCGACGTTGCGGTAGTGGCGCTTGGCCAGCTCGTCGGCCTTGTTCCGGACCCGGTACTCGTTCAGCCGATCCGTGTAGCCGGACCGGCGCAGCGCCTGGCCGCGGATGTTCTCCAGCTCGCGCATCTCGTCCTGGTAGACCTCCCAGACGCAGGCCGAGTCCTTGTCCACCAGCACCACGCAGGCCCGGTGCACTTCGTCCAGGACCGTGAGCATGGGGCGTACGTAGGGCACCGCGTCGACCAGCACCCGGTCACGCACCGCCTGCGGCAGCGCCACCTCCTCGTACAAGTCGCGGCCGCTGCACGCGAAGATCGCGATGGCGCCGGGCTTCCAGCGCTCCTCGGCCAGCGCCGTCTTGATCCGCGCGATGTCGGCGCGGACCGACAGCCGGGCGTCGTGCCCGAGCGAGCCGTTCTTGGCCAGCGGGCGGATCTGGTCCAGCATGCTCGACATCCGGGCCTGCAGGTCCTCGCGCCGGCCCGGGTCGGCGTCGACCCGCGCGTAGACGGAGGTCACCGGCAGATCCCGCCCGCTGAACTGGACAATGCGGTCAACCGTCTCTGCTGTGAGCATGGGCCCCTCTCCCCGCCGCTTCCGGCCTGCCTTCCCCCGAGGTTATAACGGGCCGGATCGGGCTCCCCGTGCGCCGCCTGGCCCCTGACCTGCGGCGCGGCCTACCGGCGGCGGGCGGCTCACCGGTCGGTGATGATCTCCGCGTTAGGGTGGCAAGCATGGAATATCGCACGATGGGATACAGCGGCTGCGCCGTATCGGCGTACTGCCTGGGCACCATGACCTTCGGGGCCGAGACGGATGAGGCGGGTTCGCACCGCCAGCTCGACCGCTTCGTCGAGGCGGGCGGCAACTTCGTCGACACGGCCGACGTCTACAGCAACGGAGCATCGGAGGAGATCATCGGCCGCTGGTTCGCCAGCCGCCCGGCCGAGCTGACCGAGCCGGTCGTGCTGGCCACCAAGGGCCGCTTTCCGCTGGACGGCTTCCCCAACGGCGACGGGCTGTCCACCCGGCACCTGACCCGCGCGCTGGACGGATCACTGCGCCGCCTCGGCCTGGACGCCGTCGACCTGTACCAGGTCCACGCGTTCGACCCGTGGACGCCGCTGGAGGAGACGCTGCGCACGCTCGACGGCTTCATCCGCGCGGGCAAGATCCGCTACTACGGCCTGTCCAACTTCACCGGCTGGCAGCTCACCAAGGCCGTGCACGTGGCCAGGGCGCTCGGCCTGGCCCAGCCGGTCACCCTCCAGCCGCAGTACAGCCTGCTGGTCCGCGAGATCGAGTGGGAGATCGTGCCCGCCGCGCTGGACGCTGGCATGGGCCTGCTGCCGTGGAGCCCGCTGGGCGGCGGCTGGCTGTCTGGCAAGTACCGGCGCGACCAACAGCCCACCGGGGCAACCCGGCTGGGCGAGAACCCCAGCCGCGGCATGGAGGCCTGGGATCGCCGCGACAGCGACCGGACCTGGCGGGTCATCGACGCGGTGCAGAAGATCGCCGAGGAGCGCGAGGTGTCCACCGCCGAGGTCGCGCTGGCCTGGGTCACCGCCCGGCCCGCCGTTACCTCCACGATCCTGGGCGCGCGCACCATGGAGCAGCTCGAGGCGAACCTACGCGCGGCCAGCCTGCACCTGACCGCCGAGGAGACCGCCGCGCTGGATGCGGCCAGCGACCCGCGCGCCGTGGACTACCCCTACGGCGAGATGGGCGTGCAGCAGCGCAGCCGCGGCCTGGCCGGGCGCGGGTGATCTGATCAGGATGTTCGCCGCGGTGTCGCCGGCACTGGCGGCGGTGTTTGCCGCGGTGTTTGCCGCGGAGCGCGCGCTGGCCGGATCTGGAGCACAATTGGCGTAAATCCGGAGCCGGGTCAGAAGCAGCGGAGAGCCGCGCCATGCGTCTCCATGACATGGAGTCCGATGAAGTCGGTCCTGTCGGCGCGCTGCGCAGCCCTGACCCGGCCCTGCCGCGGTGGGTGACCAGCGATGACGCGGAGGCCGCGGTCGGGGCGCTCTACCAGGCCCATGCCCTGCCACTGATCCGCCTGGCCTACATCACGCTCGGCGACCGGGCGAGTGCGGAAGACGTGGTGCAGGACGCGTTCTGCGGGCTCTTCAAGCGCTGGGAGCATCTGGCCGAGAGCGGCAAGGCGCTGCCGTACGTGCGCACGTCGGTGCTGAACGGCTGCCGGTCGGTGCTGCGGCACCGGGCCGTGCTGCGCCGCCGGGTCACTCACCAGGTCGCCGCGGAGTCGGCCGAGGCGGCCATGCTCAGCGGCGAGGAGCGCAGCCAGCTCATGCGCGCGGTGCGGCGGCTGCCGACCCGGCAGCGGGAGGCTCTGGTGCTGCGCTTCTACCTGGACCTGCCCGATGACGAGATCGCGCGCGTGATGGGCGTGCGGCCCAGCACGGTCCGGTCCACCATGCACCGGGCCCTCGAGGCCCTGGGCCGCATCCTGAAGGAGGCGGTGTGAGGTCCATCGAGGAGAACCTGCGCGGAGCGTTCCGCGAGATCGCCGATGAGGTCCCGGCCGACTCGGTGCCGCCGCTGATCCTCCCGGCCCGGCGCCGCCGGTCCTGGCTCACCCGCCAGCCCGCGCCGCCGGCCGCGGGCCGGGCCCGGGCCTGGGCCGCGGTGGCCAGCTCGGCCGTCGTGGTCGCCGTGGTGGTCGGCGCGGCCGCGAGCCTGGGCAGCGTGCTGCACGGGCACCGGGACGGCGACGACCTGTCGGCACTCGGGGCGCCGGCCGCGCCGACGGCCAGGCTCACGTCGGCGGTGCCGCAGTACTACGTCGCGCTGACCGTGGCGGCCGGCCTCAGCCGGGTCAAGTCGCGGCCGCGGGCCAGCGCCGTGGTCCGGTCCACCGCGACCGGAGCCACGATCGCGACGGTCCGGCCGCCGCGGCCGTATGACACCTTCACCATGGTCACCGCGGCTCGCGACGACCGCACGTTCGTGCTGGTCGCCGAGCGGCTCCCGGCGGCGCCCGCGGAGCGGCTGTTCGTGCTGCACCTCCACCCGGCCCGCCGAACGCCGGCCAGCCGGGCCCAGCTGGCCGCACTGCCCGTGCCCGACCTGGCCAAGGGCACCCAGACCTGGGGCCTGGCCCTGTCACCAGACGGCCGCCAGCTGGCCGTGGCCGTAGGCCCCGACTCGCCACGCGAGCTTCAGGTCGTCGACCTGGCCACCGGAGCGCAGCATGCCTGGGCCGGGTCGCCCCAGTGCCTGGGCTGCGCGGTCACCGGCTACGGCACCGACGGCGGCAACGGCTGGCTCTCCTGGTCGGCCGACGAGCGAACGCTGGCCGTCGCCGGGGCCGGCTCGGTCCGGCTGCTGAACACCGCCGCGCCCGGCGCCAGCCTGATCGCCGATAGCCGCCCGGTCAGCGAAGGGGTCATCAAGGCGCTCCCGGACTGGCGCGAGGTGGTCCTCACCCCCAATGAGCGAGCCCTCGTGGCGGTCAGGCAGATCACGACCAAGGGGCGCCGGCGCGGCGTCACGATCAGCCAGGAGCTGATCCGGCTGTCGCCGGCGACCGGCCAGCCCACGGCCGTGCTCAACGAGCTGCCGGTCCGCCAGGGCAGCTTCGAGCAGGTGCTGTGGACCAGCGCGTCGGGGCAGACGCTCATCGTGACTGGCATTGACGGCGGCGCCAGTGCCGGGATCCTCCAGGATCGCCACTACACGCCGATCCCCTGGACGCCCGGCGTGCTGAGCGCGGCCTGGTAGCCGTCCGGAATCGAGCTGCCAGCCGGGCCGGGGCAGGCCAGGATGGCACCCATGGCCGCAGCGCAACGGCCCTCGCTCGGCCGGCCGCGGGCCCTGGCCGCCCAGCTGGCCGCCTATACCCGGGTGACCACGGCGACCGGGACACTGGGCCCGGACGAGCTGCTGCGGCCCAGCCGGTGCGCGGGCTGGACGGCCGGCGACGTCCTCTACCACCAGCTGCTGGACGCGCGGCGGGCGCTGATCGCCTTCGCCAGCCCGGCGGCCGACACCCAGACACCCGACGCGGACGACATCTCTTACTGGCGGCCGTACTCGCCGCACGCGGCCGAGCCGACCCGGCTGGGCAGCCCCGGCGCTAGAAGGCTTAAGGAGCAGAGTCATGACAGGTAACCAGCTTCCCGGCGAGAGCGCCGAGTACCGGGCGGCGCGGGACGAGCTCACGTCCGCCGAGCACGAGCTGACCGCGGCCACCGAGAAGGTGGCCGCGACGCGGCGGGCGCTGCCGCCCGGCGGCCCGGTGCCCGAGGACTACGTGTTCACCGAGGGCCCCGATGAGCTCGAGCGAGATCTGCCCGAGCGCCAGGTCCGCCTGTCCGAGCTGTTCGGCGGCGCGGACACCCTGGTCCTGTACAGCTTCATGTACGGGCCGCTGATGGAGGACGCCTGCCCGATGTGCACCTCGCTGCTGGACGGGCTGAACGGCTCGGCCCCGGACATCGCGCGGCAGGTGAGCCTGGGCGTGGTGGCCAGCTCGCCGCTGGAGCGGGTCCGCGGTTACGCACGGGACCGGGGCTGGGACCACCTGCGCCTGCTGTCGTCGGCGGGCACCAGCTACAACCGGGATTACCTGGCCGAGACCGCGGACGGCGAGCAGCGCTCGGTGCTGAACGTGTTCACCCGCTCCGGCGGCGAGATCCGGCACTTCTACGCGACCGAGAAGGGCCCGACCGGGCCCGGTCAGGACGACCGGCACGTGGACCTGCTCTGGCCGCTGTGGAACGTGCTGGACCTGACCCCCGGCGGCCGGCCGCTGGCCTGGCGGCCCGGCTCCTGACCACGCGACCGGACCCCCGCCAGGAACCTCGGGGCGCCGCGTTAGGCTGGCCGCAGGCGCAGCCGGACCGCATTCAGGGACCGGATGACGGACTGAGTGACGGGCCGGGTGCGCGCTGGGGCCAGGACCGGCACGAGGAAGGAGACCGCGGCGGGAATGGGGGACTTTGAGCAGTCCTGGTACCGCCGCCGGACCTCACGCTGGCAGGACTGGCCCGCGCGTGACCTGGTCGAGCTGAAGCAGCGCCAGGGCACCCGGATTAGCGTGGTGATCCCGGCCCGGAACGAGGAACGCACCGTCGCGGGCGTGGTCAGCGCCCTGTCACGGACCCTGGTCAGCCAGACGCCCCTGGTCGACGAGCTCGTCGTGATGGACTCCGACTCGACCGACGGGACGGCCAGGGTGGCGGCCAAGGCCGGCGCGACCGTCCATGCCGCCCGCGAGGTGGCCCCGGAGCTCGGCAGCTATCCCGGCAAGGGCGAGGCGCTGTGGAAGTCGCTGCTGGTCACCACCGGCGATCTGCTGGTCTTCGTGGACGCCGACCTGACCCGCTGGGGGCCGCACTTCGTCACCGGGCTGATCGGGCCGCTGCTCGCCGACGAGCAGGTCCGCCTGGTCAAGGGCTTCTACGCCCGGGTTCGCACCGAGTCGGACGGCTCTACCTCGACCGAGGGCGGCCGGGTCACCGAGCTGGTCGCCCGCCCGCTGCTCAGCCTGTGGTGGCCGGAGCTGTCCGGCGTGGTCCAGCCGCTGGCCGGGGAGTGGGCGGCCCGCCGCAGCCTGATGGAGTCGCTGAGCATCCCGGTCGGCTACGGGGTGGAGCTGGCCACCCTGATGGACACCGTG
This sequence comes from uncultured Actinomycetota bacterium, assembly GCA_963730265.1. GTDB lineage: Bacteria > Actinomycetota > Actinomycetes > Streptosporangiales > Streptosporangiaceae > DASUBV01. The sequence goes on from CAVSRG010000001.1 coordinate 1,379,408, forward strand.
TCCCGGCACGGCCTGGACGCGCTGGCCCAGGTCGACCTGGGCACCCGGGCGCACCGGCACCAGGCCAACCATGACCTGGCCCTGATGGCCGCCGAGCTGATGGTCGTGGCCGAGCGCCGGCGGTCAGGGCCCCGGCCGCCCGAAGAGGCGGTGCTGCGCCAGTTCGTGCGGGACGAGGGCGGCGGGGTCAGCGCGCGGCTCCGGCCGGTCCCGACCCACGAGCGGCCGCCCGCCGTCCTGGTCGCCGAGCAGGCCGGCGGCGGCTCATGACCGGGCCGGAGCCCGCGCAGCCGCCGGAGCCGCCGCGCCAGCAAGGCGTGCTGCGGCTGGGCGGCCACGAGTTCGGCCCCCGGCAGCTGCTGGTCATGGCGATCGTGAACCGGACCCCCGACTCCTTTTACAAGCCGGGCATCACCTGGGACGAGAACGCGGCTCTGGACCGGGTGCATCAGGTGATGGCCGAGGGGGCCGACATCATCGACGTGGGGGGCGTGCCCGCCGCGCCGGGGTCGGAGGTGGACGCGGGCGAGGAGATCCGCCGCACGGCCGGGTTCATCGCCGCGGTCCGCGGCGCCTACCCGGACGTGGTCATCAGCGTGGACACGTGGCGGCACGAGGTCGGCCGGGCGGCCTGCGCCGAGGGCGCCGACCTGATCAACGACTCCTGGGGCGGCCTGGACACCCGGCTGGCCGAGGTGGCGGCCGAAGCCGGCGCCGGGGTGGTCTGCTCGCACGCGGGCCCGCAGACGCCCAGGACCAGGCCCTTCCGGGTGGCCTACGCCGACGTCATGGCGGACGTGCTGGACCGGACGCTGGCGCTGGCCGACCGAGCCGAGCGGGCCGGGGTGGACCCGGCCCGGATCGTCATCGACCCGGCCCACGACTTCGGCAAGAACACCTGGCACTCGCTGGAGGTCACCCGGCGGCTGGCCGACATGACGGCGACCGGCTGGCCGGTGCTGGTCTCGCTGTCCAACAAGGACTTCGTGGGCGAGACGCTGGGCGTGCCGCCGGAGGAGCGACTGCCCGGCACGCTGGCCAGCACGTCGGTCTCGGCCTGGCTGGGCGCCCGGATCTTCCGGGTGCACCAGGTCCTGGAGACCCGCCAGGTACTGGACATGGTCGCGTCGATCCGGGGCGACCGGCCCCCGGCCCGCGCGGTGCGGGGGCTGGCCTAGCCGATGATCACCGCTGCCGCGCTGTGCCCGGCGCCCCCGCTGCTGGCCAGGGAGCTGACCGGCGCCGACCCCGTCGTCCCCGACCTGCGCGAGGCGTGCCGCCAGGCCGCCGCCGCGCTGCTGGCCAGTCGTCCGGACGTGGTCGCGGTGGTGGGCGCGGCCGAGAAGACCGCCGACTGGGACCCGGGCGGGCGGCTGGACCTGGCCGCCTACGCCCCGATGCTCGGCGCGGGCGCCGGGCCGCCCGTGCCGTCGCCCCTGGGCCTGGGCGCGGGCCTGCTCGACCTGGCCGGATATCAGGGGCGCCGGGTCCTGCAGTCGGTCAGCCCGGACGACCCGGCGCAGCGGTGCGCCGAGCTGGGCGCCGACCTGGCCGGACGGCCCGGGCGGGTGGCCCTGCTGGTCATGGCCGATGGCAGCGCGCGGCGCGGGCGGCGCGCGCCCGGCCACCTGGATGAGCGGAGCGCGCCGTTCGACGCCGAGGTGGAGCGGGCGGTCCGCGACGGCGACCTGGAGGCGCTGCTGGCCATCGACCCGGTCCTGGCCCGCGAGCTGATGGCGACGGGCCGGCCGGCCTGGCAGGTACTGGCCGGCGCCCTGGCCGGGACGCGGCCGCGGGCGGAGATCCGGTACACGGGCGACCCGTTCGGGGTGGCCTACCTGGTCGCCTCGCTGGACCTGCCACCGGGGTAAGTCGCGGTGCGGGGTTGGTCAGCAGTGGTCAGAGCACAACGAGCGAAGCGGAGGGGTCCAGCATGAGCGATGACAGTCTCGCGGGCCGTAGGGTGCTGGTGTTCGGGGCCGCCGGCGCACTCGGCTCGGGTGTGGCCGAGGCGTTCCGCGCGGCGGGCGCCGAGGTCACCGGGGTCGACCGGGCCGAGCCGCCGGCCGCCCGGCGGCTGGACGGGGTGCGCTACGCCGCGGCCGACGTCCTGGACGACGCGTCACTGGGCGCACTGTTCGACGCCGCGGCACCGCTGTGGGCCGTGGCCAACACGGTGGGCGGATTCGCCGGGCACCGGCCGCTGGCCGAGCTGGACCCGGCTGAGCTGACCGGTCAGCTCAGCCTGAACCTGGTCAGCGCGGCGCTGGTGACCAAGCACGCGCTGCGTGTCATGCAGCCCGTCGGCGAGGGCCGGATCGTGCATACCGCCAGCCGGGCCGGCGTGGTCAGCAAGGGCTCGGGGTTCGCCTACTCGGTCAGCAAGCTCGGCGTCCTGCACCTGGTCACCATGGCCGCCGAGGAGACGCGGGGCACCGGCGTCACGGTGAACTGCATCGTGCCGAGCATCATCGACACCCCGGCCAACCGGGCGGCCATGCCGGACGCCCGGCACGAGGCCTGGCCCAAGATCCCCGACATCGCCCGCAGCTACCTGTTCCTGGCCTCTCCCGGCGCCGCCCTGGTCAGCGGCGCGGCCGTGCCCGTCTGAGCGGATCCGGGCGGTCTCCCCCTGGCCTGTCGATCCGGGCGGGGGCCGTCCGTCGGATAGGTAGGACGCGCATCACGCGTATCCCGCATATCTAAGAGCGTTGCGAGGGGAGTTACGCCATGAGCAAGTACCTGTTCCTGTACCGCGGTCCGGCCCGGCCGATGGACCAGTTCACGCCCGAGGAGTCCGAGGAGCAGATGCGCGCCTGGGGCGCGTGGATGCAGCGCTGCGGCCCGGCGCTGACCGACGCCGGAGCGCCGTTCGGCGCGCGCGACGCGGTCGCGGACGACGGGGCCGCGGCCACGGCCAGCGAGCAGAACGGATACTCGATCGTCGAGGCCGAGAACCTGGCCGCGGCCCGCCAGCTCACGCAGGACCACCCGTTCCTGAGCGAGGGCAAGGGCCGGTTCGCCATCGACATCTACGAACTGGTGCCGATGTAAGACCGCCCGCGGCCGGGCCGGCCAGCGCGTGCGCTGGCCGGCCCGGCCGCGCTGTGCTCGGCGCGGTGTTTCGGCGCGGTGCGTCGTCGCTTCCTCAGCGCCCCCGGCCGCCGGCCGGGCCGGATCCGCCGTAGGGTCCTGAGCCGCCGCCGAACGGGCCCGCGCCGAAGAAAGGTGCCCCCGCGGCGCTGGGGTCCAGTCGCCGGGCCCGCAGCAGCACCAGGCCCCGCTGCACGGCCAGGCTGATGGCCAGGTACAGCACGATCGTGGCCGAGCCCAGGCCCGAGGTGCCCCGGTGGTGGTCGAGCAGCGCGTCGTAGCCCAGGTGCGCCGCCACCGCGGCCACCCACAGCAGCGCCGTGATCCAGTTGCCCTGGGTCCAGGCCACGCCGTCCTTGATCCAGACCCGGACGGTGGCCGCCCGCAGGAGGCCGAACACGACCGCCAGCACCAGGCTGCCGCCGAGCGCCGCGATGGTCAGCCCTCCGCCGTGGTGCTTGCTCAGGAAATTGGCGGCCTCCACGATGCCGATGACGCCGAGTATCAGCGTCAGCCGCAGGCTGGACGCGCTGACCCGGCGAGCCACCAGCTGCCGGTAAATCAGCAATCCCAGGACGACGATCCCGATGATCACATTAGTCAGAACCTGCGAATTCACTTTCCCTTTGCTCCCGCGTTCATCGAGGCGCCGGCCCGCGGGCCGGCTGGGGCATCCGGCCGTGCGGACAGCCCGCCTTTACTGTGACATTGTTCACGCTAGCCCCGGACGTGGCCGCAGTCGCATGGTCACCGTCCTGACCTGGCCATGACATCTGTCACGGATCGAGGCCGCCGGGCGAGCCGGTCGGGGCCCGCGCGCGGTACCGGCGGCCGCAACTACGACGTCGGTGTCACCCTGGCCGGGACGGCCTGTTAGTTTGAGGTCCAAGCGGATTGAATGGGCCAGATCGGAGGTCTCGGTGGGCCTACCTGCACGCCAGCGCAGAGTCCTGGACCGAATTGAGGACTCGCTGGAGGGGACAGATCCCCGCCTAGCGACAATGTTCGCCATTTTCGGGCGCCTAACTCTTGATGAGGAAATGCCCCGAATAGAGGAACTCCGACACAGACTGGCGATCATGTTCCTCCGGATCCGGCTCTGGATGGCACCCGGCCGCGGGCGAGCGCGCGGCCAGGGGCCGACGCGGGTGCGCGGGCGGCTGCACGCCCGGGCCAGGATCCGGCGCCCGGCGGCCCTGCTGTTCCCCATTGCGCTGGTGATGGCGACCGCGACGATCGTGCTGGTGGCCCGGTTCGGCGGCACGCCGCGCTGCTCGGCAACGGCGACGCCGGCGACGGCGAAGCCGTTCTCGGGCGGCGGGCAGCCCCATAAGGGTCAGAAGGGCCAGCAGGCCAAGACGTGCCCGGCGGTGCTGAACCCGCTATTCACGGGCCGCTAGCCGATCAGTCCCGGCGGTTAGCCGCCCGATGTCCCGGTCTCTGAGTCCCGGTCCCGGCCCGTCTCGCGGGCCGCCTCGGCGAGGCTGATCGCGACGAGCCGGGGCCGCAGGCAGGGCGGCGGCGTCGCGCTGGCCGTGGCCGTGCCGACCTGGGCGCAGGAGGCCAGCACGATCGTGCGGCCGGTCGGGTCCGCGCTGCCGCCGATCCCGGACAGGTCGAGGAAGAAGTGCGGCCAGGGGATGGCCCTGGTCGTCCAGATGACCTTGTTCCGAGCCAGGTCGTAGCCCCAGGCGTCGCCCAGCGCCCCCTGGTCGAGGCCGAGGGCCACGCCGTTGCTGATCGCGTACAGCCCGCCCGCGCCCGGTGTCGCGGCCCGCGTGATGCGATGCCCGGTGAGCGGGTCCAGGCCGATGAGCGCGTTGCCGCTGACCACGTAGACGACCTGGCGGGCGGGGTCCACGACCTGCGGAACGGCTTGCGGGCGGGTCCAGAGCTGCGCCCCGTCGTCCGCGCTGTAGGCGGTCAGCCCGGCCGCGCCGGAGAACAACACGACGCCGCCGACCGCGCCGCTCAGCGCACCGGCGAACGACCTGCCCGGCGGGGCGCACAATGGACTGCGCGCCGGTGCGCAGGTCGATCGACCGCAGCGCGGTCACCGGAGCGGTGCCGAGGTAGCCGCCTCTGGCCTCGGTGACCAGCAGGTCATCGCCGTCCACGCGCCAGGCCTGCGCGACCGAGCCGGTGCGCCGCCGCCAGACCACCCGGCCCGTGTTATTCGCGTAGCTGGTCACCGAACTGGTGCCGACGATCACCGTGCGGGCCGCACTGGCCTGGACGGCGCCGCCGTAGGCGGCCGCGGGGAAGGCCCGGATGCGGTGCCCGGTCGCCGCGGACAGCACGACCTCGTCCCGGCTGGCGCTGCCGGTGGCGCCGGGGACGGACACGCCGGCCGTGACCACGCCCGGCCAGGCGCGCACCGAGACGATGGCCGACCCGACCGGGAATCCGGCCAGGTCAGCGGTCCACAGCGGCTCGCCGTCGCTGAGCCGGTAGGCCAGCACGGTGGCGCCGAAGCCCACCACGGCCAGGCCGTTGCCCGCCGCCGCGTAGGCCTGGCCCTGGCTGGGCACCGTGCCCAGCGCGCCGCTCTGGGCGGCCCACGAGCCGGGCAGCCGCCGCGACCACAGCACCGCCGCCACCTGATGCTGGCAGCGCGCGTGCCGGCACCGGCCGACTGACGTGCTGGCCGCCCGGCCCGGCACCAGGGCGGCGCCGATCAGGACCGCGGCGAGCAGAGCCCGCCGCGCCCACACCGCCGACCCGCGCGTGAACAACACGACCGCTGAGTGACCCTTCTCGCCGGAAACCCCGCGCCGACGGCCCCCTCAGCCCGCTGCGGCCTGCCGATCGCCCGATCCCACGGTAGCCCGCACGCCGCCCGGTCACAGCCGAGCCCGGCCGACTGAGATCATCCCGTGGCCGCTTCACCCGGATGCCGGCAGCGCCGTCAGGGTCGGCTGAGTAGCGTGGTGCTGGCCAGGATGGCCTGGCGCACGGGTCCCCGTCCGGGGACCTGCCATAAGGAGGAGACGATGACGGACCGGGCACCGCTGCCCCACGAGTTCCTGCCGAAAGTGCCGTCGTTCACGGTCGAGAGCGACGACGTCGCGCACGACCGGCCCATGGGCGACGCCCAGGTGTACAACAGCTTTGGCATGTCCGGCCAGAACATCTCCCCGCACCTGCGCTGGCACGGATTCCCGCCCGAGACCAAGGGCTTCGCGGTCACCGCCTATGACCCGGACGCGCCGACCGGCTCGGGGTTCTGGCACTGGCTGGTGCTGGACCTCCCGGCGTCGGTCACCGAGCTGCCGGCCGGGGCCGGGGGCGCCGGGGCCAAGCTGCCCGGCAGCGCGTTCTCGGTGCGCAATGACTATGGCACCAAGGATTTCGGCGGCGCGGCCCCACCGCAGGGCGACCCGGCCCACCGGTACGTGTTCACGGTGTACGCGCTGGACACCGACAACCTCGGTGTCGACTCCGACGTCTCCCCCGCCGTGGCGGGCTTCAACCTGCGCTACCACACCATCGCCCGGGCGGTCATCGTCCCGGTCTACGGCCACTAATCCCGGTTTCCGGCCCGCCGGAACGCCAGCCGTCATGTTCGTGACCGGTCTGCCGCAGCCTCCTGCGGTAAACCGGTCCCGATCATGGACGCGGACCTGGCTCGGGGTCGGCCGGCGGGAGGAGCGGGAAGAGCCGGGCCACCACGCCCACCGGCAGCGTCGAAGTCGCTGCCCCGGCCCCGTGCCTGGCCTGGCCGTACTGGGTGATCACCGCCCGGATCGCCGCAGCTAGCTCGGTCACCTGCTCCGGCGTGAGGTGCAGCACGGTGCTGAACGCCTCGTCGTGCCACCCCGGCGGGGCGGTGTCCCGGCCCGCCAGCCAGCGCCGGTAGCCCTCGTTCTCCAGCTCCCTGGCCAGCTCCCCGAACTCGCCGGCCTCCGCGGTCCCGGCCTGGGCCGCCGGTCGCGCGGTGACCAGCCGCCAGGGCCGGGCCCGGCCGTGCTGGCCGGGCACCGCCTCGATCTGGCCGTAGCGCTCGAGCTGGCGCAGGTGGAACGAGCAGGCACCGGAGCTCTCGCCGAGCTCCGCCGCGGCCTGCGTCGAGGTCAGCGTCCCCCGGCGGGAGAGCAGGTCAAGCAGGGCCGCGCGCAGCGGATGACCGAGCCCGGTGCTCGGCCGGCCCGGCGCCGATGGCCCGGCGGGACGCTTGCTGCCGCTCACGGCCCTCCCTCCGCTCATCAGCCTCGCCATAGCTTTGCAAAGTAATTATTTGCAAAGTATTGTAGCTGATCGCCGGGTCCTCCGCCCGGCTGGATGAGGGGAAATCCGCATGACTGTCCGCCCAGTCCGCCTGTTCGGCGACCCGGTGCTCCGGACGCCCGCGCAGGAGGTCACCGACTTCGACCGGCCGCTGCGCCGGCTGGTCAAGGACCTGACCCAGACGCTGCGCGACCAGAACGGCGCGGGGCTGTCGGCGCCGCAGATCGGCGTGGGGCTGCGGGTCTTCGTGTTCGACGTGGACGGCGTGCGCGGCCACCTGATCAACCCGGTGCTGGGCTTTCCCGACGACGCTGAGGAGGACGGCCCGGAGGGCTGCCTGTCCTTCCCCGGCCTGTACTACGACGTCAGGCGGCGGCTGAACACCGTCGCGAGCGGGGTCGACGCGGACGGCCGGCCGCTGCGGGTGGTCGGGGACAGCCAGCTGGCCCGGTGCCTCCAGCACGAGACCGACCACCTGGACGGCGTGCTGTTCCTGGACCGGATGGACGGACCAACCCGGAAGCGGGCGATGCGCGAGATCCGCGAGGCGGACTGGGCCGGGCTGGCGGCGCCGGAGATCCGGGTCAGCCCGCACCGGGTCCATGGCCTGATCCGCTGAGCCGCGCGGCTTCGTCCGGTTCCGCCCCCGGCGGCCCCGGTCGGCTGGCTGACGACCGCGCCCAGCAGAATGTCGCCAGCAGACCGCACGCAGGAGGGACCGCGATGGCGCTCGACGAGGATGTCGCCCGGCTCGCCAAGGGCAAGAACCTGGCCACGGTGGTGACGCTGATGCCCGACGGGCAGCCCCAGGCCCAGCTGACCTGGATCGACCACGACGGCGAGAACGTGCTGGTGAACACCGAGCCGCAGCGGCAGAAGTCCAGGAACCTGCGCCGGGACCCGCGGGTGACGGTCCTGATCCACTCGGCCACCGACGGCCAGGACTGGGCCGAGGTCCGGGGTCACGTGGTGCGCACGATCGACGGCCGCGAGGCCCGCGACCACATCGACGAGGTGTCCCAGCGCTACACGGGCCACGAGTTCCGGGCGCCGGTGGGCCCGCACGGCCGGATCATCCTGGTCGTGGCGCCGGACAAGGTAAACACGCCGCGCCGCCTGGGCGAAAGCTAGCGCGGCCCGCGCGAGCGCACGGGCCGCGCCAGCGAACCGGAGCTAACGGACCGTGAGCTGGGGCACCACGGCCGTGAACGAGATCCGGCCGCCGTGCTTGCGCGGCACGGCGTTGTTGCTGAAGTTGCACTTGCCGTTGGCCTTGTGCGGGAAGTTGAACACGAACCTGACCCGGGCGACGCCGTTGCCGGTGGCGCCATGGAAGGCGCCGGTGCTGTGGCCGGGGCGCACCCGGAACACGACATGGTCGGTGAACTCGATCCGGCAGATCCGGCGGTTCAGCACCTTGGCGTGCTGGCGGCTCCGGATGAACCGCACCGCGAACCGGCCCGCCCCCGTGCTGATCGAGCCCCGCCGGGACTTCGAGTTGTTCAGGGCGACGACCCCATGGGTGCGGACCACGCCCCGGAACTTGACCGGGATCCGCGTGACCCGCTTGGACGCCTCGATGAACGCGGCCCGGCCGTGCAGCGCGCCGTGCACGACTTCCGCACCGGTCACCCAGGCGGGATGGGCCGCCGGGGTGCTCGCCAGCGCCGGTCCCCCGGCCAGCAGCACCGCTGCGCCACTGGCCGCGATAACGGCCGCGAGCTTCATTCTGACCTTCATGTTCGCTCCCCCAGTTGAATCGGAAACCCCCGTTTCCGCGCGACGCTACACCGAATGGCGAAGGCCGGTCCTGAAGTTGGCCAGGATGCCTTTGTGGCCGGCGATCCCGGCGTTATCCCAGGCCAGAGCCACGACCCCCGACGTTCGAAACCAGCCAGGAAAAGTTGTTGGCGGGCCCGGCCGCGGCGACTCTCACTGCCGTCACGACAGGAACGGTTACCGCCCGCCGCGGCCTGGCTTACCGCCGACGCGCCTCGCGGAGTGCGGGACGGAAAGGGATTCCGGACATGAACCGCATCGCCCTGGCCGCAACGGCCGGAATCGTTGTCGCGGGCCTGGCCGCGCTCACCGGCTGCTCGTCCTCGCCCGCCCCGGCCGCGGCCCGCCCCGCGGCCACGGTCACCGTCACCGCGACGGCCGCGGCGGCCACGGTTCCGGCCACCTCCACCGCCCCCGCGAGCACAGCCCCAGCCGCCACGCCGACCTCGGCCGCTACCCGTACCGCGGCGCCCGCCAGCCCGGCGCCCGCCAGCCCGTCGCCCGCGGCCGGCCCGGTGCCCACGCTGGGCCACCCGGCCGGGGTCTTCGCGCACGGGGCCGGCTTCGGGCTGGTCCGGCCGTCCCGGATCTTCAACGGCGGCGACCCGACCGGCCTGGTCACCGATGTCACCTGGACCTCCTGGGGCGGCTCCAGCGCCACCGGGACCGGCACCAGCGAGTACGTGGGACCCGGCCAGTCCGTGGCCGCGGGCCGCGAGGAGGCCGCCACGGTGGTCGCCTTCGACCTGGGGACGTGCGCCGGCAAGCTGATGTACCGGGCCGTGGAGTGGTACTTCCCGCAGCACGGCCAGTCGTTCCGGCCCGGGCGGTACGAGGACATCTGCACCGGCAGCTACGTCCCGGCCAGGCTAACCGCGCCCGGCCGGCCGCGCCGCCCGGCGGGCGCCGGACGCGCTGCGCGGCCGTCGGGCATCATGGGGCGGGTGCCGCTATTCGAGTTCGAGGGCCACGCGCCGACGGTCAGCCCATCGGCCTGGATCGCCCCCACCGCCACCCTGATCGGCGACGTCCGCGTCGAGGCCGAGGCATCCATCTGGTACGGGGCCGTGCTCCGGGCCGACTTCGGGCCGATCGTGATCCGGGCCGGCGCCAACGTGCAGGACGGCTCGGTGCTGCACGGCGGCGCCGACCCGGTGACCGAGGTCGGCGAGGGCGCGACCATCGGCCACCTGTGCGTGGTGCACGGCGCGGTCATCGGCGCCGAGGCGCTGATCGGCAACGGCGCCACCGTGCTCGACGGCGCCACCGTGGGCGCTCATGCGCTGGTCGCGGCCGGGGCGACCGTGCCGCCGGGCATGGCCATCCCCGACGGCATGCTGGCCGTCGGCGTGCCGGCCCGGCTGGCGGGCGAGGTTCGCGGCGGCGCCAAGGGCTGGGTTGACACCAACCCCCAGGTCTACCGGGACCTGGCCCGCCGCCACGCGTCCGGCGTCCGCCCGGTGCCCGGCGATTGCTGACCGGCCCGGCTCAGGACAGCCAGCTCAGGACAGGCCCGGGCAGCCCGGCTCAGGGCAGCCCGGCCACGCTGACCGCCTCCAGCTGGTGCGAGGCGAAGTCGGTGACCAGCAGCGTCCGGCCGCCCGGCTCCAGCGCCATCTGGCGCGGGAACAGGCCGGACTTGACGTAACCGAGCAGGGCGGGCCGGTGGGCCAGCGCGGCGGCCACGCTGACCACGGCCAGGTTGGCCTGCGCGCCGCGCAGGCTGAACCGGTCCGAATCGGCCGCGACCAGCCGCCGGCCGCCGTCGACCAGGGCCAGGCCCACCGGCGCCTCGCCCACCTGGACGTCGGCCAGCCGGGCCCGCGAAGGATCGCTGAGCAGCCGGGCCGCGGAGAACGCCAGCAGGGTGTCGCTCTCCCTGGCCGTGACCCAGACCACGGCGCCGTCGGCCGAGGTGATGACCCGAACCGGGGAGCAGCCGGCGTGCACCGTGGTCACCACCGACCGGGCCGGGTCGCTCTCCGCCCGCGGCACGCTGATCACGCTCAGCGTGCCCTGGCCGCCGGCCGCGGGCACGGCCAGCTCGCTGGTCGAGTACAGCCAGCGGCCGCCGGGTGAGAACGCCAGGCCCACCGGCGCCTCGCCGGTCGGGATCAGGCCTGCGAAATCGGACGGCCCGAAGCCGCGGGTCAGTGCCTGGTGCAGCCGGAACACGGCGATCTTGAAGCTGGACTCGAGGCTGACGAACGCGTAACGGCCGTCCGGCGACACCGCCACCTCGATAGCTTCGAAGCCGTTCGGGCTGGTCAACCTGCCGACAACCGCGTTCGGGCGCCCGGCCTCGGCGCGGGCCACGCTGATCACCACGGCACCGCTCTGCGACGCGACGAGCAGGTACCGGCCGTCCGGGGTCAGCGCCTCGCCCAAGGGCAGCGCCGCCGCCGGGAGCGGGATCGCGCGAACCAGCCTCGGCACCGCCGAGCCGGTCTGGTAGACAGCCACCGAGCCGCCGCTGGCCGACCCGCCCGGCGCGCTGACGAAGGCCCAGTGGCCGCGCGGGGCCGTGACCACGCCGAAGGGCTCGCCTGCCACCGCCACCAGCGCCGTCGAGACCTGGCCCAGGCGGGGCGCGGACGCCACCCTGGTCGAGCAGGCCGACAGAACGCCCGTGCGGCGCAGCACCGTCGGGCGCGCGGACGGGCTCGATGAGCCGCTCGCGCACGCCGCCAGGCCGAGGCTTAACGCGGTGAGCGCCGCCGCCGCGGCCGCGGCCGGCCGGTTGGTCATGCCCAAACGGTACGCCTCAGGCCAGCCGCGGGACGCGGTCCAGCGTGATGCCGAACAGGTCGCGGTAGGCGGCCAGCACCGCCGCGTCGCTGGCCAGCTCCTCCTCGGTGCGAACGCCGCCGCTGGTCCTGATCACCGTCTGGCCGCTGAGCGAGATCCGGCCGTCCGCGGTGAGCCGCGAGCAGATGGTGCTGGCCCGGAAGTGGGACTGCGGAGCGGTCTGCTGGTACCAGCAGGTCGGGCCGAAGTCGGTCTGCGACCGCTCGCGCAGCTCGACCCGGTACTGCGGCCGGCCGTCCTTGAGCACGTCCACGTCGCCGTCCGGCGCGTCGGCGACCTGGAACCGCCCGCCCGGGTCGTCCTGCTCACCGCGCTCGTCCAGCCGCAGCGGGAAGGTGGCGTGGCTGCCGAAGCCCACGTCAGCCAGCCACCGGCCGCTGCCGTCGGCCGGCGTCACGATCAGCGCCATGTGGTCGAACGGCGGGCTAAGGCCGGCGTCGCCGTAGACCCGCGCCGCCACCCGGACGACGCCCGCGCCGAGCGCCTGCAGGAGCAGCGCGAACGCGCCGTTGAGCTCGTAGCAGAAGCCGCCCCGGCGCCGGGAAATGATCTTGTCGAGCAGGTCCGGCGCGGTCAGCGAGATGGGCTCGGACAGGTGAATACTGAGATTCTCAAACGGGACGGTCAGCTGGTGCGAGTGATGCAGGCCGCCCAGTGCCGCCGCGTCGAGCGCCTGCGGCCGGGCGGCATCGATCCGGCCCAGGTAGGCCGCGACCGTGCCGGCGTCCATGACCTCGCCCATGGCGCTTCCCGGCTCGCTCATGAGGCGGCCAGGCCGGCGAGCACCTCGCGCTCGCGGTCGGGGTCAAGCCCGTGGCGGGGGCGCCCCGGCCGCGGCTCCGGCGGGTCGCCCTCAGCCTGGAGCCAGGCCCAGGTGTCGGCGACGGTCTCGGCGACCGGGCGGCAGGTCAGGCCGGCCGCGTAGGCCTTGCTGACGTCGCCGGTGTGCAGGCCCGCCGCCTCCCCCTCCGGCGGGACCCAGACCGGAAGCTCGGTCCACCCCTCGATGCCCGCCGTCTCGATGACCTCCGGCGCCACCCAGACCAGCCGGGCGTCCGAGCCGACGGCGGTCACCGCGGCCTCCAGCAGGCTGCGCATCGTGGCGTGGCCGGGCTGGCTCACGGTGCTGAACGCGCCGCCCAGGCCGCGGTCGGCCGCGGTCAGCATCCAGGCGGCCAGGTCGCGGCAGTCGATGTACTGGAGCGGCATGTCGGCCGGCCCGGGCGCGAGCACGTCGCCGCCGCGCTCGATCCGCCGCAGCCACCAGGGCATCCGGCCGACCAGCTCGTAAGGGCCGAGGATGAGCCCGGCCCTGGCCAGCAGCGCCCGGTCGCCGAACGCCTCAATCGCGGCCAGCTCGCCGCCGCGCTTGGCCGCCGAGTAATCGTCGCCGGCGTCGCTGGCCGCGTCGGCGTCCACCACCGGCGCGCTCTCGTTGGCCCCGACCGCCAGCGGCCACTCGTGCACCGACCGGCTGGACACGTAGCCATAGTGCCCGGCCCGGCCGGCCAGCAGCCGGCCCGAGTCGAGCACCACCCGCGGCGCGCCGCTCCAGGTGTCGATGACCGCGTCCCAGGTGTCGTCGCCCAGCGCCGCGCGGAGCTGGGCCGGGTCGGTCCGGTCGGCGTGCCGTTCCTCGGCGCCCGCGGCCGACGGGCCGCTGGTGCCCCTGGTCAGCGTGGTGACCTGGTCACCGCGGGCCAGCGCGACCTCGACGACGGCCCGCCCGACATGATGAGTTCCGCCCAGAACCAGAAGTTTCATCCCGCCATCGTCCCCCGCTCGCCCAGCGGGCGCCGAGCGTGTTCATCAACGGCGTAGGGCCGCCCGCGGCTCAGGCGCGTCCCGCAGATCATGGGCAGGCGCGCAGGCCGCGAGGCGCGGCAGCCCACCGAGCCCCTCGCGCCTCTCACGCCTCTCCCATCCCGACCAGCTCATCCGCCCCCATAGCGGCAACCCGAAACCAGCCTTACAGCCCCCCGTAATCGAGCTCGGGTCCGGCGAAACGACGTGGTTGTTGCTCTGACGTCGCTCCAGCGACGTGGTTGAAACAACCACGTCGCTGGTGGTTGGCTGGGCCCGGGCCGGCGACCGGGCTAGCCCGCCTGCTCGGGCCAGTAGCGGAGCACGCGGCTGCGGGCGGGCCGGGCGGGCGGCCCGCCGCCGGTGGCGACGGGCTCGCCGCAGCGCGAGGCGTCATAGCCGGGCAGGCTGGCCAGCTGGTCGCGCAGCCAGGGCGACGACAGCACCCGGACCATGGCCTGCACCTCGCGCGACCCGGCGTAGCCGACCGGGATGACCAGGTCAAAGCGCTCCTGGGTGAGCGGCACGAAGGCCAGTCCGTAGGCCAGCGCGGCGGGCTCGCTGGCCACGCCCACGTCGGCCACCCCGGCCGCGATCACCGCGGCGACCTCGAGGTGGCCGGTGGCCGCGGTGTCGTAGCCGGGCAGGCTGGCCGGGTCCACGCCGAGGTCGGCCAGTTCCCGGTCGAGTACCCGGCGGGCCTCGGCACCGGGATCCCGGTTGACCAGCCGCAGCCCGGAGCCGGGCAGGTCGGCCACGCCGGAGATGCCGTCGGCGCGGTCGGGCCGCAGCACCAGGCCTTCCCGCCAGGAGCAGAACCGGATGATCTCGGCCCCGTCGCGCAGCAGGCCGCTGGCCGGGGCGGTATCCTGCTCGCCGTCCCCGTCGCGCTGGTGCACGCCGGCCACGTGCACGAGGCCGTCAGACGCGAGGCGGAGCGCCTCGCTGCTGGCGCACGGCCACCAGGCGAACGCCACCGGCGGGTCGAGCAGGGCCAGCGGGGCCTCGATGAGCGGCAGCGCGGGATCGCACCCGGCGACCACGAGCGTGGGCCGCGGCGGGCCGATCGGCCGGACCGAGTCGGCCGGCGCCGGCGCCGGCCGGGCTGTCGGAGACCGGGCCGGGCGTGGCCTGGCCGCCGGCGGGCAGGAAGCCGGCCCTGGTGGCGGTGGCGCCGGACAGCGGCAGGGCGACCAGCGCGTCCCCGACCGGGGCCAGCGCCACCCGGCCGCCGGCCCGGCCGAGCGGGGCCAGCGGGCTGGCGGTGACCAGCGGCGCCGGGCTGCCCGCGCCCGAACAGTTCCTCGACGGTCATGCCCAGGGCGTGGGCCAGGGCCAGGGCGACCCGCAGGGACGGGTCGGAGACCCCGGACTCGACGGCGGACACGGCCTGGCGGGAGACGGCGGCCATGCCGGCCAGCTGCTGCTGAGACAGGCCCCGGGCCTGCCGGGCCAGCCGCAGCTGCGTGCCGCTGACCCCGCCGGAACTGGCCCCGCCCGAGCTGGTCCCGCGAGCTGGCCCCGGCTGAGCTGGTCCCGGCCGAGCTGGTCCCGGTCGAGCTGGTCCCGGCCGAGCTGGTCCCGGCCGAGCTGGTCCCGCTGCAGCGGCCGGGCGCCGCCGGCCGGCCGCCGGGCCGGGGCCGCCGTCGGCCGGGTCCTGCTTCATGGGCCCGCCTGGGCCGGCCGCGCCGGGCCCGGCCTCGGGCCGCCGCACCGCCCGGCCGTCGGGCCCGAAGCAGGGCGGGTCGAGGGCGGTCACGACCAGCCGGGCGGCCTCGGCGGCGGGCCGTTCGGCCAGCCGGCAGGTCACCTCGGCCGCCGACACGATCAGGTCGGCCTCCCACCCGGCCCCGACGGGACGGCCCCCGGTCACGGTCCCGGTGAGCACGATTCCCCGGTCGGGGTGGGCGCCGTGGGTGATGCGCTCGGGATGGATCCCGGCCACCACGCCCTCGGTCAGTTCCGCGGCCCCCGGCAACTGGACTGGCACGAACCCACGGTATCCGACCAGCTCAGCCACCCGCCGCGACGCGGGCCTGAGCACTACCTCATCCGGGGGGCCGTCCTGGAGCAGGCCGCCGGCGTCGATGATGGCCAGCCGGGTGGCGAAGGCCTGGGCGTCGGGCAGCTCGTGCGCGACCAGCACGGCCGGGATGGCGCGCTCGGTGACCAGGCTGACGACCAGGTCGGTCAGTGACCGGCGCAGGCTCGCGTCCAGCCCGGTGAACGGCTCGTCCAGCAGCAGGGCGTCGCAGTGGGCCAGCAGCAGCCGGCCAAGGGCCACCCGGTGGGCCTGGCCGCCGGACAGCCGGGCGGGCATGGCCGTGAGCAGCCCGCCCAGGCCGAGGGTGTCGGCGAGCCGGTCGAGCTCGGCCGGGTCCCGGCTGGCGGTCTGGCGAGTAGCGCAGGTTGGCCCGCACCGACAGGTGCGGGAACAGGCCGGGATCCTGGCGCAGCAGGCCGACCCGCCGCCGCCAGGGCGGCACCGCGGCGGCCGGGGGCGTGGTCGAGGTGAGGACCCGCCCGCCCAGCACGATCCGGCCGCGGCGCGGCCAGACCAGCCCGGCAATGGCCTCGAGCAGCGTGGTCTTGCCCGCGCCCGAGGGGCCGAACAGGGCCAGCCGCTCCCCTGGCGCCACCGACACGGCGGCGCGCACGGCGAAGTCCCGCCGGTCAACCTCGACGTCGGCGTCCAGCACGGGCGCTCCAGATATAGGCGGCCAGCGGCAGCGGCAGCGCCACCACCAGCAGGACCAGCGCATAAGGGCAGCGCCGACGGCAGGCCGGTCTCCTGCAAGCGTGGTGAAGATCTGCATCGGTATCCCGTAGGGGTGGTAGGCGATGATAACCACCGCGCCGAAGGCGCCCATGGCCCTGGCCCAGGCCACCGCCAGCGCCATGGCCAGGCCGGGCGCGGCCAGCGGCAGCGTCACCCGGCGGAAGGCCCGCCAGGGCCGGTCGCCGAGCAGCTCGGCCTGCTGCTCCAGCCGCGGGTCGACGGCGGCGAACGCGGCCTGAGCGCCGACCACGTAGTACGGGGCTGACTCGTAGACCTCGGCGATGACCAGGGCCAGGAAGGTGTTGGTCGCGGTCAGGTGCAGGTGGCCGATCAGCTCGCCGATCGCCGTATACGGGCCGACCATGAAGACCAGCAGCAGGCCGATGACCAGCGGCGGCAGCAGCAGGCTGAGGAGAACGCCGGCCTCCCAGACCCGCGGGAACGGCAGCGTGCCGCGGGCCAGCATCCGGGCCAGCGGCGTGGCCAGTACCAGGAGGATGGCCAGCGTCACCGCGCCCGACTCCAGCGAGATCACCAGCGGGTCGAGGGCGCCGGGGACCTGGAGCGCGGTGACGATCCCATGCCAGGACAGGTGGGTCAGCAAGGTGATCACCGGCCCGAGCAGGGCCAGCCAGATCACCGCCGTCCCGATCACGGAGGCCAGGCCCGAGGCCGACCTGGCCCGGCGGGTCAGGCCCGCCGCGGGCGGGCCGGGCCGACGCGGGCCATCGCCCGCGCCGGCGCTCGCCGGAGGCTGGCGCCGGGCTAGCCGCCCAGCTCACTGCGTATCTGGCTGGGTACCGCGCTGGACGGCCCGGTCAGCGTGGGCGTGAGCAGCGTGAACCCGCCCGCCTTGTACTGGGCCAGGCCCGCCTGGGACAGCGTGTAGGCCACGAACGCGATGCCGGCCGGGGTCGGCTTGCCGACGATCGTGATGTCGATGACCTGCGGCGAGCCGTTCTTGAGCGTCTTAGGCCCGCCGGGCGGGGAGATCGTCAGCGTGGCCTTGGCGTACTGGGTGGCGTCGGCGAAGTCGCCCAGGTTGATCGCCGCCGGCAGCTTGATGTAGCTCAGGTGCAGCTCGATCGCCTGGGTGATGAACGCGCTGGCCGCGTCGAGCTGGCCCGACTCGAGCGTCGAGTCCAGCGAGGACTCGGCGAAGATCTCGGACGAGTTCGGTGAGGCGGGCGCCCCGCCGAGGATCTTCGTCACCGTGTTGGCGGGCAGGTGGTAGTACTTCTGGGCCAGCATCAGCATGAAGATGAAGTCACGGCCCTGCGGGTCGATGTTGGGGTCGGTCCGGCCGAGCTTGAGGCCCGGCGTCTGCAGCAGCGTGAACAGGTCCTTGATCGGCTTCTTGCCGTCGGCGATGGCCTTGAACTGGCTGGCGTACTTCCCCTTGGGGTTGTAGGCCACCACCATCTGGGTGCCCGCGTACTGGACGTACCACTTGGTGAACTTGGGCTCCAGCGGCGTGATGTTGTCCGAGCCCACGCTCTCGAAGACGTTGGGGTGAATCTCGCCCGAGGCGATGTCGGACTCCAGCTCGCCGGAAGACGCGCCCTGCCCGCTGTACTGGAACTTAGCCGCGGACGTGAAGGCGGGCCCGGCGACCTTCTCGTTCAGGTACTCCAGCGACGAGGCGTAGGCCACGCTGGCCGTCCCGCTCGGCGGGCTGGTGGTCTTCTTCCCACCGGAGCTTGTGGTGCTGGAACTGCCGCATCCCGCTGCGGCCAGCCCGATGCAGGTAATCGCGATCAGCACGCCCAGGCGTGCCCCGCGGGCTCTCGTAAAGGCGATCATTGTCTGAACATAGACACCACTGGTTGCGCGGCGCAAGAAAGCTGGACATGTCGTAACCGTGATGTGTTTCGGAAGGTTCTGGACCTGCGGGCTAGTCGGCGTTCAGCTGGTTTTCAGCTTGGACCGCTTGGATGGACCGGCGACTGAACCTGCGGCCGGGGCCTACCATAAGTCTGCGGCGGCATGGGGACGTTGCCCTGCTGCGGCCGCGACTGCACCGGCCGCGAGGGCGAACTAAGTCCGGCAGCGCCACGTTGTGCAGGTAGCAACTACCCCATACGGCAAGGCAGGACGAGCATGGGCAAGGCGGAGCGGCTCACCGCCGGGGCGGCCGCCCGCGGCACGGCGGCCGTCTGCCACGCTACTGGGGGCAAACCCGGACGTGTCGGCAGCACGACCGGAGTGACCAAGGCGAGCGGAGCGATCTGATGGCCAGTCAGCGCCAGGCCAGGACCGGCGGAGCGGCCGGCACCATAAAGACGACCACCATCAAGACCGGCAGCCCGGCCGCGCGGACCAAGGGCGGCAAGGCGGCTGCGGCCAAGGCCCAGGCCAAGGCGGTCCGGGACGCCAGGGCCGCGGCCGAGGTGGCCGGCGGGGCGCCCGCCGCCGCGGAGGCATCGGCCTGGCGGCGGATGCTGCAGCAGAAGGTCCCCGAGGACCTGCCCGCGCCGTCGCGCTGGCTGCAGTGGACGACCTGGCTGCTGTCCGTGGCCGGCCTGGGCGTGTCCATCTACCTGACGATCGTCGAGCTGGCGCCGGCCGCGCTGATCTGCTCCTCGACCGGCATCGTCAACTGCGCCAACGTGCTGCACAGCGCGGAGGGGCACATCGTCGGAATCCCGGTCGCGTACTTCGGCCTGGCCTTCTACGTCTACCTCGTTCTGCTGAACTCGCCCTGGGCGTGGCAGCGGAACGAACTGTTCATCCAGCGGCTGCGGCTGGCGTCGATCATCGTCGGGATGTGCTTCGTCCTGTACCTGGTCTACGCCGAGCTCATCGAGATCGGCAACATCTGCATCTGGTGCACGAGCGTGCACGTCGTCACGTTCGCGCTGTTCGTGCTGATCGTCTTCGATGCCACCTTCCGCCGTCCGCCGATCGGCGCGGCTACGCAGAGCCGTTAGTCAGCACTCACAGTCACTGATGGGATAATCCTTCGAATGGGCAAGGCAGAGCGGAACAGACAACAGAGCGCCAGGGAGCGGATCGCTGCGCAGCAGGCGGCCGCCCGTAAGGCCGAAGCGCGCCGGCGGTTCCTGATCGCGGGCGGGGCGGCGGTCGCGGTGATCGCCGTCGTGCTGGCGCTAGTGCTGGTCAAGGTGCTCAATAACAACAACGCCTCCAGCGGCGGGTCCTCCGCATCAGGCGGGGTCAACGGGACGCTGCTGCCCGCCGCCGTAGCCAAGAACGTGAACTCGGTCCCGGCCAGCGCGCTGGACTCGGTGGGCACCGGCTCGGTGCTCTCGTACAACCCCAAGCCGCTCACGGCGATCACCGGCGCTCAGCTGACCAGCGCGGGCAAGCCGGAGATGCTGTACATCGGCGCGGAGTTCTGCCCCTACTGCGCGGCCATGCGCTGGTCGATGGCGGTGGCCCTGGACCGGTTCGGCACGCTGTCGCCGCTG
Source organism: uncultured Actinomycetota bacterium (assembly GCA_963730265.1). Lineage (GTDB taxonomy): Bacteria > Actinomycetota > Actinomycetes > Streptosporangiales > Streptosporangiaceae > DASUBV01. The sequence goes on from CAVSRG010000001.1 coordinate 1,399,328, forward strand.
CACGGGATCCACTCCTCCAGCACGGACACCGACCCGAACACGCCCACGCTGACGTTCTACAAGTCGAGCTATACCAGCAAGTACCTGACCTTCACCCCGGTCGAGAACGAGACCAGGACGCACGCCGCGCTGCAGAACACCACCTCGGCGCAGCTGGCGATCTGGAAGAAGAACGAGCCCGGCGGCTCGCTGGGCTACCCGTTCATCGACTTCGGCAACAAGTTCCGATCACCGGGCCGCTGTTCGACCCGGCCACGCTGGCGGGCCTGTCCTGGGCGCAGGTGGCCAGCGACCTGCATAACCCGTCCAGCACGGTGGCGCAGGGCGCGCTGGGCGCGGCCAACTTCATCACCGCGGCCATCTGCAAGATGACCAACGGCCAGCCCGGCAACGTCTGCACCGCGAAGGGTGTCACGGCGGCCGCCGCTCACCTGGGCTAACAGCCAGTCTGGTAGACGGCAGCGCCCCGGCGGTGAACCGCCGGGGCGCTGCCGTTGGCCGAACCGCCCGGCCCGGCGGCTGAACCGCCGGGCGCTGTTATTCGTGCTGGTGGCGTGATCGCCAGCCGCGGGCTCGCCCTGCTCGCCGCCGTGGGCATCGGGGTGGCGGGCTGCGGCACGGGCCCGGCCGCGCACCGTTATCGGCCCGGAAACAGGGCGCGTACGGCGACTACGCGGCCGTCGGCGCCCAGCCTCGGATCGCTGGCCGCCCGCTACCTGCTGATCGCCCGGCCGGCCAACCACCGCCTGGACGTGGAGGTGGACGGCTACGGCGACGCCGAGCGAGACGACCTGGCCCGGGCCCGGGCCGACCTGCTGGCGCAGGTGGCGACCGAGCGGCGGTTCGACGCGGGGCTGCTGCGCATCCCGTTCCCGGCCCGGATCGAGCGGACGGCGCGGGCGATGGTCCGGGCCAATGAGGCCCGGATCGTGCTCACCGAGAAGCAGGCCCGCGCGGGCACGCTGGCCGGCATGCGCGGACTGGACGGCCGCCACCGGGCGGCCGACGCGGCCCTGGAGGCCCAGGTGCGGCTGATCCGGATGTTCCTGCGCCTGCCTCCGCCATCGACCAGCTAGGGCTAGACGTGCCCCCAGCGCCCGGTCAGGAAGCGCAGGATGGCGTGGGTGAACGCGAGCGCCAGCCGCTTCTGGAACCAGGTGGTGACCAGCAGGCGGGCGTCGGTCGCGTTGCGCATGTTGCCGGTCTCGATGAGGATCTTGGGCTGGGTGGCCAGGTTAAGGCCGGCCAGGTCATTGCGGAGGATCACGCCGTCGTGCCCGTAGTAGTCGCTCTCGGGCATCCGGGTGTACTTCAGCAGCGCCGACCGCACGACGCCGCCGAACCGGATCGAGGACTTGATCACGTGATTGTTGGGCCCGTCGGCCACGGGCTCCAGGACGGTGAAGCCCCGGCCGCTGGCGGCCCGCCGTCGGCGTGAATGTCGATGGCCACGTTGGAGTGGGCCCGGTTGAGTATCCGGGCCCGGCGGTTGACGCACGGCCCGACGCCGTTGTTGTTCTTGCGCGTGAACACCACCCGGGCCCCGAGCTTGCGCAGGTCAGCTCGCAGGTAGGTGGCGACGTTGAAGTTGAACCGGGCCTCGGTGTACCCGCCGTCGGTCTCGGTGCCGGTGGTGTCGCAGGCTTCCCACTCGCGGCCGTTCCAGATCTGGTGATTGATGTAGCCGGGGTCGTCCTTGTTGCGGCCGTTGTGCCCGGGGTCGATGCCGATGGTCTTGCCCGCCAGCGGCCTGCTCGCCGAGCTGTCCTGGGCGCCGGCCGGGGCGCTGGTCGCCGACCCGGCGGACGCCCGGTGGCGGGAGGTGTGCCCGCTCGGGTGGCTCGCCCCGGGCGAGGACCGGCTGGCCGCGGCAGCGGCGGTGGCGCTGCCATTCGGGTGGGCCTGCGCGGTCGCGGTACCGGTCCCGCACGCGGCCGCGAACATGACCACTGCCAGCAGCGCGCCCAGGCGCCAGTTAACTCGCACGGTTATTCACCGTAGCCGCTTGGCTCGCCGGACAGTTCGGTGATCAGGCAATCCGTACTCGGATAGCACCGAAATCCGGCCGTGATCAGGCCTGGGGCAATTCGGTGCGGCCGGAAAGCGCAATCCGGCCGGCCCCGCGGTCAGACGCCGGTCCAGGCCTCGCTGCGCTCCCAGAGGATCTTGCCGAGCTGCTCGGTGGCCACCGGACTGGGCTCGCGCTCCCGGCAGTTGTCGTAGAAGCGGCCGCTTTCCTTGGCCACCTCGGGTGAGGTCGCGCAGTACAGGCTGGTCGCGGCGCCCTGCTCGATGGTCAGCATCCGGGCGGTCATCATCGAGCGGACCGGCCAGGGCACCCGACGCCAGATGTCGGAGGCCACCACGCCGGGGTGCAGCGCGTAGGTGGTGATCCCGCGGTCGGCGGTGCGGCGGGCGAGTTCCTGGGCGAATAGCACGTTGCACAGCTTGGATACGGCGTAGGCCTGGATGCCGGTGATGCCCTTGGTGCGCCGGCGCAGGGCGGTGAAGTCGATGCCCTTGGCCTGGTAGTGCGAATCGCTGGACACGCAGACCACCCGGGCGGGCGCGCTGTCCGCCAGCCGGTCGAGCAGGGCCATGGTCAGCGCGAAGTGGCCGAGGTGATTGACGCCGAAGGTGAGCTCGAAGCCATCGCTGGTCAGCCCGTGCCGCCCGGCCACGCCGGCGTTGTTGATCAGCACGTGCAGCGGCTCCCCGGTGGCCAGGAATGCGTCCGCGCAGGCCCGCACCGAGGCGAGGTCGGCCAGGTCGAGCGGCAGGTAGACCACGTCCGCGTTGCCGGTCTCGGCGACGATACTGGCGACGGCGTGCGACCCCTTGCTCTCCGAGCGGCAGGCCACGTAGACCCGGCCGCCGCGCCGGGCCAGCTCGGTCGCGGTGGCCAGGCCGATGCCGGTATTACCGCCGGTGACCAGGAAGGTCCGCCCGGATTCCGCACCCATCGTCTGCCTCCTTGAAGCGGCCGTTCCCGCGGATTCCTGCCTGCGCACTGTGACCCTGCATTGTGACGGAGTACATCCTGCCAGCGCGACATCGCGGTCGTAAGGCGCGCATAGCCTCGAAAGCGCGCAGAATCCGCTCGGTTAGAAAGCCCGCTCCAGGGCAGAGCGACTCGACGAGTTCGAAAGGAGCCACTTCCATCAGCGGGCCGGAGAGGCGCGGCAGCGCCGGGACTGAAGAGCGAGGAAGCAGCAGCGAGGGAACGCGGGGGCCGAAGGGGACCCGCACGGAGAGGGCGCAGGACCGAGGGACTGGGCGGCGCCGCGGGCGGCTGGACGTCACCGCCACGCAGGCGGTAGCCAGCATGCTGGCCGCCCTGACGGGAGCGCTGACGGCGTCCCGCCTCGGGATCGCGGGCACGATCATCGGCGCGGCGTTCATGAGCCTGGCCAGCACGGTCGGCTCGGCCATCTACAAGCACTACATCACCAGCAGCAACAAACGGCTGCGGGCGGCGGCGGCCAGCCTGGCGCCCAAGGCCAGCCACTCCGCGGTGGCCTCGGCGGTCGCCCGGCACCACGCCCAGGAGGAGCTGGCCGGGCCGGGGCCCGTCCGACCGTCGCGGGTCCAGCCTGAGCCGACCCAGCGGTATCCGGCTCGCGAGCTGGGCGCGCCGCCGCCGCCGGCGCATGGCTACGTCTCCCCCGACGGGACCGAGACCCAGATCTTGCCGGCGCGGTACCCGAACGGCGACCTGGCCTCGGCCCGGACCCAGACGTTCGCCTGGGACCAGCCCGCGGACCGGCGCGGCCCGGCCGACACGATCCACGGCGCTCCGGGCGCTCCGGGCGCGCCGGCCGACCTGGGCGGCTTTGGCGGCGACGTGCCGACCGCCCGGCTGCGCGCACCGGGGGATCCTGGCCGGCCGGACCAGCCTGACCCGGCCGGGGCGGCCCCGGACGCGGGTCACCGCTGGGCCTGGGCCCGGCGGCGGTGGGTGATCGCCGTCGCCACGGCGCTGGGGGTGTTCGTGATCACGATGGGCGCCGTCACCGTGTTCGAGGTGCTGGCCGGCAAGCCGCTGGACGCCGTGCTCTGGCACCAGCATTCTTCGGGGACCACGCTCGGCGGCCTGGTCGGCGGCTCGGGCGGTCACCACCCGCGGCCGAGCACCAGCCCGACGCCGACGCACTCGCCGGGCTCGTCGCATTCGCCGCGGCCCAGCCAGACGCCGTCGTCTTCGCCGACGCCGACCACCTCTTCGCCGGCCCCGACGCCGAGCGGCTCGCCCAGCCCCAGCTCGTCGGCGGCCCCCAGCGGCCACGCGTCCGCGCCGGCCGCGCCGAACTCCTCCCCGCCCGCCGCCCAGACCGCGTCCCCGGGCGCGTCCAGGTGATCGCGGACATCCGTCAGCGATATTCGCTGGCGGATGTCCACGATCATGCGCCAGTAGCTTCCTGACCGCTGCGGGCGGCGGGGGCCGGTTAGCGGCGCACGGGGCCGCCGGCGTAGACGATCTGCTGGAAGACGCTCATGGGGCCGCCGCACTTGCCGTGGGCGCGGCGGATGACGCCGGTGATCCGGAGCGTGAACCCGCCGGAGCCGCTGATGCCGCGGTAGGCGCCGGTGCCGTGGCCGAGCAGGTACGAGCCGCGCAGGGTCTCCCGGATCATGCAGCCGGCCGTGGGCAGCGGCAGCCATTGCCGGGTGATGTGCCGGTACATCAGGAAGGACCCGTTGGGGAAGACCACGCGGTCGGTGGACCGCAGGGCCACGAGCCGGCCGGGCACCAGGTAGCCGCCCGCGGTGAAGTCTCCGGTGGCGAGCACGCTCTGGCGCCGCGAGCCGATAACGGTGCTGATGATCCGGAAGTGCTCCTGCCGGGCCCGGTCGGGCAGGCTGGCGCTGGCGTCGGCCACCGCTGCGCCGCTGACCAGCGCGGCCGTGGTGAGCAGGGTGATGGCGGCGACAAGCGTTCTGCGCATGCCTATTCCTCCACGGTGTCGTTCGGGGCTAGGAGAACCGGGACGCGCAGGCCGCGGCCGCGGCGGCCGCGATGACGAGCAGGGTGATGCCGTCGAGCCTGCGCCAGTGCATCGAGGTCAGCACGAGCCGCATGGGTTCGGCCGCGGCGGCGCCGGGCCGGGCATCGCGCAGCAGGGCCAGCGCCCGCCCCGTGCCGTGGGCGAGCCCGATGGCCGCGGCCACCAGCACCGCGGACCGCACCGGGCCGGCCGCGGCGACCAGGATGGGCAGCAGGAAGAACCCGGCGTAAGGGTTGCGGGTCAGGAACCCCGGCCCGAGTATCGAGCCCCAGACCAGCAGCCGCCGTCGCCGGGACGCGCTGGCCACCATGGCCTGCGGGACCTGCCAGCGGGTGCCGGGCGCCCGCGGGCCGGGCCGGCCAGCCGCCTCGGACAGGCCATAGCCGGCGGCGTACAGCGCCGCCGCGACCAGCGCGGCCGGGGCCAGCGGCAGAACCCCGAGGCAGGCGCCGAGCGCGGCCCAGACCAGCACCGCGGGCAGGGCGTAGGCGATGATCACGAGCGCGGTCCTGGGCAGCCTCCCGACCGGAAGGCCGGCGGTGAGCGACGCCGCCGAGTTGGCGCCTCAAGGCGAGTACGCCTTGCCGAATCCGTTGGCGGCGGCCAGCGGCACGGCCAGGACGGCCAGGACGGCGAGCCAGCCGGTCACGGCCGGGCGCCCGCGGACTCGATCCGGTGCTGCTCGGCGCGCAGGTCGGCCACGGTCTGGCAGTGGCAGCAGATGCACTGGCTGAGGCAGGTGCACCAGTCCTTGCAGCCGGCCCGGCCAATGCAGTCGTAGCAGACCTTGTAGCCGTAGCCGGTACCCATGTTCATGCACGCGATCCACGTGCCGTTGGGCCATTCGCAGCGGTAGCCCTGGTGGTTGAAGCAGCTGCTGGTGGCCGAGCCCTTGCACAGCCGCATGCCAGGCGGGCAGCCGGTGCCGGGGCAGCCCGAGCAGCGCCGGGTGGGCCCGCACTCGCACACCTCGGTCGTGGCCAGGGCGGGCCGCTGGCCCAGGGACAGCGCGGCCAGCCCCGCCGTGCCGCCGACGACGGCGCCGCGCAGCGCGTCCCGGCGGCTGAGCCGCCTGACGGCCCGCTCGGCCATGCTGCTGATGCGGGCGTCCAGGCCGACGCCCCATCGTGTCCGTCCCATGAGCTGCGGTCTCCCCTCGTGGCGTAGGCGCGGCCGGGATCGGCCGGGGCCCGTGGTCGGCTGGGCTGGTGACTGGCTGGACTGGTCTGGGCGGGCGCTGGGCTGGTGGCCAGCTAGCCCGTCCTGGCCAGCTGGCCGGTCACGTCGTGACCGGGAGCAGTGCTCCGGCCGGCGGGGAAAGCAGGCAGGCCTGGCGGTAGGCGCGGACTTCGGCCAGCCGGGCGGCGGTGCCGGCGGCCCGCACCACGCCCCAGCCATCCAGCGCGACCAGCAGCGGGGTAGCGGTGGCCCGGTAGGGCTCCAGCTCGTCACGGTCGAGCAGCCGTCCCAGCTCGAGCTGGGTGGCCCGGAAGGCGGCCGAGATCTGCACGTAGTCCGGCGGGTCGGCAGTGAGCAGCAGCACCTGGGTGTCACCCAGCTCGCCGGCGTCCCGCGCGGTGCCCAGGGCGGTGACGAGTTCCTCGCACGACGGGCAGGTCGGGTCGACGAAGGCCAGCATGGCCGGCCGCCCGCCGCCTGGGACGAAGGTGCGCATGGCGTCGGCGCCGTCCGGGGGCGCCGCACCGGCGCCCGGCAGGCGCTCGTAGGTGATCCGGCTCGGCCGGCTGCCGATCTCGGGCCCGATGCCCTCGGCGGGCCGGGACTGGCCCATCACCCGGCCGAGCTGGCGGTAGGCCGTGATCACCAGCAGCCCGAGGGCCAGCAGCAGCGCCCACTGCGCGACGACGAGGAATAGCGGGATCCGCATCATGACACCATCCCTGGCTCGGGGTTCTGGCGGGCGGAAGTGTGGCTGGCAGTGAGGTTTCCGGCCGCGAGGTTTCCGGCCGCGAGGTTTCCGGCCGCGAGGTTTCCGGCCGGGACGTGGCCGGCCAGGCACGTGACCGGCATGAGCCTGGCTCGGCGGGTTCTGGCCGGCGTCGCCCCGGCGGGGCGCACCCCAGGGAACGGGGTCGGGGCTCGCGGCCAGGACCCGCGCCGCGGTGAGCGACCCGGCGGCCAGCACGAACGCGGCCGCGAGCAGGAGGCCGCGGTCGGCCGGGGTGAGCCGGACCGCCGACGCCGGCAGGCCCGCCAGGGGAACCGCGGCCACGCCGGCGATCACTACCGCCCGGCCGATGCCCGCGCGATCGAACCGGCGCCGCGACAGCGCGCCGAAGCAGCGGCAGGACCGGCCGCGGTGCCGCGCGTAGCCGATCACGGACACCACCACGAACCCGCCGCCCGCGGCCAGGACGACCAGGTTCAGCCAGCCGGCCGCCGGAGCGGCCAGGCTGGCGCCGCCCAGGGCCACCTCGCCGAGCGCCACGGTCAGCGCGATCAGGCGCGGCAGCCACCGGGGCCTGCGGCGCAGGCCGGCCGGGACGAACAGCCGGACCGTAGCCGCGAAGCCATCGAGGCCGGCCAGCTTGGCTGCGCCGGCCACCAGCAGCAGGACGGCCAGGCCCGCCTTGGCCCCGGCCACCCCCACGTCCACCGCGACTCCCATGGCGCTACGCAGCCGGGCGCGACAGCCGGCGCAGGCCCGCACGCACGGGGCGCCGGGGCGCCGGGGCCGGGGTGATCGGCAGGCCGGCCAGCTGGCGCAGCTTGCCGAGCTGCCAGTCGTGGTTGACCAGGCTGGACGCGCGGACCTGGCCGGCCGCGTCCACGAAGATGGCGAACGGGCCGACCCGCACGTTGTAGGCCGCGTAGAGCGCGGGCGTGCCGGTGAGCACCGGGACGCCGTCCAGGCTGGGTGTTTGAGGCAGGTCGCTGGCCCGGCCACTCCGGCCCGGCCAGCAGCATCCGCAGCAGCGGCTCGGCGAGATCGTTGCGCTGCCGGAGCAGGACGACGACCTCCAGGTCGGGGTCGCCGCGGGCGATCAGCTCCCGCAGCCCGTCCAGCACCGAGGGAAACGACTTCAGCGAGTGGTCGGCGAAGACGACCAGCTGGAGCGGCCGGGCCGGCGGCGAGTGGTGCACCGTGCCGGCCGAGTCGGCCAGCGACCAGCGCGGTGCTCGCCGGCCACGGGCCAGGCCGTCGCGCTCGATGGCCTCGGGGCCGGACAGGTACACGTGCGCGGCGCCCAGGACAGCCAGCACTGCCGCCGCGCACAGCGCGGCGGCCAGGATCACGAACGCGACCGCGGTCAGCTCCGCGGCGAGCATCATGCCGGACCCGCCGGGTCCGGGCGCCTGTGCACCATGCCCGAAGTAAAGAGTTAAGCCCCGCCGTGGTCCAGCATGGCTACTGGTAGCGCGTTTCTAGGTCATACAGCCCAAATAGCCTCAGAGCTTGCCATCCGGCTCAGAATTCCCAGGAGAATCCGGCGACCGCCTGATCCAGGACGTCCAGCCGATGGTAGACGGCATGCTCGGCGTCGAGGGCGAGTGGCTCGCGGCGCAGCACGGCCGCGTCCGGCTCACGGTAGTCCTGCCACTCGGTCCAGTACACGTACCGCGGCAGCAGGGCCGGATCGAACTGGACCCGGATGGCCACGTTCTCGAACCGCTCGTGCGCGACCCGCCGGAAGCACGGCTCGACCGGGCCGGAGTAGCGGAACCGGGACTCGAACTCCAGCGAATGCGCCTCACCCCGGCGCAGTGTTCGCGACAGCTCGATGTCCACGGCCCAGATGTTGTCAGCGCGCTGGTAGGGCGGGCTGGCCGTGCCGCCGGCGACCCGGCTCACGGTCAGCTCGCTGGTGTCGTAGCTGTACCGGTAGCTGGCCAGGCCGTCCACGAGCGACCGGATGTCGCGCAGCGTGCGGTGCCGCAGCGGCCGCCCGTCGGGCCCGAGGTAATGGAACTCGTGCAGCAGGATGGTCCGGTAGCTCGGTAAGCCGCCGACCGGGACGGCCAGCGGCGGCAGCTCGCCGATCACGACGCGAGCCAGCTCCGCGCCCTGCCACTGGCGCCACAGGATGGCGGCGTGCTCCTCGCCGATCTCGAATGCCCGGATGAACAGGCCGAGCGTCTGGCGGCTCAGCACCTCGCCCCGCAGTGCGCGGGACACCCGGCGAGTGAGCTGGCCGTACTCCACCTCGTCCTCGTCGTGCCGGTGCAGGAAGTCGGCCAGCACCTTGGCCACCGCGACCTGGTGGAGGTCGCGTTCGCGCTGGGCCCCGTACCGTGCCCAGCGATTGCGATACGGGTCGCGGCGCAGCAGCTCGCGCAGGTACTGACCCGCCTGCCGCACCCCGACCTCGTGGGAAGAATGACCCACTTCAGCGCCCCCAGCGCCCTGAGATTTAACTGCCCCGTAGGACATCTAGGGTAATCGCGGGATCTTCGTTGAGATGCGACAACGCCGAGGGAGGGTGGTGGCGGGCAACCGGGGCGCCCGCCTCAACCACTCCGGCCGGACCTGGCCCCCGGGGTCGGACGCGAGGCCGGACGTGAGCAGCGAAATCGGCGGGACCTGCGTGCCGGCGTCCGGGCCCCTGGCCGGGCAGGGCAAGATGTGTTCGTGACGTTCGACCCAGCCAGCACCGCGGACATCGAGCCGCAGGCGGTGCTGGCCCCGCTGACCGGCGCCGCGATCTTCCTGGTGGCGGTGGTCAGCGAGGACCCGGGGTCGGCCGACGTGGTCCGCGGCGTATGCGGCGACCTGGCCGGGCTGGTGCGCGCGGTCAGTTTCCGGGATCCGGAGTCCTACCTGAGCTGCGTCACGAGCATCGGTGACCGGCTCTGGGACACGCTGGCCGGCGGCCCGCGCCCGGCCCGGCTGCATCCGTTCCAGGAGATCCAGGCCGGCGGCCGCCGGGCCGTCTCCACGCCGGGGGACCTGCTGTTCCACATCAGGTCGGCCCGCATGGATCTGTGCTTCGAGCTGGCCCGGGTCACTCACCTCCCGGCTGAGCGGCGCGGTGCGGGTCGTGGACGAGGTGCACGGCTTCAAGTACTTCGACAACCGTGACCTGATCGGCTTCGTCGACGGCACCGAGAACCCGGTCGGCGCTGCCGCCGCACGCGCCGTCCTGATCGGCGCCGAGGACCCCGGCTTCGCCGGCGGCAGCTACGTGATCGTGCAGAAGTACCTGCACGACCTGGACGGCTGGAACGCGCCAGCCGGTCGAGCAGCAGGAGCGGATCATCGGCCGCGAGAAGCTGTCCGATGTCGAGCTCACCGACGACGTCAAGCCCAGCTTCGCGCACAACGCGCTGACCACGATCCTGGACGAAGACGGCGAAGAGGTGCAGATCCTGCGGGACAACATGCCGTTCGGCGCGCCGGGCAGCGACGAGTACGGGACCTACTTCATCGGCTACGCCCGGTCTCCGGACACGACCGAGCAGATGCTGCAGCAACATGTTCATCGGCTCCCCGGAAGGCAACTACGACCGGCTGCTCGACTTCAGCACCGCGGTCACCGGGGGCCTGTTCTTCGTGCCGTCGGCGACCATGCTGGAGAGCCTGGGTGACGGGCCACTGGCCGACAGCACAGATGACGCCGGACGCAACACCGGTGCGCCGGAGACCACCGGCACCGCGGACACGGCGGCAGCGACCGGATCGCTGGAGATCGGCAGCCTGAGAGGAGCCTCCCCGGATGAATAACCTGCATCGCGAGCTCGCGCCGGTCTCGGATGCCGCGTGGGCGGAGATCGCAGAGGAAGCGGCCAGGACGTTCAAGCGCCACCTGGCCGGCCGCCGGGTGGTGGACGTGGAAGGGCCGGGCGGGGACCAGTTCTCGGCGGTCGGCACCGGCCACATCCGCGAGATCGAGTCGCCGGGCGACGGCGTGCAGGCCCGGCAGCGGCACGTGCTGTCGGTGGTCGAGCTGCGGGTGCCGTTCTCGCTGGACCGCGAGCAGATCGACGACGTGTCCCGGGGCTCCAAGGACTCCGACTGGCAGCCGGTCAAGGATGCCGCGCGGCTGCTGGCCTTCGCCGAGGACCGCGCGGTCTTCGACGGGTACCCGGCGGCGGACATCGACGGCATCCGGCCCGGATCCAGCAACGCGTCCATCGCGCTGCCGGCCGAGGCCACCGGCTACCCGGAGGCCATCGCGCAGGCACTGAGCGAGCTGCGGTCGGCCGGGCGTGAACGGGCCCTACGCCGTGGTGCTCAGCGCCGACGCCTACACCGCGGCCAGCGAGACCTCCGACCATGGCTACCCGGTGATCGAGCACCTGCGCCGGATGATCAGCGACGACATCGTGTGGGCCCCGGCCATCGACGGCGGCGTGGTGCTGACCACCAGGGGCGGCGACTTCGAGCTTCAGCTGGGCCAGGACGTGTCGATCGGCTACCTGTCGCACACCGAGACCAGCGTCCGGCTCTACCTCCAGGAGAGCCTGACCTTCCAGCTGCTGACGGCCGAGGCCGTCGTCCCCCTGACGCCCAGCGCCTGACAGCGCCGGCCCTTAGCTGCCTGACCACCGCCACGCCGACCCCTCCGGCGCGGCGCTGGCCTTGAGCTGCCTGACCTGCCTGACCACCGCCGCGCCGGCCCCTCCGGCGCGGCGCCGGCCCGAGCTGCCTGACCACCGCCGCGCCGGCCCCTCCGGCGCGGCGGTGGTGGCCTCAGGACATACCGCTCAGGACATACCGCTCAGCCCTTGAGCACCGGCCGGCCCAGCGGCATCGGCTTGCCCCCGGTGGCGATGGAGGCCGTGCCGAAGAAGATGTAGATCCCGACGGCGGCGAACAGGAACGCCACGGCGCCGCCGGCCTTCAGCAGGTTGGTCGAGCCCTGGATGGTGCCGATGAGCACCAGGATCAGCGCGACGTCGACCAGCGCGAGCACCGCCGTGAAGGCCAGGGCCAGCCGAGCGTGGCCAGCGTCAGCATGCTCATGATGACGACCCAGGCGGTCAGGAACAGCTCCACGCTGGACTTCACGTCGATGAGCCCGATGCCGAACCAGCCGTTGGTCAGGCCGAGCAGCAGGAACGCGTAGCTCAGCCAGAAGCCGGAGAACACGCCCAGCACCAGCGCGACCGCCGACTGGCCCAGGCCCATGGCCCAGAACGTGGAGATCAGCAGGCCGAGCGCGGTCGCGGCCAGGATGATCGGCAGCGAGGCGCCGGTGCCCAGCGGCGAGACGAACCCGATCAGCACCATGCCGAGGGCTACCGACCCCACGATGAAGCTCGGCAGGCCCAGGGAGAGCGGATCGCCGGCCAGCGGGCCGGTGACCTCCGGGGTGGTTTCCGCCGCTACCTCCTGGCCCTGACGGGCCTCGGCGAGGCGGACATCGCCTGCGGTCCCCTGGGCGTCGGGCCCGGTGTGCTGGGCCTGGCACGGACGCGCGACGCGCTTCCGCTTGATCTTGCTGCGCAGAACCGGGTGGCACAGAGCCAGATCCTGTGGCCATGACTGCTCCTTCGCGTTGACTGCGGGAGCCCCGCGGATGATCGCGGGCTATTAACCACACCTATGTCGCCAGCCGGCCGCCGCCGTTCTCATCTTGAGTCACTGTGAGTGACGGCGGGCGCCGGCCTGTCACGGCGGCGAGGGTCAGCCGACCGGGATGACGATCCCGTATTCGTGGATTTTTCGGTAGATCGTGGCCCGTGACATGCCCAGCGACTCGGCCGCCTTGGCCTTGTTGCCGTCGGTGTCGAGCAGGCTCTGCACGATCGCGTCGCGCTCCATCGCCTCCAGCGGGCTGAGCAGGCGGCGGCTCACGGTCCAGCATTCGGGCGGCAGGTCCCGCGGCATGATGGCGCCGACCCGGCGGCGCTGCACGATGCGGCGCATGACCTGCCACAGCTGCTCCACGTTGCCCGGCCAGGTGGACCGGACCAGCAGCTTCATGGCCTGCTGCGAGCAGGTCAGCCGGCCGTGCTGGCTGAGCTTGCCGAGGAAGAATGTGGTCAGCTCGGGCAGGTCCTCGATGTGGTGGCGCAGCGGCGGCAGCGCCACCGTGGTCGGGAACTGCCGCAGCAGCTCAGTCAGGTTGCGCTCGGTGCTGCGGTGGGTCAGCGTGACCGCCACCCACAGGCGGTCGTCCCTGGTCGCGGACCTGGCCTCGGCCAGGGCGCCGGCCAGCACGTGCAACTGCCGGGCCCCGAGCTGGTCGATGTGCCGGATCACCAGGTCGCCGTCGGCCTCCAGCAGCGCCCGGCGGACCCGGACCAGCCAGCCCGGCGAATTGCTGTCGGCGGCGTCGAGCACGTCGAAATGGCCGGCCGGGTTGTGGCGCTGGTGCACCGCGCGGGCCAGCGCCGCCTTGCCCACGCCGGGCTCGCCCTCGATGACCAGCCACTCGGCGGCGTCGTAGGACTCCTGCACCTGCTGGCAGCCGCGCAGCCACAGCGCGCCCGAGCCGACCAGGCCGGGCAGGAACATCCGGGCCGGGACCGCGGACTCCGCGGCCAGCCGCCGGCCCGGCTCCAGCAGCTTGACGTGCACCACCCCGCCCGCCGTGCCCAGCGGGCTCAGGCTGCGGGTGGGCCGGCAGTGCATCCGCGCGGTGAGGCCGGTCGGCAGGTCGACCTCGACCGCTCCCGCGCGGCCGCCGGCCAGGGCCTCGCCGGCCTGGCCCAGCAGCACGGCCTGGTCGCCGGGCTCCAGCACCTGCCGGGCATGGTCGTTCATCATTACCACGTCGTTGCTGAGGGCCAGCACGATGCCGTTGCTGCGCCGGCAGGCCCGCAGGTAGTCCTGCAGCAGTTCCAGCTCCTGGGCGCTGGAGTCGGTCAGCAGCGCCTGGGTGATCTGGTCCGCGGTCGTCTTGACCAGCGCGATCAGCAGCGGGTCAGCGTCCCGGCGCCAGCAGGTCAGGTCGACCGCGCCGACCACCTTGCCGGATATGGGGTGATGAATCGGGACTCCGGCGCAGGCCAGGTCCTCCAGGTGCTCGGCGTAGTGCTCGCTGCCGAACACGTGGGCGGGCTGGCCGCCCTCCAGGGCGGTGCCGATGCCGTTGGTGCCCACCGACTCCTCGGCGTAGCTGAATCCCGGCGCCAGCTTGACCCCGTCCAGGTGCCGCTCCAGGTCATGGTCGGCGGTCATCCGGGACAGCACCACGCCCGAGGAGTCGGTCAGGATCAGGCTGATCGGCTGGCCGTCCAGGTGCTCGCGCAGGTGCCGCAGCACCGGCATCGCGCTGCGCGTCAGCGGCGTGTCCAGGTTCGGGTCGCGGACGTAGGCCAGCTCGATCTTGTCGGCGGGCACATTCCACTGCCGGGACCGCCACCAGGACGCCAGGATCGGCTCGCGCACCTGCTGAGCCTCGACCGGGTCCCGGGTCAGGAACCGTTCCCTGGTCCGGGCCAGCTTGTCGTTGCCCAGCATGCGTGAGCTACGGGACGACATGGCGCCTCCTGACTCCCGCCAGCCGCGGGGCCGGCCCTGCCCGCGGGGACGGGTACTCGAGGCGTTGCTCTGCGTTGTGCCTGTACCCACGATAAGCGCGGGCGCAAGGCCCCGTGTCTCAAGTTGAGACCGGCATTTACCAGCGGACGGAGTTTGATCCGCCTGGCCGGCGGCTAAGACCGGCCACCGAGGCTATATGCGGGAGGTGCGCGATGACCGATTCCGGCCCGTCCGGACCCGGCGAGAGCTACAACCCGTGGAGCGTCGTCAACCTGGTCTTTCATCACCTCGCCGACCAGGGTCTGCACCCGGTCCTGGGCGAGTCAGGCGATCCTGGGGCTCCCGCGGCGCAGCTGCTGCGGGCGCTGGGCATCGAGCCGAACGCCGAAGGTAACCGGCAGGCGAACAGCCAGGCGGTCCGGTCGCAGCTGGACGAGCTGCGCGCGGCGGTTCTCGGCGAGCCGCGCGAGTGACGTCGCGGTTTCCGGTGCGTTTCCGGGCTGTCTCATGTTGAGAGCCACAACACCGCCGGGGCGGGTTGTCATCGTCACGTGAGACGTTTCGGGCTGCCGTCGCCGCGCACCGGCCGGCGCGGCCATATGCCGGACGCCGACGCCGGGTCCGCGGATCCGCGCGTATCTGGCATAACGGGCGGGCCCGTCTCCGCAGACGCACGGAAGGGCAAGGGGTAGCACATGAGTCGCCAGAGCGTGGCCAAGGCCCATCAGAAGATCCAGGAACTCGCCTGGGAGCCGCAGTATCACGAGCCGGTCTCCCAGTACGGGACGGACTACACGTTCCGCAAGTCTCAGAAGAAGGACCCGCTCAAGCAGGTCCTCCGTTCATACTTCCCGATGCAGGAGGAAAAGGACCACCGCGTGTACGGCGCGCAGGACGGCGCCATCCGCGGGAACATGTTCCGCCAGGTGCAGGAGCGCTGGCTGGAGTGGCAGAAGCTGTTCCTGTCGATCATCCCGCTGCCGGAGATCTCGGCCGCGCGGGCCATGCCGCTGCTGTTCCGGACCGTACCGAACCCGGAGCTGCACAACGGGCAGGCCATCCAGATGATCGACGAGGTCCGCCACTCGACGATCCAGCAGAACCTCAAGCGCCTGTACATGAACAACTACATCGACCCGGCGGGCTTCAACAGCAGCCTGCGCAACTTCCAGAACGACTACTGCGGGACCATCGGCCGGCAGTTCGCCGAGGGCTTCATCACCGGCGACGCGATCACCGCAGCGAGCATCTATCTCACCATCGTGGCCGAGACGGCGTTCACCAACACGCTGTTCGTGGCCATGCCCGCCGAGGCCGCCGCCAACGGCGACTACCTCCTTCCGACGGTGTTCCACTCGGTGCAGTCGGACGAGTCGCGGCACATCAGCAACGGCTACGCGACGCTGCTGATGGCGCTGGCCGACGAGGACAACCACCAGCTTCTCCAGCGCGACCTGCGCTACGCGTGGTGGAACAACCACCGCGTGGTGGACGCGGCCATCGGCACGTTCATCGAGTACGGCACGAAGGACCGCCGCAAGGACCGTGAGTCCTACGCGGAGATGTGGCGGCGGTGGATCTACGACGACTACTACCGCAGCTACCTGGTGCCGCTGGAGAAGTACG
The DNA here is from genome assembly GCA_963730265.1 of uncultured Actinomycetota bacterium. GTDB lineage: Bacteria > Actinomycetota > Actinomycetes > Streptosporangiales > Streptosporangiaceae > DASUBV01. The sequence continues at coordinate 1,415,351 of CAVSRG010000001.1, forward strand.
GCCTGGTCATCCCGCATGACCTCATCGAGGAGGCGTGGAACCAGATCTGGAACAAGGGCTACGTGCACGAGGTGGCCCAGTTCTTCGCCACCGGCTGGCTGGCCAACTACTGGCGGATCGACCCGATGACCGACAAGGACTTCGAGTGGTTCGAGTACAAGTACCCGGGCTGGTATGACCGGTACGGCAAGTGGTGGGAGAACTACAACCGCCTGGCCACGCCGAACGGGCACCACCCGATCGTGGCCGAGAGTGTCGACTACGTGTACCCGCACCGGTGCTGGACCTGCATGGTCCCGTGCCTGGTCCGCGAGGACATGGTCATGGCCGAGGTCGACGGCGTCGTCCGCACCTACTGCCACGAGGAATGCCGGTGGACGGACGTCACCGCGTTCCGGCCGACCTACATGGGCCGCGAGACGCCGAACATGGGCCAGCTCATCGGGCACCGTGAGTGGGAGACCCTGTACCACGGCTGGAACTGGGCCGACGTCGTGGCCGACATGGGCTACGTGCGTGACGACGGCAAGACCATGGTTGCCCAGCCGCACCTGGACCTGGATCCCAAGAAGATGTGGACCCTGGATCACCTGCGCCGGATGCCGGAAGTGCAGAGCCCGAACGTGCTGCTTAACCGGATGACGCCGGAGGAGCGGGCCGCCTTCCAGGCGGACTACAACCGGCAGGGCCCGGCCGGGCGGCCGGCGCCAGCGGAGGGCTGAGCCCCACGGGACAGGAGGGGGTCGCCGGGGCAGCGGCGGCCCTCTCCGGCCCGTACCCGCAGACAGGCCGACAGCACAGCAGTCCGTGAACAACACGATTAACCCGCGAGGGGGTCATGGCCGACAAGCACGTAGTGCGCTTCGAGCCGGTAGGCATCGAGATCGAGGTGGCCGAGGAGCAGACCATCCTGCGGGCCGCCGCCGAGCAGGGCATCATGCTCATGCACGGCTGCAAGGAAGGACAGTGCGCCTCGTGCAAGTCGTTCGTCCTGGACGGGGAGGACATCGAGCACGACCGCTACTCCACGTTCGCGCTGCCCGACTATGAGCTCGAGGAAGGCTACACGCTGCTGTGCCGGGCGCACGCCTACGAAGACCTCACCATCGAGCTGCTCAACTACGACGAGGAGATGATCCGTTCCGGCCTGCCGATCCAGCAGGGCGTCGCGGAGGTAGTCGCCAACGACCCGGTCACCCACGACATGCGGCACCTGGTGCTGCGGCTGACCGAGCCGTCCGAGATCAAGTTCTTCCCCGGCCAGTACATGGACATCGCGGTGCCCGGCACGGACGCCGTGCGCTCGTTCTCCATGGCCAATACCTCCAGCCGCGAGAGCGGGCAGCTGGAGTTCGTGATCAAGGTTTACCCGGACGGACTGTTCTCGCACTTCCTGGACCAGACGCTCCAGGTCGGCGACCAGCTCGAGCTGACCGGGCCGTTCGGGGTCTTCACCCTCCGCGACAGCGAGGCCGACCTGGTCTTCGTCGGCGGCGGGGCGGGCATGGCCCCGATCCTGGCGCTGCTGCGGTCCATGGCCGAGCGGGGCCTGCAGCGCAAGGCCACGTTCTTCTACGGCGCGCGCGGTCGCCGGGACCTGTGCTTCGAGGAGGAGCTGCGGGCCCTGGAAGAGAAGCTGCCCGGCTTCCGCTACGTGCCCGCGCTGTCCGAGGCGGGCGACGCGGACGGCTGGGACGGGGAGACGGGGCTGATCACCGACGTGGTCAAGCGGCATGCGGCCGACCTGAGCGGGGGTATCAGCGGAGCGCACGCCTACGTCTGCGGTCCGCCGCCGATGGTGGAAGCGGCCCTGCCGCTGCTGGCCACCCTCGGCGTCGAAGACAAGCGCATCTACTACGACAAGTTCACCACCACCGGCGAACCGGAGGAATGACGCCATGACTACGCCAGAACGCAGCGTGCCCAAGCCGGTCTTCACCGATGCCGAGGCTGGGGCCAAGGAGTTCCCCGACTCCACCGCCCGAAGGTTCAACTACTTCACCCCGGCTAAGCGCAAGCAGTCGCACTACGAGGACGTGACCGTCGAGGTCCAGCCCGACCCGCGGCACTACCTCTCGCAGGGCTGGCTGTACGGGTTCTCCGACGGCCGTGGCGGCTATCCGCTGGACTGGACCACGCTCAAGGCGTGGGGCTCGGACCGGCCCGAGCCGGAGCGCTACCCCGGCTCCGGCGGCAAGGGCTACGACTGGCCGGCCCTCGGCTGGCACGAGTTCCGGGACCCCAACGAGGAGTGGGAGCTCACCCTCTACCGGTACAACGCCAACGTCGTGCGCCAGCTCAACCAGAACGTCGACGCGGCCCGGGCGGCCAAGGCGTTCGAGCAGTGGAACCCGAACTGGGTGCGCTTCGTCGAGCAGCACGTCGGCGCCTGGATGCACGTGGACCACGGGCTGGGGCTGTACCTGTACGCCAACGCCAACCGGCGCGCGCCCACGAACATGCACAACAACGCGATCTCGGTCAACAGCATGCACCGGATCAGGGCGGCCCAGGACCTGGCGCTGTACAACCTGACCCTGACCGAGGAGATCGAGAACTTCGACGGCAGCGCCCACCTCACGACCTGGAACTCCGACCCGTCCTGGCAGGGCGTCACGGGAGGTGGCCGAGCAGCTCACCGCGATCGACGACTGGTGCGAGGCCATCTTCGCGGCCAACGTCGTCTTCGAGCCGCTGATCGGCGAGCTGTTCCGCAGCCACCTCGTGCAGCAGGCCGCGCCGCGCAACGGCGACTTCGTCACCCCGACCCTCGTCGGCGCCGAGGAGTACGACTTCGCCGAGCGGGACCTGCGCTACACGATCCCCATGTTCCAGCTGCTCAGCGACGACCGCGAGTTCGCCGACCGCAACAAGGACGATCATGGCCGGCTGGCTGGCCACCTGGGTGCCGCGCGCCATCACGGCGGCCCGCACCATGCAGCCGCTCTGGTCACAGCCCGACTCCAAGCCGCCGCGCTTCGAGGACGGCCTCGACGCCGCTAAGAACCGGTTCGCCGTCATCGTCGGCGATCTGCACCTGGACGTCCCGAAGGAGCTGGCCCAGTGACCACATTCAAGATCACCGAAAGCCCGTACAAGTCCGACAACACCGCTTCCAACATGTGCGGATTCACCTTGATGAACAATCAGGTCGGCGTGGTTGTCGCGGAAGTCATGGGTACGAAGCCCAATGTGACGGTAACGCCGCTCCCGTCCATGATCCGGGTCGACGCGGTCGGCCGGATGGATGTCGACTACGACGAGGTCTCCGAGGCCCTGGGCGAGGAACCCGGCTACTTCGACGCCTCGGAGTTCGAGGAGAACATGTCCACGCACTACGGGCGGATGATTCACCTGGATGACAAGACGATCATGTTCGCGAACCCGGAGGACGCCGCCGAGTACATCGACTTCGACCTCACCCCCATCGCGAACTAGACGTCCGCGGCGCCACCACCCGTTAACTGCCCTGCGAGGAGGCACGGTGTACGAGAAGGACGGCGAGAAGTATTTCGTGGTCGACAGCCACATGCACTACTGGAACGCGGCCCCGGATAACTGGGTGCCGGGCGCCGAGCAGTACGCCAAGGGCTGGATCGAATGCTTCCACGCGTATCAGGGCCTCGGGCCGCCGGAGACGCACTGGACCATCGAGCACTTCCAGAAGTACTCCGAGGACGACCTGATGAAGGACGTCTTCGAGGACGGGTACGTGGACGTGGCCGTGTTCCAGCCGACCTACCTGAAGGAGTGGTACAAGGAGGGCTTCAACACCACCGAGCGCAATGCGCTCATGGGCGAGAAGCACCCGGGCAAGTTCGTCTACAACACCCGGTTCGACCCGCGCGACGGCGACGAGGGCCTGAAGACGCTGGCCGCCAACGTGGAACGATTCGGGTCCAAGGGCGTCAAGCTCTACACCGCCGAGTGGAACAACGGCTCGCGCGGCTACAAGCTGAGCGACCCGGCCGCCTACCGCTTCCTGGAGGCGGCCCAGGAACTGGGCATCAAGAACGTCCACGTGCACAAGGGCCCGACGATCTGGCCGCTGGACAAGGACGCCTTCGATGTCTCCGACATCGACCACTGCGCGACCGACTTCCCGGACCTCAACTTCATCGTCGAGCACGTGGGCCTGCCGCGCATCGAGGACTTCTGCTTCATGGCGACGCAGGAGCCCAACGTGTACGCGGGCCTGTCGGTGGTCATCGGCGGCCTGATGCACGCCCGGCCGAAGTTCTTCGCCAGGGTCATGGGCGAGCTGCTGTTCTGGGTCGGCGAGGACAAGATGACCTTCGGCAGCGACTACGGCATCTGGGAGCCCAAGTGGCAGATCGAGGGCTTCGTGGACTGGGACTATCCCAGCGACGAGTTCTCCGACTTCCCGCGGCTGGGCACCGCGGGCAAGAAGAAGATCCTCGGCCTGAACGCGGCCAAGCTCTACGACATCGAGGTGCCCGCCGAGTACCAGCTGCCCGCCGAGGCCGGCACGCCTGGCGCCCATGAGGTGCTCGCCGGCCAGCCCGAGGAGCACGCGGCGTCAGGGGCATGACGGTACTAGCCCGGGGGATGACCCCGGACCCCCAGAGCGGGGGGCCCGGCCCCCCGGAGCCTCCCCGCCGTCCGCGACGGCCGGCCAGCCGGCCGTCGCGGACGGTGCACGGGCGGCCAGTTTGGCTCTCCTGCTCCGGGCCCTGGACACGGTCCGGGACCCGGAGCTGGACGAGCCCATCACCGCGCTCGGCTTCGTCGCCGGCTGCGACGTCACCGCCGCCGGCGAGGCGCTGGTCCGGCTGCGGCTGCCGACCTACTTCTGCGCGCCCAACTTCGCGTTCCTGATGGTGGCCGACGCCTACGACGCGGTCAGCGCGATCCCGGGCGTGCGCGAGACCCGCGTCGTCCTGGAGGACCATTTCGCCTCCGACGCCATCAACGGCGGCGTGGCCGCCCAGGCCGGCTTCGCGCAGTCCTTCGACGGCGAGGCGGTCGGCGAGCTGCACGAGCTGCGGGCCGACTTCCTGCGCAAGGCCGTCATGGCCGGCACCGACCAGGTGTGCCGGCCACTGCTGGCTTCGGGCACGCCGCCGGACGCCCTGTCCGGGCTCAGGCTGGGCCAGGTGCCGCCGTCCCGGCCGCTGGACCGGCTCCGCGAGCGGCGCGCCGAGCTGGGGCTGCCCGCCGGCGACGACGCGCCGCTGCTGATCGACCCGAAGACCGGTGCGCCGGTCGGCCCGGACAGCACCCCGATCCACCTGCGCCGGGCCCGGCTGACCCGGACCAGCCTCGAGGCCAACGGCAGCATCTGCCGCGGCATGCTGCGGCACCGCTACGACTCTCCAGGACTGCGCCAGCTCAATCAGGAGGACGCACAGTGAGCGAGCAGACGGGGCGCGAAGCGGCTCGCCTGCTCGCAACGAGGAGGACGCAGAGTGAAAGCTGTCAGACTGCACGAGTTTCACGCCCAGCCGGTGATCGACGAGGTGCCCGAGCCGGCTATCGAGGGCCCGCTCGACGTCATCGTGAAGATCGGCGGCGCCGGCGTCTGCCGCACCGACCTGCACATCATCGACGGCCAGTGGGACGCGGCCATGCACACCCCGCTGCCCTACATCCTGGGCCACGAGAACGCCGGCTGGGTCCACGAGGTCGGCTCGGCGGTCACCAACGTGGCCGTCGGCGACACCGTCATCCTGCACCCCACCCCGACCTGCGGCCTGTGCCGGGCCTGCCGGGCCGGCGACGACATGCACTGCATCAACAGCTCGTTCCCGGGCCTGTCCCGCGACGGCGGCATGGCCGAGTACCTGCTCACCTCGGCCCGGGCCTGCGTCAAGCTCGACCCGCAGACCCGGCCGCAGGACGTGGCCGCGCTGGCCGACGCCGGCATCACCGCCTACCACGCCGTGCGCAAGGCCCTGCCGCTGCTGTACCCCGGCACCACCTGCGTGGTCATCGGCGCGGGCGGCCTGGGCCACATCGGCGTCCAGTGCCTGGCCGCCCTGTCGGCCACCAACATCATCGTGGTCGACCGCAACCCCGACGCGCTCAAGCTGGCCGAGCAGCTCGGCGCCGCGCACACCGTGGTCGCCGACGGCGGCCAGGTGGCGGCGGTGCAGCAGCTCACCGACGGCCGGGGCGCCGAGGTCGTGCTCGACTTCGTGGCCGAGGAGGGCGCCGAGACCGACGGGTGGAACATGACGGCCAGGGCCGGGTCGTACTTCGTCATCGGCTACGGCGGGACCCTGCACATCCCGACGCTGGACATCATCTCCACCGAGCGCAACATCATCGGCAACATCGTCGGCACCTACAACGAGCTCGCCGAGCTGATGGCCCTGGCCCAGGCGGGCCGGGTCACCCTGCACACCAGGACCTACCCCCTGGACGCCGCCGCCGACGCCCTGGCTGACCTCGATGCCGGGCGGGTCCGCGGCCGCGCCATCCTCGTGCCCTAACTGGAGGACTTATGGCTAAGGAACTTCGTTTCGGACCAGAAGCCCGCGCCCTGCTGCTGGCCGGCGTCGACCAGCTCGCCGAGGCCGTCAAGTCCACTCTCGGGCCCAAGGGCCGGAACGCGATCCTGGAGAAGGTCACCGGCACCCCCGTGGTGACCAACGACGGCGTGACCATCGCCAGGGAGATCCACCTCAGGGACCAGTTCGAGAACATGGGCGCGCAGCTGGTCAAGGAAGCGGCGATCAAGACCAACGACATCGTCGGCGACGGCACCACCACGGCCACCGTGATCGCCCAGGCCATCATCCGCGAGGGCATGCTGGCCATCGACGGCGGGGCCAACCCGGTGCTGGTCAAGCGGGGCATCGACCTGGCCGTGGGCCGGCTGGTGGAGCACCTCCAGTCGGTCGCGCACCCGGTGGTGACCGAGGAGGACTACGCCAGGGTCGCGGCCATCTCGGCCAACGACGACATGACGGTCGGCTCGGTCATCGCCAAGGCACTGCACACCGTCGGCGACGCCGGCACGGTCACCGTCGAGGAGTCCGCGGTCTACGGCATGAACGTGGACTTCGTGGAGGGCTTCGAGTTCGACAACGGCTACCTGTCGCCGTACCTGGTCACCAACCCGGCCAGCCTGGAGGCGGTGGTCGAGGACCCGTACATCCTGATGTCCAGCGAGAAGATCACCAAGGTCCAGCAGCTCATGCCGATCCTGGACAAGGTGATGCGGGCGCCGCGGCCGCTGGTCATCATCGCGGAGCAGGTCGAGGGCACGGCGCTGAGCATGCTGGTGCACAACCACGCCAACGGGGTGTTCCAGTGCCTGGCCGTGCGGGCGCCCGGCTTCGGCGACCGGCGGCTGCGCAAGCTGGAGGACATCGCCGCGATCACCGGCGGCGCGGTCTACAGCCGGCAGAGCGGCTTCACCCTGGAGACCATGACGCTGGACCAGCTCGGCCGGGCCGCCCAGGTCCGGGCCAACGCCGACTCGACGGCGATCATCGGCGGCTACGGCTCGGCCGCGGACGTGGAGTTCCGGATCAGCCAGCTGCGCGCCGAGCTGGACCGGGCCCACTTCGGGATCGACGAGGACGTGCTCACCGAGCGCATCGGCGCGCTGTCGGGCAAGGTGGCGGTCGTCCGGGTCGGCGCGCCGACCCCGGCCGAGCTCAAGGAGCTGCAGCACCGGGTCGAGGACGCGCTGGCCGCGACCAGGGCGGCCATGGCCGAGGGCATCGTGGCCGGGGGCGGCGCGGCGCTGCTGCACGCCGAGCCCGCGCTGGACGACCTCCAGGTCAAGGACGACTACGCCACCGGCGTGCAGATCGTGCGGCGGATGCTGACCGCGCCCGCGTTCCTGATCGCCACCAACGCCGGGTACTCCGGCGAGGAGGTGATGGCCAGGGTCACCGGCCTCAGCCACGACGAGGGCTTCGACGCCCTGGAGGGCCGCTACGGGAACATGATCGAGATGGGCATCATCGACCCGCTGCGGGTGGCCCGCTCGGCGCTCCAGAACGGGGCGTCGGTGGCCGGCCTGCTGCTGACCACCAACACCCTGGTGGCCGAGGAGCAGACGCCATGGGGCGGCAGCGCGGCCCTGATGACCGAGTACGGCTCGCTTGATGAGGGCCTGAGGCAGCCGTCGCCCGACGCCAGCACGCCGCAGTCCCTGGGCCTGGGCCCGTCTGTCTCCTAGGCTCCGCTTTATGGCCGCGGAGCCCGCAGTCCCGACGGCGGCAGGCCCGAACGGGCCTGCCGCCGCGGTGACGGCGCCAAACACAATGGCGGCAGGCCCGAACGGGCCTGCCGCCGCCGTTGCGGCGGAGAACACCCTGCAGGCTCTGCTCTCGCGCGGGCGGGTGCGCGGCCTGCTGGCGCTGCTCGGCCCGGCGTTCGTGGCCGCCGTGGCCTACGTGGACCCCGGCAACTTCGCCACCAACATCAGCGCCGGGGCCCAGTTCGGCTACCGGCTGGCCTGGGTCATCGTGCTGGCCAACGCCATGGCCATGCTCGTGCAGTACCTGTCGGCCAAGGTCGGCGTGGCCACCGGCCGGGACCTGCCCGAGCTGTGCCGCAGCCAGCTGCCCAGGCCGGTCACCTACGGGCTGTGGGTCCAGGCCGAGCTGGTCGCCATGGCCACCGACCTGGCCGAGTTCGTCGGCGCCGCCATCGGCCTCAACCTGCTGTTCAGCGTGCCGCTGCCCGCCGCCGGGGCCATCACCGCCGTGGTGGCGTTCGGGATCCTGGCCCTGGACCAGCGCGGCTACCGCCGGTTCGAGCTGGCCATCGGCGCCCTGCTGGGCCTGGTGCTGCTCGGCTTCGCCTACGACCTGATCGCCGTCCGGCCCAGCCCGGCCGGCATCGGCGCCGGGCTGGTCCCCGGCCTGGGCGGCGGCAGCGGCATGCTGCTGCTGACCGCGGGCATCATCGGGGCCACGGTCATGCCGCACGTGGTCTACCTGCACTCCGCCCTGACCAAGTCCCGTGTCTCGTGCAGCGACGACCACGAGCGCCGCGAGCTGCTCCGCTTCCAGCGCATCGACGTAGTGATCGCCCTGGGCGCGGCCGGGCTGATCAACCTGGCCATGCTGTTCGTGGCCGCGTCGCTGTTCAGCCGCACGCAGGCGCCGCACGCGGGCTCCATCGAAGCGGCGCACAGCGAGCTGGGCCGGCTGGTCGGCGGCGGGGCCGCGCTGGCCTTCGCCATCGCCCTGCTGGCCTCCGGGCTGTCCTCGTCCAGCGTGGGCACCTACGCGGGCCAGGTCGTCATGCAGGGCTTCATCGGCCGGCGCATCCCGGTGTTCCTGCGCCGGGCGCTGACCATGGCCCCGGCCCTGGTGGTGCTGGCGCTCGGCCTGCCGCCCACGGCCAGCCTGGTCCTCTCCCAGGTCGTGCTGTCGTTCGGGATCCCGTTCGCGCTGGTGCCGCTGGTGGCGCTGACCCGGCGCCGGGACATCATGGGCGCGCTGGTCAACCGGCGGCTGACCACGGCCGCGGCGGGCAGCGTGGCGGGCCTGATCATCGTGCTGAACGTCTACCTGCTCTGGCTCACGTTCGGCTCCTAACCTGGCCGAAACAAACCTTGCCTACACTGCGCAGACATGCCGTTCTCGTCGATTCCCGCCGGCCAGCCGGCCACCCGCCGTGACCGGCGGGTGATGCTGCTCGCGGGCGTGGCGCTGCTGGCCATCTTCGCCGGCGTGGGCATCTGGGCGGCGGTCCGCCCCGGCGAGTACGGGGCCTCGCGCAACGGCTGCATCACGGTGAACGTGCCCAGCTCCACCGGCGGCGGCCTGCTGCACGGGTGCGGGCAGCAGGCCCGGGCCATGTGCCGCACCGCCTACGCGGGCCACGACGCCACCGCTCGGCTGACCCGAGCCCAGTGCCGCCTGGCCGGCATCCCGCCCCAGAATCCGTAACGGGCCTCGGTCAGCTGGCTCGGCCAGGCCGCTGCGGGGTCAGCTCGCGGGCCAGGCCGATCCCGCCTCGCGCTGGATGCCGTAGCTCACCGCATCGGTCATGAGGCTGAACTGCTCGGCCTGACGCTGGGAGAGGTTGTTACTGCCCCGAGCGAGATTACGCAGATGCCGGAGTCCGTCCAGTGATCGGACCGTGGCCGCGTCGAGTTTCCCGGCCCGCAGCGCGGCGTCCATGAGCTGATCGAAGTCGGCGTGCGCGAGCTGGCCCTCACTGAGGGAGCCCGACGGCCGGATCGAGCGCCGCAGCTCGTCGGTGAGCGCCTCCCACTGGTCGTCGACCAGCGACTGCGGCGTCCGCTCGCGCGGCGCGCCATCGGGCCCGGGCGGCTGCGCCAGCGGCGACCCGGTGGCCGTGAGCTCGGGATGCCGGGCGGCGACCACGCTCTGCCGGATCACCGACTCGGTCCGGCTCCAGTCCGGGTCGGTCTCCCCGCCGGCGCCGAGGCGGACCCGCGACAGCCGTTCCAGCATCCGGCCGAACTGGCGGCGGAAGATCAGCACGACGGTCACGATCAGGGCCGGCCAGGCCAGCGAGCCGACCAGCGAGGCGATGAACCCGCTGGCGCTCACCGGGACGCCCGCCCGTCCGGCGAGCGCGGTTCACGAGGCTGCATAGACGATGACAGTAGGCCCATCTGCGGACGAAAACATCAGGGATGTCCCTGACTCGCCGCGGGCCGCTTCTTGCTGTTATCAGATCCTGCTCCTCGTGGGTGTCCCGTTGCATGCGTCCGAGCGCACCCAACGGGACACCCACGACGGCCACCGCCCGCTCGCCGGGGCCCGGCCGGGCTTCAGTAGGTTCGGAGCATGGACACTGGCGTGGCGATCTTCCCGACCTACTACAGCGTGGACCCGGCCGCCCTGGCCCGGCTGGCCGAGGAACGCGGCCACGAGTCGCTGTTCTTCCCCGAGCACACCCACATCCCGGCCAGCCGCGAGACCCGCTACCCCGGCGGCGGCGAGCTGCCGGTCAAGTACGCGCGCACCTACGACCTGTTCGTGGCGCTGACCGCGGCCGCGGTGGTGACCACGCGGCTGCGCGTCGGGTCGGGCATCTGCCTGGTCATCGAGCGCGACCCGATCACCACGGCCAAGGAAGCGGCCAGCGTGGACTACCTGTCCGGGGGCCGGCTGGAGTTCGGCGTGGGGGCGGGCTGGAACCGCGAGGAGATGGCCAACCACGGCACCGATCCGCGACAGCGGATGGCGGTGCTGCGCGAGCGGGTCGAGGCCATGAAGGCCATCTGGACCCAGGATGAGGCCAGCTACCACGGCACGCACGTGAACTTCGACCGGATCTGGTCGTGGCCCAAGCCGGCCCAGCGGCCGCACCCGCCGGTGCTGGTCGGCGGCAGCGGCCCGACCGCCGAGGACCGGGTGCTGGCCTTCGGCGACGCCTGGTTCCCGAACTACGAGCCGGAGGGCCTCCTGGAACGCGCGACGGCGCTGCGCGACCGGGCCGAGCGGCCGGTCGAACTGATGGTCATGGGCATCCCCGCCGACCCGAAGGAGCTGGAGCGCTACGCCGCGGCCGGCTTCCGGCGGGCGGTGCACTGGCTGCCCTCGGCCGGCCGCGGGCCGGTGGAGCGGGCGCTGGACACCTTCGAGTCGGCGGTGGCCGAGTTCCGCGGCCGGTAGGCCTGGCATCTGATAGGACAGCAAGGGTGAGCATCGTCCTGGTTACCGGCGGCAGCGGCACCCTCGGCCGGCACCTGGTGCCGATCCTGGCCGAGCGCGGCCACGAGGTCCGGGTGCTGTCCCGGCGTCCCGGCGCCGGCACGCACGTCGGCGACCTGGCCACCGGGGAGGGCGTGGCCGCGGCCGCGGACGGCGCCGAGCTGGTCGTGCACGCCGCGTCCGACCCGCGGATGGGCCGCTCCGACCCGGCCCAGACGACCAGCCTGCTCAGCGCGGCGAGCGCGGCCGGATCGTGCCGCCACCTGGTGTACCTGTCGATCGTCGGGGTGGACGCCATCCCGTTCGGTTACTACCGCACCAAGCTGGACTGCGAGCGGCTGATCGAGGCCAGCCCGGTGCCCTCGACCACGCTGCGGGCCACCCAGTTCCACGAGCTGCTGGCCAGGGCGCTGCGCGCGCTGGGCCGCGGGCCGCTGGCGGTGCTGCCGCTGGACCTGGTGTTCCAGAGCGTGGCGGCGGCCGAGGTGGCGGCCAGGACGGCCGAGGTGCTGGAGGGCGAGCCGCTGCGCCGGGCGCCCGACTTCGGCGGCCCCGAGGTGCTGACCGGCTGGCAGATCGCCGGCGCCTGGCGGGCCGCGCACGGCTGGCCGCGCCGAGTGCTCAACGTCAGGCTGCCCGGCCGGGGCTACCGGGCCTTCGCGGACGGGCTGGCCACCTGTCCCGAGCATGCTGACGGCCGCCAGACCTGGGCCCAGTTCGCGGCCCAGGCCGCGGCCGAGCAGGACTCATGACCGTGCCGCCCAGGGGGGACGACCCCCCTAACCCCCGCGCGCAGGCCGGCGGCAAGGCCGAGACCGTGGCGGTCCTGGCCGACATCCACGGGAACCTGCCCGCGCTGGACGCCGTGCTGGCCGAGCCCGAGGTCGCCGCCGCCGACCGGGTGGTGCTGCTCGGCGACATCGCGCTCGGCCCGCTGCCGGGGCCGACCCTGGACCGGCTGGCCGAGCTCGGCGACCGGGCGGTCTGGGTGCACGGCAACTGCGAGCGGGAGATGGTCACCGCCTACGACGGCGGCGTCGTTCCCGGCCCGAACGGCACCGACGCCGCGGCAAGCGCGGCCCTGATCGGCCCGGCCCACCGGGACCGGCTGGACGGCCTGCCGCTGACCGTCACCCTGGACGTGGGCGGCCTCGGTCCGGTGCTGTTCTGCCACGCCTCACCCCGCCGCGACGACGAGATGGTGCTGGTCGACAGCCCGCCGGAGCGCTGGGCGCAGGTGCTGGCCGACGTGACGGCGCCGACGGTGGCCTGCGGCCACACCCACATGCCGTTCGACCGCCTGGCCGCCGGGCGGCGGGTGCTGAATCCGGGCAGCGTCGGCATGCCCTACGGGCACCCCGGGGCGGGGTGGGCTCTGCTGGGCCCGTCGGTCGTGCTGCGGCGGACGTTGTACGACACCGAGGCGGCGGCGCGGGTCATTGCGGCCAGCGGCTACGCCGGCGCGCAGGAGTGGGCCCGCGAGTACGTGCTCAGCCACTACTCGGACGCCGAGGCCCTCGAGGCCTTCACGCAGATCGCCCGCGAGCAGTCCGCCGGCTGAGCCGGGCGGTCAGGGGGACTCGGTGAGGACGGCGGCGTCGAAGCACGTGCGGTCGCCGGTGTGGCAGGCCGCGCCGACCTGGTCCACGCGGACCAGGATGGCGTCGCCGTCGCAGTCCAGGGCGACCGACTTGACGAGCTGGTGGTGGCCGGAGGTGCCGCCCTTCACCCAGTACTCCTGGCGGCTGCGCGACCAGTAGGTGCACCGCCCGGTGGTCAGCGTCCGGTGCAGCGCCTCATCGTCCATCCAGCCCAGCATGAGCACCTCGCCGGTGTCGTACTGCTGGGCGATGGCCGCCATGAGGCCATCGGGGTCGCGCTTGAGCCGGGCCGCGATGGCCGGGTCGAGCGCGGAGTCCGCCGGGCTGATTCGCTGCTCACTCATCGGTCGGATCTCCGGTAGGCGGGCTGGTCACGGGCCGGATCCGGTGGCCGGCCCGGGCCAGCTCGTCCTTGACCTGGCCGATCGACGCGGTGCCGAAGTGGAACAGGCTGGCGGCCAGCACGGCGTCGGCCCCGGCTTGCACGGCGGGCGGGAAGTCGGCGGGCCGACCGGCGCCGCCGCTGGCGATCACCGGGACGGTGACCTCGGCCCGGATGGCCGAGATCAGCTCCAGGTCGAACCCGCCCTGGGTGCCGTCGGCGTCCATGGAGTTCAGCAGGATCTCGCCCACGCCCAGCTCGGCGGCCCGGCGGACCCACTCGATGGCGTCGATCCCGGTGCCCTGCCGGCCGCCGTGGGTGGTGACCTCGAAGCCCGGGCCGCTTCTCCGCACGTCGGCGGACAGCACGATGCACTGGGATCCGAACCTGAGCGCGGCCTCGGTGAGCAGCTCGGGCCGGGCGATGGCCGCGGTGTTCAGCGACACCTTGTCCGCGCCGGCGCGCAGCAGCCGGTCCACGTCGTCCACACTGCGCACGCCGCCGCCGACGGTCAGCGGGATGAACACCTGCTCGGCGGTGCGGCGGACCACGTCGTACATGGTGTCCCGGCGGTCGCTGGACGCGGTGATGTCGAGGAACACCAGCTCGTCGGCGCCGTCCCGGTCGTAGGCGGCGGCCAGCTCGACCGGGTCCCCGGCGTCGCGCAGGTTGCGGAAGTTGACGCCCTTGACCACCCGGCCGTCATCGACGTCCAGGCACGGGATGACCCGGATGGCGACGGTCGTGGCGGTGCCGGTCGACGCGGCGGCGGTCATCGGGCCACCGCGGCGAGCGCGTCGGGGAGCGTGAACGCGCCCGAGTACAGCGCCTTGCCGATGATCGCGCCGTCGACGCCGAGCGGCCGCAGGCCGCTGATGGCGCGCAGGTCGGCCAGGGTGGAAACGCCGCCGCTGGCGATGACCGGCCGATCGGTGCGGTCGCAGACCTGGCGCAGCAGGTCCAGGTTCGGGCCTTGCATCATGCCGTCCTTGTGCACGTCGGTGACCACGTACCGGCGGCAGCCGTCGGCGTCGAGCCGGGCCAGAGTCTCCAACAGCTCGCCGCCGTCGCTGGTCCAGCCGCGCGCGGCCAGCGTGGTGCCGCGCACGTCCAGCCCGACCGCGATCCGGTCGCCGTACGCGGCGATGGCGGCGCGGACCCAGTCCGGGTTCTCCAGGGCGGCGGTGCCGATGACCACGCGGGCGCAGCCGGTGGCCAGCGCCGCGGTCAGCGACGCGTCGTCGCGGATCCCGCCGGACAGCTCGACGCGGACGTCGAGCCGGCTGATCAGCGAGGCCAGCAGCCGGGCGTTGGACCCGCGGCCGAAGGCCGCGTCCAGGTCGACCAGGTGAATCCACTCGGCCCCGGCCTCCTGCCAGTTGAGGGCGGCGTCGAGCGGGCTGCCGTACAGGGTCTCGGTGCCCGCCGCGCCCTGGACCAGGCGCACGGCCTGGCCGTCGGCGACGTCCACTGCGGGCAGCAGGGTCAGCGTCGAGGGTTGCGTCTTCATGAGCGCAGCGTCTCCAGCCAGTTGGCGAGCAGTACCGCGCCCGCGTCGCCGGACTTCTCGGGGTGGAACTGGGTGGCGGCCAGCGGCCCGTCCTCCACCGCGGCCACGAACGGCTGGCCGTGCGTGGCCCAGGTGACCAGCGGGGCGGCCGCCCCCGGCCGGCCGGCCGGGGGGGCCTGGAGGACGGCGTAGGAGTGCACGAAGTAGAACATCTGCTCGCCGCCCAGCCCGGCCAGCAGCCGCGAGCCGGCCGGCGGCCGGACCGAGTTCCAGCCCATGTGGGGCAGCACCGGGGCGGTCAGCCGCTCGACGACACCGGGCCAGCAGCCGCAGCCCGGCGGTGCGCTGGCCATGCTCGACGCCGGCCTCGAACAGCACCTGCATGCCCACGCAGATGCCCAGCACCGGCCGGCCGGCGGCCAGCCGCTTGGCGATGACCTGCTCGCCGCCGGCCGCGCGCAGGCCGGCCATGCAGGCCGCGAACGCGCCAACGCCGGGCACGACCAGGCCGTCGAGCGTCCAGCGCGGTCCGCTGGTCGGCGGTCACCTCGGCGTCGGCCCCGGCGCGGGCCAGCGCCCGCTGGGCCGAGCGCAGGTTGCCCGAGCCGTAGTCGAGCACCACGATCCGGGGCGGACGACTCACAAGCGTGCCCTTGGTGCTGGGGATGGCGCCGCGCGCCCGCGGGTCGGGCGCGGCGGCCGCGCGCAGGGCCCGGGCGAACGCCTTGAACTGCGCCTCCACGATGTGGTGCGGGTTGCGACCCTTGAGCACGTCCAGGTGCACGCACAGGCCCGCGGTGTGGGCCAGGGACTCGAAGAAGTGCTGGGTCAGCGTGGTGTCAGTAGGTGCCGATCAGCGGGGCCATGCCATCCGGCTCGGAGTGCACGGCGTAGGGGCGGCCGGACAGGTCCACGGCCGCGCGGGCCAGCGTCTCGTCCAGCGGCACCAGGGCGTCGCCGAACCGGCTGATGCCCGCCTTGTCGCCGAGCGCCTCGGCCAGCGCCTGGCCGAGGGCCAGCGCGGTGTCCTCGACGGTGTGGTGGGCGTCGATCTCGATGTCGCCCTGGGTGCGACGGTCAGGTCCAGCAGCGCATGCTTGCCGAGCTGAGCCAGCATGTGGTCGAAGAACGGGACGCCGGTGGCGACGTCGGTGATCCCGGAGCCGTCCAGCTCGAGCTCGATCGCCGACCTTGGTCTCCCTGGTGACGCGCTCGACCCGCGCGGACCGGCTCACGACGCTCCTTCCAGCTGGGCCTGCGGCCCAGCCAGCACCGCGCTCAGCGCGGTGCGGAACGCCGGCCATCTCCTCGGGCGTGCCGACGGTGACCCGCAGCCACTGCGGCGGGCCGACCTCGCGGATCAGCACGCCGTGGTCGAGCAGCTCCTGCCAGGCGGCCCGCCGGTCGGCGAACCGGCCGAACAGCACGAAGTTGGCGTCGGAGTCGGCCACGGCCAGGCCCTGCTCCCGCAGCCAGGCGACCACGGCGTCACGCTCGGCCCGGATGGCCGCCACCGAGGCGAGCAGCGCCGGCGGCGTGCCGCAGCGCGGCCGAGGCCACGGCCTGGGTCAGCGCGGACAGGTGGTAGGGCAGCCGGACCAGCAGCAGCGCCTCGCACCACGGCCGGGTCGGCGGCCAGGTAGCCGAGCCGGCCGCCGGCCAGCGCGAACGCCTTGGACATGGTCCGGACCACGACCAGCCGGGGAAAGCGCGGCAGCAGGGCCAGCGGCGCTGCCGTCCGGGTCGCGGGCGAACTCGGCGTAGGCCTCGTCGACCACGACCATGCCGGGCGCGACGGCGCAGACGGCCTCGATGACCGGCAGCGGCAGCGCGGTGCCGGTCGGGTTGTTGGGCGAGGTCAGGAACACCACGTCGGGCTGATGCTGGGTCGACGGCGCTGGCCGCCGCCTCGGCGTCCAGGCTGAAGTCCTCGTTGCGGGTCCCGGAGATCCACCGGGTCGCGGTGGTCTGGGCGATGATCGGGTGCATCGAGTAGGACGGCTCGAAGCCGAGCGCGCTGCGACCGGGCCCGCCGAACGCCTGGAGCAGCTGCTGGATGATCTCGTTGGACCCGTTGGCGGCCCAGATCTGGTCCCAGGTCAGCCCGTGGCCCAGGTAGGCGGCCAGGCCCTCGCGCAGCTCGACGGCGTCGCGGTCGGGGTAGCGGTTCAGCCCGGCGGCCGCCTCGGCCACGGCGGCGGTGATGTCGGCGACCAGCTCGGGCGGCGGCGGGTACGGGTTCTCGTTGGTGTTCAGCGCGATCCGGACGTCGAGCTGCGGCGCGCCGTAGGGCTCGCGGCCGGCTAGGTCGTCGCGGATGGGCAGCGTGGTGGCGCTCATGACCTGGCGAGAGGGCGAGGTGCTGTACGGGCGACAAGTCCGACGCCGGGGACGCTGCGGTGATCGCGGAGTACCTGCGGCTGCGCGCGCACAAGCTGCGGATCGCGGCGCCCTACTGCGACGAGACGAAGGCGCTGCGAGACCGTGGTGCGCACCCGCGGTGATCTGGTGGAGATGCGGGTCGCGGCCACCAACCAGCTGTCGGCGCTGCTGGAGGCGCACTGGCCCGGTGACGGTGGCCATCTTCGCCGACGTCGAGTCGCCGGTCAGCCTGGAATTCCTCACCCGCTACCCGACCCCCGCCGCTGCCGCGCACCTCGGGCGAGAAGCGGATGGCCGCGTTCTGCGTCAAGCACGGCTACTCCGGCCGCGGCACGCCGCGGCGCTGCTCGCCCGGCTGCGCGCACGCACCAGCGGGCTGCGCCGGCGAGGCTCTCACCGAGGCGCTGCGCGACGCCGTGCTGCGGCCGTAGCCGTGCTCACCGCGCTGAACGTCGTCGGTGAAGACCCGACCGGTCAGTGAGCCACCCACCTCGGGGAGCACCTGTACGGCGTTGATTGCACGTCGCTGACAAGGTAGGGTCAGGTCAGCGCCGCTCAGGTACTCGCAGAGTGGGGCGACTGTCGCGAAGTCTACGCCGCCCCCGACTCCGTCGCCGCTCTCGCGGCGTGCACCCCGGTAGCAGGGCATCCGGCAAGCACCGCTCCGTCGAGTTCCGCTGGGCCTGCAACAAGCGCTTCCGCGTCGCGCGTCACCACCTTCGCCGACAACAGCCGCCACGCCAGCCCCTGGGCGGCTTGGACATCTATAACAACGCTCGCGCCTGCCGGTAAGGTGCACCCGCACGCCGTTCGCTTCCTGGTTCGCGCCTGGTTTCGCGTCATCTTACCGCTGCTGGATCGACGGTAACCCCTTCGACCTCGCTAGGTACGGTGCCGCTATCTGCGCTCGCTGGGTGATCGGTCGAGTAAGAGTTGAAGTTTGAGTTTGAGAGAGGTAGTGTCATGCCTGCTCCTTCGGCACCCGGGTGCGGACCGCCTGGACGTGGGCGACGAGGTCCTCGGCGCCGCCCAGCGCGTCGATGTACGGGGCCGCGGCGGCCAGCCCCGCCTGGTCGCACGCGACGATGTGGATGCCGCGCAGGAAGGACAGCACCGACAGCCCGCCGGAGTGCCGGGCCGTGCCGCCGGTGGGCAGCACGTGGTTGGAGCCGGCCAGGTAGTCACCGAGCGAGACCGGCGCCCACGGGCCGACGAAGACCGCGCCGGCGTTGCGCACGCGGCGGGCCAGTCCGGCGGCGCCGTCGGCCTGGATCTCCAGGTGCTCGGGCGCCCAGGCGTCGGACACGGCCAGCGCCGCGTCCAGGTCGTCCACCAGCACGCAGGCCGACTGGCCGTCCAGCGCGGCCCGGACGCGGTCGGCGTGCCGGGTGGCCGCCACCGCGGCGGCCAGGGCCGGGTCGACGCGGTCGGCCAGGCCAGGGTCGCTGGTGATCAGCAGGCAGGCGGCCAGCGGGTCGTGCTCGGCCTGGGCGACCAGGTCGGCGGCCAGGAAGGCCGGATCGGCACCGCCGTCGGCGATGATCGCGATCTCGGTCGGGCCGGCCTCGGCGTCCACCGCGACCTGGCCGCTGAGCAGCCGCTTGGCCGCGGCCACGTACACGTTGCCGGGCCCGGTGATGACGTCCACCGGCTGGCAGTCCGCGGTGCCGTAGCCGAGCATCGCGATGGCCTGGGCACCGCCGGCCGCGTGCACCTCGGTGATGCCGAGCAGCGCGCAGGCGCCCAGGATGGCGGGGTGCGGCAGCCCGCCGTGATCGGCCTGCGGCGGCGAGGCGACCGCGATCTCGCCCACCCCGGCGGCCTGGGCCGGGATCACGTTCATGACCACCGACGACGGGTAGGCGACCAGGCCGCCGGGCACGTACACCCCGGCCCGGCCCACCGGCACGTACCGCTCGGTGACCGTGGAGCCGGGCGCCACGGTGGTGACTCGCTCGGCCGGCACCTGGTCCAGGTGCACCAGCCGGGCCCGGCGGGCGGCCTCCTCGAGGGCGGCCCGCAGGTCAGCGTCGAGCCCGGCCAGGGCGTCGTCCAGGGCCTGCTGGGGCACCCGCGTGGTGGCCAGGTCCACGCCGTCGAACCGGGCCGTATGCTCGCGGACCGCCGCGCTGCCGCGCCGCCGTACGTCCTCGCAGACCGGCTGGACCGCGGCCAGGGCCGCCTGCACATCCAGCTCGGCGCGCGGCAGCAGGCCGGCGAGCTCGCCGGGGCGCAGCTCGCTGGCGGGCTTACCGCGAAGATCCACTCGCATCAGCACGCATCAAGCCTACGGGAGCCCCCCGCACAGCCGCCCCCGCGCCCGTCCCGCCTCCCCCTCACACCCGGCTGCTCGGGCGAGCATCTCACTGCCGCCACTTGATGCACGTCCGTCCCGCCAGCCCCGGTCCGCTGCCGGCCGCCAACTCGACGACTTGTCCAGCCGGAGGGGCGGGCGCGCCGGATGGGTTGAGTGGGGCGGGCGAGATCGGCCCGGTCGGCACCCGAGCAGCACCGCTGGCCCTCTGGTGCTGCTGTAGGAGCACCAGAGGGCCAGCGATGCTGCTGGCGAACGGCGAACGGCGAACGGCGAACGGCGAACGGCGGCGAACGGCGCGCGGGCCGCTGATGCCGCTGGCGAACCGCGGCTAGCGGGCGATAAGGCCGGCCCAGGGGGCGAGCGTGACGCCGTCCGGGTCGCGACCGGCCTCGCCGCCGGTGGTGAGCAGGAACTCGCCGCACTCCCCTGGCCAGGTGCGGGCCTGGCCGGACAGGTTGGCCAGCACGGTCAGCCCGCCCACCCGGTACGCCCACAGCCCGTCGGCCCCGGCCAGCTCCTGGTAGGGCGCGACCTGGCCCCCCAGCTCGGCCCGGCGCAGGGCCAGCAGCTCGCGGCACAGCCACAGTGTCGAGCCCGGGTCGGCGCGCTGGGCGGCCACGTTGCGGGCCGCGGCGTCGCCGGCCGGGAGCCAGGGCCGGGCGGCCGTGGTGAACCCGGCCGACGGCGAGTCGTCCCACTGCATCGGGGTGCGGCCCCGGTCCCGGTTGCCCTGCCCGTCAGTGACGCCCAGCGTCATCTCGTCGCGCTGGAGATCGGGCGGCACGTCGACGTCGAGCATGCCGATCTCGTCGCCGTAATACAGCACCGAGGTGCCGGGCAGCGTGGCCAGCAGCAGCAGCGCGAGCCGGGTCCGCTGGTCGTCGCCGCCGCACCAGCGGCTCGGGAACCGGCCGACGTCATGGTTGGACGCCGTCCAGACCGGGCAGACCCGGCGGGGAGCCGGGCCAGCGTGCGCCGGATCACGCCGGACAGGTCCTCGGCGGTGAACGAGGCGAACACGAACGGGAAGTTGAACGCCAGCTGCAGCTCGTCGTTGTCGCCGTAGTACTTGGCCAGCTCGTCCAGCTCGCTGACCCAGGTCTCGCCGAGCAGCAGCCGGGGCGGGGTGTAGCTGTCGGCGATCTTGCGCCAGTCCCGGTAGACGCCGTGCACCTCGGGCTGGTTGAAGTTGTGGACCGGCCGCAGGCCGAACCGGCCGTGCAGCGGGTCCTCGTGCTCCAGCGCCGGGTTGTCGCGCAGCAGCGCGTCCTTGTACAGGCCGTGCGCCACGTCGATGCGGAACCCGGCCACGCCCCGGTCGAACCAGAAGTCCAGGATCCGCCGGAACTCCTCGTGCACGGCCGGATCCCACCAGTTCAGGTCGGGCTGGGCGGGCAGGAAGTTGTGCAGGTAGTACTGGCCGGTCGGCGGGCTCAGCGTCCAGGCCGGCGCGCCGGTCATGTCCAGCCAGTTGTTCGGCGGCCCGCCGCCGGGCGCCGGGTCGGCCCAGACGTAGTAGTCGCGGTGCGCCGACGTCGCGCTGGACTCGGCCTCGATGAACCAGGGGTGGGCGGAGCTGGTGTGGTTGGGCACCAGGTCGAGCAGCACCCGCATGCCGCGGGCGCCCGGCGGCCGCGATCAGCTCGTCCAGGTCGGCCAGCGTGCCCAGCTCGGGGTGGACGGCGGTGTAGTCGCTGACGTCGTAGCCCCAGTCGGCGTCGGGCGACGGCATGGTGGGCGACAGCCAGACGCCGTCCACGCCCAGCCATTCCAGGTGGTCCAGGCGGCTGATGATGCCGCGCAGGTCCCCGTATCCGTCGCCGTTGGAGTCGGCCCACGACCGGACGTAAAGCTGGTACAAGACCGCGCCGTGCCACCAGGGCCTGCGGCCGGTTTCGTTGTTCATCGATCTCCTTCGCTTGCCTAGTGGGCGCCGTGCGGCGGACACTGTGGGCATGCGCCATCGTCGCGCTGCTGGTGCTGGCCCTGCTGCTGCCGACCGCCGCGGGGTACGCGCTGGTGGCATCGGTTCGAGTCTCTCGCAGGATGGCCGAGAGCCGTACACGGCCGACGCCGCCCGAGCCAGCCGACCGCCTGGCGGCCAACCTGCGGCGGCTGCGGGTCGAGCTCGAGGCGACCGAGGTCAGCCCGGCGGTCCAGGCCAAGAGCTACCACGTCCGGGTGCTGCGCGGCGCCTACCTGGACGCCCTGCGAGACGCCTGCGCCCGGCTGGGCGTCAGCCCGCCGCCGGGCGGCGACCGGGCCCGCCAGGCCGACATCTACCAGGCGGAGGCGGCGCTGCGCGAGCACGGCCTGGACGTGCGCGCCACCGCCTCCCACTGACGTCACCGCCCGACCCTCACCGCCGCGACCTCACTGGCGCCCCCCGCACCGCCCCCCATGCCCCGCCGGGACTCCAGTCCCGGCGAGGCATGAGGCATGACGGTCAGCCCGGCGTCAGCCGCCCGCGCCGTCGGCGCGCGCCTCCAGGGCCAGGTTCCGGCCCGACTCCGGGTCGAACACGTGCATCGGCCGCAGGTCCACCCACAGCTCCGCGTTCTCGCCCTCGCGGATCTTGGTCGCGGCGTCCAGGCGGGCCGTGACCTGCTCGTCGGCGCCCACCGTGTCGGCCGTGCCCGAATCCGCGGCCAGGTCGGCGAGCTGGTCGGAGTGGGCCGACAGGTCACTTTCCAGGTCGAAGTAGACGAACACGTCCGAGCCCATGGACTCGCGCACGTCGATCGTCTGCCGGAACGTGAGCCCGAACTGCTTGTTCTCGGCCGGGACGATCGTGGCGTCCTCGAAGTCCTCGGGGCGGAGGCCCACGATGACCTGGCGGCCCACGTTGGCCGATTCCAGCACCTGGCGCAGCTGCGGGGACACGGGCAGGTCGCCGAGGCTGGTCCGCAGCGCGCCCTCCTCCAGCGTGGCGCCCATGAAGTTCATCGCCGGCGAGCCGATGAACCCGGCCACGAACAGGTTGAGCGGCCGGTCATAGAGTTCCTGCGGAGTGCCCGCCTGCTGGAGCAGGCCGGTGCGCATCACGGCCAGCCGGTCGCCCAGCGTCATGGCCTCGGTCTGGTCGTGGGTCACGTAGACCATCGTGGTGCCGAGCCGCTTCTGCAGCCGCGAGATCGAGGTGCGGGTCTGCACGCGCAGCTTGGCGTCCAGGTTGGACAGCGGCTCGTCCATCAGGAAGACCTGCGGGTCGCGGACGATGGCCCGGCCCATGGCCACCCGCTGCCGCTGGCCGCCGGACAGGTTGGCGGGCCTGCGGTCCAGGTGCTCGGTCAGGTCCAGGACGCTGGCCGCCTCCTCGACCTTCTCGGTCGATCTCCGCCTTCGGCGTCTTGGCCAGCTTGAGCGCGAAGCCCATGTTCTCGCGCACCGTCATGTGCGGGTAGAGCGCGTAGCTCTGGAAGACCATCGCGATGTCGCGGTCCTTGGGCGCCTCGTTGTTCACCACCTTGCCGCCGATGCGCAGCTCGCCGTCGCTGATGTCCTCCAGGCCCGCGATCATGTTGAGGGTCGTGGACTTCCCGCAGCCCGACGGTCCGACCAGGATCATGAACTCGCCGTCGGCGATGTCCAGGTTCATCTTGTCGACGGCCAGCGGCGCCGTCGGGGTAGCGCTTGGTGACGTTTTCCAGAACGATCTCGGCCACTGTGACTCCTTTGCGTCTGACGTCCGGCTAGCCCTTGACCGCGCCGGACGTCAGCCCGGCCACGATGCGGCGCTGGAAGAACACCACGAAGATGATGATCGGGATGGTGATGACGACCGCGGCCGCGGCGATAGGCCCGGTCGGCACGGTGAACTGCGAGCTGCCGCTGAAGTACTGCGATGGCGGCCGGCGCGGTCCGGGAGGCCAGCGTCGAGGTGAACGAGATCGCGAACAGGAACTCGTTCCAGCAGAACAGGAAGACCAGGATCGCCGTGGTGACCATGCCGGGCGCCGCCAGCGGGGCGATGACCATGCGTGAACGCCTGGAACGGCGTCGCCCCGTCGACCTTGGCCGCCTTCTCCAGCTCCCAGGGGATCTCACGGAAGAACGCCGACAGGGTGTAGATGCCCAGGGGCAGGCCGAAGGCGACGTAGGGGATGATGAGGCCGGGCCAGGTGTTGAACAGGCCCAGAGAGCGCTCGATGTTGAACATCGGGGTCACGAGCGCGATCTGCGGGAACATCGCGATCAGCAGGGCCATGCCGATGAGCACGCCCTTGCCGGGGAACTCCAGCCGGGCGACCGCGTAGGCGGCCATCGACGCGAACACCACCGCGATGAGCGTCGCGATGAGGCCGATGCCGATCGAGTTGACCAGCGGCCGGATGAACTGCGAGGTCTGGAGGATCTGGCTGTAGTTGGACAACGTCCAGGACTTGGGCAGGAACGACGGGATCGAGGACCGCCGCCGGCGTCTTGAACGACAGCGAGACCATCCACAGCACGGGGATCAGCGCCAGCGCGATGACGACGAAGTTCGCCGTCCCCCAGCTGACCTTCTGACGGGGCGTCGTGGTCACGGCCATGACCCCGTCACCTCCTTCCAGTGCTGGTGCCGGGGGCCGCGGTGCCGAAGCCCTTGATGAACGCGAAGGCGATGATCGCCACGCAGATGAAGATCAGGATCGAGATCGTCGACCCGATCCCCAGGTTGAGCGCGTTGAACAGGTTGTCGTAGCCCAGGACCGAGACCGAGCCGGTGCCGTTGGCCCCGTTGGTCAGGATGAAGATGTTGTCGAAGATCCGGAACGAGTCCAGCGTCCGGAACAGCAGCGCGACCAGGATGGCCGGCTTCATCAGCGGCAGCGTGATCTTGGTGAAGCGCTGCCAGGCGGTCGCGCCGTCCACCTTGGCCGCCTTCTGCAGGTCCTCGGGCACCAGCGACAGCCCGGCCAGCAGCAGCAGGGCCATGAACGGCGTGGTCTTCCAGATCTCGGCCACGATGATCACGATGATCGCCGCGACCTGGTGGTCAGCGGCGCGCTGTAGCTGAACGCCGCGGACAGGTAGCCCTGGCCCGGCGTCCAGGCGTACTGCCAGCCGTAGGCGGCGGCCACCGTCACGATCCCGTACGGGATCAGCGCGGCGGTCCGTACCGTGCCCCGGCCGAACAGCGTGCGGTGCATGAGCATCGCCAGCAGCATGCCGAGCACCAGCGTGATCGCCACCGAGAAGACCGTGATGACCAGGGTCACCTCGAGCGCCTGCCACCAGTACGACGAGCTGAGCACGGCGGCGTAGTTGCTGAACCCGATGAACTTGACCAGCTGCGGGTACTCCAGGTTGTAGCGCTCGAGCGACAGGAAGATCGCGTAGATGACCGGGTAGCCGGTGACGCGCGATCATCACGACGACGGCCGGCGCGCACAGCATCCAGCCGAGCCGGCGCTCGGCCCTGGCGCCCTCCGACAGCTGGCGCCTGCCCTTGGCCTTCGCCTTCCCGACCGCGCCGGCGGTGGCGGCCTCGGTGCTGGTACTCACGGGACCAGTCCCTTCGATTGCAGGGCGTCATTGATCTGGCTGACCATTGACTGCTCGGTGCCGGTCGGGTTGATGCCGGACGCCGGCGAGACCAGGTGCGAGATGTCGATGGACACCACCTGGTAAGACGGGCGACTTCGGCCGCACGCTGGCGTTCTCCAGCGCCTTGAGGATGTCGGCGTGGAACGGGTAGTCGGCGAACAGCTTGGGGTTGTTGTAGAGGCTGGTGATGGTCGGCGGGACGCCGCCCACGTTGGCCCCGATGATCTGGTTCTGGGAGTCCCGCAGGCACAGCGCGGCCTGGAACGCCAGCGCCTTGTGCTGCGAGTACGCGCTGACCGCCAGGTCGGTGCCGCCGATGGTCACCTTGGCCGGCACGCCCGGCGTGACCTCGGGGTACAGCGCCCACTTGAAGTGCTTGAACAGCTCGGGGTTGTCGAGCTTCATGGCCGGATAGACGAACGGGTAGTTCAGCTCGAACGCCGCCGTGCCGCCCTCCATGGCCAGCCGGTTCTGGTTCTCCATCTGCACGTCGAGCGACGGGTCGGCGGCCGAGGAGGTGGCCAGCTCCTTCATGATCGACAGCGCCTTGACCGCGGGCGCGCCCAGCGTGACCTTGGTCGCGTCCGGGTTCAGGATCGTGCCGCCCGCGCTGGCCACCATGGTGTTGAACCACACCGTGGCGCCCTCGTACTGCGCGCCCTGGATCTCGATGTAGTGCGGCTTGCCCTCCTTGGCCAGCTGCTCGGCGTCGGAGATCATCTGGGCCCAGGTGGTGGGCGGGGTCTTGACCAGGTCGGAGCGGTACCACAGCAGCTGGGTGTTGCTGTTGTCGGGCACCGCGTAGAGCTTGCCCTTCCAGATCGCCGTGTCCAGTGCGGGCTTGAGCGTGCCGTTCTCGGCCTGCGCCTTGTTGGTGCCGGTCCACGGCTCGATCCAGCCGGCCTGGGCGAACTCCGACTCCCAGGTCACGTCCAGGCCCAGGATGTCCATGGTGTTGTCGTGCGCGGCCAGCCGCCGGACCATCTGCTGCCGCTGGCCGTCGGCGGCCTGCGGCAGCTTCTGGTAGGAGATCGTGTACTTGCCGTGGCTCTGCGCGTTGCAGTTGGCGATGGCCTGGTCCGTGGCGCCCGAGCCGTCGGGATAGAAGTAGAAGTTCAGCGTCACCGGGCCGGTGCTGGCCCCGGCCGTGCCGCATGCCGCCAGCCCCGAGCAGGCCAGCGCCACGGCCGCCAGCCCCGCCCAGGACCGCCGCCTGAGGTGGGGCAGGCGGCCGCGGCGAGCGCGGCGCTCTGGTCTGTCCTTGTCAGCCTTCATCGTCTTCCCTTCACCGAGGTTCCTAAGGTGCCTACGGGACTACGCGATGCTCCTGCGGCCATCACGACCTTCCGGTTTATTCACTTCTTAAACATTGGCCTCATAAGGCGCGAGTGATCCGGTATGCGGCCCGCCGCCCCGGGCCGCTGGTGTCGGCCACCGGCCGCGCGACCTGCGGCCGGCCGCGCGGGCCGCGCTCGGCGGCCGCGCCGGGCGGCCGGCTGGCCCGCCTCGGGCCCGGCCGGCCGGTGGTGGCCCGCGGCACGACCTGCACCTCCAGCACCTGGCGCCGGGGCCGGACCGGCTCGCCGCGCAGCAGCGCGCACAGCCGCTCCGCCCCCTGCGCGCCGCTGTCCTCCAGCGGCTGGCGGACGGTGCTGAGCCCGAGCAGCGCGGCCGACTGGATGTCGTCGAAGCCGATCACCGACAGCTGCCCCGGCACCTGGGCGCCGAGCCTGGTCGGCGGCCGCCAGCACGCCCATGGCCTGGGTGTCGGAGGCGGCGAAGATGGCCGACGGCGGGTCGGCCAGGCCGAGCAGCTCCCCGGCCAGCGCCTGGGCGCTGGCCGGCCCGTGCGGGCCGAGCCGGACCAGGGAGTCATCGCGGTCGATCCCGGCCGAGGCCAGCGCCTGCCGGTAGCCGGCCAGCCGCCGCGCGGAGGCGGTGAAGCCCAGCGCGGTGGACACCGCGCGCTGCACCCGGTCGCCGATGAAGCCGATCCGGCGGTGGCCCAGCTCCAGCAGGTGGCCGGTGGCCAGGCGGCCGGCGGCCACGTCGTTGATCACGGTGTGCGGCACGCCGCGGGCCGCCACGTCGACGGCGACCAGCGGCAGCGCGGCCGCGCGGAAGGCGTCCAGCTGCGCGCGGCCGAGCGGCAGCGACACCACGATCACGCCGTCGGCCCGGTGCCGGGCGACCAGCATGGCCAGCACGTGGTCCCGCTGGGCCGGGGTGGCGACGTTGCAGACGATCGAGTCGTACTCGTACTTGGCCAGCACGGCCAGCGCCCCGGCCAGCCGCTCGACCGAGGACGGCCGGGTCAGGTGCGGTATGACGATGGCCACGGTGCGCGGCGTGCCCCGCGACAGGGCCGCGGCCAGGTGGCTAGGCCGGTAGCCGAGCTGCTCGATGGCCCGCAGCACCCGGGCCCTGGTCGCCTCGCGGACGCCCGCCGCGCCGTTGATGACTCGCGAGACGGTGCCCACTCCCACGCCGGAGGCTGCTGCTACGTCGCTGATCGTCGCCCGTCGCGCCTTCGACATGTGGCCCCCTCGGCGGGGTTCCGAGTGGAACCGGTTCCACGGTGGACATGACAATCTTGACCATGCGGCAGTTAGCTCGTCAAGGTTAAAGATGGGTAACCGGCATGCTAAATCGCAGAAAAGAGGCCCACATCAGGGCCTGTCCGACTCCATGCGACCGCGGCTGTTACGTAGCTATTCCACGATCTTGCTGATGGGGACCTCGAGGATGTCCCTGGCCCCGGCCGCCTTGAGCGCCGGGATGAGGGTGTTGACGCCGCGCTTGGGTACCACGGCCTCCACGGCGTTCATGTCGCCGCGGGCCAGCGAGGTGATCGTCGGCGAGGACATGGCGGGCAGCATGGCCGTCACCGCGGCTAGGTCGGCCGCGCTGACGTTGAGCTTGAGCAGCACGCTGCCGCGGGCCTGGATGGCGCCGCGCAGCAGCAGCGCGATGTCCTCCATGGCCGCGCGCTGGCCGGTGTCCTCGTAGGCCGCCGGGTTGGCCACCAGCTCGGTATAGCTGGTCAGCAGGGTCTCCAGGATGCGCAGCCCGTTGCGGCGCAGCGAGGAGCCGGTCTCGGTCAGGTCGACGATGGCGTCCACGATGTCGGGGACCTTGGCCTCGGTGGCGCCGTAGGACGGCACGATGGACGCCTTCACCCCGCGCGCGTCCAGGAACCGCCGGGTCAGCTCGGGAAACTCGGTCGACACCCGGATGCCGTCCGGCAGGTCGCTCACCGACTGCCAGGACACGCTGGCGGGCACCGCCAGCACCACCCGGACCGGCGCCGAGGTGGCCTTGGAGTACTGCAGCTCGCCCAGCGAGACCACGTTGGCCCCGGTCTCGGTGATCCAGTCGCGTCCGGTGATGCCGAAGTCGAACAGCCCCTCGGCCACGTAGGACGGGATCTCCTGGGGCCGCAGGAACCGGACCCGCTCGATGCGCGGATCGTCGATGGTCGCGTGGTAGTCGCGGTCCGACGAGCGGCGCACGGTCAGGTCGGCCGCGTCGAACAGCTCCAGGGTGGCCCGCTCCAGGGACCCCTTCGGCAGGACCAGCGACAGCACGGCGGTTCACTCCATTTTCTTTAACAGGGGTTGTCGCCGACGACTCTAGCCTGCTCGCCCGGGCGCTGACCTGGGGAGCAGCGACAGCCGCCGGGCCAGCAGCCGGCGCTCGGGCTCGGTCGGGGCCAGCTCGGCGGCCGTGGCCAGCTCGGACGCCGCCTCGCCCGTCCGGCCCAGCCGGCCGAGCGCGTCACCGCGGGCGGCGTGCCACAGGTGCGACCGGGCCAGCCCGCCGATGTCGTCCAGCGCGGCCAGCCCGGCCGCCGGCCCGTCGCGCTCGGTCACCGCCACGGCCCGGTTGAGCGCCACCACCGGGTTGGCCGTCCGGGCCAGCAGCAGGTCGTACAGCCCGATGATCCGGTCCCAGTCGGTGTCGGCCCAGCTCGTTGCCGTGCTGTGGCAGGCGGCCAGGTGGGCCTGCAGCTGGTAAGGCCCGGCCGCCCCGCCGGACAGCCGGACCGCCTCGTCCAGGCAGGCCACGCCCTCGGCCACCGCCGCGCCGTCCCACCGGCCGCGGTCCTGGTCGGCCAGCAGCACCGGATCGCCGGCCGCGTCCGACCTGGCCGGCCGCCGGGCCGCGGTGAGCAGCAGCAGCGCCAGCAGGGACAGCACCTCGGCCTCGGCGGGCATCAGCTCGGTCAGCAGCCGGGCCAGCCCCACCGCCTCCAGCTCCAGGTCGGCCCGGGCCACCGCGTCGCCGCCGGTGGGCGCGTGCGCCTCGGTGGCGATCAGGTACACCACGGCCAGCACGCCCGGCAGCCGGCCGGGCAGCTCGGCGTCGGACGGCACCCGGTACGGGATGCGGGCGTGGCCGATCTTCTGCCGGGCGCGCACCAGCCGCTTGGCCATGGTGGCCTCGGGCACCAGGAACGCCCGGGCGATCGCGGCCACCTCCAGCCCGGCCAGCGTGCGCAGCGCCAGTGCCACCTGCGCCTCCCGGCTCAGCGCCGGGTGGCAGCAGGTGAACACCAGCCGCAGCATGTCGTCGCGCACCGAGCTGTCCGGCTCGACCATCTCGATCACCTGCGGCGCGTGGTCGGGAACGTGGTCGGGAATGGAGTCCGGCCAGCCCGCCGCCGCCTCCTTGGCCGGCCGGGCGGCCTCCCGGCGCAGGACGTCATAGGCCTTGCGCCGGGCGACCACGGTCAGCCAGGCCCGGGGGTCGTCGGGGGTCCCGTCCCGTGGCCACGCCCGCAGCGCCGTGACCGCCGCCTCCTGGACGGCGTCCTGGGCCAGCTCCAGGTCCCCGAAGGTCCGGACGAGCGTGGCCAGCACCCGCCGCCCCGCCACCCGGATGGTCTGCGCCAGGGCTTCCTCCGGCCTGGGCTGGGCCGAGCGGTCGGGGCTGGGCTGGGCCGGAGTCGGCGGGTCCGGGCGGTCCGGGCTCACGGAGTCGCGGGCGCCGCGGCTCGCTGCGGCACCACCGGGCGGACCTCGACCTTGCCACGCCAGGCGGCCGGCATCCGGGCCGCCCAGCCGACCGCCGCGTCCAGGTCGGCCACGTCCAGCAGGAAGAACCCGCCCAGCACCTCCTTGGCCTCGGCGTACGGCCCGTCCGTGAGCTGGACGTCGCCGCCGGGGCCGTCCGCCACCGTGATCGTGGTGGTCATGGACACCGGGTACAGCGCTTCGCCGCCGCGCAGGATCCCGGCCTGCGCGGCCGCCTGCTTGACCTCGTCGTAGACGGCCGAGAGCCGGGTGTCCTCCGGAGAGTCCCAGTACCGGTCCCGCGGGTAATACAGCAGCATCGCGTAGAGCGCCATGATCATCCCTCCAGCGCGGGCGGCCCTGGGCGGCCGGCCCTCTCCCCTCAGGACGATTCAATCGCTCCGGAGAGGACACCCGCGCGCCTCGGGGGACGCTGCGAGCCGCCAGAAGATTTCTGACCGGGGTGGAATAGCCCGCGGCGGAGGGGCGTTGTGAGCCATCGCCGGTGCGTTTGAGTCCCCCGGGCCGCATCTATTGCCTTCGCGGAATACCGTTCGGCTGGAGCCGCGTTGTGCCGCTCGCCGTGAGGCGACCGCGCATCGGCCAGTGGCACGCCCTCGTGAGCAGAAGCTCTCGGGGGCGCTGTCATGTCCGGGTCCGGCTGGGTCTGGGTTGGCTGGGTCTGGGTTGGCTGGGTCTGGATTGGGCTGGGTCTGGGTTTCGGCCAGAGGCTGGTTCAGGCGGGCGGATCAGCTGCCGGGCCGGGCCGCGCGCAGGTGCGGGCGGTCGGCGTGCGCGGGTAAGCCAGGGCAGCGCACCCTGGCCGCCCCCAGCTGGCGGCCCAGCACCGCCGGGGCCTCGGTCAGCGACGGCCCGTACCAGGTCAGGTGGCGGCCGCTGACCAGCGCCGTGCTGTCGCCGGGAAACGCCTCGGGCCCGTCCGACGCGCTGAACCGATACGGCTCGTCGGGCAGCACGACCAGGTCCGCCCCGGCGCCGCGGATCTGCTCAATGCCGATCCGCGGGTAACGCTCGCCGTGGCCGGCGTAGAGGTTGTCCACTCCGAGCCGGGCCAGCAGGTCGCCCGCGAACGTGTCGCGCCCGAGGACCATCCACGGCCGCCGCCAGATCGGCACCACCGCGGTCCGCTCCGGCGAGGCCGGCCGGGCGGGCAGGCGACTCCACGCCGCCGCCGCCGCGTCCAGCCAGGCGGGCGGGGCCAGCCGGCAGGCCGTGGTCAGCAGCCGGCCCAGGGAGGCCAGCGCCTCGGGCAGGTCCTGCACCCGGGTCACCCAGACCGCCAGCCCGGCGGCGCGCAGCTCGTCCAGGTCCGTGACCCGGTTCTCCTCCTCGTTGGCCAGCACCACGTCGGGCGCCAGCGCGACGATCCGGGCCACGTCCGGGTTCTTGGTCCCGCCGATCCGGGTCACGGCCAGATCGGCCGGGTGGGTGCACCAGTCCGTGGCGCCGACCAGGATGCGCGGCGCGCACGACGCCACCGCCTCGGTCAGCGACGGCACGAGCGACACCACGCGCCCGACCAGCCGGGGCACCGCCACCGGGTGGCCGAGGTCATCGCGCGGGTCGGCAGGCGTGCCTGGCTTGTCCTGGTGCGGCATGGCTGATCCCCCAGATCCCTCGCTCGCTCTCATTCTGGACGGCCAGCGCCGGAACCTCCAGCGTCACTTACGTCTACCTCGCTCGCGTACTGTGGCTTCCGCGCTGGTCGGCGCGCCAGGTCGGCTAGCAATGGCGGCGCACAGCCCGGGCCACGGTCCCGGCGACAGGAAGAGGTTGCATCCCATGACCGACGCGCCTACTGAGGCGGTCCGCGCGACGCTCGACGACCCGTTCGCCCAGCTGTCGGGCAACCTGGCGGGCACCCGGCGGCTTCAGTTCGAGGTCATCGGAAGCCAGCTGCTGACCCCGCACATGCAGCGACTGGAGCTGACCGCGCCCGAGCTGGACGGGTTCAGCTACGCCCCCGGCCAGGACGTGATGCTGCTGGTGGCGGCGGACGGGAACCGGCCGGTGCGGCGGCGCTACACGATCCGGCACCTGGACCAGGCGCAGCGTCGGATCACCCTGGATGTGGTCCTGCACGGCGACGGGCCCGGCGAGCGCTGGATCCGGGCCGCCCAGCCCGGCGACCGGATCGAGGGCATCGGCCCGCGCGGCAAGATCACCACCTCGCCCGCCGCGGACTGGCATCTGTTCATGGGTGACGAGTCCGCGCTGCCGGCGATCTTCACGATGACCGAGTCGCTGCCCGGCGACTCCGACGCCACCGTGGTCCTTGAGGTGCCCGATCCCTCCGACGAACAGGAACTTCTGGCCCCGGCCCGAACCCGGCTGACCTGGCTGCACCGGCTGGACGGCCCGGCGGGCGATCCCGGCGCGCTGCGGGCCGAGGCGGCCGAGGTCGAGCTGCTGCCCGGCCACGGCCAGGCCTACCTGTTCGGCGAGGCCAAGGTGGTGCTGGCGCTGCGCGAGGTGCTGGCCGCCCGCGGGCTGCCCGCCGAGCAGATGTCGCCCAAGGCCTACTGGGGCCGCGGCCGTGCCAACGCCGGCCACGGCGAGCCCGCCCGCGACGCCTGACAGCACCGATCGCATGAGCAGTTCGGATCCCCGGTGTCCTGGCACGGACAATCCGAACCACTCCCCCGGCCTGTGGCTGGCCTGACGGGCGAGGCGCGGCCGAGGGTCGGGGGGATTAGCCCCGGGGACACGCGCCGGGGTCGGGTGACAGAGTGATGTGGATTGGGCGGCCGTGCGGCAGGGCGCGCACCACGAGCGGGACGCAGCGCGCGGTGGAGATGTAGCCCTGCCAGAACATCGTGAACACGCTCGGGCACCCGCCTAGGGTCAGCCCAGGCAGGCCGCCGCGCAGCGTGTAGACGTCGCTGGTGTTAAAGCCGGGCAGGAAGTGGAACCGCGCCCGCGCCGGGCCGGTGACCCGCACCACCGCGCGCTGGCCGGCCCGGATCGCGATGACTCCGGCCTGCCCGGACAGCTGGTCGTAGGCCAGCCGGTGGCTGGCCGCCCAGACCCCCGGTGTGCGCCCGAACATGAACCACACCGGCCCGGCGCGCACGCTCGTCGCGCGCCAGTGCCCGGACAGCTGGCCGTTGTTGGCGTCCTGGCATTCCCGCAGTATGGTCCCGGCCGCCCGGCGCACCGGCGGGCCGGCCGGGGACGGCCCGGGCACCGAGCCCAGCCCCGACACGGCGGAGATCAGCGGTGACCGCGACGCCGTTATCTCCTGGTGGGACGCGGTGATCGCGTGACGCGGCGGGCCGCCGCGCAGCGCGCTGGTGACCGGCCAGGCGGCGGCCAGCACCACCACCCCGGCCACGCCGCAGGCGACCGCCCGGCGCCGCACGTACCGGGCGTGCCTGGCGGCCACCGCCAGCAGCACCGCCGCCGGCAGATCTGACGCCGGCAGATCTGACGCCGACTGGCCTGGCGCGGGCCCGACGCCCGGCTCGCGGGGCCGGCCTGCCGTGGCCGCGGCGAGCCGAGCCAGCTCGTCCGGGTCCGGCCGGTCGCGCCGCCCCGAGGCACGGGCCAGCATTCGCAGCACCGGCCGCTCCGGGTCGTGGCCACGCCGGGCGATCCACCACCAGCGCCGGCGGGCCCGCTCCAGCACGGTGGCCAGCAGGTCGGATGCCTCGCCGGCGCTGGTCAGCAGCTGGGCCACCGCCAGCAGGCGGTCGGCGGCGGCCTCGACGAAGTCCTCGAACGCCCCCAGGTCCTCGGTCCCGATGACGTCGTCCGGCTCCGGGCCGTTCATGGTCATCACGGCGCTCGCACGACTGGGCCCACCATCCACGCGCACTCCGGCGGCCGTCGGCCGCCCTGAGCTTCCGGTATGGCATCCCGGCGGCGCTCGCGTCAAGCCGGCCGGGCCGGACCCGGCTAGAAGGCCTGGCCGCCCACATCCACCTGGCCGGTCGCGACCAGCCACTCCAGCGCCTCGTGCAGCGCGTCGAGCGTACTGAACCGGGGCTGGTAGCCCAGTACCTGACGGCCGCGGGCGATGCTGGCGGTGATGCTGCGGAAGGTGTGCTCGCGGGTGGCTTCCGCGTGCTCGGGCGCGACCCGGCGACCGAACTCCGCCCAGTCCACGAAATCGAGCACCGGCTCACGGCCGAACCAGTCCGCCACCCCGGCGGCCAGCCCGCTCAGCGTCATGGCCTGCTCGGACACTACGTGGAAGCTGGCCCCGATGGCGGCCGGCAGGCTCAGCGCCAGCTCGAACGCCTGAGCCACGTCGTCGGCGTGCACATGGTGCAGCACACCGAGCCCGTGATCGGGCAGGGCCAGCGGCTGCCCGGTGGCCAGCGCGGTCCACGCCGCCGGGTCCAGGTTCCCGGCCGGGGTGATCACCGGCCAGCCGGGGCCGCTGATGTGGCCGGGGTGCAGCACCACCGACGGCACCCCGCCGGCCAGCGTCTCCCGGTGCAGCAGCGCCTCGATCTCGACCTTGCCGGCGCCGTACTCGCCGTAGCCGGTCCGCGGCTCGTCCTCGGTGACCGGCACCCGCCGGGCCGGGCCGTGGACCCAGATCGTGCCGCAGTGCACCAGCAGCGGCCGGGCCGGGCGCAGCGCCTGGACCAGCTGCGCGGCCGACGACGCGGTGAAGCAGATGAGGTCGATGACGACGTCGGGCCGCAGTGCGGCGACCCGGCCGCCGAACGTGCCCGCCGCGTCCTCGGCGTCCCGGTCCACGGCGACGCTGGTGACCTCGCGCCACTGGGGGCTGGGCTGGTAAGGCTCCCTGGCCCCGCGGCTCAGCGCGATGACCCCATGCCCGCCGCGCACCAGCCGGGGCACCAGGTAGCTGCCGATGTGGCCGGTGGCCCCGATCACGACTACCCGGCTCATGCGCCGACCTTAGCCCTTGAGCGCGCCGGCCAGCAGCCCGCGCACGTAGTAGCGCTGGAGGGCCACGTACACCGCGACGCACGGGATCATCGCGATGACCGCGCCGGCCAGCAGCAGCCCGTAGTTGACCGAGCCGTAGGTCCCGGTCTCGACATTGCTCAGCGCCACCGGCAGCGTGAACAGGTTGTCGTTGGTCAGGAAGCTCAGCGCGCCCAGGAACTCGGTCCAGGAGAACAGGAACGCGAACAGGGCGGTCGTGGCCATGCCCGGCAGCACCAGCGGGCGCAGCACAGACACCAGGGTCTTCATGGTGGACGCGCCGTCCACCTTGGCCGCGTCGATGATCTCGGCCGGCACCTGAAGGAAGCTGTTGCGCATGACGAACACCCCGACCGGCAGGTTGAACGTCGTATAGAACAGCGACAGCCCGAGCAGGCTGTTCAGCAGGTGCATGGAGTGCAGCTCCATGAACAGCGGGGTCAGCACGGCCTGGAACGGGATCATGAAGGCCAGCAGCACCATGCCGAAGGCGAAGCCCGAGCCGCGGAACCGGAACAGCGCAAAGCCGTAGCCGGCCAGCGTGGCCAGCAGCGTGGTCAGGATCACCGTGAGCACGGCCACGATCAGGCTGTTGATCACGTTGCGCAAGATGTCGTCCGCGCCCGACAGCAGCGTCCGGTAGTTCTCGAACGTGAGGTGGCCGAAGCTCTGCCCCGAGGGGGCCGAGCTGATCGCCGACTCGGGCTGGAAGGATCGCAGCACCTCCCAGGCCAGCGGCAGCACGAAGACCAGGCTGATGGTCACGCCGGCCACGATGTACCAGAACCGGGCCTCGCCGGGCGGGCGGGTCGCGCCGCGCGCGGCCTGCTGCCTGCGGACGGCCGGATTGCGTACGGCTGTCATCAGACGCCGTCCTCTCGCAGGAAGCGGAACTGCAAGAACGAGACCAGTCCGACCACGATCACCAGCACCACGGACATGGCGCTGGCCAGCCCGACGTCCATCTGCGCGAACGCGGTGTCGTAGATCGACATCACGACGGTCACGGTACTGGTGCCCGGCCCGCCGTCGGTCATGATGAAGAACTGGTTGAAGGCCAGCAGCGAGCCGACCACGGAGATGATCAGGCTGAGCGCGATCCACCGGCGCAGGTTGGGCAGCGTGATCCGCCACTCGGTCGTCCACCAGCCGGCGCCGTCCACCTTGGCCGCCTCGTAGAGCTCGGTCGGGATGCTCTGCATGCCAGCCAGCAGCATCATCATCGCGAAGCCGGCGTAGAACCAGATGACCAGGATCGAGACCGCGGTCAGGGCCAGCCCGGTGTGCACCAGCCAGGCGGTCGAGGACGAGGCCAGGCCGACCTTGGACAGCAGCCAGTTGGCGCTGCCCGAGGTCGGCTGGAGCTCGACCACGGCCATGTAGCTCTCGGTGACCAGGCCGACGATGTAGGGCAGGAAGATCAGCGTCCGGAAGGTGGTTGACGCCGGTCGGTTGCCCCGCACGAACACCGCCAGCCCGTACCCGACGACGAAGATCGGGACGGTCACGATCGCGGTGTACTTGAGCGTGAAGACGATCGACTCGACGAACACCGAGTTGTGAATGAGGGCGGTGTAGTTCGAGAACCCGATGAAGTGGTACGGGCCGACCAGGGGCCAGTTGGTCAGCGAGATGTAGGCGCCGAAGCCCAGCGGGTACAGCGCGAATACCACGACGAACAGCAGCGCCGGGGCCGCGAGCAGCAGTCCGGTCCTGGCGTTTCTCCTGGATTGTGCACTGCTCCTCGGCCGGCGGCGGGCCTGGGGTTCCGTCGCCGGGCGGGTTGCCACTGTCTGGGCCACCTATCCCTCATCTCTGCGATCGCGCCGCCGCGACTGCGGCCGGCCAGCCGACCGCGCCGTGTCCGGTGCCCTCTCCCCGGCTGGGGGTCCGGGGGGTGGTCCCCCCGGGCGGGCAGAGGGAGGCACGGACACGGCGCGGTCGCGGGGGTCAGCTCTTCACGGAGTCCAGTGTGCTCTGGATGCCGGACTGGCCCTCCGATATCGCTCCCTTCATGTTCCCTTGGTACACCGCGTCCTCAAACATCTTGAACCAGGGTGAACCGGGCTCGTTGTACACCGCGTCATAGGCCAGCGTGTACTCCACCGAGCCCTTGGCCAGGGCCTTGAGCGCGATGGCGTCGTAGGGGTTCGTCGCGGCGAAGGACGGGGTGAGGATGTCGGTCCGGACCGGGGTGTCGCCGAGCGAGGGGTACTGCACCTGCTGGGCGGGCTCGAGGGCCCACTTGATGAACTCCCACGCGCCGGACGGGTTGGAGGCGCCGGCCGGGATCACGAAGTCGTCGCCGCCGTCGAAGGTGCTGTAGCTATCGCCGGTGACACCGGTCAGCGGCGCGTCCGCGAACTCGGCCTTCTGGGCCGGGGTGGTGAACTTGGCCGCGATGCCGTAGTCGCCCGGCAGGATGCCGACCTTGCCGGCCTCGAAGTCGGCGCCCCAGGTCAGGCCGTTCTGGGTCTGGTCGTTCAGCGGGACCAGCTTGTCGGCCCACATGGTGCGGTAGGCGGCCAGCATGGTCTTCAGAGGCGCGTCGCTGGCCACGTTGGCCGTCTGGGTGCCGAGCGGGCCCTTGATCATGTGCGTGTCGTTGGCCCACAGCGAGGGCAGCATGGTAAAGCCCAGGCAGCCCTGGCAGTTGCCGGCGAAGGAGAACCCGTAGATGCCGTGACCCAGCGCGCTGATCTTCTTGGCGTCCGAGACGATCTGCGCGTAGTTGGTCGGCGGATCGTTCGGATTGAGCCCGGCCCGCTTGAACAGCGTCTTGTTGTACCAGAGCACCGACAGGTCGGCCAGGTAGGGCACCCCGTAGTACTTGCTCCCGATCGTGGCCAGCGCCAGGTGACCGGGGCTGAGCGCGCTCTTGTAGGACAGCGCGTTCACGTACTTGGTGATGTCCAGCAGCGCGTTCTCATGCGAGAACGTCGGCACGTCAATGTCGTTCAGGCCGACCACGTCCGGCGGGTCGCCCGCCCGGATCGCGGTGGCCAGCTGGCTGGTGTCGTCGTTCGGCGGGGTCAGGTGCAGCACGACCTTGAGCTTCTTGTGCGTCTTGTTGAACTCGGCGACCAGCGCCTTGGCCGGGCCATCGGTGGCCTGACGGGCCCAGAAGTGCACGGTCCCGGTCGCGTTGACGCCGAAGGTCTTCGGCGGCGCCGACGTGGAGCCGGAGGAGCCGGTGTTGGCGCAGGCCGCCAGCGCCAGCGCCGAGCCGACCGCCAGGATGCCGAGCAGCTGCGGCCGGGCCCTGGCCGCCAGAGAGCGTCTCGCCGGTCTGGCGGCGCCGGTAGTCCGGTACTTGGGTTCAGGCATCTTCAGCAAACCTCCTGCTTATAGCTGGAAGAGGGGTTGTTAAGGGATCTGCCGGGGACGGGGGACCCGGTCCGGCTCATGGTCGGCGTTACTCGCGGTGCCGGCCTCGCTGGGCTCGCGCAGCGGAAGCCAGACCCGCATCGGGCCGCCGTCACGGTTGTCCCACTGGAAGTAGGGGATGGCTACCGCCACAGCCACGGCCGGCTGGCCGTCAGCTGGGGCGCCGTCGTCGGGCTGGTCCGGAAAGGCGGCCTGCGCCGCCGGCAGGTGCACGGCGGGCACGGTCACCGCGACCGACTCGCCCAGCACGGTCGCCGCGGGCTGCTCGCCCAGGGCGGCCGGGGTCGTCGACGGGGCGACCGCAAGGTCCTCGATGTTCACCTCGCCGTGGTCGGCCTGCTCGAAGCAGTACACAAGCGGGCCGCGCTGCACGGCCACAGTGCCGCGCAGCGCGTCGGTGCGACGGCTGGGATAGCTCAGCCGCGGCCGCACGTCCAGGTCCAGCGTCACCACGTCGCCGGGCTGCCATGGGCGCCGCGCGACCAGGTAGCCGCCCTCGGCTGCCGCGGCCAGCGGCTGGCCGCCGAGGGTGAGCCGGGCGCCAGGGCTCCACGCGGGCACCCGGACGGCCAGCCCGAACTCGGCCTCGGGCGCCGCGCGGACGGTGATCTCGACCCCGCCCGACCACGGGTACCCGGTCCGCATCTCCAGCGCGGCGGTGCCCGTCCGGAGTTGAGCGGCGATGTCCGACCCGGTGAACTGGTGCAGGTAGAGCACGTCGTCGGCGACCGTGGCCAGATAGTGCTGGAGCGAGGCCCTGGTCCGCATGATGTTGGGCGGGCAGCAGGCACACGAGAACCACTCCCGGCGCCGGCCGGGCAGGTCGTTCTCGAAGTGGTCGATGCGCCGCTGGAGCGGGTTGACGTAGAAGAAGCGCTGCCCGTCGGCCGAGACTGAGGCGCCGAACCCGTTGTAAAGCAGCCGCTCCATCAGGTCGGCGTACCGGGCCTCGCCGGTGGCCAGCAGCAGCCGCCAGCTCCACTGGAAGCTGGCGATGGCCGCGCAGGTCTCGTTGTAGGCCCGGTCGGGCGGCAGCTCGAACGCGTCGCCGAACGCCTCGCCCGAGTGCCGGGAACCGTTGCCCCCGGTCAGCGCGGTCTTGGTGGCGACCATGTCGTTCCACCGGGTGACCGACGCGGCGAGCAGCTCGCGGTCGGCGGTCTCGGCGGCCACGTCGGCGATCCCGGCCTCCAGGTACAGGGCCCGGACGGCGTGGCCGACCTCGGTCGGGTTTTCCCGGACCGGCAGGTGGTCCTGCAGGTAGCGGCTGCCGAAGCCGGAGTCGCCGATGTGGCCGTGGCCGCGCTGGTCGAGGAACTGACTGGCCAGGCGGAGGTAGGGCTCGTGGCCGGTCTCGCGATACAGCTCGGCCAGCGCGGTCTCGATGATGGGATGGCCGTCGTTGCCCTCGTGGCCCAGGAAGTGATCGACCAGGTGGTCGGCGAACCGGGTGGCCACGGCGAACAGCGAGTCGGCGGTGGCCTTGAAGTCCGGCGCGGCCGCGGAGGTCCCGGCCGCCTCGAGCACGACGGCGGTACGGTGCGCGGCGATCGCGGCCTGGATCAGGTGGCCGGCGCAGTACAGCTCGTGGCTGGAGGCCAGCTGGGCGTAGCGGGGCTTGCCGGTGACCTGGATGTAGGAGTTCAGGTAACCGTCGGGCTGCTGGGCCCGCACCAGGAGATCGGTTGCCTCGGCCGCGAACGCGGCCAGCGCGGGGTCGCTGGCCGTCCCGGCGTCGCGGGACAGCTCCCAGGAGACCGCCTCCAGGGTCTTGTAGATGTCGGAGTCCATGAACGCCGGGCCGCGGTAGGCGGCCGCCTCGCCGCCGGAGATGGCCAGGCGCAGGTTGTCGAGGTTGCCGGCCGCCTCCATCTGAGTCACGGCCAGCGGCAGGCTGACCTCGCTGCTGCGCTGCTGCCAGTCGTGCAGCAGCCCGCCGGTCAGGCGGGTTCCCTGGCCGGCCACGGGCCGGTGCACCACATCGGCCGACGCTGTCGGGCGCACCGGCCCGCTCAGTTCTGCCGCGTCACTGACATTGCTCACGTGGGGGGCTCCAGCGGGGCTCGGAGGGTATCGGCAGGGGTGCCGACGGGAGGAAATCGCCGAGAGAATAGGTTTTCCTAGCGAAGGCTAGAAGGCCCCCATGTGCTGCGTCAAGTACATCTACCACAGGTTTTGTCGTACTATCCTGACCACCAGGTGCGCGACCGGATGGAGCAACCCTTTGCCTCTGACAGAACCTGGGTCGGACTCCAGAAGAGCGACCATCAGGGACGTTGCGGCCCTGGCCGGCGTCTCCATCGGCACTGCGTCCAAGGCGCTGAACGGCCAGGGCAAGCTGCGGGCCGAGACAAGGGACCGGGTCGCCGCGGCCGCGGCCGAGCTTGGCTTCACCCCGAACATGCTGGCCCGGGGCCTGCTGGCGGGCCGCACCTACACCGTCGGCCTGATCACCACCGATAGCTTCGGCCGGTTCAGCATCCCGGTCATGCTCGGAGCCGAGAACGCGCTCGGCGCCGGCCAGATCTCTGTGTTCATGTGCGACACCCGCGACGACCCGGCCCGCGAGCGGCACTACGTGGACATGCTGCTGCGACGCCAGGTGGACGGGCTGATCGTGACCGGCCGCCGCATTGAGCCGCGGCCCAGCATCGGCACCGCGCTGGGCATCCCCGTGGTGTACGCCATGACCCAGTCGCTGGACAGCGACGAGCCGGCCATCCTGCCCGACGACCACGGCGGCGGCGCGCTGGCCGCCCGGCACTTCGTCGGGACCGGGCGGCGCAAGGTCGGCCACATCACCGGCCCCGAGCGGTTCCTGTGCGCCCGCAAGCGCGCGGCCGGCTTCTGGGGCGCGGTCACCGAGGGCGGCCTGGAGTTCAAGCCGAGCGACGTGCTCTACGGCGAGTGGAGCGAGCGGTGGGGCCGCCAGGCGGCGGAAATCCTGCTGCGCAACCGCCCGGACGTGGACGCCATCTTCTGTGGCAGCGACCAGCTGGCCCGCGGGGTCAGCGACACGTTGCGCGCCATGGGCAGGCGGATCCCCGACGACATCGCGCTGATCGGCTACGACAACTGGGAGCCGATGGCGCTGGGTGCCCAGCCCGCGCTGGCCAGCGTGGACATGTGCCTGGAGGACGTGGGGCGGATCGCCGCCGAGCACCTGCTGTCGGCCATCGGCGGCCAGCCCACGCACGGCGCCCGGGCCGTGCCTTGCCGGCTGGTGCTGCGCGACTCGGCCGGGAACGAGACCACGGTGACGGACGCCGGGAACGGTCAGGCGACAACCGGTCAGGCCGCGGTCTAGGCGCCAGCCGCGCCACGACGCCATAGGGCGAACGTTCGCACGAATAAAGGCCGCAAACCCCCAGCCCGCGGCCGCCTGGCCGATGACTTCGGGCCCAGGACCGGGACCGGCGGCGCGGTCGGGCCGAGCGCGTAACACCGGTCGCGAGCGCGCCGCCGCAGGCGTACACAGACCCGAACATTGGCTATTAGCTGGCTAAACGTCGGAAGAGCCGAGCGCCGGATGGTTATGGTCGATGTGACGAAACTTGTTGGCAACAGGTATTGACGGCCGATTGGCCGCCGATTTACCGTTCTAAGCGAACGTTCGTCCAGCTCCGCGATCCACTCGGAAGCTGGCCGGCGGCGGCCGGGATGGTGCCCGGCCGGTCGCCGCCAGAGTGCTCAGCGCCCCGTATATAACCCCGCAGATAACCCCTCGTATAACCCGCGTAACCCCGGCCAGCGCCGCCCGCATCCCCTGAGGCGGCTCGGCCAGGCATCCGACAACAGCGCACCAGACAACAGCGCACGACAGGACGGGAATGGCACGCCGGTACGTCTCGGTCAAGGAGATCGCCGCCAAGGCTGGGGTCAGCTTCCAGACCGCGAGCAAGGTGCTGAACGGCGGCAACGTGCGCGTCTCGGCCGAGACCGCAGCCCGCATCATGGCCGTGGCCGAGAAGCTCGGCTACCGGCCGAACACCGTGGCCCGGAGCCTGGTGCAGCAGACCACGGCCACCATCGGGCTGATCACCGGCGACCTCACCGACGGCGCGCTGTCTCAGTTCGCGGTGGCCGCCGAGCAGATGGCGCGCCGCCACCAGCACGCCGTGCTGATCGGCAACCTGGCCGAGCAGGACGAGGACGGCGCCTCGGTGCTCCAGATGCTCATCGACCGGCGTGTCGACGGGGTGATCGCCGCCGCCCCGCAACTGGAGGGCGACCCGGCCGTGGCCGACCTGCTGCGCCGGTACGTGCCGGCGGTCAGCCTGCATCACGTGCCGGGTGGCGGGGTGCCGGTGGTGGGCTCCAACCACCGGGAGGGTGCCCGCATCGCCACCCGAGCCCTGCTCGGGCTGGGTCACACCCGGATCGGCACGATCACCGGCCCGTTCCGGCGCCATGTGGTGCGCAGCCGCCTGCACGGCTACGAGGACGCGCTGCGCGAGGCCGGCATCGAGCCCGGCGAGGACCTGACCGTGGAGGCCGACTGGACGCCGGGCACCGCGGCGGCCGCGACCCGGCTGCTGCTCCAGCGGGACCCCGAGATGACCGCGATCTTCGTGCACAGCGACGCCATGGCCATCGGCGTGCTCAGCGCGCTGGCCGCGGCCGGCCGCCGGATCCCGGCCGACGTAGCCGTCGTGAGCTGCGACGACATGCCGTTCGCGGCCTACCTCACCCCGTCGCTGAC
Organism: uncultured Actinomycetota bacterium; assembly: GCA_963730265.1. GTDB lineage: Bacteria > Actinomycetota > Actinomycetes > Streptosporangiales > Streptosporangiaceae > DASUBV01. The sequence continues at coordinate 1,458,723 of CAVSRG010000001.1, forward strand.
GTCGCTGCGCGTGCCGTTCGCGCAGACCGGGGAACGGGCCGTGGAGCTGCTGCTGAGCAGCATCGCCGGCCAGGACCCGCCCGCCGAGCCGGTCCTGCTGCCGGTCGAGCTGATCATCCGCGACTCCAGCGGCGGCCCGCCGGAGCCGCGCCCCGACCCTGACCCGGCCGCCGCCCCGGCGGCCGGGCCGGTCGTCCCGCATCCCACCGCGCTCACCGGAACGGAGGACTCGTGACCCGAATCGTGGCTGACCCCGCCCGTCAGCTAGGCGACCTGGACCGCAATGTCTTTGGCGGCTTCGTCGAGCACCTGGGCCGGTGCATCTACGGCGGCCTGTACGACGAGGGGTCGCCGCTGGCCGACGCGCAGGGCTTCCGCACGGACGTGCTGGGCCTGCTGCGCGAGCTGCGGATGGGCGTGCTGCGCTGGCCGGGGGGCAACTTCGTCAGCAACTACCACTGGACCGACGGCATCGGGCCCAAGGACAGCCGGCCTCGCCGTCCCGAGCTGGCCTGGGGCGGCGAGGAGTCGAACCGGTTCGGCACCGACGAGTTCATGGCCTACTGCGCCGAGCTGGGCACCGAGCCTTACGTGTGCCTGAACATGGGCACCGGCACGCTGGAGGAGGCGCTGGCCTGGGTCGAGTACTGCAACGGCGCGGGGCGGACGGCCTGGGCCGCCCGGCGCCGGGAGTACGGCCACGACGAGCCGTTCCGGGTGCGCTACTGGGGCCTGGGCAACGAGATGTACGGCGACTGGCAGGTCGGCGCCGTGTCGGCCGAGGAGTACGTGCGCACCGCGGCCCGGTGGGCGCGCGCCATCCGTCGGCTCGACCCGGACGCGCTGCTGGTCAGCTGCGGCATGAACGGCTGGAACGAGTGGGACCGGGTGGTCATCGACGGCCTGGCCCACCTGGTCGACCTGCACTCGCTGCACATCTACACCGGCTCGGACGACTACTGGGCCAACGTGCTGGCCCCGCACCAGGCCGAGCGGGCCATCCGGTCCGCCGGCGCGCTCATCGACCGGGCCGCGTACACCAAGAAGATCGCCCGGCGGCCGGGGATCGCCTACGACGAGTGGAACGTCTGGTTCCGCACCGACGACGGCACGCTAGAGGAGCGGTACAACTTCTCCGACGCCCTGGCCGTCGGCACCTACCTGAACATCTTCGTCCGCAACTGCCAGCGGGTCCGGATGGCCAACCTGGCCCAGATGGTCAACGCCATCGCGCCGATCGTGACCAGTACGGGCGCCGTCGCCACCCAGCCCATCTGGTACCCCGTCCTGCTGCACGCCAAGGCCGCGCTGGACGTCGCGATCGACGCCCACGTGAGCGGCCCGGTCGTGGACGGGCCGGCCAGCGAGCCGCGCGGCCGGTGGCCGCACCGGGTCGGCGACCTGGGCCCGTTCACCCTGGTCGACGTGGCCGCCACGGCCTCGGCCGAGCCCGGCCGGATCGCGCTCACCCTGATCAACCGGGGACTCGAGGCCGAGCCCGCGGACATCGTCCTGCGCGACTCGTCCACTGGCAGCGCCGTGTTCGACGGCGTCGCCGAGATCACCACCGTTACCGCCGAGCGCGGGCCCGGCGCCCGCGTCCTGCCCGATGTCGAGGGGGCGTGCGTGACGGAAGGGTCGGAGAAGCCGGTCGGCTCCCTCCTGTCCCTCACGCTCCCGCCACAGTCGTTCACCGTCATCGAGGCGGCGACGACCCGGTCGTAGCCGCGTCCCCGTACCCCCCGCGGCTACTCCCACCCGAGATAGGCACCACGCAGACAAGCAAGGAGTCCAGCAGAGATGTTTGCGCTCACAAGACACCGGGGCCGCTCGTCAGGACCCGTTTTCCGCGCCAGTCGCGGCGCCACGCTGCTGATCGGCGCCACGGCCATGGCCGTGCTGGCCGGCTGCGGCAGCAGCGGCTCATCCACCCCGGCCGCCTCGGGCACCTCGTCCAAGGCCGCGGCCAGCCCCAGCAATGGCACGACCCTCATCGCCGGCAGCTCGTGCAAGTCCTCGAGCGCCACGAAGATCACCTTCTGGGCCTGGGTGCCGGGATTCGGCCGGGCGGTGAACGAGTTCAATAAGACCCACCCCAGCATCTGCGTCACCCAGGAGGACGTGGGCGCGGGCAGTCCCGAGTACACCAAGATCTCCGACGCGCTCAAGGCGGGCTCCGGCGCGCCCGACGTGGCCGAGGTCGAGTTCGACGAGCTGCCCTCGTTCGAGATCACCCACAACGTGGTCAACCTGACCAAGTACGGCGCCAACAACTACAAGAGCGACTTCGTGCCGTGGGCCTGGAGCGAGGTCAGCCAGCACGGCGGCGTCTACGCCATGCCCAGCGACTCCGGCCCGATGGGCTTCTACTACAACACCAAGGTGCTGGCCAAGTACCACATCACTCCGCCGAAGACCTGGGCCGAGTTCGCCACCGACGCGGCCAAGCTGCACAAGGCCAGCTCGTCGGCCTACCTGACCAACTTCGCCGGCAGCGACCTGCAGTGGATCCTCAGCCTGATGTCGCAGGACAACGCGTTCCCGTTCACCTACACCGGCGGCGCCAAGGTCGGGATCAACTGGACCGGCCCGGCCCAGATGAAGTTCGCCGCCTACTGGCAGAAGCTGCTGTCGGAGCATGTGCTCAACGCGACCACCGACATCACCGCGACCGCGTTCGCGGACATGGACAAGGGCATCGACGCGAGCTGGCTCAGCTCGGCCTGGGGCCCGTCCTACTTCGCGCCGGACGCCAAGTCGTCGGTCGGCAACTGGAACGCCGCCCCGCTCCCGCAGTGGACGGCCGGCGCCGACGTCGCGGCCAACTGGGGCGGTTCCACCTACCCGGTGTTCTCGCAGAGCGCCCACCCGGCCCAGGCGGCGGAGTTCGCGGAGTGGCTGACCGCTAACAACGCCTCGTGGAACATCGTCAAGACCCCGCCCTCGTCGCTGTTCCCGACCTACGTGCCGCTGCTGAACGCCGCGTCGTTCAAGGACCTGAAGTACCCGATCTCCGGGTCGAACACCCCGAACGTGGCGTTCACCGCCGCCGCACCGAAGATCGCCACCGTGCAGTGGCCGCCGTTCATGACCTACGCACTCACCGAGTCGGCGACGACGTTCGCCGGCGTGATGACCGGCAAGGAGACGATGCAGCAGGCCTTCACGACCTTCCAGGGCCAGCTGGTCAGCTACGCCAAGGCGCAGGGCTTCACCGTGACCTCCTGACGCCCGGCCAGGAACCCGCCCGCGGCGTGCCGGCCGCGGGCGGGTAGGGGCGGGTGCCGCCCGTTTCCTGCGATCGGGCTGGCCGGGCAGGCCCTGGGCGGAGTAGGCAGAGCGAGATATTCAGAACTAGACGGGGCAATCAGGGACGTAGCGGTCTAGGGCCCGCAGAAAGGCAGGGCAGGCAGTGAGCAGCATGGCCACACAGACCGCCGCGCGCCAGGCGGCGCAGCGGCGGGCCGCGGCCGGGCGGGGCCCGCGGCCGTCCAGCCGCCGGCACTGGCGGGACCGGCGCGGGATCTGGTTCGTCGCGCCGTTCCTGCTGGCGTTCCTCCTGTTCATGGTGGCCCCGCTGGGCTACGCCATCTACACCAGCCTGTACACCACCAAGATCATCGGCGGCACCGCGTTCTCCGGTGCGGCCAACTACACCGCCACCCTCCAGTCCGGCGACTTCTGGTCCGGCGTCATCCGCGTGATCATCTTCGGGGCCATCCAGATCCCGGTCATGCTGGCCATCGCGTTCTTCTTCGCGACGATCTTCGACCTCGGCGTGGCCAAGTTCGGCCGGACGTTCCGGACCATCTTCTTCATCCCGTTCGCGGTGCCCGCCGTGGTCGGCGCGGTCATGTGGGCGTTCCTGCTCGAGCCCCAGTTCGGCCCGTTCACCCACGCGGCCAGCGCCGTCGGCATCCACAACGTGGACTTCTTCTCCAGCAGCCTGCTCCTCCCCTCGATCATCGTCATCGCGATCTGGGAGTGGACCGGCTACAACATGGTGATCCTCTACACCGCGCTGCGGTCGGTGCCGCGGGACGTGGTCGAGGCGGCCATCCTGGACCACGCTTCGATCTGGAAGATCATCCTGCGGGTGAAGCTGCCCATGGTCCGCCCGGCCATCGTGCTGCTGATCTTCCTGAACAGCATCGGCGCGCTGCAGCTGTTCACCGAGCCGCTGATCCTCCAGTACTTCGACAACTCGGCGGTCTCGGTGAACTACACCCCCACGCTGTACATCTACAACACCGCCATCGGCGGCGCTCAGTACAACCTGGCCGCCGCGGGCGCCGTGGTGCTGGGCGTGGTCATCGTCGCGATCTCAGTCGGATCGCTGCTGTTCCGCCGCCGGAAGGGACAAGTCTGATGAGTAGCTCGACCGGTCACGCTGTCCCGGCGGGAGCAGCGGCGCGAGCGGCGGCGGCAGGAGCGGCTGCTGGAGGAGCGGGCCGAGATCCCGATCAAGCTCTACGGGCTGCGCCGCGGCACCGTCAGCGGGCTGACCGCGCTGTGCTTCCTGTTCGCCATCTTCACGCTGATCCCCATCGCCTGGATCCTGATCAACTCGACCAAGACCCAGGCCAACCTGTTCGAGACGTTCGGGTTCTGGTTCTCCCGGCCATTCGAGTTCTTCCGCAACTTCTCCCTGCTGTTCCAGAACGTGGACGGCTATGGCGTCTACTTCCGCTGGTTCGGCAACACCGCCCTGTACGCGCTGGCCGGCGGCATCGGGGCCACCGCGCTGGCCACCTTCGCCGGGTACGGCTTCGCCCGGTACAACTTCCGCGGCTCGCGGTGGCTGTTCTACCTGGTGATTGCCGCGCTGCTGGTCCCGATCACCGCGATCACGCTGCCGCTGTACCTCACCTACGCCAAGGTGCACCTGATCAACTCGATCTGGGGCATGATCCTGCCGAGCATGGTCAGCCCGGTCGGCGTGTACCTCATGCGGGTGTTCGTCGAGGTGTCGGTGCCCAGGGAACTGCTCGACGCGGCCCGCATCGACGGCGCGGGCGAGGTCCGGATCTTCTTCCGGCTGGCCCTGCCGCTGATGGTGCCCGGCCTGATGACCGTGCTGCTGATCAGCGTGGTCGGCATCTGGAACAACTACTTCCTGCCGCTGATCATCTTCAGCCAGAACAACCTCTACCCGCTGACGGTGGGCCTGGGGCTGTGGGCTGAGCGGGGCCAGAACAGCGGCAATGCCGAGCTGTTCCCGCTGGTCGTGGTGGGCGGCCTGGTGACGATCATCCCGCTGATCGCGCTGTTCCTGGTCCTGCAGCGCTACTGGCGCAGCGGCCTGCTGCTGGGCAGCCTGGCCAACTAGCCCGCGCACCAGATGTGCGCGGCGGCGGCGGCGGCCCTGGCCCGGACGACAGGGTCAGGCTCGTCGCTGGCCCAGGCGATGTAGCCATCGGGGCGGACCAGCACGGCCCGGGGCAGCCGGGCTGGCTGGCCGGAGGCGCAGCGCACGGTCCTGATCCGGTCGGGCAGGAAGTCGGCGTCAGCAGACCCGGGCCGCTCCAGCAGCACGAGCCGCCCGTCATGGAACAGCTCGTACGGCCGGGTCGTGCCGCCTTCGGCGAGGGTCAGCGGGCCCGGCGGAAGCCGGGTCCCGGCCAGCCGGTGCGGGGCCGAGGCGGTGGCGGCCGGGCCGGGCCGGGGCGCGTAGGCGATGGCGATGCCGGAGTACTCGCGGGCCAGGCGGGCCTGGACGGGCGGCAGGGGAACGACCAGGTGGTGGACGCCCCAGCGCAGGGCGCGCATGGCCGGGCCGCGGGCGGTGTTCAGGCGGAACTGGCGGCCGGTCAGGGCCAACACGTCCGCGCCGACGGGGTGGCGCTCGTCGTGATAGGAGTCCAGCAGCCAGCCGGGACCCCAGCCGCGCACCGTGGCGGCCAGTTTCCAGCCCAGGTTCACGGCGTCCTGCAGGCCGGTGTTCATGCCCTGGGCGCCGGCAGGCGAGTGGGCGTGGGCGGCGTCCCCGGCCAGCAGGACGCGGCCGGACCGGTACCGCGGGGCCTGGCGGCTCTCGCTGCGGTAGCGGCGCGACCAGTACATGTCACGCGGCCCGAAGTCCTGGCCGGTGACCCGGCGCAGGCTGGAGATCACCTCGGCCAGGTCGACGGGCTCGGTGACCGGGACCCCGGCGCGCGAGTAGTCGTACAGGACTACCCGGCACGTTCCGTCCCGGAACGGGAAGACCAGCAGCATTCCGTCACGGGAAAGGTCGCCGTAGGCGGCGTCCATGGGCAGGCCGTCGAGCCGCAGATCGGCCAGCACCACGGAGCCGGGGTTGTCAATGCCGGGGAACGGAATCGCGGCCGCGTCGCGGACGAAGCTGTGCACCCCGTCGCAGCCGACGACGAAGGCGGCCCGCACCCGGGTGCCGTCGGTCAGCGCGATGGTGGCCCCGTCGTCGTCCTGGCTGACGGCGGTGACGGTGGCCGACCAGCGAATCTCGGCCCCGAGCTCGACGGCCCTGGCCAGCAGCAGCCGCTCGATCTGGCTCTGCGGCATGTCCAGCATGTACGGGAAGTCGGAGTCGAGCACGCCGAAGTTGATCTTCGCGCCGCGCGGGCCGAGCGGGAAACCGGGCACGGCCAGCCCCGCACCGGCGAAGATGGCGGCCTGGCCGCGCAGGTCGAGGGCCTCTATGCTCCGGGCGTGCAGGCAGATCGCGCGGGAATCCTCCCGGGGGCCGTCGCGGCGCTCGAGGACCTGGACGGGCACCCCGGCCAGGGCCAGTTCCGAGGCCAGGAGCAGGCCGGTCGGACCGGCACCAACGATCACGACGCCCGACCCGGCTGTGGCCACGGAACTCTCCTCAGGCTTGTCGGCGCGGTTTTCTGGCACAATGCCCGCGATCGGCCGGGCTGGCCGTTTGGTCTTCTCCCTCAACCTGCGTGAAGCTGCTCCATAATAAGAAGAACAGGCGACGACCCGCGCAGCCGAAAGGAGCGCCCCAGTGGAATCCACGGCAACGGCCGAGATCTCCGCGCTCATGGCGAATACTTCGGCGCGAACGCTCACGCTCGGCATTGACAAAACGGGCCGGATCCGGCAGCACGACCGGCTGGCCGCCGACGTGCTCTGCGACGAGCCCGCCGCGCTGCTCGGCACTGACCTGGGCAGCCTGCTGGCCGGGTCCGAGGCGCACGCGGCCACGCTCCAGGGGCTGATCGACGGCGCCTGCTCGGGGCGCGAGGGCACGGCGGTGCTGAAGGTCCGGACCGCCCGCGGCACGGCCGCCGACGGCGTGGTCACGGTGCAGCCGGTGCGCTCGGCCGACCCGGAGCTGGTCGCTCAGGTGATCCTGCGCATCCCGCCGCCGCTGGAGGAGCGGTTCCTGGACCCGGCGGTGATGCGGCACGCGATGCTGGACGGGGCGCTGCGGCGCATCGGCGGCGAGCTGGACATGGACCAGATGGCGCCGGAGCTGATCAACATCCTGGTGCCGCACTTCTGCAACACGGCCGGGCTGCTGATCCGGGAGAACCTGATCGGCGACGAGGACATGATGGCCGAGACCCAGGACGGGTCGCAGCTGATGCGGCGCCTGGCGGTGGCGCATGACAACGACGACGGGGCCTGGGACGCGACGTTCCCGGTCGGCGAGGTGCTGCGCTACCCGCCGGGCACGCCGTACACCCGGTGCATGGAGACGGGCCTGCCGGTCTGCGAGACGATCGTCAGCGAGAGCGCGGACGAGATCGCCAGCGCATGGATCCGCAAGCCGGTGGCCGACCTGCTCGGCGGTACCTCGCTGCTGATCCTGCCGCTCATCGCCCGCGGCTCGATGCTCGGCTTCTTCGTGTGCACCCGGCTGCCCGGCTACCGCCGCTTCGACGCCTACGACACCGAGCTGGGCACGGAGTTCGCCTCCCGCGCCGCGATCTTCATGGATAACGCGCAGCGGTTCAGCCGGGAGCGCGCCACGGCCCTCACGCTGCAGCGCAGCATGCTGCCCACGGGGCTGTCGGCGCCGTCATCGGTGGAGGTGAAGCACCGCTACCTGCCCGGCAGCAAGCTCATCGAGATCGGCGGCGACTGGTATGAGTCGATCGCGCTGCCCGGCGGCCGGGTGGCCCTGGTCGTCGGCGACGTGGCCGGGCACGGTGTCCGGGCGGCCGTGACCATGGGCCGGCTGCGCACCGCGATCCACACGCTGGCCATGCTGGAGCTGCCGCCGGCCGAGACGTTGCAGCAGCTCAATGAGCTGATGCAGGAACTGGGCGCCCGCGAGCCGCACTTCGCGACCTGCGTCTACGGCATCTACGACGCGGTCAGCGGCACCTGCGAGCTGGCCTCGGCGGGCCACCTGCCGCCGCTGCTGGTGCACCCGAACGGCGAGGGCGAGCTGCTGGACATCTCCCCGTCGCCGCCGCTGGGCATCGGGTCCGGCCCGATCCAGAGCCGGGTCATCGACATCGAGGACGGCAGCCTGCTGGTGCTGTACACCGACGGCCTGGTCGAGCGGCGCACCGAGGACATCGACGTGGGCCTGGCCAAGCTCAAGAGCATCTTCGGCCCGGAGTCGCCGACCCAGCCACTCGAGGACCTGTGCAAGGCCACGCTGGCTGGCGTCTATGCCGATCAGCAGCGGGATGACATCGCGCTGCTGATCGCCCGGCTGCGCCGGATTCCCGAGGACAAGTACGTGTCCTGGAAGCTGCCGGCCGAGCTGACCTCCGCGCACCGGGCCCGGACGCTGATCCGCCGCCCGCTGAAGCGCTGGGGGCTGAGCGAGCTGACGTTCAGCGCCGAGCTGCTGGTCTCCGAGCTGGTGACCAACGCGGTGCGCTACGCCCAGGGCCAGATCGGGCTGCGCCTGGTGCTGGAGGGCGGCCTGGTGATCGAGGTGCTGGACGACTCGGCCGCGCTGCCGCGGCTGCGGCATCCGGATGACCAGGACGAGCGCGGCCGCGGGCTCCAGGTCGTGAGCCAGGTGGCCCAGCGCTGGGGGGCCCGCCGCGCGGTGTCGGGCAAGATCGTCTGGTGCGAGCTGCCGCTGCCGCACCCGACGGCCGAGTCCTCCTGATCCCGCCGGTCCCCTAGCGGGGCCAGCCCGCGAACCGCTCCCGGAGCCGGGCCACGTCCCGCGGGCCCAGCTCGTACTGGGCGAACACCTCGTCGGGCATCCGGTCCAGCTGCCGACCCGCGTCCGCGAAGTCCCGCTCGGTCAGGCCGGGGTCCAGCCGCCGGGCGAAGCCGATCAGCTGCTCCGGGGTGTAGCCGCGCCGCAGGGTCGCCGCAGTGTCGATGTAGTCCCTGGGCTCGGCCCGCGAGGCCAGCGCGCACACCTTCCCGCCGATCGCATCCTCGAGGGCCAGCACCGGCCCGACATCCTTCCTGACCGGCCTCCGGGCCCGGTCGAAGTAGGACATCTGGAGGGTCATCTGCTGCCCGCCGGGCGCGGTGACGATCCACTCGGCCAGCCCGTCGCCCATCCCGTAGAAGATGTCGCCGAGGCCGCCGGTGGTGTCCTGGCGCTCGGCCCGGAAGCCCGCCTCGACGAGCGAGGCTTCCACCGCCGCGCTGGCCCGGCCGACGCCGGACTCCTGGTCACTGAACAGGTCAACGTCGTGGGTCAGCCGACTGATCACCCCGTGGGCGATCAGGGCGTTACCGCCGCCGAGGGCAAAGCCGTGGGCTTCCGCGGCTCGCAGGGCGATCGCGGCCACCTGACGATGCAGGTCGTCAAGCGGCATCAGCCGACCGGCCCGGCGTGGTCAGGCCGCGGCGGCGGCCGCGGCCTCGCGCAGGCGCGGGTGCCGCTCCTCCCAGGCCCGGCGAACTCCGCGGGGGAGGTACAGGTCGGGCCACAGCGCGACCAGCGTGTCCGCGTCGAGGAACTCGGCCAGCTCTTCCGGGGTGATGGCCTCGCGCAGCACGGTGCGGTACAGCCACTCCCGCATGGCCGCGACGCCCAGGTCGAACGTGGGCTCGGGGCCCCAGAACATCCGCAGCGGCAACGTGAGGAGGCCCTGCGTCGGACCGTGCAGGTCAGCCAGGCTCTCGGCCACGACCGCGTCCCGGCCCGGCCGGGCCTCGTACCGCCGCGCCGCCTGCGTGGTGTCCATGAGGTCAGGTTAGCCGGCGCGGCCGTCGCGCGAAACTATGTTCTAACACACCAGGCCCAGGAGGTCCCGCTGGCTGCCCTCCGCGTGCCGCCAGCGGGACATCGGAGGGGGTCAGGAGGGGGCCGGGGCGGACTCGGCGGCCGGAGCCGCGGGGGTGGCGCGGGGCCGGGTGTCCTGGCGGATGGACAGCTTGCCGTTCTGCATGACGCCGATGCGCTGGGCCCGGCGGGCCACCGCGCTGTCGTGGGTGACCAGCACCATGGTCAGCGAGTACTCCCGCCAGAGCTGCTCGAGCAGGGTCATGATCTCGTCCCTGGTGCCCTCGTCCAGGTTGCCGGTGGGCTCGTCGGCCAGCAGCACCTTCGGCTGCTTGACCAGCGCCCTGGCGATGGCCACCCGCTGCTGCTGGCCGCCCGACAGCTCACCGGGCAGGTGCCGCAGCCGCTCGCCCAGGCCCAGGCTCTCCAGCGTGGCCCTGGCCTTGCTGCGCCGCTCGGCGGCGTGCACGTGGCTGGGCACCAGCGCGGCCTCCACGTTCTCCTGGGCGCTGAGCGTGGGCACCAGGTTGAACGTCTGGAAGATGAAGCCCACCGACTCGGCCCGGAACCGGGTGACCTGGTTCTCCCGCATCTGAGCCAGGTCGGTGCCGTTGAAGTCGATGATCCCGGAACTGGGCCGGTCCAGACCGCCGAGCATCTGGAGCAGGGTGCTCTTGCCGTGCCCGGTCGGGCCCTGGATGGCCAGCCACTCGCCGTCGCCGATCTCCAGGTTCACGCCCTGGAGAGCCTGCACGGTGGTGCGACCCTTGTGATAGTCCTTCTTGACGTCAGTCAGCTGGTACATGGGTGTCTCCTGGGAACGTTGAGGTGAGCTACTCGACCCTGGCCAGGGCGGCGGCGGGCCGCAGCCGGGCGGCGCGCCAGCCGCCGAACGCGCCGGCGATCAGGCCGCCGGCGATGGCCAGCACCACGGCGGCGATGATGGCATCGACGGTGACCGGGGCGGTCAGGTGCACGGTGACGGGGTGGACCGCGTTGGCCGCGTTCCGGAAGCCGAACGGACGACCCCCGCCGCCGGCGAACCCGCGCCCGGTGCCCCCGCCAGGGAACCCGCCCCCGCCGGGACCGCCGCCGGTAAAGGTCCGCGCGCCACCGGGGGTGGCGGTGCCGGTGGTCTGGCCGACGGACGCGGTCAGCGGCTTGGAGAGGTGCCCGACCAGCGTCGCGCCGAGGAAGCCCAGGCCGACGCCCACGACGCCGCCGACGATGCCGATGACGACGGCCTCACCGACGACCTGGCCGATGACCCGGCGGCTGCGCCAGCCCAGGGCCTTGAGGGTGCCGAACTCCCGGACCCGGCGCGAGACGGCCGACATGGTCAGCAAGCTGGCCAGCAGGAACGCGGCGGCCAGGACGGCGATGGCCAGCCAGCGACCCAGGTTGTTGGCCAGGCTGGAGGTGCTGGCCACCGAGCCGGTGAGCTCCTTGGCCAGGTCGCTGGAGTTGGTCACGGTGGTCTTGGGCAGCGCGGTCGAGATCTCCTTGGAGACGGTGGTGATGTCGGAGGCGCTGCTGGCGGCCACGTAGATGGTGTTCACTTCGTTCTTCATGCTGGCCAGCGCCTGGGCCCGGGCCAGCGGGATGTAGGCGTCCTGCGCACTGTCCGAGGCGGGCACGCTGACGATGCCGACGACCTTGAAGCTGGTCTTGGCGATGGTGATGTCCGAGCCGACCTTGAGCTTGTTCGCGGTGGCGTAACTGGAGCTCAGGATGGCGACGTTGGCGCTGGCGTCGGCCGAGGTGAAGGTCCGGCCGGAGGTGAGCTTGCCCGAGCTGAGCGGGCCGAGCGCGCCCTCAGACAGATCGACGCCGGAGACGGTGAACGTGCTCGGCCTGAGGCTCCCGCGGAAGGTGCCGCCTCCGCCCGAGCCACCGCCGCCGGGGAACCCGCCGCCGCTCCCGCCCGAGGAGTTGAACGACCGGGATCTTCCCGCTGATCTTGGTGTCGGTCAGGGTGAGGCCGCCGCTCACCGCCGCGACGTTGTGCAGCCGGGAGATCGTGGTCACCGAGGTCGTGCTGATCTTGCCGAGCGACACGCTGGCCAGGTTGTCCACGTCGATCTTGGTCCCGCCCTGGCCGCGGGCGCGGTTGCCGAAAGCGCCGCGGAAGCCGAAAGCCGGACGGGAAGACGCGGTCGGCGTCTTGGTCACCGTGATGTCGGTGCCCACGCCATACAGCGAATGCAGGACCTCGCCCTGCGCGTTCTTCACGCCCGCGGACAGCGCGGTCACGGTAATCACCAGGCCAATGCCGAGAGCCAGGCCAATTGCGATCATGCTGGCCTGGCGCGCCCGGCGGCGCAGCTCGCGCCCCAGGTAGGTGAGAAACATCAGGGAACTCCTTCAGCGCCGGGCCAGGCCTGGCATCCAGCGATGCCAGAGCGGCACCGGGCGCAGCCGCCTGCGCCGGTACAGATCCTGGCGACGGCGACTGAATGGATGCTGAAGGGGGACTCTGAAGTTGCCGGGTACGTTTTTCTGCTGGGGGCCCGGGGGGTGGCCCCCCGGGCAGCAGAGCATTCCCGGCTGGATAAAAGCTCTGAATAAAGTGCTGGCTAGTGAGCGGCGGCGTGCGGGCGCGTCGGCGCGTGACCGCCGAACGCGGTCGTGGCCAGCCGGTTCCGCTCCCGCATCGCGGGCAGGTAGGCCGGGCTGCCCTTGCGCACGTACAGCTTCAGCCAGACGTCCGAGGTCCGCCAGGTGTACAGCAGGTGGTAGTGCAGGCCCTTGAGGTAGCTATTGACCGACGTGGAGTAGTCGATCTGCACGATCCACAGCCGCGAGGCGTGGGCCAGCCGGTTGTGCAGCACGGCCGCGGACACGTTGGTGCCGCCGAGCGTGGCCGACGGGATCGCCGGCCGGGCGAGCTGGATGTTGGGCAGCCTGACGAGCCCGTAGGGGTAGGCCGCGCCGAAGTCTTCCTCGTTGGGGTTGGTGTAGAGCACCTGGTCGCCGGGCTTGGCCGTGGCGGCGATGATCTTGTCGGCCTGCCGGATGTCGTCGCCGTGGCCGCCGGGCGAGCGGAAGTAGATCTGCGAGTTCAGTCCGAGGATGGCCACCACGATCAGCGCGGCGGTGGCGCCGACGCGGCCGAGCGCCGCGATGCCGGCCCCGCCCAGCAGCGCCGCCGCCGGGACGCAGAACAGGATGTAGCGGAAGTTGTAGACCGGGGTGACCGCCGAGCCGATGAGCAGGATGGCGGGCGGCAGGATCAGCCAGGGCAGCGTCAGGCCGGGCAGCGTGGTCAGCCACTCGGGGGCGTGGGCCTCCCGTGACTTGTACAGGGTGACCCCGACCCCGACCACGAACGCGACCACCACGGCCAGCGTCATGATCGGCGGGCCGATCAGCTTGGTCACGCTGATCGCGCCGGTGAAGCCGGGGGCGACCAGCCAGCTGAGCTGGCCGCGCTGGAGCCAGCCCAGCACGATCAGCGGGCTGACCACGATCAGCGCCACGCCCGCCGACAGCGTCCAGCGCACCGCCAGTGCCTTGCGCGACTGGCCTTCCTCGGGCCTGAGCATGCGCAGAGCCATGGTCACGGCGTGCGCCGCGACCAGGAGCAGCCCGAAGATGTTCAGGATGCCCAGCACGGCCACGCTGACCCCGTACCCGACCCACCAGCGGCGCTGGTGGCCGTGGCCGGCGCCGAGGGCCCGGACCAGCACGTAGCTGGCGACCGCGGCCATGGCGGTGACCAGGGCGTAGGACCGGGCGTCGGTGCCGTACAGGGTGATGTCGGGGACCAGCGCGAACAGGATGCCGGCCGCCAGGCCGGCCTGCGGCGAGACAATGCGCCGGCCCAGCGCGGCCACGAAGCCGGCCGCCAGGGCCATGGCGATGGCCGACGGCAGCCGCAGCGCCAGCTCGCCCGAACCGAACAGCCGGACGACCACCCAGGCCAGGAAGTAGTAGGCGCCGTGCACGGCGTCGACGTTCCCCAGCATCCGGATCATGTCGCCGAACGGGCGCTGTACCGCGGCCAGCGTGGCCGCCTCGTCCCGCCAGTAGGACGGCACGGTGATGCCCGCCAGCATCACGAGCAGCGTCACGACGGGTGGCAGCACCCGCATCCACAGCGGACCGGGATTGTAGTCCCGCAGTTCACCGGCCCGCTTGCCGTCAGCGACAGCATTCGGAGCCCCGGCCGCCCGGCCGATGATAGCCGGGCCACTGGGTGAGCTCATTGCCCGCGTTCCTCCGGATTTCGCATGCGGTCGCCCCGGCCGCTCAGCCTGCCAGCGTCCGTCGTTACTGATCACGTACCCAGGAGCCGGCGTCAACCGGCTCCTTAGACACTAAGGGACAGATCCCGGTACCCGGGACCGAGCCTAATCAGATTCCGCGCAGTGCGCGAAGGGACTCCCGCAATGACCCCATCGTGGCGAGCACCGCGGACGGCTCATACCCGCAGTGTGCCATGCAGTTGGCGCACCTTGGGTCCTTACCCCTACCATAAGACTCCCAATCGGTCGTCTCGATCAGCTCGCGGTAGGTCTTGGCGTACCCGTCGGCCATCAGGTAACACGGCCGCTGCCAGCCGAGCAGCGAGTACGACGGGATGCCCCACGCGGTACAGGAAAAGTCCTTCTTCCCCTCCAGGAAGTCCAGGAACAGCGGCGAGTGGTTGAGCCGCCAGCGCCGCCGGTTCCCGTGGTCGAATGCCTTGCGGAACAGCTCGCGGGTCTCGGTCACGCCCAGGAAGTGCTCCTGGTCGGGCGCCTTCTCGTAGGCGTAGGCGGGCGAGATCATCATCTCGTCCACCTTCAGGTCGTCGTTGAGGTAGTCGAGCACGTCGATGATGGTCTGCGGGGTGTCGGTGTTGAAGAACGTGGTGTTGGTGGTGACCCGGAAGCCGCGCCGCTGGATCTCCTTGATCGCCGCGACCGCCTCGTCGAACACGCCCTCCTTGCAGACCGACTCGTCGTGCCGCTCCTTCAGGCCGTCGATGTGCACGGTGAAGGCGAAGTACGGGGACGGCTTGAACTTGTCCAGCTTCTTGGGGATCAGCAGCGCGTTCGTGCACAGGAAGACGAACTTCTTGCGCTTGATCAGCTCGGCCACGATGACGTCGATCTGGGGGTGCATGAGCGGCTCGCCGCCCGCGATGGACACCATGGGCGCCCCGCACTCCTCGATCGCCGCGATGGCCTGCTCGACCGGCATGCGCTGCTTGAGCAGGCTGGCCGGCTGCTGGATCTTGCCGCAGCCGGCGCACTTCAGATTGCAGGCGAACAGCGGCTCGAGCTCTACCAGCAGCGGGAACTTCTCCCGCCGCGCCAGCTTCTGGCGCATCAGGTAGCCTCCAATGCGCAGGCTCTGCCGCAACGGCATACTCATGCTGGCCTTACCTCCTTGGGCAGGCTGAATCGGATGGATTCGGTGGTGAGCACGCGCTCCCCCACCTCGACGTGGCCCAGGCCCCCCAGCGCCGCGACGATCTGACTGACCGCCTCAGGCGGTGCCGATGCCCCCGCCGTGATCCCGACCGTCGACGCCCCCGTCAGCCAGCCGAGCTCGATATCCCCCGTGTTATCAATCAGGTATGCGGGTGTTCCTGCCCGCTCCGCAGTCTCCACCAAACGCCGGGAGTTGGACGAATTGGCGGAACCAGCGACCAGTACGACGTCCGACTCGGCGGCGATCGCGCGCACCGCGAGCTGCCGGTTCGTCGTCGCGTAGCAGATGTCGTCGCTGCCCGGGCCGCGGGCGCCGGGGAAGCGCTCGCGCAGGGCGTCGACGATCTCCTGGGCCTCGTCGGCGGCCAGGGTGGTCTGCATCAGGTAGGCGACCTTGTCCGGGTCGGCCGGGTTCAGCGCGGCCACGTCGGCCGCGGTCTGGACCAGGGTCATGGCGCCCGGCGCCTCGCCGAGCGTGCCCTCGACCTCCTCGTGGCCGGCGTGCCCGATGAGCACGACCAGGTAGCCATCGGAGACGAAGCGGCGGGCCTCGGCGTGCACCTTGGCCACCAGCGGGCAGGTCGCGTCGATGGTGGTCAGGCCGCGCCGGCCGGCCTCGGCCCGGACGGCGGGCGAGACGCCGTGGGCCGAGAACACCACCGTGGCGCCGTCGGGCACCTCGCTGAGCTCGTCCACGAAGACCGCGCCGCGCTGCTCGAGCCCGGACACCACGTGAGTGTTATGCACGATCTGCTTGCGCACGTAGACCGGGACGTCCGCCGCGTTTGAGGCCCCGCCGTTTGCGGCACCGGCCGCGGGCTGGTCCTCCAGCGCCCGTTCGACGATCTCGATGGCCCGCTCCACGCCCGGCGCAGAACGACCGCGGCCCGGCCAGCAGCACCTGCCGCGGCCCGGCCGCGGCGGCCCAGGCGGCCAGCGCGGGCCCGGCCAGCCGCAGCGAGCGCAGCGCGGCGATGCCGCCGGTCACCACGCCCGGCCGCAGCAGCGGCCGGTCCGCGGCGTCCGAGACGGCCCGGACCACGGCCGCGGGCCGGCCGGCCGCGCCGGCCAGCAGGTAGGACGACTCCATGTCGACGGCGATGGCTCCGGCGGCGGCCGCCGCGGCCTTCTCGGCGGCGTCGAACATGCTGGCCAGGGTGGCGATCCGGCCCTCGTGCACGCGCAGCCCGGCCCGGCGCAGCTGGCCGGCCAGAATCGGGGCCGACGGGCAGCTCACCACGGTCCCGTCCGGCCCGGCCACCTCGGTGGCGACGATCAGGTCACCGGGCGCCAGGCCGGCGGCCAGGCCGCCGCAGGTGCCGGTGACGGCCACCGCGTCGGCGTCGCAGGCGCGCAGCCGCTGCGCCGCCGCGGCGGACCGCCGGGCGCCGTAGCCGGTGCGCAGCACCTGACCGTGGCTGGCCAGCCCGCGGCGCGCGGCCCTGGCCTCGATCCGCAGCGGGGCGCAGACCGCCAGGCGGGTCGCCGGAGGGCCCGCCGGGGAGCTCGCCGCGGCGCTCAACCGGCACCGCCCCGTGAATCGACCCGTGACTCGCCGCGTGCATCGTCCAGGTAGCGGCCGAGCGCGCTGACCGGGAAGACCAGCCGGTACAGGTGGTAGTTGATGTAGAAGTCGCCGGGGAAGCCGGTCCCGGTGTACTGCGGCTCGTCCCAGCTCCCGTCCGGGCGCTGGGTGTCGGCCAGCCAGCGCACGCCGCGCTCGACGGCCTCGCGCTCGGCTTCGTCGGTGCCCTGCGGTCCCACCGCGGCCAGCAGCGCCATCAGCGCCCAGGCGGTCTGCGAGGCGGTGGACTCGCCGCGGCCCGCCCAGCTGCGGGGGGGATAGGGGGGTCGTCCCCCCTGGCCAGCACTGCGGTCGGCCGGTGCCCCTGGCCCGGCGCCGGGCTCGTAGGAGCGCAGGTCCTCGCCCCAGCCGCCGTCGGCGTTCTGGTGGGTGAGCAGCCAGTGCACGGCGCGCCGGATGACCGGCTTGGTCGGCAGCACGCCCGCCTCGATGAGGGCGGGCACGACGGCGCCGGTGCCGTAGATGTAGTTGGAGCCCCAGCGGCCGAACCAGGACCCGTCGCTCTCCTGGGCCCGCAGCAGCCAGGCCACGCCCCGGCGGGCGGGCCGGGTGCCGCCCAGGCCCTGCTTGGCCAGGGCCTCGACCACGTGCGCGGTCACGTCGGCCGACGGCGGGTCGATGACCTCGCCGAAGTCGCAGAACGGCAGCCGGGTGACCAGCTGGCGGGTGTTGTCGGCGTCGAACGCGGCCCAGCCGCCGTCCTTGGACTGCATCCCGGTCATCCACCGGGTGCCCCGGTCGATGGACTCCCTGAGGCCGGAGCCGGCGGGCAGCGCGGCCCGGTCCAGGGCCATGACGACCTCGGCGGTGTCGTCGACGTCGGGGTAGACGTCGTTGTGGAACTCGAACGCCCAGCCGCTGGGCTCCAGGTTGGGGCGGCGTACCTGCCAGTCACCGGGGCCGCGGATCTCCTCCTCGAGGACCCAGCGGGCGGCCTTGGCCAGGGCCGGATGGTCGGCGGGCAGGCCGGCGTCGGCCAGCCCGATCATGGCCAGCACGGTGTCCCAGACCGGGCGACTGGCAGCATTCCAGCCGGCGGACCGGGCCCTCGGGGCTGTCCTCCCAGACGGTGAACGCAGTCCAGGCCGGCCAGGCCGCGCTGGATGACCGGGTGGCTCACCTCGTAGCCCAGCAGGTGCAGGGCGATCAGCGAGTACACCCAGGGCGGCTGGATGCCGCCCCAGCAGCCGTCCTTCTCCTGGCGGGCCAGGATCCAGTCGGCGCAGCGGCGGATCGCGGCCGACCGGACGGCGCGCAGCGGCCGGGCCCGCAGCCCGTGCTTCTCGTAGACGTGCAGGGCCCGGTCAAGCTCGGAAAAGACCCTCGCCCAGGCCGCGTCGGCCGGTGATTCCTGCTCGGCCGCCGCGGCCTTGTTAAGGGAATTGGTGGCCTTTCCGGCGCTGGCCGGACCATGCAGCTCGGTCAGCCCGAACGGAAGCGCGCGGACGGGCTTGACCGACCCCACGATGGTCAGCGGCACGATCGTCTGCCGGGCCCAGCAGGCCCAGTCGGCGACGTTCAGCGGGAACCAGCTGGGCAGGTAGATCAGCTCGGGCGGCATGACCGGCAGGTCGTCCCAGGACCACTCGCCGAACAGGGCCAGCCAGATCCGGGTGAACACCCGGGCGGCGGGGATGCCGCCGCGGTTGCGGATCCAGCCCGCGGCCTGGGCCATGTGGTAGGCGTCGGGCGGGTCGCCGGCCAGCCGCAGGGCCACGTAGGCCTCGATCGTGGAGGACAGCTCGGGCTTGCCGTTGTAGGAGTTGGACCAGGTGCCGTCGGAGCGCTGCTTCGACCTGATCCAGCGGGCGGTGGCCTCGGTCAGCTCGGCGGTGCGGATGCCGAGGAACTCGCGCAGCAGCAGGTCCTCGGCCTCGATCGAGACGTTGGTCTCCAGCTCGCCCTGCCACCAGCCCTGCTCGTCCTGCAGGTCGAGCAGGTGACGTGCGGCCCGGCCCAGGGTCGCTCGCGCGGTGGCCCTGGCCTCGTCCTCGACTGCCTCGCCACCGACTCCGCTGGCCGCGGTCATCGTCATTGCGTCATCTCCATGTGGCTGCCCGCTGGCTGCTCAGCCTCGGCCCTCGTCAGCACGGCCTGGTCAGCTCTGCCGCACCGTGATGAAGCTGGCGATGGCGGCGAACTCGCCGCGCACGTCATCGGGCATCTCGGTCTCGGCCAGGCACTTGTTGGCGGCCGCCAGCTGCGCGTCGGCCTCGTTCTCGGCCCACTTGCGGCCGCCGGCCTGCTCGACCAGCTCGGCGCCGCGCAGCAGGTCCTCCTCGCTGAGGGTGCCGGGCCGGGCCAGCAGCTCGGCCAGGTCCTTCCCGGCCTGGGTGCCGCCGGTGAGGGCGGCCACCACCGGCAGCGACTTCTTCCGGGCCCGCAGGTCGGCGCGCACCGGCTTGCCGGTCACCTCGGGCGCGCCCCAGATCCCGAGCAGGTCGTCGGTGAGCTGGAAGGCCAGGCCGACGTGGGCGCCGAACCCGGCCAGCCCCATGGCCAGCTCGGCGGGCGCGCCGACGCCGATGGCGCCGATGCTGCACGCGCAGGCCATCAGCGCGGCGGTCTTGTCCCCGGCCATCTGCAGGCACTCGTCCAGGGACACGTCGTCGCGGCGCTCGAAGGCCAGGTCGGCGCCCTGGCCGGCGATCAGCCGGTGCACGGCGGCGGACAGGCAGCGGGCCGCCCAGATCGCCCTGCGGCGACGGGTCGGTGAGCAGCATGTCCTGGGCCAGGCACAGCAGCGCGTCGCCGGCCAGGATCGCGGCGCCGACGCCGAACACGGTCCAGGCGGTCGGCCGGTGCCGGCGCTCGGTGTCGTCGTCCATGATGTCGTCGTGCAGCAGCGAGAAGTTGTGCACGAACTCGACGGCCGCGGCGGCGGTGACCCCGCGCTCGGGCGGCGCCCCGGCGGCGCGGGCGGACAGCAGCGCCAGGGCCGGGCGCAGGGCCTTGCCGCCCTGGCCCTCCCCGGTCGGCGTCCCGTTCGGCGTCCACGAAGCCCAGGTGGTAGGCCGCGACAATGCGGACATCCGGGCTGAGCCGGTCAAGCCAGCCCAGGATGGCCGGGCCCACCAGGTCACGAGCGGCGGCCACTCCCGCCGGCATGGTTGTAGTCATGAGGACGCCCTTGCCGCAATCTCGCCGTTCTTAATCCGCTGATTCGCTCTCTCTGCCATCTCGTCGCCCGGCGCTAGCGCCGTCAGCTGCGTGATGATGTGCTCTGCGGCGTTTTGTCCGCTACGCACGGCACCCTCCATCGTGTCCGGCCACCCGGTCTCGGTCCATGCGCCAGCCAGGGCCAGGCCGGGCACGCGCGGTGCCCGCGCCAGGCCGCAGCCGACCAGATCCCGGCCCCTGGCGAAAGGTCGCCCGGCGCTCCCTGGTGACGAAGAAATCCAGCACGCTCGCGTCCCCGGCCGCCGGGAACAGCTGCTCGAGCGCGGGCAGGAACTGCTCCCGCAGGCGGGCCGCCGGGACGTCAACGTAGTCATCGGCCGCGGATAGCGATACGGCCAGATACTGGCCCGTGATCTACGCCCGCCGCCCGGGTCTTGTCAAAAACCCACTGCACGGGCGAGTCCAGGGCCGCCGCGAACGGCAGCCGGGTCACCCGTCGGTCGTAGCGCACGTGCACGTTGATGATCGGCGAGATGCCGAGCTGGGTCCACTGGGCGGCGCCGTCCAGCTGGGGCGGCGCCAGCTTGGCCGCGATCCAGGACGGCACGGCGAGGACGACGGCGTCCGCGGTGAGGACCTCGCCGCCCTCGGCGGCGGGGGCGCTGTCGTCCTCGTCGTCCGGGGCGGCTGAGGCAGCTGAGGCGCCCGGAGCGGCCTGGGCGGCGCCGAGGCGTCGGTCGGCGTCATCGCCCGCGGCCAGGGCCCGGACCCGGAACCCGCCGGGGCGGCCGGGGGCGACCGGCTCGATGGACACGGCCTTGGTGCTCAGCCGCACGTCGGCGCCGAGCCGGTCCAGCAGCCGGGCGGCCGCCTGGCCATGCAGCTCGCCCAGCGGGATCGACGGGACATGCCGATGTCGGCGGCGTCCTTGCTCTCCAGCAGCGCCGTCTTGATCACCTTGGCGGCCAGGCCGGTCGCGGCGTCATCACCGGCAATGTTCAGGGACGAGATGATGAACAGGTCCCAGAGCCTGCGGCGGGCATGCTCGCCCTGCCAGCGTGCGCCCAGCCAGTCACCGAGCCGCTGGCCATCGAGCCGCGGGTGGCCGGGTCCGCGAACCGCAGGGCCAGGGCGGCCCGGCCCACCTTGAGCCGCTCGGCCGGGCTGAGCAGCCCGTACCGGGCCAGCGCGCCGGTCATGTGCAGCGGGGCGGGCAGCGAGCTGCGGCGCAGCCGGGCCTGACGGCCGGGGGTCAGCACGGTGACGTCGAACCGGTCCTGGAGCGCCACGGAGCCCGGCCACGCCGAGCCGGGCCAGCAGGTCCTGGTAGGAGGTGCAGCAGCGCAGGAACACGTGCTGGCCATTGTCGATGACCAGGTCGCCGCGGGTGAACGAGCAGGTCGCGCCGCCCAGCCAGGCCCGCGACTCGAGCACGGTGACGGCGGCTCCGGCCTCGCGCAGCTGGATGGCGGCGCTGATCCCGGCCAGCCCGCCGCCGATGACCAGGACGCTGCCGCCTAGTGTCACTGTCGCGGCTCATGAGGCGCTCCCCGGGGCTCGGGGCGGGGCCAGCACGGGCGGGTCGACCGGGGTCGCGCCGGCCGGCGGGCGCGGGCGTGCGCCCGGCCAGCGCCCGGGCCGCGACCATGAGCTTTTCCTTGCCGGGCAGCGACTCCCGGCGCTCCAGCACGACGCCGGGAGTGGCCGCGAGGTGGTCCAGCAGCCGCAGGTAGATGCCGGCCATGGCGCCCGCCGAGGCGGCGCTGCGCCAGTCCAGCAGCGGCATCAGGCGCAGGCCGCGGGCATACCAGCTCCGGGCCCGGTCGGCCTCGAACCGGATCAGCCGCTCCATGCCCGAGGGGTCGCCGGGCGGGGCGCCGGCCGGCCGCGGCGGCTGGACGGCCCACCACGGGGGCTGCGCCGGGTCCAGCGTGCAGCCGAACTTCTCCAGGTCCTCGGCGGGCAGGTAGACCCGGCCGTTGCCGAGGTCCTCGCGGATGTCGCGCAGGATGTTGGTCAGCTGCAGGGCCACGCCCAGCGCGTCCGCCAGCGGCGGCGGCGGCGACCGGGTCGCTGGTGCCGAACACGCCGAGCGACAGGCGGCCGATGGCGCCGGCCACGCAGCGGCAGTAGTGCTCCAGGTCGTCGAAGGTCTCGGTAGACCGTCCCCCGCACGTCGGCCTCGCAGCCCTCGATCAGCTCACCGAAGGCGGCCAGCGGGATCGGCGATCCGGCGCGCCGCGTCGGCCAGGGCCAGCAGCACGAGGTCGTCGGCGGGCGGGGCGGCGCCCGTGATCAGGCCGCCGATCTCCTCGCGGGCCGCCGCCAGCGCGGTCAGCTTGTTCGGCCGGCGGCAGGTCGCCGTCGCCGATGTCGTCGATCCGGCGGGCGTAGGCGTAGACCGCCGACAGCGCCCGGCGCTTGTCGCCGGGCAGCAGCATGATCCCGTAGGAGAAGTTGCGGGCCTGGGTCTTGGTCACCTGCTCGCAGTGCTCATACGCCGCGCGCACGTCCGGGGCGGGGGTCGTCGTGCCCAGCTGGGTGCTCATCGTCCGGTCACCACCGCCCGCAGCAGCTCGGTCGCGACCCGGCGATGGGCGGGGGTCGGGGTCGCGGACAGGACGTCGTAGCCGGCCGCCGCGATCGAGACCAGGGCCGCGCGGCCGCCGGCCACGTATCCTGCCACGGCCAGCCGGGCGGTGCCGCGCAGCGTCCCGACCAGCGGCGCGCCGTCGTCGAGCAGCTGCCGCGCGCGCCGGGTCTCGAACGTCATCAGCTCGCGCAGCCGGGGCCCGGCCGGCGGCCCGGCCAGGTCGGCGCCGGTGACCTGATAGCGATCCAGGTCCTCGCCGGGCAGGTAGATCCGGCCGGCCTGGTAGTCCTCGGCCACGTCCTGCCAGTGCTCGGCCAGCTGCAGGGCGGTGCAGACCCGGTCGGAGAGCTCGGCCCGCTCCGGGGTGAACGCGCCGAAGACATACAGCACGAGCCGCCCGACGGGATTTGCCGACAGCTTGCAGTAGCCCAGCAAGTCCTCGAACGTCGGGTACCTGGTGACAATCTGGTCCTGCCGATTAGCGGCGATGAGGTCAAGAAAGGGCTGTATCGGCACGCCTAGCTCGCGGACCGTCGGCTCCAGCGCGCGAATCACCGGAAGCCGCGCCTGGCCGTCATTAAGCCGGGCCAGATCCTCCTCCAGCTCGGCCAGCATCCGCGGTCGCTGGGCGGGCGGCGCCTCGTCCCCGATGTCGTCGGTTATCCGCGCGAACCCGTATACGGCCATGAGGTGGCGACGGTGGCGCGCGGGCAGCATGCGCAGCGCGACAGGGAAGTTCTCCCTGGTAGAACGCGTCATCATCGCGTCCAGGCGAGCGGCGTCAGCCTGCTCAGCCCAGAGGAACTCCCCGCTCATTGGCGTGCCGTCACGAACCACGGACCCTATTTTCCGCACAGGTATGCAATGAAGGCAAAAATGACATCGGCGTCAGATGACGCTGGTGTCGTGTTGGCCCATTGGAACTGCAAGACCGCGCCGGGCTGGCGGCCGACCCCCATTATGGCCGTCACGGCCGCTCCGCGCCTGCTGCGCCGTGATTCTCAAATCCCGGCTGAAGTCAAATACTTTACTGACAGTTAGAGCGATATCGCTGCGCGGAGCGGCGGGCCGGCGAGAAAGTCATGTGGCGGCCAGCGAACCCGGGTGAGCCGGAGCGAGCCGCGGGTGGACCGGCGGCGGGCCCACGGTCTCAGCGGGTGCGCGGCCGCGGCCGGAGCCAGGGGAGCGGCCGGCCGCTTCTTGCTGTTATCAGAGGCACGGCTCATGGATGTCCCGTTGTTAGCCGCGGGGTGTTACCAACGGGACATCCATAAGCGCCCGCCCGGGCCGAGCGGATGGCCGCGGCCGGGGATCGGACCGAGCGGGCTGGCCGTCGAGCGCCGGGTCGGGCCGGGACGGCCGGACGGAAATGTCCGCCCCGTCTCCTGCCCAGTGTCCCCCCAGCCTCTTCTGCTCCACCAGTCCCACGGCCGGTGTCGCCGGCCCCGGGGCCGCCCAGATCACCCGCGATCATGAACCCGGGCCGGCCTGATGGCGGGCTCCGGGAGGCGACTGGGGCCGGGCGAACGGGAGAAGAGTCCGCGCCGGGCGGCTACGACTGGGCGCACAACGTACATGCAAAGAAACAAAGCGTGGTCATCACCCGCCATTTTTCGGGCTGTTTCCCGGCAAACCGGAACCCGGTACGCATCCCGCTGATCCCCCCGCTCATGGCCTGTTCGGGGGTTCAGGAAAGGTCCGCGCCAATACCGCCAGTTTCGCCTTCTGGCTCATTAATGTGATGTTAAGCTACGAAATCTTAGTACGGCTCTCACGCCACAACGGGGTTCGGCAGCCACTTCTCCCACCGGGGCCAAAGCCATGGGTTTGCGTCACAAGTCCATCCGCCTTCGGGTGTTCCTGCTCGTCATGATCCCGATCCTCTCCCTGATCGGGGTCTATGCATTCGCCGCGTCGACCACGGCCAGCGCGGCGCTCAGCCTGGCACGGGCCAAGACCGTCAAGAACGTGATCGCCGCGCCCGCGGGTGCCCTCCAGAC
Source organism: uncultured Actinomycetota bacterium (assembly GCA_963730265.1). GTDB lineage: Bacteria > Actinomycetota > Actinomycetes > Streptosporangiales > Streptosporangiaceae > DASUBV01. Next base: position 1,483,564 of record CAVSRG010000001.1, read on the forward strand.
CCAGCTCGACAAGGAACGCGGCCTGGCGCTGCTGTACCTGGCGACCGACAGCCAGCGAGCCCTGGCCGCGTTCACGCATCAGGCGCCGGCTACCAACCGTGCGGTCCGCGCGTTTGAGAGCACGGACATGTCGGGCGCGCTGTCGGCCAACGCGTCGGCGCAGGAAAAGCAGTACGCCGCCCAGCTGGTCAACGACACCAAGGCGCTGCCCACGCTGCGCAGCTATGTCGAGGCGACCACGATCAAGGCGCCGGCGGTGCTCACCGACTACAGCAACATCGTGACCGCCGCCTACCGGGTCCTCGAGGGCGCGGTCCAGCAGTACACCAACGTCCCGCTGGTCAGCGAGTCGCTGACCCTCATCAAGCTGGACGAGGTCTACCAGGTCCTGCTCCAGGAGAGCGACCTGCTCGCCAGTGACCTGACCGCGCGGGCCTTCCCGCCCGCGGACCGGGCCGAGTTCACCGAGCTGGTCGCGGTCCGGCAGTACCTGGTCGATGACACGCTGCCGCAGCTCACCCCGACGGTCCGGGCCGCCTACGACAAGTACGTCCCCGCCAGCTCCGCCACCACGCTGACGCACCTGGAAAGTGTCATCATCCACCGCCGGGCGGCCCGCGGCCTGCCGCCGGTGAGCCCGGTCGCCTGGGGCACCACGGTGAAGGTCTACTCGGTCGGCCTGGGCAAGTCGCTGACCATCGCCGCTGACGAGGTCACGGCGGCGGCGCAGACCCAGGGCAATGATGCCTACCTGCGGCTGGGCCTGGCGGGCGGCCTCGGCCTGCTCGCGATCATCGTCTCGATCCTGTTCTCCATCCTGGTCGGGCGCGGCCTGATCCGGCAGCTCGCCGAGCTGCGCCAGTCGGCCCTGGAGCTGGCCAACGACCGGCTGCCCAGCGTCATGGCCCGGCTGCGCAACGGCGAGGACGTGGACGTCTCCGCCGAGACGCCGGCGGTGGAGTCGAGCGCGGACGAGATCGACCAGGTGCGCCAGGCGTTCAACATCGTCCAGCGGACGGCCATCGAGGCCGCGGTCGACGAGGCCACGCTGCGCCGCGGCGTCAGCGACGTGTTCCGCAACCTGGCCCGGCGCAGCCAGGTGCTGCTGCACCGTCAGCTGCGGCTGCTGGACGGCATGGAGCGCCGGGCCAGCGAGCCGGACGAGCTCGAGGACCTGTTCCGGATCGACCATCTCACCACCCGCATGCGGCGCCACGCCGAGGGCCTGATCATCTTGTCGGGCGAGTCGCCGGGCCGGACCTGGCGCCACCCGGTGCCGCTGATGGACGTGCTGCGCGCCGCGGTCGCCGAGGTCGAGGACTACACCCGGATCCGGGTCGAGTCGCGGACCAGGGCGGCGCTGTCCGGCCAGGCCGTCGCGGACGTCATCCACCTGATCGCCGAGCTGGCCGAGAACGCGACCGTCTTCTCGCCCCCGAACACCCCGGTGCGGATCATGGGGGACACGGTGGGCCGCGGGTTCGCGGTGGAGATCGAGGACCGCGGGCTCGGCATCACCGAGGAGCGGCTGGCCGAGATCAACCGCAACCTGGCCAGCCCGCCGGTCTTCGACCTGTCCGGCAGTGACCGGCTGGGGCTGTTCATCGCCGGCCAGCTGGCCCGCCGTCACGACATCTCGATCACGCTGCGGCCCTCGGCCTACGGCGGCACCACGGCGATCGTGATCATCCCGCTGACGCTGCTGGTCAGTGAGGATGCCTACGAGCGCGTCCCGGCCATCGGGGCCGACGGGCGCAGCCTGTCAGCGGGCGGCCGGCACGCCTTCTCCGACACCGGCGAGAACGGCCTGGGCATGCTGGCCGACCCGCGCGACGCGCGCGAGCTGGCGCCCGCCGATGACGAGAACGTCTGGACGCCGCGGCCGAGCGTGACCGCCCTGCCCGGCGGCTCCGAGTTCGGCAGCCCGCTGACCGCGGCCCCCGCGTCCTCGCCGTCGGGCAGCATGCCGCCCGAGGACTTTCCCGGGCTGCCGGGCGCCGGGATGACGGGGAGCGGGGTGACGGCCATGCCGACCGTGCCCAGCCCGCGCCAGCCCGCCTCGCCCGAGTGGCCGACACCCGACTCGCTGACGCCGCCGCTGCCGACCGCCGAGGAGCCGGGCTGGTGGACCAAGCCGTCCGCGGCCCAGCCGGTCATGTCCGACACCGGGCCCGGCGGCGAGGGCGACGCGGTCGCGCACGGCCCAGGCCGGCAACGGCACCGGGGGCAACGGCTCGCACGGCAACGGGACCAACGGCTTCGGGGCGGAGGACAGCCACTCGCCGCCGGTAACCCAGGCCGACTTGGGCGGCTACGACCTGCCGGTCCGGGTCCGCCAGGCCAGCCTGGCCCCGCAGCTGCGCGACAAGAGCCTGCCCGCGGACGACGCCCCGGCCAGCGAGACCACGCCGGCGTCGGCCGAAGCAGCCAGGAACACCATGGCCGCCCTGCAGCGGGGCTGGGAGCTGGGCCGGTCCACGGCCGACCTGCCCGTCGAGCCCGCGTCCGACGAGAACGCCACTGACGGAGCCGACCAGTAAGGATCGATAGCCGCCGGCGACGGCGACAGGGGAGGCTGGATTATGAGTCACGGTGGGCAACTGGACTGGCTCCTTAATGACCTGGTCGCGCGCGTCACGAACATCGACAAGGCCGTGATCTTGTCCAGGGACGGCCTGGTGATCGGCGCGTCCAGCGCGATGTCGCGCGAGGACTCGGAGTACCTGTCCGCCGTGGCGGCCGGCTTCCAGAGCCTGGCCAGGGGCGCGGGCCACCACTTCGGCGGCGGCGCGGTCCGCCAGACCGTGGTCGAGATGGAGCAGGCCTTCATGTTCGTGACCGCCGCCGGAGAGGGCAGCTGCCTGGCGGTGCTGGCCGGCGCGGGGGTCGACGCGGGCATGGTCGCCTACGAGATGGCCATCCTGGTCCGGCGAGTGGGCGAGCACCTGGGGGTCAGCCCGCGACCGGTGTCGTCGGCCGAGGCTGTGTGATCCCCGATGCAGCCGCCAGACAGCCAGTGGGTGGACCAGGACGCCGGGCCGGTCGTCCGTCCCTACGCCCTCACCGGCGGCCGGACCCGGCCGGTCGGCGAGCGGTTCGACCTGCTTGCCCTGGTATGCGCGGTGCGCGGCGTAGCGCGGGACACCCTCCAGCTCGAGCCCGAGCAGCTGACGCTGCTGCGGCGGTGCCAGGTGCCGACCCCGGCCGCGGACCTGGCCGCGGACCTGGACCTGCCGCTGGGCGTCGTCCGGATCCTGGTTTCTGACCTCCGCGAACGCGGCCTGGTCACGATCCACCAGCCGACCAGGTCCCGGCTGACCGATACGCAGATCCTCAAGGATGTCGCGGATGGACTACGACGAATCTGACCCGGCCGGGCTGCCTCCCGGCGTGCCCATCACGATCAAGATCCTCGTGGCGGGCGGGTTCGGCGCGGGCAAGACCACCCTGGTCAGCTCGGTCAGCGAGATCCGGCCGCTGCGGACCGAGGAGATGCTCAGCGAGCGTGGCGAGTTCGTCGACTCGCTGGAGGGGGTCGAGCAGAAGGCGACCACGACCGTGGCCATGGACTTCGGCCGGATCACCATCCGCAGCGACCTGGTCATCTACTTGTTCGGCACGCCGGGCCAGCGGCGGTTCTGGTTCATGTGGGATGACCTGGCCTACGGCGCGCTGGGCGCGATCGTCATGGCCGACGCGCGGCGACTGGCCGACTGCTTCCCCTCGGTGGACTACTTCGAGCGCCAGGACATCCCGTTCGTGGTCGCGGTGAACTGCTTCGACGGGGTCCAGCACTACCCCCTCGGGCCGATCACCAAGGCGCTCAACCTGGCGGGCAACGTACCCGTGGTGCTCTGCGACGCCCGGCGCCGCGACTCCGCGCGCGATGTCCTGGTCACGTTGACCGAGCACGCGCTGCGGCTGGCCGCCGAGGGCCCGCTGCCCGTCGGCTAGCTGCCCGTCGGCCGTCAGGCCCGCCAGATCAGGGCCAGCGCGCAGTCGTCGGAGGTGGCCCGCCCGGCCTGCATGGTCTGCACCAGCCGGGCCGCCCCGGCTCCGAAGCCGCCCCCCGCCACCAGGTGGTCCGCCTCGCCGAGCAGCCGGTCGATGCCCTGGTCGATGTCCTTGCCCGGCACCTCGACCAGCCCGTCGGTGTAGAGCATCAGCGCGTCGCCCCGGCGCAGCTCGCCGCGGTCCGGGCGGCTGCGCAGGTCGGGGACCACGCCGAGGACGATCCCCCGGGCCCCGGCCAGCCGCCATCGGCCGCTGCCCGCCTCGAAGTGGGCGGCCGGCGGGTGCCCGGCCGAGGACAGCACGTACTCGCCGGTGGCCAGGTCGACCGCGATGTGTACGGCGGTGACGAACCCCTCGGCCGGCGTGCTGCGGCGCAGGTAGGCGTTGCACGCGGCCAGGAAGTCGGCGGGCGGGACCGACCCGAGCAGGCCGCCGAACGCCCCGGACAGCAGCAGGGCCCTGGTGCCGGCGTCGATGCCCTTGCCCGAGACATCGACCAGGGCGACCTCCAGTGTCTTGCCGTCGCAGGCCGACACCAGGAAGTCGCCGCCGAACGACGCGCCGCCGGCGGGCTTCAGCACCGAGACCGAGTGCCAGCCGTCGGGCAGGGCCGGCAGCCGGCTCTGCACCCGGAGCCGGTCCCGCAGCTCGATCAGCATCTGGTCGCCCCGCAGGCCCTGCATGCCGAGCTTGGCCCTGGTCCGGGCCAGCACATCGGCGAACAGGGCCGTGACCACGATCGTGGCCGCGATGCCCGGCCCGACGTCGTTATCGACCCAGCCGTCGTAGGCCAGCATCACCGCGACCAGGCAGAACAGGATCCGCAGCGCCCGGGGCCAGAGCAGCAGGCCGCCGGCCAGGATGGGCAGGATCATGACGCCGGGCGAGAACCACTCCCCGGTCTCCTGGGCCGCGGCCACGCCGATGAGCACCACCGCCACCGCGAGCAGCCCGGCCAGCCTGCGGTTCCTGGTGATGAACTGGCGTCTGGCCACGCCACGGACCCGTCGCGCGGTCGTCCGCGCTACGGACAGGATCCGCCCGGTAGCCCCACCAACCATGATGGCCGCACTGTACCGTTACCTCCCGGTCCCGTGACATGCCCGCGGGCTGGATAATCGCTCGCAAGATGCTGACCGGTCGGGTACCAATGGCTAAGTGACGCCGACCTACCCGATCCGCGCCATCGGGCCCGACGAGTTCCCCGCGTTCTGCTCCGTTCCCGGGCAGGCGTTCAACTCGACCTATCCGCCCGCCGAGGCGCGGCGGCATGACCTCACGACGTTCGAGTTCGACCGGAGCGCGGCCGCCTTCGACGGCGATCAGATTGTCGGGACGTCCTGCGCCTTCACCTTCCAGCTCTCGGTCCCCGGCGGGCAGGCGGCCTGCGGCGGCGTCAGCTTCGTCGCGGTGCTGCCGACCTACCGGCGCCGGGGCATCATGACCGCGATGCTGCGGCACCTGCTAGCCGACATCGCCGATCGCGGCGAGCCGCTGGCCGCGCTGTTCGCCTCCGAGCCCGAGATCTACGGCCGGTTCGGCTTCGGCTGCGCGTCCGAGGACCTGCGGCTGACGATCTCCCGCGGCGACGGACGCCTGATCCCGCCCGCCGTCACCGGGGACCGTCCCGTCCCGCGGCTCCGGATCGCCGACCCGGAGCAGGTCCTCGACGGCCTGGCCGCCGTCTTCTCCGCCGTAGCGGCCCGCCGGCCCGGCATGTTCGCCAGGGACGACCGGTGGTGGCAGGCCCGGATCGATGACCCCGAGTGGGCCAGGGACGGCTCGACGCCGACCCGCTGGCTGGTGGCCGAGGACGACTCCGGAATGCGGGGTTACGCGTGCTACTCGGTCCGGCCCGACTGGGGCCCGGACGGCAACCCCGGAAGCCGGATGCGCATCTCCGAGCTCATGGCCGTCGATCCCGCGGCCACGGCCGCGCTGTGGACCGACCTGCTGACCAGGGACCTGATCACTGAAGTGCGGGCCGTCCTGCGTCCGGTCGACGACGAGCTGTTCCCGATGCTGGCCGGGCGGCGACGAGCCAGGGCCAACCTGACCGACGGGCTCTGGGTCCGGCTCACCGACGTGCCGGCGGCCCTGCAGCCAGCGGCAGTACGCCCGCGCCGTGGACGTGGTCATCGAGGTCACCGACGAGATACTGCCCGCCAACGCCGGGCGATGGCGGCTGCGGGCGGCCGCCGACGGCAAGGCCACCTGCGAGAGGACGGACTCGGCCGCCGAGCTGCTGATGCCGGTCCACGCGCTCGGTGGCGCCTACCTCGGTGGCGCCAGGCTGGGCTCGCTGGCGGCCGCCGGCCAGGTGGCCGAGCAGCGGCCCGGTGCGCTGGCGGAGCTGTCCGCCGCGATGTCCTGGGATCCGGCCCCCTGGGCGCCGATGATCTTCTGAGCCCGCGCGGGCTGGGGCCGGGCTCGCCCGTCGGGCAGACTGGGCAGATGCGGCGCCGGACGACGCCGAGTCAGGCCTGGGAGCGTCATGCCCGGAATGAAGATCACGATCAGCGCGGCCATGCGGGCCAGGGACGTGTCCCGCCCGGCCGTGGCCGACGACGATGGCACGCCCGCGGCCGAGGGCCAGCCGCCCGCGCGCCCGGCCGCGCCCGCTAAGCCCGGCCGCCGACCGGCAGGCCGTCGGGACCCGGCGCCACCTCGACTTCAGGCTCGGCGCGCACCGGCCTCCGGCCGTGCAGCCGGCGCCCAGTGCCCCACCCAGCGCATCCAGCGCATCCGGCGCATCTGGCCCATCGGCTCAGGCCAGCCCATCCGCCCAGGCCAGCCCGGCGGCCGACACCGGAGCCGCCCCGGCGCCAGGCTCAGCTCGGCAGGCCAGCGGCACCGGTCCGGGCAGCCCGGCCACGCCTACGCTGCCCGCCAGCCCGGCCGGGCCGCACCGGTCGCGACGACGGTCCCGCCGCCGCGGCCGCTAGCCCCAGCCACTCGGGCCCGTCGGGACCCGCGTGGCCGCTGGCCTAGATCGTTGATCGGTATTTCCTGGCTGGTGGGAGGGCCTTGCGGCGACACGCTGTAGGGGTGCGTGACCTGCCGCTTCTTGATGAAGACTGGTCCGGGCGCCTGCTCAGGCGTGGCCGTTCTCGCTGAGCACGGTCTGCAGCGCTTGCCGGAGTCCGGCCGCTCCAGCGTCGCCTAGCGTTGCCGTGAAGTCCCGCTCGGTTTCGGAGTACCGGCTCTCTGCCTGCCGGAATACCTCCCAGCCGTGGTCGGTGAGCGCGAGGATGTTGCGTCGCCGGTCTTGTTCTGAGGGCCTGCGCGCGACGATTCCCTGGCGTTCGAGCGCGTCGAGGAGCGCGACCATCGAGGTGGGGTCGACGCCCAGCACGGCCGCGGCTTCCTGCTGTGACTGCGCTTCCCCGCTTGCGATGACCCTGAGCGCGCCGAGGTCGCGAACGGTCACCCCGATGTCGGCGAGCGCGGCCTGCGCCCGGTGCTCCAGCGCGAGGTGCGCGTGCTTGAGGAGATAGCCGAGCACGTCGTCACGGGCGCGGACCTGGCCCGCTGCGTCAGAATCCGGCCTCGACACACTCCGATAATATCAGTAAGCTGATCGTCAGTTCTACTGATGATTTGTCAGACCGACGAAAGGAACGCGATGATTCTCGTCACCGGAGGGTCCGGGTTCATCGGCTCCCACACCGTGCGCGCGCTGCACGGCCTCGGCGAGCCGAGCGTCGTGATGCAGCGCCGCAGCGGCCAGGTCCCCCCGCATCTCGCGGACCTGCCCGTCGTCGCGGAGCAGGCCGACGTCGCCGACCTGGACTCGCTGCGGGCGATCGGCGAGCGCCACGAGATCACCGGCATCGTGCACCTCGCGGGCTACCCCGCGCCGCGGGGCACGGCCGGGGGCATCGAGGCCACCCAGGGCCTGCTCGACGGGCTCCTCAACATCGCCCGCGTCGCCGCGGAATGGGGCGTGCGCCGGGTGAGCCTCGCCAGCACGCTCGGGGTCTACGGCGGCATCCAGCACAGCGGCCCGCTGACGGAGGACCTGCCGGTGCTCCTGACCGCCCCGCACCCGATCCCGCGGTCGAAGAAGATCGCCGAGCTCCTCGGGGAGCAGCTCGCGGAGGCGACCGGCACGGAGATCGTCAGCCTCCGGATCTCCGGCACCTGGGGCCCCCTCGGCCACGAGGACCCGTTCTTCGCCGCACCCGCGCTCATCCACGCGGCCGCCAGCGGCAAGCCCCTGGACCTGTCCGCCCTGCTCATCCCGCCGCACCTCGGCGACGGGCTCGACCTGTGCTACGTCAAGGACACCGGCCGCGCGATCGCCCTGATCCAGCTCGCCGGGCATCTTCAGCACCGCACCTACAACGTCGCCTCCGGGCAAGTGACCACGAACGCAGAGGTGATCGCGGCGATCCGCGAAGCCGTGCCCGAGGCCGAACTCGACCTCCCGGCCGGCGCCGACCGGCCAGGTGCCGCTCTTGACATCACCCGGCTCCGCCAGGACACCGGGTTCGAGCCGGAGTACGACACCGTCCGCGCAGCCGCCGACTACATCGCCTGGCTCAGGGCGGGCAACGAACGCTGACCCGCACCGCCGGCAGTCCCGCCAGCACGTCACCGGCACCAGCACGGCGCGGCCAGAACCGGCGGACACCGGCTTTGCCGGATCGCGGGCGCGGCCGTCCGTCACGAACAAGGGCGGTCACTGCGCACGAGCAAGCTACACATCCGGACCCCGGAGCCCGTCATGATCGCCGACCTGGACACCCTCCTGACCGCCCTCTACGTGGAACTGACCGACCGGATCATCCCGTTTCGCGGGCCCGGCCGCCGCGGGCCGGGAAGGCCGCCGGAAGTCACCGACGCCGAGCTGGCCTGCCTGGCCATGGCGCAGGTCCTGCTCCGGTGCGACGGCGAGCGGCACTGGCTGCGCGCCGCCCCGCGCCTGGTCGGGCACCTGTTCCCGCGGCTGCTGGCCCAGAGCGAGTACAACACCCAGCTGCGGCAGATCGCGCCGCTGATGGAGGCCGCCCTGCGCTGGCTGGCCGACGCCACCCCGGCCACCGCGGAACTGCTGCGGCTGATGGACGCCACCCCGGTCCGGTGCGGGACCTCCGCCGTCACCGCGAAGCGGTCTGACCTGTCCGGGTACGCCGGCTACGGATACTGGGCGAGCCATTCCCGCTGGTACTGGGGATGCAAGCGGCTGCTGATCTGCACCTGCGACGGCACCGTGACCGGATTCAGCCTGGCGAACCCCAAGCTGCACGGCGAGCGGGACCAGGCCCGGCAAACCCTGGAACGCCAGCCGGCGAACCGCCCCGCGCCCGGCACCGCCGCCGTCACCGACAAGGGCCTGTCCGGACAGGGCACCGAGGAGTTCTTCACCGGCGGCCGCCTGGGACTGACCCTGACCCCGCCCCGCCGCAAAGACGAGAAGCAGCCGCGCCCGTTCCCGAACTGGCTCCGCCAGCGCGTCGAGGCCGTCATCTGGACCCTGAAAGCCAGCTCGGCCTCGAACGCCACGGCGGCCGCATCCCCGCAGGACTCTGGGGCCGCATCATCCAGCGGCTCGTCGCCCTCAACGCCTGCATCTGGCACAACTGGCAGATCGGCGCCCCCGTCAAGCGATCCCTGATCGCCCACGACCACGTATAACCTGCCGCATTTCCCGATCAACGATCTAGGTCAGGGGCGGAAGCTCGCCGGAGTGCTCGTAGTCGGTGATCTCCTGGAGCCGCCGGGCGTGGCGGGGCGCGCCCGAGAACTCGGTCTCGATGAAGGTCTTGGCGAAGCTGATCGCGTCCTCGATCGAGTACATCCGCGCGCCCAGGCTCAGCACGTTGGCGTTGTTGTGGAGCCGGGCCAGCTGAGCGGTCTCCTCGCTCCAGGCCACCGCCGCCCGCACGCCGTCGATCTTGTTGGAGGCGATCTGCTCGCCGTTGCCCGAGCCGCCGATCACGATGCCCAGGCTGCCGGGGTCGCCGACGGCCGAATTGGCGGCTCGCATCACGTAGGGCGGGTAGTCATCACCGTCGTGGTACTCGGCCGGACCGCAGTCCACGGCCTCGTGACCGGCCTGCCTGAGCCAGTCGATCAGGTGGCTCTTCAGCTCGAAGCCGGCATGGTCGGATCCTAGGTAGACGCGCACCGGCCCAGTCTGGCAGATGAGCCACTGGCCGGTGCCGGTCAGATCAGAACTGGAGGGCCTTGACCTCCAGGAACTCCTCCAGCCCGTGCACGCCGAGCTCGCGCCCGTAGCCGGACTGGCCGAACCCGCCGAACGGCGCGGACACGTTGAAGGCGCCGCCGTTGATCTCGACCTGGCCGGCCCGCAGGCGGCGGCCCACGGCCACAGCGTGCTCCTGGTCGGCCGACCAGACGGCGGCGGCCAGCCCGTACGGGGTACTGTTCGCGATCTCCACGGCCTCGTCCTCGCTGCCGTAGGGCAGCACGCACAGCACCGGCCCGAAGATCTCTTCCCTGGCCACGACCATGTCCGGAGTCACGTCGGCGAAGACGTCGGGGCCACGTAGTAGCCGCGTGCTCAGCCCGACCGGCGGGCGCGGTGCCGCCGGCGACCGGCGCGGGCGCCCTCGGCCAGCCCTTTCTCGATGTAGCCGAGCACCCGGTCCCGCTGGGTGGCCGACGACCAGCGGGCCGAGCCGGACGCCGTCGGCCATGCGGGTCGCCGGGCACGTAGCGCTCGGCGCTCCTGGCCGCCAGCGCGACGGCCTCGTCGTAGACCTCGTGCGGCACCAGCATCCGGGTCAGCGCGGTGCAGGTCTGGCCGGCGTTGATGAAGGCCCTGGCGACGCCCACCTTGACCGCGGTGGCCAGCTCGGCGTCGGGCAGGATCACGTTGGCCGACTTGCCGCCCAGCTCCAGGGTGACTCGCTTGAGCGTGGCGGCCGCGATCTCGGCCACCCGGCAGCCGGCCGCCGCCGAGCCGGTGAAGGAGACGGCAGCGATGCCCGGATGGGCGGCGATGGCCTCGCCGGTCACCGGCCCGGTCCCGCTGACCAGGTTGAAGACGCCCGGCGGCAGCCCGGTGGCGTCGAAGATGTCGGCCAGCTCGTAGGCCGCAGCGGGCGCCACCTCGCTGGGCTTGAGCACGATCGTGCAGCCGGCCGCCAGCGCGGCGGCTACCTTGGCCACCACCTGGTGCAGCGGGTAGTTCCACGGCGTGATGGCGCCGACCACCCCGGCGGGCTCGCGGACGACCAGCGAGTTGCCGACCCGCTCGCCGCCGAAGTCGTAGCCGGACAGCAGGTCGACGTAGCTGGCCAGGACCGCGAGCGGCGTGCCGACCTGGACGCTGCGGGCGAAGGCCAGCGGCGAGCCCATGTCGGCGCTGATGGCCGCGGCGACCGCGTCCGCGCGCTCCTCCAGCAGATCCCGCGCCGCGGCCAGGTACCCGGCCCGCTCGGCGGGCGTGGTCGCCGACCAGGCGGGGAACGCGGCACTGGCCGCCTCGACCGCGGCGTCGACGTCGGCGGGACTGCCGGCCGGGACGCGGTCGATGACTGCCTCGGTGGCCGGGTTGACCACGTCGATGCTGGCCTCGCTCGCGGAGGGTACCCAGCGGCCGCCGATGTAGTTGCTGCGCATACCCGCATCCTGCCTCATCCGCCCGGGCCGGGCGAGCCTCGCTCCTGACCGGTGAGTCAGGAGAGATCGATCAATTACGAAGAGTGAGATACTTGTAGGTCAAAACGTAATCAAACCACTACGCAACGTCCATGATCCGCCGGGAAGGGCTCCGCTCCGCGCGCTCGGGACGTCGCACGCCAAGATCACTTGAAGGCCATCTAGCAGGTAAAACATTCGTATGTCCGGGACGCCACAGCATCCCGTGATACAACGCTCTCAGCGAGTAACCGAAGATTCAGTTACGGATCGTGACTGAGCCGGGCCTAAGGAACCGAGGGTGGGCGGATGATTTACCAGACCCCAGACCCGTGGCGACTGGAACGTCGCGGCCCGCAGCACGCGGCTCCCTTGGACAGTTCCGCTCCACTGCGGCGGCACGGCGGGCGGGCCCTGCGGCTGATCGTCACGGCAGGGGCCTGGGGAGCGGGATTATGCCTGGTCATCGGCCTGGTAGCGATGGTCGCCCAGGGTGCCGCGCCGGCCCGGCCGACACACTCTGGCCCCCCGGCCGGCGACGTGGTCCGCGGCGCCGCCTATGACGGCTATATCAAGCGGTTCAGCAGCACCAGCCGGGCGGTGCCCTGGTTCCAGGTCGCCGGGCACAGTCGGTGGGAACTGCGGTGGTCCTACCACTGCGCGGCCGGGACCCGCGGGTACCTGATGATCAGCGAGCCAGAGACGACCGCGGGCGTCAGCGTCCGCGCGACGGGGCCCACGGCCCACGGCGTCACCTGGACCTTCTCGGACTCCACGACCCACTTCCTGCTGATCCACGGCAGCTGCCCGTGGGCCGTCACGGTGGTCGGCCGCCGCTGAGCCATCACTGAGCCATCACTGAGCCGCCGCCGAGCCGTCGGTGACGGCGGACTCGGCGGCGTACCGGAGCGACCCGGTACGCCGCCAGTCTGGTCAGTCGAAGATCGGGTCCCTGGTCCGGGTGCGCTTCAGCTCGAAGAAGCCGTCGGTGCCGGCCACCAGCAGCACGCCGTCCCACAGCTTGGCGGCCGCCTCGCCGCGCGGGATCGGCGAGACCACCGGGCCGAAGATGGACGTCCCGAGCACCGAGATGACCGGGGTGCCGACCTCATAGCCGACCCGCTCGATGCCGTCGGCGTGCGAGGTCGCGCAGCGCCTCGTCGTACTCGGTCGAGTCGATCGGCGTCGGCGAGCTCGGCCGGGCAGGCCGGCCTCGGCCAGCGCGGCCTCGATCGGTCTCCCGGCTGCGCTCGGCCTTCTCGTGGTGGAAGCGGGTGCCGAGCGCGGTGTAGAGCGGGCCGAGCACCTCGGGGCCGAACTTCTGCTCGGCGGCGATGCAGACCCGGACCGGGCCCCAGGCCGTCCGCATCAGCTCCCGGTACTGCTCGGGCAGGTCGTCGTTGTTCTCGTTCAGCACCGCCAGGCTCATCACGTGCCAGCGCACCTCGACCGGGCGGACCTTCTCCACCTCCAGCATCCAGCGGCTGGTGATCCACGCCCACGGGCACAGCGGGTCGAACCAGAAATCGACTTCGTCGGCTCCTGCTCAGCCATATCTGCACTCCTGCGTGGTCGCGGGGACTCTACGCTGACCGCAACCGGAGGGTGCCGTCTGCGTAATTCCGTTACTGGGAGTGATGGGAACAGTGCCGGAACGGCAACCGATAGGAGGGCAGCGCAGTGGCCAGCAATCTGACGCGCGACGAGGCGCGGGAGCGAGCCCGGCTGCTGAGCGTGCAGTCCTACCAGGTCGAGCTCGACCTACCGCCGGCGAGACACGTTCGGCTCGGCGACAACGGTGCGCTTCACCTGCTCGAGCCGGGCGTCGGCACACGTTCATCGACCTGACCGCGCCGGAGGTCCGCGAGATCATGCTGAACGGGCAGGCCGCTGGACCCGGGCGGCGTTCGACGGCGACCGCATCGCGCTGACCGGGCTGGCCGAGAGCAACGAGCTGCGGGTCGTGGCCGCACTGCGCCTACTCGCGCACCGGCGAGGGCCTGCACCGGTTCACCGACCCGGCCGACAAGGGCGTCTACCTGTACTCCGACCTCGAGACGTTCGACGCCCACCGGATCTACGCCTGCTTCGACCAGCCCGACCTCAAGGCCACCTTCGAGCTGACCGTGACCGCGCCGGACGACTGGGAGGTCATCTCGAACATGGCGCCCGCCGGGCCGTCCGCAGGCCGCGGGCCCGGGCCGCCAGCGCTGGCACTTCCCGGCCGACGCCGCTGCTGCCGACCTACATCACCGCGCTCGCCGCCGGGCCGTACCACGTGGTCCGCGACGAGCACGACGGCATCCCGCTGGGCGTCTACTGCCGCCAGTCGCTGGCCCAGTACCTCGACCCGGACGAGATCTTCGAGGTCACCCGGCAGGGCTTCGACTTCTACCAGCGCGAGTTCGGCGTCCGGTACCCGTTCGGCAAGTACGACCAGCTGTTCGTGCCCGAGTTCAAGGCGGGCGCGATGGAGAACGCCGGCTGCGTGACCTTCCTGGAGGACTACGTCTTCCGCTCCCGCGTCACCGACGCGGCCAGGGAGAGCCGGGCGTCGACCATCCTGCACGAGATGGCGCACATGTGGTTCGGCGACCTGGTCACCATGCGCTGGTGGGACGACCTGTGGCTGAACGAGTCGTTCGCCACCTGGGCCAGCACCGTGGCTCAGGCCGAGGCCACCCGGTGGCGGGACGCCTGGACGACGTTCGCGCAGGTGGACAAGGCCTGGGCCTACCGCCAGGACCAGCTGCCCTCGACGCACCCGATCGCCGCCGACATCCCCGACATCGCCGCCGTCGAGGTCAACTTCGACGGGATCACCTACGCCAAGGGCGCGGCCGTGCTCAAGCAGCTCGTCGCCTACGTCGGCCGGGACAACTTCCTGGCCGGCGTGCGGCAGTACTTCGGCGAGCACGCCTGGGGCAACGCCACGCTGACCGACCTGCTCGGCGCGCTGGAGCAGCACTCCGGCCGGGACCTGGCCTCCTGGTCCAAGGCGTGGCTGGAGACGGCCGGCGTCAACACCCTGCGGCCCCAGTTCGAGCTGGCCGCCGACGGGACGGTTCAGCTCGTTCGGCGTGCTCCAGGAGGCGCCCGCCAGCCACCCGGTGCTGCGCCCGCACCGCATCGCCATCGGCCTGTACGACCAGACCGACGCCGGGCTGAGCCGGACCCGGCGGGTCGAGACTCGACATCGACGGCGAGGGCACCGCCGGTGCCCGAGCTGGTCGGCGTGGCCGCGGCCGGACCTGGTGCTGGTCAACGACGACGACCTCACCTACGCCAAGATCCGGCTCGACGAGCACTCGCTGCGCACGCCTGATCCAGGCCAGCGGCCGGTTCACCGACTCGCTGCCCGGCGCGCATCTGCTGGGCGGCCGCCTGGGACATGGTCCGCGACGCCGAGCTGGCCGCCCGCGACTACCTGAGCCTGGTGCTGGCCGGGGTCGGCTCCATCACCGACATCTCGGTGCTCCAGGCCGTGCTCCGGCAGGTAGCGGCGGCCGTCCGGCGCTATGGCCGACCCGAACTGGCGGCGCGACCGGGCTGGCCGAGCTGACGCGGCCAGCATGCGCGAGCTGCTGCACGGCGCCGCGCCCGGCTCGGACGAGCAGCTGGCCTTCGCGGTCGCCTTCATCGACGCGGCATCGGCGCCGGCGGACCTGGACCTGCTCGCCGGCGCTGCTGACGGCGGCGCCGTGGTCATCGACGGGCCTGGCCATCGACACCGACATGCGCTGGCGGCTGCTGCACCGGCTGGTCAGCCGGGGCGCGGCGGGCCACGAGGCCGATCGACGCCGGAGCTGGACCGGGACCGCACCGACGCCGGCGAGCGGCACGCGGCCTCGGCCGGGGCGGCCATCCCGTCGCCGGAGGCGAAGGAGGCGGCCTGGGACCAGATCATCGGCGGCGCCATGCCCAACGCCACGTTCCGCGCGGCGCTGGGCGGCTTCCAGGACATGGACCAGGACGAGCTGGTGGCGCCCTACGCCGGGCGGTACTTCGAGGTCGTGGCCGGCATCTGGCGGGACTGGGGCTCGGACATGGCCCAGTACTTCACCGTGGCCGCCTACCCCGGTCGGTGATCACCCAGCAGGCCATCGACGCGGCCGACGCCTACATCGAGCGGACCCGCCCGCCGGCGCCGCTGCGGCGGCTGCTCACCGAGGGCCGGGACGACGTCGCACGGGCCCTGCGCTGCCGTCAGCGGGAACGCGCCGGCGACCCGGCCCTGTTACCTGGCCAGAAGCTACTGAGGACGGGCCGCCCGCGCTGTCGCCTGCACCAGCGGCAGCTTGGGCAGTTCCTCGAGCAGCACAGCCCGGCCGTCCTGGTCACACAGCGGGATGCGCCAGTTGGGGTACTCGTCGCTGGTGCCGGGGATGTTCTGGCTGCGGGTGTCGCCCACCGCGTCGGCCAGCGAGACGCCGACCAGCAGCGCGGGCGTCTGGGCCAGGAAGGCGTACAGCGCCACGGTGAGCTGGTCGGGCGACGGCGCCGGCCCAGCCGCCGGCAGCAGGCCCTGCGCCACCAGCGATGTCCCGCCAGGCGCAGACCAGCGCCTCGGACCGCTTGAGCTCCTCGCTCTCGGGTCCGGTGAGCAGGTCGCAGCCGGGCCCGCTCCCGGACCTGATCCCCGCTCAGAACCCGGCGACGGGCGGCACGTCGTGGGTGCCGACGGTGGCCATGCAGGCCCGGCGCCAGTGCTCGGGCCGCAGCGGGGCGCCGTCGGGCTCCTCGGCGAACCACAGCATCGTGGTGCCCAGGACGCCGCGGGCGGCCAGGTAGCTACGGGTGGACTCCTCCACCGTGCCCAGGTCCTCCCCGATGGACACGGCCCCGGCGCGGGCCGCCTGCCCGGCCAGCGCGGCCACGGCGGCGGGCAGGTCATACCGCACGTAGGCGCCGTGGTCGGCGGTCATGCCCGCGGGCACCCACCACAGCCGGGCCAGGCCCATGACGTGATCCACGCGCAGCCCGCCGGCGTTGCGGAAGGTGGCGGCGAACAGCTCGGCCAGCGGCCGGTAACCAGAGGCGGCCAGCCGCTGCGGGTGCCAGGGCGGCTGCATCCAGTCCTGCCCGAGCTGGTTGAAGCTGTCCGGCGGCGCGCCGACGCTGACCCCGCGGACCAGCAGGTCCTGGTGGGCCCAGGCGTCGGCGCCGCCGGGGTGCACCCCGACGGCCAGGTCATGGATGATCCCATGGGGCATCCCGGCGTCCCGTGCGGCCTGCTGGGCGGCGGCCAGCTGCTCGTCCACCAGCCATTGCAGCCAGGCGTGGAACCCGGCGGCCTGGCTCAGGCGGGGCGTGCCACGGCGGTGTGCGCCAGGCCCTGGTCCCGGTCCCGCAGCGGGGCGGGCCAGGCCCGCCAGTCGGGTCCGTGCTGCTCGGCCAGGGCACACCAGCTCGGCCCAGTAGCTCGAGCTCGGGGCCCTCCCGTTCGCGGTAGGCGTCGAACGCGGCCTGGCGCGGCGGGGTCAGCGGGGTCTGGGTCTGGGTCTGGGTCTGGTAGATCAGCTCCAGGGCGGCGCGCTTGGCGGTCCACACGGCGTCGCGGTCGATCAGGCCGGCGGAGGTGTTCCGGGCCCGCAGGGGCTGGGCCAGGCGCTGGATCTGGTCCCGCTGCGCGGCGGCGAGCCGGGCGTACTCGGGGATGTCCTCGACGCGCAGGTAGAGGGGGCTGGCGTACCGCCGGGTCATGGGCAGGTACGGCGAGGGGCTGACGGGCGGGACGGGCTCGGCCGCGTGCAGCGGGTTGACGAGCACGAACCCGGCCCCGTGGTCACGCGCACTCCAGGCGGCCAGCTCGGCGAGGTCGCGCAGGTCCCCGTGGCCCCACGACTCCTTCGACCGCACGGAGTACAGCTGCACGGTAAATCCCCAGCTGCGCTCGCTGGGCACCGGCGCATTACCCGCCGCCGCGGCGCCAGACTCCGTGGCGGCCGGGCAGGCCGGGGCGGCCGGGGCGGGAGGGCGGCCAGGGGCTGGTGAAGACTGGGCTAGGGCGGCCAGGATGGCTTCGAGGGTTGCTGGCGCCACATCGACGCGCTGGCGCTGCCAGTTCTCGTAGCTGGTGGTGATGCCGGCGGCCTCCGCGCGCCGGATCAGCTCCGGATCAGTCATCCCCCCATGATCGACCCTCGGTTGATGCCGGGCAGCCCACGGGCCTGGCTCATCCGACGCGCAGACAACACCTGCCCCAGCGCCGATCAGGCACATGGGCGTATTTCATGATCCCGTAGAATTAGGGGGCTCAGACGACGCAAACGCTACGGGATCATGAAACGGCTGCCGGTTTGACGGTGGGCGTGGTCATCCTGGGCCTATGGCGAGCGAATTACCGGCTGAGCTGGGCGAGCTGGCCTTGCTGCAGCGAGGCATCCTGACCAGCAGCCAGGCCATCGCTGGCGGCATGACCAAGGACATGCTCCGTTCCAGGGTCCGCCATGGCCGCTGGCAGCGCCTGCACACCGGCGTCTACCTGGTGTTCTCCGGTGAGCCCGATCGGCTTACGCGACAGTGGGCGGCCGTGCTCCGCGCCGGCCCTGGTGCCATGCTGAGCTTCCGCACGGCGGCCGAGCTCGCCCGGCTGACCGGCCCGGCCGAGCAGGAGACGCCCGTCGAGCCGGACGAGCCCCCGATCCACGTCACGGTGCCTGGCGACAGGCGCATCAGCCGGATCCAAGGCACCGTGCTGCACTGGTCGGACCGTGCCACCCAGGCGATGCATCCGGCTCGGACGCCGCCGCAGACCAGGGTCGAGGAGACGGTGCTGGACCTGGTAAGCGTGGCCCGGACCATCGACGACGCCTACGGCTGGGTGACACGGGCGGTGGGGCGGCGGCTGACCACCGAGGCGCGGCTGCGCGAGGCCATGGAGTTACGGGGCCGGCTGCGCTGGCGGCGAGAGCTGGCCGAGGCCCTGGCCGCCGACGCCGCCGGGGTGCACTCGGTGCTGGAGCACCGTTACCTGCGGGACGTCGAGCGACCGCACCGGCTCCCGCGCGCCGCGCGCCAGGCCCGGGCCCAGGCCCGCAACCTCGACGGCGGGCGGACCGAGTACCGGGACGTGCTCTACGAGGCGTACCTGGTCGCGGTGGAACTCGACGGCCGGGCCGCGCATCCGGCCGACCGGCACTGGCCGGACATCCACCGCGACAACGCGGCCGCCACCACCGGCGTGATCACGCTCCGGTACGGCTGGCTGGACGTGACCCAGCACCCGTGCCGGGTCGCGGCCCAGGTCGCCGAGGTGCTGCGGTTACGGGGATACGGCGGTGGCCGCGCCTGCTCGGCCGGCTGCCCGGTCTCGGCCCCGGTCGCACCAGCCGAGCCACACCGCGCCGGCTAGAGGCAGGGCTAGAGACGCTGGCTCGACCGCGGGGTCAACGCCCGGCCCAGCCACAGCCCGACCACCGCCTGGGCCACCGCGATGAGCAGCGTGAGGCTGATCCCGGCCAGCGCGTGCGCCGGGAGGCCCAGCAACGACGCGATGGTTCGCGAGGTGACCCAGACCGGCTGGTGGTGCAGGGCCGGCCAGGCCAGCGCGATCCCCCAGCCCACGACGGCCATGAACACCACTGCGAAGATCATGATCCGGGCCCGGAAGCCGCCGTACCAGTTGGCCAGCCCGGCCGCCACGCCGACGATGAACGGCGCCGCCCACAGCCCGACCAGAGCTCCGCCCCAGATGGCGGCCGCCCCGGCCAGCATGGCCAGCAGCCACAGCGAGGTCCGGCCCCGGTGGTAGCTGCGCGTGAAGCTGGGCCGCAGCGGCGACGGGGGCGCGGCCTCGATGATGCCCTGGGCGCGCAGCCGGCCCAGGCGGTACGAGCCGCGCTTGCCCAGTCGCTTGAGATCAGTCACGGGCGCAGCACCCACCGAATCTCCCCCGAGCCCGAGCCCGAGCCAGCAGGAACAGCTGAACCCGCAGAGCCCCCCGAACCCGCCGCTGGCATCGGCAGGTACCGCCCCGCCCACCAGTCGGCGATCAGGTTCTCGTACCACGCCGAGGCCGGGTTCTCGCTCTGCCCGCCGGGGTAGATGCCCTCCCCCTCCGCCGTGCCCCCGCGCGTCCAAGACGCGATCATCCGCCAGCTCGGGCCAGGCCGTCGACTGCATCCCGCCGTAGGCGCCGTCCGGCGTCCACGGGTCGCCGCCCGACGGCTTCGGCCCGTAGCCGAGCCCCGTGGCCCCGGTCAGCGACGGGAACCGGCGGCTGTGCAGCCGTCCCCAGGACCAGCTCGACGGGGCGCCGCCGAGCTGACGGGCCAGCCCGGCTGACCCCGGTCGCGAACGCCTGCCGCATCACCGTGGTCGCGTCCCGCCGCGGTCCGCCGGGCGGCGTGAACGCCGGGTTGTGCTGGTCACCGTGCGTCCACGAGGCCAGCACCTCGTCCAGGCTGGCCTGGTACGGGTTGATGGCCAGCCCGTCCCGGTCCAGGTGCACCGGGACGTGCTTGGCGGTCCACCAGGGCTGGAACACCGCCGACAGGTAGTCGGCCCAGAACGTGAACCACACCGAGGCCGCCGCCGACGACGTGGTCATCGAGTCGTTCCAGTTCTTCAGCAGCGCGGCCGCCTGCTGCTGCACCGGGGTCAGCCCGTGATCGCGCTTCAGCGCGGCCAGCAGGCTGGGCACCATCTGCCTGGCCAGTCCGTCGGTCAGGCTGACCTGGAGCGCGGCCAGCTGAGGCGGCCCGGCGGCGTGCCGGTGCAGGTAGGTCAGCTCGGTGGCGGCCCGGTAGCCGGGATCGAAGGCGTTGGCTGACGTGCCGATGTAGTAGGGGTAAGAGTTGCCGACGGGCCGCTGGTTGGCCGACACGATCACGTGGTCACGCGGGTCGTACACCCGCGGCACCGCTGCGAACGGGATCACCCCCGCGACGTCGTCGGCGCCGGTGCCCGGCAGCGGCAGCCACGGGTCGCCGTGCCGCACCACCGGGTAGTAGCCCGGCGCGATGGCCCCGATGTGACCGTGCCGGTCGGCGTAGACGAAGTTCTCCGTGGGCGCCCGCCACCCCGCCAGCGCCGCCGTGAACTGGGCGAAGTCGCTGGCCCTGTCGATGGCCAGGAACGCGGCCAGGTCCGGCGAGGGCACGTTGCCCATCCAGTCCACCGCGACCGTCTGGCCCGCCGTGGTCATCACCGGGCCGTGCACCGTGATGTCCACCGTGAGGTGGCGCGTCGCCCCGCCGCGCACCGGGATCGTGTAGCGCACCCGCTGCATCCGCCGCCACTGGCCGCGCCAGAAGTACTCGCCCGGCCGGCTCTTGCTCGTCTTCTCGTCGTAGAACAGCGTGGACTGGTTCTGCGTGTCCGTCAGCGACCAGGCGATCGACGCGTTGTGCCCGAGCAGCACGCCCGGCATGCCCGGCGTGCTCACCCCCGACACCGCCAGCCCCGGCGCGGTCAGCGCCACCTGGAACCAGAACGACGGCAGCGTCTGCGGCACGTGCGGGTCGCCTGCCAGCAGCGCGCCACCGCCGGCTGCCCGGCTCCCGTTCACCGCCCAGGCATTGGAATCGGGATACTCATGAACCTGCCCCGGCGCCAGTGACCGCACGGCAGCCAGGATCGCCGCCGCGGCCCGCGTCGATTGAGGATCCGTAACAAGGCGGTCCCCCGGCCCGCCCTGGGCCTGCTGGCGCGCGGTGGCCCGGCCCGCCGTACCCCGCCCGATCGAGGTCAGCGCCGTCGAGGCCGACCCGGCCAGCGGGGCCAGGCCCCGGTGTCGGTACGGGCCCGGGTCGAAGGGATGCTGCTCACCGGGACCCAGGACCGGGAACCAGGCCATGGTGTCCCGTGCCCCCAGCGACCGCTCCAGCAGCGCGTAGTCCAGCGGGGTCGTGGTGAAGCTCAGCCCCTGGGTGAAGTCGCCCTGGACGACCAGGCTGTCGACCGGAGTCCAGCTCGCCGGGTACACCCCGGCCAGCGAGAACACCGCCGGCCACTGGTGGCTGGCCCGCAGCTGGGCCAGGTAGTCGTTGACCCCGCGGGCGTAGGCGACCAGGTCCCTGGCCACCGGACTGGACTTGGGCATGGCGGCCCATTCCTGGCGCGCCGTTCGCAGCAGGCCGAGGCGCAACTCGAACTGATCCGAGGAGACGGCGCCCGGCCCGGCGAGCTGGGCCAGCCGCCCCTCACCGAGGCGCCGTTCTAGATCCATCTGGGTCAGCCGGAAGCGTGCGTGGACGTAGCCGAGGGCCAGGTAGAGGTCGGGGTCACTGGCCGCGCTGATCGAGGCCAGCCCCTGGCTGGTGAACGAGACCCGGGCCGGCTGGGCCAGCCCGGGCAGCCGCAGCGCCTGGGAGCGGGGCAGCGCGGCGTCGGCCGCCGAGGCCCAGGCGCCCCGGCCGGGGTCCAGGGCCGGGCCCAGCGCGGGGATGACGTGGTAGCCGGCGCCGAGCAGCACGAGCAGGGCGGTGGACACGGCCAGCGCGAGGACCAGGTTGACGATCCGGCGCACCAGGCGGGAGCGCCGCCGGTCCGGCAACACGCGACCACCTCCGCCTTCCGCTCTCCCGGATGATTGCCTGGCCCACCGCGCACCGCGCACACGACGCGCTGGCCGCAGCCCGCGTGCCCGACGCCGGCGCTGCGCTGGTGTCCCCCGACACAGGCATCGTAGGAGGCCGCGCCGGGTCCCCGCACGGACCCCCGGCGTGTTCTGGGCTACCTGCGTGTTCGGCTGCCCGCAGGTTCCGGCTATCAGCGGGTTCGGGTCATCAGCCGGTTCGGGCTAGCCGCCGCCGGGGTCGCCGGGCCGGCCCGGCTGGCGCGGCAGGTCGGGCTGGGTGTCGGCGGCCGAGCTGGCCGGTGCGGCGGCGGCCGGGCAGGCGGCCTCGAGCACGCTGCCGGCCTCGGCCGGGGCGGCCGCCGCGGCCGCGCTGCCCTCCAGGTGCAGGTGCGGCACGACCGGCTCCAGCCAGCGCGGCATGTACCAGGCGTGCCGGCCGAGCAGCGACATGATCGACGGGACCAGCACCATGCGGACCAGCGAGGCGTCGATCAGCACCGCGAACGCCATGCCCAGGGCCAGCATCTTGACCGTCGGCTCGGTGTTGAGCACGAAGCTGGCGAACACCACGACCATGATCGCCGCGGCGGTGGTGATGACCCTGGCCGTGCTGCCGATGCCGATGGCCACCGAGCGGTGCGGGTCCCTGGTCCGGATCCAGGCCTCGTGGATCCGCGACAGCAGGAACACCTCGTAGTCCATGGACAGCCCGAACACGATGCAGAACACCAGCGCCGGCACGTAGGCCGGGATGGGCAGGGTGGTCGGCAGGCCGATCAGCCCGGCGCCCCAGCCCCACTGGAAGATGGCCACGATGACGCCGTAGGCGGCGCCGATGGACAGCAGGTTGAGGATGGCCGCCTTGGTCGCGATCACCACCGACCGGAACGCCACGGTGAGCAGGATGAACGAGATCGCGACCACGGCCAGGATGAGGAAGAAGATCCGGCTGGTGATGCGCCGGGTGAAGTCCAGCGAGCCCGCGGTGGTGCCGGTCACGTAGGTGGTCACGTGCGACTTGGGCAGCACGGTGTCGCGCAGCGTGTCGACCAGGCTGGTGGTCGCACCGGCCTGCGGGCGGGTGGTCGGGATCACGTTGAAGACCGCGGTGTTGCCCGAGGAATTCACCGCCGCCGGGCCGACCGAGGCCACGCCCGAGGTGCCGGACACGTTCTTCTGCATGGTCGACAGCAGCGAGGAGGTGGCCGAGCTGGACTGCTTGGGCAGCGCGACGACCACGGTGAGCGGGCCGTTGACGCCGACGCCGAAGCCCTGCTTGATCAGGTCGTAGGCGCGACGGTTGCTCTGCGAGGTGGGGTTGGTGCCGTTGTCGGGCTGGGCCAGCACGATCGAGAACAGCGGGATGGCCAGCACGACCAGGACCACCACGGCGGCGATGCCCCACGGCCACGGGTTGCGGCTCACCATGCGGCCCCAGCGGGCGAACGCGCTGCGCTCGTGGTGCTCCTCGGTGGCCGTCGCCGTCTGCTTCGCCTGCTCGCGGCCCGAGATGCCCGCGCGCCGCGCCCGGATCCGGTCCGGCAGCGAGCGCACGTTGCCCCGGACCAGGCCCATCAGCGCGGGCGCCATGGTCAGCGCGGCCACCATGGTGATCGTCACGACCAGCGCGGCGGCGAGGCCGAGCGCGCCGACAAACGAGACACCGGAGATGTACAGGCCCAGGATGGAGATCACTACCGTGGTCCCGGCCACCACGACCGCGGCGCCGGAGGTGCTCTCGGCCGCCACGGCCGAGGTGACGACGTCCATGCCCGCGTCGAGCTGCTCCCGGTGCCGGGAGACCAGGAACAGGCCATAGTCGACGGCCACCCCCAGGCCCAGCAGCGTGGCGATGGTCGGGGCGGTGGTCGGGAACGTGAGCACCGAGGCCAGCAGGCCCAGCGCGGACAGCCCGGCCCCGACGCTGAACAGCGCCGAGATCAGCGGCATGGCCGCGGTGATCAGCGAGCCGAACATGAACAGCAGCAGGATCAGCGCGCAGCCCAGGCCGATGGCCTCGGAGGTCTTGTCGCTGCTGGCCTGGCCGATCTGGCCCGCGCCGGCGCCGTAGTCCACGGTCAGCGCCGGCCTTGGTGGCCGGGGCCACGGCCTGGTTCAGCCGGCTCAGGTAGCCGGTGCCGAGCGAGTCAGGGTTCACCGACCACGACACCGTGGCGTAGGCGATGGTGCCGTCCTTGGACACCAGGCTGCTGTTCGAGGAGGCGAACGGGCTGGTGGCCTTGATCACGTGCGGCAGCTTGGACACGTTGGTGGTGGCCTGGTCGATCTGGCTGGTATCTCCGGTCAGCGTGCCGTGCTTGGCGTGGAACACGATCTGGCCGCCGTAGCCGCCCTGGGACGGGTAGTCGTTGTTCAGCCGGTTGAGGCCGTTATCCGAGTCGGTGCCGGACACGTTGTAGTTGTTGACGTACGTGCCGCCCCACACCTGATTGGCGCCGACCAGGCCGCCCAGGATGACCAGCCACGCGACGATGATGAGCCAGTGCCGCCTGGCCGCGAACGAGGCCACGCGTTCCAGCAGGTGGTTCATCCCACGCCTCCCCCGCGCCCCCGGCGCTCTCCAGCACGGTGCTGGACCGCCGCGCTGACCATCAGCGCGGCGGCCCAGCCACTGTGGAGCACCAAGATGCGGGCCGGGCGGCCCGCGTGTCATCACCCGCCCAGGGTGATGATCAGCAGATCACCCGACCCTGGCCCGCTCGCCGCTGGTCAGCTCGTCACCCGGCCGGGACGGGCGGAAGGCCAGCTTGCTCGGCCACCACATCCACCGGCCCAGGTCCAGGTTGAGCGCCGTGACCAGCACCGACCGCACGATGATCGTGTCCAGCAGGACCCCGAAGGCGACGGCGAAGCCCAGCTCGGCCAGGAAGGTGACCGGCAGCGTGCCGAGCACCGCGAACGTGCCCGCCAGCACCGCGCCCGCCGAGGTGATCACCCCGCCGGTGGCGGCCAGCCCGTTCAGCGCGCCGCGGGCCGCGCCGTGCTGGTGGGCCTCCTCCCGGACCCTGGTCATCAGGAAGATGTTGTAGTCAATCCCCAGCGCGACCAGGAACACGAACACGAACAGCGGGAACGAGGTATCCGCGCCGCCGAAGTGGAACAGGTGGTTGAACACCAGCGCGCTGGCGCCCAGGGCGGCGAAGAACGACAGCACCACGGTGGCGATCAGGATGACCGGCGCGACCACCGCCCGCAGCAGCAGGCCGAGGATCAGGAACACCACGATCAGGATGAACGGGATGATCACCTCGCGGTCGTGGGTGGCCGCCTGGCGGACGTCCAGGTTGATCGCGGTCGTGCCGCCCACCAGGGCGTGCCCGCCGGGCACCGCGTGCACGGCGGTGCGGACGTCGCCGATGGTGGTGTAGGCGGCCTGGCTGTCCGGGGCCGAGGTCAGCGTCCCGTACAGGAACACGTGGCCGTCCCGGGTCACCGGCGGCGTCACCTGCGTGATGCCGGGCGTGGCCGCGAAGGCCGACCTGATCTGCGGCGCCGCCGACGGGCTGCCGACCACGATGACCGGCTGGCCGGCGCCGGCCGGGAAGCTACGGTCCAGCACCTGCTGGCCGACCACCGAACTGGGGCGGCCGCGGAACGACTCGGCGTTGGTCAGGCCGCTGGCCTTCAGCCCCAGCGAGCCCAGGGCAAGCGCGCCCAGCAACACGGCCGTGGTGATCCAGACGATCCGCGGCCGCACCGCGATGGACCGCCCGACCCTGGCCCAGACGCCGCGGGAGGTGGGCTCGGCGGAGCCGTAGGCCGGCCTGACCGGCCAGAAGATCCACCGGCCGAAGATCACCAGCAGCGCAGGCAGCAGCGTCATCATGGCGATCAGCGCGACGCCGACCCCGATGGCCAGCACCGGCCCCATGCCCTTGGTCGAGTTCAGCTCGGCCACCGACAGCGTGAGCAGGCTCAGGATCACCGTGCCCGCGCTGGCCAGGATGGCCGGCCCGGCCCGGCGCAGGGCCACCGCCATGGCCTCGTGCCGGTCCTCATGTCGGCGCAGTTCCTCCCGGTACCGGGCCGTCAGCAGCAGCGCGTAGTCGGTGCCCGCGCCGAACACCAGCACGTACAAGATCCCGGCCGTCTGCGCGTTGACCGTCAGCCCGGCGTGCGCGGCCAGCAGGTAGATGAGCGCCTGGGCCGCAGTCAGCGAGATGCCGGCCGACAGAACCGGCAGCAGCCACAGCACCGGGCTGCGGTAGGTGATCAGCAGCAAGATGATGACCACCGCCAGCGTGGCGTACAGCAGCGTGCTGTCGATTCCCTTGAACGCCTTGGACGAGTCGGATGCGCGTGCCCAGCGGCCCGGCGATGTAAATGGCCGCGCCGTGAGCGTTGCTCTGCGCGATCGATCGCAGCTTCCCGGCCTCGGTGCCGGCCTGGTTCCAGCCGTTCTTGCCCAGGTTGACCGGCACCACCGTCTCGATGGCCCGGCCGTCCTTGGCCACGAACGGCCCCTGGATCTCGCTCGCGACCACGCCGTGGACGGTCGCGAAGCGCCGGGCGTCGGCGGTCGCCTTGGCCTTGTCGGCCGCGGTCAGGCCGGACGGCCGGGAGTAGACCACGACGCCGGGGAAGATGTTCGGCGACTGGAAGCTGGACTGCAGGTTCAGGACCTTCGTCGACTCCGCCTTGGCCGGCAGCCAGGCCTGCGAGTCGTTCTTCTCGGCGCCGGTCAGCTTGCTGGCCAGTGGCCCCAGCGCCACGACCACGATGACCCAGAACACCAGGATCAGCCATTTGGTCCGGCGCCCGCTGGGCAGGCGCAAAATCGAGCGGGCTGTGTTCATCAGGATCCCCCAGGATCGGCAGTTCGCTCTGCGGCCAGGTGCCCCGCACCCGCCGCGACTCGGGGATTAAGATATATCTCATCCGCTGCCGCCAGCAAGAGATATATCTCGTTCTGGTGCTGAGCCACCGCTTGCCGCCTCTGCGGCACCCCGTCCCTGGCGACCCTACGAACTCGGCTTTCCCCGGGTCAAAGTCTTTTCAGCGTCGGCTGCATCGTGGGCGCCTAGTTGCCTACACCCGGGTGTAGGCAACTCGGCACCCACGACCATGATCATCCTGCGCACCCTGGCCAATGTGGCGCGTGGTGACTGCGGGGCCCAGGGTGCTTGCCAGCCCGTCACGAGCACGCGATGGGGCGCGGCGAGAGCGACGGGGCGGCTACCAGATAGCGGGGTGGCGGTCCTTCCAGGGGCGGGCCGCCTCGAGCTGGGCGGACAGCGAGATCAGGGTGCCCTCGTCGCCCATCCGGCCGGCCAGCATGACGCCGATGGGCAGCCCGGCCTCGGTCCAGTGCAGCGGCACGTTCACGGCGGGCTGACCGGAGACGTTGTAAAGCGCCGTCCACGGGGTGAACCGCTTCTGCCGCTCGAAGTTCTCGGCCGGGCTCGACCTCGTCGAAGTAGCCGACCGGGACCGGCGGCAGGGCCAGGGTCGGGGTCAGCACCGCATCGTAGTTGCTGAGCATGGCCACCGCCGGCCGGGTGATGGCCTGCAGGTAGGCCTGGGCGAACATCAGGTCGGTGGCCTTCAGCTCCATGCCCTGGTCGCGCAGGTACCTGGTCAGCGGCAGCAGCTCGCCCTCCTGGTCCGGGCCCACCGGGGCCAGCGTGGCCATGGCGTACCACAAGGTCACGAACGACGGCACGGCGTCGGGCCGAACGGCATCTCAATGTCGATGATCTCGTGGCCCAGCGACTCCAGCAGCGCGCTGGCCTCCTCGTAGGCGGCCACGCAGTCCGGGTGGATCTCGGCACCCTCGACGGCGGTGGTCAGCGTCCGGGCGATCCGCAGCCGGCCCGGCTCGCGGCCGACGTAGCCGAGGAACGTCTCCCCGGCCGGCAGCGGCGGCTGGGTGTACATGTCGCCGGGGTAGTTGCAGGTCATCACGTCGAGCAGCAGCGCCGCGTCGGCGACCGTGCGGGCCAGCGGGCCGTCGGTGCCCAGGCCGACCAGGTCCGGCATTAGCGGGCCGCCGGAGATCCGGCCGCGGCTCGGCTTGATCCCGAACAGGCCGCACACGCTGGCCGGGATCCGGATCGAGCCGCCGCCGTCGCTGCCCTGGGCGGCCGGGGCCAGCCCGCTGGCCACCGCGGCGCCGGCGCCGCCGCTGGACCCGCCGGCCGACCGGGTCAGGTCCCACGGGCGTGCGGGCCGGGCGGGCCGATCGTCGGTCTCGGTGTAGCAGGGCAGCCCGAACTCCGGCGTCGCGGTCTTGCCGGTGATCACGATCCCGGCCGGCGCAGCTCGGCGACGACGTAGTCGTCCTCGGGGGCGACGTGTGTCGGCGTAGACGGTGCTGCCCAGCGTCATCCGCACCCCGGCGACCATGGTTCAGGTCCTTGATCGGGACCGGCACGCCGGTCAGCGGGGGCAGGCCGGCGCGGCGGCGCCGTTCTTGCGGCCAGGCCGTCACGGCCTTCTCGGCGGCCGCGGCCTGCTCGCGGGCCAGCTCGTGGGTCACCGTGTAGAACGCGCCGACCTGCTCATTCAGCCGGTCAATGCGGTCCAGGTAATGGTCGGTGACCTGGACGGGGGAAAGCTCGCCCGTCCCGGATCGCCGCGGCCAGCTCGGTCACCGTCAGGTCGTGAATGTCGGTCACCACCGAACAGTAGAACGTGACCGCCTGCCCGGTCTATGGCGGGCCCGGTCCAGTGTCCGGCCCGGTTCGGGTCGCTATCGGCCGGATCCGGGCTGCAGACGACGAGCTCGCGTTACTGGTCGGCACCATGGCCGGCTCGGTTACTCTGAGGCACGTGGACCGCGAGACCGGGCCCGATACGCGGCCATCGGTCGGGCGGTGCCGGGCCGGGACCCCGCCATTCCCGAGCCAAACCGCCCCGCCCCTGGCGGTCGCGCGCCCGGCCCGCCGACCTGGCCCGCCCCGAGCCGCTGGAGCCGGAGCCCGCGGCCGGGCCTCGGCGCCGACCCGCGGGTGCCGGTCTGGATCCGGCGGGCCATCATCGCCCTGATCGTCGGGCGTCGCCGTCACGATCTGGCAGGACTGGCGCTGGGGCCTGACCGCCGCCGCCGTCGTCGCCATCCTGGACACCGTTTACCAGTCCAAGGCCATGTCGCCGATCCCGGCCGAGGTCGGCGCGCCCTTCCGCGCAGCGCAAGACCCGGCGCCGGCTGGCGCTGCTGCGGCCGTCCGGCTACGTGGCCCTGAACGCGCGGGCCATCCCCGGCACCGACGAGGTCATCGACCACCTGGTCATCGGCCCGGCCGGGGTGTTCGCCGTGGACTCCGAGCAGTGGGACCGCCGCCTGCCGGTCCGCATGACCGGCGGGTCGGCCAAGAACGTCGCGGCGTCGCTCTACCACGGCCCCGTACAGCCAGCCGGACCGGCTCGCCCACGCCCGCTGGGAGGCGGCCCAGGCCGCCCGCCTGATCGGCGCCGAGCTGGGCCAGCAGTCGAGGTCAGCGCGGCCATGGTGATCTACGGCCCGAGATCCAGTGGGGCGTGGCAACGCTGCGCGGGGTCGACGTGTTCAGCGGGAAGCGGGTCCGCAAGTTCTTCCGCGACAGAGAGCCGGTCGACCCGCGGCGACCACCTGGCGCGGACGAGATCGACGAGATCTACGAGGCCGCCGAGCGCGCCCTGCCCCCCGGCTCGGTGACCCCGGCGCCGGGCGTCCCCGTATGATCCAGCCCTGTGACCACGTCCGCCGCTGAGAGGTCCGCTGAGGGTGCCGCCAGGGGCCCGGTAACCATCCGGAACTGGGTGGCGGGCGCCCGGCCGCGTACCCTGCCGGCGGCGGTCGTCCCGGTCGTGGTCGGGACCGGCGTGGCCGTCGGCTATCACCGGTTCTCGCTCTGGCGGGCCGCCGCTGGCCCTGGTCGTGGCCCTGGCCCTGCAGGTCGGGGTCAACTACGCCAACGACTACAGCGACGGGATCCGCGGCACCGACGAGGTGCGGGTCGGCCCGGTCCGGCTGGTCGGCCTCCGGGCTGGCCCGGCCCCGGCAGGTGCTGGCCGCCGCGCTGGCCTCGCTTCTTCGTCGCCGGGCGTGGCCGGCCTGGTGCTGGCCGCGGTGACGTCCTGGTGGCTGCTGCTGGTCGGGCGCGGCCGCGGTGGCGGCGGCCTGGTTCTACACCGGCGGCAGCCGGCCCTACGGGTACCGCGGCGCTGGGCGAGGTCTCGGTCTTCGTGTTCTTCGGCCTGGTCGCGGTGGCCGGGACGGCGTACGTGCAGACTCGGGCGGCTGACCTGGCTGTCGGTGGCCGCGGCGGCGCCGGTCGGGCTGCTGGCCTGCGCGCTGCTGGTCATCAACAACCTGCGCGACATCCCGACCGACCGGGAGACCGGCAAGCGGACGCTGGCGGTCGTGCTCGGCGACCAGCGCACCCGGGTGCTGTACGCGGCCTGCGTGCTGGTCCCGTTCTGCGTGGCCGCGGCGCTGGCCCCGGTCGCGCCGCTGTGCCTGGTCGCGCTGGCCGCCGTGCCGCTGGCCTTCGCGCCGGTCCGGCTGGTCCGTCAGGGCGTCACCGGGCGCGCGCTCATCGCCGCCCTGGGCCAGACGGGGCGCCTGCAGCTCGCCTTCGGCGCCCTGCTCACCCTGGGCCTGGCCATCCGCTGAACCGCGGATCAGCTACCTGGGGTCCTCGGCGGTGGTGTCGGCGTCGGCGTCGTTGAGGACCTCGGGGATGGGTTCGGCGCTGTCCAGGATCTCGGGCACCGGGTCGGCCGCAGCCGGCTGCGGCGCCAGGCGTCGCTCAGCGCCGCGCGGACCGGATCGGCGCCGGGCAGGGCACCGGCCGGCGCGGCCCCGTTGGACACCTGCGCCACGGGCTGCTCGCCGTCGCGCGACCGCGGCACTCCGTGCGGCAGGGACCGCGGCTCCCGGCCCTCGCCATCTCCGGACGCGTCGCCAGGACCAGCCTCGCGGCCGCTCGCCCCCTCGGCCTGGGCCGCGCCGGGCTGGCCGTCCGCGGGGGTGAACGCGTTGCCCAGGGCCTTGAGGGCCCCGGTCAGCTCGCTGGGGATCATCCAGACCGTGCTGCCGGGGCCCTGGGCGAGCTGCGGCAGCGTCTGGAGGTACTGGTAGGCCAGCAGCTTGGGATCGGGGTCGCCCGCGTGGATGGACGCGAAGACGGTGGAGATGGCCTGGGCCTGGCCCTCGGACCGCAGGATCGCGCTCTGCTTGTCGCCCTCGGCGCGCAGGATGGTGCCCTGCTTGTCACCGTCGGCGGTGAGGATCTGGGACTGGCGGACGCCCTCGGCGGTGAGGATCGCGGCCCGCTTCTCCCGCTCGGCGCGCATCTGCTTCTCCATCGCGTCCTTGACGCTCTGCGGCGGGTCGATGGCCTTGATCTCGACCCGGGTGACCCGGATGCCCCACTTGCCCGAGGCGTCGTCGAGCACCCCGCGCAGCATGGTGTTGATCTGGTCGCGAGAGGTCAGGGCCTGCTCCAGGTCCATAGACCCGATGACGCTGCGCAGCATCGTCGCGGTGAGCTGCTCGACGGCCTGGATGTAGTTGACGATCTCGTAGTCCGCCGCCCGCGGGTCGGTCACCTGGAAGAACAGCACCGTGTCGATCGTCACGACCAGGTTGTCCTCGGTGATGACCCGCTGGCCCTGGAACGAGACCACCTGCTCACGCAGGTCGATCAGCGTCTTGACCCGGTCGACCAGCGGGATGATGAAGTTCATCCCCGGCTCCAGGGTCTTGCGGTAGCGGCCCAGCCGCTCCACGTTCCTGGCCTTGGCCTGGGGCACGATCCGCACGGTCCGCAGGGCGACCAGCAGCACCAGCAGCCCGATGACTATCCCGACGATCCCGACCGGATCCATGGCGGCTACTCCCTCGGGTACACGAGCGCTGTCGCGCCCTCGATGTGCAGCACGTCCACCCGCGTGCCAGCCGGGATGACGAGCGTCTCGTCGTAGGGCCGGGCCGTCCAGACGTCGGCGCCGATGCGGACCCGGCCGCCGTCGGCGCTGACCTCCTCGGTGACCATGGCCGAACGGCCGACGAGCGCAGCGGTGCCGCTGCGCAGCAGGGGTGGCTGCCTGACGTGGCGCATGGCGAGCGGCCGGGCCACGCCCAGGCCGACCGCGGAGGCGACCGCGAAGGCGCCGAACTGGGCCCCCAGCGGCGCCCCGGCGGCGCCCGCCACGGCAGCAGCAAGTGCGCCGACGGCGACAAGGCCGAACGCGAGCGTCACGGTGACGATCTCGACCGCGCCCAGCACCGCGGCGATGATGAGCCAGATGATCCAGGTTCCCACCGCAGCGCTCCGATAGCGAAACGTCATTCAGCTATAACTCGACAGTAACCCCGACGCCGCTGTTTGTGCAGCCCGGCTTGCGTAGGACCATGGACTGACTGACATCACGGAGGTCTGGTCATGGCCGCAATCACCGAGCCGTCCTACGCTCACGGCATCTACCCCACCGCCCTGATCGGCGAGACCATCGGCACCAACCTGCGCGAGGCCGCCACGGCGTTTCCGGGGAACGAGGCGCTGGTGGACGTGCCGTCGGGGCGGCGCTGGACCTACGGCCAGCTCGACAGCGACACCGACGCCGTGGCGCTCGGGCTGCTGGGCCTGGGCATCGGCCAGGGCGACCGGGTCGGGATCTGGGCCCCGAACTGCGCGGAGTGGGTGCTGACCCAGTACGCGACGGCCAAGATCGGGGCCATCCTGGTCAACATCAACCCGGCCTACCGCAGCCACGAGCTGGGCTACGTGCTGGGCCAGTCGGGCGTCCGGCTGCTGGTCAGCGCGGAGAGCTTCAAGACCAGCGACTACCGGGCCATGGTCGAGGAGGTCCGCGGCGGCGGCGGGCTCGACGGGCTGGAGCGGGTCATCTACATCGGCACCCAGGACTGGGACGACCTGGTGGCGGCGGGGTCGGTCACGCTGGCCGAGGGCGGCGAGGCCGAGCTCGAGCGGCGCGGGGCCGCACTGGCCTTCGACGACCCGATCAACATCCAGTACACCAGCGGGACCACCGGCTTCCCCAAGGGCGCCACGCTGTCCCACCACAACATCCTGAACAACGGGTTCTTCGTCGGCGAGGGCTGCCGGTACACCCCGGCCGACCGGGTCTGCGTGCCGGTGCCGTTCTACCACTGCTTCGGCATGGTGATGGGCAACCTGGGCGCCACCACGCACGGGTCGGCCATCGTGATCCCGGCCCCCGGCTTCGACCCGGCCGCCACGCTGGCGGCCGTGGAGGCCGAGCGGTGCACCTCGCTGTACGGCGTGCCGACCATGTTCATCGCCGAGCTGGCCCTGCCCGACTTCGGCCGGTACGACCTGACCTCGCTGCGCACCGGCATCATGGCCGGCTCGCCGTGCCCGGTCGAGGTGATGAAGCGCGTGGTCAGCGAGATGCACATGGAGCAGGTGACGATCTGCTACGGAATGACCGAGACGTCCCCGGTGTCCACCCAGACCACGGCGGACGACGACATGGAGCGGCGGGTGTCCACCGTGGGCCGGGTCGGGCCGCACCTGGAGGTCAAGGTCATCGACCCGGAGACCGGCCTGGTGCTGCCGCGCGGCGCCAACGGCGAGCTGTGCACCCGCGGCTACTCGGTGATGCTCGGCTACTGGAACGAGCCGGAGAAGACCGCCGAGGCCATCGACGCGGCCCGGTGGATGCACACCGGCGACCTGGCCGTGATGGACGAGGCCGGCTACCTGAACATCGTGGGCCGGATCAAGGACCTGGTCATCCGGGGCGGCGAGAACGTCTACCCGCGCGAGGTGGAGGAGTTCCTGTACCGGCACGAGGCCATCGAGGACGTCCAGGTCATCGGGGTGCCGGACGCCAGGTACGGCGAGGAGCTGTGCGCCTGGGTAAAGCTGCGGCCCGGTGCCGAGCTGAGCGCCGAGGCCGTCCGCGAGTTCTGCCAGGGCCAGATCGCGCACTACAAGATCCCCCGGTACGTGCGGTTCACCGACGCGTTCCCGATGACCGTGACGGGCAAGGTGCAGAAGTTCAAGATGCGCGAGACGTCGGTGACCGAGCTGGGGCTGGAGGCGGCCAGCAGCGAGCCGACCGCCTGACCGAGGGCCGGGAACGGACATGTCATAGTGGCGCTGGAGGCTCGGGCGCCGGCACGGGGAGGGCAGACAGCATGTTCGGACGCAAGTGGGAGCCCGCGCTGGGCACCATCACGGGCGTCGAGCCGGACCCGCGCCACCACGATCAGCTGGTGTACCTGGTCGACGTGCCGCTGGACGTCCGCGGCGGGCTGCGGGCCCGGCTCGCGCCGGCCCGCTCGATCAGCCCGGACCTGCCGCCGGGCACGCAGGTCAAGGTGGAGGTCAACGCCAGGACCGGCGCGGTGCGGTTCGACGCGGACCCGGTGGAGGGCCTCTCGCCGGGGCAGATCGACTCGCTGGGCGGTGCTGACTGGGCGGGCGGTGCTGACTCGCCGGGCGGTGCTGACTGGGCGGGCGGTGCTGACTCGCCGGGCGGTAGCGACTCGCCTGGTAGCGACTCGCCGGGCGGTGCTGACTCGCCGGGGCCGGCACGCCGGGCGACGTGAACGCGACGGGGAACGTCGCCGAGGATGCTTCCGCGGCCCTGGGGGACGTGGCCGAGATCGTGCGGCGGCTGGGCGGCGGGTCGGCGGGCAGCGCGGTGGCGGCGGCGCTGGCTAATATGCTGGCCCCGCCGATGGGGTCGGAGCAGGCGGCGGGCCCGGAGCAGCCGGGCGGCCCGGAGCAGCCGGGAACGTCGGGGACGCCGGGGGCGACCGAGGGCCAGGTGACGGCCGGCGATCCGGCGATCCGGGTGGTGAGCGGGGCCGAGGCGGCGGAGTTCATGCGGCTATTCCTCGGCGGGAACTCGGCGGCGGCTGAGCGGCCGACCGACGAGGGCTGAGCGCGGACCAGGCGGCCCGATCAGCGCCGGGCGGCACCGGCCGAGCCGGGAACAGCCGGCCCGGGCGACAGTGCGTTATCGAGGTCAATGGAGGTTGTCGTGACGGTGGCCAGCCAGCGGGCCAGTGACGGCGAGGCGGTCGCCGGGGCGCTGACCCGGCGGGACGTGGCGGAGGTGGCCGAGCTGATCGGCGGCTACGTCCGGCGCACGCCGGTGGTGACGGTGGACCTGGCCGACTTCGGCCTGGCGCCGGGGCCGCTGACACTGAAGCTGGAGCAGCTCCAGCACTCGGGCTCGTTCAAGGCCCGCGGGGCGTTCACGAACCTGCTGCGGCGGGAGATCCCGGCGGCGGGCGTCGCGGCGGCGTCGGGCGGCAACCACGGGGCGGCGGTGGCCTACGCGGCGGGCGTGCTCGGGGTGCCGGCCCGGATCTTCGTGCCTGAGGTGTCCTCGCCGGCCAAGATCAGCCGGATCCGCGGCTACGGCGCCGACCTGGTGGTGGAGGGCGCGACGTACTCGGACTCGTTCGCGATCAGCCAGCGCTGGATCGCGGAGAACGGCGCGCTGCCGGTGCACGCCTACGACCACCCGCAGACGATCCAGGGCGCGGGCACGACGGGCCTGGAGCTCGGTCAGCAGGCGCCGGAGGTGACCACGGTGCTGGCCGCGATAGGCGGCGGCGGTCTGCTGTCAGGCATCTGCCTGGCCTGCTCGGACACGGCCCGGGTGGTGGGCGCGGAGCCGGAGGGCGCGCCGACGATGACCGACGCGCTGGCGGCGGGCCGCCCGGTGGACGCCCCGACGGGCAGCGTGGCGGTGGACTCGCTGGCGCCGCGGCAGATGGGCGAGCTGACGTTCGCGATCATCTCGGAACGGGCGCACGCGGTGGTGCTGGTCAGCGACGAGGCCATCCTGGACGCGCAGCGGCTGCTGTGGGAGCGGCTGCGGATCGTGGCCGAGCCGGGCGGGGTGACGGCGCTGGCCGCGGTGCTGTCGGGCCGGTACCGGCCGGAGCCGGGCGAGCACCTGGGCGTGGTGGTGAGCGGGGCCAACACGACCGCGGTGGACTTCAGCCGCTGATTTGAGGCGGAGCGGCCGCCTGCGCCATGCTGCCGTCATGAGCCTCATCGAGCAGCTGCCCGCGACCGCGGACCCGGATCCGGCGTTCGCGGCCTTCGCCGACTGGTCGGCGGGCCAGGGCCTGGCCCTGTACCCGCACCAGGAGGAGGCGCTGATCGAGCTGGTGACGGGCACCAACGTGATCCTCAGCACCCCGACGGGGTCGGGCAAGAGCCTGGTGGCCATGGGCGCGGCGTTCGCGGCGCTGGCCCGCGACGAGGTGACGTTCTACACCGCGCCGATCAAGGCGCTGGTGTCGGAGAAGTTCTTCGCGCTGATCAGCGCGTTCGGCGCGGAGAACGTCGGGATGATGACCGGCGACGGCAGCGTCAACGCCTCGGCCCCGATCATCTGCTGCACGGCGGAGGTGCTGGCCAACATCGCGCTGCGCGACGGCGAGCAGGCCGACGTGGGCCTGGTGGTGATGGACGAGTTCCACTTCTACGCCGACCCGGAGCGCGGCTGGGCCTGGCAGGTGCCGCTGATCGAGCTGCCGCAGGCCCAGTTCCTGCTCATGTCGGCCACGCTGGGCGACGTCAGCCGGTTCGAGAAGGACCTGACCCGGCGCACAGGCCTGCCCACGGCGGTGGTCAAGTCGGTGGAGCGGCCGGTCCCGCTGGTCTACGACTACGCGATGACGCCGCTGCACGAGACGGTGACCGAGCTGCTCACCACGCACCAGGCGCCGGTGTACATCGTGCAC
This sequence comes from uncultured Actinomycetota bacterium, assembly GCA_963730265.1. GTDB lineage: Bacteria > Actinomycetota > Actinomycetes > Streptosporangiales > Streptosporangiaceae > DASUBV01. Next base: position 1,520,418 of record CAVSRG010000001.1, read on the forward strand.
TTCACCCAGGCGGCGGCGATCGAGCAGGCCCAGGCGCTGATGAGCATCAACGTGAGCACCCGGGCGGAGAAGGACTCGATCGCGGAGCTGATCGGCAACTTCCGGTTCGCGGCCGGGTTCGGCCGCAAGACGCTGTCCCGGCTGGTCCGGCACGGCATCGGGGTGCACCACGCGGGCATGCTGCCCAAGTACCGGCGGCTGGTCGAGACGCTGGCCCAGGCCGGGCTGCTCAAGGTCATCTGCGGCACGGACACGCTGGGCGTGGGCATCAACATGCCGATCCGCACGGTGCTGTTCACGGCGCTGTCGAAATACGACGGGACCCGGGTCCGGCTGCTCACCGCGCGGGAGTTCCACCAGATCGCGGGCCGGGCCGGGCGGGCCGGGTTCGACACCACCGGGCGCGTGGTGGTGCAGGCGCCCGAGCACGTTATCGACAACGAGCGGGCGCTGGCCAAGGCGGGGGACGACCCGAAGAAGCGGCGCAAGGTGGTGCGCAAGAAGCCGCCGGAGGGCTCGGTGGGCTACGGGCTGCCGACGTTCGAGCGGCTGGTGGGGGCGGAGCCGGAGCCGCTGCAAGTCCAGCTTCAAGGTCACCCACGCGATGCTGCTCAATGTCATCGGGCGGCCGGGCAACGCGTTCACGGCCATGCGCCACCTGCTGACCGACAACGACGAGGACCGGGCGGCGCAGCGCAAGCACATCCACCAGGCCATCGCGATTTACCGGGCGCTGCTGGCGGGCGGGGTGGTGGAGCGGCTGGCCGAGCCGGACTCCGAGGGCCGCTGGGTCCGGCTCACGGTGGACCTGCAGGACGACTTCGCGCTCAACCAGCCGCTGTCCCCGCTGGCCCTGGCGGCCATCGAGCTGATGGACCGGGAATCCCCGGTGTACGCGCTGGACGTGCTGTCGGTGATCGAGGCCACGCTGGACAACCCGCGCCAGGTGCTTTCGGCCCAGCTGTTCCGGGCCCGGGGCGAGGCCGTGGCGGCGATGAAGGCCGAGGGCATCGAGTACGAGGAGCGAATGGACCTGCTGGAGGCGGTCACCTACCCGATGCCGCTAGCCGACTTGCTGGAGGGGGCCTACAACATCTACCGGCGCGGCCACCCCTGGGTGGCCGACCACGAGCTGGCGCCCAAGTCGGTGGTCAGGGACATGTTCGAGCGGGCCATGAGCTTCACCGAGTACGTGGCCTTCTACAGCCTGTCCCGCTCGGAGGGGCTGGTGCTGCGGTACCTGGCCGACGCCTTCAAGGCGCTGCGCCAGACGGTGCCCGAGGAGGCCAGGACCGAGGAGCTGACCGACCTGATCGAGTGGCTGGGCGAGCTGGTCCGCCAGGTGGACTCGAGCCTGATCGACGAGTGGGAGCGGCTGCGCAACCCGGAGGCGGAGGCGGCGGTCCAGCTGGACGAGGTGCCGCCCGCGGTGACCGGCAACCGGCGCGCGTTCCGGGTCCTGGTGCGCAACGCCTTGTTCCGGCGGGTGGAGCTGGCCGCGCTGCGGCGCTGGTACGAGCTGGGCGAGCTCGACGCCGAAGCGGGCTGGGATGCGGAGGCCTGGGAGGACGCGCTGCTGCCGTACTTCACCGAGCACGACGAGATCGGTACCGGGCCGGACGCCCGCGGGCCGGCGTTGCTAATCCTCAAGGAGGAGCCGCGGGAGTGGGTGGCCCGGCAGATCTTCGATGACCCGGCGGGCGACCACGACTGGGGCTTCAGCGCGTCCATCGACCTGGCCGCCTGTGACGAGGCGGGCGAGGCGGTGCTGACGGTGACGGAGGTTGGACAGCTCTAGGGGTTTCCTGGCTCTGAGTGGGCGGCTCTCGGGTCGCGGTGACGGTGGCGGCTGGCAGGATCCTGGGCCATGACCGAGGAAGCAGGCGCAACGCTGCGGGGCAAGGTGGCGCTGGTGGCCGGCGCGACGCGTGGCGCGGGCCGGGCCATCGCGGTGGAGCTGGGCCGCGCCGGGGCCACGGTGTACGCGACCGGCCGCAGCAGCCGTGAGTACGGTCGCTCGGAGGTGGACCGCCCGGAGACCATCGAGGAGACCGGGGAGCTGATCGCCGCGGCGGGCGGCGACGGGCTGGCGCTGCGGGTCGACCACCTGGAGCCCGATCAGGTGCGGCGCCTGGCCGAGCGGATAGATCACGACCACGGGCGGCTGGACGTGCTGGTCAACGACATCTTCGACGGGGGCAAGTACGGGGAGTTCGGCACGACGCTCTGGGAGCACGATCTGTCCGGCGGCCTGCGCATGCTGCGGCTCGGCATCGACACCCACGCCATCACCAGTCATGTCATGCTGCCGCTGGTGATCCGCCGGCCGGGCGGCCTGGTGATCGAGATGACCGACGGGACCGCCGAGTACAACGTGGGCTACCGGTACCGGGAGGGCTTCTACTACGACCTGGTGAAGGCCGCGGTGCAGCGGATGACGACGGCCCAGGCGCATGAGCTGGGGCCGCATCAGGGGGCGGCGGTGGCGGTGACGCCGGGCTGGATGCGGTCGGAGGACATGCTCGACTTCTACGGCGTGACCGAGGAGAACTGGCGGGACGCCACCGCGCGCGTGCCGCACTTCTGCATCTCCGAGTCCCCGGCCTACACCGGCCGGGCGGTGGCGGCCCTGGCCGCCGACCCGCAGGTGGCCCGCTGGTCGGGCCAGGTGGTCTCCAGCGGGCAGCTCGCGCGGGTGTACGGGTTCACCGATACCGACGGCACCCGGCCCGACTGCTGGCGGTACGTCGTCGAGGTCCAGGACCGGGATCGGCCGGCCAGCGACGTGGGGTACCGGTAGGGGTTCTTCGCCGGAGGGTTCTTCGAGGGGACGCCTGGGCGCAACCTGTGGGTTGCGTGTTTCTGGGCCGATGTGCAACCCTGGGGTAGCACATTGACGCGGAGGGACGGACGATCATGGCGGCAGACAGGATCGAGCGGGAGATCGTCGTCGAGGCGGCGCAGGAGCGCGTCTGGGCGGTGCTGACCGAGGCCGGGCACGTGGCGAAGTGGTTCGGCGACTCGGCCCGGGTGGACCTGACGCCGGGCGGCCAGGCGGCGTTCGGCTGGACCGAGTACGGCGGCACGCACTACGCGGTGATCGAGCGGGTGGAACCGCCGGGGTTCTTCTCTTACCGGTGGGCTCGACCGGCGGGCGAGCCGGTCACGCCGGGCAACTCCACCCTGGTGGAGTTCACGCTCACGGCGGCGGGCCCGGGCCGCACGCGACTGCGGGTAGTGGAGACGGGCTTCACTGGCCTGGACATCAGCGCCGAGGAGCAGGGCACGGCGGTCAAGGAGAACATCGAGGGCTGGCAGACGGAGCTGGGCGAGCTCAAGGACTACGCGGAGCAGTCGGGCTCGTGAGCGAGCCGGTGGCGGCCGGGGCGGTGGCTGAGGGCGGCGCGGTGGCTGAGGGAGCGGTGGCTGACGGGGCTTTGGCGGGGGCGCCGGGCGAGGTGCTGGTGGCGCTGGCCGACCCGACCCGTCGGCAGTTGCTGGCCGCGCTGGCGGCGCGGGGCACGGCGACGGCGACGGCGCTGGCCGGGCAGCTGCCGGTCAGCCGGCAGGCGGTGGTCAAGCACCTGGCGGTGCTGAGCCGGGCCGGGCTGGTGGCCGGGCAGCGGGAGGGCCGGGAGGTGCGCTACGTGGCCCGGCCCGAGGGGCTGGCCGCGACGGCGCGGTGGATGACGGAGCTGGCGGCGGAATGGGACCAGCGGCTGCGGGACATCAAGCGCATCGCGGAGTCCGGGGACTGAAAGGGGCTGTTGGCGTCGAGTCCCGCCGGTCACGGCTGGCTGCGCTTTCTCGGCTGGCCGCGGCACAAACCCGGCTTAGCGGCGGGCCGATACGGATAAAGCGGTGATCACGGCCGATTTGCCGCAAACCGGCGCGGCGTATCGGTCGTGATCATGGTGACCGACACTCCGGCCAGGCCGAAACACGGGGTTAGCGCTGGCTTGAACCGAGTCGCCGGGTGCACGGACAGGCAGCGAGCCCACGGCGGAGTTGAGGCCCAGGAGACTGAGCCCCAGGAAACTAAGGCCCGGGGAGACTGGGTCAGCGGGGGCGGCTGGCTACCGTCATGGTCTGGACGCCGGTCGGGACAATCTCGACACCGAGCGGCATCAGCGAGATCGGGATGATCTTGAAGTTGGCCAGCCCGAGTGGGATCCCGATGATCGTCAGGCAGAGCAGGATGCCGGTGACCAGGTGGGTGAGGGCCAGCCACCAGCCGAACAGGATGATCCACAGGACGTTGCCGATCAGCGCACCAGCGCCGGCGGTGGAGCGCGGCGCGATCTGCTGGCCGAACGGCCACAGCACGTACCCGGCGATGCGGAAACAGGCGATGCCGAATGGAATCGTAATGATCAGGACGAAGCAGACCAGCCCGGCCGCCGCGTAGGCGATGGCCAGCCAGAAGCCGCACAGCACCAGCCAGATCACGTTCAGTATTGCCTTCATCGCGCCTCCCGCGAATGCCCCCGGAGTCCCCGTAGTTAGCAGCATGCCCACCCGGCGCGGCTTTGGTCACGCGGGGAGTCGTGGGCTGCTACCTGACGACGCAGCCCTGGCTGTGTCCATCCAGCGGGAAGGCCCTGGCCAGGGCGTCCGCGATCTGCTGGGCGCGGGCCGCGTAGCCGGCCGAGGTGTAGTGGATGCCGTCCGAGATGAACCACTTGCGCCGGGCCACCGCGGCCCAGTCGAAGATCCGCAGGTTGGGGTAGCGGGCACAGGCCGCCAGCAGGGCGCGGTCGAACCGGGCCATGTTCGGCTCGGCGTAGGGGCCGCTGGACACCAGGGTCCTGATGTTCACCCACAGGACGGGCTCGCCCTTGGCCGCCGACATCATGCGCGCGATCCGGGTGGCTAGCCCGACCTCGGAGCCCGCGGCGACGTCGGCGGTGTCGTCGGTGCCCAGGGCGATGACCCAGCAGCCCCGGAAGCCCTGCCGGGTCATGTCCTGGGCCGCGTCGTAGCCGTTGACCTGGCCCGGCAGCACCTCGACCACCGAGCGGCCGCCGGAGATGTCGATCCGCACGGTGCGCACGCCGACGTCCTCGTAGCGGGCGGTGATCCGATCGGCCGGGTTGGGCAGGTAGTCGGGCGAGACCAGGCCGTCGGACGTGGAGTCGCCGATGTGCGCCACGGCGTGGCAGGAGGTGCGCAGCGGCCCGCCGCGGCCGCCGGGCCCGCCGGGCGCAGCCGCGCCCGGCGCCGTGGACCCGGCCGTGCTCGGCGGACCGGGCCGCGCCGAGGAACTTGGACCGTGACCCGACCTTGCTGATGGACTTGGTCGAGCCGGGCAGGCCGAGGCCGGCGGCCAGGGCGGCGGCGCTGCCGCGGACCGGGGCCGGGCCGGGGATGGCCAGGCCGGCGCAGGCCACGATCAGCACCGCGGCCCCGCCGGCCAGGGCGGCCGTCCCGCTCAGCCGGGCCGGGCCAGGCCGCGCCGGCTCAGGGAACGGCGACGGGCCCAGAGCCGGCCGAGCGCGCCATGCCGCACCGGCTCCTCGATGAACCGCCAGGACAGCGCGGCCAGGGCGACGCTGGCCGCGATCTGGGCGGCGGCCCGGGGCAGGTCCGGCCGGCGTTGGCCGGCGTGGTCAGCACGATGACCGGATAGTGCCACAGGTAGATGCCGTAGGAGCGGACCCCGATCCAGCGCAGGGGGCGCCAGGCCAGGATCAGGCCGACCAGGCTGCCGGGGCAGGCCACGGCGGCCACCACCGCCGCCGTGGCGGCGGACAGCAGCACCAGGCCGCCCCGGTAGACGAACGGCGAGTACTGACCCAGCCGCCAGATCAGCAGGCCGATCACGACCAGCCCGGCCAGCCCGCCGGCGTCCAGGGCCAGCAGGCCGGCGCGGCGGGTGCGCTCGAGGTGGCGGCCGGCGCAGGCCATGGCCAGGGCGGCACCGATGAGCAGCCCGAACGCCCTGGTGTCGGTGCCCTCGTAGACGCGCGTGGGGTCCAGGCCCGGCCGGTAGAGGGTGGCCATGGCCAGGGCCGACGCGGACGCCATGGCCAGCGTGGGCAGCGTCAGCCAGCGAGCGGTGCTGACCGGGCGCACCACGCCGCCCTCGCGCTGCTTGCGCAGCAGCAGCATCCCGACCAGCAGCAGGGACGGCCAGACCAGGTAGAACTGTTCTTCCACGGCCAGCGACCAGAGATGGTCCAGCGGGCCGGGCGGCGCGAACCGGGCGAAGTAGGACTGCTGCTGGACGACCGCGTACCAGTTGCTCGAGTAGGTGGCGGCGGCGGCCACGGCGCCGCGCAGGCTGGCTAGCCGGGCCCGGTCGGCCAGCGTCATCCAGGCGGTCACCACGGCCAGCATCACGAACAGCGCGGGCAGCAGGCGGCGGGCCCGGCCCAGCCAGAACCGCCTCAGGTGGAGCCGCCCGTCGGCTGACCACTGACCCAGCAGCAGGCTGGTGATCAGGTAGCCGCTGAGGGTGAAGAACACGCCGACGCCGAGTAACCCGCCGGGGGCCCAGCTGAACTGCTCGTGATAAGCGATGACGGCCAGGACGGCCAGCGCGCGCAGGCCGTCCAGGCCGGGCACGTAGCGCTGGCCGGCGCGAACCGGCTTCGGCATGGTTCCCCCTCGCCGCGGTCCCCGGCCGATTCTCCATCCGGCGCGATCCTGAACCGCGTGCAGCGGGTGAACTACCCAGAGTTATGTAATGGCTACGTATGGCCGTCGAATGGATCTGGATTCGGCCGCGCTAGCTGACGATCGGTCCCTGGCTGCTGCCGCGCACCGGGAACGCGCGAGCCAGCGCATCGGCGATGGCGGCGGCCCGCGCCGCGCAGCCGGCGGAGTTGTAATGGATCCCGTCGGACAGGAACCAATCGGGCCGGGCCACGGCCGCCCAGTTGAAGATCCGCATGTTCGGGTACTGGGCCAGGGCGCGGACCAGCGCGCTGTCCCAGGCCTGCTCGTTGGACTCGGCCCAGGGACCGGTGGTCAGCTGAGTGTGGGTGTTCACCCACAGCACGGGCTCGCCATGGGCGACCGACATCATCCGCTCGATCCGGGCCGTCAGGCCGACGCGGGAGCCCGCCGCGACGTTAGCGGCGTCGTTGGTGCCCAGGGCGAAGACCCAGCAGCCCCGGAAGCCCTCGTTCCAGTAGGCCCGGGCCGCGTCGTAGCCGTTGGCCTGGCCGGGCAGCTCCTCCACGATCGAGCGGCCACCGGAGGCGTTCACCTGCAGGCTGGTGACGCCGACAGCGGCGTAGCGGGCGGCCAGTCGCTGGGCGGCGTCGGGCAGCATCGCGGGCGAGATCAGGTCGACCGTGGTGGAGTCCCCGATGTGGGCCACCGACCGGCACGAGGTACGCAGGGCCGTAGGGCTGGCCTGGACGTCATCGGTGCGGCCACCGGACAGGCGGCCGGCCGGGGCGCCCGCGCGGGGGCGCGGGTGCCGGGCCGTGCGGGCCGCGTGGCCGCGAGCCGGGCTCGTCGCACCGGTGCTGGGCGGGCTGAAGCCGCTGGCCAGCACGACGCCGGTGAGGGCCACGAGGACCACGATCACGCCGACCACGGCGGGCCAGGTCCGCGGCCGGGCTGGGCTCCGCGGTGACTCAGGGGTGTCGCGACGTGACGAGGCGTGGTCAGGCCCGGAAGGCATGCGGCTCCGATCGTGACGAGGGCGGGTGTGGCTGCGCCATTTTCCGGTGGTCAGCGCAGCGACCAGGCGAGGGCAGAGCCCGGCGGCGGGGGGCGGGCGGGCGATTGGGCACAAATGCCGAGTTACCCCGCACTCAGCCCGCCATGCAGAAGTCCGACCACACGGGCCGGTCTCCTTAAAGAACACCGTGCTACGAGAAGTTGATTCCGCCCAGCGATTTACGGTCAGCCAGAACGGTCGAAATCCAGCCCCGGCGGGCCAGCCGCGACGGTCGGCGAAGCCGGCCCGAGCGGATGGCAGCGGGGGCTCCGGGGGTGTCCCCCGGTCTGGGGGTCCGGGGGTTATCCTCCGGGCAAAATCAGTTCATCTAGGCCGACGGTCAGGCCCGGAGACAGAGTCGCGATGCCGCGCAGCGCGACCAGGACGCCGGGCATGAACGAGGAGCGGTCCAGGGAGTCGTGCCGGATCGTCAGCAGCTCGCCATGCCCGCCCAGCAGTACCTCCTGGTGCGCGACCAGGCCCGCCAGCCGGACCGAGTGGACGTGCACGCCGCCCAGCACCGTGCCGCGCGCCCCCTCAGCCTCGGTCACCGTGGCGTCGGGCGACGGGCCCAGGCCCGCGGCCGACCGGGCTTCCTCGATCATGCCCGCGGTGCGGGCCGCGGTGCCCGACGGCGCGTCCGCCTTACCTGCGTGGTGCAGCTCGATGACCTCGGCCGACTCGAAGAATCTCGCCGCCTGCTGGGCGAAGCGCATCATCAGCACCGCGCCGACCGAGAAGTTGGGTACCACCAGCACCCGGGTCGAGGCCGGCTCGCCCAGCCACTCGCGCACCTGGTCGAGCCGGGCCTCGTTGAAGCCCGAGGTCCCGGCCACGGCGGCGATGCCATGCTCGACGCACCAGCGCACGTTCTCCATGACCGCGCCGGGGTGGGTGAAGTCCACCACGACGTCGCAGCCCTCTAGCGCGCTGATCGGATCGCCGACGTCGACCTGGGCGGCCAGCTCGAGGTCGCTGGCCGCCTCGACGGTGGCGCACGCCTGCGATCCCATGCGCCCCTTGGCGCCCAGCACTCCGACCTTGATCATCGCGCTACCCCCAGCTAGGGACGGCTCGGTTGGCTACGGCTCAGTTAGCTACCGCTCAGTTAGCTACAGCCGAGGCGAACGCGTCGGCGTCGTCGAAGGGACCGACCACGGCCAGCGCCTTGGGCTGGCCCAGGACCACCTCGGCGACCTCCCGCACGTCCTCCTGGGAGACCGCCTCGATGGCGGCCAGGATCTCGTCCACCGGCTCCAGCCGGGGATAGACCAGCTCGGACTTGCCGAGCCGGATCATCCGCGAGGACGGGTCCTCCAGGCTGAGCACCATGGAGCCGCGCAGCTGACCTTTGCCCCGGGCCAGCTCCTCGTCGGTGAGCCCGCCGGACAGCACCTTGGCGATCTCGGACTGGCAGATGGCCAGCACCTCATCCGCCTTGGCCGGCAGGCAGCCCGCGTAGATCCCCCACATGCCGCACTCGGCGTGCTGGCCGGTGAAGCTGCCGATGGAGTAAGCCAGGCCGCGCTTCTCGCGCACCTCCTGGAACAGCCGCGACGAGCTGCCGCCGCCCAGGGCCGCATCGAGCACCAGCAGCGCGAACCGGCGGTCGTCGTTGCGGGCCAGCCCGGCGCAGCCGAGCACCAGGTTGGCCTGCTCGGTCGGCCGGGACAGCAGCCGCACGCCCGAGTTCTTGTTGTCCTGAGCCGACGATCCGGTGAGCCGGGGCGGCGCGGGCTCGCGGTCGCCGGTGAGCACCGGGCCGAACGCCTCCCGCACCAGCTCGACGACGTGGTCGTGGTCCAGGTTGCCGGCCGCGGCCACCACCAGGCTGTCCGGGGTGTACTTGGCCCGGTAGTACTCGAAGATCCGGTCCCGGCTGATCGAGTTGATCGAGTCGACGGTGCCGAGCGTCGGACGGCCCAGCGGGGTGTCCCCGAACAGCAGGGCCGTCCACGCCTCGTGGACCAGGTCCGACGGCTCGTCCTCGTTCATGGCGATCTCTTCGAGGATCACCCCGCGCTCGGCGTCCACCTCGCGCGGCTCGATCAGCGAGCTGGTCACCATGTCCGACAGCACGTCGATGCCCAGCGGCAGGTCGCTGTCGAGCACCCGCGCGTAATAGCAGGTGTACTCCTTGGCGGTAAACGCGTTCAGCTCGCCGCCGACCGCGTCCATCGACGCCGAGATCTCCAGCGCGGTGCGCCGCGGCGTGCCCTTGAACAGCAGGTGCTCCAGGTAGTGCGTGGCCCCGGCGTGGTCACGGTCCTCGTCCCGCGAGCCCACGCCGTTCCAGATCCCGAGCGCCGCCGACCGGACGGCCGGCAGGGATTCGGTGATCACCCGCAGGCCGCCCGGCAGGACGGTGCGCCGCACTCCCGGGTCGTCGCCCGATAGCCGCTGCGCGCTGGTCATGAGTTGTCAGATCCCGAGGGCCCGTCCGAGGAGCCCGGGCCGCTGCGGTGACGCTGCCGGGTGCGGTGCCGGTCCCCACCCCGGTCGCCGCCCCGGCCGCCGCCGTCACCGCGATGGTCACGGTCGCCGCCGCGGTGCTCGCGGGGCCGGTCGTCGTGGCCGCCGAGGTCCTCGCCCGCGGCCTCGCGCTCCACGACCTCGACGGGAACCAGCGACAGCTTGCCGCGGTCGTCGACCTCGCGGATCTCGACCTGGATCTTGTCGCCGACCTTGACCACGTCGTCGACGTTGTCGATCCGGGCTCCGCCGTGCAGCTTGCGGATCTGCGTGATGTGCAGCAGGCCGTCCTTGCCCGGCAGCAGCGAGATGAACGCGCCGAACGTGGTGGTCTTGACCACCGTGCCCAGGAACCGCTCGCCGACCTCGGGGATGTGCGGGTTGGCGATCGCGTTGATCATCGAGCGTGCGGCCTCGGCCGAGGTGCCGTCGGTGGCGCCGATGTAGATCGTGCCGTCGTCCTCGATGGTGATCTCGGCGCCGGTCTCGTCCTGGATCGAGTTGATCATCTTGCCCTTGGGGCCGATGACCTCGCCGATCTTGTCGACCGGGACGTGCACCGTGATGATGCGCGGCGCGTTGTCGCTCATCTCGCCCGGCTCGTCGATGGCCTCGGCCATCACGTCGAGGATGGTCAGCCGGGCGCCGCGGGCCTGCTTCAGCGCCGCGGCCAGCACGCTGGCCGGGATGCCGTCGAGCTTGGTGTCGAGCTGGAGGGCGGTGATGATGTCCTTGGTGCCGGCGACCTTGAAGTCCATGTCGCCGAACGCGTCCTCGGCGCCGAGGATGTCGGTCAGCGTGACGAACTCGCCGCCCTCGTTGATCAGGCCCATCGCGATGCCCGCCACCATGCCCTTGAGCGGCACGCCGGCGTCCAGCAGGGACATCGTCGAGGCGCAGACCGAGCCCATCGAGGTCGAGCCGTTGGAGCCGATCGCCTCGGAGACCTGGCGGATCGCGTAGGGGAACTCCTCGCGGGTCGGCAGCACCGGCAGCAGCGCCCGCTCGGCGAGCGCGCCGTGGCCGATCTCGCGGCGCTTGGGCGAGCCCACCCGGCCGGTCTCGCCGGTGGAGTACGGCGGCATGTTGTAGTTGTGCATGTAGCGCTTGGTGCGCTCGGGGTTCAGCGTGTCGATCATCTGCTCCATGCGGAGCATGTTCAGCGTGGTCACGCCGAGGATCTGGGTCTCGCCGCGCTCGAACAGCGCCGAGCCGTGCACCCGGGGCAGCACGTCGGCCTCGGCCGAGAGCTGCCGGATGTCGGCCAGGCCGCGGCCGTCGATGCGCACCCCGTCGCGGATGATCCGCTGCCGGACCAGCTTCTTGGTCAGCGCCCGGAAGGCCCCGCTGATCTCCTTCTCGCGGCCCTCGAACTGGGCCGCGAGCTTCTCGGTGACCAGGGCCTTGACCCGGTCGGTCTCGGTCTCGCGCTCCTGCTTGCCCGCGATGGCCTGGCGCCTGGGCCAGCTCGTCGGAGACATCGGCGGCGACGGCGTCGTAGACGTCCTGGCCGTAGTCGACGAAGGTCGGGAACTCGCGGACCGGCTTGGCGGCGACCCGGGCCACCTCCGTCTGGCCCTGGCACAGCGCCCGGATGAACGGCTTGGCCGCCTCCAGGCCCTCGGCCACGGTCTCCTCGGTCGGCGCGACGGCGCCGCTGCCCTCGTCGGCCAGCAGGCCCGAGCGTGCTCGGCGTGGACTCGGCCTCGACCATCATGATCGCGACCTCGCCGTCCTCGAGCACCCGGCCGGCCACCACCATGTCGAAGGTGGCCTCGGCCAGCTGCGGGTGCGTCGGGAAGCCCACCCACTGGCCCTGGATCAGCGCGACCCGGACGCCGCCGATCGGGCCGGAGAACGGCAGCCCGGACAGCTGGGTGGACAGCGACGCGGCGTTGATGGCGACCACGTCGTACAGGTGCTCGGGGTGCAGGGCCATGATCGTCTCGACGACCTGGACCTCGTTGCGCAGCCCGTGCACGAACGACGGCCGCAGCGGCCGGTCGATCAGGCGGCAGGTGAGGATCGCGTCCTCGGACGGCCGGCCCTCGCGGCGGAAGAACGAGCCGGGAATCCGGCCCGCCGCGTACATCCGCTCCTCGACGTCGACGGTGAGCGGGAAGAAGTCGAAGCCCTCCCTGGGCTGCTTGGACGCGGTCGTGGCCGACAGCACCATGGTCTCGTCGTCGAGGTAGACGACGGCTGACCCGCCGGCGAGCCGGGCCAGGCGGCCGGTCTCGAAACGGATCTTGTGTACGCCGAACTGGCCGTTGTCGATGATGACTTCGGCGCTATACACACCCTCCACGGGTGAGACCTCCTTGCGTGAGGTCCCGCGCCTGCCCGCCGCCTGTGGAGTGCCATGTCAGCCAGCTAGCTGGATAATGCTGCCGGCCGGTCTTCGATCGAAGCTCTCGGCCACCGCCTGCGCCGCCGGCAGCCTGTGCTGCGGATGGCGATGGCAGACCCGGGAACCACTACCGAGGACCGGCCCTGGGGCGCAGTCAGCACTCCGGGCCGGAGCCGCGGGACGTCGTTTGTTTCCTGGTGTATTCAGTTATGGGCGGCTATGCCGGACGTCCTGCCGGACTCCCGGCGCCGCGTCCTGCTGGCCTTCAACCTACCTGCGCAGGCCGAGCTTCTCGATCAGCGCGCGGTAGCGGCTGATGTCGGCTGGCCAGGTACTTCAGCAGGCGCCGGCGGCGGCCGACGAGCAGCAGCAGCCCGCGACGGCTGTGGTGGTCGTGCTGGTGCACCTTCAGGTGCTCGGTCAGGTCGTTGATCCGCCGGGTCAGCAGCGCGACCTGGACCTCCGGCGAGCCGGTGTCACCCTCATTGGTCGCGTGGCCGGCGATGATCTCCTTCTTCAGCTGCGTGTCCAGCGGCACGTTGCTCCCTCGTTACTCGGTCGTTCTCGGGCACTCAGGGGACCCTGGGAGCCGATCGGGGTACGGAGAGGCACGCGGCGCCTGGCATAACACAACTGCCATCGTGCAGCGCGGGCTCTCCGGATGGTCAGCCGCCTGAGGGCGCAGCCGACCGGGCCAGATACTCAGGCCGATTTCAAACGGTACCACGCACGGGCAGCTACTATGACCCGCCCGCGGTGACCGATGACCCGCCCGCGGATCACCGGCCCGCGGCTAGCGGAGGCTGTCCCTGGCCGCGTCCACGTCGCGGTGCATCTGCTCGACCAGCTCGGCCACCGAGCCGAACCGGGCCTGGCCGCGCAGCCGGGCCACGAAGTCCGCCGCCACGTGCGCGCCGTACAGGTCCAGGTCGTCGCGGTCCAGCGCGTAGGCCTCGACGGTCCGCTCCCGCCCGTCGAAGGTCGGGTTGGTGCCGACCGAGATCGCGGCGGGCCACCGCTCCTATCTCGGCGCCGTCGGGATCCAGGCTGACCAGCCAGCCCGCGTAGACGCCGTCGGCCGGGATCGCGGTGTGCGGCAGCGTCTCCAGGTTGGCCGTGGGGAAGCCGAGCGCCCGGCCGCGCTGGTGGCCGCGCACGACCACGCCCTCGACCCGGTGCGGGCGGCCGAGGTCGCGGGCCGCGCCGGCCACGTCGCCGGCCGCGAGCAGGTCCCGGATGGCGGTCGAGGAGATCGTGACGCCGTCCTCGGCCAGCAGCGGCACGCCCTCGGCGGTGAAGTCGTACTTCTCGCCCAGCTCGGCCAGCAGGCGCCACGTCGCCGCGCGGCCTTGTGCCCGAAGCGGAAGTTCTCGCCCACCACCACGCGGGCCGCGTGCAGCCGGTCCACCAGCACCGCGCGGACGAACTCGTCCGGCCCGAGCTGGGAGAACTCGTAGCGTGAACGGCAGCACGCAGACCGCGTCGACGCCGAGCCCGGCCAGCAGCTCGCCGGCGCCGGCGCACGCTGCACAGCAGCGGCGGGTGCGAGCCGGGCCGGACCACCTCGTCGGGGTGCGGGTCGAAGGTGACGACGACCACGGGCAGCCCCATGCGGCCGGCGGCCGCCTTGGCGCGGCCCGACGATCGCGCTGGTGGCCGCGGTGCACGCCGTCGAAGACGCCGATGGTGACCACGCAGGGGCCCCAGTCGGCGGGCACGTCGTCCGAGGCCCTGCCACCGCTGCATGTGCGATCCCCTCCTGGTCAGGCGGTGTACGGCGCTGCTCCAAGCCTGCCATGCGGACCCGCGGGCGGGCAGCCGGCGTGCCGGCCTCCGCGGCCGCGAACACGGCCAGCGACGGGCCTGGCCCGCCTCCTCGGTGAGCAGGGCGACCAGCGTGCCGTCCGGGGCGAACGCGGCCACCGGCCCGGCCCCGGCGCCCGCAGCGCGGGCAGCCGGCCCCCGTGACGACCAGCCGGGCCTCGTCGGCGGTCAGGTCCCGGCGCGGCGAAGCGCCGCCGCGGCCGCCTGGCCAGCGGGATGACCGCGCAGCTGCCCGGCGCCAGCTCGCTCCAGCGTCAGCTCGTCAGTGGCGCGCCTCGACCAGGTACGGGCCCGACCCGGGTGCGCCGCAGCGCGGTCAGGTGCCCGCCGACGCCCAGCGCCGCGCCCAGGTCGCGGGCGAGGGCCCGGATGTAGGTGCCGCTGGAGCAGGTCACCGCGACGTCCACGTCGAGCAGGTCCGCCGGCCGGGCCGGGCTGCGACGGATGCCGGCGATCTCCAGCGCGGTGACCGTGACCGGCCGGGCGGCCAGCTCGGGCGGCGCCCCGTCGCGGGTCAGCCGGTAGGCCCGCTGGCCGCCGACCTTGATCGCGCTGACGCCCGGCGGGACCTGCTGGATCTCGCCGGTCAGCGCGGCCGCGGCCGGCGCGCAGCGCCTCGGCGTCGGTCGACGCCGCCGGCCGGGGCGCCGGCGATGACCTCGCCCTCGGCGTCGTCGGTGTCGGTGCGCCTGGCCGAGCCGGATCGTGCGCCGCGTACTCCTTCTCGGTCAGCGCCAGGTGGCCGAGCAGCCGGGTGGCCTTCTCGACGCCGACCACCAGCACCCCGGTGGCCATCGGGTCGAGCGTGCCGGCGTGCCCGACCCGGCGGGTGCCGGCCAGCCGGCGGATCCGGGCCACGACGTCGTGCGAGGTCAGCCCGGCTGGCTTGTCGACGATCAGCAGCCCGCTGGGCGCGCGTCACCCCGGCCGGTCCAGACTCACTCGCCGGTCGCGCAGCGCCGGCGATCGCGTCGGCCGGCCGAGCCGGGGGCGGTGAACCCGGCCGCCCGGGCGTGGCCGCCGCCGCCGAGCGCCGTGGCACGCGCGGCCGACGTCGACCCGGTCCTTGGACCGGGCCGAGACCAGCCAGGTGCCGTCGTCGGCCTCCTTGAGGACCACGGCCACCTCGGCCTCGTCGGTGCGCCGCAGCACGTCGATGACCGACTCGACCGACGTCCAGCGGCAGCCGGCCGGCCGCCGCGGTCGGCCCGCGTGACGGTCGTCCAGACCAGGCCGAGGCCGCGCGGCCGCGCCGGGCTCGAGCACGGCCCGGCCCAGCACCGCGGCCAGCAGCTCCAGGTAGCCGAACGGGGCGCGGTCGAACAGCTCGCGGGCCGACGGCGCCGGGATCGAGGCCCGGTGCTCAGCAGCTCGGCGGCCAGCTAGTGCAGTGCGCGGGGTGGTCGAGAACTTGAACGAGCCCGGTGTCGGTGACCAGGCCGGTGTAGAGGCCCGAGCGCGATGTCCGCGGCTGAGCTCGGGACGCCCAGCCGGTCGATCAGCTTGCGGGCCAGCACGGCCGTGGCGGCCGCCGCCGGGTCGACCAGGTGGATCGTGCCGAAGCCCGGCGTTGGACGGCATGGTGGTCGAGCACGATCAGCTCGCCGGCCCGGGCTGCGCTGGTCGGCCAGCAGGCCCAGCCGGTCCGCGCTGGCGGCGTCGAAGGTCATCATCAGCCGCGGGCCGCTCCGGGTAGCCCGCCGGCGGGGTGAGCAGCTCCGACGCCGGGCAGGAACCGCAGGATGTGCCGGGACCTCGAAGGGCTGGTCGCCGAACGAGGCGATCGACCCGCGCGGGCCGGCGGCCGGCCGCGCCGCACAGCGCGCTGCGCCACCGCCAGCATCGAGCCGAGCGCGTCGCCGTCCGGCCGGACATGGCAGGCGAGGCAGATCTCCGGCGCGCCGCCGATGATCTTGAGGGCCGCGCGCCCACTCGGCCTCGAGGTCGCGGATTGCCGGGAGCGCCAGCCGTCACGACGGCGAGTATCCCGCGTCACCGTCCGGCGTCGGCCGGGATTTCGCTCGCAGTCGTCGGCTCGTCGTCCCGACGTCGTCGTCGTCGTCCTCGTCGTCCTCGTCGTCCTCGGCCGGCGGGTCCGGTACGGGTCGGGGTCCCCGGCCGGGACGGCGCCCTCGCGGGTGGCCGCCACCGCGGCGTCCGCCGCGCGGGCCCTGGCCACCAGGTCCTCGATGGTCCGCGGCCGTGTCGGGCACCTTGTCCAGCTCGAAGGCGATCGACGGGGTGTGCTTGATGCCCGGTCTGGCGGCCGACCTCGGACCTGATCAGGCCGGTCGCGCTGGCCAGCGCGGCGGCGGTGCCCGGCCTGCTCCTCCTCCGAGCCGTAGACGGTGTAGAAGACCGTCGCCTCCCGCAGGTCGCCGGTGACCCGGGCCTCGGTGACGGTGACGAAGCCGAGCCGCGGGTCCTTGATCCGGCGCTCCAGCATCTCGGCCACGATCTGGGCGATCCGGTCGCCAAGCTTGCGTGTCCTCGCCGGGTTCATCCCGGTCACTCCTCTTCGTCGTGGAACAGCCGCTGCCGTGCGGACAGCAGCTCGATCTCCGGGCGCGCGGCGACCAGGCGCTCGCAGGCCTCCAGCACCTCGGTCGGCGTGCGCCGCGGTGGAGCTCACCACGGCGACGCCGATCTCGGTCCGGCGGTGCAGGTCCAGGTGGCCGGTCTCGCCGACCGCCGCGCCGGGGAAACGCCGGCGCACCTCCGCGATCAGCGGGCCGGACCACCGAGCGCTTCTGCTTCAGCGACCGGACGTCGCCGAGCAGCAGGTCCAGGGTCAGCGCGCCGACGTACACGCGCCGTCTCGCCGCGCGGCCGTCAGGCGCGTGGCTTCTCCCGCATCTCGAAGGTCTCGATCACGTCCTCGACCTTGATGTCGTTGTAGCCGATGCCGATACCGCACTCGAAGCCCTCGCGGACCTCGGTCGCGTCCTCCTTGAACCGGCGCAGCGACTCCACGGTGAGGTTGTCCGAGACCACCACGCCGTCCCGGACCAGCCGCGCCTTGCTGTTGCGGGTGATGGTCCCGGACCGGACGATGGAGCCGGCCACGTTGCCGATCCGCGGCACCCGGAAGACCTCCCGGATCTCCGCCGTGCCGAGCTGGGCCTCCTCGAAGATCGGCTTGAGCATGCCCTTGAGCGCGGCCTCGACTTCCTCGATCGCCTGGTAGATGACCGAGTAGTAGCGGATGTCCACGCCCTCGCGCTGGGCCAGCTCGCCGGCCCGGCCCGCGGGCCGGACGTTGAAGCCGATGATCACGGCCTCGGACGCGATGGCCAGGTTGACGTCGTCCTGGGTGATCGCGCCGACGCCGCGGCCGATGACCCGCAGCGCCACTTCCTCGCCCACGTCGAGCTGGACCAGCGCGTCCTCCAGCGCCTCGACCGAGCCGGACACGTCGCCCTTGATGATGAGCAGCAGCTCCTCCCGCTCGCCGGACTTCAGCGCGGACTCCAGGTCCTCCAGCGTGACCCGCGGCCGCCGCTGGGCGAACATGGCGCTGCGCTCCCTGGCCTCGCGCCGCTCGGCGATCTGCCGGGCCACCCGGTCGTCGTCGACGACCAGGAAGCTGTCGCCGGCGCCGGGCACGGCGGTGAGGCCGAGCACCTGCACCGGCCGGGACGGCGGCGCCTCGGTGACCTGGTCGCCGTTCTCGTCCAGCATGGCGCGGACCCGGCCGAACGCCTCGCCGGTGACGATCGAGTCGCCGACGTGCAGCGTGCCGCGCTGCACCAGCACGGTCGCGACCGGGCCGCGGCCCTTGTCCAGGTGCGCCTCGATGGCCACGCCCTGCGCCTGCTGCTTCGGGTTGGCCCGCAGGTCGAGCTCGGCGTCGGCGGTCAGCACGATCGCCTCGAGCAGCGCGTCGATGCCGGTGCCGTTGCGGGCCGACACGTCGACGAACAGGGTCTGGCCGCCGAACTCCTCGGCCACCAGGCCGTACTCGGTGAGCTGGGCCCGGACCCGCTGCGGGTCGGCGCCCTCCTTGTCGACCTTGTTGACCGCGACCACGATCGGCACGCGCGGCCGCCTGGGCGTGGTTCAGCGCCTCGGTGGTCTGCGGCTTGACGCCGTCGTCGGCCGCCACCACGAGCACGACCAGGTCGGTCGTCTCGGCACCGCGGGCACGCATGGCGGTGAACGCCTCGTGGCCCGGGGTGTCGATGAAGGTGATCTTGCGCTCGTGGCCGTCCACCACGGTGTCGACCTGGTAGGCGCCGATGTGCTGGGTGATGCCGCCGGCCTCGTGCGCGACCACGTTGGTGTTCCGGATCGCGTCCAGCAGCTTGGTCTTGCCGTGGTCGACGTGACCCATGACGGTGACCACCGGCGGACGCGCCACCAGGTCGGCGTCCTCGCCCTCGTCCTCGCCGAACTCGATGTCGAACGCCTCCAGCAGCTCCCGGTCCTCTTCCTCCGGGGAGACCACCTGCACGTTGTAGCTGAGCTCGGCGCCGAGCAGCTGGAGCGTCTCGTCGTTGACCGACTGGGTGGCGGTGACCATCTCGCCGAGGTGGAACAGCACCTGGACGAGCGAGGCCGGGTTGACCCCGATCTTGTCGGCGAAGTCGCTCAGCGAGGCGCCGCGGGACAGCCGGATGACCTGGCCGTTGCCGCGCGGGATCGACACGCCGCCGATCGCCGGCGCCTGCATGTTGTCGAACTCCTGACGGCGCTGCTTCTTCGACTTGCGGCCGCGCGACGGCCGCCCGCCGGGCCGGCCGAACGCGCCCTGCGGTGCCGCTGCGACCGCGGCCGCCGGGACGCGGCCGGGCCCATGCCCGGACGCGGGCCGCCGCCACCGCCGCCACCGCCGCCACGCGGACCGCCGCGCGCCGGCACCGGGACCGCCGCGGCCGCCGCCGCGGACCGGGTGCCGGTCCGCCGGCGCCGGCGACCGCCGCGCGCACCGCCGGGCCGCCGCCCGGACCACCGGGACCGCGGCCGCCGACCGGGCGCGGCGGCATGCTGCTCGGGCTGGGGCGCGGGCCGCCGGGACGCGGGCCGGCCGGCCGATCGCCGCCGGGACGCGGGCGCGCCGGGCCGGGCGCTAGCCGGGCGCGGGCCGCCGGCGAGCTGGCCGGGCTGCCGGGACGCGGGCCGCCCGGGCCGCTGCCGCCGCCCTGACCGCCCGGACCGGCCGCCGGCGGCGCCGGGCCGCGGCGGGCGCGCCGCGCCCATGCCGGTCGCCGTCGAGCTGAAGGGGTTGTTACCCGGCCGCGGGCCGGGCCGGGGCCCTGGCCGCGCGGCCGCCGCCGGGGCGGGGCGCCCGCGGTGCTGGGGCCGGCCGCGGCGCGCCGGGCCGCGGCGCACCGGGGGCCGCCTGCCGGGCCGCTGGGCCAGACCGCGCGCCGGGCTGGCCGGCCGGGCGGGCATCGGGCCGGGCCGGAGCCTGGCTGGACTGAGCCGCCGCCGGCTGCGGCCGGGTCCTGGCCGGGCTGGTCCGCGCCGGGCCGCAGCGTCTCCGGACTGCGGGGCCTGGAAGGGAGTGGGCACCGCGACGGGTCCGGTCGGAGCGCCGGAGCTCGGCCGCCGCCGCCCGCGTCGTCGCGACGGCGGCGCTGCGGCGCCTGCGCGCTGCCGTTCATGCTGGCCGCGGCCTGCTTCGGTGACCGCCGCCCGGCGCTCGGCGCCGCCGGCGCCGGCCCCGAGGGCGCGGCGGCCTGCGTGCCGGCCGCGGGGCCGGCTGAGCACGCCGCTGTCCGTTCCCGCCCGACCTTGCGGCTGGGGCCGCGAACGCTTCCTTGAGCCTGCGGACGACCGGCGCCTCGATCGTCGAGGACGCCGACCGCACGAACTCGCCCATTTCCTGGAGCTTGGCCATGACGGCCTTGCTCTCTACACCGAACTCCTTCGCGAGTTCGTAAACCCGGACCTTCGCCACTGCGCTCCCTCTACTCGGCCCGGATCCATCACCGGGCCCGTCAGCCGGTCCGGGGCAGCGCGTGCTCCGTCCGGCGTCAGCCTCTGCTGTTCATCGCCGCATGCTCATCGCGCGCTCATTGCAATCTCAGCCTGCCTCTCTCCACGCTCCGGCCATCCGTCCCCGCTGCCTCGTCCCCGCCAAGCGCCGCCCGCCAGGTACCCGGCGAGCTCGCCCGCCGGGAGTCGCCCCCGGCCGCGCGTAGCGCCCGCGCGAGCGCCCTGCGGCGCTGGGCCCGTTCCAAGCAGCCCTGGCTGGGGATGCAGGTACGCGCCCCGGCCGGGCAGCCGCGCGGCGACGTCGGGAACGATCTCGTCCCCTACCGCCACCAGGCGAAGCAACTCGGACTTGGCCGCGCGAGCTCCGCATCCCACACACGTCCGGGTTGGTGACACTGGTGTTTGCCGCACCGACGAGGAAGGCGACGGAGACCGCCTGGCCATTCTGCCGTCTAGCTTACAGGGCCGGCGCGTCGGCGGCACCGGGCACGGTCCCCGCCATGCCGCCGCCGCTCCCGTCGCCCGCCGCCGACCGGTCCGACTGACCGCGAGCGCCCGGCACGGCCGGGGTGACCGCGGGGTCCTCACCTGCGGTGTCGGGCCGGATGTCGATCCGCCAGCCGGTCAGCCGGGCGGCCAGCCGGGCGTTCTGTCCCTCTTTGCCGATGGCCAGCGAGAGCTGGTAGTCGGGCACGATGACCTGGGCCACCCGCGCCGCGGCGTCGATCACGTTGACCTTCGACACCCGGGCCGGCGAGAGCGCGTGCGCGACGAACTGCGGCCGGGTCGGGCGAGTAGTCCACGATGTCGATCTTCTCGCCGTGCAGCTCGGTCATGACGTTGCGGACCCGGCTGCCCATCGGGCCGATGCACGCGCCCTTGGCGTTCACGCCCGGCTGGTGCGAGGTCACGGCGATCTTGCTGCGGTGCCCGGCCTCACGGGCGATGGCGGCGATCTCCACGGCCCCCGAGGCGATCTCGGGCACCTCCAGCGCGAACAGCTTGCGGACCAGGTTGGGGTGGGTGCGCGAGAGCGTCACCGACGGCCCGCGGAAGCCCTTGCGCACGTGCAGCACGTAGCAGCGCAGCCGCTCGCCGTGCACGTACCGCTCGCCGGGCACCTGCTCGCTCGGCGGCAGCATGGCCTCCAGCTTGCCCAGGTCGACCAGGACCGCACGGGGGTCCTTGCCCTGCTGGATCACCCCGGCGACCACGTCGCCCTCGCGGCCGGCGTACTCACCGAAGGTGAGCTCGTCCTCGGCGTCGCGCAGCCGCTGCAGGATGACCTGCCGCGCGGTGGTGGCGGCGATCCGCCCGAATCCGTCCGGCGTATCGTCATATTCCCGGACCACCTGGCCGTCCTCGGCCGTCTCGGCGGCCCACACGGTGACATGGCCGGTGCGGCGGTTGACCTCGACCCTGGCCGAGGCCGCGGCGCCCTCGCTGCGGTGATAGGCGACGAGGAGCGCGTCCTCGATGGCCTTGATCGACAGGTCCATCGAGATGTCTTTCTCAGTTTGCAGGCTGCGCAGCGCGCTCAGGTCAATATCCATCGGATCCCTCCTCGTCTGCGCCCTCGTCGTCGGGGTCCTCATCGCCTCGCCCGGCATCGATCGGTGCGAACTCGATCTTTATCTTGCCCGGGCCGAGGTCGCTGTAGCCAAACATGCGGCTCTCGCCGCCGGTGTCCAGCGTGATTCCGTCAGCGCTCGCGCCCGTGATGCGGCCTTCTACGGTGGCTCGTCCCTCGCCGTTGCCCGCCGCGATAAGCGGGACCACGACCAGGCGGCCGATCGCCCGGCGCCAGTGCCGCCGCTCGGTGAGCGGACGGTCCACGCCAGGCGAGGAGACCTCCAGGGTGTACGGCTGGTCACCCATGACGGCGGAATCGTCGAGTGCCGTCGACAGGTCCCGGCTGACCACCGCGATGTCGTCGAGGCTGACGCCGCCGTCGGCGTCGAGCACGATGCGCAGCACGCGTCGCCGGCCCGCTGAGGTAACGCGGACGCCCTCCAGGTCCATTCCCAGGGCGCTGGCCACCGGTTCCAGCAGGGCGGCCACCTGCTCCGCGTCCACCGGCCGGCCGGAGGCCGGCTGGCCGGGCGACTGGCGCTGCCCGGCCGGCTGCTCGCGCCCGCGGCGGAAGATCGCAGCGAACCCTGACGTGAGCTCTTGCTCATCACGACCTCCTCGCCCCGCGACCTGTGCTTTTGTGCACTGCGCCTCTAGCCTAGCCGGGTGTGGCACCACCGCCGCGCCACGTCGGCTCCACGACCGGCCCGGCGCGGCCGGCGCGCCCGTGTCATGCTGGAGCCTGCGGGCGGCGGGGAGTCCGCGGTTCCCGCTTTGTCAGCATTTCGTAAGACCATCTGCCACGACCATCTCGCACATCCGGCTGGAGGATCCTGGTGGCGTCGGACCCGACCCGGCGGGCCGTAGTGGCCGCTGCGGCCGCCCTCCCGCTGCTCATCGCCGGCTGCAAGGGAACGCAGGCCCTGGGCGCGCCGCCCGGGCCGGCGCCGGACGTGGCCCGGCTGCGCGCGGCGATCCGGGCCGAGCAGGACCTGGTGGCCAGCTACCAGGCCGGACTCCAGCGGCTCAGCGGCGGGCGCGCAGCCCAGCGCGCCATCCTGGCCGCGGTGCTCAGCGAGCATCAGGACCACCTGCGCCAGCTGCGGGAGCGGCTGATCCCTGGCTCGCCGCTGGCGGCCGGCTCGGGGCCGCTGCCCCGGCCCCGGGCGGTCACGCTGCCCGCCGGGCCCCGTCAAGCGCTGAGCGAGCTGATGCGCGCCGAGCGGGCCGCCTCTGACCGGCTGCTGAGCCAGGTTCCCGAGGTGCCGCCCGCGCTCGCTCAGCTATTCGCCAGCATCTCGGCGTCCGAGGCCACCCACGTGATCGCGCTGCGCGCGGCCGGGGCGGCGTGATGCGCGCCGACGCTGGCCGCACCGACGCGGCGGAGAGCGCCGACGCGGCGGGCGGCGCCAGCGAGGCGGGGGGCACCGAGGCGGGGGGCACCAGCGAGGCGGGGGGCACCGAGGCGGGCGGCGCCAGCGAGGCGGGGGGCACCGAGGCGGGCGGCGCCAGCGAGGCCGCCGCGCCGGGGCGGCCGGCCAGTCGGCCGAGGTCCGCCTGCTCCAGGCCGCGCTGGCCGCTGAGCAGGCGGCCAGCTACGGCTACGGTGTCGTCGGCGCGCACCTGACGGGGACCGCCCTGAGCGCGGCCACCGCGGACTGGACCGCCCACCAGGAAGCCGTTGACCGGCTGATGGCCGAGCTGCGGGCCCGCGGCGTCACCCCGGCGCCCGCGGCCGTGGCCTACCAGCTACCGCATCGCGTGAATACGGCCCGGCAGGCCGTCGCGCTGGCCGAGCTGCTCGAAGAACGGGTGACCAGCGCCTACCTGGGCCTGGTCGCGCTGCCCAGCGCGGACTTGCGGATGCTCGGCGCCCGGCAGGTCCGGGCCGCCGCGCTGCGCGCCGCGGCCTGGCGAGGCACGACGGTGGCGTTCCCCGGCCTGACCGTGCAGGCCCTGGCCAGGGCGGCACGACGTCGTTAGGGTGGACGGCCCCAGCCCCAGCGACGTGGTTGCAACAACCACGTCGCTGGTACGACGTGAGAGCAACAACCACGTTGTTTCGCCGGGCCCGAGCCCGATTACGGAGGACTGTAAGCCTGATTTCGGGTCGCCGCTAGGGAGGCGGATGGGCTGGCCGGGATCCGAGAGGCGCGAGGGGCTGCCGCGCCTCGCGGGCTGCGCGCCTCGCGGGCTGCGCCTGCACTTGATCTGCGGGGCACGCGTTAGTCGCGGGCGGCTGATCTGCAGGGCGCGCGTTAGTCGCTGCGGCTGCACATGAGCGGGCTGCGCCTGGACATGAGCTGCGGGGCACGCCTTAGTCGCGGGCGGCCAGGACGCGACTGATCCTCATCGCCGCCCCGGCCAGGTCATCTCCCTCAGCGATCCGCTCCGCCCAGGACCACCAGAACCACCACTGGCCGTCCTGGCATGGCCCGGCGTAGACGTCCTCGGCCAGCGCGGACGCCTGCGGGTTCACCACATGCAGGCTGGGGACGCGGCCGGGCGGCGTGACGAGCCGGGCCCGGAGGCCGTGCTGGGCCACGGCCTGCGCGAGCCCCTCGAGCCGGCCGAGATAAGCCCGGGGGCTGTCGACAGCGTCGCGTTCGTCGCGGACCGCACGGGCTTCGATGGTCATCTAGTCACCCCTGGTAGCTCTTTAACAGCGTGCTGTAGCTGCTCGGCACTAGCATGCCGGTCGTTATGACGAGATGCAACATGCATAACGTAAATCGCACGCGACCTCAGGATCGTTGCACTTCGCCGTGAAGGACCCCGCCACTGGACGCGGCGACCCGAACCCAGCACACTTGACGGTCACGGTCGAGCCCGAGCGAGGAGGGGATCGATGGCCAGCGCTCAGAGCCCAACCGTCCGGCGACGCCGGCTCGCCCTTGAGCTCCGGCGGCTTCGCGAGTCGGCCAAGCTGACCTGCGAAGAGGTCGCCGAGCGGCTGGAGTGCTCAGCGTCCAAGATCAGCCGGGTCGAGACCGGCCGGGTCTCGGTCTCCCCCCGTGACGTGCGGGACATGCTCCAGATCTACGGCGTGCCGCCCGATCAGCGCGAGAGCCTGGTCCAGCTGGCCCGTGACTCCCGGCAGAAGGGCTGGTGGCACGCTTACAGCGACTCGATCCAGCCGCACTTCGCCACCTACCTGGGGCTGGAGAGCGCCGCCTCGGAGATCCGGATCTACGAGGTCAGCCTGATCCCCAACCTGCTCCAGACCGAGGAGTACGCCCGCACGGTGATCAGCGCGGGCATGGTCACCAGCCCCCAGGACGACATCGAGCGCCAGGTCGCGCTGCGGATGGCCCGCCAGCCCACGCTGACCAGGACGGACCCCCCGAAGATGTGGGCCGTGCTGGACGAGGCCGCGCTGCGCCGCCGGGTCGGCGGCTCCGGCCTCATGCGGCCGCAGCTGGAGTACCTGCTGGAGCTGTCCCAGCTCTCGAATGTCTCGCTCCAGGTCATCCCGTTCGGCGGCGGCGCCCACCCGGCCATGGGCCGGCCGTTCGTGATCCTGGTCTTTCCCGAGCTCGTCGACCCCGATGTGGTCTACCTGGAGGACCTGACCAGCGCCCTGTACGTGGAGGACGTGGACGAGGTCGACCGGTACAACATGTTCTTCAACCACCTGCGGGCCACGGCATTGTCCTTTGATGCCTCGGCGGCCCTGATCACCTCTGTTCTGAAAGAAATGTAGGTCAGGCGGCCGCCGCCAGGGCCTCCGGCAGCGGCTCGGAGTGCAGGACCGTCAGCCGGGACACCGCGCGGGTCAGGGCGACGTACAGGCGGTGCAGGCCGCGCCGCTCGGCGGCCGCGATGCGACTCGGCTCCACGACGATGACCTGGTCGAACTCCAGGCCCTTGGCCAGCGTGACCGGGACCAGGGTGAGCTCCGCGGACGGCTCGCCGCCGTCCAGCATGACGTGCGGCAGGCCGGCCTGGGTCAGCGCGGCGGCCAGGGCGGGCAGGTGATCGTCGGCGGCGATGACGGCCGCCGAGCCCGGCCCGGCCCAGCGCGTCGCGGCAGGCGGCGGCCAGCGCCGGGGCCAGCCCGGCGGGGGCGACGCGGCGCACCTCCAGCGCGCCGGGGTCCTGGCGCACCGAGCGGGCCGCACCCAGGCCGGGCGCGATGTGGTCGAGCAGGCGGCTGGCGAAGTCGAGTATCTGCCGCGGTACGCGGTAGCCGGTTTCCAGCACGCGCAGGTCGGCATCCTGCTTGCCGAGGTGGCCGAGCAGCTCGGCCCAGCTGGCGGTGGCCCAGGGCGTGGTGCCCTGGGCCAGGTCGCCGAGCACGGTGGCCGAGCCGGTGGCGCAGCGCCGGCCGATGGCGCGGCACTCCATCGGGGACAGGTCCTGGGCCTCGTCCACCACCACGTGGGCCAGGCTCGGGGTGCGCTCCATCAGGTCCCGCGTCTCGTCGATGAGCACGGCGTCGGCGGCCGACCAGCGGGCCGAGCCAGGACCGCGGGGCGGCGTGGCCCACGCGATGGCGGCCTGCTCATCAGGGTCGAGCAGGCCCTCGGCCGAGCGTCGCAGGAGGTCCGGGTCCGACAGCAGGGCCAGGACCAGCCGCACCGGGTCGGCCCTGGGCCAGATCGCGTCGACGGCGGCCCGCACCTGGCGGGTCCGGCGCACGGCATCGTGAGTGCGGTCGTCGCAGCTCTCCCCCGCGGCCTCCATCTTGGTCAGGATCACGTGGGCAATGCGGTGGGCCAGCATGTCGCGGCCGGTCCCGTAGCGCACCCCGCGCGCCCGCAGCTCGTCCACCAGTCCGTCGATCTCGGACCCGGAGACCCGCCAGCGCCGCGAGCCGCGCGGCAGCATGATCGACTCGGCCGACCCGGAGATCCGGTCCCACAGCGCGCGCCGCAGCACCTCGGCCATCCGGGCGTCGCCCTTGACCACGGCGGCCCGCTCGGAGTCGGTGCCGCGGACGGGCACGGTGGCCAGCAGGTCGGCCACGGACAGCTGGGACACGTTCAGCTCGCCGAGCGCCGGCAGCACGTGCCGGATGTAGGCCAGGAAGGCGCGGTTGGGCCCGATGACCAGCACCCCGCCGCGGCTGAGCTTCTCGGCGTAGGCGTACAGCAGGTAGGCGACCCGGTGCAGGCCGACCGCGGTCTTGCCGGTGCCGGGAGCGCCCTGCACGCAGACGGTCTGCTCGACGGCGGACCGGACGATGTCGTCCTGGTCGGGCTGGATGGTGGCCACGATGTCGCGCATCGGGCCCGAGCGCGGCCGCTCGATCTCCTCGATGAGGATCCGGCTGACCGGCTCATCCGCGGCGGCCAGAGCGGGCGCGGGGGTGGCGGGCACGGGCCCGGCCGCGAACGGCTCGTCCTCGTAGGCGGTGAGCTCGGCGCCGGCGAAGCCGAAGCGGCGGCGCAGGTCCAGGCCCAGGGGCTCGGCCTGGCTGGCCCGGTAGAAGGGCCGGGAGACGGGCGCCCGCCAGTCGACCACCACCGGCCGCCCGGCCTGGTCGTGGACGTGGCGCCGGCCAATGTGGAACTGCTCCCCGGAGAACGTGCCGGGGCCGGGCTCGGCGGCCGCCTGCTGGCCTGAGTAGTTGACCCGGCCGAAGAACAGCGGGGTGTCGGGCAGGTCCTTGAGGGCCTCGGCCCGGCGGTAGAGGTCGGCCTTCAGGTATTCCTCCGACACCGGGTCACCGGCGAGGGCGCGCAGCGAGAGCACGTCCTCGCGCATCAGGCGGAGGAACTCGCGGGAGCTGGCCAGGTGCGCACGCTCCGCGGCCAGGGTGGGATCAGAGGCCGGGTCGGGAGTGGGGTCGGATTCTGCGGTACCGGCGCGAGCGCGGCTGGCCGGCGGCATGAGGCATCTCCTTCACTGGGCAGGGGTCAGCCAACTTCAATGGACTCGTGAGGGGAAATAGGCGCGAAGGGCACGAGAGCTTAGCAACCTCCGGCCCGGCCGTCATCTCAGTTTCCGCCCGCCGGGCGGGCGAGCCGGGCGAGAGAGCCGGGCGAGCTCCTACCAGCTCCAGTAAAAGCCGACCACGGTGCGCTCGATGGAGCGCATGTACCGGTGCGCCGAGTGCTGGAGGTCCAGGCCCACTTCCTCCTGGCTGGTGATCGGGCCGTCCACCCCGTCCCAGGTCGCCCACCACAGCTTGGCCGGCTGGCGGTCCGGGTCGAACTGGACGCGCATGTCCACGTTCTCCACGTAGTGCATCACCGCCCGGCGGTGCTCGCGCTGCCCCGGGTCATCCGGGTCGTCCTGGTACCGGTAGGTGGTCCAGTACTCCAGCGTGCTGGTCTCGCCCACGTTCAGCACCCTGGACAGCAGGATGCTGGTCGCGAACACCTCGTCGCCGATCTTGTAGAGCTGCCGGGACACGCCCTGGCACCCCTGGCCGACGTCCAGGGTCAGCGCGTTGGTGTCGTACAGGTAGGGGATCCGGTCGGTATTCGGCGCGGTCGCCTCGATGACCTGCATGGTCCTGGTCCTGACCGGCAGGCCGTCGGCGCCGATCTCGATGTGGTCGTGCAGCGACAGCGTCTGGTGCCGGCGCGGGCCGAGCGCCGCGCGCAGGTCGCTCTCGAGCTCCGGCGACACGGCCCGGCGGCCGGACAGCACCGCGACCGAGCCGGACCCGTTCCACAGCCGCCACAGCCGCTCGGCCTCCTGCGCCGAGATGCCGAAGGCGTCGATGAACAAGGCCAGCTGCGGCCGGCTGAGCAGCCGGCCCGACAGCGCGCGGGACACCGAGTCCTTGAGCTGGCGCGGCATCACATCGGAGTCGCCGCCGTGCCGCGGATAGCTCCACAGGTACTGGGCCAGCACCTCGGCCACCGCGAGCTGGTTGATCTCGCCGCGCCGTTCCCGCACGACATGCTGCTCCCACAGGCGCCGGTAGGCGCCTTGCTTCAGCAGTAACTGCCGCAGGTATGCGGCAGCCAATCCGCGGCCATTTCCGGCGACTGGCTCGGAATCACTCACGTCCCGCTTATCGTCCCTCTTGTGCGACGTTACTGCGACATGCACAGGCTAGCTTACGTTCAGGAGGGGCGTTTTGCGCGGTGAAAGTGCCGCAAAGGGGGGAGGACAGGGCCCGTCGCTCGCGACGGGCCCTGTGGCCTGTCCGGGGCACCTGTCCGGGGGCGGTGGGTCCCGGGCCGCCTAACGGGACAGGCCGGCGGCTATCGGTGAATGGCGGAAATGGCCATCAGAACAGCACGGACATGAACGTGCCGGTCTGGGTGAAGCCGGCCCGGCTGTAGGCCGCCCTGGCGGGCGCGTTGTAGTCATTGACGTACAGCGTCACCACCGGGGCCACCGCGGCCAGCGCCGCGGTCACCACCGCCGCCATGCCGTGCACCGCCAGGCCCTGGCCGCGGGCCTCGGGCGGAACCCAGACCCCCTGCACCTGGCAGGCCAGCGGGGTGGCCGCACCGATCTCGGCCTTGAACAGCACGTGGCCGTTCTCGATCCGCGCGAACGAGCGCCCGGCCCGGATCAGCTCGCTGACCCGGGCCCGGTAGGCCACGCCGCCGTCCGGACCGATCGGCGAGACGCCGACCTCCTCGGTGAACATGGCCACGCAGGCCGGCAGCATCACGCTGAGCTGGTCCAGGGTGACCGGCCGCACCAGCGGGTCGGGCGGCACGCTGGGCGGGCCCGAGATCGTCATCACCGGCTGAACGGACCGGATGTCGCGCGGACGGCCCCAGGACGAGGCCAGCAGCCCCCACAGCTGCGTCACGGCCTGCGCCGGGCCGACGATGGACGAGCAACGGCGGCCCTGCATGCGGGCCCGCTCGGCGAAGGCGCTGATCGCCGCGGGGGTGGCCTCGATGGGGACCAGGTTGGCGCCCGAGTAGCACATCGAGGTCAGCTGGCCGCCCTCGTAATAACCCCAGACCTGAGCGCCGAGCCGTCGCGGGTCCAGCCCCGCGTTACGAACCCGGGAGCCCACGAATACGTTCGTGACCGCATCGCGGTCGCAGATGGCGAGAACCTCGTCGCGATCGTGATCGGTCATCAGGCGCAGCGAGGTTGACCGCCACGCCCTGGTGCGCAGCACCCATCCAGCGTAACGGCATCCGGACGCAGGCCGTGCGCGCCCCCGCACAATCCTCCCTAGGGACCCTGCTCAGGGGGACGGCAGCGGCCCCGCCGGGCAGGTCGCGCTGACCAGGCCCGCCTGGCCCGGCAGCGCCCCGGTGGCCAGGTACCGGTTGAGGTAGCCGTTCACGCAGGTGTTCGGCGGCGTGGCCAGCGACTGGCCGTGGTTGCCGCCGCCCTCGACCACCACCATCCGGGCCGTCGGCAGCGCCCGCCGCGCGGCCAGCGCCCCGGCGTAGGGCGTGGCCGGGTCCAGCGTGCCCTGGAGCATGAGGATGCCGCGGCAGCCCGGCGGCGCCGATCTTCATCGGCCGGGCCGGCCCGTGCACCGGCCAGAACGCGCAGGCGGCGTTGAACCAGGTGTTGCCCCAGGCCTCGAACGGGGCCCGCCGGTAGACCTGCCTGGTCTGCGCGTCCCAGGCGGCCCAGTCGCGGGGCCAGGCCGGACGTCGCCGCACTCCACGGCGTTGTAGACCGCGAACTCGTTCTCGTTCTGGACGCCCGCCTGCCGGTACACCCGCAGCAGCGGGCCGGTGGAGCCGCTGTGCAGGTAGGCGGCCAGCGCGATGGCCAGCGCCGGCCAGTACTGGTCGTCGTAGCCGCCGGCCAGGAACGTGTCGGTCGAGCTCGTCCGGCCCGACCACGCCGTTGATGGGGCGGGCCAGTAGCCGGGACGAGACGGTGGCGAAGGCCCGGCTGACCGCGGCGGGCGTGCCGCCCAGCCGGAAGTCGGCGTTATAGCGGGCCGCCCAGCGCAGGAACGCCGTCGATCCGGCCCTGGAACGCGTAATCCTGGGCGAAGTTGTCGGCGTACCAGACGCCGCGCGGGTCGACCGTGCTGTCCAGCACCATGCGGCGCACCCGGGTCGGGAACATCGTGGCGTAGACCTGGCCGATGTAGGTGCCGTAGGAGAAGGCGAAGTAGCTGATCTGGCGCTGCCCGAGCGCGACCCGGATGGAGTCCAGGTCCCGGGCGATGTTGCGGGTCGTCAGGTAGGGCAGCAGCCAGCCGAAGCGCCGCTGGCAGTCGGCCGCGTAGGTCTCGGCCCGGCCGATCAGCACCTGCTCGGCGGCCCGGTTGGCGGGCACGTAAGTCGGCCGGGCCCGGGCGAAGAACGACGGGTCGCAGTGCAGCGCCGGGACCGACGCGCCGGTGCCGCGGGTGTCGAAGCCGATGATGTCGTACTCGGCGGCCACTTCCGGGCTGAGCCCCTGGGCCACGAACGCGGCCAGGCTCCGGCCCGCCCCGCCGGGTCCGCCGGGGTTGACCAGCAGGACGCCCTGCCGCTTGCCGGGCGGGGCGCTGGCGGGCACCTCGGACAGGGCCAGGGTGATCTGCCGGCCGTGCGGCCGCGCGTAGTCCAGCGGCACCTTCAGGCTCGCGCAGAGCAGATCCTGCGCCACCTGCGGGCAGGCCCGCCAGGCCAGCGCCGAGCCCGGCCCGGCCGAGCCCGAGGCCGGGGCGGTCGCCGTGCTCGGGGAGCTGCCGCCGCTGGCCGCGGACCCGGCCGAGCACCCGGCGAGGGCCAGCCCGGCCACGGCGACGACGGCCAGCAGCCTGCTGTTCACGCGCTCACCGGGCTGGCGCCCCTCCGCTCGCTCATGACAGTCATCCTGCCCCATCCGCCGGGCGCGACGACCTGCCGGATGGGGCCCGCCCGCCGGGCCGGCGTCAGACCTGCACGAACTCGATGCCGGTCAGCTGGCAGAAGACCTTCCAGCTGGCCGCGTGGTGGCCCAGGTTCATCACCTCGTGGTGCGGCCCGCCCGCGCTCAGCCAGCCGTTCAGGCAGGCCCGCAGCCCGCTCGCGGGCCGGAACTGGCCGTAGGGCATCTCCAGCGCGGGCAGTATCTGGCTGTCCAGGTTCTCGCCCTCGGCCACCACCAGCCGGAACCGCTCGCCCTCCAGCGAGACCAGGGTGGCCAGCGTGGCCGGGCCCGGCTGGTACTGGAACAGGAACGTCGGCGGGTCCTCCAGGCGGCCGATGCCCAGCGGGCGCTTGATCAGCTTCACCGGGCGGTCCGAGCGGGCCACCTTCCAGTTGCCCTCGCCCATGTGGCTCATCAGCACCGAGTCCGATGGGAAGTCCATCGCGTACATCTCGGTGAAGTGCGCGTCGCCGATCAGCTCGTGACCCGCCGACGACCAGGCAGGCGGTCAGCACGTCGCCCTCGGCCGCGTAGCCGTAGCCCTCGGCCATCAGCGTGGACGCGGCGGCCAGCGGCAGCCGGCTGAACCGGCCGTCCTCGCCGATCGCGTCGAAGTGCGCCGTATAGGCCCCGAAGCCGCGGTCGTCCAGGATCGCCTTGATCGCCACCTGCATCCGGGCGTGGTCCTCCCGCTCGGCCGCCGACAGCCGCGGGTCGATCTCGAACCGGGCGTCCTCGGTCGCGATCACGTCGGCCACCTGATCGTCGGTGACCACCTGCATGCCCCGGTACATGTCGCCGGGCGCGACGGCCAGGATCTCCGGGCCCAGCGTCCGGATCAGCGCGCTCTCGTCCACCCGGATGTCGCCCATGTCGTTCATGGCGTAACCGAAGATCGCCACCTTGAGCGACTTCCACCGGGTGACCGCCGCCGCCGCCCGCGCCCACCGGCCCACGTCGGCCCGGAACGACTCCGCGCGCCAGTCGTCGGTCAGCACGTGGAACCGCTTCCCGGCCCGGACCATCGCGTTCGCGGTGTCCTGCGCCCCGTGCACGCCCTGGTTGTAGGTCATGTCGGCCATGTCCCAGGCCGGGGTGACGTTCGGCTCCGGCTGGATGTTGGCCAGGCAGATCGGCAGCCGCGACTCCGACAGCAGCCGTGCCACCCGCATCGCCGGGCCGTAGGTGAGCATCACCACCAGCACGCCGTCCAGGCCGGCCCGCTCGAACTCGGCCATCACCCGGTCGGCGTCCTCGCGGTACTTGATCGGCTCGGCCGGGATGAACTCGCCGACGCTGGACAACTGCTCGGCGATCTCGGCGGCGTAGCCGGCCTGTCGCTGGGCGATGCCGGGGATCATGTCGTCGTACAGATCCTGCATGATGCCCAGGATCCCGATGCGGGGCCTACGCGCGGTCATCACATTCCTCCATAACAAAGTGGCTCGCACTGACCGGTGACGGCCGGGTCAGTGCCGGGGGCGGGACTCGGGGCGGCGGGCGCCCCGGGGGGTCAGCGCTGGCCGTACACGGTGGTGTAGCGCTGGTGCAGCGCGTCGATCTCGCCGGCGGCCAGCGGCACGGGGCGGCCGAGCGAGCGGGCCAGGTGCACGGTCCTGGCCACGTCCTCGCACATCACCGCGGCCTTGACCGCGGCCCGGGCGGTCGGGCCGATGGTGAACACGCCGTGGCTGCGCATCAGCACGGCGGGCGAGCGGTGGCCGGTCAGCGTGCCCACGATGCCCCGGCCGATCTCGTCGCTGCCGATCAGCGCGAACGGGCCGACCGGGATCTCGCCGCCGAACTCGTCGGCCATGGCGGTGAGCACGCACGGGATCGGCTCGCCGACCGCGGCCCAGGCCGTGGCGTAGGGCGAGTGGGTGTGCACCACCCCGCCCACCTCGGGCATGTGCCGGTAGACGTAGGCGTGGGTGGCGGTGTCGCTGGACGGGCTGAGGGGGCCCTCGACCACGGCGCCGTCCAGGTCGCAGACGACCATGGACTCCGGGGTGAGGTCCGGGTAGGCGACGCCGCTGGGCTTGATCACCATCAGGTCGGCGCCGGGTATCCGGGCGGAGATGTTGCCGGCGGTCCAGGCGACCAGGCCGGCCGTGACCAGCTCGGCGTGCAGGCCGGCGACCTGGGCCCGGACCTCGCGCACGGCCGTGGTCGTGACGGAATCGATGCTCATGAACGGTTTTCCTCGGGGGTGGGGGCCAGGGGGGACAGGCTCGCGGCGACGGGACTCGGAGTTTCTTGCTGTTATCAACTCAGGTGCGTTTCTTGCTGTTATCACTTGCTGTTATCAGGCCTAGGAGGAGGCGGGCGCGGCCTCGGGCTCCCGGACCTGCTCGGCGGCCCCCGGGTGCTGGGCCAGGACCCGGTCGCGGATGGCCCGCAGCCGGTGCATGACCTCGTTCGGCCCTCGGCCGAAGTAGTCGTGCAGCCGGACATACTCGGCGTACAGCTCGTCGTAGACGTCGGCGCTGGCCGCGTCGGGCGTGTAGACCGCCTCGCGCTTGCCGCCCATGGCCGCCGCGGCCGCGGGCACGTCGGGGTAGGCCCCCGCGGCGACCGCCGCATGGATGGCCGAGCCCAGCGCGGGCCCCTGGTCGGAGCTGATCAGGCTGAGCGGACGGCGCAGCACGTCGGCGTAGACCTGCATCACGAACGGGTCCTTGAGCAGGCCGCCCGCGATGACCAGTTCGGTCACCGCGACGGTGCCGGTGGCGCCGAACGCGTCGACGATGACCCTGGTCCCGAACGCGGTCGCCTCGACCAGCGCCCGGTAGATGTCCGGGGCCCTGGTGGCCAGGGTGAGCCCGACCATGGCGCCGGACAGGTAGTGATCGACCAGCACCGAGCGGTTGCCGCTCAGCCAGTCCAGCGCGACGAGGCCGTGCGCCCCGGCGGGCTGCGCGGCCGCCTCCTCCGACAGCAGGGCGAACAGCGAGATGCCCCGCCGCTCGGCCTCCTCGAGGTAGGCGCGGGGCACCGCGTGCTCGGCGAACCAGGCGAAGATGTCGCCCACTCCGCTCTGGCCCGCCTCGTAGCCCCACAGCCCGGCCACGATGCCGCCGTGCACCGCGCCGCACATGCCGGGCACCTCGGCCAGCCCGGCGGCGTTCATGACGTGGCAGGTGGAGGTGCCCATGATGGCGACCATCTGGCCGGGCGCGATGGCGTTGGCGGCGGGCGGGGTCACGTGCGCGTCCACGTTGCCGACGGCCACGGCGATGCCCTCCGGCAGGCCGGTCCAGGCGGCCGCCTCGGCGGTCAGCCGCCCGGCCAGCGTGCCGAGCTGGGCCACGGGGTGGGCCAGCTTGTCGTCGGCGAAGCCCGCGAAGCCGGGGTTCAGCGCGGCAAGGAAATCCCTTTCCGGATAGTGGCCGTCCTGGTAGATGCCCTTGTAGCCGGCGGTGCACGCGTTGCGGGTCTCGGTGCCGCACAGCTGCCAGATGATCCAGTCGGCGGCCTCGATCCAGCGGTCGGCCCGGTGGTAGATCTCCGGGTCCTCCTCCAGCAGCTGCAGGCCCTTGGCGAACTGCCACTCCGAGGAGATCTTGCCGCCGTAGCGGGCCAGCCACGGCTCGCCGCGCTCGGCGGCCAGGGCGTTGATCCGGTCGGCGTGCGGCTGGGCGGCGTGGTGCTTCCACAGCTTGACGTAGGCGTGCGGCCGGCCGACCAGGTCCGGCAGCATGCACAGCGGCGTCCCGTCGCGCAGCACCGGCAGCACGGTGCACGCGGTGAAGTCCGTGGCGATGCCGATGACCTGGGCCGGGTCGATTCCGGCCCGGCTCGATCGCCGCGGGCACGGCCTGCCGGAGCACGCCGACGTAGTCCCGCGGATCCTGCAGGGCCCAGTCGGGCGGCAGCACCTCGCCGGTGGCGGCCAGCACCTCGTCCATCACGCCATGCGGGTACTCGTGCGTGGCACTGCCCAGCTCGGCGCCGTCCCGGACCCGGACCACCAGCGCGCGCCCGGACAGTGTCCCGTAGTCAACGCCGATCACGCACGGCTCGCTGGCCGCACCCGCCGGGTCCGCACTTGCCGGGCCCGCGCCTGCCCGGCCCGCGCCTGCCCGGCCCGCGCCCGCCGAATCCGCGTTGTTAGCGCTCACACCCATGTTCTTGGCCATCCTCTCTACCAGCGAAGACTGATTCAGTGTGCGCTATGTCCGAGGCGGGGCAGCACTCGCCCGCACGATCAGCTCGGTGCTGACGGGCCGCTGCGGGCCGTCAGCGCTGGCGCCCGCGATCTTCTCGACCAGCAGCCGCAGCGCCCGCCGGCCCA
This sequence comes from uncultured Actinomycetota bacterium, assembly GCA_963730265.1. GTDB lineage: Bacteria > Actinomycetota > Actinomycetes > Streptosporangiales > Streptosporangiaceae > DASUBV01. The sequence continues at coordinate 1,556,283 of CAVSRG010000001.1, forward strand.
GCTCGTCGAAATCCTGGCGCACCGTGGTCAGCGGCGGGCAGAAGTACGCGGCCTCCGGCAGGTCGTCGAAGCCGACCACGCTGACGTCGTCGGGCACCGGCCGGCCGTGCTCGGCCATGGCCCGGAGCACGCCCAGCGCCATCTGGTCGTTGGCGCAGAACACCGCGGTGACGTCGGGCCGGGCGGCGAGCCGGCGACCCAGCTCGTAGCCGGACCGCGAGGACCAGTCTCCGGTCAGCGCCGCCGGCGGCGTCACGCCCGCGGCGGCCAGGGCCTGCTGCCAGCCGATGGCCCGCTCCCGGCCGTCCAGGCTGGTCTGCGGCCCGCTCACGAAGTGCACGCTGCGGTGGCCCAGGCTCAGCAGGTATTCGGTGGCCGAACGGGCCCCCGCGATGTTGTCCACGGCCACCGAGGCCAGCGGGGCGCTGGTGCCGCAGCCCACCGCGACCAGCGGCACCTCGGGCGGCATGCCGCCCAGCGCCGCCACCGCCGAGGTGCTGGGGGCGATGACGATCACGCCCTCGACGCCCTGGCCGAGCAGCCGCTCCACGGCGTCCAGGGCCGCGCCGTGGTCGATGGCGGGCAAGCTGGCGATGGAGACGAAGTAGGTGCCCGCGGCGGCCTGCTCGATCCCGTAGAGCATGGACGCCGGGCCGAACAGGTCGGTATCGCAGCTGATCACGCCGAGGGTGTGCGTCCGGCGGGTGACCAGGGTGCGCGCGGCGGCGTTGGGCCGGTAGGCCAGCTTGCTGATCGCCGCCAGCACGTTGTCCCTGGTCTGCGGGCGGACGTTGGGGTGATCGTTGACGACGCGGGAGACCGTCTGGTGCGACACCCCGGCCAGCCGGGCCACGTCGGCCATGACCGGCCGCCGGGCGGGCGGTGCCGCCTGCCGAGTCAGGTGACCGACTGACGGGCGAATGGCAGAGCCCCCCGCTGACGAAGCCATGCCCACGATCTCCTCTCGCCAGTCAGGCGCGAACCGTCCTGGTGGGACAATGTTCGCACATCCTCGGGCCGGCGAGCGGCGTGGCTCAGCACGGAATGGGGCGGCCGTTCTTCTTCAGCTCGAGTGAGGTGCCGGGCGAATTCTGGATATCCGTGAACGCCGTGCCCCGGCTCCGCAGCCCCCGCGGCGTCGCGATCCGGGTGCCGCCGGCCGCCATGAAGATGCGCTGCGGATGCCCGTGGCTGATCGGAAAGGCTGGGCGGCCGGACCCGTTGAGATCGTACCGGCCATCGGTGATGGCCAGCTCCGGGTGCACGAAGTCAGCCATCGGCGGCAGCCACTCATGCCCGCTCCGGCATACCTCCTGGCGCTCGGCTATCCACTCGACCTTGTTGTCGGGGCGCCTGGACTTCAGCACGAAGTTGACGCACCGGCCCAGGCGCCCGTCGCACAGCACGTACGAGGCCTTGTGGGCGACCTGCGTCTGGTAGCCGGCGGACACCATGACCTTGTCGCCGGGCCTGGGCACCAGGCTCGTGACCCGCTTGATGGCCGTCTCGGGGACCGCCTCGAACCAGAAGAAGTACGACGCCATGTTGCGCGAGCTGACGTTCTGGGCGGTCCCGTCCTGGATCAGCGAGGTGTTCTTGACCGTGGCGTCCCCGATGCCCGGCCAGATCACCGAGCCGTCATTGCCCTCGAAGCTGCAGCAGACCTTCGGCACCCGCCAGCTCGCGGTCACGAAATCGGGCGCCGGGGACGTGTCGCGGTACCCCGACCAGTTCAGCAGGCCCAGCGCGCTGGTCGCGCGAGACGACGGGCTGGTCACCAGACCGGCGGGCCCGCTCTCGCAGGTCAGGGTGGACATCCACCGGGCGTGCCAGCGCGCGGCCGCGGCCAGGATGGCGCTGCGGCCGCCGGGCAGGCCCAGGGCACGGGCGGAGGGCTGGGTCCCCGGCCGCCGCGGCGTGTAGACCGTCACGCCAGGACCGCAGCCGCGGACGTGGTGCGCGATCAGGCCGGCCTGCGCGCTCGCGGCGGTGCTGGCCGGGCTCGGCGATCGGGCTGGTAAGGCCGAGGCCAGGCCCGGCAGTGCGGCGATGGCCAGGCCGATCGTGATACCGGTGGCCGCCAGCAGGCGCACTCGACGCATGGGCAATCCTCCCGTCAGCCGCCGGACCGGCGGCGAGTGCTGGGCCCTGGGGAGCCAGCGCAGAGTCCGCCGGGCGGCCGGCTGGCCGACCAGGGAGTACCGAGGCCCGTTTCGGATCGAATGGAGGGTTAGCCGCCGTTCTGGCGGGCCTGCATCGCGGCCCGGTACTCGGCGACGACGATGTCGGTGAGCTCCTCGACCGACGTCTCGGCGCTGGCCTTGTCGAAGGTGATCTCGCCGTGCTGCAGCAGGTTGACGCGGTCGCAGACCTCCAGCACCTGGGCGTAGTTGTGGGCGATGATGATGATCGAGACCTCGCCCCGCTCCTTCAGGTCGCGGACCAGGCTCAGGATCAGCGCCCCCTCCTTGACGCCCATGGCGGCCAGGGGCTCGTCCAGCAGCAGGATCTTGGCGTCGGAGTAGACCGAGCGCGCCACCGCGATGCCCTGCCGCTGGCCGCCGGACAGCTTGGCCACCTCCACGTCGACCGACGGGATGCCGACCCCCATGTCGGCCAGGTGCTGCTTGGCCAGGGCGCGCATCTTCCGGTTGTTCAGCAGCGGCCCGCTGTGGTACTCCCGGTTGAGGTACATGTTGTGGTACACGCTGAGCTCGTTGATCAGGGCCAGGTCCTGGTACACCACGTCGATGCCGAGCGACCGGGCGTGGGTCACCGACTTGAGCGACACCTCCTCGCCGTTCAGCAGGATGCGGCCGGAGTCGGGGGGCTGGAACCCGCACAGGATCTTCAGCAGCGTGGACTTGCCGGCGCCGTTGTCGCCGAGCAGCCCGAGCACCTCGCCGCGGCCCAGCCGCAGGTTCACGTCCCGCAGGGCGGTGACCGCGCCGAACGACTTGCTGATGTGCTCGGCCCGGAGGACATCCGAGCCCTCCGGGACCGGCTGCCTGACGTCGGCCGGGCCGGTGCCCGGGGTGTCGGTGGTCATCAGCTTCGTCCTGCCCTTCGCAGCCGGGTGAGATAAACGTTGGCGACCATGGCGCCGCAGATCGAGACGCCGAGGATGATCAGGAACGGGTTGCTGCTGATGCCCAGCAGGCTGAAGCCGTCCTGCAGGATGGCCAGGACCAGCATGCCGACGAACGCGCCGATCACGGTCCCGGAACCGCCCGCCAGCGCGGTGCCGCCGATGACCGCCGCGGCGACCGCGTAGAACATCGGCGTGTAGCCGCCCGCGCTGGGATCGATGGTGCCCACGCGGAATGCCTCGAGGATGCCGGCCAGCGCCCCGAACAAGCCGGTGAGCATGAAGTTGCCGAGCTTGATCCGGGCCACGCTGATGCCGGCCTCGCTGGCGCCGACCAGGTTCCCGCCCGTGGCGATGGTGTGCAGCCCCCAGCGGGTCCGGTTCAGGAGGATCTGGGACAGGATCACGATCACCACGGCCCAGATGATCTCGGCCCAGGAGAAGCCGCCGAACCACCGGCCCAGGCCGGCGGCTGAGCCATTGGGCAGGTTCTTCTCCTGCGCGGCCGAGGTGGTCAGCGTGAACCCGTAGATGATGAAGGAGGTGCCGAGCGTGGCGACGAAGGACGGCAGCTTCAGCCAGGACCACCAGCAGCCCGTTGATCAGCCCGATGAGCAGGCCGCAGAGCAGGGCGGCGACGATGGCCAGGAACAGCGGGAAGTGGTAGTAGGTATTGAAGAAGAACATCAGGAACGGCGACAGCGTCCAGATGAAGCCGACCGACAGGTCGATCTCGCCGCAGATCAGCAGGAACACCTCGCCCGCCGCGATGATGGCGAACGGCGCCGTGGCGTAGGAGACGTTGATGAGGTTGAGCTTGGTGAAGAAGGATGAGCTGGCCGAGCTGATGAAGCCGAAGTAGATGCACCAGCAGCACGGCGACGATGAAGACGCTGGCCTCGCGCTGTCGCAGGAAGACGGTGCCGCCACGGCCGATCAACGATCCGAACCCGCCTGAGCCTCGGCCGCCGGGACCGGCAAGGGGCTCCGCACTTCGCTGAGCAGTCTCGCTCACGTCACTTGTCCGTTCTGTCGACCCGCCAGCCGGCGGCGGGCCCTCCGGGGCGGACCGTGCGCGGCACCCGACCGGGCAGGAGCCCCGGTCGGGTGCCGCGCGCGGCGTCGAGGATCAGGCCGGGATCGCGCCGCTCCGCTTGAGAGCTTCTCGGCGGTGGTCGAGCCCTCGAACCTCGATGTGGGCGACGTGTAGGGGGCGGCGTTGGCCTTGGTCACGAACTTCAGGCCGGTGTCGGTCTCGGGCGGGGAGACCAGGCCGCCGGAGAGCTTGAACATGTACAGGTACAGAGTACGGCAGGAAGCCCTGAAGATACGGCGACTGGTCGATAGTGAAACCGAGCTGGCCCGCCTTGAGCGCCGCCAGCGTGGCCGGCTCCAGGTCGAACCCGCCGGACGAGACCTTGCCGACCAGGCTGTACTTGGCCAGCGCCGGGCCGAGCAGCGCGGTCGAGCCGCCGTCCACGGCGAACACGCCATGCAGCTTGGGCCCGTTGGCCTGGATGAACTCCGGGATGCTGGTGGTCTCCTGGCTCTCCGACGCGCCGCTGTCAAAGCCCGCCGTGTGCAGGATCTTCAGGCCCTTGCCCGCGGCCAGGATCGCCGCGTTGGCGCCGTCCAGCCGCGGCTGGATGTTCAGCGAGCCGGGCTGGGCGATGATCCCGCAGGCGGTGCCGCCGTGCGGCATGCCCGGCCGCGATGCGCGCGCCGACCTCCTGGCCCGAGGCGAACAGCTCCTGGCCGACGTAGGCCAGGCCGTTGGTCGGGTTGTTGGTGGCGCCGTTGGCGTTGTAGGTGACGACCGGGATGCCCGCGGTCAGCGCCTTGTCGATCGGGCTGCACGAACGCCGTCGCCGTCGACCACGGTGGTGGCGATGCCGGGCGAGGTCGCGGCGATGGCGGCGTTCAGCGAGGTCAGCATCGTCGGGACGGTCGGCTGGGTCGAGGTGGCTCCGGTCCACGACGGCGTAGGCGATGCCGAGCAGGGCCGCGCAGTCCGCGAAGCCGTACTGGGTGGGGTGAAGAACGCGTTGTCGGTGACGTGGTTGACGAAGGTGAACTTCCACTTCGGCGTGGTGGGGAAGTTCCCGGCCGCGTTCTTGGCCGCGTTGGCCGTGCTGCGTGCGACGAGCTGCAGGCCGCGAGCAGGGCCGAGGCCGCGGCCGTGGCGCTGACCAGGCCGGTGCCCTGAAGGAGCCGCCGGCGTGTCGGCCCGTCCTTCATGTTGAGCGTTTGGATCGCCTCATCGACCTTGGGGTCGAGTTTGCCCATCGCAGACCTCCGGGATGTAGTTGGACTGGGCATCTGTCTCCGAACAGGCGCGGATACCTGGAACCTGAGCCGGCCGGAGGCCCAGCGACGGCGCTGTCACTGGCTGACACCCGGAACGCCGTGGCGCATAGCGTCCCGGTCGCCTCATGGCCTTCCTGCCACCTGACGGCTCGACTGCAGGCCCGGACGAGTCCTGGCCGGCGGTCGCACCGCTGACGGGCGTGGGCACTCGGACGGCGGGTCGAGTCGCGGTAGGTGGCCCGTACGTTGTGAGCGCTAACATCTCGTCGGCAGTACATGCCATGCGCCATAAGCTATAGCAGGGGTAGATCAGCAGTCAATGCTGAAAACGCACAGATGCGAAGATGTAATTTACCTGCTGGCAACGGCCGCGGACCGCCAGTAAGCGGGACGCAACGCGGATGTGATCGGCGCGGTACATGCCCGGCCCGCGGGCGCCGCCTGGCGAGCACCGGCGCGACCAGCCGAAAACGCCGGCAGGCGCCGGTGATCGCGCTCGCCGTTCCCCTCGGCTAACCCCTGATGGGGATGGCCGGAAACTCCTCCGCGCCCAGGAGGAAATCCTTATCCTTCGGCGGGCTCCATCTCGGCGGCCAGCTTCATGGCCTCCTCGATGAGCGTCTCCACGATCTGCGACTCCGGAACGGTCTTGATGACCTCGCCGCGGACGAAGATCTGGCCCTTGCCGTTGCCGGAGGCGACGCCGAGGTCGGCCTCGCGGGCCTCGCCAGGGCCGTTGACCACGCAGCCCATGACCGCGACGCGCAGCGGCACGTCCAGCCCTCGAGCGCCGCCGTGACCTCGTCGGCCAGCGTGTAGACGTCCACCTGGGCCCGGCCGCAGGACGGGCAGGACACGATCTCCAGCCCGCGCTGGCGCATGCCGAGCGACTCCAGGATCGCGATGCCGACCTTGACCTCCTCGACCGGCGGCGCGGACAGCGAGACCCGGATGGTGTCGCCGATGCCCTCGGCCAGCAGCGCGCCGAAGGCCACCGACGACTTGACCGTGCCCTGGAAGGTCGGTCCCGCCTCGGTCACGCCCAGGTGGAGCGGGTAGTCGCACTGCTGGGCCAGCAGCCGGTAGGCGTTGATCATGACCACCGGGTCGTGGTGCTTGACCGAGATCTTGATGTCGGTGAAGCCGTGCTCCTCGAACAGCGAGCACTCCCACAGCGCCGACTCGACCAGCGCCTCGGGGGTGGCCTTGCCGTACTTGGCCAGCAGCCGCTTGTCCAGCGACCCGGCGTTGACGCCGATCCGGATCGGGATGCCGGCGGCCGAGGCGGCCTTGGCGATCTCGCCGACCTTGTCGTCGAAGGTCTTGATGTTGCCGGGGTTGACCCGCACGGCCGCGCAGCCGGCGTCAATCGCGGCGAACACGTACTTGGGCTGGAAGTGGATGTCGGCGATGACCGGGATCTGCGACTTGCGCGCGATGTCCGGCAGGGCGTCCGCGTCGTCCTGGGACGGCACGGCCACCCGGACGATCTGGCAGCCCGGCCGCGGTCAGCTCGGCGATCTGCTGGAGGGTGGCGTTCACGTCGGCGGTGAGCGTCGTGGTCATCGACTGCACGGATACCGGCGCGCCGCCGCCGACGGGCACGGCGTGGCTGCCTTTGCCCACCATGATCTGCCGCGGGACTGCCGCCGGGCCGCCAGCGGCTCCGGCGGGAGCTGCGGGAATCCCGAGGTCAACAGTCATCTGCGCATCCCCTCACTGAATTAGGTGAACCGGGTTAAAGATATCCGCCGCGATGAGAACCAGGCCGAGGCCGACGAGGATGGCGAAGACGCCGACACTCACCGGGATCAGCTTCTGCATGTCGACCAGGCCGGGATCAGGGCGCCCGCGGAGCCGGGCCAGCCAGGCCCGGATCGCGCTCGTAGATCACGATGGCCAGGTGGCCGCCGTCCAGCGGGAGCAGCGGGAGCAGGTTGAAGGCGCCGACGAAGATATTCAGCGAGATGACGATCAGCAGCAGGGCCGAGACGGTGAACTGCCAGCCGCCGCCGGCCTGGACCACCTGGCCGGCGTCATCGGCGGCGCCGACGATGCTGCTGACGTCGCCGCCCGCGGTCTTGGACCGGTCCTTGGCTTGAACAGGTCGGGCAGGGCCGCGGGCAGCTTGGCCGCCGCCTGCCCGGACTGCTCGATGACCTCGCCGAACGTCGAGCCCGGCGTAGGCCACGCCGCTGACCGGGCCGACCGCGCTGGAAGAGTCATGGTCCTCGATGCCGAGGTAGGAGCCCGTGCCGCCGGCGACCGTGCCCGGCGTGACCGACAGCGTCAGGTCGCCGGCCGCCGCGGTCCACGACGACCGCGGATCGGCTGGCCGGCCGGCTGGGCCTGGATGACGTTGCCGAGCTGCGTCCAGTTGCTGCACCGGATGCCCCGCGATCGGAGAGGACCTTGTCACTGGCCCGGAGCCCGGCCAGCGCGGCCGGGGAGGCCGGGCCGGCCCTTCGCGCAGGCCGCCCGCGTCCAGAGCCTTGACCGTCCGGGGCAGGCACTTGCTGATCGCGCCGATCGTGGAGTTGGTGTTCGGGCACGCCGATGCCCACGGCCAGGAGGAACAGCAGGACGAAGGCCAGCGCGAAGTGCATGAACGAGCCGGCGACCAGCACGATGGCCCGCTGCCAGCCGGGCTGGCGGCGGAAGGACCGCGGCTCGTCGGCCGGGTCGACCTCCTCCAGGTGGGTCATCCCGATGATCTTGACGAAGCCGCCGAGCGGCAGCGCCTTGACCCCGTACTCGGTCTCGCCGCGCTGTCGGGACCACAGCGTCTGGCCGAAGCCCACGAAGTACTGGGTGACCTTCATGTGGAACTTCTTGGCCGTGACGAAGTGGCCGGTCTCGTGCAGCATGACCGAGATGAGCAGGGCGAGCACGAAGATCACCACGCCCAGCAGGAAGCTCATCCGGCTGGCTCTCCTCCCAGCGTCATCCGCGCCGTCGCCCCGTCGTCATCGCCGTCCTGTCAGCTCGCGCGCGCGGGCTCGCGCCCAGCTGATCCGCGGCCAGGATCTCCGCGACCTCGGTCACCGTCGCGCTGCCGCCGTCATGCTCCGAGACTACCTGGGCCACCGTATCGACGATTCCCGTGAACGGGATCCGCCCGGCCAGGAACGCTCGCCACGCACTCCTCGTTGGCCGCGTTGTAGACGGCCGGGACCGTCCCGCCCGCGCCGGCCCGCCGCCCGGGCCAGCGTCACGGCCGGGAAGGCCGCCTCGTCCAGCGGCTCGAATGTCCAGGTATGCGCCTGCGACCAGTCGACCGGGGCGCGCCGCCCCGGCCACCCGGTCGCGGCCAGCCCATGGCCAGCGCGATCGGGATCCGCATGTCCGGCGGGCTGGCCATGGCGATCGGTCGCGCCGTCGGTGAACTCGACCATCGAGTGGACGACCGACTGCCGGTGCACGACGACCTCGATGCGGTCGAAGCCGATGCCGAACAGCAGGTGGGCCTCGATCAGCTCCATGCCCTTGTTGACCAGGGTGGCGCGAGTTCACCGTGATGACCGGGCCCATGTTCCAGGTCGGGTGGGCCAGCGCCTGCTCGCGGCGTGACGTCGGCCAGCTCGGCCCGGCTGCGGTGCAGGAACGGGCCGCCGCTGGCCGTCACCACCAGCCGGGCTGACCTCTCTGGGCGTCCCGGCGCGCAGGCACTGGGCCATCGTGGAGTGCTCGGAGTCGACCGGGACGATCTGGCCCGGCGCGGCCCGGCCCGCGACCAGCTGGCCGCCCATGATCAGGGACTCCTTGTTGGCCAGGGCCAGCATCCGGCCCGCGTCCAGCGCCGCCAGCGTGGCGGCCAGGCCCGGCGGCGCCGGTGACGGCGTTCAGCACGACATCGCACGGCCAGGCGGCCATCTCGGCCACGGCGTCCGGCCCGGCCAGCACCTTGGGCAGCCGGCTTGCCGGCCGATGGCGCTGCCTGCCGGGCCAGGGCCTGCTCGACGGCCGGCGCGGCCGCGCCCGCTGGCCACGGCCACGACCTCGACGCCGTGCTCCAGCGCCTGGCGGGCCAGCAGCTCCGGGTGCCCCCCGCCGGCGGCCAGCCCGGTCAGCCGGAACCGGCCCGGGTTGCGGGCGACGATGTCGGCGGCCTGGGTGCCGATCGACCCGGTCGAGCCGAGCAGGACGATGTCACGCGGCGAGGCGGGCGCCCCGGCGGTGTTGTCGCTGGGGGCGCTGTGGGACCGAGGGCTGGCGGCGGTGGCAGCTTCCATGGGGCTTCCCCTGCCCGGCACCGGTGTCCCAGGCGGCGTGCCGGGCGCGATCTGGCCCGTGATCTCGCCCGGGCCTGGCCCGGTGCGGCGTCGGCCGGGCCCGATCGGGCGGCCCGTCACGGACACCGGCCGCGATATTCGCTGACCGATGTCCGCGACATGACGGCCCCGGCCGCCGGCGCACCCGGGCCGTGGATGCCAGCCCAGCCAGAGCCCCGCCTTGCCAGCGGGCATCCATGAGCAGCGGGCCGGGCTGGACCCGGCGGGCCGGGCGGGGCGCGAGCGTGAGTCCGTGACCCACGCGCAGACCACCCCCGGACGCCGGGCCAGCCGGGCCAGCCGGGCCAGCAGGGCCAGCCGGGCCAGCGGGCCGTCAGCGGCAGGCGGGCGGCCATGACCGCCGCCGCCACCGCCCCCGACACCGAGAGCTGGCGGGACCTGCCCGGCCGCGCAGCAGCCGGACTGGCCGGACCCGGCCGCGCTGGACGCCGTGACCGCCGAGCTGGCCGCGCTGCCGCCGCTGGTCTTCGCCGGCGAGTGCGACCAGCTCCGGGACCGGCTGGCCGCGGTGGCCCGCGGCGAGGCGTTCGTCCTGCAGGGCGGCGACTGCGCCGAGACCTTCGCCGGGCGCCACCGCCGAGGCCGTGCGCGCCAAGCTCCAGACCTGCTGCAGATGGCCGTCGTGCTGACCTACGGGGCCAGCGTGCCCGTCGTCAAGATCGGCCGGATGGCCGGCCAGTTCGCCAAGCCCCGGTCGCGGGACACCGAGACCGCGCGACGGCGTCGAGCTGCCCGCCTACCGCGGCGACGCGGTCAACGGCTTCGACTTCACCGCCGAGGCCCGGACGCCCGACCCCGGCCGCCTGCTGCGCGCCTACCACTGCGCCGCCGTGACCCTGAACCAGTGCCGCGCCTTCACCACCGGCGGCTACGCCGACCTGCACCAGGTCCACGCCTGGAACCAGGACTTCGTCCGGGCCAGCCCGGCCGGGCAGCGCTACGAGCGGCTGGCCGGCGAGATCGACCGGGCGCTGGCCTTCATGCGCGCCTGCGGCAGCTGACCCCGACGAGCTGCGGACCGTCGAGCTGTACTCCAGCCACGAGGCCCTGCTGCTGCACTACGAGCAGGCGCTGACCCGGACCGACCCGCGCACCGGCGGCCCTACGACCTGTCCGCGCACTTCCTGTGGATCGGCGAGCGGACCCGCGAGCTCGACGGCGCGCACGTGGAGTTCGCGGCCAGCATCCGCAACCCGATCGGCCTCAAGGTCGGGCCGAGCGCCACCCCGGCCGAGCTGCTGGCCCTGATCCGCGACGCTGAGCCCGGACGGCGAGCCGGGCCGGCTCACCCTCATCACCCGGATGGGCGCCGGCCGGATCCGCGACCGTGCTGCCGCCGCTGGTCGAGGCCGTCCGCGGCCGAGGGCACCCGGTGGCCTGGGTCTGCGACCCGATGCACGGCAACACCTTCGAGGCGCCCAGCGGCTACAAGACCCGCCGGTTCGACGACGTGCTCGACGAGGTCCAGGGCTTCTTCGAGGTGCACCGCCGCGCTCGGCACCCACCCCGGCGGCATCCACATCGAGTTCACCGGCGACAACGTGACCGAGTGCGTGGGCGGCAGCCACGAGATCGACGCCGACGACCTGCACCAGCGGTACGAGACGGCCTGCGACCCGCGGCTGAACCGCAGCCAGGCCCTCGACCTGGCCTTCACGGTGGCCGAGAGCTACCGCACCCGCCTGGCCGGCCGTCCGCCTCGTCGGCCTGACGGCGCGACCGGACCAGCTGGGCCCGTAGCTGGCCGGGGAGCGGTGGCTCCCAGTCCGGGCCGCAGCGGCATCCCGGCCTCGCCATCGGCGTTCAGCTTGACCGCGAGGATCTGGTGCAGCTGGATCTGGTTGCGCTCGAAGCCCAGCCGCGAGCCGGCCATGTACAGCCGCCAGACCCGCGCGGTGCCCTCGCCGACCTCGGCGACGGCCTCGTCCCAGTGGTCGTCCAGGTTGCGCGCACCAGCCGGCCAGCGTCCTGGCGTAGTGCTCGCGCAGGTTCTCCTCGTGCCGGACCTCGAAGCCCGGAGTCGTGGATCAGCGAGACCAGGTGGCCCGGCCCCTCCAGCTCCCCGTCCGGGAACACGTACCGGTTGATGAACCCGTCCTTGACGTTGGCCGGCCGGTGTTGTCCGGCCGGGTGATGCAGTGGTTGAGCAGCCGGCCCGCCGGCTTGAGCTTCCCGTACAGGAACGAGAAGTAGCCGGGCAGCTCGGCCTTGCCGATGTGCTCGGTCAGCCCGATGGAGCTGACCGCGTCGAAGCCGGTCTCCTTGACGTCCCGGTAGTCCAGGTGCCGGACCTCGGCCAGGTCGCTCAGGCCGGCCTCCTTGATCGCCCGCTGCGCCCAGGCGGCCTGCTGCTCGGACAGGGTCACGCCCAGCGCCTTGACGCCGTACTCGCGGGCCGCGTGCATCACCATGCCGCCCCAGCCGCAGCCGACGTCCAGCAGCCGCATCCCCGGCCGCAGCCCGAGCTTGCGGGCGACCAGGTCGAACTTGGCCCACTGGGCCTGCTCGAGGGTGAAGTCCTCGCGCGGGTAGCACGCGCAGGTGTAGGCCATGGACGGGCCGAGCACCCACTCGTAGAACGTGTTGGACACGTCGTAGTGGTGCGAGATCGCGTTGGCATCCCGCTGCTTGGAGTGCCGGCGTCCGATCCGCCACCGCTGGTGACCTGGACCTCCTGCGGCGGCGGCTCCAGGCGCGGCAGCAGCAGGCGGGGCCCGCCCAGCTCGCTGAGCAGCTCGAGCTTCTCGCCCACGCTGATCCCCATCCGCTGCGCGCTGGCCATCCGGCTCAGCGCCGCGTACATGTCGCCTTCCACGTCCAGATGTCCGGAGACGAAGGCCCGGGCCAGCCCGAGCGCTCCCGGCGCCTGGGCCAGGTAAGCCACAGCCGTCTGGGACTTCACCGTGATCCGTACCGGCGGCGCTTGGCGCACCGGCCTTGCTCCCGTCGAAGGCAACGAACTCGACTGGGGCATCCGGGCCCGCGACCCGCTCGAACACCTCGGCCAGCGCCATGTCAGCTACTCCTTCTCACTGTGGTGCACCTGCACGTTCACTGGCCGCCGACGCACTTGTCGTACAGGTCAGCCAGCCGCCCGTCAGCGTCATAGGTCCGCTTGAGCTCGGCGTACTCGGGCCCGTTGTACCGGGCCCAGAATTCCTCGGGGGAGTAGAACGAGGTCGAGTACAGCCCCTTGTGCCCGCCCAGGCGGGTGACCTCGTCCTCGATCTTCCGGTTGTAGAAGCCGTCGGACTGGCCGGGCGGCAGCCCGACGGTGCCCCAGAACCCGAAGTTCACGTACACCTGCCCCGGCCGCATCGGGTACAGCGGCCAGGTCCGCTCGCCGCGCAGCCGCAGCGGGCACATCCACACCGGGCTCATGCCGACCTCGGCGGCGAAGAAGCGCAGGAACTCCGCGCCGCGCTCGACCGGGATCTCCACGTCCTGGATGACGTCCTCGTTGCGCGGCTGGCCGCGGCGGTCGTTCAGCGCGGCGCTCAGATGATGCCGCCGGTCGAAGGCGACCAGCTTGCGGTACACGTCCGAGCGGCGGTACCGGCGCGGCCAGGCCCGGCGGACCAGCGGCCGCTGGACCCCGAACGGGCGCGAGCACCAGAACCAGTCGGTGTCCCACCGCCACAGGTAGTCGGCGATGGTCAGGAAGTCCTCCCGCGGCCCGCGGACGGACTGGTAGTAGATCCGCTCCCGGGTGTAATCGCTGCGCCAGGGCGCCACCTCGCTGAACGCCCCGACGGTCAGGTACATCTCGTCCAGGCTGAACATCGTGCCGTCGACGAAATCGGCCCGGTGGCCGGCGTAGCTGCCGTCGGCGGCGATCTCGGCCACGGCCGCCATGCACTCCTCCGGCCCGGAGAAGCGGAAGTGCCGCAGGTGCACGAACGGGGTCACCGGCTCCAGCTCGATCGTGAGCGAGAGGGCGTAGCCCAGGGTGCCGTAGGAGTTCGGGAAGCCGCGGTAGAGCGCCTCGTGCTCACCACCCGGCGCGGCGCTGATGACCCGCCCGTCGCCGGTGAGGATCTCCATCTCCAGCACGGACTCGTGCGGCATGCCGCTGCGCAGCGAGGTGGACTCGATGCCCAGGCCGCTCACCGCGCCGCCCAGCGTGATCGTCTTGAGCTGCGGGACGACCATCGGCATGAGCCCGTGCCGCAGCGTGGCCGCGGTCAGGTCCTCGTAGGTGGTCATGCCGCCGGTGATGGCCGTCCTGGTCTCCGGGTCGACGCACAGGACGTGGCCGAACGATGACACGTCCAGGCGCGGCCCGGTCGTGTCGCCGCGGAACCGGAACAGGTTGGAGGTGGCCTTGGCCAGCCGGACCGGATGGCCAGCCGGGATCGCCTTGTAGGCGGACTGGATCCGGGCCACCGCCGAGCGGTGGCCCGGCAGGGCGGCCGGGCTGACCCGGGCCGGCGCGGCCACGGCACCGCCGCTCGTGGCTGTGGCGGTCGCTGGCCGTGTCGGCGGCTGGTTCTTGTCCGCGACGTCGGTCACGCGGCCTCCCCTATCTGGACGAAGGTTCCAGGCAGTGTAACCTCACGCAACCTGGTCATCCTCGGGCCGCTGGCCGCCAGCTTCCGGCGGGCCCGCCGCGCCGCCCGGTTCGTAGCTCAGCGCGACCTCCTCCGGGGTCATCGGCAGCCGGGCCGAGGACGGCGGCAGCCCCGTCTGGACCGCCTGGGCCAGCAGCAGGGCCATCGAGTAGGCGGGGTCCGCGCCCAGCGCGCGCTCGATGGCCACGTTCGCCAGTGCTCCCTCCCCGCACTGCCAGGCGGTAAACGCCAGCAGCGAAGCCGGGGCCGGGACGAACTCCGGGGCCGCCGCGGTGACCACGTCGGTCCACAGCCGCAGGTGCCGGCGCCGGTGCTCGGGGTCCATCCGGGCCCAGGCATCGTCGCGCACCCGCAGGTCGGCCAGGCAGACGGCCAGGAAGGTCAGCCCGGCCGCGGTCGGTGATCTCCCGGCCCTTGCGGTAGCGCCCGATCGCCTGGCCGACCGCGCCGCAGCCGGCCTCGGCCAGCGCGCTGGCCGGCCGCAGGCCGTCCCGCTCGGCCTGGGCCAGCAGCTTGTCGATCCGCCGCAGCGCCCGGGTCGTGGCCTGCCTGATCGCCCGGACCGTGCCCGGCGGCGGCTCCAGCGTCCGGGCCAGCGCGGCGCGGTCCGGGTAGGCGTCGAGCCCGGCGTCGTTCAGGACCGCGGAAGCCGGATGCGAGCACGGGTCGTAGAACCGGCCCTCGGGCGGGCAGCAGTCCGGGTCCGAGCAGAACGCGAACCAGAAGCGCCCGGCGTCGGCCCGCAGCGCCTCCCGGATGACCAGGCCCGCGTGGGGCAGTGCACCCGCCACCTGCTCGACCACCGGGGTGACCAGCTCCGCCGGGCCGTAGCCGACCACGATCGCGGCCGGGATCTCCTGGCGGGACAGCACCTGCATGGCGTGGCTGGCGATGTCCGCGGCCAGGTCGGCATCGGGCGGATCGGGCAGGTCGTAGCGGAAGACCATGGTCACCCGGTCGCTGGGGCCGGTGACGCCCAGCACCACCAGGCTGCGGCTCGGGTGGAAGCCCAGCAGGTGCGGGACGACCGCCAGCACCCCGGCCGGCGAGCCGACCCGTACCGGGCCGGATAAGTGCGACTCGCTCGCGCCCGAAGGGCGCTGCTCGGCGCCGGGCCGCGGCTGCGCCGGGGGCTCTGCCGCCTCGGGCCGGCGCTGTGCTGCGCCCGGCTGCCCTGACTGGCGCTGCGTTGACTGGCGCTGCGTTGACTGGTCGCGGGCCTGCTTGTTATCTGTCATGCCGCCAGGGTCCGCCCGGGCCCGCGCCGCCGCGATCGGGCAACCGCTCGCGCCCGGGGATGACCGTCTCGGTGCACAGGCCGGTTAATTGCGTTGACTCAGTCACCGCCGCCGTGGCTCGTCACGGCGGGAGTTACGCACGGGGCCGCCCGGGTAGGGCCGACCACATGTCCGCGACCGCATCAGAGCCAGACCCGGCACCGCAGCCGACTCGGCCCGGGCCTGACCCGGACCCGCCCGACCCGCTGCCACCCGACCCCCTGCCACCCGACCCGCAGCCGTCAGCCCCGCCGCCGCCTGACCCGCAGCCGGTGCCGCCGCCGCGCCCGCTCCCGGAGCCCGACATCCCCTCCCCGCTGCACCCGGACTCGCCGCCACACGAGCCGCCCGGCCGCTGATTCCAGTAGGCCGCGTTAGTTGCGGGCGGGAAGCTGCCCCTCCAGGAACCGCGCCACCAGGCCGCGGACCACGGTCGCCATCGAGAACCCGTGCTCGGCACACCAGGTCCGGAGCTGGGCGTGCTGCTCGGCCGCGAACCGGACCGGCACCACCTGCTGCGGCCCCGACGGGCCGCCCGCGGCCTGGAGGGACAGGATCTGGGTGCTGACGTCGCGCAGCCGGGCGGGCAGGTGACCGGTCCCGTAGGCGGGGGCCAGCCCGCGGCTGAGCAGCCACGTGTAGACCTCGTCGCGCTCGCCCTCGGGCAGCATCCCGACTGCCTTGACCAGGAGCCGGACCGCCTCGCGCGACGCTGCGGCCGGGGCCGCCCGCCGACGGTGACGAGCCCGGCTGAGCGGCGGGGTCCGGTGCGGGCTGGCCGACGGGCTGAGGGTCTGACTCGGTCATGGCCGCCTCCGCGGGAGCCTGCGATATCGCCGAGGTATCACGCTACCGACCCATCCACACCGGAATAGCCGCCCAGCGCATGGATGTCGCGGGCGGGCGCGCCAAGGGCTCGCCTCAGAGGGCCACGCCGAGCAGGGCATCGACCGCGTCGCGGACCAGCGCACCAGGGCTGCCCGGCGCGGCCAGCCGGGCCTGACCCGGCTCCACCGCCGAGCCGCCCGCGTCAGCCCGGCCGTCCGCGAGCACTGCCTCGGCCCAGCCGTCCACGACGGCCAGGGCGCCGGGGGCGTCCAGGTCCTCGGCGATGCGCTCGCGGATCCCGGCCAGCACCGACTCCCCGGCCGGCCAGCCGGCCTCCGGTCCGCCAGACTCCGCCCCGCCAGACCCCGCCCAGCCAGACTCCGGCCCGCCGGCCAGGGCCACCGCCGCACGCCACCGGGCCAGCCGGGCCTGCGCCGCGGCCAGGCCCTCGTCGGTCCAGTCCCAGTCGCCGCGGTAGTGGTGGGCCAGGATCACGAGCCTGATCGCCATCGGGTCGACCCCGGCCTCGAGCAGCTTGGACACGAACACCAGGTTGCCCAGGGACTTGGACATCTTCTCCCCGCCCAGGCGCACCATCCCGGCGTGCGCGTAGCGGCCGGCGAACACGGACGTGCCGACGCCGGCTGCCGTCGGCGTTCGGGCCGTGGGCCACCCGGGCGTGGGAGGCGCTCATCTCGTGGTGCGGGTAGATGAGGTCGGAACCGCCCGCCTGGACGTCGAACGAGACACCGAGGTACCTGGTCGCGATGGCCGCGCACTCGACGTGCCAGCCGGGGCGGCCGGGGCCGAAGTCGGACGACCAGGACGGCTCGCCGGGCCGGGCGGTCAGCCAGACCATGGGGTCGAGCGGGTCCTTCTTGCCCGGCCGGGCCGGGGTCGCCGCCGCGCTCGGCGGACAGCTCGGCCATCTGGTCCGGGGGCAGGCCGGACACCGCCCCGAAGTCCGGGTCGGTGGCCCGGGCGAAGTACACGTCGCCCTCGAGGTCGTACAGGGCGCCGTGCCGGGCCAGCACCCGGTTGAACTCCTCGATCAGCGGCATGCGCCTCGACCGCGCCGACCAGGCGGGCGGGCGGCAGGACCCGCAGCGCGGTCATGTCGGTCCGGTACAGGGCGATCTCGCGGCCGGCCAGCTCGCGCCAGTCCTCGCCGTCCCGGTCGGCCCGCTCCAGCAGCGGGTCGTCCACGTCGGTGACGTTCTGTACGTAGGTGACCTCGTGCCCGGCGTCCCGCCAGGCCCGGACCAGCAGGTCCCAGGCGACGTAAGTCGCGGCGTGCCCGATGTGCGTGGCGTCATACGGCGTGATCCCGCACGCGTACAGCGCGGGCGGCCGAGCCGGGCGCGGCCACGGCCAGCGCCCGGCTGGCCGTGTCCCAGATCTGCGGTCTCCGGGCCTGTCCCGGCAGGTCAGGCACGGTAGTGGCGGGCCAGGTGTCCATATGCGTACATTAATCGTCGCGCCTGCGCCGGGCCGGGATGCCGGCCAGCCGCCCGGGCCAGCTCGAATGCGTGGGCGAGCGCGATCAGCCGCGGCTCGCTCCAGGCCGGGCCGGCGAAGGAGATGCCGACGGGCAGGCCGTGGACGTCCCCGGCCGGCACGGTGACGGCCGGGTAGCCGGCGACCGCGGCCGGGCTGGACGTGCCGAACGTGTGGTGGTCGCCGAGGACGTGGTCGGTCAGCCAGGCCGGGTTGCCGGTCAGGCTGATCACGGCGTCGAGCCGGTGAGCCGCTCAGCGCGGCGTCCAGGGCGGTGCGGGCCAGCCGCCGGGCCTCGGCCGCGGGCGCTCTGGTAGTCGGCGTCGGTCAGGTCCCCGCTGGTGGCCTCGGCCGCCTCGAAGATGTCCTGGCCGAAGTGCGCGAGGACGGTGTCGGCCGCGTGGCTGGCGTTGTACGCGATGAGCTCGGCCAGGCTGGCCGGGATGCTCGCCGGGCAGGCGCGGCCAGGTAGGCGTTGAGGTCGTGCTTGAACTCGTGCCCAGGGCCGCGAACTCGGGCTCGAAGATCTTCGCGGCGTCGGCCAGGTCGACCTGGTCGATGACCGTCGGCCCCGGCCGCGCGCAGCAGGGCGACCGCGGCGTCGAGCATCGGCCGCGGTGGCCGGGCTGGCCGACTCCGAGCCGTCGCGCACAGAGCCCAGCCGGGCGCCGGCCAGCGCGCCGGCGTTCAGGAAGCCGGTGTAGTCGGCGGGCAGGCCGGCCGCGGCTGCTGCGGTGGCGGAGTCGGCCGGCGTCCGGGCCGGCCAGCGCGGCCAGCAGGACGGCCGCGTCGGCGACGGTCCGGGCCATCGGCCCGGCGGTGTCCTGGGCGGCCGAGATGGGCACGATGCCGGTCCGGCTGACCAGGCCCACGGTGGGCTTGATGCCGACCACGCCGCACGCGGCGGCGGGCGACACGATCGACCCGTCGGTCTCGGTGCCGACGGTGAGCGGGGCCAGCCCGGCCGCGACGGCCGCCGCGGAGCCGGAGCTGGAGCCGGACGGGTTGCGCCCGGTCCCGAACGGGTTCGACCGCCTGGCCGCCCAGCGTGCTCCAGCCGCTGCTGGAGAACCGGGAGCGGAAGTTGGCCCACTCCGACAGGTTGGTCTTGCCCAGGATCACCGCCCCGGCCGCGCGCAGTCCGGCCGACGCAGAAGGCTCCGCCGCGCCGGCCACCGGCCAGCGCGGGCGACCCGGCCGTGGCGGGCTGCCCGGTGACCGCCACGTTGTCCTTGATCAGGACCGGGATGCCGTCCAGCGGCCCGAGGGCCTGGCCGGCCCGGCGCCGGGCGTCGCTGGCCGCGGCCTCGGCCGCGCGCGTCCGGGCTGACCGAGATGACCGCGCGCAGGTCCGGGTTGAGCCGCTCGATGCGGTCCAGGTAGAAGGCGGCCAGCGCGGCTGGCGGTGAGGGCCGCCGAGGACAGGGCGGCGGCCGAGGGCCGCGACGGTGGCGGTCCCGGCGTTCAGGCTGGTTCCGCCGATGGGCTCGGCCAGGGACTCACGGGATTCGCGGGATGCACGGGATTCGCTCGATAGGCACGACCGCAGTATCGCCAGCGGCCGCGCGCGGAATCCATAGCGCGGCCGCTCATCGCGTCCGCGTTCTAGACTTCCGCAGGTGACGATGCGCATGGGCAGCCTGGACCGTGGTACCCGCCCTCGACCGACGCCGACCTGCTGGCCGAGCCCGTGGCCAAGGCTCTGGCCGAGCTGGACCTGGCCGATTGCGGTCTGGGTCGCCGAGATCGACCCCGGACCTGGCCGACACGGCGGCGTTCTGCGAGCGCTACGGCGTGGCGCCGGCCGAGTCGGCCAACTGCGTGGTCGTCGCCGGGCGGCGCGACGGCCAGCCCCGCTACGCCGCCTGCGTGGTGCTGGCCACCACCAGGGCGGACGTGAACGGCATGGCCCGTCGCCAGCTCGACGTGCGCAAGGCGTCGTTCGCGCCGATGGACGAGGCGGTGGCACTGACCGGGATGGAGTACGGCGGCATCACCCCGATCGGCCTGCCCGCGGGGTGGCCGGTGCTGGTCGACGCCGCGGTCGGCCGCCACGCCCCTGGTCGTGGTGGGCAGCGGGCTGCGGCGCTCGAAGCTGGCCGTCGCCGGCGCGGCGCTGGCCAGCCTGCCCGGCGCCGTGGTCCTGGACGGCCTGGGCCGCTAGGCCACCAGCCAGGAAACCCCCCAGGCTCCTTAACAGGGGTCGCCCGGGCTTACGGCAGCCACGACACCTTGCCGATCAGGGCGGCGTAGCCGACGAACGTCACGGCGTCGATCAGCGTGTGCGCGACGATCATCGGGGTGCAGCGGCCCCAGCGCTTGTAGCAGCACGCCGAAGACAGGCCCATGATCACGTTCCCGATGAACGCGCCGAACCCCTGGTACAGGTGGTAGGAGCCGCGCACCACCGCGCTGAGCAGGATGGCCTTCCACGGCGTCCAGCCGATCTGGTCCAGCCGCCGCAGCACGTAGGCGAGGATCACGATCTCCTCGAGCAGGCCGTCGTGGGCCGCGCTGAGCAGCAGGACCGGGATCCGCCACCAGATGTCGGGCAGGTCCTCGGGGACAATGTTGAGGCTGATGCCGAGGTGGAACGCCGCGATGTAGAGCAGCAGGCCCGCCCCGCCGATCACCGCGGCCAGGACCGCGCCCCGGGCGAGGTCCTTACCCGGCTGGCTGGCGTCCAGGCCGATGTCCGACGGCCGCTCGCCGGACCGGTACAGCAGGTACAGCACCAGCAGCACGGGCGCGAGGGCCTCGGCGACGAAAGCGATCTGGTAGGCCAGGTCGAGCCACGGGTTGGGCGCCGCCGGGCCGACCAGCGTCGCCGCCTGGCTGTGCAGCGCCTTGGTCTGCAGCAGCGAGCCGATCAGGCTGAGCAGCGCGTTCACCGCGCTGGCCCCCAGCGAAAGGGCCAGAACCGCGAAGACTTCCCATTTCAGGTACCGCGGCGGCGGCAGGCGCAGGCTGGTCTGCTCCTGGTCAGTGAGAGCCACCCCTGGACTGTAGTCGCTATGCCATGCTCGTCTTCGCCGGGTAATCTTCCACCTTTGCGGCGTTCCGTGCCGTTACGGTGACCTAGGTGGGCCAAGTGAAGCGAGCAGGTGACAGTACGGTGGCGGGCGATACGGTCGCCGCCGTGGGCGCGACCCCGCCCGCGCCCCCCGAGCACGACGCGCCGGACGGCGACACCGCGGACGGCGACAGACCGGCCAGCGACACGCCGGCCAGCGACACCGCGGCGACCGATTCCCCGGCCGGCGACACCGCGGCCGGTGACACCCCGGCCAACGGCGGCCAACGGCCGCAACGCCGCACGCTCGCCGACCGGCCGTTCGCGTCCCACCTGGCCCTGATCGCCGCCTACCTGGTGGCCGGCATCGTGGTGACCTGGCCGCAGGCCACCTTCCTGGTCCGCGGCCGGGTGCCCAATGTGCGCGACGTGGCCAGCTATGTCTGGAGCCTGTGGTGGCTGGCCCACCAGGTGGTGCACCTCGGCAACCCCTGGTTCACCGGCTACATGGCCGCCCCGGTCGGCATCCAGCTCGGCTTCGACACCCTGATGCCCCTGCCCGGCCTGATCCTGACGCCGATCACGCTGCTGTTCGGGCCGACGGTCTCGTTCGGCCTGCTCACCATCGTCGCCCCGGCGCTCCTGTGCTACGCCATGTACCGCGCGGCCCGGCTCTGGCTCGGCCAGGCGGGTGCCATCGCCGCCGGCGCGTTCTTCGGCCTGGCCAGCATGATGGCCTGGCAGAACTGGTACCACCTCAACATCACCCTGGGCACGCTGTTCCTGCCGCTCACCCTGGAGGCAGCCGTCCGGTTGCGGCGCAGGCCCGGCCGGGGCCCCGCGGTGGCCCTGGGCCTGATCCTCGGGGCCAGCGTGCTCACCAACCAGGAGTCGGCCGCCCTGGCCGTGCTGCTGGCCGCGGCCGTCCTGCTGCCCTGGCTGATCGGGGCGGTCGTCCGCCGGTCCGCGCCGGCGGGGGGATTCCCTGGCCTGGCCCTGGCCGCCGTGATCGCGCTCGTCGTGGCCAGTCCCCAGCTCATCGCGATGATCGTGCAGGCCGGCCAGGGCGGGGCCAGTGCCCCCGCGGATCGCCTGGCCCAGACCTACGGCAAGTTCGGCGTCGGGCTGCCGACCCTGTTCTCCCCCTCACCCCGGCTGGATTACTGGCATCTCGGGCTGTCCCGGCTGACGGTCGACTACACCTACGCCCAGCCCCACGAGGCCCTGGCCACCTTCGGTTTCGTGCTGACCATCACCGCCCTGGCCGGCCTGGTCGTCAGCTGGCGGCGCCAGTCCGGCCTGCGCTGGATGGCCCTGCTGTGGGCGGTGGGCGCGGCGCTGGCCCTGGGCACCACGCTGACCATCGGCAAGACCACGCTCGTGCCGCTGGCGGCCCGCTGGCATGGCGTGGTGGTGTCCCAGCTCATGCCCTACACCTGGCTGATCCGCATCCCCGGCCTCTCGGCCCTCAGGGAGCCCGACCGCCTGGCCCTGCTCGGCCTGATGGGGGCGGCCGTGCTGGCCGGCGCGGCGGTGCAGTGGCTCAGCCAGCACGCCCGGCCGCTGATCGCCGTGGTCGCGGTGGCCGCGTTCCTGGAGGCGGGCTGGGCCGGCACCGGCGCGCTCATGCCGATCACGATGCCCGCCGTGGACAAGCCCATCGCCGCCGATCACTCCCGGTCGATCGTGGTCGACGTGCCCTTCGGCCTGCGCGGCGGCATCCTGCTGCGCGGCCTCTCGTTCCCGGCCCAGGCCCTGATGCTGGCCGTCGAGGACGGCCATCCGCGCGCGGTCTCCTATACCTCCTGGGTTCCCCAGCCCACCAGTCACGGGATCATCGTCGGCCACGCCTTCTACCGCTGCCTGGGATCAGCCCAGGCCCGCTGGCGAAAGTGCGCCGGGGCCCGGCTTGAAGCGGCCCGGCAAGATCTGCGACGGCTGCACGTCGGATGGGTACTGGTATGGAATGCGGACCACCCGCGGCCGTCGGTGACCCAGTACCTGGCGAGCACCGGATTCCACGTCGCCTACCGGGCCGACGGGGTGACCGTGTGGCGGCCCAGCCAGTAGTTACTGGCCCAATCTGGTGCACGAGGCGGACGCGGTGAGCGGTAATCTCTCTCAAGGCGGTGGGCTCGACCCGGACCGGGTCCAGCCACCGAAACCGCGCCTGTCGTGGTGGGCCGTCTGCCAGTACCGAATCCCGGGGGAACAGCCAGCGATAGCGCACAGCGACAAGGTGGGCTCATGAAGCGAGCGGGCCGCGGCCACAGCGGCCAGGTCGACTCCGGACACGCCGTGGTGGCACCGCTGTGTGCTGCCGCGGGGCTGGAGGCGGCCCGTTCCCGCCTGGGCGGCGGACGCCCTGGCCATTCGAGGCGGTCATGAACCCCGGCCGCGCGCAGGCCACCGGCTCGGACCGGGAGGCGGCGCAGACACCGGGTACGGGCACGGCCGCGGCTGACCCAGCGTCCGGGAGCGCCGAGCCGGGCCTGGCCGCGCCGGGGACGGTCAGCAAGCGGACCGCGGCCGCCATCCTGTCCCGGCTGCGCGCTCCCGAGCCCTCGCCCGCCGCCGACGCCGACGCGCCGCCGCGCCGCCGGGGCCGGACGGTGGGCGGGCACCTGCTGCTGCTGGGCTGCTTCATCGCGGCCGGGATCGGCGTCACCTGGCCCATGACGGCCAAGCTGGCCGACGGCCAGCTGCCGTGGAACCCCGATGTGGCCAGCTATGTCTGGGCCCTATGGTGGCTGGCTCATCAGGTGGCCCACCTAGGCAACCCGTTTGCCACGACGTACATGGCCGCCCCGGTCGGCATCCAGCTGGGCTTCGACACCCTGATGCCGCTCCCCGGCCTGATCATGACGCCGGTCACGCTGCTGTGGGGACCCACGGCCTCATTCGCCGTGCTGAGCATCATCACGCCGGGCGTGCTGTGCTATGCCACCTACCGCGCGGCCCGCATGTGGCTGGGCCAGCCGGGGGCCATCGCCGCCGGGGCCCTGTTCGGCCTGTCCACGATGGTGACCTGGCAGAACCTGTACCACCTGAACATCTCGATCGGCACGATCTTCCTCCCGCTCACGCTGGAGGCGGCGATGCGACTGCGGCGGGCGGGCGGCCGTCCCGGCCAGCCTCCCGAGCAAACCCCGGGCCGGGTGCCCGGCCGCCGGGAGGGCATCGTCCTGGGGCTGGTCCTCGGCGCCAGCGTGCTGACCAACCAGGAGTCGGCCGTACTCGCGGTGCTCCTGGCCATCGGCGTCCTGCTGCCCTGGCTGATCAGGATCCTCATCGCCCGGCAACGGCTGGGCGGCGGCGCGCCCCAGCTGGGCCCGCTCCTGCTGAGCGTGGTGGTGGCCGTCGTGGTGGCCAGCCCGCAGCTGGCGGCGATGATCGGCCAGGTGACCGACGGGGGCACCCGGATCGCCACGGCCTACATCACCCAGCTCACTCAGAGCTACCGGAGCTACGGGGTCGGCCTGCCCACCCTGTTCTCGCCCTCGCCCAGGCTGGCCCACTTCCACCTCGGCCAGCTGGCCAGCGCCTACCATTTCACGCTCGCGGGCCAGCCCGGAGAGGGCCGTCCGGTGTTCGGCGTCGTGCTGGCCGGCCTGGCCGTCCTGGGCCTGATCCTCAACTGGCGGCGCGGCCACATGTGGTGGCTGGCCCTGCTGTTCGCGGCCGGCGCCGCGCTGGCCCTCGGGCCGACGCTGATCCTCGGCACCAGGACCTACATCCCGCTGGCCACCAAGTGGCACGGGGTCACGGTCTCCCAGGTCATGCCCTACACCTGGCTGATCAGGATTCCCGGCATGTCGGCCCTCCGGGAGGCCGACCGGCTGGCCCTGCTGGGCCTGCTGGGCGCGGCCATCCTGGCCGGCGCGGCCATCCAGTGGCTGTGCCAGCACCTCAAGCCGGTCCTGGCCGGCCTGGCCGTGGCCGTGCTGGCGGGCGGGGCCTTCCTCGAGGCCGGCTGGTCCCAGGTCGGCGCCACGATGCCCGCGTCGCTGCCCGCCGTCGACGGGGCCATCGCCCGCGACCACAGCAGCTCCATCGTGGTGGACCTGCCCTTCGGACTGCGCGGCGGCGTCAACCTGACCGGCTTCCCGATGCCGCCGCCCGCGCTGGTCCAGGCCACCGCCGACGGCCATCCGCGCGCGGTGTCCTACACCTCGTGGGTGCCCCAGTCCACGAGCCAGGGCATCGACCGGATCCCGTTCTACAACTTCCTGCTCAAGGCCCAGAACGGGGCCCACTTCCCGCACAACGGCCGGGCCATGATCATGGCGCGCCGCAGCGTCGTGCGCATCAACGTCGGCTGGGTGGTCGTCTGGCGCGGGAACAGCGGCAGGCTCAGCTCCCTGCCGGGCCTCGGCGTCAAAAAGGCCGTCACCCGGTTCCTGTACTCGGCCGGGTTCAGGCCCTCGTACCAGGTCAACAACTCGTGGGGCACCATCACGGTCTGGAAGCGAATGTCCTAGGCTCGCCCAGACCAGCGCAGCGAGGAAAAGCCCGAGGAGCCCCCATGGCCAAGCCCAAGCAATCGGCGCAGCGCCCGCCGGCGCCCCGTGCGGGCCAGGCCAAGGCCACGCCCGCCCGGGCCAAGGGCGCGCCGACCAAGGGCGGGCCCGCCCCGGCCAAGGGCATGCCGGTCCCGACTAAGGCGGTCCGGCCGCAATCGAGCCTGCCCAAGGCCCAGCCCCTGCTGGCGCCCGAGCCCGAGCCCATGCCCAGCACGGTCCGCAACGCCGTGCGGCTGATGTACGCCGGGGCCGTCTTCTCGGCCATCGACCTGATCGTCAGCCTGGTCACCGCCGGCCAGATCAGCACGGCGATCCAGAGCGCCAACCCGCACTGGAGTCACGCCCGCGTCACCGCCAACGCGCACGCCGAGCTCACCGCGTCCGTGGTCATCTGGGTGGTCACGATCGGGCTCTGGGTGATCATGGCCCGGACCAACCAGGCCGGCCGGAACTGGGCCCGGATCGTCGCCACCGCGCTGTCTGTGCTCAGCACGCTGAGCTTCGCCGAGGCGGTCATCCAGCCGGCGGCGCTGGTCAGCAAGCTGGTCTACCTGCCGCTGTGGGCGGTCGGCGTGGCCGCGGTCATCCTGCTGTGGCGGCCCGCCACCACCGACTACATCCGGGCCTGCCGCGCCTAGGCCGACCGCCGGCCGGCCAGTCCCTTAGCCGCCCAGCCGCTCCGCCGCTAACTGCTGCGTCGCCGTGGCCAGTGCCTCCGGCCCGGCCGACGGCAGCAGCGCGGTCAGCCGCTGCCAGGCCAGCTCGGCCCCGGACGCCAGGCAGCCGTCCACCACCGCGTCGGTGCCCAGCGCGCTGACCCGGACGTCGGGCAGCACCGGGGCCAGGCCGCGCAGCTCGGCCGAGACCGCGGCCGCGAACCCCGGCGCCTGGCCGATGCCGCCGCCGAGCACGACCAGCTCCGGATCGACCACCGTGATGATGGCGCAGATGGCCTTGGCCACCAGGCGGGCCTCGCCCGCGACCACCGCGGAGGCGCGCTCGTCGCCGTTGGCCGCGGCCTCGAAGACCCGGCGCGCCGACACCGAGCCGCGCATCCCGGCCCGACGCGCGGCCCGGACCACCGCGGCCGCGGCGCCCGCGGCCTCCAGCGTGCCCCGGCGCCGGGCGTCCTCGGGCGAGCTGCCCTGGCCCTCGGACAGCGGCATGTAGGCGATCTCGCCGGCCACGCCGTGCACGCCGCGGTGCAGCTTGCCGTCGATGACCAGGCCCATGCCGATGCCGGTGCCGATGGAGACGAAGGCGAACGTGCGGACCTGCCGCCCGTGCCCCAGCTCGCGTTCGGCCACCGCCGCGGCGTCGATGTCGTTCTCGATGACCAGCTGCAGGCCGAAGGCCTCGCGCAGGCCGGCCAGCACGGCCCGGCTTGCCCCAGCCGGCCAGGCCGCCGGTCAGCGCGATCGCGTTGCGGCGCGGGTCATAGACGCCGGGGCTGCCGATCACCGTCTGGGTCACGTCGCCGCGGCTGATGCCCGCGCCGCCGCTCAGCTGGTCGGCCAGGGCGACCAGCTCGGCCACCCGCCCGGTCACGCTCGTCGCACGGGACCGGACCGTCTCCCGGCCGATGATCTGCCCGCTCAGGTCGGCCAGCGCGCCGCGCAGGTACTGCTGGCCGATGTCCAGGCCCAGCACGTACCCGGCGTCCGGCCGGATCTCGTACAGCAGCGCCGAGCGGCCCGGCACGCCGGTGCGCTGGCCGGCCTCCCGGACCAGCCCGGAGCGCTCGACGTTGGCCAGGGCCAGCGAGACCGTCGGCTTGGACAGCCCGGACAGCCGGGCCAGGTCGGCCCGCGAGCAGCGGCCGAGCCGGCGGATGTGGCTCAGCAGCAGCTGCTCGTTCAGGGCCCGCAGCAGCTGGGGCCGGGCGGCCTGGCCGGCCGTCCTGGCGTCGGCCTGCGCGACCTCGCCGGGGCCGTACTCGACCAGCCGGGGATCGGGCGCCATGGCGTCGGCCGCGATCCCGGCGCCCAGCCCGGCCCGGGCCCCTCGGCGGCCAGAAACCCGGCCGCCCGGTTACCGGAGGTAGGCAAGGTAGCGGCCATGCTGCTCGCGGTACGTCGGCGATCAGATCCCTGGCCGCGGTGATCCCCGGCACCAGCGGGTGCTCGGCCAGCGCGACGCCGGCCAGGCCGGCGTCGCCGGTCATCGCGGCCTCGACGATGCCCGCGCTCGTACTCCTTGACCTGCTCGACCAGGGCCCGGCCGGCGCGCGGCAGCTCGGGCACCGGCCAGCGGGGTCAGGCCCGCCGCGTCGACCCTGGTCGGCATCTCGACCACGTCGCCGGCGTCCAGGCCGAGGCTCGCGCCGGCGGGCGAGTTGACGATGACCTCGCCGGGCTGGCGGCCGGACAGGCCGTCGATGACCCGCAGGGCCAGGCCCTCGTAGCCGCCGATCGCGCGGCCGAGTCGATCGGCCGCGCGCGCCGGCCCGCGCGGCGCGCGCGGGCCTCGCCCTGGCCGTTGTCGCCCTCGGTGTCGGTGCGCATGTAGGTGTCCCTGCGCACGCCCATCAGCGGTGTCGTAGGCCGACCAGGCGGCGTGCAGGTCGCCGCCGGCGAACGCCGCCGATCGCCGCCCAGCAGCTCGCTCGTTGAGGCGCAGCACGTCCTGGCCCCGGCTGGCTCCCGGCCCGGCCGACCCCGCCACGTAGCGGCCGGGGTCGTAGAAGTAGTAGACGTACTCGGCCGGGATGGCGCCGACCCGGCGGACCAGGGCCGGGTCGAACGCCGGCGAACCGGTGGTCGAAGCGCTGGAGCTCCTCGAACCGGTCCAGCAGCTCGCCGATCCGCTCCTGGCCGTCCGACCCGCAGCGAGCCGATCCAGCCGAGGTGGTTCAGGCCCGGCGTAGGAGCCCGCCATGTCGTAGCTGGCCGCGCCGAGGAACTGCGGCCAGCCGGCCGACCGTGCCGCCGGGCGTGTCGCAGACCCCGACCGCCGTGACCTTGCCCTGGGCGCAGATGGCCTGGGTGATCAGGCCCGGCCGGGTTGGTGAAGTTGATCAGCACGGCGTCCGGGCGCGCAGCGGCTGAGCAGCTCGCAGTAGTCCAGCACGACCGGGATCGTGCGCAGCGCCATGGCGCAGCCGCCCGGCCCGGTCGTCTCCTGGCCGACGATGCCGCGGCGCAGCGCGACCTGCTCGTCGATGACCCGGCCCCGGTCGCCGCCGACCCGGATCGCGGAGAACACGTAGTCGGCGCCGGTGAACGCCTCGGCGGCGTCGCCGGTCACGGTGACCACGCCCGGCATGGCCGAGCACGTCGGCCAGCTCGACGGCCAGGCGGCAGATGGTGTCGCGGCGCGCCGGGTCCGGCTCGAAGAGGCTGATCTGGTCGAAGGTGCCGGGCCTGGTGGTCAGGACGGCCCGGACGAACGCGGGCATGCGGACGCCGCCGCCGCCGAGGATGGCCAGCTTCACTGCTCGGTCTCCCTCTCTGCCTGCTCGCTGTGCCATGTGCGGCAATGCCGCGCCCCGTGCCGCTCCGCTGAGGCGGCCGCGGCCACGCTCTCCACGAACGTCGCGCCGAGGGTCCGCCCGGCCGAGCTGAACCCGGCCACCTCGACCTCGCCCACCGCGCCCGAGATGGCTGACCGCCTCGGCGCCCGCCGCGTTCGCCGGCCGCCACGGCGGCCAGCAGCGGGGCGCCCTGGATCAGCGCGCCGATCAGCGCGCCGGCGAAGTTGTCCCCGGCCCCGGTCAGGTCGCGGACCCGCACCTGGCGCACCCCGTCGCGGACCTCGGTCACCCCGTCCGGGCCGACCACCAGGGCCCCGGCCGCGCCCCGGGTCACCACCATGCGGCGTGCCCCAGGCCGTGGCCGCGGCCACCGCCGCCTCCAGGCTGTCCGCGCCGGTCGAGCCGCAGCAGCTCGGCCTCGTTCGGCACGAACAGGTCGGCCAGCCGGACGCACTCGATCACCAGGTCGCGGCTGCGCTCGTCGCCCAGGAGATGTCCAGCACCGTCTTGGTGCCCTGGGCCGTGGCGTCGCGCAGGAAGTCCGGGACGCCCGGCCTGGCCGTGCAGGTAGCACCAGCGCGGCCGCTCCTGGCGCAGCACCGCGCGCCAGCGCGTCGACCTCCGGCGGCTCGCCGGCCGGCCGGGGCGGCTTGTGGGTGACGAAGGCCCGGTCGCCGTCGAAGTTCAGCACCACGGTGATGCCCGGCCGCCGGCCGGCGGACCCGCAGCGACGGGCCAGGTCCACCCCGCGGCGGGCGCAGAACTCCTGCACCACGCGCAGAGCCGAGGTCGTCGCCGAGCACCGTGCACAGCCCGGCCGACACGCCGGCCGCGGCCGCCGCGCTCGCGCTGGTCACGGCACCGCCGCAGGACACGGCGAACTCGTCAGTGAAGATCTCCTCGCCCGGCCCTGGCAGCCGGCGCACGTGACCGAAGACCAGCTCAAGGAAGACCGAGCCGAACGAGATCATGTCCAACCGAGCAGTCCTCCCGAACCTCGCGCAATCGAGCAGCACAATGCGATTCCGGGCCGCGCGCCGCCGCGCGATGTGGCACCGTGGCCTGGACAGGCCGTCCGTCTCCACATCGCAAGGGGCGCTCCGGCACGGACCCTGATGTCAGGTTACATTTCGGCTACGAGCCTTGTTACCTTCTAGATAGTTAGGATACTGTCCTAACTATCTAGACGCAAGCATCCCAGGTTCTGGCAGGTGATGGGTGGGACGCCCTCCGGTCGTGCTCGGCCTTGACTTCGGCGGGACGAAAATCGCCGTCGCGGTCTGCGATGTGCAGGGTAACCGATTGGCCTCGGCCACGGTAAGCACCGCCCCCAGCGTCGCCTCAAGTGCCGCCTCAAGCGTCGCTTCTAGTGCCGACTCCAGCACCGACGAGAGCCCCGACGGGCAGGACCTGGCGCACGTCGTGTTCCACCGCGCCATCCGGGCCGCCCGCGGGCTGCTGACCACCGCCGCCCCGGACAGCGAGCTGGTCGCGGTCGGCGCCTCTACCTTCGGCATCCCTCACGAGGACCAGG
This sequence comes from uncultured Actinomycetota bacterium, assembly GCA_963730265.1. Taxonomy (GTDB): domain Bacteria; phylum Actinomycetota; class Actinomycetes; order Streptosporangiales; family Streptosporangiaceae; genus DASUBV01. The sequence goes on from CAVSRG010000001.1 coordinate 1,586,685, forward strand.
TCGAGCTGGCCCCGGCGATCGACGGCTGGGAGAACCTGGCCCTCGGCCGCGAACTGCGGGCGGCGTTCCCCGACGCGATCATCCGGATGGCCACCGACGCCAAGGCGGCCGCGGCGGCCGAGGTCCGCTGGGGCGCCCTGCACGACTGCGACCCCGGCATGTACCTGAACCTCGGCACCGGCCTGTCGGCGGCGATCGTGGCCGGCGGCGAGGTCATCGTCGGCAGTAACGGCGCGGCCGGCGAGTTCGGCTACAACCTGCGCACCGTAGCCGACGTGGGCCTGGAGCTCGAGCCAGCGCACGATGCTCGAGGAGATGGTCAGCGGCCTCGCGCTGGCCCGCCGGGCCAGCGGCCAGCCCGGCCTGCTGCCGGGCGTGACCGCCGCCGACGTCTTCAGCGCCGGCACCGGCGACCCCGCGTTCGGCCGCCTGGTCGACGACTTCGCCGCCGAGCTCGCCTTCCACCTGGTCAACCTGGCCATCCTGGTCAACCCGGTGCGGATTGCGGTGGGCGGCGGCCTGGTCCGGTCCTGGGACCGGATCGCGCCGCGGCTGGAGAGCGCGCTGGCGGCCGGCCCGCCCTTTCCGCCGGAACTGGTGGTGGGGCGGTTTCCCTATGACGCTCCGCTGCTCGGCGCGGTGGCCCTGGCCATCGACGCCGCCACGAGCAGCCGCGACGCACCGGTGGCCCTGGCGGCCGTCGATGGTGCGGAAATCTCGGAAATCACCGACACTGCAATCACTGACGTCACTGGCGTCACGAAGGTGACACTCAATAGCAACACGGGCGCTTAGGCGTGAAAGGTACGGTACATGCCTCTTTGCGCGGCACGGGAAGGCCGGGCCGCATCGATTAATCTCGGAGGGCTAGGCTCATGAAACGACGAATAGCGTCGATCGGGGTCCTTGTCGCGGCCGGCCTGCTGGCGGCGGCGTGCGGGTCAAGTGGATCGTCCGGCGGGGGCGGCGGCGGCGGGTCAACCGCCAGCAGCGTGCTCACGATCGACAACGAGAGCGGCAGCCTGTGGACCTGCAACTTCAACCCGTTCAACCTGTCTGACATCGGCTACTCGCTGGGCCCGGTCTACGAGCCGCTGATGTTCGTGAACGCGCTGCAGAACGACAAGACCACCCCCTGGCTGGCGACCGAGCTTCGCCTGGAGCAACGACACCAAGACGCTGACCTTCACCATCCGCAGCGGCGTGAAGTGGAGCGACGGCAAGCCGTTCACGGCGGCCGACGTGGCCTACACGCTTCAACCTGCTGGACAAGTACAAGGCGCCTGGACCTGAACGCCATCTGGGCCAACTCCGGCGGTCCCGCTGACCTCGGTGACCCAGAAGGGCAACCAGGTCGTGATGCAGTTCAAGTCACCGGCCGAGACGTACTTCTACTACATCGCCGACCAGATCGCGATCGTCCCGCAGCACATCTGGTCGACCATCGCCGACCCGGTGAAGTACCCGGACACCCACCCGGTGGGCACCGGCGCGTTCACGGTCAACCCGTGCACGCCGCAGAACATCACCTACAAGGCCAACGCGCACTACTACGTGCCCGGTCAGCCCAAGCTCAAGCAGGTGAACTACCCCGCCTTCACCACCAACGACACGGCCAACACCTACCTGGCCAACGGCTCGGCCCAGTGGGGCGGCCAGTTCATCCCGAGCATCAAGAAGTTCTACCTGGACAAGAGCCCGGACAACCACTACTGGTTCCCGCCGCTGGCCAACGTGTCGATGTTCATCAACCTGAAGAACCCGATCCTGAGCAACGTCGCGGTCCGGCAGGCCATGGCCTACGCGATCAACCGGCCGCGCGCCTCGACGATCGGCGAGTACGGCTACGAGCCGCCCTCCAACCAGGCCGGCATCGTCACGCCGACCTTCTCCAGCTGGCTGGACACCTCGCAGGCCGCCGCCGTTCGGCAACAACTACGCCTACAGCCCGGCCAAGGCCGACTGGCGATCCTCAAGAACGCGGGCTTCAAGATGGTCAGACGGCGTCATGACCAAGGGCAGCGAGAAGCTCCAGTTCAGCATCATCAACAACGGCGGCTTCTCGCGACTGGGTGGCCGCGGTCAACACCATCCAGGCGTCCCTGAAGTCGATCGGCATCAGCGTCACGCCGAAGGACGAGGCGGCCCCGGCCTACCAGGCGGCCCTGTACGACGGCAACTACCAGCTCGCCTACGGCAGCGAGACCGGCGGGCCCACGCCCTACTACGAGCTGCGGCAGTGGCTGTACTCGGGCAACACGGCCCCGATCGGCCAGGCCGCCGGGTCCAACTTCGAGCGGTACTCCAACCCGGCCACCGACGCTCTGATCAACTCCTACGCGAACACCACCAGCCCGGCGCAGCAGAAGGCCATCGTGAACAAGCTGCAGCTGGTCATGCTCAAGGAGGTGCCGGTGATCCCGGTCACCGAGTCGGTCGACTGGTACCAGTACAGCACGGCCAACTTCACCGGCTGGGTCACGCAGAGCAACCCGTACGCGCAGCCGGCGCCGTACAACTACCCGGACTGGGGCCAGATGCTCATGCACATCGCGCCTAAGTAATGACCGTGTCCTGGTGCACCCGGCACAGCACAGCAAACCGGGTGCACCGCGGACCGGCCCCGGCGACCCCTGACGGAGGACAAGGCGAATGACTAACAGGAGGAGCGCGTGAGGTTCGTACTCCGCCGCCTCGGGTTCTTCGTGCTGACCCTGTGGGCGGCCGTGACCCTCAACTTCTTCCTGCCGCGGCTGATGCCGGGCAACCCGGCCCTGGCCATGATGGGCAAGTTCCGCGGGCCGGTGAACCCGGCCGCGCTGAAAGCGCTTGAGGTCGCGTTCGGCGTGGACACCAAGCAGAGCCTGATCTCGCAGTACTTCAGCTATATCGGCGACATCGCCACCGGCAAGTTCGGCACCTCGCTGTACTTCTATCCCGAGTCGGTCGGCCACGTCGTCCTGGACGCCATCCCGTGGACGCTCGGCCTGGTCGGCGTGACCACGATCCTGGCCTTCGTGCTCGGCACCGGCATCGGCATCGTGTCCGCCTGGCGTCGCGGCGGGATAACGGACAGCATCCTGCCGCCGGTCTTCGTCATCACCTCGGCGGTCCCCTACTTCTGGATCGGCCTGATGCTGATCCTGATCTTCTCGGAGAAGCTCAGTTGGTTCCCGTCCTCCAACGGCTACGACGTGACGCTGCTGCCCTCGCTCACCGGCTCGTTCATCGGGAACGTCCTGTGGCATGCCATCCTGCCCGCGGGCGCGCTGCTGATCACCACGATCGGCACCTGGGTCCTGACCATGCGCAACACCATGGTGACCGTGCTGGCCGAGGACTACGTCCGGATGGCCAGGGCCAAGGGCCTGCCCGGCCGGCGGATCATGTTCGACTACGCCGCGCGCAACGCCATCCTGCCCAACCTCACCGGGTTCGCCATGTCGCTGGGCTTCGTGGTCGGCGGTGCCATCCTGGTGGAGTACGTCTTCAACTATCCGGGTGTGGGCTTCATGCTGCTCCAGGCCGTGAACAACGAGGACTTCCCGCTGATGCAGGCGCTGTTCCTGCTCATCACGGTGGCGGTGCTGGTGGCCATCCTGATGGCCGACGTCGCCACCGCGCTGTTCGACCCGCGGACCAGGGCGAGGGGGTAGCCAGCCATGGCCATGATGCCCGTCTCCACGACGACCGGCCCCGCCGCCCCGCCCGAGGTCGGCCTGCCGCCCGGCCCGGCGCGCCGCGGCGCGCGGCCCGCGCTGTCCCGGATGTTCCGCGCGGTGCGCTCCAACCGCAAGGCCACCGTGGGCACCGTGCTGCTGGTGATCTTCATCCTGATGGCGCTGTTCCCCGGCGTGATCGCGCACGACAACCCCAGCGCCGAGATCTACCAGCGCAGCCTCGGCCCGTCCGGGGCCCACCTGCTCGGCACTACGGCGCTGGGCCAGGACATCTTCGCCCAGGCCGTCTGGGGCACCCGCCAGGTGCTGATCCTCGCCATCGGGGTCGGCCTGTTCTCCACCGCGATCGCGGTCGTGATCGGCGTGGCCGCGGCCTACCTGGGCGGGTGGTGGGACGGCGGCCTCAACCTGCTCACCGACGTGCTGCTGGTCATCCCGCTGTTCCCGCTGCTCATCGTCATCGCCACCTACGTGCAGAACGCGGGGACCCTGGTCCTGGTCGTGGTGCTCACGCTGACCGGCTGGTCCTACACCGCGCGGCAGCTCAGAGCCCAGGCCCTGTCGCTGCGCAACCGGGACTTCCTGGAGGCGGCCAGGGTCCGCGGCGAGCGGCGTAGCTACATCATCATGGTGGAGATCATCCCCACGATGACCTCGCTGCTCGTGGCCAGCTTCCTGACCAACGCGCTGTACGCGGTGCTGTTCGGGTCCAGCCTCCAGTTCATCGGCCTCGGCGACCCCAACTCGGTGAGCTGGGGCACGATGCTCTACTGGGCCGAGAACAACGAGGCGCTGCAGACCGGGCAGTACCTGTGGACCATCGTGCCCGGCGTGCTGATCCTGCTGCTCGGCGCGTCCTTCGCGCTGATCAACTACGCGTTTGACGAGATCGGCAACCCCGCCCTGCGGCCGGTGAAGAGGAGGATGCGTGTCAAGCGTGCCAGCTGAGGCGTCGCGGGCCGCCGACATGGCGGCCGCCGCCAACGCCACGATGCTCGAGGTCCGCGACCTGACCGTGACCTACTCCCTGGAGCGCGGCACGGTCACCGCGGTGGACCGGGTCAGCCTGGACGTGGACTCGGGCGAGTTCATCGGGATCGTCGGCGAGTCCGGCTGCGGCAAGTCCACGCTGCTGTTCGCGATCGCCAACCTGCTCGGCGGCCCGGCCGCGATCACCGATGGGAGCGTCCTGTTCAAGGGCCGCAGCCTGGTCGGCCTGACCGACTCCCAGCTTTCGGCGGTGCGCTGGAAGGACCTGTCGGTGGTCATGCAGAGCGCGATGAACGCGCTCAACCCGGTCATGTCCATCGGCGCGCAGTTCAAGGACGCGATGCGGGCCCACGGGACGACCTCCCGGCAGGAGATCGCCGACCGGTCGGCCGAGGTGCTCCGGATGGTCGGCATCGACCCCGCGCACCTCAAGAGCTACCCGCATCAGCTGTCGGGCGGCATGCGACAGCGCTCGATGATCGCGATGGCGATGCTGTTCACGCCGGACCTGATCATCATGGACGAGCCGACCTCCGCGCTGGACGTGGTGGCGCAGCGCTCGCTGATGGCGCAGATCAAGGAGCTCCAGGAGCAGCTCGGCTTCGCCGTCATCTTCGTTACCCACGACATGTCGCTGGTCAGCCACTACTCCGACCGGCTGATGGTGATGTACGCGGGCCAGGTGGCCGAGCTCGGCGCCACCCGCGCCGTCTTCGACGACCCGCTGCACCCCTACAGTGCCGGGCTGCTGGAGGCGTTCCCGTCCATCCGCGGGCCCAAGGTCAAGCTGACTGGCATCCCCGGCAGCCCGCCGGACCTGAGCCTGGAGTATCAGAGCTGCCGGTTCGCCCCGCGCTGCCCGAAGGTCATGGAGCGGTGCCGGACCACGCCGCCCGACCTGTACCGGGTAGACGGCCGGGTGGTGCGCTGCCTGCTGCACGAGGATGGCCGGAACAGCACTAATGCCGCCAGCAACGGTGCCGCCGACACCAGCGTGGCCGCCGACCAGGATGTGAGGAGCGAGCAGTGACCGAGCAGGCCGCCGCCAGCCCCGGGCCCATCACCGCGGGCATGGCCGAGCCGCTGCTGCGGACCGACCGGCTGAGCAAGCACTTCAAGATCGGCAACGCGATATCGCGGCGGACGCTGCACGCGGTGGACGAGGTCAGCCTGACCATCGGGGAACGGCAGATCGTGGCCCTGGCGGGCGAGAGCGGCAGCGGCAAGAGCACCATCGCCCGGCTGCTGGCCCGGATCTACCAGCCCACCGCCGGGGAGATCTACTTCCAGGGCACGCCGCTGTCGGCGATGCGCTCGCGCAAGGACCGGCTGCAGTACTCCAGCGATGCGCCGATGGTGTTCCAGGACCCGTTCGCCTCGATCAACCCGGTGTTCCGGATCTCGCACGGGGTGCTGCGCGCGCTCAAGCTGCACCGGCCCGAGTTGTCCGCCGACGAGCGCTACGCCGCGGCCCGCCAGGTGTTCGAGGTGGTCGGGCTGACCCCGGCCGACCAGGCCCTCCAGCGCTACCCGCACGAGCTGTCCGGCGGCCAGCGCCAGCGAGTGGGCTTCGCCCAGGCGCTGGCCATGCGGCCCAAGCTGATCATCGCCGACGAGCCGGTCTCCATGCTCGACGTGTCGATCCGGATCGGGCTGCTGAACCTGATGGCCCAGCTCCGCGACGAGCAGGGCGTGTCGATCCTGTACATCACCCACGACATCGCCAGCGCCCGTTACGTGGCCGACCGGCTGATCGTCATGTACGCGGGCCAGATCGCCGAGGCCGGCCCGGTCGAGGAGGTGCTCGGCAACCCGCGCCACCCCTACACCCAGCTGCTGGTCTCGGCCGTGCCCGACCCGCGGGCCGAGCCGCACATCGGGGCGGAGACCGACCGCGGCGAGCCGCCCCGGGTGATCGACCCGACGCCGGGCTGCCGGTTCCGCTGGCGGTGCCCGCTGGCCATCGACATCTGCCAGACCGTTACCCCAGAGCTGACCCAGCTCGCACCAGATCACGATGCCGCCTGCCACGTGGCGCAGTCCGGCGCGGAAGTGAGGGCGTTTTCATGAAGATCGCTGTCGTCGGCGGCGGCTCCACCTACACCCCCGAGCTGGTCGACGGGGTGGCCCGGCTGACCGGTGGCATCAAGGTCACCGAGCTGGTCCTGGTGGATCCCGACGAGTCCCGGCTGTCGGTGGTCGGGCCCGTGTCGCAGCGGATCATGGCCGCCTACGGCCACCCGGCCACGGTGAGCTGGACGCAGGATCTGGACGAGGGCCTGGACGGGGCCGGCGGGGTGTTCTTGCAGCTGCGGGTCGGCTACCAGGCGGCCCGGCACCGGGACGAGACCTGGCCGGTGGAAGTGTGCGGCTGCGTGGGCCAGGAGACGGTCGGCGCGGGCGGGCTGGCCAAGGCGCTGCGCACGGTGCCGGTGGTGCTGGACATCGCCGAGCGGGCCCGGCAGCGGGCGGCCAGCGACGCCTGGATCATCGACTTCACCAACCCGGTCGGCATCGTGACCCGGGCGCTGCTGGACTTCGGCCACCGGGCCATCGGCCTGTGCAACGTGGCCATCGGCTTCCAGCGCCGGTTCGCGGGCTGGCTCGGGGTGGAGCCCGAGCAGGTGGACCTGGACCACGTCGGGCTCAACCACCTGACCTGGGAGCGGGCCGCGGTGGTCGACGGCATCGATCGGCTGCCGGAACTGCTGGACGCCCACGGCGCCGAGCTGGCCGAGACGGTCGGCGCGCCAGAGTCCATTGTTAAGGAAATTCATGCCCTGCCGTCGTATTACCTGCGGTACTACTGGGCGCACGACGCCGTGGTGGCCGAAAGCCGGGGCAAGCCGACCAGAGCTCAGGCGGTGGCCGAGATAGAGCGTCAGCTCCTGGAGATGTACGCCGACCCGGCGCTGGACCGCAAGCCGGACCTGCTGGGCCAGCGCGGTGGCGCGTACTACTCCGAGGCGGCGGTCGACCTGCTGGCCTCGCTGGTCACCGACGCGGGCGACCGGCAGGTGGTGAACGTGCGCAACAACGGCACGCTGCCGTTCCTGCCCGATGAGGCGGTCATCGAGACCCCGGCGATCATCTCGGCCAGCGGCGCGGCGCCGGTCACGGTGGCCCCGCTGAGCCCGCTGATGCGCGGCCTGGTGGCGCACATGTCGGCTTACGAGGACCTGGCCCTGGACGCGGCGCTGCGCGGCGGCCGGGACCGCGTCGCGATGGCGCTGCTGGCCCACCCGCTGGTCGGGCAGTACGACAAGGCGGACAAGCTGGCTGACCGGCTGGTGGCGGAGAACGCGGCCTTCCTGCCGTGGGCCCAGTGAATGGCGCGGTGACTGAGGAGCTGCCCGCGGGGGAGCCGGCCGTCCTGGCCATCGACGGGGGGAACAGCAAGACCGAGGTCGCGCTGGTCGCCGCGGACGGGACGCTGCTGGCCCAGGTGCGCGGTGACCGATCCAACTTCCAGGGCATCGGCATGGACGAGGCGTTCCGGGTGCTGGACGGCCTGGTCCGCACGGCCGCGCGGGAGGCGGGGGTAGCCGACGGCGCCCTGATCGCCGAGCACACCTCGGCCTGCCTGGCCGGGGCGGACCTGCCTGACGAGGAGCAGCTGCTCACCGACCTGGTGCACGCACGCGGCTGGACGCGCTCCAGCCTGGTGGTCAACGACACGTTCGCGGTGCTGCGGGCGGGCGTGGACGACGCGGGCGGGCACTGGGGCGTGGGCGTCACCTGCGGCGCCGGGATCAACTGCGTGGGGGTGGCGCCGGACGGGGAGACCACCCGGTTCCTGTCGCTCGGCCCGATCAGCGGGGACTGGGGCGGCGGCGGCGACCTGGCCGGCGAGTCGCTGTGGTGGGCGGCCAGGGCCGAGGACGGCCGCGGGCCGGACACCGAGCTGCGCACGGCCGTGCCCGCCCACTTCGGGCTGGCCACGGTCCGCGACGTGACGATCGGCTGCTACCAGAGCAAGATCAGTCGCCCCGACCTGCACGGGCTGGTGCCGGTGCTGTTCGAGGTCGCGCTGCACGGCGACCAGGTGGCCACTGACCTGCTGCTGCGCCAGGCCGACGAGGTGGCCAACATGGCCGCCACGGCGGCCCGGCGGCTCGGGCTGACCCAGGCGGCCATGCCGGTGGCCCTCGGCGGCAGCATCCTGACCACCCGGCACCCGCTGCTGAACGCCCGGCTCACGGAGCGGCTGGCCGCCGAGCTGCCGGCGGCCACGCCGCGGATCGTGGACGTGCCGCCGGTCGCGGGCGCGGCCCTGCTGGGCCTGGACCGCGTGGGCGCGCCACCGGAGTCGGCCGCGCGGCTGCGGGCCTGCTACGCCAGCGCCTCGGTGGCGCCCCTGAGCAGCTAGCTGGAGAAGACCAGGATGTTGAACGCTGATTTCAGCGGCGTGTGGGAATGGTCCTCGTTGAAGGCGCCTGCCCTGGTGCCGGTGTACCAGATGCCGGTCTGGGCGTTGTTATAGGTGCCGCCCTTGCCGCCTGGGTTCCAGTTCTGGGTGACGAAGACGACGCTGTTCGGGTTGCCGGTGGTCTGGCTGTTGCTGATCAGCGTGGTGTCGCCGTCCTGGTTGGACTTGGTCGTCGTCAGCACGCTGGCCTTGCCGCCGTTGCTGGGCGCCTGGCCGACCATCACGTTGAACGCCGCGCCGACGGTCATCGGGGCGCGGTCCTCGTTAAAGATGGCCCAGCGCTTCCTGGACCTGTCGTACCCGACGCCGACCGGGTGCGGGTTGTAGGTACCGCCTTTGCCGCCCGGGTCGAAGCTCTGGGTCACCTGGAGCTCGGCCCTGGGGTTGCCATTGGTGAGCTTGGAGTCGATGAGCGTGCCGTTCCCTGAGATGTTGGCCGTCGTGGCCCGCTGGACGAATACGGACTTGCTGGACTTGGGCACGACCAGCACGTTGAACGACTCCCCCGCGGCCATCGTCGCCTTGTCCTCGCGGAAGGCCGCCCACTCATGGAAGCCGGTGTCGTACCAGACGCCGATGGCGGCGGGCTCGTAGAGGCAGGGGCACAGCCCACCGGGGGTGAAATTCGGCGTCACGAACAGCAGGTCATTAGGGCGCTTGTTGGTCGCGCCGTTGACCAGGTACGCCGAGTCAGCCGAGGTGTTGGCGCTATCCGAGGTGAAGACGAAGTGCGAGGTGACGGTCACCGAGGCGCTCGCGGGAAGCGCCGCCGCCGGGCCGGCCACGGCGAGTCCCGTGGTGGTCAGCACGGCGGCGGCGGTCAGCGCCACGCGGGATCTGGTGCGGAGCCATCTATTCGTGCTGCTGAGCGGTCTATCGCCCATGGCCGGCCTTCCATTGCCAAATGACCGGGGAAACCTGGTTCCCCCTGTCATCTCTGTAGCAGCATTCCTAGATCAATAACTACATCTATGTAGATATTGGGACTATTCGGCGCCTGGGGCTACTCGGCGCCTCGGGCGGTCCGCGCGACGAGCCGGGACAGCGGCAGCCCGGCCAGCACGCCCAGCCCCAGCAGCACGGCCAGCCCGGCGAACGTGATCGTGATCGCGTGGGCCGAGGCGTGCCGGGCGTGATCGGCGGCCAGGGTCAGGAACAGGCTGCCGAAGGTGGCCACGCCCACCGCCTGGCTGAGCTGGAACGTGGTGGTCAGCAGGCCGCTGGCGTTGGCCGCGTCGGCCGGGCGGACCCCGGCCAGCGCGTGGGTGACCAGCGGGCTGAAGCCGAGCGCCAGGCTGCCGCCGAGCACGATCAGCACCAGGTACAGCCACGGCCCGCCCGTCGTGCCCGTCCGCAGGTCCAGGGCCAGCCCGAGGTAGGCCCCGGCCGCCAGCAGGCTGCCGACCGGGGTGATCAGGTGATGGCGCCCGCGCGGCAGCCGCCGCCAGAAGTACCCGCACAGCCCGAACGCCGCGGCGCTGGGCGCGAAGGTCAGGCCGGCCCGCAGCGCGCTGTCGCCCAGGCCCGCCTGGAGGTGCAGGGCCAGGCTGAACAGGAACCCGCCGTAGGTAATCATCAGGATGGCCACCGCGGCCAGCCCCGAGGCCAGGCCCGGCGAGCGCAGCACGCGCAGGTCGAGCAGCGGGTCACGGCCGTGGCTCGCCACCCAGCGTTCCACGGCGACGAACGCCGCCGCCAGCCCGATCCCGGCCGCCATGCTGGCGAAGGTCCAGGCCGGCCAGCGCTCTTCGTGGCCGAGCATCAGCGGCGTCACGATGAGGAACACGGCCGGGACAACGGTGGCCAGCCCAGCCAGGTCGAGCTTGCCCAAGTATCTCTGAGCCGCTGGTCGCGGGCCGCTTCTTGCTGTTATCAGATGGTCGTCGCCGGCCTCCGGCGGCCTGCGGGGTGTCGCGGGGCAGGACCCGCGGCACGGCCAGGGCGATGGCCAGGCCGACGGGCACGTTGACCAGGAAGACCGGCCGCCACTGCGTCCCGAGCAGGTTGGCGGTGACCAGCACGCCGCCCAGTACCTGCCCGGCCACGGCGCCGGTGGCCAGCACGGCCGCGTAGGCGCCCAGGGCCCTGGCCCGGGCCTGGCCCTCGAAGCGCTGCTGGATGACGCTCATGATCTGCGGGATCATCGCCGCCGCGCCCGCTCCCTGGACCAGCCGGGCGGCGATCAGGAACGCGAACGTCGGGGCCAGCCCGCAGGCCAGCGAGGCGGCCGTGAAGGCCAGCACCCCGATGAGGAACATCCGCCGGCGGCCAAAGATGTCCCCGAGGCGGGCCCCGGTGATCAGCAGGGTGGCGTAGCTGATGGTGTACCCGGCCACCACGAGCTGCAGGCCGGCGCCGGAGCCGTGCAGGCTCCGGCCGATCGTGGGCAGGGCGACGTTGACGATCGTGACGTCAAGCAGGCCCATGAACTGCCCGGCCAGCAGCAAGCAGAGCATGACCCAGGCGCCGCGGGCGGGATGGGCCGGCGCCGCGGGCAGCCTGGAGTTCAGCGCGGTAGTCATGGTCCGAGCCTGCCGCGGGCGGCCGCGGCCTGGAGAGAGCCGGCTGATGCTGGTACCCGCAGCACCAGTCACGGCCCGCCATGGTGGCTAGTCGCGAGGGGTGCGGATGGCCCCGGCCGAGGCGCGGGTGATGCCGCCCGCCCCGGTCAGCCGCGCGGCGATGATCACCGGGATCACGGTCAGCGCCAGCACCCCGACCACCACCACGTTGACCTCGGGCAGCTGCTGACCGAGCCGGATCGCGCCGAACACCCACAAGGGCAGCGTGTTCTGCGCCCCGGCCGTGAACGTGGTGACGATGACCTCGTCGAACGACAGCGCGAAGGCCAGCAGCGCCCCGGACACCAGCGCCGTCGACAGCGTCGGCACGGTGATCGTGCGGAACGCGAAGAAGCCGTGCGCGCCCAGGTCGGCCGACGCCTCGTACAGCGACCCGGACACCCGGCGCAGCCGGGCCAGCACGTTGTTGTAGACCACGACGATGCAGAACGTGGCGTGCCCGATGACGATCGTCAGCAGCGACAGGCTGACGCCCGCGAAGTTGAACGCCGAGTTCAGCGCGATCCCGGTGATGATGCCGGGCAGCGCCAGCGGCAGCACCAGCAGCAGCGACACCGCCTCGCGGCCGAAGAACCGGAACCGGTGCACGCCGAAGGCCGCCACCGTGCCCAGCAGCAGCGCGATCAGCGTGGCGAACACCGCCGCCCGCAGCGACAGCCCGAGCGCGGCCCGCACCTGCGGGTCGTGCCAGGCCACCGAGAACCACTTGGTGCTGAGCCCGCGGATCGGCCAGCTCTGCACGTTAGAGGAGTTGAAAGCGTAGAAGCAGATGATCGCGATGGGCACGAACAAGAACGCGAGCACACCGCATACCCAGATCCGCAGGCCGATCCGGGCCAGCCGCCCCTCCATTTGTTACTTCCTCTCTCCGCAGTCCGTCATACCGACTCGAACGCGCCCAGGGCCCGGGCCCCGAGCAGGTAGAACACCATGATCACGATCGGCACGATGGCCAGCGCCGCGGCGAACGGCAGGTTCCCCGCGGTGCCCAGGTTGGCGTAGATGACATTGCCGATGAAGTTGGAGTTCGCGCCGCCCACCAGCAGCGGCGTGATGAAGTCGCCCAGCGTGAGGGAGAACGTGAAGATCGAGCCTGCCACCACGCCCGGCAGCACCAGCGGCAGCACCACGCTGCGGACCGTCCGCCAGGCCCGCGCGCCCAGGTCGCCGGACGCTTCGAGGAGCGAGTCGGGGATCCGCTCCAGCGCGCCGTAGACCGGCACGATCATGAAGGGCAGCCAGATGTAGGAGAAGACGATCCACATCGCGACGTTGGTGTAGCCGATGCTCACCGGCCCGGCGCCGAGCTTGGTGAGCGCCCAGCTCAGCGTGCCGCCCTTCTGCAGGATCACGATCCAGGCGTAGACCCGGGCGATGTAGCTGGCCCACAGCGGCAGCAGCACCGCGGTGAACAGCAGCTGGCGCCCGCGCCGGGACGCGACGCGGGCCATGTAGTAGGCAAACGGCAGGGCCAGGATCGCGTCGGTCACCGTGACGATCGCCGCCATCCCCACGGTCCGGCCGATGATCGACAGGTACGTGCCGGTCAGCAGCTGCCGGAAGTTGGCCAGCGTCCAGGTGTGCTCCAGGGTGTTCGTGAACGGGTTAACCGTCCAGAACGCCGTGATCAGCATCAGCACGAGCGACGCGAGGTAGATCACCAGGAACCAGGCCAGCGGGGGCGACAGGGTGAGGGTGGCCCGCAGCCACGCGCGGCGCCAGAGCGCCGCCGAGACGCGGGCCGTTCCCTTCGCCTGCCTGTCCGCCGCCCGGTCGGGCCGGATGGAGGTCAGTGCCATGCGGTGCCCTGCACTACCCGGTGATCCCGGTCCAGGCCGTCACCCATTGCTGGAACGGAACGCAGTCGCTCTTGCCGTTGCCGCACTGGGCCAGCGGAGTCTTCCAGAACGCGATCGTCTTGAAATACGACTCGGGCGCGTTGGCGTGGTAGGCGTCGCACGAGCCCTTCTGGATCTTGTCCATCAGCGGGCAGGCCAGCTGGTTGGCGGGCGTCTCGCCGAAGTAGTCGGCCTCCTCCGCCTGGACCTTGGGCGTGGTCACCCACTGCATCCACTTGTAGGCGCAGTTCGGGTCCGGCGCCTTGGTGGCCAGCATCCAGGTGTCGGCCCACCCGGTCGCGCCCTGGCTCGGGATCGTGTCGGCGACCTTGTCGCCCGCCGCGACCAGGGTGTTGGTCTGGTACGGCCAGGCGGCGCCGACCACCGTGGTCTTGCTCTGGAACAGCGAGATCTCCTGCGAGGCCAGGTCCCAGTACTTCTTGACCAGCGGGTGCTCGGCCTTGAGCAGGCTCACCGCCGCGTTGAACTGGGGCTGGGTCAGCTCGTAGGGGTCGGTGATGCCCAGGCTCGGCTTGGACTTGGACAGGTAGAGCGCGGCGTCGGCGATCTGGATCGGGTTGTCCGGCACCGTGATCTGGCCCGCGTACTTCTTGTTGTAGAGCACCGACCAGGACGTGGGCGCCGTCGGGAAGGCCGACTTGGAGTAGAGCAGCACGTTCGGGCCGAACTCGTAGGAGACGCCGTAGTGCTTGCCGCCGATGGTGTTGAACGGCGGCGACTGCAGGAACGGGTGGAAGTTCTTCCACGACGGGATCAGGCTGATGTTGATCGGCCGGACGTCGCCGCCGTAGATCAGCCGCAGGTCCGCGTCGCCGGATGCGGACACCAGGTCGTACTGGGCGCCGCCGCCGTTGGCCATCAGCGACACCATCTCGCTGGACGATCCGGCGTACTTCACGCTGACCTGGCAGCCGGTCGCCTGCTCGTACGGCTTGACCCACTGGGGCTGGGCGTAGCCCTCCCAGGCGATCAGGTTCAGGTGGCCCTCGGTCTTGCCGACCGACGACGGCACCGGCGCGCCGGCCTCCGGTGCGGTCAGGCCCGACGTCGCGCCGCCGCCCGAGGAGTCGGCCGACGGCGTCCCGCTGGATGACGAGGAACATCCGGCGGCCAGTGCCAGCGCGGATGCCGCGGCGAGGATCGTCCCCGCCCTGGTCCAGATCCCGGCGCGTCTCATGCGTTCTCCTTCTGCTCATCCGGTGACGCCGCGGCGCCGGGCCGGGAATGGTCCTGTATCTCGTAGGTCTGGTCGTCGCGCCAGGCCACCGTGACGGCACGGCCGCGCGCGGCGAGCGCCTCGGCGGCCGCGGTCTCCAGGTTCTGCGCGACCGCGGTGAGCCGCCCACCGGCCGTCAGCTCGACCACATACCTGGTCACCATGCCGAGGTAGGTGGCCTCCTCGATCCGGCCCGGCTCGGCGTGGCTGCCCGCGGGCGGCTGCTCGCCCTCACCCAGCAGCCGGATCTTCTCCGGGCGGATCGTGAACCGCCGGCCTCCGCGCTCCAGCAGGTTGGAAACTCCGATGAAGCCGGCGACGAACTCGCTGGCCGGCTGCTCGTACACGGCCTCCGGGGTGCCCAGCTGCTCGATCCGGCCCAGGTTGAACACGGCCAGGCGGTCGCTCATGGTCAGCGCCTCCTCCTGGTCGTGGGTGACGTAGATGAAGGTGATGCCGACCTCGCGCTGGATCCGCTTGAGCTCCAGCTGCATCTCCTGGCGCAGTTTCAGGTCCAGGGCGCCGAGCGGCTCGTCCAGCAGCAGGACCTCCGGCTCGTTCACGATCGCGCGGGCCAGCGCCACCCGCTGCCGCTGGCCGCCGGACAGCTGGACCGGCTTGCGGTCGCTGAGGCCCGGCAGCCGCACCATCTCCAGCGCGGCCTCGGCCCGGCGGCGCTGCTCCGGCCGGGGCACCCGGCGGACCCGCAGCCCGTAGGCCACGTTGTCAAGGACGGTCATGTGCGGAAACAGGGCATAGTCCTGGAAGACGGTGTTGACGTCACGCGCGTAGGGCGGCTGGCGGGTGACGTCGCGGCCAGCCAGCTCGACCGACCCGGCGTCGGGCCGCTCGAACCCGGCGATCAGCCGCAGCAGCGTGGTCTTGCCCGACCCGGACGGGCCGAGCATCGTAAAGAACTCCCCCTCCGCGATTTCCAGGTCGACCCCGGCGACCGCCGCGACATGCCCGTAGGACTTGCGCAGCCCGGTCAGCCGGACCGCGGGCGCCGCGCCGCCGGCCCCGCCGGCCCGGCCGGCCCGGCCGGCCCGGCCGGCATCCTGGCCCGGCGCCGTCGCGGCGTTCCCGCCAGGTGCCGTCCCGGCGTTCCCGCCAGGTGCCGTCGCGGCATCCTGCATGATCAGTGCCCCTCCGCTTGAGTCCTGCTATGCCGGTCCGCCTGTGCCTGATCCGCAGCGCCGATCCGGCAGCCGACCGCCGCCCCGGATGACGTGGGCTCGTCCTGCGGCTCGTGCGGCGGTGACGGATCCTGGCCGCCGCTGGCAACGTTAAATATTCCGGTAAGATACAGGCTTATATGTTTATGCTGTCAAGTGTGCGATATCAGACCGGTCCGGTGTCGTGACCGGCTCGTTGTCAGCGCGGCAGGCAGCCCACCCTCCGTCCGACCCGGCCCCGGCCGCGGCTCGGGCCGCAGCCGTGGTGCCGAGCCTGCGAGCGCGCTCGCTGTTCGCGCCGATCGACGCGGGCGGACGGGCCGAGACGGTGGCCCGGCGCCTCATCCAGGCGATCAGGCTTGGCCTGCTGCTGGACGGCGAGCGGCTGCCCGCCGAGAGCACGCTGGCCGGGCAGTTCGGCGTCTCCCCGGTGACCTTGCGGGAGGCGCTGGCCACCTTGCGCAGCATGGGCCTGGTGGAAACCCGGCGCGGGCGCGGCGGCGGCTCGTTCGTGCGCGCCCCGCAGGAGCCGCAGCCCGCGCGCCTCGAGCGCCCGCTGCGGCTGCTGTCCCCGCATGAGCTGCAGGACATCGGCGACCACCGGGCGGCGGTGGCCGGCGCGGCGGCCAAGCTCGCCGCCGAGCGCGCGCTCGGCGGGGACGTGACCACGCTGCGCGGGCACATCGACCGGCTGCACCACGCGCGCACCCTCACCGAGCGGCGCCGGGCGGACGCGCGCATCCACATCGAGATCGCGGCCGCCGCCCAGTCCCCGCGGCTGACCCGGCAGGAGATGGACCTGTGGTCCGAGGTCGGCGACCTGGTCTGGCTGCCGGTCACCGAGGCGCAGGCGCCGGCCGTGGCCGCCGAGCACGAGGCGCTGATCGACGCGATCGAGAGCCAGCGCCCGGAACAGGCCCGCCTGCTGGCCGAGCGGCACGTGCTGGCCGAGACCGAGCGGCTGCTGGCCCTCCGCCTGCGATTGCCCGCCCGGTGAGCGGGCCGCGGCGGCCGAGGTCGGCCGAGCACGCCATGAACGGCGCGGCGGTCATGAACGGCGCGCCCGGCCACGAACGGCGCGTCGGCCTTGAACGGTCGCCGGTGACGATCGCGGACGCCGGTCCAGCCTCCGGGGCCGGGTGGGACGAGCGGTGCGCGGGCGTGCTGGCCGGCGTCACGCGGCAGGTCGAGCGGGTGCTGGCGGCGGTCGCGAGGCTGGGCGAGCAGGCCGCGGCCACCGCGGCGGAGGCCGGGCGGGCCGGGCGGCTGCTGCACCGGGCCGACCTCGCCGCGCTGCGACCCGCCGTGGCCGGGTTGCTCCGCGAGCACGCGGACCTGGCGATCGGCGCCGGGGTCGTGCTGGCCCCCGGCACGATGGCTGACGCGCCCCGGTGCATCGAGTGGTGGTGGGCCGACCAGGGCGCGGGCCTGGCCCAGCTGCACGTGGATCTCGATCCGGAGTCGGCCGAGTTCTACGACTACACCACCACCGAGTGGTATCGCGTGCCCGAGCGCACCGGGCGCCCCGCCGTCGCCGGGCCCTACGTTGACTACATCTGTACCCACCAGTACACGTTCACCGTGTCGGTCCCGGTCAGCGTCGAGGGCCGCTTCGCCGGCGTCGCCGGGGCGGACATACTCGCGGCCCAGGTCGAGCAGCTCGCGCTGCCGGACCTGTCCGGCCTGGGCCGGACCGCCGTCCTGGTCAGCGGCACGGGGCGGGTTATCGCGTCGAACACGGCCGGCGTGCTGCCGGGAATCCCGGCGCAGCGCCAGCCCGGATGCGCGGGGCTGGTCCCGGCGGCCGGCCCCGGCCACCCGCCTGGCCCCCTGCCCTGGACCCTCCTCACCGAGCCGGCCTAGCGCCGCCGCCCGCCCCGGCCCGTCGGTAGCTCGTGGCTGGCGGACGGGGCGGCGCAGAATGTCAGAGGCGCTCGCTAGGTTGGCACCATGGCGATAGCCAGCGCTCACAAGGACCTGGACCAGCACATCGATCTGAAGAAGCCCAGCGCGAACGGCACCCGGCGGGCCGAGCTGGGCCGGTTCCTCAAGGCCAGCCGTTCCCGGATCAGCCCGGACGACGTCGGTCTGCCGCCCGGCCCGCGCCGCCGCACGCCCGGCCTGCGCCGCGAGGAGGTCGCGCTGCTGGCCGGGGTCGGCGTGACCTGGTACACGTGGCTCGAGCAGGGCCGTCCCATCAACGCCAGCACCCAGGTCCTCGACGCCGTGGCCCAGACGCTCCGGCTCGACCAGGCCGGCCGCTGGCACCTCTACCGGCTGGCCGAGGCCATGCCCGTGCGGTCCTGGACCATCTCCGACGTGGTGCCCGAGCCCGTGCTCGAGGTGCTCGAGTCGCTCGACCCGGCGCCCGCGATGCTGATCAACAGCCGCTACGACGTCATCAAGTCCAACTCCGCGTCCGAGGACTTCTTCTGGGACTGGCACTCGCTGCCCTGCGTCCACCGCAACACGCTGTGGTGCTGCCTCACCGAGCCTCATGCGCGCGAGCAGTTCGTCAACTACGACGAAGAGGTCTCGTACATGGTCGCGCGAATGCGCGCCGCCTACGCCCTGCACGTCGGCGATCCGGAGTGGGAAGAGGACATCCGCCGCCTGGCCAGCCTGAGCCAGGAGTTCGCCGACCTGTGGGACCGCCATGAGGTGGCCGGCCCGAAGCAGCGCAGCCGGCAGTTCCGGCACCGGCGGGTCGGGCTCATGAGCTTCGCCACCACCGAGTTCGGACTGCCCACCTGCCCGGAGGTGCGCATGATGGTCTACACCCCGGCCGACGAGCAGACCAGGGCCCGGCTTCCGCTGACCCGCCGGCCCCGGCCGGACTGATCCGGCCCGGGCCTGGCCTAGCTCGCCGCGCCCCCGCGGTCAGGAGAAGCTCGGGTCCGCCGGGCCTGGCTGGGCCACCCGGCCCTTGGGCTCCTCCCAGTCCTCCTGGCGGCCCAGCGCGGTCAGGTCCAGCAGCGAGTACGTGCTGCCCGCGGCTTCGGTGCCCCTGCCGTAGGCGGAGTAGGTATGGAACACCGCTTCGCCATCGGTGCCGCCGGTACCGCCATCGGCGGTCAGCAGGAAGCAGCTGAAGCCCGGCGCCTCGCTGGAGCCCGCGTCCAGCCAGCTCGGGTCATCGAGGGCCAGCTCGGCCTGGGTTTTGTAGTTGTACTCGACCGGCGCCACCGCCGCGTCCAGCGTGACGTGGAAGTCGTAGTTGAAGTCACTGCCGTACGAGGAGTACCAGGGGAAGGTCCAGCCGCGGGCCGCGGCGTAGGCGGCCAGCCGGGCCTGCGGCGCGCGGGAGACGACGGCGAAGGCCGTGTCGCGGGCCTTCAGGTGCGCCCGCAGGCCGGGCGAGGTCTCGTCCAGCAGCGCCGTGCAGCCCGGGCAGGCGCTGTCCCCCGCCGGGTCGAACATGGCGTGATAGATGATCAGCTGGCGGCTGCCGTCGAACATGTCCCGCAGCCCGGCCGGACCATCGCTGCCCTCGAACGCGTACTCCTGGTCGACCCGGACCATCGGCAGCCGCCGCCGGTCGGCACTGAGGGCGTCACGCTGCCGGGTGAGCTCCTTCTCCCGGGCCAGCAGCCGCCTGCGGGCGGCCAGCCACTCCTCGCGGCAGACGACGTCGGGAAGACTCATTGCGCAACCTCCGGGTGGTGTCGGTAGTCGAGCCCGCTGGCTCAGTGGTCGAGCCCGCTGGCTCCGTCACCCCCACGACGAATGTCCGGCGCCGCGATGGACATCCGGTCCCGTCGACTCGGCTTGGTCACAATCGGCCGGCTTGCCCGACATGCGCGGCGGAGCGCGCGGATGCCCCCGCAGTTATGCCTGTTTTGCCAGGTAGAGCGGCTGAGAGTGGCCAACCAGAGCCGCCCGCCCGGGGTATCGTCCGGCGAATGCACAGCCGTGCCACGCACGCTCCGCGACGCCCTCAGCGATCAGCCGCCGCTGCCTGGCGCCGGCCGCCGCGACCTTGGCCTGCTTAGCCTGGCTGATCCTGCGCCGCCGGCTGGGCGTCCGCTCAGAACGCCGCCCGGCCGTCGGCCAAGGCCGCCGGGAGCACGTCGGCCGGGGCCACCCCGCCCGCGCCGGTGCTGACCATCGCCAGTACCAGCCCCGCGCTGGTGCAGACCGGCCCCAACACCTGGATCACCACGATCCTGGTCGCCGACAGCGGCGCCGCGGCCCGCGACGTGGCTTACAAGCTTGTCCCCCTGGTCCCCAGCCACCGGGTCGTCATTGGCACCGTCGTCGGCTGCAACCCGGGCACGGCCCGCAACTGCCCACTGGCCCTGGATCAGGTGACCAGAGTCCGGATCCGGTTCCGGACGCGCTTCCCGGTTCCGCTGGGCCAGGCCGTTCTGGTCATCGACGGCCATCCCGCCGCCTCGGCCACCGCCGCGCCGGCCCTGGTGCCGCAGGAAGTCCAGCTGACCGTCGAGCGCCAGGTCGGGCCGTGGTATGACCTCGGCATCCCGCTGGCCGTGGCCGGGGCACTGGCCCTGCTGACCATCGTCCTGATCCTCATCCTGGTCCGCCGGATCAAGCCGGAGTCGCACTCCCGCTCCCACCCGGACCCGATGGAGCCGCATCCGCACGTCGTGCTCCCCGGCCTGGCCAACGGCGACCCGGTACCGTCCCGGACCGCCCCCGCCGCCGCCGTCCACGAGCATGCCATCGAGATCAACGGCGAGTCGACCCGCGCCGAACTCGGTGGCGATCCGGGCACCGGCCGGGGCTACGGCGCCAGCCCGGCCGAGCCGCAGCCCGCCCGCGCCCGGCGGCCCGAACCGGAGCCAGTCCCGGTGCCGTTCCTGCACCGTCCGATCTACGCCTCCGCGTCGTGGTCATTCAAGGACAGCTGGGCCACCAACATCACGGCGCTCGGCGGGGGCGTCGGCGCTATCGCGGCCGCGGCCGGCGCGACCAGCACCGTGTTTCCGGGGGTGGCCCTCGACCGGTTCGCCATCCTGCTCGCCTTCTTCGCCGCGGTGGTCGTCATGGGCCCGCTGGTTCTCGGCCTGTGCCTGCCCCGCTCGGACGATCCCGACCTGGTCCAGGCAACCGGATTTTCGCTCCTGGTCGCCGCGTTCGTGACTCTGGTCGGCGTGGGCGGCGAGATCGGCACGATCGGCTCGCTGATCTGGCTGTCCTCCTCCGCCCACGATGTCCGCCTGGCGGTGCTCCTGCTCCCGGCCGCGGCGTTCGTGGTCGTGGCCTGGTACTCCTGCCGCACGACCGTGGAACTAGCCGCCCACAGCCGGCCCGGCGGCGCCCGCCACCATTCCTCGGCCATCAGCGCCGGCAAAGACAGCGCGATCACGCTCTAGCACCGCCACGATCCGGGCCATGGCGGTGACGCCGCGGTCTAGCGATGCGCGCGGCGTCCAGTGTCAGACTCCCGAAATATGCTCGAATACATGAGCGAAACATTACCTCCCCCAGGGCAGTCATCTCCGCCGGGCGATTCGGGCGCCACCGGGGTGCCGCTGGAGCGCCTGGAAGCGCAGATCTGCGAGCTGGCCGGTCACCTGACCGCGGCGACGTGCCGGTTCCTGCTGCTGGTCGCTGACTTCGACGCGCGGCGGGGCTGGGAGTCGTGGGACCTGCCGTCGTGCTCGGCGTGGCTGGCGTGGAAGTGCCAGCTGTCGCCGGGCACCGCCCGTGAGCAGGTCCGGGTCGCCCGGGCGCTGGGGGACCTGCCGGTGATCCGCGCCGGGTTCGCCGCCGGGCAGCTGTCCTACGCCAAGGTCCGGGCGCTGACCCGGATCGCCACCCCGGCCACCGAGGCCGGCCTGGCGGAGCTGGCCGGGCCGATGACCGGCGGGCAGCTGGAGCGGTTCGCCCGCGCCCACCGCCGAGTGTCTCGCGCCTGCGGCCAGCACGCACAGGCGGTCCGGCGGGTCACCTGGAGGACCGACGACGAGGACGGGTCACTGGTGATGATCGTTCGCCTGCCCGCGGCAGAGGGCCAGGTGCTGGTCCAGGCGCTCCGCGCGGCCACGGCCGACCTCGACCACCCGCACCGAGCCGACCACGACGACGACGTTTCCGCGGAAACGCCGGGCACCGTCAACACGGCCGATTCCCGAGCAGGCGCCCCGCCGGCGAACGTCTCGCAAGCCAACGCGCCTGAACGGGCCGGTCCGCAGGCGGCCGGTCCGCAGGCGAGCGGTCCGGAAGCGAGCGGTCCGGAGGCGAGCAGCCCCGAGGCAGCGAACCTGGCTGATGCGCTAGCCGGTATCGCGACTGACTACCTGGCCGGGAAGATCACCGCCGCGGCCAATCCCGACCTCTACCAGGTCATCGTCCACGTCGGCCCCGAGGCCCTGACCGACCCCGACCCCGGCCCCGACCCCGGCCCCGGCTCGGCCGCCGTGGCCGCTTCCGGGGAAGCGCCCGCCGCCGACCGGCCCGGGCCCGGCCACGACCGGGCGCCCGATGGCGACCACGCGGCCGACGGCGTTTCCGCGGAAACGCCGGCCGCCGCCGACCCCGCCGAGGACCCAGACGCCTGCCGTGCGGACTGCCCCTACCGGCAGGTCGGGCACCCCGCCCACCCCCGCCGCTGCCACCTCGAAGACGGGCCCGCGATCAGCCCCGCCACCGCCCAGAAGATCGCCTGCACCGCCACCATCAGCTGGATGCTCCACGACCACGACGGCACCCTCCTCGACATCGGCCGCCGCCACCGCAAGCCCACCCCCGCCATCCGCCGCGCCGTCCGCGAACGAGACCACTACCGATGCCGCTACCCCGGCTGCCACTCCCGGCGCACCGACCTGCACCACATCCGCCACTGGGCCCGCGGCGGGAAAACTAGCTACCAGAACCTGATCCTGCTCTGCGAGGCGCATCACGTGATCGTCCACGAGCTCGGCTACCTCATCACTCCCGACGACGACGGCGGGTTCACCTTCACCCGCCCCGACGGCACCCCTCTGCCCCCCAGCCCCGCTCTGCCCGCCCCCACTGACCGAGACATCACCGCCACCCACGACGCCCACATCACCCCCCAGACCATCAACACCCCCGGCGACCGCCTCGACCTCCACCTCGCCATCTGGGCCGCCTTCGCCAACGCCCGCATCATCCAACAACGCCAGCAGCACACCGCCGACCACTAGTTCCGAGCACAGCAACCGGGCCGGGGCAGAGCTAGCCGCCCTCGGCGACCCGGCTCAGAATCTGGGCCAGCAGCTCTTGCTCCTCCGGACTGAGCCGGTCCAGCAGGACGTCCCGGACCACCCTCGCGTGCACCGGGATGGCCCGGCGCAGCAGATCCCGCCCGGCCGGCGTCATGGTGATCAGGACGCCGCGCCGGTCCAGCGGCACCCCCGAGCGGGCCACCGCGCCGCGCTGCGCCAGCCGGGCCACGGCGCGGCTGAGCGCGGGCTGGGTCAGCGGCGCCGCCGAGCTCAGCTCGCGCAGCCGGATCCCCTGGTCCGGCGCGTGATCGACCCGGAGCAGGATCTCGAAGTCGTTGATGGTCAGGCCGAAGCCCCGGCTGAGCGCGTCGCTGAGCCGGCCGGAGACCCGGGTGTGCGCCGCCGTCAGCGCTGACCACGCCCGCGCGCACTCGTACTCGGCGCCACTCGGCATCGCGGGCCCCGGCACGGCGCCACTCGGCATCGCGGGCCCCGACACCACCGAATCCGGCACCGCGCCACCCGGCCCCACCGACTCAGACGACCGTGACTCTGACGGCAGCGGGGCCCGGCTCACCAGCCCGGCCAGCCGTTCATGGTGCGCATGGTGTCGGCCACGTTCTCTTCCTCGTAGGCCAGGTGGGCCAGCAGGTCGGTGCTCAGCGCCTCCAGCGCCGCGGTCAGCCGCTGCCGGGCCTCGGCGCTCTCCGCCTCGGCCAGGTTCGCGGCCGCCGCCTCCACCTCGTCCAGCAGCCCCGAGACCCGCTGGTGGTCGGCCTCCAGGCGGTCTACCACCGGACCCAGCGCGGGGTTGGCCTGACGCAGCGCCGGAAACAGCAGCACGGACTCGAGGTGATGATGGGAATGGACGAAATGGCAGTAGTGCAGGCAGTTGATCCTGAGCTGCCACAATGGCCCGCGGGTGGCCAGCGACTTCAGGCGAGCCGTTACCTGGGCCGCCGGGCGGCCGTCCTGGACGTCGGCGGCGAGCTGACGCACGGTGCCCAGGTCGCGGCGGATCATGTCGTGCACCCATTTCAGCTCGGCGACCATGGCCTCACCGCGCGGGGTGGGCGACGGGGCCTCGGTCCGCGCGGTCACCGGGCCGCCCGGCAGCCAGCAGACGAGACGCTAATCCAGCTCAGCTGTAGATACATGCGCATGCATATACCATAACTCACGCCGGATCGGCGACGCGCAAACAGGTCCCCGCGCTAGGCCAGGCGCCAGCAGGTAACAGGCAATCGCCGCCGCCGCGGCCACATTGAGCGAGTCCACGCCCCGCCGCATGGGAATCCGCACCGCCAGGTCGGCTGCGTCCAGCCAGCGGGCCGACAGCCCGTCCCCCTCGGTGCCCAGCAGCAGCGCCAGCCGCCCGGCGGCCGGCACCTCGTCAATGGGCACCGCGTCCGGCAGCGGGGTCAGCGCCACCAGCCGGAACCCGGCCGCCCGGATCTCCTCCAGCCCGCCCCGCCAGTCGGCCATGCGGGCGTAGGGCAGCGCGAACACCGCGCCCATCGAGACCTTCACCGACCGCCGGTAGAGCGGGTCGGCGCAGCGCGGCGCCAGCACCACCGCGTCGAAGCCCAGCGCGGCCGCGCAGCGGAAGATCGAGCCCACGTTGGCGTGCTCCACGATGTCCTCGAGCACCACGATCCGGGCCGCGTCGGCGAGCACCTCGGCCAGCACTGGCAGCGGCCGGCGCCGCATCGAGGCCAGTGCGCCGCGGTGCACGTGATACCCGGTCAGCTGCTCGGCGACGGCCGGCGGCACCACGTAGACCGGCGCGCCCGCCGCACCGAACCGGCCGGCCAGGTCCTCGGCCGCGGCCAGCTTGTCCTCGGCGACCAGCAGCGAGCGAACGGGGTAGCCGACCTCGACGGCCCGGCGGATGACCTTCTCGCCCTCGGCGATGAACAAGCCGTGCTCGGCCTCGAGGCTCCGACGCAGGTGCACGTCGGTCAGCCGCGCGTAGTCGGCCAGCCTGGGGTCATCCGCGTCGCCGATCCGCTCCAGGCCCGCCATCTTCCCAGTCTGGCCAGCCCGGCCCGACCCGCGCGCAGCGCGCCGCCCGGATCCAGGGCCGGCCCCGCGAAACCGGGCAAGTCGGCACATCTACGCACGCCAGGCGGCTATAGTCAGCGACCGAGGCCAGTCGGGAACGGCCAGATAAAGGACGCGGTGTGGCACGACGCGAAGACGCGGCAGCACGGGGATCGGGCCGGCCAAGCCCCGGCGGATCAGCATCGGGCTCCTGGTGGCCATCGCCGTGGTGATCTCGGCGGTTGTCATGGGCGGGCTGAGCGCGCGGGCCATCGCCGCCCACGCCTCGTGTACCAATCACCCGGTCCTGCTCAACGTCGCGGTCAACGATGACCTGGCCCCGGCTGTCGGGCGGGTGGCCCAGAGCTTCAACCGCCAGCAGCACGCGGCCGACGGCCGGTGCGTGGAGGTCCAGGTCGCCGCGTCCCCGTCGGCCACCGTGGCCGGGCAGATCGACGGGCAGGCCACCACCCGCAAGAACGCCCCGCCGGTGGACGCCTGGATCCCCGACTCCAGCCTCTGGGTCGACGTGGCGCAGAGCTACCCTCAGGGCGCCCGGGCCATCCAGCCGCCGACGGGCGTGCACGTGGCCCGGTCCCCGCTGATGATCGCGACGCCGGAGGCGGTGGCCAGGAAGACCCGGGTCTTCGCCGCGCCGGTCGGCTGGGACGTGCTGCTGCCGGCCGCCGATGGCGGGCCGCCCGCGGCCATGGGCCTGCACGTCGACCTGCCCGACCCGACGACCACCGCGGCCGGCCTGGCCAGCCTGGTCGAGCTCAGCCGGCTGCTCGGCCACAGCCCGGGCGCCCGGACCGCGTTCACCCGGTTCGCGCTCAGCTCCGAGGCGACCTCGCAGTTCGACGACCCGACCTCCCTGAGGTCGTTCGTGGCCACCGCGCAGCCGCCGTTCAACGGCCGGCCCATCACCGTGACCAGCGAGCAGGCCGTCATCGCCTACGACCGGGCCAACCCGCAGCAGCCGCTGGCCGCGCAGTACCCGGCCGGGTTCGGCGCCGGCCTGGGCGCCCCGGTGCTGGACTACCCCTATGTGATCACCACCTCCAGCTCGCTCCAGCTCCAGGCGGCCAGGGAGTTCGAGCAGACCCTCCAGGGCTCCTACGCCGCAGCGGTGGTCCGCTACGCGGGCTTCCGCTCGGCCGACGGCGCGGTCGACGCCATGCCTGCCTCCTTCGGCCTGAAGGACCAGATCCTCCAGCACTCGGCCGGGGCCACGCCCAGCCAGGCGCAGACCACGCTGGAGGTCTGGCGCAAGCTCGGCCTCGGCTCCAGGGACCTGGTGCTCATCGACACCTCGGCCGCCATGGCCACCCCGGTCGCGCCCGACGGCACGACCGTGGAGCAGGAACTCACCCAGACCTCGGTGCTGGGCCTGTCGCTGTTCTCCGACAGCACCGAGATGGGCGAGTGGCAGGTGGCCAGTCACCTGCACGGCCCGCTGCCCTACCAGCAGCTGGTGCCCGTCGGCCCGCTGCCCGCCGACCTCGGCCTGATCACCCGGCGCCAGGAACTCGAGCACATCGACCAGACCCTGAAGCCCGCGCACAAGCCGCTGGCCCTGTACGACAGCATCCTGGCCGCCTACCGGCAGATGCGGGCCAGTTACAAGCCGAACTACTCCAACGCGGTCATCGTGCTCACCGCGGGCATCGACGACCCGCAGGCCGACATGTCCCCGGCCGCGCTGGTCACCAAGCTGCACGCGCTGTTCAACCCCAACCGCAAGGTTGAGATCGTGGTGCTGATGATCGGCAAGGAAGGCAACTTCGCCGCGCTGCGGCAGATCGCCAACGCTACCGGCGGCATCGCCTTCGACATCACGAGCCCCAAGCAGGTCGGCCGGGCGTTCATCGAGGGCTTCTCGCACCGGCTGTGCGACACCCGGTGCGCCGCGCCGTAACGCGATGACCAGCGGAAATGGCTGACCTGAAAAAAGTCACCGAATCTTCAGGAGTTTTGTGAACCGGTTGCGCCGGCCACGCGTCTTGTTTGTGAGGCCCGGCGAGAGCGGGGCGCCGGGCCTCGCATAAGCTTCCCGGGCCCGGGAATCCAGCTCCACCCCAGCTCCGTGAGGGACCTGACTAGCTCAGCGGACTCACGTCGAGCATGCGGTGCGCGCGCTCAATGAGCACGGGCACCGCTGTGCCTTCGCGCTCGAAGCCTTCACCCACGGTCTTGCGCTGCAGGTACCGCGCGTGGATCCCCTCCAGCACCACGGCCAGCTTGAAGCACCCGAACGCCATGTAGTAGCCGATGCCCGAGACGTCGCGGCCGGTCAGCTCGGCGTACCGGGCCGCGAACCGGGCGGCGCTGTAGAAGCCCGGCCGGGCTGTCACCGCCGCACCGACGTTCAGCGCCAGCCACTCGCGGTCTTCCGGGTCGGCCCAGTAGATCAGCGTCAGCCCCAGGTCAGCTAGCGGGTCCCCGAGCGTGGACATCTCCCAGTCCACGACGGCCTGGATCGCGGGCTCGGCGCCCAGGGTGACCAGCGTGTTGTCCAGCCGGAAGTCCCCGTGCACCAGCGTCCCGCCGGCCGCCGCCGGCAGCCCCGCGGCGAGCCGCTCGACCAGCCGCTCGTAGCCGGGCACCTCCCTGGTCGCCGACAGCTCCCACTGCCGCTGCCACCGGGTGAGCTGGCGGGCCAGGTACCCGTCCGGCCGGCCGAAGCCGCTCAGCCCGGCCGCGGCCGTGTCCACCCCGTGGATCCGGGCCAGCATCACCGCCAGCGCCTCCGAGAGCTGCCCGCCCTGCTCCGGCGTCAGCCCCGCGCCGTCCTCCTGGGTCCGCAGCACCAGGCCGTCCACGAACCGCATCAGGTAGAACGGCGCCCCGATGACCTCCGGGTCCGTGCAGCTGGCCACGACCGCGGGCACCGGCACGTCGGTCCCGCCCAGCGCGGCCAGCACCGTGTACTCGCGGCTCATGTCGTGCGCCGTCGGCAGCACGTGGCCCAGCGGCGGCCGGCGCAGCACGATCGCCCCCGCGGCCGTGTCCAGTCGGTAGGTCAGGTTAGACCGTCCGCCGGCGATCAGCCGCACGCCGTGCAGCCGGCCCAGGTCCGCGCCGCCGTTAGCGGCCATCCACGCGGCCAGCCGGCCCGGATCCTCGACGCCAGGGACCCCGGCCACGCCCGGCCCGGAACTCTCACCCGTCACTATCCACCTCGCCTGCCCCACTGACCGCCCGGCTGTCCGGCTGCGTCCTAATACTTCCCGCACCGCTCCCGCCCGTACAGCGGGTATGGACTAATGACTTACTTGGGAGTAGGGAAGGAGGGAGGGGCTTATGACGGCGACGATCTGGTCGTCTCGGAGGGAGCGCGGTGAGTGATGCATGGATGCCTGCTGTCAGGTATGTCCGAGCCGCGGGGGACGGCGGGCCGCTGAAGGGCGGAGCGCCCCGGGTCGTGTGGGGGGTTATCGGCGCTGAGCCGCGCACCGTCTCGGCCCGGTCCGCGGCCCAGCGCCTGGACCAGGCCGAGCATCCCTGCCACCTGGTCTGGAATCCGCTGCACGGGGAGATCATCCAGCTCATCCCGGTGGTCCGCGCGGCGCGCTCGCTGTGCGCGCCGCTCGAGCCCATCGGCCGGTACGGCCAGCCCCGGCCCGCGGCCATCGCCGAGGTCAACAGTGAGGGCCGGGTCTGCGTCCAGATCCGCGTGGTCGCCTTCGCCCAGGACCCGTTTACCAACGGCCCGCTGGCCCGGCTCCAGGAAATCCTGGCCTGGCTGGACTCCTGGGGCGTCTCGCGCAACTGGCCCGCCGGGCAGCCCGAGCCGTTCCCGGAGCGTCACCTGACCGTATGCAGCCGCCGCCTGTGGGCGCGCGGCGGTCACTTCGGCGAGTCCCAGGTGCCCGGGGTGCACGCGGCCGGCCCCGGCGCCATCGACATCGAACGACTCACCGGCTGGTCCGCCGGCCACGCCGCGCCAGCGCCCGGCCCGGCCGGAATCGGCCCCGGCGCCCGCCAGCCGACCGCCCTGCGGACCCACCGGGACAACTATCGCCGGCTGCGCTCGGCGACCTGCTCGGCGACCAGGTGGCACGGGCCGCGTCGCTGACCCGGGTCCGGTAGCTGACCGCCTGCCCGGCGGAGCCTTGTTAAATTCCATAATTTCCGTAACAGGTGGTCGTCCGGCGGAAACTCGCTGGCCAGGTCAGCCAGGCCGACCGGTACGGTAAGGCCTCATGAGTGCCGAAATGCCGCTGTCGCCGACCCCCCGCACGACCCTGCACCGACTGCGCGAGCGGGCCAGGACCGACCGCGGCGACCTGTACGCGGTGCTCGACGCCGGGCTGATCTGCCACCTCGGCGTGGTCGTCGACGGCGCGCCCGTCGTGCTGCCCACCGGCTACGGCCGTATCGGCGACACGCTCTACCTGCACGGCTCGTCGGCCAACCGGGCGCTGCTGGCCGCCGCCGGGCAGGACGTGTGCGCCACCATCACGCTGCTCGACGGCCTGGTCTGCGCCCGGTCGATCTTCAATCACTCCATGAACTACCGCAGCGCCGTGGTCATCGGCCCGGCCCGCCTGGTCACCGGCGAGCCCGAGCGCCTCGACGCGCTGCGCGCGGTCACCGAGCAGCTCGCCCCCGGCCAGTGGGAGTACGCCCGGCAGCCGACCCGCAAGGAGCTGGCCGCCACCGCGGTGCTGGCCGTGCCGCTGGCCGAGGCCTCGGTCAAGGTGCGCTCCGGCCCGCCCCATGACGAGCCCGAGGACTGCGACTCCGGCACCTGGGCCGGCGTCATCCCGGCCGCCCTGACCTTCGGGCCGCCCGAGCCCGATCCGGAGCTCAGCCCGGCCGTTCCCGTGCCCGATCACGTCGCCCGGCTGTCCGGCCGGGCCTATAAGGTGGAGTAATGACCGACCGGCTCGTCTGGATTGACTGCGAGATGACCGGGCTTGACCTCACCAGGGACGCGCTGGTGGAGATCGCATGCGTCGTGACTGACGGTGACCTGAAGGTACTGGACCAGGGCATCGATGTGATCATCAAGCCTCCGGCCGAAGCTCTGGACACCATGCCCGACGTGGTACGCGAGATGCACACCACCTCCGGCCTGCTCGCCGAGCTGCCCTCTGGGGTGACCCTGGCCGAGGCGCAGGATCAGGTGCTCGGCTACATCCGCCAGTACGTGACCGAGCCCCGGAAGGCCCCGCTGTGCGGGAACTCCATAGGCACCGACCGGGCGTTCCTGGCCAGGGACATGCCGGAGCTCGACGACTACCTGCACTACCGGATGGTCGACGTGTCCAGCATCAAGGAGCTGGCCCGGCGCTGGTATCCCCGGGTGTACTTCGCCAGCCCGCCCAAGCACGGCGGTCACCGGGCGCTGGCCGACATCCTGGAGAGCGTCAAGGAGCTGCGCTACTACCGCGAGGCGGTCTTCGTGCCGCAGCCCGGTCCTGACACGCTCACGGCCCGCAAGATCGCCGCCCGGTTCACCGCGCCGGCCCCGGCGCCCGCCGACCCAGGGGAAACCCGTCCTGCGCAGTGATCGGCGACCGGTATGATTCTCGGAGCCGCTCGGGCCGCTAGCTGTCTCGTGCGACATGGTGGGCGTAGCTCAGTTGGTTAGAGCGCCAGGTTGTGGTCCTGGATGTCGTGGGTTCGAATCCCATCGCTCACCCCACGGAAACCGCAGGTCCAGGCCAGGGTAGCCGGGCCTCCCGGCGTCAGGTCTGCACCCAGGCCGCGTAGAAGATGCCGAGCCCGAGGGCCACGCACAGGCCGGATATCAGCCAGAACCTGATCATGATCGTCACGTCCGCCCAGCCCAGCAGCTCGAAGTGGTGCTGAAGCGGCGCCATCTTGAAGACCCGTTTGCCTCGCCCGGTTCTGATCTTGGTCACCTTGAAGACGGTCACCTGAATGACGTCGGACATGGTGATGATCACGAACAGGCCGCCCAGGATGGCCAGCAGCAGCTGGGTCTTGGTGCAGATGGCGAGGCCAGCCAGCGCTCCGCCCAGGGCCAGCGACCCGGTGTCGCCCATGAAGATCTTGGCCGGGGGCGCATTCCACCACAAGAACCCGAAGCAGGCGCCCAGGACCGCCGAGGCGACCACGGCCAGGTCGAGCGGGTCACGCACCTGATAGCACTGCGAGGAGATGAAGTTGATGCAGTCGTTGCGCTCCTGCCAGACCCCGATCAGCACGTAGCCGGCCAGCACCAGGATGGTGGCGCCGGTGGCCAGGCCATCCAGCCCGTCGGTCAGGTTCACGGCATTGGAGGTGCCGGTGACCAGGATGATGGCCCAGATGATGAACGGCAGCGTGCCGATAGCCGGCCCGAAGTCCCGCAGGAAGGACAGGGACGGGTCAGCGGGCGTCAGGTCGATCGCGTTGGGACGCTGCAGCACCTCCACCGCGAACACCGCGGCCACCACGAACTGGCCGCCCAGCTTGGCCCGGCTGCGTATCCCGGCACTGCTCTGCCGGAAGATCTTGAAGAAGTCGTCGATGAACCCGACCGCCCCCAGTCCCGTCATCAGCAGCAGGACCAGCACGCCCGAAGGCGTGAACGGGTCGTCGGTGGCGCCGTGCCCGACCACGTAGCCGATTAGCGCCGCGATCACGAAGACCGTGCCGCCCATGGTGGGCGTGCCGCGCTTGGTCTCATGAGACTTGGGGCCCTCGACCCGGATCGGCTGGCCGAAGCCGTGCCGCCGCATCAGCCCGGCCAGCAGCGGCGTTCCGAGCAGCGCGATGAGCAGCGCCACGCCCCCGGCGACGATGATCGTCTTCACCCGCGCGGCTCCTCGCGTGTGCTGGCAGACGGCCACCTGGGCCGGGTCGCTCGACGGGGGTTCACGCCGAGCAGGCTACCGGGCCTGAGGCACGGTCAACTCGGGTTAGCTGCCCCAGATGGCGTCCAGGATCCTGATCCGGACTGAGCGCAGGGCCGGGGCCAGCGCGGCCAGCGTGGCGACGATGAGCAGGATGATGAGGTCGCGGCTCATCTCATTCCAGGTGGTGGACAGGGTCACAGGCCCGTTCGGGAAGTGGAATGGGTGGCTGTGGACGAGCGGCGTGACCGCGTAGCGGAACAGGGCGAACCCGGTGCCGATGCCCGCCAGCGCGTAAGCCCAGGCCTTGAGTACGTAGCTGAGCACGATGGGGCCGGAGCGGATGCCGATGGCCCGCTCGATGCCGATCTGTCGGCGCTTGCTGACCAGGTCGATGTAGGTGATCGTGAAGATGGTGACGGCGGCCATCACCAGCGAGATGAACTTGAGGATGTCGCTGATCAGCTGGTAGCTGGCGGTCTGGTCCTGGACGGCGGCGCCGAGGTCGGCGGAGGTCTCGAACTTCATCCCGCTGCGCAGCCTGGCTAGCCCGGCTGACCTCCCCGGTGTCGGCGATGCCGCCGCGGGTGCGGACGTAGATGGCGGTGGCCCGGCCGGCGCTGGCGGGCTCGAGCTTCCTGGCCTCGGTCTGGGTCATGTAGGCGTTGCCGTCGGCCTGGGGGAACTGGTCGTTGAAGATCCCGGCCACGGTGAAGGTGACAGCCTTGCCGCTGGTCAGGGTGATGCTGACGTGGTCGCCGGCGTGCACGGTCTGGAGCGAGGCCCGGTAGCCGCGCAGGTGAGCCTGGCAGGCCCCGGCGATGCCGATCCCGAGCAGGACCTGATTGGTGTCGCCAGCGGACAGGGCGTGGCCCTCGGTGAGGTTGCGCGGGGTGGTGAACACCTGCCCGTAACTGGCCGGGTCGATGGCGTCGACGGGCCAGGAACCGGAGTTGGCCCCGAAGGAGACCTGCGTGCCGACGTGGTAGACGGCGGTGGCGGCGGCCACGCCGTCGGTGCCCCTGATCTTGTCCAGGTAGGAGCCGGCGTCGTCGATGGCGGTGCTCTGCCCGGCCGGGGTAATAACGATGTTGCTGGTCAGGGTGTCGACCAGGGCGGAGTTGACCCGGTCGATGGCGCCCTGGATGAGCGAGGGCAGGAACAGCAGGCTGACGTAGATCAGCAGCATCATGAGCGTGGTGGCGGCGGCGATGCCGTAATTGCTGCGGGCCAGGGCCCGGCCGGCTAGGAACGCCGACAGTCGCAGGCTGGTCACGGCCGCACCGCACTGGTCTCGTGGTCACTGCTCTCGTCGGCGATCCGGCCGTCGGTGATGCTGCCGTCGGTGATGCCGCCGTCGGTGATCCGGCCGTCGCTGAGGCGGATGAGCTGGGTGGCGTACTGGGCGTCGTCGGGGTCGTGGGAGACGAACACCACGGTCACGCCGAGGGTGTCGCGCAGCTGGCGGAGGGTCTGCATGACGGTCCGGGCGGAGGCGGAGTCCAGGTTGGCGGTGGGCTCGTCGGCGAAGATGACCTCCGGCTGGTTGACCAGGGCACGGGCGATGGCCACCCGCTGCTGCTCGCCGCCGGACAGCTCGCGGGGCCGGTGCCGGGCCCGCGCGGCCAGCCCGACCAGGTCGAGCAGCTCCGCGGCCCGGCGGCGGCAGTCCCGGCCGGGCTGGCCGGCCATCATGGCCGGCAGGCAGACGTTCTCGGCCGCGGTGAGCTCGGGCAGCAGGGCGTACTCCTGGAAGACGTAGCCCAGGCGGCGCAGCCGAAGCTCGCTGCGCTGGTGCTCAGGCAGCCCGGTGACCTCCTGGCCGTGCAGCCAGATCTGGCCGCTGGTCGGCTGGTCGATCAGGCCGAGCTGGCGCAGCAGGGTCGACTTGCCGGAGCCGCTCTTGCCCATGATGCAGGTCATCGCCCCGGCGGTGATCTCGACGCGGACGTCGTCGAGCGCCCGGACCTCAACCCGGCCGAGCTGGTAGGTCTTCGTCAGGTGCGCGGCGGCCACCGCGACACCGGCCTGCACCGCGGCACCGGCCCGGCCGGCCTTCGTCCGCGCGCTGGGGGCGCCGGGGGCGCCGCGGCGGCGCCGGATGAGCCAGGCGACGGTCAGTGACCCCGCGACGATGACGACCGCGACGATGACGACGAGGCCGAGCAGGCGGATCAGGTGGTGGTGGCTCGCCGCCAGCCCGGCCGCCGACGCGGCGAGCTCCGGACTGGCCAGAAAATTTGGCATGCCTGCCACTTTAACAGAAAGTGGCAGTCCTGCCAGATCTGGCATGATGGGCGGATGACGACCCCACCGGCCGGCCGCCGCGAGGCCAACAAGCAGGCCACCAGGGCCGCTCTGCGCGACGCGGCGGCGCGGCTGTTCGCCGAGCAGGGCTACGAGGCGACCACCGTGACCCAGATCGCCAACGCGGCCCGGGTCGGGGAGCGGACCTTCTATCGCTACTTCGACGGCAAGGACGATCTGCTGGCCGATCAGGCCCTGGCCTGGATCGAGGTGCTGCACCAGGCCATCCGCGACCGCCCGGCGCAGGAGGGCCCGTACCTGGCCGTCGGCCGGGCGATGACGGCCGTGGCCGGGCAGCTGGCCACCGACACGGCGGCGGGCGGCGCCTGGATCCTGACCGACCTGCCGCGGCCGATCGCGGTGCTGCGGCGGGCCACCCCGGCCCCGGTGCGCCGCCTGGAGCGCTCCATCGCTGACGCCCTCCAGCACCGCCCCGGCGCCACGACCCGGCTCCGGGCGCAGCTGGTGGCCCGCGCCGCCGTGGCGGTGCTGCGCACGGCGGCCGGCTCGCATCGCGAGCTGGTCCGCGACGGGCAGCCGTCGCCGGGGATTGAGCAGCTGCTCCGCGATTGCCTCGCCGAGCTGGCCGACCTCGCTCAGTGGGAGTGAAGGGCGTCAGTCGAGCGGCATGAATGCAAACACTGAGTAATCAGAAAGTGAATTTCAGCTTTCCGAGCAGATCCCCCGCTGGTCGCCTGAAACCCGGCCTGGCCTGCGGAGCAGGCGATCCGCAAGGTAGTGGATACAGACCACGCCGAGTTAACGCCGTGGCGCCGGGCACGAGCCATGTGCAGCGCGTAACATTGGCAGATGGGTGATATTCGGGGCTGCGCCCAGTGCGGCGCCTTGTTTACGCCGCGTCGCGAGCACGCCCGGTTCTGCTCGGCGGAGTGCCGGGTGGGCTGGAACCGGGAGAAGCTCAGCGATCCCGCGGCGGAGGCGAGCGCGCTGCAGTGGTCGGTCACCGCGATGAGCGACGCGGTGGAGCGGCTGCCCCAGGTGCGGCCCTGGGACACCGATCGCGCGTTCGCGGTCATCAGCGAGATGGTGTGGTGGGTCACGATCGTCGACGCCACGCTGGTGCGCTATCACCCGGAGACCTACGACACCCTGATGGCGGGCCAGGGCCCGGCCGGGCGCCAGGTCGTGGAGGGCACGCTGGCCGGGCTGCGGTTCGTGCGGAACCGGATGCGCAGCATCGGCTACGACGGCTTGATCATGCCGCGGGCCGGCCTGGCCGAGCCGGGGCCGGGGGTCGGGCCGATCACAGCCTGGACCTGGAAGGCGGTGCCGCAGCCGGTGCTGGCGGCGCTGCTGCCGCGGGGCCAGGAATGGGAGAAGACGCGGTACCGTGCCTACCAGAGGTACCTGGCCAGCCGGACGGTGGGCGAGACCTTCGGGCGGGCCACGGCCTTCCTCAAGCTGACCGCCGGGAGCGTGGCCCCGGCAGCCGACAGCGGCATCCACGCCACGCTGTGAGCCACCAGTGGGGCGCGCGCGGTGAACGGTCGCAGTCTGGGTCAGCTGCTCGACCACTGGCGGGATGAGCTAGCCGCCTGGGCGATCCCCGAGCACATCACCGCCGCGGTCAGCGAGTCACCGTGGGTGCTGCCGCGGCAGGTGTTCGCGCGCCGGGCCGACCGGCTGGCCGCGGCCCCGGCCGGGCTGTCCTACCGCCGGGCCTGGCGGGCGCTCGACCCGCCGGGCAGCGTGCTGGACGTGGGCTCGGGCGCGGGCGCCGCGTGCATCCCGCTGCTCCCCCGGACCACCGCGCTGACCGCGGTGGACGCCGACAAGGAGATGCTGGAGCTGCTGGCCAGCCGGGCCTCGGCGCTGGCCGGCCGGGTCCGGCTGGTCCAGGGCCAGTGGCCGGACGTGGCTCGGGAGGCCGCCCCGGCCGACCTGGTGACCTGCTTCAACGTCGTCTACAACGTGCCGGACCTGCTGCCGTTCCTGGCCGCGCTGACCGCCAGCGCGCGGCGGCTGGTGGTGCTCGAGATGACCGCCGAGCATCCCCTGGTCAGCATGAACGACCTCTGGCTGCGGTTTCACGGGCTGCGCCGCCCGGACGGGCCTACGGCAGACGATCTCCTGCGTATCCTGGCCGCCATGGGAACCACGGCCGGGTACGAGCGGTGGCAGCGGGACAGCGGGCCCGACTACGCCAGCTTCGCGGAGCTGGTCGAGGTCACCCGGCGCCGCCTGTGCCTGCCGCCCGAGCGCACGCCGGAGGTCGCCAGGGCGCTGGAGGAGTCGGACCTGGACCCGGAGCGGCCAGCCGACCTGGGAACGAATCGCCGGGACGTGGTCACCATCTGGTGGGCGGGCAGCGCGGCCGGAAGCGATTACCTCGAATAGTTCCAGGATTCGGCTGGTTCCAGATTTCTGGAAGTTCCTGGATTCGGGTTCGGCGATTTGGCCAGATGTTCGTCGTGAAGGTAGAGACGATGGTGACAACAGCGGCGTTGATGGGACGGCGAGGATACACGGCATGAGCGAGTTTCCTGAAGGCTGGTTCCGGGGAACGGCCGGGGCGGACGGCGGACCCGGCGGCGCCAGCGCCGGCGAGCCCACCACGCAGCTGCCGGCCGGCGCGCCGGGCAGCGGGCCAGCGGGCCGCCCCGGCGGCTCGGCGTGGCCCGAGCAGCCGCCGCCTAGCTCATCGGGCCGCGGCACCCGCGACCCTCGCGACCCCCGCGGCACCCGCGACCCTCGCGGGTACGCGCCCCGCAGCTATCCGGCCGGGCCGGGCGCCATCCGCACCGGCGGCGGGCGCCGGTGGCTGCGGCCGCGCCGGATCTTCGGCATCCTGGCCATCGTCGTCGCGGTGGTCCTGGTCGCGGCCATCGGCGAGTACTTCAACCTGAACGGCAAGCTCACGCGCGAGAACGTCCTGGTCAACTACGCGGGCCGCCCGGCCCAGGGGGACGGGACTAACTGGCTGATCGCGGGTTCGGACAGTCGCCAGGGCCTGAGTGACAAGGAGCTGCGCAAGCTGTCCGCCGGCCAGGGCATCGGCGGTCACCGGTCGGACACCATCATGATCCTGCACGTGCCGTCGAGCGGGAAGCCCGTCCTGATCAGCGTGCCGCGCGACTCGTGGGTCAACATCCCGGGCAATGGCTTTAACAAGATCAACGCCGCCTACGATTTCGGCGGCCCGAGGCTGCTGGCCAAGACCGTGCAGAACGCCACGGGCCTGCGCATCGACCACTACATGGAGATCGGCTTCGGCGGCTTCGTGAAGGTCGTGAATGCCGTCGGCGGCGTCCGCAGTCTGCCTCAAGCGCGCCTTGTTCGACCGCGCCTCCGGCCTGCACCTGCACAAGGGCTGCCACACCCTGAGCGGCGCCCAGGGGCTGGCCTTCGTCCGCGACCGCCACGACTTCGCCGAGCAGGATCTCCAGCGGGTGCAGGACCAGCGGCTGTTCCTCAAGGCCCTGCTGGCCAAGCTGACCAGCACCGGGGTGTTGCTCAACCCGTTCTCGATCATCCCGGCGGCGTCCGGGGCGGCGGGCACGCTGACCGTCGACAAGGCGACGAGCCTGTACCAGCTCGCGGAAGCGGCCTTCTCGCTGAGCCACCCGGAAACCACCACGGTCCCGATCGCCAATGCCAACTTCGTCGTCAACGGCCAGGACGCGGTCGAATGGGACCAGGCCCAGGCGCGGGAGCTATTCGGGGACATGAACGCGGGCAAGCCAGTGCCCAAGAACCTCATCACCGGGTCGAAGGTGGGCACCTAAGGCTCGGCGTGCGACACCGGGGCTGAAACACAGGGGGTTGCCAGCCGGCCCTGCCAGATGCTTAGGTATGCAAACGATGGCAGGTACCCGGATTTATGCCCCTGTGCCCCCGAAATGCTTGTGTCCGCAAAGTTGAGGTCGCATTGCAGACCATCACCACCACACATGGC
Source organism: uncultured Actinomycetota bacterium (assembly GCA_963730265.1). GTDB lineage: Bacteria > Actinomycetota > Actinomycetes > Streptosporangiales > Streptosporangiaceae > DASUBV01. The sequence goes on from CAVSRG010000001.1 coordinate 1,624,845, forward strand.
GGCCTTTCCGCCCGCGAGGCGCAGATCATGGACATGATCGCGACCGGACAGACCAATGGCCAGATCGCCGCCAGCCTGGTCGTGGCCGAGAAGACGATCAAGAATCACGTGAACCGGATCTACGGCAAGCTCGGCGCCGGCTGCCGGGCCGACGCCATCGCCCGGTGGACCGGCGCGAGGCCGGCGAGGCCGGTCCGGGCTGACGCTCCGGGCCTGACGCTCCGGGCTAACCGAGCGGCGCTCCCGCGCGACCTGCGAAGGCGCCCTGGAGGATCCCTTCAGGTAGCACTCAGGGACTGGGCTGACAATGGGGGTATGAACAGCCAGCCCAGCAACGGACGTACGCCGGACGCCCGGCTACTCGTCGTCGAGGATGAACCCAACATCCTGGAGCTGCTGTCCGCCAGTCTGCGTTACTCCGGCTTCGAGGTGGTCACCGCGGCAGCCGGCGGCGAGGCAGTCCAGGCCGCGCAGCGGCACCGGCCCGACCTCATCGTGCTCGACGTGATGCTGCCTGACATGGACGGATTTGACGTCATCCGGCGGCTGCGCGGCGGCGGCGCCCGGATCCCGGTGGTGTTCCTGACCGCCCGTGACTCGACCGAGGACAAGATCCGCGGCCTGACGCTCGGCGGCGACGACTACGTGACCAAGCCGTTCAGCCTGGAGGAGGTCATCGCGCGGATCCGCGCGGTGCTGCGGCGCACCCGCGGTGACGGCAGCGAGCCCCCGCCCCGGCTGAAGTTCGCCGACCTGGAGCTGGACGAGGACAGCCACGAGGTCTGGCGAGGGGGCAAGCAGATCCAGCTCTCCCCGACCGAGTTCAAGCTGCTGCGCTACTTCATGGGCAACGCGAACCGGGTGCTGTCCAAGATGCAGATCCTGGATCACGTCTGGGACTACGACTTCCGCGGCGACACCGGCATCGTGGAGTCGTACGTGTCCGTGCTGCGCCGCAAGGTCGACACCACCGAGCCGCACCTGCTGCACACGCTGCGCGGCGTCGGTTACGTCCTCAGGCTCCCGGCGTCCTAGGCACCGCGGCGATGTCGATCTCGGGGGAACCGCGGCGGCTTCTGGTCGTCGGTCCGCCAGCTGCCCCGGCGTACGCCGCTGCGCGTCAAGCTGATCACCGCCGTGCTGGCCCTGGTGGCCATCGCACTGGTGGTGATCAGCGTCGCGGGCCTGGCCTTCCTCCGCAGCTACCTGCTCGGCCAGGCCGACACCAGCGTCGCGGCGGCGGCGACGCAGTCAGGCGCTCGTCTCGGCCTGCCTTCCAGCACTATGCCGCGACCGGTCAGCCGCTATCCCATCGAGGCCGGCGCGATCATCTGGCTGCCCGACGGCGGCAAGCCGCAGGCCGTCGCCCTGGAGCTCGGCAGTACCCACGCGCTGAACGTGCCACCTAGCGGCCGGATCTCCGCCCAGAGTCTCGAGCCCGGCCCGAAGGTCACCCCAGGCGCCGTCCTGGCTGTCGGGCCAGGAATACGTCACGGTCGGCGCGACCTCCGGCCCCATCCGGTAGCGCGTGCTGGCCCTGCCCGACCCGGACGGGCCCGAGCCAGAACGGGCCAGTGACCGGCACGGTGATCATCGCCCTGGACGTCACCAGCGTTTACCAGACCCTGGGCAAGCTGACCACCATCGACATCGTCGTCAGCGGGATCCTGCTGGCCGGCCTCGCCGTCATCGGCGTGGCCGTGATCCGGACCAGCCTGCGACCGCTCACCGACATCGAGCAGACGGCCGAGGCCATCGCCCGCGGGGACCTGTCCCGGCGGGTGCCCGAGCGCGACCCGCGGACCGAGATCGGACGGCTGGGCCGGTCCCTGAACGTGATGCTGGCCCAGATCGAGGCCGCCTTCCACGCCCGGTCCGCCTCGGAGCGGGCCGCCCGCCGGTCCGAGGACAAGATGCGGCAGTTCGTGGCCGACGCCAGCCACGAGCTGCGCACGCCGCTGACCGCCATCCGCGGCTTCGCCGAGTACTACCGCCAGCGCGGCGGGGTGGACCTGACCGGGGCCGCGGCCGAGGCCCCGCCGGCCGCGCTCCCCCCGGCCCCGGCCGAGCCGGCCGCCGGCACCGCCAGCCTCAGCCCCTCCAACGGCAGTGCCTCCAACGGCGGGTCCGGCCAGCTGGCCCCGGCCGACCTGGACCGGATCATGCGGCGGGTGGAGCAGGAGTCGTCCCGGATGGGCGTCCTGGTCGAGGACATGCTGCTGCTGGCCCGGCTGGACCAGCAGCGGCCGCTGGAGCACCGGCCCGTGGACCTGCTGACCCTGGCCGCGGACGCGGTGCACGACGCCCGGGTCGTCGCGCCCGACCGCAGCATCAACCTCACCGTGGGGGCCGGCGCCGCGCTGCTGGTCCTGGGCGACGAGGTGCGGCTGCGCCAGGTCATCGGCAACCTGATGAGCAACGCGCTGGCGCACACCCCGGAGGGGACGCCGATCGACGTCCGGATCCGGTCCGGCAGCCTCAGCGAGGCCCCGTCCTACGCTCAGGCCCGGCCCCCCGTCCCGCCGCCGGGCCCGCCCGCGCTGGCCGCCGAGCCGCGGCCCGACATCACCGAGCCGGACGCCTCCCCGGCCGGGCCCGTCCAGCCCGCTGCGGCCGGGCCCAGGTCGGCGGCGGTGCTCGAGGTGGCCGACCACGGACCGGGGCTGTCCCGGGAGCAGGCCGAGCACGCCTTCGAGCGCTTCTACCGCGCCGACCAGGCCCGGACGACCGGCGGGACCGGCCTGGGCCTGGCCATCGTCGCCGCGCTGGTGGCGGCGCACGGCGGCGCGGTGTGGGTGGAGTCGGCGCCCGGCGCAGGGCGCCACCTTCCGGATCGCCCTGCCCCTGGCCCCCGAGGCCCTGCACGACCCCGAGGCCGACCACGACACCGCGCATGATGCCGACCACCGACAGCCGGCACGGCACGACACCGAGAGCGCGGCCTTAGGCCGGGGCAACTACCGCGGCTCAGAGGGCGAGTACGGCGCGGGCCGGCGGCTAGCGTCGGCTCGGCGTAACTCCGGCCGAACAGGCAGCAGTGCACCAGCAGCGGGTGCAGCTGATGCAGCGGCACCCGGCCCCGCCAGCCGTCGGCCAGCGGGGCGGCCTCCTGGTAGCCGGCCAGGATCCGGTCCAGGTAGCGGCGCGCCGAACAAGGCCAGCATGGCCAGGTCGGTCTCCCGGTGGCCGCCGTGCGCGGCCGGGTCGATCAGCCAGCCCCGGCCGCCGGACCACAGCACGTTGCCCGACCAGCAGTCGCCGTGGATCCGCGCGGGCGGCTCCGCGGGCCCGGCCACCTGCGCCGCGTGCCCGGCGGCCGCCTCGGCCAGGCCGGCCTCGGCCGTGGTCAGCGCGCCCCGGTCCCTGGCCAGCCGGACATAGGGCAGCACCCGCGCCTCGGCGTACCACGGCGCCCACCCGCGCCCCGGCGGCGCGGGGGCATTGGGCAGCGGCAGCCCGGCGATAACCCCCGGCCACGGGGCGCCGAATGCTTCGGCCCCGGCGGCATGCAGGGCGGCCAGTTCTTTTCCGAAACAAAGGGCGGCCCGCGCCTCGGGTGCACTCGTCTCGATCCAGTCGATGACCAGGAATTCCTCGGCCACCGCGAGCACCGCAGGGACGGCCGCCCCGGCATCGGCGAGCCAGCGCAGACCGCTGGCTTCCGCGGCGAAGCCGCGACCGACCTTGGCGAAGGCGGCCGGGCCAGTGGAAAGTTGCAGCCGAAAATGGGCCACCCCGTGCTGGCCGCCCAGACTGCGGACGGCGCTGATCCCGGTGCCCAGCTCCTGCTCCAGCCGGGCGCGGGTGGCGCGGTCCACGGCGTTCTGGCCCCGGCCCCGGCCCCGGCCCCGGCCTTACGACAGTCGCTCGGCCAGCCGGGCGGTGAGGCCCCTGGCCGCGGCCTGGACCAGCTCGAAGGTCTCCTCGTACTCGGCCGGGCCGCCGTGGTAGGGGTCGGGCACCTCGGCGTCCGGCTCGGCCTCGGGGTCGAACGACCGCATGAGCCGGATCCGTCCGTCGGCCAGGTCGGGATCCGGGGCCCGGCCGGGCTGCCCGGCGGCCATCTGCCGGAGGTTGGCCAGGTTGCGCCGGTCCATCACCACAAACAGGTCGTAATCGGGCAGCCAGCCCGCGTTGACCTGCCGGGCGACGTGCTGCGAGCCGTCATAGCCGCGACGGCTCAGCTCGGTCCGCGCCCGCGCGTCCATCGGGCCGCCGACGTGCCAGTCCCCCGTGCCCGCGCTCTCTACCGTGATCTTGCCGCCCAGGCCCGCCTGGTCGATCTCGTCGCGCAGGATCACCTCCGCCATCGGCGACCGGCAGATGTTGCCCAGGCACACCAGCAAGATCCGGTAGTTGCCGTCCGGGTCGCGGGGCGCCGGCACCCCCGGGGTCACGGCGTCGCTGTCAGCAGCCATGGGATCAAGCATGCCCGATGCCGCGCGGCCCACTGTCACCTGCCACGATGTACTGCATGGTTTCGCCGGTCAGGTACCGCTCGCTGTCGTTCTGGCATGACACCGTGCCGGGCACGCTCACTCCGGGTGAGCCGCTCCCGGCCGACACCGAGGCCGACGTGGCCATCGTGGGGGCCGGGTTCACCGGCCTGTGGACCGCCTACTACCTGGCCAAGACGGCCCCTGACCTGCGGGTTGTCGTCTGCGAGCGGGAGATCGCCGGGTTCGGCGCGTCGGGCCGCAACGGCGGCTGGTGCTCGGCCTTGTTCCCCGCCTCGCTGAACAAGCTGGAGCGGATGGCGGGCCGGGACGCGGCCATCGCCATGCAGCGGGCCATGCACGAGACCGTCGACGAGGTCGGCCGGGTGGCCGCCGCCGAGGGCATCGACTGCCACTACGCCAAGGGCGGCACCGTCATGCTGGCCCGCACCCCCGTCCAGCTCGAGCGGGCCAGGGCCGAGATCGCGGAGGCCCGCGAGTTCGGGTTCGGCGAGGCCGACCTGCGGCTGCTGACCGCGACCGAGGCCCAGGAAATGGCCGGCGCGTCGTCCGTGCTCGGCGGCACGTACACGCCGCACTGCGCCGCGATCCACCCGGCCCGGCTGGCCCGCGGGCTGGCCGAGGCGGTCCGCCAGCTGGGCGTCGGAGTCTACGAGCAGACGCCGGTCCGGGAGATTCGCCCCGGCCGGGTGGTCACGGCGTCGGGGACCGTGCGGGCCCGGTACGTGGTCCGGGCCACCGAGGGCTACACCCCGCAGCTGCCCGGCCTGGAACGGGCGCTCGCGCCGGTGTACTCGCTGATGATCGCCACCGAGCCGCTGCCGGAGGACGTCTGGGCGCAGATCGGCCTGGCCGGCCGCCCGACGTTCGGGGACCTGCGCCACCTGATCATCTACGGGCAGCGGACCGCCGACGGGCGGCTGGCCTTCGGCGGCCGGGGCGCGCCCTACCATCTGGGCTCCGCCATCCGGCCGTCCTTCGACCGGGTACCCGCGGTGTTTGACGCGCTGCGCCGGACGCTGGCCGAGCTGTTCCCGGTCCTGGGCGAGGTGCCGGTGACGCACTGCTGGGGCGGCCCGCTGGGGGTCCCCCGCGACTGGTGCGCCTCGGTGGGCCTGGACCAGGCCAGCGGGCTGGCCTGGGCGGGCGGCTACGTGGGCGACGGGGTGTCAACGACCAACCTGTCGGGCCGCACGCTGGCCGACCTCATCACCGGCCGGGACAGCGAGCTGGTGCGGCTGCCGTGGGTCGGCCACCAGTCGCCGCCCTGGGAGCCGGAGCCGCTGCGGTGGCTGGGACTGAACGCGGGCCTGCGGGTGATGAGCGTGGCCGACCAGGAGGAACGACGTACGGGACGGCCGTCGCGGGCGGCGGCATTCATGGGCCGGTTCCTTGGTGAATGACTGAGCTGGGGCAGGCTCCGGCCCGCTGGGCGGTGATTCGCACGCCCCGGGAAGTTGCGCTACGATCACTGCGTTCAAGCGCCGCTAGCTCAATTGGCAGAGCAGCGGACTCTTAATCCGCGGGTTCGGGGTTCAAGTCCCTGGCGGC
>CAVSRG010000002.1:0-938080 GCA_963730265.1 uncultured Actinomycetota bacterium
CGCCCTGGGCGAACAGATACCGGATTGCCTCATCCCCAGCTCGTCAGACGGGGCGCTGCCGCCGCTCCCCGACCACCCGGGCCAGCGCGTCACCGAACTGGCACAGCGATTCGGCCTCCGTCGCCTCGACGGCACCGAAGTAGAAACCGCCGTAGGCCTCCGCCAGTGCCTGGAGCAGGTACGTCTTGCCCTGGCGGCGCCGACCACTGATGATGCCGAGCCCCGAGCAGGCCCCGGCCGGGCCGCGACACGAAACCGGCTAGCTGTCCCCACTCGACGTCCCGGTCAAAGATCAGTTCCGGCTTGGCACTCGGTGTTGCCTCTCCTAGCAGGAATATCGAAGTGTACTTATAATAAGTGTACTTCGATATTTCTGCTTAAGCTGGTAGAAAGGCGGGCTGGGTGCCGGGCTGGGGTGTCGGACATGGGGACGCGGACGCCGCGCTCGGTGGCGACCTCGTGGGCGCGGTCGTAGCCGGCGTCGGCATGCCGGATCACGCCCATGCCGGGGTCGTTGGTCAGGACCCGCTCCAGCTTCTGGCTGGCCAGGTCGGTGCCGTCGGCCACGCAGACCTGCCCGGCGTGGATGGAGCGCCCGATGCCGACGCCGCCGCCGTGGTGGATGCTCACCCAGGAGGCCCCGGACGAGGTGTTGACCAGCGCGTTGAGCAGCGGCCAGTCAGCGATGGCGTCGGAGCCGTCGGCCATGGACTCGGTCTCCCGGTAGGGCGAGGCCACGGAGCCGCAGTCCAGGTGGTCGCGGCCGAGCACGATCGGCGCGCCGACGTCGCCCCGGCGGACCAGCTCGTTGAAGCGCTCCCCGGCCAGGTGCCGCTCGCCGTAGCCGAGCCAGCAGATCCGCGCGGGCAGGCCCTGGAAGTGGACCTTGTCCTGGGCCATCCGGATCCACCTGGCCAGGGCCTCGTTCTCGGGGAACAGGTCGAGGATGGCCTCGTCGGTGGCGGCGATGTCGGACGGCTCGCCGGACAGGGCGGCCCACCGGAACGGGCCCCGGCCCTCGCAGAACAGCGGCCGGATGTAGGCGGGCACGAAGCCGGGGAAGGCGAAGGCCCGCTCGTACCCGGCCAGCTCGGCCTCGCCGCGGATGGAGTTGCCGTAGTCGAACACCTCGGCCCCGGCGTCGGCGAAGCCGACCATGGCCGCGACGTGCTCGGCCATGGACTCGCGCGCGCGGCGGGTGAAGCCCGTCCGGGTCCTCGGCCCGCAGCGCGCCCATGTCCTCGAAGGCGACGCCCTTGGGCAGGTAGCTCAGCGGGTCGTGGGCCGAGGTCTGGTCGGTGACGATATTGATCGGGGCGTCCATCCGCAGCAGCTGCGGGACGACCTCGGCCGCGTTGCCGAGCAGCCCGATGGACAGCGGCTGGCCGGCCTGCGCGGCGGCGGCTGGCCCGCCGGATGGCGTCGTCGATGTCGTCGGCCTGGACGTCGAGGTAGCCGTGCTCGATGCGGCGGGTGATCCGGGACTGGTCGCAGTCGACGCACAGCGCGACGCCGCCGTTCATGGTGACGGCGAGCGGCTGGGCGCCGCCCATCCCGCCCAGGCCGGCGGTCAGCGTGATGGTCCCGGCCAGCGTGCCGCCGAACCGCTTGGCGGCGACGGCGGCGAAGGTCTCGTAGGTGCCCTGCAGGATGCCCTGGGTGCCGATGTAGATCCAGGACCCGGCGGTCATCTGCCCGTACATGGTCAGCCCGGCCGCCTCCAGGCGGCGGAACTCCTCCCAGGTGGCCCACTGCGGGCACGAGGTTGGAGTTGGCGATGAGCACCCGCGGCGCCCATTCGTGGGTGCGGAATGACGCCGACCGGCTTGCCGGACTGGACCAGCAGGGTCTCGTCGCCCTCCAGGTCCCGCAGCGAGGCCACGATGGCGTCGAAGGCGTCCCAGCTGCGCGCCGCCCGGCCCGAGCCGCCGTAGACGATGAGCTGGTCGGGGTGCTCGGCGACCTCGGGGTCGAGGTTGTTCATCAGCATCCGCATGGCCGCTTCCTGCGGCCAGCCCTTGCAGCTCAGGGTCGTCCCGCGGGGGGCACGGACCGGCCGGGGTCCGGAGACCCCGCTGCCGTGGCGCGCATCGGTCATGCCTGCTCCTCCTCGAAAAGCAGGCCAGCCGGGCACGGCCGCCCGGATGATCGACCAGCGGGACGGCCGCGCCGGATCGCTGACCGGGCAGGGATCGAGCGGCTAGGCGCAGGCCAGCCGAGCTTGATGCCCACCGGCCTTCAGCCAGCCCGTCGGCGACGGCCTGGTAGCTCTCTTGTCGGGGCTGACCGCCTGTGTCCATCGGCGAGCAGGCCGGCCGTGGTCAGCTTGGCCGAGATCACGTTGAGCGTGCCGATGATCGTCGAGTTCACGCCCGGCTTGTAGACCAGCGGGATCACGTTCTGGGCCGCGAAGTTGTACTTCGGGTCGGTCAGCGACGACCAGGTGGTCGGTGGCGATCTGCGGGGTGGTGGTGAACACGTCGGCGGCCTGCACCTTGCCGTCCGTGAGGGCGGCCAGGGTGATCGGGCCGGACTCGTCGCAGCGGGTCGAAGCACTTGAACATCACGCCGTAGTTCTTCTTGAGCCCGAGCAGGCCGTCGGAGCGGGTCTTGAACTCCGGCGGGCCGCCGAAGACCATGGTCTTGGCGATCGGCTTGAGGTCGGCGATGGACGTCAGGTGGTGCGCCTTGGCGAACGCCTGGGTCACCGTGACCGAGTCCGTGTCCTGCGCGGTCGAGGGGTTGCAGGATCTCCAGCGAGGACGGCAGCTTGGCCGTGAGCGCGGCGTCGACCTCGGCCGTGGTGGCGGCCGTGCTCGTCGGTGTCCACCGAGGTGGTCAGCAGCGCGCCGTTGTACTCGGGGATGACCGTGATCGCGCCCTTGCTCGATCTGCGGGTAGTAGACCTCGCGGGCGCCGATGTTGAACTTGTCGCGTGACCTTGATCCCTGGCGCCCTGGAGCGCCAGCGAGTAGATCTCGGCGAGCAGCTCGTCCTCGGGGAAGTTGGCCGAGCCGATGACCACGGTGCCCTTGGCGGGCGCCGCCGGCGAGCGGGTTGCTGGCGCCGCTGCTGCTGGGCTGCGGACCGCCGCCGATGAGCTGCCGCAGGCGGCGAGCGAGAGCGCGGCGCAGGTCGCGATCCCGGCCAGCACACCTCGCTTCACGGGCAGATACTGGCTACGCATCACAGATATTTCCTTCCAGTCTTGTCAAATCGGAAGGCACTGGTTACCTGGCGCTGCGGGCTTGTACCCGCAGCGGGGCCGGGACGACGAGGAAGCGCAGGCCGACGAAGATGACCTGCACGAGCAGCGCGAGCACGACGACGAGCACGGCGCCGCCGGCCACCTCGCCGTAGTTGTCTGGTGGCCAGGCCGTCGATGATGTAGCGGCCGAGGCCGCCGAGGCCGATCTCGGCCGCGATCGTGGCGGTGGCGACCACGAAGATGGCCCCGGTGCGCAGGCCGAGCATGATCAGCGGCAGCGCCACCGGGAGCTCGACCTTGCCGGAGCGACTGCCAGTCGGTCATGCCCATGCCGCGGGCGGCGTCCTTCAGGTCCGGGTCGACCCCGGCCACGCCCTCGTAGGCGTTGACCAGGATGGGCGGGATGGCCAGCACGACCAGCGGGATGAGCCAGGCCAGCACCGAGAAGCCGAGCAGGACGACCATGAGGACCAGCAGGCCCAGGGTCGGGATGGCCCGCCAGGCGTTGGCGAGGTTGACGACCAGCGAAGCCGCCGCGGCCGTAGTGCCCGATGAGCACGCCGAGCGGCAGCGCGATCAGCGCCGCGACCAGCAGCGACAGGCCGGTGTAGCCCAGGTGCTGCAGGATCCGGAGCGGGATGCCGTCCGGGCCGTGCCACTGCGCGGGCGACTTCAGCCAGTCCCAGGCGAAGCTGAGGAAGCTCATTACCTCGCCATCCCCTCAGCGAGCAGCGTCGGCTCGGACTGCCGCGCTGACCCGGCGCCGCCGCGGCCGTCCGCCCTCGGCTCCAGGGCGTGAGCAGCCGCCGCGACCACGACCAGGAGCAGGTCGCAGACCAGCGCGAGCACGATGATGCCGGACGATCGCCGGCGTAGATCTCCTCGGGGAAGCTGCGCTGCAGGCCGTCGATGAAGAAGTAGCCCAGGCTGCTGACGCCCGATCAGCTGGCCGACGCTGGCCAGGCTGATGCTGGACACGACGGCGATCCGCAGCCCGGCGATGACGACCGGGACGGCCAGCGGCAGTTCGACCCGGACCAGGCGGCGCAGTCGGGCCGAAGCCCATCGCCGTGGCGGCCTGCCGGACCGGCTCGGGCACCGAGCGCAGCCCGTCGACCACGTTCGGGACCAGCACGCACAGCGAGAACAGGGTCAGCGGGATGATCAGCGTCAGGTTGCCCAGGCCGGTGTAGTCGATGAGGACCACGAACAGGGCCAGCGACGGGATCGCGTAGATGACGTTGGTGGCCGACAGGACCGGCGGGTACAGCCAGCCGCCAGCGCACGCACGCGATGCCCGACCGGCACCGCGATGGCCAGGCCGATCAGCGGCCGGCACCACGCCGAGGAGCGCGTTGGCCGCCGCGTACTGCCAGAACTGGGGCCAGTTCATGCGTGATGCCCCGGCCACGGCCTGGTCCGCAGCGCCGCCGGCCCTGGCCGTGAGGCGGCCGCAGCGCCGCGTCGGCCGCGTCCTCGGCGGCCCTGATCGCGTCCCGCAGCCGCTCGTAGGAGGTCACGCCGAGCGACGCGGCCGTCGGCATCCACGCCGACGGCCCGCTCGGTGCGGGACAGCACCGTGGCGTCCAGCGCGGCGCGCAGCGAGTCGTGTCCGGGCGGAACGTGTGCCCGACCGGGGCCAGCGGCACGTCGGCCAGCCGGCTGTCCCGCCGGCAGCGAGGCCAGGTCGGCGGCGGCGACCCAGCCCCGCGGGCGCCGCTCGGCGTCGATGACCAGGACCCACGGATGGCCGCCGCGCTCGGCGACTCGGCGGGCCTCGTCGACCGTGGCGTCCTCGCTGCAGCATCGCGTCGAACGTCCAGGTCGAGGCCGCCGGCGCTGAAGAACGACAGCCGCCGGATGCCCCGGTCGAAGCCGACGAAGTCCTCGACGTAGTCGTCGGCGGGCGCGCCGAGCAGCCGCTCGGGCGTGTCGACCTGGGCCAGGTGCCCGCCGGGGCGGAACACCGCGACGATGTCCCCGACCTTGATGGCCTCCTCCACGTCGTGCGTGACCATCACGATGGTCTTGTGCAGCTCGGCCTGGAGCCGGATGAGCTCATCTTGCAGGGAGGCTCTGACAATCGGGTCGACCGCGCTGAACGGCTCGTCCATCAGCAGCACCGGCGGGTCGGCGGCCAGCGCCCTGGCCACGCCGACGCGCTGCTGCTGGCCGCCGGACAGCTGGTGCGGGTACCGCCTGGCCATGTGCCTGCGTCCAGCCCGACGAGCTCCATCAGCTCGCGGGCCCTGGCCCGGGCCTTGGCCTTGCTCCAGTCCGTTCAGCAGCGGAACGGTGGCGATGTTGTCCTCGATCGTGCGGTGCGGGAACAGGCCGGTCTGCTGGATCACGTAGCCGATGCCCCGGCGCAGCTGGGACGGGTTGGCCTGCATGACGTCGCGCCCGTCGAGCAGGATCTGGCCCGAGGTCGGCTCGATCAGCCGGTTGATCATCCGCAGCGACGTCGTCTTGCCGCAGCCGCTGGGCCCGACCAGGACCATCGTCTTGCCCGGCCGGGATCTCCAGGTCGAGGGCGTCGACGGCCACGGTGCCGTCCGGGTAGCGCTTCGTGACGCGGTCGAAGGTAATCACGCGGTCTCTCCGGTGGCTCGGGTCTGGGTAGTCTGGAAACTGCGTGGCGTCCGAACCCTGTCGTCGCGGCAGACTGCCGCTCAGGGCGGGGCCCGCGCGACCACCAAACCCCCGCAGACGTGCAAGCCTAGCCGTCTGTGCGCCTAATTGCTACTGAGTACGTAGGCGCGCCGGCGGCGGAGAGACCGATTCGCGTCCCGCCGCTCACGAGCTGATCTCGCCCGCTGACCTGAACGCTGGCCTTATCCGGAAGGTCGCGGCGGGCAGATCGTGATCGGCGCGGAGCTGATCGCCGCCGTGGACGCGAGCTGCGACGCCGCCCGCCGGGTGCTGGCGCGGGGGCGGCCGGTGTACGGGGTCAATACCGGGCATGGGCGCGCTCAGCGGCGTCGCGCTGAGCCGAGGCCGAGCAGGCGGGCCACCAGCGCAACCTGCTCCTGGGCCGGGCCGCGGGCGGGCCGCCCTGGCTGCCCGCGCGCGAGGTCCGGGCGCTGTTCGCGGTGCGCCTGCGGACGTTCCTGTCCGGGGACGCCGGCGTCTCGGCGCTCCTGTGCCAGCGGCTGGCCGACTTCCTGGCCGCCGGGACGTCGTATCCGGCCGTTCCGGCCCAGGCCGCGGGCACCGCGGGCGAGATCCTGGCCCTGGCGCACGCCTTCGGGCCGCTGGCCGGGATCGGCCGCGGTGCTGACCCCCGGCGCGGCGGCCGCCGGGGCGCGGCGACGGGGTAGCCGGGCGGACCCGCCCGGCGGCGGGGGCCCGGCGACGCGGGCTGCCGGAGCTCGAGCTCGGGCCCAAGGAAGGCATCGCGCTGCTCGGCGGGCGTGCCGGGGGCGACGGCGCTGAGCCTGCTGGGCGGCGGCGAGGCGACAGGACGGTGCTGGCCATGATGGAGGCGGCCGGCGGGCTGGGCATCGCGGTCATCGGCGCGCCGCCGCGACCCGTATCAGGCCGCGTGCGCCCGCGGTGACGACGTGCTGGGCGCGTGCTGGCCCGGCTGCGGGCCGGCGTGGGCTCGCCCGCTGGCCCGCCGCGGATGCTCCAGGCGCCGGTGTCGTTCCGGGTGGCCGGGCCGGTGCTGGCCCGGTGGCCCGGGCCGGCCGCCGCGCTGGACGGCGCGGTGCAGCGGGCCCTGGCCGGGGTCACCGACTCCCCCGCCTTCCTGGACGGGCATTTCGTCGGCACGGCGGGCTTCGACGGCATCGACCTCGCCGCGCACTGCGACCAGCTGACGGCGGCGCTGGCGCACGCCGCCGAGGTCAGCGCCGCCCGCACGCACCGGCTGCTGGACCCGCGGGTCACCGGGCTGGCCGCCCAGCTGGCCGCCGCGGCCGGGGCCGGACGCGGGCCTGGTCACCGTGCACAAGCGGGCCGCCGGCGAGGTGCACGCGCTGCGGCGGCTGGCCGTGCCGTCCGCGGTGGGGACGATCGAGACCTCGGGCGGCCAGGAGGACGTGCAGTCGTTCGCCTGGGCCGCCGCCCATGGCCCTGCGCGCGGCGCTGCGGCACGCCCGGCTGGTGGCCGCGTGCGAGCTGCTGACCGCCTGGCAGGCGGCCGCGCTGGCCGCGGCGGCGGGGCAGCCCAGGATCGCTCCCGGCGGCGCCGCGGACCTGATCACGGCGGTGTCCGGGCAGGTCGACCCCATCGCGGCAGACCGCCCCCTCGGCCCCGACATCGAGCGCCTGGCCAACGGCGCCATGTTCAGTTAGCGACGCGGCCGGCCCGCGCGGAATGAGCGCATAATGCTGCTGTAGTCCCAGGTCGGACCGCAGTTACAACCGCAGGTCCAGGTGAGGAGGTCGCGTGTCTGTCGCCACTGTCAGCTCGGGCGGATCAGGGCTCAAGCCGGGCTGGGGGGTCAGTCCGGAGCGACAGCAGGCGGTCATGGACACCATGCGGAGGCTGGCCCCGCACAGCGGCCGGCTGTCGCCGGCCCAGCTCCGGGCGATCACCGTCACGCTGGCCGGTCGCCGCGAGCTGTGGGCCGACCTGGTCGTGCACGACCCGGACGTGCGCTGGTACCTGCCGCTGCACCGGTCGAACTCCTGCGACGTCTGGCTGCTGGCCTGGGAGCGCGGCCAGGACACCGACTGGCACGACCACGGCGGGTCCTCGGGCTCGTTCGCGGTGGCCGACGGCAGCCTGATCGAGCAGTACCGGGTGCCCAGCGGCCGGCGGCTGGCCCGCCGGCGGCTGGCCCTGGGCGAGGCGGTGGCGTTCGGGCCCGGTCACGTGCACGACGTCGCGCACGGCGGCGAGTCCTCGGCCACGAGCATCCACGCCTACTCGCCCCCGCTGTCCGCGATGACCTACTACTCGGCCACCGACTACGGCCTGATCGCCAGGGAGACGGTAGCCATCGACGGCCCGGAGGGCGCGCGCGGCCGCGGCGGCGCGGACACCGCGCTGGCCCGGGCGACCGCGTCCGCGGCCCGGCTGACCTCGGACGCGCTGCCCGACGGCGCGCCCGTCATCGACGAGCTGCTGGCCGAGGCGCGCAGCGGGCTGACCCGGCTGCGGCCGGAGGCGGCGTTCGCGGCCATGACCGACGGCGCGGTGCTGGTGGACATCCGCCCGCTGGAGCAGCGGATCGTGGAGGGCGAGGTCTCCGGCGCCATCATCATCGGCCGCAATGTGCTGGAGTGGCGCCTCGACCCGAGCAGCGAGGCCCGGATCCCGGCCCTGGCCCGGCCGGACGTGCGCGTGATCGTCATGTGCTCCCAGGGCTACGCCTCGTCGCTGGCCGCCACGTCGCTGCGCCGCATCGGGCTGACCGAGGTCACTGACCTGGACGGCGGATTCCAGGCCTGGCAGGCGGCCGGCCTGCCGACCAGGCCCGCCCGGGCCCTGGGCTGACCGCCCGGGCTGAGCGCCCCGGGCCGACCCGGTGGGCGGCCCGGCTGCGCGCCCAGCCGCACCAGCTACGGGCCGACCAGGAATAATGTGTGCTCGCGGCAGGTTTTCTGCTGCCCGCGGGGGAGAGTTCCCCCCTGCCCGCGCTCGGCGGCACTCGGCCGCCGGGGCATCTTCCAGGATTGCCATTTCTCATGACTGCTGCGACCGACACCGAGGAGCACGGCCACCAGCACCGGGACGTCGCCGGCGGCTGGCTGCGGCCGGCCGTGTTCGGCGCGATGGACGGGCTGGTCACCAACGTCTCGCTGATCGCCGGCGTGGGCGGCGGCGGCGGATCGCATCAGACGCTGGTGCTGACCGGCCTGGCCGGGCTCGCGGCCGGCGCGTTCTCCATGGCCACCGGGGAGTTCGTCTCGGTCTCGTCGCAGAACGAGCTGGTCGAGGCCGAGGTCCGCAAGGAGCGGATCGAGCTGGAGCGCCACCCCGAGTCCGAGCAGCGCGAGCTGGCCGACCTGTTCATCAGCCGCGGGGTCGACGCCGACCTGGCCGCCCAGGTGGCGGTCCAGGTCTCGGCGCATCCCGAGCAGGCGCTGGCCGTGCACGTGCGGGAGGAGCTGGGGGTGGATCCCCAGGAGCTCCCGTCCCCGATAGCCGCGGCCGCGGCCTCGCTGGTCACCTTCGCGGTCGGGGCGCTGATCCCGTTGCTGCCCTACCTGATCGGGTTCGGCTCGCTGCCCGCCGCACTGGCCCTGGCCGCGGTGGCGGCCTTCCTGGGGGGCGGATTCGTGGCCCGGATCACGGCCCGGCCGTTCTGGCGCGGCGCCGTCCGCCAGCTTCTGCTAGCCGCGGTGGCGGCCAGCCTCACCTACGCGATCGGCACCGCTGTCCACGCGGTCGCCATGTAACAACCCCGGCGCGGAGCAGGCCATCCGGGCGGGCTCACCAGGAGTCGGGCCCGAACGAGTCCTCGGCGTGGTGGTCGGAGGTGGACAGCAGCTTCAGGTCGGCCTCGACCATCATGCTGATCAGCTCCTCAAAGCCGATCTTGGGTTCCCAGCCCAGTTCCTCCCTGGCCTTGGCCGGGTCGGCGCACAGCCGGTCCACGTCGGCGGGCCGGATGAACGCCGCGTCGGTGACCACGTGGTCGCGCCAGTCCAGCCCGGCGACCTCGAACGCCAGGCTGACCAGCTCCTCCACCGAGTGGGTGACGCCGGTGCCGATCACGTAGTCGGCCGGCTCGCTGGCGGCCAGCATGAGGTACATGGCCCGCACGTAGTCGCCCGCGAAGCCCCAGTCCCGGCTCGCGCCCATGTTGCCCAGCCGGCAGCTGGCGCTCGTAGCCGAGCTTGATCTTGGCCACGCCGAGCGAGACCTTGCGGGTCACGAACTCCGCGCCGCGCCGCGGCGACTCGTGGTTGAACAAGATCCCGGAGGCGGCGAACATCCCGTAGGACTCACGGTAGTTCTGGGTCAGGAAGTGCCCGTACGCCTTGCCGACGCCGTAGGGACTGCGCGGGTGGAAGGGCGTGGCCTCGGTCTGCGGCGACTCCCGGACCTGACCGAACATCTCCGAGGAGGAGGCCTGGTAGAAGCGGATCTGGCCGCGCCCCGGGCTGCGCGAGGCGCTGATCCCGCTGCACACCCGGATCGCCTCCAGCACCCGCAGCACGCCCAGCCCGGTGACCTCGCCGGTCAGCTCGGCCTGCTGCCAGGACATCGGCACGTACGAGATGGCGGCCAGGTTGTAGACCTCGTCGGGCTGGACCCGCTCGACGGCGGAGATGAGGCTGCCCTGGTCGAGCAGGTCGCCGCGGACCAGCTTGACGTCGCCGAGGACCTGGCGCAGCTGGCGGACCCGGGGGTTGGCCTGACCCCGGACCAGGCCCCACACCTCATATCCCTGAGCCACCAGGTGCTCGGCCAGGTAGGACCCATCCTGACCGGTAATCCCGGTGATCAGCGCGCGTCGTGTCAGCGGAGCCTCCGGTCATCGTGGCGGGCCAGGAGCCAGCCAGCCTTCGACGCGGCAGCTTACCGACAGCGCTGCTGGGCGGCACGTTCGCCATTACCGCTGGGGCGTCAGGAAACGCAAGGTACTCCCTGGTAATGTTCCCTGCCTAGGGGGTCACGCGGACGCGCCGGGTCGGGCGCCAGCGGCGGACGAGGAGGCGCAGACCGGCGTGAGCACCGCATCAGCCCATGATCAGGGCACCCCGGCTGACCCGGACCGGCCGCTGCGCGTCGCCCTGCTGTCCTATCGCAGCAAGCCGCATTGCGGCGGCCAGGGCATCTACATCCGGCATGTGTCCCGCGAGCTGGCCGCGCTCGGCCACGACGTTGAGGTGTTCTCCGGCCAGCCCTATCCCGACCTTGAGCCGGGACCGCGGCTGCGCACGCTGCCGAGCCTGGACCTGTACGCGGACGAGAACCCGTTTCGCACCCCCGGGCTGAGCGAGTACCGCGACTGGATCGACGCGCTCGAGGTCACCATGATGTGGACCGGCGCGTTCCCCGAGCCGCTGACGTTCAGCCTGCGGGCGCTGCGCGCGCTGCGCGAGCGGCGGGCCGACTTCGACGTGGTGCATGACAACCAGGTGCTCGCCTACGGGCTGCTCGGGCTGCGCAAGCTCGGCCTGCCCCTGGTGACCAGCATCCACCACCCGATCAGCGTGGACCGGCGGATCGAGCTGGAGGCGGCCAGGGGCCTGGCCCAGTTCTCGATCACCCGGCTGTCCAAGCGGCGCTGGTACTCGTTCGTGCGCATGCAGGGCCGGGTGGCGCGCCGGGTCGGCCCGGTGCTGACCGGCTCGCAGTCCTCGCGCGCGGACATCCTGCGCGACTTCCGGGTCCCGGCCGACCAGGTCCGGGTGATCCCGCTCGGCGTGGACACCCGGCTGTTCCATCCCCGGCCGGCGCCGCGGGTGCCCGGCCGGGTGGTCGCGGTGGCCAGCGCGGACTCACCGGTGAAGGGCGTGGCCACGCTGCTGCGCGCGTTCGCCAAGCTGACGACGGAGCGAGACGCGGTGCTGACCCTGGTCGGCAAGCCCACCCCCGGCGGCCCGACCGACCGGCTGGTGGGCGAGCTGGCGCTGGGCGACCGAGTCCAGTTTGTCAGTGGCATCAGTGACAATGAGCTGGCCGAGCTGATCGCGAGCGCGGAGATCGCGGTGGTCCCGTCGCTGTACGAGGGGTTCTCGCTGCCGGCGGTGGAGCACATGGCCTCGGGCACGCCGCTGATCGCCACCCGCACCGGGGCGCTGCCGGAGGTGGTCGGCGACGCCGCGATGCTGGTCAGCCCGGGCGACGCCGAGGAGCTGGCGGCCGCGCTGCGGCAGCTGCACGACTCGCCCGCCGAGCGGGAGCGGCTGTCGGCGGCCGCGCTGCACCGGGTGCAGGAGCGGTTCACCTGGGCCGCCGTGGCCAGGGCCACGGTCGCCGAGTACCGCCTGGCCATCGCCCGCCACCAGGCCGCCAGGACGAGGCCGGCCAGGACCCCGCTCATCAGGAGCGGGCCAGCCAGGACCACCGTGCTGACGGTTGACTTCGGCCGCCTGCCGGTCGGGCCGGGCACCCGGGTGCTGGACCTGGGCTGCGGGGCCGGGCGGCACGCGTTCGAGTCGCTGCGGCGGGGCGCGCACGTGGTCGCGCTGGACACCGACCTGGCCGAGCTCAAGTCGGTCAGCGCGATGGTGGCGGCCATGGACGAGGCCGGGGAGGTCCCGCCGGAGGGCCAGGCCACCTGCGCGGACGGCGACGCGACCCGGATGCCGTTCCCGGACGGCAGCTTCGACGTGGTCATCGCGGCCGAGGTGCTCGAGCACATCCCGGCCGACCAGGCGGCGCTGCGCGAGATCAGCCGGGTGCTGGCACCGGGCGGCGTCGCGGCGGTCACCGTGCCGGCGTGGCTGCCGGAACGGATCTGCTGGCGGCTGTCCGACGACTACCACAACGTGCCCGGCGGGCACGTCCGCATCTTCACCCAGCGCGAGCTGGAGATCAAGCTGACCGCGGCCGGCCTGGAGGTCGGCGGCCACCACCACGCCCACGCGCTGCACTCGCCGTACTGGTGGCTGAAGTGCGCGGTCGGCGTGCACCGCGACCAGCATCCGCTGGCCCGGGCCTACCACCGCGTGCTGGTCTGGGACATCATGCAGCGGCCCAAGCTGACCCAGCTCGCCGACCGGGCCCTGAACCCGATGATCGGCAAGAGCCTGGTCGTCTACGCGACAAAGCCAGCCCGGTCCACAGGCTCGCGAGCAGCGAAGGCAGACGCAGCTACGGTGTGCCGCTCCGGAGGGTCGGCGAAGCCGGCCCGAGCGGACGGCAAGGGGGCTCCGGGGGGCGGAGCCCCTCGGTCTGGGGGTCCGGGGGTTATCCCCCGGGACAACACCGGGGAGGTTTATGCGGGGGCATGAACGGCCGGCCGACTGGGTGCCTGAGGTCGCCGGGATCCTGACCGCGGACCAGCTGATCGCCACCGGCCACAGCATCGCCGCCGCGCAGCAGGCGGACGGCTCGATCGGCTGGCCGGACGGGCACGTGGACGCCTGGAACCACGTCGAGTGCGCCATGGCGCTGTCGGCCTGCGGGCTGCGCGGGCCCGCTCGGCGGGCCTACGCCTGGCTGGCCACGACGCAGCGGCCCGACGGCTCGTGGCCGGTGCAGACGGCCGACGGCAGCGTGCCCGACCTGGCCGCGGAGAGCAACCACGCGGTCTACCCGGCGGTCGGGGTCTGGCACGAGTTCCTGGTCACCGGGGACGCGGCGTTCGCCGCGCGGATGTGGCCCTTAGTGCGGGCGGGCATCGACTTCGCGCTCGGCCTTCAGGCGCCCGGCGGCGAGATCATCTGGCGCCGCCGGGGCGACGGCACGGCCGATGACTACGCGCTGCTGACCGGCTGCGCGAGCATGTACCACGGGCTGCGCTGCGCGATCGCGCTGGCCGATCACCTGGGCGACGGCCAGCCCGACTGGGAGCTGGCCGCCGACCAGGTCGGCCACGCGGTGGCCTGCCACGAGTACGCGTTCGCGGACAAGAGCCGGTTCGCCATGGACTGGTACTACCCGGTGCTCGGCGGCCCGCTGCGCGGCGCGGCCGGGAGCGACCGGCTGACCAGCGGCTGGGACACGTTCGTGGTGCCGGGGCTGGGCGTCCGCTGTGTCAGCGACCAGCCCTGGGTCACCGGGGCGGAGACCTGCGAGCTGGCCATCGCGCTGGACGTGATCGGCGACCAGGCCCAGGCCCTGGACCTGCTGGAGCAGATCCAGCACCTGCGCGACCCCGGCGGCGCTTACTGGACCGGCTGGCAGTTCGCCAACCAGGCCCACTTCCCCAACGAGCAGAGCAGCTGGACGTCGGCCGCGGTCGTCCTGGCCGCCGACGCGCTGTCCGGCGCGACCGGCGGCGCGGGCATCTTCGCCGACGTGACCCCGGCCAGGATCAGCGCCGGGCCCGCGGTGAGCGGCCGGCCAGCGGCGCGGCCTGCGGCTGCGGCTCAGCCGATCCCCTCACCGGTCCGCTCAAGCACTCGTAGGCTGCCGTGCACGCGGACCGGCGTGAACGCGCCGGAGGCCACCGCGCGCTGGAAGATGCGGTACGGCGCCTGGCCGCCGTCGGCCGGGTCGGGGAACACGTCGTGGATGGCCAGCGCGCCGCCCATGGCCACGTGCGGGGCCCAGCCCTGGTAGTCGGCGACGGCCGCGACGTCGGTGTGCCCGCCGTCGATGAACAGCATGCCCAGCGGCGCCCGCCACAGCGCGGCCACCTCGGCCGACCGGCCGACGATCGCGATCACCTGCTCCTCGACCCCGGCCGCGGCCAGCGTGGCCCGGAAGTGCGGCAGGGTGTCCAGCCGGCCGGTGGCCGGGTCCACCAGCTCGGTGTCGTGGTACTCCCAGCCGGGCTGGTTCTCCTCCGAGCCGTGGTGATGGTCCACGGTCACCACCCGCTGGCCGGCCTCGCGGACCGCGGCGGCCAGGTAGATGGTGGACTTGCCGCAGTAGGTGCCGATCTCGGCGACGGGGCCGACGCGGGAGTAGGCCGCGGCGGTCTCGAACAGGGCCCGGCCCTCGTCCGGCGGCATGAAGCCCCTGGCCGCCTCGGCGGCCAGCCTGATCGGCTCCGGGAGCACAGCGGAGTGCGTCTTCATGGGGATCAGTGTGGCCCCGGCCGCCTTGCCGCGTGAGCCGGGGCGTGCTCTAGTACGAAAACAGCGACGGCTCCACGGCGACCAGGGAGGTTCAGGTGCGGGTAGAGGTGGACCGCGACGCCTGCGAGGCCAATGCGGTCTGCGCAGGCCTGGTACCCGAGGTGTTTGAGGTGGATGACGAGGACAACCTGCATATTCTCGTCGCCGAGATCCCCGCCGAGCTGGCCGACCGCGTCCGGCACGCGGTCGGTTCCTGCCCGAAGGCGGCGCTCAGGCTGGTGGAATAGGGCCAGAAGAGCGGCATTCGTTTGTTGCGGAGATTGAAAAAAGGAGTGCGCATGGGCCCGGGCCTTCTGGCGACGGCGGCGGCGGTGGCGGGCGCCCTGGCGCTCACGGGAGGCATAGCGGCGTGCTCGACCGCGGCCAGCGGCACGTCCGCCGACCACCACGCCCGTCATCAGGCGGCCAGCACGTCGCCGGCCGGGCCGGACCCGTCCTCGATCGGCCAGCCGGTGTCGGGCCTGGTCCCGGCGCAGATCGCCCGGGTCTATAACGTCAGCCCGCTGTGGCGGCGGGGCATCAACGGCGCGCACCAGACGATCGTGGTCGTGGACTCGTTCGGGTCGCCGACGATCGCCCGCGACCTGACCGCGTTCGACACCGCGTTCAACCTGCGCGCGCCGGCCTCGCTGCGGATCATCCAGCCGGCCGGGCCGGTGCCGGCCTACCGGCCGACCAGCGGCCGCACCGGCTGGGCCTCGGAGACCACGCTGGACGTGGAGTGGGCGCACGCGATGGCCCCGGCCGCGAGCATCGTGCTGGTCGAGACGCCGACGGCCGAGAACGAGGGCCGGACCGGCTTCCCGCAGATCGTCACGGCCGAGAAGTACGTGCTGCGCCACCACCTGGGCCAGGTGATCAGCCAGAGCTTCGGCGCGACCGAGGAGACGTTCAGCTCGCCGGCCCAGCTGAAGGCGCTGCGCGGCGCCTACCAGCTGGCCGACCAGGACGGGGTCACGGTGCTGGCGGCCAGCGGCGACAACGGGGCCTCGGGCGAGACCTACAACATGAAGAGCCTGTACGGCCGGCGGGTGGTGGAGTGGCCGGCGTCCGACCCGCTGGTCACCGCGGTCGGCGGCACGCAGCTGCGGCTGAGCCCGGCCGGCCGGCGGCTGCACCCGGACGTGGCCTGGAGCGACAGCGGCGGCGGCCGGTCAGCAGTGTTCTCCCGCCCGGCCTACCAGGACGGCGTGCCGGGCCTGGCCGGCGGCGCCCGGGCCATCCCCGACATCTCCATGGACGCCTCGTGCGGGAGCTCGGTGGCGATCTACGCCAGCTACGCCGGGGCCGGCCCAGCCACTGGCAGACCATCTGCGGCACCAGCCTGGCCACGCCGCTGTTCGCGGGCGTGGTGGCGATGGCCGACCAGGCGGCCGGGCACGCGCTGGGGCTGATCAACCCGGCCATCTACAAGATGGTGGCCGCCCGTGACCCCGGCCTGGTCGACGTCACCTCGGGCACCAACACGGTCACCGGCAGCCGCAACGGCAAGGTCGTGACCATCCAGGGCTTCCCGGCCCGGCCCGGCTATGACCTGGTCACCGGGGCGGGCACGGTCAACGCCGCGGACTTCGTGCCCGAGCTGGCCCGGCTGGCGGGCTAGCCGGGGGCCCGGCATGCTGGCGCTGCTGCTCGTGGCGGCCGCCGTCGGGGTATCGAACCTCGTCGCCGCGGTCGGCCTCGGCGTGTCCGGCGTGGACGCCAGGACGCGCTGGCGGGTCGGCCTGGTCTTCGGCGCGTTCGAGGCCGGGATGCCCGTGGTCGGGCTGCTCATCGGCCAGCACGTGGCCACCCAGATCGGCCAGGCCAGCCGGTGGATCGGCGGCGCGCTCCTGGTCGGGGTGGGCCTGGTGGGCCTGATCGGCCCGATTCGCGTCCGACGCCGGGACGGGTCCCCTGAGCCGCCCGCGCCGTCCCACCCGGGCGAGCTGGGCCTGGTCCGGCTGCTGCTCAGCGGGCTGGCGCTGAGCCTGGACAACCTGGTCATCGGCTTCGCGCTGGGCACCTACCAGACTCCGATCCTGCTCAGCGCGCTGGTCATAGGCTCGGTGAGCGTGGCCTTGTCGCTGGCCGGCCTGGAGATCGGCGCGCGCGTAGGCGAGTGGACCCGGCAGCGGCCGGCGGGGCGCGGGACCAGGCTCGGCGACCGGCTGGGCGACCTGCTGGGCGGCGGGCTGTTGATCCTGGTCGGCATCGCGGTGGCCGCGGGCGTGTTCACCTGACCCCGGCGGTCGCCTGACGCTGACGGTCGCCGCTCAGCCCGCCGCCGCCGTCTCCGTGCGGTACTCGGCCGGGATGCTGCCCTGGACGTGGGCCAGCTGGACCCGGTCGCTGCGGTAGATGTAGCGGGTCAGCCGGACCGGGCGCTCGACGCTGTAAGACGTCCGGTGCACCACGATCACCGGCGTGCCCGTGGTCAGGCGGAAGAAGTCGAACTCCCGGGTGTCCGGCATCCGCGCGGCGATCTCGTCCACGAACCCGATCTGCTCGTGGCCCAGCTCGGCCAGCACCGTGAAGGTGCCCTGCGGCATGATCCCCGGCTGGGCCAGCGGCGTATCGCGGACCAGGTCCATCGGGAAGTAGGAGTTGATCATCAGCCAGGGCACGTCCTCCATGTGCTGCGAGGACCGCCGCACGATCACCGGCGCGCCGGGCTCGATGGCCAGCTTCTCGGCCACGCTCGCCGTCGCCTGGACCGTCTCGACCAGCACCCGCACCGTCTCCGGCGTGGCCGGGTCCGGCCCGAGCACCGGGTGGGCCAGGGAGGCGTGCAGGGAGCTGGGCGGCCCCTTCACCCGCGACAGCAGCGCGGTGAACGGCTTGGGCGGCGCCTGCACGAAGGTGCCCAGCCCCTGCCGGGTCACCACCAGGCCCTGGTTGGTCAGCAGCGCCAGCGCCAGCCGCACCGTGTTGCGGGACGCGTCGAACTGCCGCACGAGGTCGGGCTCGCTGGGCAGCCGCTCTTCCGGGGCCAGCGCCCCGCTGGTGATCTGCTCGCGGAGCCGTTCGGCGATCTGCTGGTACTTCGCGTGAGGCACGCCGGCTACTCCCTGCTCGTGCGTCTACTGGCCCGGTCCCCGGCGACCGCTGTTACCCCTGATGCTCACCATCAGGATAGGTAGATGATACCCATTCCCCCGGTTTCAAACACTCCACTCATTGGTATGAGTCCGATGGATGGCAGCATCAGATCGAATGGTAGGACACATGGCCTGTCGGCGGGAGGGCCCCGTACCGGTCGATGCCGTCACCGCACGGGAGGTAGAAGTGGTCATCATCCTGCTAGCCGTCGCGGCCGTCGCGGTCTTCGTACCGGTGGTCTGCCTGATACTGGTGAGCATCGCCAGCCTGCGCGAGGACGGCGCGCACAGCCTGAGCTACCGGCCGGCCGGGCCGATTCAGGCCGCGGCCCGGCGCATGCTGGGCTTCCACGGAGACGCGCTGACCGAGCGGCCGGGGGCCGCCCGCGGCGCTGGAACCCCCGGCTTCGCGGCCGGCGCGTTCCCCGGCGACCCGACCTGGACCGATAGCCAGAAATTCATCGATAACAATGGTCGCCCGGCGGACCCGAGCCTGAACGACCAGCTGGATCTGCGGCATCTAGTCGGCTAGTGGCGCGGGGGCAGCGGCGGGTTACGCTGCCCCCATGCGAGTCGCCCTGTGCCAGCTGCCGGTCAGCTCCGATCCCTCAGGTCAACCTCGCCCGGGTCGAGGCCGCCGTGGCCACCGCGGCCGGCCAGGGCGCTCGAGCTCGCCGTGTTCCCCGAGGGCATGCAGGCCCGGTTCAGTGCCGACCTGCGGGCGGCGGCGCAGCCCCTGGACGGGCCGTTCTGCGCCGGCCTGGCCCAGGCCGCCCGCCGGGCCGGGGTGGGCATCGTCGCCGGGGTCTTCGAGCCGGCCGACGACGGGCGGGTGTTCAACACCACCGTGGCCTATGACGCCGACGGCCGGCTGGCCGCCGCCTACCGCAAGATCCACCTGTTCGACGCGCTCGGCCAGCGCGAGTCCGACAGCGTGGCCCCCGGCGGCGAGCCGGTCCTAGCCGACCTCGGCCGGCCTGCGGGTCGGCTTTCTGACCTGCTACGACGTGCGCTTCCCCGAGCTGGCCCGGACGCTGGCCGCCGACGGCGCCGACCTGCTGGTGCTGCCCGCGGCCTGGGCGGCCGGGCTGTTCAAGGAGGAGCACTGGGTCACACTGGTCCGGGCCAGGGCGATCGAGAACACGATCTGGGTCGCGGCGGCCGGGCAGGTGCCGGACCCGGCCGAGAGGCCCACCGCGGCCCCCACCGGGATCGGCCGCAGCATGCTGGTCGATCCCCTGGGCACGGCCCGGATGGACCTGGGCTCGGCCGAGGCGGTCATGGTCGGTGACGTGGATCCGGCCATGACGGCGCAGGTCCGGTCGGTGCTGCCGTGCCTGAGCAACCGCCGCGATGACGTGTTCGGCGCCCCGCGGGCGGCGGCCGTCGCGGGCTGAACGCTAGCTGGCGCCCGGCTCGCCGGTGCTGGGCGGCTCCGTGCCGGGCGCGTCCGGGGTGCTGCGCTCGCGACGGTGGCGGCGCACGACCCAGGCGGCCAGCGCGGCGACGACCAGTGCCGCGACCGCGATGGCCAGGCCCGGCGCCGACCCGGCGCTCGATGACCGTGTACGCCGACCCGGCCAGGTAGCCCAGCAGGCTGTAGCCCACGCCCCAGATCACGCCGCCGATCAGGTTGTAGGTCAGCGAACGTCCGGTAGCGGCACCTGGGCCGCGCCCGCCGCGGCCGGCATCATCGCCCGCACGATGGCCACGAACCGGCCGAGCAGCACGCCGAGGCCGCCCCGGTCGCGGAGCACGGTCCGGGCCCGGTCCACCCCGCCGGGGATGCGGCGACAGCAGCCGGTGCCGCGAAGAGCCGGTCCCCCATCCGCCGGCCGATCTCGTAGCCGACCAGCGGGCCGGTCACCGCGGCCACGACCACGATCACGATCAGCAGCCAGAGCTGGATGTGGCCCCGGCTGGCCAGGACGCCGCCCAGCACCACCGCGGTCTCGCCGGGCAGCGACGAAGCCGAGGAACAGCGCGGTCTCGCCGAAGACCAGCGGCCACGACGCCGGTAGGCGAGCCAGCCGCTCAGGTGCGGTGAGCCCGCTCGCCAGAGAACTCAACCGACGTCCTTTCCCCGGGCGTTCCGCGATGTCACCCGTGCCGGGAACGCTACCCGGACCCTTGCGCTGGTATGGCGGCATCTAGTAGGACATCTTCCGTCGTCCACCTATCCGGGAAGGGGGCGAGGAATGCACGCCGGCTTGCCACCGGCCCCGGGCAGTCCCGTGACCGGCGCATTCGGCCGCCAGCACGCGGCGTTCACGGGACGAATCACCTGGGACGGCGCGAGCGGCTTCCTACGCCGAGCCGGGCCGCTATCAGCTCTACGCCTCCCTGGCCGACCCGTGGTCGCACCGCGCGCTGATCGCGCGCCGGCTGCTCGGCCTGGAACGCGTCATCGGGCTGACCCTGACCGACCCGATCCCCGGCGAGCGGGGCTGGCGGTTCCCCGACTCCGCCGGCGGGCGTGACCCGGTCACCGGCGCCACCTGGCTGGCCGAGCTGTACCTGGCCACCGACCGCGAGCTACGCCGGCCGCTGCACCGTCCCGCTGCTGTGGGACACCCGGACCCAGCGCATCGTGACCAACGACTTCCCGCAGATCAGCCGTGATGCTGGAGACCGAGTTCCCCGGCTTCCACCGGCCCGGCGCGCCCGACCTGTACCCGGCCAGCCTGCGCCAGGAGATCGAGGCGCTCGGCGCGCTGATCCACCACACGGTGTCCAGCGGGGTCTACAAGGCCGGCATGGCCACCACCCAGGCCGGCTACGAGGAGGCGTTCGACGCCCTGTTCACCACGCTGGACGCGCTGGAGGAGCGGCTGGGCCGGCGCCGGTTCCTGCTCGGCAGCCAGCTATCCGAGGCCGACATCCGGCTGTTCCCCACGCTGGCCCGGTTCGACGCCGTCTACTACATCCACTTCAAGTGCAATCTGCACCGGCTGGCCGACTACCCGCACCTGTGGGGCTACGCCAGGGATCTTTACCAGCGGCCCGGCTTCGGCGACACGACCGACTTCGTCCAGATCAAGCGGCACTACTACCAGACCCAGGAGTGGATCAATCCGTCCCGGATCGTGCCCAAGGGCCCGTACGTGAGCTGGCTGGAACCACACGGCCGCGACCGGCTGTCCGCGTAGGCTGCCGCTAACCGACGCCCTCGGTTGATACCCGGTCCTGCTGCCGCTTACACCTGTGGATGGCGGGTAACCTTGACTGCGGGGCAATCGACAGGAAATTCCAGCTTCGGAAGAGGGCGATGTCCGCCGTGTCTTCTGGGTCTCCGCGTGGTTCAGCGGATCTCAACGTGCAGGTAGCTGACCGGACCGGGACGCAAGAGCCCGGCGGAGCCGACCGGCCGGGCGGGTCGCCGGGCGCCGGCGGCACCGACTTCGGGCCCAATCAGTGGCTCGTGGACGAGCTCTACCAGCGGTACCAGGCGGATCCCAGCTCGGTGGACCGGGCGTGGTGGAACTTCTTCGCTGACTATCAGCCGCAGCCCGGGCCGACGCCGCCGCCGGCCCGGGCACCGCTGACCCGGCCAGGCGCGGCCCGCCGCGCCGGCGCACCGAGCCCGCCGCACCGAGCACCGCGCCCGCTCCGTCGGCGCCGCCGGCACCGGCGTCCCGGCGCCCCTCAGCCGCAGGCCAGCCGGGCTCCGGCGCAGCCCGCGCCCGCCGCGGCGCCGCCCGAGCCGCAGACCCGGGGCACCGAGGTCCGGCTGCGCGGAGCGGCGGCGCGCACCGCCGCCAACATGGCGGCCAGCCTGTCCATGCCGACCGCCACCAGCGTCCGCGCGATCCCGGCCAAGCTGCTGGTCGACAACCGCATCGTCATCAACAACCACCTGAGCCGGGGCCGCGGCGGCAAGGTCTCGTTCACCCACCTCATCGGCTACGCCATCCTCCGCGCGCTGGCCGTCGCGCCGGAGATGAACAACGCCTACGCCGAGGTAGACGGCAAGCCGGTGCTGATCCAGCCCGGCGATATCAACCTCGGCCTGGCCATCGACATCCGCAAGGCCGACGGGTCCCGCCAGCTGCTGGTGCCGAACATCAAGGCCGCCCAGACGATGGACTTCCGGCAGTTCTGGGTCGCTTACGAGGACATCGTCCGCAAGGCGCGCAACGGCAAGCTGACCGTCGACGACTTCGCCGGCACCACGATCAGCCTGACCAACCCGGGCACCATCGGCACCGAGCACTCCGTGCCGCGCCTGATGCCGGGCCAGGGCTGCATCGTCGGCGTCGGGCGCGATGGAGTACCCCGCCGCCTACCAGGGCGCCTCGGCCGAGACCATCGCGCGGATGGCGATCAGCAAGACCGTCACGCTCACCTCCACCTACGACCACCGGATCATCCAGGGCGCCCAGTCCGGCGACTTCCTGCGGGTCGTCCACCAGCTGCTGCTGGGCGGGGACGGCTTCTACGACGAGATCTTCGAGGCGCTGCGGATCCCGTACGAGCCGGTCCGCTGGGTGCAGGACATCCCGGCCGGCCACGAGGACGACATCACCAAGTCCGCGCGGGTGCACGAGCTGATCCACGCCTACCGGGTCCGCGGTCACCTGATGGCCGATACCGACCCGCTGGAGTACCGCCAGCGCAAGCACCCCGACCTGGACATCAACCAGCACGGCCTGACCCTGTGGGACCTCGAGCGGGAGTTCGCCACCGGCGGCTTCGGCGGCCAGCCGCGGATGCAGCTGCGCAATATCCTCGGCGTGCTGCGGGACTCCTACTGCCGCACGGTCGGCATCGAGTACATGCACATCCAGAACCCGCAGGAGCGGGCCTGGATCCAGGCCCGGGTCGAGCGGCCGCACGACCGGGCCGACAAGGACGAGCAGCTGCGCATCCTGTCCCGGCTGAACGTGGCCGAGGCGTTCGAGATGTTCCTGCAGACCAAGTTCGTCGGCCAGCGCCGGTTCTCGCTGGAGGGCGCCGAGTCGCTGATCCCGCTGCTGGACGCCGTGCTCACCGAGGCCGCCGACGCGCACCTGGACGAGGTCGTCATCGGCATGGCCCACCGCGGCCGGCTGAACGTGCTGGCCAACATCGTCGGCAAGTCCTACGACCAGATCTTCAACGAGTTCGAGGGCAACCTGGACCCGGCCACCACGCACGGCTCCGGGGACGTGAAGTACCACCTCGGCGCCGAGGGCACCTACCACGCCGGACGCGACCGCGAGATCCGGACCTCGCTGGTGGCCAACCCCAGCCACCTGGAGGCCGTCGACCCGGTGCTCGAGGGCGTCGTGCGGGCCAAGCAGGACGTGCTGGACATGGGCGACGCCGGCGGCTTCACCGTGCTGCCGCTGCTCATCCACGGGGACGCCGCGTTCGCCGGCCAGGGCGTGGTCGCCGAGACCCTGGAGCTGTCCCAGCTGCGCGGCTACCGCACCGGCGGCACCGTGCACATCGTGGTCAACAACCAGGTCGGCTTCACCACCGCGCCCGAGTCCTCGCGGTCCAGCGTGTACTCCACCGACGTGGCCCGCGATGATCCAGGCGCCGATCTTCCACGTGAACGGCGACGACCCCGAGGCCGTGGTCCGGGTCGGCAGGCTGGCCTTCGCCTACCGGCAGGCGTTCGCCAAGGACGTCGTCATCGACATGATCTGCTACCGCAGGCGCGGCCACAACGAGGCCGACAACCCCTCGTTCACCCAGCCGCTCATGTACGACCTGATCGACGCCAAGCGCTCCACCCGCAAGCTCTACACCGAGTCGCTGATCGGCCGGGGCGACATCACCATGGAGGAGGCCGAGCAGGCCCTGCGGGACTACCAGTCCGAGCTGGAGCGCGCCTTCACCGAGACCAAGGACACCGTCGGCCAGCCCCCCGAGCCCGGCGCCGTGACCAGGCCCGCGGTCAGCGAGGCGCCCGCCGACCATGCCGCCGTGCCGACCGCCATCCCGGCCGAGGCCATCAAGGCCATCATCGAGTCCCAGCTCGACATGCCGCAGGGCTTCACGCCGCACCCGCGGCTGCTGCCCCAGCTCCAGCGCCGCGCGGCCATGGTCGAGCAGGACGAGATCGACTGGGCCACCGGCGAGCTGCTGGCCTTCGGCTCGGTGCTGATCGACGGGCACGCCGTCCGGCTCATCGGCCAGGACTCCCGGCGCGGCACCTTCGGCCAGCGGCACGCCGTCCTGGTCGACCGGCACACCGGCGAGGAGTACACCCCGCTGCGCCGGTTCAACGGGCCGAGCGCCAAGTTCCACATCTACGACTCGCTGCTGTCGGAGTTCGCCGCCGTCGGGTTCGAGTACGGCTACTCCGTGGCCCGCCCGGACGCGCTGGTCTGCTGGGAGGCGCAGTTCGGCGACTTCATCAACGGCGCGCAGACCATCGTGGACGAGTTCATCAGCTCCGGCGAGCAGAAGTGGGGCCAGCGCTCCGGCGTCGTGCTGCTGCTGCCGCACGGCTACGAGGGCCAGGGCCCCGACCACTCCTCGGCCCGGATCGAGCGGTTCCTGTCGCTGTGCGCGCAGGACAACATGACCGTGGCCATGCCCAGCACCCCGGCCAGCTACTTCCACCTGCTGCGCTGGCAGGCCCTGTCCGGCCGGGTCAAGCCGCTGATCGTGTTCACGCCCAAGTCCATGCTGCGGCTCAAGACCGCCACCTCCGCCGCCGCCGACTTCACCTCCGGCTCGTTCCGGCCCGTGCTCGGCGACCCGGCCCTCGGTACCACCGGGTTCGACGGCCAGGCGCCGACGGGCCACGGCCCGCTCGACGCGGGCGCCGTCCGGCGCGTCCTGCTGTGCACCGGCAAGTTCTACTACGACCTCGCCGAGCGGCGGCGCGCCGCCGGGCACGGCAACGTCGCGATCGTCCGCGTCGAGCGGCTCTACCCGCTGCCCGCCGCCGAGATCGCAGCCGAGCTGTCCCGGTACCCCGCCGACGCCGAGATCGTGTGGGCCCAGGAGGAGCCGGCCAACATGGGCGGCTGGCCGTACATGGGCCTGAAGCTGCCCAGCGTCATCGGCCGGCCCCTCGGCCTGATCTCGCTGCCGGCCAGCTCGGCGCCCGGCTGCCGGGCTCGGCCAAGGCGCACGCCGCCGAGCATGCCCAGCTCGTCGACGCCGCCCTGGGCCTCGACCGGCTGAGCAGGCCAGCGGTGTACTTCACCGACCGCGGCATCGAGGAACTCGCCGAGCGGCGCGGCCAGGAGGAGGTCTCCCTGGCCTGGCTGGCCGAGCGGCTGCGCGAGTTCGTCGATGACCACCCCGAGGCCGAGGCCGCCGTGGACCGCCTGGCCAGCTGGCTGGCCCGGCTCGACGACGACTTCGACGACGACGAGTAACTGGCGACGGCTGGCTGGCGCTGGTTAGCTGGCCACGGCGACCTGGTTGCCCCGTCCGGGGCGCGGGGCACCGGGCTACGGCGAGTAGGCTGATGTGGACGCCGGCCAGACGCGATACATCTTGACTTTTGGCCGACGCGACATAACGTATCTAGGTAGGTAGCGGCGCCGCATCAAGGCGACGGCGCTCACGCACAGGGTCGTACGCGAGAGGAGCAGCGATGTCGGGCTCAGTGACAGGACGCACTCCCCAGCCCGCGCCAGGCCACGGCGGGACAGGTGATGCACGGTGAGCCCCATTTTCCGGCACGGCAGGCTCCGGCTGTACCTGCTGAAGCTGCTCGACGAGGCGCCGCGGCACGGCTACGAAGTCATCCGGCTGCTCCAGGACCGGTTCATGGGCGTCTACTCGCCCTCGCCCGGCACCATCTACCCCCGGCTGGCCCGGCTCGAGGAAGACGGCCTGGTCACCCACGACGAGGTCGACGGCCAGAAGGTCTACCGGATCACCGACAAGGGCCGCGAGGAGATCCAGGCCCGCCTGGACGACCTGGCCGAGCTGGAAGAAGAGCTGACCGAGTCGGTGCGCGACATCGCGCGCGAGGTCATCCGAGGACGTCCGGGACACCGTGCGCAGCCTGCGCGAGGAGATCACCTGGGCGGCCAGGGACTTCCGCCGCGAAGGCGACCCGGCCCGCCGGCGCCGGGGCGGCGAAGGGGCCGACGACAACGATCGCCGCGAGGACGCAGCGGGCCACGAGGACCAGCTCGGCACGGCGCCGGGCAGCACCGATCAGCGCGGTCCCGAGCGGCGCGGTCCCGACGTCGATGCGGCTGATGCCGGCGCGCCGGGCACCGATGGGCCGGGCAGTGACGAGCGCGGCAGTGACGAGCGCGGCAGTGACGAGCCGGGCACCGACGAGCGCGACGATCAGCGCCGACCGGGCCGGTCCGACGACGCCGCCCGGATCAGGGACGAGGCCCGCCGCGCGCGGGACGAGATCCGTGACACCTTCCGGGCCCAGCGCCGCGGTGCGGGCCGGAGTGCCTCCGCCGCCGCCAGGCCGCCGCGATCCGGCGGTCGCGATCAGAGCGGTCGCGATCAGAGCGGCCCGGGCCGCGGTGAGACCGGCTCCGGCCGTGGCCGCGCTGACCAGGGCGGCGGCCGCCGGGCCGGCGCTGGCCGGGGCAGCGGTTTCGGCGATGACTGGGGCGGCTGGGCCGACAAGGCCGCCGGCTGGCAGGCCTGGAGCGACCGCAGCGAGCGCCGTGGTCCCGGTGACCGGCCGGGCGGCGGCCGAGGCGGCGGATGGGGCGGCTGGCAGGACCTGGCCGGGGGCATGCCCGGTGGCCTGGAGCGCCTGGCCTCCGACTTCGCCCGCGAGCTGCGCTCCGCAGCCGGCCATGCCGACGACATTCGCGAAGGAGCCCTGGGCGACCTGCGCGACATCCTGGCCGACACCCTGGCCCGGATCCGCGACGAGGTCTTCACTGGCGACCCCAGCACCGCCGCCGAGCCCGCCGACGAGTCCCCCGCCGACCACACGGCCGCCGACGACACCGGGACCAGCGACACCGGGACCAGCGACACTGCCGCCAGCGACATGAGGGCCAGCGACACCAGCGTTAGCCGCGCCGCGGCGGCCGGCACTAGCCAGCCGAAGCCCAGCGAGGCCAGGCGCACCCCGGCCGATCAGCGACCTGACGGCACCGGCGCGGACGATTCACCCGCCGACGACACCCCCAGGCGGCCCGCCGAGTCGCCGGCCCGTCGCCCTGGCGCCGTCGGCCACGCCCAGAGTTCTGGGCGTGGCCGCGCCAGTCCCGCACTGCCGTCCGCGCTGGTCCCGCCCGCCCCCGTTCACCGCAGGCAACCCTCGTCCCATGTCGGCTGCATGATCGGTTGTGTCCCCGTGATCCCACTCATCTCGCCAGGGGCCCGGCCAGATCCCGGCTTACCGCCTCGCCGTAATCCAGAGACCATGATCACGCGGACTTTTCAGTCATAGTCACTGAAAAGTCCGGGTGATCCTCAACGGGGAGTGTCCGCCGGGCCAGTGGGTCGCCCGGGGCGGGCGGGGACGGTCGCGGCGTGGCGGGTGACCTGTTACAGAGTGAAGACGACCTTGCCGAAGACGTCGCCGTCGATCAGGGCCGCGAAGCCGTCGCGGGCCTGGGTCAGGGGCAGGGCGCGGTCGATGACCGGCCGGACCCCGGTCTGCTCCAGGAACGTGGTCAGCCGGGCCAGCTGATCCCTGCTCCCCATCGTCGACCCGACCACCGACAGCTGCAGGAAGAAGACCCGGTTCAGGTCGGCCGGCGGCATCGCGCCGCTGGTCGCGCCGCAGATCACGACGGTGCCGCCGGGCTTGAGGGAGCGCAGCGAGTGGGCCCAGGTGGCCTCGCCGACCGTCTCCATGACCGCGTCGACGCGCTCGGGCAGCCGCGCGCCGGACTCGAAGGCCTGGTCGGCGCCCAGCTCCAGCGCGCGGGCCCGCTTGGCCTCGCTGCGGCTGGTGGCCCACACCCGGAAGCCAGCGGCGCGGCCGAGCAGGATCAGCGCGGTGGCGACGCCGCCGCCGGCGCCCTGGACGAGTATGGTCGCGCCGGGCTCGAGTCCGGCCCGGTCGAACAGCATGCGGTAGGCGGTCAGGTAGGCGGTCGGCAGGCAGGCGGCCTGCTCGAAAGTCAGCGCGGCGGGCTTGGGCACAAGGTTGCGCCGGGGCACGGCGAGCCGCTCGGCGAAGGTGCCGTCGTACCGCTCGGACAGCAGCGAGCGGCGGGGGTCGAGGGTCTCGTCGCCGCCCGCGACGGCCGGGTCACCGATCACGGCGTGCACCACTACTTCGCGCCCGTCCTCGTCGACGCCGGCGGCGTCGCAGCCGAGGATCATCGGCAGCCGGTCGGCAGGCAGGCCGACGCCGCGCAGCGACCAGACGTCGTGGTGGTTGAGCGCCGCCGCCTTGACGGTGACCGTGGTCCAGCCGTCGGGCGGAGCGGGGTCGGCGTGCTCGCCCAGCTCGAGGCCGGAGAGCGGGTCGCTGGCGTCCTGGCGGGCGGCGGTGACTGCGAACATGCTGTGGACCCTAACGTGTCAGCCGGAGGCCGGGCGCAAGGGGGACTCAGCGCGCCAGACCTATCAGATCGGCGGACCAAGGCAGGCCGACTGTGCGATACTTCTCTGCGGGAAGCGGCCATCTGAATTCCCCCCAACCGGTAAGGACCGGAGTGAACCTCACGTCCTATGCCGAGCTGGCGGTTCGCCTCGTCAATACTGCCTTCCAGGCAAACAGCGTTCCCGACCCGCTCGGTACCACGGATGCCTTTGGCATGCTGGTAACTGATCATCCGCAGTTGTCCGGTCCGGTTACGTCCTTTGATCTTGATTCGCTGCACGTTCTGCGCATCGAGCTGAGCGCGATCTTTACCGCCGCCGCCACGGGCCGTGACCGCGAGGCAGTCGACCGGCTCAACTCACTGCTGGTCCGCAGCCCAATCCAGCCGGAACTGGTCAGTCACGACGACCAGCCCTGGCACGTTCACCTGGCCCAGGCGGGCTCGGTGGCGGACCGGTACGCGGCGGGCGCGGTCATCGGCCTGGCCCTGGCTGTGTCGCAGTTGGGCCTGTCCCGGCTGGGTACCTGCTCGATCGCGGCGTGCGAGCGGGTGTTCATCGACGGCAGCCCCGGCCGGTCCCGGCGGTACTGCACGGAGCACAGCGCGAGCCGGGCAAATGTCACGACGATCCGTGCCCAGGGCCGGTCGGCGGACGGCCGGCACGCCGATACGGCGGCGAGCTGACGAAGCAGGCAATTGCCGCGTTATTTTCCTGTTACTGACGTCGGCGTCATCTAGAACGATCAGCCGGTAACGGCAAACCCTGGCGGCAATTGTGCTGACCTGGGCTTATATCTGACCGCGCGTCACACAGGCCGCCGTGTCACCAAGACCTCGCGGTGCTGTGTGTTACCGAAATGACGCCTGGTGAGTTCTTCTCATCACACTCACTGATCATTACCATGGCCCTACTAATCGGGCGTATGGCCTACGTATGCGCCCACGTATGCGGACCCGAAAGAAGGTTCGATCATGGCAGCAGAGTCTGTCGCAGCTACCGCTGTGAGACCGACTGATGTCGGCCTCAAGCGAGATATGGGGCTCGTCGGAGCCATCTGGTCGTCCGAGACATCGCTCATCGGCTCCGGCTGGCTGTTCGGCTCGCTGTTCGCGGCCCAGGCAGTCGGGACCGCAGCGCTGCTCTCCTGGGCGATCGCCGGCGTCATCGTCATTGTCCTCGCGCTGGTGCACGCCGAGCTCGGCGGCATGTACCCGGTGTCGGGCGGCACGGCGAGGTTCCCGCACTTCGCCTTCGGCAGCATCGCGGGAGCCTCGTTCGGCTTCTTCTCGTGGCTCCAGGCCGTGTGTGTGGCGCCCATCGAGTGCTTCGCGGTGATGCAGTACGGGCAGTACTGGTTCACCGGCCACAACATCAACATCTACAACCCGACGACGAAGGTCACCACCGGGCTGGGCTTCGTCTTCACGATCATCCTGATGGCCATCTTCACGGCCATCAACTTCCTGGCCATGCGCTTGTTCAACCGGGTCAACAGCGTGATCACGGTGTGGAAGGTGGCCGTCCCCATCCTGGCCATCATCGTGCTGTTCACGCAGTTCAAGAGCAAGAACTTCGGCGCGGGCGGCGGCTTCATGCCCTACGGGCTGCAAAGCGTCTTCAGCGCGATGCCCACCGCGGGCATCGTCTTCGCCTACCTCGGCTTCGAGCAGGCTGACCAGCTAGCAGGCGAGATCAAGAACCCGCAGAAGAACCTTCCGCGGGCGATCATCATCGCCATCCTGCTGGCCATCGCCATCTACATCCTGCTCCAGGTCGTGTTCATCGGCGCCATTCCGCACTCGGAGATCGCCGGACCCAAGGGCTGGCAGGGGCTGTCGGCGAGCAACCCCATCGTCATCGGGCCGTTCGCAGGCCTGGCCGGCGTGGTCGGGTTCGTCTGGCTGGCCAATATCCTGCGGGTCGACGCGTTCGTCTCGCCGTTCGGCACCGGCCTGATGTACCAGACCTCGACTTCGCGGGTCGGCTACGGCCTGGCCAGGAACCGCTACTTCCCGACGGCCTTCCGCTGGACCGACAAGAACGGCGTGCCCTGGTTCAGCCTGCTCGCGGCGTTCGCGCTCGGCCTGCTGTTCCTGCTGCCGTTCCCGAGCTGGAAGTCGCTGGTCGGCCTGGTGACCTCGGCGTCGGTGCTGATGTACGCCGGCGCACCGCTGGCCCTGAGCGCCTTCCGCAAGCAGGTGCCGGACGCACCGCGGCCGTACCGGATGCCCGGCGCGACCGTCCTGGCCCCGCTGGCGTTCATCTTCGCCTGCGAGATCATCTACTTCTCGGGCTTCGACACGGTCTGGAAGCTGGGCATCTGCGTCGTGGCGGGCTACATCATCATCGGCGCGTGGATGCTCTACGACAAGGAGCGCCCGCCGCTGGACTGGAGGTCGGCCCAGTGGCTGCCGGTGTACCTGATCGGCATGGGCATCATCTCCTGGCAGGGCCGCTACTGCAGCTCTGGCGCGGCCGGTCCGGGCGCGAGTTGCAGCGCCACGAACCGGATCCCGTTCTGGTGGGACATGGGGATCGTCGCCGTCTTCGCCCTGATCATCTTCTACTGGGCGCAGGCCGTCCGCGCTCTCGCGCGCGGAAATGATGGACCTGGTCGAGCGGCAGGCTGCGGGAAGAGGAGGCGAAGGCACTGGGCGAGGTCGACCCCGCCTAAACCTTCGGCAACTGTTTCTGCTGGGGCCTGCGCCGGCAAGCGGGCAGGCCCCACAGCCGTATCTCCGGAAACACTGTGGGGCCTGCCCGGGCAACCGGGCAGGCCCCACGGCGTCTCAGCGACAGCTCGTTCAGCCTGCGGACCCACCGCGACGGTAGCGCAGCAGGACCCGGCCCTGGATCTGGTCCGGGCGCACCGGCCCGAACCTGCGGCTGTCCACGGCCGCGTACGCCGTGGTTGTCCGATTCCAGCCACCAGCCGCCGTCCTGTGCCCGCACGGCCCGCTTGACCAGCAGGAATCCGGCCCGTCCTGGGTGCTCGGGCGACGACGACCTGACCGGGCCGGACGCGCGGCGGCCGGGCCGGGCGCAGGCCGCACCAGACCAGCAGCCAGTCCCCGGTGCCGGTAGGCGGGCTCCATGGACTGCTCGGCGACCGCGATCCGGCCAGCGGCCAGCGCATGCATCCCTCCCGCGTGGGCAATCGGCAGACGTGCGTTGTACTGTCAGATTCCAGAATCAATGATCGGACACGAGAGAAGGAGATCAATGAGGCTGCTCGCACGTCTCCTCGAGCCGCGCACCACGGCGCACGCTCACTGTGACCTCCCCTGCGGCGTCTACGACCCGGCCCAGGCGCGCATCGAGGCCGAGTCGGTGAAGGCCATCTGCGAGAAGTACCAGGGGAACTCCGACCCGGAGTTCCGCGCCCGGGCCATCCAGATCAAGGAGGAGCGCTCGGAGCTGGTCAAGCACCACCTGTGGGTGCTGTGGACCGACTACTTCAAGCCGCCGCACTTCGAGAAGTACCCGCAGCTCAACCAGCTGTTCAACGAGGCCACCAAGGCCGCGGGCGCGGCGGCACCAAGGGCAGCACCGACCCGGCCAAGGCCGACGCGCTGCTGGCCAAGATCGAGGAGATCAGCAAGATCTTCTGGGAGACCAAGCAGGCCTGACCGGC
Source organism: uncultured Actinomycetota bacterium (assembly GCA_963730265.1). GTDB lineage: Bacteria > Actinomycetota > Actinomycetes > Streptosporangiales > Streptosporangiaceae > DASUBV01. The sequence goes on from CAVSRG010000002.1 coordinate 32,018, forward strand.
CTGGTCGGTATCCGGCCGCCGGGCTCGCCTGGCCTCGCCAGGCGTCCGGCCGCGCCGCGAAGCCCGCGCTCACCGGCGGCGGTAAACGGGGCGCGCGGGCGGGCGGCGCGGGGGGCCGCAGCGCGGTTGGCGATCGACTACCGCGCGCCGTGTCGGATGCAGTCGCTGTGTGACTGTAGGTTGCAGTCAGGAGCCGGCGACCTGCGCCACCGCAGGCATCGTGTCCGGTCGGTGTGTGGAGGGCAGACGTGACCGAGAAGACGACAACCACGGCGGCAGCGACGGCGGCGGACTGGCCGGGTCCCGCAGGACCAGGTGACGGTCCGCATGCCCGCCGAGGGCGCCTACCTGTCGGTGCTGCGCACCGCCACGGCCGGCCTCGCTGCCCGGCTTGACTTCACCCTCGACGAGATCGAGGACCTGCGGATCGCGGTCGACGAGGCCTGCGCCATGCTGCTCAGCCAGGCCATCCCCGGCAGCGACCTGGAGTGCAATTTCGCGCTCGGGCGCGAGGAGATGACGATCTCGGTGTCGGTGCCGAGCCTGGCGCCGGAGCCGCCCGGCCAGTGACACCTTCGCCTGGACGGTGCTGACCGCGCTGGCCGGGAGCGTGGACGCGTTCGCGGGACCCGGTGACCAGCTCACGATCGTCATGCGCAAGAGTCGCCGGGTATCGGGGTCAGCGTGACGGGGGAGACAGAGATCGCTTTGACCGAGGAGTTCGACGCTATGCCGACCGCCGTGCCGGGGAGCCTGGCGGCCGCTGACGAGCCGGACAGCCCGGACCCGGCCGTGCTCGAGCTTCGCCGGCGCGGCGGAGCTCGACCCCGGGCTGCGCGGCGAGGAAGTCGCCGACCAGCCGGAAGCAGGTCGCCGAGTCGCCGAGGATCCAGCACGGGAGCCAGGGAGCGCACCCACGCGCGGGAGCTGTTCGAGCGGCTCGCCGGGCTGCCCGCCGGGCGACGCCGAGCGGCTGCGCATCCGCGGCGAGCTGGTGGAGCTGCACCTGCCGCTGGTGGAGTACCTCGCGCGCCGGTTCCGCAACCGGGGCGAATGGCTCGACGACCTGACCCAGGTGGCGACCATCGGCCTGATCAAGTCCATCGACCGGTTCGACCTGGAGCGCGGCGTCGAGTTCTCCACCTACGCCACGCCGACCATTGTCGGCGAGATCAAGCGCCATTTCCGGGACAAGGGCTGGGCGGTCCGGGTGCCGCGCCGCCTTCAGGAGCTGAAGCTGGCCCTGACCAAGGCCATCGGCGACCTGGCCCAGCGCGCTGGGCCGGGCGCCCACCGTGGCCGAGCTCGCCGCGCACCTGCAGATGAGCGAGGAAGACGTCCTGGAGGGCCTGGAGTCGGCGAACGCCTACTCGACGGTGTCGCTGGACGCCCCCGACTCGGGCGACGAGGACGCGCCCGCGGTGGCCGAGTCGCTGGGCATGGTGGACGACGCGCTGGAGGGCGTGGAGTACCGGGAGTCGCTCAAGCCGCTGCTGGAGCGGCTGCCACCGCGCGAGAAGCGCATCCTGCTGCTGCGGTTCTTCGGCAACATGACCCAGTCCCAGATCGCGACCGAGCTGGGCATCTCGCAGATGCACGTGTCCCGGCTGCTGGCCAAGACGCTGGCTCAGCTGCGCGAGGGCCTGACCACGGACGAGTAGCCCGCAGGGCGCGGCGGGCCTGCAGTCGCTGAGCGGCGCGCGGCCGGTCGGCGGGCTGCGGCAGGCCGCGGTAAGCGCCCGGGTGCTCGGCGGGGCCAGCAGGGTGGCGAACCCGGCCACGGCGAGCACCAGCGTGGGCACGCCCCAGTTCGTACCGGCCGCCCTGGAGCAGGTAGATCCCGACGATGCCGACGAACAGCTGGGTCAGCAGCGGCGGGCGTCCGGGTCCAGCGGCGCGCGCGCCGCAGGCCCGCTGGCGACCAGGCCGAGCCCGGCCGCCGTGGCGACGCCGATGACGGTGATGGCGATGCCGCTGGAGAGCTGGTAGGACTGGCCCCGGCGGTGTCGACCCGGCCAGCAGGGCCGCCACGGCCACCAGGGCGGCCTCCAGGGCCACGACCACGACAGCGACGTGAGGTCGCGGGGGCGCGGCCTGCGGCGGTCCGCTAGCCGTCGCGGCCGCCGGCGCGCGCCGGGACAGCGCTTCTGGGCGGTGCCCCGGGTGCTCCCGGTGCCTCGCTAGCCTTAGCCCGTGCGCGCGCTCTTGATCGTGAACCCACACGCCACCTCCACGACCCGGCTACGCCGGGATGTCATCGCCCGCGCCCTGGCCTCCGCCGTCGAGCTTGAGATCGTGGAGACACGGTACCGGGGCCACGCGCACCAGCCTGGCCAGCGATGCGGCGGCCGACGGGCTACGGCCTGGTTATCACCCTAGGCGGGGACGGGACGGTCAACGAGGCGGTGAACGGCCTGCTGCGCGCGCCCCCCGGGGCGTAGGCGGGCCACGGTGCGGCACGGCCAAGCCAGCCAAGCCATCCGGCGGCGGCCCGCGCTGGCCCCGCTGCCGGGTGGCAGTGCCAACGTGTTCGCCCGCGCCCTGGGCCTGCCCGCCGACCCGGTGCGACGCCACCGGGCAGGTGCTCGCCGCCCTGGCCGCGACCGGTTCCGGCAGCATCGGCCTGGGCCTGGCGGATGACCGTTATTTCACGTTCAACTCCGGCATGGGCATCGACGCCGAGGTGGTCCGGGCGGTCGAGGGCCGCCGGGCGCACGGCCGGTCGGTCAGCCCGGCCCTGTACCTGCGGATGGCCGGCCGCCAGTTCTCGCGGCTGACCGACCGGCGGCGCCGCCCGCCAGCGCTGGCCTCCCCGGCCGGACGGCCTGACCGGCTCGCGGCCGGGCAGGCCGCGCCGGACGCCGACGGCCGCTGTTCTGGTGCACGGTGTCGAACACCGCGCCCTGGACCTACGTCGGCCGCCGGCCGGTCAGCACCAACCCGCAGGCCAGCTTCGACCCGGGCCTGGACGTGTTCGGCATGCGGCAGCCTGTGCACGGCCAGGACGCTGCGGACGCTGCGCCAGATGCTGGTCCGCGCGGCGGCTGGGCCGCCGCGCGGCCGCGGCCTGGTCGCCCGTCACGATCTGGCCGAGTTCGACGCTCAGGCCGACCGGCCGGTGGCGTTCCAGATCGACGGCGAATACGTCGGCGAGCGCGAGCGGGTCGCATTCCGGGCTCGTACCGCATGCGATGCGAGTCGATGTAGCGTAACTACTCTGAGGTGATCATCGCGGGCCACTAGGAGAAATTGCCGATATTCCCGCAATGGCCGCCAACGGCGAGGCAACCGGCGTAGCCGGGACTAGTTTTGGCCTGGCCAAGCCGGGCAGGCGCGACCATCGCGTCGATGTGACTCATCTGACACCGAAATCCACCAGAACCTTTGCTCGGGACCTTGCGATTGATCGTTGCCTTGAGAGGGTTGTAACGCTCCTGGCGAACGGTGCGATAGCGCGCGCGATGCCGGACGGCTTTAGTATTCCGGCCCGTCGCTTCGCAGGGGAGCTAACGGAGCAAGAGCTCCGTATTCGGGGTCGAAACAACGATCGGGAGATTCGGTACATTCCCGGCATATAACATAGCTCGTGAAATCATTCACAAGCGAGACTGAGGGCGGCGGGTTCCGACACCGCGCTCAAAGAGGAGTGGACCTCATGGACTGGCGTCACCACGCGCTGTGCCGTGATGAAGACCCGGAGCTGTTCTTCCCGATCGGCAACACCGGTCCTGCGCTGCTCCAGATCGACGAGGCCAAGCAGGTGTGCCAGGCGCTGCTCCGTGATGGACTCCTGCCTGCAATGGGCGCTGGAAAGTGGCCAGGACGCCGGTGTCTGGGGCGGCCTGAGCGAGGACGAGCGGCGGGCGCAGAAGCGTCGCGGCGCGCGTATCCGGGCCAGGGCCCACGCGTAACCGACGTCATCGCCGACCGGGATCATGCTCTGGTGCGGGCATCACGTAACTGGGTGATGCCTGCGAGCCCCGGTTGACCAGGGCTAGGCCGCGAGTCCCGGTACGAGGCTAGGGCTCGATCGGCAGCTCGACGCGGACCATCGTGCCGCCGCCGTCGGCGGACCGATATCCAGCGGCCGCCCGAGCTCGGCCACGACCAGCGTCCGCACGATCTGCAGGCCCAGGCTGGTCGCCTGGCTCCAGGTCAAAGCCCGGCGGCAGGCCGGCGCCGTTGTCGGCCACCGACACCGGCGAGCCGGTTCGCCTCGCGGTGGCCGTGACCAGCAGCGTCCCGGCCGCCGGTCCGTCCAGCGCCACGGCATCGGCGCACAGTCGGCTCAGGCCGTGCTGCAGGGCGTTCTGCAGCAGCTCGGTGAGTACCAGGGCCAGCGGCGTCGCCGATGGCCGCGGGCAGCAGCCCGAACTCGCCGCGCAGGCTCGGGCGTGACCCGGGCCTCGAGCCGGCGGACACCTCGCCGGCCATCATGGCCACCCGGCTGGCGATGTCGTCGAAGTCCACGAACTCCTCGGGCGCGTGCGACAGGGTCTCGTGCACGATCGCGATCGACCCGACCCGGCGCACCGCCTCCTCCAGCGCCGCCCGCGCCTCAGGCGCGCTCAGCCGCCGGGCCTGCAGCCGCAGCAGCGCGGCCACGGTCTGCAGGTTGTTCTTGACCCGGTGATGGATCTCCCGGATGGTGGCGTCCTTGGTGAGCAGCTCGCGTTCCCGGTGCCGGAGCTCGGTCACGTCCCGCAGCAGGATCAGCGCCCCGGACCGGGACGCCGTGCACCACCAGCGGGATGGTGCGCAGCTGGACCACCGAGCCGTTCGCGTCGATCTCGGTCTCCATGTGCGCCTTGCCGCTGGCCGTCAGCATCAGCGAGTCGTCGTGCGGCTGGCCCGAGGTGACCAGCGCCGCCGTCGAGCGGGCCGAGCTCCTGGCCGGCCAGGTCAGCGGTCAGGCCGAGCCGCCGGTAGGCGGACAGCGCGTTCGGGCTGGCGTAGGTGACCTTGCCCGCCCGGTTCAGCCGCAGCAGGCCGTCCCCGACCCGCGGCGAGCGCACCAGCACCGGCTCCTCCCCCGGTGCCGGGAACAGCCCGGCCGCCATCATCTGGGCCAGGTCGTCGGCGGCCTTGAGGTAGGCGATGTCCAGGCGGCTGGGGGTGCGGGCCGAGCTGAGGTTGGTGGACCGCTCGATGACCGCGATGACCCGGGCGTTGTTGACGACCGGGATGGTCTCGTGCCGCACCGGGACGCCGCGGCTCCACTCCGGGTCGCCTTCCCGGCAGATCCGGCAGTCGCGGCGGGCCGCCTCCAGGAACGGGCGCTCCCTCGACGGCCGGACCGAGCCGACGATGTCGTCGGGAAAGGCGGTGGGGCCGGTCGTGGGTCGCATCTGGGCCAGCACGATCCAGCTCTCGTCCGGCAGCCGGGCCCAGAGCACCAGATCGGCGAACGACAGGTCGGCCAGCAGCTGCCAGTCAGAGACCAGCGCGTGCAGCCAGTCGACGTCCGGAGCGGAGAGCCGCGCCCGGCGAGCCAGGGCGCTCAGGGTAGGCATCATTCATCATCGCATCCCGTATATCCCTCGGCCACGGCCCGAGGCTACCTGCTGGTAACGTCGCGCTCATCCCATCTGATCGGGAGGCACATGATGAGCGAGCATGGGGGCGACCATGCCGTCGCCGCGGCCCGCACGCACGGCGTCCAGACGATGTTCACCCTGTCGGGCGGGCATGTCTTCCCGCTCTACGACGGCGCGGTGCGGGCCCAGCCGCCCATGCGGATCCTGGACGTCCGGCACGAGCAGACGGCGGTCTTCGCGGCCGAGGCCACGGCCCGGCTGACCCGCACCCCCGGCCTCGCCGTGCTCACCGCCGGACCGGGCGTGACCAACGGCATGAGCGCCATCACGACCGCGCACTTCAACGGGTCCCCCGTCGTGGTGCTGGGCGGCCGGGCGCCCGACTACCGCTGGGGCTCGGGCAGCCTCCAGGAGTTCGACCACCCCCTGCTGCTCGGCCCGATCACCAAGCGGGCCTCCACCGAGCACGCGACGGCCGGGATCACCGGCGCCGTGGATAGCGCGTTCCGGCTGGCCAGCGCCCGGCATCGCGGCCCGGTGTTCCTGGACATCGCGCTGGAGGCACTGTTCGGCACGGCCGAGGTGCCGTCCGCCCCGCATCCCGCCGCTTCGCACTCGCCGGCTGTCCCCGGCCCGGAGGACGCGCCCGATGCCGGCGCCATCGCCGAGATCGCCGCGCTGCTGGCCCGCTCCAGCCGACCGGTGCTGGTCCTGGGCTCCGACGTCTGGCTGGATGGCGCGGCCGAGGCGGCCCGCGCCGCGGCCGAGGAACTGCGGCTGCCGGTGATCGCCAACGGCCAGGGCCGGGGCATCCTGCCCGCCGGACACGAGCTGCTGGTGACCAGGGCCCGGTCGGCCGCCTTCGGCGGCGCCGACCTGGTGCTCGTGGCCGGAACGCCGCTGGACTTCCGGCTGGCCTACGGCGAGTTCGGCGGCCGCAACGGGGCCCCCGCGGCCCGGGTGGTCCACATCGCCGACGCCGCCAGCCAGCTCGCCACCCACCGGGAGCTGGCCGCCGCGGCGGCCGGCGACCTCTCGGCGTTCTTCACCGGCCTGGCCGCCACGGCCACCCCGGCCGGGGGGCGAAGGCAGAGCCCCTGGACCAGGGACTGGCTGCCCGAGCTTCAGGCGGCCAGCGCGCAGGCCATCGTCGCCGACGCCGAGCTGCTGCACAGCGAGGCCAGCCCCATTCACCCGATGCGCATCTACGGCGAGCTGGGCGGCCTGCTGGACGACGACGCGGTGATCATCGGCGACGGCGGGGACTTCGTCAGCTACGCCGGCAAGTACATCGAGCCGCGCCGGCCCGGCGGCTGGCTCGACCCGGGCCCCTACGGCTGCCTGGGCACCGGGCTGGGCTATGCGATCGCGGCCCGGATCGCCCGGCCGTCCAGCCAGGTGGTGCTGCTGCTGGGCGACGGGGCGGCCGGGTTCTCGCTGATGGACGCCGACACGCTGGTCCGGCACCAGCTGCCGGTCGTGATCGTCTGCGGCAACAACGGCATCTGGGGCCTGGAGAAGCACCCCATGCAGGCCCTGTACGGCTACGACGTGGCCGCGGAGCTCCAGCCGGGCTGCCGGTATGACCAGGTGGTGGCCGCGCTGGGCGGAGCCGGTGAGCTGGTCACTGAGGCCGCGCAGATCGGGCCGGCGCTACGGCGCGCGTTCGCGTCCGGGGTGCCCTACCTGGTGAACGTGGTCACCGACCCGAAGATCGCCTACCCGCGGTCCACGAGCGGGGTCTGAGTCACTGGCCCGCGGCCCTCAGGCGAAGCGGGCCAGGAAGCGCTCCCGGTCGACTACGACCCGCTCCACCGTGCCGGCGCCGATGACCTGATCGGAGTCGTCGGCGGGCCGGGCGATGAACACGAACACCAGCCGGGACCCGTTGATCTCGGTGAGCTCGGCCTCGACGTCCAGCTCGGCGCCCACCGGGCTGGCCTGCCGGTGCTCCAGCGAGACCGCGGTCCCGACGGAGGTCAGGCTGGGGGTCATCCGGGGGGCGATCGCGGCCACGCAGGCCGCCTCGGCCAGGGCCAGCAGCCGCGGTGTGGCCAGCACGGGCACGTCCCCGCTCCCCGCGGCCACGGCCGTGTCGGCCTCGGTGACGGCGATGCGCAGGGTGGCACGCGCCCCGGTGGCCAGCCCCTCCGGCGAGCTCACGCTGTGTTCCCCGCTCGCGCTGTGTTCCCCGCTCGCCTCACTCGATCACCGCGATGAGGTCGCCCTCCTGGACCACGTCGCCCTCGGCCACGGCCAGGGTGGACACCGTGCCCGCGGCCTCGGCCAGCACCGGGATCTCCATCTTCATCGACTCGAGGATGACCAGGGTGTCGCCGTCGGCCACCGTGTCCCCGGCCGAGGCCACGACCTTCCAGACGTTGGCCACCATCTCCGCGCGGACCTCGGTCACGAGCGCCTCCTCATCCGTTCGATCACCGACGTGTCGTAGCTGCCGCTGGTGAACTCGGCCGAGGCGAGCAGCTCAGCGTGGAACGGCAGATTGGTCTTCAGGCCGCTGATCCGGAAGTCGGCGGCAGCCGCCCTGGCCCGCTCCAGCGCCTGCGCCCGGTCGGCTCCGTGCACGCAGAGCTTGGCCAGCAGCGGATCGTAGAACGGGGTCACCGTGTTGCCCGCCGTGTAGCCGGCGTCGACCCGGACGCCAGGGCCAGCCGGCTCGCTGCCAGACCTCGATCGGGCCGGGGCTGGGCAGGAACCGCCGAGGATCTTCCGCGTACACGCGCAGCTCGATAGCGTGGCCGCTGCTGGCCAGGACCTCCGGGTCGAAGCTCGGGCTGCTGCCTTCGGCGATCAGGAACTGCTGCTGCACGAGGTCGATGCCGGTGACCAGCTCGGTGATGGGGTGCTCGACCTGGAGCCTGGTGTTCATCTCCAGGAACACGAACTCCTGAGCAGGCTCATCGACCAGGAACTCGACCGTGCCCGCGCCGCGGTAGCCCACCGCCTCCCCGGCCCGGACCGCCGCCGCCAGCATCCGCGCCCGCAGTTCCGGTCGCACACCGGGCGACGGGGTCTCCTCGGCCACCTTCTGGTGGCGGCGCTGCACCGAGCAGTCCCGCTCGCCCAGAGCCAGGACCCGGCCGTCGGCGAGCCCGAGGATCTGTACCTCGACGTGGCGGGCGGAGGTCAGGTAGCGCTCGAGCAGGATGGCCGCGCTGCCGAAGAACCGCTCGGCCCGCGACCGTGCGGTCTCGAACCCGGCCCGCAGCTGGTCGGGGTCGGCGGCGGCGCTCATGCCGATCCCGCCGCCGCCGGCCGCGGCCTTGATCATGACCGGGTAGCCGATCCGCTCGGCCTCGGCCAGCGCGGCGTCCGCGTCCGCGACCGGCGCCCGGCTGCCCTCGGACACCGGGACGCCCGCGTCGGCCATCAGGTTCCTGGCGTTGATCTTGTCGCCCATCTGCTCAATCGCCGCGGGCGGCGGACCGACCCAGGTCAGCCCGGCGTCGATGACGGCGGTGGCGAAGGCGGCGTTCTCGGCCAGGAAGCCGTAGCCGGGATGGATGGCCGCCGCGCCGGTCGCCCTGGCCGCGGCCAGCACGGCCGCCGCGTCCAGGTAGCTGCGGGCGGGCGGCGCGGGGCCCGATGAGCACCGCCTCATCGGCCGCGGCACGAACGGCAGGTCGGCATCGGCCTCGGAGTAGACAGCGATCGAGCGGATGCCCAGCGCCCGGGCGGTCCTGATGACCCGGAGCGCGATCTCGCCACGATTGGCGACCAGGACCGACGCAGAGCACGCCCGGCAGCTTATCGCGGCTGTTGACCCGGGGGGCCACCCCCCGAACCCCCCAGCGAAACCCCGGAGAGCCCTACAGCCTGGTGGCCAGCCGCCGTCCGGCCACCTCGGTCGAGGGCCTGCGACCACGCCGGCGTCGTACTCGGCGGCCGTGTCCATCCGCAGCCGCTCCAGGGCGGCCGCGGTGCGGTCCCGGTCGGTCGAGCCGCCGACCAGGTCGTCGAAGGCGTTGGCGGCCCGGATGATCCGGCTGCCGATGGGCGGCTCCGGCTCGTGCCCGTGGCTGGGCCAGTTCTGGCAGCGGACCAGCTCGGCGACCCGGTCCAGCACGCCGGCCTGCCGGATGACCTCGGCGCCGAGCTCGGCGATGCGGTTCTGGTCGGCGGCCGAGACCAGCACCGTGGCCCCGCCGGGGATCGGGCTCGAGCAGCGAGAGCTGCCCGATGTCGTGCATGAGCGCCGCGTACTCCAGGTCCAGCAGGTCGGGCTCGGGCATGCCCAGCTCCCGGCCGACCGCCACGGCCAGCTGGGCCACCCGGCGGGAGTGGCCGCTCTCCACGTAGCCGCCGACCTCGGTGACCCGGGCCAGGGAGCGGACGGTCTGCAGGTAGGTGGCGCGGATGCCGGCGTAGCGGCGGAAGGCGATCTGGGTCACCAGCAGCGGGCCGATGAAGACCGCCAGCACGCACTAGGCCCATGACCTGGGCCGCGAACACCGTGATGATCGCCGAGGCGGCCACCGCCGCGCCGAGCGGCCACTGGACGCGCATCTCGTCCCACAGCGCCACCGAGAACCGGGCGCCCACGTCGTCGGCCCGGATCAGCGCGCTGATCAGGGTCTCGATCAGCCAGCCGAGCAGGACCAGCGCGACCATCACGAGCAGCGCCATCCACCAGTGCGCGGTCGGCGTAGATGAAGTGGTGCGCGGCCAGCGGCCGGAAGATGAACGCCACGCAGGCCACGGTGACCAGCCGGGTGCACATCCCGGTGAGCCCAGCGGCCGCCCCGCCGCGACGTGCGGCAGCGCGCCGATGGTCATGCCGATGGCGGCCACCGCGATGACCTGGAGCGCGCAGGTGCGGCGGCGGGCTTGCAGGAGCCCTTCAGCCCGAGCAGCAGCGCGTAGGCCATCGCGCCCGGCCATGGCGATCGGCGCGGCCTCCCGGCCGCCGGGCAGCGCCAGCCGGAGCAGCTCGCCGAACGCGATGAACAGCCCGAAGGCCACGGCCGCCGACCGGCAGGCCGTCGGTGGTGACGGCCAGGCTGGCGAACGCGGCCAGGACCAGCATGCCCGACACGGCCAGCAGCAGCAGCCGCCCTGAGTCCATGGCCTGCCAGGAGGACCACCGGTCGACGGGGTGGCGGCGGTCATGGACGGCGCGCCGTCATCAGGCCACGCGGTCTCGATGACCCGCAGCGGCGCGGTCGGGTCGTCGTGGTCCTGGGCGGTGACGGTCTGGCCGTCGGCGGGGCGTCCGGCGGCTCGGCCAGCTGCCAGCCCTCGCGGTCCAGCGCGGCGATGAACGCGGCCACGATCACCGGGTCGAACTGCGTGCCGGCGCCCTTGCGCAGCTCGGCGACGCCCTCGGCGATGCTGCGGGCCTTGCGGTAGGAGCGGGTCGAGGTGATCGACGTCGAACGCGTCGGCCACCCCGATGATCCGGGCGAACTCGGGGATCTCGTCGCCGGCGAACCCCATCGGGTAGCCGCGGCCGTCGATCCGCTCGTGGTGGTGCATGATCCCGGCCAGCGCCTCGTTCAGGAAGCCGATCTCCCGGACGATCTCCAGGCCGCGCATCGGGTGCAGCTGGATGGCGGCGTACTCCTCCTCGGTCAGCGGTCCGGCCTTCTGCAGCACCTTGGTCGGCACGCCCGAGCTTGCCGACGTCGTGCAGCATGCCCGGCGAAGGTCAGCGCCTCGGCGCGGTCGGGCCGCATCCCGATCTGGCGGGCGATCATGCCCGACCCGCGGGAGACCCGCTCACTGTGCCCGCGGGTGTAGAAGTCCTTGGTCTCCACCGCCTGGCACAGCGCGGCCATGGTGGCCGCGTAGGCCCGCTGCTGCTCGGCGAACTGGCCCATCGCCCACCGGGCCACGAACAGCGGCACCAGGACGATGAGCGCGGCCACCGCAGCCCCATCAGCACGCCCACAGCGCGGCGATGCACCAGCCCGAGCGCGGCAAAGCCCAGGTCGGAGACCAGCAGCAGGGGCAGGCTGGACTCCATGGCCAGCTGCGCCGGCACCGCCGGCCGCGGCCGCTGCGGTTGACCCGCAGCACGCCCCACATCAGGCCTGGTTGGCCAGCACGTGCACCGCCGCCGCGGCGGCGAACGGCAGCAGCAGGCCGGGAAATGCCCGGCCGTGCGGCGGCCTGAAACGGGTGGCCGGGGTAGCTGCGCGAGGGCCACGAACGCCTGGCCGGCCAGGTACCCGGACAGTGCGTACATGGCCGCCGTTGAACAGGCGGCCGGCCAGCGACAGTTGGCGCCGCAGGCTCAGCACGGACACCGCGCCGATCAGCGCCGCGCCGACGGGCCCGAGCAGCACCACCGCGGCCAGGCGTGGCTGCCGAGCTGGGCGACCAGGCGGACTGCCGGGCCGCCAGCGGGGCGGGCGTGGAGTCGCAGACCAGGAACAGTAACTGCAGGATGACGGATCGAGCCAGAAGTGCTTATGTCGGTCGTGCAGCGGGGTGAGGGTCATCAGCGCGGCCGCTGCGCCGACGACCAGTGCGGTATAGAGCCAGGCAACGCGCGAAACCATTGCTTGCGCCGACCCCCTCACGCTCTGAAGTGCCGTCCTCGCGGGCGATCCCCGGCACCTGGCCCTTACGTGGCACAGTCTCACGCGGCACACAGGTCCCGTCACCGCCGCCACTTACAGTAACGCGAGCAGACAAGATTCGCGTAGGGCTCTGCCAGAATATGAGCAAACCGTGATCACTCGCGTGCTGACAGTGACACACTGTTGCGCTCAGTGATGGCGAATCCGGCATTCGTGAACAACAGGATCGCCACCGCCTCGGAAGACGGCCAGGAACGGGCCATCGGAGAGGGCCCGGGAGGCGGGCGGGAGACGGGGTATGGGCTATTCGCCCCGAATTTCGGTGACTTCGGTGACCTCGGTTATCTCGGTCACCTCCAGCTCGGCCCGGACCACCGCGATCCTGGTCAGCACCTTGGTCCGCAGTTCGCCGGGGACCGTCTCCTGGCCGCAGCACTTGTGTACGAGCTTCTTGACGACCTCCTCGAGGCCGAACTCGCGCAGGCACGGCCCGCACTCGTCCAGGTGCTCGCGGATCTCCCCGTAGGAGTGCTCGTCTATCTCGCCGTCCAGGTAGGAGTAGACCCGGGCGAGTACTTCGCTGCACGGTACCTCGTGCGGCTTCCCGCAGCTCATGACGCGTCCTTCCCCGGCCGGTCGCGGCGATGACGGCTCGGCCGCGGCCGGCGCGGACACCAGCCCCCGATCGGCGGCGTAATCCTGGAGCATCTCGCGCAGCTGCCGGCGGCCGCGATGCAGCCGTGACATGACGGTCCCGATCGGCGTGCCCATGATCTCGGCGATCTCCTTGTAGGCGAATCCCTCGACATCCGCCAGGTACACCGCGATGCGGAATTCCTCGGGAAGCGCCTGCAGCGCGCGCTTGATATCGGAGTCCGGGAGCCGCTCCAGCGCCTCTGACTCGGCCGACTTGAGGCCGACCGGACGTATGCGACGCAGCCCGGGCCAGCTGCCAGTCCTCGATCTCCTCCGTCCCGGAGCGCTGCGGCTCGCGCTGGCGCTTGCGGTAGGAGTTGATGAACGTGTTGGTGAGGATCCGGAACAGCCACGCCTTGAGGTTCGTGCCCTCCTGGAACTGGTGGAAGGACGCGTAGGCCTTCGCGAAGGTCTCCTGTACCAGGTCCTCGGCATCGGCGGGGTTGCGGGTCATCCGCATCCCGGCCGCATACAGCTGATCCAGGTACGGCAGCACGTCGTGCTCGAAGCGCTGACTGCGCTGCTCGAGTGTCTCCGTGACCGGACCCACCCCCTCCGCGATTGAAGGCTGGGGCACAAAGGCCGGCCAGCCGCCTCGGCGGGAGGATACCTTGCCGGTCGCTACCTGGCTCCGGGCGACCACCGCGGGAGCGTCATCGCGTGAAGTAAAACTTGCCAGTGGCACGCCCGCTGCAACACAGCCCCGCCCAGCTTCATTCCGTCACTGTGCCCCAGTATTTCTGGCGGGCCGGCGGCCCGCGAGTTTAATACGTTCTCAGCGGCGCATCCGATCCCGCTTGCCCTGGCAGGCCACGCACCGGGCGGCCTCCGGCTTGGCCTCCAGGCGTCCCTCCGGCACCATCTTGCCGCAGTCCGACGCAGGTGCCGTACGTTGCCGGCCTCGATCCGGTTCAGCGCGTCCAGCACCTCGGCCAGCTGCTGCTTGGCCACCGACAGCACGGCCTCGACCCGCTCGGTCTCGGACAGGTTCGAGCCCGCGTCGGCCGGGTCCTGCGGGTACTCGGCCGACCGCTCGTCCAGCGGCCGGTCGCCCTGCAGCACCATGATCGACCGGTCGAGCTCGTCGCGAGTCTGCTCCAGGCGCTTGCGCGCGGTGGTGGTATCCAAGTGGTCCCACCTCCTCCTTCTGCAATCAATCCGGATCTGGCCAGCGCGGCATCGCGGAAATCGCGCGCTGGGCTGGTTAGGGCGAGTGCTACGGCAAGGTGGCGCCGGTCCCGCTTTCGGCCGAGGGCGGGGGCGCTGTGCTGGCGTCGGAGCCGCGCACTCGCGGCTCAGGCGCCCCCTGCGACACCGGCGACCCCGACGTCGGCGACCGTAACGGCGCCACCCGGTCGACTTCGATCTGCTCGACTAGCTGCGGGCCGTTGTTCCGCACCGAGTTCACCTCGGTGGACACCGGGTAGGTGGCCAGCCCGCTGGCCATCGCGGGCGCCAGCAGTGCTCTCAGGTCGGCGACGTCGGTATTGGCCGGATCAAGCCAGTCGGCCCAGCTATCGGGCGGGATCACCATCGGCATCCGGTCGTGGATCTCGCCCAGCTCGTCGGGCGCGGTGGTGGTGATGATGGTGGCCGACCAGAGCCAGGCGGCCGGGTCCTCGTCCGGCACCGACCTATCCCGCCACAGCTCATACAGCCCGGCGAAGGCCAGCGGGCCGCCGTCGGCCCGGTGGATGAAGTAGGGCTGCTTGGCCTTCTTGCCGGGCCGGTCGGAGGCCTCGGTGGCGCCCAGCACCATCCACTCGTAATAGCCGTCGGCGGGCAGCAGGCAGCGCCGCCGGGCAAACGCGCGGCGGAAGGCAGGCTTCTCGGCCACGGTCTCGGCTCGCGCGTTGATCAGGCGGCTGCCGATGGAGACATCCTTGGCCCAGGAGGGCACCAGCCCCCAGCGCACGACCCGCAGCTCGCGGGCCAGCGCTGCTGGCCGCTCCTCGTCGCCGCCGTCCTGGCCGTCCCGTGCGTCCCGCGAGTCCTTGCCGTCGCGGGTGAGCACCGCGTAGACGGACTTGGTCGGCGCCACGTTGTAGTCGGGCGCCAGCGGCTGCGTGGTCCGGTCACGCTCACACCGAACTCCTCCAGGAGCTCAATGCGCTTGCGCGCGGACGCATACCGACCACACATGTCCTCACCTTGTCACCAAATACCGACACGGCACCAGCCGCGCTGCCGGGGGAAGCTCAGATCTGCGCATACATAGCCAGGTTCACTGCCCGCCAAACCTGGCTTCATCCCCACGGCGCCAACTGGCTACCTGCGCGTCGCTCCCGAGCCAGTACGCTCACACCATGCCAGGTGTGCAGCAAGGCGACGTCCGGGATTCCGGCCCGGACTGGACCGCGCCGACCGCGCAGCGGGCCATCTCGGCCCGCCTGGAGCTGCCGGGGTCCAAGTCGATCACCAACCGTGCCCTGGTCCTGGCCGCGCTGGCCAGCGCGCCGACCCGGATCGGCCGCCCGCTGCGAGCCAGGGACACCGAGCTGATGGCCGGGGCCATCGGCGCGCTGGGCGCGACGGTGGCTCCGTCGGTCACCGCCCGAGGGCGATCGCACGGGGCGACGGCTGGCTGGTGACACCGGGCTGGCGGGACGACGCCGCCACCGTGGACGTGGGCAACGCGGGCACGGTGATCAGGTTCGTGCCGCCCGTGGCCGCGCTGGCCCGGGCCGACGTGGCGTTCCGGGGTGACGCCAGGGCGGCGCAACGGCCGGTGGGGCCGCTGCTGACCGCGCTGGAGGCAGCTGGGCGCCCGGATCGACGACGACGGCCGGCGGGCCGTGCCGTTCACCGTGCGCGGCCGGGGCCGGATGCCCGGCGGCACGGTCACCCTGGACGCCTCTGGTTCCTCCCAGCTGGTGTCCGGGCCTGCTGCTGGCCGCCGCCCGGTACGACAAGGGGGCCGAGATCAGGCACTCGGGGCCGCGGGTCCCGTCGGCGCCGCACATCGCCATGACCGTGGCCATGCTGCGCGGCCGCGGGCGCTGACGTCGAGACCGGGCCAGCCGTCCTGTTACTGATGTGTGGCGGGTACATCCCGGTGCGCTGTCGCCTGGGCGTCATCGACGTCGAGCCCGACCTGTCCAATGCCGGGCCGTTCCTGGCTGCCGCGATGGCCACCGGGGGCGAGGTGACCTTCGCGGGCTGGCCAGCAGGCTGGCCTGCAGGCATCCGCGCAGATCCTGGACGTCGTGACCCGGATGGGCGCGACCGCTCAGGCCACCAGCGACGGCATGCGGGTCGCGGGCAGCGGGGCGATCCATGGCATCACCGCCGACCTGGGCGACATCAGCGAGCTGACGCCGGTGCTGGTGGCGCTGGCGGCGCTGGCCGACTCGCCGTCCACGTTCACCGGCATCGGGCACATGCGCACGCACGAGATGCGACCGGCTGGCCGCGCTGGTGACCGAGATCGGCAAGTTCGGCGGCGACGTCACCGAGCTGCCCGACGGCCTGCACATCCGGCCGCGGCCGCTGCGGTCGGACGGGGCCAGCTTCGACAGCCATAACGACCACCGGCTGGTGATGGCGGCCGCGGTGCTGGGCCTGGCGGTGCCCGGCGTCCTGATCCGCAACGCCGCCACGGTGGCCAAGACCTTCCCCGGCTTCCGCGAGCTGTGGGGCCAGATGCTGGAGCAGCGGCTCTGACCAGGCAGGCCGGCCACGCGGCCTCGACGAGGACGATGTCCGGGTCCGGCCGGGCAAGGGCTCGCGGCCGCGGACCAGGCGGCGGCCCGCCCATGAGGAGGCGTCGGAAGGGTTCGTGGCGGCGGTGGACCGCGGCCGCTACCGGACCTGGGTCGGCGACCGCGAGGTCACCGCGATGAAGGCCCGCGAGCTGGGCCGCGGCGGTCGATCGTGGTCGGCGACCGGGTCAGCCTGATCGGGGACGACTCCGGCCGCCCCGGCACGCTGGCCCGGGTGGTGCGGGTCCAGCCGCGGACCTCGGCGCTGCGCCGGTCGGCCGACGACACCGACCCGATCGAGCGGGTCATCGATGGCCAACGCCGACCAGCTGGTCATCGTGTGCGCGCTGGCCGACCCGCCGCCGCGGCCGCGCCTGATCGACCGGTTCCTGGTCGCGGCCTACGACGCCGGCCTGGAGCCGCTGCTCTGCCTGACCAAGTCCGACCTGGCCGGCCCGGAGGAGATCCTGGCCGCCTACGATCCGCTGGGCGTCCGCATATGGTGCTGGGCCGGCCGCTGACTGACGAGCGGCTGGACGAGCCTCCGCGAGCTGGTCACGGGCCGGGTCAGCGTGCTCGTCGGCCACTCGGGCGTGGGCAAGTCGACGCTGTTCAACGCGCTGGTCCCGGCGGCGGACCGGGCCATCGGGACGGTCAACGCGGTGACCGGGCGCGGCCGCCACACCTCCTCCTCGGCGCTGGCCCTGCGGCTCGGCGCTGGCCGGGGGGTCGCGCTGGGGGCTGGCTCATCGACACGCCGGGGCTGCGCAGTTTCGGGCTGGGGCACATCTCCGCCGCGAACGTGATCCGGGCCTTCCCCGACCTGGCCGAGGGCGCGGAGGCATGCCAGCCGGGTGCAGCCACCTGGAGCCGGGCTGCGGACTCGACGCGTGGGCGGCCGAGCACGGCGCCAGCGGCCCGGCTGGACTCGCTGCGGCGGCTGCTGCGCAGCCGGGAGGGCCTGGAGCCCGCCGACGACGGCTAAGTGCCGGGCCGCGGCCGGGAGCCGGTCCGGAGTGGCGCAGGCCACGCCGGGCCGGTCCCGGCGTGGCCAGGAAGGCCCGGAAGACGGTACCGTTTCGACGCGATGAGCGGTTTTGGCGATGACTTGCCGTTCGCGCACGTGCTGGCCGACGCCGCGGACGACATCACCATGCGCCGGTTCCGCGCGCTCGACCTGCGGGTCGACGCCAAGCCCGACCTGACCCCGGTCACCGACGCCGACCTGGCCACCGAGGAGGCGCTGCGCAACATGCTGCGCCGCGGTCGGCCACGTGACGCCATGCTCGGCGAGGAGTTCGGGCAGCAGCGGCTCCAGCCAGCGGTGCTGGGTGATCGACCCCATCGACGGGACCAAGAACTTTGTCCGCGGTGTCCCAGTCTGGGCCACGCTGATCGGCCTGATGGTCGACGGCGAGGTCACCGTGGGCGTGGTGACCGCCCCGGCGCTGGGCCGCCGCTGGTGGGCGGCCCGGGGCGGCGGGCCTGGACCGGGCGCAGCCTGACCAAGGCGACGAACTGCCAGGTCTCCCGGCGTGGCCAGCCTGGCCGACGCGTCGATGTCCTACTCGGGCCTGTCGACCTGGCAGGACGAGCGGGCGGCTGGACGAGTTCCTGGACCTGGCCGGCCACGATGGCGGATCCCGTGCCTACGGGGACTTCTGGTCGCACATGCTGGTCGCCGAGGGCGCGGTCGACATCTCCGCGGAGACCGACGTCAAGCTGCTGGGACCTGGCCGCGCTCCAGGTCATCGTGGAGGAGGCGGGCGGCGTGTTCACCGACCTGGACCGGCAAGCCCGGCCCGATCGGCGGCAGCGCCGTGTGCACGCAACGGGCTGCTGCACGAGGCGAGCGTGCTGCGCCGCTGCTATCGCCCAGGCGACCCAGGCCGAGCTGCCCGGTCTGATCGACACCGGAGGTCTTGCCCTGCGCCGCGCAAAGTCGGATGCTGGACTAGACCCGTTGTCACAATTGCACAAGCTGTCAGCGACGCCCAAGCAGCTCGGTACCGGCCACGGAAGGAGCGATCCGGATGAATGTACGGGACGGGATGACCCAGATCGTCCTGACCATCGGCCCGGCGCACACCCTGCGCGAGGCGCGCGGATGATGTCGGCCCGGCGCGTCGGGAGCCGCCGTCGTGACCGACCGGAGTACTCCGGCATCGGGATCCTGACCGAGCGCGACGTGCTGAACGCCGTCGGCGCGGGCCTGGATCCGGATGCCGAGCTGGTCGCCGCCCACCGAAGCGACCACCTCGTGCTGGCCTCGCCGGAGTGGACCCTGGAGCAGGCCGCCGCGGCCATGGTGGCCGGGAACTTCCGGCACCTGGTCGTCATCGAGGGCGCCGAAGTGGCCGGGCTGCTGTCCATGCGCGACATCGTGCGCTGCTGGGTCCGGTGCGAGGGCGGGCGCCGGGGCCTCAGTGCCGGCGCAGGCCCGCGCCTGACCCAACTCGCTGCTGGTCGGGGTCCTTGCGGCGGGGCAGGCGTGCGTAGAGTGAAGCCCAATGCGGCTTGACGGCGCTGTCGCGCTAATCACCGGAGGATCGTCGGGATCGGCGCGGCAACGGCCCGTGCCCTGGCGGAGGCGGGAGCGTGCCCGCTGATCGCGGGCCGCGACCTGGCCCGGCTGCGTGCGGTGGCCCGGCAGACCGGCGCCATCCCGATCTGTGCGTGGACCTGGCCGACTCCCGACGGCGCCGAGGAACTGGTCGCGGCCGCGCTGGCCGAGGCGGGCCGGGTCGACCTGCTGGTCAGCAACGCGGGCGTGGGCTGGGCCGGGGAGATCGGGGAGCTGACCGCGGCCAAGGCCAGCGAGCTGATCGACGGTGAACCTGCTGGCGCCGATTCAGCTGGCCCGGCTGCTGGTGCCCGGACATGGCCAAGCACGGCACCGGGCACCTGGTGTTCGTGACCTCCATCGCCGGGGCCACCGGCGGCCGCGACGAGGCCGTCTACGCGGCGGCCAAGGCCGGGCTGGCCTGCTTCGCCGAGGGCCTGTCTTATGAGATGAACGGGCAAGGCGTGGGGGTCTCCGTGGTGGTGCCGGGCGTGGTCGACACTCCGTTCTTCGACCGGCGCGGCCGGCCCTACGGCCGTAGGACCCCGACCCCGATCCCGGCCGAGCGGGTCGCCCAGGCCATCGTCTCGGCGGCCCAGTACGGCCGGGATGTGGTCTACGTACCGGGCTGGATGAAGTTCCCGGCCTGGCTGCATGGCGCCGCCCCCCGGATGTTCCGGGTCCTGGCCACTCGTTTCGGCTGACCGGAAACGGGCGCCTGCCATCGGCCCAGCGTTCGCCCTTAGCTGAATCGGCGACCTGTCGTCACTAAAAGTGATCGAAGCGTAACTCATTGAGTCTTGCGCCTAGCTCCGCCGAGTTCGCTAATGTGCATTTTCGCGGCCTATCACGCATGCGGCGCCCGCCAGTGCGCCACGCGGGCCAGACACCACCTGTGTGCCCAAAACCGGGCAGACGGTCGGCCGGAACTCCGGGAGCGAGCCGCAGGCGAGCGACCCAGGAAGCAGAGAGGATTCGTCTTGAAGTCAATCGCGACGGCTGGCCGACGCCAGCCCGCCGCCCTCGTGGCCATCGGCACCGCCGGTGCGCTGCTCGTGCTCGGCGCGGGGTCGGCGGTCGCCGCCACGCGCCCGACGACGACGCGCTCGCCTGCCCCCGGCCGGGTGGCCGTACCGCAGGGCATCGGCGCCGCGGCGCTGCAGCACGCCCAGGTGGTCGGCCAGGCCGCGGCGGCCAAGAAGGAGCAGGTCTCCTTCATCCTCAACGCGCGGAATCTGGGCCCGCTCCAGGCGCAGGTGGCCGACGGCGGGCTCAGCCACTACCTGACCGTGAGCCAGTTCGCGAAGACCTACGGCCAGACCAGCGCCAACATCGCCGCGCTGGTGAAGTACCTGAAGAAGTTCGGCATCACCAGCCACGTGCTGGCCGACGACCTGGATGTGTCCACCACGGGCACCGTGGCCGACTACAACAAGGCCCTGAGCGTCCGCCAGAACGAGTTCCGGCTGAGCGCCGTGCCGGCCAGCCACGGCCACCTGGGCCGCCCGGCCGCCACGTTCGCCGGGACCGCGCAGCCCACGACGCTGCCGACCGGCCTGGGCAAGTTCGTGCTGTCGGTCCTCGGCCTGACCAGCTACCCGGCCGCCATCAGCAACGCCGTGCACACCCCGGCGCTGCCGCACGGCGTGCGCCCCGCCGCTTCGCACCTAGCCGCCACCCAGAAGGGCAACCTGACGCCGGCCGACTTCGCCAGCCGCTACCACCTGTCCGCTCTGCAGCAGGCCGGGCACCTGGGCCAGGGCCAGACCATCGGCATCGTCACGCTGGCCAGCATGCGGACCTCGGACGCCACGCACTTCTGGTCCACCACGCTCAAGATCAAGACGAAGGCGAATCGGATCAAGCTGGACAACGTGGACGGCGGCGCGGGCAAGGTCAGCCTGAACGCGGGCTCGGGCGAGACCACCCTGGACGTCGAGCAGTCCGGCGCGCTGGCCCCCGACGCCAGCATCGACGTCTACCAGGCCCCGAACACCGACGGCGGGTTCATCGACGGGTTCGCCACGGCGGCCAGCCAGGACCAGGCCAGCGCGGTGTCGTCGAGCTGGGGCGACTCGGAGACCTTCATCGACTTCAACGCGGCCGCCCACAAGGAGTCCGCGACCTACGCCCGGGCGTTCAACGAGATCTTCACCGAGCTGGCCGCCCAGGGCCAGAGCTCGTTCATCGCGGCCGGTGACGACGGCGCCTACGACGCCTTCGGCGACCAGGCGTCGACCAACCTGTCGGTGGACGAGCCCGGCTCCAGCCCCTACACCACGGACGCGGGCGGCACCACGCTGCCCGGCACCATCCCGGTGGCCACCGGGGTCAGCCCGGTCATCGGCAGCGAACGGGCCTGGGGCTGGGACTGGCTGTGGCCGTCCTGGAAGAAGCTCGGCGCGGACTCGGAGAAGTCGTTCGTGGAGCAGAACATCGCCGGCGGGGGCGGCGGCTTCAGCACCGTCGAGAGCACGCCGTTCTACCAGACCCACTGGCTGAACGTGCACCAGTTCAGCGCGGTGAAGTACCTGACCCCGACGAGCTTCGTCAAGAAGGACGGCGTCAGCCTGCCGACGAAGTGGAACTTCACCGCCAAGCCCGCGGTGACCACCGGCACCGGCACCGGCCGGGCGGTGCCCGACCTGTCGGCCGACGCCGACCCGTACACCGGCTACGAGGAGTACTTCACCGGCTTCCAGGGCAGCCCGCTGGAGATCGGGTGGGGCGGCACCAGCTTCGTGGCACCGCAGCTGGCCGGGACCACGGCGGTGATCGACTCCGCGGTGGGCCACCGGGTCGGGTTCTGGAACCCGTCGATCTACCGGTTCGCGGCCCAGAGCAGCTCGCCGTTCACCCCGCTGGACCAGACCGGCACGGGCAACGACAACCTGTATTACTCCGGCACCAAGGGCAGCCTGTTCAACGCCAGCACCGGCCTGGGCACGCCCAACTTCGCCGAGCTGGCCGCCGACTTCGGCTGACCTTCGGCTGATCCCCGGCTGATGAGGCCGTGCTCGCGGGCTGGCAGGCTCGCGGGCACGGCCTAGCATCGACGGTGTGGCAGGGTTGCGGGGCGTGGCGGTGCTGGAGCCGGCCGGGCCGCTCGCGCCCGTCGTGGCCTGCCTGCCGCACGGCGGCCGGGACTTCCCGGCCGAGCTGGTCAGCCCCCTCGCCGTCCGCCCCGACGCCCTGTGGTCGGACTGGCTGACCACCGAGCTGTACGCGTTCCTGCCCGAGCTGGGCGTCACCACGATCACCACCACGTTCAGCCGGTTCGTGGCCGACGTGAACCGCGACCCGGCCACCGGGCACGGCAGCTTCCGGTCCACGGTGGTGGCCGCGCAGATGCCCAACGGCCGGGCCGTCTACCGGCGCGAGCTGACCCCGGACGAGATCCGCCACCGGGTCGGCCTGGCCCATGCCCCGTTCCACCAGGCCCTGGACGGCGTCCTCGCGCGGCTGCTGGAGCGGTTCCCGCGGGTGCTGCTGCTAGACCTGCACAGCTTCGGCAAGGAGATGGACGGCGACGTGATCCTGGGCGACCGGCACGGCGTGACCGCCCGGCCGGAGATGATGACGCTGCTGTCCGGCGCGCTGGCCGGCGGCGGGCTGAGCGTGCTGCGCAACACCCGTTACCCCGGCGGCTGGACGGTGCGGCGCTTCGCCGCCGAGCCGCGCGTCGACGCGGTCCAGGTCGAGCTGAACCAGCGCTGCTACCTGGACCTGACGCGGCGCCGCTACCCGCACCCGCCGCCGGTCGGGGACTTCGAGCCGACCCAGCGGCGGCTGCGCGGTGTCCTGGCCGACGGGGTCGTCGGGCCGCTGCTGGCCCGGTACGCGCCCTAGCCGGCTCGCCCGGCCCCCCCAAGAGGCCGGTCAGCACGGCCGCCTCGCTGTGGTCGATGTCCCTGGTCGCGGTGAGCAGGGTGATGGTCTGCCGGCTGGCCGCCTCGCGCAGGCCGTCCAGTGCCCTGGCCTGCTCGGGCTCGGCCAGCTCCTGCTCGTAACGCCGCCGGAACTCCTCGAACCGGGCCGGGTCATGCCCGTACCAGCGGCGCAACTCGGTCGACGGCGCGACGTCCTTGACCCACTCGTCCAGGGCCGCCTTCTCCTTGGTCAGCCCGCGCGGCCACAGCCGGTCCACCAGCACCCGGGTGCCGTCCTCGGGCGAGGGTTCCTCGTACACGCGCCGCAAGCGCACCATCGTCATCACCTACCCGCCTCGGCTAATGTCCGCCTTATGCCCCCGCCAGCCCGCTCGACGCTGTGGCGTGACCGCGATTTCCTGCTGCTGTGGGGCGGGCAGGCCGTGAGCCAGGCGGGCTCACAGGTCACCATTCTGGCGCTGCCGCTGGTCGCCATCGTGCTGCTGCACGCCACGACGCTTCAGGTCGGCCTACTGTCGGCCACCGCCACGAGCGCCTACCTGCTGGTCTCGCTGCCGGCCGGGGTGATGGCCGACCGGGTGGCCAAGCGGACGCTGATGCTGGCCTCCGACGCGGCCCAGCTCGTCGTGATCGGATCGGTGCCGCTGGCCTACCTGGCCGGGGTGCTGTCGCTGGGCCAGCTGTATGTGGTGGCCCTGGCCACCAGCATCCTCGATGTGTTCTTCCTGGTCGCCTACACCAGCTACCTGCCCGTGCTGGTCGCGCCGGAGCAGCTCATGGACGGCAACGGCAAGCTCGCCACGACCCAGTCGCTGGCCCAGGTCGCCGGGCCCGGCCTGGGCGCGCTGCTGGTCGGGGTGGCGGGCGCGGCGCTGGCCATGGGCAGCGACGCCCTGTCGTTCGTGGTCTCGGCCGCCTGCCTGCTGGCCATCCGGCGACGGGAGCCGAAGACCGGCCGGGCCCGGAACCCCGGCCGCGAGCCGGACCGGGCGGGATTCCGGGCCGAGGTCGGCGCCGGGCTGCGCTACGTCCTGCGCGAGCCGATCCTGCGCCACGCCGTGGCCTGGAACGGCACGGCCAACTTCTTCGTGATCATGGTGGAGACGCTGGGCCCGCTGTTCCTGATCCGGACCGTGCACCTGCGGCCGGCCTACGTCGGCGTGCTGCTGGCCCTGGGGGCGGTGGGCGGCGTGACCGCCGGGGTGACGGCCCGGCCCCTCATCCGGCGGATCGGCTCGGCCCGTATCGCCTGGGTGTCGATGACGGTGTTCGCGCTGCCGGGGCTGCTGATCCCGCTGGCCGGGCCGGGCTGGTGGGTCCTGCTGTTCGCGGCCGGGTGGATCTCCTGGACGTTCAGCGCCACGCTGTGCGGTATCGCGCTGGTCAGCTACCAGCAGGCGACCTGCCCGCCGGAGCTGCGCGGCCGGGTCAGCGCGGCCCAGCGCTGGATCAACTGGGGCACGCTGCCGCTGGGCGGCCTGGCCGGCGGGGCGCTGGGCACCGCGATCGGCGTGCACGCCACGCTGTGGCTGGCGGTGATCGGCGCCTGTGCGTCGGGACTGTGGCTGTACCTGTCCCCGCTGCGCGGCCAGCGCGACCTGGCCAGCGGCCCTGGAAGCGCGGGCGGCGCGGGCCGGCTGCGGCCGGCGCCGGAGGCCCGTTAGGGATCCGTGTGCGTCCTTTCCGGCCGGTCAGGCGCGGCCTAGGCTCCTGATTAGGTACGCCAGAAGCCAGGGGCGACGGGAGGTGACCGATGACCCGTTACCTGACCAGGGACCGGCTCGCCATCGTGGCCGGGCTGGTGCTGCCGCTGGCCGCTGCCGCGATCCTGGTGCCGTTCCGGTCCAGCTGGTCGAACACCAACGTGGCCCTGCTGCTGGTCGTGGTGGTGGTCGGCGTCTCGGCCATCGGCAGCCGGGTGGCCGGGGTCGTGGCGGCGGTGTCGGCCGTCGCGTGGTTCGACTTCTTCTTCACTCTGCCGTACTACCGGTTCACCATCCGCGGCTCGGCTGACCTCACCACCGCGATCCTGCTGCTGCTCACCGGGCTGGCCGTGAGCCAGCTCGCAGCCAGGGCCCGGCGGCTCAAGGTGGTCACCATCACCGACGCCCGCTACCTGGCGCTGATCCACGAGGCGGCGGCGCTGAGCGCGGCGGCGCGTTCTCCGGACGCGATCGTGGGCTACATCAGTGATCAGCTGGTCGGGTTGCTGGGGCTGGAGTCGGCCCGCTTCGAGTACGGGTCGCTGCTCGGTCATCCGCCGCGCCTGGAGCCGGACGGCAGTGTCACCGCGGGCCGGATCCCATGGGACGTGGAACTGGCCGGCCTGCCGCGGCAGGAGATCGAGCTGCGGACGTTCGGCAACGGGCGGTACTACGGCCGGTTCATGCTCCAGGCCCGGCCGGACGCCCGGCCGCCGCTCCAGGCCCGCCTGGTCGCGGTCACGCTGGCCGACCAGGCCGGCCGCGCCCTCGGCGCCAGCACCACCGCCGCTCCCTAGCTCCCCCGCCGACGTCTCAGCCAGCCACGACCCGGCGCTGCGCCTCGTACTCCGCCCGCAGCCAGTCCTGGTTACAGCGCGGGTCCTCGAACGGCTCGCCCCCCGCGAGCTGGTCCAGGTACCCGAGGTCGGCCTCCACCCGGCGCCGGAACTCCCGCGCGTCGCCCACCGAGCCGTGCCCCGGGACCAGCCAGCGCACCCCGTATATCCCCTCCAGCGCCGCCAGCCGCTCCAGCCCCACGCGGTAATCGCCCAGCGGGTCGGCTCCGGTCACGTCCAGCAGCGGGATCTCGATGTCGGAGAGCATGTCGCCCGCCACCAGCACGCCGGTGTCGGGCAGGAACACCGCCCCGTGCCCGGGCGCGTGGCCGTCGTGCGCGATCACCCGGGCGGCCGGGCCGTCCCACGGGACCCGGTCGGAGGTCAGCGGCACCAGGCGGCCGAGCAGGTGCGGGTCGTGGCCCGGCACCTCGGCGTCGGTGTCGCTGACCAGTTCCCCGTGCCGCCGCTGCGCCGTGGCCACGGCGGTCGGCGTCGCGTAGCGGGGCACCTCACCCAGGTCCTGGTGCCACAGCACGTGATCCCAGTGCGGGTGGGTGGCGAAGCCCGCCCGCGGCCGCAGGCCGGTCCCGGTCAGCCGGGCGGCCAGACCGGATACGTCGGCGACCGATACCGCCGGGTCGATGACCAGGCAGCCCCCGTCGGCGCCGGTCACCACCGTGCTGGTCGTGGTGTACAGCCCGGCGGTGGCGACCAGCACGCCGGGGGCGATCTCGTGAAAGCGCCGCATCCCGCCTTTCTACCGCCCCGGCCCCGGCGCGACCAGCCCGCGCCGCTCAGCCGACCGGCTGGATCTGGACCGGGACGGGGGCGTTGATCTGACCCCGCCCGCGCGGCAGGTTCTGGTTCAGGGTCGGCAACGAGGGCAGGCTCAGCAGCGCCTCGGCCCGGTTCAGCATCTTGGCGAAGCTGCCCTGAAGGTTGGCCAGCGTGGTCAGGTCCTGGCCGATCAGTGCCGCCTGGTAGGCGGCCTCCACGGCCAGCCAGGTGTTGTCCAGGTTGACCGCCTGCTTGCAGGCCACATCGGCCTCCGCCGTGGCGGTCTCGGTCGGCGTGGGCTTGGACGGCCAGTGCGCGCCCGCCGCCTGCTGCGGGGTGTTGTACTTGTAGCCGCGCAGCGCCATGCACCGGGACCAGGCCGCGTCCACCGCCTCCACCCGCGGGTCGCTCTGGGTCCAGGTGGCGGACTGGATGGCGATCTGCGGGACCGGGTCGGACAGCCCTCCGCCGCTGCCGTAGAGCTCGTTGTTGGCCTCGGCCAGGCACCCCTGGATCTGATGCGGGCCGATCCGCTGGCCCGGCGCGAAGCCGAGCAGCGCCGCGACCCAGGCCCGCGGCTGCTTGGTCAGGTCGCCGAAGGCGAAGCCACCCAGGAACGCCGGGCCGCCCTGCGGGCTCGAGGACTTGGGCTGCCCGTAGCCGTAGGTGGCGGCGTCGGTCGCGCTGGTCACCCCGAACGGGTACTCGGCATCCTGCACCAGCGTCTGGACCTGGGCCGGGGTGGCCTGGGCCGTGTACACGAAGCCGCGGCCGGACATGCACTTCTGGGTCAGCAGCGTGGCCGCCTCGGACAGCACCGTCTGCTGCGAGTAGGCCACGTCCGCGTAGGTGCCCAGCGGCAGGTTGATGACCTGGCTGGAGTCGGCGGCCGGGATCGGCCCGACGTTGATCTTGGGACGGCCGCCCGACCCCGTGGACCCGCCGGGCAGCGCTATGAAGCCACCGCCGCCACCGCCGACGCCGCCGATGAAGACCACGCTCCCGCCGCCCGGCCCGTGCACGCCGACCACCGCGTTCCGGGCCCGGGACAGCGCGTTCCCCGGCCCCAGCGAGCTCCCCGGCGCCAGCGAGCTGCCCGGTCCCGGCTTGGCCGGCGCGGAGCACGCCGCCAGCAGGCAGCCCGCCGCGGCCACGCCTGCCCCGGCCCGGACCAGCCGCCGCGGCCGGGCCCGCCGCCCCGGCCGCGGCCGATCAGCGGCGGAGCGCATCGGCGGGCTCGATGCTGCTCGCGCGCAGCGCCGGGTACAGGCCGGCCAGCAGCCCGATCACGGCCCCGGCCAGCGGCGCGGCGATGACGATGCGCGAGTCGAGCACCGCCGTCCAGTGCTCGTAGACCGTGACCACGATGGTGGCGATCAGGCCGACGCAGGCACCGACCAGGCCGCCGAACAGCCCCAGCGCCGTCGACTCGGCCAGGAACTGGATGGCGATGTGCCGCGGCCGGGCCCCCAGTGCCCGGCGCAACCCGATCTCGCCCGACCGCTCCAGCACCGCCACCAGCGTGGTGTTCGCGATGCCCACCGCGCCGATGAACAGCGCGATCCCGGCCAGGGCCAGGAACACGCTGTTCAGGCTGGCCGTCACCGAGTGCCGCAACGAGGTCGCGCTGGCCGGGGCCGATGCCGACAGCAGCTTGGGGTTGCCCGGCTGGAGCGCGATCGGCACTTGTTTCGCCACCACCTGGGCCGCGCCCAGCCGGGTGTGGATCAGCATCTGGGCCACGCCCGAAGGCTTCGGCTTGCCCCACAGGCTCAGCGCCGTGCTCTCCGGCACCGTCACGCCCAGGTTGAGCTGCGGCAGCCGCGGGTCACTGGCCAGGATGCCGACCACCGTGAACGGCTGCCCGCCGATGAAGATGGCCGGCTCGTTGGCCAGGTTCGAGATGCCCAGCTGGGACGCCGCGGTGGCGCCCAGCACGGCCACGTTCTGCGCCGTCGCCTCGTGGAACTGGTTGAACAGCACGCCCGCGCTGACCTTGGCGCCGCTGGCCGTCAGCGCGCCCGGGCTGGCCGCCGTGACCGGCAGGCCCAGCTTGGTCCCGTCCGGCAGCGCGCTGACCGCCGACTTGCTGAAGCTGACCGACCACGACACCCCGGCCGCGATCACCCCGCGGATCCGGTCCACCCTGGCGTCGGCGTCCTTCGGGAAGTCCAGCGTGGGCACGCTGGCCTTGGACGCGCCGCTGTCGTTGATCGTCACCTGGGTCGCGTCCTGCAGGTTGAAGTCCTTGCCGATCTGCCCGGCCGCGGTCTGCGCCAGCCCCACGATGGCCACGAACCCGCCGATGCCCAGGATGGTGCCGACCACCGTCAGCGCGGCCCGCGCTGGCCGCTGGAGCAGGCCCGCGAGCGCCTCGCTGCCCAGATCCCGCAGGCGCAGCCGGGACGGGGCCGAGACCACTCGCCTGCGGCTAGCCGGGTGAGTCAGCACGTGGACCCCTGTTATCGCGGGTGTTTTCTGGCTCCGTAACAGGCTGCGCCACCGGGCTGCGTTCCGACAGCCAGCCGTCGCGGATGCTGATCTGCCGCTGCGCGAGGGCGGCCACCGCCGGGTTGTGCGTGATCACCACCAGGGTCGCGCCCTGGGCGTGCAGCGCGCCCAGCAGGTCGGTCAGCTCCGTGGTGGCCGCGGTGTCCAGGTTGCCCGTCGGCTCGTCGCACAGCAGCAGCGACGGCCGGTTGACCAGCGCCCTGGCGATGGCCACCCGCTGCCGCTCGCCGCCCGACAGCGCCGTCGGCAGCGCCTGGGCCCGGCTGTCCAGGCCCACCTCGGCCAGCGCCATCATGGCCGCGCGGTAGCGGCGGCGCCGCGGCATGTCCGCGTAGACCTGGGCCAGCATCACGTTCTCCACCGCCGACCGGTGCGGGAGCAGGTGGAAGGACTGGAACACGAACCCGATCCGCCGGGCCCGCACCGCCGCCCGGTCCCGCTCCGGGGCCCGGCCCAGGTCGATGCCGTCGATCCGCAGGCGGCCCTCCGTGGGCCGGTCGAGCAGGCCGAGCAGGTTCAGCAGCGTCGACTTGCCCGAGCCCGACGGGCCCATGATGGCCACGTGCTCGCCGCGCTCGATGACCAGGTCGGCCGGCTTGAGCGCCCGGACCGGCGGCGGGCCGGGGTAGGTGTAGCCGGCCGCGGCCAGCTCGATGACCGGCTCGTCGGCCTCGTCGACGGCCGTCATCTCGGCGGTCGTCATCCGCCGCCCCCGACCGGCCCGATGATCTTGATGTTTCGGCTGCCGCCGGGCCCGGTCCCGGTGAACACGCGGCGGCCGACCGGCGCGCTGCCGACGTAGTTCTGGCCCGTGACCACCATCTCGCCGGGGGCCAAGGCGCCCGGCTTCGTCGGCGTGACCTGGACCAGCCCGGTACCTGTCATGCCGACCCGCACCGCGACCCGCACCGGCTGGCCGTGGACCAGCTTGGACACGTAGGTCTGCCCGTTGGCGCCGGCGAAGATGGCCGCCTCGGGCACCGCCAGCACCGGGCCGGGGGTGCGCGCCGCGGCGATCGTCATCGAGACGTCCTGGCCGACCAGGGACAGTGGCAGCGGGCGGCGCGTCCGGACCCTCATGGCCACGTAGAGGCCGCCCGAGATCGAGGCCTTGCTGGCCGTCTCGTGCGCCACCGAGACCACCCGGCCGAGCACGGTGGCCCCGGTGCCGGGCTCGGTGATGAGCACCCGCATGCCCCGCCGGACCTCCTTGGCGTTGCTGGGGCTGAGCTGGCCCGCCAGCGCCGGGCTGCCCTCGGCCAGGGTCAGGGCGCCGCCCTTGACCGCCTGGCCCACCGTGGCGCTGAGGCTGACGATCCGGGCCGGGCATCCGGGGCACGAACGTGTACTCGCCCAGCGGGACCATGGCCCCCCGGTCGGCCTTCGGGCCGGTGCTGATCTTCGGCACCGAGTAGCCGATGGCGTCGTAGAAGGCGGTGACCGCGGCCGAGGTGCCCGCTCCGTAAGTCCCCAGCGTGTCGCCGCCGACCCCGAAGCCCAGCGTCTCCAGGTCCTCCTGAAGCTGGGTCACGTCCTGGCCGGTCTCGCCGGGGACCAGGTTCCGGTAGGCGGGCACGGTCCCGGCCAGGGCGAAGAACGGCCGCTCGGCGACCTCCAGGATGACCTGGCCCTGGCCGACGTAGCTGCCGGTGCCGTGGAAGATCTTGGTGACGATCTGCTGGACGTTCTGGCCCGGCGAGCCGCCCCCGCTGCTGCCGATGTCCGACGGGCTGACCTCGCGGGGCGGGTCCACCACCGCCTGGGCCAGCACCGAGGTGCTCAGCACCGTCCGGACCACGGGCACGGTGAGCTGGGTCGCCGCGGGCGCCTTCGTCTCGGCCGCCTGCTGGGCCGGCGACTTGATGGCCAGGGTCAGCAGCACCGCGCCGACCACGGCGATCACCACGAACACCACGATGGCCAGCGCGATGATCCGGCGGCGGCGCATCCGGTTGTAGGGACGCCGCCCGCTCTCCACCGCCGAGTCCACCGCAGTCACGCTCAGCCTCCGATGTCAGCCAGCGCCGGGCATCGCGCCGCGAGATGGTAAGGGCCGCGCGGCGGTCCCCCTGAATGCCCCGCCCGCCGCGCGACCATCGCCCGAGGTGGCCGGGCCGCAAACCAGCATGAATGCCCGATCTCCAGGCAGTGCGCGGATTGTGTGTGAGTTCTGCGTGAATATACGGCGTCAGGTTGTCCCGCTGCCGGGTTCACACGAAACTCGCATGCAAGCCACACCGGGAATTCCGGCTAGCGTGGTCGGATGACCTGCGAGGTCACCAGGGGGCGGCGAGCGGAAAGGGCGGCCATGAGTGAACTCGGGGTGCCCGGGCCTCCGGATCACGGGGAGCTTCTGGTGGTCGACGACGAGCCATTCCTGTGCGACGCCGTGGCCGCGTCGCTGCGCTTCCTGGGCTTCGCCGTGACCACGGCGCAGACCGGCGCCGACGCCTTGCGGCTGGCCCGGGACCGGCCGTTCGACCTGCTCGTCCTGGACGTGATGCTGCCCGGCACGGACGGCTTCGACGTCGTGCGCCGGCTGCGCCGGGACGGCAGCCGGGTGCCGGTGATCTTCCTCACCGCCCGTGACACCCAGGCTGACAAGGTCAACGGGCTCACCCTGGGCGGCGACGACTACCTGACCAAGCCCTTCGGCCTGGAGGAGCTGGCCGCCCGGATCCGCACCGTGCTGCGCCGTACCCGCAACAGCGACTCCGTCGGGCCGGTGCTCACCTTCGCCGACATCGAGCTGGACCAGGACAGCTACGAGGTGCGCCGGGGCGGAAACCTGGTCGACATGTCCCCGACCGAGTTCCGGCTGCTGCGGTACCTGATGCTCAACCCGGGCCGGGTGCTGACCAGGGCGCAGATACTGGATCACGTGTGGGACTACGACTTTGGCGGCTCCAGCACCGTCGTCTCGACCTATGTGGCCTACGTGCGGCGCAAGCTGGCTAAGCACGGGCCGGACGTGATCCATACCCAGCGGGCGGTGGGCTACAGCCTGCGCCTGCCCGATCTGGAAGGCCAGGCGGACCCCGATGACGCTTAGCTCCCTGAACCGGGTCCTGCCGACCCCGGCCCGGCTGCACCGGACCCAGCTGCGGACCCGGGTCCTGGCCGGCGTGCTGGCCGTCGTGCTGCTGACGCTGGCCGTCTTCGACGTGGCCGCGGTGACCGCCCTGCGCCGGTACCTGCTCAACCAGACCGACACGCAGCTCCAGAACGTGCTCAAGCAGTACCGGCCGTTCACCGTGAACGCGACCGTGGGCGTGGGCGTGACCCAGTGGGTGTCCGGGCATCCGGTCTCCGCCGCGACGCCCAGAGAGGTGCGGCTATCGAAGGCGCGGCGGCAGGCGGTCAGCCAGGCCGTGGCCACGGCCAGGAAGGTCCATGGCGCCGCCGCGGTGCGGCTCGGGCCGAGCATCACG
Source organism: uncultured Actinomycetota bacterium (assembly GCA_963730265.1). GTDB lineage: Bacteria > Actinomycetota > Actinomycetes > Streptosporangiales > Streptosporangiaceae > DASUBV01. Next base: position 64,211 of record CAVSRG010000002.1, read on the forward strand.
CTCGTCGGGCCGCGCTTCATCGTGGTGCCGGTCCTGGATCAGTTCTATACGGAGTACCTCACCCCGGCGGACAGACCAGGGTCGGGCTGGTGCGCGGCAACCCCGACCTCCGTCCGCGCATGCCCAGTGACCTGCGCGCCCTGACCTTTGACCAGCGGGCGCAGACGGTGGCCAGCGACAACGGTCAGGCTCAGCTCCGGATACGCGCCATGAAGGTGGCTGACGGCACCCTGCTCGCCACCACCAGCCTGACCAACGTCAACGAGACCGTCGACCACCTTGAGCTCATCGTCGCCGTCGGCTCGGCCGCGGCCGCCCTGATGGCCGCGCTGGGCGTGGCCTGGCTCGTGCGCCGCGGCGTGCGCCCCATCGAGACCATGGCCACCCAGGCCGACCGGATCAGCGCCGGCGACCTCACCGGCCGGGTCAGCCCGCAGGATCCGCAGACCGAGGTCGGCCGGCTCGGCGCGGCCCTGAACGGGATGCTGGCCCGGATCGAGGCCAGCGTCCAGGAACGCGAGGCCAGCCAGGAGCTGACCCGGCAGTTCTTCGCCGACGCCAGCCACGAGCTGCGCAACCCGCTGGCCTCGCTGCGCGCCAACGCCGAGCTCTACCAGCAGGGCGCCCTGCCCAGCCGTCCCCAGGTGGACGAGGCGATGCGGCGCATCACGCTCGAGGCTCAGCGGATGAGCGCGCTGGTCGACGACATGCTCCGGCTGGCCCGCCTGGACCAGCCGCCCGGCCAGGAGCACGACCCGGTCGACGTGAGCGCCCTGGTTACCCGCTGCGCCGACCGGGCCCAGGCGGCCAGCCCGCGGCACCGCTGGCGGGCCGACATCGCCGACGGCCTCGAGGTGACCGGCGACGAGGAGCTGCTGCGCCGGGCCGTGGACAACCTGCTGGCCAACGTGCACGCCCACACCCCCGTCGGCACCCCGGCCACGGTCACCGCCGCATTGCGCGGCGACACCATCACCGTCCAGGTCAGCGACACCGGCCCCGGCGTTTCGGCCGAGGAGCTGCCCCGGATCTTCGACCGGTTCTACCGCGGCGGAGCCCGCGCCGACCCGGGCACCGGCCTGGGCCTGGCCATCGTGGCCGCGACCGCCGCCGCGCACCACGGCACCGTCGAGGCCGCGCCCAACGGGCCGCAGGGGCTGTGCATCACCCTGACCCTGCCCGCCTGCGACGACGCCTGCCCGGCGGGTCCCGACCCGGATTGCGCCGACTCGGATTGCGCCGACTCGGTCAGCCCGGAGCCGGACCGGGCCGTTCCGGCCGCCAGCGGTGCCGGGCGCTAGTCCCGTTCGCTAACCCCCGGGCGAAGCCGGCCGGCCGGGCGAGGCTGGCTCGCCGCTGGCCAGCTCGCGCTCCAGCCAGGTCGGGCCGCGGGTCCTGACAGCCAGCCGGGTGCCGCCCAGCAGGCCCGCCAGCCGCCGCGCCGCCGTGTCCGCGGCGGCGACCGCGTCGGCGCCCGCGTCCTCCAGGAACCGGCAGACGATCTCGCCGTCCCGGTCCTGCGCCCAGCCGCCCACGATCCGGCCATCCCACCACAGCGTCGGGCCCACGTTGCCGGTGCTGTCGAACAGCCGCGGCCCGTGCTCGCCCAGGAACCACTCGCGCTGCTGCCAGCCCATCGGCGTCGAGTCCAGGCCCGGCAGCAGCGCAGCCCACGGCTCGGGCGCCGGGGGCGGCTCCAGGTCGTCGGCCAGCACCAGGCCGGGAACGCCGTCCAGGTCCACCTCGACCAGCTCCAGCCCGGTCAGCGCCCGCCGGACCTGCGTCTTGGTCCAGCCCGCCCACCAGCGCAGGTCCTCCGCCGTGGCCGGGCCGCAGGCCCGCAGCCAGCGGCGGGCCAGCTCCACCTCGGCGGCCTCCACCGCCCACTCGGGCAGCCCCTGCGGACACCAGCGGGTCAGCGGCGACCAGCGGTACTGGTGCGAGGTCCACGAGCCGAGCGGCCGGCCCCGCACCACCTGCCCCTGGGCCGCGAGCACCAGCAGCACCCGGCTGGACAGGTTGACCCGGCCCTCGTAGCTCTTGCCGCGCGACAGCACGATCTGGGTCCGCAGCCGCTCGTCGTCCTCGGCCAGCTCGCCGGCCGTGGCCTCACCGCGCTTGGTCAGGGCGGTCAGCGCCGCCTGCTCCACGTCCGCCAGCCAGCCGTCCGCGTCCTGCGCCACCTCGGCCTCGGCCAGCCAGCTCACCAGCTTGCGCCGCTCGCGGGCCGCGACCGCCGTCGAGCACGCGGCCTGGATCACCGGGGCGATGTCCAGCGCGGTGACGAAGACCGTGCGGCGCATGCCGAGCAGCCGGATCAGGCTCCGGTCCTCGTAGAGCGCCCGCCCGATCGCCGGGATGTCGCCCCCGTCCATGCGGGTCAGCAGGCTCAGGTAAGCCGAGGACGGGTCCGTGCTGTGCACCGCGACCAGCGAGCGGGCCACCTCGGCCGGGCCCTCGGTGCTGCTCCCGTCGGCCCGGGCCGCCGTCGCCAGCCGGTGCCGCAGGCCCAGCCGGGCCCGCCGTTCCGCCACGCCGATCCGCCGCATCTAGTGCGCCTGGTCCACGAAGCCGTTGTCGTGCAGGATCTGTTCGACGCGGGCGCGGTGGGCCTGCTCCCAGGCGTCGAGTGACTCACGGGCCTCGCTGGCCTGCCGGGCCTGGGCGTCACGCAGCACCTGCTCCTGCCGGCCGGCCGGCGTGACCACGATGCCCTCTTCGTCGGCCACCACCATGTCGCCCCCGCTGACGCTGACGCCGCCGCACCACACCTGGCCGTTGAGCGGCTGGACCTCCGCCTTGGCCCCGGGAAACGGGATGATGCCGCGGGCGAAGACCGGAAAGCCCAGGTCACGTACCTCGCCCAGGTCCCGGATCACCCCGTCGATCACGAACGCCTCGATCCCCCGGCGCTGGGCGACAGCGCAGACATTGCCCCCGGCCACGGCGTAGTCCACGTCACCCGACTCGACGACGATGACCGAGCCCGGCTCGGCGCGGTAGATGGCCGCGTGCAGCATCAGGTTGTCGCCCGGCGGGCAGCGCACCGTGTACGCCGGCCCGGCGACCCGCGGCATCGACGACCACAGCGGCCGGATGCCGATGTTCATGACCTGCTCGCGGCTCAGCACGTCGGCCAGGATGGTCGGCGAGATGGTCCTGAACGCGGCGACGTCGCTCATGTTCCTCCTAGTTAGCCGGGCAGTTAGCCGGGCGTCAGTTAGCCAGGCGTCCGGTCGAGGCGGAAGAGTCGAGGTGGAAGATCAGCTCCTGGCCGCGGCTCTCGTGGAGCTGGCGGCCGACCTGGCTGAACCCGAGCTTGCGGATCAGGTTCACCGACGGGGTGTTGTCCGGGTTGATGCAGGCCTGGAACCGGGTGACGCCCTGCTCGGCCACGGCCCAGGCCAGCAGCGCGCGGACCGCCTCCGCGGCGAGGCCCTGGCGGCGATACGGGCTGAGCACCATGTAGCCGAGCTCGACCCGGCCATTCTCGTCGGGCTGCCCGTGAAAGCCCGCGTCGCCGGCCACCACCCGCCCGCGGTCGCCCTCCGGATCCTCCCGCAGCAGCAGCACGTGCGGCGCCCACGGCATTTCGGCCAGGTCGGCCTCGGCCCTGGCCATGCGCTGGTCGAGCCATTTCCAGTCGGCATCACGCCATTCGGCCGGGATGTCGGTGCCGAGCAGGCGGCCCACTCCGGGCCAGTTGCCGTCCCGGATCGCCTGCATCATGACCAGCGACATGGGGAGAAGGTCAAGTCGCTCGGCGTGAATCACGGTATGCACCTGGCCAGGTTACTGACCGGTCCGGACGGTCCGCATCGCGGCTGGAGCGGGCCTCGCCCGCCAGTGCCGGTGGTGCGGCCGGGGGCGCCGGACGGCACAGTAGGCCCATGAACGACCGAGGGCTGGACGACGACGGGGCGATCACGCGCGAAGGCGCCCTGGACCGGGCCCCCGCCGCGTTCGCCCCGGTCGTCGAGGCCGTCCGCGGGCGGATCAGCCGAACGTTCGGCAGCCGCCTGCACAGCGCCTACCTGTACGGCAGCATCCCGCGCGGCACCGCCCGAGCAGGGCGTTCCGACGTCGACCTGGTGCTCGCCCTGCATCACGAGCCGACCCAGCGCGACCGCGCTGCGGCCAAGGGCGTCGAGGCCGCGCTCGACAACTCGTTCCCGCAGGTCAACGGCGTTGGCATCCTGTTGTTCAGTGTGCGGACGCTGCTCAGCGACCTCGAGCGTTACGACCTCGGCTTCTTCGTCGCGTGCCTGTGCACCCCGCTGCTCGGGCCCGACCTGGCCCGGCAGCTGCCCCGTTACCGCCCGACCGCGCTGCTCGCCCGCGAGACCAACGGCGACCTCGGCCTGGAGCTGCCCCGCTGGCGGTCCCGGCTCGCCGAAGCCCGGACGGACGCCGACCGCCAGGCCCTCAGCCGGGTCGTGGCTCGCCGGCTCGTCCGGACCGGATTCACCCTGGTCATGCCCCGCTGGGGCGGCTGGACCAGTGATCTCAGCCAGGCCGCCGAGCTGTTCGCCCGCTACTATCCCGAGCGCGCCGGGCAGATGCTGGCCGCCGCTACCGCTGGCCGCGTTCCTTCATCCGACCCCGCCGTCCTCCGCGTGCTCATCGACGACCTAGGCCCCTGGCTGGCCAGCGAGTACACCGCCGTCCACGGCGAGAAGGCCCCACGACCCGGGCCGGCAGCCTGATCTGCGGCTAGTCGTCCACCGCGGCTGACCGACGCAGTGCCTGATCGTGGGCCGCGAGCGCGGTGTCCCAGCCTCCGTCGAGAAACCGCACCGCCTCGGCGACCAGGTCGGCGTTCGGGTCGAGTGCGAGCGCCTCGTCTAGCTGCTCGCGGCCGGACAGCAGTGACGCGTGCCTGGCCATGGCCACCAGCGCCAGCGCAGTGGCCCGGTCATCGGCGTCGAGATCGGCCGCTAAGGCGTCGGCGCACAGGCGCTGGACTTCTCGCGGCCGCTGCTGCCGCAGCCGGGCGAGCGCGAGCCCACCGCGCACCGCGTGCAGCGGCGTGCGCTGGTCCACATGCTCCCGGTCGAGATAGTCGATCACCCATTCGAGGCGGCTGGCCGCCAGGTCGGCCGCTTCGGCGGGCAGGTCGCCAGACAGGAGAACCTTCCACGACAAGATGTGGACGATGTGCGTCACATCAGCCTCGGGTCGATCAGGGGGCGTCCACGGCTTCGTGAACACGCGCAGCAACTCGCCGGGTTGCCGGCAGAGCTCACGCAGGCAATCCTCGGCCTCGGGCACGTCCAGCCGGAACCCGTCGATGAGGATCTCAGCGGCGTCCGATCGTTCCCGCCAGGACGGGTCGGCCAGCAGCCCGCGGACCTGCGCAGCGGCCCGCAGTTCCGCCGGGATCCGCGAGAGCTTGTACCCGTCGGTCGAGCTGCCGCCGGAGTCGTGGCTCGGCGCCAGATCCTGCACCGCCGTGGCCAGCACGCACAGGGCGAGGTAAGAAGCTTCCCAGTGGGGCAGGGGAAGCGCCAGGCAGCAGGGCGCGACGAGGATGCTGGCGACCGGGCCGGCTGCTAGCACGACCGCCCGGCGCGCAGGGGAGACCCGGTGACTGGCGTAGGTGACCGACCCGCCGGGCCCCAGGCCGATCGAGATCGGAACCGAGCCCAGGCTGAACGTCACGCGCGCCAGCTTGGCGCCCAGCTCAATGCTGCGCACGCGCTCGCCGACCAGCCGGACGGCAACGGCATGACCCATCTCATGCACGACCGTTCCCACAGCAAATGCGGCCAGGAGCAGCGCGGCGAAACCGACCACAGTGCCAGCGGTCAGGTGGGCGGGGATGTGCAGACCTAGCAGCCAGCGGCCACCATAGAGCACGGCCAGGAAGGCCAGGAATGGCAAAGCCCGACCCAGCCAGGCCAGCGTTCGCCGCACACCACGAGCATGACAGAGCAGCTCATTCGCCGTCTATGCACAAATTCCGCGCGGCAGGCGACGGTGCTGCCAGCTGGCCCTTCCCTGCGTCTGTGGGCGAACACGGGAGGTAGCGTTTCGAGATGTGGACGACTTCATCCTCCTGGCGGGCTCCGCGAGTCGGCGGCTCGGACGGGACATAGCCGACTACCTCGGCTGCCCGCTGGGAGCCAGTGAGACGCTGCGCTTCTCCGAGGGCAACCTGTTCGTGCGGGTTCTCGAGAACGTGCGAGGCCGGGACGTCTTCCTGGTGCAGGGCACGGCGTTCCCGGCCAACGACAACTTCATGGAGCTGCTGTTCTGGATCGACGCGCTCAAGCGGGCCAGTGCCCAGTCGGTCACCGCCGTCATCCCCTACTTCAGCTACGCCAAAGGGGACAAGAAGGACGAGCCGAGAGTCTCGATCCGGGCCCGTGTCTGCGCCGACGCCATCGAAGCCGCCGGCGTCGACCGAGTGGTCACGCTCGATCTTCACGCACCTCAGGTCCAGGGTTTCTTCAAGGTCCCGGTCGATGATCTCTACGCCATGCCGGTGCTCTGCGACGCCGTTGAGGCGAAGGGTCTCGGCGACCTGGTGGTCGTCGCACCCGACGCCGGGTTCGTTAAGAAAGCCCGCCAGTGGTCCCGTCGGCTCCGCGCACCCCTGGCCATCGCCGACAAGCAGCGCACAGACCACTCTGAGTCCGCCGAGGTAGTCGAATTGATCGGCTCAGTCGAGGGCCGGACGGCGCTGATCGTCGACGATTTCACCATCTCCGCTGGCACCCTCGCCGATGCCGCCCGCGTCCTGGTCGAGCGTGGCGCGACCTCGGTCCTCGCCGCGGTGACCCACGGCCTGCTGGCCGGACCAGCCATCCAGCGACTCGACGACAGCCCCATCGAGATGCTGTTCATGACCGACAGCGTCGAGACTCAGCCCGTCGAACTGCCCTCGAAGATCGAGGTGGTTTCCGTAGCCGGGCTGTTCGGCGAGGCGATCCGCAGAATCGCGCGCCGCGAGAGTATTTCCGTCCTTTTCAGCTGAGCAGGCCAGCTCACCCGCCGAGGCTGCCCGTCAGCCGACAGGGATGACATGTGACGCTAGCTGCGCGCCTGCCAGATCCCTTCCCACTGACGCCACGAGCCTGGCTGCGGCGGAACGCGCTGATGCGTCACCTGCCGCAGGGATTCGATCTCGTCGAACCCAGCCGACTCCAGCAGCCCGCTCAGCTCCGGACCCGAGAAGAAATGTATGTCGAGCCCTCGCTTCGGCCCGTCTAGGTACTTCACGGTAAAGGCATCGTCTTTCTCTTCGATGACCCGGTGCGCCGGATGCACGTCCGTGCCGGTCGCGTTGACGCGGATAGCGAAGATACCGTCGGGCGAGACTCTTGCTCCGGCCGCTCGAATATGAGCGGCCGCAGCGGCCGCCGTGCCGTGCTGGAAGACCTGGATGCCGATCACGAGCGGGAAGGATCTTCCGGGCTCGAGATCCTGGACGGTACCGCGCTGCAGGCATCCGGCCGGCACATCGGGTAGCTGACGACGAAGCTGGGCAATAGCTTCGGCCGAGATGTCGATCCCGGTCAAGTCGAGCCCGGCCCTGCGCAGAGGCAGGTAGTTGCGGCCGTTGCCGCAGCCGATGTACAGGCCGCGGTCTATATTCCTGGCCCTGGCCGCGGCCAGGATCCGCGTGATCATGTCGACCGGTGCTTCACCGGAGTACCGGCCCCGGCCGTACTCCGCGTTCCATCGTTTCTCGGCCAGGCTCTCTTGGCGGTGCATCCGTCCATACCTCATCTGCTTAGCCGATAAGCGTCTAGCTCGCCCGTGCTGACGCTTCCCATTCAGGCTTGGTCAGCGCGTATTCAACCTCGCCGTGCTCGGCGCCGTCGATGACGTCGGCATCGGGTCCATGGTAGGCGGTAGTGCGCACGAGGGTCAGGCCGCATTTCTCCAGCACGTGCCGCGACGCGTTATTGACCGTCATCGTGTGCCCGAACACTCGCCGGACGCTCAGGTCGGTAAAGCCCATGTTGATCAGCGCCCTGGATCCCTCGGTGGCATACCCGTGATTCCAGGCTGGCCGGCGCAGCCGGTAGCCCAGATCAGCGTTGGTGATGTCGCCGTCAGGACCGGGGCGGAAGTGGAACCAGCCCACGAACTCGCCGCTGTCAGCGGACTCAGCGGCCCAGGTGCCCAGCCGGTCGAGCCGCTGGTAGGCATCGAGGAAGAACGGGATGATCCTGTCCCGCAGGACCTCGCGGGATGGTGGCCTGCCGAGGTAGCGCATCACCTCTGGGTCACTGTTCAGATCAAGCAGGTTCTCGACGTCGTCCTCGGTGAACTGACGCAGGGCAAGTCGCGGCGTCCTCAGGACGATATGCATGTCTCGTTCGCTCATGGACAACGAGTATGCGGGAATGAAATCTATTGCGGAAGAAAGAAGGGAAGGAGAAAAGTCACATCCCGCTAGGGAACAAGTCAAGATTGCGAATCGTTCCTAAAAGTGAGAGGCCATTCTAGAAGGCTTCTGCAATGTAAAACGCAAGCATAGCAGATCGGAAATCGACGTTCGTTATCGGTAGTTTTCTACCATTTTGGTAATAATCCTCCGAGTCATCGAAGGCCAGGGTTGCCGAGCTGGACATCCGGGTGCCCGCGAGTGATGGCGAGCGACGGGCTTGACAGGCTCCGAGGCGACGCGCTACTAATTGCGGCTTAGTAATCGGTACTGAATAAGCGAGGTGCCGGGTGCACGGCAAGTTCGATGATCTGGGCCGGTTCGCCGACCCGTCGGCGCTGATCCTGACCAGCCTGGCCGACGGCCCCAAGCACGGTTACGCGATCATGACCGACATCGCCGCTTTCAGCGGGGTCGGCATGGAGCCGGGCACTTTGTACGGAGCGCTGTCCCGGCTGGAGCGCCGGGGCTGGATCCGGCCGCTGGCCGCCGACGAGCGCCGCCGCCCGTACGAGATCACCGCCGCCGGCCAGCAGGTCCTGGCCGAGCAGCTGCAGTCCATGCAGCAGATCGTGCGCACTGGCCGCCAGCGCATCGCCACCGCCTGAGCCCCGATGAAGCCCGCCCTGGCCGACCGGCTGTGCCGCGCCCTGGTCGGCTGCTATCCGCCCCGCTGGAAGCAGCGTTATGCCGCGGAAATGCTCGATGTTCTCGAGCAGCACCGGGCGGGATCGCGAACCGTGCTCAGCCTGGCCGTCGGCGCCCTGACCACCCACCTCGACCCCGGCTACCGGATGGAGATCCGCCCCATGCCCCGCTTGAGCAAGGACGCCAAGCTAGCCGTCGTCCTGTCCGTCGCCGTGCCCGCCGGCATCTTCGCGCTCGTGGCCCTGCCCGCCATCGCCCAGAACGCCAAGGAAAGCAGCTGGCACCTGTCCAATGGCGGCGCGGTGGGGTCGGTCGCGTTCTCGCGTGACCGGCGCATCCTGGCCGGCGCCGCGGACGGCCCGCCCTGGTCCGGCACCAGCATTCTGTGGGATGTCGCCGACCAGGCTCGGCCGCGGCGGCTGGCGGAGTTCGAGGGCGGTGACCCCACGACGATCTCGCCGGACGGCCGCACCGTGGCCACGGTGGCGTTCGGCGGCCAGCCCATCCTGTGGAATGTGATCCGCCCGCGCCACCCGGCCCGCCTGGCCGTCCTGTCGGCCGGCTTCGCCGGCCGCCCGTGGGGCGAGGCGTTCTCCCCTAGCGGCCGCCTCCTGGCCGCCGCCTCCACCAGCGAGCTGGCCCTGTGGAACGTGGCCGACCCGGCCCGGCCCCGTTTGCTGCGCACCCTCGCCGCCACCCCAGTCCAGACCGGCAACCCCGGCAACTTCGACCTCGGCGACGGCGATCTCGTGTTCTCCCCGGACGGCCGCATCCTGGCCAGCGCATCAGGCACCAACCAGATCACCCTATGGAACGTGACCCGCCCGGCCCGTCCCACCCGCATCGCCACCCTGCGCGGCCAGGGCGACTACTTCACCGCTCTCGCGTTCTCGCCCCGGGCCAACCTGCTGGCCGGCGTGACCTTCCAGGGCAGCATGCGGGTGTTCCGGCTAGGCGGCTCAGGCCATCCGGTCCCCGTCACCACCCGCCCCCGCCTCCTGGCCAGCGCCCCGTTCCCCAGCGGAAGGCGCGGCCCGGCCGACCCGTGCAATCCCGGCTGCGCGACCGCCGCCTACGCAATCGGCTTCACCCCGGATGGCCATTCCCTGACCGTCGTGATCGACCGTTCCGAGGCGTATCCCAGCACGACGGACCGCGACACGATCTTCACCTGGCAGGTAGCCAGCTCCGGCGCCCTCTCCGACCCCACTACCATCTTCCGCATCGTCAGCGACTCCCAGCCCACCCTGGCTCCAGGTGACCACGTCGTGGCCGACGGCTCCGAGCTAGGCGGCAAAGTACACCTGTGGACCGTGCCCTGACCCTCGCCGCCAGCCCCCCGAGCGCGACCTAACTTGTAAGGTCGTTTGCGCAGCTCTCAAGGATCGAGGGTTTCGATCATGCATGACCAGCCGCTGGCGGGAGAGGTCGTCACTGAGACGTTCGATTACGACGGTGGTCGGCAGGTCACGGTGTACAACCCGGCTGATCCGCCCGAGGCGGTCGTGTTTGCCAGTGACGGTCAGCTGATCTCGCAATGGGGCGGAGTCCTCGAGGCGGCCGACGTACCGTCCACGATGATCGTCGGTGTTCACCGCCTGGCCGATGAGATGCTGCGACTCCATGAGTACTCACCCGGCTTTGACCCGGCACGGTTCGCGGCCCACGAGCAGTTCTTTGTCGGGGACGTCCGCCACTGGGCGCGGTCGCGATTCGGCGTCGCGCTGCCCGCCGATCGCACCGCGGTGTTCGGCGTCTCGGCGGGTGGGGAGCTGGCGCTCGCGATGGGGCTTCGGTATCCGGACGTCTACGGTGCGGTCTTCTGTGCCTCGCCGGGCGCGGGTTACCGACCGCCCGAGGTGATGCCCAGTCCGATTCCGCGCTCGTATCTCGTCGCGGGCACGCGGGAGCCGTTCTTCCTCGAGAACGCGACCCGGTGGGCGGTCGCGCTGCGCGATGCGGGCGCGGACGTCGTGATGGCGGAGCGGGCCGGATCGCACGGCGGCGCGTTCTGGCGCGAAGAGTTCCCGCTGATGGTGGCGTGGGCGTTCGGACCGTGAAGCATTGGCTCTACCGGAGGGCACGCTGGGCTTGACAGTCATCGCCCTGTAGGCGAGTCCAGCTGGTCAGGCCATGACTGGGTTATCTACGGCCGGCCAGCCTCCCGGCGACAACGATCACCACGCCGCCGCCCAACGCCAAAGCAATAAGCCCGCTGCGCTCATGACCCGTAGCCAGTCCAACCACTCCCAGCACGCCCATCACCGAGAACGCGATGACGCCGCCCGCGTTTCGGATGTTCATTAGTGCTCGCAGCCTCGCTCGGCTCTGCGCCTGACCTTTAGGATCCCGTAATGGGCTCGGCACTGTCACGACGGCTTACCCTTCTGCAGGTCGTACAACTACGGTACGTCGGTTGACCTGGGATGCTGAAGCTGGCGCCCGAGCGCGACCTGAGCCCGCGCGCGAGTCGGCCTGTTGGCCGGAGGCTAGCGACGTCGCCGGGCGTGCCGACGCATGGCGTCTACCTTGCCCGCGAATGCGGTCGGTTCGATGATCGGCGTGCCCCGCCACGGGGACATCGACAGGAGATCGGTGTCATTGGAATCACCTGCTTGCAAAACGCCGTCTCCACAGGTCGTCGGTGCGGACCTGGACGTTTGGGCCTGGTGCAGTGTCCGCGAGTGACCGCGGTTTACCGCGCATAATGGCACGCTGACGACGACTCAGCTATCGGGCCACCTGACTGGTGCTTGCTTCGGGACCAGTGCCGCATGCTGATGTACGGGACGAGAAACCCGATCAAGCAGGTAGGCAGGCAAATGATCAGTGGCCACAAGATTGCGTCGTGCTCAAACCGGATGATTCCCAGCCCGATAGCAGCCAGTAGCAGGCGATGGGTGACGTCTCTCCAGTAGCCGCCCCGCACGGTGGTCCGGCCTGTGGCCAGGGAGGCCAGGTCCCAGCCGGCATTAAAGGTCCCTACGACTACGAGGAAGCATCCGACCGCCTCGTAGACCCAGGACATCGCCACTCCTAGCCGGTTAGAAGAAGGGCTCACCGCGAAGTCTACGAGCTCAACGGTCAGTAAGGAATCTCAGCTCTGTCAGCGGCATCTAGCGTTCCTGGCCTGCCGCCTGATCTGCGCCTGATGATCCGATGGCCGGGCCTCGGGCCCGGCCTAGCCACGCCGAAGGCGTGGCCCTTGAAGCCGTAGAGAAAGTTGTCACAGGGCATGCGGGTACCTCGCGAGGGCGAAGCAATGGAGTAGACCGGACGCTGTGGTGATAGCTAGCATCTGCCCGTGGTCAGGAGCCTTCCTCGATGAGGATCGACAGGTTCGGGCTTGGCGACTGGTGGCCACGGCCGAAGCAGGCTGCTGCGGGCGCGCTGGATCATCTTCCGCCGGATCAGTGGCCGGTGCTGGCGGCGAAATGGCTTGCAGCAGGGTTCCATTCGCCGTCGTTGCGGCAGCTCGCGCAGCTTCAGACCGGGGAATCCCCGGCTGGCCTCCGAGCGGATCGCCGCGGTTCCTCTCGCCGGGGTGGCTTGTGGGCTCGGCCGGTTGGGCCTGGTCAGCCGGTTCCCGCAGAAGTCCGGCGTCTCCAGCGCCGGCAAGGCGCCGTCCTGGATGCTATGGAGCTGATGCCTGAGGTTCTGCGGTCGCTCGGCTTCGACCCTGCCCCGGCCAGCGAGGAGTTCGTGGCCCGCTGCCAGAAGGCCCTGGATATCGTGCAGCACGACCTGGACGCCACCGGTTACGGCCGGTATCAGATGCGGGCGCGTTTCGGCGGGGGATGGCCCGCGGCTGTGCATGCGGCCTTGCCGGACGGCTCGTACTGGGGCGGGGGCGGGGGCATGTCCCGGGAGATGGAAGGATCCTGGCTTCTGGTCTGTGCGGCCGACTCGGTCTCCAGCGCGCTCAAGGAGATACCCGAGATCGAGTGGCCGGTCTGCGCCGTCCACGGCGGTCATCCGGAGTCGATCTGGGACGGCGAGGACCCCGTTGACCTCATCAAGAAGGTGGCGTGGTGGCGGTGCACCAACACCGGGCATCCGCTTGCCCCGGTCGGCCAGCTCACCGCCGAGACCGCCAGAACGCTCTAGCCCCGCCGCGTATAGCCATGCGGGCAGGCATGAACGCTTGGCCCGCTCGACAGAAAGAGGAGCGTCGGGGCTGAGAGGGGCCGGACCTGGAGCGGTTCGTCTTCCTGCTCGGCGGCAGCAACTGCGGGGATCTCCTCGGGACCGCGGTGGAAGAATGACCAGCCGTGAAAGAGAACCCCTGGTGGCACCCCAGCGATGATGATCTTCTTGGCTGGGACGACCCCCTTCCCAGGATCGTCCGGCTCTCTCCGGATTACAGCGCTCCCCTTCCGCTGTGGGGCGAAGGCTTCGGGAGCATCGACTGGCGGTTCACCAAGTTCCCGCCCGAGCTGCTGGACCGGCTCGCCGCCTGGCAGCAGGAGTTCGACGCCCACTTTCACTGGGACCGCGGCTGGGAGTCCAGGCAGATCCGGGACCGGTGGGCCAGCCAGGCCCAGAACCTGGCAGCAGACGTGCAGGCAGCCCTGGGCACCAAGACCGAGCTCGTCTTGGACCTCTGGCCGATAGACCAACAAACCTAAGGCGGCGTCAAATATCAAACGAGGCCGATGCGGGCCTGATAGGGGTGCACTTCCACGACGTGCGCCACGCCGGTAACCACTACACCGCCGGCGCGGGTGCGAACATGCGGGAGCTGATGGAGCGCATGGGGCCACAACACTGCTCGCGCCGCGATGATCTACCTGCACTCCACCGACCCCCGCCAGCGCGCCCTGGCCGACGACGTGGACAAGGCCATTCGGGCCGAGCTGCGGAAGGCTCGGAAGAAGGCCAGGCCAAAGAAACCAGGCAAGGGCATCGCCCGATCTGGCCCGGGTGTGGCACCTGGCGGCGATCAGCCTTCATGAAGATCATCGGCATTGGTCAGGAGACAGGGCCTGACTTGCGATGGAAGGGGGAGCGCCCCGAGCGCGACTCGAACGCGCGACCTACTGCTTAGGAGGCAGTTGCTCTATCCGCTGAGCTATCGGGGCTGACGAACCGGGACCTCCCGGCCCGGCTAAGCCTAGCCGCAACTCGCCCGGCCCACGATCGCCGACATCCAGCCCGCGCCCACCGCCCCACACCCAGCAGGCCCAGCAATCACGTGCCCGTAGGGTGGAGCCACCCCCAGATGGCAGCACGAACGGGAGCGGCGCGGTGCAGGTGAGGGATGTCATGACCCCGGCCACGGTCACGGAGTCACGCGCGGACAGCCTGCGGGCGGCCGCTGTGCGGATGTGGCGCCAGCAGACCGGCTCCCTGCTGGTGACCGACAAGGGCCGCCTGGCCGGGATCATCACCGAGCGCGACCTGCTCCGGGCCGTCGCCCTGGGCGCCGACCCGGACCACAGCAAGGTGGACGAGGCCATGACGACCGAGGTCTTCTCGGTGCACCCGGACACCCAGCTGCAGGACGCGGCCAGGGAGATGGCGGCGCGCTGGATCCGGCACCTGCCGGTGATGGACGGTGACGAGATCGTCGGCATGGTCAGCATGCGCGACATGACGGGCGTGTTCGCGGCCATGGCGCCGGGCAGCGTGGCCGTGGAACACGAGTTCGACCTGCTGGTCCGGGAGCGCCGCCTGGCCCGCATCGAGCACGGCGACCTCGACTAGACCCGGGCAGCCCAAGCCCAGAGACCTAGACGCAGACGATCAGGGCAGTTGGATCGGCAGCTTCAAGCCATCCAGCGCGTGCGGGCACGGGCACTCGCGCGAATCGGGCAGCCCGCCGATGACCTGGATCAGGAGCTCCCGCAACCGGGCCACGTTAGCCGCGAAGATCGCGAACACCCCGTCCTGGGTAACGCCCTCGCCCTCCTCGACCCCGGCATCGGTGTCGGTGACCAGGCAGATGGGCGTGTAGCAGAGCGCCAGCTCACGGGCCAGGACGGCCTCGGGCAGGCCGGTCATGCCGATGATGCTCCACCCCTGCCCGGCAAACCAGCGGGACTCGGCGCGCGAGGAGAAGCGCGGCCCCTCGATGATCACCAGCGTGCCGTCCGGCGCCAGGTCATCCCACCCGGCCGCCCTGGCCTCGGACACCGCCACTGACCGCCCGACCGGGCAGTACGGGTCGGCGAACTGGACATGGACGGCCCCGCCCTCGTCGTAGAACGTGCTGGCCCGGCTGCGGGTCCGGTCCACGACCTGGTCGGGCACCACGAGAGCCCCGGGGCCCAGGGCAGCGGTCAGCGACCCGACGGCGCTGGGGGCCAGGATCTGCTGGACGCCAACCGACCGCAGGGCCCACAGGTTGGCCCGGTAGGGGATGCGGTGCGGCGGAAAGCGGTGGTCACGGCCGTGCCGGGGGACGAACGCTACCCGCCGACCAGCCACCTCGCCGATGACCAGCGGGTCGCTGGGACGGCCGAACGGGGTCTCCACGGAGACTTCCTCGGCGGCATCCAGGAACTCGTAGAACCCGGTCCCGCCGATGACACCGATACTGGCCGTGCTCGGCCACGACGGGTCAGGCGACCTTCGAGCCCGACGATGAAGACGAGGACGAGGAACCCGACGAGCTGCTCGCCGACTCCCCGCTCTTCCCGCTCGAGGAACTCGAGGACGAGCTCGACGACTCCGAGCCGCTCTTGCCGCGCCGAGGAATCGCCGGACTTCGACGAGCTGTCCGACCCGTTGCGGGACTTGTCCTTCGCGTCCTTCGCGCCGTCGGCGGCGGGCACCGTGGAGCCGTTGCGGCTGTCCGTGCGGTAGAAGCCCGATCCCTTGAAAACGATGCCGACCGGCGAGAAGACCTTCCGAAGCTTGCCGCCGCACGTCGTGCACACCGACAGCGCGTCGTCCGTGAACTTCTGGACGACCTCAGTCCGGTCACCGCAGTCGGTGCAGGCGTACTGGTACGTCGGCACTGTGTCCTCCCTCTGCGGCGTTAGCACTCGCCGCGCTCAACTGCTAGATGGTAGCAACGGCTAGGCGAGCCTGATGATTCCTTCGGAGGGCTGGGCGACGGCCCGGACCCGCTGATCGTGCGGCCCGGCCGGGATGTCGTCCATCAGCTCGTCCTCGTACAGCAGCGCGATGGTGGGCACGGCGGGGCCGACCCTGGCCAGGGCCCGGTCGTAGGACCCGCCGCCCCGGCCGAGCCGGTTGCCCACGCGGTCGGCCGCCAGGGCCGGCACCAGCACCAGGTCCGCGCTGGTGATGGCCTCGACCCCGCGCGGGGGTTCGGACGGCTCCACCAGCCCCCGCCGCCCTTCGACGAGCGAGTCAGGGCCCTCATAGGAGGCCCAGTCCAGGTCCTGATCCGGGCGCAGCAGGGGAAGCAGCACGTAGGTGCCCCGTTTCCAGAGCGCGAAGATAAGCGCCCTGGTGTCGGGCTCGCTGCCGACCGACACGTAGGCGGCCACGACGCCCGCCATCTGCGTCTGCGGGTCCTCCAGGATGGCGTCGCGGAGCTGACGCCCGGCCAGGGCCCGCTCGGCTGGGCTAAGCCGACGGCGGGCGCCCAGTACCCTGAGGCGGAGTTCTGCTTTCCTGGCCGCCAGTTCAGACGGCAGTTCGGGCGCCGGGCCCGACGATTGACCGGCATGGCCAACTGGCCACCCGGAGGCCGACTCGTCGTCACCGACCATGCCGTGCACGTGCCCTCCCAGCCGATAGCTAAGGTTCTCAGCATGGCTCATTCACCAGCAGTAACCAAAGCGGTCATTCCCGTCGCAGGCATGGGAACCAGGTTCCTGCCGGCGACGAAGGCAACGCCGAAAGAGATGCTGCCCGTCATCGATACTCCGGCCATCCACTACGTCGTCGAAGAGGCCGTCACCGCTGGCATCGACAATGTGCTGTTGGTAACAGGTCGGGGCAAACGTTCGATAGAGGATTATTTCGACCGCAATACCGAGCTGGAGGCCGCGCTCGCCGCCAAGGGCGACGAAGCCGGGCTGGCCACCGTCCGGGCCTCCACGGACCTGGCCGCGGTCCACTATGTCCGGCAGGGCGAGGCCCACGGGCTGGGCCACGCCGTGCTGTGCGCGGCCGACCACGTCGGCGACGTGCCCTTTGCCGTGCTGCTCGGCGACGACTTCATCCACCCGGATGACCACCTGCTGCGCCGGATGATCGACGTCCGCCAGCGCTACGGCGGCAGCGTGGTGGCGCTGATGGAGGTGGAGCCCGAGCAGGTGTCGTCCTACGGGGTGGTGGCGTTCAAGCCGACCGACGAAGACGACGTCGTCGCGGTCACCGACCTGGTCGAGAAGCCCAGCGTGGGCGACGCCCCGTCGAACTGGATCGTCATCGGCCGCTACATCTGCGACTCGGCGATCTTCGACGTGCTGCGGGAGACCCCGCCGGGCCGCGGCGGCGAGATCCAGCTCACGGACGCGCTGCGCATGCTGGCCAGGACCGACCGCGACGAGGGCCATGACGGGGGCGGCGGCGTGCACGGCGTGCTGTTCAGCGGCCGCCGCTATGACACCGGCAACAAGCTGGACTACCTGCGCACCCAGGTCCAGTTCGCGTGCGAGCGGCCCGACATCGCGCCGGAGTTCGTGCCCTGGCTGCGCGGCTACCTGGACGGCCTGGAGTAGCAGGTCGCGATGGACTCGGTTGATCAGTACCTGGGCGAGATCGCGGCCGCCGTCCGGCCGCTGCCCGCGCGCGAGCTGAGCCTGGCCGACGCCTACGGCGCCGTCCTGGCCGGCGACGTCACCGCCCAGTGGCCGCTGCCCGCGTTCGACAACTCGGCCATGGACGGCTACGCCGTGCTGGCCCGCTGACGTGGCCGGGGCCAGCTCCGGCACGCCCGTCACCCTGCCGGTGGACGGCGAGATCGCGGCCGGCGACACCAGCAGCCGCGAGCTGACCCCCGGCACCTGCATCCGGATCATGACCGGCGCCGCCGATGCCCGGCGGGGCCGACGCCGTCGTGCCCGTCGAGCTGACCGACGGGGACACCGAGCGCGTCGCCGTGCGCGAGGCCGTGTCCGCCGGGCTCCTCGATCCGCCGGCGCGGCGGCGACGCCGTCCCCGGCGATCTGCTGCTGCCCGCCGGGTCCCGGATCGGGCCCGTCCAGCTCGGGCTGCTCGCCGCCGCCGGGCTCGGCAGCGTGCGGGCCAGGCCCCGCCCCCGGGTGACCGTGATCTCTACCGGCGACGAGCTGATCGAGCCGGGGCGGCCGCTGGAGCCCGGCCAGATCTGGGAGTCCAACAGCGTCATGCTGGCCGCCGCCGCGCGCCAGGCCGGCTGCGAGGCCACCCGCTACCCGCGTGGTCCGCGACGACACCGGGGCCGTGCTGGCCGCCGTCCAGGACGCGCTGACCCAGGCCGACCTGCTGGTCACCAGCGGCGGCGTGAGCATGGGCGCCGAGCACGATGTCGTCAAGGCCGCCCTCTCCAAGCTCGGCACCGTGGGTTTCCGCCAGGTGGCCATGCAGCCCGGAATGCCGCAGGGCTTCGGCATTGTCGGCGAGGACACTCCCATCTTCACCCTGCCCGGAAATCCGGTCAGCGCCTACGTTTCCTTCTGGTTGTTCGTGAATCCGGCTATTGCCGCACTTCAAAACCTTCATCCGAAACAAATGGGTACCGGCACGGCCGCCCTTACCGCCGCCGCTCGTTCGCCGCTGAACAAGAAGTCGTTCCTGCGCGGAATCCTGGACCGCCAGACCGGCCAGGTCACCCCGGTCTCCGGCCAGGCCTCCCACCAGCTGGCCTCGCTGGCCAAGGCCAATGCCCTCATCGTGGTGCCCGAGACCGTCACCGCGCTGGCCGCCGGCGACCAGGTCCACGTACTGGAACTGCCCACCATGGGGGTGGACCTGTGAGCGAGCTGACCCACCTCGACGCCGCCGGGCAGGCCCGGATGGTCGACGTGTCCGGCAAGGACGTCACCGCGCGGACCGCCACCGCCACCGGCCGGGTGCTGCTCTCGCCCGCCGCCGTGGCCGCCCTCCGGGAGGGCAGCCTGCCCAAGGGCGACGCCCTGGCCGTCGCCCGGATCGCCGGCATCCAGGGCGCCAAGCGCACCCCCGAGCTGATCCCGCTGTGCCACCCCATCGGGCTGCACTCCGTCACCGTCGACCTGGAGGTCCGCGACGACGGCGTCACCATCACCGCCGTGACCAGGACCGCCGACCGGACCGGGGTCGAGATGGAGGCGCTGACCGCCGTCGCCGCCAGCGGGCTCGCGCTCATCGACATGATCAAGGCCGTCGACCCGGCCGCTGTCGTGACCGACATCCGGGTGGAGGAGAAGACCGGCGGCAAGACCGGCATCTGGCGCCGCTCCGAGGCCGGGAGTGCTCGGTGATCCGGGCTCTGGCCATCACGGTCAGCAACCGCGCCGCCGCCGGGGTCTATCCCGACAAGTCCGGCCCGGTGCTGGCCGACCTGCTGCCGCCAGGCCGGCTGCGAGGTCAGCGGCCCGCTGGTGATCCCCGACGGCAGCGCCGTCGAAGTGGCCCTGCAGGATGCCGTCAACGCCGGCTACGACGTCGTCGTCACCACCGGCGGGACCGGCCTCACGCCCACCGACGCCACGCCCGAGATGACCCGGATGCTCATCGACCGCGAGGTCCCCGGCCTCGCCGAGGCCATCCGGGCCGCCGGCGTCGCATCCGGCGTGCCCGCCGCCGCTCTCTCCCGAGGCGTAGCCGGCCAGGCCGGGTCCACGCTCATCGTCAACCTGCCCGGCTCCACCGGCGGCGTGCGCGATGGCATGGCCGTACTCAGGCGGGGTCCTCCAGCACGCCGTCGACCAGATCCGGGGAGGCGACCACCCCCGCCCGGAGACCAGCGGATGAACATCCACCGAGTGACCTTCACCGATTCCCGTACAGATTGGTTCGCAGAGCGGATGGCGCCGTGACCGATCGTCACGCGATGATGGGCTTCGTGGGACGCATGCGCGGCTGGCCGGTCACCCTGACCGAGACCGGTCTTCTGGCCGCGAGCGTCAGCCTGCGCCCGATCCGGGTCAAGGACGCCAGCGCCTGGCGTGACGCGCGCGTCCGCAACGCCGCCTGGCTGCGGCCCTGGGAGCCCACCAACCCCGAGACCCCCCTGTACCGGACCACCCTGGGCCCCTACGTGGCCATGGCCAGGACCATGCGCCGCGAGGCCCGGCAGGGCATGACGCTGCCCTGGGTGGTGACCTACGGCGGCAAGTTCGCCGGCCAGCTCACCGTCGGCGGCATCGTCTGGGGCTCGGCCCGGTCCGCCCAGGTCGGCTACTGGGTCGACGAGGCCTTCGCCGGCCAGGGCGTCATCCCGACCGCGCTGGCCATGGCCATGGACCACTGTTTCTTCGGCGTCGGCCTGCACCGCGTCGAGGCCACCATCCGGCCCGAGAACGCGGCCAGCCGCCGCGTCGTGGAGAAGCTCGGCTTCCGCGAGGAAGGCATCCGCCGGCGCAGCCTGCACATCGACGGCGCCTGGCGCGATCACGTCTGCTACGCGCTCACCGTCGAGGACGTGCACGGCGGCCTGCTGGCCCGCTGGCGCAGCGCCGTCCAGGCCTCCCGCTCCAGGGCCGGATCGTCCTGACCCGGCCCGGCGGCCCGGCCGGGCGGCTAGGTCAGCCCCTGGTCCGGGCCCGGTTGTGCACCGCGTTCCCCACGTTGATCGACACGATCGCCACCCAGACCACGAGCAGCCCCCAGAATCCCGGCGGGTTCGGCCCCGCATCGAGGACGATCGCCGTCATCGGGATGCCCAGCGCCATCGAGATCACCGCCAGCGCGAACGTGTTGTCGCGAGGCTGTCGCGGCGCCGGCAGGCGGCGACCGGCATAGCCATCGGCCAGGCGAGCATCCACCCGGGCGTCGATCTCCCGGCCGACCTTCTCCAGGAACGAGTCCACCACCGCGTCGCTGTAGCCGGGACCCAGTTCGCTGTGTACCTCCGCGGCCGCGCGGAGTTCCTCCGGAGTCAACGATGAAGGGCTCACGAAGACAAGATATATCTCGCTGGCCAGCCCAGGCAACGACCGCCGCCGCGAACCCCGCAAAAGCCGTTGCCCACCTGAATACCAGCCCCGTAGCTTTACTATCTCGCGACACACCGCTTGCAGTGCTCGTCAAGCACCGCCACGCCCCCTACCGTGCGTGACGTGACCACGCCCGCGGCCCGGCCCCGCACCACCGGACAGCCGTCGCTGGCGTGGCCTGTCCGCCACCGTGAGGCGGGCCCGTGAGCAGCGCCATCCTCTACCTCGCCATCGTCGCCATCTGGGCGTTCATGCTCGTGCCCCGGTGGCTGCGCCGGTCGCACGCCGGGCCCGTCGCCGATGCCGATGGGCCCGGCGACGCCCAGGCAGGAGAGCACCAGGCCCACTCCGACGCCGAGGAAGACCAGCCCGAGCCCGACACCGCGCCCATCCCCGCGGTCACCGACCAGCCCGCGCCCTGAGCCCCTCCCCGCGCCCGTCGGCGCCCACCCCGCGCCGCCCGTCGCGGACTCGCCCCGGCCGACGCCTGAGCCGGGCCAAGGTCCTCCAGGCCCGCCGCAGGCTGCTCACCACCCTCGTCCTGCTCGCCGTCGCGGCTGCCTCGTGCACCGTGCTCAAGCTCACCTCGGGGTGGGTCTGCGTCCCACCCGCTGTAATGCTCGGCATGTATCTCCTCCTCCTGCGCGAGGCTGCCCTCGCGGATGCCGAGAACGCGCGCTGGCGGGCCGGGCAGGCTCATGCCGCCCGCCAGCGCGCGCAAGCCCAGGCGCAGGCCAGGGACGAGGCGCGCGAGTCCTGGGCGGCCCGCACCCCGCAGCCCACCGCCCAGGTCATCGACATCTCCGCCCGGCTCAGCGACCAGCTCTACGATCAGTACGCCGACGCCACCATGCGGGCCGTCGGCGACTGACCGGGCCGGGCCCGACGTTCTGATGCGCGGAGTGGCCGGCAGATTTGCTACGCTGGCGTGCGGTCTTGGGGCTGTAGCGCAGTCCGGTAGCGCACCTCGTTCGCATCGAGGGGGTCAGGGGTTCGAATCCCCTCAGCTCCACCCAAGTTTTCGCAGGTCGTGGCTTCAAGCGTGATCTTGACCGCCCGTCCGCGACGAACCGATTCAGCAGCTCCGGCCCTGTGTGCTCGGTGTCGAAGTAGTTCTCGCCCGCCTCCTGCACGGGGCTTTCTCCCGTTCATTTAGACAATGACGCGCGCGAGGCGAGGACTCCCCCCGCCCTGTCCCCGGCACCCGGTCGACCTGGTAGGCGAGCTCAAGGGCTGGGAACAACAATCAACATCGAGGCCAAGACATCGAGGCCAAGACCAGGTACGCAAACCAGGCCGGTCCGCTCGCGCCCGCCAAGCACGCCAAGTCGATCCGAAACAAGGAACGCAAGGAGTGCCATGACTACACCCACCGCCGTCAAGGACACGGGAAAGCCAGCCCGTCCCGCCACTGACCCCACCGGTCCGACTGGCCGACTTGCCACGTGGGTCGCGAAAACAACGCTCGACGACGTTCCCGCCTCCGTCCGCGACCGGGCCAAGCACCTGGTGCTAGACGGAATCGGCTGTGCTCTGGTCGGTGCGCAGCTGCCCTGGTCCCGCATCGGCGTCGAAGGCGTAACAGCGCTCGACAGCGCCGGGGATTCCGCGCTGATCGGCTGGGACGGCCGGGCGACCAGCGCCACGTCGGCGGCCATGGTGAACTCCAGTTTCATCCAGGGGTTCGAGCTCGACGACTACCACCCGCTGGCCCCGCTGCACAGCAACTCGCTGGTCCTCCCGGCGATGCTCGCGGCCGCCCCGCGCGTAGGCCGCGTCTCAGGCGAGAGCTTCCTTCTCGGTGCCATCCTGGGGTACGAGACCGGCCCCCGGGTCGGCGAGGCGCTCGGCGGCCTGGACATGCTCTCCCGTGGGTGGCACTCGGGTGTGGTCTTCGGCCCTCTCGCCGCGGCCGTTGCCTCGGGAACGCTGTACGGGCTGGACGCCGCCGGGTTTGAGGACGCCTTCGGGATGGCGGCCACCCAGTCGTGCGGGCTGATGTCAGCGATGTACGAGTCGATGGTCAAGCGGATGCAGCACGGCTTCGCTTCGCGCAACGGCCTGACCGCCGCCGCGCTCGCGGCATCGGGCTACGTCGGCATCAAGCGGGTGTTCGAGCGCCCCTACGGCGGCTGGCTGGCCGTCTTCGGCGAAGGCCACCGCACCTACCCCGAAGACATCTACAAGGGCCTGGGCGTCCTGTGGGAGACCGAGCGGATCGCCGTCAAGGCGTACTCGTGCATGGGATTGCTGCACGCTGCGATCGACGCCGCCCTCGAGCTGCGGTCCAAGGTCGACCTCAGCCAGATCCAGCGGATCGACATCGACATGGGCGAAGCCGCCTACTCCCATGGCGGATGGAAGGCCGAGCGCCCGCTCCAGGTGATCGGCGCTCAGATGAACGTCACCTACGCCGTCGCGGTCGCCCTCCTCGATGGCGACGTGCTCATTGACCAGTTCCGGCAGGACCGGATTAACCGCGACGACGTCTGGGCTCTGATCGACAAGACACTGACGCACCACGAAAAGGCCTACGACAACCTCCCGATCGACGAGCAGCTCACCACCCAGGTGCGCCTGACTCTCAACGACGGCAGCATCCGCACCGCCAAAGTCGTACACCCGCGCGGAACGGGCGACCGGAACCTGACCAACGCGGACATTCGTGACAAGTACGCCAAGCTGACCCACCGCATCATCTCGGCCGAGCGCCAGGCCGCCATCGAAAAAGCCGTCCTCGGCATCGATGCTCTGGATGACGTCGCTCTGCTGACGGCCCTGCTCATACCCGCCGTGCACTCGCCTCTCGACTGAGACTCCCCACTGCCCTGGAGGGGACAAACTGAGCCAGCACTGACCGGAGGCTAAGAACCATGAACGATCCGTTCGCGCGCTTGCCGGTAGTGCCGAGCTTCACCGTGACCAGCACGGACGTCACCGATGGCCAGCCGCTGCCACCGGCGCAGATGTCCGGCATCTTCAAGGTTCCTGGCGGCAAGGACCTCTCGCCCCAGCTGTCGTGGTCCGGCGCTCCCGCTGAAACCAAGAGCTACACCGTGACCATGTACGACCCCGACGCGCCTAGCGGGTCAGGCTTCTGGCACTGGGCCGTCGCCGACATCCCCGCCCCAGTGACGGGTCTCCCGACCGGAGCGGGGGACGGCACCGGCGAGCACGTGCCGGCCGGGGCGTTCCATCTCCCCAACGACGTGCGCCTGGCCCGCTTCATCGGCGCTGGACCGCCGCCGGGGGACGGGCGTCACCGCTACGTCATCGTGGTGCAGGCCCTCGGCATCGAGAAGGTCGGACAGCTTCGGCTTCAGGTGCAGGCCGACTCGACTCCAGCGTGGCTCGGCTTCACCATCAACATCAGCGGACATCTCCTCGGCCGGGCAGTTATCACCCCCTGGGCAGAGATCCCGGCCGCATGACCCTTCGCGATGGACTTTGGGTATCAGATGCCTTCTTGCGCCTGGAGCCGTCCGGATTGGACTGCCTGCGTGAACTCCTCGAAGTCGCGCTCGTTCTGGTCGGCGTAGCGTCGCGAGAAGTCGGTGACCGACCGGTCGAACTCGTCGCCGTCGCCCAGGTACTCAGCGATGGCGATCGGGTCGCCGGACCGGGCATGGGCCCGCGCGAGGGTCCAGCCGCAAGTTCGGGCGTAGAAGGTGAGCGCGAGCGGTGCCATCGACTCGACCAGGGCTGAGCCTTTCATGTCGCGCAGCTGGCGCCAGTAGTAGTACCGGTTGGCTTGTGCTCCCTTGGTCCAGCCGAGGTAGATGTCGCTGGCGGCCTGCATCATCCGCTGTCCCTGCACGACGCGCTCCCCGTGCTGGCGGTAGCGGCTCTTGTGCACGTACGCCTCCAGCACCGAGGCTGTCGCCTCCTTGACCTGCAGGAACAGCGGGTCATGCTCGTCGCGACCCTGCAGCAGCACGATGAACGCCCGGGTTCCGACGCTGCCGACGCCGACGACCTTGCGCGCCATGTCCACGATCTGGAAATGCTCCAGCAGCTGTCGCAGGTCGTCGGGCAGGGTGGCCCGGTAGGCGCGGAACTGCTCGCGGATCACCCGGTTCAGGTCGCCCGCGGACACGCCATAGACGGCGGCCAGGTCACGCGCGGGGACGACGACCGGCGGCTGGCTGACGATCCGATAGCGCCCGTCGACGACCTCGCCCAGCTTGGATAGGGCCTGCAGGCTGTCCCTGGTGTGGGCCTTCTCGGCTGTCTTGGCCGCCCGCTTTCCTGCTTTCGCCGCCGTTTTCGCCGCCTTCTTCTGCCCCTTCTTCCCTTTCGCGTCTTTCCGTACATCCGCGACGGTGCTGCGGATCGAGTTCCTCAGTTCGTCTTCGGACAGGTGGGCGTACCAGATATCCATGGTGCCCATCTGCGCGAAGTCGGCCATCGCGTCCCGGTAGGCCGCTACTGACGCCAGCGTCGCCTCCTCGGCGTCGGCTGGGGAGAATCCGTTGTTACGGCCCGCGATCATGAAGCTGGCCGCCATCCGCTTCACGTCGTACTCAAACGGCCCCGGCAGCGTCTCGTCGAAGTCGTTCAGGTCGAACAGCAGCGTCCGCTCCGGGGAGGCGAACGCGCCGAAGTTGGACAGGTGCGCGTCCCCGCATAGCTGGGCGTTCAGGCCGGCCACCGGGGTTGTCCTGAGGTCAGCGGCCATGATCTTGGCCGCGCCTCGGTAGAAGGTGAACGGGGAGACCATCATCCGGCCGTGCCGGACCGGTACCAGGTCCGGCTCGCGGGCCTTGTTCTGCTGGTCGAGCAGGGCGACCGGGTCCGGGCGGTCCGAGGCGGGGGCCCACCCCGAGTGACCTGACGCAGGCGCGCGGTCCCGGGCCTCCAACCCTCTGGCTCTGCGCTCATCGACGCTGGGATGCGTGGCGCTCCTCGCTGGCATCTGGCCCCCGTTTCCGATCATGACGCCGCGCCGGCTCCGAGCCCGTCATCGTGCCCGCACGCCGGGCACCGCCGAGGCCGAGACGCGTCGCCATCGTCCGCCGCACTCTCCTGATCCCTGGCATCGTCGGGCGCCGCGGGCGGATGGCACATCACCCGGCAGGGATGATCCCAGAACCGGCACCTCCGTCGTGCGCGGCGGGTTCGGGCTGCGCAGCTGGCTCGGGTGCGAGCCGCGCGTGCGCGACGTACGCGACGACGACGGCCACGATGACCACCGGCGTCACGGCCAGGCCGTCCGAGGCCAGCAGCACGGTGGCGAGCAGGACAGAGGTCAGCGGCAGGCTCAGCATCACTACCGACATCGCGCCGATGCCCATCGCGACCGCGGGAACCAGCGGCAGCCCCGGCACGTGGGAGAGCGCGGCGCCGCCGGCCGCGCCCAGGAACATGCCGGGGAATACCGGTCCGCCGCGGAAGCTGCCCAGCGACACCCCGTAGGCCACTCCCTTGCAGGCCAGCAGGAGCACGAGGGCTCCCGCGCCGTAGCTGGCGGCGTGGGTGATGAGCGGGCCCAGCTGGTCCTGCCCGGAGAACAGTACGTCGGAGGTCGGCTTGCCGGTCCACTGCGCGAACGCGAAAGCAAGGACCCCGACCGCGATCCCGGCCAGCGGGATGGTCAGCAGCGGGGACCGGTCGGCGTAGGGCTTGAGGAACCTGCCCAGCCACCTGATGCCCCGGCCGAGCAGAGCCGCGGCCAGCCCGATCACTACCGCCCAGCCGAACTCGGCCACATCGGGGTGGGCGAAGTGCGGCAGGCCGGGGATCGCCAGCGAGAACGTACCCAGGCCGGTCAGGCTGTCCAGGCCGATGAAGATCAGCGAGCCGATCCCCGACGCCAGCAGCCCGGGCACCAGGACCAGCCCGAGCGTCGGGCCGCCCAGCCCGGAGGCCTCCATGAGCAGGAACGCGCCCAGCAGAGGCGAGCCCAGCAGCGTGCTGACCGCCGCGAAGCTGCCGGTGGCGGCCAGGACCGAGGCGGCCTGTTTCGGCACCGGCTGCCGCGCCAGGCGCACGGCCAGGACCGCCAGGCCGCCGCCCACTGCTATGAGGGGCATCTCGGGTCCGAGCACGGCGCCGAAGCACAGTGTCGCCAGGGCGGCCAGGACGACGCCGGCGAGCTGCCGCGGCTGGGGAGGGGGGTGGAGTTTGAAGTCGTCGGCCGGGGACGGGCCGCCCCGGCCGGGCAGGTACCTGATGGCCAGCCCGGCCAGTACGCCGCCGGCGGCCAGGACTGGCACCGGCCACCACGACGGCTCGGCCGCGAACCCGAGCCCGTGCGGAAGGTGCGTGAAGATCTCTTTCTGCAGGTAGGCCACCAGGGCCAGGAAGCCGTAGGCGGCCGCGGAGACCGGCACGCCCAGCAACGCTGCCACCGCCAGGAGCTGCAGGTAGCTCCGGCTGCGCAGCAAGGCCAGCGGATCCTCAGGCACCGCCACTGGCCCATCGTGCGCGCACCGGGCCGACCGCAAATCATCCCGGCGGGGTGAGGCTCGCCGCCCGGGTGGCGGAAATGATCACGTCACGGGCGCGGTCGGGCTGGACGGAGATCAGTTATGCCTTCCCAGGGCGGCATGAGCGACTTTGACGTAGTGATCATCGGCGCGGGGCCGGCCGGCGAGACGGCGGCCGAGCTCGGCGGGATCCTGGGGTACTCGGTCGCGCTGGTCGAGCGGGATGTGGTCGGCGGCACGGTGGTCACCAGCGGCGGCGCGCCGACCAAGACCTTCCGGGAAGCCGCGGTCTACTTCAGCTCGTTCGAGAAGGAGAAGATCTACGGGGTCGCCCTGTCCGCGCCGCCGGAGGTGGCCTACCCGGCCATCCGGGCCCGCGCGCGGGAGGTCAGCGAGCAGCTCCGGCAGGCAACCCTGGACCGTATCCGCGAGCGCGGCGTGCACCTGATCCAGGGCGAGGCGCGGCTGGAGGCCGACCACACCGTGCTAGTCCGGGCCGGCGATGGCACGGAGACGCGCCTGCGCGCTGAGCGGGTCATCATCGCGACCGGATCGAGGCCGCTGCGTCCGCCCGGCATCCCGTTCGACGATCCGCAGGTGGCTGACTCCGAGACGCTCACGGCGAAGGCCACGGGAATGGCGCGGAACCTGCTGATCGTCGGAGGCGGCGCGATCGGGATCGAGTACGCCACCATCTTCTCCGCCCTGGGCATCCCCATCACCATCCTGGACGCCGCGCCGCGGCTGGCCACGATGATGGACGCCGAGATCTCCCGGCGGCTCGAGCAGGTCGTCCGCGGCCGCGGTAACCAGGTGATCCTCGGTACCGGCATGGCCTCGGCGCGCCGGGACGGCGAGGACCTGGCCGTCGAGCTGAGCGACGGCCGGGAGTTGCGGCCCGACGCGCTGCTGTTCGCCGCCGGGCGCAGCGTCACCACGACCGGCCTGGGCCTGGGCAAAGCAGGCGTCGAAGTCGACGCCCGCGGCCGGATCATCGTCGACGCCCAGCTGCGGACCAGCTCCCCGTGGGTATTCGCCGCCGGCGACGTGATCGGCCCGTCCCTCGCCTCGATCGCTGCCGACCAGGGACGCCATGCCCTGTGCGGCGCCCTGGACCTCGACTTCTCCGCACACGTCGACCAGATACCCGCCGCCGCTATCTACGGGCTGCCCGAGGTGGCCCGCGCCGGGAAAAGCGAGGAGGACTGCGCTGCCGGTGGTATCCCGTATGAGGTCGGGCGCTGCGAGCTCGGCACTATCCCGCGCGGCGTCATCGCCGGGCAGGACGGCCTGCTCAAGCTGATCTTCGACAGCCGCACCGGGGTGCTGCTGGGCGTCCACGTCATCTGCGAGACCGCCGCTGAGATCGCCGGCACCGGGCAGGCCATGCTCCACAACGAGGCCACCGTCGAGGACGTGGTCCGGATGGCCTACAACACCCCGACCTACACCTACGGCTACAAGCTGGCCGCCGGCGACGCCCTGACCCGGCTGGACCCCGACGTGCTGCGCGGCATGCGCCTGCCCTCCCGCGCCCACCGGATCTGACCACGCCACGGGAGGGCCGGCATGGAACTCGACAAGCTCGACGCCACCTTTGTCATCGACACGTTCCTGCTGCTCCTGATCGGCGTCGGCCCGAAGATCGCGCTGGTCCCGTTCCTCGAGGCCACCAGCGGAATGAGCCAAGACACCCAGCGGCGCGTCGTGCGCAAGATGCTCACCACCGCCGGCATCGTCTCGCTGGCCCTGCTGATCCTGGGCGGCCTGCTGACCCGGCTCCTGCACTTCTCCCCCGGCGCCCTCGGCATCTCCAGCGGCATCATCCTGCTCATCATCGCCGTCACCATGGTGCTCAGCCAGCCAGACAGCAACAGCGGCGGCCACCAGCAGCCCGCCAACCAGGACCCGATGAAGCTCGCCGTCTTCCCCCTGGCCGTGCCCTACCTGCTCAACCCCGCCGGGATCGTCGTCCTGGTCACCGCCTCCGCGGAAGCCGCCTCCATCTCAGTCTTCGCGGTCACCGTCGGCATCCTCATCGTCATCTTCGCCCTCGACGTCGCCACCTTCCGCTGGGCCGTGCACGTCAGCAACCACCTAGACCAAAGCCGGATGCTGATCACCGAGAAAGTATTCGGCTTCCTCCTCGCCGCGCTCGCCGTCCAGCTCGCCCTCAACGGACTGTCCGACGTCGGCGTCATCCACCTGACCAGCCACTAACCACCCCGCCACCGGGGAGCGAACGGCGAGCCGGGGTCAGCTCGCGGCGTCTCCGGTTCCGGCGGTGCGCTGGTTACTCGTCGATGGTGTTGGCGTCGGTGGCCAGGACGGCGCTGACGTCGCTGATCTCGGACAAGGCGGCGGCCAGGTCGGTGACGGGTGCCCGGCCGTGGACGTGCAGGGTGACCTGGACCACGGGGCGCCCCGCTGCCGGGCCGGGCCGGTCGGCTGGTGGCTGGCCGGGGCCGAGGGCCTGGGTGGCGATGTCGTCGATGGCGAAGCCGCGGCGGGTGGTCTCGGCGAGCACGTCACGCAGGATGCCGCGGCCGTCGGGGTAGCGGACCTGCAGGGCCGAGATCGCGGTGGCCGAGCGGGGGAGGAGGCGGACGGCAAGGGGGAAGGCCAGGGCCACGACGAAATAGATGCCAGTAGCGAGAGCGGCCAGCACGGGCAGGCCGGCGCCGGAGGCGGAGCCGATGGCGGCGGTGACCCAGATCGAGGCGGCGGTGGTCAGTCCGCGGACGGAGTCGCGGCGGACGAAGATGAGCCCGGCGCCGAGGAACCCGACGCCGGTGACAATCTGCGCGGCGACCCGGGAAGGATCCAGGACGACCAGGCGGGGCTCCAGCACGTCGGTGAATCCGTACTTGCTGATCAGCATGAACAGCGCGGCGCCGACGCCGACCAGGGTGTGGGTGCGCAGCCCGGCGTTCTTCTGCCGGATCTCCCGTTCCAGGCCGACCGCGGCGGATAGCACCAGGGCCAGGCCCAGCTCGGCGGCCTGCCGCCAGCCTTCTCCGTTCAGGGACGGCCCGGCCAGGACCCCTGCCGCCCCCGCGCTGATAGCTATCATCCGAGTAGGATACTTATAGATGAACAAAAGATGAACATCAGAAGATTTCCTAGTAAACATAGTCGCCTGGGCTCACTGGCGCGTTCGCGCAGGCTGGCGGCCTGGCGTTTTAGGCCGAGGCGACCGGGAATCTCCCGGCGTAAACTCGGCTGATGGCAGATATCCGGCATTGCGACCAGTGCGGCCGGGCGTTCACGCCGCGCCGGGAGCATGCCCGGTTCTGCTCGGCGGCCTGCCGGGTGGTCTGGAACCGCGAACACCGCCGGGATCCGGCCGCCGAGCTGGGCCCGCTGGGCTGGACGGTGGCCGCGCTGGACGATCTGGCGCCGCGGTTGGCCGGGCTCGCCGCAGCCAGCCGGGAGCAGGCCGCCGCGGTCGTCAGCGAGGCGGTCTGGCAGGTCACGATCGTCGACGCCACCCTGGTCCGCTACCACCATGAGGCCTACGACGCGGTCCTGGCCGGGCAGCCGGCGCTGGACCGGCGGGTGACCGAGGGCACGATGGCCGGACTGCGCTTTGTCCGCAACCAGCTGGCCCGCGCGGGCAGCCGCGATGCGCTCATCGGCCCGCCGCCCGGCGGGCCCGCAGCGACGCACGCGGCGTGGACCTGGCAGCCGGTACCCCCGTCGGCGGCTGACGCGCTGCGGTCACGGGGCCGGGCGTGGGAGATGTCGCGCTACCACGCCTACCAGGAATTTCTGGCCGACCACCCGGTCGCCGCCACACTCGGCCGCGCTGCCAGGTTCGTGCGCTTGGCCGCCGCGTGCCTACCAGCGGTCACTGACGTCAGCGCGTGATCGACGTCGTAATCGCCGGGCGACTCCAGGACCACCTCCAGACCCTCCGGTCCCGCGGGGTGACCAGCCCGGAGGTGGCAACCCCAGGAGCTGGGCACCTGCAAAATCACCGGGTTGAGCCAATTTGCGGTTCGGAGAGGTCGCTTGCTGCCCGAGTATCCGCCTTCAGAGTCACCAGCCAGCGGGCCGACCGAATCTGCCCGTCTGACTGATGACCCCGAGCGACTGGCGTCGCCTACTTGTAGCTGAGCTGGACCAGGAGGTCGCAGCTAGCGCCCGAGTGTGACTTCTTGAGCGGACCGCCCACGGGCAGCGGCGGGGCGTACAGGAGGAAGCCGTCGCCGCCCGAGCACGACAGCGTTCCGGTGGATCGTGTCTTGATGGC
Organism: uncultured Actinomycetota bacterium; assembly: GCA_963730265.1. Lineage (GTDB taxonomy): Bacteria > Actinomycetota > Actinomycetes > Streptosporangiales > Streptosporangiaceae > DASUBV01. Next base: position 95,981 of record CAVSRG010000002.1, read on the forward strand.
GATGTAGTCGCCCTTGGCGACACGCAGCTTGACCCGGAAGCTCTGGACGACGAAGTGGTCGCCGCTCGCGCCCCCGCACGGACTCTGGCCGTGGTAGGTGATCTCGGGACCGCTGGCCACGATCTTGGCCTTGCGGGTACTCGGGCTGGCCTTGGCCAGCTGCAGCCGGAACTTTCCGGCCTTGCACGACACCAGCTTCACGTGCCTGACGGTTCCCGTCCTCGGGGCCGTGAAATGGCTGCCGTTCTCGAATGCGCTGATGGCTACCCAGGTGCAGGTGGAACCGTGGCGGATCCCGCCGTTTTCATCGCACGACTGGCCGTTCTCGGCGTTGGAGGGCTCGCTCTGGCTGGTCAGCCTGGCCCCGAAGAATGTCGGAGTCGTGGCGGTAGCCGCAGTCCCCGATGAGGCGGTCAGGCCCACCAGGACCAGAGGCGCCGCCAGCACGCTCAGCACTTTGAGGAAGTACGACGCAGATATTTTGCTCATGACATCCTCCCAGCTCTTCTTTTGTCCGTTTTTTCCTGACGCGCAGTCATGCTCATCTCCTGACTGCTCCGGTCGGCGTCGCCTTGGCCGCCGCCCGCACGTCCGCCGAGTTCACCGGGCTCACACTCGGGTGGCGGTCCATTGCGTGCCGTCCCGTTCCATCCCCTGGCTGACATGTTCTTCCGCTATGGCGCGGGGAACGGCTGGGCGTCCTGCTGGCAGACGGTGCGGGCCGGAGGCAGCGTCCCGGTCTCCAGGTAGCGGATCTCGTAGTTCATGGCGCATGTGCTCGGGTTGAAGAACTCGGTGTGCCCGAACCCGTCGACGGTCAGCAGCCGGGCGCGGGCCAGGTCGCGGGACATCGCGACGGCGCCGCGGTACGGGGTGACCGAGTCGCCGGTGTTGCCGATGACGAGGATGGGGTTGGCGGTCCTGTGGTTCCACGGGCCGGTGTACCGGTCGTGGCTCGCGGCGGCCGGCCAGCTCGCGCAGGGCTCTTCGATCCACGTCTGGTAGAGCCCGAACCCGCCCGAACGGGCGGCGGCCAGCCGGGCGGCGGCCTGGTAGGCGCGCGTGCCGTAGGGGCCTGCCGTATCGGCGCATATCTCCGCATACTGCTGATCCGGGCCTGCGTATACGGCCGGCGCGGCCGCGGCGTGCTGGGCCATGCCGTGCTCCGCCGTGCTCTGGTCCGCGGTGCCTGCCGCGACCGGCGCGTGGTTTCCCGTCGAGGCCGCCCACAACTGCTGGAGCAGCACGGCGGCGCTCTGCCAGTCGCTTACGTCCCTGGGCGGCACGTCGCTGACCGTGTCGGCATAGGTGAAAGTCTGCGGCGGGCTGTCGATGGTCACCGGGCGCTTGCGCAGGCGGTGCAGCAGCGCGGCGAACTTTGCCCGGGTCCCGGCCGGGGTGCCAGCAGAGAACGCGCACGCGGTGGTGGCCGCCTTACCGCACAGGTTCAGGAACGACCGCATCACCGACGCGGTGGCCAGGTCCTCGCCCTCGCGCAGCGGGTCGGGCAGGCTGCCGCCCTTGGACCAGGCCACCGGATCGAGGTTGCCGTCCAGCACCATGTGCCCGACGGTGGCCGGGAACAGGTTGGCGTAGACGGCGCCGAGCCCGGTGGCCCAGGACAGGCCAAGGTAGTTCAGCTTGCGGATGCCCATCGCCTCGCGCAGCAGGTTCATGTCACGGGCCACATCCGTGCTGGTGTCGTGCCGGAGCAGGCTGCCGTTCTTCCGGGCGCACAGCGCGTCGAACCGCGCCCACGTTCTTTCCCAGACCGCGACCTGCCGCGCGCCCACCGGAAACGGCGGCAGCCCGGCCAGGAACTTGTTCTCGGCAGCGGCACTCGAAAAGCAGCGCACCGCGCTGCTGAGGCCGAACCCGCGCATGTCGGAGGTGACGATGTTGAACCGCGCCCGCAACGCGGCGGGAATGGCACCGAAATCGGCAACGATGGGCTCGATCTGCTCGGTGGGACCACCCGCGTTGACGAAAAGCGTACGCGCCCGGCGCGCGCGGTGGGCCGCCAGGTGCCGGATCACCGCGATGCTGATCGTCGCGCCGCGCGGGTGCCGGTAGTCCAGCGGCACCCTCGCTGTCGCGCACTGGAAGCCGTCATGGCAGGGCGTCCAGCTCAGCCTGGGAATGCGCGGAGCGGCTGCCGTGGGGGCGCTCGCGGTGCCGGCGCTCGCCCGCAGCACGCTGCCTCCCGACGCGCTAGCGGTCGTGGCCATGACGGCAAGGCCCGCCATCAGCGTCGCGGAGGCACCCACCGCGACGAGTCGAGGAAACCGCGGCCGATTGTTCTTTGGGCGCAAGGTAATATCACCTCTCATGCTTCCGTGGGGTAATTCCTGCCGGGAATAGTGATCCCGGCGAGGCGAAGGGCCGCCGATGACGGCCAGGACGTGTCGCGGCTTACTCGACGTCCTTGAGGATCTTCTGCAGGGACGCCATCTGCTCCCGCAGGTGATCGAGCTGGGCGCTGACGTCGCCCAGCTTGAGGTCGGTGTGCTCCTGGCTGGTGATGGCCATGTCCGACAGCCGGCGGTACTCCTCGGCGAGCTGGCGGTACTGCTCGCCGACGGTCAGCTCGACCTGGGCCTGCTTCCTGGTGGTGAGGTACCGGTAGCCCAGGGCCATTCCGAGCCCGGTGACCGCGAAGCCGACGATCCAGACCAGGTAATCACTGTTGCTCGTGTTTATGTCGAAGGGGATGCTCAGGATCGCGATCGCGACCACCGTGGCTGCGCAGATGATCGCCGTTTCCCGTGTCGTCCTCATCTCAGCTCCGCCTCTAGGCCACCGTTCGCGCTCAGGGTGCGCGCCGCGATCCTGATTCCCTCTGGGGTGAGGGTCAGCGTGAAGGGCGTCACCTCGTAGAACTTCATCGCCTTGCCGTCCGGCGAGACCTCGACCGAGGCTGATACCAGGCCGGCCGTCTCCAGCTTGCGGAGGTGGACCTGCAGCAGGGCACGGCTGATGCCCAGGTCGCGGGCCAGCTGGCTGACATAGTTGCGTTCTTCGGCCAGCGCGGCCACGACCCGCATCCGGTGCGGGTTGGCGAGCGTCGCCAGAACCGTCAGCAGCGCGTCTCCGGTTATGCCCTCAATGTCCACCAAAGCTCCCGTTGGCATCTGCCAACGAAAGTTAGCATGTGGTCAGATGATCGTCAAGCCGCGTGCCGGAGCAACGGCCAGCATATGAGCGGGCCGTTCGAAGACGACCCGAGGAGCGGGGCGCCGGGCAGTGTTCGATCATATGTTTGAATAACATCATGGTTCAGGTCAGACTTCCCGTCATCCCCGATGAGTGCCGGGTGCATCATCGGTGGGGGCCGGGCCTGGTGACGATCGAGTGGGTTCCCTGCGACTGCCCACCCGCGCAGGCCGCTCGCGGCGGGCACATCGCCGTCTCATGTGATCATCCTGGCTGCCGGGAGACCTGGAACGCTCCGCCACATTCGACCGCCCACCTGCGCGGCCCGCTTGGTCATCACCGCCCGGGCTACCGGTAATCATCGCCACGAGGGCCGTCCAGCGCGCCCGCACCTTGCTCAGCGGGCTCGGTCACCGGCGAGCTTCACAGGATGGTGATCCCCAGCATCCGCGCTCCCGTTTCGGTGCGCGGCCGGTGCCGGCTTCCCGGCGGGAACACCACATAACTGCCGGGTCCGTGGCGTTCCTCGCCTTCAATCACCTCTCCGCTCACGACGTAATACCGCTCCTCAGTGGCATGGACATCGACCTCCGGCCACTCGGTCCCAGGCGCGAAGTCGATGAGCCAGCCGCGGGCGTACTCGGTGTGCGTCAGCCTGCGGCGCGTGATCCCGGCGACGACTTCGACGGGTGCGATGTCATCGATCTGGACGACGGTCGTCAGCGTGCTTGTGGAATCGGTGTCGCTCATGCATCACATGCTCAGTCACGGCGATCTCGCCGCCCAAGAGTCCAGAAAGACATCAAGGGGTACGATCGCGCCATGAAGCGCCACCGGGTCGTGGCCCTGCTGAACCCGCCCCAGTCACCGTTCGAGCTCGCCTGCGCCGCCGAGGTCTTCGGCACCATCCGGCCGGACCTGCCGGCGCACTACGACTTCACGGTGTGCACCGAGCTCCCTGGGCCGACGACGACCACCCTCGGTTACGCGATGCTCGTCGACGCCGGGCTAGCCGCGCTGGAGGAGGCCGACACCGTGGTGGTCCCCGGCTGGGAGCCCACCGGCGGCCCAGTGCCGCCAGCGGTCCTGGAGGCGCTGCGGGCCGCGCACCGACGCGGGGCCCGGATCGTCGCCATCTGCACGGGGGCGTTCGTCCTGGCCCAGGCCGGCCTGCTCGACGGGCGCCGTGCTACCACCCACTGGCGTCGTGCCGCCCAGCTCGCCACGGCCTTCCCGGCGGTGCACGTGGACTCCGATGTGCTGTACGTGGATCACGGTGACGTCGCCACCAGCGCCGGCACCGGTGCCGGCATCGACTTGTGCCTGCACCTGGTGCGACGCGACTTCGGCTCGGCGTACGCCAGCCAGATCGCCCGGAGCATGGTGCTGCCACCGCACCGGGAGGGCAGCCAGCGCCAGTACGTGATACAGCCCGGCACGGACGAGACGGACGAGTCGCTGGCCCCGCTGCTGGAGTGGGTTACCTCGCGGCTTGGCACACGACTGACCCTCGCTCAGCTCGCGACCCGTACCGGACTGTCCAGCAGAACCCTTTCCCGCCGCTTCGCCGAGCAACTCGGCACCAGCCCCGGGCAGTGGCTGCTTGGCCAGCGCCTCGACGCGGCACGGACCCTGCTCGAACAGACCAACCTGCCGGTCGAAGCCATCGCCACCCGGGTCGGGCTGGCCTCCGCCGTCAACCTGCGGCGCCGTTTCCGCGCCGCCCTCGGTACTACCCCCGCGCCTACCGGCGGGCCTTCGGCGAAGCCCAGCTGGCAGCGACGCCAGCAACTGCGCGAGGCTGACGGACATCGGCCAGGCCATCGTGATGGCCGGCCAGGCGCGCTCTAGCGCGGGCCGGAACCGGTCAGGCCATGGGCCAGCACTCCGGTCAGGGTGTCGATGGCCTCGTCGTCGCTGAGCTCACGGCCGATCGGTTCCCCGTTCCCGATGATCCATATCTCGCAGAAGCCCTCGAGCAGTGCGCTGAACGCCGATGCCAGCACCACCGGGTCGCCGGGCAGGTCGAAGCCGGCGGCGCGGAGCCGGCCGAGATGCTCGCGCATGGTCTGCAGCTCCGCGTGCCTGGTCAGCGCCAGTTGCCGGGCGAACGCCGGGCTGACTTGCGCTGCCTCCCTGAGGGCGCGGATCTCCGGCACGTGCTCCCGGTAGGTGTGCCAGTACGCGGCTACCCGGGCGCGCAACGCCGGCTCCGCGGACAGGTCGCTGCCAGCATCGTGGCCAGCTAGTTCCTGCCCGGCCTGGGCGGTCCACTCGGCCAGCAGCGCCTGAAGCAGTTCTTCCTTCCCGGCGAAGTGCTTGTAGAACGAACCGACGGACCGGCCCGCTTCGGCCGCGATGTCGGCGATCTTCGCATCGAGGTAGCCAGTGCGGGCGAACACCCGGCGCCCAGCCTCCTTCAGCGCAGCTTCCGTCTGCACCGCCCTGGCCTTGCGACTTGTGCCCGCAGGTCGTGCGCCAGGCTCGGGCAATCCAGCCTCCTTGACAAGTCCGTTGACATGTCGGCCGTTCGGTGATTCGATATTCACCGAATCCAGATTCACTGAGTTTGACTTCACGGAAAGCTTACCGAGGAGAACCAGGGATGGAAACCGCACGCAACGGCGGCATCGCGATCGCCTACGAAACGCTCGGACCGCCTGGCGGCGCGCCGCTGCTGCTGATCAGCGGGACCGGGGCGCAGATGCTGATCTGGCCTGACGACTTCTGCCTGGCCCTGGCCGACCGCGGCTTCCGCGTCGCCAGGTTCGACAACCGCGATACTGGACTGTCCACGCACCTCACCGGTACGACGGCGCCCGGCTGGCTGAAGGTAATGCTGCGGCCATCCGCCGCGCCGTACGGGCTGGCGGACATGGCCGAAGACACCCGCGCGGTGCTGGACGCGCTCGGCTGGGAAGCTGCGCACGTGGTAGGTGCTTCCATGGGCGGGATGATCGCCCAGGTGCTCGCCATCCGTCATCCGAGCCGCGTCCGCACGCTCACCTCCATCATGTCCACGCCTTCCTCCCGCATCGCCACCATGCCCGCTATCAAGACGATGCGAGCGCTCGCCCGAGCAGCCGGCACCCGGATAACCGACCCAGATCAGGCCGGGCAGGAAGCGGTCGCGTTCAAGAAGGTCACCGGATCCCCCGGCTATCCGCTGGACGAGAACATGGTGCACGACATCGGCCGCAGGTCCTTCGAACGCCATCCCGGCGCTGAGGAAGACGACGAGCGGCAGCGGGCCGCCGTCATCGCTTCCGGGGACAGGAGGAAAGCACTGGCAGGCCTGCGCATCCCCGCCCTAGTTATTCACGGCGACCAGGACCCGGTCATCCGGCCCAGGGGCGGCCGCGCGACCGCCGACGCCATCCCCGGTGCCAGACTCGTCACCTACCGCGGCATGGGTCACGACCTGCCCCGACAGCTGTGGCCGTCAATCCTCGACGAGATCTGCGCGCTGGCCGCACGAACTCAGACCGCGGCCGCGACTGGCGCGCTCGGCGGGTCACCGGCGGCCACCCCATGACCATGCTCACCGCCCGGCCGCTGTCGCATCGGCGGTACTGGCCTGGTGGGCCGTTGCCACCTCCACGGCTCGCGCGTCCTGGGCCGGGCCTGGCCGGCGCGGCAGGGCCAGCCCGGCGAGGGCTCCGGCCAGCGCCAGCCCGGCGGCGGCCGCGATGGCCGACACAAACCCGGCGCTGAACGCGGCCGCCGAGGTGTAGCCGCCGGCTGCGGCGAACAGGGCGGCCAGGATCGCGATGCCGAACGCGCCGCCCAGCTGTCGCATCATGCTGAAGCTGCCCGACGCCTTGCCGATGTCGCCGCGCGGGACCGAGCCGACCACGGCCTTGGTGACCGCGGGCAGCGTCAGGCCGAGCCCGGCACCGGAGATCACCATCGGCGCGAGTATCGCCGGGTAGGCCAGCCCGGGGGCGGCGATGACGGCGATCCACGCGAACCCGGCGGTCTGCAGCAGCAACCCGGAGACGACCAGCGGCCGCTCGCCGATCCGGTCGGCCAGCTTCCCCGCCCTCGGTGCGATCAGGAACGGTGCCACGCCCCAGGGCAGCAGCCGCAGTCCGGCGCCGAGCGGACCCTGGCCGAGCCCGACCGACTGGAACTGGGCCATGAAGAAGACCGCCCCGGTGATGGACGCGCCCTGGAAGAAGGCCACGGCATTGCCCGCGGAGAAGCCCCGGATGGCGAACAAGCGCATCGGCAGCATCGGCGCGCGGGCTCGCAGCTCCCAGCCAGCGAACGCCACGGCCAGCACCGCGCCCGCCGCGAGCGTCCCGGCGACCTCGGGGCTGGCCCAGCCGGCCGACCCGCCACGCACCAGGCCCCAGACCAGTCCGAGCGCCGCGCCGGTGCCCAGCGCCATGCCGGGCAGGTCCAGGGCGGCCCGCGGCCCGTAACTCTCCTCCAGGCGGCGCAGCGCCAGCGGGATGGTGAGCAGGCCGATCGGCACGTTCAGCCAGAAGATCCACTGCCAGGCGATGCCCTGGGTGATCGCGCCGCCCAGCACCGGCCCCACCACTGTCGCGAGGGCGGTCACGGAGCCGAAGATCCCCATCGCCCAGCCACGGCGCTGTGGGGGGACGGCCGCGTTCAGCAGCGCCAGCGCCAGCGGCATGACCATCGCCGCGCCGATGCCCTGCACCGTGCGCGCCGCGATCAGCGGGCCGACCCCGGGCGCGAGTGCGCACGCCGCGGAGCCCGCTGCGAACACGCCCAGTCCGACGGCGAAGACCCGCCGCCTGCCGAACCTGTCGCCCACAGCGGCCGCGGTCATCAGCAGCACTGCGAAGGTCAGCGTGTAAGCGTTGACCGTCCACTCCAGCTGGCCGATCGAGGCGCCCAGGTCGCGGCGGATCGTGCTCAGCGCAGTCGCGACGACCAGCAGGTCCAGCACCACCATGAACGATGCCACCGACGCCAGCGCCAGGGCCCAGCCCTGGGCGCGGGTCATGGCGTCCTGCTTGCTCGCGGTATTCACGTCTCCTCCAAGCTCAGCGTCTGTTGCTTGCTGCGGGTTGAGACACCGGAAGCAGCCGCGAATTGGCCGGTGAGTTTCCGGCTCGGCTGGTGTCGTTACGTGGAGGACCTGGCGAAGAGTGAGGCGGTGCGAGGATGTGATCGTGACCACGACAGCGCTGGCCCGCGCCCGGGCGGGCGACGGGGAGGCGTTCCGCGAGCTCACTGATCCCTACCGGCGCGAGCTGCAGGTGCACTGCTACCGGATCCTCGGCTCAGTGCAGGACGCCGAGGACACGCTGCAGGAAACGCTGCTGGCCGCCTGGCGCGGGCTCGGCCAGTTCGAGGAACGCGCCTCGGTGCGCTCCTGGCTGTACAAGATCGCGACCAACCGGTGCCTGAACGCGCTGCGCGACGCCGGCCGCCGCCCGGTGGCCGGGGCCGTGTTCCAGTGGTCTGCCCCTCCTCCAGAGCCCACCCGCCGGGTGGAGCCGCTGCGGCTGCAGCCCTACCCGGACTCGCTGCTCGATGACCTCCCCGACACCGCGCCCGGCCCGGAAGCACGCTACGAGGCCAGGGAAGCGGTGACACTGGCGTTCGTGACCGGACTGCAGCGCCTGCCGCCCCGGCAGCGCGCCGTCCTGGTGCTGCGCGACGTGCTCGGCTACCCCGCGGCGCAAGCCGCCGACCTGCTCGCAGTCAGCGAGGTGTCGGTGAACAGCGCCTTGCGGCGGGCCCGCGCCACGCTCGCCGCCCAGCTTCCTGCCGCGGGCCGCGACAGCGCTCCGGCGCCGCGATCGGCCCGCGAGCGCGAGCTCACCAGCCGGTTCGCGGACGCGTTCGAGGCCGCCGACACCGAGCGCCTGGTCGCCCTGCTCACCGCGGACGCGTGGCTGACGATGCCGCCCGAGCCGCTGGAATACCAGGGCACTACCGCGATCGCCGAGTTCTTCCGGACCCGGCCCCAGTGGAAGGCCCATGGGACCCGGCTGGTACCTACCCGCGCGAACAATCAGCCCGCGTTCGCCTACTACCGCACCGGCCCGGCGCCGGCCACCGACGCCCATGGCCTCATCGTGCTCACGCTGGCCGACGGCGGGATCTGCGCCATCACGCGGTTCGGCCAGAGCAGCCTGTCCCCCCGCTTCGGGCTGCCCCGGACCCGGCCGCATTAGACAGCTGACCGGGCAGGATTGCGGGACGCCCGGCTCAGCCGCGGTCGTGGAGGGTTACCTGGTAGCCGTCGGGGTCGGCGAACGTGAAAGTGCGGCCGAACGGCCCGTCGACGGGCGCTGAGACGATCGTCGTGCCGGCGGCGGCGAGGGCGTCGTGGATGTCCTGCGCGTCGGGGGCATGCAGCCACAGCGCCATCCCCTGCCCCGGCTGCGCGACCGCGTCCAGGTCGGTGCCCGCGACGACGTCGCGGACGGCGAACGCGATCGGCTTGGTGCCGAACACGACGGCGTGCGGCGGTCCCGCGTCGGAGCGCTTCAGCCCCAGGTACCGCTCGTAGAAAGCGGCGGAACGCTCGAGGTCGCGCACCTGCAATGAAACGAAGTCGGGTCCGGTGACGGCCATGATCCTTGTCTCCTCATTTGGATGTCAGTCTTCTGACACACCGCAATGTATGTCAGACTACTGACATGAGTCAAGGCGAGCCCGGGGTCGAGCTGGACACATCGCTGGGGTACATGCTGAAGGCGGCCGCGAGCGCCCTGCACTCTGCCCTGGAGGCCGTGCTGAGGCCGCTGGGCATGACGATCACCCACTACGCCTGCCTGGAGCTGCTGGCCCAGCGGCCGGGCCTGTCGAACTCCGAGCTGGCCCGCGGCGCCTTCGTCACCCGGCAGTCGATGAATGTGCTTCTGCAGGCCCTCGAACGCCAGGGACTCGTCGTCCGCCCGGCACAGGCACCCGTCGGCAGGGCCCTGCCGACCGAGCTGACCGCCCGCGGGCGCCGCCAGCTTAAGGTGGCCAGCGCCGCGGTTCGCCGCGTCGAGCAAGACATGCTGGCCAATCTGGATGTCAGCGAACAAGATCAGATGCGGCGCCTGCTTACCGCGTGCATCGCCGCACTGACCGAACCGCCCGTATCGGCGACATGGCTCCTCCGGACCGACCGCCCGAGAGCTGGACTTGCTTAGCCTCGAATCTTCAGGAGGCCGGGTCGTCGTAGCCATCGAATGGGACGCCCAGGTACGGGAAGCTATCCAGGTACGGCGTTCCGAGGCTGGACGGCGTCAGCCCGTCGCTCACCTGGCGGGCGGCGTCGTCGGGGCTGAACTTCGAATCGATCAGTGAGTAGGTCAGGCCCGCGATCGCGCGCAGCTCGATCGAGACCACGTCGTCGAATACCCGCCGCCCGTTCGGGAATCCGGCCAGGTCGCCGCCCAGCACGCCATCGATGGTCGGGCTCGAGCTGGGCGGGATCGCGGTGTTGAGCCGCAGCATGTCAGCCGCCACCGCACCGGTGAAGTTGGTGAAACCAGGCACGATCCCGGACCGCAGGCCGGTCATCAGGACGGCCTTCAGGTCGGTCCTGGGCTTCTTGGACTTGACCAGTCCGGCCAGGTTCGGGAACACGCCCGGGTACAGCGCGGGCAGCAGGCCGGCCAGCTCGGGACTGGTCACGTACTTGTCGAACTGGCTGTCGCCGTGCGGGGCCTGGGTGTTCCAGAAGTCCTTGTGGCCCTGCGGGATCAGGACCTCGTTGACCAGGGGGTTGCCCAGGCGGGAGATCTGGACGAACGGCCCGCTGGACTTGGCCGGGTGGTCGAGGATGCGCACCTTCTGCCTGCTCGCCGTCGTCCAGATGCCGATGACCGGGCGGCCTTTCTGGGTGATCCGGGAGATCGGGACCTGCAGGGCGATGGAATGCACGTTGAGTAGCTTGGTCGCGTTGACTCCGGCGGCCGAGCTAAGCCCGTCAGCCTTGCCGAAAACATTGAGGTTCTGGAAAGGCCGCAAATTAACAAGGTCGAAAATGGACCCTAGGTCCACATAGAAGCCGTCGGCGCGCTGTCCGGCGAAGATCTTGCTGCCGTCGCTGAGCGTGTGCACGGCCGGGCCGGCGAGCTTGGCGGCGTAGTTCGGTGTGGAGAGCGGGCCGATGTTGCAGGGCGGGCAGGCCAGGTTCTGGCCCAGCGACTTGTTCCCGGTGCCGTCGATGCGCCGCACTGTGTACAGCTGCCTGCGGTTCCAGTTGGGGCTGCTCAGGGACGTTATCGGGCCGGTGTTGTAGAGGAACGAGCCGGCGTCCCGCAGCTCGGTGCGGAACTGGAACTGGTAGGTGATGTCGGCCTTGCTGCTGCCCTTGGTGTCGATGTGGATCTCGTACTGGACGTCGTCGCCGAACTCGTAGAAGTTCGGGCCACCTGCCGCGCTCTGCAGCGGAACGTAGTTGGCGATGATCGTGACGTGGTCGTGCTTGTCGGGGCTGACGAAGGCGTAGAGGTCGCTGCTATCGGCTACCGGGTCCTTGGAGATTTCGGGCGCCTCGCGATGCGAAGACATCAATTGCCTCTCAGGGGTCTTGGTGCGGAGGGGGCAGCGGGCCAGGTCACCGGCTGGCGCGGACGAGCCGCGCAGCCAGTTCGCGATCGAGCAGACGGGTCTGAGTCGTGCCGCGGTAGATGTCGAGCTCGCCGGCCGCCGCGTTACGGACATGCACGACGATGGTCTCGTCGGCGGTCTCGCCGGTGCCCCCGCCATCGGCCGGGCCGCCGAGGTCCGCCGTGGTGCGGGACGAGCTCGGGGCCGTCGCCGCGGCCGGCCCGGCCGTTCCGCCGAGCGCCGCCGCCGCCATTCCGGCCGCGCCCGCTCCGGCCGCGCCCCTGAGCACGAACCGGCGGGACACCCCCGAGTCCTCTCGAACAGGCATGACAGTCCTTTCCGGAAACGGCGACCGCTCCCTGACCTGCGCTTCACTTAAATCGCGACACCATTTTTCCGGGACGTCACGGAACGGCGCGCCCGTCGTTTCAGGTAATGGACGGATACTACTCATGCCGTGCGCTCGAGGCCATTCTGTAGGAGGTGCTGGGAATGCGGATCAACGAGGACATCGGGGGCTGGGTGGTCATCGGGTCCGCGCCTGGCCGGCGGCAGCTGGCCTTCCAGCGCGCGCGGAGCGCGACCTAGTCGCCCTGGGAGGTTAGGCGCCAGGCCCGGAAGCGCATATGGTGTCTGTATCTGTTCAGGCAGCCTGAACGAGTTCCTGATCAGGTCCAGACCACGCGCCGGTCCCGGGGTCGCCTTGCTGCATTTTCTTGATCGCGAGGCGAGTGATGATCGCAGACGTGGCGCCGGCCCCTTATGACGGCGCTGGTTCGTTTCCGGCCCTTGATGTGCCTGCCCGGCCCCCCTTGCAGCGGGCCATACAGCTGACGGTGATCGCGGTGATCGTCGTCGGCCCGTTCGCCGGGCTAGTCGCGGCGGTGTGGCTGCTGTGGGGCCGTGGCGTCGGCTTCGCCGACCTCGGGCTGGCGGCGTTCTTCTACCTGCTGACCGGGTTCGGGGTGACGGTGGGCTTCCACCGGTGCCTGACCCACCGCAGCTTTACCGCCCGGCCGACCCTGCGCGTGGCCCTGGCCGTGGCCGGATCGATGAGCTACCAGGGCGATGTGATCGGCTGGGTCGCCACCCACCGGCGTCACCACGCATTTCCCGACCGGCCGGGGGACCCCCACTCGCCTTACCAGTACGGCACCGGCCCGGCCGGGCTACTGCGCGGCGTCGCGCACGCCCACGTCGGGTGGCTGTTCGGCCATGACCCGACATCCCGGGAGCGCTACGCGCCCGACCTGCTGGCCGACCCGCTCATGCGCGCCGTGTCGAAAGCCTTTCCCGCGCTGTGCGCTGCGTCGCTGGCCCTGCCGTTCGCCGTCGGCTGGGTGATCGACGGCGTTCGCGGCGCGGTGCTGGCGCTGGTCTGGGCGGGCCTGGTCCGCATCTTCCTGCTCCAGCACGTCACCTGGAGCGTCAACTCGCTGTGCCACCTGCTCGGCAACCGGCCCTTCACCACCCGCCGCCACGACCGGGCCACTAACCTGTGGCCGCTGGCCGTGCCGTCGCTCGGCGAGAGCTGGCACAACATGCACCACTCCGACCCGGCCTGCGCCAGGCACGGCGTCGACCCCGGCCAACTCGACCTGTCAGCCGAGCTCATCCGCGTGTTCGAGCGCGCGGGCTGGGCCAGCGGAGTCCGGTGGCCCAGCCCCGACCGGCTCCGGGAGCACCGGCGCGCGCCCAGCGATGACCCGGCCGCGAGTCAGGCCAGTGAGGCAACCAGCTAGGAACTGGCCTTCGGCCGACCGGCTAAGTGCCCGCCGGAGCCTTAAAACGGTCTTGGCCGCGTTGTCTCTCTGCCGCGTCCCGTGCGGTCAGCCGCAAGGCGAGCGCGACGACGAGCGGGAACAGGCCCTGAACTGCCGACGTCAGCCGCTCGGCCAGGCCGAGGTCACCGCCGCCGTACCGGGCTGCGATCAGGAGCCAGCACGACAACCCGGCGAAGACGACGGTCACCGTCGCGCAACCGTAGACGCTCAGGATCCACGATCGGGCCGGCGCGCGCCCAGCGACAAGTACCGGCCAGATCGCTGTCGTGACCACGCAGGCCACCGCGAAAGCGAGGTGCCGTGGCGTCGGGCCCGTGGCCGGTTCCGGCGACGCGGCGATGCCGAAAGTGGACAAACCGGTCAGGACCAGCAGGATGCGCGCAGGCATCCCCACACCAGTCAGGCCCACGCCCGTCGCGATCTGGCAGCCGCCCACCAGCACCAAGGCGGCAGTCATGATCCACGGGTCGGTTCCAGCGGCGCCAGCCAGCGCGCTCATCGTCTCTCGCATCGGGCTGTAAGAGGCCGGCTGAAGCGCGCCGGCAATCAGCCATCCCCCGACGAGGAGAACAGGCGTCAGCAGGGCTGTGCCGACCGCCCAGGCAGGCACCGGCCGATCGGCCCGCACCAGCTGCGGGCTACCGGCCGGCCACGATTCAGCGGCAGCTGCAGCTGAACCACCCTCGGCATCGTCTTGTCCTGATCGGCTGCGCGCGAGGTCTGGACGCGCAAGCTGAGTCATGGCGCCTCCGTCAGCCACATCGACTCGGGCTGCCAAAACGAGGCACTGCTCGCCCCCGAGCGGCTTGCCTGCCCTGGATCACAGGCGGACAACGCCGCAAAAGGCCGATATGTGATGCCTTGCGACCTCGCGTTGGCAACATGCCAGCCCCTGCGACAGCACGACATTGGTCCGGGCTATTCCGAGACTCACCGACTTCCTGCCGGGCCGCCGGTCCATCCGCCGCGGACGAGGCGGACTACGGTGCGAGCATGGCCGATTCCGCCGATCGGGCCTGGACCGGCTCGATGCCCGACATCTACGAGAGCTGCCTGGCCGCGGCCGTATTCGGCCCGCCCGCCGCCGACCTGGCCCGGCGCGCCGCCGCGGGCGGCCCGACGGCGATCCTCGAGCTGGCGGCCGGGACCGGCACGCTGACCCGCCAGCTCACCAGGCGGCTGCGCGGAGCGCGGGTCACGGCCACCGACCTCAGCCCGGCCATGGTCAGCTACGGCGCGCAGCGGGTGCCGGAGGCGGCCTGGCAGCAGGCCGACGCGCTGTCGCTGCCCTTCGACGACGACCTGTTCGACCTGGTGATCTGCCAGTTCGGGGTCATGTTCTTCGGTGCTAAGCCGGCGGCGTTCAGCGAGGTGGGCCGGGTGCTGAGGCCGGACGGCCGGTTCTTGTTCAGTACCTGGGACGTGATTGAGCGCAACGACTTCGCGGCGGCGCTGGCCGCAGCCGTCGCCGTGGCGTTCCCGGCCGACCCGCCGACCTTCCTGACCAGGATCCCCCATGGCTACGCCGACCTGGCGGCCGTGGCCGCCGACCTGTACGCGGCGGGCCTGGCGCCGCAGGAGCAGTCGACCGTCGTCATGACGGGTCACGCTGAATCCGCCGCTCAGCTGGCCGCAGGTTTCTGCGCGGGCACTCCGCTGCGGATGGCCATCGAGGCCAGAGGCCCGCTCCAGCCCGCCGTCGAGACCATCGCGGCGCTGATGACCGCCCGCCTCGGCCCGGGCCCGGTCACGGGGCGGCTGACCGCTCACGTGATCGTGGCGCGGAGAGCCGGCCGGCCGGGGCCCGGATCTGGGTCCTGACCGGCCCCGGGCGGCCGAGGCCAGTTACGGATGATATTTCACGGTGGCCTAGTGGCCGGCGATCTGGCCCCCGTCGACATGCACGACCTCACCGGTGATGTACGGGGCTGCCTCCAGGAACAGGATGGCGCCGACGACGTCGCTGACCTGGCCCACCCGGCCGAGGGGCACCCCGTCGCCCAGTCCGTCGTAGCTTTCCGGCGGGTGTATCGGCGTCTGGATGATGCCGGGCGAGACGGCATTGCACCGGATCCCGCGCCGGGCGTACTCGATGGCCAGCGACCTGGTCGCCGCGGCCAGGCCGCCCTTGGTCAGCGCGGCCAGCACCGAGGGCGAGCCGGAGTCCCCGTAGTCGGCGACGGTGGCGCTGATGTTGACGATGTGGCCGCCGCCGCCCTTGAGCAACTCGGGGATGACGCGCTGGGTCATCGCGAAGAACCCGCCCAGGTTGACGCTGGTGACCAGCGCGTAGTCGGCGGCGGTGTAGTCGGTAAACGGCTTGGAGAGGAAAATGCCGGCGTTGTTGACCAGGGTGTCAATCCGGCCGAAGCGGCTGAGCGCCTGGCTGACGATCTGTTCGGCGGTGGCGGGATCGGCCACGTCCCCGGCCACCGTGAGCACGTCCGGGTCGTCCGACGGCTGGATCTTGAGCGAGTTGGCCACCACGGCCCAGCCCTGGCCGCGGTACCCGGCCACCAGACCCGCGCCGATGCCCTGGGACCCGCCGGTGATGATGGCCACCCGCTGTTCGTGCTCTGCCATGGTGGGTGCCTGCCCAGGCGCGAGACACAGCTAACGCTGTGGCCCAGATCGGATTAGCCCTGGACCAGCGCCCAGACGACCTTTCCAGCCTGCCGGTCCGATGCGCAGCAGCCCCACTGCGCGCTGAGGCTCTCGACCAGCAGCAGCCCGCGGCCAGGCTTCGGCCTCCAGGCCCTCGTCCTGGCAGACGGGATGATGACGGTCACCGTCCCACACCTGGATCACGACGCTGGTCCGGTTCGAGGTCAGCCAGAACCGGATCTGCGGCACGGGCGCGGGCCCGACCTCTCCGGGCTGAGGCGCGATCAGGGCCGCCGCGCGCACGGCGTTGGTGACCAGCTCGGAGACCAGCAGTTCCACGGTGTCGGCCAGGGCATCCAGGTCCCACGCGTGCAGGATGTTCCTGGCGTGCAGCCGCGCGGACCGGGCGGACACGGGGAATGCGGGCAGCTCAAGGTAGCTGCACAGGGGCCAGTCCCGCGCCCCCGGCCGGTCCGGGCCAGGCGGGAGCCCGAGCTCGGCCGACGGCCAGAGCTCCTCGCGGGCGTAGGCAGCAGATGACCCGCGGAGCGTGTCGGTCCCAGGGACGGTCATTGCCGCGGGAAGCCCTCCGATCGGCTCAAAGCGCGAAGCCGCGACAGCGGCGACCTCGCCGGCTGGCGGGGAACGGCATCGGTCACAATGCCATAAAAGGCTCACCAGCTACCGTCAGAACGGAAGCTATCGCTCACTGATGGCTCACCGCGGCGGGTACGCTGCCGTCGTGCCGACGCGGTGTACCCGGCGCGGTGAGCCATCATGGCGGGCCGGTGGCCGGGAGCGTGCAGATGGCCGGGAAGAGGTGCTGGGCGTGGACTTCGGGCTGCTGGGGCCGCTAGTCGTCCGTGACGGCACGCGACAGGTGCCCGTCTCGGCACCGCAGCAGCGCGTGCTGCTCGCGGCGCTGCTGCTCAGCGCCGGGCGGGTGGTGAGCCTGGACGACCTGGCCGAGATGCTGTGGGAGGGCCAGCCGCCGAGCGGGGCCCGCGGCGCGCTGCACAGCGGGGTTCAGCGCCTGCGCTCGACGCTGGGCCCGCGGGGCGCCGACCTGATCGAGACGCGGCCGCCTGGTTACCTGATCCGGCTGGACGACAGCCAGCTTGATGTCCGCGAGTTCAGCGTGCTCGCCGCCCGCGGCCACGCGGCCGCCGAGGCCGGGACCTGGGCACTGGCGGCCGACCTGCTGCGCGAGGCGCTCGGATGGTGGCGCGGCGAGCCGCTGGCCGACGTGCCCTCACGGCTGCTGCACGACCGGGAGGTCCCCCCGATCGAGGACCAGCGGCTCCAGGCGCTGGTCGCGCGGATCGACTGCGACCTGCACCTGGGCCGGCACGGTGAGGTGGTGGCGGAACTGCGCCAGCTGGTCAGGGCGCACCCGCTACAGGAACAGTTCCACGCCCAGCTGATGCTGGGCCTGTACCGCAATGGCCGACAGGCCGAAGCCCTCGCCGCCTACCAGGACGTGCGGCGCGTCCTGGCCGACGAGCTGGGCCTCGATCCCGGTCCCGAGCTCAGGCTCATGCACCAGCGCATCCTGGCGGCCGACGGTGAGCTCCTGAACGCGGCGGGCGGGGCGTCATCCACGGCGCCAGCGACGCTCATCATGGACCGGCTGGACCGCGCAGCCCGGGTTGACGAGGCCCCCGACGGCGACGCCTCCAAGGTTGCCCCGGATCTCCACGCTCCGGCGACCGCGCGGGAGGAGGTGGTTCCCCGGCTCCTGCCGATGGCGACGCGGCATTTCGCGGGCCGGGCCGAGGCACTCGGGGAGCTCGCCGCGCTGGCCGACGAGGCGAGCCGCGCGGCCGTCATCGCGGTCATCGCCGGGACGGCCGGGGTCGGCAAGACCTCGCTGGCCCTGCACTTCGCGCACCAGGTCGCCGCCCGGTTCCCGGACGGGCAGCTCTACGTGAACCTGCGCGGCTTTGATCCGGCCGGAGCACCGCTGGCTCCGGCCGAGGCCGTCCGGCTCTTCCTGGACGCCCTGGCTGTGCCGGCGGCCCGGATCCCGGCCGGCCTGGACGCGCAGTCGGGCCTGTACCGCAGCCTCCTGGCCGGCCGGCGGGTGCTGGTGCTGCTGGATAACGCCCGAGACGTCGACCAGGTCCGACCGCTGCTCCCGGCCGGGTCCGGCAGCCTGGTGATCGTGACCAGCCGCAAGCAGCTCACCAGCCTGGTGGCGGGCGAGGGCGCGCTGCCGCTGACCCTGGATGTGCTCGGCGATACCGAGGCGCAGGAACTGCTGGCCCGCCGCCTGGGCCCGCTGCGCGTGGCCGACGATCCCGGCGCCGCGGATGACCTGATCAAGCTCTGCGCGCAACTGCCCCTGGCGCTGAGCATCGCCGCCGCGCGCACGGCCAGCCAGCCCGGTCTGTCACTGGCCGCGCTGACTGCTGACCTGCGCGATGCTCGCGGGCGGCTGGACGCGCTGGACGCCGGGCACTCGGCCGCGAACGTCCGCGCCGTCATGTCCTGGTCCTACCAGCAGCTCGATGCCGAGGCGGCGCGGCTGTTCCGGCTGCTGGGGCTGCATGCCGGACCCGACATCAGCGCCGCGGCCGCGGCCAGCCTGGCGGGTCTGCCGCCTGACCAGGCCCGCCGCGGCCTCAGCGAGCTGACCAGGGCGCACCTGCTGGCCGAGCCCGCGCCCGGCCGGTTCACCTGCCACGACCTGCTTCGCGCCTACGCCGCCGAGCTGGCCCAGTCGGCCGACAGCGAGGCGGAGCGGCACGCCGCCACCAGCCGGGTGCTCGATCACTACCTGTATACGGCCAACTCGGCGGCCCTCGCGCTGCATCCCACCCGCAGGCCGATCACGCTGCCGCCGCTCCGGCCAGGCGCGGAGCCGGAGCAGATTGATGACGCCGGAGAGGCCCTGGCCTGGTTCGAGGCCGAGTACTGGGTGCTGATGGCCACCGCCGGACAGGCCCTGGACGAGGGCTTCGATACCCACGTGTGGCAGATCGCGTGGGCCCTGTCCCGGTTCCTGGACATGCGCAGCCGCTGGCACGACTGGGTGATCATCGAGCAGCTGGCCCTGGACGCCACGCAGCGGCTGGGCGACCAGGCCGCCCTGGCCTCCGTCCACGAGCGGTTTGGCTTCGCCAGCGCCAGGCTCGGCGGCTTCGAGGACGCCTATGCCCATCTGGAGCGGGCGCTGAGCATCCACACCGAGCGCGGTGACCACGCCGGGCAGGGCTACGCCCGCAACGCGATGGCCAACATGCTGAACTGGCAGGGTCGCTACGCCGAGGCCCTCGACCAGGCCGAGCAGGCGCTCACGTCGTACACGGCGATCGACGACCGGTCGGGCCGGGCGCTGGCCCTCAACTCGGTCGGCTGGTTCCACGCCGTGCTCGGGGATCACCAGCAGGCGGTCAGCTACTGCACTCAGGCCCTCGACCTCTATCAGGACCTGGGCAACCAGGAGGCGACGGCCAGCACGCTGGACAGCCTCGGATATGCCCACCAGCAAGCCGGCCGCCACGCGGATGCCATGGCCTGCTATCAGCGGGCCATCCAGACTCACCGCGAGATCGGCAGCCGCCTGGGCCTGGCCGAGACCCTCGGCCACCTCGGCGAGAACTGCCTGGCCGCCGGGAACCCGGCGCAGGCCCGCACGGCCTGGGTAGAGGCGCTGACGATCCTGGATGACCTCGGCCACCTGGACGGGGACCGGGTCCGCGGCCTGCTCCGGGAGCTGGACCGGGCGGTCATGAACGCGGACCGGAGCTGAGGCTCGCTGATCAGCGCCCGCAGGCCCGGGCCAGGGCGGCCTCGGCCTGCGCGGCCAGTTCCGCGACCAGGTCCGCGGCCGAGGGCAGGTCGGTGATCAGCTCGGCGGCCTGGCCGGCCCAGACAATCTCCGGGGGCAGCGCGCCGCTGGCCACGCCCTCCCGGTAGGCCTGCCGGGCGCGCGGGTCCGCGGCCAGCTCGTCCTCCCGGTCCCGCCACTGGTCCAGGAACGGGTGGCCCAGGGTGCGGGCCGGGTACCGCGACGGCCACCGGGAGCCGCGGGCGATGTCCAGCACCCGGTTGCGCTCGGTGTCCTCGCCGCGGCCGGCCACGATGGCCTTCTTGACCGCAGCGTCGGCCAGCGACTCGGCGGTGGCCTGGAACCGGGTCCCGATGAGCGCCCCGGCGGCGCCCAGGGCCAGGGCGGCCGCCACGCCCCGCCCGTCGCCGATCCCGCCCGCGGCCAGCACGGGAACCGGGCCGGCCAGGTCGGCCACCACCGGCACGAACGGCAGCGTGGCCCAGCCGCGCTGGCCGCCGTGACCGCCGCCCTCAGTGCCCTGGGCGACGATCACGTCCGCGCCCAGGTCCACCGCCTGCCTGGCCTCCTCCAGATCGGTGACCTGGAGGATCAGGACCGCGCCCGCGGCGCGGACGGCCGCGGTGAACGGGGTCGGGTCACCAAAGGACAGCATCACCGCGCGCGGGCGCAGGCTCAGCGCCCGCTCGAGCGTGCCCAGGTCGACGGACCAGCTCTGGAAGCCGACGCCCCACGGCGCGCTGGTGCCCTCGGCCACGATGGGCAGCTCGCGTTCCAGCCAGGCCGGGTCCCCGCCACCGCCGCCCAGCAGCCCCAGCCCGCCCCCGTTCGAGACCGCCGCCGTGAGCGCGCCGCCCGCCGTGCCGCCCATCGGGGCCAGGGCGATGGGGTACCGCACCGAGAACAGTTCCGTAAACGCCGTCGACCACACCATGCCTCCATTCTCGCCCCGTCGCGACCGGGCAGTGCGGCTGACCGATGTTGCAGTGACCCGGCGCGGGCGGCCGGTGGCTGGGGGACGAGCCGAGCATGCCGTGGTAGGACCACAGGCCCAGGACGAGCAGGACCGCAATGGCCGCCGCCGGGATGACGGCCGGCCCTGCCGCTGACCACCTCCGGCCGGCCCGGACCAGCAGCCAGGCGCCGAGCAGCGCGACGGCGCCAATGGCCGGGGCGTAGAACCGGACGGTCTGGACGGTGCCGAGGCCGACCTGAGTCGTCCAGGTGTAGGCGGCATACAGCCCCCACACTCCGAACCAGGATCCGGCCAGGGCCAGCCCGATCCCGAAGTCGCGTCGGATGTCGGCGACGTCAGCGCCACCGGGCCCCGGCCGTGACCGGCCGACCCGGCCGAGCCGGGCCCGCCGTCCGGCGATCCAGGCCAGCGCGGCCAGGCCGAGCAGCAGCATCGGCATCGCCTCGATCAGGTGCGCGGGCATAACCCGCAAGTTGCGCGGCACCGCGGCCAGGGCGAAGGAGATCTCGCCCGGCCGGTACCCGGACCGCAGCGGGCCACCATAGGCCAGGTCGTCGAACCAGGCCAGGCCGGCCGCGAAGACCGCGACCGAGCCGGCCCACCACCACAGCGCCCCGGCCGGGACGCTGGCGGGACGCAGTTGACGGGCGGCCAGCACCGCCACGACGGCACAGGCCAGCACCACGATGTCGGTGTAGCGGACGAACACGGCCGCCTCGATGGCCGCGAACGCGGCCAGCCCGGTCAGGATGCGCCGCCGCGGGCGGGCCTCGTCGGCCAGCATGGCCCACAGCAGTGTCCCGGTACCCGCGGCGAGGAGCGCGGTCTCGGTGAAGGTGGGCATGTAGTCGCGCCAGGCGAACAGTAGCGCCGCCCCCGAGGCGCAGAACAGTCCGACGGCAACCGCGCCGCCGCCGGGGCCGAGCCAGCGCCGGGCGCCGAAGAACAGGCCCAGGCAACCCACCCCGCCATAGGCCAGCGGGGCCAGCCGGATGGCGCCGACCGCCTGGAAGGGCGCGACCAGGTAGGGGTAGCCGGGGTTCTTCTCGCTGATCCAACGGCCGCCCGGCCGCTCGATCCACTGCCACTGGCCCAGGCCCGGCGGGCCGCCGCCGGGGCCGGCCAGCCGCACGCCGCGGCCGACGTAGCTGAACCGTGCGGATAGGGCCTGGGCCTGAGCCGGGGACAGAGTCAGCAGGTGGCCCTGGGTCACCGCGACGATGGAGGCACGGTAGGCGTAGTCGTCGACTTCCACGAGCCGGGGCGTGACGGACAGGACCGCGACGCACAGGATGGCGAATGGGGCCAGCGCGGCCAGCAGCAGCCCCGTCCTGCGGGCGGCATCGGCGTGGTCAGGACTTTTGTTCATGTCCAATCCCGTGGTCGGCGGCTGGCTGGCGTCCGTTCTACGGGAGGAGGAGTTTCGGGAACGTATCGACGGCCCACGACTCGATACGGTGTCGAAACCGCAGGCCGGCCATGCTGGAAGCGAGCAAAGCGGAAGGGGCGGCCGTGCGGGTGCTGGTGATCGAGGACGACCGGGAGATGGCCGAGACGGTCGCGACGGGCCTGCGCCAGGCGGGCCTGGCCGTGGACGTGGCCTTCGACGGCCCGGCCGGGCTGGACCGGGCGCTAGTCAGCGACTACGACGTGGTCGTGCTGGACCGGGACCTGCCGGGGCTGCATGGTGATGAGGTCTGCGCCGGGCTGCTGGCTGGGGGGCGGCGCTGCCGGGTGCTGATGCTGACCGCCGCGGCGACGTCGGAGGATCTCGTGGACGGGCTGGGCCTGGGGGCCGATGATTACCTGCCCAAGCCGTTCGACTTCCCCGTGCTGGTGGCCAGGATCGGCGCGCTGTGCCGACGGGCCCAGCCCGCGATCCCGCCGGTACTGCGCCGCGGCGACCTGGTCGTGGACACCGCGCGGCACCGGGCCTGCCGGGGCGGCCGGCCGCTGGACCTGGCCCCGAAGGAGTTTGGCGTGCTGGAGTTGCTGCTCGCCGCGCAGGGCCGGACGGTGTCGGCCGAGGAACTGCTGGAGCGGGTCTGGGACGAGCACG
The DNA here is from genome assembly GCA_963730265.1 of uncultured Actinomycetota bacterium. Taxonomy (GTDB): domain Bacteria; phylum Actinomycetota; class Actinomycetes; order Streptosporangiales; family Streptosporangiaceae; genus DASUBV01. The sequence continues at coordinate 118,888 of CAVSRG010000002.1, forward strand.
CCGACCCGTTCACCGCTGCCGTCAAGATCACGGTCAGCCGGATCCGGGCCAAGCTGGGCGAGCCGCCGCTCATCGACACCGTGCCGCGCGCCGGGTACCGGATCGGAGATCAGCCATGAGCGAGGCGTTGGACGCCCGCCGACACCCGGCCCGCGTACCGCGGCGCACCGTCCGGCTGCGCCTGACCCTGTGGTACGGCGGGCTGTTCCTGGCCTGCGGGGCCGCGCTGCTCGCGGTCACCTACGCGCTGGTCGTCCGGGCCTTCGTCGGCGGCACGGCCGGCAACGCGACCTGTCGTCAGCCGGGTGTGGGATGCCATGTCATCGGCACCGGGCCGGCCAGGGCACAGGCGCTGGCCGGGAACGCCGCCGTGCTGCACGAGCTGCTGACCCGGTCGCTGCTGGCGCTGGCCCTGACCGCGGTGCTCGCGGTCGCGCTCGGCTGGGTCATCGCTGGACGGGTGCTGCGGCCGCTGCGCCGCATCACGGCCACCGTGCGCGAGATCTCCGCGGCCCGACTGAGCGAGCGGCTGGCCCTGAGCGGGCCGCGCGACGAGCTCAGCGAGCTGGCCGACACCTTCGACGGGCTGCTGGCCCGACTGGAGGCGTCATTCGAGGCCCAGCGCCAGTTCATCGCCAACGCCTCGCACGAGCTTCGCACCCCGCTCGCGCGGCAGCGGGTCATCAGCCAGGTCGCTCTGGCCAGCGCCGGTGCGACAGCCGAGACGCTGCGCGCCGCGCACGAGCGGGTCCTGGTCTCCGGGGCTGAGCAGCAGCAGCTGCTGGACGCGCTGCTCATGCTGGCCCGCGGTCAGGCGGGCCTGGACCAGCGTGAGCCATTCGACCTGGCCGCGCTGGCCCGCCAGGTGCTGGCCGCACGGGGCGGCGAGGCCAGGGCCAGGGGGCTGACGCTGCACACGGCGCTGGCCCCGGCCGCGTCGGCGGGCAGCCCGCGACTGGCCGAGCGGCTGGTCGCCAACCTGGTCGACAACGCACTGCGGCACAACGAGCCTGGCGGGCGGGTCGAGGTCGGCACCCGGACGGCCGATGGCCGCGCCGTCCTGTCGGTGGCCAACACCGGGCCGGAGGTCCCGGCGGCAGCCGTCGGCCGGCTGTTCGAGCCGTTCCAGCGGCTGGGCGCGGACCGCACCAGCCACCGCCAGGGTCAGGGCCTGGGGCTGTCCATTGTCCGGGCCGTCGCCGACACTCACGGCGCCAGCGTCGCGACCTGGCCCCGGCCCGACGGCGGCCTGCTGATCGAGGTGACGTTTCCGCAGGCATGACGTCCCGTTGACATCTCGCTGACATCCCGTTGAACCTCGCCACGGCCCTGAATTGCGAGTAGGTTCGCGTTCGATCAGCACCTGATCTTCCTCGGGAGGGCAACATGCGGGTTAGACAAGCGGTGGCGGCAACGTCGGGAGCGGCGTTCCTGCTCGCGCTGACGTTAGGAGCAGCGGGCCCGGCGACGGCGACCGGCGCGGCCCGCAGCCTGCGGCCGGCGCACGCAGGCGCGCTCGGGCGGCTCGCGCTGCCGCACGGGGCCAGGGCGACGTTCGCGAGCGCGAGTCCGCCCACCGACGCCCAGTGCCGGGCCGCCACCAGCGAGCCCTGCTACAGCCCGCAGGAGATCCGCCGCGCCTACGGCGTGGACCAGCTGCTGGCCCGCGGCGACCAGGGCCGGGGCCAGACGATCGTGATCGTCGACTCCTACGGCAGCCCGACGATCACCAAGGACCTGGCCACCTTCAACGCCGGCTACGGACTGCCCGCGCCGCCGTCGTTCCGGATCCTGGCCCCGCTGGGCACGGTGCCCTACAACCCCGCGAAGTACCCGGACCAGCCCAGCTGGGCCGCCGAGACCACACTGGACGTCGAGTGGGCGCACGCCATGGCGCCGCGCGCGAGCATCGTCCTGATGACGAGCCCGGTTGACGAGACCGAGGGCGTCCAGGGCCTGCCGCAGTTCAACGCGCTGGAGAACTTCGCGCTGAACCACCGCCTCGGCCAGGTCATCTCGCAGAGCTGGGGCGCCACCGAGAACACGCTGTTCACCAGGGCGGGCAAGCGGGTCTTCCGCAGCTTCGAGGCGACCTACGCGCGCGCGGCCCGGATGGGCGTGACCGTGCTGGCCTCCACGGGTGACGCCGGCACCGCGAACGTGGACGTGAGCGGCAAGATCTACCCGTTCCCGACGGTGAACTTCCCGGCCTCCTCGCCGCTGGTCACCGCGGTGGGCGGCACCAGCCTGATGGCTGACACCCAGGGCAACTACCAGTCCGAGACGGTGTGGAACTCCGACGGCGGCGCCACTGGCGGCGGCATCAGCCAGTTCTTCGGCGAGCCGTTCTACCAGCGGTTCCTGCCCGCCTCGGACCAGAAGCTGCTGGGCAACCACCGCGGCATCCCGGACATCTCGTGGAACGCCGACCCCAACACGCCGATCCTGATCTACCTGTCCTTCCTGGGCGCCAGCAAGGCGGGCTACTACACCATCGGCGGCACCAGCGAGGGCTCGCCGGACTGGGCCGGGCTGGTGGCCGACGTGGACCAGCTGGCCCATCACGGGGTCGGGCTGCTCAACCCCTACCTGTACGCGCTCGGTCACGCGGGCATCGGGTACCACGACGTCACGCTCGGCAACAACGGCCTGGCCGGCGTGCCCGGCTACAACGCGGGTCCCGGCTGGGACGCGGCCACCGGGTGGGGGACGCCGAACCTGGGGGCGCTGGTGATCAGCATCGCCCACCTGGCGCAGGGACACCCATCAGAAAAGACTCTGCTGTCCCGGGCGGAGTCGCTTCGACGCTAGTCACGAAGTTAGGGCCGGCGGCCCGCGCGATGCCGAGTGTGCGCATCGCGCGGGCCGCTCAGTTTGGCCGGGACCATTGGCCGGGACCATTGGCCGGGACCATTGGCCGCGACTATTGGCCGGGACTACTAGCCAGGAATTCAGCCCAGGGCGGCGCGGACCTCGGCGGCCAGGGCCGCGGCGGCCTCCCGCAGTGCGCCCAGGTCCGGGCCCGCGGCCAGCAGCGACCGGGACGCGCTGGGCATGACCCGGTCCGGGCAGGCCGCGAACGTCCGGGCCACGTCGGCGGGACCGGCCCCCTGGGCACCGAGCCCGGGCGCCAGGAACAGGCCGTTCGCGGCCCGCAGGTCCAGCGGCGGCTCCACCGGCGGCGCGCCGATGACGGCGCCCACCGGCCCGATCTCGCCCGGCGCCAGCGCCGCGTTGAGCGCCCCGATCCGGCGCAGCAGCTCGTCCTCCACGGCTCGCCCGTCCGCGCCGAGCGCGGCCTGCACGGCCCGGCCCTCCGGGTTGGACGACCGGGTCACCACCAGCAGGCAGCTGCCGGCCTGGTGAGCGCGGGACACGAATGCGTCCATGGCGTCCAGCCCCAGGTACGGGTGCACGGTCAGGGCGTCGGCCTCGAGCGGCGCCCCGGCGCCGAGGTACGCCTCGGCGTAGGCGGCGTTCGTGCTGCCGACGTCGCCGCGCTTGACGTCGAGCACCACCAGCAGCCCGGCCGCGCGGGCGCCGGCGATCAGCCGCTCAAGCGTCCGGATGCCCCGCCAGCCGTGCCGCTCGTAGAACGCCGACTGGGGCTTGATCAGCCCGACGGTGCCGGCCGCGGCCTCCAGCATGAGGTCGGCGAACCGGTCCAGGCCGTCGGCGCTGTCACCGAGCCCCCAGCGGTCCAGCAGCGCCCCGGACGGGTCCAGCCCCCACGTCAGCGGCCCGAACCGGGCCCGGACGGCGGCGAACCTGACCGCGAATGAGTCAGCCATGTCCATCAGGCTGCCATAAGGCGCCGGGCCCCAGAGCGGCGAGCATCAGCCCGCGGGTCGCAGGCCCGCCTGCCGGGCCTGCGACCCGCGGGCGGCTAGCGTCTGGGGTATGAGTGCAGCGGCAGAGGTCGAGGTCGGGGGCCGGGTGGTGCGGATCACCAACCCGGACCGGGTGTACTTCCCGGCCCGCGGGGAAACCAAGCTCGACCTGGTGAACTACTACCTGTCGGTCGGCGACGGGATCGTCCGCGCGCTGCGCGAGCGGCCCTGCATGATGCACCGCTTCCCGTCCGGCGTAGCCGGGGAGAAGGTGCATCAGAAGCGCATCCCGGCCGGCGCGCCCGACTGGCTGGAGACGGTCCGGGTCGAGTTCCCCCGGTACAGCCGACACGCCGACGAGCTGTGCGTGACCGAGCTGGCCAGCGTGGTGTGGGCGGTGCAGATGTCCACCGTGGAGTTCCACCCATGGAACTCCCGCCGCGCGGACACCGAGCGGCCCGATGAGTGGCGCATCGACCTGGACCCGATGCCGCAGTGCGGGTTCGACACCGTGCGCCGGGTCGCCCGCACCGTGCAAGAACTGCTGGACGAGCTGGGCGTGGTCGGCTGGCCCAAGACCTCCGGCGGCCACGGCCTGCACGTGTACGTGCGGATCGAGCCGCGGTGGAGCTTCGCCGAGCTGCGCCGGGCCGCGCACGCCTTCGCCGTGGAGGTCGAGCGCCGCGCGCCCGGCGAGGTCACCACTACCTGGTGGCGCAAGGACCGGGACCCGGCCAAGCTGTTCGTGGACTACAACCAGAACACCAGGGACCACACCATCGCCAGCGCCTACTCGGTGCGCGGCGTGCCGGAGGCGACCGTATCCACGCCGGTGGCCTGGGACGAGATCGACGACGTGGAGCCGCGGGAGTTCACCATCGCCACCGTGCCGGCCCGCTTCGCCCGGCTCGGCGACCTGCACCGGGGCATCGACGATACCGCCTACTCCATCGATACCCTGCTGGCCTGGGCCGACCGGGACGGCCTGGACTAGCCGGCGAGGGCGCGCAGCAGGGCTTTCATCCACGGTCCGAGGTCGGCTGGCGTCCGCGCGGAGATCAGGTGACCGTCGACCACGGTGGCCTCGTCGACCCAGTCCGCCCCCGCGTTGACCATGTCATCGCGGATGGCCGCCACGCTGGTCGCCCGCCGACCCTTGATGATCTTGGCCGAGATCGGTACCCAGCCCGCGTGGCAGATGAAGGCGATCGGCTTGCGTTCCTCGTCGAACGCCCGGACAAGCTCCAGGACTGTCTGGGAGCGCCGCAGCTTATCGGGCGCGTAACCGCCTGGGATGACCAGCGCGTCGAAAGCCCCTGCGGTGACCTGGTCAACGGTGGTATCGACGGTCAGCGGACCGTAGCCCATTTTCCCCCGCAGCGGGTGATCATCCAGGCCGGCCACGGTCACCGCGACGCCTTCCTCGGCCAGCCGGTACAAGGGGTACAGCAGCTCCGTGTCCTCGAAGTCGTCGGCGGCCAGGAGCAGGACTTGCGTATGTGTCATGATGCGAGCCTCGCAGGCGGCCGGGTATACGGCTGGCAGGAATCGGACTTCAAGCTCGACCGCGGCCCCATCGACGTGGCCTCGATGGCGGCTCAGCCCTCGGGGTCGATGCCGTGCCAGGCGGGGACGCGGACGCGCCGGCGGCCGGCGGGGCCGGTGATGATGACCTTGCGCAGCGAGATGTCGTTGGCCCTCGTCACCTCGTGCAGGAGGCGCTCGGGGTTGGCGATGATCTCGATGTAGTAGGTGCCGTCGGGCAGGTGGGTGATGTTGAACGCCTGCCCGGCCTTGAGCTGGCTGTAGGTGTCACCCCATCCGATCGGCATGTACTCCTGCACCCACAGCGCGGTGGGCTGGCCGCACAGGCCGGTCAGCCCGATGGAGCCGGGGTTCCAGGCGGCGTGCGGCAGGGTCAGGTCGATGGCGTCGGTGGGGCCGATGCAGAAGCCGACCTTCTCGCTGCGCACCGCGACCTTCTTGCTGGCGTTGAGCAGCACGTACTTGGCGAACTGCTGGAAGTGCCAGTGATGGTGGCCCTTCTGGTTGTCGAAGAACATGGTGCCCGCCGGGGTGCGGCCGACGATGTGCCCGTCGTGCCAGTAGTACTGGTAGGCCCGCATGGTGGACGAGCCGGGTGTGCGGAAGCCCTCGACGTCGAGGGGCGAGTGGCCGCCGACCCAGACGGTGGCGCCGAAGTCGAGGAAGTCCTGGCTGGTCTTGGTCACGTGCGAGGTGGTGATGTCCCAGGACGGCAGCGGCACCAGGTCGGGCAGCGCATTCGCCGGCACGTGCCGCAGCAGCGGCACGTCACGCGGCAGGGACGGTAGTGGCCCGGCCTCGCGGCGGCGGGCCGGGGCCGGGCGGCGGCGGGCCGGGCGGAAGCCGCCCGGCGTGCCCTTCACCACGTGCCCGATCACCGTGGCCGTGGTGTCCCTGGCCGGGATGCCGAAGAACCGGGCGTAGCCGGGCTGGATGGTCTCGGTCACGTGATAGGTGCCGAGCGGGAGCTTGAACAGGAACGGCGACTGGCCCTGGAAGCTCTGCAAAGCGGGATCCACGGCCCAGCCCCTGGCAATGCCCGACACCATGCCGAGCTGGAACAGCTCCTCGTAGCATCCGGAGGGGAAGGACGACTTCGCGGCGCTGTCCGGCCCGGTCCGCTCCGGAAAGTTGGTGTCCGGGCAGAAGTTGAAGGTGTGCGAGCCGACCACCCGGCCGCGGGAGTCGCGCACCGTCACCCGGCCCGAAGTCACGCAGCCGGCCAGACCCGGCGTTCATCCAGCCCGGCATCCGCCGCGTCCGCGTCGCCCCCGAGGCGGTCGTGATGACCTGGCTGAGTGTCACCGGCCTGGTGTAGCTGGCCCGGCCCGCGTCGATCCGCAGCGCGCGGCCCAGGGCGCCGACCCAGATGCCGGGGTCGACCACGACCTGCTTGCCGTACTTCGGGATGTCGATCCGGTGCTGGACCGCGATCAGCCGGAGCCGGGGTCCCGCGGCCGGGCGCCCGGCGGTGACGGACCCCAGGGCCGGGGCACCCGCGGCCAGGCCGACGGCCAGCACCAGCGCGGTCAGCCCGGCGGCCAGGGCCGGGATCGCCCGGCCCGGCAGTCCCTGTCTCATCAGCTCTCGTCCTTCCGTCATCGGCCGGTGGGGCTGCGGTGCGGCAGGGCACTGGTCCAGTGCGGCGTGCCGAAGATCTCGTAGGAGAAGAGGCCGCCCGGCGCGGACCAGGTGTGGCCGGCCGGCAGCTTGACGTACCGGAGTTCCTGGGCCATCGGCAGGCCATTGCCCGGATTGATGACCAGGCGCTGCTGGACCACGCAGGAGGAGAACATCCACCCCCCGACCTGGTGCCCGATCGGCTCCTCCACCCGGATGTGCTTGCCCCGCCGGGTGATGGCCTGCATCCACCGCGTGCCGGTCTGCACGAACCGCCCGAGCGAGTAGTGCCCGCACGGCGCGTACCGGCCGGTCAGGGTGACGGCCTGGCCGAATCGGCCGGCCACGTCCCGGACCTGGCCCGCGCCGCGCACGCCCGGCAGCGAGGCCAGCAGGCGGTACAGCGCCGCCCTGACGGCCGGGGTCACGGGCATGTCCAGCACCGCAGGCACGGCCTGGAAGAGATAGGAGCTGTCGCCGCCCGGCCAGCCCTTCTCGCCGCCGAGGACCAGCCGCCGGAGCGGGCCGGGCGCGGCGGGCAGAGCCAGCAGTTGGCGCGCGGACAGAACCGAGTCGCCGATCACGAAGGGCTTGTTGGTCGACGTGGCGCCCAAGTCGAATGGCAGCGGGTCGCGTCCGGCCTTGACGGCGAAGTTCTCGGTCGCGGACGGCCCCTGCGGCGTATCGAGGCCGTACTCCTGGTCGACATGCCAGGTGGTAGGCGAGCCCGCGCGCTGCCAGGCGGCCCGGTCAGCCGGCGAGGCCAGCTGGACGCCCAGCTGCTGGACGACCTGCGGGCTCCACGCACGGAACCTGGTGGCCATGTACTGGTCGTTGGTGCTCTTCTCCAGGATCAGGTAGCGGTCGTCACCGTGGCCGACCGGGATGAAGTTCCCGGCCACCGCGGGCGACACCCAGTACCGGCCGCTCGTCGTCGGCGCGCCCCGCGCCACGGCCCTGGCCGCGGTCAGCAGGATGGGCAGGCCGGGGCCACCGGTACCGGTAGCGGCCGCCCCGGCCGGCAGCTGGAAGACGCTGAGCTGGGCCGCGGGCGCCGAGGTCCCGCCGGCCGTCAGCGTGACTGCCGCCACCACGGCGGCGGTGGCCGCGGCCCCCGCCGCGAGCACCCAGCCGCGCGGTCGTCCCCGCCCGGTCACGGCCCAGGGCAACGGCAGCGCCCGCGACGGCTCGGCGGCCAGCCGGGCCCGCGTCGCGGCGACGACCTCGGGGCTGGGCGGCGCCGGCGGCGGCAGCAACTCGCTGAGGAGCTGAAGTTCGTCCATGGTTGCTGTCCTCTCCAGTCAGGTCACGGGCCGGGCGACAGCCAGGCCGTCGCGCAGCTTCCGGCGGGCCCGGCTCAGCCGGGACCCGACCGTTCCGTACGGGATGCCGAGAGCCGTGGCCACCTCCGCGTGGCTGAGCCCGCCCAGCGCGATGAGCAGCAGCACCTCGCGGTCGCCGCGGGACAGCTCCGCCAGCGCCCCGGCCAGCTGGCGGTGCAGTGCCCCGGCCGTCACCCGGTCGGCGACCAGGTCAGCGTGGCTCTCGTCGGGTACTACCGCCGGGGCCCGTCCCCGGGCCCGCAGCTCGCGGACCTCATGGCGCTGGTAGCGGCCGATGTAGTTGGTCGCGATCCCGTACAGCCAGGCCCGCACGATGCCCCGCCCCGCGTCGAACCGCCGTCGCTGGCGGAACGCGGTCAGGAACGTGTCGGCGGCGACGTCATCGGCCGCGTCGCGGCCCAGCCGCCGGGCGGCGTAGCCGTGGATCTCGGCGAAGTAGCGGTCAAAGATCACGCCGAACCGGTCCGGCTCGGCCAGCGAAAGCTCGATGTCCCTGGCGTCCTCGCGGGCGCGCAGTCCCGCCTCGGGCCCCTGCGCCTGGTCCTGACGGACGCCCGGCGGCCCGGTCCTCACGCGGATCTTTCCGTCATGTCATTACCTTCCGGCGCTGAGGTCTTCCACCTCTATTCGCCGTTGCGGGGTCGCGCTTTCACGGCGCCGTCCGGACCTACACCAGGATCGAGGGCCAGCTCGCGCGGCTCGGCCGACAGCGCGACGCGGTCACGGCGCGAATGCATGCCCTGCTGCTTGACCGGGTGCTGGCCGGGGCCAGGGCCCTGGCCGCCTGAGCCGCCGGACGGCGGCGCCGACGCAGGTCAGCGCCGCCGCCCGGGTCCCGTCAGTCTCCGGTACCGCCGTGGCAGCGCGTCGGCGGCGTGAACAGCGCCGTGCGGTCCACCGGCTCGTTGGACGGCGGGTGCAGGATGACCCGCGCGTGCTTGGTCCACTTGTCCTCGCAGGCCAGCAGCGCGTGCTTCTCCGGATTGCGGGTCGAGTTGTGGTCGCCGCCCATCCACAGGTCGACGTGGTTGCGGTCAACCCCGCCGCATGGGTCGCACTGGTCCTCGTGAATGAAGTACTTCTTGAGGAACGGCACGTAGATGCGCTGGCACCAGGGCCCGTTCAGGTCGTTGGGCTCGGCGAAGGTCACCGGGTTGCGCCAGGTGCCCACGCCGCCGGCCCGGTGGTGGATGCAGGGGTGGGCGATGGCCCCGCCCGGCGGCGAGTTGTCGACGTACCCGTAGAACGTGACGTAGTCCCGGACCCTCGTCGCGCTGACGCGGGCGTGCGTCCCGCTGGCGCTCGCCGCGCCGGGCAGGAGCAGCCCCGCGACCAGGGCCGCCGGCGCCGCGACTGCGGCACCGAGGACGAGCAGGCGCTTGATTAAGCCGGTCTGGCGCAGCCGCATGCCATCTCCATCCTAAATAAAGCCATCCATAACAAGGGTGCCCCCGACCCGGTCGGGCCACGCCGCTCCGTCCAGCCGGTGCTGAGACCCTTAGCTGGACTCGACGAGGGCCGGCGGGAGCCAGGCGCCGTCGAGGATGGATGGTGCCGGGAGGTAGGTGCGCAGGATCAGGCGAAACGCGTCCGTCGGGGAAGGAAGCCAGTTGACCGTGGGGTCCGCAGGCTGGGTGTTGCTGACGGCGATGGTGAGCGAGCCGTCTGCGTTGTAGATGAGGCCGCCGGTGTGGCTGGCGATCTCGTAGCGGTCGATAGGGTTCGCGACCAGCCAGAACGTCGTGGCGTCGTAAAGGATCAGCGACCAGAACGCCCCGACTGGCGGGAGCTGGCCGGCCGGGAAGGTCAGCGTGTAGTCGTTGGCGCCGGTCAGCGCCACGCCGTCAACGCCCGCCGCGCTGAAGTAGAGCGCTTCGGAGTTGATGTGCGTGCCCGGGCCGTAGATGGTCAGCGCCGCGCGCCGGAGAGGGTCGTGGGTGACGGGAGTGACGTCGTAATTGACGCTCCAGCCGGTGGAGGTCTCCGTCAGCAGCGCTGGGATCGCGGCCTCGATGGCCCCGATGGCCGGGGCTATCGCCGCCTGGAGCACGCCGGCGAGCGACGCGCCGGGCTGCTGATAGCAGCGGACGTCAACGCCGACCGGGCGCAGCCTCCGGGCATGCTCAGCGTCGCGAGGGAGCGGTGGGTACTCCTGGATGAGGGAGTTGATCTGCTCGAAGAGCGATACGTCGAATCCGGTGAGGGGGAGGGGCGCGAAGATGTCGAGCGCCTGGGCCGCGACCGCCGGGCTGACCCGCTGGCGGGGGTACTGGGAGAGCGGGCCGGTGGTGTAGCTGGTCTGGATGGCCTGTGCCGCCGCCAGGTCAGCCGGGTTGTTGACCTCGGTGCGGACCAGGGCGAGCAGCCGCTTGGTCGTGGCCCTGATCTCCTGGACGCCGTGCGGCAGCCGGCCGTGCCAGCCGGGCGGGGTGATCGCGAACGCGCCCGCCGCGCTGCCGGTGGTGCGGGTGCCGATGTAGTCGAACGCGTTGGTCCAGAAGTCGATCAGCTGGATTGAGTAGTAGCGGCCAGGGGTGGCGGGCACCTCGATGACCTGGGGGCCGTCGGCGAGGTCCAGGTAGCTGAAGCCGTAGAGCGTGTCGTCGTTCGGCCCGGCGACGTGGGTCTGGGGGGTCGAGAGCTCCAGGTTGACCGCGAACTGGTTGCGCGCGAACCCGGCCGCGTCGGAGAGCGCCAGGTACTGCGACTGCAGGACAGCGGGCAAGCCGAAGATCACCGCGTCCTGCGCGAGCTGCGCCAGCGACGGGGCTGCTCCTCGCCGGGCGGTCGTTGTGGTGGCGTTCGCTGTACCGCTGAACAGGGTGCCTCCGGCCAGGGTGGTGGCGCCGATCGCGGCCGCCGCGCCGGTCCCGCGCAGGAAGGTTCTGCGCGTGTGCTGATTCGGTTCCCCGGTCATGACTCTGCCTCCAAGAAGCCCTGCGCCTGGCCGCCTGTGACCAGACAGCGCTCAGCCTTTATACGATAAATCCGGTCGTATTACTAGGATTTCGGCTGAGCGTCAGGCGGAGTAGGGGTCGGGGCTGGTGGTGTAGCTGCGCCCGGCCGGGGTGGTGAGCCGGAAGAAGCCGGGCTTGGTCTGGATCAGTGTCCAGCCGGGCAGCTGCTTAATTTTGTGATGGGTCCGGCAGTACGGGCCCAGGTTGCACGTGCAGGTCGCGCCGCCCTTCTGCCAGGCGGTGGTGTGGTCAAGGTCCGCGTGACGGGCGGGCTGGCGGCAGCGCGGATGACGGCAGGTCCGGTCCCGGGCCGTGACATAGTCACGGATCTTGCTAGTGGGCCGGTAGCCGGGCGTGGCGGTGGTGTGAGCGCATCCGCCGGGCGCGGCGGCATCAGCAGCGGCCTGCCGGCGGGCGCGGGCCAGTGCGCGGCGCGCAGCGCGCAGCACGGCGGCCTGGATACCGCGGCCAGTGGTGATGATGCTGCTGGAGTCATCCAGGGTGGCGGCCCGGATGGTGACGCTGACCTGGCCGGTCACCCCGGCCAGCCGGCGGGCGCGGCGTGGGCGGCGGCGGACGGTCTCCACGGCGATGACGTAGCCGTCGGCGTCGGTGACGATGACCTGCCACCGGGCATGCGGGTCGAAAGCAGCGTTCAGAGCGAGCGGGAGCGCCTGCCCGGCGGTGATGGGACCGACCCGGCTCAAGGTAGCCGACCCGGCCGGGTCGCCCGAGAGAGCGCGCCAAGAGATCACCAGCTCCAGCAGGCCGGGTGGGGGCCGGCCAGGCTGCCCGCGCGGCCGTGGGCGGCCAGGGTGGCTTGGCGGTGACTGGCCGAGGAACGGCCGGGTCTGGGTCAAGGTGGCGGGCAGAGGCGGCCAGGCGGCGGGCGGGCCGGGGGCGAACGGACCATCGTCGTCGTCCCAGTCCGCATCGTCCCCGTAGCCGGCGTTGCTGCCGGGGCCGCGAGGATCGTCGGGCGGATCCGGGTCGGGCGGCATCGGCAGGTCCGGGTCGGGCGGCATCGGCGCGTCCGTCACGGGTTCGCGGTTGTCGGTGCCGTCCTGATCGCCGCCCTGATCGTCGTTGCCTCGGTCGCTGTGGTCGGAGTCGCTCGGCCGCGGGCCGGGGTCGGGGTCGGTGGGACCGTCGGGGCCGGGGTCGTCCGCGGGCGGCGGGGTCAGGGGCAAGGTGCCCAGCAGCAGGCCGATGAACGCGGTGGCGCGCAGGTAGTCCAGTCCGCCGGCCTGCCCGGCGGACTTCATCGCCCGGGCGATCGCGGTCAGCCGGGCCATGGCGGCGGCGGCATGCACGGCCGGCAGCCGGGTCCCCGCCAGGGTCGCCGTCCCGTCGGCCGGATCGGGATACAGGCTGACCTTGGCGTGCCGCTGGGCGTTCTTGCGGCGTTGCTCGGCACCCTCAGGATCAGCGGCGATGATCGCCCGGCGCAGCGCCGCCCGCAGCTGGCCGGTGGTCTGATCCCCGGCCGACGGCAAGATCCTGGCCTCGACGGCGCGGGCCGTGTCGTCGTCCAGCGGCGCCGTGGCCTCGGCGATGAGCCGAGCCCGGGACAGGTCGATCCTCCCGGCGTTCAGCGCGGCCCAGGTAGCGGACAGTCGCCACCGCAGCGTGACGCCGAGATGGGTCCAGTCCATGGCGGCGGGATGGGACATGACTAGTTCCAGGCCGACGGTGGACCCCGCCGCCGGGGTGACCTGGTCGGGGCGGCCGTCAGTATTCACGCGGACATGGTCGTCGCGGGCGGCGGTGCGGGAGGCCATCTCCGCGACCGCTTCGAGTTCCCTGGCCTGGGCCCAGGCGGCCAGGCGGTGGTAGCCGGAGGCGACGCCGGGCAGGTCCCACTCCGACAGCGACCGTACCTCGGTCCCGGATAGCCACGCGGCCAGCGCCGGGCCGGGCGGCAGCTGGTCCAGGACTGCGCCGGTCCGATCCACCGCCGTGCCCTCAGCGGCGGCTTCCTCAGCCGCGGCCCGCTCGTCGTCAGCTTCGCCGAGCTGGGTGGCGCCGCTGGCGGCCAGCAGCTGGGCAGCGTCCAGGTCGCAGGTCCAGGTCAGGCCCTCGTGGCGGGAGCCGAGATCCGTGGCCTCGGGTACTGGCACCCGGATCACCTCCCCGGCCTCGGGCTGGCTGACCTTTCTTCGACCACAGTAACGAGTGCCTCTGACATTCTGGCCACGCAGACGAACGCTCTAGCTAGAAGCCTCGATACTTGCCCATGGCTCGATCAGCGAGCCAACTCTGCGGGGCGCTGATCTGGCCGGCCGAACGTACTCTTGCCGACCCTCGCCGGGCCGTCGGTGCGCCGTGGTGGCGGGACCGCTACCTTTGCCTTACCTTGACCGCAGATCGCGGGCAACCAACAGCGGGAGGCGGGGTTGCGCGTATCTGGGCCCGCGCTGCCCGCGGTAGCCGACGCCTCGGAGCGGTTCCTGCTGGTCCTGGTGCTGGTGGCCGCGGCGGCCGGCGTGGCCGCGCCGGGGCCGGGGCGCGCGGTGTCGGCGGCGAACGGCATCGACTCCGCGCTGGCCGTGCTGGTCTTCGCCACCGGCCTGTCGCTGCGGCTGGCCGACCTGGCCGCGGCGGCCAGGGCCTGGCGGCGGATCGCGGTGGTCCTGCTGGTCAGCACCGTGACCCTGCCCGCGCTGGCGTGGGCGGCCAGCCAGTTGATCGGCAGCGAGCAGCTGCGCGCAGGCATGCAAACCGTCGGCGTCGCGCCCGCCGAGGTGGCCACGGTCGCGCTGTGCGTGATCGCCGGCGGCGAGGCGGCGGTGTGCGCGGTGCTCCTGGTGGCGTCCACGATCATCACCGTGCTCGGCGCCGGGCCGATCCTGTCCCTGCTGGGCACCCACGCGTCGGTGTCATCGGCCGGGCTGCTGGGCAACCTGGCCGTGGTGGTGGCGCTGCCGCTGGCCGCCGGCGTGGCGGTGCGGGCCTTCTGGTCCCCCAGTGTCCCGCTGGACGCGCTGATCCGCCTGGTCACCGTGCTGGCGCTGCTGTTCCTGCTGTGGCAGGTGGCCAGTCAGATCCGGCTCGACGCGGCCTACACCCGGGTCATCGCCGCGCTCGTGGTGTACATCGCGGGCTCCGCGGCGCTCGGCCGCGTGCTGGCCACGGGCCTGCCGGGCGGCCGGGCCACGGCCATCCTGCTGCCGGTGGCCATGCGTGACTTCGCGGTCGCGGCGGGGATCGCGGCGGCCGCGTTCGGGCCGGCGGCCGCGGCGCCGCTGGGCGCCTACGGCGTGCTGGTACTGCTGCTCGGGTCCGGGGTGACCCTACTCAGCCGCCGCCGGGGCCGCGCCGCCCAGCCCGGCCGGGCCGCCTGACTCGCCCGGGCCACCTGACTCGCCCAGGCCATGACTGCCCAGGCCGCCTGACTGGCCCAGGCCGTGGCCGACGAAGCCGTCGACGCCGATGCCCAGCGACTCCCCGGCGGCCAGCAGCGAGTCGTGCAGGTACTGACCGGACGAACGCTCGCAGTGCAGCAGGTAGGACGGACCGGCGGGCTGGTCATCCCGGATGAGGTCGGTGGCGACGCCCGCGACCGAGGAGCGCAGCGCCGATCCGTCCGGGGTCATGTCGTCGGCCAGGTCGATGGGGCACAGCCGGGCCAGCAGGTCGGCCGCGTGCGGGCCGGTGACCCGGACCAGGGCCCGGCCGTGGGTGAGGTCGATGACGCTGACGAACTCCTGCGGCGCCGACTCGGCCGCGATCCGCTCCAGGCGGCTGGCTACCGCCCCGGCCGTGCCGGCCGGGGCCAACACCAGCCACTCGCCGGGCCCGGACCCGGCCACCAGCCCGGCGCCGTCCCGTACGGCCCGGCCGAACGGCACACTCAGCGCCTTGGCCATGGCCCCGTTCCACGGGGCGCGCACGTGCACCTTGGCCAGCGGGGTGCAGTCGGTCAGGGTCAGCGGGGCGTCGCTGCGGGCCGCGCTGACCTCCCAGCCGGCCTCGACGTGCACCGGGCAGGCGACCGGGATCGGGCTCCGGGCTCGCACGAGATACTCAGACACGAGATGCTCAGACACGCATCCGGCTCCCTTCGGGATCCACGTGAGCAAGGTGCTCGGTCACCCGGGCGGCGATCAGCGCGCCACCGGGCAGCCGCACGGTGACCCGGGTGCCGGGGGCGGCCAGCGGCGCCTCCACCTGGGCCAGGCAGATCGACCGGCCCAGGGTCGGTGACATCCGGCTCGAGGTGACCCGGCCGACAATGCGCGAGCCGTCCACGATCTGGCTGGCCTCCGGCGGCACGACGGTGCCATCCTCGGGGTGCAGGCCCACCAGCCGCGGGTCGGCCGGGCGGCCGCCGTCAGCCTCCCCGCCGTCAGCCGCGCCGTCAGCCGCCGCGCCGTCAGCCGCCGCGGCGTCGTGCTGCCAGGCCAGCTCGGGCTTGCCGACGAAGTCGTCCTTGTCGAGCTTGATGGCCCAGTCCAGTCCGGCGCTGTAACCGCGGGTCAGCCCGTCGGTGTCCTGGCCGACGATCAGGTGCCCCTTCTCCAGCCGCAGGATGCGCTGGGCCTCGACGCCGAACGCCGCGATGCCCAGGTCGCGGCCGCGGTCCAGCAGCGTCTCCCAGACGTGCAGCCCGTAGGCCGCCGGGACGTGCAGCTCGTAGCTGAGCTCGCCGGTGAAGCCGATCCGCCACAGCACGCAGTCGTCCACCCCGGCCACCCGGCCGGTGCGGACCTCCATGTAGGGGAAGGCCTCGTTGGCCAGGTCCACGCCCTCGGTGACCCGGGCCAGCAGGTCCCGCGACGCCGGGCCAGCCACGTTCATGCTGGCGTAAGCAGTGGTCACGGGCGTGACGTGCACCTGCCAGTCCGGGTGCGCGGTCTGCAGCCAGTTCTCCAGCCACTCCCACACCGCGGCGGCACCGCTGGACGTGGTGCTCATCAGGTAGTGCTCGGGGCCCAGCCGGCCGGTGACCCCGTCGTCGAACACCACCCCGTCCTCGGTACACATGACCCCGTACCGGACCCGGCCGAGGCCGAGCTTGGACCACTTGTTCACGTAGACCAGGTTGAGCAAGCGGGGCACGTCCGGGCCGCGCAGGTCGAGCTTGCCGATCGGGGTGACGTCGATGATGCCGACGCTGGTCCGTACGTTGCGGGCCTCGCCCTGCGGGTCGCCGTAATGGTCGGGCCGGATCCAGGCCCCGGACACCAGCGGCCGCGCGCCGTGCGCCTCGTGCCAGGACTGCATCGGGGAGTAACGGACCGGCTCCAGCGGCCGCCCGGCCAGGGCGCCCAGCGTGATCGGCGCATACGGCGGCCGCCAGGTCGTGGTCCCGGTCTCGGCGATGGTGGCCCCGGTCGCCTCGGCGGCGATCGCGACCGCGTTGACCAGCTCGAGCTTGCCCTGGGTCGGGCCCATGGTGGCGGTGGTGTACCGCTTGGCCAGCTCGATGGAGTCGTAGCCCTCGCGGACCGCGCCGATGATGTCCTTCGAGGACACGTCCTCGCAGAAGTCCACGATGCCGTGGGTGCTGGCCCGGAACAGCTCGGGATGCTCGTCCACTCGGAGCGGCGGGATGGCCACCGGCTCGTCGGTCCCGGCCGCGGCCGGTGCCGGGCTGGCGGGCAGCGCGGCCTGCCACTCCCGGCGCAGCCGCAGGGCGCGCCGGGCCGCCTCGCGGCCGGTCGCGGCGGCGTGCGCGGTCAGCTCGTCCAGGCCGCCGTCGCCGGCCAGGCCGCCGGTGGCCAGCACGCCGGGGGGCAGCGCGCCGGGGAAGAACCGGGCCGCCCTGGCGTTGTAGCCGGGCTGGTCCCCGGCCATGTTGAGCAGCGAGGTCGGCGCCGTCCAGCCGACCGCGGTCACGACCAGGTCGCACTCCGCCGTGGACCCGTCGGCTAGCTCGACGGCCTGGACGCCGCGGTGGCCACGCACCCGGACCAGGTCGCCGCCGGTCCTGGCGTCGACCACCCGGGCGATGTGCACTCCGGCCTCGCGCAGGTCGGTCACGGCGGCGTCGCCGTCGGCGTTGGCGGTCAGCACCACCGCCCGCTCCCCCGGCCGGACCGCGTGCAGCCGGATCAGCCGCCGGACCGCGGTCGAGAGCATGACGCCGGGCAAGTCGTTGCCCTGGAACACGTACGGCCGCTCGATCAGGCCGGGCGCGACGACCAGCACCTTGGCCCGGGCCTTGATCAGCTGCTCGGCATCGCCGGGGCGGCCGCGCCGGACCACGGCGGTCCAGTTGTCGTCGTAGCGCCCGGCCACCACCGAGTTGGTCAGCACCTCGATGCCCGGCGTGGCCGCGACCTCGTCACGCAGCGCGGCCAGCGCTTCGAGCGACTGGGCGTCGCCCCAGCGCAGGTGGCCGCCGAGCCGGTGCTCCTCCTCGACCAGCATCACCCGCGCCCCGGCCCGCGCGGCCGCGACCGCGGCGGTCAGGCCGGCCGGGCCGCCGCCGGCCACCAGCACGTCGGGATGGGCGTAGCGCTTGTCCACCGTCGCCCGGGGCGTGTCCGGCGAGACCTGCCCGGCGTGCACGAACCGCTGGAGCACCCGCTCGTAGACCGGCCACAGCCGCTGCGGCCGGATGAAGGTCTTGTAGTAGAAGCCGGGGCCGAGGAACCGGCCCGCGAGCTGGTTGGCCGCCTTGACGTCGAAGTTTAGCGCTGGGCCAGGTGTTCTGGGAGTGCACGTCCAGGCCCGGCTCGGCCAGCCGGTGCGCGCCGCGCACGTTGGGCTCGTCGCCGACCTGGAAGAAGCAGCCCGGGTCGAGGTAGCTGGCCGTCAGCACGCCGCGCGGCCGGTGGTACTTGTAGCTGCGCGACAGCACCCGCTGGCCGCTGGCCAGCAGCGCCGAGGCGATGGTGTCCCCGGCCAGGGCCGGGACCTCGCGCCCGTTGAACCGGAACGTGAACGAGGTCTCCCGGTCGATCTCCTCACCGGGCTGCACGCCCAGCCGCCGGTCCGGCGCGGCACTCACTGGAGCCCCTCGTCGAGAGTGCGCGAGGCGTTGGTGGCCGTGTCGCGCTGAATGGCGAAGAACCGCCGGCAGCCCATCCGGTGGTACCAGGTCTCGGTGACCAGGCCGAGCGGGTTGGCCGGGAAGTACAGGTACTCGCGCCACTCCCGCGGCGTAGCCGAAGACGGGTCGGGGCGCGGCGTGGCCTCGCCGGAGTAGTGGAACTCCGTCGCGCCCCGAGGCCCGCACCAGGGACACCGGATGAGCATCATGACAAAGCAGCCCTTCCCAGCTCAGTGGCCGACCGCGGCCGCGCCCTTCTCGCCGACCAGGCTGCCGTCGGTGAACCGGCTGAGCCCGAACGTCTGGATGATCTCGGGCGGGGTGCCGGTGGCCAGGCACTGCGCCATGGCCTCCCCGGACACCGGGCCCGCCTTGAACCCGTAGGTCCCCCAGCCCACGTCCACGTAGAAGCCGTCCACCCCGGTGCCGCCCATGATCGGCGAGAAGTCCGGGGTCATGTCGCACAGCCCGCCCCACTGGCGCAGCAGGCGCATCTTCGACAGCGCCGGCATTAGCTCGACGATGTGGGTGGCCAGCCCCTCGGCGAACTCCAGCGAGCCGCGCGTCGAGTAGGCCGCGAACGGGTCCACGCTGGCACCGAACACCAGCTCGCCGCGGTCGGTCTGGCTCACGTACACGTGCAGGGTGCCCGACACCACCACCGCGTCCAGGAACGGTCGGACCGGCTCGGTGACCGCGGCCTGGAGCGGGAACGTCTGGATGGGCAGCCGCACCCCGGCCAGGGCGGCCACCAGCGTGGCCCAGCCCGCCGTGGCGTTGAGCACGATCGGCGTGGCGATGTCGCCCCGGCTGGTGCGCACCCCGCGCACCCGGCCGCCGGCCACGTCGATGCCGGTGACCTCGGTGTCCTGGTGAATGTGCACGCCGCGGGCCGAGGCCCCCCTGGCGTAGCCCCAGACCACCGCGTCGTGCCGGATGATCCCGCCGGGCGGGTGGTAGAGGGCGCCGAGGATCGGGTACCGGGTGTGCGCCGAGGTGTCCAGGTACGGCACCAGCCGCTTGATCTCGGCCGGGTCGATGACCTCCGAGTCGACGCCCTGCAGCTGGTTGACCTCGGCCCGCCAGCGCATGGTGCGCAGCGAGGAGTCGTTGTGGGCCAGCGTGAGGTGCCCGCGCCGGGAGAACATGACGTTGTAGTCCAGGTCTGCGGCCAGCGTGCGGTAGAGCTGCATCGACCGGTCGTAGAACCGGACGCCCTCGGGGGTCAGGTAGTTGGAGCGCAGGATGGCCGTGCTGCGGCCGGAGCCGCCGCCGCCGATGTAGCCCTTGTCCAGCACGGCGACGTTGGTGATCCCGTGGTTGACCGCGAGGTAGTAGGCGGCGGCCAGGCCGTGCACCCCGCCGCCGATGATGACCACGTCGTAGCTGCCGCGCATCGGCTGGTCGGCCCAGGCCCGCGGCCACTGGCGGCCGGACAGGCCGTGGCGCACCAGGGCCAGCGCCGAGTACCGGGGCGGGCGGCGAACTGCTGACACGGCGGCCTCCCGGTCGGTTCAATGGCGAGCGCATCGCCAGCATAAAACGCGTTATGAAACCATGTCCACTGTCAGTGGACACCGATTGCCGCTGGCCCGTGGCTCAGGTCGACGGCGTGATCGACTTGATCGACAGAAACTGGATCGGCAGCTCGACCAGCGCCGCCGGGCCGTGCGGCACACCGCCCACGAACTGGAGCGCGTCGCCCGACTCCAGCACGTACCGGGAGCTGCCGTAGCCGTACTCCATCCGGCCGGACAGCATGTAGATCAGCTCCGTGCCGGCGTGCTGGTAGAGCGGGAACGTGTCGCTGCGCTCGGTCAGGGTCACCCGCACCGGCTCCAGCATGTTGTTGGGCGCGCGCATGATCCCGAGCGACTCGTAACGGCGGCCGTCTCCCGAGCCCTTGTGCTCGATGTCCAGGCCCTTGCCCGCCTTCACGTACAGGACGTCCTGCTCCTCGTTCAGGCCCCGGAAGAACGCGGTGACCGGGACCTGGAGCGCCTCGGACAGCCGGGCCAGGGTGGCCAGGCTCGGCGAGGCCTGGGCGTTCTCGATCTTGGACAGCATGCCCTTGGACATGCCGCTCTGCGCGGCCAGCTGGCCGACCGTCCAGCCGAGCTGGAGCCGGAACTCGCGGACGCGAAGCGCGATGGCCGCGCCTAGCGCCTCCTCGAGGTCGCTACGCTGCCCGCCGTTCCCGGCCTCGGCCGCGTCCGCGAGCGGAGGCAGTCCGGCCTGCTCGGCGAGATCCAGGATGCGCGCCACAGACCCAGGTTAATACGACGCCGCCGCGGTTCACTGTCAGTGCGATGAGGAGCATTTCCAGAAACAGGCCGCGGCCGCCCCGACTCGCCGCCGCCCAGCCCGCCCGTCCCGCCCGTGCCCACCCTGGGGGGCCCGCCCGCCATGGCGCCAGCAGAGTAGTTGACGCGGGACGGAAAAGCGGATGACAATCGCCTTCTAGTGAAACGTTGTCTCTTGTGCATAAACACTGGGAGGAGCGTGGGCGAGAGATGTGCGGAATCATCGGACTCCACCTCAAGAACCCCGATCTCCAGCCACGTCTCGGCGAGCTGCTCACCCAGATGCTGGAGGCGATGACGACCAGGGGCCCGGACTCGGCCGGCATCGCCGTGTACTCAGAACCGGCGCTGGACGGGGAGGTGCGCTACTCGCTGCGCTCCGAGGTACCTCCTGACTGGGAACTGCTCGGCAAGCGGCTGGCCGCCGAGACCGGCAGCGAGGTCCAGGTGCGCCCGCTCGGCCCCGATCTGGCCGTGCTCAGCTCCCCCGCCGACGAGGCGCTGCTGCTGGAGGCGGTCCGGCTGGCCGCGCCGCAGGTCTCGGTGGCCGGGTGGGGCCAGTCGATGGTGCTGGTCAAGGACGTGGGCGCCCCGGCCGACATCTGCGCCCGCTACGGCATCCCCGGCTGGGCGGGCTACCAGGGCGTCGGCCACACCCGGATGGCCACCGAGTCAGCCGTGACGACCGCCCACTCGCACCCGTTCGCCCCCGCCGCCGACCTGGCCCTGGTGCACAACGGCTCGTTCTCCAACTACGCGACGGTCCGCCGCCGGCTGGCCCGCGCAGGCGTCACCTGCGACACCGACAACGACTCCGAGGTCGCGGCCCGGCTGATCGCCAGCCGGATGGCCGCCGGGGATGGCCTGGAGGACGCGCTCAAGACCGTGTTCAAGGAGATGGACGGCTTCTTCACGCTGCTGGTGACGACCAGGACCCAGTTCGCGGTGGTGCGCGACTCCTTCGCCTGCAAGCCGGCGGTCATCGCCGAGACCAGCGACTACGTCGCGATGGCCTCGGAATACCACGCGCTGGCCGGGCTGCCCGGCATCACCAGCGCCGAGGTCTTCGAGCCGATGCCCGAGGAGATCCACCTGTGGAGCCGGTGATGACCCAGCCCGTAACGACCCAGCCCGTAACGACCCAGCCCGTGACCCTGAGCTGCGCGGAACTCAGCACCCGCGAGATCAACACCGCGCTGGCCGCGCTGCCCGACGGCGGCTGCGCGCGGATCATCGAGCCGCGCGGCCGGCACAACCTGGCCGTCGGCCTGACCAACCGGGTGCGCATCGACATCGCCGGCAACGCGGGCTACTTCATCGGCGGCCTCAGCCAGGGCCCCGACATCGTGGTCGGCGGTTTCGTCGGCTGGTCGGTGGGCGAGAACCTGATGAGCGGGTCGGTCCGGGTGCAGGGCAACGCGTCGGAGTGCGCGGGCTCCTCCAGCCACGGCGGGACGATCATCATCGAGGGCGACGCCTCGTCGCGGGCCGGGATCTCGCTCAAGGGCGGCACGATCGCGGTCGGCCGGCGACGTCGGCCACATGAGCGGGTTCATGGCCCAGGCCGGGATCATGCTGATCGGCGGCAACGCCGGGAACGCCCTGGGCGACTCGCTTTACGAGGCGGTCATCTACGTGGCCGGGAAGATCGCCTCGCTCGGCTCCGACGCCAGGGTCGAGGAGCTCACCGACGCCGACATCCAGGTCGTGAAGGACCTGGCCACGCTGAGCGGCTTCGACCACATCGAGCCGGAGAACGTGACCCGGGTGGCCTCGGCCCGCCAGCTCTACAACTTCGACGCCCTGAAGGACCAGAAGTACTGATGGACGAGACACCCAGGCTGGACGACGCGCACTGCCCAGCCACATCTTCCCGCCCGAGGTCATCGCGCAGATCCAGCGCACCGCGGCCGAGGGGCACTACGAGATCCGCGGCTGGGGCGCCAAGCGCGCCGTGCCGTCCTTCGATGACCTGCTGTTCCTGACCGCTTCGCTGACCCGGTACCCGCTGGAGGGCTACCGGGAGAAGTGCGACATGACCACGGTGCTGGGTGGCCGGTTCGCGTCCCGGCCCATCCGGCTGGACATCCCGGTCACCATCGCCGGGATGAGCTTCGGCGCGCTGTCGGCCACGGCCAAGGCCGCGCTGGGCCGGGCCGCGACCGCGGCCGGCACGTCCACCACCACCGGCGACGGCGGCATGACCCCCGAGGAGCGGGAGGCCTCCCGGCTGCTGGTGTACCAGTGCCTGCCGTCGCGCTACGGGTTCAACCCGGACGACCTGCGCCAGGCCGACGCCATCGAGATCGTCATCGGCCAGGGGGCCAAGCCCGGCGGCGGCGGCATGCTGCTGGGCCAGAAGGTGACCGAGCGGGTGGCCCGGATGCGCACCCTGCCGCCCGGCATCGACCAGCGGTCCGCCTCCCGGCACCCGGACTGGGTCGGCCCCGACGACCTGCGGATCAAGATCGAGGAACTGCGCGAGGCGACCGGCTGGGAGAAGCCGATCTACGTGAAGTTCGGCGCCACCCGGGTGCCCATGGACGTCAAGCTGGCCGTGGAGGCCGGCGCCGACGTGGTCGTGGTGGACGGGATGCAGGGCGGCACCGCGGCCACCCAGGACTTCTTCATCGAGCACACCGGCATCCCGACGCTGGCCGCGGTCCGGCTGGCCGCCGAGGCGCTGCGCGAGATCGGCATGGAGGACACGGTTCAGCTCGTCGTCTCCGGCGGCATCCGCAACGGCGCCGACGCGGCCAAGGCGCTGGCGCTGGGCGCGGACGCGGTCTCGCTGGGCGTGGCGCCGCTGATCGCCCTGGGCTGCAACAGCCCGACCTACTGGCAGGACGGCGCCGAGCACGACGCGTCGGACGGCTACCGCGCGCTGGGCACCGAGGCGGGCTACTGTCACCACTGCCACACCGGCCGGTGCCCGGTGGGCGTGACCACCCAGGATCCGGTGCTGGAGCGCCGGCTGGACCTGGACCGCGGGCACCCAGTGGGTGGCCAACTACCTCAAGAACATGGCCATGGAGATCGCGGCGCTGGCCCGGGCCTGCGGCAAGTCCAGCGTGCACAACCTGGAGCCCAACGACCTGGTCGCGCTGACGGTCGAGGCGGCCGCCATGGCCCAGGTCCCGATCGCCGGCACCGACTGGATCCCCGGCCACCCCAAGGGCGCCTGGTAAGCGGAATGTTAAATCTCGCGGGCCAGGCGGCTGGATCTTCACAAGGGCACTAGTCCGCGTTACCCTCGGCGTATCGTCTCGTCAAATTAAACATTGTTCACTCCGCTTACGTCTGCTTCTCAGTGGCCACTTCGAGCACCACGGAGCGTGTACATGTCCGACCTTGAGGCTCACCTTCGGGCGCGAGCAGAGTCCGACGGTGTCGAGTTCATCTTCGCCATGTTCGTCGACATGCACGGAAAGCCGTGCGCGAAGATGATCCCGGTCGAGGCGCTCGACGTCCTGACCGGCGGCGGAGCGGGCTTCGCCGGCTTCGCGGCCGGGCCCGATGGGGCAGACGCCGGCCGACCCCGACATGATCGCCGTGCCGGACCCCGACTCGTACGCGCTGGCACCGTGGCAGCCCGGCCTGGCCGTGGTCCAGTGCGACATCCACGTCGAGGGCGAGCCGTGGCCCTACACCCCGCGGCTGATCCTCAAGCGGGTGCTGGAGAAGGTCCACGAGCGCGGCCTGATCTACAACGCCGGCTGCGAGGCGGAGTACTTCCTGGTCCGCCGGTCCGCCGGCGGCGGCATCGAGATGGCCGACCCGCTGGACCAGGCCGAGGCGCCCTGCTACGACGCCAAGGGCCTGAGCCGCATGTACGACCACCTGACCACGGTGTCGAAGTACATGAACCAGCTCGGCTGGGCCAACTACGCCAACGACCACGAGGACGCGAACGGCCAGTTCGAGCAGAACTTCCAATACGCCGACGCGCTGACCACGGCCGACCGCCTGATCTTCTTCCGGTACATGGTCCACATGCTGGCCCACCGGGCGGGCATGGCCGCCACCTTCATGGCCAAGCCGTTCGGCAACCTGACCGGCTCGGGCCTGCACCTGCACTCCAGCCTCTGGGACGCGGAGACCGGGGCCGAGCTATTCCGCGATGCCGACGATGCCCGCGGTCTCGGCCTGTCCCAGCTGGCCTACCACTACATCGGCGGCCTCATCGCGCACGCCCCGGCCATGGCCGCCGTCACCTGCCCGACCGTCAACTCCTACAAGCGCTTCGGCGTCGGCGCGCCGCAGTCCGGTGCCACCTGGGCGCCGGCCTACGCGACCTACGGCGGCAACAACCGGACCCAGATGCTGCGGGTGCCCGAGGGCGGCCGGGTCGAGAACCGCGGCTGCGACGGCGCCGCCAACCCCTACCTGGCCCTGGCCGTGCAGCTGGCCGCCGGGCTGGACGGCATCGACCGCGGCCTGGACCCGGGCGAGCCGAACCGCGACAACCTGCACACGATGCCGCCCGAGGCGGTCGCGGCCCGGGGCATCCGGGCGCTGCCGCCGACCCTGCTGCACGCCGCCGACGAGCTGGTCACCGACGACGTGCTGCGCGAGGCGCTCGGCAAGACCCCCGACGGCGACTACATCGACTACTACGCCCAGATCAAGCGGGACGAGTTCCGCGCCTGGCACTCGACGGTAAGCGGCTGGGAAGTCGACCGCTACCTGACGCTCTTCTAGACCTGCTGGTTTCTAGACCTGCTGGAGGGGCCATGGCCTCGGTTAACGCATCCCTTCCCGAGAAGGGGCTGGTCAAGGGCACCAACTGGTGGGGTGCCTTCGTGATCGGCCTGGCCGGGACGATCCTGGTCACCGGCATCGCGCCCTACGTGGTGCAGGGCACCGGCGCGCTCGGGATCATCCTCATCGGCGTGATGACGATCGCCGGCGCCTTCCTGTGCCTGTGCCTGGCCGAGCTGGCGACGATGTGGCCCGACCGGACCGGCGGCATCCCCTCGTTCGCGACCGAGTCGTTCAAGCCGCTGACCGGCGAGAAGACGGCGCGACACATCGGCGGGGTGTCGGGCTGGGCGTACTGGCTGGGCTGGTTCCCGGTCGCGCCGATCAACGTGATCCTGACCGCGTCGTACCTGGCGGTGCTGTTCAATTTCAGCCCCGGCCACACCATCGACCCGGTCGGCACCACCTGGGGCACCCCGATCGGCCTCACGATCATCGCCATCTGCTTCGCGCTGCTCGTGCTGATCTTCATTCCGGCCTACTTCGGGATCAGGCTCGGCGCCGCGTTCGCCACCGTGCTCGGCGTGCTGTCGATGATCCCGATCACACTGATGATCTTCCTGCCGTTCTTCAAGCCCAGCTCGATCCACTGGCACAACATCGCGGGCTTCCACACGCCACCGGGCGTCCACGTCAGCGCCACGTTCATCGCCGCGTGGTTCTTCCCGATCCTGTGGAACGTGATCGCCATGGAGGCCGCCGCGTGCTACGTCGGCGAGTGCCGCGGCGGCGCCAGGGACGCCAAGATCGCGCTCACCGCCGAGGGCATCTTCGGGGCGTTCATCTACATCCTGACGCCGCTGATGTTCGTCGCGGTCCTCGGCCTGGTGCTCACCAGCATCGACCCGCTGACGCTGTACCTGACCTACACCGACCACATCTTCGGGGCGGGGAACTGGGAGAAGTGGTTCATCGGCATCCCGCTGATCCTCGCCCTGGCCCTCTCGGTGCTGAACGCGATCATGGGCTGCGGCCGCTCGCTGTACCAGGCGGCCGAGGACGGGCTGCTGCCGCGCTGGTTCGAGCGTAAGAACCGGCACGCCGTGCCGGCGAACGCGATGATCTTCAACGTGATCTGCTCGGCGATCCTGGTCCTGCTCGGCTCGCCCGTGCGTATCTACATCATCTCCAACGGCGGCTACCTGCTGTCGTGCACGCTCGCCTTCGGCGGCTACTTCGTCTACCGGCATCTTCGCCCGGACGTGGAGCGGCCGTTCCGGCTGCCGACCGTGGCCAAGTGGGGTGCGCTGGCGATCTTCGTGGTCTGGACCGTCATCTACTTCTACGGCGGCTGGAACTCGCCGAACATCGTGGTCGGCCCCGGCCAGGGCCCCTGGCTGTACCTGCTCGGGCTGCTGATCGTCGCGCTCTACGCGCCGCTGTACTGGTGGCGGGCCTGGCAGGACCGGCGACTGGCGGCCGCGGGCCAGCTCACGTCCCCGATGGTGGCGGTGGCCGCGGCCGGCCCGCCGAGCTGCCGATCCGGCCCCGCCCGCCGCGGCGCCGGACGGGGCGGCGGTCGACCCGGAGTCGGCGGGCGAGCCGCCGATCGTACGGTAGGGCGGCCGGCGGCATGCTGTTCGGGCGACGTCGGTGGGACAGCCAGCCGGCGACGCCGGCCGGCGTGCTGCTCGCCTCCTCCGGGGATGCGTTCAGCAGCGAGGCCATCCGCCGTGCGCGGGAGCTCGCGGCGGGCCAGCCGGTCGCCGTGCTGTCGATCCTCAAGGTGTACGGCTCGTCGTTCGGGCTGCCCAGCCCGGGCCTGATGCCGACGCCGCGCGAGCGCGACCAGCAGATGGCGATCGTGCAGCGGGCCATCAGCGCCCTGGAGCGGAAGGGTTGCATGGCGGACGGCCAGATCGCGGCCACCCGCAGCGCGGGCCGGACCATCGCCAAGGTGGCGCGGGCGCGGAAGGTCCGCTACGTGGTCATGGACGACCGTTCCGCGACCGGCATGCGCCGGGTCATCGAGGGCGCCGTCACCTCCACCGTGCGCCGCCGGCTGAGCGGCGAGGCCGAGCTGGAGCTGGTACCGGCTCGGTAGGGCCGGGCGCGCCATTTCCTAACAGAATCCAAACGCATCGAGCGCGGGCTCGTGGGTAATGGCAGCGGGATGATGGAATCATGCACCGCCGCGAGGAGTCGGGCGGCTGACCCGGAGGGCAGGTGAGCCGGGATGTTTGGCCGGATCCTGGTCGCCGTACACACGTTTGACGACAGCAACCCCGCGCTGAATCTGGTCCGCCAGCTGGCCACCGAGGGCGTGAGTCAGGTACAGGTGCTGCACCTGCGCGAGCGCGAGCTGTCGGGCTACTCCTGGTACAGCCGGGAGACCGGTAACGAAGCCGCGTTCGTGGCCGAGGCGGCTACCTTCGACCTGCGGATGGCGGGCATCGCGGCGGGCGGCGAGGTGCGCTATGCGATCGTCGACCGGATCGCCGAGGCCATCCTCAGCGAGGCGGCGGCGTTCGAGGCGGACCTGATCGTGCTGGGCCGCCCGCGCCGCGGCGAGCTGGCCACCCGGCTGCTGGGCAGCGTCACCATGCGGGTGCTGCGCCGGTCCAGCTGCCCGGTGATCGTGGCCCCGCGCCGGGCCCCCCGGCGCGAGGAGGCGGCCGCGTCCTCCTCGGCACCGGGCGTCAGCTCCTGATCACGGGTTTGGCGTCTTCAGCAGCGTCCAGCGGGTGCCGTTCCAGGCCTGGGCCACGGTCTGGCCGGAGGCCGAGCCGACGGCCACGCACCAGTCGGCCCTGGTGCAGGACACGGTGCTCAGATCGCCGCCCGGACCGGCCTGCCGCACCGCGCGCCAGATCTTGCCGTTCCAGAGCTCGGCCACGCTGACCAGCTCCCCGGTGCCCCCGACCGGGTAGCTGCCGACCGCCATGCAGCTGGTCGCGCTGGAGCAGGAGATGTCGCTGAGAGCGCCGTGCGCGCTGATCTTCTGCTGGTGCCAGGTCTTGTGCTCCAGGGTCAGGGCGCCGGTGCTGTCGACCGCCATGCAGAACGACGTGGCGGGGCACGAGACGCCGGTCAGCTCGGTGCCAGGGGTAAAGACATCGGCGTTCCAGGCCGTGCCGTTCCACAGCTCGGTCAGCGCGTTGCCGTTGCACTGGGCGCACTGATTACAGCTCGTGCAGCCGTCCAGGTATTCGTAGCCGACAGCCACGCAGTTCTGCCGGGAGGAGCAGGAGATGGAGTTGAACCACGCGCTGTAGCCGCTGACCGGCCCGTCGTGAACCGTCCAGGTCGTGCCGTTCCAGACCACGGCAAGATCCTGGCGGCCGGTGGCCACGCAGCTCGTGGCGCTGGTGCAGGACACGCTGTACAGCAGGTTGCCGTAGCCGAGACCGGGCACGCTGACCGCCGACCAGCGGTGGCCGTTCCACCGCTGGGCCATGCCGACCAGGCCAGGAGTGTTGCCGACGGCCATGCAGAAGGTCAGCGTCGGGCAGGACACCGAGTCGAGCCCGGCCTGCTGCGCGGGCGTGGCCTGGTCCGACCAGGCCCGGCCGTTCCAGCGCTCGGCCAGCGTCTGGCCCTGGTCGGCCGGGCTGACCCGGGAGCCGACCGCGGTGCAGTCGGCGGCCCTGGGGCACGACACGCCGCCGAGGTCGTCGACCCGGTTGGTGCGCAGTGCCCGCCAGGCGGTGCCGTTCCACTGCTCGGCCAGGCTGCTGCCAGGCCCGCCGTTCCCCACGGCCATGCAGTCCCGCGGGCTGCCGCACCAGACGGCCCCGAGCCCGCCGATGCTGACCGGGGCGGGCCGGGCCGACCAGCCGCGGCCGTTCCAGCTCAGGGCGGCCGCGCCGTTGACCGCCAGGCAGAACGTGGTGCTGGTGCAGGTGACGGCGCTGAGCGCGGTGACACCGGCGGGCGTGGCCGCCAGCGTCCAGGCGCTGCCGTTCCACTGCTCGGCCACGGCCAGGGCATGGAGGCCGCTGCCGACCGCGACGCAGTCCCCGGCGGCCGGGCAGGCGACGCTGGTCATCTCGTCGCCGGCGGGCACCGAGGTGAGCCGCCAGCTGGTCCCGTTCCATGCCGCCGCCATGGACCGCGTGAAGTGCCCGTTGCCGTAGCTGCCCACGGCCATGCAGCGGATCGCGCTGGCGCACGCGACGCTGACCAGGTTGGCGGACGTGGCCTCGGGCGGCTTGGGCACGCTCATCGCCCGCCAGGACTTGCCGTGCCAGACCATGGCGCCGGTGATCCCGTGGGCGTAGTTCATGGCGCCGACCGCGATGCACAGGTTCTGGCCGGGGCAGGAGACGCTGTACAGCCGGGCGATGTCATGGCTGGGCAGCACCTGCCAGGTCGTGCCGTTCCACAGGTCGGTCACCCGGCCCAGGCCGACCGCCATGCAGCGGGTCGCGGACCGGCAGGAGAGGCCGGTGAAGCTGATGCCGGCCGCCGGGGTCTTCAGGTAGTCCCAGGCCCGGCCGTTCCACGCCTGCGAGACCGGGGCGGACTGCGCGTCGCCGCCGACGGCCAGGCAGTGGTCGGCGCCGGAGCACCATACCCCGGACAAGGCCGGGTTCTGGGGCGGCTGGGCGGACGGGGCCGCGACCGCCGTCATCGGCGAGCAGAGCACCAGCACCGTTGCCGTGCCCGCGGCCCACCAGGCCAGCCGGTGCCGTCTGTTCGCTCGGCTGGCCGTCATCTGGCGTGGCCCTTGAGCACGTGCTGGCCCGCCCGGACGAGCGGCTCGACCATGTCCTGAGCGTCGTCGAACCCCGGGCCGAGCATGGCCCCGCCCGCCGCGCGCGCGGCGATGCCCTGGCAGATCACGGCCAGCTTGAAGAACGCGAACGCCTGGTACCAGCCGATCCCGGTCACGTCGAAGCCGGTCAGCTCCGCGTAGCGCTCGACGACCGCGCGCCGGGCCGGGAAGCCGGGCGCGGAGGCGGTGATCGGCGGCATGATCCGCGCCGCCGACAGCACCTCGTCGTCGTCGGCCTGGCCCCAGTAGGCCAGCGTGGTGCCCAGGTCGGCCAGGGGGTCGCCGAGCGTGCTCAGCTCCCAGTCCAGCACGGCCACGATCTGGCCAGGCCGGGTCGGGTGCAGCATCGTGTTGTCGAGGCGGAAGTCACCGTGCACGATGGCCGCCGGACGGGGCGGCGGGAGGGCTCCGGCCAGCTCGTCGCGCAGCGCGTCGAGGGCGGGCAGGTCGCCGGTCTTGGAGCTGTCCCACTGCCGGGACCAGCGGCGCAGCTGCCGCTCCAGGAAGCCCTCGGGGCGGCCGAAGTCGGCCAGGCCGGCCTGGGCCGGGTCGATCACGTGCAGCCGGGCCAGGGTGGCGACCAGGGCGTCACCGATGGCCGCGCGCTGATCCCGCGAGTCCGCGTAGCGAGCGGGCAGCGCGTCCCGGCAGACGTGCCCGACGACCCGCTCCATGAGGTAGAACGGCACTCCGAGCACGCTGTCGGCGCCGGCCAGGTAGAGGGTGCGCGGCACCGGCACGCCGGACGCGGCCAGGGCCGACTGCACCCGGTACTCGCGCGCCATGTCGTGCGCGGTCGGCAGCACGTGCCCCAGCGGCGGGCGGCGCAGCACCACCTCGCCGGCGTCGCTGGCCACCCGGTAGGTGAGGTTGGACTTGCCGCCGGAGATCAGCGCGACCTGGCAGTCCCGCCAGCGCGGGTCATACAGCACCTCGGCCAGGTGGGGCCCGACCACCTCCGGCTGAGCACCGGTGGTGATCGGCTCGAGCCGCTGTGCGGTCGAGTTGCTGAAGGCGGGAGTCGTCATGGAGCTATCTTCCGGTCTGCGGGCCCGGCGGGCCAGGGCCGTCGCTGGGGCGGGGTCAGGCGCTGGCCGGCAGTGTCGCGTCCTGCCGCCGCAGGAAGCCGCTGACCCGCTCGACGTACGCCGCCCGCTCCTCCACGAACGCCATGTGCGAGCTGTTCTCGAAGATGGCCAGCTCGGCGTGCTGGAGCTCGTCGGCCACGGCCCGCATCCGGTCCGGCCGGGCCTCGTCGTAGCGCCCGGCCGTGACCAGGGCCGGCACCGCGATCTGGCCCGAGCCGGCCGCGGACATCGAAGTCCCGCAGCACCCCGGTCACCGGGCCGAACTCGCTGACGCCCCACATGGCCTCGTAGATGGTGGCGTTCATGCCGGCGAAGGCCTGCTCCACGCAGGCCGGCCACGGCTGGGCCCGGCACACGTGCCGCTGGTAGTAGGCGGCGATCACGGCCACGTACTCCGGGCAGCCCAGCCAGCCGCCCTGCTCGTGCCCGTCCAGCACGGCCCGCTGCTCCGCGGGCAGCTCCGAGCGGAGCTGGGCCGCGTCCTCGATCCACTCCGCGACGCTGGCCGTCGCGCTGGAGATGATCACGCTGCCCGGCGGCGGCGCCTCGCGCAGCAGGTACTCCATGGCCAGCCAGCCGCCCCAGGAGTTGCCGAACAGGTGCATCCGGTCCAGCGCCAGGGCGGCCCGCACCGCGGCCAGCTCCTGCACCGCCCGGTCCATGGTCCACAGCGCCGGGTCGTCCGGCCCCGCGGACCGGCCGCAGCCGAGCTGGTCGTAGAAGATCACCGGCCGCTCGTCGGCCAGGTCGGCCAGCGGCTCCAGGTAGTCGTGCGGGATGCCGGGGCCGCCGTGCAGGCACAGCAGCGGGATCCCCGGCGCGCCCGCGCCGGCGATCGCGTACCAGACCTGGCCGCCGGGGACCTCGACGTAGCCCTCGATCACGTTGCCTGCCGTCGTGTCCATGGCCGTCAGCCCGCGTGCTCGGTCAGCGTGAGCGTGGCCAGCGGCCGCTTCATGCGCCAGCGCACCGCCCAGATCACCCCGATGGCCGCCCAGGCCAGCGAGAACCAGACGATGCTGCTGCCGGTCTTGAACGGCAGTCCCAGCTCGGACACGAAGAACGACTTGTAGAGGATGTAGGCGTCGATGCCGATCCCGACGACCGGGATGACCAGGTTCAGCCAGATGTTGAACTCATCGCGCACCACCCGCAGGTGGTAGAAGATGTTCGCCACGTTGGCGAAGATGTAGAGCACCAGCACGAAGAACACGAACACCTCGCCCACGTAGGCGTACGCGCCGCCGATGCCGCCCTGCCACCAGGACAAGAGCAGCAGCGCAACCAGCGAGAAGACCAGCGCCGCCACCTCGGCCCGCCACGGCGTGGAGAACCGGGGATGCAGCTGGGCGAAGAACTTCGGCGCGAAGCCCTCCCGTGACACCGCGTACAGCGACCGGCTGGCCGCGTACAGGCCGGCGCCGAAGCTGGCGATCGTGGCGGTGAAGCCGGTGATCGCGACCAGGACCGCGAACCCGCCGATGTAGTGCTGGGCGATGGGCAGGATCGGCGTGATCTGGCCCTGGCTGACGTAGTGGGCCACCTCCGAGACCGGCACGGCGATCGCGAAGCTGTACGAGCTGCAGCGTCCAGAACGCCCCGGCCAGCAGGGTGATCGCGATGGTGGCCAGCGGGATCAGCCGCCGCGGCGTGTGCGACTCCTCGGCCACCGGCGCGATGCTGTCCACCCCGGCGATGGACAGGAACGCGAAGATGATGCCGAGCGAGATCCCGGAGAAGCCGGCCGTGGCCGCGGTGGGGTCGAACGGCTTGCTGCTGAAGTGTCCCAGCGCCCCGCCGCGGGCCACGATGATCACCGCCAGTACGGCCACGAACGCGGTCTCCAGGATCATCAGCGTGCCGATGATGGCCGAGGACAGCTTGATGTTGGAGTGGTTCATGACGCCGATGACGATGACAGCGGGTACAGCGCCGACACCACGAAGTACGTCGTGATCATGATCCAGCCCAGCCACAGGCCGAGGGTGGGCGAGGTCGATTCCCAGACCCAGGTGTAGCTGCTGCCGGCCGAGGCAGGCGGCCGCTCATCACCGCGAAGCTGACCGCCGTCGGGATCACCGCCAGGGTGATCACGATGAACATGAACGGCATGATGGGACCGCCCGCGTCGGTCTCCATGAAGCCCATGTTCAGGTAGAGGGCCGGGACCAGGGAGAAGTAGGCCAGGCCGATGAAGATCAGGCGGCCCATGTTGAGGCTGCCCGAGCGGAGGGTCTGCGCGGATGCGTCGCTGCGAGACGCGTCGCTGCCGGTGGCTGTCATCCTCAGCCTCCACAGTTTCCTGTGCCCCGGGGACCGCTAGACCGGCCGTCCCCAAAATGGTCTTATGCGCAGACCATAAGGACGTTAAGGAGATACCGTCAAGAACCAGTTGATCTAGGATCGCGCAGACCGGGGCGTTAGCCGGGCTCGCGCAGCGCGCGCGGCAGGCCCGTGTCGGGCAGCGCCGGCGAGAACACCCACAGCACCCGGGCCGGCCCGCCTCCGGCAGCACCCGGAACGTGTGCTCGCGTGCTGGCCGGGAACGTGTAGCGCGTCGCCCTCCTCCAGCGTGACCGGCTCCCCGGCCACCACGAGGTGCAGCTGCCCGGCCAGGACGAACACGAACTCCACGTCGGCCGGCAGCGAGTACGCCTCGTCGCCGCTGCCGCCGCCCGGCTCGATGTCGCTGAGCAGGGCCTGCACGCGCTTCTCGCCGGACGGCGTCAGCAGGTACTCGCGCATGCTGGTGCCGCCGAAGTTGATCGGCGGGTAGGCGCCGCGCCGGACCACCTCGCCCCGGCTGGCCTGGAACAGCGAGCCGACCGAGATCTCCAGCGCGTCGCACAGCCGGATCAGCGAGGCCACCGACACGTTGGCCAGGTCGCGCTCCAGCTTGGACACGAAGCCCTTGGTCAGCCCGCTCTGCTCGGCCACCTCGGCCATGCTCTTGCGGGCCGCCAGCCGGGCCGCGCGCAGCTGCGCGCCGATCGCCGCTGGTGACCGCCGGACTGGCGTTACTGGCGCTACTGGCCCCGGGCACCGGTCCTCCTCCGCTGCTCCTGCCGCATGCCGACTCCCGCCTCGGACTCTATGACATGCCGAAAACAGTCATGAAACAAGGGTTGACAGTCAGGAAACATGTGGTGATCATGGCCGTGACTCCGCTGACCCCGGGAGACGACGATGGCTGCACGAGTCTGGGACCGGCACGGCGATCGAGACGACTGAGGGCGGCGGCCTGCTCGGCCAGGTCGAGGTGCACTCCATCGACTGGATTCCCGATCCGGAACGACACGGCAAGACCTGGCAGCAGAGCATGCTGTGGTTCCTCGGCAACTTCCAGTACTTCACCATCCCCATCGGCTTCGTCGGCCCGTCCCTCGGCCTGTCGCTGGGCTACTCGATCCTGGCCGGCGTCCTGGGCATCTGCGCCGGCACCCTGTTCATGGCCTTCCACGCCACTCAGGGACCGGTGTTCGGGCTGCCCCAGATGATCCAGACCCGCGCCCAGCTGGGCTACCGCGGCGTGGTCGTGGCCCTGTTCGCCGTGCTGTTCACCTACATGGCCTTCAACGTGGCCGACCAGGTGCTGATGAGCCACCGGCCTGCACGGCGCCTTCGGCTGGAGCGCCGGCCTGGTGGCCATCGTCACCGCCGTGCTGGCCGCGCTGCTGGCCATCTTCGGCTACGACTGGGTGCACCGGGTATTCCGGCTTCCTGCTGGTCATCTCGCTGCCGTGCTATGCGATCATCTCGGTCGCCATCCTGGTCGGGCACGCGGGCGGCAGCGCGCCGCACCACCCGGGCAGTTTCCTGTTCGCCGCGTTCATGGCCCAGTTCTCGGTCGCCGCCGCGTACAACATCACCTACGCGCCCTACGTCTCGGACTACTCGCGGTACATGCCGCGGGACACCTCGCCGCGCGGCATCATCACCGCCGTGTTCTTCGGCGCCTCCGGCTCGGCCGTCTGGCTGATCGCGATGGGCGCGTGGCTGGCCACCCGGCTCGGTGCCACCGACGGCCTGGTCGGGCTGCAGGTGGCGGGGACAAGGTGGCCGCCCCGCTCGGCTCGATCACCGCCGTGCTGTCGGCCACCGCCCTGCTGGCCACCATGGGCATGAACGCCTACGGCGGCGATGCTGACCGTGCTGACCGGGATCGACTCGTTCCGCAAGATCACGACCAGCCGGGCCTGGCGGGTCGCGACCATCATCGGCCTGGCCATCATCTGGTACGCCATCGGGGCCGGCATCTCGACCAGCGCCGTGTCCGCCGTGCTCAACTCGCTGACCCTGATGCTGTACCTGCTCGTCCCGTGGACCGCGCTCAACCTGGTCGACTTCTTCTTCGTCCGGCACGGGCACTACGCCATCACCGACATCTTCCGCCCCGACGGCGTCTACGGCGCCTGGGGCTGGCGCGGCCTGACCGCCTACTTCGCCGGCTTCGCCGCCGAGATCCCGTTCATGGTGCTGCCCTCCATCGGCGGGCTTCACCTACACCGGCTGGTTCCCCGGCCACGTCACCAACGGCGTGGACTACTCCTGGCTCGTCGGCCTGGCCGTGTCCGGCCTGGTATACCTGCTGCTGTCGCGGTCGCTGAACGTGGCCGCCGAGCAGTCCGCCATCGAGGCCAGCGAGCGCGAACTGCGGGTGATCGACGTGGCCGCGGGAGAGGCACTGTGACGCGAACCGCGTACCCCGGGTCGTGGCGGGAGACACCGTCGGGCAGGTCGACGCCACCGTCGATACCGCGGTACGCCGGCGAGGCCACCTTCGCCCGGCTGCCGCGCGCTCGGCGAGGTCAGCCGCGTGGACGCGGCCGTGCTGGGCGTGCCGTTCGACAGCGGCGTCAGCTACCGCCCCGGCGCCCGGTTCGGCCCGTCGCACATCCGGGAGTCCTCCCGGCTGCTGCGGCCGTACAACCCGGCTCTGGAGGCCTCGCCCTTCGCCGCCCTCCAGGTGGCCGACGCCGGGGACCTGGCCGTCAACCCGTTCAGCATCGACGAGGCCATCACCGCCATCGAGCACGGGGCCAGGGACCTGCTGGAGCGCTCGCCGTTCATGCTCACCCTCGGCGGTGACCACACCATCGCGCTGCCCATGCTGCGCGCTCAGGCCGCGCGGCACGGGCCGGTCGCCGTGGTCCACTTCGATGCCCACCTGGACACCTGGGACACCTACTTCGGTGCCGCGTACACGCACGGGACCCCGTTCCGGCGCGCCGCCGAGGAGGGCCTGCTGGACCAGTCCGGCTGCCTGCACCTGGGCATCCGCGGCCCGCTGTACAGCGCCGCCGACCTCACCCAGGACAGCGAGCTGGGCTTCCAGGTCGTGTCCGCGCCCGAGGTCGAGCACCTGGGCGTGGCCGGCATGGTCGAGCGCATCCGCGACCGGGTCGGCGACCGCCCGGTCTACGTCTCGGTGGACATCGACGTGCTCGACCCGCGCACGCGCCGGGCACCGGCACCCCGGAAGCGGGCGGCCTGTCGAGCCGCGAACTGCTGGCCACGCTGCGCTCGTTCGCCCGGCTGAACCTGATCGGCGCGGACATGGTCGAGGTGGCGCCGGCCTACGACCACGCCCAGATCACCGGCATCGCCGCCGCCCACGTCGCCTACGAGCTCCTCACCGCCCGCGCCGTCGCCGCCCGCCCCGCGCACTCATGATCATTTCCTGATCGACCTTCCGGCTGGCTGGTCAGCGGACGCGGACGGCGACCAGGCAGGCGTCGTCGCTCGTGTCCGAGCGGGCGTGGCCCAGCAGGTGGTCGGCGAAGCTGGCGATGTCCCCGGCCGGGTCGGCGGCGAAGGCCAGCAGCGAGGTCATCGACTCGTCGATGGACTCGTCGCGCCGCTCGACCAGGCCGTCGGTGAACAGCGCCAGCGTGTCACCGGGGCACAGGGCCGTGGTCGCCTCCTCGTACTCGACATCCGGGTCGGCGCCCAGCAGCACGCCCTGCGGCAGGTCCAGCTGCCGCGCGACGCCGTCCCGGACCAGGATGGGCGGCAGGTGACCGGCCCGGCCCCAGCGCAGGGTCCGGTCGGCGGGGTCGAACAGCCCGCAGATGACCGTGCCGATGATGCCCTCGGTGAGATGGCAGGCGATGCGGTTCAGCCAGCTCAGCAGCGTCGCAGCGCCGGCGCCGGTGATGGCCAGCCCGCGCAGGCAGTTGCGCAGGGCGACCATCCCGGTGACGGCGTCGATGCCGTGCCCGGCGATGTCCCCGACGACCAGCAGCACCTTGCCGGTGGGCAGCAGCACGGTGTCGTACCAGTCGCCGCTGACCAGGTTGCCCTGCCCGGCGGGGCGGTACCGGGCCGCGACGTCCAGGCCGGGGGTCTCCACGGGCCGGGCCGACCGCGGGGTGATGGCGCGCTGCAGGCGCAGGGCCAGCCGGCGGTCCTCCTCGGCGCGCTCCTCGGTGTCGGCGAGCCGGTCCCTGGTGGCGGCGAAGGCGACCTGGGTGTGGTAGTCGGCCGACACGTCCTGGTAGGCGCCGCGCACCGCGACCAGGGTGCCGGCCGGGTCGATCACGGGCTCGGCGAACGCGCGGATCTGCCGCACGCTCTGGTCGTCGGCGCGGATGATGCGGAACGCGGCGGCGGTCTCCCGCTGCTCGTGCAGCAGCGCGTCCCGGAACCCGGCCACGGCGGGCACGTCGTCGGCCGGGACGTGCGCCTCCAGCTCGGCCACCGGGACCGGGGCGTCGTGCCGCCGCCCGAACAGGGCGAAGGTCGGCTCGGACCACACCACCTCGCCGGTGACCAGGTTCTCCTCCCAGCCACCGATCTTGCCCAGGCGCTGGGCCTGCTCCAGCAGCGTGGTCAGCCGCTCGACCTCGTCGGCGCGCCGCCAGGCGATGACCACGCCCTGGTAGAGACGGCTGATGCTGACGTCCATGACGGGCGTCACCACCGCGTCGCCGACCGCCGCGGTGATGACCTCGCCGGGGACGCTCTGCGGCTGCCCGCTGGCCAGGACCTGGACGGCGCGGTCGTACAGGCCGCCGGGCAGCGCGGCGGCGGGATAGACCTCCAGCAGCGGCCGGCCGGCCAGCTCGGCGGGCGGCCGCCCCGCGGGGTCGCGGAACCCGGTGCTGAGGTAGCGGATGGTGAAGTCGGTCACCGTGCCCGCGTCGTCCCTGATGGCCGTCGCGAACAGCGCCGACCCCGGCAGGCTGTCGAGCAGGCCGAGGGCCCAGGACTGGCGGTCGTCGGCGGCCAGCCGGCCGTCGGCCAGCCGGGTGCCCAGGGCCTGGGCGCAGACCTCGGCCAGCGTGGCCAGCTGGCGGCGCAGCGGGCGGGAGAACTCGGCCAGCGGCTCGGGCCAGCAGACCTCCATGGCGCCCAGCGCCATGCCGGACCCCGCGCCCGCGCCGGGCAGCGCCGGCAGCGGCAGCACGGCCCGGGCGCCGCCCGGCCAGGGGCCGATGAGCGGCGCGCTCTCGCCCGGCGGCCGGCCGCCGGGCCACCAGGAGTCCAGGCCGGCGCGGGCGGCCCGCTGCTCGACTCCGTCCATATCAGGATGAATACGGCGCCATCGGCTGGCCTCGCGGGCCCCGAGCCCGGCCTCGCCGGCCAGCTCCAGGCCGCCGTCGGGCTCGGCCAGCCACAGCGCGACGGCGGCGGCCCCGGCGGGCGCCAGGGCCTCCTCCAGCACGGCGGCGGCGACGCCGGATCCGTCCGGCGCGAGCTCGGCGGCGGCCCCGGCCAGTGCGACCCTGGCCGCCGCGACGCGGGGCAGGCCCGGCGGGACGACCTCGCCGGTGATCTGCGCGGCCAGCTCGAGAATGCTCGTCCCGGACTCGCGGGACAGGGTCGCGAGCTGCTCCTGGGCCTGCGCGGCGGAGCACCGCAGCCGCTCCATCAGCATGCCACGGGCCAGGTCCACCACGGCTCGGGCGGCGGCCTGGGCCTCCAGCCGGTCCAGCTCACGGCGCTGCCGGGCGATGAGGGCGCTGAGCCGGAGGAACTCAGCACCACTGGCTGGGGTCAAGGTCAGGCCTTCCTGGGGAGGGGCTCAGGGGTGCCAGCGCCACCGGAATGCCGCGTTAGCGGTCACGACCCTGTGCTCTCCCGGCTAGTTTTACCCCATCGCCTAGCGTGGGAGCATCGGTCTGTCCCAGAACGCACGGTGACGGAATCGTCGCCCCACGCCGTCGGACGGCTTGAGGAGTCTGTCATGGCAACCGCCCACCTGGCTGCTGGCCAGCCCGCCGATCCGCGGCTCCAGCAGCTGCTGAATGGCCTGACCGCGGTCCGTGGCGGCGACTTCGGCACCCGGCTGCCGCACACCGGCGATCCGCTCATGGATGAGATCGCCACGGTGTTCAACAGCATGACCGACCAGCTCGCGCTGTTCACCTCCGAGGTGACCAGGGTGGCGCTCGAGGTCGGCACCGAGGGCAAGCTGGGCGGCCAGGCCCGCGTCCCGGGCGTGGCGGGCACCTGGAAGGACCTCACCGACTCGGTCAACGCCATGGCCGACAACCTCACCGGGCAGGTCAGGGACATCTCGCAGATCGCGACCGCGGTGCACCGGGGCGACCTGAGCCAGAAGATCACCGTCGACGTCAAGGGCGAGATGCTGTCCCTGAAGGACACCATCAACACCATGGTCGACCAGCTCTCGGCGTTCGCCGACGAGGTGACCAGGGTGGCCAGGGAGGTCGGCACCGAGGGGCGCCTGGGCGGCCAGGCCCAGGTGCCCGGCGTCGGCGGGACCTGGCGTGACCTGACCGACTCGGTGAACTTCATGGCGGGCAACCTGACCAGCCAGGTCCGCAACATCGCCCTGGTCACGACGGCGGTCGCCCAGGGCGACCTGTCCAAGAAGATCGACGTCGACGCCCGCGGCGAGATCCTCGAGCTGAAGACCACGATCAACACGATGGTCGACCAGCTGTCCTCGTTCGCGGCCGAGGTCACCAGGGTGGCGCGGGAGGTCGGCAGCAAGGGCCGCCTGGGCGGCCAGGCCGAGGTCGAGGGCGTCTCCGGCACCTGGAAGCGGCTGACCGAGAACGTCAACGAGCTGGCCGGCAACCTGACCCGCCAGGTGCGGGCCATTGCCCAGGTGACCAGCGCCGTGGCCACCGGCGACCTGACCCGCTCGATCAGCGTCGAGGCCGAGGGCGAGGTCGCCGAGCTCAAGGACAACATCAACGCCATGGTCCAGTCGCTGCGCGAGACGACCAAGGCCAACCAGGAGCAGTACTGGCTCAAGACCAACCTGGCCCGGTTCGCCGGCCTGCTGCAGGGCCAGCGCGACCTGGAGACCGTCGCCGAGCTGATCATGAACGAGCTGATCCCGCTGGTCGGCGCCCAGCACGGCACGTTCTTCATCGCCGAGGACAGCGGCGATGGCCCGGTCCTGCGGCTGGTCGCGGGCTACGGGCTGCGGGCCGACATCGCGGCACCCGGCCAGTTCCGGCTGGGGCAGTCGCTGATCGGCCAGGTGGCCAAGACCCGCAAGCCGATCGTCGTCACCGACGCCCCGCCCGACTACGTGCGGATCTCCTCCGGGCTGGGCGACGCCGCGCCGCTCAACCTGATGGTGCTGCCGATCGTGTTCGAGGGTCAGGTGCTCGGGGTCATCGAGGCGGGCTCGTTCAGCCGGTTCACCCAGGTCCACCAGGACTTCCTGGAGCAGCTGATGGAGACCATCGGCGTCAGCGTGAATACCATCATCGCTAACTCCCGGACCTCCGACCTGCTCCAGGAGTCCCAGCGCCTGGCCGGCGAGCTGCAGGCCCGCACCGGCGAGCTCCAGGTCCGCCAGGAGGAGCTGCAGAGCTCCAACGCCGAGCTGGAGGACAAGGCGGTCCAGCTGGCCAGCCAGAAGCGCGATATCGAGATCAAGAACACCGAGATCGAGCAGGCCCGGCAGGAGATCGAGGAACGGGCCCGGCAGCTCGACCAGGCCTCCCGGTACAAGTCTCAGTTCCTGGCCAACGTCTCGCACGAGCTGCGCACCCCGCTGAACAGCCTGCTCATCCTGGCCCGGCTGCTGGCCCAGAACCCGGCCCAGAACCTGACGCCCAAGCAGGTCGAGTACGCCAACGTCATCCACTCGTCCGGGTCCGACCTGCTGCTGCTGATCAACGACATCCTGGACCTGTCCCGGGTGGAGGCCGGCAAGCTGGACGTCCACCCCGAGGAGTTCGCGCTGAGGTCGCTGGTGGAGGACCTGCAGTCGGTCTTCGAGCCGCTAGCCGCCGACAAGCGGCTGAGCTTCTCGGTCACGGTGGACCCGGACGTCCCGGCGGAGCTGGTCACCGATCGGCAGCGGCTGCGCCAGGTGCTGCACAACCTGCTGTCCAACGCGGTCAAGTTCACCGAGCACGGTGAGGTCTTGGTCCAGATCCAGCGGGCCGTCCCGCCGGGGCCCGGCGGCGAGCCCGCGATCACGTTCTCGGTCACCGACACCGGGATCGGCATCTCCGACGACAGTCTCAAGACCATCTTCGAGGCGTTCCAGCAGGGCGACGGCACCACCAGCCGCCGCTACGGCGGCACCGGCCTCGGGCTGGCCATCAGCCGCGAGGTGGCCGAGATGCTGGGCGGCGTGATCACGGCGCGGAGCCAGCCGGGCCGGGGCAGCACCTTCACCA
The DNA here is from genome assembly GCA_963730265.1 of uncultured Actinomycetota bacterium. Taxonomy (GTDB): domain Bacteria; phylum Actinomycetota; class Actinomycetes; order Streptosporangiales; family Streptosporangiaceae; genus DASUBV01. The sequence continues at coordinate 160,668 of CAVSRG010000002.1, forward strand.
TCCACCTGCCGCTGGCCCCGCCCCCGGCCGTCCCGGCGCCCCTCGGACTGTCGCTGCCCGCCCCGCCCCCGCGCGCCACCCGCAACGGCCACCTCAGCGCGGAGACCGTCCCGCTCGCACCGCCGGTCGCGAGCGCTGCCGCGGAGCCAGCCGCGCCGCCTGCCGAAGCCCGGCCCGCACGACCGGGTCCGGGGCCGCAAGGTCCTGATCGTGGACGACGACCTGCGCAACGCCTTCGCGATCACCAGCATCCTGGAGCTGTACGGGCTGCAGGTGATCCACGCGCCGAGCGGCCGCCAGGGCATTGAGGCCCTGCGGTCCGGCCAGGACATCGACCTCGTGCTGATGGACGTGATGATGCCCGAGATGGACGGCTACACCACCACGGCCGCGATCCGGGAGATGCCGCAGTTCGCCGACCTGCCGGTCATCGCGGTGACCGCGCGTGCCATGCAGGGCGACCGGGACAAGAGCCTGGCCGCCGGGGCCAGCGACTACGTCACCAAGCCCGTGGACACCGACGAGCTGCTGTCCTGCATGGAGCGCTGGCTGCCCCCCGTCAACACCGGCCGGTAAGGGCCGCGCGGCATCGTCAGACGTCGTCCCGGTCGACGAACGAGTACGGCGGCCACGGGCCGGTGATCTCCACTCGCAGGGTGGCGTGCTCGGCCGCGAACTGCCGCGCGATCGCGGCGAACTCGGCGGCCCGGTCGGCGTCCAGCAGGTAGATGCCGTTGAGCACCATCCACCCGCAGACCGAGCCCGGCCGCAGGTAGGGGGCGGGCTGGCGCCGGGACACGATCGCGATGTCGCCGAGCACCCGGTCGATCTGGCTGGCGCTGGCCTCGGCCTCGAGCCAGGGCTGCTGCGGCCCGGTCGACCCGCCGCCGTCCCCGCCGACCGTGACGCCCGCCGGGACGGCCTGGCCCACCGCGGGCCGCAGGTAGACCTGGACGCCCCACTCCTGGGTGCCGCGCAGCGAGTCCAGCAGCTCGGTGAGCTCGGCATGGTGCTCGGCCAGCAGCGCGCTGACCGTGTCGTCGTCGGGGTAGATGGTGGCCAGCCGCAGCGGCACCACCGGGCTCTCGGCCGCGATGGTCGCCACCACCTCGTGGTGCGCGCGGCCGATGGGCTCGATGTCGGCCAGGTCGCCGAGCATGCTCGCGATGGAGCTCTCGCCGAAGGCAGCGGCATCCACCGAGCCGACCACCGCGTGGATGTCGGCCTCGGAGATGGTGCGCACCGGCTCGCCGCCCACCCCGGCCAGGCCGGCCAGCTGCTCGCGGTCAAGACCGGAGGCGACCGCGTACACCCAGACCACCTTGCGCGCCACGGCCTTGTTCGCCACCTCCGCGGCGAACAGGATCGACCGGCGGCGAAACGCCGTCGGCATGGCCAGGCTGCGCATGCGGGCTATCCGCGTCTGAATCATGAATCCTCTTTCGAAGGCAATAGGCCCGGGGTGCGGTGAGACGCGGGTCGTCACGACCCGCGGATGGGGGCTAGAGCCCGGTCAGCCCGGAAAGACCCAGGCGGGACAGCAGGCTGCCGGGCAGCTTGGACAGCACCCCGACGGGCAGCCGGGACAGGATCTTCGTGGCCACCGAGGCAGGCAGCCGGGCCAGCAGGTGGTTAAGCACCGGCGCGGGCAGCCGGGTCACCACCTGGGTCAGGCGGTGTACCGGCAGGGTGGTCAGCACCTGACCCAGCGCCGGGCCCGGCAGCGCGGTCAGCACCTGGGCCAGTGCTGACGGCGACAGGGCGGTCAGGACCTGCCCCAGTGCCGGGCCCGGCAGCTCGGTGAGCACCCGGGCCAGCGTCCCGGCGGGGAGCTGGGCCAGGGTGGCGGACAGCACGCTCGGGGGCAGCTGGGCCAGGCCTGCCGGCTGCGGCAGGGCCGGCAGTCGGAGCAGGAGCGCGCAGTAGTCGGGCACGTTGGCCGCGCCCCGGACGGTGGCGATCAGCGACGAGAACTCGCTCCGGCCGGCGAGCTGGGCCAGGACCGGGCTGGCCAGCGCCCGCTCCAGGCCGGCCGTGCCGCTGGCGCCCCGGCTGACCTCGCCGGCCAGGGCGCGGCACAGGCCGACCGCCGTGCCGGGGACCGGCACGGGATGCGTCGGGGCCGACGCCGAGGCCGACGCGGAGGCCCGAGCCGACGGGGCCGTGCTGGCCGGGGCGGAGTGCGAGCCGGGCCTGCCTGCGGAGGCCGAGGCCGACACCGACACCGAGGCGCCGGCCTGGCCGGGCGGCAGGCTGGCCGAGCCCGGACCGTGGCCGTGGCCGGAGCCCGAGCCGGTCAGGACGCCAGTGCTGGCGGCCAGCGCGACGCCACCGGTGGCGAAAACGGCCACCGACGCTGCGATGACCTTGGCCGTGAGGAGCTTGGCCAGCGGGGACTTGATCATCTGTCCTCTCCGGGAGGTGGTTGCGGAGACGAGATGATGGGCTTCAAACGCCGCCACCGCCGCCTGCTCGCCGCCCAGCTCGCTCTCGCGAGCCGGGGCGGCGGCGTCGGCCAGCACGCCGGCGAGCCGGTCGTGCTCCGCGTCGGGGCCGCCGTGGCCGCCGAGCAGCTGCTCGGCGGCTCTCCGGCTGATCCTCCGCGGGTGGCGTGTGCTCATCTCACTTCCTCCAGCGTCGTCTCCCGTGCCTGTGTCACACCTTCCTGCCGATTGCTGTCGATCACTCCCGGAGCTGCTCCCGGCGCGGCGGCACGGCCAGCGGCGCGCCGTCGCCGGCCTGCTCCAGGCGCCGGGCCAGCGTGCGCAGGCCCCGGTGGGCCGCCATCCGCACCGCGCCCGGCCGCTTGCCCAGCACCGTCGCCGCGGCCTGCGCGTCCAGCCCGACGACCACCCGCAGCAGCACCGCCTCGGCCTGGTCCGGCGGCAGGCGGGCGATCAGCCCAACCGCGGCGTCCGTGGCCACCGCGTCCAGGGCCAGCGCCGCCGTGTCGTCGCTGGCGGCCAGGTAGGCCAGGTCCTCGGCCGGCACCGGCGTGGCCGGCCGCCGACCCCGGTACCGCTGGTGGTCAACGGCCCGGTGCCGGGCGATCGTGGCCACCCAGCCGCGGAACCCGTCCGCGTCGCCGGTGAAGTCGGCCAGGTCACGGGCGACCTGGAGCCAGGTCTCCGACGCCACGTCCTCCGCGTCGCCGCCCACTAAGGCGTGCAGGTAGCGCAGCACTCGCGGCTGCGTGTCCCGGTACAGCACCCGGAACGCGTCCGGATCGCCGCGCTGCGCCGCGGCCAGCACCGCCGTCAGATCGGGACCGGCGGCCTGGGGAGCCCGGCCCGTCGGCACGGCCGCATCCACCCGTCGATTCACTCGCCACATGATGGGGCATGACGACCGGCGGCCGACCCGGGAAGGGAAAAATCGGCCTTAACAAAGTAATTCCCCCAGTTCGCCCATTGTCGGCCAGATCTTGCCCGGGGTGACCCGCGGACCCGCCCGGGGCTGATGAGATAGGCCCATGCGCATCGCGACCTGGAACGTGAACTCCGTGCTCGCCCGCCTGCCCCGGCTGGTCGAGTGGCTCAAGGAGGCCGCCCCCGACGTGGTCTGCCTCCAGGAGACCAAGGTCGCCCGCGGCGCGTTCCCCGGCGATGAGGTCACCGGGCTCGGCTACGCCATCGCCGATCACGGCGAGGGGCGGTGGAACGGCGTCGCGGTGCTGTCCCGCGTCGGCCTGGAGAACGTCGAGCGCGGCCTGCCCGGCGACCCGGGTTACCCCGACCCGCAGACGCTGGAGGCCCGCACCATCGCCGCGACCTGCGGCCCGGTCCGGGTGCGCTCGGTCTACGTGCCGAACGGGCGCACGCCCGACGACCCGCACTACGACTACAAGCTGCGCTGGCTGGCCGCGCTGCGCGACGTCGTCGCCGCCGACGCGGCGGGCCCGCTGCCGTTCGCCGTGATGGGCGACTTCAACGTGGCCCCGAACACCGACGACGTCTGGGACCCGGCCGCGTTCGTCGGCTCCACCCACGTGACGGCGCCCGAGCGCGACGCCCTGGCCCGGCTGCGCGAGACCGGGCTGACCGACGTGATCCCCACGATCGCCAAGGGCCCGCACCCGTTCACCTACTGGGACTACCGGGCGGGCTCGTTCCACAAGGGCATGGGCATGCGCATCGACCTGGTGTACGCGAATACGGCGCTGGCCGGCGCGGTGTCCGGTGCCTGGGTGGACCGGGAGGCGCGCAAGGGCAAGGGCCCCAGCGACCACGCGCCGGTCATCGTGGACCTGAGCCTTTAGCCGGAGTCCAGCTAGCCGGAGTCCCAGCGCACCCCGGCTCGTCGCGTCTGGATGTGCGTGACCAGGTCCCGCGCCGCCCCGGCCGGCAGGCAGGCCGAGCCGCGCCACACCACCCGCAGCGGGCGCCGCAGGTCCAGGCCGGTCACCTCGACGTGGATCAGCCGTCCGGCGGCCAGGTCGTCGCCGACCGACAGGCCGCTGAGCACGGCCGGGGCCGCGCCGGCCAGCACGGCGGCCCGGATGGCCGAGGTGGTGGACAGCGACAGCGCGGCCGGGGCCTGCGCCGCGCCCGGCCCCAGGCTGCGGGCCAGCGCCGCGGCCAGCACGTCCCTGGTGCCCGAGCCCTCCTCCCGGCTGACCAGCGGTGTGGCGGCCAGTTCGGCCGGGGTGACGGCGCGGCGGCGGGCCCACGGATGCCCGGGCGGCACGACCAGCACCAGCCGGTCGTGCCCGATGGTCTTGCTGCGCAGCGACCGGGGCACGTGCGGCCCCTCGACGAACCCGAGGTCCGCCTGGCCGTCGCTGACCCGGGCCAGCACCGCGTCGCTGTTGGCGGCGGTGAGCACGATCTCGGCGGCCGGGCTGGCCCGGCCGCCGGGCCGCCGCGGCCCGGAACGCCACCAGGCAGCCGGGCAGCAGCGCCTCGGCCACCGTGAGGCTGGCGCTGACCCGGAGCCGGCTGTGCCGGTCCTGGCGCAGCGCGGAGATCCCGGCATCCAGCTCGGCGGCCACGTCGAGCAGCCGGGCCGCCCACTCGGCCACCACCACGCCCTCGTCCGTCAGGCTGGACCCGCGCGGCGTCCGGCTGACCAGCGGCACGCCGGTCTGGGCCTCAATGGCCCGGATGCGCGAGGAGACCGCCTGCTGGCTGACGCCCAGCTCGCCGGCGGCGCTGTTCAGGCTGCCCGTCCGGGCCACGGTGAGCAGCACCTCCAGCGCCGGGAGGTCGGGCACATGTCCGCTGAGCCGCATGCGCCCAGGTTATCTAGTTACAAGCCGCAGTTGTAAGGCAGCAAGAACAGCCCAGCTACCGGAGGCGGCCGCCACCTGGCAGCGTCAGGGGTATGACGACAACCGCGGACCGGCTCGCCCCGTCCGTGACCGCCGCCCGGCGGGCCCGGTTCGGCCTGCTGGCCGACCTGGACCGGCCCGCACGGGCCTTCTCGCACATCACCCCGAACTGGTACGCCGCGGTCATGGGCACCGGCATCGTCGCCGTCGCGGCCGCGTCGCTGCCCGAGCAGTTCCCCGGCCTGCGCGCCGCGGCCACCGTGGTCTGGGGCCTGGCCGCCGCGCTGCTGGTCGCGGTGACCGCCGCCACCGTCGCCCACTGGCGGCGGCACCCGCAGGCGGCCAGGGCGCACGCCCGCGATCCGGTCATGGTGATGTTCTACGGCGCCCCGCCGATGGCCCTGCTGACCGTCGGCGCCGGGCTGCTGCTGCTCGGCCGCCAGGTCGTCGGCCTGCGGCTGGCCGTGGACGCGGACTGGGCGCTGTGGCTGGCGGGCACCACGCTCGGCCTGGTCACCGCGACCGCCGTGCCCTACCTGATGTTCACCCGGCACCGGGTCCAGCCCGGCGCGGCGTTCGGCGGCTGGCTGATGCCGGTCGTGCCGCCGCTGGTGTCGGCCTCCACCGGCGCCCTGCTCCTGCCCCACCTGGCCGATGCCCAGGTCCGGCTGGCCCTGCTGCTGGCCTGCTATGCCATGTTCGGGCTCAGCGTGCTGGCCTCGCTGATCGTGATCACGCTGATCTGGGGCCGGCTGGCCAGCCACGGCGTGGGCCCGGCCCGGCTGGTCCCGACCCTGTGGCTGATCCTGGGCCCGCTCGGCCAGTCGGTCACCGCCGCCAACCTGCTCGGGCTGGCGGCCCGCGACGCGGTGCCCGCCCCCTACGCCACGGCCCTGCGGATGCTCGGCGTCCTGTACGGCGTGCCCGTCTGGGGCTTTGCCGTGCTGTGGACGGCCATCGCGGCGACCATCACGGTGCGCACCGCGCGCCGCCACCTGCCGTTCTCGCTGACCTGGTGGTCGTTCACGTTCCCCGTCGGCACCTGCGTCACCGCGACTACCACGCTGGCCGCGCAGACCGGGTCGGTGGCCCTCCGGGTGGCCGCCGCCGTCTGGTACGCCGCGCTGGTCCTGGCCTGGCTCACCGTCGCTCTCCGCACCGCCCACGGCACCGCCCGGGGCCGCCTGCTGCTTCCCCCTCCGGCGCAACCCGCACATACCTCGCAGTAGTGCGCGGCGGACTGTCCGCCCTGGCCCGGCCGATGTCAAGATGGCGGAACGGCCAGATGATCGGGGGACAGATGGCGGACGAACTGGTGGTCGTCGGCGTCGACGGCTCGGCCGAATCCATCGAGGCCCTGCGCTGGGCGGCCCGGTACGCCGAGACCAGCGGCGCGACCATCCGCGCCGTGCGCGCCTGGCACTACCCGGCCGCAGTGGGCCCGGGTCCGGCGGGCCGGGCCCCCCACACGGTCACCGACCACGTCCAGCAGGAGATGCAGGACCAGCTCGACGATGCGCTGTCCGCGGTCTACCCCGGCGGGCCGCCGGACCACGTGCATACCCGGCTGGCCTACGGCCATTCGGCCAGCGCGCTGGTCTCCGAAGCGCAGGAGGCCGACCTGCTGGTGGTCGGCAACAAGGGCCGCGGCGCGTTCGCCGGCATGCTGCTGGGCTCGGTGAGCATGCACTGCGTCACCACCGCCCCCTGCCCGGTCCTGGTCATCCGCCGCAGCTGACCGGCCCGGTGCTCAGGACGAGTCGTCGCGGCGGCCGCGCTGGGCAGGCTCGCGGCCGGGGGGCTGGCGCGGCCGGGGCCGCTGCGCCTGCTTGGGGATCTTGCGGATCTGGGTGCCGCCGGGCCCGACCCGGACCTGCTCGCCGTAGTGCAGCAGGTCCATGTGCTGCTCCCCGTTGCAGGTGTAGCGGGCCTCGCCGGGGCTGATCGCCACGTTCAGGTGCGTGCCCTGCCACAGCAGGTTGAAGGTCAGCGACTTCAGCGCACCGGGCAGCCGGGGCGAGAACGACGGCATGCTGTCCAGCGTGTCGCGCAGCCCGCCGAAGCCGCACACCGCCACCAGCCAGGCCCCGGCCAGCGACGCGATGTGCAGGCCGTCGCCGGTGTTGTGCTCCAGGTCGTCGAGGTCCATCAGGGCGGCCTCGCCCCAATAGTCGTAGGCCAGGTCCAGGTGCCCGGTCTCGGCCGCGATGATGCCCTGCACGCAGGCCGACAGCGAGGAGTCGCGGACGGTCAGCCGCTCGTAGTACTCGAAGTCGCGCTGCTTCTGCTCGGCGGTGAACTCGTGGCTGACCCGGAACAGGGCCATGACCAGGTCGGCCTGCTTGACGACCTGCTTGCGGTACAGATCGAAGTACGGGAAGTTCAGCAGCAGCGGGTACTGGTCGGGGGTGGTGCCGTCGAAGTCCCAGACGGCGTGGCTGGTGAAGTCGTCGGCCTGCGGGTGGACGTCCAGCCGCTCGTCGTAGGGCAGCCGCATGTGGTCGGCGGCGCGCTGCCAGGTCTCAAGCTCGTCGTCGTCCACGTCGGGCCAGTCCGACCGGTCCGCGTCCGGGCCCTGCAGCACGGCTATCGCCGCGAGCAGGTTCCGCTTGGCCATCAGGTTGGTGTAGACGTTGTTGTCCGCGATGGCGCTGTACTCGTCCGGCCCGGTTACGCCGTCGATCCGGAACTCGCCGCTGGCGTCGAAGTAGCCGAGTGAGGCCCACAGCCGGGCCGTCTGGACCAGCATCTCGATCACGAACCGCCGGGCGTAGTCCGGGGACCCGGCCACCAGCTGGAACCGGGCCACCGCGTCGGCGATGTCGGCGGTCACGTGGAACGCCGCGGTGCCGGCCGGCCAGTAGGCCGAGCACTCCTCGCCCGCGATGGTCCGCCACGGGAACGCCGCGCCCTCCAGCCCGAGCTGCTTGGCCCGCTCGCAGGCCTGGGGCAGGATCGAGTGCCGCCAGCGGATCGCGTCCGCGGCCGCCGTGGGCAGCGTGTAGGTCAGCACTGGCAGCACGTAGCTCTCGGTGTCCCAGAACGCGTGGCCGTCGTAGCCGGGCCCGGTCAGGCCCTTGGCCGGGATGGCCCGGCCCTCGGCCCGCGCGCCGGCCTGGAGGATCTGGAAGACCCCGAACCGGACCGCCTGCTGGATCTCCGGGTCGCCGTCCACGTGCACGTCGGCGTGGGCCCAGAAGTCGTCGAGGTACTGCTTCTGCTCGGCCAGCATCCCGTCCCAGCCGGTGTGCCCGGCCGCGGCCAGCGCGGCGGCCACCTGGTCGCGCAGCGCCGGGATGGACCGCTCGGCCGACCAGCCGTAGGCGACCAGCTTGACCAGCCGCACCTTCTCGCCGGGCTTGAGCTCGGCGATGACCGTGACCCGGGCCGAGTCCTCGTAGGACTCCGTCTCGGTCTCCCACGGCTTCGGCGCGTCGCAGACGTGCGTCATCGCGGCGGCCAGCCGCAGCCCGCTGCGCCGGGTCCGGTGCGCCAGGTAGCCCTGCACGCCCATGGCCCGGTGCTCCACGGGCTCCAGCGGCGCCTCCAGCGCCGCCGCCACCCGCGGGTCCTTGCTGGTCATGGGGATCTGCTCGTTGGCCACCAGCTCGGACTGCACGACCACCCTGGCCGGCGCGTCCAGCACCTCGACCTCGTACTCGATCCCCATGACGGCCCGCTGGACCAGGGACACCATCCGCGTGCTGCGCACCCGGACCCGCCGGTGGCCGGGCGAGTGCCAGTCCACCTCGCGGTGCAGCAGCCCGGAGCGGAAGTCCAGCGTCCGCTCGTGATGCAGCAGCCGCCCGTAGCGCAGGTCGAACAGCTCGTCGTCGACCAGCAGCCGGATCAGCTTGCCGTTGGTTATGTTCACCACGGTCTGCCCGGCTTCGGGGTAGCCGTAGCCGGCCTCGGCGTAGGGCAGCGGCCGGGCCTCGTAGAACCCGTTCAGGTAGGTGCCGGGCAGCCCGAACGGCTCGCCCTCGTCCAGGTTGCCGCGCACCCCGATGTGCCCGTTGCCCAGCGCGAAGACCGACTCGGTCTGGGCCAGCTGATCCCGGTCCAGGTGGTTCTCGCGCAGCATCCAGGGGTGGGTCTCGAAGGCCGGGTGCGGGATCACCGGCCGCTCCCGCGGCCCGCCCGTTGCGCCCTGCCCGCTTGCGCCCTGCCCGCTTGCGCCCTGCCCGCTTGCGCCCTGATCGTCATCGTCCAGCAGCTCGGACAGATCCTGCACGACCCGGCTGGCCCCGTGGTCGGCCAGCGCCTGCGCCTGCCCGACCCGGTCCACCCCGACCACGAAGCCGAAGTGGCCCGCATGCCCGGAGGCCACCCCGGACAGGGCGTCCTCGAACACGGCCGCGCGGGCGGGCTCGACGCCGAGCTCGCGGGCGGCGTACAGGTAGGTGTCGGGGGCGGGCTTGCCGTGCAGGTGCTGCTCGGCGACGGTTACCCCGTCGACGCGGATCTCGAAGAAGTGCGCCAGCCCGGTCACCTCGAGCACCTGCTTGGTGTTGGCGCTGGAGGACACCACGGCCCGGTGCAGCCCGGCCTTCTGGACCGCCTCCAGGTACTTGACCGAGCCGTCGTATACCTCGACGCCGTGCTCGCTGATCTGCTTGAGCAGCAGCTCGTTCTTGCGGTTGCCCAGGCCGTAGATGGTCTCGGCGGTGGGCGGGTCGCCGGGCTGGCCCTCGGGCAGGGTGATGCCGCGCGAGGTCAGGAAGTCCCGGACCCCGTCTTCCCGCGGCTTGCCGTCGACGTACTCGTCGTAGTCGTCGTGGATGTCGAACGGGGTGAACCGCGCCCCGGTGGTGTCGGCGGTCTTGCGCAGGAAGTCATCGAACATCTGCTTCCAGGCCGCGGCGTGCACCGCCGCGGTCTTGGTCAGCACGCCGTCGAGGTCGAAGAGACAGGCCTGGATGTCACCGGGTAGACCGAGCACGCCCTCTTTCTACCACCGGAGCCTGAACGAACAGCGTCTCCGGGGGGTGGCGTGGCGGCGGCCCGGCGGCCGACCGGGACGATATGGCATGCTGACCGCCCTATGGGCGAAGGCATCGACGACGCTGGCCAGCACGTCGTCACGGTGATCGGGATCGGCGAGGACGGCTGGGACGGCCTGGGCGCCGCAGCCCGCGCCGCGCTGGCCCAAGCCCGGCTGATCGTGGGCAGCCCGCGGCAGCTCGGCCTGCTGCCCGCCGGGCTGGAGGCGCGCCGCGAGCCGCTGCCAGCCCCGCTGCTGGACCACCTGGACCAGCTGGTCCAGCCGGGACTGTGCCTGCTGGCCAGCGGGGACCCGATGCTGCACGGCATCGGGGCGACGCTGGCCCGGCGGCTCGGACCGGCGCAGCTGCGGGTCTTCCCCGGCGTGTCGTCGGTCGCGCTGGCCTGCGCCCGGCTGGGCTGGCCGGAGCACGAGACCGAGGTGGTCTCGCTCGTGGCGCGGCCGGCGGAGGCCGCCCTGGCGGCGATGCGGCCGGGCGGGCGGGTCATCCTGCTGTGCCGTGACGGCCGGACTCCCGGCCAGGTGGCGGGGCTGCTGGCGGAGCACGGCTGGGGCGACAGCGAGCTCACCGTGCTGGAGCGGCTGGGCGGCCCGGCCGAGCGCGTGGTCGGTCCGCTGCGGGCCGGCGACACCGCGGCCGCCCCCGGCTTCGCCGACCTGTGTGTGGTGAGTGTCCGGCCGCGGGCCGGCGACAGTGTCCGCGCCGCGGGACGGCTGCCTGGCCTGCCCGACGCCGCGTTCGAGACCGACGGCCAGCTGACCCGGCGGGAACTGCGGGTGCTGGCCCTGGCCGCGCTGCGGCCAGGGCCCGGCGAGCTGCTCTGGGACGTGGGCGCGGGCAGCGGCAGCGTGGGCATCGAATGGCTGCGCGCCGAGCCGCTGGCCCGCGCGGTCGCGGTGGAGGCCCGGTCCGACCGGACCGAGCGGGTCCGGCGCAACGCGGCCGCGCTGGGCGTGCCGGGCCTGGAGGTGGTCACCGGGCCGGCCCCGGCGGCCCTGGCCGGCCTGATGCCGCCGGACGCCGTCTTCGTGGGCGGCGGCCTGACCGCCGACGGCCTGCTGGACACGTGCTGGGCGCGGCTGCGGCCGGGCGGGCGGCTGGTGGCCCACGCGGTGACCGTGGAGTCCGAGGCGGTGCTGCACCGGTGGCAGCGCGCCGAGGGCGGCCAGCTGATCCGGGCCGACCTCAGCTACGCCGAGCCGCTGGGCGGGTTCACCACCTGGCGGCCCGCGCTGCCGGTGATCCAGTGGCAGGTGACACGGCCGTGACCGTCTACTTCGTGGGCGCCGGGCCGGGCGCGGCCGACCTGCTCACGGTGCGGGCCCAGCGGCTGATCGCGGCCGCGTCGGTGGTGCTGTACGCGGGCAGCCTGGTCCCGGCCGAGGTGCTGGCCGGTGCCCGCCCCGGTGCCCGGCTGGTCGACACGGCCGAGCTGAACCTGGACACCATCACCGCCGAGCTGATCGCCGCGCACCGGGCCGGCCAGGACGTGGTGCGGCTGCACAGCGGCGACCCGTCCATCTTCAGCGCGGTGGCCGAGCAGGGCCGGCGGCTGGACGCCGCGGGCGTGCCGTGGCAGGTGGTGCCCGGCGTGCCCGGCCTTCGCCGCGGCCGCCGCGGCGCTGGGCCAGGAGCTGACCCTGCCCGGCGTGGGCCAGACCGTGGTGCTGACCCGCACCGCGGCCAGGGCCACGCCCATGCCGCCCGGCGAGGACCTGGCCGCGCTCGGCGCGACCGGCTGCACCCTGGTCCTCCACCTGGCCGTGCAGAACATCGACCGGGTGGCCGCGGACCTGCTGCCGCATTACGGCGCGGACTGCCCGGCGGCGGTCGTGGCCAGGGCCAGCTGGCCCGACGAGGAGGTGCTGCGCTGCGATCTGGGCCAGCTGGCCGCCCGGGTGCGCGAGCGGGGCATCCGCCGGACCGCGATCATCGTGGTCGGCCGGGTCCTGCGGGACCGCTCGTTCCGCGACAGCCACCTGTACTCTGCCGACCGGGAACGAGACCCGGCGAAGGGCGAGGCGCAGTGAGGACCATCTCCGTCGTCGGCATCGGGGCGGGCGATCCCGAGCACGTCACCGTGCAGGCGATCAACACGCTGAACACCGTCGACGTGGTGTTCATGGTGGACAAGGGCGACCGTCAGCCCGAGGCCACCGACCTGCGCCGGGAGATCTGCGAGCGGTACATCACCCGGCCCGGCTACCGCCTGGTGACCGCGGCCGAGACCCCGCGCGACCGCGACGCCCCGGCCTACCGGGCGGCCGTCGATGACTGGCGCCGGCGGCGTGCCGACACCTACGAGCGGCTGATCGCCGACGAGCTCGGCGAGGACCAGCACGGCGCGTTCCTGGCCTGGGGCGATCCGGCCATCTACGACAGCACGCTGCACGTGCTCGACGAGGTGCGGGCCCGCGGCGCGGTCACCTTCGAGCTCCAGGTCATCCCGGGCATCAGCAGCATCCAGGCGCTGGCCGCGCGGCACCAGATCAGCCTGACCCGGACCGGGCGGCCGCTGCACATCACCACCGGCCGGCGGCTGGCCGAGGGCTTTCCTGACAACGCCGACGACGTGGTCGTGATGCTGGACGCGGGCTGCGCGTTCGACGGCATCGACACCGGCGGCGCGCGGATCTACTGGGGCGCCTACGTGGGCACGGCCGACGAGATCCTGGTCGAGGGGGATGCCGCGGAGGCCGGCCCGAAGATCGCGGCGGCGCGGGCGGCGGGCCGCGAGCAGCACGGCTGGATCATGGACAGCTACCTGCTCCGCCGCCCCGCGAAGCCGTGAACCCAGCGAATCCCGTGACTCCCGCGACTCCGGCCACCATCCTGATCCTCGGCGGCACCCGCGAGGCCCGTGACCTGGCCGGGCTGCTGGCCGGCCAGCCGGACCTGCGCGTCGTGTCCTCGCTGGCCGGGCGGGTGCGCGACCCCGCACTGCCCGCGGGCGAGGTCCGGATCGGCGGCTTCGGCGGGGCCGACGGCCTGGCCGACTGGCTGCGCGACCAGCGCGTGGACGCGGTGGTGGACGCCACTCACCCGTTCGCGCGCACCATCAGCGCCAACGCCGCCGCGGCCTGCGCCGCCACCGGGGTGCCCCTGCTCGGCCTGGCCCGCGAGCCGTGGACCCCGGGCCCCGACGACCGCTGGCACGAGGTCGACTCACTGTCCGACGCCGCCGCGCTGCTGCCCGCCCTCGGCCGCCGGGTGTTCCTGACCACCGGCCGGCAGGGCCTGGCTGAGTTCGCGGCCGTGGATCGGGCCTGGTTCCTGATCCGCTGCGTGGACCCGCCGGACGGGGAGCTGCCGAGCGACGGCGAGGTCATCCTGGCCCGCGGGCCCTACGACGCGGCCGCCGAGCGCGCGCTGATGACGGAGCACCGGATCGACGTGCTGGTGACCAAGAACAGCGGCGGGCCGCTGACGGCGGGCAAGCTCGACGCGGCCAGGGAACTCGGCCTGCCCGTGATCATGGTCCGCCGCCCGGACCGCCCCGATGTGCCGCTCCGCTCGACCCCGGACCAGGCCGCCCGCTGGCTCGCGGAGGTCTGCGGCGACGGCCACGTCGCGCCGGATGAGGCCTGATCGCGATCAGCTCGCATCGTCCCCCAGCACGACCGCCTGCTCCTCCGGCGTGAGCTGAGCCATCAGCGGAACCGCCGCCGCCTTCAGCTGCTTCACCGCGGCGTCGAGCCGCTTGGTAGACGGCGGCGTCCCGTCGGAGGCCCGGTCCATGACGGCCAGCGCGTGCCCCATCTCGGCACCGAGCCGCTGGGCCTGCTCGAGGAAGTCGCGCGAGACCTTGGCGTCGATCAGCACCGGTGCGGCGAGCATCAGCATCATCATGTAGGTCCGGAACGCACCGCCGGCCGCTTCGCGGTCGCCCGAGCCGCTCAGCACGGCGTTCACGGCCTGGACCGAGCGACTGGCCTGAGCGCCCACGATGCCCGCCTGGGCGGAGATGGCCCTGGCCCGGTCCAGGATCTGCCGGCGCCGGACGACCTGGTCCACGACCAGCACGGTCAGCAGCACGACGAGCATGCCCGAGACCGTGTCGGTGGTCAGCGCGTGGCTCAGCCACCACAGGCGGACCCCAGGGTCGGTGAGGTCCAGGAGGACCAGCGCGACGGTGCCCAGCGTGACCACTACCGCGCCGGTCAGGCCCTGCCAGCGGGTCAGCATCAGACGACCCTAACCGGGCCGCGACGGGTCCGTCTCGTCCGCGCCATAGTGCCGGGGCGTGAAAACGACCGGGCCGCCCGGCCGGTCGTGCACCCGCGTCTGGCTGGACCCGACGATGACCAGCGTGGACATGTCCACCTGGGCCGGGTCCAGCTTGGCCAGGCAGGTCACGGTGAGCTGCTCGCCGGGGCGGCCGACCGAGCGGCCGAGCACCACCGGGGTCTCCGGGTCGCGGTGCTCGAGCAGCAGGTCGCGCACGGCGGCGAGCTGCCAGGTCCGCTTGCGGGAAGCCGGGTTGTAGAAGGCCAGCACGAGGTCGGCGGCGGCCGCCTTGGCCACCCGGTCGGCGATGACCGTCCCAGGGCTTGAGCCGGTCGGACAGGCTGATCACGCAGTAGTCGTGGCCGAGCGGCGCCCCGGCCCTGGCCGCCACGGCCTGGGCGGCGGTGACGCCGGGCAGCACCGAAACGGGAACCTGGGCCCAGCGGTCCGGCTCGGCGGCGACCTGCTCGAGCACGGCCGAGGCCATGGCGAACACGCCGGGGTCGCCCGAGGAGATGACCGCCACCCGGCGGCCGGCCGCGGCCAGGTCGAGGGCCAGGGCGGCGCGGCGGGCCTCCACGGTGTTGCCGGAGGCGTGCCGCTGCTGGCCGGGCCGCTCGGGCAGGCGGGCCAGGTAGGGCCGGTAGCCGACCAGGTCGGTGGCGGCGGCCACGGCCGCCTCGGCCTCCGGCGTCAGCCAGGCCGCGTCACCGGGCCCCAGGCCCACGACGGTGACCCGGCCGCCCGGCTCGGCGGATCCGGCTTCCGCCTCAGCCCCTGGCCACGCGCGTCGGCCTCGGCCGGGGACCAGGGCCAGCGACATGTACGGGACGCTGGCCGGGTCCACGTCGGCCAGCGGCTCGACCCGCTGGTCCGGCGTGCCCGCGCGCTCGACGTACCGGGCCCGGGCCAGCAGCCCGGTGTCGTCCAGCGCGGCCCGCACCCGGTCGAAGGTGCGGCCGAGCTTGAGCACGGCCACCGCGTCGGCCCCGGCCAGCCGGGCCCGCAGCGGCCTCGTCGGGCAGCGTCCCCGGCAGGACGGTCAGCGTCTCCTCGTGCTGCACCAGCGGCACGCCCACGGCGGCCGCGGCGGCCGACACCGAGGAGATGCCGGGCACGATGGAGGCGGCGAACCGGTCGCTCAGCCGGGTGTGCAGGTGCTGGTAGGAGCCGTAGAACGCCGGGTCGCCCTCGCACAGCACGACCACGTCGCGCCCGGCGGCCAGGTGTCCGGCCAGCCGCTCGGTAACCTCGGCGTAGAAGTCGGCCAGCGCCCCGGCGTAGCCGCCCGGATGGGTGGTGCTTTCGGTGGTGACCGGGTAGCGCAGGACCTCCTCGAGCTGGTCCCGCAGGTACGGCGCGGCGGCGGCCCTGGCGATGCTGTGCCCGTGCGCGGCGCAGTGGTAGGCGATGACGTCGGCCGCGGCGATGACCCGGGTGGCCCGCACGGTGAGCAGGTCGGGGTCGCCGGGTCCGACGCCCACGCCGGTCAGCCGGCCCGGCGCGGTCACTCTGGCTTCCCGGCGAGCGCGTTGACGGCCGCCGACGCCATGGCCGACCCGCCCCGGCGGCCCCGGACGACCAGGTGCGGCACCGGGCTGGCGGCCAGCGCGGCCTTGGACTCGGACGCGCCGACGAACCCGACCGGCACGCCGATCACGGCCGCTGGCCCCGGCCCGCCCGTCGCGGTCAGGATCTCCAGCAGCCGGAACAGCGCGGTCGGGGCGTTGCCCACGGCCACCACCGCGCCGTCGAGGTGATCGCGCCACAGTTCCACCGCGGCCGCCGAGCGCGTGGTGCCGAGCCGGGCGGCCAGCTCCGGGACCTGCGGGTCGGACAGCGTGCAGATGACCTGGTTAGCGGCGGGCAGCCGGGACCGGGTGATCCCGGCCGCGACCATGGCCGAGTCGCACAGCACCGGGGCGCCCGCGGCCAGCGCGGCCCGCCCGGCCGCGCCGACGCCGTCCGACCAGGCCAGGTCGGCGGGCAGGTCGGTCATCCCGCAGGCGTGGATCATCCGGACGGCGACGGCCTCCAGGTCGGCCGGGATCGCGCTCAGGTCGGCCTCGGCCCGGATGATGGCGAAGGACCGGCGGTAGATCTCCGCCCCGTCCTGCTCGTAGGACACCACGCTGCGGATCATGACGCACTGTCCAGGGTGGTCAGCAGGCGGGGCCGGACCTCGCCGGGGATCAGGTAGCGGTCGGCGTCGACGGCGATGACCGGCTCGGCGTCGGGCGGCAGGCCGCACTGCCGGGCGCAGCCGGCCCAGTGGGTCCTGGCGTGCCCGGCCAGCGGGGCGGCCGCGGCGCGCACGTCGGCGACGGAGCGATGGCAGGCCATGCCGCTGCACGCCGTGACGCCGGCCAGCGGGTCATCGCCGGCCACCAGCAGCCCGGCCTCGGCCAGCCGGGCGGATGCCATGCGGGCCGCGAGCGGGATGACGATCCGGCCAGCCAGGCCCAGCCTGATCACCTCACCGGGCCGGAGCAGGTTGGCGACCAGCCCGGCCTGGCCGACAGTCAGCCGGCCCAGACGGGCGCCCGCGACCATTGTTACGGATGATCTTTCTGGGTTTCCTGGCCCGGGTCCGGCGGCTCCGGCGGCTCGGGCGGGGCCGAGCGGGAGCCGGGTGTCCGGGCCGGCCGCCGGAGCGCCAAGCGCGCCGCCGAGCGCGGCGGCCACCGACGCCCCGCCGTCCGGGAGGTCGGCGATTCGGCTGACCGCGTGGCCGACGCCCGCTGCGATGGCCGCCCTGGCCGCCGCCGCGACGACGGCCTCACCTGGCCGACGCCCGGCGCGCACGCCGGCCAGCCGCCCGGCGATCACCAGCTCCAGGTCGTTGCCGGACCGCAGCAGGCCGACGTCGCAGGCGGCCAGGCCGGCCCCGCCGGTGCCGTCGTCGAGCGAGAACAGGAACCGGCCGGGCAGCGCCGCGAGCTCGGCCTCGCGCAGCAGCACAGCGTCCAGCGCGCGAACCAGCGGCCGCAGCGGCGGGCGGCCGTCCAGGCCGGCCAGCGGGCTGGCCATGATGTTGCGGGCCCGGTCGTGAGCGGCGGACGGCAGCAGCCCGGCGGCCGCGGCACGCCGGGCCAGTTCGCCGGCGTCGCCGGCGCGCAGGCCGCGCAGCTGCACGTTGCCGCGCGAGGTGAGGTCCAGGTGGCCGTCGCCGAAGTCGCGGGCCAGGCCGGCCAGGGCCCGCCAGCGGGAGCCGGTCGCGTACCCGCCGGGCAGCCGGATGCGGGCCACGTGCCCGTCCCTGGCGGGATGCAGGGCCAGCAGGCCAGGGCAGGCGTCAGACGCCGGAGGCGGCGGCACGCAACCTCCCTCGGGGTCGCCGTCAAGGCGGCACTGACCCTAGAGGGGGCCGGCTGGCCTCGTCAACGCGCCCCGCGCCGCGCACCCGGCCATAGCCGGGCCTGGCGACTTGACGGGCCCGGGCGGGGTAGGCGAGAGTCAGCAGCACCACACGACAGCCAGCGAGGAAGACCGGTGAGAATCCGGCGCGGTCCCGCCACTGTCACCGGGGAGCAGACCCCGCAAAGGTCACGGCCCAGCCAGGGCGGGAAGACCGGGGCGAGCGTCAATCCGGGAGCCAGGAGACTCCGGCTGTCGTGACCGACGACCCGGGGCGCGGACCCCGAGGAGGCTCGCAGTGGCCCACGACCGTCCTGACGCTGAGCGCCTGACTGGCACGGTGGCGTTGCTGTCCACGTCGGACACCGACCTGCTGGCGGCCCGAGCCTGCGGCGCGCCCTACCGGCTGGCCAATCCGGCCCGGCTGGACATCGGCGGACTGCCCGCGCTGCTGGAGGGACCGACGTGGTGGTGGTCCGGCTGCTGGGCGGCGAGCAGGCCTGGCGCGAGGGCCTGGCCGCGCTGCGCGACCAGCCGCGGCCGGTGGTGGTGGTCGGCGGCGAGTTGCTGCCCGACGCGGCGCTGATGGCGCTGTCCACGGTGCCCGCCGGGGTCGGCCGCCCAGGCCCACGATTACCTGGCCCACGGCGGCACCGGCAACCTGCGCGAGCTGGCCCGCTTCCTGACCGACACGGTGCTGCTGGGCGGCACCGGCTTCGCGGCGCCCGCGCCCGGCGCCGGCCTGGGGGATCCGGCCCTGGCCGCACGGACAGCACCGCAGCGGCCCACGGTCGGGATCATCTACTACCGGGCCCACGAGCTGGCCGGGCAACACCGGCTTCGTGGACCGGCTGGGCGTGGCCGTCGAGGGCCTGGGTGCGCGGCCGCTGCCGGTCTGGTGCGCCAGCCTGCGCTCCGCCGAGCCCGGCCTGCTCGACGGTGCTCGGCCAGGCCGACGCGCTGGTCGTCACCGTGCTCGCGGCCGGCGGCGTCACCCCGGCGCTGGCCCAGGCCGGGGGCGACGACGAAGCCTGGGACATCGGGGCCATCGCCGCGCTGGACGTGCCCATCGCTCCAGGCGCTGTGCCTGACCGCGCCGCCGCCAGCAGTGGGCGGCCGCCGACGCGGGCGTGAGCCCGCTGGACGCGGCGACCCAGGTCGCGATCCCCGAGTTCGACGGGCGGCTGATCAGCGTGCCGTTCTCGTTCAAGGAGACCGACGGCGACGGGCTGTCGCGCTACGTCGCCGATCCCGAGCGGGCCGCGCGGGTGGCGGGCACCGCGGTGGCGCTGGCCCGGCTGCGGCATATCCCGCCGGCGCAGCGGCGGGTCGCGCTGATGCTGTCCTCCTATCCGACCAAGCACGCGCGGATCGGCAACGCCGTCGGCCTGGACACCCCGGCCAGCGCCGTGGCCCTGCTGCGAGCCATGCGCGCACGGGGCTACGACATCGGCCCCTGACCGGCCCCGGCGCCCTGCCCGGCGTCGAGCCCGCGGACGGCGACGCGCTGATCCACGCGGTCATCGCCGCGGGCGGCCAGGACCCGGACTGGCTGACCGACCAGCAGCTCTCCGAGGCGCAGGTGCAGGATTCCCGCCGCCCAGTACCGGGCGTGGTTCGCCGAGCTGCCCGCCGCGCTGCGGGACAAGGTGACCCGCGCCTGGGGCCCGCCGCCCGGCGAGCTGTACGTGGACCGGTCGCGCGACCCCGACGGCGAACTGGTGCTGGCCGCGCTGACCGCGGGCAACGTGGTGCTGCTGGTCCAGCCGCCGCGCGGGTTCGGGGAGAACCCCATCGCCATCTACCACGACCCCGAGCTGCCGCCGAGCCACCATTACCTGGCCGCCTACCGGTGGCTGGAGCGCGGCTTCGGCGCGCACGCCGTGGTCCACCTGGGCAAGCACGGCACCCTGGAGTGGCTGCCCGGCAAGAGCCTGGGCCTGTCCGCCGAGTGCGCCGCCGACGCGGCGCTGGGCAGCCTGCCGCTGATCTACCCGTTCCTGATCAACGACCCCGGCGAGGGCACCCAGGCCAAGCGCCGCGCGCACGCCACCATCGTCGGTCACCTCGTCCCGCCGATGACCCGGGCCGAGACCTACGGCGACCTGGCCCGGCTGGAGCAGCTGCTGGACGAGCACGCCGCATCGCGGCGCTGGACCCGGCCAAGCTGCCCGCCATCCGGGCCCAGATCTGGACGCTGATCCAGGCCGCCCGGCTGGACCACGACCTGGGCCTGGATGAGCGCCCGCAGACGGCAGAGTTCGACGACTTCATCCTGCACGTGGACGGCTGGCTGTGCGAGGTCAAGGACGCCCAGATCCGCGACGGCCTGCACGTGCTCGGGGTCGCGCCGGAGGGCCAGGCCAGGGTCGGCCTGGTGCTGGCCATGCTCCAGGCCCGCCAGCTCTGGTCCGGCACAGGGGCCGCGCTGCCCGGACTGCGCGAGGCGCTCGGCCTGTCCGAGGACGGGCACGGCGGCCAGGGCGGCCGGTCGCAGCTTGACCGCGTCGAGGCCGTCGCCCGCCGACTCATCGAGGAGATGGAAAACGAGCGCTGGGCCGAGGACGCGGTGCCCGCAGTAGTCGATGCCGTCCTGGCCGACCCGGAGCTGGCCGCCGCGCGCGAGCCGGTGGCACGAGGTGCTCACGTTCGCGGTCCGGGAGCTGATCCCCCGGCTGGCCGCCACCACCGGCGAGCTCGGACGCCGTGCTGCACGCCCTGGACGGCGGCCACGTGCCCGCCGGGCCAAGCGGGTCGCCGCTGCGCGGGCTGATCAACGTGCTGCCCACCGGCCGCAACTTCTACGCCGTCGACCCCAAGGCGGTGCCCTCCCGGCTGGCCTGGGAGACCGGCCAGCAGCTGGCCGACTCGCTGCTGGCCCGGTACCGCGAGGACACCGGGCAGTGGCCGACCTCGGTCGGGCTGTCGGTCTGGGGGACCGCCGCCATGCGCACGGCCGGCGACGACGTGGCCGAGGTGCTGGCCCTGCTCGGGGTGCCGGCCGGCCTGGGACGAGGCCAGCCGCCGGGTCACCGGGCTGGAGGTGATCGAGCTGGCCGAGCTGGGCCGGCCCCGGATCGATGTGGTGGTGCGGATAAGCGGGTTCTTCCGCGACGCGTTCCCGCACGTGGTGACGCTGCTCGACGACGCCGTGAGCCTGGTGGCGGGCCTGGACGAGGACCCGGCCGACAACCTGCTGCGCGCCGCCGTGCTGGCCGACCTGGAGCGACACCACCCCCTGGGCCCCCGGCCTGGCGCCGGGCGACCAGCCGGATCTTCGGGTCCCGGCCGGGCTCCTACGGCGCCGGGCTGCTGCCGCTGATGGACAGCCGGTCCTGGCGGGACGACGCCGACCTGGCCGAGGTCTACGCGATGTGGGGCGGCCACGCCTACGGCCGCGGCCTGGACGGCCGGCCCGCGCGGCCGACATGGAGGCCGCCTACCGGCGGATCGCGGTGGCGGTCAAGAACACCGACACCCGCGAGCACGACATCGCCGACTCCGACGACTATTACCAGTACCACGGCGGCATGGTGGCCACGGTCCGCGCGCTGACCGGCACCGCGCCCGCCGCCTACGTGGGCGACAGCACCCGGCCCGAGCACGTCCGTACCCGCAGCCTGACGCAGGAGGCGGCCCGCGTGTTCCGGTCCCGGGTGATCAACCCGCGGTGGATCGAGGCCATGCAGCGGCACGGCTACAAGGGCGCGTTCGAGCTGGCCGCCACGGTGGATTACCTCTTCGGCTGGGACGCCACCACCGGGGTGGTCACGGACTGGATGTACGAGCAGCTCTCGGCCAGCTACGTGCTGGACCCGCAGACCCGCAAGTTCCTGGAGACGAGCAACCCCTGGGCGCTGCGCTCGATCACCGAGCGGCTGCTCGAGGCGGCCGACCGGGGGCTGTGGGCCGAGCCTGAGCCGGACACGCTGGACGCGCTCCGGGATGTGTACCTGGATGTCGAGGGCCAGCTGGAGGCCGATTCATGACGGGGCTGCCGTTCTCGGCGGTGGTCGGGCAGGACGACGCGCGGCTGGCGCTGCTGCTCGGCGCGGTCGACCCCGGCCTCGGCGGCGTGCTGCTGACCGGGGAGAAGGGCACGGCCAAGACGACCCTGGTGCGGGCGCTGACCGGCATCCTGCCGGGCATCAGCGTCGTGGCCAAGTGCCGGTTCTCCTGCCACCCGGCCGCGCCCGACCCCGGCTGCCCGGACGGCCCGCACGCGCCCGGCGCGGCCGCCGAGCACCGGCCGGCCCGGCTGGTGGAACTGCCGCTGGGCGCCACCGACGACCGGGTCACCGGCAGCCTGGACGTGCCCCGGGTGCTGGCCGGCGCGCCCACCGCCGAGGCGTTCGTGCCCGGCCTGCTGGCCCAGGCGCACCGCGGCGTGCTGTACGTGGACGAGATCAACCTGCTGCCCGACCACCTGGTCGACGTGATGCTGGACGCGGCCGCCACCGGCACCACGATGGTGGAGCGGGAGGGCATCTCGCTGCGGCACGCCAGCCGGTTCCTGCTCGTCGGGACAATGAACCCGGAAGAGGGCGAGCTGCGTCCCCAGCTGCTGGACCGGTTCGGCCTGTGCGTGCCCGTGGTGGCCAGCGCCGACCCGCGCCGCCGGGCCGACGCCGTGCGGGCCCGGCTGCGCCACGACCGGGACCCGGCCGTCAGCACCGCGGCACACGACGCGGCCGGTCACGAGCTGACCAGCCGCGTCGCGGCGGCCCGCGCGCTGGCCGGCGGGGTGGAGCTGGGCGACGCTGAGCTGCTGCGGATCACCAGGGCTTGCGCGGCGCTGGGCGTGGACGGGCTGCGCGGTGACCTGGTCACCGCCCGCGCGGCGATCGCGCACGCGGCCTGGGTCGGGCGGTCCACGGTGACCGTGGCGGACGTGAAGGCGGCGGCCCGGCTGGCGCTGCCGCACCGGCGCCGTCGCGGGCCGTTCGACGATCCGGGGCTGGACGACGCGCAGCTGGACGAGGCGTTCGGGTCGCCCGAGGACCCGGAGCCACCGGACGACCCTGATCCCGGCTCCGGGCCGGACGACTCCGGTCCGCCGTCCCCGCCCGGCTCGCCGCCTACGGAAAGCCCGTCGTTGTCGCCGGGCTCACCGTCGTCGGAAACCCCATCGTCGTCGGAGACGCCGCTGGTCCCGGAAGCCCCAGCGTCGTCGCAGACCCCACCGACCTCGCCTTCCCCGCCGGAGAGCGGACCGGGTTCGGCGCCTGCGCCGGCCCGCGGGCACGCTCGCGCCGGGGGCGGCGTTCAGCCTGCGGCACCTGGAGGCGACCGGGGTCGGCCGGGCCTCGGGCGGGCGACGGTCAAGGTCCCAGGGGCCTGGCGGCCGGCCGGCGGGCGCCGTTGCCGATCCGGGCCGCCCCGACCTGACCGCCACCATCCGCGCCGCCGCCCTGGCCCGGCCCGGTCAGCCGTTCCAGGTCACGGCGGCCGACCTGCGCCGCTGGCGGCGCCGGGGCCGCGAGTCGAACCTTGTTATTTTGCTGCTCGACACCTCCGGCTCAATGGCCGCCCGACGGCGCAGTGCCACCGTCACCGCCGTGGCGCTGTCCCTGCTGCGCGACTCCTACCGGCGCCGCGACCGGGTGGCGCTGCTCACCTTCCGGGGCCGCGAGGCCACGGTCGTCGTGCCGCCGACCAGGTCGGTGGAGCTGGCCTCGCGGCGGCTGAGCCGCCTGCCGGTCGGCGGTCAGACGCCGCTGGCCGCCGGGCTGGACGCCGTCGCCGAGCTGATCCGCCGCGAGCACTGGCGCGAGCCCGCCCGGCGGCCGCTGCTGGTCGTCGTCACCGACGGCCGGGCCACCGGCGGCCGCGACGCCCTGGACCGGGCCCGGCAGACCGCCCGGCGGCTGGCCGGAGTGTCCAGCGTGGTGGTCGACGCCGAGGAGGGCCCGGTCCGCCTCGGCCTGGCCGGCCTGATCGCCCAGGATCTCGGCGCCGAGCTGGCCACCGTGGCCGGGCCTGGCCTCCGCCAGCCCCGGCCGCCGGGACGACGCCGCCCACGTGCTGGCCGCCCTTATCCGGGCCAAGGAGGCCGCCTGATGCCACAGGGTCGCCTCACCGCAGTGCCCGCCGACGGGCTGACCACCCGGCAGCGCCGCACCCAGCCACTGCTGGCCGTGCACACCGGCGACGGCAAGGGCAAGTCCACCGCCGCCTTCGGCCTGGCCCTGCGCGCCTGGGCGGCCGGGCTGGCCCATCGGGGTGTTCCAGTTCACCAAGAGCCCCAAGTGGAAGGTCGGCGAGGAGACCGCGCTGCGCGCGCTCGGCACCGTGCACCAGGGCACCGGCCAGGGCGGCAGCGTCACCTGGCACAAGATGGGCGAGGGCTGGTCCTGGCTGCGTACCCAGCCCGAGGACCATGAGCGCGCCGCCAAGGCCGGCTGGGAGCAGGTCAAGCGCGACCTGGCCGCCGACACCTACCGGCTGCTCATCCTGGACGAGTTCACCTACCCGGTCAGCAACGGCACCCTTGACGTCGACGAGGTGCTGGCCATGCTGGCCGCCCGGCCCGGCACCCAGCACGTCGTCATCACCGGCCGCCGGGCCCATCCCGGCGCTGATCGAGGCCGCCGACCTGGTCACCGACATGACCAAGGTCAAGCACCCGATGGACGCCGGCCGCAAGGGCCAGGCGGGCATCGAGTGGTGAGCCTAGCCAGCCCCGCCTGGTCATCGCCGGCACCCGCTCCGGGGACGGCAAGACCACCGTGGCCACCGGCCTGATGGCCGCGCTGCGGGCCCGCGGCCTGCGGGTGTCCGCGCACAAGGTCGGCCCGGACTACATCGACCCGGTTATCACGCCGCCGCTACCGGGTCGCCCGGCCGCAACCTGGACCCGTTCCTGGTCGGCGAGGACCTGATCGCGCCGCTGTTCCGGCACGGCAGCGGCGCGGCCGAGGTCAGCGTGATCGAGGGCGTGATGGGCCTGTTTGACGGCGTGGCGGGCCGAGGCGACTTCGCCAGCACCGCGCACGTCGCCCGGCTGCTGGCCGCCCCCATCGTGCTGGTCGTCAGCGCCGCCGGGGCGGCCCGGTCCATCGCCGCCACCGTGCACGGCTTCGCCGGCTTCGACCCGGCGTCCGGATGGCCGGCGTCGTGCTGAACCAGCGTGTCCACCCCGCGGCACGAGGAGATCCTGCGCGAGGCCATGACCGCCACTCGGCATCCCGGTGCTCGGCGCGCTGCCCGCCCGAGGCCGAGCTGCACGCCCCGTCCCGCCACCTCGGCCTGGTCCCGGCCGCCGAGCGCGCGGCCGAGGTCAGCGACTGGCTGCCCCGGCTCCGCGAGCTCGTCACCCGCCACCTGGACCTGGACCACCTGCTGGCCATCGCCCGCTCGGCCCCCGACCTGACCGCCCGCCCTGGTCCGCCCCCGACGCCGTCGCCGCTCACACAACCCGCAGGCCCGCCGGGACCAGCCGACCCATCTGAATCCGCACCGGCCCCAGGCTTCCCGCAACGCCGGAGGTTCCCGGCGCAGGCAGCACCGCCTCGTAGCCGGCCGACTCCTCGCGCCGCAGGCGGCGCACGCACCTGTCTGGCCCCTCGGCCGCCGCGTCGCGGTGGCGGGCGGGCGGGCGTTCACCTTCGGGTACGCCGAGCACCGCGAGCTGCTGGAGGCGGCCGGCGCCGAGGTGGTGGAGTTCGACCCGATGGTGGACGAGCGACCTGCCCGACGGCTGCGACGCGCTGATCATCGGCGGCGGCTTTCCCGAGGTCTACGTCGACGAGCTGGCCGCCAACGCCGCGCCTGCGCACCGAGGTGCGCGGCGCGTGGCGAGCGGGGATGCCGGTGGTCGCCGAGTGCGCCGGGCTGCTCTGGCTCGGCGCCGAGCCTGGACGGCCAGCCGCAGTGCGGCGTCTTGCCGGCCAGCGGCGCGGATGACCGGCGAGCTCGACGCTCGGCTACCGGGAGGCCGACGGCCATGACGACAGCCCGCTGGCCGCCGCCGGGACCACGATCCGCGCGCACGAGTTCCACCGCACCGTCAGCGAGCCCGCCAGCGGCGCCGGCGGCCGCCTGGCGGCTCCCCGACGGCCGTACCTGCGGCTGGGCCACCGACCGCCTGCTGGCCTCCTACCTGCACGTGCACTGGG
Source organism: uncultured Actinomycetota bacterium (assembly GCA_963730265.1). Classification (GTDB taxonomy): domain Bacteria; phylum Actinomycetota; class Actinomycetes; order Streptosporangiales; family Streptosporangiaceae; genus DASUBV01. The sequence goes on from CAVSRG010000002.1 coordinate 186,644, forward strand.
CAGGCCTGCCCGCCGCGGCCCCGCGCCTGCTCGCCGCCGCCCGGGCCGCCCAGCCCGCCAAGGGCGCCCAGGCCGCGCGGGGCGCGCGGGGCGCCAAGGCCGCACGGGGCGCCGAGGCCGTTCAAACCACCGGAGCCGCCCGCACCGCCCCCCTGGCCGCCCGGACGAACGTCACCAACGGCCCTCTGGTGACGCTAGAGCAGCACCAGAGTTCCGATGATCATGATGTGAGCCCGGACCTGGCCCCGACCGGCACCCTGACGCATGCCACACCAGCAGCACCGACCACACTGAGCACGGCGGCCGCTCCAGCCCTGCCGCACAGCGCCGCCGACTCGGTCGCCGCCGGGATGGTGACGCTGATCGGCGCGGGCCCGGGCGGGCCTGACCTTATTACGGTCCGTGGCTGGCGCGCGCTCCAGGCCGCCGACGTGGTCGTCCACGACCGGCTCGCCGATCCCGGCCTGATCCGCGAACTACGGCCCCGGCGTACTGGTCATCAACGCCGGCAAGGCCCCAGGCACCCAGCAGCTCAGCCAGGACCAGATCAACCGCCTGCTGATTGAGCACGCCCAAGCCGGGCGGCGCGTGGCCCGACTGAAGGGCGGCGATCCGTTCGTGTTCGGCCGGGGCGGCGAGGAGGCCGTCGCGTGCGCGGCGGCCAGGCATCGCCCTGCGCGGTCATCCCGGGCCTGTCCAGCGCGACCGCCGGGCCGACCCTGGCCGGGATCCCGCTCACCCACCGCGAGCTCGGCCAGTCGTTCTGCGTCCTCTCCGGGCATCTCCCGCCCGAGCACCCGGACAGCCGGGTGAACTGGCCCGCGCTGGCCGCCGGGCCGGACACCCTGGTCCTGCTGATGGCCGTGCGCAATCTGCGGGCCATCGCGGCCCACCTGATCGCCTGCGGCCGGGCGGAGACCACCCCGGCCGCCTGCGTCGAGCGGGCAGCACGGCCCGGCAGTGGGTGCACCGCGGCGCGCTGGCCGAGCTGGCCCACCCGGACAAGGCGCCCGAGATCAGCAACCCGGCGGTAATCGTCATCGGCCCGACCGCAGGCGATCTTGGTGTGAGCCACCCGACTTAGCCGACTCACAAGCGAGCCAGCCTCGGCTACGTGCGGGCGGTCGCCGAGGCCGGGGCCGGGCTCACCGCGGGCTCGGCGGCCCGCGGGACGGTCTCGCGGATCACCTCGGGCACCGTCACCTCCGGGACCGTTGCTGGCCTGGCTCGGCGGATCAGCCAGACCGCGAAGATGATCAGCACCGCGGCGCCGTAGCCGAGGACGGCCGCGTCGGCCAGCCGGACGTGCGGCAATGGGTGAGTGGGCGTGAAGTACCTGGCCGCGGCCAGCGCCAGCCATTCGGCTCGGCCATCCAGCGCGACCAGGGCGACCAGAATCATCGAGTACCACAGCAGCGACGGGGTGGCGACGGCCAGCGCGGCGCCGGTCATCACCAGCGCGCCCCGCCAGGGCTGGTCGGGGTCGGCACGGCGCAGCACGGCCAAGCCGACCGCGGCCAGCACGGCCACCGCGGCCAGCGTGGCCCACTTGCCCGGCACCAGCAGCCCGACGAGCTGGAAGCGGTGGCCGTTGGTGTAGCCGTCGGAGGTCAGGTACTCGGGCAGGAAGCCGATCACCCGGTGACCCACGGCCAGCAGGTGCGGCAGGTACACCACGCCGGTCGCCCCGGCGGCGGCCGCAATTACCGTCACCGGCCGCCGGCGCAGCACTGCGGGCCCGGCCAGAATCGGGGTGATCTTGGTCGCGATGGCCAGGCCGAGCAGCAGGCCGCCGCTCGCCGTGCGCAGCCGGCCGCCCGGCCGGGCCAGGGTCAGCAGGGCGGCCACGGTCAGGAAGGCGGCCAGCACGTCGATGTGCGCGCCGTTGCCCGCCTGAAGGCCAACGACCGGACACCACGCCCAGAGCACGGCCAGCCGCGGGTCGCGGCCAAGCCGGCGCAGTCCGGCGACCAGCAGGAAGCTGGTGGCAATGGCGCACAGCGCCCCGGCGGCCTGGATCGGCAGCGAGCCGACTCCGCCCGGCGACAACTCGTCCACCGCAGTGAAGTAGGCCTCGGCCACGGGCGGGTAGATGGTGTGCACGCTGGGCAGGTTGATCCGCGTGCAGCCTGGTTCGAGGGCGGACGGCGGGCGGCCCGGGGGCGGCGCGGTGACCTGGCTCAGTCGAGAGGTGGGTCCGTTGTAGCCCACGCAGTACTGCCCGTCGCGCGGCCACAGGTACTCGTCGCGCAGGCTGACGAGCTGACGCGCGCCCGGCGCGTAGCGGTAGGGGTCGATGCCCGCCGACCTGCACCCGGCCGTCCCAGATGTAGCGATACAGGTCGGTGCTCCCCAGCGACGGGCCGGCCAGCGCGGCGAGCTGGATCGCGATGCCGCCCAGCAGGATCAGCGGGACCGCACGCCGGGCCCGGACCCGCAGCACGAGCCAGGCGCCGACCGCGAACACCGGCCACAGCCCCACGTTCAGGGCCAGCGGCTGGAACGGGGCCAGGCCGTCGTAGTGGCGGACGCTGAGCAGGATGATGACGGCCAGCGTCGCCGCGGCCACGGCCGCTCCGGCGACCCGAATCCGTTCGCTCACCGACCTCACGCTGCCAGCCGTCCCGGCCGCAGGACAGGAGCTCGGCGGGCCCGTAAGCATTCGTTAATACAGGACATGCGGCCTGATCTGCTAATACCCCGGCCGCCGCAGCGGCGCGGACGTTCGCCGCAGCCCGACGGCGACGGGATCGCGAGTACTCCACTGGAAGGAGGTGGCCCGGCTTATCTGCGCGCGGTGCGACGACCGTTTTTTATCCCCTTGCCGCCGCTCTCGGGACTACGTACCCTTAGTTTCATGAATACGTGGTCCTCCAGCAGCAGGCGAGAGAACGCGCACGCCAAGCGGTCGTATCAGCCTGGGATGATTCTGCGCGCGGAGGCTTCCGGATAAGAGAGACAACAGCCGGAAGCCGCTCGCAGGGAAACGTCCCGGCGGGCGGTTTTTGTTTGACGACAGATTCATACGGGTGTAGCGGACGGTTACGCCGTCGGCCTCCAAAGCCGGTAGAGAAGGTTCAATTCCTTCCACCCGTGCGAGCACCACCCTGTGGGGTGAACGTGCCTGCAACATGACATCTCAACAGCGTGAGCACCACAAGTCCCGGCCGGGCGCCATCCCGGCCGGGCATGGGCTGCTAGCTCCAATTGGCAGAGCGACTCCCCTGCAAGGAGAAGGTTCTCGGTTCGAATCCGAGGCGGTCCACGACCTGGCTAAGGGTCCCGTCACGACCACCGACTGCGGCAGTCCGGCCGGATGCTCGCAGCAGCGGCGGCAGGCACGACTCAGCCAGGCGATCAGCGGGATGTAGCTCAGTAGGCAGAGCGCGCGGTCCGGGACCGCGAGGTCGTCCGTTCGAGCCGGACTATCCCGACCGGGGTGTCGCGTACCGGCTAGCGCACCTGCTTTGGGAGCAGGAGGAGGGTGTTCGACCCACCCCATCCCGACTGTAAGACCGCCCGGTCAGGGTAGACGCGACGGATTTCGCGCCGTCGGCTGGCGGTTGAAGGGAAGCCCGACCACATGGATCCCTAGCTGAGATGGATTAGCACTTGGCTGAAACCCAGGGGAGGCAGGCTCGATACCTGCGGGATCCACTGTCCGACCATGGCCCCAGCATCTTGCCATGAAGGTCTGTACTGGCTGCAAGGCTGAGAAATCCCTGAGCGAGTTCGCCTGGAAGGACGAGGCGGCCGGGCGACGCCAAGCTCGCTGCCGCGCCTGCGTAGCCGAGGTCAGCCGCGATCACTACGAATGACGCAGTTCGTTCCGTGGAAGCGGATCGCGTCAGAGATCGCCAAGTGTGACGTTCGCTGCGCCAACTGCCATCGCCGCAAGACGGCTCGGGAGCTTGGCCACTGGCGATCACTTGCCTTACAAGCATTCAGTGGCGATGTTCCGGCCCTCCAAGCCGGCTAGCGGGGTTCAATTCCCCGGTGAGGCTCCAGGTGCCGCGAGCATGTATGGCTATGTTCCGGACTCTTACTCCGGAGAACAGGGTTCGAGTCCCTGGCGGCGCACGCGGGCGTGGCCCAATGGCAGAGGCGACGAGCCCAAACCTCGGAGGTTGCCGGTTCGAGTCCGGCCGCCCGTACTCGATGGGATATGGGGGAATTGGCAGACCCGCCGGGCCCTGACCCCGGAGTTTTCCAGGTTCGAAGCCTGGTATCTCAGCTCGGCCGCCGCGCACGGCTGCGGCCCGGCCCTCGTAAGGCCGGTGGCCCGGCTTGACACCGGGTGGCGGCTCCATGTCCTCGTAGCCCAATGGCAGGAGGCACGGCGTTGAGGTCGCCGGCAGTGCGCGTTCGAATCGCGCCGAGGACACTTCGCCCTCCGGACCGGCGTCCGGCAGCCCCTCGTAAGGGCGGCTCGCCCGGGTCGGCACCGGGGGAGGGCTCGCGGTGGCCGGAGCGCTGATGGCCGCGCGGCCTGACTTCAGGTGATCAGCCCGCGTGATCTCAATCGTTTCCGGACTGCGTTGTCTGAGACGCCAAGTTGCTTGCCGACCGCGACCATCGAGTTGGCAGAGACCATGCTGAGGAGCACCGCATCAACAGGCCAGTCAATCTTTGGTGGTCGGCCTTGCGGAGTAACGAGCCATCGCTTGCAGTCCCAGCAGCGTTTGGCTGTCGGTCTGACCAGGGCCGGGCAGTGCGGGCAGCGAACCGATGAGCGCGTGCGGCGTCCGGCGAAGGTCTTGGTCTGCGAGTGACAATTCGGGCACAGGAGCCGCAGGTTCTCGCGACGGCTGTCATCGAACACGCCGTTGATGTGATCTAGCTGGAGGACCAGCGGAGCGCCGTTCCACTCGGTCCCCACTTCGCATCCCGGCATGGCGCACTGGGCCGGAACGCCCTCGGCGATCAGCCTCTCCTTGATCCATTTGCGGTTGAGGAAGGTGCTGTTCTCGCAGAACACCGCATCATCCGGAACGCGCCCAAAGCGGGAGGTATCACCGAGCGACGGAACGGGCGGCTCAATGCCGAGTCGGGCAAGTGCCTCATGGAACGCCCGGTAGTTACCGCCTGCTGCGCGAAGTCCGAGCAGCCCAAGTGCCGCCTTCACGGTCGCGCTGGCGGCAACGGCCTCGCGTACGGCATCAGAGTCATGAAGGATGCTCGGGGGGTTCGACATATGGCAATACTAGTTCGATCCGGGATCGTTAAACGGCAGGACACGACGTTTTGGCCGTCGTAGTGTTGGTTCGAATCCAGCTCCCGGAACTTGACCGGCGGATCAGGCGGACGCAGGTTCGAGTCCTGCCCGGTCAGCAAAAGACTTGCCCTCGTAGCTCAATGGCGGAGCACGTCCTCGTTAGGACGAGGCCAGAGGATCGGTACCTCTCGGGGGCTCCATGCGGATGTGGCGCAGTTGGCAGCGCGTCACCTTGCCAAGGTGGAGGTCGCCGGTTCGAGACCGGTCATCCGCTCGAGGGGAGAGATCCGGGTTCGAGTCCCGGCCCCGCCTTAACCGGCGGGGTAGCTCAACGGGCAGAGCGCTCCCCGGCAAGCCGTGCTAGCCCAATTGGCAGAGGCGCCTCGTTCAGGGCGAGGAGGTTCAGGGTTCGAATCCCTGGCGCGGTACTCAAGGAGGGTGAACCGGACAGGCGAGCCGGGCTCCGTTGCTAGCGGATGCGCGTCGCGAGGCGTGGCTTTCGAGTAGTCCGCCCTCCGCTCTGGAAGATGAAGTCAGCGGGATGCTGGCCCCCGGCCGGAATCCGGGTGGGCGCGCGAGCGCTGGGATTCGAGTTCTCCGTCTTCCGCCGTGGATGATCAAGCTGCCATGGAGGCGGCCTCCCGTTCGAAGCGGGATGAGCGCGCAAGCGCAGGGGGTCGGGTCCTCGGTCATCCGCTCTGGAAGACGAAGCCGCCAGGGTGCGGCCACCGGTTTGAACCCGGCCGGGCGCGCGAGCGCTGGGGGTCCGAGTCCTCCGTCTTCCGCGTGACCGCCTCTACCCAACCGGTTGAAGGGGCCGTGCTGATAACACGGTAGCTGCGTGGTTCAACTCCACGGGGGCGGACCACAGCCCGGTAGCTGAGCAGGTTTCAAGCGCCCCGCTCATAACGGGAGGCACGTCGGTTCAAGTCCGACCCGGGCCACCATTTCTTGCCGCTCGCTCCCGACTGGACGGGAACCTGGCTTTTACCCAGGGCTGAAGGGGTTCGAGTCCTCTGGGCGGCACGCGTCGCTGGCGCAACGGATAGCGCAGGCGTCTTCTAAACGCAGGGTCCAGGTTCGACTCCCAGGCGCCGCACGAGACTGGCCCACTTAGACGGGCCGCGTGGCCCCGCAGCGCGCGGCCGGCACTCATGTCCCGGTCGGTCAAGCCGGGACGCATGCTCTGCTGGAGGAACTGGCTAACTCACCTGACTCTTCGATCAGGGGACTACGGGTTCGAATCCCGTGCGGAGTACGGCGCAGTGGACGAAATGGTAGAGTCGGCGGCCTTTCAAGCCGCGTCACCTGCGGGTTCGAGGCCCGTCTGCGCAACGGCGGGGTAGCCAAGTTGGTACGGCGCCGGGCTCATAACCCGGAGATACGTGGGTTCGAATCCCACCCCCGCAACCAATCTCGTGTCGTCCAACGGCAGGACGCCGGACTGTTAATCCGGCTATTCAGGTTCGAATCCTGACGCGAGAGCGCAAGTCTTGGGGTCGTAGCTCAGATGGCCAGAGCGCCGGGTCGTCACCCCGGAGGTCGCGAGTTCAAGTCTCGTCGGTCCCGCCATGTCCGCGTAGCTCAGTTGGCGAGAGCGCCAGCTCGACACGCTGGAGGCCGCTGGTTCGAGACCAGCCGCGGACACCAGGCTCCTGTCGCCAACGGACAGGCAAGCAGCCTACGAAGCTGCCGATGCAGGTTCGACTCCTGCCAGGAGCGCGCAACGATCAGTAGCTCAGCGGCAGAGCGCCGGTCCCACACACCGGGGAGCGCAGGTTCGAGTCCTGCCTGGTCGACTGGTGCTTGGACCCAGATGGCGAGGGATCCGGCTGTGAACCGGGTTAGCACCCAGGCGTCGGTGGCAGAGCGGACGATTGCACCTGGCTGTCGGTACGGAGTAGTAGCGTCGGGATTATGAAGTCAAGGGTCGGTGGCAGAGCGGAAATGCAGCAGCCTGTAAAGCTGTCGCCTTCGGGCATCGGTGGTTCGATCCCATCCCGGCCCACTCAAAACTCGCGCCAGCAGGGTGCCATCGGCATTGGCCGCGCAATCGCCTACTACTCCGCTCAAGGTTATGCCGTCTTCGTCCCCGTCTCTGACATAAGCCGGTTTGACCTCGTGGTAGACACGGGCAGCCGCCTTCTGAGAGTTGAGGTCAAGACGAGCCGCCAAGCCAGCGGCGAGATCGACCTCCGCATACACGGCGGAACCGAAGTTGGACTGGCGTCGTCAAGAAGGTGACTGCAGCCGACTGCGACGTTGTGTTCGCCGTCAATATCGCCACAGGCGCTGAACGCGAGTTTGAAGTTGGCGCGCTGGAAGGAATGAGTACGGTAACCGTGCGCTGAAACCAGGCTCCTCGGATACGGTGGTTCGAATCCATCCCGGCGCACGCTAGTCCCCGGCAGCGGATCTGCCGCGGAGTCTCCGAAGCTCAGCTGCCCGGTCCGACTCCGGGCGGGGACACTCTGGCCATGTGACCGAGTGGCATAGGTGCGCGCCTGCAAAGCGCTTCTATGCCGGTTCGATTCCGGCCTTGGCCTCTAGCGGCACGGGGCACTGCGGACGTGCAGCCCTCTCCTAAGGAGACGCCAAGTGTGAGGTGTCTGCACCTGCTGCCACCGGATCAGGACAGCTTCCCGGCTTGGTCTAACGGACAAGATGCTGGTTTCCTGAACCAAGGATGGGGGTTCGACTCCCTCAGCCGGGACCAACCCGTGCCGGTTCGAGTCCGGCCGGGACAGCTCATGCTCACGCTGCTGAGGATCGTGTAGTCGGTGGCCAGAGCCCCTATACGGGCATCTGCGCAGGCCACGAAAACGAGGAAGTCACAATGCCGGCTCAACGGCGTCGGCCCTGCTCAGCCGGGCGAACCAGCGGCCCGCGCAGTCCCAGCTCTCGGCGGCCCGCAGGCCGGCCGTGGCGGCCAGTGCGCCGAGCTGGTCGGCGCCGACCCAGGCCCACGGGAACCACGGTCCCGAGCCGTTCGCGTTGCGCAGCCGGACCTGCTCGCAGCGGGTCGCCTGGCCGGGCGGGCCGACCTCGGCGACCACCGCGCCGTGCGGCGCGAGCAGGTCCCTGACCCGGCGGAGCAGCGCCGCGGGATCGCCGCCGATGCCGATGTTGCCGTCGGCCAGCAGCACGGTTTCCCAGCGCCCGGTCCCCGGCAGCCGTCCGAACACGTCGCGCTGGAGGGCCAGTGCCCCCGATGACCGGGCCAGCGCGACGGCGTAGGGCGTGATGTCGATGGCCAGCGCGGGAATGCCGCGCTCGGACAGCGCGACGGTCAGTCGGCCCGGTCCGGCGCCGACGTCCAGGGTCGGCCCGGCGCACCGGTCCAGCACCGAGTCGTCGCCGGGCGCCGGGTGCAGCCAGCGCTGCACCGGCAGCGGACTCGCGGTGCCGTCCGCGTGCTCGATCTCCGGCACGGTGCTGCCCGTCAGAGCCTGCTCGTAGAGCTCGCCGATCATGCGGTGTCCCTGCTTTCCGTTTTTGCGGCGCCCACGACGGCCCGGACCTGGCCCGCCACGAGGCCGACAGCGTAGCGGCGGCCCTGACCAGGGGACCCTTACGAACCCATGACATCTGCGCAGATGCCCGTTTGCCGTGATCCATCCGGTTACGGTGGGACCGTGGGCGGCGAGATCGCCCGCGACCAGGATCGGGATAGCGAGGTAGCCCATGCTCAGTAACCCGGACCCGCCGGGGCGGATCATGGTCGTGGACGACGACGCGACCCTGTCCGACGTGGTCGGGCGGTACCTGTGCCGGGACGGCCACCAGGTGGAGTGCGTGAGCGACGGCTACGCGGCGCTGCGCCGGGTCGAGGAGGAGCCGCCGGACCTGGTGGTGCTCGACCTGATGCTGCCGGGCATCAGCGGTCTGGAGGTGTGCCGTCGGCTGCGCGAGCACTGGCCGATCCCGGTCGTGATGCTGACCGCCCTTGGCGAGGAGACTGACAAGGTGGTGGGCTTCGAGACCGGGGCCGACGACTACGTCACCAAGCCGTTCAGCCCGCGCGAGCTCACCATGCGGGTCCGCTCGGTGCTGCGCCGGGCCCGGGGCAGCGGCCTGGCGGGCGCGCCGCCGCTGGGCGTGCTGACCGACAGCGACCTGACGGTGAACCTGGGCGCGCACGAGGCCCGGCTGGGCCCGACGCTGCTGTCGCTGACCTCGCGCGAGTACGACCTGCTGATCTTCTTGATGCGCCACCCGCGGCAGGCGTTCACCCGCGAGGAACTGCTGGACCAGGTCTGGAACTGGTCGTTCGGCGACACCTCGACGGTGACCGTGCACGTGCGCCGGCTGCGCGAGAAACTCGAGCCCGACCCGACCATGCCCCGGCGCATCGTCACCGTCTGGGGCGTCGGCTACCGGTATGAGCCGGGTGACGCATGACCTGGTCCGATCTGTGGACGGTCAGCTACACCGTGGCCGGCGTCGCCTTGGTGGCCTCGGCCGGCGGGCTGGTCGCGGTGCGGCTGCTGGCGGCCCGCTCGGTCGCCACCAACCTGGCCGTGGTCGCCGCCGTGACGGTCGTAGCCACGGTGACCGGCTTCGTGCTGATCGCCAGGGAGATGTTCATCTCCCAGGGCGACCTGGACCTGGTGATGGCCGTCGTGGTCATCTCCGGCATCGCGGGCTTCGCCGTCGCCCTGGTGGTGGGCCGGCGCATCGGGGCGGCGAGCCGGCTGCTGCTCGGCGCGGTGCAGGAGGTGGGCCGCAGCGGCTCCTACCACCGCCCCACGGCCGTGCTGCCCGCCGAGCTGGCCGGGCTGTCGGACGCGCTGGACCGCGCGCACGGCCGGCTGGCCGACGCCAGGGACCGGGAGCGCGCGCTGGAGACCAGCCGCCGCGAGCTGGTCGCCTGGGTCAGCCACGACCTGCGCGCGCCGCTGGCCGGCCTGCGGGCCATGGCCGAGGCGCTGGAGGACGGCGTGGTCGCCGACCCGTACACCGTGGGGACCTACCACGGCCAGATCCGCAAGGAGACCGACCGGCTCACGCTGATGATCGACGACCTGTTTGAGCTGTCGCGCATTCACGCCGGGGCGCTGCGGCTGTCGCGGCGCCCGGTCAGCCTGGGCGAGCTCATCGGCGAGGCGCTGACCAGCGCCGAGCCGCTGGCCCGGGCCAAGGGCGTGCGGCTGCACGGGTCGTGGGCGGCCTGCCGCCCGCTCATGGTGGATACCGCCGAGGTCGGGCGGGCGCTGCGCAACCTCATCACCAACGCCGTCCGGCATACGCCGTCCGACGGCTCCATCGAGGTCCAGGGCGACGAGGACTCGGGCATGGCCACGGTCTGCGTCTCCGACTCCTGCGGCGGGATCCCCGAGGAGCACCTGCCGCGGGTGTTCGATGTTGCCTTCCGCGGCGAGACCGCCCGCACGCCGGGCCCGTCGGAGGGCGCGGGCCTGGGGCTGAGCATCGCCAGGGGCATCATCGAGGCGCACGCCGGGCAGATCGGCGTGCGCAACGCCGGGCCGGGCTGCCAGTTCATGATCCGGCTGCCGCTGGCCGCCGGCTCTGGAGCCGGCGCCGGCCTGCCGCCGAGCCAGCGCGACGGGGCGCAGCGGCCCGCCGAGGGCGGCCGCCGCGGCCGCGGCGCCAGCTCGAGCCGGGCCGGGATACTCGCCTGATCGGGTAGAAAAGGCGGATGCCCGACGACCAGTTCATCTACACCAGTGACGATGTGCTCGGCATGCTCGACGCCCTGCTGACGGAGGAGGGCTCGGCCCGCTGGGACGAGTTCCACGCCGACCGCACCCGGCCCGTCCCGTTCTTCACCGAGGCGCCCGACGAGAACCTGGCCGAGTGGCTGGAGGCCGGGCTGATCACCCCCGGCCGGGTGCTCGAGCTGGGCTGCGGCCACGGGCGCAACGCCGCCTACCTGGCCGGCCTGGGCTGCGACGTGGACGCCGTCGACTTCTCCGCGCAGGCCATCGAGCGGGCCAGAGAGCGGACCCGGCCCGCCGCCGGCTCGGTGACCTACCAGTGCTGCTCCATCTTCGAGGCGCAGCTCGTGGAGGGGTCCTACGACCTGGTCTACGACGCGGGCTGCTTCCACCATCTCGCCCCGCACCGCCGCCGGGACTACGTCGAGCTGGTGACCAGGGCACTGCGGCCGGGCGGCCGGTTCGGCCTGGTCTGCTTCCGCCCCGAGGGCGGCAGCGGCTACACCGACCAGCAGGTGTACGAGCGGGCCAGCCTCGGCGGCGGCCTGGGCTACACCGAGGATCGCCTCCGGGGCCTGTGGGACGCGCCGCCGTTCACCGTCCGCGTGCTGCGCCAGATGCAGGCGCAGGACGAGCAGGCCCGCCGGTTCGGCGCCGACTTCCTGTGGGCGCTGCTGGCCGAGCCCGGGCGAGCTAGGCGCTGACCTCTTATCCGCCGGCTCCCGGCAGGTTGATGGTAACCGCCGAGGGCGCCGGCGAGGGGATGACCCTGTGGTGGTAGAAGAGGTGGATGAAGTGGGGGAAGGCGTGGGTGGCGAGCGGGGGGCCGATCAGGAGGACGGCGGCCAGCGTGGCAAGGATGCCGCCCGCTATCAGCTTGGTGCCGGTGGAGATGCGTTCCACGCTGATCCGGATCTTTCCATCGCGCGCCTTCCGGCCGAAGTACAGGCCGGCCATGAGGGCCAGGAACGACTGGACGACGATGGCGATGATGGCCTCGAGCGCGGTGAAGTACTGGCTGTAGCCGATCGTGAAGCCCACGATCAGTTCATCCACGCTGATGCTGAGGCCGAGCCCGATGATGGCGCGGCCGCGCGCGGCCACCAGCGCCCTCGCCTTCTCCGCCTCGTCGTCGTCATCGTCGTCGTTGAAGGCCTCGTCCAGCATCAGGATGCCAATGACGCCGACGATCACCGGCACGACGAGCGGGACGATATACCGGCCGACGAAGGTCAGGTCGATCACGTCGGCTAGGTGGGAGCGGTAGGCCAGCTGAAGTTCCTTGAGCTCGGTAGGGCTACCGAGCTGGTAAGGGTCGATGGCGATATGGTGGGGGCCGGCGATCAGGTGAATCAGCGGCGTCCCCACCGCCAGCCCGATCAGCGGCATTATGGCTTCGAATGCGATGAAGACCACTGTGACGCGCAGCAACTGCGCGCGCGTCAGCCGAATTTCCCCGAGGACGGCGAATGCGATAGCAAAGTTGTCCAGGCACAAAGGCAGGGTAAAAGCCAGCAGCCTAAGCATCTTCCCAACCTTTCGCTACCCGGCGTGACCGCCGTTTCTACGGCGGGTTGACCTCGCATCACGAGGAGGTAACACCCATATTAACGGCGGATCGGCCTGGCTGGTTCAACGTTCCGGAAAAAGACCGGCTACCCTGGGCTTAGTCCGCATGCGGGCGAGGACCCGACAAGATGTCGGCCGGCATGCTACCACTAGGCAAAGCCGCACCGCAGGCATGTTAGAGATATGTAAGAAAATAATCGGGTTCGGTCACCAGAGGATGAGCCCAAGACGTTTGTCTGGCGTATCTCAGGACCATCACTCCACGATCATCTTGCGATCGTCTTACGATCACGCCCTCCATCTGAGACGTTAGGAGTATAACTTCCGCATTTCCCGCGTCATGCCGCCTGGCGCGTCTAACCTATGCCTTCGGGAGGGGAATGCGCGGACCGGGAGGTGGAGCGAGTGCGCAACGGGCGTTGGTCCGCATGGCGGCGCCGCATGCAGGAAAGTGGCATGTCGCGGGTTGCGGGGCAGCTTGCCGTTCCCGCAGTGCTGGGGCTGGCGATCGGAGTGGTACTCGCGTTCCAGTCGGGCACGAGCAACTCAGGTCTTACCAAGATCCCTCTCGGCACTTATGTGATCCCGACTGCCTCCGAAACCGCGGCGGCGTTGCCCACGACTGCTCCAGCGGCGAGCATGAATTCCAAGACCACCTGCCGCATCATCGTTCCGGCTGACCCGCTGAGCGCGAAGGGGCTGGCAACTCCCTATCAGCTCACCGGCCCCAACGGGATGACGCCAGGCCCGGTCGGGGTGCGAGATGAGCAACGGGGCGAAGCTGGGGGCCTTCGTCCAGGCCACGATCCTGGACCCGGCCACCGGGGCGCTGTCGGTCTATGAGCCGCTCGTGATCACGCAGGGCACCAGGCCGGACACGCCGGGCATGAAGCTCAATCCGCCCGTGATCCCGGCGGACGCGGTCGTGACGATCGACTTCGGGTTCAACGGCACGGACCTGGTCCAGGTGGGGGCGACCCCGACCACGCTCGCGGATGCCCACTGCGTCAGCGGCCAGGCGGGGTCGGCCTTCGGGCAGACGTCGTTCTGTAACGGGGTCAACTTCTTCAAGGCGGTGCGGCAGGCCGAGCGGAAGGGACTGCTCAAGGTGCCATCCCCGGGTACCTCGAACGCGATCGTCCCGTCGGGCGGCGACCTGGGCACAGGCCGGTCGTGCCCGGTCATCAGCAACTTCGAGGTGGCCGGCCTGGACCCAGGCGAAAGCGTGACCACGACCTACCTGCTCAACCCGCTCACCGGCCAGACGGCGCAGGACAACGCGACGAACCAGGGCTACATCGCAGGGGCGACGCTGCTGCACGGCAACAGCGCAAACGCCGTGCTTGACCAGTACGTCGACCCGATCCTCGGGTGCACCCCGTTCGAGGCGCCCGACCTGTCCCACGCCAACGTGCCGGCCTTTTCCGAGGCGCTGGACGAGATAGCGGCGGGCGCGTATCAGCCGAAGACGGCGGCGCTGGTGCCGGAGAACGACAAGGTGGTAATGACGGCGGCAGGTCCGACCCGGCGAAGACCGACCTGTACCGGGAGGAGCTGGGGCAGGCCCCCGTCAGCGCGGCGACCAGCAAGTCCAGCAGCCCGGCGATGTACTGCCAGAACCTCGTCGACATCCAGACGCCGTTCCTGGCGGCCAACCAGAAGTTGCTCGCCACCGGCCAGTCGCCGGTGACGGCGACCGCTGACAACCTGCTCACCTTCCTGGCGAACGACCTGAGCGCGTCCTTCATCAGCCTTGGCTGCCAGCAGTTCCACCTGACGAATCCCGTCACGCTCAAGCGGAACAGCGCTGGCGTGGCGATCGCGGCGACCTTCGACACCGCCGTGCAGACGGCAGGGTGACAAGGAGTCAGACAATGGATGTTCAGGAAGTCGGCGAAAGCGGACAGCCCACGCGCTCGGACGACGACGATGACGACGTGAGCACACGTGATGCCGAGGACTCGGACGGACGTGACGATGACGACGACGACCGGGTCGTCCCGGAAGCCTGGCGGAGCAAGCCCTTCAGGCTGACCGTGATGGCGGCGGTGGTCATCCTCATGGCGGGGATCGGTTTCGGCGTCGGCAAGCTGACCGGGGTCGGCAACAACGTGGTTCGCCCGGACATTCCCAAGCCGGAGGCGACCGCTGACCCGTTCATCGAGGGCTCCGGTTCCATCGCCGACAACAGCCACGAGAACATCCTGTCGACGACGGCGCCTGGCATGGTCCACATCCTGTCGGGCGGGAAATCGGTCGGGATCGGCCTGGTGCTCACGCCGTCGGGGAAGGTACTGACCACGTACCAGCCCGCCAAGGGCGCGCAGAACCTGTCGGCGGAGTACGTCCTGTCCGGTGCGACCTTCAAGGCCGCGGTGATCGGCACGGACCCGGCGGCGGGCCTGGCGCTGCTTCAGATGGCGAGCCGTCCGGGGTGGCCGTTCGTGACCGTCGAGGTCGGGAACTCGGACAGGCTCGTTCAAAACGCGGAAATCTCCAGCTTTACGTCCTACCACCTGCCGGGCAAGGTCTACGACACCGCGGTCGGCACCACGGGCACGACGACCAGAGTGACCATCGATGCCGGCACCCTGAGCGCCATGAACGTGACCGTCGACGTCGCCGGCACCAACAAAACCCGGAGCGGGCTGATGGCGTCGGCGCTGCAGTCTGACACGCCGTCGGTGCTCGGCGGCCCGCTGGTGGACCTGAACGGCAAGGTGATCGGCATCACCATCGGGGGTTCGGGGAGCGGCCTCAACATCACCGGGTACGCGATCCCGATCAACACGGCGCTCGCGGACGCCCAGCAGATAGCTGACGGCAATTCCTAGCAGTGCGGAAGTGGAACCGCCGAGCACCAGTCAGGTACGGCTCGGACCGGTGGTGTGTGCCCGGCTGGAAGAACTGAGGTAATCGCGTGCCAGGCCTGCTGACTGCCGCGATAGTTTTCGGGACGGTCTTGGTCGCCGAACTGCCGGACAATTCCGGGCTGGCTAGCCTGGTGCTGGGCACGCGGTACCGGGCGGGCGGGGTGCTCGCCGGGGCGTTCGCGGCGTTCGCGGTGCACGTGGTGCTGGCGGTCACGTGTGGCAGCCTGCTCGGCCTGCTCCCGCACCGGATCGTGCAGATCGCGGTGGCGGTGGTGTTCCTGGCCGGTGCGGTGCTGCTGCTGCGCGGGGACAACGATGACGATGACGAGATCCGGCTGAAGGCCGACGCGGCCGGGTTCTGGGCCGTGGCGGCGACCTCCTTCGGGGTGATCCTGCTGGCTGAGCTGGGTGACCTGTCAGACATCGTGATCGCGAACCTCGCGGCCAGGTACCACGACCCGGTGGCGGTGGGCATCGGGAGCGTGCTGGCGCTGTGGGCCGTGGTCGCGCTGGCCATCACGGGCGGGCGGGGGCTGCAGCGGATCCTGCCGCTGCGGTGGATCGCCCGCCTGGCCGCGCTGGTGATGGTCGTCATGGCCGGGTTCACCCTGGCCGAAGCGCTGCGGTGAGATGTCTGCGGGTTACAGCCAGCCCGCCGCCATCGCGGCAGCGAGGCAGAGCAGCAAGACTCCGGCCACGACCTCGCCGCGCTCGCCGGTCACCAGACCTAGCTTCGCGCCCAGCTCCAGTCCGATCAGGGTCAAAACGGCGCTGAAGACTCCGAACGTGATCACCGCCGCGACGATGGGGACGGCAAGCGCTCCGAGTGCGAGTCCCACCGCGAAGTCGTCCAGGCTGAGCGCGGCGCCGCTGACCAGCAGCCGCCATCCCTGCCAGGCCTGCGGGGCGTCGTCGTCGCCGCGCGCTGCCTCGACGAGTCCCCAGACCGCAGTCGCGGCTAGCACGCCCGCGCCGGTGAACCGGGCGGCGCGCCCCAGTTCCCCGGCCAGGCCGTGGCCGATGAGCAGCCCAGCAGCGGGCATCACGACGTCCCACAAGCCGAAGACCGCGGCCACTTTCAATCCGGTCGGCCGGTCCACGCCGCTGACCCCGATGGCGATGGCCGCCCCGAAGTTGTTCAGCCCGAGCGCGAGGGCCACGACTAGCAGCGCCACCATGATTGAAAGAACATCTCCCGAACGGATCGTGGTTCCTGCCCGGGCCCCGCGATCCTTTGATCGCATGAATAACCCGGGCCTCGCCAACTCAATGGCGAGGCCCGGGTCGCGTAATGGGCCTAGGTCAGCCGACGGCGTGCAGGACGCCGGCGCCGACGATCATGAGGCCTCCGGCAACCCCGTTAGCCAGCCACACGTGGCGCCGCACCGCGGGGATCGAGTACGCGATTCCGACGCCGATCGCGAGTCCGACGCCGGCCTGGATGGCGCTCGACGCGAACTGCTCGAAGGCCGAGAGATAGACCGAGGCGCCGTGCGAAACGCCGTCGACCGCACCGTAGGTGATGTTGTCGAGGCTCAGCAGCCACGGCAGGATCCACACGCCCCACCGCGCCTTGGGATTGTCCTCCGCCTTTGCTGCTCGCCTCGAGATGATGGCGACCACGATCCAGTAGGCGCCCAGAACGGCGACGACCGCGGGCGCCAAGTTGCCCCAGCTGTCCGGGTACGACCAGTGCAGGGCGACTCCGAGCAGGTAACCCAGCCCGTCACCGACGCCGAAGAGCAGCGCGAGCGGTACGAGCACGGACATTCGCCGGGACATCATCGGCCCGATCGCGATACACGCGATCAGGCTGTCGGTACCTAGTAGCAGCCAACCGCCCATTGTGACCTCCTTGTTCTTGCTTGCCTTTTAGGTACAAGCGTGGGGTGGGTGAAGGAGCGGCGGTCCCGGTGAGGCCGGGACCGCCGCTCCCGCGAGGGGAGCAAGCCAGTGGAGCGGCTACATCCCGGAGGGGTTCATCAACCGATGGTGACGACGGCCCTTGCGGTGTCCCGGAGCCGGCGCCGCCGTGCCGTTGGCGCCGCTGCTGCCGTTGGCGCCGCCGATGCCGTTGGCGCGCGATGCCGTTGGCGTTCCCGTTGTGTTTGTTGCCGTCTGCGTCGTGGTGTTGAAGGTCGCCGCGATCGCCGCGCCGTTACCGTCCAGGGTGACCGTGACCGGGTTGGTCAGGCCGAAGTTCTGGCAGCCGAGGTTGGTGAAGGACATGTTGAGCCGGTTCGCCAGGAAGGTGAACAGGTTGTTGCCCACCGCGGGCACCGGCGACTGGCCGGTCGCGAGCAGCGTCTGGTTGGCCGCCAGGAACGGGGTCTGGATGTTGACCATGTTCTGGCAGTACATCGCCGGGCTGTCGAACAGGTTGTTCTGCGCGCTGACCGGGGCCTGGCCGACTTCCACCCGGTACATGTTGGTCTTGGCGACGTCGAACTGCCCCTGACCGTCCAGCGTCATCTCGTCGTTCTCCGGGACCAGCGCCGTGATGGACGGCTGGTTCTTCGCGGCGAGGAGCTCGTCCAGCGCCTGGGAGGACGTCGGCTGGTTGTTGTTGGCCAGGTCCGGGGCCTGGAACGGGGTGCAGCCGAGCGTCGGGTCCATGAACAGTCGAGCAGGGTGTTGTCACTGCCGTTCAGCAGCACGCGTGGCGCCGGCGATGTTACCCGCGTTCGCCGTGGTGTCCTGCGCGGTCTGCCCGGTCGCCGGGTTGAGCAGGTACACGGTGGTCACGTTGTCCGACTGGGTCCTGGTCAACCATGTCGAAGTTGCGCATGACCGGGCAGTCCTGGCCGGTGCCAAGCTGGCCGCCAGAGGCGACGATCTTGGCTGGAGGTTCCCTCCGACGGCACCTTCAGCCTGCCCTCGCGCTCGAGCAGGAACGCTTCGTTGAAGAAGTTGGTCCCGTTGCAGAACGACACCTGGCCGAACGACCGAGCCGCCTGGCCGTTGACGCAGTTGCCCTGCCGAAGGGCGTTCGCCGTGGCGCCCACCTGGGTGAGGACTGTGCCGTTGAACCCGAAGTCGATCGTGGCCACGTAATGCCTCGGCAGGGTCGGCACGGTCGGCGCGACGGCCGGCGTCGTGCCCTGGGTGATGACCAGCGGGTCGTAGACAGAAAGCTGCCCAGTCCGCGTGTTCACGATCGTCGCCTGGACGAACGCGCCTAGGTTGGCCGCGTTGGCCATGGTGCAACCGGACTGCGCCGGGGTCATCCCGTCCGGGCCGGTGAGCTGGTACGGGGTCGCCATTCCCCGCGCCGACAGCGGGTTCGCCGGGACGATGATGTCGCAGTTGACATTGGCCGCGGCTACGGTGGCCGTCGGGCTGGCCGTCGCGGAAGCCGTGGTGCATGGCGTGGCCGCGGCGGTCGGCGCGGTGGTCGCCGCCGTCGTCGCAGCAGTGGTAGCTACCGCCGTGGCCGCCGCAGTCGGTGCGGCCGCGGCAGCCGCAGTCAACGTGGCAGCCGCGGTCGGCGCGGCTGTGGGGGTGGCGGCGGTCGGCGCGGGCAGCGCGCCCGTCGGCGTGGGCGCCACCGTGCTCGCGGTGGTGGTCGGCGCAGCAGCCGCCGTGGCGCTCGTGGTCGCGGACGGCGTGGCGCAGGCACCCGCCACGTCCGCGGAGTTGCTCGCACCGAACACCCTGCTAACGCCCGGGATCAGCAACGCCGCACCGACCCCGGCCACCACTGCCACAGCTCCGATAATCGCCACGAGCCGGGCCCGTGACTCTGGCTCGAACCTGCGATCATGGTTGAAGATTCTGCTTCTTCGGTATGACACGGCACTTCCCTTATGGCTATGTGTCAGCTCCCGGGCGATCACGTTAGCCCTATGGGTGAACCATGTCTGGAGAAATCACGATCTCTCCGGCCAGACGGCCGCCCAGCCAGGCCCCTTAAGCCCGATGCCATCCGATCTGAGCCACGTCATACCAGGTCAGGACCAAATAGCGATCTTGTTCCCGCAGCGCGAGCCAGCCCCAGCACGAGCTAGGCCTCAGCGCACGGACCCGGCGAGCTGCGGGACCAGGGCGGGGTTGCGCAGCGGCGCCCGCGCGAACTCGGCCATGCCCTGGCCGAACCCGATCTGCCCGCGGAATCCCAGCTCGGCCGCGGCCAGCTCGGGTGACGCGACCACGTGCCGGACGTCGCCCAGCCGGTACTCGCCGGTGATCTCCGGGCCGGGCCGCCGAAGGCGTCGGCCAGTGCGCGGGCCATCTCGCCGACCGTGTGCGGCTCGCCGCTGGCCACGTTGTAGGCCCGCAGCCGCCCCGGCGGCCCGGCCACGGTCAGCGCGGCCATGTTGGCCGCCGCGATGTCGGCCACGTGCACGAAGTCCCGGCGCTGCGACCCGTCCTCGGTCACCCGCGGGGCCCGGCCCGCCTCCAGCGCCGACCGGAAGATGGCGGCCACGCCCGAGTAGGGGGTGTCGCGCGGCATCCGCGGGCCGTACACGTTGTGGTAGCGCAGCGCCACGGCGCTGCCGCCGGTCATCGCCGCCCACACCCCGGCCAGCTGCTCCTGGGCCACCTTGCTCACCGCGTAGACGTTGCGCGGGTCCAGCGGGGCCGACTCGGTGACCGGCGCCGTGCACAGGTCCGAGCCGCAGCGCGGGCAGCGGGGCTCGAACCGGCCCTGCTCCAGGTCGGCGACGGCGCGGGCGGGCGGGCGCACCCGGCCGTGGTCGGGGCAGTCGTAGCGGCCCTCGCCGTAGACCACCATCGACGAGGCCAGCACCAGGTGCGGCACCTGCGCGCCGCCCCATGGCCTCCAGCAGCACGGCGGTGCCGGTGACGTTGACGTCGCAGTAGCCCGGCAGGTCGGACAGGTCCTTGCCCAGGCCGACCAGCGCGGCCTGATGGCAGACGGCGTCCACGCCGTCGACCGCCTGCTCGGCGACCTGCGGGTCCCGGATGTCGCCGGTCAGCAGGCGGGCATCGGCGGGCCAGTAGTCCGGCCGGCCGTCGTGCACGGCCGGGGCCAGGCTGTCCAGGCCGCGGACGTCGTGGCCCGGCGGCCAGCGCCGCGTCCGCGATGTGCGAGCCGATGAACCCGGCCGCGCCGGTGATGAGGATGCGCATGCCGGTACCGAACCACGCCGACCGCCGCGCCGGGCGGCAACGGGGACGCTCCGTCACATCTCCGTAAGGGTCACTCACGCAATGCCGGCATTATCGTGCCGGTCATGCTGACCGACGTCATACTTCCCTGCCTCAACGAGGCCGCCGCCCTGCCGTGGGTGCTGGACCGGATGCCGCCCGGCTACCGTGCGATCGTCGCCGACAACGGCTCCGACGACGGCTCGGCTGAGGTGGCCGCGCGGCACGGCGCCGTGGTCGTGCCCGTCCCGCGGCGCGGCTTCGGCGCCGCCTGCCATGGCGGGCTGCTCGCCGCGACCAGCGACGCTGGTCTGCATCATGGACGCCGACGGATCGCTGGATCCGGCCGACCTGCCGCTGGTGACCGCCCAGGTCTGCGGCGGCTCGGCCGACTCTGGTGCTCGGCGCCCGCCGCCCGTCCGGGCGCGGCGCCTGGCCGCTGCACGCCCGGCTGGGCAACCTGGCCATCGCCGACGCGGTCCGCCGCCGGACCGGGGTGCGGCTGCACGACCTCGGCCCGATGCGCGCCGCCCGCCGAACCGCGCTGATCGAGCTGGGCATCACCGACCGCCGGTTCGGCTACCCCCTGGAGATGGTCGTCCGGGCGGCCGAGGCTGGCTGGCGCATCGCCGAGCTTGACGTGCCCTACCGCCCGCGCACCGGCCGGTCCAAGGTCACCGGCACCGTCGGCGGCACGCTGCGGACCGTCCGCGACATGCGCCGGGTGCTCGCGGCATGATCAAAGGTAGCGGGGCGCTCGGCACGCGCGGGCTGCGCGGCCAGGTGGTCGTCATCGCCAAGGAGCCCGTGCCCGGCCGGGTGAAGACCCGGCTGACGCCCGACTTCACCCCGGCCCAGGCGGCCAAGCTGGCCGAGGCCGCGCTGACCGACACCCTGGTCGCCGCGGCCAGCGTGCCCGCGCAGCGGCACGTGATCGCGCTCGACGGCACGCCCGGCGACTGGCTGCCGGGCGGCTACGAGGTCATCCGGCAGCGCGGCGGCGGGCTGGACCAGCGCATCGCCGCCGCGCTGAGCGAGGTCTACGCGGGCCTGCCCCAGCCCATCGTGCTGATCGGGATGGACACCCCGCAGGTCACCCCCGACCTGCTCGAGTCCGCGCTGCGGCCGCTGGCCGACGACGCCGCGGACGCCGCCTTCGGGCCGGCTGACGACGGCGGCTTCTGGCTGCTCGGGCTGCGCCGCCCGGACCCCGACCTGGTGCTCGGCGTGCCCATGTCGACCGGCCATACCGGCGCCGAGCAGCTGTCCCGGCTGGCCCGGGCCGGCCTGCGGGTGCACTGGATGCGCACCCTGCTCGACGTGGACACGGCGGCGGACGCGGCCGCAGTCGCCGGCCAGGCGCCGCGGAGCCGGTTCGCCATCGCGCTGCGGGCCATGCCGCGCCTGCCGGCCAGTGCCGAGGTCGGCCGGGAGCCAGCCGCGATGGTGCCCGTTGCCGCCCTGCCATGAGCCACGGCCATGAGCCACCCGCGCCCGCCGGCCCCGCCGCGGGAGCCGAGCCCGCCGCGGGAGCCGAGTCGGCCCAGCCTGCCCGCCCCGCCCGGCCCGTTCCGCCCCGGGTTCTGGCGCAGCCCGCTGCGGGGGCAGTGGCTGACCTCGGTGCTCGGGCTGGTGCTGCTGGGCGGGCTGAGCGTGATGGCCGTGACCGGCCTGCTGTCCTACGCGGCCTACGATCCCCGGCTGCCCGGCAACGACGAGACCCCCGGCGCCGGGCTGCTGCGGTTCTACCTGTTCTCCTGGCCCACCGACCCGTCCTGGCTGTACCGGGTGAACCAGGGCGTCCACGTCACGCTCGGCGTCGCGCTGGTGCCGGTCGTGCTGGCCAAGCTGTGGTCGGTGCTGCCCCGGCTGTTCTCCTGGCCGCCGGTGCGCTCGCCGGCCCACCTGCTGGAGCGGATCAGCCTGATCATGGTCGTCGGCGGCGTGCTGTTCGAGTTCGCCACCGGGGTCATGGACATCCAGAACTTCTACGCCTTCCCGTTCTCCTTCTATACCGCGCATCTCTACGGCGCCTGGGTGTTCATCGCGGGCCTGGTCATCCACGTGATCCTCAAGTTCCCGCGGATGCTGGCCGGGCTGCGCTCCCGCAGCCTGCGCCGCGAGCTGCGCACTCCGCTGGCCAGAACCCGGCCCGAGGACCCGGACCCGGCCGGCCTGCGCGCCGACTCAGCCCGGCGCCGCCGACGATCTCGCGGCGCGGCCTGCTCGCCGCGGTCGGCGGCGGCTCCGTCCTGCTGGCCGCGCTGATGGTCGGCCAGTCGATCGGCGGCTGGACGCGGCGGACCGCGCTGTTCGCGCCCCGCG
Organism: uncultured Actinomycetota bacterium; assembly: GCA_963730265.1. GTDB lineage: Bacteria > Actinomycetota > Actinomycetes > Streptosporangiales > Streptosporangiaceae > DASUBV01. Next base: position 209,416 of record CAVSRG010000002.1, read on the forward strand.
GCCTGTCCGCCGCCCGGCCCGGCACGCTCCCGGTGAACCGGACGGCGGCCGACATCGGCCTGACCGACGCCGAGATCGGCCCGGCCTACCGGCTGGTCCTGGAGGGCGCCCGCCGAGTGTCCCTGACCCGCGCCCAGGTGGCCGCGCTGCCGCAGTACTCGGCCACGCTGCCGATCGCCTGCGTCGAGGGCTGGTCCGCGTCGGCCACCTGGTCCGGGGTGCGGCTGGCCGACCTGGCTCGGCTGGCCGGGGTCACCGGACCGGCCGGCGCGCGGGTCGAGTCACTGGAACGGCGGGGCTCGTTCAAGGCCGCCAGCCTGTCCGGGGCCCAGGTCAGGGACCCGCAGGCGCTGCTGGCCCTGCGCGTCAACGGCGCCGACCTGTCCCGCGACCACGGCTACCCGGCACGGGTGATCGTCCCCGCCGCGCCGGGCGTGCACAACACCAAATGGGTCAGCAAGATCATCTTCGTCGGGGCGGAGTAAGTCCGGGCCGAACAAGCCGGGGCAGACTGCCGGGCTGGGGGGCCGGGCCGCGCGCCCTCGCGGGCTGGGTCCGGCGCTGGTACGGGGCTGAGCCGCTGCACCTGCTGGCCCTGCTCGCCGCCTTCGCGCTGGCCGGGTACGCCGTCCGCGCCGTGGTCGCGGCGGGCCAGTGGCGCGGCTTCGCGCTGTGGTTCGCGGTCGCCATCGTCGGCCACGACCTGCTGTTGTTCCCGCTGTACTCGCTGGCCGACCTGTCCCTGCGCCGCCTGCTGCCAGGCCGGCCCGCCGGCCGCCGACACGGGGCGCGGTCGAGCCATCCGCGGGCCGGGCAGGCCAGGCCGGATCCAGCGCGGCCGGGCCGCCGGTCATCAACTACATCCGGGTGCCCGCCGCCTTTTCGCTGCTGCTCCTGCTGGTCTGGTTCCCGCTCATCCTCGGGCCTGTCGGCGCGCACCTACCATCGGGCCAGCGGCCTGGTCACCAGCCCCTATCTGGGCCGGTGGCTGGCCGTTACCGGGGTGCTGTTCGCCGCCTCGGCGGCGAGCTACGCGGTCGCGCTGCGCCGCTCCCGCGCCCCCGCTCGCCGGGCCCGCCGCAACCGCCGTATGGCCACGTCACCGGGCTGGCGGAGCCACGCGGACGGGCCGGGCGCGCCTACCGACATCGGCGCCGCCGCTTTGCATTGACTGGCGCCTGATCGTCCGGTTCCCCGGTATTCTTCTCGACGGGAGCGATGTAACTTATTACTAAAGTGTGACCGGTTAGAGATCGCTTCCGCCCGACGCCATTGTCTGCTATGCGGGCGAAACACCGGTCGACCCAATCCCCGCCCCGCGACTCGCCACTTCGCTCATATGCCCAGGTCAGAGCCATCCTCCTAGCTCGCTGCACCCGGTCTCAAGTATCCGACAAAACCTGACAAACAGGATAAAGAGAAAATTATCTCGATTTGCTATCACCGGATAACTTCTAAGGTACTGTGGCCTTCCAGGAGCGGTCCCGAGAGAGAGATGTAGAATGTCTTATCGGAGAGTCGCCCGGTCTTATCGAAAGAGCCTCGCGCGCCAATACATAGAGGAACATCCGCGCGCGCGCATCGGGGCGGCGGCCGGGCTCATGGTTGCGGTGCTCGGCGTCTTCGTGGGGATGCTCTATCCCTCCTCGCACTCCGCTACCGCGATCAACACAACGAGGAAGCGAGCGCCTGCCCGTCGTCCAGGCCGGCCACGTCTTCCACAACGAGCACCGCTGCTGCGGGCACCGCGGCTACCACCGGCGACAGCCACCGCCGGTCTCACCCCCAGCACCACCGCGACGGCTGCCTCCGCCTCGCCGTGCCCGTCCGCCTAGGCCGACGCCGTGGACAACCCGGCCGAGGCGGCCCAGTTCAGGCGCGCCGCGCCTGGCATCCCACCTCGCCGCGGCGGTGCTGATCCTCGGTGGAGGCTACGCGATCGCCGCCGGGGCGACCGGCCTGCCGAGCTCCTCCTCCAGGCCGCGGGCGGCGATTCCCACCCCGCCGCGGGCCACCCCGCCGCGGGCCACCCCGCCGCGCGCCGCCGCCGTCTTGTCGAGGACGCAGGCAGACCGGGCGCCGACAACCAGGCCAGCATCCTCGCGCTGCTGAAGATCCAGAGCGACGGCACCTTCCGGCCCGTCCCGGCCGGGAACTCGCGCGGCTTCAGAGTGACCGCCAGTCAATAACACGGCCGAGAAATCGGCTACCAGATGCGACTATCCCCGTCAATGGCCATACCTTACGGTTTGCTAACCGCATTGGGCAAAGGCCACTGAATTGGGCGGCCGGGCCCCGTTTGCTAAATCTTACGAACCCCGGACCAGCGGCGGGACGGGGCTGATGTGGACCACTTTCCCCGCTAACGTCGTTCTCGTGATTACTTCTCCGGACCTTCGTGTATCACCCCCGTCGTGATGCCCAGCTTGGGGAGCGGACCCGAGAGCGACGTATCGAAAATGCATGGGAAGGGGATCTAGTGAGCGCGAGGCATCAGGGGAAGCGCATATTTCAGCGCGGACCCGGAATGAGCCGCCGCATGATGGCGGTGGCGCTCGGAGTGGCGAGCGTCGCCGGAGGCGTGATCGTCATTCACGCCCTGAGCGGTCCGGCCAAGATCAGCCTGTCGTCCAATGCCAGCCACGAGGGCATGGGCCACATGGGCCACTGGCAGATGTGGCCGGGCATGTCCCGCCGGGCGGGCAACTCGCTCGGCGACCAGCCGGGAATGGTCAACGGATCGTTCACCACCATCGACAACCAGGGTGACCCCACGTTCAACCAGCTCCTGGGGATCAACAACAACAACGTCATCGCCGGGTACTTCGGCTCGGGCGCCCAGGGCCACCCGAACAAGGGCTACCTGCTCCGCCAGTCCGGTCAGGGCCTGATGTTCCGCAGCGAGAACTTCCCTGGCGCGGTGCAGACCCAGGTCACCGGGCTCAACGACCGCGCTGTCACGGTCGGCTTCTGGTCCGGCCAGAACACGGCCAGCCAGACGAACGACAACTTCGGCTTCTACACCTGGCATGGTCGTTCGCGGAATGCCAACTTCCCGACCCTGAACAACGCCAAGCCGGCCACCGACCAGCTCCTGGGCGTCAACGACCGGGACGTGGCGGTCGGCTTCTACAACAACGGCCAGGGCGCCAGCCGCGGCTATGAGTACAGCATCCTGACCCACCAGTTCCGCCGCGTGCTGCTGCCCGGCATCAGGAACCTGGCCAAGAGCACCAGCGTCACCGCCGCCGCGATCAACAACCGCGGCGACGTGGCCGGGTTCTACTCGGTGCACGGCGGCACGACCTTCGGCTTCCTGAAGACCGCGCGGGGCCGCTTCTTCCGGCTGGCCTTCCCCGGTGCCTCCTCGACTATGGCCTTCGGCGTCAACGACTGGCGGGAGGTGGCCGGCACCTACATGACGGGCTCCGGCAACAACGCCAAGTCGTACGGGTTCACCTGGTCCCCGTTCACCGGCTTCCGGACCGTCAGTGACCCGATGGGCGTGGGCTCGACCTTGATCAACGGCATCAACGACTTCGGTGAGCTGGTCGGCTTCTACACCGACACCGCCGGCAACACCGACGGCTTCGTCTGGTCGCCGTTCGGTCATGGCGGCGGGATGCCGTCGCCGAGCATGTCAGCCACGCCGACACGTCAGCTACCCCGAGACATCGCCACGCCGACCACGTCGACTTCGGCGAAGCCGACTACCTCGGCCCCGGCGCCCGTTTCGAGCGCGTCCCCGCCAGGTGGTCCCTGGTAAAGAGGAGGTGAGCTAGCGAGCTAAGCGGCGGCGGGGCGGCCGGGGCCTGGACCCGGCCGCCCCGCCGCCGCTCTGCGTACCAACCAGAACAGCCGGCCCGCTCCCTCGTGCGGGCCTGGCTGCCGGTTTACCTGGCCGCGGACCCGCGGCGGCGCAGGAGCAGGGCGCCGGTGATGGCCAGCGCGATGATGGCCACGATCTCGATGACCAGAACCACGTTGGCCAGGCCGGACGAGAAGGTCAGGTTGAAGCCGAAGATGCCGACCGTGCGGGCCAGGATGAAGCCCACGATCGTTCCCGCGCACAGGGCCAGGCCCGCCGCCACGGCCAGGATGTGCCGGGTGACCAGCACCGCGAGCCCGATGACCAGGGCCGAGCAGGCCTGGACCAGGAACAGCGGCCCGAGCGTCGGGACGCTCCGGTAGGCGATGTCCCACAGGTGCAGGTGAATCGCCCCGGAGGCGATCAGCAGCCCGGCGTCGATCACGGCCAGCCCCCAGATGGCGGGCCGGCCCGACGTCACGGCTTTCTTCTCGCGCGTCATAGTCATTGGCTGCGCGCCTCTCTCGTCGCGGTGAAGGGCTCGGCCCACTGAGTCAGGAAGGTGCGGGCGACGTCGGCCCGCTCGACGGCCTGCTCGACCGGCACCGGCCGGCCCGAAAGCCCCGTTCGGCAGGCCGCCTCGCCGACCCGGGGGAACACCGCCCGGCGCGACAGCACGTCCCAGACCGTGAAGACCGTGCCCAGGTTGATGTCGATGCGCCCGACCGCCGCGTGGTGGATCCGGTGGTAGGCCGGGCTGATCATGACCCGGCCCACCGGGCCGTAGGTCCAGCGCACGTTGGCGTGCGGCAGCGCGCCCAGGCACGCGTAGATGGTCAGCACCACCGCCGGGGTGGCCGCGTTGGAGCTGATGGCCAGGATCGGGATGGCCGAGATCAGGAAGCTGACGTGGACCAGCGGATGGGCCCGGAACGTGGTCAGGATGCTCAGCTCTTCCTGTGAGTGGTGCACCGCGTGCAGCCGCCACAGCGAGGTGACCAGGTGATTGCCGAGGTGGGCGAGCCAGTCCACGAAGTCGATGGCGACCACCGCCAAGCCGACGAACAGCCAGTCGGGAATGCCGGGCAGCGGCGGAATCACCAGCCAGGTGGCGTGCCGGGCCAGTTCGGTGGAGAACCCCGAGTCGATGAGCACGATCAGCGGCACCACGGCCAGCGCGTAGGCCAGCAGGTAGCACATGTCCACGACGTGGCCGCGGGCCAGCAGCGGCCGCCGCACCGCCGGGAACGCCTGCTCGATCAGGAACACCACGAGCACGAACCCGAGCACCACCGGCCCGGCCAGCTGAAACCGGCTCGCGTCGATGGACCGGGCCACGCCGAACTCGCTCAGCTCCCACCAGCCCTGCCAGCCCAGCCAGCCCGCCGCGACGGTGATGATCACGGTCGGCACGTAGAGCCGTCGCCCGCCGATCCGCCCCTCGAGCCAGCCGCCGAGCCTGGTCAGCGGCCGGTCCGGCCAACCGCCGGCCCGCGGCGCGACCACCGGGCCGCCATGATCGCGGTCAGTGGCTGTGCTCATGACTCCTCCGCTGAGGCCGCCCGCGCGGCGGACTTCACTGCTGATACGGGAGCCCGGGCGCCCCGGTTCACCCGGCCGGTCCGGAAGATCGTCTGAGTGGGCCACGACACACCGTGAAATGGAGGAATGCGCCCCGTTAACCGGCCCGGTAAGGGATGATTTTGGACTGGGCATTCTGGGGAAACGTCATGGATAGCGGGGCGGGCGTTAGGTAATGGACGAGCCATCCGGCGTGAGCGCGCCCGGCAGCGATGCCGAGCTGCTCAACACGATCCGGTCCGGTGATCCCGGCCCGTTCGCGGTGCTCCGTGCCCGGCACGAGGCGGCCGCCCGCCGCCTGGCCGGGCTGCTCACGGACGGCCCCGACGCCGCCGACGCGCTCGTGGCCGGCGCCTTTAGCCGGGTACTAGAAGACATAGTCCGCGGCGGCGGCCCGAGCGACGCGTTCCGCCCTTACCTGCTGGCCGGAATAGGAAGATCACATCCGGAAACGGGCCTCGGTTCGTCCTCGCCGGACCCGGCCGGACCCGGCCCGGTCCCCGCTGACCCGGGAACCGGCGTGGCCGGACCGACGCCGGTCGCGACCGCGTTCCTGGCCTTGCCGGAACGCTGGCAGGCCGTCCTGTGGCACGCCGACGTCGAGCAGGACTCGACCGGGCAGATCGGCGTGCTGGTCGGCCTGCCCGCCGCCGAGGTGCCCGCCCTGGCCGACCAGGCCCGCGACGGCTTGGATCGCGAGTACCGCCAGCTCCAGTCCGCCGCGGGCCAGGCCGAGCCGACTGGCCTGGCCGCCGTCCAGGCCCGGCCAGTCGGCCGACGAGGCCGGAAAGCCGCTGCCGCGGCTGCCGCCGACGCGGTCGGCCAGGCTGGTGCCGGGTCACGGGCCAGCTCGGCCGACCAGGCCGGCGCGGCGTCACAGGCTGGTTCCGGGTCACGGGCCAGCTCGGCCGACCAGGCCGGCGCGGCGTCACAGGCTGGTTCCGGGTCACGGGCCAGCTCGGCCGCCGATGCGCCGGCGCTGGCCACCGCGGTACGCATGGCGCTGGGCCGGGATGTCGCCCCGATCTTCCTCGGTGAGGCAACGGCTGTCTACCTGGCCGCCCGGCCCGGCCCGGCCGGCGTTGGCCCGGCCGGCATTAGCGCGGCTGGTGCTCGCGCGGCTGGTGCTCGCGCGGTCGGTGCTGGCGCGGCCGGTGCTGGCGCGGCGACCGCCGCCTGGAGCAGGCTCGTGGCCCGGCTGCGCAACGGTTCCCCGAGGCTGGCGGTGATCCTGGCCGGGGCCGCCGTGGTGCTGGTCCTCATCGGCATCGCCGGCTACCTGCTGACCCTCAGCCCGGCCGCCGGGCCCGCCTCGGCGGCGGGTGCCCCCGGGCCGACCGTTTCCGGCCCGCGCCCGACCCACGCCGCCCCCACGACCCGTCACCCAGTCGGCGGCACGAGCCACCGACCCGGCACCGGCACGCCCAGCGGGTCACCGCCCAGCGGCTCACCGCTGAGCACTGGGCCCAGCCCGACCACGTCGGCCGCCCCACACCCCACAACCACCGCGCCGACCACCGGCCCGCCCCGCATCAGCAGCCCGCCGCCCACCAAGGCACCGCCCACCAAGGCACCGCCCACCAAGGCACCGCCCACGACGGCACCGCCGAGGTCGGCCCCGCCCACCAGCACGCCCCGGCCAGCGCCATCCGCCAGCGCCCCGTCGCCTCGCCCGCGGTCCAGGCCGACTCCCAGCCAGCCAACCCCGAGCCAGCCAACCCCGAGCGAGCCGGCCCCGAGCCAGCCGGCCCCGCCCTCGGCGCGAGTCACCGCCCAGATCAGCGTGTTCGGCCCGGGCGGCTGGGGCGACATCGCCGTGGTGAACTTCGGCATCGCCAACGGCGGGCCCGCGGCCACCGCGGACCTGAACGTCAGCGTGACTCTGCCGTCCGGATCCGAGTTGCTGACCGGCTGGTACGGCCCGCCCGCCGTCCCCGGCTCTTACTACCTGCCCGGCGTGCCCGGTTCGCACGATGCCCTCGGCCCGCCCGGCGGCAACGGCTGGGACTGCCAGCCGTCGTCCGGCGGCGCGTTCTGCACCCACCCGGCCATCGCCGCCGCGACCCAGGCCGACGGCCAGCTCGCTGTGCGGGTCACCGGCTCGTCCGCTTGCGGCCGGCCCGTGCGGGTCACGGTGACCGGCGGCTCGTCTCCCGCCAGCGCCGAGTCGGGCGGCACCATCGAGTGCCGCCGGCCACCGCGCACCACGACCACCACGAAGACCACCCGCCGCAGAAAGGACCCGGGCGGTCGACAGCCGGGACCCGCCCGCCACGACCCGAGACCGCGCAGCAGCTGGCCGCGCGACCCGCACCGGCACTGGCCCTGGCCCGGCTCGCCCCCGCCGGGCTGGCCCGGCCCCGGCCACCACTGGCCCTGGCCGTGGCCCGGCCGGCACCACCACCACTGGCCCTGGCCCGGCTGACCCACTAACCGGTCAGCGCCGCGACCTGGCGTCGTCGATGACGCTGCCCGACGGGGGTCGTCGTGATCACGGCAATCGGTCAGCGATATTCACCGATTTCCACGATCACGGACCACCCCATTCCGGCCCAGCCACGGGACACAATCCGGCCGGCCACAAAGCCGTTAGGCGGGGGCGATACCGCGGAAGAGCTGGGCCACCATGGTGGCGGCCAGGTCCTCGTCGAGCTGGGCGTGGCCGAAGAACAGGCGGTGGTACACCGGCGCGAACAGCTCGTCCATGACCGCCTCGTAGTCGATGTCCGGGCGGATCTCACCGCGCTCGATACCCGAGCGCAGGATGTCCATGGACACCGCCCGTCGCGGGGCCAGCCAGCGCTCGCGCAGCGACCGGGCGATGTCGGGGTCGGACTGGGCCTGCGCCACCAGGGCCCGCATCAGCGGGCCCGCCGCGGTGTCCCGGAACAGCCGGATCAGCGCGGCGATCTGCCAGGTCAGGGCCGCCTGAGCGGAGGCGCCCTCGGGGATGGCCAGCGTGCCCGCGACCCGATCAAGGAAGCCCTCCAGGGCCACGGCACCGCGGGACGGCCACCACTTGTAGATCGTGGCCTTGCTGACGCCGGCCCTGGCCGCGATGGCGTCCATGGTGGCCGCGGCCATGCCGCCGCTGAGCATCAGGTCGCCCGCGGCGGCCAGGATGGCCTGCCGGGCCGTCTCGCTGCGCGGGCGGCCGCGCGGCCTGCGTACGGCGGGCTCCGTCCCGGTCACGTCAGCCTCCGGCCCGGTGCCCACTGGCTAGGCGCATCTGCGCACCTGCTCGTCGTGCAGATCCCGGGCCTCGGACCGGTCCGCCTCGAACCGGCCCGCGGGCTCGGCCGCTCCCATGCTGTCCGGACCGGGCCCGGCGACCGCATCCACCGGGGACGGCACGGGCGCGCTGACGGCGACCGGCTCGGGACGAGCGGGCGGGCGCAGCCGGTCATAGATCCAGATGCCGCCGGCCAGCACGGGCAGGATGGCGCCGAACACCGTCACGCCGTTCCACCCGTATACGTCGTGCAGCCAGCCCGACAGCCCGGAGGCCACCGAGCCGCCCACGAACGCCGAGGTCATGTAGACGGTGTTGATGCGGGCGCGGGCGTCCTCGCGGAGCGCGTAGATGTCCCGCTGGCTGAGCACCTGGTGGCTCTGCGCGGCGAGATCCAGCAGCACGGCGGCGCAGGCCAGCAGGATGACGCTGCCCTGGCCGAGCCCGGCCAGGACGAGTGCGGCCGCCGCCAGCACGGTGGACAGCCCGCGGCCGACCCGGCCGTAGCCGCGGTCACCGAGCGCCCCGGCGACCACCGCCGCCACCGCGCCGGCCGCGCCGACCAGGGCGAACAGCGCGATCTGGAGCTGGGACAGGTGATGGGCGTCGATCAGCTCATAGGCGATCGAGGTCCAGAAGGCGCTGAACGCCCCGAACATCAGGGCCTGGGACGCGGACCGGCGGCGCAGCACCGGCTCGGTGGCCACCAGCCGCAGCGCCGAGCGGAGCAGGCCCCCGTAGCGGACGCCCGACTCGGGCCGGCGCACGGGCAGCATCCGCCACAGCACGGCCGACAAGGCCAGCATGGCCACGGCGGAGATGATGTAGATGGACCGCCAGCCCCAGGCGGCCGCGGTGACGCTGGCCACCGACCGGGCCAGCAGGATGCCCAGCAGCAGGCCGCTCATGACCCGGCCGACGTACTTGCCGCGCTGGGCCGGGGGCGCGAGGTGGGCGGCGAACGGCACCAGGATCTGCACCACGACCGAGGTCACGCCGATGAACACCGACACCACCAGGAACAGCGTGAAGTCGGGCGTGAACGCGGCCACGGCCAGCGCGGCCGCGGTGACGAGCAGGGTCCGGCAGGCCAGCTTGCGGTTCTCCAGCATGTCGCCGAGCGGGACCAGGAAGGCCAGGCCCGCCGCGTAGCCGAGCTGGGTGACCGTCACCACGATGGCGGCGGTGCCCTGGCTGACGCTGAAGCCGCGCGCGATGAGCGCCAGCAGCGGCTGCGGATAGTAGAGGTTGGCCACGGTCAGCCCGCAGGCCACGGCCATGGTCAGGATCACGACGTTCAGCCCGGCCTCGCGGCTCGGGCGCCCCAGCAGGCGGCCACGCCGAGTACCCGGCCGCCTGGTCGTCGGTGTCGCAGTCACCCGACTCCTTTCGAATTTCTAAACGCTGAGTACAGAATATTGAGCACGGCGCCTGCGCGCAATATTCCGTCCGTCACAGTGCTGGCTAACCTGCCATGTCGAGCCAGGCGGGCCAGGGCAGCGGGTCCCGGCCCGGGCGGCCGGGAACCAGCGATGGGCAGTCCATAGGTAGACCGTTCGTTTCGGAATTAAGGGAACCTGCGCCGCTGGGGCGGGTGCGATCTGTGGTGCGTCCGGCCCGGCGCGGGGCCGATACTGGAGCGTGACCACTCCGGCCCTGGCCGCGGCGGAGGCCGCCGGCTTCGAGCATCGCGTGATCAGGCACGGCCCGGTGCGCAGCCTGGCCGAGGCGGCTCAGGCCCGCGGCGTGCCGCCCGCCGACGTGGTGAAGACCATGGTCGTGCGGCGCGGGACGGACGACTTCCTGTTCGTCCTGGTCCCCGGCGACCGCACGATCTCCTGGCCCAAGCTGCGCTCCCACCTGGGGGTCAGCCGGCTGTCGATGCCCGACGCGGCGACGGCCAGGGAGGTGACGGGCTACGAGCGCGGCACCATCACTCCGCTCGGGTCCACGAGGGCCTGGCCCGTGGTGGCCGACGAGCGAATCCGCGGCCGCCAGATCACGCTGGGCGCGGGCGAGCACGGCGTGGCCGTCGCGGCGGCGGCCGACGACCTCATCAAGGCGCTGGACGCCACCGTCGCCGACGTTACTGAGCCGGAGTCCTGACCGCGTTCCGCAGGCGCCGCGCTCTGCGGCGTAACCCGTCCGGCCACGGGCCCGGGGCCGGAATAATGACGATCATTCATTATTGGGCCGCCGATCCGCACCAGGGCACCGCTGGGCAGCGGGAGGGACTGGGATCATGACTGACGCATCTTTCGTGCTGCTACCCGGCAGCGAGCGCGCGCCGCTGACCACCGCCGAGCCGGCCGGGCCGCTGGACGGCACCGAGCGGATCGAGGTCACGCTGCTGACCCGGCGGATGGCCGAACTGCCGCACACCGCGGCCGGCACCCCGAGCCGGATCTCCCGCGATGACCTGCGTCAGCAGTTCGGCTCCGACCCCGCTGAGCAGGCGCTGGTGGCGGAGATCCTGGCCAGCCCCGGCGCGGGCATCGAGGTCGTCAGCCGCGATCCGGCCACTCGGCGCATGGTCATCAGCGGGACGGTGAACGCGCTGTCCGAGGTGTTCGGGACGGAGCTCAGCCTGGTCACCAGCGAGGGCCCGAGCGGGACCGTGACGCACCGGTACCGCACCGGCAGCCTGCTGATCCCGGTCGAGCTGGACGGCATCGTGGTGGCCGTGCTCGGCCTGGACAACCGCCCGCAGGCCCGGCCGCAGATCCGGCCCCAGGACCCGGCCGCGACCGGCGCGGTCTCCTATACCCCGCTCCAGGTCGCCGCGGCCTACCAGTTTCCGGCGGGCGCCGACGGCACCGGCCAGCACATCGCCATCATCGAGCTCGGCGGCGGGTTCGGCGACAGCGACCTGACCAGCTACTTCAGCAGCCTGGGCATGACACCGCCGTCGGTCACCGCGGTCAGCGTGGACGGCGCCCAGAACGTCGCGGGCCAGGACCCCAACGGCGCCGACGGCGAGGTCCTGCTGGACATCGAGGTGGCCGGATCGGTGGCGCCCGGCGCGACCCAGCTGGTCTACTTCGCGCCCAACACCGACCAGGGCTTCATCGACGCCGTGACCACCGCCGTGCACGCCACCCCGACGCCCACGGCGGTCAGCATCAGCTGGGGCCAGTCGGAGGACTCGTGGACCGCGCAGTCGCGCACCAGCCTGGACCAGGCCATCGCCGACGGGGCGGCGCTGGGCGTCACGGTCTGCGTGGCCTCCGGCGACAACGGCAGCAGCGACGGCGCCTCGGACGGCGGCTCGCATGCCGACTTCCCGGCCTCCAGCCCGCATGCGCTGGCCTGCGGCGGCACCAGCCTCCGGATCGACGTCCAGACGGGCGCGGTCAGCTCGGAGACGGTCTGGAACGACGGCGCCCAGGGCGGCTCGGGCGGCGGCGGGGTCAGCGACGTCTTCGCGCTGCCGTCCTGGCAGGCCAGCGCCGGAGTCCCCGCGCTGGCCAGCGGCGGCACGGGTCGGGGCGTGCCGGACGTGGCGGGCAACGCCGACCCGGACACCGGCTACCAGGTGCTGATCGACGGCCAGTCCACGGTCATCGGCGGGACCAGCGCCGTGGCCCCGCTCTGGGCCGCGCTGACCTGCCGGCTGGCCCAGGCCGCGGGCCGCGACTTCGGGCTGATCCAGGAAGTCCTCTACGCCGGGATAACGCCCGGCCAGCCGGTGCCCGGCCTGCGCGACATCACGACCGGTAACAACGGTGCCTACAGCGCGGGTCCGGGCTGGGACGCGTGCACCGGCCTGGGCGTGCCCGACGGCCCGGCCCTGCTGTCCCGGGTCGAAGGCTCCTGAGCCCAGTCAGCCCTGCGGCGGCGTCCCGATAGTGGCCGGGGCGCCGAACGGGCGCAGCACCTCGGGGACGGTGACCGTGCCGCGGGCATCCTGGAAGTTCTCCATGATCGACAGGAGCGCCCGCGCCGTCGCGCCGGTGCCGTTAAGGGTGTGCGGGAACTCCAGCTTGCCGTCCCGGCGGAACCGGATGTTGAGCCGCCGGGCCTGGTAGTCGGTGGTGTTCGAGCAGGAGGTGATCTCCCGGTAGCGCTGCTGGACCGGGAACCAGGCCTCGATGTCGTACTTCTTGGCCGCAGGCGCGCCGAGGTCGCCGACGGAGATGTTCATAACCCGGTAGGGCACGCCCAGCTCCTGGGCGATCTCCTCCTCGTAGGAGAGCAGCTCGTCGTGGAACTCACGGGACTGCTCGGGCAGGCAGTAGACGAACATCTCGACCTTGTCGAACTGGTGCACCCGGAACATGCCCTTGGTGTCCTTGCCCGCCGCCCCGGCCTCGCGCCGGAAGTTGGTCGTGAACGCCGCGTACCTGGCGGGCAGCTCGCTCTCCTCCAGCCGCTCTTCGGCGTGGATCCCGGCCAGCGCCACCTCGGAGGTGCCGGTCAGGTAGAGGTCGTCCTTCTCGAGGTGGTAGAGGTTGGACTCCTCGGTGGGCAGGAAACCCGTGCCGTACATGGCCCGCTCGCTGGCCAGCACGGGCGGCAGCACGAGCAGGAAGCCCTTGCGGGTCAGCTTGTCGATGACGAACCGGTACAGCGCCATCTCGGTCAGCGCGACGTCGCCGATCCGGTAGGCGAACCGGGAGCCCGGACAGGCGGGCGCCGCTGGCCATGTCGATCCAGCCGCGCGGCGAGCCCAGCTCGGTGGAGTCGCGCGGCTCGAAGTCGAAGCTGGGCTGCTCGCCCCAGGTCCGGACGAGCTGCGCGTCTTCCTCGTCCATGCCGTCGGCGGCGGTGGGGTCGGGCAGGTTCGGGATCCGGTTCAGCAGCTCGTCGCGCTCCCGCGCGGCCGTGGCCTGCTCGGCCTCGGCCGCGGCCAGCTCCTCCTTGAGCTGGCGCAGTTCCTCGATCTGCTCCGGGCTCGGCGGCCGGCCCTTGGACGACCTCTTCTGCGCCGCGCGCAGCGCCTCCGCCCGCTCGGTGTGCGAGCGCCAGCTGGCGTCGGCGGTCAGCAGCGCGTCGAAGTCGTCCGCCGCGCCGCGCCTGGCGAGCGCGGCCCGGTACCGATCGGGTTCCTGCCGGGCAGCCTTGAGGTCAATCACGGCGCGAGTCTAGCCGGGCCGCCTCCCCGGGGCAGCTCAGTTAGGCCCGGCTGGCCCTGGCTCGCGGCGTCAGTCGCGGCGTCGCTCTCGGCGGCCTCCTGGCCCGCCCGCCGGGCCTCGCGCTGGCCGGGCCGGGTGGCCAGCACCGAGCCGCCGAGGATCAGCGCGAACGCCACCACCATGGTCACGGTCAGCGGCTCGCCGAGCAGCCAGACACCGCCGGTGACGGCGATGGCCGGGTTGATGTAGGTGATCACGCTGGCCCGGGCCGGACCTACCTCGGCGATCAGGGCAAAGAAGATCACAAACGCCAGGGCGGTACAGATCACCGCGAGCCCGGCCAGCGCGGCGAGCACCTTGCCGGACGGAACCGTGCTGGGCCAGGTCAGCGCGGCCAGCGGCGCGTAGATCACCGACGCGAAGGCCAGGCAGGCCGCGGTCATGGCCAGCGGCGGCAGCTCGGCCAGCTGGCGGCTGGCGATCAGCGGCCCGGTCGCGTAGCACAGCGCCACCAGCAGCACCTCGCCGACCGAGCCGAGGTCACCGCTGGGCGTGCCGGGCCCGATCAGCAGGCCGACCCCGGCCAGCCCCACGAGCAGGCCCGCCCAGCGCACCGGGGTGAGCCGGTCGGCCCCGCCGGTCAGCCGGGACAGCACGGCGACCAGGATCGGCACCGAGGCGATCAGCAGCCCGCTCATCGAGCTGGACAGCCGGGTCTCGGCCTCGGACAACAGCAGCCAGGGGACGACGATCTCAACGATGGCGAACAGGGCCAGCCAGCGCCAGTGCGGCAGCAGCTGGCCGAGCTGGCGCCGGCGGATCGCGATCGGGAGCAGCAGGGCGGCGCCGATGCCCACCCGGCACAGGACCAGCACCGGGACGGGCACGCCGCCCACGGCGACCTTGATGAGCAGGTACGGGATGCCCCAGATCACGCTCATCGCCGCGAACATCAACCAGCCGCGCCGGCTCACTCGGTACTCCCTCCGCGCGCGCCGGGGTCGGCACAGGGGTTATGCACGGGGTGCGCGCGCCGGGTTCAGTCTGTCGCCCGCGCCGCCGGCCGTCTTGAACGCCCTTGCGGCGGGAGTCACGAGGCTGGAGGGGGCTCAGGCGGTCACAGGCGCAGGCAGATCCCGAGCGGGCCGACGTCCAGGCAGGTCCCGCTGGAAGACGGCGCCGGGGTCGGCGAGACCGGCGGCGATGAGGTACCCGGCGCGGGCGAGCTCGAACCGGGCGGGCTGGGCGAGGGCGACGTCGGCGACGAGGAGCCCGGCGCGGGGCTGGGGCGGGACGATCGCGTCGGCCCTGGCGACCGGGTCGGCCGGCCCGGTGCCGGGCTGCTGCTGACCGAAGGGCTCGGCGCGACCTCGCCGATCGCGATGTGAAAGCCGCCGTGCCCCCGCGAGCCGTGATGCGCTCCCTGGCCCAGGGTCAGCCCTGGCCCCGACCCGCTCGGCGGCGAGTGGATGGTGATCGTCACCGCCGAGGTCACGATGTAGATCATCGTGGCGCTGAGCACCACGACCATCGGCAGCAGCAGGATCGGGTGGGCCCGGAACGCGGCGGTGCCGTTGCGTAACGTCGACTTGATGCGGTCGCGGGCGACCGCTTCCGCGACTCCGAGCACGGGCAGCGGGGGTCCGTAGCCCATGCTGGCGCTGCGGCGGGCCCGCAGCAGCGCCGCCCGGCGCTGAGCCAGGGTCAGACCGTGGAGCAGGTAGATGATGGTGTTGCGGCCGTGAGCCTCAACCCGAACGTGTAAGCCGGCTGGCAGTTCTGAGTACCGAATCTTGATCAACGGTCGGACCTCGCGGCAACCTGGAAGAATTCCGGAACAGCTACTCGCACAGACAGTGACGACCATATCACTGTGGATAGCCGCAATCCCACGACCAGCACATGTTTGTTGCGGATCCGGCATCGCCGGACGAGTCCGGCAGGCACGCTGGCTCGGGCGGCCATGGTGGCGGGCTACGCTCACCACAACTGGATGTTCGCCTGGATGTTCGCCCACCTGGGAGGGGAATCGTGCTGGCGAGGAAGCGTGCTTCGAGCTAGCCAGCGTGACGCTGGGCTGGCCGACGCGGCCCGGGGCGACCCCCAGGCCGGCGCCCCGTCGGTGCTGCGCGACGGCCTGCGCACCTGGCAGGCCCTGCTGGCCGCCGTGGCCGGCGGCCTCAGCCTGGTCGCCGCCTTCCCCCCCGTCGGCATCTGGCCCCTGGCCGTGGTCGGCCCCGCGCTGCTGGCGGTCGCGCTCTGGCAGCGGAGCCTGCGCGGCTCTTTCCTGGTCGGCCTGGTCTTCGGGGTGGCGTTCTTCGTCCCGCTGCTGTCCTGGGTGGTGAACGTCGCCTGGTACGCCTGGGCCGGGCTGGCGGGCGCCGACACCGTGCTGTTCGCCGTGCTGGCCCTCGGCCAGCGGCTGCTGCTCCGGCTGCGGGCCTGGCCGCTCGCCGTGGGCGTGTGGTGGGTGGCGGCCGAGTCGCTGCGCGACCGGTGGCCGTTCGGCGGCTTCCCGTGGGGACGGCTGGCCATGAGCCAGGCGGGCGCGCCGACCGTGAACTGGGTCGCCGTCGGCGGGCCGTACCTGCTGACCTTCCTGCTCGCGCTGACCGGGGGCTGCCTGGCCTGGCTGATCCTCGGCTCGGCGGGCGGCACCAGGCTCGGCGTGCTGCGCCGCCGGGCCGTTCCGCTGGCCGGCCTGATCGTGGCGGCCGGCCTGGCCATGGCCGGCGCGCTGCTGCCCGTGGACGGCGCGGCGCCCGGTACGCCCACCGCCGTGGTGGCCGCCGTCCAGGGCAACGTGCCGCACGCCAGGAACCTGCCTGACCTGCTGCGCGAAGACACGGTGACGACCAACCACGCCAACGTCACGCTGCGCCTGGCGGCTCGGATCCGGGCCGGGCAGGAGCCCGCGCCCAACCTCGTCATCTGGCCCGAGAACTCCACCGACCAGGATCCCCGGCTGAACCCGTTCATCTACTCGCTGATCTCCAACGCGGTGGACCGGATCGACCGGCCGGTCCTGGTCGGCGCCGTGCTGCAGAACCCGGTCCGCAACGCCGGCCTGCTCTGGCTGCCGCACCACGGTCCGGCCGGTGCTTATATCAAGCGCCAGCTCGTCCCGTTCGGCGAGGTCATCCCGTTCCGGAGCCTGCTGGACACGTTCACCTCGCTGCCCGCGCTCCAGCCCGTCAACTTCACCCCCGGCCACAAGGCCGTCGTGTTCCACATCGGCAAGATCCGCCTGGGCGACGTCATTTGTTATGAGGTCGGATTTGACGGCCTGGTGTCATCCGAGGTCGCGGCGGGCGCCAACCTGCTGACCGTGCAGACCAACGACGCCGACTTCGAGCTGGACGGCCAGACCGGCGAGACCCTCCAGCAGCTGGCCATGGCCCGCGTCCGCGCCGTCGAGCACGACCGGGCCGTGGTCGTGGCCTCCACCACCGGCGTGAGCGCCATCATCGCGCCCGACGGGAACCTGCTCGCCCACACCACCCTGTGGCGCCCGGCCAGCGTCGAGGCCAGGGTGCCGCTGCGCACCGTCACCACACTGGCCGACCGGCTCGGCGGCTGGCCCGAGGTCATCCTGACCGGCTCCGCGATCGCCGCCCTGTTCTGGGTGATCGGCGGGGTACTGGCCGGCACCGCGCTAGCCCGGCGCCGCCGGGCCACCGCAGAATAGGGCTGTGGAAGGTCAGGCCGGAGCCGATCAGGCCGGCGCGGGCGAGGCCCACGCAGCGCCCGGTAGTTCCGGCGGAACTAGTTCCCTGGAAACTAGTTCCCAGGCAACGCGTTCACAGGAAACTAGTGCCCAGGAAACGCGTTCACAGGTGACTAGTGCCCTGGGGACTAACGGACCTGGGACTAGCGGACCCGGGACTGGCGCGGACCGCACTGGCGCCGACCTGCGGGCGGGGCGGCGGCGGTGGAGCAGCCTGCGCCAGCCCGCCCGGTGGGTCACACTGCTGGCCGGGGCGCTGCCGGTGCTCGCCTTCCCGGACGCGAACATCGAGTTCCTGGCCTGGTTCGGGCTGGTGCCGGGGCTGCTGCTGATGGCGGTCGCGCCGACGCGGCGCGAGGCGTTCACGCGCGGCTGGTGGTTCGGGGCGGGCTACCTGCTGGCCACGATGTACTGGCTGGCGCCGAACCTGGGCCCGGCCCTGCTGCTGGTCGCGATCGTGATCGGCTTCCTGTGGAGCGGGGTCGGGCTGGCCGCGCGGGCGACGCTGCGGCCACCGGTGACCCCGGTTCGGGCGGCGGCGGCGGTGGCGCTGGTGCCGAGCGCCTGGCTGACCACGGAGTGGCTGCGCTCCTGGCAGGCCATCGGCGGGCCGTGGGCGGTGCTGGGCGCGAGCCAGTGGCAGCACCCGGCGATCCTGGCCCTGGCCGCGGTGGGCGGAGTCTGGCTGGTGACGTTCGCGCTGGCGGTGGCGAACACCGGCCTGGCGGTCGCGATCCTGGCCCGGACGCTGACGCCGCGGCTGATCGGCTGCGGGGCCGCGCTGCTGGCGGTGGCGGCCGGCCCGGTGGCGTTCGCGCTGACGGCGCCGAGCCCGGTGGCCAGGAAGGTGACCATCGCGCTGGTGCAGCCGGGCAGCTACGTGACGCGGAACCAGCGGATCGCGGCCAGCGAGCGGCTGACGGCGGGCCCGGCCCGCCGGGCCGACCTGGTCGTCTGGGGGGAGAGCAGCGTCGGCTACGACCTGGACAGCTACCCGGCGCTGCGGCTGCGACTGCAGGCCCTGTCGGCCTCGATCGGGGCGCAGATCCTGGTCAGCCAGGACGCGCTCAGCCCGGCCGGGGCGCACAGCAAGGTGGCGGTGCTGATCGGCGGCAACGGCATCGACGGGGAGTACGTGAAGAGCCGGCTGGTGCCGTTCGGCGAGTACATCCCGTTCCGGTCGGAGCTGGGCTGGCTGACCTCGATCAGCCGGGCCGCGGCGCAGAACATGGTGACCGGCAACGGCGCGCACGTGCTGCACGCGACGCTGCGGGGCGGGCAACGGCTGCCCATGGGCGTGCTGATCTGCTTCGAGTCGGCGTTTCCCGACATGTCGCGCTACGACGCGGACCACGGGGCGCAGGTGATCGTCTACCAGACGTCGGACGCGACGTTCCAGGGCAGCTGGGCGCTGGGGCAGCACGCCTCGCTGAGCGCGCTGCGCGCGGCGGAGACGGGCCGGCCGGTGGTGCAGGCGGCGCTGACGGGCGACTCGGCGGCCTTCGACGGCCGCGGCCGGGTGCTGGCCTGGAAGAGCGGCGCGGACCGCGGCGTGGTCCTGGTGACACTGCGGCTGCCACCGGCCTCAGCCCGGACCCCGTTCGACCGGCTGGGCGACTTCGTGCCGTTGACGGCCGTTGTTATTGTCGCGCTGGCCTCGGCATTCGGGCTGGTACGCGGGGGTTGGCGGGGGCGAGTCCGACGAGGAACGGGTCGTCCGCATCGCCCGGTCCGCATACGCTTACCAGGCAGCCGCGCACCGGAAGGCCACGCTCCTGCACCGTGTGTGCCTCCGGGCGAGCCCGACGAAGCCGGTCCCCGGCCGGCCCCACCGTCAGCGCCATCTCTGGGAGGCCCCCCGTGAGTACCCCGCCAGCGACAACCGCACCAGCCCGCCCCGGCGGGCCGCGCAGACGGCTGGCCGCCATCACGATCTGCGCCGTGGCCGGGCTGCTGGCCACGGCCTGCTCCGGCGCCACCGGAAGCACGGCCGGCGGCGGCAGCAGCAGCCACTCCGGCGGCGCGAAGCCGAGCAAGTCCGCCGCCCCCAAGCTGGTCACGATCACGCCCGCGGACGGCAGCAAGCAGGTGAAGCCGGGCCAGGGCATCACGGTCACGGCCGACCACGGCAAGCTCACGAACGTGACGGTGCGGGCGGCCGGGGACCCGGTGAGCGGCACCATGAACGCGGCCCGCACCACCTGGCACAGCACGTGGACGCTGGCCGTCTCGACCAGCTACACGGTCAGTGCCAGCGCGGCCGAGCCGGGCGGCCAGCCGGTCACCACGACCAGCTCGTTCAGCACGCTCCGGCCGTCCAGCACGGCCCAGGTCATGATCTTCGAGGGCTACCACCAGAGTTACGGCGTGGGCATGCCGATCATGCTGACGTTCAGCCACCCGGTCACCAACAAGGCGGCGGTCGAGCGCTCGCTCCAGCTCACCACGTCCAGGCCGGTCGTGGGGGCCTGGTCCTGGGACGGCGACTCGACGCTCAATTTCCGGCCCCGTGAGTACTGGCCCGCGCACACCCAGGTCACCTTCACCGGGCACCTGGACGGCGTGGAGCTCGCGCCGGGCGTGTACGGCAATCACACGCTGACCCAGTCGTTCTCCATCGGGCGGTCGCTGATCGTGGTGGCGAGCACCGCGAGCCACCACATGAACCTGTACCGGAACGGCAAGCTCTACCGGCACTGGCCGATCAGCACCGGCCGGCCGGGCGACAACACCCCGAACGGCACCTACCTCACCATCGACAAGGGCAACCCGGTGCTGATGAAGGGCCCCGGCTACAAGCTGGAGGTGCCGTGGTCGGTCCGGTTCACCTGGAGCGGTGACTACCTGCACGACGCCTACTGGTCGGTGGGCGAGCAGGGCTTCACCAACGTCAGCCACGGCTGCGTGAACATGGCGCCGGCCGACGCCCAGGCCTACTACAAGATGGAGTTCGCCGGCGATCCGGTGACGGTGACCGGCAGCCCGCGGGCCGGGCAGTGGGACAACGGCTGGACCGAGTGGTTCCTGACCTGGCAGAAGTACCTCCATGGCAGCGCGCTGCACGAGGCGGTCGAGGCGGGTCCGAGCGGCAGCAAGTTCGTCAGCCCGTCGGCGCTCCCGGCGGTCACGGGCCGCGCCCCGCTGAGCCACCCGGACCCCAACAACTGGTCGGCCGCCTAGCACGACCACGGGCGGCGCCCGCCGCAGCATCGTGAAGGGCCGTTCACGTCGTAGGAGCGACGTGAACGGCCCTTTCATGTCGCTGGCGGCCCGGCGCCTGGGGGGCTCTCCGGGGCTGGCGGCGGGCGGGAATGCTCGTGGACCCCATCGTGTTTGAAACGTTGAGTTACTAAGCGGTAACGATAGGGAGTCAGGTTATTCCCGACAGTTACGCAAAGTGACTTAGGTCATAGATGGAAGATAGCCGCTGACCTGGTGGTTATACGTCCGACCCTCGCCGGGGACCGCGCCCTCGATTACGAAGCGTATGAGTGGGCGACTGGTTTCCGCGCCTGCGGCCGCAGCGACAGCGCCCCCGCTGTCCGGCTGACGGCCCGCCCTGAACCTGCGACGCACGCACTGCGCGTGCGCGAGCACGCCTGCAAACGATTGGCGGCTCACTCCCCGGCTGGCCCCCACCCGCCGGGCGGCGAGGACAGACAGCGAAGGAGAACCTTGTTCCGCACCGCTCTGACCGACATCGCTCATCGCGGCGTGCCCGGCCTGACCGGTTTCTTCACCGGCCGTGGCAAGTCGCTGGCGTTCACCGGCACCGCACTGGCGGTGGCCAGCGCCGGCCTGGCCGCTAGCGTGGCCGCGACGGCTGCCCCGGCCGCGCCGGCCCTGGCGGCGACCCGGGCTACCGCCCCGGCCAGCCACGCCCAGCTGAGCGACGACCTCGGCGGCCAGTTCTGGGCCGCACCGGACCGTGACGAGGCGACTGGCCCCCTCCAGCCGCTCCAGGCCCTGGACGGTGCTGCCGCCGCCCACGCGGCCGCCCTGCGCCCTGCCCCCGTGCACCCCGCCACGGTGCACGCAGGCGCTTCCCACCACGCCGCCTCCCACCAGGCCGCGAAGCCGGCCGCGCACAAGGCGCCGGCCAAGCCAGCCCGCGTGCACGTGGTCAAGCGCACCAGGCGGCCGACCACCTGGCAGCAGATCCAGAACATGGTGGCCCGCCAGACCTTCCCGAAGGCACGGCCGGGCGCGCTGCCCGCCGCCGACCGGGTCCACCCGCTCTCGGTGAGCGGCCCGCAGGCGTACATGCCCATGACCACGAGCCGGATGGCCAACGCCACGACCATCGTGCGCCAGGCCCTGACCCGGCACATGGGACTGCGCTCGGCGGTGATCGCCGTGGCCACGGCCATGCAGGAGTCCACGCTGGAGAACATCTCCTACGGCGACCGGGACTCCGAGGGCCTGTTCCAGCAGCGGCCGTCGTGCGGCTGGGGCAGCTCGGCGCAGATCACCCACCCCGCCTACGCGGCGGATGCGTTCCTGAACGCGCTGCACGGCCACCAGCAGGCCGACCCGACCTGGGCCAGCCAGCCGCTGTGGGAGAACGCGCAGGCCGTCCAGAACTCGGGCTTTCCCTACGCCTACGCGAAGTGGGAGGCGCAGGCCGCCCAGGTGGTGTCCTCCATCACCCGGCACATGTTCTGAGCGAGCCGCCCCGTGCCGCTGCCCTGGTCCCCGCCCCCCTGGGACCAGGGCAGCGGCCGTTTTCGGCCCCATCTCGCGGGCGAATTTCCGGTGCTGCGGGCCAGGCCACGCCCCGATGTGCTGTAGAAACATTGACCATGGAGTCGTTCCTGTCGCAAGCGGGCTATCTTGCGCTCATCGTGTTCGCGTTCGTCGAGGCGTGCAGCATCCCGATCTCGTCGGAGATCACCTTCGGCTTCGCCGGCGTGCTGGCCTACCAGGGCCACCTCAACCTCGTCCTGGTGATCGTCATCGGCACGCTGGCCGAGTTCGCCGGCTCGTTCACGTCGTACGCGATCGGCCGCCGGGGCGGCCGTCCGGCCGTGGACCGGTTCGGCAAGTACGTGCTGCTCACCCAGCGCGACCTGGACCGGGCCGAGCGCTTCTTCGCCGGGCGCGGCGCCTGGACCGTGACGGTGGCCCGGCTGATCCCGCTGGTGCGGGCCTTCGCCGGCCTGGTGTCCGGGCTGATCGAGGTGCCGGTCGGCCCGTTCGCCGTGTTCAACCTGATCGGCACGGTCATCTGGGCCGCGGCGTTGTCCAGCATCGGCTACGGGGTCGGCAGCGCCTGGAACCGGGTCAGCCACTACATGTCGCTGGGCGGCTACGTGCTGGCCCTGTTCGTCATCGTGCCGCTGGTCGGCCTGATCCTGCTGCGGCTGCGCGAGTTCCGCAAGGAGAAGCAGGCCGCCGAGGCCAGCGCCGCCGCCGACCCGACTGGGCTGGGCGGGCCGGACGGGCCGGACGGGCGGGCCAGCTACTCCGGGCCCGCGGAGGCCGAGCCCGCGCCGACGCCGTCCCGGCCGGGCAGTCACCGGCGCGGCTCCGCCCCGCGCTAGCAGCTCCAGCGACTCCGGGCCGGCAGCTCCGGGCCAGGCCGCTCGTCCCGGCTAGTCCACCAGCGCCTGCTGGACGAGCTGCCGCAGCTGCGTCCGGATCGGGTAGGCGCTGGAGGGCAGCAGCTGGGTGAAGAAGGTCACCGTCAGCTGCTCGGCCGGATCCACGTAGAAGACGGTGCTGGCCGCGCCGCCCCAGGAGAACTCCCCGGCCGAGGTCAGCGTCTTGGCCGCGGCCGGGTCCTGGACCACCGCGAACCCGAGCCCGAAGCCGCTCCCCCGCAGGGGCGCTTCAGCGAACAATGGCCGCCCGAACGACTCGAGGTCGGCCCCGCCGGGCAGGTGGTTGCGGGTCATGTAGGCCACGGTCCGGGGGCTCAGCAGCCGGGCGCCCTCCAGTTCGCCCGCCGGGCTGTCCGGCCGGCCCAGCAGCATCTGGGTGAAACGGTGGTAGTCGGCGGCCGAGGAGACCAGGCCGCCCCCGCCGCTGAGGAACCGCGGTGACTGGTAGGCCGCCTTGCCGAAAGCGTCCATGCGTACGGCCTGGTGGTCCGGGCCCGGGCCGGGCGTGTAGAGCGGGCCCAGCCGGGGCGCCCGGTCAGCGTCGGCCCAGAAGGCCGTGTCGGTCATGCCCAGCGGGCCGAGTACCCGCTCGGCCAGGAACTGGTCCAGGCTCTGCCCGGACACCACCTCGACCAGGCGGCCGAGCACATCGGTCGACACCGAGTAGTTCCACTCAGTGCCCGGCTCGAACAGCAGCGGCAGGCCGGCCCAGGCGTCGCAGCAGCCGGCCAGGTCAAGGTCGCGCGGTGATCCCCACTCGAAGCCCGCGGCCCGGTAGATCGCGTCAACCGGGTGCACCCGCAGGAACCCGTAGGTCAGGCCCGAGGTGTGGGTCAGCAGGTGCCAGATCCGGATCGGCTCGGTGGCCGGGACGGTCAGCGGCTTGACGTCAGAACCGCCGGCGAACACCCGGACGTCGGCGAACGCGGGGATGTAGCGGCTGACCGGGTCGGTCAGCTCGAAGCCGCCCTCTTCGTAGAGGATCATGGCGGCGACCGAGGTGACCGGCTTGGACATGGAGTAGATCCGCCACAGGGTGTCGCTCTCGACCGGCAGGCGGTCCTCGATGTGCCTCGAGCCGTACGCGGACACGTGGGCGACCCGGCCCTGCCGGCTCACCGCTATCAGCCAGCCGGGCAGCCGGCCCTGGTCCACGTACCGGGCGAAGTGCCGGTCCAGCCGGTCCAGCCGGCCGGTGTCCAGTCCGACCTCGGCCGGGTCCACATCCGCCTTGAGTCCGCTCATCTATCGCTCATTTCTGCTCGCGCGCGTCGACCGCCGTAGCCCTGATCATTACCGCTGCGTCCCGGCTGGTCCAGGTACGGCGGGCGGCAAACCGGTCCGGCGGCGGACCTCATAGAGCAGGATCCCGGCCGCCACGGCCAGGTTGAGCGACTCGGCCGTCCCGGTCATCGGGATGCGCACCCGCTGGCCCGCGGCCGGGTCGATGCCGTCCAGCAGGCCGGCGGGCAGGCCCTCGCCCTCGCTGCCCAGCAGGATGGCCAGCGGCGGACCGAACTCGGCCTCCCAGCAGGTGCGCTCGCCGCCGACGGCCGCGGCCAGCACCGCGACCCGCTGGGCCGCCGCCCAGGCCAGGAACTCGGCCCCGGTGGCCGCCCGGGCGACCGGCACGTCGAACAGGGCGCCCATGCTGGCCTTCACCGCGGCCGGGTCGTAGGGGTCGGCGGCCGGGCCGATGAGGATCACGCCCGCGGCGCCGGCGGCGTTGGCCGTGCGGATGATCGTGCCGAGGTTGCCGGGGTTGCCGACCTCGTGCAGGGCCACGAACACCGACCCCGTGTCGGCCGTCAGCCCGGCCAGCGGGACGGGCCGGGCCCGGACGATGGCGGCCAGCCCGGCCGGGCCGTCCCGGTCGGCGATCCGGGTGAACAGGTCCGCGGCCAGCCGGGCCACGCGCGTGCCCTGCTGCTCCTGCTCGGCGACCATGGCCGCGGCGGCGGCCGGGCGGAGCAGGTCGGGCGCCACGATCAGGGTCTCGATGTCGGCGCCGGCCTCGACCGCCTGCCAGACCGGCTGGATGCCCTGGACCACGAACGCGCCCTCGCGCCGCCGGTGCTTGCGGTCGGCCAGCAGGCGGATCCGCTTGATCAGCGGGTTGGCCGCGCTGCTGATCACCTCGGCCACGATCGCGCTCCCTCCGCTTGCGGTCATTGCATAGTCTGACGCCAGGCCCGGGCCCGCGGCGGGCGGCTTTCAGCCAGGGGGGCAGTTGCTGAAGCAAGATAGTCCGGATCGGTCCGGCCGGGCCGTCGCGTACCCGGATCGACGGCGCCGCCGCTGGCGCCGCGGCCTGGTCGTCCTCCTGGTCCTGGTGCTGGCGCTGGCCGGCCTGACCGCGCGGCTGTTCGTCTGGCCGGCCACCGGCATGCCCGCGCACGTGGACGCCATCGTGGTGCTGGACGGGCCCGGCCACCGGCTGCCCACCGCGCTGCGGCTGGCCCGGGCGCACCGGGCGTCGTACCTGGTCATCTCGCAGGGCACGCCGGCCTCGCGGGACAACACGCCGTGCCCGCGCGCTATCCCCCGTGTGCGGGTGATCTGCTTCCACCCCAGTCCCCCGACGACCAGGGGCGAGGTCGAGTACGCCGGGCGGCTGGCCGCGAGGTACCACTGGCATTCGGTGGTCGTGGTGGCCATGGCGCCGCAGGAGACACCGGCCAGGATCCGGCTGAGCCGCTGCTTCAGCGGCCGGGCCTACGCGGTGACCTCGCCCCTCGGGCTGCGGTCCTGGCCGTACCAGGTCGGCTACGAATGGGGCGCGACGATCAACGCGCTGCTGCTCCAGCGTGCCTGCTGACGGCGCGGGCGGCCCCGCGGCCGGATCCCCCGCCCTGGACGCCGGCTCCGCGGCCAGCCAGGCCGCGTGGCTGCGCACGCGCGACGACCTGAACGCCAGCCGGCACCGGCTCACGGAGCTGGCCCGCCAGGACTTCCCGGCCGGGTGGTTCGTCCCCGGCACCGGCCTGCTGGCCCGGCCCGCCTGGATGCCGGACCGGCCCGTCCCGCTGGACCGGGTCCGGCTGCGCTGGTCGCCGGGGCTGGCGTCCGGGGCCGGGGCTCCGGCCACGCTCGACGGCGCGGCGCCGGAACTGCGCGCGGTGCTTCCGCTGCGCCACGGGCGGGGCTCCTATCCGCGCTACTCCGACGCGGTCGGCGACCTGGCCCGGCCGGGCCTGTTCGAGAACCGGGCCTGCTACCGGCTGCTGGAGGTCGAGTCCGGCCCGGCCGGGCCGGAGCTGGCCTTCGGCCGCGGCCGCTACTTCGACCTCATCGACACCTGCGAGGCGGCGGCGCACGAGTTCGCCGCGGCCCATCCGGCCAGCGGGGACGGGGCGGACGGCGGCGCCGGGGCGGACTGCGAACGGACAGCGGACATGCCGTTCCGCCGGGCCCTGGGCGACCCCACCGACCTGGGGCGCCGCCCGGTCATGACCGCCGTCAGCACGCTCACGATCCGCCACGACCGGGCCGGCGGCGCCGCCGAGTTCCTGCTGCACTGGCGGGACCCGGCCAAGGTGGCCAGCGGCGGCGGCCTGTACCAGGTCATGCCGGTCGGCATGTTCCAGCCCTCGCACGACGCGGCCTGGAACGAGGCCAACGACTTCGACCTGTGGCGGTCCATCGTCCGCGAGCTCAGCGAGGAGCTGCTGGGCACGACCGAGGATTACGGCAGCGGCGACCGGCCGATCGACTATGCCGCCTGGGAGTTCAGCCGGGTCCTGGACCGGGCCCGTGCGCGCGGTGACCTGCGGGTGTACTGGCTGGGCCTGGGCATAGACCCGCTCACCTTCGTGGCTGACATGCTGACCGTAGCTGTGTTTGAGGCGAAGGTTTTCGATGAGATCTTCGGGCGGCTGGTCACCGCCAACGCCGAGGGCCACCGGGTGGAGTTCGAGGACGGCACCGGCCGGGCGGCCGGCCTGCCGCTGCGCGCCGACCAGGTCGACCGGCTCACCTGTCACGAGCCCATGCAGGTGGCCGGCGCGGCGCTCCTGGGCCTGGCCTGGGCACACCGCGAGACCCTGCTGGCCGCGCCGTAAGGTGTCCCCTATGAGTCTTGAAGGGGAGTACGAGCCGAGCAGTTCACAGTGGGTCCGCGACCAGGTCGCGGAGTACGAGGCGTCCGGCGGCCAGCGCGCCAACACGCTGAGCGACACCGGCCTGCCGGTGATCATCGTGACCAGCCGGGGCAACAAGAGCGGGAAGCTCCGCAAGACGCCGCTGATGCGGGTGGAGCACGACGGCGAGTACCTGCTGGTCGCGTCCCAGGGCGGGGCGCCCAAGCACCCGGTCTGGTACTACAACCTGAAGGCCGACCCGGACGCGATCACGATCCAGGACGGGCCGAAACCGTTCGACGCGACCGTCCGCGAGCTGCCTGAGGGTGACGAACGGGCGCAGTGGTGGGCCCGGGCCGTGGCCGCCTATCCGCCGTACGCTGAGTACCAGGAAAGGACGGAGCGCCGGATCCCGGTGTTCGTCGCCACCCGGCGGTCCTAGCCTGACCGGCCAGCCCGGCTGGCCTGACCCGGGGAGGGGCAGAGTGGATCCGGAGCTGGCCCGTAACCTCATCCAGCGCATCAACGTCGCCGACTCGCTGACCAGGTCCGCGGCCGCGCGGCCGGCCCAGACCGCCGTGGTCGACGGCCCGCGCCGGTGGAGCTACGCGGAGCTGGACGCCTGGGTCAGCCGGCTAGCCCGCGGCCTGGCCGCGCGGGGCTACGCGCGCGGTGACGCCCTCGCGCTGGCCTCGGGCAACAGCGCCGAGTTCCTGGCCGTGTACTACGCCTGTGCCCGGCTGGGCCTGGTCTGCGTGCCGGTCAACCTGGGCTGGCGCCCGGACGAGGTGGCCTACGTGCTCGGCCATTCGGGCGCGCGCGGCCTGGTCATCGAGGCGCAGCTCATCCCGGTCCTGCGGGACGCGGTGGCCAAGGTGTCCGACGTCGCGGACGTGTTCGTGGCCCCCGGCACGGGGGATCCCGGCGCGGTGGCCGACGGCACCGGCTACGAGGCCGAGCCCGCCGACCGGGCCTGGGCCACGCTGGACGAGCTGGCCAGCACCGACGGCACCCTGTTCGAGGCGCTGGTCGAGGACCGGGATCCGCTCAGCTACCTGTACACCTCCGGGACCACCTCGTTCCCCAAGGGCGTGGTCGCCTCGCAGGCCGCCATCTACCTGGAGTCGATGTCGGCGGCGCTGGACTCGCAGTGGAGCAGCGCCGACCGGTTCGCGGCCATGATGCCGATGTTCCACACCGCGCAGCTCAACGCGTTCTGCACCCCGGCCGTCACCGTCGGCGCGACGATCTACGTGCTGCGCGGCTTCGACCCGGAGGTGCTGCTGGGCCTGATCGAGGAGCAGCGCATCACCCAGGTGTTCGGCCTGCCGATGATGTACCGGGCCATGCTCGACCATCCCGGCTTCGCCGGCCGGGACCTGGTCAGCCTGCGCCGCGCGGTGTACGCCATGGCGCCGATGCCCGACGCGCTGATCCGGCGCTGCCTGGACGGCTTCGGCTGCGACTTCGCGCTGCTGTTCGGCCAGACCGAGATGAGCCCGTGCACCACGCTGTTCCGGCCCGAGCACCAGCTCTCGCACATCGGCGCGGTGGGCACGCCGCTGACCGGCGTGCAGGTCGCGATCATGGGCCCGGACGGCGAGCTGCTGCCCCAGGGCGAGCAGGGCGAGATCGTCTACCGCGGGCCCAGCACCATGACCGAGTACCTCGACAACCCCGACGCCACCGCGACCGCGTTCGCCCACGGCTGGTTCCACTCCGGGGACGTGGGCCGGTTCGGCGAGGACGGCGTGCTCTGGTTCGCCGACCGGCACAAGGACGTGATCAAGACCGGCGGCGAGAACGTCGCGTCCATCGAGGTGGAGAAGGCCATCTACGCGGCCGAGCCGCGGGTGGCCGAGGCCGTGGTCATCGGCCTGCCGCACGAGCGGTGGAGCGAGGCCATCACCGCGGTGGTGGTCCCCCGGCCGGGCGAGACCATCGAGGCCCCGGCCCTGATCGCCGCGCTCAAGAAACGGCTGGACGGCTACAAGGTGCCCAAGGCGGTCATCGTCCAGGCCGAGCTGCCCCGGACCTCGACCGGCAAGATCCAGAAGAACGTGCTGCGCGACCAGCATGCCGCGCACTACGGCGAGTCTCGGCCCGCCTGAAGGCGGGCCGCGCCGGGCCGGGCCGCGCCGGCCTATGTCCGCCGCGGGCCCGGACAGTTAAGATCCGGGGCATGCGCAAGACCGGGCAGAGCGGACGTTTCTGGTGGGCTGTCGCGGTCGTCGCCGCGGCGGCATTAGCGCTGGCGGGCTCGCCGGCCCTGGCCACCACGAGCCAGCCCGGGCCGGCCGCGGCCGGCGCCTACTCACCGCCGCCCACCTACCAGGCCCATGACTACGCCCGCGGCCAGGCCATGGACATCCTGCCCGCGGGCGAGAACGGCCTGGTCAACGCTGGCCCAGCTCAGGCGGTTCGAGCGCACCGGGAAGCGCCCGGCCAACAGCCAGGACGAGCTGGCGCCGTACGCGAGCCTGGTGTTCGGGGCCAAGACGCTGACCGACGCCACGCTGGGTCGCTACTACCTCGACGAGTCGTTCGGCGTGCCGCGCGGCCAGATCGCCGCCACCGAGCATCCCTCCCCGACGGTGCCCGTGGTCATCTACCGGGACCGGCACGACATCCCGCACGTCTACGGGGCGACCGACCCGGCGCATGGCCTTCGGCGCCGGGTACGCCCAGGCCCAGGACCGCCTGTTCCTCATGGACGTGCTGCGCCATTACGGCGCGGGCGACGCTCACCTCGTTCCTCGGGCCCCTCGTGCGCCGACGAGCAGATGGACCACGACGAGCTGCTGCTGGCGCCCGTACACCACCGCGCAGGCGAGGCCCAGGTCAACGCGCCTGCCGACCGAGTACGGCGCCCAGGGCAAGCTGGCCCTGACGCATGATCCGCAGCTACGTGGCCGGGGATCAACGCCTACATCGCCCAGGGCCAGGAACGACCCGGCGCTGCATGCCGGTCGAGTACACGCTGTTCGGCCCGCCCAGGCCGTGGACCCCGGCCGACGTCGTCGCGGTCGCCGCGCTCATCGGCGGCATCTTCGGCGACGGCGGCGGCGGCGAGATCGGCAACGCGGCCCTGCTGCAGCTACCTGCAGCGCCAGCTCGGCCGGGCCGGCGGGCAGCGACCGCGTTCACCGAGTTCAAGGAGCAGAACGACCCGGCCGCGCCGACCACCGTGGTGGACAAGTCGTTCCCCTACGAGATCCCCGGCACGGGTCAACCCGGCGAGCGATCGCGCATGCCCGACCACCCCGGCGCGCCGCTCACGGGCGGCGCCGACGGACCTGACCAAGCGGCTGCTCGCCAGACGTCGCTCGAGCCCGGCCGGCCGGTCGGTCATCGAGGCGCCTGCTGCGGCTGCCCGCCCAGATGAGCAACGCGCTGGTCGTGGGGGCCAGCCACTCGGCCGACGGGCATCCCGCTCGCGGTCTTCGGCCCGCAGGTGTCCTACTTCGCGCCGCGGCATCCTCATGCAGGAGGACCTGCACTCGCCCGGCTACGACGCCGAGGGCGCCTCGTTCCCCGGCACCGGCTTCGTCGAGCTGGGCCGCGGCGAGGACTACGCCTGGTCGGCCACGTCCGCGGGCAGCGACCTGACCGACCAGCGCCTGGAGCTGATCTGCAACCCGCACGGCGGCACGGTGTCGCCGACGGGCACCTTCTACGATACCGACGGCAAGTGCGTGCCGATGGTCAACGAGAAGTTCCGGCGACGGCGAAGGGCCCGGACCACCAGATCCACCTGACCGTGCACGGCGTGGTCCAGGGCTGGACCACGGCCCTGGCACGGCAAGCCGGTGGCGGTGGTCAACCAGCGCTCCACCTACGGCCACGACGTGGACTCGGTGATCGGCTTCCTGCACTTCGGTGAGCCCGCGCTCACCCATAGCGCGCAAGTCGTGGATGGCCGGGGCCAGCAAGGTCGACTACACCTTCAACTGGTTCTACATCGACAGCAAGAACATCGCCTACTACGTCAGCGGCCTGGACCCGGTGCGGCCCTCGGACGTCGACCCGAACCTGCCCACCTGGGGCACCGGCGGCGTCGGAGTGGCGCGGGTTCCTGCCCAGCGTCCAGCACGTGCACGAGATCGACCCGCCGCAGGGCTTCTTCGACAGCTGGAACAACAAGCCGGCCCCGATGTTCTCCGCCTCCGACGGCGAGTACGGGTACGGGCCGGTGTACCGGGTGCAGATGCTGACCGCCCAGATCCAGCAGCAGTTCGCCCTGCACCACGGGCAAGATCACCCGGGCCGACCTGGTCCAGGCGATGGAGACCGCGGCGACCCAGGACCTGGACGGGCTGACCGATCCTGCCCGCGCTGCTGCGCGCGGTCCGCGGTCAGCGCGGAGCCGACCGGCGTGACCGCAGATGCTGGCCGCGCTGCGGGCCTGGTCGGCCGACGGCGCGCACCGGATCCTGGCCTCGCCCGAGCCGCCACGCAGTACCAGCAGGCCGCCGCGGTGGCGATCATGGACCAGCTCACCCCGGCGGTGATCAAGGCCATCTTCAACCCGCTGTTCGCGGCGGGCGGAGCCGACTCACAGCGGTTACAACGTCTTCCCGATGGGATTCGTCAACAAGCCCAACAACGGCGGCGGCCACCTGGGCAGCGCCTACGACGGCGGCTGGGAGGGCTACCTGGTCAAGGCCCTGGGCCAGATCGCCGGGCCAGCAAGGTGGCCCAGCCCTTCGGCGCCGCGGTGACCGCGCGGCTGTGCGGCAGCGGCGGGCTGTGCACTGCGGCCCGGCGCTGGACGCCGCGCTGGAGCCGCGACCTACCAGCGCCATGGTCAAGGCCAACGGCGGGTCGGCCAACGTGCTCCACGTGGACGGCCGACGCCGCCACCGTGGCGGCCAAGCTGACCATGCCGGAATACGACGCCATCGCCTTCCAGACCCTCGGGATCGTCGGCCAGCCCGACATCCCCTGGCAGAACCGGCCCACGTTCCAGCAGGTGGTGTCGTTCCCGGCGCACCGCCCCTAGGCGCGCCCGGGTCGGCGGCCGGCGGTCCGGTCAGGGTTATATTCGGGGCGGGATCTCGCCCGACCCCCGGACGATGAGCCGGGTCGGCAGCTCGATCCGGCGGACCGGATCCCGGTCCCCGGCCAGCCGGTGAAACAGGAGCTCGGCCGCGATGCGGCCCAGCCCCGCGGTGTCCTGCGCGACGACGGTGGTCGCGGGGGTCACCAGGTCGGCCAGCTCGAAGTCGTCGAACCCGACCAGCGCCAGCCGCCGCCCGGAGGTGCGCAGCTCGCGCAGGGCCAGCGCGGTGGCCCGGTTGTTCCCGCAGAACAGCGCGGTGACCGGGGCAGGCCCGCCGGTCATCCGGGCCAGCGCGCGGGCCACGGTATCCCGGTCGAGCGGAGTCATGGTGACCCAGGACGGGTCGACCGGCTGGCCCGCGGCGGCCATGGCGGCCAGGTAGCCCTCGTGTCGCCGGGCCGCGGTGTAGATCTGCGGTGCGTCGCCCAGGTAGCCGATCCGCCGGTGGCCCGTGCCGAGCAGGTGGGCCACGCCCTCGCGCGCCCCCCGGCGGTTGTCGCTGAGCACCGTGTCGGCCTCGATCAGGCCGGGCGGCCGGTCCACGAACACCGCGGCGAGGCCGGCCGCCATCTCCGGCAGCAGGTAGGCGTGGTTCTCCGAGGCCGGGATGATGATCAGCCCGTCGACCCGGCGGGCGCAGAACGCCAGCGTGAGCTCCCGCTCGCGCTCGGGATCCTCGTCACTAGAGCCGGTGAGCAGCAGCGAGGCGTGCTGGTGGGCCACGTCCTCGACGGCCCGCGACAGCGTCGAGTAGAACGGGTCGCCGATGTCCTCCAGCACCAGGCCGACCGAGGCGGTCTGGCCCTTGCGCAGCAGCCTGGCGCCGTCGTTGCGGCGGTAGCCCAGCTCGGCGATGGCGCTGCGCACCCGCTCGGCCACCTGCGGCCGCACGCCCGGCTCCCCGTTGACCACGCGGGAGACCGTCTTCAGCGCCACGCCGGCGCGGCCGGCCACGTCCTTCATGGTCGGGCGGACCCGGGTGCCCATCATCGCAGCCTTCCGTGTCGGAACAACAAGGGTAGGACGCGCCAGGCCGGGGCCCGGGTTCCGCAAATGATGGGAGGGAGGGGTGGGGAGGCGAGGGGAGGGGAGGCCGGTGCTGGGAATCCGGCCTCCCCTCCAAGTCTGCCCGGCCGGCCGGCCGGGCGGGGGTGGGCTAGCCGGCCGAGATGTCGAAGATGCCGATCGACCCGTTAGTCGTGACCGGCGGCAGCGTGATGCTGGCCACCGTCTTGGAGCTGTCGATCGGGATCGACTGGGCGAATATGTAGGTGTTGACCGACTGCATGCCTCCGTCGTAGTTGCGGTACGGGGTGGTGGCGACGATCACGTTGCCGAAGCTGGGGCTCGACGCGTTGGCGTTGAGCGTCCAGTCGCTCATGCCGAGCGTCGCCGTCGACGACGTGCCATCGGTGTAGTTGACGGTGACCGTGCCGAACGCCCCGGTCGAGGCGGCGTTGGTGGCACTGCCCAGGAACCCGAGGCTGCTGGCCCCGGACGGGGTGCTGACCGGGATGGTCTGGCCGCCGGCGTAGATCGCGTCCGGCTGCCCGGCGGGCACGCTGGGCCAGGTGTAGGTCAGCCCGCCCGAGGTGACGGTGCCGCCGGGGGTCAGGCCCGCCGCCGCCAGCGCCTGCTGGGAGTAGCTGAACCCGTCGCCGTCGTAGTTGGCCGTCCCGCCGTCGCCGTCACTGCTGATGCCGGTGACGTTGTAGTACGGCGACAGGTCGCCCGGCTTGGCCACGACCACGGCCAGCTGCACCGGGATGATCTTCCCCGCGCTGCTGGTCAGGTCGATCGTGACCGTGTAGGCCCCGTCTGTGGAGCCGGCGGTGACATTGAGGGACGCGGTGGCCGTGCCGCCCGCGCCGACCGACAGCGTTCCGCTGGACGGGCTCACCGTGACGCCCGAAGACGCGGTGGCCGTCCAGTTCACGGACTGCGAGCTGCCGGCGACGAGGTCACCGACAGCTTGGCCGTGCCCGACGCGCCCGGCTGGATGTCCAGCGTGGACGGGCTGACCGAGGCGTTGCCGGCGAACACCGGGCCGTAGGACGCCGGGGCGTCCTGCGGCGCGCTGCCCCAGGTCGTGGGCGAGGTGCCCAGCGTCCAGTCCAGCGTGGCACCGCGGGCCAGGGTGGAGAACTTCATGTGCACCTTGCTGTACTTGGCCCCGTTGAGCCGCAGCGAGTCCACGTAGAAGCGGGTCGGTGAGGCGCCCGGCGCGTTGCTGGTGATCGTCGTGCCCCGGGGCAGGTGGATGGCGATGTGCGGGAAGCCCGGGCTGCCCAGCACCAGCTGGTCGCTGCCGGAGTTCTCCGGGTACAGGCCCAGCATCTCCCAGATGAACGAGGAGCTGTTGGCGCCGAGGTCATCGTTGTTGGCCAGCCCGCTCGGCCCCGGCAGGTCCATGCCGTTGCGGATGTTGTTGACCGCCTGCTGGGTGCCGGCCGGGTCGCCCGCGTAGTCCAGGGCGAACTGCTCGCCGAAGTCGAACTCGTTGGTGAGCTGGGCGTACATGCCGAAGCCGTTCGGCTGCGACAGGTACTGCTGCAGCTCAGGTACCACCGCGGCATTGCCGCCGAGCAGCGAGAACAGGCCGGCGTAGTCGTTGGGCACGTTCCACAGATACTCGTAGGCGTCGCCCTCGACGTAAGGCGAGGTGGTGGTGGGGCTGATGCCGGTGACGAACGCGCCGTTCTCGTCCCGCGGGTTGAGCAGGTCGTTGGCGCTGTCGAAGACGTTGACCCAGTTGTTGGCCCGGCTCTGGAGCATCGTCGCGTCGGAGGTGTCACCGAGCGCCCTGGCCAGCTGGGCTGTGGCGAAGTCCTCGGTGTCGTACTCCAGCAGCGTGGGCACCTGACCGTGCGGGTTGCAGCAGCCGTAGCTGCCGTCCTCGGGCAGGTAACCGTACTTCTGCTCCAGCGCCTCGCCGGGTCGCACGTCGTTGACCGTGGTGGCCTGCTTGACCATGTCGGCCAGGGCATCGCGGGTGTGGAACTGCCGGGCCCCGAACGCGTAGGCGTCGGCGATGATCGAGTCCGACGGGTCCCCGACCATCACGTAGTTGTTCAGGTTCAGGTAGCCCCACTGCTGCAGGATGCCGTCCTCGGCGTAGTAGTTGACCAGCGACTGCGACATGTCACTGGCCGCTCTCGGATCCAGCATGGCCTGGAGCTGGGAGAGCGAGTGGTAGATATCCCAGCCGGAGAAGATCCCGTACTGGTTGGCCTGCCCCGACGCCAGGGTGTGCACCTTCATGTCGGCGCCCATGAACTGGCCGTTGACGTCGCTGGTGATGTTGGGCTGCAGGAAGTCCTTGTACAGCAGGCTGTAGAACTCCTGGGTCTGGGCGTAGCTGCCGCCCGAGACCTGGATCCGGCCGAGCAGCTTGTTCCAGTCCGCCTGAGCCGCGTTCTTCACCGCGCCGAAGTTCCAGCCGGGGTTCTCGGTCTGCCAGTTCTGCTGGGCGTTGGCCGCACTCACGTAGGAGATGCCGACCTTGGCGTCGATGACCGGGCTGGAGGTGGTGTCGAAGGTCAGGAAGACCGAGTCGGGGTCGGTCTGGCCGGACTCGGTGACGATCTGCGAGGCGGTGAACGGGTGGTTGAAGACGACGTCGAAGTAGACGGTGTACTGCTGGGTCTGGCCGTCGTTCACCGGCTCGCCGCAGAACTGGCCGCTGGTGACCGAGCCCTGGATCTCGTCGTTGCCGACGATCGTGGCGCTGGTCCCGAAGTTGCCGTTCTGGCTGGCCATCAGCTTGACCAGGAAATCGGCCTGGGTCGTCTTCGGGAACGTGAACTGACCCATCGCGCTGTGCGCCGTCTCGGCGAAGTCCGAGGTGATGGTGTTGGGCAGGTTGCTCTCGGCCGAGTAGTAGCCGGCCTGCGCGACCTCACCGGTGTTCGTGAACGAGGTCACCGACGTGGCCGGGTCGCCGCTGGGCAGGCCGCCGGTCATGGGCAGGATCGGCACGTCACCGGCCGCGCCGCAGCCCGGCCCGGAGATGTGGGTCAGGCTGTAGCCCCACAGCTGCGAGTCGCCGTAGTTGTAGCCGCCGCCGGCGTTGTTGTTGGGCATGGTGTCCGGGCTCCACTGGACCTGGCCGAACGGCACGTCGGCGCCGGGGAAGGTGTTCCCGCCGCCCGAGGTCCAGGTGCGGGTGTCCACCATCTTGGCCGGATTGGTGACCGGAGTGGTGACCTTGGCGTGGTCCCTGGCGCCGCGCGGCAGCGCCGAGACCGGCAGCTTGGCCGGGCAGTGGGTCAGATGGCCCGATGGCGTGATGGTGCACCGGGCGGTGCGCATGTGGGTCGGCTTGCGGATGGCGCCGGCCTTGGGCAGGTGTCCGGTCCGGGGCGCGGCCGTGGTCGCGGAGCCGGGCCGGGGGGTAGCCGACGCGGGAACGGCGGCCGTTAAGGCCAGGGCGGCTATGGATGCGATGCCGAGCGCCGTGGCCGCCGGCAGGCGCCAGGCGCGGTGCGGGGTGAGCTTGCCTCTCATCAGCCTTCCTCTGTCTCCGGGCGTGCAGCATCCCCCCGCACTACTGGCAGCGCCGTTGACAACGATGTCATCAGAAGGTCATCACGGTCGGTCCGTGATGTCAATGGACGTATTTGCCCGACTCTGCTCCGTGATCTTGGCTATGAATGCCGCGTCAGCCGTCGGGCTCCGGGACGTAGTGCCGGGTCTGATCGGCCGGGTCGAGCCAGACCCGCATGATCACCTTGGAAGTCGGGTCGCGGAACCGCTCCTGCGTCGGGACCCAGCCCTTGGGCCCGGCCGGGCCGCCTGGCTGTGGCCGCGCCGCCGCGGCGGACGGGCCGGCCCGGGCGGGATCAGCTCGGGCAGGTCCCCGATGGCCGAGGCCACCTCGTCGGTGAACTCCGCCGCCAGCACGATGCCCACTCGCCGGTCCAGCTCGGCCGGGTCCAGCCGGCCCTGCGCGTAGTGCTCGCGCAGCAGGCCAATGACCCGCTCCCGGTCGGCCTCGCGCGCCTGGCTCCGCGGCCCGCCCGGCACCGCTACCGCGCCGCCGGCTCGGCCACCACCGCCGTGCCGTAGGCCACGATCTCGGTGAGCTGCTGGCCCAGTTCCGACGAATCGAAGCGCATGGCCACCACGGCGTTCGCGCCCATCAGCCGGGCATTCTCGATCAGCCGGTCAATAGCATGCCGGCGGCTCGTCTTCCAGCAGCGCGGTGTACTGGGTTACCTCGCCCTGGCGCAGGGCCTTGAACCCGGCGCCCATCGCCTTCGCGAAGCCCATGCTCCGGACGACCAGCCCGAAGACAAGGCCGAGGTCCTGCTGGACGGTCATGCCGGGCAGTTCGAAGGCGGTGGTCACCGGAAAGCGACTCGCGGCGGATTCGGTCATGCTGCTTATCCTACGAGGCGGCCTGAACATGTAATTGCGGTGACAGATACGCAACAACGCTTCGCGCTCGCGGGCCTGCCATTTAAGCTGGTGCGGCCTTAGCCCCGCTCTGCTTGTGTCCCGTCTCGGGAGATTCCGTGCGACTGTGCAGTATGCCCGCGTGCGCTCTCGTGGTGGCTGCCGCCACCGCGGTCAGCGCCCTGGCCTTCACGCCTGCGGCCAGCGCGGACATCGGTGACATCACGATCGTCAGCGTCTCGCCGCCGCAGTCATCACCAGGGGGTCCCACGCCCAACGCGGGCCAGATCACGGTGACGGCAAATGCTGGCTCGCAGATCGCCAGCATGACGGTCCACCTGTTTCAGGGGACACAGCAGGTACTCCCCCCGGTCAGCGGCTTCGTCCAGATCGGCGGGGTCTTCGGTGGCGCGGGCGAGGAGATATGGCAGCTTCCGGCGGCCGACGCGCTCACGATCGGGCAACTGCCGCCAGGGACCTACACCGCCACAGTCGACGCGACCGACGACAGCGGCCCGCAGGCTGGCCTGCCCGGCGGGAACTTCCCGTTCCTGATCCTCCCGGCCGTCACGCTGACCGCCCAGCCGTTGGCCGTCAGCTACACCCAGCAGACCGTGAAGTTCTCCGGCCAGGCGACCGAAGTCGTGCCGGGCACCACGTCACCGGTGCCGTTCGCCAACGAGCCGGTCCAGATCGTCGGCCCGACCACGATTTCGGACCCGACTGGCTCGTACTCCGTGACCACGGACTCCCAGGGCAATTTCCAGCTTTCGGTGCAGCCGCAGCCGGACAACTACTACTCCTCGCTCCAGGGCAGCGCGAGCATGACCGGCGCGCAGTCGCCGATCGTGGCCATCACCGACTCGCCGACTCCCATCCGGCTGGCGGCCAAGTTCACCCAGGACGCCATCGAGTACGAGCAGACCGACGAGATGACCGGCACGCTCGAGTACTACCAGTCGGCCAAGACCCTCAAGCCGCTGCCCAACACCACGGTCACCATCACCCGGCTGTCCCCGCCCGGTGCGCCGAAGATCACCGCCAAGACCAACGCCGCCGGTGCGTTCCGGGCCAGCATCCCCCGACAGACGGCCACTGGGACCTGGGCCGTCACCGCCGGGGGGACCGACCTGCTGGGCAAGGCGGTGGTCACCCGGACACTGGCCGTGCACCAGACCACCGGGTTCAAGCGGACCAGCATCGAGCTCAGTGCGTCCGGCGTGCTGACGGTCAAGTCGTGCCTGGTCGACACCTCGCCCGGCCGTTCCGGCACGCAGGTGAACTCGCCCATCGCGCTGGAGTACGGGCACAGCGCCAAGGGCCGGTGGAAGCAGCTCATCACCATCGAGCCCACCTACGGCTTGTCCTACTGCCCGGGCCGGTCGCCGCTGTGGACGATCGCCGTCAACGCCCCGGACCACAACGCCTACTACCGGCTGCGCTTTGGCGGCACCCAGACCCTGCGGGTGTCGGTGAGCAAGGTCCGGCACCTGTGGCGTGAGGACACCAGGATCACCAACTTCAAGGTCTCCCCGCACCACGTGCACGCCAAGGGGGCGATCACCATCTCGGGCCGGCTCTGGCGCGCAGCCACGGCCAAGAACTCCAGCTCCTCGCCCCAGTCCGGCTCCTGGACGCCGTACGCCGGCCGCAAGGTAGTGATCATGTTCATCTACCGCGGCGCGGATTACGTCTTCGACAGCAAGCCCAAGACCAATGCGCAGGGCGACTTCAGCGGGCTGTTCACGGCTTATGTGACGGCCAAGTGGCTGGCCCAGTACAACGGGGACAAGACCCACTTCGCCACCGCGTCCTCGCACGTCAAGGTCACGGTCAGCGGCGGCTCCAACAAGCTGCTCTTCCTGGCCAGCCTGGTGCGCGCCGGGATCCTGGCGGGCTAGAGCCGCGCTTGGGCGCCGTCAGACCGCCCAGGCCGGCGGGCGCTTGGCCAGGAACGCCGCCATGCCCTCGGCCGCCTCGGCCGAGCCGAACAGCCGGGCCGACTGCGCGACCAGGGCCTCTCCGTCGGCCTCGAACCGGTCCAGCAGCCCGGCGGTCAGCAGCGGCTTGGTCTCGGCCAGCCCCTGGGGCGACGCCTTGCGCAGCGTGTCCAGCACCGCCAGCGTGCCCGCGTCGATGTCCGCGACCGCCTCGGTGATCAGGCCCATGCCGGCCGCGGCCGGGGCGTCGAATGTCTCCCCGGTCAGGTAGTAGCGGCCGGCCGCGCGGGGTGACAGCCGGGGCAGCGTGGTCAGCGAGATGATGGCGGGCGCCAGGCCCAGCCGTACCTCGGAGAACGCGAACGTGGACGCGGGCCCGGCCAGCGCGATGTCGCAGGCGCCGACCAGTCCCATCCCGCCCGCGCGGACATGCCCGTCGATGCTGGCCACCACCGGCTTGGGCAGCGCGATGATCTGGCGCAGCAGTCCCATCAGCCGTGCGGTGCCCTGGGCCATCCCGCCCGCGCGCGCCTCGGTCAGGTCGGCCCCGGCGCAGAACGTCGATCCCGTGTGGGTCAGCTCCACCGCCCGCACGCCGTCGTCGGCCGCCGCGGCGGCCAGCGCCTCCTCGAGCTGCGTCATCAGGGCCGCCGACAGCGCGTTGCGGTTGCGCGGTGAGTCCAGCGCGATCCGCGCGATGCCCCGGTCGGCCGAGTAGGCCACGAGCGCGTCGGTCATCAGACCTTCCCGTCAGTAGGACTTAGGCAAGCCGAGCGAGTTCTGCGCCACGAAGTTGAGGATCATCTCCCGGCTGACCGGCGCGATGCGCGTCGTCCGGCTCAGCGCCAGCAGCGAGGCCACCCCGTACTCCCTGGTCAGGCCGTTGCCGCCGAGTGACTGCACGGCCTGGTCGACGGCCCGGACGCTGGCCTCGGCGGCCGCGTACTTGGCCATGTTGGCCGCCTCGCCGGCGGCCTGGTCCGCTCCGCCGTCCGCATTCCCATCCTGGAGCGTGGCCGCCTTCTGCATCATCAGCCGGGCCAGCTCCAGCTCGATCTTGACCTGGGCCAGCGGGTGCGCGATGCCCTGGTGCGCCCCGATCGGCACGTCCCAGACCGTGCGCTCGCGGACGTAGTTCACCGCCTTGTCGAGCGCGTAGCGGCCGGTGCCGATGGCCATGGCCGAGGCCATGATCCGCTCCGGGTTAAGCCCGGCGAACAGCTGCATCAGCCCGGCGTCTGTGTCTCCGACCAGAGCGTCGGCGGGCAGCCTGACCTCGTCCAGGAACAGCAGGAACTGCTGCTCGGGGCTGACCAGCTCCATCTCCACCGGCCGGAACGTGAAGCCCTTGGCATCCGTCGGCACCGCGAACAGCGCCGGGCGCAGCCGTCCCGTCCGGGCGTCCGCGGTCCGGCCCACGATCATCACCGCGTCGGCCTCGTCCACGCCCGAGATGAACACCTTGCGGCCCGACAGCACCCACTGGTCGCCGTCCCGCTCGGCCACCGTGGCCAGCCGGTGCGAGTTGGACCCCGCGTCCGGCTCGGTGATGCCGAAGGCCATGATGGCCGACCCGCTGGCCAGGCCCGGCAGCCAGCGCTGCTGCTGGGCGTCGGTGCCGAACCGGGCGATGATCGTGCCGCAGATGGCCGGTGACACCACCATCATCAGCAGCCCGCAGCCCGCCGCGGCCAGTTCCTCCAGCACGATGGCCAGCTCGTACAGTCCGGCGCCGCCTCCGCCGTAGCGCTCGGGCAGGTTCACCCCGAGGAAGCCGAGCTGGCCCGCCTCCCGCCACAGCCCGGTCAGCTTCCCGCCGTTGCGGGCCTGGGTCAGGTAGTACTCGTGGCCGTACCGGCGGCCCAGCTCGGCCGCCGCCGATCGCAGCGCCCGCCGCTCGTCGCTCTCGGTGAAGCTCATGGTTTCCGCCGACACGCAGGCAAGCTTACGTATCCCCACCCCGCAGCGGAATGGTCCCGCGCGGCAGCCGGTTCGCGGACGACCCTCGGGCCCGGTGCCGGGCTGATCTTCTTGCCGGACCGCAGTCGCTTAGTAGTTTCTCCGGACTCGCGACCAAAAAGCTGGAGATCCTCTCTTCCCTTGCGCGACGGGTTGAGGTACACAGGATTCTTAGGTACCAAACCGATCGGTCGGGGTGACCGGTCGGCGGTCCGCCCGGTCGCCTCCAGACAACTCGCCCGCGAAGCCAGGTCAGCCGTCGGCCTGCGCGTGCTCGGCACGCGCTCAGCGACAACGTCGTCGCAGGTCGGCGCAGCCGACGACGCAGCCGTGGTCTACGTCAAGGAAGCCGTGCAGGCCCACGCCACGGCGTGACGTCTGCGGAGGCCCGGGATGGACCCCTCTCCCACGCGGCCCGGCCCCCTAGATGCCGGCCGGCCGCACGGAGCAGCTCAGCCAACTGCGCGCGGGGCAGGGCATGCGAGGTGTGGCCGTCGCGGCCGGTGACGGTGACGGCGGCGAGCAGGCTGTTCAGCACGGCCTCCTCGGTGGCCTCGACCACGGCGGCAAAGAACGGATCCAGCTCGCGCCCGGTGAGCGGCGGAGCGGGCGCCGCCTGACCGCGCGGCGCGCGCAGCCCGGTGGCCAGGCCCAGGAAGATCTCGCCGCTGCCATGCCGGGCCGTCGAGCCGGTCCGGGCCAGGCCCAGCCCGGCGCGCCGGGCCAGCCGCGCGCATCCCGCCGAGTCCAGCGGCGCATCGGTCAGCACGACGACAATGCACGACCCGGCCGGCGGCGCCGCCTCGGCATCAGGCCCGCCTGAGCCGGGCGGCGGTAGCAGGCGCCCGGCCGGGATGCCGTCGACGGTCAGCCGGTCGCGGTCGCCGAAGTTCGACAGCAGCAGCACCCCCACCGCGAACCCGCGCCCGCCCGACTCGACCAGCCGGGAGGCCGTGCCGATGCCGCCCTTGTAGCCCAGGCAGGTCATCCCCGTCCCCGCCCCGACCGCGCCCTCGAACGGGGCCGCCGGGCCGCCGGCGCTGGCCCGGGCGCCGTCCAGCGCGGTCCGCACGTCGGCCGCCGTGACCTGCATGCGCCGGGCGTCGGACAGGAAGCTGTCGTCGCACTCGGCCACGATCGGGATGATCACGTCGTCGACCCCGATGCTGGCGTCCTCCTCCATGAGCACCTCGCACGCCGCGTCGTAGACCCGGCCGACCTGCATGGTCGAGGTCAGGAACACCGGGGTCTCGGCCAGGCCCCACTCGCCGGCGGCCAGGAAGCCGGTGCACTCGCCGGCCCCGTTGAGGACCGCGCCGCCGGCCGGGACCGGACTGCGGAACAGGTTGCCGCCGGGGTCGAGCACCGTAACGCCGGTCCGGGCGATGCCCCGGCCGGCCGGTGGCGGCGGCTCGTCGCGCCAGACGGTGGCGTGACCGACGCCCGCGCCGGGCACGTCCAGGACCGACCCGGTGGGGCCGCTGGGCAGGGTGCCGATGATCAGCCCGAGGTCCGCTGCTCTCATCATGCCGCGATCATGCCGCAGCCCGCCGGCTCCAGCGCACCCCGATCACCGCACCCCGATCACCGCACCCCGATCACCGCACCCCGATCACCGCACCGCGGATCAGCGCATCCCGGATCAGAGCCCGAACCCGCCGGCCACCCGGGCGACGAGGTCAGCCTCGGTGACCGCGTCGTCGACCTCGATGACGGGCAGCCCGAGGTCCCTGGCCTCCGCGCCGAGGCGCTCGGTGAACAGCCGGTCGCGTTCCAGCAGGTTGCGCAGGGCCCGCTCGGGGTCGCTGGTCTTGTTCGCGATCTCCCACAGCGAGCCCCGGCTAACGAACGCCGCCCGCCGGAAGCCGGGCGTGGGCAGCAGCCACACCGCCTGCCGGGGCTCGGCCAGCAACGGCCGGACCAGGCGCGGCAGCAGCCGGAAGCCCTCGGCGATCACGCCGGGCCCGGCCGGCCAGCGCAGCAGGTCGTCCACGATCAGCCCGAAGCCCTCGCCGCGGTACCAGTGGAACGTCTCCAGCATGGCCTGCGGCGACCGGCGCACCCAGCGCTGGTCCATGTCCATGGCCGCGAACTCGGCCAGGAACGGGGCCCCGCCGGGCCGGATGCGGCAGCCGTGGTCCGGCATCACGTCGTCGGTCGCGTACAGGCCCAGGCCGTGCCGCTCGGCCAGCCGGCCGGCGATGGTCGACTTGCCCGCCCCGCTGCCCCCGCCGATCCAGTAGACGTGCCCTAGCCGCTCGCGCAGGCCCGCGGCGGCGCCGGGCTCGGGGACGGGTTCGAGCCGCATCCGTCAGTCGCCAGTCCGTCAGACCAGGCGGGCCAAGCGGCGCAGCGCGAAGTCCAGGCCCAGCCTGGTCAGCGGCACCACAGTCCACCGGCCGATCACCGTGGCCGCGGGCCGCACCGACGCGGGCACCGGCAGGTCGATCAGCTCGGTCCAGCGGAACTCGGTGACCTCGCCCCGCGGCACGACCTCGAACACGCCGCGACCGCGCACCACCCGGCCGGTGTGCTCGACCACGCAGCGCCGCGGCGGATCCCACTCGGTGATGACCATGGTGTCGGTGAACCCGGCCGGCCCGATGCCGGTCCTGGCCACCACCTGAGCGCCGACGCCGGTGCCGCCCCGCACCACGGTGGCGGGTACCCACTCGCGCTGCCGGGACCAGTCCATCGCCAGCTCCCAGACCCGCTGCGGGTCAGCGCGGACCTGAATTCGCGAGGTGATCTCCAGCGCGGACATCAGCCCACCATAACGCCGCCCTGGGTACCCCGCGCCTCGTCGGCAAGGCCGCGAGCGGGCCAGACGACCCGCGCGCCGGAGCTATCATCTGGCAACTGCTCAGGCGCCGTCGGCGTCTCGGCGGGGCGAGCCAGCCACCGCCTGGTGACGGCTCGGGAACCGCGTGACAGCACGGCGGGCGAACGGAGCAGTTGATGTTCGAGCGATTCGACCCCAACGCACGGGCGGCCATCGCCAAGGCCAGGGAAGAGGCCGCCCGGGCCGGCAGCAAGGAGATCCGCACCGAGCACCTGCTGCTCGGCCTGATGGACAAGCCGGGCGACGCCACCGACGTGCTGGAGGCCGTCCAGGCGGATCCCGACGAGGTGCGGGCCGCCGTGCCGCAGGTCGAGGCCGCGCGGTCGGCCGCCCCCGAGGCGCACGATGCCGCCGAGGCGCCCGTCGCCGACGTCCCCGAAACCGCACTGCCCGCCGCCGAGGCCCGGCCCGGCGACCCGGCGTCGCCCAGTCCGGTAGCCCCGCTGGACCTGCGGCTGACCAGGAACGCCCGCCGCGCCCTGGACC
The DNA here is from genome assembly GCA_963730265.1 of uncultured Actinomycetota bacterium. Taxonomy (GTDB): domain Bacteria; phylum Actinomycetota; class Actinomycetes; order Streptosporangiales; family Streptosporangiaceae; genus DASUBV01. The sequence goes on from CAVSRG010000002.1 coordinate 254,207, forward strand.
TGGCCCTGCGCACCGCTCACCGGTTCCGCCACGACCACGTCTCCTCCGGACACCTGCTGCTCAGCATCATCGAGCAGCCCGACTCCGGGGCCGTCGAGGCGCTCAAGGTGGCCGGCATCCACGTCGGCACCCTGCGCACCGACATACTCAGGCAGCTCACCGAGGCCCCCGCCGCCCGTGCGCCCGTGCGTCCCAGCCCGGTACCGCCCGCCCAGGACCAGCTGGCCCCCGGCCAGGACTGAACCAGCCCGGGTCCCGGCGGGCCTGCCGGGGCTCTGCCACCCTGGTGACCGTGGACACCGACGCCGCTGACCCGGCCGAGGCCCGGCGCATCCCCGATCCCGCGCTCGTGGTGCTGATCGGCGCGTCCGGCTCCGGCAAGTCGGCCTGGGCCGCCGCGCACTACCGCGCCACCGAGGTGGTGTCCTCCGACCGGCTGCGGGCCGTGGTCGGCAGCGGCGAACGTGACCTGGACGCCTCGACCGACGCCTTCTCGCTGCTCGATCAGATCGTGGCCGCCCGCACCCGCCGCGGCCTGGCCACCGTCATCGACACCCTGGGCCTGGATCCCGAGCGCCGCCGCGGCTACCTGGACCAGGCCCGCCGGGCCGGGCTGCCCGCCGTCGCCGTGCTGTTCGACACCGACCCTGGGCTGTGCCGCGAGCGCAACCGGGCCCGCGCCGTAGCCGTCCCGGCCGCCGTGCTCGACGCCCAGCTCCGCCGGGTCCGGGCCGTCCGGGATGAGCTGGCCACCGAGGACTGGCGCCTCGTGGTCGAGGCCGGCCCGGCCCGGCTCGCGCCCGCGCACACCCCCGCGCGGGCGACTTCCGCGAGTCAGCCCGGCCCAGCGCCGGCCGCCGAGCTGAGCTTCATCCTGCACGTGTCTTGTTTCCGATGGGGAGAGGACCCAGCCGGGTGGCTGCGCTCGGTCGGTACGGCGGCCAGCGAATCCGGGTTCGCAGGCCTGGCGCTGATGGACCACCTGATCCAGATCCCGCAGGTCGGCCGGGCCTGGGAGCCCATACCCGAGCCCTGGGTGACGCTCGGCCTGCTGGCCGGGCTGGACACCGGCCTGCGGCTGGGCACGCTGGTCAGCCCGGTGACGTTCCATTCGGCCGGCGTGCTGGCCAAGACCGCCGCCACCCTCGACGTGCTGACCGGCGGCCGAGCCTTCTGCGGGCTCGGCGCGGGCTGGTGGGACCGGGAGCACGCCGGGTTCGGCTTGCCGTTCCCGCCCGCCGCGCAGCGCCTGGACCAGCTCGAGCGGACCATCGAGACGATGCGCGCGCTGTGGCAGCCGGGGACCAAGGCCTACCACGGCGAGCACGTCGACCTGCCCGAGACGACGTGCTATCCACGGCCGGTGAGCGACATCCCGATCATCGTCGGCGGCTCCGGCGAACGCCGCACCCTGCGAATCGCGGCCCGGCTGGGCGACGGCTGCAACCTGCCATCCGACCTGGCCACCCTGGACCGGAAGCTGGCCGTGCTGCGCGAGCACTGCGCGCAGGCCGGCCGTGACCCGGCCCGCCTGCAGGTCACCGTGCTCGACATCCCGGTGGTCGGCACCGACCGGGAGCACGCGGCCGACCTGGTCGAGCGGCTGCGCGGCCGGGTGGCCGCGGCCACGTTCGCCGCCCGGCACCACGCCGGGCCGCCCCGCGATCACATCGATCGCTACCGGCAGCTGGCCCAGCGCGGCGTCGGGACCGTCTTCGTCGCCCTGCCCGACCTGGCCGGACCCGACGAAGTCCGGCGCCTGGCCCCGGTTACGGCCGCGTTCCGGTAGGCGCCCGGTCCGGCCCCGGATCCCTAACGAAGCGGTCGTGTTTCCGTGCGCCCTTTCGTTTCCCGGCCGTTAACTTGGCCGTATGAGCACTTACATCACCCGGCTGGATGGCGACGGTCGCGGGCTGCGGCTGGCGGTCAAGGACCTGATCGACATGGAGGGTGTGCCGACCACCGCTGGCAGCCGCGCCGTGGCCGACCAGGCGTCGCCCGCCGCGGCCGATGCCCCGTGCCTGGCCGGGCGCCGGCGCGGCCGGCGCCGTGATCGTCGGCAAGACCAACCTCAACGAGCTGGCCTTCGGCGCCTCGGGCCGCAACGAGCACTACGGCACGCCGGTGAACCCGCTCGACCCCGCGCTGCTGCCCGGCGGCTCGTCCAGCGGGTCGGCGGTCGCCGTGGCCACCGGCGACGCCGACGTCGCCTACGGCTCGGACACCGGCGGGTCGATCCGCGTCCCGGCCGCCTACTGCGGCGTCGCCGGGCTCAAGACCACCCACGGCCGCATCCCGCTGACCGGCGTGTGGCCGCTGTCGCCGAGCCTGGACACCGTCGGCCCGCTGGCCACCACCGTGGCCGGCCTGGAGACCGGGATGGCCCTGCTGGAGCCGGGCTTCGCGATGGCCGCCGGCCCGGCGGCCCGGCTCGGGCGGCTGCGGCCCGCGGGGACCGACGTCGACCCGGTCATCGATGCCGCCGTCGACCAGGCCCTGGCCCGGGCCGGGATCGGCGTCACCGAGCTGGAGCTGCCCGGCTGGACCGACTCGCTCAAGGCCGTCTACTCGATCATGGACGCCGAGGTCATCGGCTGCCACGGCCGCCTGCTGGCCGACCCGGCCAGCCGGGCCAAGCTGGGCGCCCTGGTCCGGGACCGGCTCATCGAGGCCGCCGCGGTGACCAGCGAGCAGGTCGAGCCCGCGCGGGCCTACCAGCGCACCTGGCAGGCCCGCTTCGATCAGCTCTTCGGCCAGGCCGACCTGCTGGTCATGGCCGCCGTGGCCATCTTCCCGGCCAAGGTGGCCGACCCGGAGGTCGGAGGCCACACCCGGTGTACCGCGCCCATCAACCTGGCTGGGCTTCCCGCCCTCGCCCTGCCGGTGCCCAGCAGCCACGACCTGCCGGCCGGCCTCCAGCTCATCGGCCCGCCGGGCAGCGAGGAACTGCTGCTGGCCACCGGGGCCGTGATCGAGGCGGCGGCAGGCTACTGCCGGGCCTGACGCGTCCGACCGGGCCTGACCGGTCAGGCGGTGACGGCCGACGGGCCGGTCCCGGCGGCCCGCTCGGCTGCGCGCCAGCAGAACCAGGCCACCACCGTCCGGTAGGGGTGATAGGGCTCACCCAGGGCGTCCAGCTGCTTGGGCGTGGGCGTCGGGATCCCCCAGGCCACCCCGTAGCCCTTGCGCACGCCCAGGTCGCCAGTGGGCCAGACGTCCAGGCGCCGGAGCTGGAACATCAGGAACATCTCGGCCGACCACTTGCCGATGCCCTTGACCGTGCTCAGCCGGTCCACGATGTCTTCGTCGCTCTGCCGGGCCAGCCGCCGCGAGTCCAGCTCGATGGTGCCGTCCAGCACCTTGCCGGCCAGGTCGCGCAGCGACTCGGCCTTGCGGCCGGACAGGCCGGCCGCGCGCAGTTCCTCGGGAGTCAGCGCCATCATCCGCTCGGGCGTGACGTCGCCCAGGGCGGTGGTCAGCCGGCCGTGGATGGCCCGGGCCGCGGCCCCGGCCAGCTGCTGGTAGGTCACCGACCGGACCAGGGCCGGGAAGTTGCCGTCCCGCGGTATGTGGAACTCGGGCAGCCCGAACTCGGCGAACAGCCCGGCGATCACCGGATCGCGGTCGGCCAGGACCCGGGCCGCCTCCTGCGGGCCGACCTTCTTGGCCCTGGTGGCCTTGGCCTTGATGTCGCTCTTATCCGCCTGCTCTGGCTGGTCCGCAGTCACTGGCGCCTCCCTGGTACCCGGCTCCTCAGCTATCTTCCCCGACAATGGGGTCGTGATCAGCGAGCCAGCCCTTCCGGCCGAGGTGGCCCGCGCGCTGACGGCCGCGGCGGCCGTCGGACCGTTCTTCGCGCTGGGCACCGACACCGCCGGGCCCGGCTGGCGGCCCGCCACCGCCTACTACCGGGACGGCTTCCTGGCCGGAGCCAGGGCCCGGCTGCCCGAGGCCGAGCCACGCGTGGCGGCCTCGATCGCGCAGCAAGGCTACGCGGCCCGGCTCTGGTCCCCGGTGCTCGGCGCCGGCCTGCTCGCCGGGATCGTGCCCGACCTGGCCCGCCTCCAGATCCGTGCTCCCGACGCCGCGTCGCCTCTGGCCCTGGCCCTCTCGGAGCCGACCGGCTGGCGGGCCGCCGACCCGGCCGTGCTGGCCGAGCTCAGCTACCGGGTCGTCGTGGCCGGCCACCTGGAGCCCCTGGCCTTGCCGTTGGGCGGCGAGGTCGCCGAGGGCCTGTTGTGGGGCAACGCCGCCTCGGCCATGGCGGGCGCGCTCAGCGTCCTGGTCGGGGCCCGGCCGGGACTGGGCGAGCCGGCCACCGCGCTGGCCGCCGCCTTGCTGGCTCAAGGCCGGCTCGCGGACACCGGCGAGCTCGGCGTGACCGGCGAGGGCCTGGGTTTCCGCCGGCGCTCCTGCTGCCTGTACTACCGTCTGCCCGGCGGCGCCCTATGCGGCGACTGCGCCCTGGCCTAGCGATGAGACGTTTCCGCGGAAACGTCTCGCGCACGTGCGTCACGCACTTGCGCTCACTAGGCCGACCGGACGGTGGCGCCGTCGGTGTCGACGGCCAGGGTCTGGACCTGCCAGTCCGGGCCGGCGATGGCGGTGATGTCACCGGGCTTGGGGCCGGCGCCTTCGCGGACGAAGGCCAGGACCGACGGGCCGGCCCCGGACACCACGGCGGGGACCCCGGCCGCGCGCAGCGCGTCGATCAGGGCCGCGGTGGCCGGCATCGCCGCCGCCCGGTAGCGCTGGTGCAGGAAGTCCTCGGTGGCGTCCATCAGCAGCTCGGGACGGCCGGTGAGCGCGGCGACCAGCAGCGCTGCCCTGGCCGAGTTGGCCGCCGCGGCGGCGTGCGGCACCTCGGGCGGCAGCACCGCACGGGCCGCGCTGGTCAGTACCGGGACGCCGGGCACGCAGAGCACGGCGCCGATGCCGGGCAGCGGAGTCAGCCGGGCGACCCTGGCTCCCCGGGCGGCCCCGGCTCCCTGAGTGTCCGGCGAACCGGAGCCCGGGTCCCAGGCGATGGTCAGGCCGCCCGCCAGGCAGGCGGCCACGTTGTCCGGGTGGCCCTCCATCCGGGTGGCCAGGTGCAGGATGTCCTCGTCGGTCAGCCCGGCCTGGCCCTCGCCCCCGGCCAGCGCCCGCGCGGCCAGCAGCCCGGCCACGATGGCCCCCGCCGACGAGCCGAGCCCGAAGCCCTGCGGGATCGCGTTGGCGCAGGACAGCGCCAGGCCCGATGGCTGGGCGCCGAGGTGGGCGAACGCGGTGCGCATGGCCCGGACCACCAGATGCTGCTCGCCCGCGCCCGCGGTGTCCGCGCCGACGCCGGCGACCTCGATGGCCAGGCCCTCGGCGGTCACCCGCGCGGTCACGACGTCGTAGAGGCCGAGTGCCAGCCCGAAGGAGTCAAAGCCGGGACCCAGGTTGGCGCTGGTGGCCGGGACGCGGACGGTCACCGGCCCGGCGACGAACAAGCTCACGCGAGGCCCAGGGCGGCGGCCGCGGCGCCCGCGTCGACCGGGATCGTCTCGGGGACCGGGTGGCCGGACACCGCGTTGTCCGGGTCCTTAAGGCCGTGCCCGGTGATCGTGCACACCACCACGGCGCCCGCCGGCACCTGGCCGTTCGCCCGGGCCTGGAGCAGCCCGGCGACGCCCGCCGCCGAGGCCGGCTCGCCGAACACGCCCTCCTCCCTGGCCAGCAGCCGGTAGGCGGACAGGATCTGCTCGTCGGTCACCGCGTCTATCAGCCCGCCCGACTCGTCCCTGGCCGCCTCGGCCAGCCGCCAGGACGCGGGGTTGCCGATCCGGATCGCGGTGGCCACCGTGACCGGGCTGAGCACCGGCGCGCCGTTCACGATCGGCGCCGCGCCGCTGGCCTGGAAGCCGCACATGCGCGGGGTCTTGCTGGCCCGGCCGTCGGCCTGCCGCTCCTGGTAGCCCATCCAGTAGGCGGCGATGTTTCCTGCATTGCCGACCGGCAGGCAGTGCACGTCCGGGGCGTCGCCGAGCACGTCCACGATCTCGAACGCGGCCGTCTTCTGGCCGTGCAGCCGTTCGGTGTTCACCGAGTTGACCAGGGCCACCGGGTAGTCGTTGGCCAGCTTGCGGACCAGCTCCAGGCAGTCGTCGAAGTTGCCGTCGACCTGGAGCAGCCGGGCCCCGTAGACCAGTGCCTGGGCCAGCTTGCCCAGCGCGATCTTGCCCGCCGGGACCAGCACCGCGCAGCCCAGGCCCGCTCGCGCGGCGTAGGCGGCGGCGCTGGCGCTGGTGTTGCCGGTGGAGGCGCAGATGACGGTCCTGGCCCCGCGCCCGGCGGCCAGGCTGACCGCGACGGTCATGCCGCGGTCCTTGAACGAGCCGGTGGGGTTCGCCCCTTCGACCTTGAGGTAGACGTCGCATCCGGTGCGGGCCGACAGCGTCGGCGCGGGCAGCAGCGGCGTGCCCCCCTCGGCCAGCGTGACCACCGGGGTGTCCTCGGTGACCGGCAGGCTGGCCCGGTACTCCTCGATCACGCCGCGCCACGGCCGGGCGGCGAGCTCGCCGCCGGCCGGGGCGGCCGCGCTCTGGGCGGCGGTCGCCGGGCTCATTCCTCGTCCTCCCCCTCGACGCGCATCACGCTGTCCACGGCCCGTACCGCGGGCATGGCGCTCAGCGCAGCCACCGTCTTGGCCAGGGCATCCTCTCTGGCCGTGTGCGTGACGATCATCAGGTTGGCCTCGTCGCCGCGGCCCTCCTGGCGCATGGCCTTGATCGACACGCCCTGCTGGGCGAACGCGTCCGCGATCGGGGCCAGCACGCCGGGCCGGTCGGCCACGTCCAGCTGCACGTAGTAGCGGGTCATCGCGTCGCCGATGGGCACCAGCGGCAGCTCCGCGTAGGTGGAGGCGTCGGGGCCGCGCAGCCCGGCCAGCCGGTTGCGGACCACGGTGACGATGTCGCCGAGCACCGCACTGGCCGTGGGCAGGCCGCCCGCGCCGGCGCCGTAGAACATCAGCCGCCCGGCCGACTCGGCCTCCACGAAGACCGCGTTGTAGGCCTCGTGCACCGCGGCCAGCGGGTGCACTCTCGGGATCATCGCCGGGTGCACCCGGGCGGACACCCCGCCGTTGCAGCGCTCGCAGATGGCCAGCAGCTTGACCACGCAGCCCAGCGCCTTGGCGCTGGCGATGTCGGCCGGCGTGACCCGGGTGATGCCGTCCCGGTACACGTCGTCGGCGGTGACGTTGGTGTGGAACGCGATGCTGGCCAGGATGGCCGCCTTGGCCGCCGCGTCGTAGCCGGCCACGTCGGCGGTCGGATCCTCCTCGGCGTAGCCGAGCGCCTGGGCCTCGGCCAGCGCCGTGCCGAAGTCGGCGCCCGAGGTGTCCATCCGGTCCAGGATGTAGTTGGTCGTGCCGTTGACGATGCCCAGTACCCGGCGCACCTCGATCGCCGACCAGCGACTCGCGCAGCGGCCGCAGCAGCGGGATCGCGCCCGCGACGGCGGCCTCATAGTAGAGGTCAGCCCCGCCCCGCCGGGCCGCCTCGTGCAGCAGCGCCCGGTCGCTGGCCAGCAGCGCCTTGTTGCCCGTGACCACCGACTTGCCCGAGTTCAGCGCGGTGAGCAGCAGCGAGCGGGCGGGCTCGATGCCGCCGATGAGCTCGATCACGATGTCCACGTCGGGCCGGGACACCAGCGCGGCGGCGTCGGTGGTCAGCAGGCTGGACGGCACCGGGACCAGGCGGGCCCGGCTGGTGTCGCGCACCGCGACGCCGACCACCTCCAGCGCCGCGCCCGCCCGCGCGGCCAGGTCGGCGGACTGCTCGGTGAGCAGGCGGTAGACGGCCGACCCGACCGCCCCGCAGCCCAGGAGCGCCACCTTGAGCGCTGCGTGTTCTCTCGTCGCCCGCACTGAAGTGTTTTCCCCTCGCCAGGTGCTCATCGTCTGGTTCGCCCTGAGCGCCTCGGCCCTCTTCGAGCGGTCACAGCTTACCGAGGTCGCCTTACCGAGGTCGCAGCACAAGCTCCCGAAGCAGCCGCTCGATCTCCGCTTCCGGATCGCGGGTCAGCCCGGTGTGCACCGGGCCCGCCTGGACCACCGTGCTGCGCGGCGCGGTCAGCCAGCGGAACCGGCGGCCGATGTCCTCCTGGCCGGCCGGCCCGGCATCCTGGCCGACCCCGTCGCACACGGCCGCGGCCGCGGCCAGGGCCCGCTCCACGCCGGCCACGTCCGCCGCCGGGTCCAGGGCCAGCAGCAGGCCGGCGTCCAGGGCGATCCGCGCGCCCAGGTACCGCAGCGGGCGGCAGTACAGCAGGACGCCCGCGTTCATGGCCTCGCCGCGGTCCACCCGCGGGATCACCCGCAGCACGGCGTACTCGAACACCTCGGCTTCGCTGGTCATGTACCGGCCCCGCTGGCCGGGGGGCGGAGCCAGGCCGGGCCGCCGCGGCGCGCGGGCTGGCGCCCGGCCAGGCCGCGCGCGGCCGCCTCGCGCAGCCCGGGCAGCCACGCCGGGCGGGCCTCCAGGCGGCCGAGGATCTCGGCCACGTAGGCCCGGCGCAGCGCCTGCGGCGAGTCGAAGCCCGGCTCGGGCAGCAGCCAGGCGTCGGGCACCGCGGCCACCGCCTCCTCGACCAGGCCCGCGGTGACCAGGCCCGCCAGCTCCCGGTCGGCCTCGTCGACCAGCGGCGCGCAGCCGATCAGCGCGTGCTCGGCGGCGTCGTAGGGCCGGGTCCGCGCCGCCGCGGCCGTCTCCCACCGGTGCTGGAAGGTCAGCGTGGCCCCGTGGTCGATCAGGTACAGCACCCCGTGCCAGAGCAGCATGTTCGGGTTGCGCCAGGACCGGTCCGCGTTGCTGACCAGCGCGTCGAACCACAGGATCCGCCCGGCCAGCGCCCCGTCCACCACCAGCCGCGCCGCGTCGAAGTCGAGCGCGCCGGGCAGGAAGTCCACGCCCAGGTTGAGCCCGGCGCTCGCCCGCAGCAGGTCCTGGATCTCCTGGTCGGGCTCGCCGGGGGCCAGGGCGGGGTCCAGCTCCACGGCCACCAGGTCGGGCGCCGCCAGCCCGCAGCCCCGGGCCAGCAGGCCGCTGATCACCTCGGCGACCAGCGCCTTGGGCCCCTGCCCCGCGCCGCGGAACTTGACCACGTAGGTGCCCAGGTCGTCGGCCTCCATGACGGCCGGAAGCGACCCGCCCTCGCGTAGCGGCGTGACGTACCTGGTCGCGGCGACCAGCGGCAGGCCAGCCGTGGACACTGGGTCGGCGGAAGACACGGGCCGCAGCCTACGCCGGGTCCGCGTGCCCCGCCGTCCGGCCGTAGCTACGCTTCAGGCAGCAACGCGTCAGGCAGCACCGCCCACGACCGCCGGAGGTAGCCGTGCCAGGGTTGAAGCCCATGCCCGAGGACTGGGACCGCGCAGTCGCCGTGGTCGCCCATCCCGATGACCTGGAGTACGGCGCCGCCGCGGCCGTGGCCCGCTGGACCGGCCAGGGCAAGCAGGTCGCCTACCTGCTGGCGACCAGGGGCGAGGCGGGCATCGCGGGCATGAACCCGGCCGAGGTCGGGCCGCTGCGGGTCGAGGAGGAGATGCGCGGCGCCGCGCTGGTCGGGGTCACCGACGTGCAGTTCCTCGACCACGTCGACGGCGTCGTGGAGTATGGCCTCCCGCTGCGCCGCGACCTGGCCGCCGCGTTCCGGCGGCTGCGGCCCGAGGTCGTAATCACCATGAGCTTCGACCTGACCTGGGGCGAGGAGGGCCCGGTCAACCACTCCGACCACCGGGCGGTGGGGCTGGCCGTGCTGGACGCCTGCCGCGACGCGGCCAACGAGTGGGTCTTCCCCGAGGCCGGCCCCAGGTGCGACACCATCCGCGACGCCTACGTCAGCGCCGTCGGCAACCCGACCCACTTCGTGGACGTGAGCGACACCATCGAGGCAGGCATCGCCTCGCTGCGCGAGCACCGCGCCTACATCGAGGGACTGGGCGGCGACTTCGACCCGGACGAGTTCCTGCGCAACGCGGCCGGCTACATCGGCCTGGCCGCCGAGGTCGACTACGCCGTCGGCCTGCGCCGCTACCCCATGTAGCCGAGCCCCGCGGCGGACCCCGCGCCGAACGACGTGGTTGCAGCAACCACGTCGCTGCAGCGACGTGAGAGCAACAACCACGTCGCTGCAACACCGACCCAAGCCGGACTATCCGCCGTCCGGCGCCAGCCCTTCGCCACGATCTCGGTCCGGCCTGGCTCAGATGCCCCAGGGAGCACACGTTTTACCATGGTTTATTGGCATAACTTAGGTGCCAGATACGGACAAGAAACTTTCATAAAAATTCGGCTCAGCCCCTAGATCCGCCGTGGCACGGGGTGTTAACTCCCTGGGACCGGGTTCGCAGAACCGACAAATGGCGCGCGCCGGGCACCCGGCCGCCCGCCTTCACGGCGAGGAGAAGATCAGATGAGGCGACGGCTGCCTATCGGGCCAGGGCAGGCGCGGCTGAGCATCGCGACCGGCGCGGCGGCGCTGGCGGCGCTCTCAGTCCTGACCGGCTGCGGATCATCGTCGAACGGCTCGCCGAGCTCGACGACGTTAACCTTCTTCGGCGCCGACTACGGCACCGGGCCGGCCAACAGCACCTCCAAGTACTGGGACGCCATCGCGACCGCCTTCCACAAGGCCAACCCCACCATCACCGTCAACGTGCAGACGGTGGACTGGACCGACTTCCCGAACAAGGTGCAGACCCTGGTCCAGAACAAGCAGTTCCCCGACATCCTCGAGGGCGACGCGGCGCCGCAGTTCGCGCAGAGTCACCTGCTGTACCCCGACGACCAGGTGCTGGCGCCGAGCGTCATGAAGAACCTGATCCCGACGTTCCTCAAGGACGGCCAGTACCAGGGCACCGACTACGGCATCCCGTTCACGACCAGCACCCGGGCGCTGTACTACAACAAGAAGATCTTCGCCGCGGCCGGGATCTCCGCGCCGCCGCAGACCTGGGCCCAGCTCAAGTCGGACGCGGCCGCGATCAAGAAGAAGGGCGACATCGGCTACGGCATGCCGCTGGGCAGCGAGGAAGCGCAGGCCGAATCGCTGCTGTGGTTCCTGGGCAACGGCGGCGGCTACCTGAACAGCGCGGGCAAGTACGACATCGACAGCCCGCAGAACGTGGCCACGCTGAAGTTCATGGCCAGCCTGGTCAAGGCGGGCGACACCCAGCCCAGCCCGGGCACGACGGACCGCAAGGACGTCTGGGCCCAGTTCGCGGCGGGCAAGATCGGCATGGTGCTCGGCTCCCCGGCCGTGATCCCGATCATCCAGGCCGCGGGCGTGCTCAAGGCGGCCGACTACGCCACCGCTGACGTGCCGGGCAAGACCGGCCCGCTCCAGTCCACGCTGGGCGTGCACGACGACATCGTGGCCTTCAACACCGGCGGCCACAAGGCGGCCATCAGGAAGTTCCTGGACTTCGCCTACCAGGACAAGTACCAGCTCCAGTTCGACAACGAGTACGACCTGCTGCCGGCCACGATCAGCGCCGCCCAGGTCATGGGCCGCAACCCGATGTTCGCCGCGTTCCTCAAGAACATCCCGCAGTCGGTGAACTACCCCTCGCTGGCCAACTGGACCACCGTCGCAGGACCAGATCCAGACCACGATCGGCCAGGCCATCACGGGCAACCCCGAGAAGATCCTGGCCGCCATCCAGCAGACCGCCGCCAACGGCAGCAGCTGAGGCGGCATGTCGGACGTCGCGGCCGCGGAGACGACGGGCGAGCGGCCACGGCAGGCCGCCGCCGGCCAGGCCCCGGCCCGGGAACGGGTCGGGGTGGCGGCAGGCCCGCCGGGGCCCGATCCGGCGGCTGGAGCCGCTGATCTGGCTCGGCCCGGCGCTGATCCTGATCGGCGTGGTGGTGCTGTGGCCGGTCGTGACGCTGATCCAGACCTCGACCCAGAACATCACGCCCATCGGCGTGACGATCGGCTCGGCCGGCGCGGGCAACTACACCACGCTGTTCCACAACCCGAACCTGCCCGGCATCCTGGTCCGCACCGTGGTCTGGGTGGTCTCGGTGGTGAGCATCACCATGGTGCTGTCGCTCGGCCTGGCTCAGCTGTTCAACCAGCGCTTCCCCGGCCGGCGGGTGGTGCGCTGGGCCCTGATCGCGCCGTGGGCGGCGTCGGTGATGATGACCGCCCTGATCTTCCGCTGGATGCTCCAGCCCGGCAACGGCGTGATCAACGTGTTCCTGCACCAGCTCGGCCTGCTGCCCCACCTGGAGTCCAACCAGGCCTCCTGGCTGGGCAGCCCGGACAGCGCGATGGCCTGGATGATCGGCGTGGCGGTGTTCGTGTCGCTGCCGTTCACCACCTACACGCTGCTGGCCGGGCTGCAGGCCATCCCCGGTGACCTGTTCGAGGCGGCCCGGATCGACGGCGCGACCCGCTGGCGCAGCTACCGGGCGATCACCCTGCCGCTGCTGCGGCCGGCGTTCATCGTCGCGGCGGTCATCAACCTGATGAACGTCTTCAACTCCTTCCCGATCATCTGGGAGATGACCCGCGGCGGCCCGGGCTACGAGACCAATACGACCACGGTGTTCATGTACAACCTCAAGGAGAGCTTCGTCGGCCAGGCCGCCGCCATGTCCATCGTCAACTTCACGCTGATCATCGTGATCGTGCTCATCTACCTGCGGATCAGCAACTGGGGCAAGCAGGAGGCGAGCTGACATGACGGCCGGAACACTGACTCGCCGGACGGCCACGGGCCGGGCTTCCCGCAGGCGCCTGCCGGGCGTGAAAACAGGGGTCGTCGCGGCGGCGGCCTACCTCATCGCGATCATCTTCCTGCTGCCCTATGCCGAGATGGTGATCACGGCGCTGCGGCCGCAGCGCGAGCTGCTGGAGCCCAACTACCTGCCCCACCACTTCGCGTGGTCCAACCTGACCAACATGTGGGGCTCAGCCTTCGGGATCACCACCAGCCTGCGGGTCAGCCTGGAGGTGGCGCTGGGCGCGACGGTGCTGGTCGCCCTGGTGGCCATGCCCGCGGCCTACTACACCGCGCGGCACCGGTTCCGGGGCCGGCGCCTGTTCCTGCTCATCGTGCTGGCCACCCAGATCCTCCAGCCGACCGCGCTGATCGTCGGCATCTACAAGGAGTTCCTGAGCTTCCACCTGCTCGACACGGTGTGGTCGCTGATCCTGGTCAACGCGGGCTTCAACCTGGCCTTCGCGGTGTGGATCCTCAGCGCCTACTTCGCCTCGATCCCGGTGGAGATCGAGGAGGCGGCCATGGTGGACGGCAGCGGACGGCTCGGCACGCTGCGCCGGGTCACGCTGCCGCTGGCCATGCCCGGCGTGGTGACCGCGCTGATCTTCACGTTCATCGCGGCCTGGAATGAGTTCATCGCCGCGCTCACGCTGACGACCAGCAACGACGTCACCCCGCTGACCGTCCGCCTGGACTCCTTCATCGGCCAGTACACGGTCGACTGGCAGCACCTGTTCGGCGCCTCGGTGGTGGCCACCATCCCGGTGCTGATCCTGTTCGCGCTGATCGAGCGGCGCGTTGTGGGCGGGCTCACCGCCGGGCTCGGTCAAGTAGACGGCGGCTCTGCACCCAGGGCCGCGCGGGCGGTCGGCGGCTCCCCTCGGCCCAGTCGGGGAGCCGCCGCCAGGCCATCGAACCTTGTTACAAATTTCGGGGTTTATCTGGCTATACATCGGTGTCCGCTGACCGCGAAACCAGCCGGGAACAAAAGGAGGCCCCATCCGCTTAGAAGCGGTGTAATTAAGTAAACGCGACGCAGGAAGTGAGCGCGATGTCCGAAACCCTCTCGCTGCCGGTGCTGCCGCTGGACGACACCATCGTGCTGCCCACCATGGTGGTCCCGCTGGACACCTCCGGCACGGAGGTCCGGGCGGCCATCGAGGCGGCTCGGCTGGCCGCGTCGGCCCCCGACTCCTCTGAAGCGAAGCCTCAGCTGCTGCTGGTCCCGAGGCTGGACGGCAAGTACTCCCCCGTCGGCACCCTGGCCGCGATCGAGCAGGTCGGGCGGCTGCCCAGCGGTGAGCCGGCCGCGGTGATCCGCGGCGTGGCCCGGGTCCGGATCGGCTCCGGCACCGTCGGCCCCGGCGCGGCCCTGTGGGTCGAGGGGACCGTGGTCGACGAGCCCGCCGGCCACCGAGCGCGCCCACGAGCTGGCCCGCGAGTACCGCGGCGTGGCCGCGTCGATCCTGCAGAAGCGCGGCGCCTGGCAGGTCGTCGACGCCCTGCAGCGGATCACCGACCCGTCGGCGCTGGCCGACAGCGCCGGCTACGCCAGCTACCTGTCGCTGGAGCAGCGCACCGAGCTGCTGGAGACGATCGACCCGGAGCAGCGGCTGGAGCTGCTGGCCGGCTGGGCCCGCGACGCAGCTGGCCGAGCTGGACGTGGCCGAGACGATCCAGAACGACGTCCGCGAGGGCATGGAGAAGCAGCAGCGCGAGTTCCTGCTCCGCCAGCAGCTCGCGGCCATCCGCAAGGAGCTGGCCGGGCTGGACGGCGAGCCGGCCTCCGAGGAGGAGGACTACCGCGCCCGCATCGAGGCGGCCGACCTGCCGGAGAAGGTGCGCGAGGCGGCCCTCAAGGAGGCGGCCAAGCTGGAGCGCGGCTCCGACCAGTCGCCCGAGGCGGGCTGGATCCGGACCTGGCTGGACACCGTCCTGGAGATGCCGTGGAACACCACGACCGAGGACGCCTACGACGTCGCCGGCGGCGCGGGCGGTGCTGGACGCCGACCACGCGGGCCTGGACGACGTGAAGGAGCGGATCGTCGAGTACCTGGCCGTGCGCAAGCGGCGCGCGGACAAGGGCCTGACCCTGGTCGGCGGACGGCGCAGCGGCGCCGTGCTGGCGCTGGCCGGGCCGCCCGGCGTGGGCAAGACCTCGCTCGGCGAGTCGGTGGCCCGCGCCATGGGCCGCAAGTTCGCCCGGGTCGCGCTGGGCGGCGTCCGGGACGAGGCGGAGATCCGCGGTCACCGGCGCACCTACGTCGGCGCGCTGCCGGGCCGCATCGTCCGGGCCATCCGCGAGGCCGGCTCGCATGAACCCGGTGATCCTGCTGGACGAGGTGGACAAGCTGGGCGCCGACTACCGCGGCGACCCGACGGCCGCCCTGCTCGAGGTGCTGGACCCGGCGCAGAACCACACGTTCCGCGACCACTATCTCGAGGTCGAGCTGGACCTGTCCGACGTGCTGTTCATCGCCACGGCGAACGTGCTCGAGTCCATCCCCGGCCCGCTGCTGGACCGGATGGAGCTGATCAGCGCTGGACGGCTACACCGAGGACGAGAAGGTCATCATCGCCCGCGACCACCTGCTGCCCCGGCAGCTGGACCGGGCCGGCCTGGAGACCGGCGACGTCGACCTGACCGACGCCGCGCTGCGCCGGCTGGCCGCGGAGTACACCCGCGAGGCGGGCGTGCGGTCGCTGGAGCGCACCATCGGCAAGGTGCTGCGCAAGATCGCGGCCCAGCTGGCCACCGAGGCGACCACCCTGCCGGTCAAGGTCGATGAGGCCGACCTGCACGGGTACCTGGGCCACCCCCGGCACACGCCGGAGTCGGCCGAGCGGACCGCGGTGCCGGGCGTGGCCACCGGCCTGGCGGTGACCGGGACCGGCGGCGACGTGCTGTTCATCGAGGCCTCGCTGGCCGACCCGGAGACGGGCCCGACCGGCGTCACGCTGACCGGACAGCTCGGCGACGTGATGAAGGAGTCGGCGCAGATCGCGCTGTCCTACCTGCGGTCGCACGGCGCGGAGCTGGAGCTCCCGGTGGCCGACCTGAAGGATCGCGGCGTGCACATCCACGTGCCCGCGGGCGCGGTGCCCAAGGACGGGCCCAGCGCCGGGGTCACGATGACGACCGCGCTGGCCTCGCTGCTGTCGGGCCGGCTGGTCCGGTCGGACGTGGCGATGACCGGTGAGGTGTCGCTGACCGGCCGGGTGCTCCCGATCGGCGGGGTGAAGCAGAAGCTGCTCGCCGCCCACCGGGCCGGGATCACCACGGTGCTCATCCCGAAGCGGAACGAGCCGGACCTGGAGGACGTGCCCGAGAACGTGCGGGAGGCCCTGGAGATCCACGCGGTCAGCGATGTCCGCGAGGTGCTCAGCCGGGCCCTGGAGCCCGCCACGTCCCCCGCGGCCGTGGCCGCCTGAGTTAGCCAGGCCAGAAAGCAGCGGCCCGGTCCGCCGACGCAGAGTCGGCGGACCGGGCCGTTGTGTTTGGAGCAGAAGCGGCCGCTGTGAGTCGGGGCCTAGACGCCCTCGAGGATGCGCAGGATCAGCACGCGCTTGGTGGCCGCCGCGGCTTCCAGCACCGGGGCGATCTCGTCGTCGCGCAGGTACTCGGCGCCCTCGACCAGCAGCACCAGCGGGCCGCCGTCCTCCTCGGCCGCGGTGACCACCTCGAGCACGTAGTCGGGATTGCGGCGCAGCGCCTCCGGGGACGGCACGGTGAGCAGGATCTCACCCGCCTCCGGGGGCGTCAGCGTGCCGTCCGGGCCCGCGGACAGGTGCTCGAGCACTACCCGGCGGTCGGTCAGGCTGGCCGGCGGCTCCTCGCGCAGGTGCACGTCGACGGAGCTGTCGCGGGGCAGCTGGATGATGAGCTCAGCCTCGTTTTCCACTGCTGGAGCATATCGCTGCCCCGATCCGGAGCCGACGGGCCCGTGAATAGTTACTCCTATCCGCGGCTATCTGGGCCGACTGGCTGGCCGAGGGCGGGCGGTCCCGGTAAAAGAAGGAGCATGCCGAATCAGCTGGCCTCCATTCAGCACATCGTCCACCTGATGCTCGAGAACCGGTCATTTGACCACATGCTGGGATTTCTCTACGCGGATTCCGGCAATGTGAGCCCGGCCGGGCAGCCATTCGAGGGGCTGACCGGGACCGAGTCCAACCCGGACTCGACCGGCAAGCCGGTGACCGTGTACCGGATCGACGTGACCCAGCCCGGCGCGTACTTCATGCCTGGGGCCGACCCCGGCGAGGGCTACGTCAACACCAACCAGCAGTTGTTCGGGTCCACCAAGGCGCCCACCCCGCCGGCGGCCACCAACACTGGCTTCGTCACCAACTTCGCCTCGGCCATCGCCTACGACACGGCCAACCATTACGGCATCGACGCCGGCACCGTGGCCACGAACATCATGGGCATCTTCCCGCCCTCGGCGCTGCCCGTCCTGTCCGGGCTGGCCAGGGGCTTCGCCGTCTGCGACCACTGGTATGCCTCGGTGCCGACCGAGACGATGCCGAACCGGGCCTTCGCCTGCGCGGCGACCAGCCAGGGGCACATGGACGACGCCACCAAGTCGTTCACCGTGCCGACCATCTTCGGGCTGATGACCAAGAACAACCTGAGCTGGAAGATCTACGGCTACACCTCCTCGCCGCTGACCCGGCTCGACTTCCCGGACACGGTCAGCGCGCCGGACACCAACATCGGCAAGTTCAAGGACTTCCAGGCCGACGCGGCCGCGGGGACCCTGGCCGCGTACTCGTTCATGGAGCCGAGCTGGGCTCGACGGGCAACAGCCAGCACCCCAACTACGACGTGGCCCTGGGCGAGCAGCTCATCCAGCAGGTCTACGAGGCGCTGCGCGGCGGCCCGGCCTGGAACCAGACCCTGCTGATCATCACCTACGACGAGCACGGCGGCTGCTATGACCACGTGGCGCCGCCCTCGGGCGCCGTCCCGCCGGACAGCACGGTCGGCGAGTACGGCTTCGACTTCACCCGGTTCGGGATCCGGGTCCCGGCCGTGCTGGTGTCCCCGCTGATCGAGGCGGGCACCGTGTTCCGGCCGCCGGGGGACATGCCGCTCGACCACACCTCGGTGCTCAAGACGGTGGAGACGCGCTGGGGGCTGCCCGCGCTGACCGCCCGCGACGGGGCCGCGCAGGACGTGGGCGACGTGCTCACGCTGACCACGGCGCGCACCGACGATCCGCTGGCCGGGGTCACCGCCCCGGTGTCCAGCGGGGCCAACCCGGCCGCCGGGCAGGTGTCGCACCTGCAGCAGGTCCAGGCCGAGATGGTGTCGCACCTGCCGGTGCCGCTGGCCCGGGTGAGCACCTCGCCTCTGCTGGCCCACCAGCACACGCCCGATGACTTCGAACACTACATCTCGGCCCGCACCGCGCTGTGGCAAGGCGAGCGCGGCGGCCAGCACTAGGCGGGGTGATCGGTGGCCGGGCGGGAGGCGTGGTCGTGAGCGGAGTGGTCCGGTGAGCTGTCGGGGGTACCGCCCATCATGCGCAGCATGGGCCCGCCGCCGGTCCGCACGAACCGGACGATCAGGGCCGCGGCCAGCCCCAGGAACACGATGTTCAGCCAGGTCGTGTAATTCCAGGACACCCCGCTGTCCGGGATCGTCACGCCGGTCCGGGCCGGGACGATGCCCAGCAGGCTGAAGATCGCCTCCACCAGGTAGCCGGCCGCGGCCATGGCGGCGTAGAACCAGACCAGGATGAACGCCATCATCCGCAGCCCGTAGTACTTCCGGTAGATGTTCAGGATCGGCAGGATCAGCAGGTCGGCGAAGATGAACGCGGTCACGCCGCCGAAGCTCAGCCCGTCCTTCCACAGCACCGCGGCCAGCGGCACGTTGCCGATCGAGCAGACGAAGCTGAGCATGGCCACCGCCGGCCCCACCAGCGGTCCCCAGATCGCCGCGGCCACCGGGTGCCCGGTGACGAAGAACGCCCGCCAGAAGTCCGGCGGCACCCAGGCCGCGATGGCGCCCGCGATGAGCAGGCCGATCACCAGGTCGCGCAGGATGGCCGCCCACTCCATCACGAACACGTGCGACACCGACGTGTACCCCTCGCCGGAGGCCAGCCGGCGCAGCAGCGAGCCGCGGGCGCGCACCGACATGTCCATGGCCGCGTGCCCCTCCATGGATCCGGCCAGCCCGCGTTCCGACTGAGCCCGGGCCTCGGTCAGCAGCCGCTGGCGGAGGAAGACCCGGAACGCGAGGGCGACAAAGATGATCATGAACGGTCCGCCGACGAACTCGGCCGCGGTGAACTGCCACCCGAGCAGCAGGGCCAGGATCACCCCGAGCTCCACCACCAGGTTGGTGGAGGCGATCTCGAACGCCATCGCCGCGGTGAAGCTGGCCCCCTTGCTGAACAGGGACCGGGCCAGCGCGACCGCGGCGTAGGAACACGACGAGGACGCGGCCCCCAGGCCCGCGGCCACGGTGAGCGTCCGGGGCCGGTCGTCGCCCAGCAGTCGGACCACGGCCTGCTTGGACACCAGGGCCTGCACGATGGCGGACAGCCCGAAGCCGAGGATCAGCGCCCAGGTGATCTCCCAGGCCATCGATCCCGTGATCAGCAGCGCGTGCCCGATGGCGCTCATTTCCTGTCTCGCACTGCTTTCCTGTCTCGCACTGTCCATGTATACCCCAGGTGGGTATCGATGCGCGATGGGTCAGCGGCGAGCCTCGGGTGCGATCAATGATAACTTTCCCAATTGACTTTATAGACAATCGGGCTAAGGATGGGGACATAACGCCTCCCCGCTATCCCGTCGACGAATGAGGTTCTCGCGTGTCCGGATCCCGAGCCCCGACGCTCACGTCCGAACAGACGGCCGCCCCGCCCGCGGCCGCCGATGCCGCGGTTCTGGCCGCGTCGCCGGCCGCCGCGTCATCCGCCGCCGCGCGCGGCGGCCTGCCGCGGCGACTGCTGCACAGCAAGGCGCTGCCCCGGCTGATCAGCCCGATCGTCGTGCTGGCCGGCTGGCAGTTCGTCAGCTCGGCGGGCCTGGTCTCGGCGGCCAAGCTGCCGCCGCCGACCCAGGTCTGGAGCACCGCGGTCTCGCTGGCCACCACCACCTCGGCGGCCTACGGCACGCTCCAGGGCAACATGCTGGCCTCACTCGAGCGAGTGGCCGTCGGATTCGCCTGCGGGGCCATCGTCGCGCTCGTGCTCGCGATCACCGCCGGGCTCAGCCGCCTGGGCGAGAACGCGGTCGACCCGCTCATGCAGATGCTCCGCACGCTGCCGCTGTTCGGGCTGATCCCGGTGTTCATCGTCTGGTTCGGCATCGGCGAGCTGCCCAAGGTGCTGCTGATCGCCATGGGGGTGGCGATCCCGCTGTACCTGAACACCTTCGCCGGCATCAGGAACGTGGACGCCAAGCTGGCCGAGCTGGGCCGGGTGCTGCACCTGACCCGTCGCGAGCTGGTGACGCAGATCGTGCTGCCCGGCGCGCTGCCTCAGGTACTGGTGGGCCTGCGGCAGAGCCTGGGCGTGGGCTGGCTGGCGCTGGTGGTGGCCGAGCAGTTCAACACCAACGCCGGCCTCGGCTACATGATCAGCCAGGCGACCCAGTTCAGCCGCAACGACGTGATCTTCGTGGCGCTGCTCGTGTACTGCGCGCTCGGCCTGCTGACCGACGCCCTGGTCCGGCTGCTGGAGAGGAGGGCCCTGTCGTGGCGGCGCAGCTTCGTAGCGTAACGACAACCAGCCCGGTCGCCCAGGTTCGCGGGCTGTCCCGGTCCTTCGGCGGCCGGCTGGTCCTCGACCACCTGGACCTGGACATCGGGCCAGGCGAGTTCATCGCGCTGATCGGCCGCAGCGGCTCGGGCAAGTCCACGCTGCTGCGCGCGCTGGCCGGGCTGGACCGCGAGGTCACCGGCGAGCTGCGGGTCACCGGTCCGGCCGCGGTGGCGTTCCAGGAACCGCGGCTGGTGCCGTGGAAGCGGGTCAGCGCCAACGTCAGCCTGGGGCTGCGCGGCGAGGACCCGAAGGCGGCCGCCCGCGCCGCGCTGGCCGAGGTCGGGCTGACCGACCGGGCCGACGCCTGGCCGCTGACCCTGTCCGGCGGCGAGGCGCAGCGCGCCTCGCTGGCCAGGGCGCTGGTCCGCGAGCCCCGGCTGCTGCTGCTCGACGAGCCGTTCAGCGCGCTGGACGCCCTGACCAGGATCGCCATGCACCGGCTGGTGCTGGGCCTGTGGAGGCGGCACCAGCCCGCCGTACTGCTGGTGACCCACGACGTGGACGAGGCGCTGGCCCTGGCCGACCGCGTGCTGGTGCTGACCGACGGGCGGATCGGCTACTCCTACCAGGTCGACGCGCCCCGCCCCCGCGAGGGGTTTCGTAACCGAGACCTGCCTGACCTGATCACCGCCCGGGCCGACCTGCTGGCCGAGCTCGGGGTCTCCCTGGAAGAAACGGATGTAACACGATGATGAACAAAGGTCCCCTGGCCACGACCGCGGCGCTGCTGGCCGCCGGGCTGCTGGCCGCGGCCTGCTCGTCCAGCAGCACCGGCGCCTCGGGCGGGTCGGGCTCGGGCGGGTCGGGCTCGGCATCGGCCGGCGCCTCCAGCACGTCGTCGGCCAACACCGCGAGCCTGTCCAACGTGACGCTGAACGTCGGCGACCAGGCCGGCTCGGGCTCCCAGGCACTGCTGACCGCCGCCGGCCTGATCGGCAAGCTGCCGTTCAAGGTGCACTGGTCGGACTTCACCTCCGGGCCCCCGATGCTGCAGGCCATGGGCTCCGGGTCGGTCGACATCGGGGCGGTCGGCGACGCACCGCCCATCTTCGCCGCCGCTGGCGGGGAGAAGATCGCCGTGGTCGCCGCCACCGTCGGCAACCCGAAGGGCACCGCCCTGCTGGTGCCCAAGGGCTCCTCTGTCCACTCGGTGGCCCAGCTGCGGGGCAAGAAGATCGCCGTGGCCGAGGGCAGCTCGTCCAACTATCACCTGGTCGCAGTGCTCAAGCAGGCCGGGCTGACGACCAAGGACGTCACCATCGTCAACCTCCAGCCGGCCCAGGCGGCGGCCGCGTTCGCCTCCGGCCAGGTCGATGCCTGGGACGTGTGGAGCCCGTTCGCGGAGCAGTCCGAGGCCCAGCACGGGGCCAGGATCCTGGTCAACGGCGCGCCGATCGGCAAGACGTACTCCTTCGAGGTGGCCTCGCGGACCGCGCTGGCCGACCCGGCCAAGGCGGCCGCCATCCGCGACTATCTCAAGCTCATCGCGCAGGCCCACGCCTGGGCCAACACCCACCAGTCGGTCTGGGCTCAGACCTGGTCCAAGGCCACCGGGCTGCCGCTCAGCATCATGGCCAAGGCTGCCTCCGACGACACGGCGGTGACCGTGCCCATCAGCAGCGGCGTGATCGCCACCCAGCAGGCGATCGCCAACGTGTTCACCGCCGCGGGCCTGATCCCCGGCCACGTGGACTTCGGCAGCTTCGCCGTGACCACGTTCAACAGCACCGCCGGGAGTTCCTCATGAGCCTGGTGTTCCACTGGTTCCTGCCCACCTCCGGAGACGGCCGGGCCATCGTCGGCCGCGGCCACAGCGTTCCCCTGGAAGACCAGGTCCCGGTCACCGGCTCGCCGGCTGGCGGGCGCGGGCCGGGCGACCACGGGAGCGCCTGGTCGGCCGCGCGGCCGCCGGACATCGACTACCTGGCCCAGGTGGCCAGGGCGGCCGAACAAGTCGGCTTCACCGGCGTGCTGACCCCGACCGGTACCTGGTGCGAGGACGCCTGGCTGGTCACCGCGGCGCTGATCCGCGAGACCCAGCGGCTGAAGTACCTGGTCGCCTTCCGGCCCGGTTACACCTCACCCACCCTGGCCGCCCAGATGGCCGCCACCTACCAGCGGATCTCGCGCGGGCGGCTGCTGCTCAACGTGGTCACCGGCGGCGAGTCGGCCGAGCAGCGCCGGTTTGGCGACCACCTGTCACACGACGAGCGGTACGCCCGGACCGGGGAGTTCCTGGACGTGGTCCGCGGTGCGTGGAGCGGCTCGCCCTACGACTTCAGCGGGACCTACTACCAGGTCAGCGGGGCCACCGTGATGGCCCCGCCGGAGCCCATCCCGCAGGTCTACTTCGGCGGCTCCTCGCCGGCCGCCGGGCCGGTCGCGGCCCGGTACGTGGACGTCTACCTGACCTGGGGCGAGCCCCCGGCCCAGGTGGCCGAGAAGATCGCCTGGATACGCCGCCTGGCCGACGAGGCGGGCCGCACGCTGCGGTTCGGCCTCCGGCTGCACGTCATCAGCCGGGACACCGCCCAGGAGGCCTGGGCCGAGGCCGGCCGGATGCTGGACTCCATCGCGCCGTCCGAGATCGCCCGGTCGCAGCGGGCCCTGGCCCGGTCGGAGTCGGTCGGCCAGCGCCGGATGCGCGAGCTGCACGAGGGCTACCGGTCCGGCGGCGGCGCGGACGGCCTGGAGATCTACCCCAACCTGTGGGCCGGGATCGGGCTGGTCCGCGGCGGCGCGGGCACGGCCCTGGTCGGCAGCCACGAGCAGGTGGCCGACCGGATCGAGGAGTACGCCGCGCTGGGCATCGAGGAGTTCATCTTCTCCGGCTACCCGCACCTGGAGGAGGCGTACTGGTTCGGCGAGGGCGTGCTGCCCGAGCTGCGCCGCCGCGGCGCGGTCCGGTCGGCTGGCGCGGACGCTGCCTCGTTGGGCGCATCGGCCGCCGCATCGCCCGCCGCGGCCGCGGAGCGCAGTCCGGCACTCTCGCCCTCCTGACCCACGGCGGAGGAACGTCATCGCTGGCCCTCTGGTGCCGCTGCAGCGTCATCAGAGGGCCAGCCATGACGCGGAGCTGGGGGTGTGATCGGCGACGGCGGCCGGGTCGTACTCCACGGTGACCGGCAGATGGTCGGACGCCTGCCGGGTCAGGTCGGTGTCAGTGACGTGATAGGCGCGCAGCGCGCCGAGCAGGTGCGGGCTGACCCGGATGGCGTCGATCCGCCGGGAGATCCCGGCCGCGCCGTACCGGTCGCCGGGATAGTGGCCGGCCGTCGGCTGCCAGGGCGCGTGCAGCACCGCCGCCGCGTCGTGCAGGCCGCCCGCCCACAGCACGTCGCCGGGCCGCCGGTCGGCCCGGTAGCGCCGCTGCCCGTTCTCGTCGTAGTCCCACTCGCACTGGTAGATCATGTCCGCGAACCACGGCACGCCCTCGTAAGGGTCACGCGGCTCATACAGCACCCAGCGGTCGGTCATCTGGTCGAAGACCCGGTCCGCCGACTCGGTGTTCCAGTCCCCGCCGACCAGCACCGGGAGGCTGTCCGCCGAGCCGGTCAGCATGGCCACCAGCCGCTCGTTCTGGTCCGCGCGCAGCAGCCGACCGAACGGCGTGGCGTGGAAGGCCGCGTGCCGCACCCGGCGCCCGCCGACATCCAGGGTGACCACGGCCAGCGAATGCCAGAACTGGCCCCGGCCCAGGGCCCGCAGCGAGCCGGGGACCGGTTCGATCTCGCCCCGCCACATCAGCCCGCAGTGGAATCCGCGCGAGCCCATGGCCGCCGCGGGCAGGCGGGCATCGGCGGCCCCGCCGGCCGGGGTGACCAGGCAGCGCATGCCCACGTCGTCGGCCAGCTGGCGAAGCCGGCCGCCCACCAGCTGGCCGTCCGAGCCGCGGATCTCCTGCACGGCGAGCACGTCGCAGCTGAGCTCGCGGATCGACTTCACTACCTGCTGGTAGTGCTCGGCGCTCTCGGCCGAGTCGCTCAGGAACAGGTCCAGCACGTTGTAGGTGGTGAAGAGCACCGAGTCGGGGATAGTCCGGGGCAGGCTCATCAGGAACCTCCAGCGTCGCCAGGCGAGCAGGGACCCGTTATCACTCAGGGTAATGAAAGCCTAGCTATCCGCGACGGAGCGATTCAGCCGATCGGGCATCCTGGCCGGGCCCTGGCCTGACCGGAGTTGCGGTGCACCATCAGGCAGGACTCGTTGACCGCCTGGAACGCCTCGGCGGGAATCCGCTTGAGCAGGGCGACGAGGCCGTCGGGCCACTGCGGGAAGGCGCTGCCCTGGAAGAACCAGTTGCTGCCGTTGTCGGCCAGGATCAGCCCGTAGTGCTGCATTTCCACCAGGATGGCCTTGGCGTCCCGGCAGTACCGGTTGCGCCGGCTGGCGCAGAACCGGCCGACCGGGAAGCTGGCCCGCAGCCGGAACCGGGCGCCCATCGGCGGCAGGCGGAGGCTGGAGCCCGAACCCGCCGCGTGCCGGGCCGGCCAGATGAAGGCCGACCGGGTCCGCTGGGCGGTGAAGCGGATCGCGTGGGTGATCGGCCGGCCGTGCCGGACAGCCGCCTGGACCTGGGCGAAGTTCAGCAGGCCGGGCAGGATCGGCAGGCCCGCGGCGTCGGCCGAGGTCCACCCGGCGGGCCGCAGCGCGTTCGACTTGAGGTGCCAGATCGCGCCCGAGCCGGCCGTGGAGCCGCGGGCCGAGTAACGCGCATTCCACAGCTCGTAGAGCGTGCAGGTCCGGGAGTTGACCATGATGGCGTGACGGTCGCCGCCGGCGTTCCGGCCGCCCTCGATGGGGGTGTCCGGGCCGAACGGATAGGGGCCGCGGTTGCTCTCCGACGCATACGTGAACTTGATCCGGACCAGCCGGTGCCGGTTGGTCACGATCCGGTCCGGGATCCCGTACGGGTAGCCGCCGGGATCGGGCCCGAAGTCGGGGTGCAGGTCGGTGTGGCCGGCGTCCATGCTGGCCAGCCAGGCCGCGCTGTGCGGGTCGACCGGCAGCCGGGAGATGTCGGTGTTCCACACGTTGCTGGCCGGGAACAGCGGGCAGTTCGCGGCGCCGGGCACCGTGGTCCCGGCCGGCGTGACGGCCACCGCGGGGCTGACCGGGGGCGCGGGCACGGCCATCGTCAGGCGGACCGCGGCCGGCGCCGGCGAGTCCGGCGCCGCTGCGCGTCCGGCCAGCCGCCGACCGCGGTCGGGGCGCCGCCCTGGGCCAGGCCGACGGCGGCCAGCGCGGCCACCGCGGTCCCGGCGAGCACCAGCCGGGTGGGCTGCATTCGAAGCCGTCGCACGCTGGCATCCTGGCACGCCGATGCCGGCCGTGCCTGGCTATCGTCCGGATATCGGCCGATTGGCGAGCGTGGGCTGCCCGTCCGCGGGGCGCCTGATGATGCCGGCCACTCGGCCCTGCGCCGCCGGATAGAGTGACCTGTCATGGCCGACCGCCCCCTCGCAGAGATCATGGCGCCGGACTGGGCGGCTGCCCTGGAGCCGGTCGCCCCGCGCATCAAGCGGATGGGCGAGTTCCTCCGCGCGGAGAACACCGCGGGCCGCGGCTATCTCCCGGCCGGGGAGAACGTGCTGCGGGCGTTCCGCCAGCCGCTAGCCGACGTCCGGGTCCTCATCGTCGGCCAGGATCCCTACCCGACCCCCGGCCACCCGGTCGGGCTCAGCTTCTCGGTCGCGCCCGAGGTCCGCCGGCTGCCCGCCAGCCTGGCCAACATCTTCCGCGAGTACACCGAGGACCTGGGCTACCCCCGGCCGTCCAACGGCGACCTGAGCCCCTGGACCGAGCGCGGCGTGATGCTGCTCAACCGGGTCCTGACCGTCCAGCCCGGCAAGATCGGCTCGCACCGCGGCCTGGGCTGGGAGGAGGTCACCGAGCAGGCCATCCGGGCGCTGGCCGCCCGCGGCGGCCCGCTGGTCGCCATCTTGTGGGGAAGGGACGCGCGCAACCTGGCCCCGCTGCTGGACGGAGTCCCGCTCATCGAGTCGGCCCACCCGAGCCCGAACTCAGCCGACCGCGGCTTCTTCGGCTCCCGCCCGTTCAGCCGGGCCAGCCGCCTGCTCGAAGAGCAGGGCGCCGACCCGGTCGACTGGAAACTGCCCTAGCCCGGCCGGGCCCCGCCGGGAGCGCGGGCGCGCTGATCGACCCGGCCGGAACGGGGTATGACCTCCCGACAAGGAGGTGGGCCCGATGCACACGCCGCAGGTCATCACGTCGGGAGTCGACTACGTCTTCTTGATCATTCCCGTCGTCGTCGTCCTGTTCGGCTGGATCGGCGCGGTCTACTGGGCCGATTCGCACTCCGAGGTCCGCCACGTCGGGAGAGCCTCCGACCTGGCTATCTCCGGCCAGGCGGGTACCGAGACGACCCTGGCCGGGGGCGCGGCCGACGAGCACCAGGCCGAGGCGGGCGAGCGGATCGCGACCAGGGAGGACACCGGGACGCCGACGGAGGCCGGCCAGCC
Source organism: uncultured Actinomycetota bacterium (assembly GCA_963730265.1). Taxonomy (GTDB): domain Bacteria; phylum Actinomycetota; class Actinomycetes; order Streptosporangiales; family Streptosporangiaceae; genus DASUBV01. The sequence continues at coordinate 281,236 of CAVSRG010000002.1, forward strand.
CGCGCGGTCCGGCGACACCGAGACGGGCCCCGGCGAACCGGGCTAGCCATCGCCCGCTGTGTCGCCCCGCTGTATCGGCCCGCTGTATCAGCCCTCTGCGCCGGCCCGCTTGACACCGCTGCCCGACATGCCTCCAATGAGCTAGAACGCGTTCTAGTAGTCCGCCTGGAGGGTGGCCGCCGTGGCTGAGCTGGATGGGAAAGTAGCCGTCGTGACCGGGGCCAGCCGCGGCATCGGCGCGGAGATCGCCCGGCGGTTCGCGGCGGCCGGGGCCGGGGTCGTCGTCACGGCCCGCACCACCGACCCTGGCCAGTCGCCGCTGGCGGGCACGATCGGCGAGACCACCGACCAGATCCTGGCCGCGGGCGGTACCGCGATCGCCGTACCCGCCGACCTGTCCAGGGCGGATGACCGGGAGCGCCTGATCGCCCAGGCCCGTGAGCGGCTCGGGCCGCCCGACATCCTGGTCAGCAACGCGGCCGTCAGCTATTTCGCCCGGGTCGAGGACTTCACCCCGCGCCGGTACCAGCTCATGATGAACGTCCTGGTCGAGGCGCCGTTTCACCTGGCCACGCTGGTCGCGCCGGGGATGCGGGCCCGCGGCGCGGGCTGGATACTGAACATCTCCTCGATCGCGGCGCGCCACCCTAGTCTGCCGCCCAGCGGCTGGTCGGCCAGCGGGAGCACGGTCTACGGGATGTGCAAGGCCGCCGTGGAGCGGCTGTCAACCGGCCTGGCCGCCGAGCTTTACGCCGACCGCATCGCGGTCAACGCCCTGTCCCCGAGCCAGGTCGTGCCGACCCCGGGGACGCTCTTCCACCACATCACGACGGCGGATAACCCGGATTCCGAGCCGCCGTCGGTGATGGCCGAGGCGGCGCTGCAGCTGTGCCACCGCGCGCCCCGGTCCCTCACCGGACGGGTTACCTACTCCCAGGACCTGCTGGCCGAGCTCGGCGTCGCGGCGCCGGCGGCGACCTAGGTCCTGGCTTGCTGCCCGGCTGTGCTACTGCGGGGCTACTTGCTCGGCTGGGGGCACTTGACCTTCGGGTTGGCACCCGCGTAGTTCAGCGGGCCAGCCAGCACCGTGACCGCGATCGTGCTCGCGCCCGCGCAGCTCGCGTGGGCCGAGGTGTAGTAGTGCCGCTGGGCGCCCGCGATGGCCCCGATAATCAGCCAGATAACCAGCACCACACTCAGGATGCGCATATCTAACCTCTCCGATCGGGCTTTCCCTGACGTGGGAGTGTCAGCCCTTTGATGGACTTCTGCGCGCTATGTACCTGGCGGGCCGGAGAATAAACGGACCGGCCTCGCGCGGCGGCGTCGCCGCAGGTGAATGGCGTGTCAGCGGTCGGGCGGAGTTGACTCGCGCGCGGCCGGGATGCCCTCGGGGGGCGCCTGGAGCATGTCCTCCAGCGGCACTCGCGGCCCGTCGGCCACCTCGTCCTCCCCGGCCGTCAGCCAGCCCCCGATGGCCTGCGCCCGGTGCCGGGTCCAGCCGGGCCGCCGTCGCAGCCACAGCCCCGCCGCGGCCACCACGATGAGCGCGATTCCCGCCCCCTGAAGCAGCCCATGCGCGACGAACGCCGTGATCGCTCCGATGACGGCCAGCGCCAGCCCGGTCCGGGTTCCCATCCACACTCCCGCAGTCGCGTTGCGTCCCGGCGCGGCACCGGCACGCGAGGGTTGCCCCATTCCCGCGCGGCGCGGGTTAAACATCGCCGCGCCGGGGCCGGGGCATGCGCCCGGTCAGCCGGGGGAACCCAGCAGCCCGGCGCCCTGCCCGTCGTCGTCCGGGTCCGGATCAGCCGGGACGGCGTGGTCCGGGCCGTCGGCCGCGGCCCCCTGGGCTTTGCGGGACTCGATCCACGAGTCGACGATTGCCCACTGCAGCTGCAGCCACTGGAACTGCCCGGCCGGATCCGGCGGCACCTCACCGGCCGGCTCGCGCCACCAGCGCACCGTCATCGGGCGTCCGGTCAGCGGCAGGGCCCGCCACAGCAGCGCCGGGCTGACCAGGTCATCCAGCCCGGTGTGGGCGACCACCACGACGTCCAGGTCGGGCCGGGCGGCCAGGCTGGCCAGCACTCCGGCCGGCCGGGGCGGCAGCACGTACGGATTGCGGGCGGCCTGGGCCGCCACCCTCCACTCAGCCCGGTACAGAAGCCGGCTGAGGGCGCGCCGGTAGCGGCGCGGCGTCCAGTTGAGGCCCTCGGGGAAGATCAGCATCGCGTCGCGGCCGCGCAGGCTGCGGGCTAGCGCCGGCCACCCGCTCCGCTAGCTCTTCGCCGTCGCCGGCCTGCGCGGGCAGGAAGCAGGCCGAGAGCCGGCTGAGCACAACATCGAGCCCCGGATCCCAGCGCAGGTCTTCCTTCAGGACGATCCGCGGCCGCCGGCCGTACCGGGACAGGAGCAGGTCGACCAGCGCGAACGAGTCGCCGGGTCCGGCGTGCCGGGCCAGGATCAGCAGCGGGCCACCGTCCAGCCCGGCCGGGGCGAGCGGGTCGGGCGGTTCCTCGACCGTCATCGTGAAGCCGATCAGCGTGGTCGCGGCCGACCGCAGCGTGGCTAACGTCCACCGCAGCAGGCGCAGGTGGGCGTCCTGCCAGCGCTCGTCGTCGCGCGCGGCCGCGACCGGGTGCCGCAGCCAGAGCCCGGCGCACGCCACCAGCAGGATCGCGTCCACCAGCACGTACAGGGCCGCGAGCAGCGCCATCCGGGGCACCCGCCGCCGCCGGGTCACCGGCCAGGCCAGCCCGCCGACCGCGGCCACCACCAGCAGCAGCGCGGCCAGTGCGGCCGCGACCGGCAGCCAGAGCGGGTCGAGCACGGCCCGGCGCACTCCGGTCGGCGGCGGTCTCACGGGGGGTCCGGCAGCCCGGCCAGGTACTCGGCGGCGGCTACGTAGCCGCGCTCGATCCGGGCCGAGACGTTGGCGGCGCTGCGGTACCGCATGGAGACCAGCGGCGTGCTCTCCTCACCGCTGGGCAGCACGTGCACCCGGACGGCCTCCGGCACGGTGGCCATCTCCTCTACGAACCGGTGCCGGCGGGCGATCTCGAACGCCACCAGGGCCAGGTCCCAGGGCGCGCGGGGCGGGCTGAGCGGCTTCTCGATCCGTCCCACATGCAGAACGTAGATCTCGGTCGCGCCGAGCGCGAGGGCCCGGCCCACCGGGATCGAGTGCACGAGGCCGCCGTCCAGGAAATGCTCGCCGTCGATCTCCACCGCCGGCAGCAGCCCCGGCACCGCGCAGGAGGCCAGCACCGCGTCGGCCAGCGACCCCGAGCTGAACCAGTGCGCCGCAGCCCGCTCGACGCTGGCCGCCACGCACTGGAAGGGCACCTGCAGGTCTTCGATGAGCTTGGGCAGATGGCTGGCCATCAGGCGGCGCAGCGGCTCGGCCGAGTGCAGGTGGGTCCGGTGCCGGGCCAGCGTGCTGGCCTGGGCCAGCAGCGAGCCGCTGAACAGCCCGGCCTCGGACAGCGATTTCCAGATCCCGGCCAGTGCCTCGACGCCGGCCGGCGACGGGTCGGCCGCGATGGCCGCGCCGTTCAGCGCGCCGACGCTGGTGCCCAGCACCAGCGCCGGGCGGCGCCCGGATTCCAGCAGCGCACGAACCATCCCCACCTGGGTCGCGCCCAGTACGCCGCCGCCGCCAAGCACGAAGGTCGGGAGCGCGGAAGGCATGACCGCATTGTGGCACGCAGGTATGGGCCACCCGGACCGCACAGCGCCGCCCCCGACTGCCGTCGGCCGGGACCCGGATCCCCTCGCCTGCGACTTTATGAGACCTTCTCACTCGCGCTAGGGCCGTGCAGTACATTAACCCGCAGGGGGCTATATGGGTCTTATAGCGCTGTTTGCCTGGCTTACCACCGCGGGCGCGGGAGTGTATCTGCTGGCGATCTGGCTGATCGAATATGACCGCGACTTCCAGCGGGCCGCGGCCACCCGGCTGCCGATCCCGATACTCGGCGGGCACGCCCTGCTCGCGGTGACCGGCCTGCTGGCCTGGACGGGGTACCTGGTCTTCGACGACGACCGGCTGGCCTGGGCCGCCGTGATCATCCTGGGCGGCGTCGCGGTGCTCGGCCTGACCATGGCCGTGCGCTGGCTGGCCGTGTACCGGGCCACCCCGGCCGCGAGCCGCGTGCGGGTCGCTCACGGCGGGGCGGGCGGCGGGGCCGTGGTGGCCGGGGGCCCGTCGGTGCCGCCCGAGCGCAACTTCCCGGTGACGGTGGTCATCGTGCACGGGCTGTTCGCGGTGGCCACCCTGACCCTGGTGCTGCTGACCGCGCTGGGGGTCTTCGAGAGCTGACCCGGCGCCGCCCGATCGGGCTCAGGCGTCCTGGTTATCCTCCGCCGGACTGGCTGCGGCGGCCAGCACCGCGGCGATCTGCGCCTCCGTCGCGCCGTGCGCGCGGGCCCGGTCGAAGTAGCGCTGCGCGCACGGCTCGCAGTCCTGGCGCAGGTAATACAGGGCGTCGTCCAGCGCGCTGGCGGCCCGGCCGGCCGCCTTGGCCCCGGTGAGCTCAGCCTCAGGCAAGGAAGCTCACCGCCGCCTGCTCGACGATCGCGCACAGCTTGATGAACTCGCTGACCGAGACCCACTCGCCGGGCGCGTGGTAGTTGCCGCCGGTCGCGCCGATGAGCACGGTCGGGATGCCGGCCGCCTGCATGAGCGCGGCGTCGGTCCAGCCGTTCATGCCGGTGACCTTGGGCGCGTGACCGAGCACGTCGGTCATGGCGGCGGCGACCACGGACTGGAGCTGCTCGTGGCCCTCGGCCTGGAAGGGGTCACGGTCGAGCCGAACCACGACCTCGCCCTTGAACGTCGGCTCGGAGGCGGCGATGTCGGCGAAGATGGCTTCGATCTCGGCCACCCGGTCGCTCAGGTGCTCGCCGGGCTGGGTGCCGATCTCGATGCCGAGCACGGCCCGGTTGGGGTAGGTGGCGTAGTCGGTGCCGCCGCCGATGGTCCCGGTGTGGAAGACGGTCCGGCCGCTCATCCGCGACGCGGTGGGCACGTAGGCCTCGATGTCCAGGCGGTGCAGCCGGGTGATCACCTCGGCCATGTGCACGATGGCGTCCACGCCGATCTCGGGCACGCAGCCGTGCGCGGCCACCCCGTGGGTGACGATGTCGATCCAGCCGAACCCCTGGTGCTCCACGACCAGGTCCTCGGTCGGCTGCGGCTCGATGACGATGGCGGCGTCGATGCCCGCGCCGTGCGCGGCCAGGTGCTCCGAGCCGATGGATACCCCCTCCTCGTCGGCCACGCAGGCCAGCAGCAGGTCGCCGCGCAGCCGGCGGCCCGACCGGGCCAGCGCCTCCAGGGCCAGGATGCCGGCCGCGACGCCGGACTTGTCGTCGGCCACGCCCAGTCCGTAGAGCAGGTCCCCGTCCAGCCGCGGAACGAGCGCCTCGTCGGGCCAGTTGGCGAAGCCGACGGTGTCGGTGTGGGCGTTGATGCACAGCGTCGGGCCGCCGCCGGTGCCGCGCAGCCGGGCCAGCACGTTCGGCCGTCCCGGCTCCACCTCCACGATGTCGATCTCGGCCCCGGTGCCCTCCAGCCGCCGGGCGATGAACTGGGCCAGGGCGCCCTCACCGGAGCCGGTGGGGATCAGCCACGGGGTCACCGACTCGATGCGCACCATGTCGCTGAGCAGGTCAACGGCCTGCTGCGGGCTGACGGTCATCAGGGCATCTCCTTCGCGAAGTGGCAGGCCACGACGTGGCCCCCAGACGAGCGGGCCGGATCTTCCGGATCGGAAACGGTCATTTCGGGGCTGACCAGCGCGGGATCATCGGTGGTGCAGCGGTCGGGCCGGCCCAGGCGCTGGTACAGCGGGCAGCGCGGGTGGAAGCGGCAGCCAGCGGGGATGCGGCTGGCCGACGGGGCCTCGCCGCGCAGCAGGATGCGCTCCCTGGCCGCGCCCGCCTCGGGCACTGGGATGACCGACACCAGCGCCCTGGTGTAGGGGTGCAGCGGGGCCTGGATGACCTCGTCGGCCCGGCCCAGCTCCACGATCCGGCCTAGGTAGACGACCGCGATCCGGTCGGCGATGAGCCAGGCCAGGGACAGGTCATGGGTCACGAACAGGATCGACACGCCCCGGTCGGCCCGCAGGTCGAGCATCAGCCGCAGGATGCCTGCCCGCAGCGACACGTCCAGCATCGACACCGGCTCGTCCGCGATCAGCAGGTCGGGGCCGAACACCATGGCGCCGGCGATGACCAGCCGCTGCCGCTGGCCGCCGGAGAGCTGGTGCGGGTAGCGGCGGGCGATCTGCGCCGCCGGATGCAGTCCGACCTGCTCCAGCGCGTCATGCACCAGGTCGCGGCGGGCCGCGGCGGTGGCGCCCAGGCGATGGATGAGCAGCGACTCGGCCACCGTGTCGTAGACCGTGAGCCGAGGGTCCAGCGACTCGAACGGGTCCTGGAACACGACCTGGATCTCGCGCCGGAGCTGGCGCAGCGCCGAGCCGCGGACGTGGGCGACGTCCTGGCCGCGGAACAGCACCCGGCCGCCGGCCACCTCCTCGAGCCGGGCCACGGCCCGGACGATCGAGGTCTTGCCGCACCCGGACTCCCCGACCAGGGCTACGATCTCGCCGGTGCCGACCGAGAAGCTGACCCCGTCCACGGCCTGGATCAGCCGCCGGTCCCGCGGGCCGCGGCGGGCCCGGTAGGACACCTTGAGCTGGTCGAGCTCCAGCAGGGGCCCGGCCGCGTCCGGCCCGGCGGCCGCCGGGCCGGTACCCGCCGCGGTGACCTCGGCCGTCATGACGGCCCGCCCGGCGGTGTGCGTGGCTCACGGTCTGGTCGGCCACGGTGCCCGGATGTCCGGCCAGCACCAGGTCCGAGCGATGGCAGGCCGCGCGGTGGACCGGGCCGACCTCCTCCAGGCCGGGCTCGTCGGTCGTGCAGCGGTCGATGGCGATGGCGCACCGGGGCGCGAACCGGCAGCCGGGCAGCGGGTCGAGCAGGTCGGGCGGGTAGCCGGGGATGGCCTCGACGAACGCGCGCTCGCGGCGGATGTCCGGGAAGGCGTGCCGCAGCCGCGCGGTGTAGGGGTGGGCCGGGCCGGGCGCGCCCGGCGGGCCGAAGATGACCGAGGTCGGCCCGGTCTCGACGATCTTCCCCGCGTACATCACGTTGACCGAGTCGCACACCTCGGCGATGACCGACAGGTCGTGCGAGATCAGGATCATGGACAGCTCCAGCCGGTCGGTCAGGCTGCGCAGCAGCTCCAGGATCTGGGCCTGGGTCATCACGTCCAGCGCGGTAATCGGCTCGTCGGCCACGATCAGCGACGGGCGGCAGGCCAGGGCCATGGCGATCAGCACCCGCTGGCGCATCCCGCCGGACAGCTCGTGCGGGTAGCTGCGGGCCCGGCCGGGGTCGATGCCGACGCTGTCCAGCAGCTCGGCGGCCCGCTGCCGGGCCTGCGCCGCCGACGTGCCCGGCTCGTGCACGCGGATCGGCTCGGTGAGCTGGTCGCCGATGCTGTGCACCGGGTTCAGCGAGTTCATCGCGCCCTGGAAGATGACCGCGATCCGGCGCCAGCGCACGGCGCGCAGCTGCTCGTCGGTCATGGCCAGCACGTCGGCGCCGTCGAAGGTGACCGAGCCCGTCACCGTCGCCTCCCGGCTCAGCAGCCGGGGGATGGACAGGGCGAGCGTGGTCTTGCCGCAGCCCGACTCGCCGGCCAGGCCCAGCACCTGGCCCGTGTCCACGGCCAGGCTGGCCCCGTCCACCGCCACGACCGGCCCGCGCGGCGTGGTGTAGGCGACCCGCAGGTCCTCGATCTCCAGCAGGCTCACCGCGAGCCTCGCAGCCGGGGGTTGAGCGCCTCGTCGACGGCGTGGCCGGTCAGCGTGAAGGCGAGCACCACGATCACGATGCCCACGCCGGGGGGCACGAAGTACCACCAGGCGCTGCGCCCGATGGCGCCGGACTCGAAGGCGAAGTGCAGCATGGTCCCCCAGGAGATCTGCACCGGGTCGCCCAGGCCCAGGAACGACAGGGTGGCCTCGGCCAGGATGGCGCTGCCGATGACCAGCACGGTGTTGGCGAAGATGAGCGGCATCACGTTGGGCAGGATGTGCCGCCGCAGGATGCGCACGTTGGACGCGCCCAGCGAGCGGACCCTGGTGATGAACTGGCGCTCGCGCAGCGACAGGGTCTGCGAGCGCACGATCCGCGCCGTGGTCGGCCACCCGGTCATCCCGATGACCAGGATGATGATGCCCAGGTTCTGCCCGAACAGCGCGGCCAGCGCGATGACCAGCGGGAGCTGCGGCAGAACCAGGAAGAAGTCGGTGATCCGCATCAGGATCGTGTCGGCCGCCCGGCCGTAATAGCCGGCCGTCACGCCGATGCCGGCGCCGAGCACCATCGAGATCGCGGTGGCGGCCAGGCCGACGATGAGCGACACGTGCGCCCCGGACAGGAATTCCCGGAACAGATCCCGGCCCAGCTCGTCGGTGCCCAGCCAGTGGGCCCCCGACGGCGGCTGCAGCAGGGCGCCAGAACCGTTGCTGACCTGGGCCGCGTTGAACGGGAAGAGCAGCGGCCCGGCGACGGTCATGATCAGGACCAGGATGAACAACCCCAGGCCGACCCGGCCCATCCGGTCGGTGCGCAGGTGCCGCCAGACCCGGCGCCACTCGGGCTCGCGCAGGCCCTCGGCGGTGATGACGGGCCCGGCCGCGCCTCCGGCTCGACCAGGCCAGGGATTCCCGGTACTGCCATCAGGCGCTCCGCACTCTCGGATCCAGCGCCTGGTAGAGCAGGTCGCTGATGAAGTTGACGATCAGCACCGCGACGGCGAAAACCAGGAACGCGGCCTCGATCACCGGGTAGTCGCGGTTGAGCACCGCGTTGTAGACCAGCAGGCCCATGCCGGGCCAGGAGAAGACGGTCTCCACCTCGATGGCGCCGCTGACCACCAGGCCGACCAGCAGCGCCGAGGAGGTGACGACGGGCAGCAGCGCGTTGCGCACCGCGTGCCGCCACAGCACCCGGCGCGGCGGCAGGCCCTTGGCCGTGGCGGTGAGCATGAAGTCGTCGGCCAGCACCTCGATCACCGACGCCCGCGCGACCAGCACGAACTGCGCGATGTTGACCACGACCAGGGTCACCGTGGGCAGGAACAGGTGGGCGGCGATGTCCTCGACCCGCTGGAAGCCGGAGGTGTAGACGGCGTTGGGCGTCTCCATGCCGAAGATCGGGAAGGCGTGCAGCCAGACGCCGAGCAGGAAGGCCAGGATCAGGCCGGTCCAGAACGTGGGCAGCGCCCAGCCCACGACCGACGAGGTCACGGTCAGCGAGTCCACGGTGCCGCCGCGGCGGTTGGCCGCGATCACGCCGACCAGGACGCCCAGCACGATGGTCAGGATCGTCGCCGCGGCCAGCAGCAGCACGGTGTTGCCCAGGTACTGGCCCAGCAGTTGGGAGACCGGGACCCGGTAGGTGTAGGAGATGCCGAGCTGGCCGTGCAGCATGTCCTTGAGGTAGATGAGGTACTGCACCGGGACCGGGTGGTTGAGCCCGTAGACCCGGGTGATGTCGGCCACCGCCTGCGGGGTCAGGTGCCCGGAGCGGGCCAGCAGCCGGACCGGGTTGCCGGGCAGCAGGTGGAACAGCGCGAAGTTGAACGTCACCACGCAGAACAAGGTGATGATCAGGCCGAGGACCTTGCGGGCCAGGTAGCGGAGGCGGGACACGTCGCGTGGGCCGCCTAGACCGGCGTGACCTTGAGGTAGTTGTCCCTGGTGAAGTTGAGGATCATCCCGCCGCGGGTGGGGGTCCAGCCCTGCCAGGTATCAGTCCGGTAGCCCTGGAGCTTGGCCTGGTACCACATGATGATGTAGGCCGCGTCGTCGTAGTAGAACTGCTGTGCCTCGTGGACCTGGGCCAGCCGCTTGTCCCGGTCGAGCTGGGTGGCCTGCTGGTTGTAGAGCTCGTCGTAGTGGCGGTTGCAGTAGTACACGTCGTTGTTCGAGCCGATCTGGTTGCACAGCGGGACGCCGAGCATGTAGTCGGGGTCGTAGACGCCCGAGTCCCAGCCCCAGACGAAGATGTCCCAGTTCGGCGCCTTGGCGTTGTAGACCGTGGAGCCCAGCGAGTTGGCGTCCAGGGTGGTCAGGGTCAGCTCGATGCCGACCTTGGCGCAGGCGTCGCGGAAGATCTGGGCCGCCGCCACGTCGACCGAGGTCGACTCGATGGCGATGAGCCGGAAGCTGAGCTTGTTGCCATGCCTTGTCGGACCGGACGCCGCCGCCGCGGGCCAGGTAGCCGGCCGAGTCCAGCAGCTCACGGGCCTTGGCCGGGTTGGCGTTGTACTGCTGGTCGGCCGGGATGTTCAGGTGCCAGTCGCCGAGGCCGCTGGGCAGGATCGTGCTGCCCGGGCTCGCCGTGGCCGGCCAGCGCCACGTTGACCAGCTGCTGGCGGTCCACGGCATAGCTCAGGGCCAGCCGGATGGTGCGGTCCTTGAGCAGCGGGTTGCCGCCGGACTTGGGGTTGTCGGAGACGTTGATGCCGATGTGGTGGAACGAGCACGACTCCATCGAGACCGTCTTGACCTTCGACGCGCCCTTCAGACCGTCCCAGATGGTCGGCGGGATCTCCGGGCAGATGTCCACCGCGCCGGTGCGCAGGCTCTGCGCCATGATGTCCTCGTTCTGGAACAGGATCCAGGTGATCTTCTGCGCCGCGGGCTTGGGGCCCCAGAAGTCGTCGTTGCGCGCGACCTCGATGGACTGGCCGTGCTTCCAGTTCACGAACTTGTAGGGCCCGGTGCCGACCGGGTGGGCGTTGGCGAACTTCTGGATGTCGGAGGCCGACATGCCGGCCCAGATGTGCTGGGGCAGGATCGGCACCGCCAGGCCGGGGTTGAACGCCTGCGGCTGGGTGAAGTGCAGGGCCACGGTGTGCGCGTCCGGGGTGTCCACGGAGGCCAGCTGGGTGACCCACTGCGCGTACTGGCTGAGCTGCTTGGACTTGATCAGCTCGAAGGTGAACTTGACGTCGGCCGAGGTGAACGGCTTGCCGTCGTGCCAGGTGGCCGACCGCAGCCGGTAGGTGATCGTCTTGCCGTCCGCGCTGTAGGCCCAGGAGGTGGCCAGGCCCGGCTCGGACTTGAGCGCCAGGCTGGTCCCGATCAGGTAGTCGTAGACGAGCTGGAGCACCTCCACCGCCTCGGTGCTGTAGCTGGTCATCGGGTTCATGGTGTCCGGCTCGATGGTCCAGCCGACCCGGATGGTGGACGCCTTGGCGCTGGTGGCCACGTTGGCGCACGCGTCCAGCCCGACGGCCGCGCCGGGTACCGCCAGGCTCAGCAGCCCGGCTCGCTTGAGGAAGTCACGGCGGCTGGCATGCTTCGGCATCGGAACCCCTGAGGACTGCGCACGGGTGGAAGCTGCACGATGGCTGCTCTGACTGCTCCTTGGCATACAGAGTCCCTTGACATACAGAGCCTCTTTGCATACAGAGTATGGACATCTTGGAACCGGTGCTGAATGCTTGTCAAGCCCTCACCGGTTCGTCATTGCCCCGAAACAGCCCGGTAATTTGCCTGCAATACGGGCTGGTGAGGCCCGCGCTGACGACCACCGGACGGCCGCCGGAGGTGGCCGCGATCGCGGCCACCGACGCACTATTGAATATACACAGTATGCTAGGTATCGTCCTAGGCGGCGTCACTAGCGAACGAGATGGGAGCCGCCGGGGATGGTGTCTCTCAAGACGAGCGATCCTTCGACGAGCGATACCGGCACTGGGCCGGGCGGTCCGGCGAGCTTGTTCGCCGAGGCCAGCCGGTACATCCCCGGCGGGGCGGGTAGCAGCGCCCGAACCGTCAAGTTCGGCTGGAAGCCCTACCCCCCGTTCATGGCCGAGGGCCGGGGTCGCGGCTGCGCGACGTGGACGGCCACGAGTACGTCGACTACCTGCTCGGCCTGGGCCCGATGATCCTGGGCCACCGCCACCCGGCGGTCACCGAGGCCGTCACCCGGGCCGTGACCGACCTGGGCACCTGCTTCGGCCTGCCCTACGAGCTGGAGATCGAGGCGGCCCGCAAGGTCACCGAGGCCGTGCCGGGCGTCGAGCTGGTCCGGTTCTCCAACTCCGGCAGCGAGGTGGTCGGCACGGCCATCCGGCTGGCCCGCGCGCACACCGGGCGGCGGCTGGTGATCCGCTTCGAGGGGCACTACCACGGCTGGCAGGACACCATCTACTGGAGCAACCACGTCGACCCGGAGCTGGCCGGCCGGCCCGCATGCCGCGCCCGGTGCCGTCCGGTCCCGGCGTCCCGGCCGAGCTCGCCGACACGCTCATCGTGCTGACCTGGAACGACCCCGAGAGCTTCATCGAGGTGATGGAGGAGCGCGGCGACCAGGTGGCCGCGGTCATCACCGAGCCCGCGGTGTTCAACACCGGGTGCATCCTGCCCGAGCCCGGCTACCTGGAGCTGCTGCGCGAGCAGACCCGGCGGCACGGCGCGCTGCTGATCTTCGACGAGGTGATCACGGGCTTCCGGTTCGCCCGGGGCGGCGCCCAGGAGTACTTCGGCGTGACCCCGGACCTGACCACCATGGCCAAGGGCCTGGGCGGCGGCTTCCCGGTCGCCGCGATCGGCGGGTCGCACGAGGCCATGTCCATGATCGCCGAGGGCCGCTACTCGCACTCGGGCACCTACAACGCCAACACGATCGCGTGCGCGGCGGTCAGCGCGACCATGGACGTGCTGGCCGAGCCCGGCCTGTTCGAGCGCCAGCGCGCGCTCGGCGAGACGCTGATGAGCGGGCTGCGCAAGCTCGCCGCCGACGCCGGCCTGCCGGTGATCGTGGAGGGCCTCGGCACGGTGTTCCAGATCTGGTTCAGCGAGCGGCCCGATCCGCAACTGGCGGGAGGCCGAGCGGTACGCCGACGAGGACCATGTTCACCCGGTGGTGGCAGGAGATGCTGCTGCGCGGTGTGCTGTTCCACCCCAGCCAGTTCGAGAACCTGTTCTTGTCGCTGGTGCACACCAGCGAGGACGTCGACCGTCATGCTGAACGCGGCGCAGGAAGCGTTCGCCGCGATCAGCCGCGGCGGCTAGGGTTAATTCGCTATGGTGCTCGATCTCGGCGGCAGCCGGCCGGACCGCCTGGCCGCCCGGCCACATGCCGGGCAAGCCGGGTCGGGGCTGCTGTACGAGCAGGTCGTGGACTACGTCGAGGGGCTGGTCGCCGAGCGCGGCCTGGTCCCCGGCGACATGCTGCCCACCTACGCCGAGCTGGCGTCCAGCGTCGGCGTCAGCCTGATCACCGTCCGCCGGGCGCTGGATGAGCTCGAGCGGGCCGGCAAGGTCCGCCGCCACCAGGGCCTGGGCACCTTCCTGGCCCGGCCGCGGATCGTCGACCGAGCCGACCAGGGCCGGGCAGCCTGCTCGACCACGCTGGGCGGCGAGGGCGACGAGCCGGGCCAGACCATCGACACCCGGGTGCTGGAGATGCGGCGCGGCCTGCCCTCGCCCGACGTGGCGCGGGCCCTGCGATCCGCGCCGACGCGCAGGTCTGGCGGCTGCGGCGGCAGCGGATGATCGACGGCCAGCCCGCCGTGGTGGAGACCTCGATCATCCCGGTGGCGCTGGCGCCCGACCTGGACCAGCAGGTCGGCCGGCTGGGCGGCTCGCTGTATGACCTGCTGGCGCCGAGTGCGGCCTGGAGGACGAGTACGAGGAGCAGTACCTCGAGGTGGTGCATGCCCGGCCCGGAGGAACGCCGCCTGCTGAGCATCCCGCCGCGCACCCAGGTGGTGCGGATCCGCGGGCTCAGCATGGACAAGTCGGGGACCCCGTTCGACTGCTTCGAGCAGCTCTACCCGGCCACCGAGTTCGCGTTCGCCATCTCCGGGAGCACGTCGCGGCACCTGCTGCCGACGCCCGGCTTCCAGGACTGGGACGTCCGCGCCCTGCCGGAGCGCCCGGCCATCCCGGCCCGCGCCGGGCGGGCATCCCGGCCGCGCTAGTCCCGGCCGCCTCCCCGGCGGCCGGTTGCACCCGCATCGCGGGAGGTCGGGCGACGGCGTGAATCTCCCGCAAGACCTGCGCAATTAACGGCAAAACTGCCATCATGCCCCATTGCGCTCGACCCGGCCGCGCCTCTATCGTGTCAGCACATACTTGACATACACAGTATGTCTTGTGAATGCGGATGAGCGGAGTCCCCCGAGCGAGAAGGAGACGCGCCATGTCCACCCAAGCCAGCAGCGGCCAGGAGTCGACCGCCGGACCGCCGTCCGGACCGCCTGGCCGCGGGCTGCGGGCCGGGGCGCTCAAGGCGGGCGACGTCGTCGTCATGGCGCTGGCCAGCTCCGGGCCCACGCAGAGCATCGCGGTCACGCTGGCCGCGCTGCTGGCCACCGTCGGCTACGCCAGCTTCCTGCCCCTGCTGATCTGCTTCGTCCCGATGCTCGGGATCGCGATCGGCTACCAGCGGCTCAACGCCTGGCAGCCGAGCGCGGGCGCCACCTACTCCTGGGTCGGCCGGGCGCTGAACCCGCACGCCGGCTTCTTCGCCGGCTGGATCATGCTGATGTACTACACGGTCGGCACGACCAGCCTGACGATCCCGCTGGGCAGCTACATGCTGAGCTTCTTCAGCAACTCGGCGGCCAACAATTCTTACGCGGTCGCGGCGGTCGGCACGGCGTTCGACCTCATCGTGCTGGTGGTCGCGGCGCTCGGGGTCAAGCTGTCGGCCCGGTTCCAGTGGGGCTGGGCGATCTTCGAGTACGGGCTGCTGGTCGGCTTCACCGTCGCCGCCATCGTGGCCATCTACGGCCACCACCTGCACCACTCGGTGCACCTGGCCAGCTCCTGGTTCACGCTGAGCGGCGCGGGCGGGTTCAAGTCCCTGATCTCCGGGGTGCTCCTGGCCATCTTCCTGTACTCGGGGTGGGACACCGCGGCGTACGTGGGCGAGGAGGCCAAGGGCCGCAAGGCCGGCTCGGCCGCGGTCACCAGCGTGGTGATCCTGTTCATCATGTACGCGGTGCGTCATCCTGGCCTTCCAGGGCGTGGCCCCCAGCCACGTGCTGCAGAATCACGCGGCCAACATCCTGGCCTACGTCGGCCAGCTGCTGGGCGGCGGCTTCTGGAAGCAGGTCATGATCGTGGCCGTGCTGGGCGGCACGCTGGCCTCGCTCCAGGCGGCGATCGTCAGCTCCTCGCGGATCTCCTTCGCCATGGGCCGCGACCGGGTGTTCCCGCGCTGGTTCGGGGCCGTGAGCAGCAAGCACCGCACGCCCTGGAACGCCACCATCCTGCTCGGGCTGCTGAACGTGGTGTTCCTGTGGGCCTCCACGCTGATCGGCCCGATCGGCCAGGCGCTGGGCGACATCGTCAGTACCCTCGGCCTGATGGCGGCCATCTTCTACCTGCTCACCGCCGGCACCGCGGTCTGGTACTACCGGCGCACGATCACGCGCAGCGCGTCCACCTTCTTCCTCGGCGGCGTGCTGCCCGGCCTGGGCGCCGCGTTCATGGCATTCGTGATCATCTACTCGCTGGCCACCGGGTCCCTCAACGGGGTGGAGATCGCGTTCGGGTTCGGGCTGGCGCTGCTCGGGCTGATCCTCTCGTTCGTCGCCCAGCGCGTCGGCCATTCGAGCTTCTACACCGACCCGACGACCAGCCACGGTGACCTGATCGAGGAGGAGCTAGCCGGGCCGACGCCGGCATGAGCGCCGACGGGGCGTGGATCGGCCTGGACCTGGGCACCTCGGGGCTCAAGGGCGTGGCCCTGACCGCCGCGGGCGCCGTGGCCGCCCGGGCCAGCGCCGGCTACCCGACCGCGCACCCCGCCGCCGGGGCCTGCGAGCAGGATCCCGGCGACTGGCTGCGGGCCGTGGAGCCGGTGACCAGCCAGCTCGCCGCCGCGGTCCCGGCCCGGCGCTGGCGGGGCATCGGGCTGTCCGGGATGATCCCCACGCTGGTCACCCTCGGCCGCCGAGGGCGAGCCGACCGGGCCCGCCGATCACCTGGCAGGACAGCCGGGCCGACGACCGCGGCGACGAGCTGCGCGAGGGCTGCGGCGCCGACGCCCTCTACCGGCTGACCGGCCAGTGGGTGGACGGCCGGTACCTGCTGCCGATGTACGCCGAGCTGGCCGCCGCCGATCCCGGCCGGGCCGCGGCCACGGCCACGATCGCGTCGGCCAAGGACTACCTGTTCGGCTGGCTGACCGGCGAGCTGGCCACCGACCCCAGCACCGCCTCCGGGTTCGGCTGCTACGAGCTGGAGACCGGCCGCTGGAACGACGCGGTGCTCGCAGCGGCGGCAGACGCTGGCCCCGCCGGCCAGGAGCGTCGCCGGCGCGCCCGGCCCTGCCGCCGGTGCGGCCCTCGACCGCGAGCCGGCCGCTGCGGCCGGAACTGGCGGCGCGGCTGGGCTGCGGCCCGATCCCGGTCGGGCTGGGTGCCGCCGACTCGGTGCTGGGCGCGCTGGGCCTGGGCGTTCGCGACCCCGGCCAGGTGGCCTATGTCGCGGGCACCAGCAACGTGATCATGGGCGTGTCGGGCCAGCTGGTCGCTGGACCCGCGGCACCGGTTCCTGGTCACGCCGCTGGCCGAGCCCGGCCGCTGGGGCCTGGAGATGGACCTGCTGGCCACCGGCAGCGCGGTCGACCTGGCTGGCCGGGCTGCTCGGCGGCGACCTGGACGCGGCCGGGCTGGTCGCCCTGGCGGCCGGCCTCGACCCGGCTCAGGCCCCGGTGGTGCTGCCCTACCTGAGCCCCGGCGAGCAGGGCGCGCTGTGGGATCCCCGGCTGCACGGCGCCGTGGTCGGCCTGCACCTGGGCCACGGCCGGCGAGCACCTGGCCCGCGGCCTGGTCAACGGCATCGTGCTGGAGAGCCGCCGGTGCCTGGCCGTGCTCGACGAGACCGGGGGCTTCGGCCGGACGCTGGCCGTCGCGGGCGGCAGCGCCGCCGACCCGGCGTTCCGTGCCGACCTGGCCGACGCCAGCCGGCGGCGTGGTCTCGATGCCGCGCGACGATGCCACGGACTACTCGGCCCGCGGCGCGGCGCTGCTGGCGGCCAGGGCCAGCGAGGGCGAGTGGCCGCCGGACGCGTTCCCGTCGTCCGGCGCGGTGGCCGAGCCCGACGACGGCCGGGCCAAGGCCTGGGACGACCTGTGGACCACGTTCGAGTCGGCCCGTCAGGCCGTCGCCCGCCACGACCACGCCACCCGCTGACTCGGGCGGCGGGGCGATCAGCGGCTGACCGGGACCGGCGGGGTCGCGCGGACCAGCATCTCGCGGGCCATCAGGTCGTCGGGGGTCTCGCGGCGCACGGCCAGGCGGGCCACGCCACCCGCGCACAGCACCACCGGCGGGCGGAGGTTCGCGTTGTAGTTGTTGCTCATGGTGAAGCAGTAAGCACCGGTGACCGGGACGACGATCAGGTCGCCGATCTGCGGGCTGGCCAGCGTGACGTCCCGGCTGATCACATCGCCCTCTTCGCAGTGCCGCCCGACCAGGTCGGCCACGATGGACGGCTCGGCCCACCGGCCGACGACCAGCGGGGTGAACCGCTGGCCGTAGAGCGAGTGCTCCAGGTTGTCGCCCATGCCGCCGTCGACGGCGACATGCAGCCGCCCGGACTGCTTCCTGGTCACGACCCGGTACAGGGTCACCCCGGCCGGGGCGACCAGCGAACGGCCCGGCTCGACCAGGATCTCGATGTCCTGGCCCAGGTGCCGCCGGGCGGCCGCGACCAGCGCGCGCGGCGTACTGGTCGATGCCCGGCGCCGCGTCCTCCGGCACGTAGCGCACGCCCAGGCCGCCGCCGAAGTCGTAGACGGCGAACTCGCCCAGCGTGGCCAGCGCCGCGACCTCGGCCTCGAACTGGTCGAGGTCGAGGATCTGCGAGCCGATGTGGGCGTGCAGGCCCTGCAGGTCGATCAGCGGGTCGTCCCGCATGCGCTCGACGGCGGCCGGCACCTGGTCCACGGGCACGCCGAACTTGGAGCCGGCGCCGCCGGTGGCCAGCGCCGCGTGAGTGGCCGAGTCGATGCCGGGGCTGGTCCGCAGCAGCACCGGGGTGCGGGTGCGGGCCAGCCGCGAGATGCGGTCGATGTCGTCGAACCCGTCGACCACGATGTAGCCGATGCGCGCGTCCAGGGCGGCCCGGATGTCGTCGTCGGACTTGGCGTTGCCGTGCATGACGATCTTCGCCGGGTCGATGCCGGCGGCCAGGGCCAGGCGCAGCTCGCCCGCCCCGACCACGTCACAGCCCAGGCCCTCCTCGGCCAAGACCTGGATGACCGACGCGGACGGGAAGGCCTTGGCCGCGAAGCAGATCCGGCTGCGCGGATGCCGGCTGGTGAAGGAGCTGACGTACTCGCGCGCCCGGGCCCGCAGGTAATCCTCGTCGAGCACGTACACCGGGGTCCCGAACTCGCGGGCCAGCTCGCGCAGCGAGACGCCGGCGATGCGCAGGTCGTCGCCGTCCGCGGCGGCGGACGGCGGCAGCAGTGACAAGTCGGTCATGATCGGATTGTCTCACCCGGCCGGTCCGGAGCGGCGGGCCTGGTCAGCCGGTGCGGCGCAGGACCGTTAGCTAGCGGCGGGAGCGGTCAGGCCGGCCAGCAGGCTGGTGGCGGCGGACTGGAAGCGATCCGGGTCCTCGAAGGACCGGGCGATGAGCATCGCGCCCTCCAGGCTGGCCAGGACCAGCCGCGCACCGTCGCGCGCGGTGCCGGACAAGCGCAGGCTACGGTCGGCGGCACCCTGGGCCAGCACCCCCTCGAGCCAGTGCTCGTTGTCGTCGAAGAACCGCAGCACCGAGTCCCGCATCCCGCCCGGCAGGGTGTGGTACTCGGAGGCCAGCATGCCGCACAGGCACATGCGGCCGTCGAGCAGCACGTCCAGGTACAGGCCGACGTAGCCGCGCAGCCGGTCCGGCGCCGAGTGACAGCGGGCATCCAGGTCGTCCAGCGCCGCGCCGAACCGGGCCGCGTACCGGTCGATGAGGGCCAGGCCGAGCTGGGGCTTGCCGGTGAAGTGGTAGTGCAGGGCCGCGGTGGTGATCTGCAATTCGGCCGCCACGTCGGCATAACTGAAGCCGTTGAAGCCCCGGATCTGCACCAGTCGCTCGGCGATATCCAGAATCCGGGCCGGCGTGCCCGCGGTCATCTGATCGGCAGCCCTTACCACAGTGCCCCCCTGGTTCAGGTGATCCTTAACAACTTAGTCCCTGTGGATGACAGTTATTTTACCTATTAGTAAGTAGGGTAACTCCCGGCTCAAGCCGCTGGCCTGGGTTGACACGGCTCGGGACGGGTAGGGCGCGATTAACCGCAGGCTAAGGCGACTGTGAGTCAGTCAAGCGTAAGGCGGCCCGCCAGGGATGCAAAGCTTGATCCACGGGCCAAGCTCAGGCTACGGGCGAAATGACCCGGCCATAGGGCAATCCAGATCACGGGGGATCAGCCATGGACCGCAAGATGATCGACTGCCGCAAGATGCCCAGCGACATCAACTGCAGCCTCACCATCGCCGGGACCGAGGATGAGGTGCTGGACGCGGCGGCGGCGCACGCCGTCGCCAAGCACGGCCACGAGGACAACGCCGAGCTGCGCGACATGATCCGGACCGGCATGGAGGACGCCGAGCCCGCGATGCGGTAGCCGGCCGGCGGTCGCCTAGGCTAGCGAGCCGTGCGGGCCGGCCTGTCCCGCGCCGGGACGGGCCCCGAGCCCGCCGGACCGGAGGCAGGCCGAGATGACCAGTGCCACGGCCGGCGTCAGCTACGCCGACGTCCAGCGGGCCAGGAACCGGATCGCCGGCCTGGTCGACCCGAGCCCGGTGATCCGGTCGCCGGAGCTGTCGGACCGCCTCGGCGTGCCGGTGTGGCTCAAGCTGGAGAGCCTCCAGCCGCCCGGCTCGTTCAAGGTCCGCGGCGCGGCCAGCAAGATCCTGGCCCTGTCACCGGACCAGCGCCGCGGCGGGGTGATCGCCTGTTCGGGAGGCAACCACGGCGCGTCGGTGGCCTACATCGCCCGGCGGCTCGGGATCCCGGCCACGATCTGCGTGCCCGAGACGGTCGACCCGGTGAAGCTGCGCTCGATCCGGGCCAGCGGTGCCGAGGCAATCGTCTCGGGGCCGACCTATGACGACGCGGCCGAGGTGGCCGAGCGGATCGAGCACGAGCGCGGGCTCAGCTTCGTGCACCCGTTCGACGACCCGGACGTGATCGCCGGGCAGGGCACCATCGGCCTCGAGCTGGCCGAGCAGGTCCCCGGCCTGGCCGTCGCCGTGGCCGCCGTGTCCGGAGGCGGGCTGATCGGCGGCCTGGGCATCGCGCTCAAGGGCGGGCCGGCGCCGGTCCGGGTCATCGGCGCCTCGGCCGAGAACGCGGCCGCGATGGTGGCCAGCCTGCAGGCCGGCCACCCGGTGGACGTGCCCAACCTGGACACGCTGGCCGAGGTGCTCGGCGGCGGCATCGGGCTGGACAACCGCTGGTCGATGGCCGCGGTCCGGGAGTTCGTGGACGAACACGTGCTGGTGACCGAGGCGGAGATCGCCGCGGCCATGGTGTTCCTGCTGAGCACCCACCGGCTGGTCGCCGAGGGCGGCGGCGCGGTCGCCGCCGGGGCCGCGCTGGCCGGGCGGCTCGGCGACCTGGACGGGCCGCTGGCCATCGTGGTCAGCGGCGGGAACGTCGATCCGGCCGCGATCCTGGCCCTGGCCGACCGCGCATCCTCGGCCCAGTCGGCACCGCCGGTCCGGTAGTCAGCTAGCGCCGACGGCCCCCCGCAGCATCTCGACGAACTGGCGGACCCGCAGCTCGCGCGCGTCCCCGGACTCGGCGACCGAGCCGAACAGGCCGGGATCAAGTTCCTCGGTCAGCATGGCGTCCTGGCAGCGCTCGACCAGCCAGTCCACCACCGACACCACCAGGTCCGGGTCGACGTCGGTGCGCACCTCGCCCCGGTCGATGCCGAACCGCACGAACGCCCGCGTCCCGTAGGGGTCCTCGCGCACCAGGTACTGGTTGATCCAGTGCTTGAGCTGGAGGTCGGAGCAGTAGTTGCCGAGCAGCGTGACCCGGTAGGGGATCCAGTCCTTGCCGACCATGTGCGGCGTGTACTCCAGCCAGTAGCTGATCACCGCGAAGAATCCGCGTTCGAGCACCTCGGCGGGCGCCTCCAGGTACCGGCTGAACGACTGGGCCGCGCTTTCGTAGGCGGCCAGGAACAAGCCGGCCTTGTTAGTGAAATAAGAGAAGACGGCGCCCTTGGACACCCCGGCGGCGGCCGCTATCGCCTCGACCCGTGCGCCCTCGTAGCCGCTGGCGGCGAACTGCTCCATCGCGACACCGATGATCTTGTCGCGCTTGGTCCGCTGCCGCTCCAGTGCTCGCGCGGGCGGACGGGCCCAGCCGGGCGGCTCGGCCTCAAACTGACCGCGAGTCACCAATCGACCCTCTTCGTACCTAAATTACGCATGAACGTCCATTCATCTTCCACCGCGCGATTCCGGCTAAGTAGACCCATAGTCGGGGGTCAGGCTCGCCACCTCCGAGCTTCCGGCCCGCCTGGCGCCCGCCTATGCTCCAGGGAGCGAACGGCAGGACCGATGCGTTACCAACGGCGCGCGGCGGGCCGGCCAGCGTGGCCGGCGAGCGGAGCAGGCGGATCGACGGGAGGAGCGCTGATGGCAGCGAGCCGAGATGTGATCGTGGTCGGCGGGGGGCACAACGGCCTGGTCGCCGCCGCCTACCTGGCCCGCGGCGGGCTGAGCACCCTGGTCTGCGAGCGGCGTGACATCGTGGGCGGCGCCGCGGTGAGTGAACAGCCGTTCGGGCCGGATTTCACCGTGACCTCGCTGTCCTACGTCGTCTCGCTGCTGCCCCCCGATCTGGTCCGGGATCTGAAACTGGGCCGTCACGGGTATCAGGTCTTCCCGCAGGGACCCTATTTCGCGCCCCGCGCAGACGGCCGCTACCTGCGACTGCCCGAAGACCCGGCGCAGCGGCACGCCGAGATCGCCAAGTTCTCGGCCCGCGACGCCGATCGCTACGAGGATTATGAGGCGCACCTGGCCAGCCTGGGCGCGGTGCTCGGCCCGATGCTGGAGGAGATCCCGCCCCGGCTGGGCTCGCGCCGCCCGGCCGACCTATGGCGCCAGAGCCTGCTGCTGCGTCACCTGCGCAAGCTCGACACCAGGAGCGCTGTCGACGTCACCCGGCTGCTGACCGGCAGCATCGCCGACCTCCTCGACCGGTACTTCGACAGCGACGCCATGCGCGGGCTGCTGTCGGTGTCCGGGGTGATCGGGACCTGGGCGGGCCCCCGGTCGGCGGGCACCGCCTACGTGATGCTGCACCACCACATCGGCGACACCGACGGCCAGGCGGGCGCCTGGGGCTTCCCGCGCGGCGGCATGGGCGGCGTGACGGCGGCCCTGGCCGCGTCGGCCCGGTCGTTCGGCGCCGAGGTACGCACCGGGGCCGAGGTAGCCCAGATCACGACCTCCGGCGGCCGGGTGACCGGCGTCCGGCTGGCCAGCGGCGAGGAGATCACCGCGCCGATCGTGATCACCACGGCCCACCCCGCCATCTCGTTCCTGCGACTGGTGGACGAGCGCGACCTGCCCGCCGACTTCGTCGAGGACATCCGCGGCTGGCAGACCCGGTCGGGCACCGTGAAGATCAACCTGGCGCTGGACCGGCTGCCGGTCTTCGCCAGCCATCCCCAGTTCGACCCGCAGGTCCACGGCGGGACGATCGTGCTGGCCGAGAGCTTGGACGACATCGAGAACGCCTTCCAGGACGCGGTCGCCGGGCGGCCGTCGGCGGTCCCGTTCGCGGACATCTGCATCCCCAGCGTGTTCGACGACTCACTGGCCCCGGCCGGGAAGCACGTCATGTCGATGTTCACCCAGTGGGTGCCGCACACCTACGCCGACGAGCCCGACGAGGCCGCGCTGACCGCCTACGCCGACCGGGTGATCGCCCGGATGGAGACGGTGGCCCCCGGCTTCACCGACTCGGTGCTGCACCGGCAGGTCATCGGCCCGCACCAGATGCAGCAGGAGTACGGCCTGGTCGGCGGCAACATCTTCCACGGCGAGCTGAGCCTGGGCCAGATGTTCCACGCCCGGCCGGCGGCCGGCTACGCCGACCTGCGCACCCCGGTTCGCGGGCTCTACCAGGCGGGCTCGGCGACCCACGGCGGCGGCGGCGTGACCGGCATCCCCGGCCGCAACGTGGTCCGCCAGATCCTGGCCGACCGCCGGGCCGAGCGCTGGTCCGACCGCCTGCACCGCCGCCACGCCTCGTGAGTTAGCCCTCGCGCCCCGCTAGAGGCCGGAGGTGATCGCGTCGCCGATGCGGTGGACGCGCAGGGCGTTGGTCTGGCCCGGGGTGCCCGGCGGGCTACCCGCGACGATGACCACCTTGTCGCCCTTCTGGCCGCGCCCGATGTCCAGCAGCGCCGTCTCCACCTGGCGGACCATCTCGTCGGTGTGCCGCGCCGGGGGCACGATGAACGTCTCCACGCCCCAGGTCAGTGCCAGCTGGCTGCGGGTGGCCGGCTGCGGGGTGAAGGCCAGCAGCGGGATCGGCGACCGGTACCGGGCCAGCCGCCGGGCGGTCTCCCCCGAGATCGTGAAGGCCACCAGGGCCGTGGCCCCGACCACCGCGCCGACCTCGGCCGCCGCCCGGGCGATCGCGCCGCCGGTGGTGGTGGGCACCCGGCTCAGCGACGGCTCGGCGTGCAGCCAGTCCCGTTCGGCCGCCTCGATGATCCTGGCCATGGTGGCCACCGCCAGTGCCGGGTGCTGGCCCACGCTGGTCTCGGCCGACAGCATCAGCGCGTCCGCCCCGTCCAGCACCGCGTTGGCCACGTCCGAGGTCTCGGCCCTGGTCGGCCGGGGCGCCGAGATCATCGACTCCAGCATCTGGGTGGCCACGATGACCGGCCGTGCCTTGTCCCTGGCCAGGCTGACGGCGCGCTTCTGCACCATCGGCACCTGCTCGAGCGGCAACTCCACGCCCAGGTCGCCGCGGGCCACCATCAGCCCGTCGAAGGCGTCGAGCACCTCCGGCAGCGCCTGCACCGCCTGCGGCTTCTCGATCTTGGCGATCAGCGGCAGCGGCGCGCCCGCCTGCTCCATGATCTTGCGCACCGGTGCGGCGTCGGCCGGGCTCTGCACGAACGACAGCGCGATCATGTCCGCGCGCAGTCCCAGGGCCCAGCGCAGGTCCTCCTCGTCCTTGGCGCTGAGCGCCGGCACGCTGAGCCGGACGGCCAGGCACGTTCAGCCCCTTGTGGTCCGAGACCAGCCCGCCGACCAGGACCCGGGTCCGGACCCGGCCGCCCCGCGCGGTCAGCACCTCGAGCACGACCCGGCCGTCGTCGACCAGGATCTGGTCACCGGGCCGGACATCGTCGGCCAGGCCGGGGAAGGTGGTCGAGACCAGGGCGTCGTCGCCCGGAACGTCATCGCCGGTGATCGTGAACAGCTGGCCCGCCTTCAAGCGCACCGGCCCGGTTGCGAAGGTGCCCAGGCGGATCTTGGGGCCCTGCAGGTCGACCAGCACCCCGACACTGCGGCCGGCCTCGTCGGAGGCGGCCCGCACCGCCCGGTAGACCTGGAGATGACTCTCCCGGCTGCCATGGCTCATGTTGAGCCGGGCCACGTCCAGGCCCGCCGCCACCAGGGCGGCGATCTGCTCGGGACTCGACGACGCGGGCCCGAGCGTGGCCACGATCTTGGCTCGGCGGCTCATGGTCCCTGCTTCCTGGCCCGCTCCCCGGCTGTGGCCGCTAAATCGGACTTACCGTCCCAGACTAGGATGGTCATACCTCATACGTGACCGGCGTCACCCAGGCTTCACTGACTGTCCATTCCGCGGCCGCGCCCGCCAGGATCCCTCCGGCGGCTGGGAGGTGTGTAGGTGGCGGGGTGAGGCGGCGCTGGCTACTAGGATCCGGGGCATGACCGCACCGGTGACGGCGAGCTGCGAGATCCGCCCTCAGGGCGGCCTGGAGGTGCTGGCCTGGCCGGCCTTCGAGGGACTCGGCGCCGAGATCCTGGTGACCACCAGGGACGGCGGCGTGTCCGCGGGCCCGTATGAGTCGCTGAACCTGAGTCTGAGCGTGCCCGACGAGCCGGGTGCCGTGCTGGAGAACCGCCGCCGGATGGCGGCGGCGGCGGGCGCCGGGCTGGCCGACTTCGTGTTCGCGCGCCAGGTCCACAGCGGCCGGGCCCAGGTGGTGACCGCGGCCGACCGGGGCCGCGGCGCGCTGAGCCTGGATGATGCCATCCCGGACACCGACGCGCTGGTCACCGGCGATCCCGCGGTCGTGCTGGCCATCCTGGTCGGGGACTGCGTGCCCATCGTCCTGTACGACCCCGCGGCCGGGGTCCTGGCCTGCGTGCACGCGGGCTGGCGCGGCACGGTGGCCGGGATCGGGCGGCCACGCTGGCCGCGATGGCCGGCCTCGGCGCCCGGCCGGAGCGCGTGCTGACCGGCCTCGGGCCCGCCATCGCCCCGGACCGCTACCAGGTCGGCGAGGACGTCGCGAGCGAGGTGCGGCGATACTTCGGCCCCGGCGCCGAGGCCCGTGACGGCGACGACGGCGACCACCCGAGCGGCGGCCCGGGCCGCGATGGCGGCGCCATCCTTCGGCCGGACGGCACCGGGCGATGGCTGCTCGACCTGTGGGCGGCCAACCGCCGGCAGCTCGCCGACGCGGGCGTGCCGGACGGCCAGATCCACGTCGCCGCGGTGCCGACCGGGCCGGATCCCGGCGGGAAGGACCCGGGCCGGTTCTTCAGCGACCGGACCGCGCGTCCGTGCGGTAGGTTCGCGCTCGTGGCCCGCCTCACGCACCCTGATCAGCGGCCGGCGCCGGGCGAGGAGACGCGCGGATGACCGCCCCGCAGATAACCCCGCTGACAACCCCGGCGCCGTTCCGCTACGAGTCCTTCCACCTGGATCCGGAGAACGGCCTGCTGTCGTGCCGGTACTCGCTCGGCGACCGGCAGTTCGAGGAGCGGGTCACGTTCGACCCCGGCGGCCGCTGGGAAGACCCGGCCGCCGGCGAGGCGGCGCGGCTGGTCTTCCTGCTGGCCGGCGTC
This sequence comes from uncultured Actinomycetota bacterium, assembly GCA_963730265.1. Taxonomy (GTDB): domain Bacteria; phylum Actinomycetota; class Actinomycetes; order Streptosporangiales; family Streptosporangiaceae; genus DASUBV01. The sequence continues at coordinate 307,383 of CAVSRG010000002.1, forward strand.
TCCTACTACAAGACGGCCGCGCCGCCGGTCATCGACCTCGGCGCGACGGCGGTCACCGACACCGAGCGTCGGTTCCTGCGCTCGTTCTACCTGGACGGCCTGGCCGAGTTCGCCTACCGCAACGGACTGGACCTGTCCGGGCTGCGCATCGAGGGCCCGAGCCGCCCGGAGCCCGACGCCCCGGCCGCGCGGGCCGCGGACCCGCGGTCCGCGGCGCCGACCCGGCCGCTGGTGCCGTTCGGCGGGGGGATCGACTCCATCGTCACCGTCGAGCACGTTCGCCGCCGGGCCGACGCGGCGCTGTTCATCATGAGCCGGCCCGGCAGCCGGTTCGAGGCCATCGAGGCGCCGGCCGCGGTGACCGGGCTGCCCATCGTGCGGGCCGGCCGCGAGATCGACCCGCAGCTACTGCGCTCGGCGGAGCTGGAGTTCCTGAACGGGCACGTCCCGGTGACCGGGATCCTGTCCGCGATCGCGGTCATGGCCGCGGTGCTGGCCGGCCGCGACGCCGTGGTGATGTCCAACGAGTGGTCGGCGTCGATCCCGACGCTGGAGGCCGACGGCCGCCCGGTCAACCACCAGTTCTCCAAGAGCATGACCTTCGAGGGCGCCTTCCGCGAGGTGCTGGACACGGCGCTCGGCGGCGGAAACAGCGGAAGCACCAGAAGCAGCGGGGTCAGCTACTTCTCCTTCCTGCGCCCGTTCAGCGAGCTGTGGGTCGCGCAGCGGTTCGCCGGGCTGACCGAGTACCACGGCACGTTCCGCAGCTGCAACCGGGCCTTTCACCTGGACGAGTCCAAGCGGCTCGACCACTGGTGCGGCCGCTGCGACAAGTGCTGCTTCATCGACCTGATCCTGGCTCCGTTCCTGCCCGCCGCGGAGCTCAGCGCCATCTTCGGCGGCCAGGAGCCGCTGGCCGACGGCACCGGCCCAGGGGGAGGACCCACGGGAACCCCCCAAGGAACCAGCACGAGCGAGTCCCTGGCGCCGAAGTTCCGCGCGCTGCTCGGCACGCTGCCCGACAGCAAGCCGTTCGAGTGCGTCGGCGAGATCGGCGAATGCCGGGCCGGCGCGCTGCTCGCCGCGCAGCGGCCGGACCGGGCCGGCACCCGGCTGCTCCAGGTGCTGGCGGCCGAGGTGGCCCAGACCCCCGACCTGCCCGACACCGCCAAGCTGCTGCTGCCCATGAGCGATCACTTCATCCCGGATAGCTATGCGCCCCAAGATCTGCTGGTCTGACCTGCGCGGCGCCCGTGTCGGCGTCTGGGGCCTGGGCGTCGAGGGCGCCGCGAGCCTGGCCCGGCTGCGGACGCTGGGCGTGGAGCCGGTGCTGGTGGACGACCGCCCGCCGCCCGGTGACGTGGACGGCCTCCAGGTGTTCGCCACCGCCAGCAGTGGCCTGGCCGCGCTGAAGCACTGCGACGTGGTGGTGAAGTCGCCCGGCATCAGCCGCTACCGGCCCGAGGTGGCCGAGCTGGAGGAACGCGGCATCCCGGTGACGGGCGGCCTGGGGCTGTGGCTCCAGGAGGCGGACCGCGACCGGGTGCTGTGCGTGACCGGCACCAAGGGCAAGAGCAGCACCACCGCCATCGCCGGGCACCTGCTCACCCGGCTCGGCTACTCCTGCCTGATCGGCGGCAACATCGGCACTCCGCCCTGGGACCCGCGGGTGGACGGCGCGGCCTACGACTACTGGGTCATCGAGACCTCCAGCTATCAGGCCACTGACCTGCCCTGCTCGCCGCCGGTCGTCGCGGTCACCTCGCTGCACCCCGACCACCTGGACTGGCACGGCGGCGTGGAGGCCTACTACCGGGACAAGCTGTCGGTGTGCTCGCAGCCCGGCGCGGAGCTGACCATCGCCAACGGGGACAGCGACCTGCTGCGGGAGCGGGCCGACCTGCTCGGCCCGCGGGTCACCTGGGTGCACGCGGCCGATGACCCGGAGGCCGGCTGGATGACGCCGCTGGGCCTGCTCGGCACGCACAACCGGCGCAACGCGCTGATCGCCCGGGCCTGCCTGGACGCGCTGGGCGTGCCCCAGGCCCGTGACGACGCCGCGCTGCGGGCCGCCGCTGGGGGCTTCGAGCACCTCAGCCACCGGCTCCAGCCGGTCGGCACGGTGGACGGGGTGCTGTTCGTGGACGACAGCCTGTCCACCAATGTGCTGCCGACCCTCGCGGCCATGGACGCCTTCCCCGGCCGGCGAGTGGCGCTGATCGCCGGCGGCCACGACCGCGGCATCGACTACGCCCCGCTGGCCGCCGGGCTGGCCCCCCGACCGGCGCCCACGCTGGTCCTGACGCTGCCCGACAGCGGCCCGCGCATCCAGTCGGCGATCGAGTCGGTGCTGGCCAACAACGGTCAGAGCGGGCTGGCCGGGCTGGCCGTGCTGCCGTGCGCGGACCTCGACGCGGCCGTGCAGGCCGGCTTCGACTGGGCCCGGCCGGACGGGATCGTGCTGCTGTCCCCGGCCGCGCCGAGCTTCGGTGTCTTCCGCAACTACCGCGAGCGGGGCGAGGCCTTCACACGGGCCATGCGAGCGTGCGACGCTCCCTAGGGGTTTGATACGGCGGACCCTGACACCTCAGGGAAAGGCGACACGCAGCTCGTGCCAGCGGAACTGACTGCCTCGATCCAGGCCGAGCTGGCCGGCATCGTCGGCGCCCCGCACGTCCTGACTGGCGAGGCGACCGCCGGGTTCGCCGTGGACTGGACCGGCCGCTTCCAGGGCCGGGCCGGGGCCGTGGTCCGGCCGGCCGACACCGAGCAGGTCGCCGCCGTGCTGGCCTGCTGCACTCGGGCGGGCCTCGCGGTGGTGCCCCAGGGCGGCAACACCGGGCTGGTCGGCGGCGGTGTCCCGCTGCACGGCGAGGTGGTACTCAGCCTGGCCCGGCTGACCGAGCTGGGCCCGGTCGACCTCGACGCCCGCCAGGTTACCGCCGCGGCCGGGGTCACGCTGGCCCGGGTCGGCGCCGCCCACCCCGACCTGGACCTGGGCATCCTGATCGCCAGCCGGGACAGCGCGACGGTCGGCGGCGCCATCGCCACCAACGCCGGCGGGCTGCGGGTCCTGCGCTACGGCCCGATGCGGTCCCAGCTGCGGGGGGTCGAGGCCGTGCTGTCCGACGGCACGGTCGTCTCGCACCTGTCCGGGCTGATCAAGGACAACACCGGCTATAACTATCCGGGTCTGCTGTCAGGGTCGGAAGGGACGCTCGCGGTCATCACGCGGGCTCGCCTCCAGCTGGTGCCGCGGCCGCGTGATCCGGTCACCGCTATCACCGCGCTGGACGGGCTGGCCGAGGTGCATGAGCTGGCCCGGCGGGCGCTGGTCGCCGTGCCCGGCCTGCTGTCGGCTGAGTTCCTCACCCGCGGCGGCCTGGACCTCCTCATCCGGCATGCGGGCCTGCGGCCGCCCGGCTTCGACCCGCCCCGGCCGGACGGCGCGCCGGCCTACCTGCTGCTCGAGGCGGACGGGCGGGGCGCGCTCGAGGACCTGGCCGAGCTCATCGGCGACCGGCCGGCGGCGGTGGCCACCGAGCCCGCCGGCCGGGCCGCGCTGTGGGCCTACCGGGAGCGCAGCCCGGAGGCGGCCGGGTTCCTGGGCGTGCCGATCAAGCTGGACGTGGCCGTGCCCGCCAGCCAGTGGGTGCGGCTGGCCACCGAGGTGACCGGCGCGGTCACCGCGGTCGATCCTGGCGCGACGGTCATCATCTACGGCCACGTCGCGGACGGCAACGTCCAGGTCAACCTGGTGCCTGCCGGGCCCGCCGACGGCCGCCACGAGGACGCCGTCCTGGGCCTGGTGGCCGCGCTAGGCGGGTCGATTTCGGCCGAGCACGGCATCGGCGTACTCAAGGGACGATGGCTGGACCTGGCCCGCTCGCCGGCCGAACAGGCGCTTTTCTCCCGGATCCGGAATGCGTTTGACCCGGCCGGCACGCTGAACCCTGGCATCTTGCCCCGCTGACCCGCTCCAGGCTCGCTGACCTGCGGTTACGGTGGCTCGCTGAAAAGAACGTCTGTTATAGATGTGAATTTCATGCGAGCGCTCACTCACATTCAATTCCCGCATTCTTCCCTCAGGTATTTCAGCGGCACTGCCTAAGTTTCCTTACGGCGTTAATCGACGGAAGGGGAAATTGAATGCTCACTAACCTGCGCCGCGAATTGCGGCTGCGGCTGCGCCAGGCAGCCGTCCTCAGCGCCGGCCTCGGCATCGCCGTCGGGGCGGGCCTGCTCACCACGGCCGGCCCGGCCAGCGCGGCCCCGGCCGCGGCCGGCCATGCGGCCACGCACGCCAGCCAGGCCGGCCGGGGCGGCCGGGTCTGCGAGATCCGGATTCCGGCCAGGGGCGGCGGCCGGGAACGCGGCCGGTGCTGTCCGACGATCGTGCGCCGGCCTGGCTTCTCGGTCACCGTGAGGTGCTGCGTGGCCCCGGTGCCGCCGCGTCATGGCCGCTGGGTCGTCGCGGGCTGCTGCCCGGCCCCGGTCCTGGTTCGCCACGGCGGCCCGGTCACGGTGCGGTGCTGCCCGGGCCCGACCCCGGTCCCGCCGCCGTGGCGGCACTGCAAGATCCGGGTGTCGCCGGGCGGCGTCCGGCGCTGCCCGGCCCCGCCGCCGGTGCGCTGCCGGGTGCACATCAAGCCCGGCCAGGGCGGCTAGTCCGGCTGGTCGCGGTCAAGGGTCCCCGGTTACGGCCGGGGCCCTTGACGCGCGGCGGGCTCAGCGGCTACCCGCCCGCGGCCTCGAAGGCGCGGCCGACCGGCGTGGCCACCGGCCCGCTGGAGAACAGGCCCAGCGTGCCGTCGCCGGAGGACACCGGCAGCGCGAACCAGGCGTAGCGCTGGATGTAGCCCAGCTTCCCCAGCATCGAGGTCGCGGCGGTGAGGAACGCGGCCTGCTGGGTCGCGGTGGGAAAGGCCGGGGACCCGCCGAAGTTGGCCAGCCCGAACTCGGTCAGCCAGATCGGCAGGTGGTACCGGGCGTAGATGGCCTGGAGGTAGCTCCGGAGCTGGCTGACCGCCGCGGCGGTGGCGAAGTCGGCCCCGTACCAGTGCACGGTGATGAAGTTGACCCGGTAGCGGCGGGCCCGGGCGCCGCTCATGAAGCGGGCCAGCCAGCTGCCGGGGGTGGCGGCGTCGTCGGCCACGGCCGGGCTGCCCAGCGTCATGCCGGTCGCCATCAGCTTCGGCCACAGGCTCAGCGCCTTGCTGACGGTGAGGTTGGACTGGCTGGCCAGGTCGGGCTCGTTGAAGCCGAGCAGGATGTGCCCCTCGCCGCGAACCTGGGCCAGCGTCGCGCTGGTGACGTTGGCCGCGCCCCAGATCATGGGCACGAAGCTGACGCCGCTGGGGGCGCTGACCCCGGGGCCGGCTGACCAGGTGTAGTACCACGAGGCGCCGGACAGCGCCAGGGCCCTGGTCACGCCGGGGAAGCTCCAGGCGCTCACCCCCTTGGCGGTGCTGGTCACCCGGACCGGCGGGGGCGTCGGCTTAGGGGTCGGCTTGGGCTTACGCCGGTGGCGGTGCCGCGGCGGGTGGGTCGGCGTGACGCTGGTGGCGGCGACCACGGGGTGAGTGAGCGGCTGATGAACGGCTGGCGCGGGGCGGGCGGCGACGACGTGGGCGGCCGGGGCCGCGTACACCTTGACCACCGCCACCGTCCCGGCCGCCACGCAGGTAGTCGCGGCGACGGCGGCCACCACCAGCTTGGGCTGCGCGTAGGCGGCCGCCTTGGGCAGGGCCTTGAGGTGCCGGGCCGAGGAGGCGTGCCGCAGGCCGCGCCGGGGAACGCGCCGGCGCTGGCCGAGGCGCCCGCGCGGCGACCGGGGCGCCCGGCCCGCCGGGGCGGCCGCGGCCAGCAGCCGCGCGGCGATCAGCGGTGCGGGCAGCAGCGGCAGCCCGGCCAGCAGCGACTCCGCGGGCACCATGCCGGTGAGCTGGGCCTGGCAGCGCGGGCACTCGCGGGCGTGCCGGGCGACGCGCTTGCGCCACAGCGGGCTCGGCGTGGCGTCCCAGCCCGTGGTCACCGAGGCCAGCGCGGAGCACGGCGGCCGGGCCCGCAGCGCCCGGACCACCAGCCGCGCGGTGGTCAGCCGCTCCTTCATGCGGCTGATCCGCACCGCGGTGTGAGCCGGCGTCATGCCCAGGCCGGACGCGACCGCGTCCCGGTCCAGCGCGCCGGCCGCTTCCTGCCACCACAGCGCCAGCACCTCGCGGTCCTCGAGGTCCAGCCAGCGGGTCGCCTCAGCCGTCTCCCGGCGCTGGCCGGACAGGCCGAGCCGCAGGATGGTCAGGTCCACGAAGTCGGCCTCGGGGTCGGCCACCTCGGGGACCGGGTCACGCGTTACCGGCACCTTGCGCGCGGTCACGTGGTCGCGGACCTGGCGCACGGCCACCGCCACCAGCCAGGACCGGAAGGCGCCCGGATCGCGCAGCTCGGGCAGGCCGCGCACGGCCCGCAGCATCGTCTCCTGCACGACGTCGTCGGTGTCGGCGTGGCCGTTCAGCGCCCGGCCGATGATGTTGTACAACAGCGGCAGGTACTGGGCCAGCAAGGTCTCCAGGGCCGTCCGGTCACCGCGCTGCGCGGCGATGACCATGTCCACGCCGGGCCCGTCGGCTCGGATGGTTCGCATCGCACCTCGTTCAGGATGATTCCGCTCCCCTGCATATCGGAGACCGCCGGGATCCGTGGCGCATAACAGAAACTCAGGTGGGATTCGTGCGAGATCTCAGATCGGGGACAGGCCCGGTACGCGGGCCTACCCTTAGCTGATGTGAGTGGCCAGCCGTCCGAGCCAGCCGACTCGCCCGCGGCCCGGCTGCGCGGCCTGCGCGCGTCGCTGGCGCTGAGCCAGGAGCAGCTCGCGCGCCAGCTCGGCGTGTCGTTCGCGACCGTCAACCGGTGGGAAGCCGGGCGTACCCGGATGTCGGACAGCGCGCTGCGGGGCCTGGCCGAGCTGGAGGCGCGCGCGGCCGCTCCGGCCCGCCGGTCCGGCGCGCTGCCGTCGGCCCAGTCCGCGTTCATCGGCCGGGAGCGCGAGCTGGCCGAGCTCACCACGCTGCTGCGCGACTCGCGGCTGACCAGCCTCATCGGCCCGGGCGGGGCGGGGAAGACCCGGCTGGCCGTGGAGGCCATCCGCCAGCTCGGCAACGAGGCGGCCGACGTCACGTTCGTCCCGCTGGAGCCCGTGCGCCAGCCCGATTCGCTCGCCGCCGCGGTCGCCTCCAGCCTGCGCGTGCACGACCAGCCGCAGGTCCCGCTGCTGGAGTCGGTGGCGGCCGCGCTGGGCAGCGCGCCCCGGCTGCTGGTGCTCGACGGCGCCGAGCACCTGCGCGACGAGGTGGCCGCGCTGGTCACCGCACTGCTGGCCGGGGCCGACGGGCTGCGCGTCGTGGTGACCAGCCGGGTCCTGCTCGGCGTGCCCGGCGAGGTGTGCTGGACGGTGCCGCCGCTGGACTGCCCGACGGCGGCAGCCGGCGTGTCCGACATCGCGGCCTCGGACGCGGTACGGCTGTTCATCGCCCGGGCGGCCGATCGGCTGCCCGGCTTTACCGGTGCCGAGGTGGCCCCGCACGTCATCGCCGAGCTGTGCCGCCGGCTGGACGGCCTGCCGCTGGCGATCGAGCTGATCGCGGGCTGGGTCGGCACCCTGTCGGTGCCCGAGATCCTCCAGCAGCGGGCCGTGCTGCTCGATCAGGACGCGGCGTCCGGCCCGGGCGACGCCGGCCAGTCGCGCGGCCGCCGGCTGGCCGACGTCATCCGGGCCAGTCATGACCTGCTGGGCCCGGCCGAGCAGCGGCTGCTGCCCGCGCTGAGCGTGTTCGCCGGGCCGTTCACGCTGGCCGACGCGGCGGCGGTCAGCCCGGAACCCGGCGCCACCGGGCCCGGCCTGGCCGGCCCGGTGCGCGGCCTGGTCGACTCCTCCTGGCTGGTCGTCAGCCGGGGCGGCGAGCACAACCGGTTCGCCATGCTGGAGACCATGCGCACGTTCGCAGCGACCCGGCTGGACGAGTCCGGGGACGCGGAACTGGTGCGGCGCCGGCACGCCCGAGACCTTCGCCGCGCTGGCCCGGACCAGCGAGGCCGGCCTGACCGGCGCCGACTCGGCCGCCTGGCTGGCCCGGCTGGACGCCGCGGCGCCCGACATTGACGTGGCCCTGCTGTGGGCCGCCGAGCACCCCGAGTCCCCGCTCGGCCTGGACATCGCGGCGGCGCTGTGGCGGTGGTGGCTGGCCAGCGGCCGGGTGGCCGCCGGGCGGGCCTGGCTGAGCCGGATGCTGCCCCGCGAGCAGGCCGCCGGCGATGAGCTGACCGGCCGGGCGTTCTGCGCCGCCGCCGTGCTGGCCGCCGAGAACAGCGACTACGCCGCGGCCGTGGGCCAGGCCCGGGTGGCGCTGCGCGAGTTCGAGCGGCTCGGCCTGACCGAGCCCATGGCCTTCGCCGCGACCGTGCTCGGGTCGGCCCAGCGCTACCTGGGCGACCACGCGGCGGCGCGGCGCAGCCTGCAGTCCGCGGCCGACCTGCGCGAGCAGCTGGGCGACCGGCGCGGGGTCTCCGCCGCCACCAACAACCTGGCCCTGCTGGCCATGGACGAGGGCGACCTGGGCCGGGCCCGCGAGCTGTTCGAGCAGACCCTGGTCATCAAGCGGCAGCTCGGCGAGCCGCAGTCCATCGCCATCGGGCTGGCCAACCTGGCCGACGTGCTGATCAAGGTGGGCCAGTGGGAGGCGGCCAGCCGGGCCCTCGGCGAGGCCGGCGAGCTGGCCGAGACGGTCGGCAATCCCCAGCTCATCGGGACGCTCCGGTGCAACCAGGGGAACCTGGCCGCGCAGCGACGCCGCTGGGAGCAGGCCGCCGCGCACTACCAGGCGGCCATCGCCGCCCACCAGGACGCCGGGCATCCGCACGACGCCGTCGAGGCCATGATCGGCCTGGGCCGGTCGCTGGCCCGGCTCGGCCGCGGCGAGGAGGCCGTGCGGCAGCTGCGCGCCGCCGAGGCGGTGGCCGAGGGGATCGGCAGCCCGCAGAGCCAGGCCGAGGTGCGGGCGGCGCTGGCCGACCTGGGCGAGACCGGCGTCGGCGCGCTGCCCGATGGCCTGACCGTACGCCAGGCCGAGGTGCTCCGGCTGCTGGCCGCGGGCCTGTCCAACAAGGACATCGCCGCCGAGCTGTTCCTGAGCCCGGCCACGGTCGAGCGGCACCTGGCCACGATCTACCGGAAGCTCGGCGTGGGCGGGCGGGTCGAGGCGGCGCGCTACGCGATCGCCCGCGGCCTGGCCGGCTCGGGCTCGGCGCGCTGACCCGCCGCGGCGGGTACCCGGCCGCTCCGCCACGGGCCCAGGCGGGGCGCGATGTTATAACTTCGGCCGCCCGGCTGGCCGCGTCCGGCCGCCCCGGTCACGGCGCCGACCGCGTTGGGCGGCTCCGGACCGTTCTGTGCCGGGCCGGATTACCTGCGGAGTACATGGTTGCCGGGATTCGGCCCGCGGCGCCGGCGGCGTACACATTCCTAGTGGCCACGCGGCCGCGCTTGGCAATTCCGCGGGAAGGAGCCGCCGTGCAGGACCGGCTGGCCGGGACCATCGCCCCGGTGCTGTCGATCTCACTCGACCCCGGCGAGAGCGTCGTCGCCGAGGCGGGCGAATTCTCCTGGATGACCGACTCCATTCAGATGGCGGCGGTCCCGCCCGGCGCTCCCGGTCCCGACGGCGGCCCGGGTGGCGTGTCCGGGGACGAGGACGCCCTGTCGCTGAGCCGGTTCACCGCCAAGGGCAGCGCCGGGACGATCGCCTTCGCCTGCAAGCAGCCGGGCCGGATCCTGGGCGTGGACATCAGTCCCGGCACCGAGTACCTGGTCCACCGGCACGGCTTCCTGGCCGGGACGGCGGGCATCCAGATCCGGTCCGGCTTCCGCCAGTCCTTCTCGACCGGCATCTACGCCGGACCAGGCGGGTTCGGGCTGCACCGGGTGGCCGGCGCCGGCCGGGCGTGGATCGAGCTGGCGGGCGAGACCGTCCGGTTCGAGCTGGCCGCGGGCGAGTCGCTGCGGGCCCATCCCGGGCACGTCGGCATGTTCGCGGCCTCGGTCGCCTTTCAGCTGACCCGCGTGCCGGGCATTGCCAATCGTTACTTTGGCCACAATACGCACCATTTTGCGGTGCTCTCCGGGCCGGGGCCGGTGTGGCTGCAGTCGGTGCCGATGCCGGCCCTGACCACGCAGCCAGCCCAGCCACCGGGCTAGCGAACCATCTCTTCACTCCCGATCTCATGAGCAAGGACACGACAATGACCCGATATCACCTCACCTCCGGCGGCGGCCTGGCCCGCCGCGCCGTGACCATGGCGGCGCTGCTGGCGGTCAGCGGCCTCGCGCTGGCTGGCTGCAAGGGCTCGTCGTCCGCCTCGGGCTCGTCAGGCTCGACGGCATCGGCCGGCACCACCCCGTCGGCCAGCTCAAGCTCGGGCGGCCAGGGCTCGGGCTCAGGCGGGGGCTCGGGGGGCTCCGGCACCAGCCTGGCCGCGGACTTCCCCCTCGCGGTGGGCAACACCTGGGTCTACGAGACCAAGGTCGGCGCCCTCAGCCATGGCACCACCATCAACAAGGTGATCAGGTTGGTGCCGGTCGCGGGCGGCCAGCGGGTGCGGATGAAGGTCATCGACCACCTGGGCGGCACGACCGTGGCGCCGACCAGCTTCACCTACATCTTCCGCTCCGACGGTTCCATCACCATCCCGTTCAGCGAGTTCAGCTCCGAGAAGGTCCGGCTGATCTCGGGCGGGATCGTCTGGCCGAGCCGGGCCCAGCTCGCGTCCGGCCGGCCGCTGCACTCCACGCTGGTGTTCGCGACGTCGATCGTGGGCCACACGCTGCGGGTCACCGCGCACGTGGTGGTCCGGGGCGCCGGAACGCAGAGCGTCACCGTCCCGGCCGGCACCTACCGCGCGCAGGTCGTCGAGGAGACCATGACCGAGAAGGTGGAGGGCATCAGGGTGAACACGACGATCAAGACGTGGGTGGCGCCCGGCGTCGGCCCGGTCAAGGACGAGGTGCTGTCCAGCTCCGCGATCCCGAGCACCGTCGAGGTCCTCAAGTCCTTCACCAGGGGCTGAGCCGCCCGGGCCGCCGACGTTTCCGCGGAAACGTCGGCGGCCCGGCCGGGCGCGTCAGTGGGGGTCGGCCTCCAGCGGGGTGGCGGGCCAGTCCAGCAGCCGGGCGCCGATGACCGCTACCTGGAGGGCCAGCGCGTCGGCCGGGCGGCCCGGGTCCTGGCCGGTCAGGTCCCGGACCCGGGCCAGGCGGTAGGCGACGGCGCGCACCGACAGGTGCATCCGCTGGGCCGCCTGCACCGCCACCTGGCCGCTGGCGAAGTAGGCCTCCAGCGTGTCCAGCAGCGGCCCGGCGCCGTCCCTGGCCTCGCTCAGCGGCAGCAGCAACGCGCCCACCAGGTCGGAGAGCGCGGCCCGGTCGCGCAGGATGACCCGGTACATGAGCAGGTCGGCCGCGTTCACCACGGGATCGGCCAGGTGCAGCCGCTCGGCCACGTCCAGCGCGTCCATGGCCTCGTCGTAGGACCGCAGGACGCCGACCGGCCCGCTGTAGGCGCGCCCCACGGCCACCCGCCAGGCCCGCGCGGGCCGGCCCGGCCGGGCTCGGGCACGCCGACATCGTCGTCCGCCCCGGCCGCCGCCGGGCCCTCGCCCGCCGGGTCATCCGCGCCCTGCGACAGCTCGCTGGTCAGCGTGCCCGCCAGCCGGGGGGCTTCGTCCCCGCTGGTCACGCCGATCACCGCGACCAGGCCGGCCCTGGCCATGGCCAGCGACGGCGCGGGGGCCACGGCGTTGGCCACCAGCCGCTCCACGGCCAGGCCCCGCGGGCCGCCGTAGCGGGCCCCGGCCGATCCGGCGACCAGCACCACCTGGTGCGGCCCGGCCAGCCGCAGTCCGAAGGCCGTGCCGCGGGCGACCAGCTCGGGCAGGCTGCCGCGGCCGCCCAGCAGGTCGTCGAGGAACTCGATCCGCTCGGCCTCCTGGCGGCGGGCGACTGACAGGGCCGCCCGCTCGAAGCCCTCGGCCGCGGCGGCCACGGCGTCGTCGGCCGCGCGGAGCACGGCCAGCCCGGCCGCCCTGGTGGCCACCACCCCGCCCGGGTCCGGCAGTTCCCGCCACAGCCGCCAGGCCGCCGACAGGTACAGGTCGACCAGGCCGCGCAGGGCGACGCCGCCCTCCGCGGCCCGCTCGCCCGACCGGCCGTACCCGGTCAGCTCGGCCGCCGTCAGCCGGCGGCCGGTCAGCGCGGCGGCGTGCACCGCGGGCAGGAAATCACCGAGCAGGTCGGGCGGCACGCCGCCCGCCTCGCGGCTGGCCGCGCTGGTGATGGCGGCGAGATCCAGCTGGTCGCCCGGCGTGCTCACGATTGCCGTCACCCTTCCCCAGTGTTCTTGCCGAGCCTCGGCAAGAAGATGCCCCTTTACTGGCCGGTAACCACCACTGACGTAGCAGCCTCGGCAAGTAAGACTCTAAGTGTCGCCAAAACGGCGAGCCGCACCGGCGGCCAGGAACGACCAGTAGCGCCACCAGCGCAGGGAGGACGACCGTGACCCAGACTCGGACCCGCGATCATGCGTCCGGTCCCAGCGGGGGCTCCGACCCCGGCCGGACAAACCGAGACGGGCGCATGACCGGAGTGACGGTCCGGATAACTGCGGGCGGTTACCTCCTGGCGGCGTTCGCCGCCCTGGTCAGCGGGCTGAGCCTGGCGGGCACCGCGCCCGGCCGGGGCTCGGCCGCCTACCTGGCCGCGGGGGTCGCCGTGGCGATCCTGCTGGTCGGCAGCGTGATCATCCACGAGGCCGGGCACATCCTGGTGGCCCGCCGCCACGGGGCCCCGGCCAGGGACATCACGGTCGGCTTCTTCGGCCCGGCGCAGCACGGCGGGGCCGAACTGCCCGGCCCCCGCGCTCAGTGGCGGGTGGCCCTCGCCGGTCCCGCCGCCAGCCTCGCGCTGGCCGTCCTGGCGGGCGGCAGCGCGGCCGGGCTGGCCGTGCTGGGCATCGACCGGCTGCCCATGCTCATCCTCGGCTACACGGCGGTGGCCAACGCCGCCCTCGGGGTGCTCAGTCTTCTTCCTGGTACGGGGCCGGACGGCGGCCGGATTGTCCGAGCGCTTACGTGGGCGCGCACGGGCAGTCCGGCCCAAGCCGACCTCGTCACGGCCAGGGCTGGCCAGGTCACGGGCGCGGTGCTGGTCGCCGCCGGACTCACCCTGTTCGCCGGGCCGGGCTATGTCGCCGGGCTGTGGCTGGCCCTGATCGGCGTGCTGGCCTTCGCGACCTCGCGGGCCCAGGCCCGCCGCAGCCTGGTCGCCGCCGCGCTGGCCGGGCTGCGGGTCAGTGACATCGTGCCGCCGGCTGGCACGGCGCCCGAGAGCCAGCCGTCCTGGCAGACCGTGGCCGCCTTCCTGGACGACCAGGGCCTCGGCGCCGCACCCCGCCCCGGCCAGGCCCCGGCCGGATCGCCCGCGGCGGTGTTCCCCCTGCACGACTTCGACGGCCGGCCCGGCGGGCTGCTCACCCTCAGCCAGCTCGCCGCGGTCCCGGCCGGGCGCCAGGATGACCGGCGGCTGCGCGACATCGCCACCCCCCGCGCGCACCTGGTCACCACCACCCCGGACGAGCCGCTGACCAGCCTCATCGGCCGGATGTCCGGCTGGCCCGCGGTCCCGGCCGCCGTGCACACGGCCGGCTACGCCCTGGTGCTCGGCCCGGAGGGCGAGCTCGCCGGCGTCGTGACCCCCGCCGACCTGGGCCGCGCCGCCCAGCTGGGCGCGCTGCGGCAGCGTTCCGCGGCCGACGACACCGCTGCCTCCCCGTCCCGGTTATGGGCACGCTAGGCGTCCCCTTCTGGATCTGGGCCGTGACCATCGGCGGCCTGGTCCTGGCCGTTGGCGTCGACCTGCTGGCTGCCGTCCGCCGGGGCCGCCGCGAGGTCACCCTGCGCGAGGCGGCACTGTGGACCGCCGCGGTCGTGGCGCTCGCGGTGCTGTTCGGCCTGTCCATCGCGTGGCTGGGGCACCCGGCGGCGGCCAGCCAGTTCTTCGCGGGCTGGCTGACGGAGTACAGCCTGTCCCTGGACAACCTGTTCATCTTCGTGCTGCTGATCGGCAGCTCGGCCGTGCCGAAGGGACTGCACAGCCGGGTGCTGCTGCTCGGCGTGGTCATGGCGCTGATGCTGCGGGGCGTGTTCATCGCGGCGGGCGCGTCGGCGATCAGCCGGTTCGGCTGGATCCTGTATCTGTTCGGCGCGCTGCTGATCGGCACCGCGATCCGGCTGGCGGTCAGCGGCCATCAGGCGCCGGACGCCGCCACCCGGCCGTCCGACGGGCTGGTGATGCGCACGGTCCGGCGGCTGCTGCCGGTGGCGCCGGACGGCGACGGCGCGCGCCTGCTGACCAGGGTCGGCGGCCGCCGGATGGCGACCCCCATGCTGCTGCTGATCATCGCGATCGCCGCTACCGACCTGGCGTTCGCGTTCGACTCCATCCCGGCCATCTTCGGCCTGACCCGCGACCCCTACCTGGTCTTCACGGCCAACGTGTTCGCCCTGCTCGGCCTGCGCCACCTGTACTTCCTCATCGGCGGCCTGCTGCGGCGGCTGGCCCACCTGTCGGCCGGGCTGGCCGTCATCCTGGGCTTCATCGGCGTGAAGCTGGTCGCCGAGGCACTGCACGAGTCGGGCGTGCACGCGGTGGGGCCGGTGCCGGTGCCGGTCATCGGCACCGGGGTGTCGCTGGCCGTGGTCGGCGGCGTGCTGCTGCTAGTGACGGCCACCAGCTTGCTAGCCGGGCACCGTCAGCTCCAGGCAGCTGATGCCGCGCAGGTCGAGCCAGGCCCGGTCGGCGCCGCGCACGACCCGGAGGATGACCTCGCCGCAGACCGAGCAGCGGGCGACGAAGCCGGGGCCATCCGGGTACACCATCGCCCGGGCGATGACGCTGCGGTCGCCGCAGGAGGCACACTGGCCGACCGCGGCCGTGACGTCCACAGCGAACAGCTCGCCGAGGGCTCCGCCAAGCACGTTCCCGTCTAGGTGCGTCGCCACCGCTAGCCTCCCCGCTCTAGCCTCTTGGATCAGTTGCCCGCCGGGCCGAAGCGCTCGGTCTTGATGCGGCCGGGGTCGTGGCCCGCGCCGGTCAGCAGGCCGGCCACGGCCTCCACGTACCCGGTCGGGCCGCAGACGAAGACCGCCGGCGCCTGCCGCGGCGGCCACCCCGCCTCGGCCAGCACCCTGGCGCTGATCCGCCCGGCCGGCCGCTCCGCGCCCGGCGGCGCGGTCCTGGTGTAGACGTAGGTCAGGCTGAACCCGTCGCCCGCGGCGGCGCGCTCGGCCAGCTCGGCGGCCGTAGATGATCTGGTCCGGGCTGCGGACCGAGTAGACCAGCCGGAACGGCACCGTGCTGCGGTCCTGCTCCGCGGGCCCGGATCATCGCCATCAGCGGGACTATGCCGCTGCCGCCCGCCACCAGCAGGGCGGGCGCCGGGTCGGCGGGGTCCCAGACGAACCAGCCGCCGATCGGCCCGCGCAGCTCCAGCGGATCACCGACCTTGAGCACCTCGGCCAGGTACGGCGAGACCTCGCCGTCCGTCACCCGCTGGACGGTCAGCTCGAGCCGCTCGCCGTCCGGGGCCGACGCGATCGAGTACGACCGCTGGGTGGAGTAGCCGTCCTCGGCGGTGAGCCGGACGTCCACGTGCTGGCCGGCCGAGTGGCCGCGCCAGCCGGGCACGTCCAGGGCGATGGTCCGGGCGGTCGGCGTCTCGTCGCGCAGCGGCCGCGACGGTGCCCGACCAGCCAGGTCAGTCGCCCCAGTACCGCTGCTCGCGCCACGGGTCCCCGTAGTTGTTGTAGCCCAGCTGCTCCCAGAACCCCGGCTCGTCCGTGGTCCATCAGGTCGATGCCGTTGACCCACTTGGCCGACTTCCACAGGTACAGGTGCGGGACCAGCAGCCGGGCCGGGCCGCCGTGCTCGGGGGTCAGGGCCCGGCCGTCGTAGCGGTAGGCGATCCAGGCCTTGCCGTCCAGCAGGTCGGCGAGCGGCAGGTTGGTGGTGTACCCGCCGTAGGACCGGGCCAGCGCGTACTCGGCCGAGGTCTCCACGTCGGCCAGCAGCGTGTCCAGCGAGACACCGCGCCAGCGCGTGCCGAACTTGGACCACTTGGTCACGCAGTGCAGGTCGACGGTGACGTTCTCGCTGGGCAGCCGCTGGAACGGCGGCCCAGTCCCAGGACGTGCGCCTGGCCCGTTCTCGGTCCTGATCCGCAGCTCCCACTTGGCCGGTGTCCACCCGCGGCGTCGGGCCGGCGGACAGCACCGGGAAGTCGGTGACCAGGTACTGGCCGGGGGGCAGCTTCTCGCCGCCAGGCCGCCGCCGGCCCTTGAAGCCGGGCGAAATGATCGGCATGTCGACGCGCCTCCCGTCGGTCCGCCTGCTGTCGGGTCCGGCTGTCGGGTCCGGCCTAGTGGAGGTGGGCCTGCCAGTCCCGTGGCACCCGGCCGGCCGGGCCGGGCACCGGCTGGTCGGCCGGGTGGTGGTCCGGCGGGGCGAGCTGCGGGCCGGACTCGTACATCTCGTTGGCCTTGGTAGCTCCAGAACCAGGCCTCGCCGGGCTCGAAGCTGGCGGATGATCGGATGGCCGGTCTGCGGCCTGCGTGCGCGCTGGCGTGCTGGGACGGCGAGGTGTCGCAGCAGCCGATGTGCCCGCACTGCGCGCACCGGCGCAGGTGCACCCACCAGCCGCCCGCGGCGTCGCACTCCACGCAGCCCGTCCCGCTCGGCGGCGACGGCCGGGTCGATCCCGGTCGTACCTCGCTCATTCTGTCGTTCATCGCTTTCCTGGTTCGGCCGGGGCGGGCCTCAGCCGCGGCGGGCGCGGTCAGCGGCAGCCGGACCCGGAACCGCGTGTCGCCGGGCACGCGACTCGACCTGCAGGTCGCCGTGGTGGGTGTTCACGACGATCCGCCACGAGATGTCCAGGCCCAGGCCCGGTTCCCTCGCCGACCGGCTTGGTCGTGAAGAACGGCTCGAAGATCCGGTCCCTGGATCTCCGGCCGGCACGCCGGGGCCGGTGTCGCCGATCTCGACGACCAGGTACTCCCGGTCCCGCGACGTCGAGACAGTGAGGGTGCCCGCGCCGCGCATCGCGGAAACGGCGTTGTCGATCAGGTTGGTCCAGACCTGGTTCAGCTCGCCCGGGTAGGCCGGGATCTCCGGCAGCGTCCGGTCGTAGTCCTTGACCACGGTGATGTCCGGGCCGATCTTGGCCGCCGAGCATGACCAGCGTGCTGTCCAGCAGCTCGTGCACGTCCACGACCTGGTACGGCGCCCGGTCCAGCTGGGAGTACTGCTTGGCCGCGCCGACCAGGGCCGAGATCCGGGTGGTGGAGTCCTCGATCTCGTTCATCAGCAGCTCGGACTCGACGCGTGTAGGCCAGCCAGCGCAGCGAGCCGTCCAGGGCCGAGCGCCGGGCGTCGGCCGGCACGACGTCGGCCAGGGTGGTCGCGACGTGGTCCAGCCAGGACGCGTCCATGCCGCCCTGGACGAACACCGGGGCCAGGTCCCAGCCGCCGCGCGACGCCGTGATCGTCCAGCCAGTCGGCGATGGCGTCCTCGGCGTCGGAGGCCTCCAGCGGGCCCAGCGTGGTCGCCTTGGCCTTGGAGACCCGCTCGGCCGCCTCGTTCTGCAGTCCGACCAGGGCTTCCAGGGCTGACCGGTCATAGCCGCCGGCCGCGAGGTAGCCGAGCTTGCCGCGCATGCCGGCCACCCGCTCGCGCAGCGCGGCGGTGGCCCGTACGGCGGCCGCGGCCGGGTTGTTCAGCTCGTGGGCCAGGCCGGCCGTCAGTGACCCCAGCGCGAGCAGCCGCTCCCGCTGGCCGACGGCCTGCTGGGCGTTCTTGGTCCCGAAGAACAGGCCCTCCAGCAGGTGCGACGGCCATCGGGAACCAGTCGCGTCATGAGCGTGGGCGAACTTGTCCGCGTCGAGGACGAAGAACCGCGACGGGCCGGAGGACCCGCATCGAGTTGTTGTAGACCTGCGGCATCCGGTCGCCGAGATAGGCGAAGAACGCGCCGCCGTACACGCCCCGGTCGCTGGTCCGGTTCGACCTCGACGTCGTCCGCGCCGACCTGGCGCGACAGCACGACCTCGCCCTCGAGCAGCACGTAGAAGCAGGTCGCGGACTCGCCCTCGGCGTACACCGGGCCGTGCTCGATCATCTCCACGCGGCCCTCGCGGCACAGCCAGTCCAGCTGGTCGTCGGTCAGCTTCTCGAACAGGAACAGCCCGCGCAGTTCGTCAGCGCTGCACAACGTGCTCATATCTTCTCCAGGTACCGGTGCACGAGCATGACGGCCATGGCGCCCTCGCCGACCGCGGAGGCCACCCGCTTGGCCGACTCCGCCCGCGCATCGCCGGCCACGAACACGCCGGGGACGCTGGTTTCCAGGTGGTAGGGCGGCCGGTCCAGCGCCCAGCCGGCGGGCCGCTCACCGGCGGCGGCCAGGTCCGGCCCGGCCAGCACGAAGCCCCGCTTGTCGCGGTCCACGACGCCGTCCAGCCAGTCGGTCAGCGGCGCCGCGCCGATGAATACGAACAGGAACTGCGCCGTCCACCGTCTGGGCATCGCCGGTGGTGCTGTCCCGCAGCGTGAGGCGCTCCAGGTGCCCGTCGCCCTCGGCGCCGGCGACCTCGGTGCAGGTCCGTACCGAGATGTTCGGGATGGCCTCAATCTGCTGGATGAGGTAGTACGACATCGACTTCTCCAGCGACGGCCCGCGCACCAGGATGGTCACCGACTTGGCGTGCCGGGACAGGTAGACGGCGGCCTGTCCGGCCGAGTTGGCCCCGCCGACGATGAAGACATCGCAGCCGGCGCAGGCGTTGGCCTCGGTCAGCGCCGAGCCGTAGTACACCCCGCTGCCGGTCAGCTCGGCGATGCCCGGCGCGGCCAGCTGCCGGTAGTTGACGCCGGTGGCCAGGATGACGGTGTGCGCGCCGATCTCGGTCCCGTCGGAGAACCGCACCGTGCGCGCCGAGCCGCTGACGTCCAGCCCGATGACCTCGCGGGTGGTCAGCACCTCGGCGCCGAACTTGGTCGCCTGGAGCCGGGCCCGGCCGGTCGAGCTGGGCGCCCGACACGCCGTCGGGAAAACCGAGGTAGTTCTCGATCCGGGAGCTCTGGCCGGCCTGGCCGCCGGTCGCGGTCCGTTCGACGAGCACGGTGCGCAGTCCCTCGGAGGCGCCGTAGACCGCCGCGCCCAGGCCGGCCGGGCCGCCGCCGATCACGATGAGGTCGTAGAACTCCTGCGACGGGGTCGTGGCCAGCCCGACCTGGGCGGCCAGCTCGGCGTCAGTCGGCTCGACCAGCACCTCGCCGTCGGGCGTGATCACGATGGGCAGCCCGAGGCGGGCGATGTCCAGGGCGCCGTCGCCCTCCTCGGCGGCGGGCACGGCCGTCCAGCTTCGAGCAGGCCACCTCGGCCAGCCGCTGGCCGGCCGGCTCGTCGGTGGTGAACCAGCGGTAGGGCACCTGGTTGCGGGCCAGGAACTCGCGGACCTCCGAGGACCGCGCCGACCAGCGGTGGCCGATGACCTTCGTCTCGGGCACCGTGCGGTAGTCCGAGCGCGCGCCAGGCATCCAGCAGCGCGTCGATCGCCGGGTACAGCTTCTCCTCCGGCGGGTCCCACGGCTTGAGCAGGTAGTTGTCGACGTCGACCACGTTGATGGCGTCGATGGCGGCGTTGGTGTCGGCGTAGGCGGTCAGCAGCGCCCGCCGGGCGCCCGGATACAGGTCCATGGCCCGCTCGAGGAACTCGATCCCGTTCATCTGCGGCATCCGGTAGTCGGCCAGGATCACCGCGACCTGATCGCCGCGCAGCCGCATCTCCCGCAGCGCCTCCAGCGCGGCGTCGCCGGACTCGGCCCGGACGATCCGGTGCTCCTGCCCGTACTGTGCGGCGCAGGTCCCGCGCTACCGCGCGGGAGACGCCCGGGTCATCGTCGACTGTCACGATCGCCGTACGCGGAGAGTCGGGCGTCGTCACAGGCATGAGTACTCCACATCCCCTTTAAGACGGCAGCAGAGCCGGCACATGTTCACATCGTAAATAACGCGTCCAGTACCCGGCCCGGGCCGGCGACCCGCCTTCGGGCGCGCCAGGCCGCGTGGAACGATCTGATGGGGCCCAGCACGCGGCACCGTTACGCGGCACCGGCGCGGCAGACATAACCGCACGCACACAGACATAGGAGGCGACATGCCAGGGACTCCCCTCCGGCAGCGCTAGGCGTGGCAGGCACTGGAGTTGCACCACGCGCAGATCGCCGACCGGCATCTGCGCGACCTGTTCGCCGACGATCCCGGCCGCGGCGAGCGGCTGACCGCCCAGGCCGAGGACATCTACCTGGACTACTCCAAGAACCGGGTCACCGACGAGACGATGGCGCTGCTGATGGACCTGGCCAGGGAGTGCGGCGTGCCCGAGCGCCGGGACGCGATGTTCCGCGGTGAGCACATCAACGTCTCCGAGGACCGGGCCGTGCTGCACGTCGCCCTGCGCATGCCGCGCGACGTCTCGCTGGTGGTGGACGGCGAGGACGTCGTGGCCCAGGTCCACGAGGTGCTGGACCGGATGCGGGCATTTCGCGGAGCGCGTCAGGTCCGGCAAGTGGAAGGGCTATACCGGCAAGCCGATCCGCAACATCATCAATGTCGGCATCGGCGGCTCCGACCTCGGCCCGGTGATGGCCTACGAGGCGCTGCGGCACTACTCGCGGCGAGACCTGACCTTCCGGTTCGTGTCCAATGTCGACTCCACCGACTTCGTCGAGGCGACGCAGGGACCTGGCCGCCGACGAGACGCTGTTCATCATCTCGTCCAAGACCTTCGGCACGCTGGAGACGCTGACCAACGCCACCTCGGCCCGGGACTGGGTCGTCGGCGCAGCTGGGCAGACGAGGCCGCGGTGGCCCGGCACTTCGTGGCCGTGTCCACCAACGCCGAGAAGGTGGCGGAGTTCGGCATCGACACCGACAACATGTTCGGGTTCTGGGACTGGGTCGGCGGCCGGTACTCGATGGACTCGGCCATCGGCCTGTCGACCATGCTGGCCATCGGCCCGGACCAGTTCGGCGAGCTGCTGGCCGGATTTCACGCCATGGACGAGCACTTCCGGACCGCGCCGCTGGAGGCCAACCTGCCCGTCCTGATGGGCCTGCTGGCCGTCTGGTACGGCGACTTCTTCGACGCCCAGAGCTCGGCGTCATGCCCTACGAGCAGTACCTCAAGCGGTTCCCGGCCTACCTGCAGCAGCTCACCATGGAGTCCAACGGCAAGCACGTCACCCTGGACGGCCAGCACGTCGACTACCAGACCGGCGCGGTGTTCTGGGGCGAGCCGGGCACTAACGGGCAGCACAGCTTCTACCAGCTCATCCACCAGGGCACCAAGCTGATCCCGGTCGACCTCATCGGGTTCGGGCAGACCCTGAACCCGCTGGGCGACCACCACGACATCCTGTCCTCCAACGTGTTCGCCCAGGCCCAGGCGCTGGCCTTCGGGAAGACCGAGGAGCGAGGTGCGGGCCGAGGGCACCCCGGAGCGCGTCGTGCCGCACCGGGTCATGGAGGGCAACCGGCCGACCAACGTGCTGCTGGCCCAGATCCTCACCCCGCGGCTGCTCGGCTCGCTGATCGCGCTCTACGAGCACAGCGTGTTCACCCAGGGCGCGATCTGGGACATCGACTCGTTCGACCAGTGGGGGGTAGAACTCGGCAAGGTGCTGGCCCAGCAGATCGTCCCCGAGCTGGAGAGCGCCGAGGAGCCGCAGCTGACCCACGACTCGTCCACCAACGCGCTCATCCGCCGTTACCGTTCGCTCAAGGCAGGCTCCTAGGAGCCGGGGAAGATCGAGAGGCTGACAGATGCCAACAGACAAGCCCATGCAGCTCGGAATGATCGGGCTCGGCCGGATGGGCGCCAACCTCGTCCGGCGGCTCATGCGCGACGGCCACCAGCTGCGTCGCCTACGACCGCAGCGCCAATGTGGTGAAGCAACTGCCGGGCGAGGGCGCGACCGGGCGCCTCCAGCCTGGCAGACTTCGTGGCCAAGCTGGAGAAGCCGCGGGCGCGTGTGGATCATGGTGCCCGCGGCGGTCGTGCAGCCGACGCTGGACGAGCTGAAGCCGCTGCTGGAGCCGGGCGACATCGTCATCGACGGCGGCAACTCCTACTACCGCGACGACATCGCCCGGGCCAAGGACCTGATCACTCGCGGCATCCACTTCATCGACTGCGGCACCAGCGGCGGCGTCTGGGGCCTGGACCGCGGCTACTGCCTGATGATCGGCGGGGAGAACGAGCCGGTCGAGCACCTGGACCCGATCTGTTCAAGTCCATCGCGCCCGGCGAGGGCAGCGCGGAGGCGACGCCGGGCCGGACCACGGGCGGCACCGCGCCGCAGGGCTACCTGCACTGCGGGCCCAACGGCGCCGGCCACTTCGTCAAGATGGTCCACAACGGGATCGAGTACGGGATGATGTCCGCCATCGCGGAGGGCCTGAACATCATCGAGCACGCCGACGCGGGTGAGCACATGCAGGAGGTCGACGCCGAGACCACGCCGCTGCGCGATCCCGAGGACTACCAGTACAACATCAACGTGGGCGACGTCGCCGAGGTGTGGCGGCGCGGCTCGGTGGTCGGCTCGTGGCTGATCGACCTGACCGCGGACGCCTTCGCCCGGTCGCCCAACCTGGACGACTTCGCCGGGCGGGTCTCCGACTCGGGCGAGGGCCGGTGGACGGTGATCGCGGCGCATCGACACCGGCGTCCCGGCGCCGGTCATCACGGCCTCGCTCTACGAGCGGTTCCAGTCCCGCGGCAACGGCGAGTTCGGCGACAAGATCCTGTCCGCCCTGCGGTCAGAGTTCGGCGGCCACGCCGAGAAGAAGTCCTGAGCCCAGCCGGTACGTCATGGTTGTTGCTCTCATGTCGCTGTGGCGACGTGAGAGCAACAACCACGTTGTTCCCAGGCCCGCGCCGTCGGCCTGGGCGCGACGGCTGCTGTCTCTGGCGTCGCGTTCCCCACTCCAGTCACACACGGCACACACCTGGACCCAACTGAGCGCGCTGGCGTAGAAAGGTTAGGAGGGACTCGAAGCGCCAACCGGGGGGAGCGCGCGATGGACGAGCAGCGGGTGACCGATTTCCTGATGAAGATGGCCGGCGACGCGGCCGCGGCGGCCGGCGGGATCGCGGTCGCCGTGGGCGACCGGCTGGGCCTGTACTCGGCCATGGCCGGGGCCGGCCCGATGACCGCCGCCGACCTGGCCAGCAAGACCGGGCTGGTCGAGCGGTACCTGGAGGAGTGGCTGGCCGTCCAGGCCGGGCTTGGCTACGTCGAGTACGAACCCGATCGCCAGACGTTCACGCTGCCCGACGAGCACGCCATGGTGCTGGCCGACGAGAACAGCCCGGCGTTCCTGGCCGGGGTGTTCCCGGTGCTGCGCTCGCTGTACGCGAGCGAGGACGGGCTGGTCAACGCGTTCCGGGTGGGCGGCGGCGTGGGCTGGGACGAGCACACCGACCCGCTGTACCGCGGTACCGCGCGGCTGTTCCGGCCCGGCTACAAGCAGAACATCGTGGACGCCTGGCTACCCGCGCTGGACGGCGTGGTGGCGAAGCTGAACGCGGGGGCCAAGGTCGCCGACGTCGGCTGCGGCTACGGATACTCGACGATCATGATGGCCAGCGCGTTCCCGCGGTCCACCTTCACCGGGATCGACTATCACGGCCCGTCCATTGAGGCCGCCGACAAGGCCGCGGCCAACGCCGGGGTCAGCGACCGGGTCAGCTTCGAGGTCGCGGGCGGGGCCAACTTCCTGGGTACCGGCTTCGACCTGATCACCTGCTTCGACTGCCTGCACGACATGGGCGACCCGGCGGGGGTGGCCCGGCGGATCAGGCACGCGCTGTCCGACGACGGCACCTGGATGCTGGTCGAGCCCGCGATGAGCGGGCGCCTGGAGGAGAACTTCAACCCCATCGGCCGGTTCTTCATGGCCGCCTCGCTGGCCATCTGCCTGCCCTCGGCCATGGCCCAGCACGGCTCGACGGCCCTGGGCAACCACGCCGGCGAGGACGCGGTCCGCGCCATCGTGCGAGACGCCGGCTTCGGGCGCTGGCGTGAGGTCGCGCAGACCCCGGTCAACGTCGTCTACGAGGCCCGGCCCTAGCCACCCGGAACTGGCCGGCGGATCCAGGCGGGCCTGGCCGCGGGCCGCCTGGCCCTCCGGCCAGGATGTGTCGGCGGGGTCTGGCAAGCTGGGTACTCCGTTTCGCTCCGGAGGCTGCCCATGCGTTACCGGCCCTACGACCAGCGCGTGCCCGACTCGCAGTACCGGCAGATGCTGGACCGCATCGTGGCCGACGGGATCGCGGTGCCCACCCGTCAGGGGCCGGAGGCGCTGACCCTGATGCAGCAGACCATGCGCTTCGAGCTGGCCAACGGCTTCCCCGTCATCACCGAGCGCAGCCTCAAGTCGTTCTGGCGCAAGCCCATCGGCGAGCTGTGCGCGTTCATCAACGGCGCCACCACGCTGGAGGAACTGGCCGCCTTCGGCTGCGACTGGTGGGATCCCTGGGCCACCGAGGCCAAGACGGCCGCACGCGGACTGCCGCCGGGCCACCTCGGCCCCGGCTCCTACGGCGGGGCGTTCCGCCGGTTCCCGACCGCGGACGGCGGCGAGTTCGACCAGTTCCAGCACCTGGTCGAGCAGCTCACCGAGCTGCCCGCCGACCGGACGCACTTCGTCTCGCCCTGGATTCCGCAGTACCAGGTCCGGGGGGCGGGCAAGATCCCGCAGACCACGATCTCGCCCTGCCACGGCTGGGTCCACGTGCGCGTCCTGGGCGGTGGCCTGCATCTGCACATGTTCCAGCGGTCCGGGGACGTGCCGGTGGGCGTGCCGTCCAACATGGTGCAGTACGCGGCGCTGCTGCTGATGCTGGAGCAGCTCACCGGGATCGAGGCCGCGGCGTACTACCACACGATCTCCGACGCGCACATCTACGCCGACCAGCTTGAGCACGTCAAGGTGATGCTCGGGCGCGAGGAGCGGCGGCTGCCGACGGTGTTCCTGAACAAGGCCGGCCAGCAGGTCACCGACATCCACGACTTCCGCGCCGAGCACTTCGACATCGCCGACTACGAGCCGCACCCGTTCATCGGCGGCATCCCGGTCGCCCCGTGACTACCCGCTCGGTTACCCCCGTGGTCACCTCGCTGATCGTCGCCGCGGCCCGCAACGACGTCATCGGCGCGGGTGGCACGCTGCCCTGGTACCTGCCTGAGGACCTGCGCCGCTTCAAGCGGCTGACCGTCGGGCACCCGGTGGTGGTCGGCCGGGTCACGCACGAGTCCATCCTGACCCGGCTGGGCTGCCCGCTGCCCGAGCGGACCTCGATCGTGGTCAGCTCACGGCCGGCCGAGCGGGCTGGCGCGGGCGTCGTCTGGACCACCTCGCTGGACACCGCGCTGAACACCGCCCAGGCGGCCGCCGCGGACCAGGTGGACGAGGTCTTCGTGATCGGCGGCGCGTCGGTCTACGAGCAGGTGCTGCCGCAGGTCGACCGGGTCTACCTGACCAGGGTGCACCGCGACGTCGACGGCGACACCGCCATGCCGTCCGGCTGGCTGGACGGCTTTACGCTCACCGCCCGCGAGGACCGGCCCGGGCCGGACGGCGGCTACTCCTTCCTCGACTACCGACGGGACCTGCCGTGAGCTTCTACTGCATGGAGAACCACCGGTCCGCCGAGCAGCTGGCCGACATGGAGCAGCTAGAGGCGCGCGGCCTGTGCCTGTTCTGCCCGGACGGCCTGGCCCAGCACGGCCGGCAGCGCGTACTGCGGGAGACCAGCCACTGGAGCATCACCCCGAACGAATTCCCCTATCCGGGCACCGGCACTGCACCTGCTGCTCGTGCCGCACCAGCATGTCGGGGACATCCTGGACCTGGACGAGGCGGCCAGGGCCGACTTCTGGACCGCGCTGGGCTGGGTCCGCGATCGCTACGAGCTCACCTACTACGGCCTCGGCGTCCGCAACGGCGACTGCCGCTACAGCGGTGCCACCATCCGCCACGTGCACGCTCACGTCCTGGTCGGCGACCCCGCCGCCGAGCCGGAGATCCCCGTCCGCATGCGCTTCAGCTCCCGCCCGCCGCGGCTGGCAGCGCTCCGCGAGCTTTAGCTCGCTCGCGGCCGACACCAGCGACGGGATGCCCGCCTATCTAGAACCGGACTGCTCGGCCAGGCGAGCCATGCCTGCTCATCGCGGAGATGCGCCGCCTGATGAAGTATGGCCTCCGCTGCGCAGCCAGCCAGGAAACGTCGTTTGTGCTGACGGTCGCTGCGGGATGCCAGCGCTTCCGCGGAAGCGGCTTGTGAAACTTCGCACAAGAAGCTTCCGCGGCGCGCGTCCTCCGCGTGCGCGGCAGTCGGCTTCCGCCAGCCTGTCAGTCATCGACTGCCGTCGACTGCCATGTCGCGGTCGTCGGGCGCGGGGCGGAGTCCAGCGGCGATGCCAGTGCGAGATGATGGCGGGTCATTGACATCAAGGGATCTGCGGCGGAGACAGCCGATGAGCCCGGGTCGTGCCCGTCCTGGGAGTAACATCGCATTCCGTTCTGTCTCGACCGAGCTAGCAAGCCAAAGGCTGCCGCGCTCTGTTCATGACCTAGTGAGCGGTTTTTCGGGAATCAAAGGGGGAATTAATGAGTACGCTGGTTCTGTCAGCAAGAGCGACCCAGATCCCGGATGGCCTCATGCTGCCGAGGGTCGCATTCGCAGCCACTTGGGCCCGGGTACCGCTCGGAGTCGTAGTGCTGGCAAGCGTGCTAACTGATCGTGGCCTCGTAGGCACGATATCACTCTCGCTGTTCGTCGGGCTTGACGTGGCGGATGGCATTATTGCCAGGGCGGCCAAAGCGGACGACTCTCGCCGTAGAGGACTTGATAGCCTGGTCGACCGGACCACAATAGTTGCCTTCTTCCTCGCGGCTGTGATTGGCACTCGCATCCTTTGGCCGGCAACCGTGATTATCCTTGCAACAAACATTATTGCGTTGCCGTTCGCCCTATCCACCTGGCGTCATCGCCACGCGGTCCTGAAAGCGCCAGCGTGGCATCACGTCTGGTCAGTTCTCATCTTCCTGGCCGGACTGCTTTACTTTATCGATCAGTCGGGTGCGGCAGCCATCATGGCAACAATTGGTGCGCTAGTTATGGCAATCTGTTCTGCTCAGCTTGTCTATGCTCATGCCGCCGCAGATAGAATGCGGAGTAGTACGGAAAGTGAATAGCGCGAGACCTGAAGAAGCTGTACAGATTGGCCGACGATCCCTAGACCGGATTCGCACAGCAGACTTTATCTGTTTCATGGATGTCTTGACAGTTGTAGTCGTGGTGGCGACCGCCTACTACAAGGCAGGCGGCTGGAGCGAGCTAGGCCAGTTCCCCTGGTACATTGTGGTAGCGGGATCGGCATGCTTGCTCATCCGAATGCTCGTTCTTTCGGCCCTAAGCGGCTCTATGCTCAAGCTCATCGGCGGCACGCTCGCCAATGTCAATTCAATTTATAACACCTTCACCACTGCGGTAACGGATGACGACGACCAGCGCTCTTGGGCCTTGGCGGAGGCGCTCAAGGCACGGTCCTCCAGTTTGCTACGCCGAGCCAATGCTGCGTGGTACTCCCTGATTACCCTAGGGGTGGTTGCTCTTATCGTAATCGTGGCAGGGTCAGGAGGCGTGGCGAACTCACCTTTCCGCGATATCTTGGTCGCCACATTTATATTGGGCCAATTCCGTGCGCCTACTGCTAAAGGAATCTGGGCTCTCTTCGGGTTTGGGATCCTTGCTGCAGCCTCTTCTGACATAGCCTACATCCTGCTTCGCCAAGTGAATGCGCCTGTCCTTGAGCATGTAACTTTTTCCGGAGCGTACTATATCGCACCTGGACTGCTGGTAGGACTAGTCAGCACGCTCGTTTATTACCTCACTTTCATGAACGAAGCAAAGCGTCGCCTGAACCTGCCTGACACGCGGCCAGGCGCATAGCCGCTGTCTACGTAAATTATCGGCAGTTTCGCCTTAGGCTTGTATACAGCTGGTCTCACATCACTGAGGGCACCGGTCCGTCGCGAGCGGACTACGGCGCGCATCTAGCCAGTCGGGGGCGCGGTGTCGACCCAGAACAGCTCGACCCCGGCGGCGCGCAGCACGTCCTCGCCGTCGAGCACCGAGTACGGGCCCGCGAAGTAGCACCGGCGCAGGCCGGCCTCGGCGATCAGCCGGGCGCAGCTCGGGCAGGGGAACGTGGTCACGTACAGGTCAGCCCCGCGCAGCGAGACGCCGTCCCGCGCCGCGGCGGCCACGATGGCCGCCTCGGCGTGGATCGCGGTACTCAGGTCGGACCGGACCCCGCGGCTGAAGCTGTCCCGCGGGTCGCCGTCGACGTAGGGCGAGTACTCGGTCGGGTGATGGTGGTTCCAGGCGTAGCCGAGCAGGTCCGGGCCGCGGACCGCGATCGCGCCCACCTGCCGCCACCAGTCCGAGCTATGGCCGGCCAGCTGCTGGGCCCGGGCGATCAGGCCCCGCGGCAGGTCGCCGGCCGCGATCTGGCCATCGAAGCGGGCCGGGCGCTGGGCCTGGCTCCACTCCCGGTCCCAGCGCAGGAAGGTGGGGTCGAAGACCAGGGTGCGGCCGCGGCCGAGCTCGTGCCGGGCGGCCAGGGCCCGCATGATCTCCTCGTCGGGCAGCACGAGCGGGTCGCCGGTGACGGCGGCGGGCAGGTCGGCGGGCTCCACGACGCGCACCTCGCGGCCGGGCCGGGCGGCGCGCAGGTACCGCGCGGCCTCGTCAGCCGACAGGGCCCGGATGTCCTTGCCCAGGCTCGGGAACTCGGCCTGGAAGCCGGGACCGAGCAGCAGCACGCCGGCGTCGGCGTGCCGGTCGAGCAGGGCCTGGTAGCCGTGATGG
Organism: uncultured Actinomycetota bacterium; assembly: GCA_963730265.1. Classification (GTDB taxonomy): domain Bacteria; phylum Actinomycetota; class Actinomycetes; order Streptosporangiales; family Streptosporangiaceae; genus DASUBV01. The sequence goes on from CAVSRG010000002.1 coordinate 336,493, forward strand.
ATGACGGGCAGGTAAAGGAGAAGCTGCTTCACTTTCCCGGACGGCCGGCCCGGGCCAGCTCGTCTCCGCCACCCGGCTGGCCGGCCTCAACCTCGGCGTCCGGCTCGGGGATGCCGAGCTGGATCCGGCGCAGCCTGGCCGAGGTGCTGACCGTGGCCATCCGCTCCAGGACCTCGACGCGGCCGCAGTAGCGGGCCTCCAGCTCGGCGATCTCGGCCGGGGTGTAGGTGTCGGCGGTGGCGACCAGGACGTCCGGCTCGACGGCCTTGATCAGCGCCCAGCGAGGATGGTGCACGCCCTTGAGGGTCACCAGGCCCACGCCGCGCTGGTGGGTCACCATGCGCAGCCGCTCCATCTGGGGCACGGCGGGGCGGTCAGGGCCCTTGCGGGACTGGATCTTGTCGTCGCTGTCCAGGCCGACGATCAGGAAGTCGCCGAAGCCGCGGGCCGCCTCCAGGTACATGGAGTGGCCCTCGTGGATGATGTCGAACGAGCCGCTGGTCAGCACCACCCGCATCCGCAGGGTCTTGAGCGCGCTGACGATCGTCTTGACCTGGTCATAGCTCTCGACGAAGCGCTGCTCGAAGTTGGACGCGTCGGCGAACAGGCTGCTCGACAGCGCCTGCGAGCCCAGCAGCGGCCTGCCCATGGCCTCATCCCTCCTCGCCGTCCGATCGGCACAGCCTACCGCCGGGCGCCCAGGCGGGAGTCAGCTCGCCGCAGGCGCGACCCCGGCCGCGAGCACGGGTCCGTACGACGCCGCCCACTCGGCCGCGAAGGCGCCGAAGTCCGGCACCTCCGACTCCAGCACGAACAGGCCGCGGGCCGGCACCGTAGCCCCTAGTTCGAGCAACAGGGGCGTGAAGTGCACGTCCACGGCGAGCAGGTGATTGGGCGCGCCGCCGAGCAGGATCGGGACCGCGGTCTTGCCCGGCCAGGCTCCCGGTGCCCAGCCGGTCCAGGAACGCCTTGAGCAGGCCGGAGTAGGTGGCCTTGTAGGTCGGGCTGGCGATGACCAGCACGTCCGCGGCGAGCACCTCCTTGACGGCGGCGGCCGCGGCCTCGTCGGCCTGGTCGAGCACCCGCGGGCCGAGCACGGCCAGGTCCACGTCGCTGACCCCGGCCCCTGGCCAGGTGCTGGCCAGTTCGGCGGCCAGGGTGCGGGCCAGGGTATGGGTGCGCGAGTCGGGGCGCGGGTTCCCGACGACGGTGACGATCTGCAAGCTGGTCACGATCACTTCCTCCAGGGGACTAGGCGACGAGGGGTTAGGCGACCAGGGTCTAGGCGACCTCAAGCGAGGCGTAGGAGCCGCGCCAGAACAGCAGCGGGGCGACGTCGGCGCCGCCGGTCTCCACCTCGTGTACCCGGCCGACCACGATCTCATGGTCGCCGCCCTCCAGGCGATGCTCGACGGTGCACTCCAGCGAGGCCAGCACGCCGTCCAGCCGGGGGCTGCCCGTCGGGCCGGGCCGGTGCCGCACCCCGTCCCAGGCCGCGGCCAGGCCGCGCCGGGCGAAGTTGGCCGACAGGTGCTGCTGGCGGGCGCCGAGCACGTTGACCGCGAACGCGCCGTGGGCCGCGATCGCGTCCAGCGTGACGCTGGCCCGGTCGAAGCAGACCAGGATCAGCGGCGGGTCCAGGGACAGCGAGCTGACGGCGTTGGCCGTGGTGCCCACGGGCTCGCCATCGGGCCCGACGGAGGTCACCACGGTGACCCCGGTGGCGAAGTGGCCGATGGCGTGACGGAAGTCGGAGGCGGTAAGGCTGGCGGTGTCCTGCTGGGGGGTCCGGGGGGTGGCCTCTCGGGTCTGCACCGTGTCCTGATCAGTAACAGTCATCTCAGATCTGCCCGTGGTTCGGAGGTATGGCCTGATTGAGCAGGTAGTTGCCGACGTGGTGGTACTTCCAGTGGACGGGGTCGTGGCTGGCGTGGGTGCGGGCGTTGCGCCAGTGACGGCTGAGGTCGTGCCGCTCGTCGGCGGCGCTGGCCCCGCTGAGCGCGAACAGGTCGCTGGCCACCTCGACGGCGACGTCGCTGGCGAACGCCTTGGCCTGGGCTACGGCGATGGAGCCACGGGCGGCCTGCGCGGCGTCCCGCGGCAATCGGGTCACCTCCTCCAGCGTGGCGGCCGCCGAGGCCAGCAGCGCCTCGGCCGCCCGCACCCTGGTGGCCAGCTGGCCGTAGTGCCGGATGGTGTGCGGATCCTGCGCGGCGGCCTGCGCGAAGCCACCGCGCACGGCCTCGAAGAACGGCCGCGCCCGGCTGGTGACGAACTCGCCCGCGTCGCGCAGCGCGCCGCCGGCGATGCCGACCTGGATGGCGGCGTGCACCAGCTGAGACCGGGCGCCGAGCTGCTGCGGCCCGGCGAACGCCCGCTCGTAGGGCACGACCAGGCCGGGGTCGACGGCCACGTCGTCGAACGTGGTCGTGCCGCTGACCGTGGCCCGCTGGCCCATGACGTTCCAGTCGTCGTCCACGTGCACGCCGGGCGCGGTTCGCTCCACGAACGCCAGCACCAGGTGCCCGGCGTCGTCCAGCGCGCTGACCCCGATCCACCGGGCGGTGATCGAGCCGGTGCAGTAGTACTTGCGGCCGGTCAGCCGCAGCCCGCCGTCCGGGCCGGCGTGCAGCCGGGTCTTGAGGTCCTGGGCGTGCTGCCCGCCCCGCTCGGCCAGGCCATTCCCGAACCGGGCGCCGCCCAGCACGTCGCCGAGCAGCCGACGCTGCTGGCCGGCCGAGCCCCAGACCGACAGCACGTCCACGAACAGGTAGTGGGCCTGCGGGACCTGGGCGATGGCCGGGTCCACGGCCGCGATGGTCCTGATGACCTCGGCCAGCACCACTGGCGAGACGTCGGCCCCGCCCAGCTCGCGCGGGACGGTGATGCCCGGCAGCCCGCTGGCGTCGAACGCGGCCAGCTCGGCCGCGGGCACCTGGCCGGCCCGGTCGCGCTCGATCACGCCGGGGGCGATGGAGTCGGCGTAACGGCGCGCGGTCTCGATCGCCTCGGCCCCGGAGGCGATCGGCGCCGGGCTGACCGCCGGGGCCGGCCGCCGGGGCGCGACCGTGGTGGCGGGGCTCACCGGGCGCCCGTCGGGGCCGGGCCGGTGCTGGTCAGGCCGGTCCGCGGCTCGGTCCTCAGGTCGGTGGTCGTCATCAAAACACGCTCCAGGGGTTGGTCTGGTGCCAGAGCGGGCCAGAAAACCGCGACGGCACAGCTCCGGCATGCGGCCCTCGCCGGCGCGGTAGGCCTGTTCCACCTCCCGTGGCGCGTCCGGCATGGATCACCGAGGGCGCGGCTGTCTTTTCCTATTAAAACGATAGACAGTCTAGACTCTGGCCCGGAACCGGAGCAAGGGGCGTCAATGCCAGGGCCTGAAGCCGGGATAGCTTGCCTGCTCAGGGCCCGGCCAGCTCGTCGGCGGCAACCCGGCCCGCGGCGGCGGTACGGCGCAGGAAGTCGGCCACGAGCTCCAGGTCCTCCTCGCGGTACCCGGCGCAGATGTCGTCCATGGCCGAGTTCATGCCCGCGTACAGTCCGAGCAGGTCAGCCCCCCGGCCCCGCTCGACGCGCAGCAGCACCCCGCGCCGGTCGGCCGGGTCGCGGTCGCGGGAGATCCAGCCGCCGCGCTCCAGCCGGTCCAGGATGCCGGTCAGCGTGGCCGGGTGCAGCCCGGCCCGGCGGGCCAGCGCGCTCGGGCCGAGCGGCCCGAGGCGGCTGATCAGGTCCAGGCAATCCAGGTCGGTGGGCTTGAGGTCCACGTGCCCGCCGACCTGGTGGTTGAGCAGCGCGAGCTGGAGGCTCACGTCGCGCAGGGAGGCCTTGACGTCCTGGCTCAGCCGCCGCCGGCGCCGCCGTCCCGCGGCCCGGTCGTCATGTGCTGTCGAATCCATATGATATGGTCTCCGTATTATATGAGATGCAGATCTACCCTAGCAGTGCTGCCAGGCAGTGCTCCCGGCTTCCCAGGAGAGCTTCGATGACCACGCAGAACGGCTTCGCCACCCGGGCCCGCCCGACGCCGGGCCCGGTCGACTTCACCGTGATGTACGCCGCGCACGACGCCTTCGACCGCGACCTCACCCGGCTGACCGAGGCGGTGCGGTCCGGCCGGACCGCCGATCCGGCCGTGCGGGCCGGCTGGGCCACGTTCAAGAACCAGCTGCACCTCCACCACACCGCCGAGGACGTCGCGCTGTGGCCCGCGCTGCGGCGGCGGGTGACCGAGCCGGCCCAGATCGCGGTGCTGGACGCGATGGAGGCCGAGCACGCCCGCATCGACCCGCTGCTGGCCCAGGTCGACGCGGCCCTGGCGGCCGGCCACCGCGCCGCGGCCGGCCAGACGGCGACCGCGAGCGCCGCCGAGCTGGCCGACGTCCTGACCGGCCACATGGTCCACGAGGAAGACGAGGCACTGCCGCTCGTGGCGGCCCACCTCGGGCCGGCGGGCTGGGCCGCATTCGGGCGGCGCGCGGCCAGGGACCAGGGCCTGCGGGGCGCGGCCGAGTTCTTCCCCTGGATGCTCGACGGGGCGCCCGCCGAGACCACCCGGCGGCTGCTCGGCATGCTGCCGCCGCCGGCCCGCCTGCTGTACCGGGCCGTGTGGCGCCCGGCCTACGCCCGTCGGCCGCGCTGGGCCAGCGCGACGGCCTGACCGCACCCGGACCTCGAAACAAAGCTCGAAACAAAGCAGAGAGGGCGAGTCATGAACATCACCGTTTTCGGTGCCACCGGCGGCACCGGCGCGTGCCTGCTCCGGCAGGCCCTCGCGGCCGGGCACCGGGTCACCGCCGTGGTCCGCGACCCGGCTCGCCTGGCCGTCCCCGGCGAGCCGCTGGCCGGCCAGCGCGCCGACCGCGAGGCCGCCGACCGCGCGTCCAGTTCCGGCCGTACCGCTACCACCGCGCCGCCCCGGCTGGAGGTCATCACCGCCGACGTGATGGACCCCGCCGCGATCGCCCCGGCCGTGGCCGGGGCCGACGCCGTGCTGTCCGCCATCGGGCCGCATGGCTCCGGCCCCACCACGGTCAGCCAGGACTCGGCCGCCGCCATCATCGCGGCCATGCACGCAAGCGGCGCGCGCCGGCTCATCATCGTCAGCGGCTCGGTCGTCACCGACGTCGGCGATGACCCGTTCCTGCGCCTGGTCAAGCCCCTGATCCGGCGCACCCAGCTGCGGCACGTGTGCGCCGACATGCGCCGCGCCGAGGAGGAGGTCCGCGGCAGCGGCCTGGACTGGACGATCATTCGCCCGCCCCGGCTGACCGACAAGCCCGCCGCCCGCACCTACCGCACCGCGATCGACCGCAACCTGCCCCGCGAATACACCATTTCCCGCGCCGACCTCGCCGTCTGCATTCTGGGCCTGATCGGCGACCGGGACACCGTGCACCGGCACGTCGCCATTGCCAGCTGACCCGAGCCATTTTTGCCGCCGCGTGCGATTGCACGGAGCACACTTTCCCGAGAACCGTTCAAGCACGCCTAATTCGTGCTATTCGGGCGAAGGGGCGGGACTGACCCCCGAGAATGGGTCATGACGCCGCGGGAGGAACCCCCTAGTGTTTGGCTGCGCAGAACACTGAGTCGAGGGCGGGTATCCCCCGTGGCCCGGTCACCGGGAGGGGGGATTCCGCGGCTTGGGGGGAGGGGGAGGCGGGAGATATCCGTCCTCGACGGCTCGATAGTACAACTCCATTTTAGTTGGCGCAGCCCGGCCGGCCCTGGAGTATTTTTCTCTCACCCGCCCGACATACTGCTTGACGGTCTCTTCGCCGATCATCATCCGCCGGGCGACTGACTTCATCGGCATGCCGGTCGCGTAAAGCCGCAGCGCACGCGCCTCCTGCGGGCTCAGCGCGGGCCGGTCCGGCGCGTCGTCGGTGGCGAAGATGTAGGCCAGCCGCGGCGAGATCCAGTCTCCTCCGGCCGCCACCGTCGCGATGGCCTGCCGGACCTGCCCGGCCTCCTCGCTCTTGAGCACGTAGCCGAGCGCCCCGGCCCGGATGGCCGCGCGGACCGACACCGGCCGGTCCGAGGCGGCCAGCACCAGGACGGCCGGGCCGGCCCCCAGGATGGCGGCCACGTTGTCCTCGACCGTCGTTCCGTCTTGCAGGTCCAGGTCGAGCAGCACCACGTCCGCGTCCCGTCCCGGCCCGGCCAGCAGGGCGTCGACGCGGGCCGCGGTGGCCACCACCCAGACCGCGCCCGTCACCTCGGCCGCGTCCGCGCCGGTGATCCAGTTCGCGATCCCGTCCCGGACGATCGGATGATCGTCCACCGCCGCCACCTTGATGATCTGGTCCCCCGCCGATGTGCCCGTGCTCACGCAGCCTCCTGCTTCCGCCAGCGGACCTCGAGGCAGCCCGCGCCCGTCTCGTCGACGTCCACCGCGGCCCGCCAGGCCGCCGCGGCCGGCACCGAGCCGGTCAGCCCGGACACCTCCGGCGTCCCCCGCGGCGGGTGCGCGAAGGCCACGTACAGCTCGACGTCATCCTCGGAGGCCAGCACCGTGAGCGTGACCGGATGCGGCGGCAGGGCCCGGAACACGCCGTCCACCGCCGCCAGCGTCGCCTCGGCCACCGCCCGGCCGGGCTGCCCGGGGTCGCCCAGCACCTGGATCTCCAGCGGCAGCCCGCGCGCCTGGGCCGCGCTCAGCGCCGGCTGCAACTCGGCCAGCAGTCCCGCGGCCTGCGGCGCCCGGCTGGCCAGTGCGCGGCGCAGCGCGGCCGCATGCCGGGCGCAGCGGTCCCGCACCGCGGGTTCGGCCGGGTCCAGCGAGCCGTCGGCCACCGCCCGCAGCAGCGGCAGCGCCTCGGCCTCCAGCAGCGCCAGCCGGTCGTGCCGGTCCTGCTGGACCGCGGCCGCCGCCGCGTGCTCGGCCCTGGCCTGGCTCAGCAGCGCGGCCCGGCGCCCGGCGATCGCGGCGTACGAGGCGGCCGCCGGCCGCAGCGCCGAGAACACCACGAGGATCACCACCAGCGTGTACGCGGTCGCCGTCAGCCGGGCCAGCACCAGCGAGCTGGTCCCCAGCACCCGCACCAGCAGCACCGTGTGCACCGCGAACACGCCCAGTGCCCCCGATATCCACAGCCAGGCCGGGCGGCTCAGCGCGACCAGCGCCAGCAGCCAGCCGCTGCCGACCACCGACCAGTCCACCGAGCCGGGGGCGCCGTGCGCCCGCCGTTCCCAGCCCACCAGGGCGACTGCCACGATCGCGATCAGCACCGCGGCCGCGCCCTCGCGCGCCGACAGGCCGCCGGCCCAGGCCCGCGGCACCAGCCACACCGCGGCCGCCAGCAGGCCCACCCACACCCCGACCACGACCGCGTGCTGCCGGAAGTCGGGCAGGTAGGCCAGCACCTGGAACAGCAGCGTGAGCTGCCAGATGGCGGCCACCACCGCGATCGCGCGCGGCAGGCCGGACTCGTAGGTGTCACGCAGGACCGCGTCGCGGCTCACCATGCGGCATCCGGTGAACGCCCCTGACCAGCGGTGGCCAGACCAGGATCCGTAACAGCTGGCGCACCCCAGCGCATCTGTACCACGGTCCCCTGGCCCGGGGCGGACCGGACCGAGGCCGTACCGCCCCAGTCGGCCACCCGCTCGATGATCGACCGGCGGACCCCGAGCCGGGCCGGATCGGTGCGCGCCGGGTCGAACCCGGTCCCCTCGTCGCGCACGGTTACCTCGAGCGCGCCCGGCTCCAGCCCCGCCGCCGGGTCCAGCCGCAGCGTGATCCAGGCCTCCCCGGTGCCGGCGTGGCTGGCCACGTTGGCCAGCGCCTCGCGGACCGCGTGAACCAGGGCCGTGGCCACCGGCACGGGAACCTCGGGCCAGTCCGGGCTCGACGGGCCGGCGCCGTCGGCCGGCGCGGGCCCCCGGCCGGGCACGTCCGCGTGCACGGTAAGCCCGCGGTCGGCCAGCTCGGCCGCGACGGCCTCGATGCCGATCACCAGGCCGCCGCACGGGCCCAGGGCCTGTTCGTCAGCCGTGCCGGTGTCGCGCAGCGCGTACTGCATCAGCGTCACGTCGTGCCGGCACCGGGCCCGCACCTCGCTGGCCGCAGCGTCGCCGCCGCGGGCCAGCGCCGTCAGCGTGTTCAGCACCGTGTCGTGCAGGAGCCGGTCGTGCTCGCGCCGCTCGGTGCTCCGGGTCAGCGCCACGAACTCGGCGCCCGCCTCCCGGTCGGCCAGGTCCAGCGCGGCGTCCGCGGCCGCGGCCCGGCGGGCCATCAGCCGCAGGCCGACCCAGGCTATGGCGGCGACGGCCAGCAGCACCGCGGCGCCCGCGGCCGGGGAGCGGCCGGCCGCCCCCGCTCGGCCGGCCAGGTCCGCGGCGGCGGCCCAGTAGGAGGCGGCCGAGGCCAGCACCAGCGGTATCAGCAGACCGGCCGGGGCGAACCACACGGGCACCAGGATCTGGCCCGCCACCGCGATATAGAGCCAGTTGGAGGTGTCGCCGCGCATGGCCGGCGGCACGCACCACTCCGCGCCCAGGGCCAGCGCCACCTGGATCGCCGAGTCCGTGACGATCAGCGGCCAGGCCGGCCGCCGCCGGCGCAGGTAGGCCACGGCTACCGCGCAGCAGGCCACGGCCACGGCGGGCCCGGCCAGCCGGGCCGGACGGGCGGTGTAGAACGGGGACCAGATCAGCACCTGGGCGACGATGTAGGCCAGTACCAGGCCCCGGATGACCGCGGTGGTCCGGGCAATGACCGCCGCCATCGTCGTCCGGGCAGGTCCATCGGGCGCATTGCCGGCCGGCCGTAGCGCTAGGTAACCAGACGCCGGCATGGGCCCGATGATAGGACTTATCCGCTCCCGGTGCCCGGCGCCCGGGCCAGGTTTCCGGGGTGAGGTGCCGGGTCCCCGATGTCCGGGTAGGCCAGGGACCAGAGGCAATCAGCCGACCAGGGGCGGGGCAGCGCCCGGGCCGGACCTACTCAGCGGCACGGGAGATGCGATGGCGCAACCGGCAGAGTTTGTCATCGGAGCCGGCGCTACCTGTAGCGACGGACCGTGCGGCCACGTCACGCGGGTGGTCTTCGACCCGGTCGCGGAGGCCGTCACCCACCTCGCGGTCGAGCCGAAGCACCCGCACGGGCTGAGCCGGCTCGTCCCGCTCGACCTGGTCGAGGGCGGCCCGCACGAGATCCGGCTGCGGTGCACGCGCGCCGAGTTCGAGCAGCTGGACTCGGCCGAGGAGAGCCAGTTCGCGCCGGAACTGGGCGGTTACTCGGCCTACGGTCCCGGCGAGGTGCTGACCTGGCCCTACTACGGCCTGGGCGGCGGGCTGGGCTTCGGCGTCGGCACCGGCGTGGATGGCCCGTCGGTCATCACCGAGGACGCCGAGCCGCCGGGCGAGGTGTCCGTCCGTCGCGGCGACCCGGTATACGCCACCGACGGCCCCATCGGCCGCGTCCAGGGCCTGGTCATCAACCCGGCCAGCCATCACGTCACCCACGTGCTGCTCCAGGAGGGCCACCTGTGGGGCCGCAAGGACGTGGCCATCCCCATCGGCAGCGTGAAAAGGACCGATGAGGGCATCACGCTGAGCATCACGAAGGAGCAGGTCAAGGACCTGCCTTCGGTGGATATCGACCACCCGCAGCAGTAGCCAGCAGCCACTCTCCGTGACTGGACCGGCGCGCATCGCGCCGCCGGCCCGCCGCGACGCCTAGGCTAAAACCCGTCGTGAGGTAAAGCTATCCCCGCTGGGAGGCCAAAGGGGGCACTCAGTCCCAGTTCCAACCGTTATGCATTGCGGCATAGCTGGGAGAGCCCTGGGAGGCCATCGGAGTCATGAATGCTTGAACCACAGAGCACGTTGTTCTTCGTGTTGCTGGTGGTGGTCTTCATCGGCCTGCTCTGGTGGATGCTGGTGACCAGCCACCTGGTCCTGCGTATTCTGTCCGCCCTTCTGGCTTTCGCATCGGCGATGACGTTCGGCGTCGCGACCGTCAATAAGTACTACGACTACTACCCGACCTGGGGCTCCGCCTGGTCCGATCTCACCAGCCAGGGTGTCCCGGCCACCTCGGTGTCGATCACCGGCGGCCCGCACACCACCAGCGCCTCTCTCGGGCACTTTGATCTGGCCATTGCCCGCCAATACGGCCTGACCCTGCACTTGCGGATCCACGGCCGGATCAGTCACATTACCCGGTCGGTCTACGTATTCCTGCCGCCGCAGTATTTCCGGCCGGGTTCCTATCAGAATTACCGTTTTCCGGTAATCGAGCTGCTGCACGGTTTCCCCGGGCAGCCGCAGGACTGGATTACCGTGCTCGGCGTCAACACGATTCTGGACACTCTCATAAGCGAGCACAAGGCCGACCCGGCCGTCCTGGTCATGCCGGACGCCAACGGCGGCCGCGGGATCTCGCTCCAGTGCCTGAACCAGCACCACGGCCCGCGGGACGACACCTACCTGGCCAAGGACCTGCCCGACTACATCTACCACCACCTGCGAGTCCAGCCGCTGGGCGCCGGCTGGGGCATCGCCGGCTACTCCGAAGGCGGCTTCTGCGCCGCCAACCTGGGCTTGCAGCACGGCTCGATCTTCAACGACGCGGCCGTGCTCAGCGGCTACTTCCGCCCGGATCTCAACCAGCTGATCAACCCGCCGCGGCGGGTCAGCGCGTTCGCCAGCCAGCAGCAGGACCGCGCGAACACCCCCGTTGACCTGCTCCGGTCGCTGCCGCTCGGCCGGCCTATTCCGCAGTTCTGGCTCGGCGCGGGCGACGGCGACGCGCCGGACGTGCACGCCGCGCAGAACTTCAGCGAGCTGCTCCAGCTCCGCCAGCCCAACGTGACCCTCAGGCTGGTCCGGGGCGGCGGGCACACCATGCTCACCTGGCGGCTGCTGCTGCCGCCCATGCTCCAGTGGATGACCCGGGGCCTGGCCGCGGAGGACGCCTACTACAACTCCGCCCCAGCCAGGGCTCGCCGGCACGCGGCGGAGCTGGCCAAGGTGCGCCGGGCCCTTGAGCACAAGCGGGGCCAGAAAGCCGGGAACAAGAAGACCGGCCAGCGCAAGCCGCCGCCTAAGACCGCGACCAAGCACAAGACCCCGGCTGGCGCCTAGGGTTCTCCGCGGTCAGCCGGAGCTGGCCAGGGCCAGCGGGAGCACGGCCGCGGCCCCGGCCTCGCGGAGCAGCTTGGCCGCGACGGTCATGGTCCAGCCGGTCTCGATCCGGTCGTCGACCAGCAGCACCGGGCCGCCCAGCGGCGGCCGCGGCCTCGGCCACCGCCTCGGGCACGGCCAGCTCGTGCCAGACCGCGCGCAGCCGCTGGGCGCTGTTGTGCTGACGCCGTTGCGCGGCCCGCGGCTCGCCAGCCGTCCGCTCGGCGGCGTAGTCGAGCGTGCCGAGCGTAGGGCAGCGCGGCCGATGGCGGCGATCTGGCTGGCCAGGCTGGCGACGAGCTGCGGGCGGGACCGCGAGGGGAGGGTCGACCACCGCGGCCGGGCGGCTCGGCCCAGTCCCAGGCGGCCAGGACCTTGACCACGGCCTCGACCAGGTCGGCCGGGACCGGGCCGTCGTCCGGCCGGCGGGCCAGCAGCGGCGCGCAGCCGCGGCCCCCAGCCGAGGTCGGTCAGCCGGGCCACGGCCCGGCCCGGCTGGGCCTGGACCGCGGGCGCGATCCGGCCGGAGACGGTCGATGCCCGAGCTCGCTCATGCCCGTCGGCCACATCTTGCGCGGCGCCACCTCGGTGCCGGGCCGCAGCAGCCGCTCGCCGCGGCGGCCGCGGCGCCGGCCTCGGACACTGGTGGCGGCCAGGGCGGCCGGTGCAGTTGTCGCAGCGGCCGCACGGCTGCGGCGCCGGGGTCGTCCAGCTCGCGGCGCAGGTACTCCATCCGGCAGCCGGCCGGTGTCGAGGTAGCCGAGCATGGCCTGCTGCTCCCGGGCCCGCTCGGCGGCGACCCGCGGCGTACCGGTCGGCGTCGTAGGCCCAGTCCTGGCCGGTCGCGGTCCAGCCGCCGCTGACCCGGCGGACCGCGCCGTCCACGTCCAGCACCTTGAGCATCATCTCCAGCCGGCTGCGGGTCAGGTCGACCCTGGTCTCCAGGGCGGCGGTGGACAGCGGCCGGCCGGCCTCGGCCAGGGCGGCCAGGGTGCGCGCGGACCACCGCGCTCGGGCGGGAACGCGAGCGAGGCGAAGTAGGCCCAGATGTCGGCGTCCTCGCGGCCGGGCAGCAAGATCACGTCGGCCCGGTCGACGCCCCGGCCGGCCCGGCCGATCTGCTGGTAGTAGGCGATCGGCGACTGCGGGGCGCCCAGGTGGACGATGAAGCCCAGGTCGGGCTTGTCGAAGCCCATGCCCAGCGCGCTGGTGGCGACCAGCGCCTTGACCTGTTCGCGAGCAGGGCGTCCTCGGCCGCCTCCGTTCGGCGTGGTCGTCCTGGCCGGTGTAGGAGGCGACCAGGTGGCCCCGGTCGCGCAGGAAGCTCGGCGACCTCGCGGGCGGCGGCGACGGTCAGCGTGTAGATGATGCCCGAGCCGGCCAGCTCGTCCAGGTGCTCGGCCAGCCAGGCCAGCCGCTGCTGCGGCCCCGGCCAGTCGGACGACGGCCAGGTGCAGGCTCTCCCGGTCCAGGTGCACCGCGCAGCACCAGGGCCTGGCCGGCCGTGCCGGCGCCGAGCTGCTCGGCGACGTCGCGGGTCACCCGGGCGTTGGCCGTCGCCGTGGTGGCCAGCACCGGGACGCCGGGCGGCAGCTCGGCCAGCAGCGGTGCGCAGCCGCCGGTAGTCGGGCCGGAAGTCGTGCCCCCAGTCGGAGATGCAGTGCGCCTCGTCCACGACCAGCATCCCGGCGGCCGCGATCAGCTTGGGCAGCACCAGGTCGCGGAAGCCGGGGTTGTTCAGCCGCTCCGGGCTGACCAGCAGCACGTCGACGGCGCCGGCGGCGACCTCGGCGTAGATCTCGTCCCAGTCGTCGGTGTTGGCGGAGTTCACGGTGCGGGCCCGGATGCCCGGCCCGGCCGGCCGCCTCGATCTGGTTGCGCATCAGCGCGATCAGCGGGGACACGATCACCGACGGCCCGGCGCCGCGGGCCCGCAGCAGGGCGGTGGCGGTGAAGTAGACCGCCGACTTGCCCCACCCGGTGCGCTGCACGACCAGGGCCCGGCGCCGATCGCTGACCAGTGCCTGGATCGCGCGCCACTGGTCCTCGCGCAGCCGGGCGCCCGGCCCGGCCAGCGCGCGCAGGGACTGCTCGGCCTCCTGCCGCAGCTCGGACTCGGCTGCCTGGTTCTCCGCCATGCTCCCTTGTTATCAGCCGCCGCCGACGGCCCGGACCTCCGGCGTCGCGCTCCCGGGTCTAGTCGGTGGTGATCGGGCAGATCTATGGTGACGTCATGAAGACGAAGGCGGCGGTTCTGCGCGGGACAGGTCAGGACTTCGAGATCACCGAGCTTGACCTGGATGCACCAAAGACCGGAGAGGTCCTGATCCGCTACGTAGCGGCCGGCCTGTGCCACTCCGACGAGCACCTGCGGCAGGGCGACCTGGTGCCCCGCTTCCCGATCGTCGGCGGCCACGAGGGGGCCGGGATCATCGAGGAGGTCGGGCCCGGCGTGACCCGGCTGAAGCCCGGCGACCACGTGATCTGCTCGTTCCTGCCGGTCTGCGGGCACTGCCGGTGGTGCTCCACCGGCAAGTCCAACCTGTGCGACATGGGCGCCACGATCCTGGACGGCAGCCTGCCGGACGGCACCTACCGGTTCCACGAGGACGGCGCGGACATCGGCGGGATGTGCATGCTCGGCACGTTCTCCGAGCGCGCGGTGATCTCCGAGAACTCGGCCATCAAGGTCGACGACGACCTGCCGCTGGACAAGGTCGTGCTTGATCGGCTGCGGGGTGCCGACCGGATTCGGCTCCGCGGTGCACGCCGCCGCCACCGAGCCGGGCGACACCATCGCGATCTACGGCATCGGCGGCATCGGCATCAACGCGGTGCAGGGCGCGGCGCTGGCCGGCGCCCGCAACGTGGTGGCGATCGACCCGCTGGCCAACAAGCGCGAGGCGGCCGAGCAGCTCGGCGCCACGCACAGCTGCGAGACCGCCGAGCAGGCCCAGGAGCTGATCACCCAGCTGACCCGCGGCGTCGGGCGCGGACAAGGCGATCGTCACCGTCGGCGTGGTCACCTCCGAGGTGGTGACCAGCGCGTTCAACGCGATCCGCAAGGGCGGCACGGTGGTGGTCACCGGCCTGGCCGACCCGGCCAAGAACCACCATCGAGCTGTCCGGCGCGATCCTGACCCTGTTCGAGAAGCGCATCCAGGGCAGCCTGTTCGGCTCGGGCGACCCGTTCCACGACATCCCGCGGATGGTCGAGCTGTACCGGTCGGGCGACCTGAAGCTGGACGAGCTGATCACCGCGACCTACACCCTGGACCAGGTCAACCAGGGCTACCAGGACCTGCTGGACGGCAAGAACATCCGCGGTGTCATCCGGTACGGCGCCTGACCGGCGGGGTGGCCCGCGGAACTCGCCGATGACGGCACGGTGACGCCCGCGCCGCGGCCCTGCGACGCCGGTCGTCGGGCTGCGCCGCGAGCGCGAGGTGCTCACGGTCGCGCTGGCGGCCGGGCGGCACGTGGTGATCGAGGGGCCGCCGGGCACCGGCAAGTCCACGCTGCTGCGCGACATCGCCCGCGACACGGGCCAGGACGTGGTCTTCGTCGAGGGCAACGCCGAGCTGACGCCCGCCCGGCTGGTCGGCCAGTACGACCCGGCGCAGGTGCTGGCCGAGGGCTACGTCCGCGGCCAGCTTCACCGACGGGCCGCTGCTGCAGGCGATGCGCGGCGGCGCCCTGCTGTACCTGGAGGAGTTCAACCGGATCCCCGAGGAGACGCTCAACGTCCTGATCACCGTGCTGGCCGAGGGCGAGATCGCGGTGCCGCGGCTGGGCCTGGTGGCGGCTGGCCCCGGTTTCCGGCTGATCGCGGCGATGAACCCGTTCGACGCCGATCGGCACGGCCCGGGTCAGCCAGGCCATCGCGGACCGGATCTGCCGGGTGGTGCTCGGCTACCAGGACGCGGCGGCCGAGCGGCGAGATCACCGCGGCGGTGACCGGCGAGCACGGCCGCGTCGTCGGCGTTCGCGGTGGCCCTGACCCGGGCCACCCGCGAGCATCCGCGACGTGCGGATGGGCGCCTCGGTGCGCGGCGCGATCGACCTGGTGCTGCTGCTGACCGGGCTGGCCCGGCTGCGCGGCGAGCGCGGCCTGGCCCGTGGACACGGCGCGGGACGCCGCCTACGCGGCGCTGTCGGGCCGGATCAGGCTCGCCGACGGCTGCGACCGCAGCCCGGAGTCGGTCATCGACGAGCTGCTGGCCGGGGTCTGGCCGGACTGGCCGGGATGGTCGGGCCGGACCGGACCGACGGGACCGGGACCCCGACGAGCCCGCCGCCGCGGACGGAGACGGTGAGCCAGCAGGGCCGCGACCGACGCTCCCGCCGGAGACCATGCCGCCGGGGACGGCCGGGGAAAAGCTGACGGCCCGCCGGCCGAGCCCCCGCAGGCCGGGCCGTCGGGCAGCAGGTCGGTGTCGGCCTCCCGGCTGCGGCGCGACCGCGCTGGCCGGGCCGGCCCGGCTGGACATCGGCCGGGCCGAGCTGGCCGCCCGGCACGCCGCATTCGGCGCCGTCTCGCCGGAGACGGGCGCGCTGGACTCCGGCGCGCTGCGCGCGCTGCTGGCCGACGACCCGGACGCCGCGGCGGCGCTGCTGGCCGACCTGGCCATGGCCACCGACCGGGAACTGCGCGCGGCCGCCCGGCGGCTGGCGGCCCGCGTCTTCGTCGAGCTGGGCGCGACGGCCAGCGACCGCTCGCGCGGCACCCGCCGGCTGGAGCCGGGCCGTCGCGCGGACGGGGACCTGGACCTGGACCGCACCCTGGCCCGGCTGCCCGGCGCCTGGCCGCCGCGACCCGAGGACCTGGTCACCACCACCTGGCGGTCCCGGCAGCGGGCGCTGTGCCTGCTCATCGACACCAGCGGCTCGATGTCCGGCCACGGCGTCGCCATCGCCGCGGTGGCCGCGGCCGGCGTCGTGCTGGCCGCGGACCGCCGGCTGGAGCCCGCCGTCCTGGCCTTCGGCCGCGAGGTCACGGTGCTCCAGGCGCATGCGGCCGGCCGGCTGCCCGAGGAGCTGGTCGGCGCGCTGATCGGGCTGCGCGGGCACGGGCTGACCGACCTGGCCGGCGGGCTGCGGGCGGCGGCCGGGCAGCTGGCCGGGGCGGACGCCGACGAGCGGGTCACGATCCTGCTCTCGGACTGCCTGCCGACCACCGGCGGCGACCCGGCGGCGGCGCTGGCCGGCATCGACCGGCTGCACGTGCTGTGCCCCTGGCCCAGCGCTCAGGCGGCGGCCGCCGGGGCGGCGCTGGCCCGGTGCGGCGGCGGGTTGTGCCAGCCGGTCACCAGGCTGGCCGAGGTGGCGCCGGCGCTCAGCCGGGCGCTGTCCCGATAACCGTCCGTCCGAATATCAGCGGGCACCTGCCCGAAACCGGAAAAATCCCGTCATGCCGCTAACTCTCTTCCGCTATAGGAGCGGCCTGGCCGACCGCGGGCCAGGGCTGCGCCCATGGTCAGCGGCATTGCGGGGCCAGATAGGGTGTCATATCGCCGGGCCTTTTTTGCGAAGCATGACGAAAATTGGTGCGCAATAGCGGAAGATAGTGGCCTGGCGATGGCGATACCGGTCGGCGCGCCAGCAGCAACCTGATTCCGTGCCGGGATCGATCCAGGAGTGAGCACGTGGGCCTATCCAGCACGGCAAGCCAGAACCGGCCCGACGCGGAGCGCCGCTCCATCCGCTCCGCGTTCATCGTGACGGTCGTGCTGCCGACGACGGTTCTCGTGGTGCTCTGGCTCGCCTGCGCTGGCCTGATGGCCGGCAGCGCGATGACCGGCCACGGCTACCTGGCCCAGCACCCGGGGGTCACCGGGATCACGGTGGCGATCATCGGCACGGTCGTCATCATCGCCATCGTCGCGCTGACCGCGTCGTTCGCGCGGCGGCTCGCGCGGGACGTCGCCGGCGGTGGCCGTGACGGCGCAGCGGCTGGCCGCCCAGCCAGCCGTGACCGGCCGGGACCGCGGCGGGGCGCTGGCGGAGCTGAACCAGGTCCCGGACGCCCCGCGCCGGGCCACCGCGGAGGTGGCCAGCGCCGGAGCGGCCCTGGTCGGCCTGCAGAGCGCGGCCGCGACCGCGGCGTCGAGCGAGGCCAGCCTGCGCAACGGCCTGCGGGAGGTTTTCGTCAGCATGGCCCGGCGCAACCAGTCGCTGCTGCAACGGCAGCTGCGGCTCATCGACGCGCTGGAGCAGAAGGCATCGGACCCGGCCGCGCTGGCCGACCTGTTCTCGCTGGACCACCTGACCACCCGGATGCGCCGGCACGCTGAGAGCCTGGCCATCCTGTCCGGGGCGGCGCCCGGCCGGGCCTGGCGCGAGCCCGTGCCGGTCATCGACGTCATCCGCGGCGCGATGGCGGAGGTCGAGGACTACAAGCGGGTCAGCGTGCTGACCCGCTCCGAGGACTCGATCGCCGGCGCCGCGGTGGGCGACATGATCCACCTGCTGGCCGAGCTCATCGAGAACGCCACGCTGTTCTCCCCGTCCGGCACCCGGGTGGAGGTCCGGGCCGGCCGGGTGGCCAACGGCTTCGCGGTGGAAATCGACGACCGCGGGCTGGGCGTGGAGCCCGAGCAGCTCGCGGAGATCAACCGCCAGCTGGCCAGCCCGCCCGACTTCGACCTGGCCAACGCCGACCGGCTGGGCCTGTTCGTGGGCGGCAAGCTGGCCGCCCGCCATGGCGTGCGGGTGTCGCTGCGGACCTCTCCGTACGGCGGCACCACGGCCATCGTGCTGATGCCCAACGGCATCGTGGTCCCGCCGCCGGGAACGCTGCTGGACGGGATGCCGCCGGACGCCTCCCCGGCCGAGCTGGCGGCCAGCCGCCCGGCCAGACTGGACCTGCACGGCGCCGAGTCCCTGGCGGTGACGGGACGCCACACGGCCCCGGCGGCCGACGACCGGCTGGCCTCGACGGCCAGCAATGGCTCGCTGCCCGGCCCGCCGCTCGGGACTCGCGCGGCCGACGACCTGTTCCCCGGCGGCCTTACGGACCGACCGGCGGCCGCGCCGGCCGGCCAGGCCCCTCCGCTGCCCACCCGCCGTTCCGCGACCCGGGCGGCGACCGGCGCGGCCAGCCCGGCTGCGGCACCGGCGACCCCTGTTTCCGCACCTGGGTTTCCCGATCTTGGCCGGAGCGGGCCCGCCGCGCCGCCCGCTGCCGCGCCCCCCGCTGCCGCGCCCCCCGCCAGTGCGCCGCTCGCCGGGCGGCCGCGGCTGGACCTGCCCGGTGCGGGCACGCCAGGGCCCGGCACTCCGGCCGGCCCTCTCCAGCCCGGCCGCTGCCCCCGGCCGGGCCGCGCCGGACCCGCTGCGCCCGGGCAGCAGCGGCAGCGACGTCTTCCGCCGGACCCGCAGTCCCGAGGCCGGCGGCGACCAGCCGCAGGCCGGGGGCGAGGACGAGGGCCGGAACCCCGGGCTGCCGCGACGCACCCGCCAGGCGAGCCTGTCCCCGCACCTGCGGGAGAGCACGCTGGCGTCCGGCCGCCACCCCGACGCCGGGTCCGGGCTGCCGCCCGAGGACATCCCGGCCCCCGAGCACGCCCGTAACCTCGCTTCGTCGCTGCAGAGCGGCTGGCGGCGCGGGCGCGCGAGTGACTGCAGCTGGCCCGCCGGGCCCAGCCGGGGAGGCTGACCCAGGCTCGCCGGGCACGACCGACACGCCGCCCCCGGCTGGCCGGCGGGCGGCGAGACGACACGACTCCAAGGAGCCGCTGAGCGAGGATGGCTGATGAATGAGCAGGGCGTGGCCGGGCCAGACCGAGACCTGAACTGGCTGCTCGACGACCTCGCTGACCGCGTGGAGAACTTCCGGAAAGCCGTGATCCTCTCGCGCGACGGGCTGGTGATCGCGGCCACTCAGGAAATGGGCCGCGAGAACGCCGAGCACCTGTCCGCGCTGGCCGCGGGCTTGCAGAGCCTGGCCAGGGGCGCTGGGGAGCACTTCGGGGCGGGCGAGGTACGGCAGAGCATCATCGAACTGCAGCAGGCGCTGCCTGTTCGTCACCGCGGCCGGCCACGGCAGCTGCCTGGCCGTGCTGGCGCCCGCGGACGCCGACGCCGGCCTGGTCGCCTACGAGATGGCGATGCTGGTGAAGCGGCCGGGCCGCACCTGGCGTCCCACTCGCGCTTTCCGGCCTCCCAGGGCACTACGGACTGAACTCTGTGATGGGCGCGGACAACAAGTGGCTCGACCGGGACTCCGGCCCGGTCGTTCGGCCCTACGCGGTCACCGGCGGCCGGACCGAGCCTGCCGACGGCGAGGTACTGGACCTGATCGCCGTGGTGGTGGTCACGCACCGGGCGGGGGACCCGACGAGGCCGGGATGAGCCCGGAGCATCGCCGGATCATGACCCTGTGCGAGCGGCCGGTCACGGTGGCCGACGTGGCGGCGGACACGGGGCTGCCGCTGGGCGTCGTCCGGGTGCTGCTCGCCGACCTCACCCAGCAGGGCCGGATCTCCGTGCTGCCGCAGCGACGCGCTGACGAGCAGCCCAGCGCCGACCTGCTCAAGGAGGTACTGCATGGGCTCCGTGCCCTCTGACGGCACCGCCGAAAGCCCGCATTCCCTGTTCAAGATCCTGGTCGCGGGCGGCTTCGGGGCGGGCAAGACCACGCTGGTCGGAGCGATCAGCGAGGTCCGGCCGCTGCGCACCGAGGAGCCGCTGACCAGCGCGAGTATCGCCTTTGACGACCTGGACGGCGTGGACAGGAAGACCTCGACCACGGTCGCGATGGACTTCGGCCGGATCACCATCGGCAGCCGGCTGGTGCTGTACCTGTTCGGCACGCCGGGCCAGGAGCGGTTCTGGTTCATGTGGGACGAGCTGGCCTACGGCGCGCTCGGCGCCGTGGTGCTGGCCGACACCCGCCGGCTGAGCGACTGCTTTCCCTCGGTGGACTACTTCGAGAAGCGCGAGCTGCCGTTCGTGGTGGCCATCAACTGCTTCGACGACGCGATCCGCTACGACCCCGAGGAAGTGCGGATCGCGCTGGACCT
The DNA here is from genome assembly GCA_963730265.1 of uncultured Actinomycetota bacterium. Classification (GTDB taxonomy): domain Bacteria; phylum Actinomycetota; class Actinomycetes; order Streptosporangiales; family Streptosporangiaceae; genus DASUBV01. The sequence continues at coordinate 356,646 of CAVSRG010000002.1, forward strand.
TGACCCGCGCGTGCCGACGGTACTGTGCGACGCCCGCCAGGTCGGGTCGGTGAAGCAGGTGCTGATTACGCTGGTCGAGCATGTCCTGGCCAACCGGCCCAAGGGCGGCTCATCCCCCGGGCCAGCCCCGGTCACCGAGGTGTAGGCGACCGCGTTCGCCGCACCTACCCACAAGGACGGTTGTACACGATGCACAGAGGAGTGCCGGCTGGTACGTCGGCGCAGCCACCACCGCCGCTGCCGATGCCCGAGCCGCCGCGGGCCGAAGAGGCCGGGTGGCCGGTCCGGTCGGGCGTGATGCCCGCGGCGGCCGACGGCTTTACCTCGCGGCTGGAGACGGCGCCCGGCCTGGGCGCGGCGCTGCGGCCGGGAACCGCGGTGGCCCTGGTGCCGGCCCGGCCGGCCGACAGCGGGTCGCGAGACTGGCTGGCGTCGTGCGGCAAGACCCAGCTCGCGGCGAGTTTCGCCGAGTCGCTGTGGCAGAGCCGCGAGGTGGACCTGCTGGTCTGGATAACCGCGACCATCCGGGCGTCGGTGCTGTCGGGCTACCTGGCCGCGGCCGACGAGGCGATGGGCGGCGGCCTGCCCGGCGACACGGAGGCCGTGGCGGCCCGATTCCTGAGCTGGCTGGCCGAGACCAAGCGGCCGTGGCTGGTGGTACTCGACGGGCTCGGCCGACCGGGCCGACCTGGACGGGCTCTGGCCGGAGGGCGAGGCCGGGCGGGTGCTGGTCACCACCGGGGACCCCGCGGTGCTCACCGGCCAGCCGGGGACCCAGCTGCTGCCGGTCGGGGTGTTCAGCCCGCGCGAGGCGCTCAGCTACCTGATGGGGCGGCTGACCGCCGACCCTGACCAGCGCATCGGCGCCATCGACCTGGTCAAGGACCTGGGCTGCGAGCCGCTGGCGCTGGCCCAGGCCAGTGCGGTGATCGCCAGCTCGTCGCTGTCCTGCCGGGACTACCGTGACTACTTCGTGCGCCGCCGCGACCAGCTCACCGACGCCATGGGGAGGGTCGGGGAGGCGGGTGGGGGCGAGCCGTCGGCGGCCGCGGTTACCTGGACGTTCAGTGTGGAGCAGGCCGACCGGCTGTCGCCCGACGGCACCGCGCAGTCGGTGCTGGCGGTGGCCGCGCTGCTGAACGGGCTCGGGATGCCGGCCGCGGTCTTCACCACGGCGGCCGCGCGCGGCTACGTGGCGGGCGGGCCTGGCCAGCCCCCGGCCGACCCCGAGCGGGTCCGGACCGGGCTGCGTGTCATGGAGCGGGCGGGCCTGCTCGCGCTGGACATGGCCGGAGCCCAGCCGGTGGTGCGGATGAGCGGGCCGGTCCAGGCCGCGGTCCGGGCCGCGATGCCCGACGCGATGCTGGACCGGACGGTGCGGGCGGCGGCGGACGCGCTGCTGGAAGCCTGGCCCGCCGGGGATCAGCGAGAGTGGCTGCCCGGCGAGCTGCGCTCGTCCACCGCCCATCTCCAGCGGGTCGCGGGCGACCTGCTGTGGGCGGGCGGCTGCCATCCGCTGCTGCTGCGCGCCGGGCAGAGCCTGGACAGCGCGCGGCTGACCGGGCCGGCCGTGGACTACTGGCGGGACCTGGCCACGGTCAGCGACCGGGTGCTGGGCTCGGGCCACGCCGACACGCTGGTCGCCGGCGAGCACCTGGCCACCGCCTACCTGACCGCGGCGCGGCCGGCCGAGGCCGTGCCGTGGTGCCAGTGGATCCTGGCCAAGCGGGACCACGGGCTCGGGCCCGACCACCCGAGCACCATCGCGGCCCGGCTGGAGCTGGGCCACGCCCTGGCCGCGGCGGGCCAGATCGGCGACGCGATCACGGTGCTGGATACCGCGGTCAACGACTACCAGCGGGTCTGCGGGCCCGACCACCTGGACACCCTGGCTACCCAGGATGAGCTGGCCGACGCCTACCGCAGTGCGGGCCAGTTCGACGACGCCATCCTCATCGGGCGCCGCACGCTGGCCAGCCGCGAGCGCATCCAGGGCGCCCAGCACCCGGACACCACCCGGACCCGCCAGCACCTGGCCGACGCCTATATGGCCGCGGACCGGGTCAAGGAGGCCATCGCGCAGTACAAGAAGGTACTGGCCGACACCGAGCGGGCGCTGGGCTCGGACAGCCTGGACACCATCGCGGCCCAGGGCAACCTGGGCGCCGCCTACCACGCGGCGGGCCGGATGGCCTCCGCGCTTCAGCTCTTCGAGCAGGCCCGGACCGGCTACGAGCGGGCGCTCGGCGCCGATCATTCGGAGACGCTGGCCAGCAGCGCGAGCCTGGCCCACGCCTACTACGCGGCGGGCCGGCTGACCGACGCGACGACGCTGCTGCGCGATACCTACGCGCGCTGTGAGCGGAACCTGCCGCCGGGCGACCCGCTCAGGCAGGCGGTGCGAGACAGCCTGACCAACATCGGGGGAGCTTAGCCGAGCACTAACCCCCCCCAGCGGGGTTACCCGGCCGGGGCCGATCGGCCGGCCTGCGCGCGCCCAGCGTTCACTGGCCCGTCGTTGACCTGGTCCCATGCCCCGGCTAGCGTCGGACGAAACGGGCTAAGTCGCGGCGAAGCGGAGGTGCGCGTGAAGATCCCCGCAATCGTGACCGCGCTGCTGGCCGTGGCCGGCGTGCTCGGGTCGGCGCCGGCGGCCCTCGCGCAGCCTGGCCGGGTCACCGGCCCCCCGGACCGTCACCTCCCGGCTTCCCTTCGAGCCCAGCCCGGCCGGCGGGCCCGGCCAGGGGCACACTGCGCCCCCGCCAGCCCGGGGCCGCTACCGGACGATCTCCGTGCCGCACGCGGCGCAGACCACGCCCGAGGACGTCACCAACTCGGGGATGATCGTCGGCTGCTCATCAGCCGGCCGCCGGACCCACGCGCGGCTTCACCGACCGCGGCGGCCGGTTCACCACGATCACCGATCCGGCCGCCAGCCACCGCAGCCAGGTGCGAGGCTGCGTGGTCGGCGCCAACTCCCGAGGCGTGCTGGTGGGCTACTACCTGACTGCCTCCGGGGCCGAGCGGGCCTTCACCGACCGCGGCGGCCACTTCACCCCGGTCGACGCGCCGGGCGCCGGGCGCCGGCCCGCCCAGGGGACCATCGCGGTCGACATCAACGACTCCGGCGTGGTGGCCGGCTACTACACCGGACGGCGCGGCAAGTACGGCTTCGTGCTCCGCCACGGGCGGTTCACGACCGTGCGCTACCCGCCCGGCAGCCGCAGCACCTGGGCCAGCGGCGTCGCGGACAGCGGCACGATCGCGGGCGGCTACACCAGCCGCCGCGGGGTGCTGCACGGCTTCCTGGACTCGGGCGGCGTGTTCAGCCCGATCGCGGTGCCGGGCGCCCCCACGGGCCGGGGCCAGGGCACGGCCCCGGCGTGCATCTCGAAACACACCGGCCTGGTCGTCGGGAACTACTGGCGACGCGGGCGGTCGTCACGGCCGGTCGGGTTCAGCTATCAGCACGGCGTCTACCGGACGCTCAGCGATCCGGCGGCCACCCACGGGACCGAGCCGCAGTGCGGCAACGACGGCGGCCAGATCGTCGGCGTCTACTACACCGGCGGCGGCGCGCCGCACGGCTTCGAGTTCACCCCGCGCTAGACCACGTCGAGGGCGAGCAGGTCCTCCTCGGTCTCGCGGCGGACGATGGGCCGGGCCACCCCGTCGCGGACGGCGATGACCGGCGGCCGCGGCACGTGGTTGTACTGACTGGCCATGCTCCGGCAGTAGGCGCCGGTGCCCGGCACGGCGAGCAGGTCGCCCGGGCTCAGGTCGGAGGGCATGAACTCGTCCTTGACCACGATGTCGCCGCTCTCGCAGTGCCTGCCGACGACCCGGGTCAGCACCGGCACGGCCGGTGACTCACGCGAGGCCAGCGTGCAGGAGTAGTCGGCGTCGTACAGCGCGGTGCGGATGTTGTCGCTCATCCCGCCGTCCACCGCGACGTAGCGGCGGACCAGGCCGTGCTCCAGCAGCACGTCCTTGATCGTGCCGGCCCGGTACAGCGTGAACGTGCTCGGCCCGGCGATGGCCCGGCCCGGCTCGACGCAGACCCGGGGCACCGCCATCTCAGGGCCCGGCACTCTGGCCGACGATCTCGGCCAGCGAGGCGGCCAGCGCCGCTGGCGGCAGCGGGTCGTGCTCGCTGGTGTAGGCGATGCCGAAGCCGCCGCCCAGGCCGAGCTCCGGGCAGCGCCAGGCCATGCTCGCGGACCACCTGGGCGTGCAGGCCGAGCAGCCGCCGCACCGACACCTCGAAGCCCCCGGTGTCGAAGATCTGCGAGCCGATGTGCGCGTGCAGCCCGCGCAGCTCCAGCTCGGGCCGGGCCAGCGACGCGCCGCACCGCCTCGGCCGCCGCGCCCGCGGCCAGCGAGATGCCGAACTTCTGGTCCTCGTGCGCGGTCGCGATGTACTCGTGGGTGTGCGCTTCGACCCCGACCGTGACCCGGATCAGCACTGGGGCCCGGACGCCCAGCCGCGCGGCGGCCCCGGCCAGCCGGTCGATCTCGGACAGCGAGTCGATGACGATCCGCCCGATCCCGGCCGCAGCGCCCGGTCGATCTCGGCATCTGACTTGTTGTTGCCATGCAGGGCGATGCGCTCGGGCGGGATGCCGCCGCGCAGCGCCACCGCTAGCTCGCCGCCGAGCAGGTGTCCAGGCGCAGGCCGTCGGCCGCGAGCCCAGCGGGCCACCTCGGTGCACAGGAACGCCTTCCCGGCGTAGTAGACGTCGGCGCCGCCGCCCAGCTCGGCGAACGACGGCCGCAAACGCGTCGCGGAAGGCGACCGCCCGGCCCCGGAAGTCAGCCTCATCGAGCACGAAGGCGGGCGTGCCGAACCGCTCGGCCAGCTCGCGCACGTCCACCCCGCCGACCTCGAGCGCGCCGGCCGTGTTGCGGCCCACCGTGCTGGCCCAGAGCTGCGGCAGCAGCTCGTTGACGTCGAGCGGGCGGGCGCAGCCAGGCCGGCACCGTGGCGACTCCCCCGTAGCCGGGGCTGTGCAGCGCGCCGGCTTCGTGAGCAGGCATCGACGACTCCGTTTCCGCGAAAGCTGGTGATCCAGTGATCCAGTGATCCAGCCGGCCAGCCTAGTGCGGGCGGCCGGCCGCCTGCTCCGCCGACAGCAGGTCCAGGCCGAGGTCCAGGGCCGGGCTGGAATGGGTCAGCGCGCCGACGGCGATGAAGTCGACCCCGGTCTGCGCCACCGCACGGACCGAGGCCAGCCGCAGGCCGCCGCTGGCCTCCAGCTTCGTCCCCGGGTACGCGCCGGCCAGGGCGACCGCGATCCGCAGGTCAGCCAGGCTCATGTTGTCGAGCAGGATGAGCCCCGCCCCGCTGGCCAGGGCCTCGCGGACCTGGTCCAGGTCGTCGCACTCGACCTCCAGCGGCACGCCCGGCGCGGCCGCGCGGACCGCCCGGATGGCCGCGCCCACCCCGCCGGCCGCGGCCACGTGGTTGTCCTTGATGAGCGCCGCGTCGCCCAGGCCCATCCGGTGGTTGGCGCCGCCGCCGCAGCGGACGGCGTACTTCTCCAGCTGGCGCAGGCCCGGCGTGGTCTTGCGGGTATCGCGGACCACGCAGCCGGTCCCGGCCACCTCGTCCACCCAGGCCCTGGTGACCGTGGCGATGCCGGACAGGTGGGTCAGGAAGTTGAGCAGCGTCCGCTCAGCGCCCAGCAGCTCGCGCACCGGCGCCTGGATCCGCAGCACCTCGGCGCCGGGGCTGACCGGGGCGCCGTCACGCCCGCGGACCTGCGCGGCGCCGGGGTCCACGCCGACCGCGTCCAGCACGGCCAGCGCGACCGGCAGCCCGGCCAGCACCCCGGACTCGCGGGCGACCACGGCCGCCACGGCCCTGGCCCCGGCCGGTGCGGTGGCGGCGGTGGTGTGGTCCGGCCCGTAGTGCAGATCCTCGTCGAGGGCGGCGCGGACCGCGCGCTCGGTGTCCTCCGGCTCGAGGCCAGCGGCTTTGAGTTCCTGCGTGACAGAGGGATGAAGGGTCATGCGGCATCACTTACTCCGGTCAGCACCGCGTCCGCGGGCCTGGCTCCGGTCGCGGTGGCGTCGACCGAGACCGTGCCCACCGACACGGCGCCCGACGGTCCGTCCACGCGCAGCACGGTGTGCTCGGCCGGGTGCTCGGCGCGGTCGTCCGAGATGGCGGGCTGCGGCCCACCGGTGGCAGCCCCGGCTCTCCTCGCGGGCCAGCGCCGCCACGGTGACCAGCGTGGACACCGCGTGCAGGCTGGTCGCCTCGACCATGGGCCGGGTCAGCTCGCCGTCCCCCGGCGAGGCCTGGGCCAGCGTGTCCAGCAGCCGCTGCAGCCCGGCGCGGTCGCGGACCACCCCGGCCTGGCCGGACATGGCCGAGGCCAGGGCCGCCCGGTCGGACGGGCTGGCCCCGGCACCGGGTGCTGGCGCCCGGAGCCGGCCCGTGGACCGGGGCAGTTTCTGAGCCAGAAGGGCACCCGCGCGCCGGCCGGCGATCAGGGACTCGGTCAGCGAGTTGGAGGCCAGACGGTTGGCCCCGTGCACGCCCGTGCTGGCCGCCTCCCCGATCGCCAGCAGGCCCGGCACGCTCGTCCGGCCGTCCAGGCCGGCCTGGATCCCGCCGCACGCGTAGTGCGCCCCCGGCGCGACCGGGATCGGGCTCGGTGACCGGGTCGATGCCCCGCTCCCGGCATCGCGCGGTCACGGTCGGGAACTCGGTCTCCACCCGTCGGCCCAGGCCGGTGGCGTCCAGCCACAGGTGGTCGGCCGGCCCGTCGCCGCGGTCCATCCGCTGCCGCATGGCGGCCGATACGACGTCCCGCGGAGCCAGGTCGCCGAGCGGGTGCACCCCCGCCATCACCGGCCGGCCGGCCGCGTCCACCAGCACCGCGCCGGCGCCGCGCAGGGCCTCGGTGATCAGCGGGCACTGGCCGCTCGCCGCTTCCTGCCAGAACACGGTCGGATGGAACTGAACAAACTCCACGTCGCGCAGCGTGGCCCCGGCCCGCGCCGCCAGCGCCAGGCCGTCGCCGGTCAGCCCGGCCGGGTTGGTGGTCGTCGCGAACACCTGGCCGAAGCCGCCGGTGGCCAGGACCACGGCCCGAGCGGTGACGATGCCGGGCCGCAGCGTCCGGCCGTCCGCCTCGACCAGGCCGACCAGGAGGCCGCCGACCGTGCCGCGCTCGTCGGCGAGCGCGTCCAGCGCGAGGCCGCCGGCGAGGATCTCGACCGGGCTGGCCAGCAGGGCGGCCAGCAGCGTGCGGTGCACCTCCGCGCCCGCCGCGTCGCCGCCGGCGTGCACGATCCGAGGCCGGCTGTGGCCGCCCTCCAGGTGCAGCGGGCTGACCTCCAGCCGCGCGCCGAGCCGGGCCAGCCGGGCGATCTCGCCGGCGCCTGCGCGGCCAGCGTGGCCACCGCGGCCGGCGTCGCACAGCCCGGCCCCGGCGGCCAGCGTGTCCCGCTGGTGCTGGCCCGCGTCGTCGCCGGGGCCGATGGCCGCGGCCAGGCCGCCCTGCGCCAGTGGCGTCGCGCCGCCGCCCAGCTCTTCCTTGCTGATCAACAGCACCCGCCGGCCGTGGCCCGCGGCGGCCAGCGCGGCGCTGATCCCGGCCGCGCCGGAGCCCACCACGACGACATCGGCCGACCGCTCCCAGGCCGGCGAGACCGCCGGCAGGCGCCGGACCAGCGGCGCGCTCATTCGCCGACCGCCGACGGCGCGCCGACCTCGATCATCGCCGCCACGGCCCGGCGGGCCCGCTCGGCCACGTCCGGGTCCACCTCGACCTCGGTCACCCCGTCGCGCAGGCAGCGCAGCAGCGCCGCGGGCGTGTTCATCTTCATGTACGGGCACACCGCTGCGGGGTTGACCGGCTCCCAGCTCACCGCCGGGTTGGCCTGGCGAAGCTGGTGCAGCATGCCGGTCTCCGTGGCCACCAGCACCGCCGTGGCCGAGGTCTCGCGGGCCGCGGTCGAGCATGCCGCCGGTGGACAGCACCCTGGTCCGGTCCGGCGGCAGGTCACCTGCGCCCGCCTGCCACAGCGCCGCCGTGGAGCAGCCGCACTCGGGGTGGATGAACAGCTCGGCGTCCGGCTCGGCCGCCGCCTTGTCACGCAGGTCGGCCGGGCTGATGCCCGCGTGCACGTGGCACTCGCCCAGCCAGATCGAGGATGTTGTCGCGACCCGTGGTCCGCGCGGACGTGCGCGCCGAGGAACTGGTCGGGCAGGAACAGGACCTCCCGGTCCTCGGGCAGCGCGGCCACGATCTCCACCGCGTTGGCCGAGGTACAGCAGAGGTCGGCCTCCGCCTTGACCTCGGCGCTGGTGTTCACGTAGGCCACCACGGCCGCGCCCGGGTGCTCGGCCTTCCAGGCCCGCAGCTGCTCGGCGGTGATGCTGTCGGCGAGCGAGCAGCCCGCCCGCGGGTCGGGGATCAGCACCGTCCGGTCCGGGGCCAGGATCTTGGCCGTCTCGGCCATGAAGTACACCCCGGCGAACACGATCGTGCTGGCCGGGCTGGACGCCGCCAGCCGGGACAGGGCCAGCGAGTCGCCCACGTGATCGGCCACGTCCTGGATCAGCGGGGCCTGGTAGTTGTGGGCCAGGATCACCGCGTCGCGCTCGGCCGCCAGCCGCCGTACCTCCGCTGCCCAGGCCTCCGAGTCCGCGTCAGTCAGGTCGTATTCCGCTGCGGTGCTGCTCATCGGCCGCTCCTCGGTCCCTCGTTCGGTTTTCGCCTTAAAGGCTAAAACCTCGGAACCGACAGAGTATCATGCCGTCGTGCCAGGAGATCAGCCGCCGTCGGCCGCCAGCTTCCAGGACGGGCTGTTCCGTCATGAGGTGCTCGCGGTCGTGCTTCAGGTGCGCCACCGCGGCCTCAGCGTCCTGCTCTGGCAGCGGGCCGAGCCGCCGTTCGCGACCCAGTGGGCCCTGCCGGGCGGACCCCTGGCCCCGGCCGAGCGCCTGGGCACCTCGCTGGGCCGGCACCTGGCGGCCAAGGTGGCCCTGACCGATATCGCCCACCTGGAGCAGCTCGAGACCCGCAGCGACCCGGCCCGTGACCCGCGCGGCCGGGTGCTCGGCACCGCCTACCTGGCCCTGGTGCGGACCGGCATCGAACCGGAGGTGCCCGGCGACACCGCCTGGCACGCCGTCAACGACCTGCCGCCCACCGCGTTCGACCACGGCTCGATCGTCGGCTCGGCCACCGAGCGGCTGCGGGCCAAGCTGTCCTACACCAACATCGGCTTCGCGCTGGCCCCGGAGGCGTTCACCATCGCCCAGCTGCGCGCCATCTACGCCGCCGCGCTCGGCCACCCGGTGTCCGCGACCAACCTGCAGCGGATCCTGACCCGGCGCGGCGTCATCGAGCCCACGACCGCCGAGGCGCGGTCCACCCCGCTGGGCGGGCGGCCCGCCATGCTGTACCGGTTCGCGGCCCAGGCGCTGGTGGTCACCAACCCGCTCGCCGCCTTCCGCCCGCCCGTCCACCTGGCCCCGACCGCGCCGCTGCGGCTGCTGGACTCGCCAGACCCGCCGGATCCGCCCGACCCGCCGGGCCCGTCGGGCTTGCCGTCGTGAGCTAGCGCGGCCAGCGCATCTGCTGGCGGGCCTCGGCGGCGATCTGCGCGGTGGCCGCCGGCAGCTGCTGCCAGCCCCGGCGGTCCGCCGGGCCCTGGGCGTCGAGGTCGTCGAGCACGGCGCCGTCCACCCGGATCGGCGCGCCGGCCAGCACGGCGAGGTTGACCGCGTCGCTGGGCCGGGCGTCGATCTCGTGGCGGCCGGCCGGGCCGTCGACAATGGCCATGGCGTAGAAGATCCCCTCGGTGAGCCGGGTGATGCGCACCTCGGACAGGCTCGATCCGGTCGCCTCCAGCAGCCGCGCGGCCAGCTGGTAGATGAGCGGACGCGGCGTCTCCTGCGCCTCGAGGCTGATGGCCAGCGCGCCGGCCTCGGCCGGGCCGACCCACACGGGCAGCCGCCGCCCTCCGTCGCGCTCGGCCAGCACCATGATGTGCTGCGGCCGGGTCTCGCCGGCCTCGGCGCCACGGGTCTGGCTGTCGGCGGGCTGGCCCATCCGGACCTCGGTCACGGTGACATCGATCCAGGCCGGGCTGCTGGCAGTGGTCATGGTCTCCTCCTCGATGAGCGGGGCCAGGCTGGGGGTGAGCGCGGCGCGGGCCTGGTGCAGCCGGGCCTTGACCGCGCCCACCGAGATCGCCAGCTCGGCGGCGACCTCGCGATGGGTCAGCCCTTGCAGGTAGAACAGCAGGACGGCCTGGCGCTGGCCGGGCGCGAGCTGGGCCACGGCCGCGCGGACCTCCAGCGCGAGCTCGGCCAGCTCGGCGCGCTCGGCCGGGCTCGGCTCGGCCGAGGCCTGGTCGGGCAGCACGGCGGCGGGCTCGGCGCGCAGCTGACGCCGCCAGCGGCGGGCCACGTTCAACGCGATCCCGCAGAACCAGGGCCCGAACCGCTCCGGGTCGCGCAGCCGGCCCAGCCCGGTCAGGGCCGCGATGCTGGCCTCCTGGGCCGCGTCCCTGGCCAGGTCGGCCGACCCGAGCAACCGGGTGGCCAGGGCCACGGCGGTGGCCCAATGCCGGGTGATCAGCCCGGCGAAGGCCTCCTTGTCGCCGTCCAGCGCGGCCCGCACCAGCTCGGCGTCGGCCTGTGCCACCCACTCGCGCCCCACACCCCATAGTGCCGCGCCAGCGCTCTCGGGTTAGCTCCGGCGCCGCCCGGATCGGCGTGGATCATGGCCACTGCCTTTACGGCGGGGCGCAAGCCGGGATCTGGCCCGCCCTGGGCAAGGCGGGCGAGATGACCGAGGCGGGCGGTACCCCAGGGGTCTACGACGCCGTTCCGCCGGTGTACCCCGATCGTGGAAGTCACGTTGGTAACACCCAGCGTCGCTGTCGATATGCACGATCCGGGCCGGTGCGCCTGGTGGCCAGCCGGATCGCTTCCTGCGTCCGGGCCGGAATGACGTGGTCCATGATCCCGGAAGTCGGTCAGCGATATTCGCTGACCGACTTCCGGGATCATGCCCGCGCCGCTTACGGCGACCGGTAACCGCGATCATGCTGGCCCGGCGGCAACCCCCCTGCGACGGCGGGGACGGGCGGGACCGCTGGGGCGGGCGGGGGTGGTGGCTGGGCGGCCTCGTGGCTAGGCAGGCTCGTGGCTAGGCAGGCCCGGACAGCGCGGCGCGGACTTCGGCGGCGGCGCGCTCGCCGGAGCGGACCGCGCCGTCCATGTAGCCGCACCAGGCCGTGGCCGTCTCGGTGCCGGCCCAGTGGATAGCCGGCTCCGCAGGGCGCCCCGTACCTGGTCCACACGTTCGGCCCGAACAGGGTCCCGTAGCAGCCCCCGCTCCACCGCTCCTGCTGCCAGTCCAGCTCGAAGTAGTCAGCGGGCGACGCCGCCCGGCGGCCGAAGTAGCGGGTCAGCGAGCCGAGCACGGCCTCGCGGCGGGCCGCGGCGCTGGCCCGGCCCAGGCGGCGGGCCTCGTCGCCCTCGACGAAGGCGAGCAGCATGCCGGGCGACCCCTCGGGCGGGGAGTTATCGAAGACCACCCGCGAGCCCTCGCCGTCGCCGATGGCCTGGCCGCTCAGCCCGTCCGCGCGCCAGAACGGCTCGTCGTAGAGCACCTGGCACTTGATGACCGAGCCCATCGGGGCGCGCTGGGTGAGCTGGTCGCGGACGGCGGGCAGGCCGGGCTCGTAGGCGATGCGGCCGGCCAGCCCCGGCGGGACGGACACGATCACCCGGCGGCTGGTGAACTCGGCCGACGGGGTGGAGGTGGTGACCCGGCCGCCGGCGCTGGCGATGCGCAGCACGGGCTGCCCGAGCCGGATCACGTCGTCGTCGAGGCGGGCCGCGAGGCGCTCGGGAATCAGCCCGGAGCCGCCGGCGAACCGGTCCTGCTGCGCGCCGCCGGACGTGGCGATGAGGTGCTGGAAGGACCCGGCCGCGTGGGCGTAGAACAGCACGTGCAGCAGCGACAGGTCGCCGGGCTCGGCGGCGAACACCGCCTCGGCGGCCAGGGCCAGCAGGGTCCGGGCGGAGCGGCTGGCGGCGTTGCGGCGCAGCCAGGTCTCGAACGTCTCGCTGTCCCAGCGGTGGGCACGGGCTGCGGACCAGGGCGCGGCGGTGGGCACCCGCCGGGCCAGTGATTCCAGGCGGGTCTGGGCCCGGCCCAGGTCGACCAGCACGAGCGGGTTGATCCGCGGGATGTCGCCGCGGTAGGTGCCGCGCTTGCCGTTGACGTGCAGCACCTTGGCGCCGTCGTCGAAGGTCGGGAAGGTGGCCACGTCCAGCTCGGCGGCCAGGGCCAGGATCCGGTCCTGGGTCGGCCCGACGTACTGGCCGCCCATCTCGGCCACCTGGCCGTCGCCGGCCGGCCAGCTGACCACCCGCCCGCCGACCCGGTCGCGGGCCTCAAGCACGATCACCGAATGGCCCAGCGCGGCCAGGTCGCGGGCCGCCGTCAGCCCGGCCAGCCCGGCGCCGACCACCACGACGTCGGTCTCTTCGCTCACGCCCAGCCCCTTCGCCCGGCCTCGCTCGCGCGGTCCGCTGCCGTACCTGCCAGCGGTATCCCATGGATCGTAACCCGCGAACAGGCGCGGTGAAATTGATAAGGGCATATACCCGTGGTGCTTGTGATACGAGAATTCCACCGGATATCTGGCTTTAGTTTCGGCGATTGCACGAACGATCTCGGCGGCCGCTGATTGGATAACGGCCGTGCTCACCACGATGCTCACCACGATGAGGGGTCATCGCGCTCGCCTCCGGCTGGCCGCCGGAGCCGGGATCGTGGCGGCCGCGGTGCTCGCGGTCCCGGCCGTCCCGGCCGCCGCCGGGCCCGCCGCCGCGGGGAACCGGGTCAGCGTGCCGTCGGACATCCGCGCCTGGGGCGCCGAGCTGGTCGACGCGAACACCGGCACCCGGCTGTGGAGCAAGAAGCTGCACGCCCCGCGGCCCATCGGCAGCATCGCCAAGGTCATGACCGCGCTAGTCGTCCTCCAGGCCGGCGACCTGAACCGGAAGATCACCGTGACCAGGGCCGCGATCCGGTACGTGCGCCGTGACGGCGCCAGCAGCGCGGGCCTGGTCCGGGGGGACGTGCTGACCGCGCGCCAGCTGCTGGAGGCGATGCTGGTCCCGTCGGGCTGCGACGCGGCCTACCTGCTGGCCACGGCCTACGGCCCTGGCCGGGCCGCGTTCATCGCGAAAATGAATGCCATGGCCAGGAGCCTGGATCTTGGCTCGACACATTTTTCCAGCTTCGACGGCATGCCGTTCCCGACCGAGCACTCGACCTATTCGTCGCCGGCCGATCTGATCAAGCTGGGCGAGGCGGCGATGAAATTCCCGCTATTCCGGGAGATCGTCAGGCAGCGCAGCTACCTGGTGCACGGATGGGCCCGGCATCACCACCGCTACTTCTGGACGACCACCAACCTGCTGCTGTCGAGCTACCGCGGCACGCTGGGCATCAAGACCGGCTCCACCCAGGCGGCCGGCGACTGCCTGCTGTTCGAGGCCCGGCGCGGCTCGCGGAACCTGATCGGGGTGGTCCTGCACGCCAATCCGACCGACCGCGTCTCCTCCCGGTTCGTCATGGCCACCCGGCTGCTGAACTGGGGCTTCCGTCACTTCTAGGCCGGTTTCACGCCGCTCCACACGGGCTACATCGGTTATCCGCCGGGGTGCCATCGCGCCGGGCTGGGCTGGGTGGCCTACGGATCCGGCCAGCAGACGGGGGACCACCATGGGGTTCGTGCAGATCATCGAGTTCACGACGACCGATATTGACGGCATTCGCGCGGTCGGGGAGGCCTGGGAGCAGGCCACCGCGGGCAAGAACACCCTCCGGCGACGGGTGATCACCCAGGACCGTGACCATCCGGGCCACTATTTCTCCATCGTGTTCTTTGATTCCTATGAGTCCGCGATGGAGAACTCCGGGCTGCCGGAGACCAAGGCCCTGTCCGCGCACATGGCGGAGCTGGCCGACGGCCCGGCCACGTTCCGCAACCTGGACGTGCTGGACGAGCGCGGCTAGCCCCGCTCGCGTACGTCACCAGGCCGGCGCCGCCGCGGGCGGCAGGCCGGGCGGGACGGCCGCTCGCGCCTGGAAGGTCTTCCAGATCGCCGCGGGCAGCAGCGAGCCGGCCGGCGATCCGGCGAACAGCCCGACCGACATCGAGTAGTCCGGGCCGGCCCCGCTGAACCAGTACGGCGCGCCCGCGCCGGCGCCGAAGTTGCCCGGCACCGAGATCACCGGGCCGGCCGTGCCGCCGGCCGCGCTGTCGAACAGCGGGTCGCCGCCGGCCAGCAGCTCGTCCACGGCGACCTCCTGGCCGGGACTGAGCACCCGGTGCCGCGCGACCCGCAGCCCGATCACCGTGCCACCCTGGGCCAGCCGGGCGATGACGTGCGGGGCGTGGTACACGCCGCCGTCGGCCAGCGTGGCCAGCGCCCCGGCCTGCTCCACGGCGGTCAGGCTGACCTGCTCGGCGGGCGCCTGCTGGCCCTGGCGGCCGGGGCGCACGGGGCGACGCAACAGGCGACGCAGCCCGCTCAGGTCGCTGCCGCCCAGCGTGAACGGGTCCTGGCCGACGCCCAGTGCCCGCGCCGTGCTCACCACGGACGGCGCGAGCGCCCGCCAGACCGGGGATGCCGGGTTGTCCTGAGCCTGGTCGCCCAGGGACTTCAGCAGCGCGGCCGGCTGGGCGATCGCCGGCGCGACGGGCCGGTGCTTTCCGGCGGGCGCACCCAGACCGCCGCGCATCGCCGCGGCCAGCAGGTAGGGCTGGATCCCGCTGCCCACCTCGTTCGGGGCCTCGGCCAGGTTGTACTGGCAGTGCTGGGCCGCGCAGTGCCGGACGCCGTAGCCGGGGCCGCCGTAGATGGCCACGATGGCCCCGGTGGCCGGTCGCTCCACGACCGCGCCGATCTGGTCGGCGGCGGGCAGCCTGGTCCGGCCCGCCGTGGTCGGCCGGCGCTCGGCCCGGATCAGCTGGTCCAGGCTGTTCATCATCGACTGGCTGAACGTCGTGGTGATGTGCAGGCCCCCGGTGAAGACCTGCTGAGCGGTCAGGCCGTAGCGGGACTCCAGCTCCTGCTCCACCATCTGCATGAGGTAGCCCCGGTAACCGTCCCAGCTGGCGTCGGCGGGGTGCGCGGCCACCCGCGGGAACCGCTGCGCGGCGGCCGTGCGGCGGCTGATCGCGCCGTCTCGGGCCAGGTTGGTGAGCACGTAGTGCCAGCGCGCGACCAGGGCCCGGTAGGGCGGCCCGGCGGCGCTGTCGGGCAGGAAGTAGCCCGGCTGGTTGATCATGGCGGCGAGCATGGCCGCCTGGGCCAGGTCCAGCCGGGAGGCGGGCTCGTTGAAGTAGGTCCGCGCGGCCGCGCCCACGCCGTAGGAGTCCGCGCCCAGGTACACGGTGTTCAGGTACTGGGTCAGGATCCAGTTCTTGGACCGGGTGCGGGCCAGCTTGACCGAGACGATGATCTCCCTGGCCTTGACGCCCAGGGTCCGCGCGGGCCCGATGCTGGCGTAGTAGTTCTTGACGAACTGCTCGGTGATCGTGGATCCGCCCTGGAGCCCGCCGCTGCCGAACAGGTCCTCGTAGGCCGCGCGGGCCAGCCCGGTCAGTGAGATGCCGCCCTCGGCGTAGAAGTGCCGGTCCTCGGCCGCCACCACCGCCTCCCGCAGCACCGGCGGGATCTGCGACGGCGTCAGGACCTGGCGGTTGATGCCCGAGCTGAAGGTGCCGACCAGGGCGCCGTCGCTGAAGTAGACCTCGGACGACTGAGCCAGCGCCGCCGCGGACACTCCGGTCGGGATGGGCGTCCGCTCGTACTCGAAGACGACGGCGCCAACCAGCAGTAAGACGAGAACCGAGAGCGCTGCGGCCCCGCGCCGGGCCCATCGCCAGCACCGTCCCCGCAGCCGGCCGTGCCGTGCGCCCATGAGTGCCTCCAGTCCGCTTGCTCCACCTTTAGGACGACATGGAAGACGCCAGGGGTTGTCGATCTGCTGCTTCGGCGGCCCGGCTAGGGTGCTGCGGGTGCCCTTCAGTTACCTGACTCACCTGGACTGCCCGCGCTGCCAGCAGCGCTATGACGCCGACCGCCTCAACGGCCTGTGCTCATGCGGGTCCCCGCTGCTGGCCCGCTATGACCTGGAGGCCGCGGCCGCCGCGCTGGACCGCGCCGACCTGACCGGGCGGCCCCCGTCCCTGTGGCGCTACCACGAGCTGCTGCCGGTCCGCGATCCCGACCGCGTGGTGTCCATGGGCGAGGGCATGACCCCGCTGGTGGCGCTGCCCCGGTTCGGCGCGGCCGCCGGGGTGCCGCGGCTGCTGATGAAGGACGAGGGGCTCATCCCCACCGGCACGTTCAAGGCCCGCGGCGCGGCCGTCGGCGTGTCCCGGGCCGCCGAGCTCGGGGTGCGCGGCGTGGCCATGCCCACCAATGGCAACGCCGGCGCCGCCTGGTCGGCCTACGCCGCCCGGGCCGGGCTGCGCAGCCTGATCGCCATGCCGCTGGACGCGCCGCTGATCACCCGCAACGAGTGCGTGGCCGCCGGGGCCGACCTGTACCTGGTCCGCGGCCTGATCAGCGACGCGGGCCGGATCGTGGGCGAGGCGGTCGGCGCCTCCGGCGGCGCGCTCATGGATGTCTCGACCCTCAAGGAGCCCTACCGCATCGAGGGCAAGAAGACCATGGGCTACGAGATCGCCGAGCAGCTGGGCTGGCGGATGCCGGACGTGATCGTCTACCCGACCGGGGGCGGAGTCGGCCTGATCGGCATTTACAAAGCCCTGCAAGAGATGCAGAAACTGGGCTGGCTTCCCGGCACCCGGCTCCCGAAGCTGGTGGCGGTCCAGGCCACGGGCTGCGCCCCGGTCGTCGTCGCCCACGAGCGCGGCGAGCGCACCTGCCAGCCGTGGCCGGACGCCAAGACCGTGGCCTTCGGCATCACCGTGCCCAAGCCGCTCGGCGACACCCTCATCCTGGACGCGCTGACCGCCACCGGCGGCACCGCCCTGGCCGTCGAGGACGCCGACCTCCTGGCCGACCTGCGCGAGTGCGCCCGGCTGGACGGGGAGTTCCTGTGCCCGGAGGGCGCGGCCTGCCTGACCGCCGTGCGCCACCTGCGGGCCAGCGGCTGGCTGGACGGGACCGAGGAGGTGCTGATCCTGAACACCGGCCTGGGCCTGAAGTACCCCGGCACGGTCCAGCCGGACGCCCCCGTCCTGGAGATCGGCGACTCCATCCCCGTCCCCGCGTGAGTGCCCGGCGCGCCGGCGGCTCGCTGTTCGACGCCGCCGCGGCCAGTCCTACGTCATCGAGCTGGCCCCGGCCAGAAAGCCCGGCTAGCCAATAGCGACGGCGAAGATGTGCAGGGCCGCGTTGTCGCCGGCCACGCTGCCCAGGGACGGCAGGGTGACCGCCTCGACGGTCTTGCCCGCGGCCAGCGGTACCGACTGCTCGAACAGGTACACCTCGTGGCCCGACGAGCCGGTCGGGTAGTTGGCGTAGTTGACCCCGGCCACCTGGACATTGTCCGGATTCCCGTTCTGGTTAGCGGCATACCAGAAGTTGCCCACCGACAGCGTGAACGCCTGCGTGCTGCCGTCGGTGTAGTAGATCGTGCCGGTGCCCGACTCGGGTGAGTTGTTCGCGGCGGTCAGGAAGCCCAGGCTGGCGCCCGAGCCGGAGATGGCGATGGTCTGGCCCTGCGCCATGGTGTTGTCGGGCTGGGCCGCGGCGACGCTGGGCCAGGTGAACGTCAGCCCGCCGGCGCTGACCGAGGCGCCGGGGGTCAGGCTGTCGGCGGCCAGGCCCTCGGCCGAGTAGCTGGTCCCGATGCCGTCGAAGCCGATGAAGCTGGCCGACGGGTTCGGGTTGGCGTTGTCGGTGATGCCGGTGTTGTTGAACGTCGAGGCCAGGCTGGACGCCGGGACCTGAACCTGCGCCGAGTTGATCAGCGTCTGCTGGCCGTCGCCCGCGCCGCCGTAGCTGGCCGTGGCCAGCAGGTTAACCACGCCGGGCGACAGCCCGGAGGCGGGCGGGGTGACCTGGAACGACTGGGTCGCCGACCGGCCGGGCGCGACCGTGCCCGCCGAGGTGGCCCCGGACGGGGTGACCGTCCAGCCCGACGGGCGCGCTCAGCGACAGCGACGCGCCGGGCAGCGGGCGGCCGGTGGGGTTGCGCAGCGTGGCCTGGACCGTGAACGGGCCCTCGGCCAGCGCCGAGGAGGAGATCGCGGCCAGCGTCGGCTGCGGAGCTGACGGCGGGCCGTAGACCCCGGGCGAGTAGCCGGGGCTGAACACCGGCGCCACCGGCACCCCACCGGCCTGGTTGCCCGCGGCGACCAGGCTCACCTGGGGCAGGCCGCCGCTGGCACCGTCCAGGCCCCAGACCGCGATGGCCAGCGTGTTGGGCCCGTGGTCGTTCAGGATCCCGGCGGGCACGTAGAACTGGTGCTGCGGGCCCACATTGTTCACGTAGCGGCCGATCAGCCAGCCGTTCACGTAGATGAACGCGCGGTAGTCAGCCGTGCCCGCGCCGGGGCCCGGCCCGCCGACCTGCACATCGACCGGGACATAGCTCTGCGGCGGCACGCGGAGCGAGAAGCTGGTCCGGTACCAGCCGATGCCCGGCGGCACGCCGCGCGCCGGCCAGCTGTCGGGCAGCGTCACGTCCTGCCAGTCCTGTTCCGGGTAGCCAGGCAGGTCCCAGCCGTTGTCGGCGCCGTAGAGCCCGGCCGGGTTCATCACCCCGCGGACCGGGTCCTGGAGTGTGGTGCCGCCCGGGTCGCCCATCAGCCGCCAGGTGACCGGGGCCGACGAGCCGTTGAGGCTCGCGCTGTACAGGCCGGCCTTCTCGCCCGACGGTCCCTCGGGGTTGCCGGTGTTCTCCACCAGCACCGCGATCACGTTGTCCGACCCGGCCCGCACCGCCCCGGCCGGGAAGCTGAACGTGGCTGAGGTCGGCCCGGCCGCGGTGCTGGAGCCGAGGAACGCACCGTTCAGCCAGACCGAGTAGGCCCCGGTGGGCGCGATGCCGTCGGCGCTCAGCGTGACCCCGGTCTCGTTCCCGGTGGCCGTGAAATGGCCTCGGTACCAGACGAACCCGTGGTCGTAGCCGTAGTCCGAGGCGTAGAGCACCGGCGTGGACGGCGAGCTGGCGTTGGAGACCGGGTGGTCGGCCAGGGTCCAGGAGCTGTCGTCGAAGCCCGGCTGGGCCTCGGGGGTCTCCGAGCTGAACCTCCAGCCGGTCAGCGCGGGCAGGCTGACCGGGCGCCGGGCCGGGTACCCGGCCCTGGAGCGAGCCGTCGCTGCCGGCGGTGGTGACGACGGGCTGGCCGTTCCAGGTCACCTGGCTTACCGCCGCCGGCGCCCAGACGGTCAGCGGACCGGCGCTGGTGGTGTCGCCGGTCAGGGCCAGCGTCGAGCCGCGCACGGCCGCGGTCCGGACCAGGTAGCCGCCCTGGACCAGGGCGGACCCGGCCGTCGTGGTCTCGGGCCAGAAGTCCTCGGCGGTGGCGGTGTCGGCCAGCAGCACCAGCATGGGCGGGGCGCCGCCCCCGGTCACCTCGACCTCGGCCAGGCCGCCCATCGTGTAATTCAGGCGGAGCTGGTTGCGGGCGGAGTCCCAGGTGCTCTGCACCGACCCGGACAGCACGGTCACGGACGGCTGGCTGGAGTACTGGAACACCGTCTCCCCGTCGGTCCCCGCGGGGTCGTCGAACAGCGCCGTCGCCTGTCCGCCGACGGTGGCCTGGGTGGTCAGCTCGGAGGTGGAGTACACGAGGTGCTCCCCGCCGCCGAAGCTGTAATTCGCGGTGAGCAGGCGGGCGTCCCGGCCATCCAGGCTGATCGAGGTGCCGGGCTGCTGCGGGATGGCCGGGAAGAAGTCGGCCAGCGCACTCGCGGTGGGCACGTTGATGGCGTCGACGACCACTGTGTCCGCCGAGGACGCCGGGTTCTGCTGGCCGGACACCACGATCTGCAGGGTGTGGCTGCCCGGTGAGAGGCCGGTGTCGCTGAACAGCACCTGCTGGAAGAGCTTGCCCGCCGGGCTGTAGGTGTCGACCGTGCCGACCTGGCTGCCGTCGACGTACACGTCGGCGATGCCGCCGTTGTTGTTCTTGGGGCCGATCCACTGCACGGCGGTGCCGGTGAAGCTGACGGTCATGCTGGCCCCGGCCTGCTGGCTCCACGACTCGGTCGAGTCGTAGTCGCCGGTGGTGTAGCCGGCGCTCGGCCCGGCGTGCGTCCAGGTGCCCGAGTACTGCAGGGTCGGATCGACGTCGTCGTAGGTGTAGCCGGCCGCCTCGTCCAGGTTGACGTTGTCGAGCGCGGTGCTCACCGTGGCCGTGGAGGTGGCGTCGGCCTGGCGCAGGTAGAAGAACTCGGCCCCGTCAGACGGGTTGACCCGGGCCATGGTGGCCACGGCCGGGCTGGACGCCGTCGGGGCGGCCCCGGCCTGGGTCTGGGCCAGCGGCGCCACTGCGGTCTCGAAGTCGTTGATCAGCTTGTTCTCGCCGAACTTGGACCCGGCGATGTCGTTCGGGTCGGCGGGCGTGCCGATCTCCCCGGTCTCGCTGATCGCCGAGCCGTAGTCGTAGGAGGTGTAGACGTCCGGGTCGGGCAGCCAACCCCAGTTGGTGCCGCCCACGCCCATGTAGTTGCTCTGCATGGTCGCGCCCTGGGCGATGTTGTTCTTGTAGTAGACGTTCTCGAAGTCCGGACCGGTCATCGCGTAGCAGTTGGCGTAGCCCGAGCCGCCCCAGCCGTCGAACGAGCCGCCCTGGTACTCGGGCAGGAATATGGGCTCGCCGGAATAGGTGGGGTAGCCGTAGGGCTGGCCGAAGCTGGAGGTGTTAGAGCAGTTGAAGCCGAGCGGGTAGTTGTCCTGGCCGCTGATGTTCACCGCGCCGGTACCCGAGGTGAAGGTGTCCGCGCCGCAGCACTGGTTGAAGGTGAACGGCACGTCGATGCCGTCCGAGGTGGCCTGCTGCTCCAGGTCGGCCATGTACTGCACGTCGGCCGGCGACTTGCCGGTGTACTCGTTCTCGATCTGATACAAGATCACGTCGCCGCCCTTGGTGATCTGGTGCGCGGCGATGACGGCGTCGATCTCCGCATACCACTGGAGCGCGGCCGAGAGGTACGGCTGGGTGTCGCTGCGGTAGCCGTTCGGGCTGGTCAGGACCCAGGACGGGATGCCGCCGCCGTCGGTCTCGGCGTTGATGTAGGGGCCCGGCCTGGCGATGACGTACAGCCCGGCGAGCTGGGCCATGTTCAGGAACTCGTTCATGTCCCGGACGCCGCCGAAGTCGTAGACGCCGGGCGAGGGCGAGGTGTAGTCCCAGTCGAAGTAGACGGTGACGGCGTCGTAGCCGTCGGCCTTCATCTTCTGGAGGTCATCCAGCCACAGCGAGGGCGACGGCGTCCGCCAGGGGTCGAACTCCCCGGCGGTGATGAACGCCCGCTTGCCGCCGATGAGGACCGAGTACTGGTCGTAGCTGACCTGCTGCGGCTGGCCCAGCAGCACGTGCCGGGGGGCCGCGATCTGGGCCGGGGTGACGCTGCCGGAGGCGGCGGCCGGACCGGAGCCACCGGCGGTGTTGGCCGTGACCGTGAAGCTGTAGCTGGTCCCGTTGCTGAGGCCGTCGATGATGGCCCAGTCGTTGGGCACCCTGGCCGTGACGCTCTGGCCGCCCGACGAGGTGACGGTGTAGCTGACCACCGAGCTGGCCCCGGTGGCAGGCGGGCACCACACGACAGTGGCCGAGGACTGCCCGCCGATCGCGTGCACGTCGGCGGGAGCGCCGATGGTCCCCGAGCCGGCCCCGGCGACCGAGGCGGCCGGGCAGGAGGCGTCGCTCCCCGACGAGGTCACCGGCGGGCCGCCCTGACGGCCCGTGCTCGCCGCGCTGGCCGTCTGCGCCGCGCCCGTGGTCGCCGGAGCTGCCCGGGCGGCCGGGGCAGGCAATGTGAGCGCAACCATCGCCGCCGCCGCGGCACCCGCCAGCCACATGTGTCGCACCAGGGCCTGCCGTCTCATCATCGGTGACCACCCGGGGTCGGCCAACAGATCTCACCCCCGAGATCAGACCTTTCGGGCAATCGTGTCAAGACAATACGGTCGATTTCCCGAAATAATTACGGTCGGTGATCCCCTCGCGGATGGCGAGCGGACGAGAGCCGGGCAAGTTACCCTGAGGTGGTGCCATCCGGACTGTCGGGACCGGGCTGTCGGGACAGGAGGCGCCATGACCGCGCCGCCCAGGGGAAGTGATCCCTCGAGCCCGCCCGCGCCGCCGGCCGACGAGACGGGCGGTCGGCCCAGCTGGGCGCCCGCGGGGGTCGACACCCGGCGGGCCAACGTGGCCCGGGTGTATGACTACCTGCTCGGCGGCAGCCACAATTTCCTGGCCGACCAGGACGCGGGCCGGGCCATCGCGTCGGTCGAGCCCAATATGCGCGAGGCGGCCAGGGCCAACCGAGCGTTCCTGGGCCGGGCGGTGCGGTTCCTGAGCCAGGCGGGCATCCGCCAGTTCCTGGACATCGGCTCGGGCATCCCGACCCAGGGCAACGTGCACGAGGTCGCCCAGCAGGCTGACCCCGGCGCCAGGGTCGTCTACGTCGACGTGGACCCGGTGGCCATCGCGCACAGCAAGGCCATCCTGGCCGGGCGCGAGAACGCGGCCATCGTGGACGCCGACCTGCGTGACCCCGGGCGGATCCTGGGCCACCCCGGCACTCGCGGACTGATCGACTTCAGCCAGCCGGTCGGCTTGCTGCTCGTGGCCGTCCTGCATTTCATCGCCGACGCCGACAACCCCCGGCACCTGGTGGCCACCCTGCGCGACGCACTGGCCCCCGGCAGCTATCTCGTGCTGTGCCACGGCACCGATGAGGCCAAGCCCGCGGTGGCGCAGGCCGCCGAGAAGGTCTACAACCGCAGCGTGGCCGCGCACGCCAAGCTCCGCTCGCGAGCGGAGATCCAGCGGTTCTTCGACGGCTTCGAGCTCGTCGAGCCGGGGCTGGCCTACCTGTCTGAGTGGCGGCCGGACTCCCCGGCCGACGTGCCCAGCGAGCCGGGCCAGGCACTGGGGCCTGGTCGGCGTCGGGCGCAAGCCCGCCTAGCGGAAAAGTCCCATAGGAGACCTGGCCCGAAATAGCTAACTACGTGCTGCTCTTGGCGACATTCAATATCTAATCCGCTGATTGGGATGATAACGTCACGCGCGGAAGCGCCATGACGCCGGCGGCGCGGGTCCGTGACCGCCGGGTGATCGCCCGAGGAGCCCGACCCTGAAACCCCGTTTCGCGCGCCCCCGACGGGGCCAGCTCACCACGCTCAGTATGACCGCAGGCATGACCGCAGGCATCACCGCCGGCGTCGTCCTGATCGGCTCGCTCCTCGGGCCAGGGACGGCTGCGGCCCGGAACACCACGGCGGCGGGCGCCGCCCAGGTCGCCGATCCGGCCGCGCTGGTTAACCCGTTCATCGGCACGACCAACAACGCCAACGACTTCCCCGGGCCCGACGTCCCGTTCGGCATGGTGCAGTGGAGCCCGGACACGACCTCGAATCCGGACGGCGGGGGCTACAAGTACTCCGACGGCCGGATCACCGGCTTCGCCCTGACCCACCTGGCCGGGGTGGGCTGCAAGGCGGAGACCGACGTATCGGTGCTGCCGACGGTCGGCGCGGTGCACACCTCGGCCACCGTGGGGTTCAAGCACTCCGGCGAGTCGGCCGACGCGGGCTTCTACAAGGTGGCCCTGGGCAACGGCGTCAACACTCAGCTCACCGCGACCACCCGGACCGGGATGGGCAGCTTCGGCTTCCCCACGGGGGCCAGGTCCAACCTGGTCTTCAAGCTGGACTCGAGCCAGAAGGGCGACAGCCGGACCAGCTTCAAGGTGGTGAGCAAGGACGAAGTCCAGGGCGCGATCAGCACCGGCGACTTCTGCTACTCCGGTAACCACTACACCCTGTACTTCGACATGCGGTTCAACCAGAAGTTCCACGGCAGCGGGACGTTCCGGGGCGGGGTGCTGCGAGCCGGGGCCAGGAACCTGCGGGCCCGCGCGACCGGCCCGGCGGTCGCCCACCACACTCCCGGCAGCGCCCCCGAGGCGGCCAACCGCCCCACCTACCATGGGCCGCTGCCCGGCGGACGGCAGGGCGGGGTGGCCCCGGCGCTGCGCGGCCCGGTCGGCGCCTACGTGACCTTCACCACCAAGCGCGGCACGCCGCTGCTGGCCAAGGTCGGGATCTCCTACGTGTCGGCCTCCGACGCAAGCCAGAACCTGACCAGGGAGAACCCCGGCTGGAACTTCGCCACCATCCAGAACCAGGCCACCGCGGCCTGGAACGCCCAGCTCAACAAGATCCAGATCACCGGCGGGACCAGCGCGCAGCAGCAGATCTTCTACACCGCCCTGTACCACGCGCTGCTGTTCCCCAGCGTGTTCAGCGACGTGAACGGCCACTACACGGGCGTGGACGGTCGCGTCCACACGGTGGACCCGCGGCACGGGGCCTACTACACCAACCTGTCCGGCTGGGACATCTACCGGACCCAGGCCCAGCTCGAGGCGCTGCTCGATCCGTCGGTGGCCGGGGACGTGGCCCAGTCGATGGTGGACGTCTACCACCAGAGCGGCCAGCTGCCCAAGTGGATCGAGGACAACAGCGAGGCCTACATCATGGTCGGCGACCCGGCCGACTCGATCCTGGCCGACTACTACGCGTTCGGCGTGCGGAACTTCAACACCGCCCAGGCGCTGACCGCCATGGTCCACGACGCCACCAAGACGACCAGGGTCCGGCCCGGCGGGCACTACCTGGCCCGGCCCGGCTACCTGCCCGAGAACGGCAGCTATGGCTGCTGCAACTTCTACGGACCGGTGTCCAGCACGCTCGAGTACAACACGGCCGACTTCGCGCTGTCCGCCTTCGCGGGCGCGCTGGGCAACTCCGCCGACCAGCACCAGTTCGCGGACCGGGCCCAGGACTGGTGGAACATGCTGAACCCGAACAGCGGGTTCGACCAGCCGCGGGAGGCCAACGGCACCTTCGCCGGCAACTTCAGCCCGGCCAGCGCGCCGCTCGTGGCCGCCCCTGGTTTCGTCGAGGGCGACTCGTGGATCTACACCGGGATGGTGCCGTTCAACGTCGCCGGGCTGGCCGCGGCCAAGGGCGGCGACGCCGCGTTCGCCACCTACCTGAACACCGTGCTGAGCAGCTTCAAGAACGCCAACGGCTACGGCTACGTGGGCAACGAGCCCAGCATCGAGCTGCCCTGGGAGTACGACTACGTCGGGCAGCCCTGGAAGACCCAGCAGACCGTGCGGAATGTCGAGGACCAGATCTGGGCCGACAGCCCCGGCGGCCTGGCCGACGGGAACGACGACCTGGGCACGATGAGCGCCTGGTACGTCTGGTCAGCCCTGGGCATGTACCCGATGACGCCCGGCACCTCGACGCTGGCCCTGGGCTCGCCGCTGTTCACGACGGCCGTGGTCACGCTGCCGTCGGGCGGCACGCTGACTATCGACGGCAACGGCGCCGCCACCAATGCCCCCTACGTGCAGTCGGCGACCTGGAACGGCGGGGCCTGGAACGACGCCTACGCGCCCGCCGGGATGACCAGCACCGGCGGCACGCTGAGTTACACCCTGGGCACCACGCCGGACACCAGCTGGGCGTCGGCTCCGTCGCAGGCCCCGCCGTCCTACGGCGGCAACGTGGTGGCCCCGCCGCAGCCCGCGGTCGGGGCGGTCCCCTCCGGCCTGTCGTCGAGCCTGTGCCTGAACGTCAGGTTCCCGGTCTCCAAGAAGACCAGCGCGGTGGGCACCTGGACCTGCAACGGGACCGGGGCCGAGCAGTGGACGCGCGGCACCGACGGCACGGTGCGCGCGCTGGGCAAGTGCCTGGACGTCCACAACGGCGGCACCAAGAACGGCACCCCGGTGGACCTGTTCACCTGCAACGGCAGCCGCGCCCAGCAGTGGGCCGCCCGCAGCGGCACCCTGTACAACGCCCAGGCCAATAAGTGCCTGACCATCCCCGGCGCGTCCACCAAGCCGGGCACCGCGCTCTCGCTGCTGACCTGCGGCACGCAGAAGGCGGAGCAGTGGGCGCTGCCGGTCTCGGCCAACCCGCGCGCCGGGACCCTGGTCTCGGCCGAGACCGCGGCGCTGTGCCTGGTCGACACCGGCGGGCAGACCAAGAACGGCACGCCAGTCGAGGCCGCGACCTGCAACACCAGCTCGGCTCAGCACTGGACGGTGGCGCCGGACGGCACGCTGCGGGTCAACGGCCGGTGCATGGACGTGCACAACAGCGGCACCAAGAGCGGCACCGCGGTCGACCTGTACACCTGTAACGGCACCCGCGCCCAGCAGTGGCTGGCCACCACGGGCGGCCAGCTGGTCAGCCCGTACTCCGGGCTGTGCCTGGCCCTGCCGAGCGCCGCGGCCAAGCCGGGGACCAAGCTCCAGGTGTCGGGCTGCAAGAGCGAGGCCAGCGAGCACTGGACACTGCCCGCCTGACCCGGCTGCTACGGGCGGATCCGGGCCAGGACCAGGGTGATGTCGTCCTCGCCGTGCTGGCCCATGGCCCTGGTGACCGCCTCGCAGGCGTCGTCCAGCGGCACCGCCGGGTCGGCCAGAGCGGTGCGCAGCGCCTTCTGCAGCGCCTCCAGCCCGTCGTCCAGCGGCTGGGCCCGGCTCTCCACCAGCCCGTCGGTGTACAGGGCCAGGGTGGCCCCCGGCGGCAGACTAACGAGGGTGGACTCGAAGGTCTCGGCACCCAGGCCGAGCGGGAGGCCCGGCGGCAGCTCCAGCACCTGGGTCTCGCCGCTGGCCAGCACCAGTACCGGGGGCAGGTGCCCGGCCTGCGCGGTCACGCACGAGCTGGTGGCGGGGTCGATGACGGTATAGATGCAGGTCGCGAACGGCGAGATTAGCCCGGCCGCCATCCGGTCCAGCCGGGCCAGCACCCGCTCCGGGGCCAGCTCCAAGTCGGCCAGCGTGTGCGCGGCGGTGCGCAGCTGGACCATGACCGCCGCAGCCTCCGGGCCATGGCCCATGGCGTCGCCGACCACCAGCGCGGCCTTGCCGCTGGGCAGCGTCACGATGTCGTGCCAGTCGCCGCCGACCACGCTGCCGCCCACGCCCACGTAGCAGCGGGCGACCTCCATGCCCGCCGGCACGTCGGGCTGGCCGGGCAGCATGCCCCGCTGGAGCGCCTGCGCGGTCCGGCGCTCCCGGTCATACAGCCGGGCGTTGTCGATGCAGACCGCGGCTCGCGAGGCCAGCTCGCCGGCGGCGGCGATATCGGCCGGGCCGAACGGCGAGCTGCTGGAGGCCCGCCCGAACGTGGCACAGCCCAGCACCGCCCCGCGGGCGATCAGCGGCACGGCCAGCCATGAGGTAAAGCTGCCCACCAGGTCCTCGCCGCCGGGATGGCGGGCGATCCGCTCGGCGGTCTCGTCGTCCAGCTGGTCGAACAGCATCGGGGTGCTGGTCGTCATGGCCCGGTAGGACGGCGAGCCCTCGGCGAAGACCACGACCTCGCCCGGCCGCAGCAGGCCCTCGGTGACCGCCGCCGGATGCCCGGACAGGCGCGCTGCCAGCCGCCGGAGCACCGCCCCGTGCCCGGCCCGCGGCGAGGCGAACTCGTCGGCCACCAGCAGCCGCTCGGCCACGAAGATGGCGGACGCGTCGGCGAAGCCCGGCACGGCCACGTCCACCGCCTCATTGGCCGTGGTGCTGAGGTCCAGCGTCGTGCCGATCCGGGCCGCCGCCTCGCTGAGCCAGCCGGGGTCGGGCTGCTGCGCCGCGACCTGCGCGATGACCAGCGCGCCGGGGCCGGCGCCGACCAGCGGCTCGCAGCGCAGCG
Source organism: uncultured Actinomycetota bacterium (assembly GCA_963730265.1). Classification (GTDB taxonomy): domain Bacteria; phylum Actinomycetota; class Actinomycetes; order Streptosporangiales; family Streptosporangiaceae; genus DASUBV01. The sequence goes on from CAVSRG010000002.1 coordinate 384,593, forward strand.
CGATGGGGCCACTCTCTAATGGCAGCGTCGCGGTCCACACCCGGCCCGCCGCGACCTCGGCCAGAGCCTGGTCGGCGAGCTGGCGCTGGCCGGGACTGGTCAGCAGGACGTCGCACACGTGCCGCCCGGCCACCGCGCCCACCGGGTGCCCGAACACTCGGGTGGCGGTCAGCGACCAGGTAGCCACCCGGCCCGCTGAGTCCAGGGTGAACGTGGCGAGGCCAGCCAGGTTAGGCTCGCGCCGGCGCGGCAGCCTGGGCCTGCCGTCCCCGGAAACCTGTGACTCCGACTCCACCGGTGCCTGCACCAACCTCGACGACGCGGCTACGCGGGTATATCGCGCAAAAAAGAAACGTATCGCATCATGGGTGCCGAATTAAGCACTACGCCATCCAGGTTGCTCGGAAAAGTCGGTTACCGGACGCCGCCCAGGCGGAACCACTGCAGCTTCATGCCCTTGCCGCCGGCCCAGATCTCGAACCCGGCGTGCAGCGAGTCGAGCCAGTAGCCCTGGTGGATGAGGTGCAGTCGCTTGAGCACCCGGAAGAACGGCAGCAGCGGCAGGTGACGGAGGTCGCCCCGGCCGGGCACGGCCCGGAAGATGATCAGTGGCCAGGTGATCTTCGGGTCGGTCAGCGACCGGGTCCTCCAGTAGACCAGGTGCCAGCGGCGGCCATCCACCCGGATGTTGCCCGCCGGCTTACCGAACCCGTGGGCGTTCGGCCAGATCATGACCTCGGCGCCGGTGACGATGCCGGTCTTCTGCTCGCGGCGGCTCAGCCACATGTCGATGTTGGCGTCCCACTTGCCCCTGGACGGGAGCTTGGCGAAGTAGGACACCCACGGGTGCTTCATGCGGAACACCCGGGCCGGCAGGGTGGTGCCGTGGTCGCAGGTGTTGTAGGAGCACCCGGCGAACAGGTTCGGGTAGGCGTCGGACTCGCTGCCGTAGGTGCGGGCGCGCGAGGCAGTCACCGCGAAGTCGGGGCCGGTGCGGTAGTGGGTGATGCAGATCGGCGCGGCACCCGGGTAGAAGTCGTTGTTCTTGAGTACGTACTGACCCCACGGGCCGTCCACGTGGATGTGCTGGCCGGCCTGGCACATCTTCATCTGGCCCCCGCCGCCGGGGACGATGGAGCCCACCGCCTGGGTGGCCGCCAGCGCAGGCAGCAGGCCGGCCAGCAGGCCCGCCGCCAAGATGCCCCCGAGAATCTTGCGCTTCATTGCCCGGAATCTCCTCGTACCAGTCGCAGTGAGTGGCCCCAATACGAAACCCCGAGCCGGAGCCGCCTGCCCTGGCCGCCCCCGCTCGTCCATGTTCGGCCCGGTCGCGTAGCAACCGTCACCAGCGCCTCACATTAGTTCTGTTCCCGCCATTTCGCCCGGCGAATACATGGCCTAATCGTGAACTTTCGCGCGGGCAGGCAACAAGGGCGTACGAGACCCGGAATTGACCTGGGCTGATGACTCACAGTCGATCTTCCGGCATCCCGATTACCTGACTAGAGTCAGAGGTATGCACGGGATGGACGCGGACATGATCACTCAGGTCAGGCGGTTCAACCGGACGGTCACGCAGCGGGCCGGCGCGCTGAGCGATGAGTTCCTGGCCCGCGAGCGCCCGCTCGGGCAGGCCCGGGTGCTGTGGGAGATCGGCCCGGACGGCTGCGACGTCCGGCGCCTGCGGGCCCGGCTGGACCTGGACTCGGGGTACCTAAGCCGGCTGCTGCGGGCCCTGGAGGGCGACGGGCTGGTCGCGGTCGAGGCGAGCCCGGCCGACCGGCGAGTGCGCACGGCCCGGCTGACCCGCGCCGGGCGGGCCGAGCGGGCGGAGCTTGACCGGCGCTCCGACGAGGTCGCCGCCGCGCTGCTCGCGCCGCTCAGCGCGGGCCAGCGCGGCAGGCTCGTCGCCGCGATGGCCGACGTGGAGCGGCTGCTGCTGGCCTCGGCCGTCCAGGTCGCGCCCTGCGACCCGCGCCACCCCGACGCCCGGTTCTGCGTGCGGGCCTATTTCAGTGAGCTAGCCCAGCGGTTCGAGAGCGGCTTCGACCCCGCGCAGAGCCTCCCGGCGGACGACGACGAGCTGACTCCGCCCGCCGGCGTGCTGCTGGTCGCCCGCCTGCACGATCAGCCCGTGGGCTGTGCCGCGCTCAAGTTCCACGACGGCCAGCCGGCCGAGATCAAGCGGATGTGGGTGGCGCCCCAGGCCCGCGGCCTCGGCCTGGGCCGGCGGCTGCTGGACGAGGTCGAGGCCGCGGCCGCCGCCCGGCGGGTGACCACCCTGCGGCTGGAGACCAACCGGGCGCTGACCGAGGCCATCGGCCTGTACCGGGCGGCCGGGTACCGCGAGGTGGCCGCGTTCAACCGCGAGCCCTACGCCCACCACTGGTTCGAGAAGAAACTCAGTCCAGCGGGCTCAGGCCCGCCGCGGTGAGCAGGTAAGAGCGCTTGTCCTGGCCTGAATCCACGACCAGGCCGGTGATCGCCTGGCCGGCGATCTCCGGGGTGACCACCGGGCCGAGGTCGCGGATGTAGCTGTCCAGGTCGGCGCCTGCCCGCCGCGCGTAGGCGGCCACCGCGGCCGCGCCGAGGTCGGTGGCCGGGGTGAGCTGCGGGAGCACGGCGGCGAACCGGATGCCCAGACCGGCGCGCTCGGCCTCCGCGGCGGCGTAGGCGCTGATGAAGGCGACCGTGGCCTTGGCCCCGGCGTAGCCGCCGGACAGCGGCGAGCCGCGCCGGGCGGCCCCGCTGGACATGGCGACCACCGTGCTGCCGGGCGGCAGCGGGCGCAGCAGCGCCTCCCTGGTCCAGTGGAAGACCTGCTGGACGTCCACCTCCCAGTTGCGGCTGAAGGTCTGCCAGGTGTGCTGGTGCAGCGGGCGGGACAGCGGTGCCGCACCGGCCGCCAGGACCAGCACGCCGGGCTGGTAGACGTCGATGAGGTGGCCGGCCACCACCGGGTCGGCCGCGTCCGCGGCGACCGGGGTGAGCCGGTCACCGAGCTGCTCGCGCAGTTCCGCCAGCCGCGCGGCGTCCCTGGCCACGCCGACGACCTGCGCGCCCGCCTCGGCCAGGGCGACCGAGATGCCGCGGCCCAGGCCCCGGCTGGCCCCGGTGACCAGCGCGGTCGTACCAGAAAGCGGTTCAGTTGACATCGGAAGCTCCTTCGCTGTGATCCAGTGCTCGCGGTTCCGCCCTTGGTCCCGCACCTAGTCAGATCCGGGCCGAGCACCGAAATCACCGCCGATGAGTTCTGCGGCCGGGCGGTGTCTGTACTGGTGTGACCGCCGTCAGTGATTCCAGGACCGCCGATTCCATGACCGCCGAGGAGTTCGCGCGCCTGACCGAGCCGTTCCGGGCCGAGCTGCTCGCGCACTGCTACCGGATGCTCGGCTCGGTGCACGACGCCGAGGACCAGGTGCAGGAGACGATGGTCCGCGCCTGGCGCTCCTACGGCCAGTTCGAGGGCCGGTCTTCGCTGCGCACCTGGCTGTACCGGATCGCCACCAATGCCTGCCTGCGGGCCATCGAGACCCCCGCCGGCGGCCGCTGCCCTCGGGCCTCGGCGCCCCGGCCGACCTAGGCGCTCCGCTGAGCGCGGAGCACTCCGAGGTCGGCTGGCTGGAGCCGATCCCCGACGCCCTGTTCGCGGTCGCGGCCGCCGACCCGGCTCAGGTGGCGGTGTCCCGGCAGAGCATGCGGCTGGCCCTGGTCGCGGCGCTCCAGTACCTGCCCGGCCGGCAGCGGGCGGTGCTGATCCTGCGCGACGTACTGGGCTGGCGGGCGGCCGAGGTGGCCGACCTGCTGGGCGTGACCACGGTGGCGGTGAACAGCCTGCTGCAGCGGGCCCGGGCTCAGCTGGGCGAGGCGGTCCCGGCCGAGAGCGAGATCCGCGAGCCGGACCACGGGCAGGAGCGGGTGCTGCTCGACCGGTACGCCGCGGCGTTCGAGACCGCGGACGTGGCCGGGCTGCTGCGGCTGCTGCGGGCGGACGCCGGGTTCGAGATGCCGCCGCAGCCGACCTGGTTCACCGGCCGCGGCGCCATCGGCCGGTTCCTGGCCGATGTGGTCCTGACCGAGCCGGGCCGGTTCCTGATGCGGCCGGTCGCGGCCAACGGCCAGCCCGCCCTGGCCGGCTACCTGCGCGACCGCGACGGCGTCTACCGGGCCCACGCGATCCAGGTGATCACCGTGTCCGGCCCGCTCATCAGCCATGTCGTGTCGTTCAACGACCCCGGCCTGCTTGGCGTCTTCGGGCTGCCGCCGGTGCTGGGCCGGGACGGCTGAGCGGGGTCGGCAGAAACGGCCCCTTGTTTGCGAAGCTGTTGGCGATGCTGTTGGCGATGCGCCTTTTGGTTGTAACACCGGCGGTAAAAGGCGTGGATCTGGTCTTATAACCTGATGTTGCATGGGCGGCTGACCGAGGGGACTCAGCGTGGCCGAATCTGACACCGTTCCATCAGGCATTGACGTGTCGGTGCCGAACGTGGCGCGAATCTATGACTACCTGCTGGGCGGCAAGGACAACTTCGCGGCCGACCGGGAGTCCGCCGCTCTGGCGCTGCGCGCCGTTCCGCAGATGCGCTCGCTGGCGCTGGAGAACCGGCGGTTCCTGAGCCGGGCCGTGCGGTTCTGCGCCGAGGCGGGCGTGCGGCAGTTCATCGACGTCGGCGCGGGGCTGCCGACTCAGGACAACGTGCACCAGGTGGCGCAGCGGGCCGACCCCGACGCGCGCGTGGTGTACGCGGACAACGACGCCGTGGTGGTGAGCCACGGCCGGGCGCTGCTGACCGAGGACCGGCAGACGGCCGTGATCCGCGGCGACCTGCTGGCGCCCGAGGAGATGCTGGACAACCCGGAGCTGCGGGCGCTCATCGACCTCGACCAGCCCGTCGTGCTGCTGCTGGTGGCGTTGCTGCACTTCATTCCCGTCGAGTTCGGGCCCGAGGCCTGCGTGGCCCGGCTGCGCGATGCGGTGGCGCCGGGCAGCTACCTGGTCGTCTCGCACTCGGAGGTGGCGCCCGAGCACGCGGTCGGAACCACGCCGCTGTCCGAGGAGACGCGCCTGCTCGGGCAGGCCTACAACCGGCCGATGGGCCCGGTGCGGAGCCGGGCGGAGATCGCCGAGTTCTTCGGTGACTGGGAAGTGCTCGAGCCCGGCGTGACGGAGGTGTGGAACTGGCGGCCCGAGGGGGAGTCGTTCGTCAGTCCCAGTTCCATCGTGTCTATGGTCGGCGCGGTCGGCCGCAAGCGCTGAACGACCCGAGAGCTGAACAGCGGAAGGCCGGCCCCGCGCGGGGCAGGCCTCCGCCGCGCTCAGGTCAGCCGGCGATGACGTTCCAGCCGGGGCCGATGAAGATCATGCCCTGGGGCTCGAACGCCGGGCCGCTGTGCTGGACCTTGGTGATGTGGCCGGTCCACGGGTTCAGCGAGCCCAGGTAGTTGGGCGGGAAGCCGGGGCCCGGGCAGGTGGCCGGGGCGCCGTTGGCGTCGCAGGGCGTGACCGCGACGTAGATCGAGTGAGCCGGGAACTTCCCGGTGACCGTCTCGATGGTGTCGCCGCTGGTGTCGGCGCCGTAGAGCACCCCGTGCGAGCTGCGAGCCCACGCGGTGTCGTCGACAGACTGGGACAGCCGGAGCACGGACAGCCGCGGGTCGTGCCCGTGGCCGCGCCCGGCCTGGACGAAGATCTGCTCCTTGTCGCCCTGGCTGGTCAGCATGAAGTCGCCGCCGAACCGGGACGCGAAGGCCGGCACGTTCTCGTTCGAGTCGGGGTCGGTCAGGGCCAGCTTGACGACCTTGCCGTGGTCCGAGCCGAGGTTGGCCACCGTGGCCTTGGACTCGTCGTAGAACAGGGGCTTGACCGTGGCCACGTGGCTGGAGCCGTCGAAGGTCACCGCGTACACGGCGGGGTAGCTGGGCTGCGGGGCCGCCTTGCCCGTCGTGCCCGGCGCCGAGGCGCTGACCAGTACCTGGCCGTCGGTGATCGAGATGGCGTCGGTGCCGCCCTGGCTGGGCAGCGGCACGTTGTAGGCGTAGTGCTTCACCTGCGCCGGGGCCGCGGCGCTGGGCGTGATGGTGTAGATGCTGGAGTGCGCGTCCTCGTTGACCGTGGCGATCAGCTCGTGGCGGGCGGTGTCGGCGGTGATGCCGTCGCACTTGCCCTTGATGTCCCACTGGCGGACGACGTGCCCGGTGGCGGTGAACTCGACCACCGTGCTCAGCGTGTTGCCGTCGGTGCTGGGCTGGCCCTGAGGGCCGACGCCGTTCTGGAACGCGGTGAAGATGTCGTGGCCCAGGACGGTCAGGTCGTCGGGGCTGGACAGCGCCTCGGTCTTGCGGGTCTTGCTGCCCACCGTGGTGTAGCGGTGGTGCAGCTTCGCGCCGTTCAGGATCTGCCGCACCCGGAACGCGGGTGCATGGCCATGAGCCGGTGCGGCCGTGGCCGCCGTCCCGCCGGCGATCAGGAAACTCGCCGAGACCACGGTTGCCGCGGCCAGGATCTTCGCGGCACGGCCGGTCGTCTTCCCCATGAGGCCCCTTCCGATTGCGGATACCTTTCTACAATCCAGTAGTAGTCTGAGCGGCTGGCCTGCAATCGACTGCAACCAGGCCAGCGGGTGTACTGATGGCAAAGGAAGGGTCAGGGCAGCCGGATTTACCCCGGTCAGCAGCCGCCGGCGCGGCTCAGCGGCGGTCGGGCGGGCTTAGCGGCGCTTCAGGCTGCCGATGCCGAGTCAGCCGGCCGCGGCCTGCTGCTCGGCGGCGCGCACGTAGGCGGCCGGGTCCTTGTCCACCACGGGCACGCCGGCGTAGTGCCGGGCCTCGAAGGCGGTGAAGGCCACGGCCAGGTCGTGCCGGAGCTGGAGGCTGGCCAGGCGCCGGAAGTCGGTCAGCCCCTCGCGCTCCTCCTCGGCCATGTGATCCCCGTTGGCCACGTTCACCGCGGCCACCGCGGCGAACCACGGCCCGCTGCCGACTTCGTCACCGGGCACCGCGAGGATGGCGTCGCGGATGTCGTTGTGGTCGTGGATGGCGTCGAGGGTCTCCGGCTCGGCCGCGGTCGAGCCCACCCGCAGCAGTTGCGGGTAGAAGATCTCCTCCTCGGCGGCGGCGTGCAGCTCCAGGAATACCGCCAGCCGCGCCCACAACGCGCCCAGCGTGCCCGTGTCGGACCGGTCGATCTGCTCCAGGATGGAGAACAGCCGGCGCTGCTCGTGATGGTCATCGAGGATCAGCTGGGTAATGTCCACGGTCCCTCATGCTAGGACCTGGCCCGGCTCCGCCTCAGGGCACCGCGGTGAAGAACTCGTAGGCGATCCCGTCGGGGTCGCGGATGTACACCCCGCGGCCGCCGCCGAGGTGGTTGATCTGCCGGTCGGACTGCCGTGGCCCGGACCCCCAGGACAGGTCGGAGCCCTCGGCCAGGCCGAGCGCGCGGTCGAAGGTGGCGTCGTCGACCAGGAAGGCGTAGTGACCGGGCCGGGCGCCGAGACGCTCGTCGAAGTCGAAGGTCAGGTCGTCGTTGATCCGCACGGGCACGAACGGCCCGGCGGGCGGGCTCACCGGCAGGCCCAGCAGGTCGGCCAGGAGCTGGGCGCCGCGGTGCGCGTCGGCGACGGGCACGATGGTGTGGTTCAGGATGATCGTCATGGGTGGCCTCCGGCGGTCGTGGTTTCTTCGGCCAGGCGCTGCAGGTAGCCCGCCAGCCGGCGGGCGTCGGCGGCCGGCCAGCCGGCCACGAGCCGGGCGAACACCTGGTCCTGCCAGGCACGGGCGGCGGCCAGCAGGTCCCGGCCCGCTGGCGTGATGGCCAGCTCGGTGCGGCGGGCGTCGCCGGGGTGCGAGGCCTTGGTGACCAGGCCGGCCGCGACCGCGCTGGCCAGCATCCGGCTGGCGTTGGACCGGTCCAGGCCGAGCTGGATGGCCACGTCGGCGATCGCGGCCGCGGAGCCCGGAGCGGCCCCGCCCGCGGCGTCGATGGCCTCGAGCACGAGGACGTGGCCGACGCGTGCGGCGTCACCGGCGCCCCGCGGCACCTGCCGGGCGGCGTCCGCCGCCCACCGCCGGGACCAGAACCGGACCAGCCGGAACAGCGCGGGGCCGCCGCCGGTCAGCCCGGCCGGGGCGACGGCTGGAGTAGCCGGATTATCCGTGCGCATCGCACACATAGTACATGCGATGCGCACGGAATTTCCACCGGGGCGGTGAGCCGCCCGCTACTGCGCCGGGCCGGGCTGGATCTCGACGCCCGCGCCGCTGAGCTGGTCCGCCCACCCCTCCGCCAGCTCGGCCTCGCTGTACTCGTCGTGCCAGTTCCACCATCCGTACGGCTGGGTCTGCGGGTAGCCCTCGGGCGAGTCCTCCCAGTCCTCCTGCCGCCCCAGTGCGGTGATGTCGAGGTAGCTCCAGGTGCTCCCCATCGCCTCGTCACCCCGGCTGCTGACGAAGTACGTGCGGAACACCCGGTCGCCATCGCGGATGAACGCGTTCGTGCCGTGCCACTCGTCGACCCCGAAGTCGGCGTCGAAGTCGTCGGTCATCGTGTACCAGGGCATCGTCCAGCCCATCCGCTGCTTCACCCGGGCGATGTCCGGCTGCGGCGCGCGCGAGGCGAAGACCAGCGTGGTGTCCCTGGCGTTGAGGTGCGCGACGTGGGCGACCTGATCGGCCACCAGCGAGCAGCCGCGGCAGGCGTGGTCGGGCCAGCCGAACACGCCGGGCTCGAAGAACGCGCGGTAGACGACGAGCTGGCGCCGCCCGGCGAACAGGTCGGTCAGGCTGGCCGGACCATCGGGCCCCTCGAACTGGTAGGCCTTCCCCACCTCGGTCCACGGCATCCGCCGGCGCTGCGCCGCCATCGCGTCCCTCGCCCTGGTCAGCTCCTTCTCCTTGACCAGCAGCTTCTCGCGCGCGGCCGCCCACTCCGCGGCCGAGACGATCGGCGGCGCTTTCATTTTGGTGCTGGTGAACGCGTGCTCAGCCATGATGTCCTCCCGTATATAGCAACTAGCCAGTTGCCACTTTATGGCAACTGGCTAGTTGCGTCAACGCGGCGGCGGCAGCGGCGGCGACAGCCACGGCAAGGCGCTAGGCGAACTCCAGGAGCGGGCTGGTGACCGCCTCGCGCCAGCGCTCCCGGTGCCCGTCCGCCTCGAGCCGGTAGTAGACCGTCTGCCGCGGCCCGGCCTCCGCCGGACCGTCGTGCCCGCCGATGTTGTGGGCGAGCAGGTAATGGGCGAACAGCACGCTTCCCGCCGGCCCCGTCGCCTGCACCGGATCGCCCAGCTCGACGTCCGGGTACGGGCCGGGCCGCATCTCCTCGACCCGGCTGAGCGCGTCGGCGCCGCGTTCGGCCAGGTAGGCGCCGAACCGCAGGTGGGTGCCCGGCCAGATCCACAGGTTGCCCTGGTGCGGCCGGCTCTGCTCGGTCAGCCATATCCCGGCTAGCAGCGAGAACGTGCCCGGCCGCCCGTCGGGGGGCGTCGGCGTCAGCCCGTCCACGTGCGGGCCGCCGGGTCGGTGCGGCCACGGCGGGATGGTCGTGGCCAGCTGGGCGAAGTCCGGCTCCCGCACCGGCAGGTCGGGCCGCAGCAGCCCGGCGGCCAGCCGCTCGATGCCGCTCTCCCGGTAGAAGTCCAGCAGCGGATGGCCGACCGGCCCGAACCGCGGCCACAGGAAGTACGGCCCGGTCAGCTCGGCCCCCGGCGGCTCGGCCGCCAGCAGCGCGGCGACGTGCTCCCGGCCCGCCGCCAGCCGCGCGTCGTCCAGCACGCCCGGGATGACGACGAAGCCCTGCTCGCGGAACGCCGCCCGGTACTGCTCGGTGATCTCGGTGATGGTCGCCATGCCGCTCAGCCCAGCAGCGCCCGGCCGGCCGGGCAACCCAATTTCCGCCCGGCCGGGATACAGTGCTGGCGTGCCGACCGTGACTCGCAGCTCGCCTGGTTCCCGGCGCCGCGACGGCGCCGGGCTGACCGCGGGTGCGGCACGGGGCCGAAGGTCGGGTTCGAGCCACCGGTAGGTGGCTGGCGGTCAAGCCCGGCCGACCGGGGGCTCCTTTGTTAAGGATGCTCCTTGTCTTGCGCCTGAATCCTGCCTGCGCGCCCCGGGCCGACTGACGCCATCTGCCCCGCCCTGCTCCCCGGTCCTGGTCGGCCTGCTCGGCGCGGTCGAGGTCGTCCCGCTGGTCATCTTCGGCCTGTACGGCGGGGTGCTCGCCGACCGGCTCGACCGACGGCGGCTGGCCGTCTGGACCGAGGCCGGCCTGGGCCTGACGGCGGTGGCGCTGACCGTGAACGCCGCCGGGCCCCGGCCGTTGCTGTGGCCGCTGTACGCCTGCGCCGCGGCCACCATGGCGCTGGCCGCGCTCCAGCGGCCCTCGCTCGACGCGGCCGTCCCGCGCCTGCTGCCCGAGGATCGGCTGGCGTCCGGGTCGGCGCTGCTGTCGCTGGGCGCCAGCACGGGGGCGATCGCCGGGCCCGCGATCGGCGGCGTGCTGGCCGCCGGGCCGGGACCGGCTACCGCCTACGGGCTCGACGCGGTCAGCTTCGGTGTCTCGGTGGCGCTGCTGCTGCGGCTGCGGCCGCTGCCCCGGCCGACCGACCAGGACCAGGCCGACCAAGAACAGGCCCGCGTGCCCCGGCTGAGCGGCATCCTGGCCGGGCTGCGCTACGCGCGCGGCCGGCCCGACCTGCTGGGCTCTTACCTGGCCGACCTGGCCGACCTGGCCGCCATGCTGCTGGCCTACGGCCTGGCCTGCGTGGCCGCCGTCGGCCTGACCTGCCTGACGCTGCCAGGGTTCCGCACCCAGGACGCGAAGGCGCCTACGATCCAGAACCGTGGCCGATGATGACCCGTGGCCGCCGATGCTGTGGATCGGCGGCGCGCCAGGGGCGGGCAAGTCCACCCTGGCCTGGCACCTGTCCCGGACCTGGGACCTCCCGCTGCACCCAGTCGACCTGTGGTCCTACGACCACCAGGCCCGACTCCCGGCGCGGGAGTCGCTCGACGAGGAGCTGGCCCGCGGGCCCGAGGCAGCCGCGGACGCCTTCGAGGCCGTCAGCCGCGCGCGGCTGGACCTGGTGCTGGCCGACATCGCCGCCCGCGACCTGGGCCCGGTGCCCGCGCTGGTCGAGGGGCCGCAGCTGTCACCGGATCTCGCCACCCGGCTGCCGACCGGCGGCGGCGTCTGGCTGGTGCCCGACCCCGATCGGACCCGGCTGGCCCGGCGGGAACGCCTGGCCAGGGCGGAGATGCTGGCTGGCCAGGCCACCGCCAGCCAGACCCGGGCCGAGGCCGTGCTGCGCCGCGACGCCATCCTGGCCGCGCGCACTCGCCGGGCCGCGGCCCAGGCTGGGCGGCCGGTCATCGAGGTGCCCCCGGCCCCGGACTGGCCGTCCGTCGCGGCGGCCATCGAGGCCGCACTCGGCCCCGCGCTCCGGGCCGCCCCCCGGCTCGCCGCGGGCGCCGCCCTGAGCGATCAGCGCCGCCGCGAGAACGAGGCCGCCGTCCGCCAGGGCCGGCTGTGGACGCGGGACGCCGGCCTGGTCACCCGGCCGGCGTACCCGTTCGCGTGCGAGTGCGGGACCAGCGGGTGTCCGGCCACCAGGCGGGTCACCCCCGACGAGTACGAGGCGAGGGCGGCCAGCCGGGCCATGGTCCTGCACGAAGTCGGCCGGGGCCGGTAGTGGCAAAATCGAGCCATGACCACTCCCCCGATCAGCTTCCCGCGCCAGCTCGCCCGTACCCAGAGGTTCTCGCTCGGAGTGCCGCACGACTTCGTGATCGCGCCCGACGGCAGCCGCGTCGCGTTCCTGCGCTCGCAGTCCGGCACCGACCCGGTGACCTGCCTGTGGGTGCGGGACACCGGCACCGGGGCCGAGCGGCGGGTCGTCGACCCCCAGGCGCTGCTGGCCGGCGGGGACGAGACGCTGCCGCCCGAGGAGCGGGCCCGCCGCGAGCGCACCCGCCAGGCGGCCAGCGGCGTGGTCGCGTTCGCCACCGACGAGGCGGTGCGGATCGCGGTCTTCGCACTGTCCGGCCGGCTGTTCGTGGCCGACCTGACCGAGGGTGCGGCGGCCGACAGTGCCGTGCGTGAGCTGCCAGCAGCCGGCCCGGTGCTCGACCCGCACCCCGACCCGACCGGGGCCCGCGTCGGCTACGTGACCGGCGGGGCGCTGCACGTCGTCGACATCGACGGCACCGGCGACCGGGTCCTGGGCTCGCCCGAGGCCGAGAACGTGACCTACGGACTGGCCGAGTTCGTCGCCGCCGAGGAGATGTACCGCACCCGCGGGTTCTGGTGGTCGCCCGACGGGCAGCGGCTGCTCGTGGCCCGGGTCGACACCTCCCCGGTGCTGCGCTGGCATATCTCCGACCCGGCCAACCCCGAGCGGCCGCCCACCGTCGTCGCCTACCCCCAGGCCGGCACCGACAACGCCATTGTCAGCGTCGTGCTGGCCGACCTGGCCGGGGCGCACACCCCCGTCGCCTGGGACGCGGCCGACGCGCCGTACCTGATCTCCGTCCACTGGTCGGCCGCCGGGCCCGCGCTGCTCCGGGTATGCCGCCGCGACCAGCAGACCATGCGGGTGCTGGCCGTGGCCGACGACGGCAGCGTGAGCGTGGTGGCCGAGGACACCGACCCCGACTGGGTCGACGTGGTGCCCGGCACTCCGGCCTGGACCACCTCCGGCGAGCTGGTCCGGGTGGCGGTCCGCGACGGCGCCTACCGGCTGCTGATCGGGGACACTGCGGTCACCGGCGACGAGCTGAACGTGCGCAACGTGCACGACGTCGGCGACGACGTGCTGTTCACCGCCCATGTGCCCGACCAGGCCCAGCTCCACGTCTTCACGGCCAGCGCCGCCGCGGTGACCCAGCTGAGCACCGAGCCTGGCGTCCACCAGGCGGCGCGGGGCGGCGACCTGACCGTTCTGACGTCACGGTCCCTGGACTGGTTCGGCTCGCGAGTCCGCGTCCACTCCGCCGCCAACCCCGGCACCGAGCCCGGAGCCGAGATCCCGTCCCTGGCCGACACCCCCGTGCTCACCCCCGAGGTGACGTTCTTCGAGGCCGGCCCGCACCGCGTGCCCTGCGCGCTGGTGCTGCCCCGCGGCCACGTGCCCGGCTCGGCCCGGCTGCCCGTGCTCTGCGACCCCTACGGCGGCCCGGCCGCCCAGATGGTGGTGGCCGCGCGGAACGCCTACCTCAGCTCGCAGTGGTTCGCCGACCAGGGCTTCGCCGTGCTGATCGCCGACGGGCGCGGCACCCCCGGCCGCGGCCCGGAATGGGACCGCAGCATCCACTACGACGAGGCCACCCCGAACGTCGAGGACCAGGTGGCCGCGCTGGAGGCGGCCGCGGCCGCTAACCCCGACCTGGACCTGTCCCGGGTCGGCATCCGCGGCTGGTCCCACGGCGGCTACCTGGCCGCGCTGGCCGTGCTGCGCCGTCCCGACGTCTTCCATGCCGGCGTGGCGGGCGCGCCGGTCACCGACCTGCGGCTGTACGACACCTTCTACAACGAGCGCTACCTCGGCCACCCCGACGAGCATCCCGAGGCCTACGACCACAACTCGATCATCGCGGACGCGCCCAAGCTCGAGCGCCCGCTGATGTTCATCCACGGCCTGGCCGACGACAACGTGGTCGTGGCCCACACCCTGCGCATGTCGTCGGCGCTGCTGGCCGCCGGCCGCCCGCACACCGTGCTGCCGCTGTCCGGGGTCACCCACATGGCCTCGCAGGAGGAGGTGGCGGAGAACATCCTGCTCCTCCAGGTCGACTTCCTGCACCGCGCCCTGGCCAGCCCCCAGGTATAGGAGGACTGCGCGTACTCCCCGGGTACCCCAGCCGAGCGTACATTCGGAATCTAGCGTCGCAGCGTCGCGGCGCTGGGGAGGGGGCACCGATGTACGAGGTCGTGACCATCGAGACGACGGGGCTCGGCGATCGCAGCTACCTGGCCCACGACGGCACCGGCGCCGTCGTGGTCGACCCGCAGCGGGACATCGACCGGGTGCGCGCCGCCGCCGACGCCGCCGGGGTCACCATCAGCCACGTGCTCGAGACCCACATCCACAACGACTACGTCACCGGCGGGCTCGCCCTGGCCCGCGCGGCCGGGGCGGCCTACGTGGTGGCGGGCAGCGAGGAGGTCGGCTTCGACCGGATGGCCGTCGCCGACGGGACCGAGATCGCCGCGGGTGACCTGGGCGTGCGGGTGGTGGCCACGCCCGGGCACACCCCAGGCCACCTGTCCTATGTGCTCAGCGACGGCAGCGACGGCCCGGTCGCCGTCTTCACCGGCGGCTCCATGCTGTTCGGCGCGGTGGGCCGCACCGACCTGATCAGCCCGGCCGACACCGAGCCGCTGACCAGGGCCCAGTACCGCTCGGTGCGGCGGCTGGCCGCCGAGCTCCCCGACCAGGTCGCGGTCTACCCCACGCACGGCTTCGGCAGCTTCTGCTCGGCCACGCCGACCACCGGCGGCGCGTCCACTATCGGCGCCCAGCGCCGGTCCAACATGGCGCTGACCAGCGACGAGGACGAGTTCGTTAAGGGCCTGCTGGCCGGCCTGACCGCCTACCCGCGCTACTACGCGCACATGGGCCCGGCCAACCGCAGCGGGCCCGCCGCCCCCGACCTGACCGCCCCCCGCCGGGCCGACCCGGCCGAGCTGCGCCGCCGCATCGACGCCGGCGAGTGGGTGGTCGACCTGCGCCAGCGGCGCGCGTTCGCGGCGGGCCACATCAGCGGGACCATCTCCGTGGAGCTCGGCGACCCGTTCGCCACCTACCTCGGCTGGACCATGCCCTGGGGCCAGCCGCTGACGCTGATCGGCGACACCGAGGACCAGGTCGCCGACGCCTGCCGCCAGCTCGTCCGCATCGGCGTCGACCAGCTGGCCGCGGCCGCCGCGGGCCCGACCGGCGAGCTGGCCAACGGCCGGATGGGCCGTTACGAGGTCCGCGACTTCCCCGCGCTGGCCGACGGGTGGCCCCGGGCCGGGCGGGTCGTGCTGGATGTGCGCCGCCCCGACGAGTGGCGCGCCGGGCACCTGCCCGGCGCGGTGCACATCCCGTTCTGGGAGCTGGAGCGGCGGGCCGCCGAGGTCCCGGCGGGCGAGGTCTGGGTGCACTGCGCCAGCGGCTTCCGGGCCTCCATCGGCGCCTCGCTCCTGGACCGGGCCGGCCTGCAGGTGGTCCACGTCGACGACGACTGGGACCGCGCCGCGCCGTCGGGCCTGCCGATCACCATCGCGGACTAACCGCCGTCCGAACCTTCTGGCATTGTGTCCGGCAAGCCGGACATGACCGGCACGCCGATGCCGGAGGGGCCCGGACACGATGCTGCGCAGGCCCAGAAATATCCCTAACAAGGTCCTTATCGCCGCAGCGGCACTATCGCTGACCGCGGTGACCAGCGGCTTCTCGCCTGCGGCCAGCGCCGCCGGTCGGCCACCCGCGCCCGGCGCCGGTGCCGACGCCGGTCAGGTCAGCCCGCGCTCGGCCGTGCCGTGGCGACAGGTGGGACCCGGCTGGGTGCTGGCCCAGTACTGGCCCGGCCGGTTCGCCGACCCCGGCAAGGCCATCGCCGCGCCCGAGACGCTGTACCTCATCAGCCCGGCCGGCCACCGGTACCAGCTCCACCGGTGGGCCGCCACCAAGAACCCGCTGTACCTGATCGACTGGTCCGGCGACAAGACCCGGGCCCTGCTCTATGACCAGGCCAGCAACCGGATGGAGCAGCTGACCCTGGCCACCGGCCGGGTCAGCCACATCAGCCTGCCCTCGCGGGCACTAGGGTTCACCGTCAGCTATACCCGGCCCACCGGGCAGGGCCTGCTGGCCTTCCTGTCGGTCCGGGGCGGCAGCCAGCTGGTGCGGCTCAGCCTGACCGGCCGGCTGGTGAAGGTGCTGGCCAGCGGCCCGCATGACGGCACGGCCGTCTACTCCAGCTCGGGCCGGACCATCGCGGTAGCCGGCGGCGCTGGTCTCCAGCTGGTCAGCACCAACGGCGGCGTCATCCGCAGGCTGCCGGTACCGCGCACCGGGTCGTCCGGGTGCCGCCCGGCGCGGTGGTGGAACGCGCGGACCGTCCTGGCCTCCTGCGTCGCGCGGGGGGCCCGCCGCAGCCGGCTCTGGCTGGTGCCCGCCAGCGGAGCCCGGCCCAGGCCACTGACCCCGCAGCACGGCCCGCACAGTCCCGATCCAGGTGACTTCAACGCCTGGGCGACGCCGGGCGGCCTCTACCTCCAGGCCGCGACCCGCAGCGGCCACGTGCTGATCTTCCAGCAGCGCGCGAACGGAGCGGTCCGGGCCATCAAGGTGCCCGGCTCGGCCAACTTCAACTGGATCATGACCACCCACGGCTCACGGCTGCTGGTCAACCAGGAAGCACCGTGCGCCGGGACCGACTCGCTGCTGTGGTTCAACCCGGCCACCGGGCGGGAGCAATCGCTGATCAAGCACCCGCGCGGCCGGGCGGGCGCGATCGGATTCGTGCCCTACGGACCGCCCAATGCGGACATCATCATCTTCGTGGCCTGCCCGGCCGGCCCCGCCGCCGGCGTGCTGGGCCGCCCCGGCGCGGTGGAGGTCACGCCGGGACAGCCCAGGACCTGATGAGCGGGTGCGCTAGCGGTTAGCGACCGGGGCCCCAGCCACCGCCACCCGAGCTGGCGTGCGGGGTGAGGATGCCGACGACGCCGTTGTTGTAGGCGTTCGGGCCGGCACTGAACACCAGGGACTTCGCCCCGCCGAAGGCGGAGTTGCCGACCCTGATCCCCCACAGGCCGGAGATCGCGATCGGGGTGCCCTTGGTGGTGTCGAGCGCGCCCTTGTACTTGCCCGTGGTGGCGTTGAACGCGTTGATCCAGCCATTCCCCAGGTTCCCGACCAGCAGGTCACCGGCGAAAGGACCGAACCCCTTGGGGGCAATGGCCAGGCCCCACGGCTCGTCCAGCGGGCTGGAGGCGCCGTTCCTGACCAGGTGGTGAAGCAGCTTGCCGTTGACGTTGTACACGTCCACGACGCCCAGGCCCGCGCCCTCGACCACGTCGGTCTTCTGCTTGTTCTGCTTCCCGTAGGCGACGTAGATCTTGCCGCCCAGCTCCTGGATGCCGAACGGCGCGTAGCCCTTCGGGAGCTTCGGGTCGCGGAACTCGGCCGGCGTCTTCACCGGCGCGAAGTTGCCGTTGAACACGTCGACCCTGGCGTTGGCCACGTCCGCGGCGAACAGCTCCGGGCCGGCCTTGGGCGTGGTCGCCTCGGCCAGGCCCTTGAACACCGCCTTGGCCGGGGTCTTGCCGCCCGCCCCGCCCTTGGGGCTGTCCTCGACCACGAACTTGGCCCCGCCGTTCCAGGCCTCGATCTGGCCGGGCGACTGCTTGGACCCGGTCGAGTCGGTGGCCACGATGAAGTCCGCCGCGGCGCCCTTGGCGACGTGGAAGGCGCTCGGGTCAGAGTTGAACACCTGGCCGGTGGGGTTGCCGCCCGGCACCGGCACGGTCAGGTCCAGCGTGACCTTGCTGCCGTTGACGCCGCCGCCGTACACCGAGGCGAACCCCGAGTTGTTATCCGAGACCCAGATCGGCGTCGTCGGGCCGGCCGCGAGGCCCCAGGCGTTGGTGAGGTGCTTGTCGACGAGCTTGGCGCCGAACGAAGCCTTGTTAGCGATCAGGTTGGTCTGGGCGAAACTGTTCGGCTGTGCGGCGCTGCCGGCGGGCGCCGACACGGCGCCGGCCGGTCCCCCGACGGCCACCAGTCCGGCCGTCGCCATGAACACGGTGAGAGCGTACGGCCACCGGCGGGCGGCGTGCGAGCCGTCCGTACCGGGCTGCCGGGTCTCACTGGGTGGTACGTGGCGCATTGACGGATCCCTTCGTCGTCTGGCCCCGTGGCCGGGGCCACGTCGGCCCGGCCACTGGTAGCACGGCCGGTCACGCGAAGGGGTTCAGCGGATGCCCAGCAAAAATGGACGGCCGTGGCCCGCCGATGCGGGCCACGGCCGTCTTTGAACCGTGCTAGGTGCTTAGGCCTTGGGGCCGAGCGTAATGGGCACTGTGTTGCCCGACCGGTCCCAGGTCGCGGTGAATGCCGAGCCGTTGAGCGGGGCCACCGTGGCCAGCGAGTCGAACCCGCCGCTCTTCAGCGGGTCGATCATGTAGATCGGGATGTTGTCGAACTTGGCCAGGCTGCTGACTGCCCCGCCGGCGGTCTGCGCCGTGTTGGAGCTCATGGTCGTGGTGTGGAAGTCAGCCAGCTCGGTCAGGAAGCACTTGGTGCCCGCGTTGTTGCACAGGGCGGGCCGCTCAACGATGTACTCGGCCGAGGTCCGCGCGCAGGAGCCGCACTTGGCGCTGTGCGTGACCTTCTTGCCCGAGGTGAGGTCGTCGACGACGAGCGTGAACTTGCCGCTCGCGAACTTCACCGAGATGTCCATCTTGTCACCGGCGTGCACCGCGAACACGTTGACCGAGTTGGCCGGGAACAGCTCGTACCAGGCCTCGTACTGGGGCGTCTTGCTGTTCGCCCCGCCGCACATGGCGAAGGTGCCGTCCTGCTCCACCGTCTGGTCGGTGAACCCGTCCAGGCCGACCCAGTTCGAGGTCCACTGGTTCTTGACGCCCGGGCAGGTGATCTTGGGCTCGACGAACGTGCTGTGCACGAAGGTGAACTTCTTGGCCGCGACGGCCGCGTATCCGGACCAGTTCTCGCTGATCGTCGGCAGGCCGGTGCCGGCCTGCGCCACGCCACTCCTGATGATCAGCCCGCCGGGCTGCGTGACATGACCACTGGTCTTGGCCGTGTTGGCGCCTACCGCGGTGCCGGCCATGGCGCCAGCACATAGCAGGCCCGCCACAGTCCCAGCGGTAACGATCGTGAACAGACGTCTCATGTACACCAGTTCCTTCCCCGGATCATTCCGGAAACTGTCGTCCTGTGCCCCTAAAAACGATACGCCGTGAATTTCGGTTCAGCCGGGAAACGGACCAGCGGGGTCAAACCGGTCCCGATGGTCCCGCAGATCCCGGGACGGCCCTCTGCGCGCTCGCCCGGCCGCCCGAGCCGACCTCTCGGTGGGACGTGCACCGGATTCGGGTCTGGCGCGTCAGTTATTCATTGGATCATAATTGTGATGCTTAGCCGAGCCGGGGGGGCTTATGACGAAGCGCGCGCTTGGTCGGGGCGGGGTGGCCTCGAACCAGATTTCCACGAAATCATCCGCCGAATTGGCGTGCTTTGAGCGCGCGCGTAGTGACACGGGGTGGGCGGCATGAGCGACGAGCCGGCGTCATCGGCCAGCGACAACGGGCAGGCCAGGCCGAGTGGGCCAGTCAGCCCGAGCACGCCGGGTGAGGACGGCCCGCCCGCGCGCCCCGCGAAGAAGCCCGCGCGGACCCCGCGCCAGCCCGCCGCCTCGCGCAGTCAGTCCACTCCGAAGCCGGCCAGGAAGCCAGCGCCGCCCCGCAAGAAGCCGGCGCCAGCGTCGACCCCGCCGTCGGCCGGCGCCCCGGCATCCGCCGCCCCGGCACCTGCCGCCCCGGCACCCGCCGCCGGCGCCGGATCGGCGCGGGCCATCGCCGGGTACCTGCTGGAGGAGCAGATCGGCGAGGGCGGAATGGCCGTGGTCTACCGCGCCCGCGACGAGCGCCTGGACCGCCACGTGGCGCTCAAGCTGCTGGCGCCCGGCCTTAACCGCTGACCCCGGCTTCCGGCAGCGGTTCATCCGCGAGTCGCGCTCGGCCGCCGCCGTTGACCACCCCAACATCATCCCGATCTACGAGGCCGGGGACGCCGGCGACTCGTTGTTCATCGCCATGCGCTACGTGCAGGGCGGTGACGTCCGGAAGCTGCTGGAGCAGGGCGGCCCGCTGCCCCCGGCCCGGGCCTGGAGCATCATCAGCCAGGTCGCCTCGGCGCTCGACGCGGCCCACGCCCATGGCCTGATCCACCGCGACGTCAAGCCGGCCAACATGCTCCTCGACCGCCGCCCCGGCAGCACCGGGCCGGGCGGGAGCAGCCCGGCTGGGGACGAGGCCCAGCACGTCTACCTGTCCGACTTCGGGATCAGCAAGCAGTCGCTGGCCGCCAGCAGCCTGACCATGACCGGCCAGTTCGTGGGCACCCTGGACTACATTGCGCCGGAGCAGATCGACGGCAGCGACGTGGACGGGCGCACCGACCTGTACTCGCTGGGCTGCGCCGCCTACGAGCTGCTCAGCGGCGTTCCGCCGTTCAGCAAGTCGCAGGGCCTGGCCCTGGTCCGCGCGCATATCACCGAGCCGCCGCCGGCCGTCACCGCCCACCGCCGCGAGCTGCCGCCCGCGGCCAACGGCGTGCTCGCCGCGGCGATGGCCAAGCAGCCGTCCGAGCGCTACGACACCTGCGCCCGCTTCGCGATCAACCTCGGGCGGGCCCTGGGCCTGGTGCCCGGCACTCCCGAGCTGCCGCGCGGCCTTCCCGGCGGGCCGGGCCTCGGCGGGCCGGCCCGGCCGGGCCCGTGCACCCGCCCACCGAGCTGGCGGCCGCGGCGGCCGGCTGGGAGCAGCAGGCCACGATGGCGCCAGTCGGATACCCGGGCCCAGTGGGATACCCCGACCCGTCCGGGTACTCAGGGCCGTCCGGGTACTCAGGCCAGGGCGGATACCCGGGCCAGGTCGGCGGCACGGGCTCGGGCGGATACCCGGGCCCCGGCGGGACTGGCTGGCCGCCGCAGGGTCCCCGGCCCCGCTCGCGCGGCGTGATCATCGGCTCCATCGGCGCGGTCGCCGCCGTGGCCGCGGCGGCGGTAGCGGCCTTCCTGTTGATCGGTCACGGCAACCACGCCGCGCAGGCCAACGACTTCGGGCACCGGACGTCCGCGTCCACCGCCACCGCGCCCAGGTCGTCTGCCGCCACGTCACCCTCGCCTGGCACCAGCTCGACGGCGTCGCTGCCGTCGACGTCAACCTCAGCCAACCCGGCCACGGCCGCCCCGGACCCGGCGGCGAGCGCCCAGGCGAGCACCGTCAGCACCCTGCTCAACAGCGGCAGCGGCAGCGCCGACGCGCTGAACAACGCGGTCAATGACGTCATGAACTGCGGCGACATCACCAGCGACATCTCGGAGATCCAGTCCGTCGAGAACCAGCGGCAGGACGAGTACGCCCAGGCCCAGAGCACGCCGATGAACGACCTGCCCAACGGGGCGCAAGTCAAGTCCGACCTCATCCAGGCGCTGCACTACTCGCTCGTGGCCGACCAGGGCTACCTGAACTACGCCAACCAGATGGAGACCTCGAGCTGCCAGTCCGGCAGCCAGGCCGCCGCGCAGGCCGCGGACGGCCAGGCCGTGACCTACAAGAACGAGTTCCTCAGCCTGTGGAATCCGATCGCCAGTGAGTACGGCCTGCCCCAGCTGACCGTCAGCAGCATCTAGCCGCGGGAGCGGTAAATGTGGCTGGCAATGCCCTCGATGGTGTCGATGCCGTAAGCCTCGCTCGGATTGCCGGCGGTCAGTACGGCGAGCACGTAATTGCGCCCGTGCCCGTCGATCCAGCCAATGCTGTCGATCTGCCAGTTCGATGGTCCGAGCGGGAGCCAGCCGTTCTTGAGCGCGATTGTCGTGCCCGGCGGAACACCGCCGGACACGCCCCAGCCCTGGTCGGACTCGATGTTTTCCATCAGGGACAGGCCGTACTGGCGGGAGGCGCTGGACAGCACCGTGTTCGGGTAGGCGAACCGCGCCACCAGGACGACCTCGTCCAGCGCGGTGGTCGTGGTCAGGCCCCAGCCGGGCCACGGCGTGCCGGGGATGAGGGCCAGGGTGGACGGCTGCGTGTCGGTCATGCCCGCCGACCGGTCGAACCGGCCCATGGCACTCGGGCCGCCCACGTCGCGCAGCAGCGCGGTGGCCGAGTCGTTGTCGCTGTTCTCGATCATCGAGGGCATCAGGCCCGCCTCGGCCGACGGCAGGCTCTGCCCGGATTGCTGCGCTTCTTGCAGCGCCGTGCCCATGATCTCGACCTTCACGATGCTGGCCGTGTACTCGCGCACGCCGGGGTGGAACAGCCAGACGCGGCGGGTACGCGGGTCGTACACGGCCGCGGTCACGTTGCCCGACCGGCTGGCCAGGAACGCCCGCAGGCCGGGGCGGTCGAACGGGGACCGGGCCGGCCTCGCCCGACGGGACCGCGCCGGCGTGGCCGGCGGAGGACTGCCGGACGCCGCCGGGGTGCTCGACGCTACCGCGGGCCGGGGATGCGCCGCCGCCCGCGCCCGGGCCGTGGCCGCCGGGCTGGCCGGGCCGCCGGCCGCGCCCAGGCGAGAGCAGCCCATGACGATTAACGAGATTACCGAGAGCGCGGCCAGGCGCCGAAGTTTGTCCCCCATTCGCACGCCTCTATTAAACGCCATTTGGCCAAACAGATCAGCAACTATCTTGCTCTAGCGTCCTATCCGATCATCCTATATCGCGGCCAGAATGTGGCAGCAGATGATGATTATTCCGGCATTTGCCGCGAGTCGGCGCCACGCCCGGCCGACCCGAGTCGCGGCCACGATGGCCCGGCCATCCCTAGGCTGGGCAGATGGACTGGAAACTGGAAGTAGTAGTCGTGCCCGTCACCGACGTCGAGCGGGCCAAGAGCTTCTACATCGATCGCCTCGGCTTCCGGCTGGATGCCGACACTCAGCCCACTCCGGCCATGCGGGTGGTGCACATGACCCCGCCGGGTTCGGGGTGCTCGCTGGTCATCGGGCCCAAGGTCGTCCCGGCCGGCACCGACCTCGGGGCGTCGGCCAGCCTCCAGCTCGTGGTCAGCGACATCGAGGCGGCCCGCGCCCATCTGACTGACCGCGGCGTACCCGTCTCCGACGTTCAGGTCCTGGACCCCCGCGACGGCGGCAAGTACCTCTTCTTCGCCGATCCCGACGGCAATAACTGGGCCATCCAGGAGGTCCGCGAGTACGTCGGCGCCACGCTCGGCTAGCGGCGCAGGCTGGCCCCAGCGCCCGCCCGGTCTAGAGACGCGCCCTGACGGGCCTCCTGCGACCCCTGCACGGCCAGCGCGTCGGCCCGCTCGTTCTCGGGGTGACCGGCGTGGCCCTTGACCCAGAACCACTGCACGTCGTGCCGCTGGGCGGCCGTGTCCAGGCGCCGCCACAAGTCGGCGTTCTTGACCGGCTTCTTGTCGGTGGTCACCCAGCCATTGCGCTTCCAGCCGACCAGCCACTTGGTGATGCCCTGGCGCAGGTACTGACTGTCGGTGTACACGTGCACGCTGGAAGGCCGGGTCAGGCTCTCCAGGCCCTGAATGGCGGCGGTCATCTCCATGCGGTTGTTCGTGGTGGCCGGGTCGCCGCCGTGGATCTCCCTGGTATGACGGCCGTAGCGCAGGATGGCGCCCCAGCCGCCGGGACCGGGATTGGGCGAGCACGCGCCATCGGTGAAGATCTCGACCAGCTCATCGGGGGCTGTCCTATCCGGCGCTGTCCCAGCCTGTGCCATGCGGTCCTCCGTTCCGGGGCGTACGACAGTATCCGGCATCCGCCCGCCGCCGTTCCGGGATCTCCGCCGGCCCGGCAGTAACGCTGGGAGGTCTTACGGTGTTCTGTAGGGTAAAAGCCCCTCACGCCGGGAGGATGCGGAATGTCGGGAGACCTGGGCTTAGCAGACGCGGGAAATGGCGGGCCGCCGGCCATCGATACGAGCGTGGCCCACATCGCGCGGGTCTACAACTACTGGCTGGGCGGTACGACGAACTACCCCGCCGACCGCGAGGCGGCCCAGCAGGCCATGGCCGCCTACCCGGACCTGGCCCTGTCGGCCCGGGCCAACCGGGCCTTCCTGGCCCGGACGGTGCGCTGGCTGGCCGGCCAGGGCATCCGGCAGTTCCTCGACATCGGCACCGGCATCCCGGTCAAGAACAACACCCACGAGGTCGCTCAGGCCATCGCGCCGGACAGCCGGGTGGTCTACGCCGACCACGACCCGATCGTGCTGGCCCACGCCCGGTCCCTGCTCACCAGCAGCGCGGCGGGCGCCACCGACTACCTGGACGCGGACCTGCGCGAGCCCGGCAAGATCCTCACCGCGGCGGCCCGGACCCTGGACCTCAGCCAGCCGGTGGCGATCGTGCTGATGGCGGTGCTGCAGTTCATCGTCGACGAGGAGCAGCCGGTTGACATCGTGGCCGAGCTGCTGGACGCCGTGCCGAGCGGTAGCTACCTGGTGGTGTCGCACCCGGCCAGCGACATCGACGCCGCCGCCATGCGCGAGCTGGCCAAGCGGCTCAACCGGCTGATGGTCCAGCGGGTCGCGCTGCGCAGCCGGGCCGAGGTGACGCGGTTCTTTGACGGCCAGTCCCTGATAGAGCCGGGCGTGGTCCGGATCCCCGAGTGGCGGCCCGACGCTCCGGCCGACCGGGGCATTCCGTCCACGATGTGGGGTGGCGTGGGACGCAAGCCCTGACCGCGAGTACAACTGGGGAGTGCCCGAGCTTCCCGAGGTTGAGACCGCCCGCCGGGTGATCGCCGATCAGGCGCTGCACCGGCGGATCGCAGACGTGAACGACACCGATACGTACATCTCCCGGCCACACGCGCCGGGCCAGATCAAGGCGGCGCTGGCCGGGCGCTCGCTGACCGCGGCCCACCGGCGCGGCAAGACGATGTGGCTCGAGACCTCCGGCGCGGACGGGTCGCCGGCGCCCGGCCCGGACCTGGGCATCCACCTGGGCATGAGCGGCAGCATCATCGTCGTCACCGGCGGCCAGGCGGCCGAGGGCGGCGAGCCGCACTGGCAGGGAACCTGGCCCCGCAACCCGCGGTGGGAGCGGTTCTCGCTGGAGTTCGCCGACGGCGGGCGACTGGTGCTGTCCGACCCCCGCCGCCTGGGGCGGGTCCGGCTGAACCCGGACATCGACACGCTCGGCCCGGACGCGCTGACGGTCAGCCGGGAGGAGTTCCGGAAGCTGATCATGAAGGGCCGGATCGCGGTCAAGGCCCGCCTGCTGGACCAGTCCAGGATCGCCGGGGTGGGGAACCTGCTCGCCGACGAGGCGTTGTGGCAGGCCAAGCTGTCGCCGAGCGCGCCGGTGGACAGCCTGACCGCCGCCCGGGTCGACCGGCTCTACGCGGCGTTGCGGTCGACCCTGGAGGCGGCCATCGCCAGCGGCGGCGCACACACCGGCGATGTGATCTCCGCCCGGCACCCCGGCGGCCGGTGCCCGCGCTGCGGGGCCGAGATGCGCCACAGCGTGGTCGGCGGCCGGTCGACGTGGTGGTGCTCGCGCGAGCAGGCACTACGCCGACCGGCCCGACCCCGCTCGGCGGTGCGGAAGGCCGCGGTTCGAAAGGCCTAGGCCGCCGGGGCGCTCTTGATCACCGAGAACAGCGCGCCCGCCGGGTCGGCGAACGCCGCCATCCGGCCCACGCCCTCCAGGTCCATGGCCGGGGCGATCACCGTGCCGCCGTGCTCGGTCACCCTGGCCACCACCGCGTCGGGGTCGGCCACCTCAAAGTACGGCAGCCACCGGCTGCCTCCCGCGGCCATCTCGGGTACCAGCCCCATGATCCCGCCCTGGCTGGTCTCCTGGCCGCCGCCGGCCGGGGTGACGACCGTGTAGGTGAAGTCGCCCATCGGCATGTCCTGGCTGCCCCAGCCGAACACCGACTGGTAGAACGCCTTGGCCCCGGCCGGGTCGGTGGTGTGCAGCTCGGTCCAGCACAGCGTGTTCGGGTCGGTGACGGCGTCCAGGCCCACGGTGTCCCCCGGCTGCCAGACGGCGAAGTCCGCCCCCGACGGGTCGGAGAACTGGGCCATCCGCCCGGCCGTGAACACGTCCATGGGCGCGGCGCGCACCGCGCCGCCGGCCCGGGTGACCGCGTCGGCCGCCGCGTTGGCGTCCGGCGTGTTGAAGTACAGCGTCCAGGCCGCAGGCGAGGCCGGGTCGCCCATGGGGCCGACCGCCCCGACGGTCTTGCCGCCCATCGTGAACATGCCGTAGCCGCCCGCGTCCGGGCCGGCGGACTGGAACTCCCAGCCGAAGACCGGCGCGTAGAAGGCCACGGCCGCGTCGACATCCGGGGTGCCCAGATCGACCCAGTTGGGTGCGCCGGGCACGTAGTTGGTAGTGAGCATGGTGTTCCCTCCCGTAGCTGACGTGACGAAGCCCGCCGCCGCCCCCGGCCGTGGCTCCGCGGTAAACCCCAGCATGGCACCGCCCGCCGACAGCCCAGCGGCAATCCAGCGGTCAGCCGAGGAGCACTCAGGCCGAAAGCGGCGCGAAGGCCAGCAAACCCTTGTTATGGCTCCGGCGCATCATCGGCGGGCCCAGGGCGGTCTACAGGCCGGCGCCCACCGGGTTGACGATGTCGGCCAGGATCAGCACCAGGCTGAACGCCACCAGGACCGCGAAGACGGCCAGGCTGACCGGGACCAGCCGGCTCAGGTCGGCCAGGCCGGGGTCGGCCCGGCCGCGCAGCCGGGCCAGCCACGCGCGCAGCCGCTCGAAGCCGATGACGATCAGGTGGCCGCCGTCCAGCGGGAGCAGCGGCAGCAGGTTGAACGCGCCCAGGAAGATGTTCAGCGAGGCGATGATCAGCAGCACGTAGGCCGTCTTGAGCTGCCAGCCCACGTGTGCGGAGACCACCGAGCTGGTCACCTCGCCCGCGCCGACCAGGCTAGTCAGCTGGCCGCCGGCGGTGTGGGCCCGGTTCGCGGCGAACAGGTCGGGAATGGCGGCCGGAATGGACTCCACCACCCGGGCCGAGCCGACCAGGATCCCCAGAACGTCCGGCCCGCGTACTCGGCCGCGCCGACCGGGCCGACGGCCTGGAACACCGCCGTCGGCGAGACGCCCAGGTAGCCGCCGGGGCGCCCCGCGACGGTGGCCAGCACCGCGTGCAGGGTCACCCGCCGGCCACCGCGCAGGACCTGGATCGACACCGCGCGGCCAGCCGGGGCCCGCTGGATGGCCCGGCTCAGCTGGGTCCAGGTGTGCACCGCTCGGCCGTCAAACGCCACGACCTGGTCCCCGGCCCTGAGCCCGGCCCGCTGCGCCGGGGAGGCCGCGGCTCCCGCGGCGCACGTCCCGTGGTCCAGCGCCCTGGCGCTGGCCGGCACGCAGCGGCCGATCGCCCCGAGCTGCGCGGTGTTGTCATTCTCCAGGCCGACGCCCAGGGCCAGGCCCGCCAGCAGCGCGAAGGCCAGCACGAACTGCATGATCGAGCCGCCGGCCATGACCACCGCCCGCTGCCAGCGCGGCTGGCGGCGCATGGAGCGCGGCTCGTCGGCCGGGTCCACCTCGTCCAGCGAGGTCATCCCGACCACCTTGACGAAGGCGCCGAACGGGATGGCCTTGACGCCGTACTCGGTCTCGCCGCGCCGCATCGACCACACCGTCGGCCCGATGCCGATGAAGAACCGCGTCGCCTTCATCCCGAACGCCTTGGCGGTCAGGAAGTGCCCGGCCTCGTGCACGCTCAGTGAGATCGCTACCGCCAGGACGAAGATGCCCCAGCCCAGTACGCTCATCAGTTGCCTCCCAGTGCCGCCTTCGACAATACAAACGCGCCGAGGGCCGCCGTCCTGCCATTCAGGGGATGTGCAGCCAGCGCAGCAGTGCCGTGCAGGCGGCCGCGGCCAGCACGACCACGAAGAACGGTGCCCCGCGGGCCGCGAGCACCCCGCCCGTCACCACCCCGGCCGGCCGGGCGACCCCGGCGAAGCCGTGCCCGGAGGTCAGCCCGGTGATCACGACCAGCGCGGCCAGCACCACCACCGCCGCGGTCTCCAGCAGCGCCACCACCCGGGGCGAGAACTCGATCCTGGCCCGCAGCAACGGGCCGGCCAGCCGGATCGCGAACGTGCCGCCGGCCAGGACCGCGATGGCCACGACCAGGCCGACCGTGCTGCCGGTCATGCCGCCACCCGCCGTCGCGCGGTCAGCGCCAGGCCGCCCAGCGCCAGCATCTCGGGCAGCCCCGGCGGCAGGAACGGCGCGGTGGCCAGCGCGATGGCCGCCCCCGCGATGGCGGCGTGCCGCACACCGCGATCGCCGGCATCTTCCCGCGCAGCGCCGGGAGGATCAGGGCCAGGATCGCGGCCGGGAACATCGCGTCCAGGCCCAGCGCGTCGGGGTTGCGCAGCGCGCCGCCCGCCAGCGCCCCGGCCAGCGCGCCCGCCGGCCAGCAGACCAGGAGCCCGGCGCCGGACAGCCAGTAGGCGGCCCGCCGGCGGGCCGGGTCGCCCTGGGCCAGGGCCAGGACCACGCTCTCGTCGTTCATCAGGTGCGTCCCGGCCAGCCGGCGCCAGCCCGACCCGACCACGTCGGAGACGGCCAGCCCGTAGGTGATGTGCCGCGCGTTGACCAGCAGCCCGGCCAGCACCGCCGCCACCGGGCTGCCGCCCGCCGCGATGATGCCGACGAACAGGAACTCCGACGAGCCCGCCAGCACCAGCACCGCCGTTGCCACCGGCACCCAGAGCGGGAACCCCGAGGTCACGGCGACCGCGCCATAGGACACCCCGATGACGGCCACGGACAGCCAGATGACCGCGATGCCGCGGATCACGTTGCGATCCAGTGTTCTCCACATCGAACGCATGGACGTTATAGTGGAACGACGACCCGGCGTTCGTCAAGGCGAACGTATGGACGATGGAGCGAACAGATGACGACACCAGGGGCGCAAGCCCGGGCCTCCATGGAGGTGATCGCGGCGTCGCTGCGCCGTGAGCGGCGCCGTACCGGCCTCAGCCTGAGCGAGCTCGCCCGGAAAGCCGACCTGTCCAAGTCCACGCTGTCCCAGCTCGAGGCGGGCATCGGCAACCCCAGCCTGGAGACCCTGTGGGCGCTGTGCATCGCGCTGGACGCGCCGTTCTCCCGGCTGGTCGACCCGCCCGCACCGCGGCCCCGGCTGATCCGGGCCGGCGAGGGGCCGGCCGTGGCCTCGTCCCAGGCCGAGTACCGGGCCACCCTGCTGGCCGCGTGCCCGCCCGGAGCCCGGCCGGAAATCTACTTCATCGCCGCCGAGCCCGGCCGCCAGCGCACCTCCGAGCCGCACCAGCCCGGCGTGGTCGAGCACGTCGTGCTCAGCACCGGCCGGGCCCTGGTCGGCCTGGCCGATGAGCCGCTCGAGCTCAGCCCGGGCGACTACACCGCCTACCCGGCCGACGTGCCGCACCTGTTCCGGGCCCTGGAGCCTGGTACTACCGCCGTCCTGATCAGCGAGAATGCCTAGCGGTCAAGGGCCAGGATCAGCCGCCGCAGCCCGTTCTCCAGCGCGGTGACCTCTTCGTCGTCCAGCGGCGCGATCAGCCGGGCCAGGGTCGCCGCGTGCTCGGTCAGCGTGGCGTCGATCAGCGCCCGGCCGGTTTCGGTCAGCGTGATGCGCAGGCTCCGGCGGTCCGCCGGGTCCAGGCGCCGCTCGATCCAGCCCATCCGCTCCAGCCGGTCCAGCCGGGAGGTCATCCCGGCCCGCGACATCATCAGCTGATCCGAGAGCTGCGAGGGCTTGCACGGCGCCCCGGCCCGGCGCAGCGCTGTCAGCACGTCGAACTCGCCCGCGCCGAGCCCGTGCCGGGCCAGCACCGCCTCGACCGGCGGCCCGAGCAGCCCGGCCAGCTGGCCGATCCGCCCGAGTACCCCGATCGGCGACAGGTCCAGGTCGGGCCGCTCGCGGCGCCATTGCTCCAGGATCATGTCCATCTGATCCCGCGGACCCTCGTCCCGCTCATCCGCCCGGCTCGCCATGTGCCAGATTCTAGTTTGCTTGAAAATAATTCGCTGACGTACTATCAGACCACGAACTAGTTGCTGGGAGGCACCGATGGAGGAGGCACAGATGACCGTGCCAGCGCTGGTCCGGGCCGCGGACGCCGAGGAACTCGGCGGCGGGCCGTCCCGGATCACCCTGCTCGCCGACTTCGCCACCACCGATGGCGCCGTCAGCGCCAACCGGACCCGGCTCGGCCCCGGCGCCGGCGGGCCGCCGCCGCACTACCACCGCGACTCGGCCGAGATCTTCTTCGTCCTGGGCGGGGCGCTCCGGGCCCTGGCCGGCAACCAGGTCATCACCCTGGCCCAGGGCGACTTCATGGCCGTGCCGCGGCTGATGCCGCACGCGTTCGCCGCGACGCCGGACACCGGGGCCGACGTGCTGATCACCTTCGCGCCCGCCGCGCGGGATCGCTTCGGGTACTTCCGGCTGGTCGACCGGGTCATCAAGGGCCAGGCCAGCCCGCAGGAGATTCTCGACAGCCAGGATCGCTTCGACAACCACTTCGTGGACGTCGCGGCCTGGACTTGCTGATCGCTCAGTAAGTTCATAGGATCACACTTACTGAGCGATCAGTAGGAGGATCCTCGTGACTTCAACGGCTCCACCGGCCCCGTTCATCTGGACGCGGCGGCATGTCATCGCGCTGGTCGTGCTCTGCCTGGCCGCGCTGCTGGACACCATCGACGTCACCGTCGTCAACGTCGCGATGCCGACCATCCGGACGGCCCTGCACTTCTCCGAGGGCGGCCTGGCCTGGATGGTGAACGCCTACATGGTCCCGTTCGGCGGTTTCCTGCTGCTGGCGGGCCGGGCCGGGGACCTGCTGGGCCGCCGCCGCGTGCTGCTGGCCGGAACGGCCCTGTTCACCGCCGCCTCGCTGGCCTCGGCGCTGGCCCCGAACGAGACCGTCATGATCATCACCAGGGCGGCCGAGGGGCTGGGCGCCGCGTTCGTGGTCCCGATGACGCTGGCCATGCTGAGCTCCGTCTTCCCGGCCGGGCCGGCCCGCAACCGGGCCTTCGCGGTCTGGGGCGGCGTCTCCGCGGTGGCGGGAACGCTCGGCCTGATAGCGGGCGGCCTGCTGGTCTCGGCCGCCGGCTGGCGGTGGATCTTCTTCATCAACATCCCGGTCGGCGCGGTGGTCGTCGCCGCTGCGCTGCGGTATTTGCCTACTGATCGGCCTGGCCGGGCAGGAAGCTTCGATCTGCTCGGGGCACTGACCGCCACCGGGGCGGCCAGCCTGCTGGCCTACGGCGTGGTGCAAACCGAGACCCATCCGTGGGGGTCGGCCCGCACCATCGCGCTGCTGGCCGGGGCCGCCATCCTGCTGGGCGGCTTCCTCGCGCACGAGCGCTTCACCGCCCGCGACCCGCTGATGCCGCTGGCCCTGTGGCGGAACCGCTCGGTAGCCGGCTCCAACCTGGTCTCCGCCCTGCTGAGCAGCGCGATCTTCGCCATGTTCTACTCGACCACGCTCTACCAGCAGCAGGTGCTCGGCTACTCCGCGCTGCGCACCGGCCTGGCCTACATTCCGCTGGGCTTGTCCATCCTCGTCTCGGCCGGAGCCGGGCCGGCCGTGGTGTCGCGGATCGGGGTCCGGCTCACCACGGCGGCCGGGTCGCTGGTCGCGTTCGGCGGCATGGTCCTGCTGGCCCGGCTGCCGGTCGCCGGGCACCTGCTCGCCAACCTCATCGGGCCTGAGGTCATCGTCGGCCTCGGGGCCGGGCTGGTGCTCATCCCGACCTCGGTGGCCGCCATGTCCGGCGTGCCCGCCGAGCGCGGCGGCATCGCCTCGGCCCTGCTCAACGTCAGCCGCCAGCTCGGCGGCGCGCTCGGCCTGGCCGTCATCTCCACGGTCGTCACCACCCGGGCCGCCCGCGCGCTGGTCGCCGACCACTCCGCGGCCGCCGCCCTGACCGGCGGCTTCCGGGCTGGGTTCGCGGTCAGCGCCGGGCTGATGATCGCGACGGTCGTGACCGCGCTGCTGTTCCTGCGCGAGGACGGCCGCGGCAGCAGCGTCAACCTGGTCGAGCTCCAGACCGCGGGAGCGTCCTAGGATCCAAGGGCAGGCCAGAAGGACCCTTGTTAATTATTGTCCGCATCGCGAACGAATCTGGGGCATGACGCGAAAAGCGCCATTTCGCCGCCGCGGTGCCAGAATGGCGGGGGCACGGTAGGGATCGTGAGCGCGCTCGCGCCCCGAACTGCCGCGCCCCACGCATCGATAGCGTAATGGACGACGACGTTTCCGCTTTGACAGCGGAAATTCGGTAACCGGAGCGAGCCGATGCCGCCCCTGTTACCAGCGCCGCAGCCGCTGGACGTTAGCCCAGCGTGTGCGGAACTCTGCTTCCCCCAGGTGCCTTAGTCCGGCCCTTCTCCCCCACAGCCGCCCCACGATCGCTCCGACCACGAACACAACCAGGTATGGAAGAAGACCGCCCGCGCCACCCGTATGGTGCTGAAGCACCACTGCGAGCTGTTCGTGCATGTATCCCAGCATGCGCCGAGTTTTGTGGCCTTGCAATGGATTTTGCACAGACAGCCCGCTCTATGCTGCCGTTTTCGCCCGGAAATAACGGTTTATAAGATCAGCTTATTAACAAGGATCCGGAGCCGCTGGCCCGGCGCCGAAGCTGGCCCGGGGCCCCGCCGCCCCGCCGACGCCCGGCCGACCCAGAAAAACCGTTTCGACCGGACGCGGGTCTAATGAGATGTAGGACCAAGAGAGAGGAACCAACCGATGCGCAAGGCCCGCGTCAGTACCGAGACCACCGTCCGCGATGTCACCAAGCCGGACGAGCAGTGGCGCGAGGAGCTGACCCCGATGCAGTTCAGCGTGCTGCGTCAGGCGCACACCGAGCACCCCTTCACCGGCGAGTACGTCCACAACCACGAGGACGGCTATTACCGGTGCGCCGGCTGTGGCGCTCAGCTGTTCCGCTCGGACGCCAAGTTCGACTCCGGCACCGGGTGGCCCAGCTTCACCGAGCCCGCGGTCGCCGAGGCAGTCGAGCTGCGGCCCGACAACAGCCTGTTCATGCACCGCACCGAGGTCGTCTGCCGTCGCTGTGGCGGTCACCTGGGGCACGTCTTCAACGACGGACCGTCCCCCACGGGCGACCGGTACTGCATCAACTCCTGCTCGCTGGCCTTCGAGCCCGCCGAGCCGGACGCCGGCTGACCGGCGGACCACTGGCCCGCTACCGTGGCTGCCACAGCCCGGTACGGGAGGCGTGATGAGCGACTTCATCGCTGACCATCAATGGTCGCAACGGCATCTCTCGCACTACGTCGAGGGAGACCTAACGCCCCGCGCCCGCCGCCGCCTGGACCGCCACGCGCGGGACTGTGCGGACTGCGGGCGCGGCATCCGCGCCATGCGCGCGCTTTTGTACGCGGTCCAGGGGCTCGACGGGCTGGCGGGCGTGCGCGCGCCCGCCACCATCTTTGACCGCGTCCGGCGGGCCGCGGCCGCCCGCCCGACCGCGTGATGCCATCGCGGCGCGGCCGGCGCGCCGCACCGCCCAGGGTTTCGGCCGGGTCGGGTACTACCGCTACCGAGGCCGCCCTGCTGGCCAGGGCCAAGGCCGGTGATGTCGGCGCTTTCGAGCAGCTCTCGGCGGCCTACGCCGACCGGCTGTACATGTTGCTGTTGCGCCTGCTTGGCGACCGCGCCGAGGCCGAGGACGTGGCCCAGGAGGTCATGCTGCGCGCCTGGCTGGGCATCTCCCGCTTCCAGGGCCGGTCCAGTTACTTCACCTGGCTCTACCGCATCGCCGTGAACGAGGCCAACCGTGCCCTGGACAGGCGTTCCCGCCGCCCGCCGGGCGCCTCCCTCGGCCCCGAGGAACTCCAGCTCCCCGGCGCGGCCGCGCTCGAGCCCGCCCGGCAGGCTGAGGCCAGCGAGCTGCGCCAGGCCCTGGCCCGCGCCCTGGCCGAGCTGCCGCCGCCGCTGCGCACTGCGATCGTGCTGCGCGACGTCGAAGGGCTGTCCACCCAGGAAGCGGCCCAGATCGCCGGTGTTGGCCAGGCCGCCTTCAAGAGCCGCCTGCACCAGGCCCGCCTCCGCGTCCGGGACGCCATCGGCGACCAGGCGCTGGTCACCGCGGGCGGCTGAAGAACCCGGTCCAGCCTCTCCGTTCGATAATAGATGGAGACTGTCGTAGGCGTTCGATATTATTATCCATAACAAAGGCTCTTCCAGCCCAGACGATCCCCGCACAGCGGAGGGGAGGTGGCGCGGATGCCAGGAACGCCGTCCGGCAACTGCCGCGAAGACGACGACCCGTTCCTGGACGAGCTGTTTGATCCGCGCACGCTCCTGGTCGATGATCCCAGCGATTTCGATGAGCCCTGGCCCGGCTACCCGTTCAGCCCGGACAACGCTCCGCCCGACGAGGACGACCCTGTTGCGGGAGTGCCGTGGACTGGGGACGGCGAGGCCATCCCGGCCGGGTTCGTGCACCATGACGGCGGGCGCCCGGGCACGGGGTTCGCGGCGGGCGGGGTGCTGGATGAGCTGGCGCCCGGACCGGTGCTGGCGGGGTTCGTCCGCGACGCCGCTGAGGACGGGGCCGGGCTGCCGGGCCTGGGCGAGAGCGAGCTGATCGGCTTGCTGTGCGCCGCCGAGCGGATGGCGTCGTGGGCCGCGGCACAGAAGGCCGAGGCGGTCATCACGCTGTGCCGCCGCCGGGCCCGGCAGTCCCGCGAGCGTAAGAACAAGCACCTGATCGAGCACGTGGCCGGCGAGGTCGCCGCCGCGCTGACCCTGACCGGCCAGGCCGCGAACCGGCTGGTCGACATCTGCAGCTGGCTGGAGCGGCTGCCCGGGGTCCGGGCCGCGCTCGCGGCCGGGGTCATCGACTGGGCCCGGGCGGTGGTGTTCGCCGACGAGCTGGCCGGCCTGGACGACGAGGCCGCCCGCAAGATCACCGGGCGGGTCCTGCCCCGCGCCGGCGGCATGACCACCGGACAGCTGCGCCGTGCCCTGCGCCGCGAGCGGGAGCTCGCCGACCCCGACGCCGCCCGCCGCCGCCGCGAGCGAGGCCGTAAGGACGCCGCCGTGCACCGGTGGGACGAGCCCTCAGGCAACAGCGCTCTGGCCGGGCGGGAGATGAACCCGGCCGACGCGACTGGCGCGGACGCCCGGCTCACCGCCCAGGCCAGGTGGCTCCAGGCCCGCGGCGCTACAGGCACGCTGGGCCAGCTCCGCGAGGCGGTGTTCGCCGCCGTGCTCAACGGCCGCGACATCACCACCCTGCTGCCCGCCAGCCCGGAACCCGACCGCACCGAACCCGGCGGCGACGGCAGCGCCGACGCCACACCGTCGATCACCGGCAGCGTGCACCTGACCATGCCCCTGTCGGCCTGGCTATGGCTGACCGACCGGCCCGGCGAAATCGCCGGATCCGGCACCGCCGACGCCGACACCTGCCGCGACCTGGCCGACCGGCTGGCCGCCGACCCCGCCACCAAGTGGTGCCTCACCCTCACCGACCCCGACGGCCGCGCCGTCGCCCACGCCTGCGCCCGCCACCCACCGCCCAGACCCACCGGACCGCCAGGACCGCCAAGATCCACCGGACCGCCGAGATCGACGGGGCCGCCGGGGCCCGCCACGCCGACCCGGACCCGCCGGACCCATCACCGACTGGCTCGCCCGCCTGCGCCCCGTGCACCTCCAGACGGGGCCCTGCACCCACCCCCGCGAGACACCCGGCTACCGGCCGCCGCCCTCGCTGCGCCACCTCATCACCATCCGCCAGCGCACCTGCGCCGAGCCCGGCTGCCAGCGCCCCGCCCACCGCGCCGACCTCGACCACACCATCCCGTACCACCAGGGCGGCCGCACCTGCGAATGCAACCTGGGCCCCCTCTGCCGCCACGGCCACCGGGCCAAGCAAGCCCCCGGCTGGCATCTCGACCAGCCCGAGCCAGGCGTCATGATCTGGACCCTCCCCAGCGGGCGCCAGTACACCACCCGCCCCGACCCCTACCCGATCTAGGCCAGGCCCCGTACCGAGCTACTGCGTCACCAGCTCGGGCTCGGCAGCGAGGTACTCGTGCACCAGCCGTATCGCGGTCGCGCCGTCGCCGACCGCGGAGGCCACCCGCTTGATCGACCGGTACCGGGCGTCGCCTGCCGCGAAGACCCCCGGCATGGAGGTCTCCAGCGGCAGCGGCACCCGCTCGCACGGCCAGCGCAGCCGGTCCGGGCCGTCCGCCGTGACGTCGCGTCCGGTCCGCAGGTAGCCCCGCTCCAGCTGAAGCGCGCCGGCCAGCCACTGGGTGCGCGGCTCGCCGCCGATCAGCACGAACAACGCGGTGGCCGGCACGGTGATGGTCCGGCCGCGTCCCCGGTCGCACACGGTGAGGGCCTCGAGCTGCTCGGATCCGTGGCCGTCGATGATCTCGGTGCGCGGGCAGACGGTGATGCTGGCGGTGGCCTCGATCTCCTGGATCAGGTAGTCGGACATGGAGCGGCCCAGGCTGTCCCCGCGCACCAGCATGGTCACGTGCCGGGCGTACCGCGCCAGGTGCAGGGCGGTCTGCCCGGCAGAGTTCCCGGCGCCGACCACGAACACGTCCTGACCGGTCATGGCCCGCGCCTCGGTCCCGGCCGCGCCATAGAACACGCCGGAGCCGACCAGCGCCTCCAGGCACGGTACGCCGAGGCGGCGCCAGGCGATGCCGGTGGCCACGATCAGGGCCCTGGCCGCGACCTGGTGCCCGTCGGCCAGGTGCACGACGCGGCGGTCGCCGCGCCGCTCCAGGCCGATGGCGAGCTGCGAGAACACCATGTGCGCCCCGAACATCCAGGCTTGCTCGCAGGCCCGGCGGGTGAGCTCGTGACCGCTGACGCCGTGCGCGAAGCCGGGGTAGTTGCGGATCATCGGGCTGTTCCCGGCCTGGCCGCCGGAGACGGTCTCCTCGAGCACCACGGTCTGGAAGCCCTCAGACGCGGCGTAGACCGCGGCGGCCAGGCCAGCCGGCAGGCGCCGACGACAGCGACGTCGCACTCGCGGACGTCGTCGCGGACGGTGCCGCCCACGGCACCGATGATCTGTTCCAGGGCCGGCTGGACCATCGCGTAGTGGTCGTGCCGCACCATGACGGGCAGGCGCGCGTCGTCCAGGCCGTGTTCGGCCAGCAGCCGGGCCCCGGGATCGGCGTCGGCCTCGTAGAAGCCGAACGGAACGTTGAAGCGGCTCAGCAGCTCGCGCAGTTCGTGTGTGCCGCGGTCGTGCGGCCGGCCGATGACGCGGAAGAGCTCGAAGCCGGCCTGCTGATCCTTGGCCCAGTCGGCCAGGAACTCGCTCAGCTCCCGGTACAGGTCCAGCTCGAGCAGCCATGGCTTGGTGATGTGGTAGTCCGCCTGGCCGAGTGTCATGGCCTGCACGACCGGGCTATGCGCGGAGTAGTCGCGCTCGACCAGGAGCACCCGGCGGGCAGCGGGATGCAGCTCGTGGGCGCGTTGGAGGAACTCGACGCCCGCCATCTCGGCCATCTGGTGGTCCACGATGAGCAGGGCGACGGTCTCGCGCCCGTCGGCCAGCGCGCGCAGGCGGGCCAGGCCGGCGGTCGCGGACGTCTCGCCGACGACCTGGAAGTCGCGGCCGAACCGCAGGCCGATGTCCTCGCGCAGGGCGTGCATGACGCCGGGGTCGTCATCGATCACGAACAGGACGGGCCGGGTCATCTGGATCCCCTGAGGTCGGCGGCTGGTCAGCCCGACGCTAGGGGGCGGGGCGTTCGCGGAGCGTTCGCGTCGCGCTGGCCGCGCCGGTCAGCATTAACGCAGATAACGGGCGGGCTAGAATCGCCGCGGGGCCCCCGGCAGAAGGCAGGCAGTCCATGGCACGTGGTGTTCAGGTCGGGGACAAGGCGCCCGACTTCAGCCTCCCGTCGCAGTCCGGTGACCAGATCCGGCTCTCAGACCGGCTGGGCGAGCGGGTCGTCGTCCTGTACTTCTACCCCAAGGACAACACCCGCGGGTGCACGGCCGAAGCCTGCGCCTTCCGCGACAGCCACGAGGTCTTCACCGATGCCGGCGCCGAGGTGATCGGGGTCAGCTCGGACTCCGCCGACAAGCACGCGGCCTTCGCCGGCCAGCACAAGCTGCCGTTCACGCTGCTCAGCGACGCGGGCGGCCAGGTACGCAAGAGTTACGGCGTCCCGGCGGTACTCGGCGTGGTGCCCGGCCGGGTGACCTACGTGATCGACCGCACCGGCACGGTCCGGCACGTCTTCAACTCGATGACCAATATCGGCGGGCACGTTAGCGACGCACTGACGGTGGTCAGGCAGATCCAGGCCGAGCAGCCCGCCTGAGGCCGTGCTCAGGCCGTGCTGAGGTCGTGCGCAGGCCCGGTTCAGCCGCGCGAACCCCGGACAACAGTCGTCGTGAACGGCCGGCCGCGCGGATAGGAACTTTCCTGTTAGCGGAGATCTCCGCTAAAGCGAATGGCCGTCGCTTCCCGGGCCTGGAGCAAACACAACCGCCGGCGTGGCGGCGGTATGGAAGCGCAGGAACCGGTTATCGACGGCCAGGGTCGCCAGGACCGCTATGCGTCCGCGGCGGCCTTGAACTTCACCACCAATTCAGCCGGGACGCGACCGCGGTCTTTGACCTCGATGCCCTGGCTCTTGGCCCACTCGCGTACCTCGGAGGGGTTCGGACCGCTGTTCGGGCTCTTGCGAGCGCTACTGCGACCGGCCCGCCGAACGACGCCGTTGAGCTTACGGCCAGCCCCGATGTACTTCTCCAGTGCATTCCGTAGCTCGCTGGCGTGCGCGGCATTCAGGTCGATCTCATAGTCGCTGCCGTCCAGCCCGAAGCGGACGGTACTTTCTGCCTCGCTCCCATCGAGATCGTCGATGAAGACGGTCTCAACCTTCTGGGCCATGCGTACTCCGTTCTCGAACGAATCGAGGTCACTATAGCTGGTTGAGCACGCAGCGTGCTTACCGGATCGCATGAGATCATCGGCGGCTGCCTAACTGCGCGGCGAACGCTGATGAGAAATGCAAAATGCGAGATGCAAACGAACAGAACGGTGCCGTTAACTCGGTCTATTTCCGGCGGCCGTTCCAAGTGTGCTGGTGAACGGATGTGCACTCATGGGTCGCTGACGGGATTAGCCATGCTGCACGAGCCGCAGGAACCGGGCCACGACCGGGCCGTCGGTGGGGCCGCCCTCGCCGCCGTCATGGACCACCATCGCGAACGCGATTTCGCCGTTGAAGCCGATCAGCCAGGCGTCGGTGGGCAGCGGGTGGCCGGAGCCGTACTGGGCCGTGCCGGTCTTGGCGTAGGTGCCCGGCGGCAGCCCCCGCCCGGCCGCGGTGCCGGTCGCGACGACCTGGGCCATCATCTGATGCAGGTAGCGGACGACCCGCCGGGGCAGCGCGTGGGTCGAGGCCTCGTCGTCCGCCGCGCCGTCCACCAGCCGGGGTGCGTGCACCGTCCCGGTGTCCACGCCGGCCGCGACCATGGCCATGGCCAGCGGCGACACCAGCACGCGGGCCTGGCCGATGGTGGTGGCGGCCAGGTCGGCCTCGTTGCGCGGCCTGGGCACCTGGCCGCCGAACGCGGGCACGCCCATCCGCGGGTCCGAGCCGAGCCCGTACTCCGCGGCCGCGGCAGGGAAGTCCGACGGCGTGAGGTGACGGACGGCCAGCCCGATGAATGCGGTGTTGCAGGACTCGGCGAAGGCGTGCAGCAGGTCGCTGACCGGGGCCGTGCCCTCGGCGTTGTGGAAGCGCTCGCCGTCCACCGTGATGCCGGGCGGGCAGCTGGCCGCCGACGCCGGGGTAAGCCCGTGGTCGATCAGCGCGGTCGAGGTGATCACCTTGAACGAGGAGCCGGGCGGGAAGGCGCCGCCCAGCGCCTGGTCGAACGGGTTGGAGGCGGGCACGCTGACCGCGGCCAGGACCGAGCCGGTGGTGGCGTTCACGGCGACCAGGGCCGCGTTCTTGTGGACGCGGGACAGGGCGGTCTCCGCGGCCCGCTGGACTCGCGGCTCGATGGTCGTGCGGACTGGCCGCCCTGGCTTCGGCGCGATCCGGGCGATGGTGGCCTGGACCGTGCCGTTGACCCGCAGCACGGTCACCGCGGCGCCGGGGGACCCGGCTAGCTGCCGCTCGTAGGCCTGCTCCAGCCCGGTCTGGCCGACGACGCTGGCCGCGGTGTACGGCGCGCCCAGGGTGTGCAGTTCCTGGGCGGTGATCGGGCCGACGCCGCCGACCAGGTGCGCGGCGAGGCCAGCGGTGACGGCGGTCCGCGCGCTGGTGTTCTGGAAGACCGTGCCGGGGATCGGGTACAGCGTCGGCTTCAGCTTGCGGTACCGGGCCTGGCTGATCGTGAACACCGGCTCGAACCAGGCCGGCTTGGCCCTGGCCGCGGTCAGCGCGGCCTTCACCTGCGCCTCCGGCGCACCCGAGGCGATCAGGGTGCGGGCCAGCGAGGCGGCGTGCTTGACCCGCTGGCCCTCCACGCCGACGGTGACCTGGGGCGCCTGGGTGGTCAGCGGCGCGCCGCCCGTGCCCAGGATCGCGGCCCGCGCGGGCCAGGTCGTCTGGAGCGCCAGCCGGCCGCCCGGCTTGAGCTGCGGCGCGATGGTGGCCGGCGTCCAGCTCACCCGCCACTGGCCGCTGCGCTGCACCAGGCGCAGCCTGGTCCTGAGCGTGACCGTGCCGATGCCCGCGATGGCCAGCCGCTGGGTCACCGGCTCGGCGGCCGTGCTGCCGCTGGCCGTGAGCCGACCCGCGGTGTAGCTGGCCTGCCGGACGCCCAGGTCGGTCAGCGCCGCCGCGTTGACCGCGGCGAAGTCGGCCGGCGGGGCGGCGACCAGGCCGCGCATCCCGGCCCAGTCCCGCCGGGCCCAGTCCGCGAGGTAGCGGCTCGCCGTGGGCTGCGGCGACGCCGGGCTGCTGCACGCGCTCAGCAGCGCGCCGGCTACCACCAGGCCCGCGCCAGCGGCGAGTGCCGGGCGGGCTACGGACAGGGAAGCAGCCATGGCACCGAGGCTACGCATCGAGACGCCGTCGCAGGGCTGATCCGACCCGCACAGCCCTGTTTCTTCACGATCGTGACTGTTTGCCCGCAAAACGCCGCCGCAAAACGCCGCCGGAACTCGGCCGCGATCATGGAGCTACCCGATCCCGCCCGGGCCTTGCCTGGCTCGCTGCGCGCCGCTATCTTAACGGCTATCAGTTAATCTGAAAGTAATTAAGATTAACAGGGTGGTGCGAGGTGGCGGCGATGAGGAAACTGTCGGCCCGGACCGGCCGGTGGACGGCGAGTGACACTGGCGACCTGACCGGTCGCACGGCACTGGTAACCGGGGGCAGCGCCGGGCATCGGGCGGGAAATCGCCAGGGTGCTGGCCGGCCATGGCGCGCTGGTCGTCCTGGCCTGCCGCAACGTCGGCAAGGCCGAGCGGGCGGCCGCGCAGATCCGGGCCGGGAACCCGGCCGCCCGGCTGGACGTCGTCGGCCTGGACCTGGCCCGCCAGGCCTCGGTCAGGGCCGCGGCCGCGGAGATCAGCGTCCGGTACCCGCGGCTGGACCTGCTGATCAACAACGCCGGGGTGATGGAACCGCCCTACGAGCGGACCGAGGACGGTTTCGAGCTGACGCTGGCCACCAACCACCTCGGCCACTTCGCGCTCACCGGGCTGCTGCTGGACCGGCTGCTGGCCACACCCGGCTCGCGGGTGGTGACCATGAGCAGCCAGGGCCACTGGGAGGGCGTGATGAACTTCGACGACCTCCAGTCCGAGCACGGTTACCGACCCGACACCGCCTACTTCCAGTCCAAGCTGGCCAACCTGCTGTTCACCTATGAGCTGGACCGCCGCCTCCGCGGGGCCGGGGCGCCGGTGAGCGCGCTCGGCGCCCACCCCGGCGTGGTCGCCACTGACCTGTTCCGGACCCGGTCCCGGCTGAACCAGGCGCTGATCAGCCCGCGGCTGCGGGTGCTCAACTTCTGGTTCGCGCAGAGCGTGCAGATGGGCGCGCTGCCCGCGCTGCGCGCCGCGGCCGACCCGCGGGCCCAGAGCGGGGAGTTCTACGGGCCGCGGCGGCGGTACGACACGGGCTACCCGGTCGTCGTCCCGTCGAGTGCCCGGTCCCGCGAGGTCGCCGAACAGGCCCGGCTGTGGGCGGTGTCGGAGGAGCTGACCGGGGTCCGCTTCGACCTGGGGGCCGCCAGGCGCCCGCTCTAGTGCCGCAGCACCATCGCGAAGGCGACCACCAGGACCACCACGACCAGGGCCACGCCCATGATCACCGCGCCGTCGCGGCTCAGGTTCACGGCCGACAGCGGCCCCGTGCTGGGCCGGCGCGAGGGCTTCTTGTCCTTGTCCTTCTTGTCCTTGTCCTTCTTGTCCCGCTGCGGCGGTCCGGGTGGCGGGTCATGGAGCCGGATCGGCTGGGGTCCGTAGGACGACGGCCTTCTGCGAGGTCCACCGAGAAAGGCCATGGCCGCCTCCGCATGCGCTAACTGAACAGCGCTAACTGAACTGCATGCTACGCCTGCCGGGGGCGGTACTGGAGGCGCTTGCGGGCCAGGTCACAGACGCCGCGGCGCTCGTTGTCGGCCACGGCCTGCCGGGCCTGGTCCAGGTCGGCCGGGGTGAGCAGGGCACTGGCGAGCAGGAAGTCGGCCAGGTCGCGGGCGTGCCCGCGCTCGGACCAGATCAGGCCCTGGAGCAGCTTCTTCAGGTCGGACACCGCGCCCTCGCCGCTCAGGTTCAGCCCGATGACCACGTCCATCATGGGCACGGTCTGCGGGGCGGGCAGGCCGAGGATGTACTCCTGGTAGTAGAAGGCCAGCGCCATCCGCGCGGTGCCGTTGCGCTCGAGGTAAGCGCGCACCCGCGGCACCGCGTCGGGCCGGGGCGGGCTGACCCGGCGGCCGGACGCGCCCGCCTTGAGCGTGGCGGTGGCCGCCCCGGCCTGGGTGGGCTGGCCCAGGCTGGCCGGGCCGTCGGTATGGGGCCGCGGCCGGGAGGTGGGCTCCAGCCGCATCGGGAGAGTCCGGGTGCCGATGCTGATCACCCAGCTGCCCTCCTCGAGCGAGATGGCCAGGGCCTCGTAGCGGGCGGCGGTCACCGGCAGCACGTGCTGGGCGGCGTGCCGTACGGCCTCGAGGCTGAGCGGCTTGTCGCTGGCGGCCAGAAACACCCGGTGCGTCGGGTCCCGGCTGAACAGCTCCCAGCGGTGGTGCACGTAGCGCAGGCCCGCGCAGCGCGGCGCCCGGTGCAGGGCCAGGTCCTGGCCGCCGCTCAGGAGATCCCGGTCCAGCCAGGTGATCTCGTCGGGGGGGCAGCGCGCCCACTCACCGCGCGCGGCCGACCAGAGGTAGAGCTGGCCCATCGCCTCTCAAAATACCCCGCGTCACGCCGCCCCGCGTCAAACTGCGCCGCAGTCGGGCCCGGCCGGGACCGATTTCAGCTGACCTCGACCCAGGACTGGAGCGCGTCCGGCCGCGATCCCCAGCGGATCAGGTCGCCGGTGCTCAGCGGGCGCTCGCCAGCCAGCGGGACGCCGTTGATGGTGAGCCCGTTGCGGCCCAGGTTGGTGATCCACCACTGGCCGCTGGCGAATGTGAACCGGGCGTGCTCCCGTGAGACCGTCGGCACCTGCGGCAGGGCCAGCTCGACCTCGCCCCGGCCGGCCACGGCGCCGGACGTCGTGGTCTGCGCCATCGAGTCGCCGGTCACCAGGCGCAGGGTCGGTATTCGCGGC
This sequence comes from uncultured Actinomycetota bacterium, assembly GCA_963730265.1. Classification (GTDB taxonomy): domain Bacteria; phylum Actinomycetota; class Actinomycetes; order Streptosporangiales; family Streptosporangiaceae; genus DASUBV01. The sequence continues at coordinate 428,125 of CAVSRG010000002.1, forward strand.
TTGCCCTGCTCAACGGCGGTCGGCTCGCTGCGGGCCAGCGCGGGCTCGGCCTCGGAGCGGGTGTTCCCGTCGCGGGGCGAGAAGTTGGGGTACACGGGCCCGGTGTAGTCGCGGGCGCCGGCGTAAGCGGCCCGCGGGGCGTCGTAGACCGGGGCCGCATCGTAGACCGGCGCCGCGCTGTAGCCCGGCGCCGCCTCGTAGCCGGGCGCCGCGTCGTAGCCGGGCGCCGCCGCGTAAGCGAGTTCGGGCTGGCCGGCGTTAAGGGGCTGGCCCTGGCGCAGCCGGTAGCGGCCGGGCGGCAGCGCCGAGCTGGCCGTGACCTGCACCTGCGGCGGGCCGGGCCGGGAGAACCGGGCCGAGTGCGCGGCGACCTGCTCCTCGTAGACCTCGGCCGCGCTGCTGGTGACCAGGTCCAGGTCCATCCGCTCGAGCAGCGAGTGGAGGTCATCCGGGTTGAGCTGAAGCTCGATGCTGCTGGGCGCCAGCAGGGAGCCGGTCGGCGTGACCACGAACACCTCGGGCAGGTGCCGCAGCGCGACCTGGAGCACCTCCTGACCGTCGCGCCAGGGCCGGGAGTAGAGCTGCTGCACCCACGGGTGCTCCCTGGTGATCCCCAGGGCCCGCAGGCCCATCACGCCGATCACCCCGATCGCGGCCAGCGCCGCGAGCAGCACGGCCGCTCCGATGGCGGAGCCGGTCACGATGAGCAGCACGACCCAGCTGGCAACGACGCCGCCCGCCACGGCCCAGCGCCTGCGGCTGCGGGGCGGCACCGGCGGCCGCCGGCCCGCGTCCCTGCTCTTGGTCATCGCACCATCCTGATCTGGCCACCCCGAGTGGACGGCCTATGTCGTCAGACGACGAGAATGCGTGCCCCGCGCGCGCGAGTCAACGGATCCCGGCCAGCTTCCAGACATCTGGAAATTGCCGCCGCTCCGGGGCGGGCGCGTGGTGGCCCGCCGGGCCGCTGCGGCGGCCGCGCCGGGCCTGCCGGGCGGATCATTACCCCTCGCGCAGGCCTTAGCCGACCACGTCCGGAACGGGGTTCAAATCGCCTTAATTCACCATCCGAATTAGGCTCGATGCACGGTGAATTCCAGGGAGATCTCAGCTGAACGGGATATTACCGGGCCAGTTCTCGCACGTCGGAGGGCTGCCGACGGCGGTGCGGCGGGTCCGGGGATAGACGCCGGGGTACTCCTATAGCCCGGTTAGGACTCCAGTTCACTTCGCGAAGTTCAACGGTCTACTACCCTGTTGGTATGGCTTCGGGGGAAAAGTGGCGCCAGTCGCGTCCGATGAAGATCGCTCGCCTAATGGGCTCATTCGCGCGCGACCCGGTGACCGTCGGCCGGGCCCTGCCCGGCGAGTACCGCCAGCGGCACGGCAGCGAGCAGTACGGAGCCGACGACGTCGACGAGGCCTGGGACGAGCACCTGCACGGCCTGCTCGGGGTGCCCTGGCCCTGCCCGCAGCACCAGCGGCTGGACGAGATCATGACCGATATCGCCCGCCGGCTGGACGAGAACGGGCTCGGCACCGGCCGGCGCACCTACGGCTGGTATAGCGACGCGGAGAGCTTCCTGAGCCGCGCGGTGTGGTGCACGGCCGTGCACCGTCAGCCCGAGGTGGTCATCGAGACCGGCGTGGCGCACGGCGTGACCAGCCGGATCGTGCTGGAGGCGCTGAGCCAGAACGACCGCGGCCACCTGTGGAGCATCGACCTGCCGCACCCGTTCGACCACCGGCTGCACGTGGACACCGGCGTGGCCGTGACCGACGACTGCCGCTCGCGGTGGTCGTACCTGGAGGGATCCAGCCGACAGCGGCTGCCGCTGCTGGTCCCCGAGGTGGGGCACGTGGAGATGTTCATCCACGACAGCCTGCACACGGCCAAGAACACGCTGTTCGAGATGGAGCAGGCCGGCTCGGTCATGTCACCGGGCGGGGTCATGCTGGTCGACGACATCGGCGCCCACGACGGCTTCGCCATGTTCGCCCGGCGTCACCCGGGCTACGAGACCATCATCTGCCCGTCCGATGACCGGATCGGGATCTTCGGCATCGCCGTGAACACGGGCCGCTAAAGTCCTGCTCGCCTCGGCAACCGTCGGGTGGCTGTCCAGCGTCGCCGCCGGGCATTGCATTAAGCCCACGGGTTAACGCCGGGGAATTCCCGCGACCGGGAATAACTCCGCACCGGAATACCTGACCGGGGACGCGCTTTCATGAGTGGCGGCCCGCGTGCCGCGCGGAAGGCATGGCCGACCGTAAGCGGCTGCATTCCGGTCGGCCACGGCTCCGGCGACCGGTTCCGGATGCTCTCGGCTGAACCGCGTAAAAGCGATATTTCATAGATCAGTAGTATCGATCGTAGCGTCCTGACCTGCAGATACGGGCCATACGGGGTCACCGCGCCAGGCCCGCTCCGGCCCGGGTTACTCGCTGGTAATAAACCCATCAAATAGGGACAGGACGCTGACCTGTGATCCGGGTCATAGTTTCTGATTAGGTTTACCGGGCATAGCCAGCCGGTTTTTAGGGTTCTTACTCCGAAGCATGTCCGAAGCACCCAGGTGCAGTTGATGGTTGCCCCCGAAGCAACGCGCCGCCCTGACCCGTGTCACATCCGTGCACCCCTGCCGCAGCTATGCGCCGGCAGTGTCCTGGGTGAGAACTGAGCGCTTTCCCCCGCGCCCCGAACCCCAAGGTATGCCTTGCATCCCGCTCTGACTAACACGCTGTCTCTGATCAGCAATACCTACCGTTCTGCTAAACAAAAGCCTCTGACCACCGGAGCCGCTGCGCTGACCGCGGCGGCGGTTACCGGCGTGTCCCTCGGCGCCGCCTTCGGCCCCACCGCCAGCGTCGGTGCCGCCAGCCACCTGAACCTCGCCGCCCACCCGGCCGCGGTCACCGCCGCTGGTCAGGCCGGCGGTCCGCTCTACGCCGCGGCCGCCGGGCTGGCGCCGTCCCGGCACCCGTCCCCCGCGGACCTGCCGCGCCACCCGGCCGTCAGCGCCCGGCTGGACACCCGGCCCGAGCACCAGGCCGCCCCGGCGCCCAAGCACCCGGCCCCGGCCAAGCACCAGCCCGCGACCAGGCACGTCGCGGCCAAGGCGGTGACCAAGACCGCCGTGGCCAAGCACCCCGCGGTCCGGCACGCCCCGGCCAAGCCCGCCCGGCACCAGGCCGCGCGGAAGCACCAGGCGCCGGGGCACCCGGCCGCGGTCCGGCGGGCCAAGCCGGTCCAGCCGGCCAGGCCGTTCCAGATCTATGACTCGGTGACGCCGGGCCAGATCCCGGCCCACCACATGATCGCGACCTACGCCACCGGCAACTACGCGGCCTCCCCCGCCGAGGTGGCCGGGCGCGGGCCAGTCATGTGGATCGACACCACGGGGTCGGACTACGCGGCCTCGGTCCTGGACGTGGAGCCGGGTGACGCCACGCCGACGGTGGCCGCGAACTGGGCCTTCCACCGGCTGAGCCAGCACCGCACGGGCCTGGCCCGGATCTACACGATGATCTCGGAGTGGTCGGCCGTGAAGTCGGCGGTCGCCACGCTGCCGTCATGGATGCAGTCCCACATCCGCTGGTGGATCGCCGACCCCACGGGCTCCCCGCACATCGTGCCCGGGGCCAGCGCGACCCAGTGGTACTGGGGCTCGCACTACGACATCACCTCAGCGTCGCCGGGCTTTTAACGGCCCGCCCGCTGGTCACGCCCGGCACCGCCGTGCCGCCCCGTCCGGGCCGGCCGGCGGTGCCGGGCGTTCCGCGTCTAAGACATCACCGGCGACGGGTCCACTGCGGGCCGATGGCGGTCCAGGCCGACTCCCACTGGGCCAGGCGATGCCGTTCCAGGATCATGCGGCACACGCCGTAGCAGAGGATCAGCAGCACCGCGGCGGCCGCGATGACGCAGACCGCCACAAACACCGCGTTGAGCATCATGTCGACCGGACCCGGCGGGGCCAGCAGCGGCTGGCCAGAATGGTCGAGCCACACCGGCACCGACGCCCCGCGCGGGGCGTAGGAGATGTCCGGCGCGGTCAGGGTGCTGAGCAGGCCGGTCCGCCGGGTCCCGTTGGGCAGCTTCCAGCTGGCCCGGGTGGTGGCGGTAGGAACCAGGACGGCGCTGACGTCCGGTCCCGGCTGGGACAGCACCGCGACGGTGGGCCGCAGCCGGGCGCCGGCGGCGCGCTGGGACTGATAGGTGCGCACGGCGAGGATCCCGGCCGTGACCGTGGCGGTCAGGAAGGCCACCAGCAGCACCGCGACGACGCACCCCTCGATACGGTCCGACGACCGCCGCAGCTCGTTCCGGCCCAGCAGCAGCCGCGCCAGGCGGGCTAGCGGGCGGGCTCGGCTGCTCATGACCACCTCCTCGGGCCGATACCAGGCTAGCTCGCGCTAAGCCTGGTCCCGCACCAGCCACGGAGACGGTCACGCTGATCTGGCTCTGGGAGCGCGCCCGTCGCGGGCAGCCCGCCGGAGAAACCGCCAGCTTCCAGCTGGGACTCCAGCAAGCCGCCCGCCCTGGGAACGCCCGGTGACTGGCCTGGCCGTCGCCCGCGGCGGACGGCTCGGCCCCGGAATCCACGCTGACCACCCGGCACCCGACTAGCCGAAGGCCACTACGCGGAAGGAAGGTCCTGGATTACCACATCCAGGGCATGATGATGACGGAGCCGGTCGCGTGCGATTTCGCGACGGAGACGGTACCGGCTTTAGCGGCATTGTGGCTCGCGGCGCCATGGAATGACGATAGGGCGGCGGCAGCGGTGAGACCGAGGATGGCGAGAGCCACGACGATAATGCCGCGCGCCGCGCGGAGACGAGCCGATGAATTGCGGGGCGAATTGCGGACCGGCCGACCATCCCGGGCGATTACGGGCAGCGACCACTGACTAATCTTCACAGCAAGATCCTCTCGCTACATAGAGATAGCAGAGTCTTCTACACGCCCCGCAGAGAAAGTACACCACTATCCAACTCGTGGTGTGGCATTTGGATCGATCCACGGAAAAACCCGGTCAGTCGTACCGGGACGCCATCCCGAATGCAATCGATCGCAGATTGGGGACCGGGTTATATAGCTTGGCTTCGGCGCAGGCCACGAGGGATCCAGGAATCACCGGGATCGCCTCGTCGGGACCTCCTGCGGTGACCGCGTGCGGTCGAGCGGAACCGAGCTCGATGAGTGACGCGGGCGACTGGGAATAGCGGCGACCGCACGCTGTTATGTAAATTCTTTCTCTCAGCTCACATAAGCAACGACAGCACCACGGGCAACTTCAGCACCTCGAGCTGCGCTGGACTACTGGCTATTCAAATGGCCCCAGCAACACCAGCCACGCTGCGTGTACGCTCGGGGAGCCGCGTTCCGGGCGACCAATTCGGCTCCGCACATCCGAAATTGCACATTGCAGCGAGACTTGTGTCGGCAGCATTGGGGTAATTCCTAAAGTAAGTTCCGCTATTTCCATTCTTTAGCCTCAGGCAGTTAGAATACGCATAGGAACCCCCCGCAAGGGGCATTAAACCGGCGACTGGATCGACAGATCTTAGACTCGTATCAGCGGCTACTGTCTGCGAGCGGCAGAAGATGCTAGGCGATCATGGAATTCCGGACGCTCGGACCGATTGAGCTGTGGTCGGCTGGTCAGCCCCATGACCTCGGCTCGGCCCGGCTGCGCTGCGCGCTGGCCGTACTCCTGCTGGCGCCGGGCACGATCGTGTCGGCCGATACGTTGATCGACCGCCTCTGGGACACCCATCCGCCGCCGAAGGCCAGGGAAAGCCTGTCGGTCTACATGGCCCGGCTCCGGGTGTCGCTGCGCCAGGCGGTCGGCGACCACGTGCAGCTGATCGGCCGCACCAGGGGCTACGTGCTCCAGGTCGATCCCGACGCCATCGACGTGCATCAGTTCCGCCGGCTGCGCCGGCAGGCGGACTCGCTGGCGGCCAGCGGCGACCACGCCCGCGCGGCCGAATTGCTGCACGAGGCGGACGGGCTGTGGCACGGCCAGGCGCTGACCGGGATCCGGGGCGACTGGGTCGAGCGGATGCGCGACAGCCTGGAGGAAGAGCGCCGGGCGGCGCTCCTGGAGCGGGTGGAGTGCGAGCTGGCGCTGGGCCTGGCACGCCGACCTGGTCGGCGAGCTGCACCACCTGCTGGCCCAGTACCCGCTGGACGAGACGTTCATCGGCCAGCAGATGACCGCCCTGTACCGCAGCGGCCGCCCGGGTGATGCCCTGAGCCTGTACCGGGACACCCGGCACCGGCTCGTCGAGGAGCAGGGCACCGAGCCCGGATCGGCGCTGGCCGAGCTGCACCAGCGCATCCTGGGCCGGGATCCGGCGCTGGCCGTGCACGGGGCCGTCCAGCGCCCGGTCCGGGCGGCGCCGACCGACACGCTGCCGCCCGAGACGGCGCCGTTCGTGGGCCGGGGCGAGGAACTGGCTCAGCTCCTGGGACCGCCCGGCCCGGGCCCCCGGGTCGTCGTCATCGAGGGCATGCCGGGCGTCGGCAAGACCGCGCTGGCCGTGCACGCCGCCCGTCAGCTCGGCGACGAGTACCCGGACGGGCGGCTCTACCTCAATCTGCGGGCCCAGGAAACCGGCCGCCCCTCGCTCGACGCGGCCGAGGCGCTGCACCGCCTGCTGCGCATGCTGGCGGTGCCGGCCGAGCAGATACCGGACCTGCTCAGCGACCGGGTCGCGCTGTGGCGGGCTCAGCTCAGCCGCCGCCAGGCCGTGGTGATCCTCGACGACGTGACCCAGCATGACCAGATCCGCCCGCTGCTGCCGGCGACCGGCCAGAGCCTGATCCTGGTCACCACCCGGCGGCTGCTCGGCCTGGGCGAGGCCCGCACGCTGACCCTGGACGTGCTATCCCGCGACGACGCCGTGGCGCTGTTCCGGCGGGACGCGGGCGGCGAGCGCGCCGGGGACTCTGACCAGGTCGCCGAGGTGGTGAACCTGTGCGGGCGGCTGCCGCTGGCCATCCAGCTCGCGGCCGGGCGGGCCGCGCACGACCAGGCGCTGCGGCTGGGCGACCTGATCGCGGAATTGTCGCAGTCCCCGACCCGGCTGGGCGGAACGGGCGCCGCCAGCCCGGAGGTCATCTCGGCCTTTGACCTGTCCTACGGCGCGCTGGAGCCGGATCACCAGCGGTTCTTCCGGCGGCTGGGGGTCAGCCCGTGCACGAGCTTCGGCCTGCCGGCCGCGGCCGCGCTGAGCGGTGCCACCCCGGCCGAGGCGGAGAAGGCCCTGACCACCCTGCTCGATCATCACCTGCTGGCCAGGGCCGCGGACGACCAGTACCGCTTCCACGACCTCATCCGCGGCTACGCGGCCGTGCGGGCGGCCCGCGACGATCCCGAGGCCGAGCAGCGTCAGGCCGTCGGCCGGCTGCTCGGCTACTACCTGGACGCGACCGCACGCGCGCAGGAGGGCCTGGGGCACCGGGAGGACGCGACCGCCTGGCTGGAGGCGGAGTGGCGGAACATCCTGCAGGCCGCCCGGCACGCGGGGCAGTTCGACTGGAAGCGCAACTGCGCCGACCTGACCCACCTGCTGGCCGAGTTCCTGGAGATCAAGGCGTGCTGGGACGAGGCCATGTCGGCCCATTCCCTGGCCCTCAAGGCCGCCCGCGACCTGGCCGACCCGGGCCGGATCGCGCTGGCGTCCCTGGACCTCAGCGCGGTGTACCAGCAGCTCGGACGGCACGATGCTTCCCGGCCGCCAGCCGAGGAGGCGGCGGGAATCTACCGCTCGCTGGCCGACCGGGGCGGAGAGGCCAAGGCCGTCGACCGGATTGGCATGGCCCACCAGCGCGTGGCCCGCTCCCGCGAGGCCCTGGCCTATTTCCATGAGGCCCAGAATCTCTACGAGGAGGCCGACGACCAGCTCGGCGTGGCGGGCGCACTTGGTCACGCCGGAATCGCCTGCTGGCATCTGGGCCGCGGTTCCGAGGCCCAGGAACACCTGAAAGAAGCGGTGCGGCTGTACCGCGAGGAGGGCGACCAGCGCGGTGAGGCCAAGGCGCTGAACAACCTCGGGCGGATTTACCTGTATTGCGGATATCACCGGGACGCGCTCGAGTCCTACGAGCGGTCGCTGCAGATATTCAAGGAGATAGGCGGAAAGCAGAACCAGGCGATCCTGCATCACAATATCGGCAGCGTCTACCACTACAAGGGCAGCTACGAGGAAGGTCTCGCGCACTGCCGCCAGGCGCTGGCGATATACCGCGAGATCGGCGATCTGCCCGACGAGGCCGACGTGCTCAATGACATCGGCGCCATCTACCAGAGCGCGGCCTGCTACGAAGAGGCGCTTGTTCATCACGAGAACGCGCAGCGGATCGCCGAGCAGACCGGAAACCTGGCCCAGCGGCTGGTCGCGCTGCGCCGCATCGCCGACATCCATCGCGGGTCCGGCCGGTACGAGCAGGCGGTCGAGCACTACCGGACCGCGCTCACGCTGGTCCGGGAGCTCGGGGACGCCTACGAGGAAGGCAAGATCCTCGAGGGCATCGCCGAGTGCACCCTCAGCACCCAGCGCCCCGACGCGGCGCGAATCGTCTTCCGCCAGGCGCTCGACATCTTCGACCGGCTCGGCGTGCCCGAGGCGGAGTCGGCGCGGATCCGCATCGACACCCTGGATCCGTCGTACGGACTGCGCATCTCCTCCTGAGATCCCCCGGCGGTCTCCCGGAGCCCCCGGCCGTGTGAGCTGGACGGCAAGGCAGGCGTCAAGGCGAGTGCAACCCGGCGCGACCAGGCTGTTAGTCGAGCCGCCCAGCCCGTCCTGACCCCAGGGAGTCGCCATGGGCCTGAACCAAGGCCGGTCCGCATCGGATTTCCGCCGCTGGATCCCTGGCCGGGTCCGGCCGCGCGGCCGGGCCCGCGAGCAGGCGCCGGATGCGGAGGCGGCGCCCCGCCCGGCCTTCCTGGCCTGCCCGGTGGACGACGATGGGGACGACTTCACGGCCAGCTTCGCCGCGGACCTGCGGCTGCTGTGCGCCGGGCGGTCGCTGGGGGTGGACGACCGCTTCGCCCTGGACAGCCTGCTGGTGAGCGCCGAGCGGTTCATCACCCTGTTCCACAGCGAGACGCGCGCCGGGGCGCCCGACCGGCGGCTGTGGCAGGTGCGGCGGGAGGTGGAGCGCACGGGGACCTACCGTCACACGGCCGCCGAGCTGGCCTTCGGGGCCCGGGTGGCCTGGCGCAACAGCTCCCGCTGCGGCGGGCGGCCGATCTGGCGGAGCCTGCGGGTGCGGGACCGCCGCGAGGTGACGGCGGCGCCGGACATCGCGGCCGAGTCCGTCGCGCACCTGCGCGAGGCGACCAACGGCGGCCGGATCCGGCCGGTGATCACCATCTTCGCGCCCGACGCGCCGGGCCTGCCGGGCCCGCGGATCGTCAGCCCCCAGCTCGTCCGCTACGCCTGCCACCAGGCCGCCGGCGGACCGGTCACCGGGGATCCGGTGAACGCCGACCTCACCCGGCTGGCCCGCGAGGTCGGCTGGCCGGGCGGCCGTACGGGCGGCCCGTTCGACATCCTGCCGCTGCTGGTGGCCGAGCCCGGCGGCCAGATCACGTGGCATGAGCTGCCCCGCGACGCGGTGCTGGAGGTGGGCATCCGGCACCCGGACTTCGGCTGGTTCGCCGATCTGGGCCTGCGCTGGTACGCGGTTCCGGTGACCAGCGACATGTACCTGGACATCGGCGGCGTCTGCTATCCGGCGGTGCCGTTCAACGGCTGGTACGTGTGCACCGAGATCGGCTCGCAGGACCTGGGCGGCACCGCGCGCTACGACCAGCTGCCGGTGATCGCCGAGCGCATGGGCCTGTCCACCGGCAGCGACCAGACGCTGTGGAAGGACAAGGCCATGACCGAGCTCAACCTGGCCGTGCTGCACTCGTTCAACGCCGACGGAGTCACGATCACCGATCACCATGCCGAGTCGGTCCGCTCCTGGTCGGCGACGCCGGTCTTCCCCCGTTACTACGAGGACTTCAGCCAGACGCCGAACTTCTACCAGCACCCGGTGTCGCTGCGGCTGAAGTCGGCGGGCCTGCCGCTGGAGTAGCCGCCGGGCCTGACGGGCCCGCCGCTTGCTGCGGGCGGCCGGGGTCTAGGCGGGCGGCGGGTCCGGCCAGGGCCGGGCCAGCGGGAGGGGCTCGTCGGAGCGCCAGGTCCGGATCCAGGCCTCCTCGTCCCTGGTGACGGTCGCGCCGCAGGCGGCGCAGGTCCGGCCCGTGCGGATCTCGCCGCCACAGCCGGCGTGCACGCTGACCAGCGGCGAGTTGGGGGCGGCACCCTGGGTGTACTGGTGCCCCCAGTCCGCCAGCGCGCGCAGCATCGGGGCCAGGTCGGCGCCCGCCTGGGTCAGCCGGTACTCCTGCCGCTGCCGCCGCCCGTCGTGGTAGGGCACCTTGACCAGGACGCCGTGCTCGGTCAGCCGCCGCAGGCGGTCGGCCAGGATGTTGTCCGCGATCCCCAGGCGGTCGCGGAACTCATCGAACCGTCGCACCCCCACGGTGGCCTCGCGCAGGATCAGCAGAACCCAGCGATCGCCGAGCAGCCAGCCCGCCCGGCCGATGGGGCATCCCCGGCTCTCGTGTCCCCCCGGCGCCGGCCGGGCCGGGGCGTCATTTTCGGCTTTCATATTGCAAGTCTAGCTCGATCTGCGCTAGCTTGTCATCTGAAAGTCAGCAGCCTCTGGAGGTTCAGGTGACCACCACCGTCATAGGCGCCACCGGCCGCACCGGCAGCGCCGTCGTCCATCGCCTGCTCGACGCCGACCAGGCCGTGCGCGTCCTGGTGCGCGACCCCGGTAAGGCCCGCCAGCTGTTCGGCGAGGCCCCCCGGCTGGAGGTCGTCGCGGCCCGGCTCGACGACCCCGCGGCGGTCGCCGCCGGGCTCAAGGGCGCCGACACGACATTCATCGCGATGGGCTCCGTCGGGCTCGAGGCCAACTTGCAGCGGGTCGCGATCCAGGCCGCCGCGACCGTCCCGGACCTGCGCCAGCTTGTCCGGCTGTCCGTGCTGAACGCCGGGCCCGACTCGCTCGGCATCAACCAGCGCGGCCACTGGAGCATCGACTTCGCGGCCCAGGTGGCCGGCGTCCCCTACACCACCATCCGGCCCGCCATCTACTCGGCGTCGCTGCTGGTGGCCGCCCCCGAGATCAAGGCCAGCCGGACCTGGACCGGGCTGGCCGACGCCGGCCGCGTCGCCCTCAGCGACTACCGCGACGTGGCCGACGTCGCCGTCCGCGTCCTGGCTGACCCGGCCACCTGGGGACGGCACCACGACCTCACCGGACCGCGGCTGGTGAGCTGGCCCGAGGCCCTGGAGGTGCTGTCCGCCGAGCTCGGCGAGACAGTGACGTTCCGCACCACGGACGCCTTCGGGCTGGTCCGCGGGCTGACCCGGGCCGGCGTGCCCGCCGGGCAGGCGGAGCTGCTCGTCACCCGGGAGTGGGCGATCCTGGCCGGCGAGAACGAGCGCATCACGACCGCGGTGCGCGACCTGGCCGGCCATGAGCCGCGGACCCTCGAGGCCTTCCTGCACGAGAACCATGACCTGTTCCGCTGACGAAACCGGCTGTCGGTCTCGGCCACCGGTCCCGGCTAACGACCCGGCTTTGTCCCGGCCGTGGCGATGATGTCGAGGGTCGGGAAGTAGGTCCGGTACCGGCGGGCATAGCGGGTCAGCAACCGGTAGCGCGCCACCGCGGCGTGCGCGCCGATGTAGAAATCCGGCATCGGGGATCGCTTGTCACCGCCGCCGCGCCGGTACCGCAGGAATGCCTTGCCGGCCGCGAAGCCCACCGCATAGGGCAGTGGCTCCTACTACGTAATACTACGGGGCAGGCCCAGCACGCGCTCGCCGATCACGTTGAGCTGGATCTCGGCGGTGCCGCCGCCGAGCAGCATGGCCGGGACGGACAGGTACTTCTGTGCGGCCGCGCCGCCCGGCCCGGCGCCGGCCGCCGCCCCGGGCCCGTGCCAGCCGAGCACGGTGCGTGAGACGTCCAGCGCGTTGGCCGCCGCGATCAGCTTCAGCACGCTGCCCTCGGCGCCCGGCTGAAGGCCGGACAGGCGGCGGATCAGGGCGCGGGCGGCGAGGGCCTCTTGCGCGCCCTGCCGGGCGACCAGCCGGGCCAGGTCGGCCAGTACCGCCGGGTCGCCGTCGGCCCCGGCCGCCCGGGCCAGGTCGGCCAGGCGGGGCGGGTGACCGGACAGCCCGGTGCCCAGGCTGACGCGCTCGCTGCCCAGCGTCGTCCGGGCCAGCCGCCAGCCGTCGCCCGGCTGGCCGACGATCAGGTCGCCGGGCACGAACACGTCGGTGAAGAAGACCTCGTTGAACAGGTAGCCGCCGTTCGCCTCGCGCAGCGGCCGGATCTCCAGGCCGGGCGAGCGGGTGTCGACCAGGAAGTAGCTCAGCCCCCGGTGCTTGGCCGCGACGGGGTCGGTCCGGGCCAGGCAGATGCCCCAGTCCGCCTCGCGTGCGCCGGAGGTCCACACCTTCTGCCCGTTGAGCAGCCAGCCCTCGTCGGTCCGCTCGGCGCGGGTGGCCAGCGAGGCCAGGTCGGAGCCGGCGCCCGGCTCGCTGAAGAACTGGCACCAGGTGAGGTCGCCGCGCAGGGTGGGCAGCACGAACCGGTCGCGCTGGGCGTCGGTGCCGTGGGCCAGGATGGTGGGCAGGGCCCACTCGCCGACCGTGGTCGAGATCATGTCCAGCCCAGCCCTGGCGAACTCCTGCGCGATCACGACCTGGGCCGCGGCGTCGGCGCCGCGCCCGTAGGGGCGCCGATAGTGCGGTGCCACCAGCCCGTGGCCGGCCAGGAAGGCCTGGCGCTCGCCGGGCGCCAGCGCGACGGCCTCGGCCAGCAGCGCCGCGACCTCCGCGCGCAGGCCGTCCGGCTCGCTGCTCAGCCGGACCTGCGCCCGCCGGGTCGTGGTCCGGGCCAGCTCGCCCAGCCGCTGCTCGCGGCGGCGGGCGGGCCCGAGCAGGCTGGCCAGGCTGATGGCCCGCCGCCAGTACAGGTGGACGTCGTGTTCCCAGGTGTAGCCGATGCCGCCCAGCAGCGTGATCGTCTCCAGCGCCAGGTCCACGGCGCCGGTCAGGGTCAGCACGCTCGCGCAGGCCGCCGCCAGCGCGAACTGGTCCTCGTCCGGCCCGGCCGTCACCGCGGCGTCCCAGACGCTGGCGGTCATCAGCTCCAGATCGGCGAACAGCCGGGCGCACTTGTGCTTGATGGCCTGAAACGAGCCGATGGTCTGGCCGAACTGCTCCCGCACCTTGGCGTAGGCCAGGCCGGTCTCCTGGCACCACCGGGCCAGCCCGGCCGCCTCGGCCCCGAACAGCACGGCCGCGATGGCGCGCACCGTCTCCTCGTCGCCGCGCAGCACCTGCTCGTCGCCGACCGGCAGGTCGTCCAGTGCCAGCACGCCGAGGTCGCGGGTCAGGTCGACGCCGTCGCGGCGGTCCCGCCGGAGGGCGGCTAGCTGGTCCCCGGCCACGGTGAACCACACGGTGCCGCCGGGAGCGCCGGGCCCGGTGGCGCCCAGCCCATTCGCCCCGGCCACCGCCGCGCCGAGCACCGCCACCTGGGCCGACAGTGCGCCGAGCACCGGCACGGTAGTCCCGCTGACCAGCCAGCCCGACCCGGCCGCCCCGTCTCCTTCCGCCCGCCGGGCGGCGAGGCCGTCGGCCGTAGTGGCACAGGCCCCGGTGGCGCCGGCGGCGAACCGGGCCAGCAGGTCGTCGTGCGCCGGGCCCGCGGCCAGCCGGGCCACCACCGCGCTGGCCAGCACGGTGGGCAGGAACGGCCCCGGCAGCAGGGCCCGGCCGGCCTCCTCGACGGTGACCGCCAGCTCGGGCAGCCCGGCCTCGTCGCCGCCTGCCCGGGCGGGCAGGTGCAGGGCCAGCAGGCCCTGCTGGCCCAGGGCGTCCCACCAGGCCGGGCGGCCGCCCCGAGCCAGGTTCTCGAACCCCAGGCGGGTGGCCGACACGGGAGCGTGCCGGGCCGCGAACCCGGCCACGGACTCGGCCAGAGCGACCTGATCCTCGGTGAGCGCGATGCCCATGCCGCTCCTAGAGGCTCTGCGGGGGTCTACAGGGGTGCTCCCTGGCCGTTACCCAAGACTAGAATCGAGTTTCAGTCCTGGCAACGCCGCGCTGTCCTCTCGCGACCCGCTTGACTAGCGGTGGACACCGCCGGTCTACCTAGATAGAGTTTGGCGTCATGGCTCGCCGCTCCGGATTCTCCGCCCAGACCCTGTCGGTACTCGCCGCACTCGAGACCGACCCCGCCGACTGGCGGCATGGCTATCTGCTGGCCAGGCAGACCGGCCTGCGGTCGGGCACGCTGTACCCGATCCTGATCCGGCTGGCCGAGCGCGGCCTGGTCGAGGCGTGCTGGGAGGACGGGCAGCCGGCCGGGCGTCCCCGGCGGCACTTGTACCGGCTCAGCTCCGAGGGGCTGGCCGTGGCCCGGACGGCGCTGGCCGAGCGGGCCCCGCAGAAGCAGCCGCGCCCGGCCGCCACGGGACGTGCGGGCGGGCGCCGGATGGCGGGAGAGGGAGCGTGATGGGCCGCTTCCCGAGGGTGCTGGCCGGGCTGCTGGAGCGCTGCGCCCGCCTGCTTCCGGCGACCCGGCGCGACTGGGCCGAGGCCCTGCTGGCCGAGGCGGCCGAGATCCCGGCCACGACCAGCCGGGTGGCGTGGCTAGCTGGCGGGCTGTGGCTGGTGGCCCGGGAGGTCGTGATGCGGCTCACGCGGGTGCTGGCCTTCGCGGCCGGCGCGGCGATCCTGGTTCGGGTCGGCTGGCCGGGCGGCCCGACGAACTCCGCCGTACCGCTGAACCGGATGTACGTCGTGGTCACCGTGGTGCTGCTGGCCGTCCTGCCGACGGTGATCCGGCGCTACTTCGGGCCGGGCTCGCCCCGGGCTGGGGGCCGCGCACGGCACGGGTCGGCGGTTACGCCCTGGTGCTCGCGCTGATCGCGGCCAAGACGGTAAAGGACCGGCTGGGCAGCAAGCTCGGCGCGTACTTCGTGGTCGTTCCCGGCATCTGGGTCCTGGAAGTCCTGCTGCTGCTGATCATCGCCGGCTACGTGGCCGGGCTGCTCATCCTGACCTCCCGGCGCGTGCGGCTGGCCCGCGGGATTCTGCCGATCGCCGTCGGGCTCGGCGCGGTCACCGGCGGGGCGCTGTACGCGCTCGCCCCCTTCGGCGTCACCATCGACCCCAACGGCCCGTCACTGAGCTGGTGGTGGCTGGCCGCGGCGCTGCCCCTGGTGACCGGCTTCCTGGCCGTGCGGCTGTCCGCTCGCGACACGCGGCCGGCGGCGCCGGGCGGCCTTCTCCACGGTTGCGTGGCGGCGAGCTGCGCCACGGCGGTGGCGGCCCTCCTGCTGGCGGCGCTCACCTCGGTCACGATCGCGCTGCTCCCGCGCCACGTGCCGGAGCAGAGCAGCAGCTATACGAGCCACGGTGGCTGCGAGACCTGCGATCCGGACCGGACCGTGATCCCGCTCGGCCTCCGCCACGAGTACCTGGCCGAGATCAGCGTCGGCCAGGCGGGCCAGACGCCGCTGACCGCGCTGGTGGTCGTGCCGTTCCTCGGCGCCTGGCTCGGGATCCTCGGCGGGGCAGTCGCGCGCAGATCGCTCAGTAGCAGATCACTCGGTAACAGCCGCGCCGACGGCCCGCACGCAGTCTCACCGCCGGACCCGCCCGGTTCCCTCCTGGCCTCCGACGACGACCTCGACCGCGTCCTCGACACGCTCAGGACCGCGTTCGCGCAGGGCAGGCTCACCAGCCGGGAGCTGGTGCTGCGGACGGATCAGGCGGTTGACGCACGGACGCTCGCCGACCTGGCCGCCCTCACCGCCGACCTCCCCGCCCGCCTGACCAGGACCCGGCCCGCGCGCAAGCCCGCCCGCACGGGTCCCCGGCTGCCGGCGGACCAGGCCGTCGCCTGGTCCGCCTGGGGGCTCATCACGCCCGCCCTGATCGCGGTCGGTGTCGCCATTGGTCACCCCACCCCCACCGACAACAAGCCCGTCGAGAAAATTCTCGCCCTGGTCACCTTGGTCTACGTCGTAGCCTGGCTGGTAGTCGGGGCCACGATGCTCCTCGCCTGGTATCAGCAGCGCCCCGGTCCTCAGGGCGGCCCGCACCTCATCGAGCCCAGTCCGCCCGCCATGGGTGAATGAGCCGCCGGAAACCTTCACGCTCCCGCCTCGGTCAGCGGCTGATCCTGGGCGGGCGCCAGGCCAGGGAACTGCTGCCCGTAGGGCGCGATCTCCTCACCGCGCAAACTGCCTGCCATGAGCCGCGCCATTGGAGAATGCCATCAGGGTCGGACGGAGTGTTCGCGGAGTGGCCCTCCCCGGCTCTTGGGGGTTAGCGGAACTGCCAGCTGGTGGCGGTCCGGCTGGCACCGCAGGGGCCAGTCACCGCGGGCGGGTGGGCGGCGAAGGTGCCCGCGGCCGGGGCGGTGTCGGTCAGGCACCGGCCCGACGCCGGGTTCCGCAGCTGCAGGCCGGTGCCGCCCGGGCTGATGGTCCAGCGCTGGGCCGGGCCGCCGGTGCAGGGGTCCAGCTCCACCGGGCGGCCGCTGGCCGGACCGGCCTGGCGGGCCTGCAGGCACCGGCCGTGGATCTGGACCGCGCGGTCGGGCTGGGCGGTCCAGTTCTGGGCCGCGTCGCCGGCGCACGGCCAGACCTGGATGGCGGTGTGGCGGGCGGTGCGGTTGCCGGGGTCGTCGAGGCAGCCGCCGGGGATCTGGGAGACGACCGGTCCGGGCGGCAACAGCCACTGCTGGCTGGCCGAGCCGGCGCAGGCCTCGATCCGGGCGGCGGTGCCATGCCCGGGCTTCGGCGCGGTCAGGCACAGGCCCGCCGCGCCGTTGGCCAACTGGCCGGCCGTCCTGACGGTCCACTGCTGGCGGGCGGCGCCCGAGCACTGGCCCAGGTCGGCGACCGCGCCCGGGCCGGCCGAGCCGATGACCGACAGGCACCGGCCGCGGATGCGCAGGGGTATACGCAGGGTGCCGTCCTGGGCCAGGGCCCAGCGCTGGGCGTCGCGCCCGTCGCAGGACACAACGCCGATCCTGGTTCCGGTCTTGGCCGTCTCGCCGGGGTCGTTCAGGCATCGCCCACGGACCTGCGACCTGACCGGCCCGGCGCGGCCGTGGTCCGCCACGGGCGTGACCGTCCAGGTGAAGGAGGCCTCGCCCATGTCCTTCAGGGCGTCGGCGGCGATGACGGTGACGTGATAGCTGCCGGGGCGGCCGGGCCAGCCGGCGATCTGCCCGGCGGCGCTGATGGTCAGGCCCGGTGGCAGGCCGGTCGCGGTGTACGACGCGGTCTGGCCCGCGGGCACCGACGCGGGCGGCACGGTGAGCAGCACCGGGTTCCCGGCCGCGGTGTCCTGGCTGGCGGGCGCGGGCACGCTGAGGGCGCCGCCCACCTCCCAGCTGACGCCGACCGACCCGAGCACCTGGCCCTCGGCCGCCGCCGTGATCGTGCTGGCCTGGGCGGCATCGGTCATGGTCGGCGTGCCCGCGACGACCCCGCCGGGAGTAACGGCCAGTCCGGCCGGCAGCCCGGCCGCGGTGTAGCTCAGCCCCGGTGTGGCCCCGGTGACGGCCTGGCTGACCGGCACCGACACCGACATGCCGATCGCGGTCTCCTGGGAGCCCGGCGCGATCAGGTTCAGGGCGTCTAGGTCGGTGTGACCAGCCGAGTCGATGCCCGGCACGGTCGCGGTGCTGGTGTACTGCCACAGCGCCCAGTTGCCCCAGCCCTCCGGCATCGCCGGGCGGGCGTCGGTGGTGTAGGAAGCCACCCAGAGCAGGCTGCCGCTGAAGGCCGCGCTGTCGCCCGTGCACCGGTGCCACCAGTCCCCGGTCGTGTACAGGACCGGGAGCTGGCCGGTCAGCTTGCGGGTCTCGGCGTCGAAGTTCTGCAGCCAGGTCACCATGGCCGCCTTGGACAGCCCGTAGCACTCGCCGCCCTTGTACGGGTTGTACTCGATGTCCAGCATCAGCGGCGGCGTCCGGCCGGCCACTGTCCCGGCGTGGCTGACCAGGTACTGAGCCTGGCCGGCCCGGTGCCGTTCCCCGACTTCGGGTTCGCGAACGCGTACCCCAGCACCGGCAGCCCCGCCGCGGCGGCGTCGGCCAGGTCACCGGCGTAGAAGGGGTTCACGTAGTAGTTGCCCTCGGTCGCCTTGACGGCGGCGAACCTGATCCCGTCGGCGGCGACCCGGGACCAGTCGATGGGCGCCCCCTGCGGATCGGCGTTGGTCACCGGATGCTGGAAGGCGGCCACGTCCACGCCCCGCACCGCGCCCGGCGGTCCCGTCGGCACTGCACCTGCCCGCGCGCCCCGGCTGGACGCCCCGCGGGGCCCGGCCAGCTCGCGTAGCAGCCGGGGCGAATGCGGCTCGGCCACGTTGTCGTGCGGTTCCGCGGTCGCCGCGGCCTGCGGCCCGGCGACGGACGCGCTGGCCGCCACCGCCGGCGCCGACAACAGCCCCAGGAACGCGATCGCCGCCAGCACTCCCGGCCGCCCCAAGCCCCGCACGCGCCTACCCCCGCCCTGGCCCGAAACGACACAAGCTACCGCTATTCAATCCGAAACGCCCGCTCCCCGACAGCCGAACTGGCAGGCGCGGGCGATGAGATCGACAAGCTTTCTCCGTCTCAGCACTGAGATGACACGTGCGCTCGAGCGGATGGAGAAGATCATGAGTAACAAGGTGGGCACCGACGGGATCGGCCACGCCGCCGCGCGGCCCGCGGTGGTGAGCCGGGACGACTGGCAGGCGCTGCTCGACGACCTGCTGGTCCGGGAGAAGGCGCACACCCGGGCGGGCGACGCCATCGCGGCCGCCCGCCGCAAGCTGCCGATGGTCGAGGTCGACCCCTCGATCCCGGTGATCGGCGAGCACGGCCCGGTCCCCCTGATCGAGGTGTTCGAGGGCCGCCGCCAGCTCATCGTCTATTACCACATGTGGCACGACGGCCAGCCCGCCGAGAACCAGTGCGAGGGCTGCACGTTCTTCAACGGCCAGATCACCGAGCTGTCCTACCTGCACTCGCGGGACGTCACCTACGCCACGTTCAGCGAGGGCGCCTACCCGGAGAGCGCGGCCTACCGGAACTTCATGGGCTTCGAGATGCCCTGGTACTCGGCGCGGGAGTCGGCCGAAGCGCTGCTGGCCGGACGGTGGTTCGGCATGCAGGTGTGCTACCTGCGCGACGGCGGGCAGGTGTTCGAGACCTACTGGAGCAGCGGCCGGGCCGGTGAGGTGATGGCCCCCAGCTACGGGCTGCTGGACATGACCGTCTACGGCCGCCAGGAGTCCTGGGAGGACTCGCCCGAGGGCTGGCCGCAGCCGTTCCGGACCAACGGGGACCAGTTCCGCCTCGACGGGCGGCCGACCGCGCAGTGGTCACGCCTGGCCGCTGGCCGATCCGACGACCTCACCGTCGGCTGACTCGGCGGCCGGCTCTCCGGTGTCGATCTGGCCCGCCCTCGTTCGTGTAGGGGGTGAAGCGACACAAGGAGGCGTCATGAGTGAGCCAGAAGTCCTGCTGAGCGGACTCGGAATACCCGAGTCACCCCGGTGGCACGAGGGCCGGCTGTGGTTCTGCAACTGGATCGAGCGGCAGGTCGTGGCCGTGGGCCTGGACGGCCGGGCCGAGGTCATGCCGGTCCGCGCGGACCGCTCGTTCGGTTACTCGATCGCCTGGCGGCCCGACGGCCAGCTGCTGATGACCGGAGACCAGGTACGCGCCCAGCAGCCCGACGGGTCGATGGCCGCTCTGGCCGATCAGGCGACCAACGAGATCGTCGTCGACGGGCGCGGCTACGTCTACGTCAACGGCGCCGACTTCGACTTCGCCGGCGGCGAGGCGCCCAAGCCGGGCTTCGTGAAGCTGATCACGCCCGACGGCCGGATGCGCCAGGTGGCGGACGACATCCAGTTCCCCAACGGCATGGTCATCACGCCCGATGACCGGACGCTGATCATCTCCGAGTCGTTCGCCGGACGGCTGACCGCGTTCGACATCGACGCGGACGGCGGGCTGTCGGGCCGCCGGGTGTTCGCCGAGGGGCTGGGGCCGGACGGCATCTGCCTCGACGCCGAGGGCGCGGTGTGGGTCTCCACGGGCGGGTGGTCGGTGGCCAGGGTGGCCCCGGGCGGCGAGATCCTCCAGCAGGTCGAGCTGGAGGAGAACCGGGCCCCGTTCGCGGTCATGTTGGGCGGCCCGGAGCGGCGGACGCTGTTCATCCTGACCGCCGAGTGGCGGAAGGCGGATAGCCCCGCCGACAACCTGAAGCGGCTGACCGACGGGCCGCGGGCCGGGCAGATCCTGACCGTGCCGGTCCCGGTGCCCGGCGCCGGGCGGCCCTGACCGGCCCGGCCGCGGTGGCTCAGCGACCGGGACCGGCGGCGGGGACCGGCCGCGGGGACCGGCGACAGAGGGCGGCCAGCTACTAGGTCCGGGTCAGGTTCATGACCCAGTTAATTTCCCAGGTCTTGCCCTCGTCGGTGGACAGCGCCTGCTCCCAGCGGACCGAGGCCGGGGTGATCTCCGACCACCGGAAGCGGACCAGGACCGGTATGCCGTTGTGGGTGTCGGGGCCCAGGAACTCGCCGATCCCGTCATCCCCGAAGCGGCCGATCACCGGTGCGTCGATGACGGCGCTGAGGCTGGTGATCCAGAAGATGGACCAGGCCTGCTCCTGCTCGTCGTACAGCCGCAGCGACATGGCGTCATAGCCGCGGGTCGGGAACGCGCCCTCGTCGATGTTCCCGGCCCCGCCCAGGACGGGGTAGCAGCGCAGGTCGGTGCTGAACTCCTCCCAGTCCTGGCACCCGGTCAGCCGCTCGGAGAGCCGGCGGTGATCGATCCGCCAGGTGCCGTGCAGGAAGTCGAAGTCGCGGCGGGGGTCGCGGGCGGTGCTCGTCGGCCGGCTGGTCGGCTGGCTGGTCATCGGTGGTCTCCCGTCGTGCCGTCGGGCATGTAGTCGGCCAGGTACGCGTCGAGGTCGGGCCGGTCCGGCGCGAGCATGTGCCGGACCCAGGCGTCGCGCTCGTGGACCAGCGGCGCCAGCTCCCACACGCAGCCGATCCAGCGGCGGTCCAGGACCATGAAGTGGGTCATGTCGTCGTCCGGGCAGTCGAGGGCGGGCTGGGCGGCGGCCGCGCCGCGCATGTGCAGCACGTTGTCCCAGACCCAGGAGTAGGCGTTCACGTAGGCCGACCCGTCGCCGGCGCTGCGGTGCACGACGGCGAACGCGGCGGGCGGCGTGCCGTCGGGCTCGGGGAGCAGCTCGGGCAGCACGGCGTAGGCGGCCCGGGCCACCTCGGGCTCGATGCCGGCGGATTGGGGGTGACGTGGTAGCGCTTGACGCTCCGCCCGGCCACCTCGATGGGCGGCAGGGCGGTCAGCAGCTTCTCGTTGAAGGGCATGGCCGAACACTAGGACGACTCCACTGACACCTTCTGTCAGTGGAGTTGGGCAGAATCGGACTATGCGCGCGAGCCGGCTGGTGTCGATACTGCTGCTGTTGCAGGCCCGGGGGCGGCTGACCGCGGCCGAGCTGGCCGAGGAGCTGGAGGTCTCGGTGCGCACGGTGTACCGGGACATCGAGTCGCTGCACGCGGCGGGCATCCCGATGTACGGGGACGCCGGGCACCACGGCGGCTACCAGCTCCTGCACGGGTACCGCACCCGGCTGACCGGCCTCAGCGCGGACGAGGCCCAGGCGCTGTTCCTGTCCGGGCTGCCCGGTCCCGCGGCCGAGCTGGGGTTCGGCTCGGTGCTCGCGGCGGCGCAGCTCAAGGTGCTCGCCGCGCTACCCCGCGAGCTGGGCCAGCAGATCGAGCGGGTGCAGGAGCGCTTCCACCTCGACGCCCCCGGCTGGTACGCCCAGCCGGACGAGGTGCCGTTCCTGCCCGCGGTGGCCGACGCGGTCTGGCGCGGCCGGGTGCTGGCGGTGCGGTACCGGCGCTGGAAGGCGCCGACCGACGTGGACCGCCGGCTGGAGCCTTACGGGCTGGTGCTCAAGGCCGGGCGCTGGTACGTGGTGGCCGGGCCGGGACCGCGGACCTTCCGGATCGACCAGATCCTGGCGCTGACCGTGCTGGAGGAGGAGTGCCGGGTGCCGGACAGCTTCCACCTGGCCGGGTACTGGCAGGCCTACCAGGCCGACTTCCACGCCCGGCTGCACGGCGGCGACGCGCTGATCCGGGTGGCGCCGGGCGCGGAGTCGTGGCTGTCCCGGCCTGCCGCGCGGGCGCTGGCCCAGTCCGGCACCACCGACCCGGACGGGTGGCAGCGGGGCGTGGTGCCGATCGAGTCGGTCGAGCATGGCTGCCGCGAGTTCCTGGTGCTGGGGCCGGACATCGAGGTGCTGGGCCCGCCGGAACTGCGGGCCCGGCTGGCCGCGACCGGCCGGGCGGTGGCCGCGCGACACGGTGGCCGGGAGATTCCAACCAGCGAGGCCCCTGGGGCGTCATAGCAGCGAAGTGGTATGTCGTGCCCCGCTATGTCGTGCCCCCGCATGGAAAGAGGGACTCCCCCATGAAGCTGTCAGTCGCCCGGGCCATGGCGCTCGCGGCTCTACCGGTACTGCTCCTCGCGCTGGGCGCGGGCACCGCCGCGGCCCAGCCCGCGGGCGGGGGCCCGCCGCCTCCGAAGGGCTTCGAGGCCGACTCGGCCAGCTTCGTGTCGGCGCGCACCGGGTTCGTGCTCGGCGCCCGGCACTGCGGCGAGCTGCCCTGCCCGGCCCGGCTGGAGAAGACCGTCAACGGCGGGAAGACCTGGGCCAAGGTGCCCGCTCCCGCTGTGTCGCTGGTTCCGCCGTTCAGCGGCCCCCCGCTGTCCGCGGTGAGCACGGTCCGGTTCGAGAATGCCAGCGACGGCTGGCTGTTCGGCCCCGGCCTGTGGGCCACCACCGACGGCGGCCAGCGCTGGCACCGGGTGTCGCTGCCCGGCGCGGCCGGGCGGGCGGTCGTCGCGCTGGCCGCGTCGGACGGCGTGGCCTTCGCCGCGGCGGAACCGGTCGACGGCAGCCTCAACGCGGCCCGGCTGTACCGGAGCGAGGTCGGCAGCGGCACGTGGACGCTGGTCAGCAAGGTCACCCCGGCCGCCGCGCTGACGGTGTCCGGCCACTCGGTGTGGGCGGGCATCGCGCCGAAGCTGTGGCGGTCGACCGACAGCGGCCGGCACTGGTCGAAGTTGTCGTTCAGCTGCCCGTCCGACGCCGTGGACGCGTCCCCGGTGGCCGCGGCGTCCGCGTCTGACGTCGCGCTGGCGTGTTCCAACCTGGGCTTCCCGCTGCCGGGCTCCAGCTTCAAGAAGGTCTTCACCTCCAGCAACGGCGGGCGCACCTTCCGCCTGGCCGGCGAGCCGGCCGAGCCCGGCGAGACCGGCCTGCTGGCCCTCCCGCCCGGCCACCCGCGGGTGATCACGCTGACGGCGGCCAGCGGCGCCACCTACCTGTACCGGTCGGTCAACGGCGGCCAGGCCTGGAAGGCGGCGACGTTCTTCGACGGCGGCCTGGACGTCCGGGACCTGGCCTACGCCTCGGCCAGCACCGGTTACCTGATCCACTTCAGCGGCGGCCCGGCCATCGGCTACGGCAAGGGCCTGATGAAGACGGTGAACGCCGGGGCGACCTGGAAGGCCGTCGCCATCCCCTGACGCCGCGCGATCCGCTGGCTTACACCGAGATCGCGGGCAGCGGGCTCGGCCGGACGGCCGGCGGATGGCTGGCCGGGGCCTGGTAGGAACGCCAGGCCCCGGTCAGTCGCCGGACCGCCTCGGTCAGGTCGTCGTGCGACGCGACGAAGTGCAGCCGCAGGCAGCGGTCCGCGCCCGGCCCGGAGACGTCCAGCCCGGCGCCGGGCAGCACCGCGATCCCGTGCCGCAGCGCCGCCTGCGCGAACGAGGTCCCGTCGCCGCGCGGCAGCCGCACCCACAGCGTCTGGCCGCCCAGTACCGGCGCCGCCGCCCAGTCGGGCAGGTGCTGGGCCAGCAGCGCGAGCAGGTGATCGTGGCGGGCCTGCCGCTGCTGGGCCAGGCGGCCGGCCAGCGCGTCGACCTGCGGGATCAGCTCGGCCGCGGCCAGCTGGCCGGGGACGTTGTGCCCCAGGTCGTGGACGGCGTTGAGCCGGGCCAGCCGGGCGATCAGCGGCTCGGGCGCCCGCACCCAGCCGATGCGCAGGCCGCCCCAGACACTCTTGCTGATCGAGCCGACGGAGATCACGCCGTCGTCGTAGGCGGCCAGCGGCGGCGGGGTCGGCACTCCGGGGAAGGCCAGGTCGCTGAGCACCTCGTCGTCGATCAGCGGGATGTCCGCGGCCGCCGCCTCCCGGCCAGCGTCCGCCGGGCCGACGCGGGCAGCACCGCGCCGGTCGGGTTGTGGAACGTCGAGATGACGTAGGCCAGCGCGATGCGCCGGCCGCGGGCCGCCGTGGCCAGGCCGGCCAGCCCGACCGGCAGGGCCCGCGGCACGGCGGCCAGCTCGCGGAAGGCCTCCAGGACGCCGGGGTAGGTCGGCGCTTCCACCAGCACCCGGTCCCCCGGCGAGAGCAGCGCCGCGGCCAGCAGCGACAGCGCCTGCTGGCCGCCGGCGGTGACCAGGATCCGCTCCGGGCCGGTGCGGATGCCCCGCCTGGCGTACCGGTCGGCGATCGCGGCCCGCAGCGCCGGGTGCCCGGCCGGGTAGTAGCCGATGTCGCCGGCCGTTTCCGCCAGGGCGGGCACGATGCGGGCGTAAGCCTGCGCCACCTCGGGCGGCGGCCGGTCCGGCGCGGCACAGGCCAGCGGGATCACCCCGTCCGGCGGCTCCAGCAGGTGCAGGAACATCGCGGCGCTGGTCGTCGGCCGCGGGGCCGCCGGGTCGGCGGGGTCTTGCTGGTCAGTGCCGGCTACCCGGGTGCCGCTGCCCTGCCGGCGGAGGATCCGCCCCTCCTGAGTAAGCAGGTCGTAGGCCGCGACCACCGTGCCGCGGCCCACCGCCAAGGTCGTGGCCAGCACCCGGTCCGGCGGCAGCCGCTCGCCGGGCGGCAGCTCGCCCTCGTCGATCAGCCGCCGCAGCCGCGCCGCGAGCAGCAGCGGCAGCGGGCCGCGGCCCGACGACCAGCGGCCCAGGCGCTCAGCCAGCTCAATTGGATTCATTCGCGGACCAATTCTGCGGCATTGGCCCTGGGATCGCCAGCCGGACCCGGCCAGCATGGCCGGGTGTCCAGCTCATAGCGGCGCGAGGAGGCCCAGGTAGCGATGCGAGAGTTCCCGGCCAGCCCGATCACGGCCCTGATCGACCAGACGCCCCGGTACAACCTGGGCGAGAGCATGGGCGCCGACCTGACCGTGGCCGAGTTGCTGGGGCCCGATGACCCGGAACGCGTTGCCGGGCTCGCGGGCGTGCGGCTCGGTTACGGCACCTCAGCCGGGGATCCGGAGCTGCGTGCCCTGGTCGCCGCGCGGCACGGCATCCCCGACGGGCAGGTGCTGATCACCGCCGGCGCGGCGGCGGCGCTGTTCCTGGTCTCGCTGCTGTGCGGCGACGGCGAGGTCGTGCTCGGCCAGCCCGGCTATCCGCCGACGCTCAGCGCCCTGCGCGGCATCGGCGCGCCGGTGGTGACCGTGCGCTCGCGGTTCGAGGACGGCTACCGGGTCGACCTGGGCGCCTTCGCCGCGGCTCTCCCCCCGCACCCAGCTGGTCATCTTCGCTTCGCCGCAGAACCCCTCCGGCGTGCCGCTCACCGAGGACGAGGTGGAGCAGATGCTCGCGACCATGTCCCGCACCTGCCCCGAGGCCCTGCTGCTGATCGACGAGACCTTCCGCGAGGCCACCCCCGGCGACGCCCCCGGCGGCCAGCTTCGCCGGGCCGGTCGCCGCGCCTGCTCACCTGCGGCTCGATCTCCAAGGCCTACGGTGCGCCGGGCCTGCGCATCGGCTGGCTGACGGTCCCCGGGCCGGAGCTCTGCGAACAGCTCCGGCTGGCCCGGTTCAACACCGCGCTGTCCTGCGGATCCCTGGACGAGTTCCTGGCCGCCCGGCTGCTGCGCCGGGCCGATGAGGTGCTGGCTGCCCGGGGAGCGGTGCTGGCCGAGGCCCGCGGCATCGCCGAGCGATGGGTCAAGGGGCACCGCGGCCGCTTGGCGTGGCTGCCGCCGCAGGCCGGCGCGTTCTGCTGCGTGCGCCTCGAGCCGGCCGCCTTCGGGCTCGAGGAGATCGACCGCTTCCACGCCTACCTGGCCGAGCAGCGGGTGCTGGTCGCGCCAGGCCCCTGGTTTGGCGACAGCGCGCACGTGGTCCGGCTCGGCCTGGCCTACGAGCCACCAGGCCGGCTGGCAGCGGGCCTGGAGATGGTCGGCGCCGCGCTGGAGGCGCCGGCCGCTAGGACAGCATGCTGACCGCCTGCTCCAGCTCGAATCGCAGCTCGTCAAGGTCGTCGGTGATGAGCGTATGCGGCCGCGCACCGAGTTCCGCGGCGTGCGCCATGTACCGGACTCCGCGATCGGCGGAAACGACATAGAAAATGCAGTGCCGCCGGAAACGTCGCCGCAGGCGGGCAACTTCGGCCTGATCGGCCGGGCTGGGCGGAGGAGCGTATCTGATCGCCGGGCTGAGGGTCATCGGGAACCTCCGCGAGCTTGAGGTACCGCACCGTCACAAGGACACGGGCATCGCGGTTGGCCCAGCGCAAAAGGGACCTCCCGGAATGGACAGCAGCACGCGGCGCCCTGGCTATCGGTCAGGAAACGAACGGGCGACAGCGGGGATTCTGGCCGGCCTGCCCAGCTACGCGATAACGCGGTGCGCATAAGCCCGGCAAGCCGGCCAGAGCCCGCCTGCGCCAAGCGTGACGAGCTGTGTCTGGGCTGATACCTGGGTTCCCGCGCGGGGAGATCGGTCAGTAACGTGAATGACATCAGCTCGGCCCCCATCTGCCTGGCGGCGTAATAGCTCATTCAATGGCTCGGGAATGGGATGTTCCGCGGTCGGGCTCAGGGCTGCCCGGATGCCTCCGGCCAGGAGCCACCAGGCGTGCCGCCGGAAATGATGGCTAAGACATCCGCCTCCAGGTACCGGCGGTGTCCGCCCAGGGTGCGAATGGAACTGAGCTTGCCGGCTTTGGCCCAGCGGGTGACGGTCTTGGGATCGACGCGGAACGCGGCGGCCACCTCGGCGGGGGTCAGCAGCGGGTTCGACGGTCGAGGCTGACTGGAATTCACGGTGGGGGTTCTCCTTTAGTGGTTGACGGGCCGGCCCGGTTCCATCGCTGATTCAGCCGCGGCGGCGCTCAGCGGTGGGGGCTAGCCCGGCAGGCCGTCCGACTCTCGGGTGATGGCGGCAACCGGCACGCGCAATACGCGAGCGATTCGATGGATGGTGGCGGGCCGGGCACTTCGCTTCTCCCGCTCGATGTTGGACAGCGCGGACTGGCTCATCCCCACCTCCCGGGCAAAGTCCGGCTGGTGCCAGCCGTCCTTTTCGCGCAGGCTTCGGATGGCTGCCCCGTTCTGGCGGAGTTTTCCGCGCGCCTGCCTTCCAGGCCTCGCGGCGGCGGTCATGACCGTTTGTGTCGCGCTCATGCGGACAAAGATAAGGTCACGTGGCCTGCGAGGCAAGCCATAACTGAACACTGATAGACACTAAGGTCCAGCTCAAGGCCAGAAGCGATATGCCGAGCAATGGTGAAAGGCGAATGGCCCGGCGAGTTGCTGACCCTTCTGGTGGCTGCACGGCGGCCCGGCCAAGGGGCGGAGCAGCCGCGGCAGAACCCCGGCAGCCGGTCGCCGCGGGCCCCAGCGGCTCGGCCCGCGACCTCTGCGGAACCAGACGATTGCGCTGGTAGAGCGGGTAGGTATCGTCCCCGCGCTCGGCCTAGGACGGAATTGGCCGGCGACATGAACGGGCCACCGCCGGTCAGCCGTTCCCGACGGTCGACACGCCGCGCGGCCCAGGCGCCTCCTACATGGCCTCGCTGCCTTGACGTGGCAAACTATGTCCGGCAGCATGGCACTCCCGTCTCCACGCAGACTGGACTTCAATGGACAGATATCCTCCTGAGGCATGGAGGAGGCTGGGTCTCGCACTGGAACGGCGCCGGGCGGAGCTTGGATATGGCTTCCGGCTGCGCGGCCGGTTCGCCCGTGAGCAGGGCGGCGGAAGGCTGTCCGTCAAGACGATCAGCCGCCTGGAAAAGGGCGAACGCGACTCCTACCCCGAATCCACTGTCGCCACCGCGGAAGCCATGTACCGGTGGGCGCCAGGCAGCTTTGCTTCGGTGCTCGCCGGCGGGGAGCCAGATCCGCTCGTTGCGGCTCCCGTGGCTCAGGAAGCGCCCATGGCCCTAGCCGCCGCTGACCACGCCGGGCCGACGCCGGGCGAGCGCATCACCAGCTGGATCTACGTCCGCATGCGGCAACTCGGCTACGGCGAAGACGCCATACATGAATTCATCGCCGCCGAGGGTCTGCCGCGCGAGCCGACGATGGTCTCGTCGGTCAGCCGCATCGCCCAGGCCACCGGAGCCAGTCTCGCGGAGGTTCTCGCCCTGCTCGGAGTCGAGGACATGAATGCGCGGCGGCCGGTCATTCCGGTCGGCGGGGCCGAGAATGTCCGCGCTGGCGGCGGCGTGCGCTCCTGAGCCACGGCGCGACCGGCCGGCCTGCGCCATTGCTGGGCATACATGTCAGCTAGCGGCACCTGGAGGGCATCTAGGGCTGGCCAGTCGTGGCACCAGCCGGACGGGGGCGGCCTCTCCGTCGAGGTCGGCCGCGCCGGAGTCATTCGCGCTCGGACCGAGCAGGCGGTAGGCCAGGGCCGCCCGGCAGCCGTGCTCGAATCCGCGTCGCCACGCGGCCCAGGAGTCGAGCACCAGCATGCGGACCAGCCCGCCGGTAATGGCCACAATGGCGGGCACGGCCATGGCCACCGCCTGCTGGGCGCTTATCGCGTTAATGGCGGAGAAGACGACCGTGCTTACTCCCAGGACTGCGCCCGCGCACATGCTCGTGGCTCCCGGCCTGGCGTGGCTCCAGGAGACGACATGGAGCGCCCGCTGGGGCAACGATCTGTCGCTCATCTCGCGCTCCTCGGGTCCCGGCGGCACGGCGCGAATCCTCTTGCTTGTCGTAGCCGTTTTTCGAACCCGGTAAACGCCAGTAATAGTATTTTTATACTTATAGCTGCATTAGAGGGCCCAAACCGGCGCCCGGGGTCACTCAAGCCGTTCCGCGAATGGCACTCACAGCCTCCCGAAGCGACCGCCCTTCGGCGGCATATAGCCCGGCTAATCCGCTTGCTCAGGCGTCTCGCAGGCGGAGCAGCAGGCCGCCGAGCAGGAGCGCGCCCGCGGCCCAGGCGGCCAGCACGGCAAGGCCCGCCCAGGGGCTGATCGGCAGGCTGCTCAGGCCGGTGGTGGCCTGGATGGCCAGCCCGGCGGTCATGGGCCCGATCTGCTGGATGTGCCGGGCCAGCTCCGGGCGGCCGACGACCGCGCCGATGATCGGGAACAGGTAGAGCAGCCCCAGGACCACCCCGATGGCGGCCGCCGCGTCGCGGAGCGCGGCGGCGGCACCGACGCTGAGCAGGGCGATCAGCGCCAGGTAGAGAACCGAGCCGAGAGCGGCGCGGAGCACCGGCCCGTCGCCGAGGGACAGGGCCGGGTAGCCGTGGGCCGGGCCGAAACCGTGGCCGGGCAGGATGAGCCGCCCGGCCAGCAGCGAGGGCAGCACGGCGACGGTCCCGGTGACCAGCACCAGTCCGGTGAGCACGGCGGCCTTGGCGGCCAGCACCGTGCCCCGGCGGGGCATGGCGGCCAGGGTCAGGCGGATCATGCCGGTGCCGTACTCGCCGCTGACGGCCATGACGGCCAGCACCGCGACCACCGCCTGGCCGAGGTAGACGCCGGTCAGGCTGAGCCGGGCCGGGTCCTCGGCGCAGCCGCCCGCCGGGCACGCGGCGGCCGCGGCCGCCGCGGCGCTGACGGTGACGGTCAGCGCCGCGGCGGCCAGCAGCAGCCAGAAGGTGCTGGCCAGGGTGCGCAGCTTCGTCCATTCGGCATGCAGCGCGTCCTTCATGCGTCCCTCCGGCGCAGTAGCACGGCGGCCAGGGTCAGGGTGATCAGCGCCTATCCGCAGAGCACGGCGAACCCGGCCCACGGCGCCAGCGGGTAGTAGCCGCTGGACGGCGTGTAGCTGGCCGGCTACCTGCGGGTACTGCGGGATGGCCTGCTGGATGGCGAAGCCGGCGGCCGGGGTGACCCGCAGCACCCAGTCCGCGGCGCCGACGGGCAGGACGGGAAAGGCGACGGTGATCAGGTAGGGCAGGATGATCGCGGTGATGACCACGGTGACCGCCCCGGCGCCGTGCCGCAGCAGGGCGCCGAGGCCGAGGGCGAAGACGGCGGCGACAGCGAACAGGGCCGCGGTCCCGACCATCACGCGGACCTCGGTGAACGCTGACGCCGGGTAGATGGGCGACCCGCTGGCCCGCGTCAGGGGGTTGCCGAGCAGCATCGCGGCCGGCGGTGCCGGCCAGCCCGGCGGCGAAGGTGACGGCGCCGAGGGCGAGGGCCTTGGCGGCCAGGACCCGGCCCCGCCGCGGGCTCGCGGCCAGGGTGAGGCGGATCAGGTCCCGGCGGTACTCGGTCGTGATGAACAGCGCACCCACCACGACCACCGCGATCAGCCCGATGAACACGCCCGCGAGGTTCCCGTCGATGGACGCCCCGCCGCTGCGCCCGGCGCGATGTCGCCGGAGCCGGTGACGGTGAAGGTGCCGCCCGCCTGCCGGTACCCGGACTCGGACCCGGTCGTGTACGGTGGAGCTGCTCCCGCCGCTGACGAAGGTGCCGCGCCATCCGGTGCCGGGCCGGCTGCCCGTCAGGCTGACATGGTCGAAGGTGGCCGTGGCATCGGTAGGGTTACCGGTTCCGGATCCGCCGGAGATCTGCTGGCTGACCTGCCTGGCGTAGCTCGGCGAGGTGGCGAACAGCCCGGCCTGCACCGTGGCCGCCAGCCCGGGCAGGTGCACGGAGCCGATCTTCGTCCACCGGCTGCCGTCGGCCGAGTCGTAGCCGGTCAGGATGTCACCGGCGCGGGTCAGCCGCAGCCAGCGCGGTGCCGCCGCGGAGACGCGGCCGGCCAGCCCGGCCCGGTCACCGGTGTAGTTCCACTGCATCCGGGTGCCATGGCGGCCAGTGACCATGACCGCCGCGTAGGCCGATCCCTGGCCGGGGCCGGCCGTGACGAGGAGGCCGGCCTTCGACCACGGCGGGAGGCCAGGCGTCAGGTGGGCCGGTCCCTGCGGGGTCAGGCCCGTCTCGATGACGCCGGTGAGCGAGGCCGCCCGGACGGTGATGCTGCCGTGTGCCGCCAGCGGGCGGTGCACGAAGTAATAGGTGTCGGTGACGGCCTCGCCGCCCGGGCCGGTCGGGATGACGTAATGGCACGGTCCGCCGGGGCAGCCCTCCTGGCTGTTGATCGCGGTGAGCAGGCCGAGCAGCACGGTGAGCAGCATCGCGGCGATGATGGCGATGACCCAGCCGCGGACCGTCCGGAGCTTGATCCACTCAGCCCGCAGCAGGTACGTGAAGCGGTCGCGGCCATCGCGGCCGGCCGTCGCGGCCGGCTCGGGCGGGGCCAGCTCGAGGGCGGTCATCGCGCGGCCTCCGCGGCGGGCTCGGCGCGGTACTCGACCGCGTCCCGTGTCAGCTCCATGTAGGCCTCCTCCAGCGACGCCCGGTGCGCCGTCACCTCGGAGAACGGCACCTGGCCCGCGGCCAGCACGGCCACGATCCGCGCCGCGGACAGCCCCGAGACGGTGAGCGTGCCGCCGCCGGCGTCGGTCACCGCCGCGCCCGCGTTGCCCAGGGCGGTCGCCGCCTCCCAGCGGGCCGCGGTCCGCACCGTGACCCGGTCGGCGGAGACGGATGCGATCAGGTCCGCGACGCTGGTGTCGGCGATGACCCGGCCGCGGCCGACGATCACCACGTGGTCGGCGGTCTCTTGGAGCTCGCTCATCAGGTGGCTGGACACCAGCACCGCCCGGCCCTGGCGGGCCAAGGCGGCCAGGAAGCCGCGCATCCAGACGATGCCCTCGGGGTCCATGCCGTTGAACGGCTCGTCGAGCATCAGCACGGGCGGGTTGCCGAGCATCGCGGCGGCGATCCCGAGCCGCTGCCGCATGCCCAGGGAGTAGCCCCCCGCCTTCCGCCGGGCCGCCTTCTGCAGGCCGCTCTGCCCGATCACCTCGTCGACGCGGCGCGGGCCGAGGCCCTGGGAGTGGGCCAGCCACAGCAGGTGGTTGCGCCCGGTCCGGCTCGGCTGCAGGGCGGCCGCGTCGAGCAGGGCGCCGACCTGGGTGAGCGGGCGCCGCAGGCCCTGATAGGGGCGGCCGCCGATCAGCGCGCGGCCCGCGTCAGGGGCATCCAGGCCCAGGATGACCCGCATCGTGGTGGACTTCCCGGCTCCGTTGGGCCCGACAAAACCGGTGACCTGGCCGGGCGCGACGGTGAACGTCATCCCGTCCAGCGCCAGGGTCGAGCCGAACCGCTTGCGCAGCCCGGCGACCTCGATGGTCGCATCGCTCATGGCCGTGTCCTTTCTCGTGGACGGATGTCTGGCGGGCGGATGTCTGATCGACGGATGTCGCCTGCCGAACCCGGTTGTACGGGGCGGCCGGTCTCAGCACGGTGCGAGCGGCTGATACCGGGCTGAGACCGGCCGCCTGGCATCCTGAAACGGCCAGCTCAGCCGGTGCGGGAAGGAACAGGACGGTCATGCGGGTGCTAGTCGTGGAGGATTACGAGCCGATGGCCAGGGCCATCGTGACCGGGCTGCGCCGGGAGGGCATGGCGGTCGACGCCGTCCACGACGGCGGCGAGGCGCTCAGTCACCTGGCCCTGACCCGCTACGACGTCGTGGTGCTGGACCGGGACCTGCCCGGCGTGCCCGGTGACGAGGTCTGCCGCCGGATGGCCGCCGACCGGTCACCGAGCCGGATCCTCATGCTCACCGCCGCCGGCCGCCTCAGCGACCGGGTCGAAGGGCTGGGCATGGGCGCCGACGACTACCTGGCCAAGCCGTTCGACTTTCCCGAGCTCACCGCTCGCGTGCGGGCCCTCGGCCGCCGCGCCGCCACGCCGCTGCCCCCGGTCCTCGAGCACGGCGACCTCAAGCTCGACCCGGCCTGCCGGCACCGCGTCCAGGGCCGGGCAGCGGCTGGCCCTCAGCGCCAAGGAGTTCGCCGTCCTGGAGTACTTGCTGGCGGGCGCGGGCCGGGTCGTCTCGGCCGAGGAACTGCTCGAGCGGGTCTGGGACGAGGCGGCCGACCCCTTCACCACCGCGGTCAAGCAGACCGTGCACCGACTGCGGGCCAAGCTCGGTGACCCGCAGGTCATCCACACCGTCCGCGAGGGCGGGTACCGGATCGGAGACCACTGATGGCGCTAACCCGGACGGCCCGGCCCGGCTGGCGCCGGCCCACCCTGCGGGCCCGGATGACGCTGCTGTACGCGACCCTCATCTGCACCTCCGGCATCACCCTGCTCGGCGTCACGTACCTGATCGCCCCAGGGCTGCTCCAGCACCGGTCCTGGGCGCGGCGCCGGGCCAGCCGGGCGCCATCAGCGCCGGGCATACCTCCGGCATCTTCTCGGCCTTCCTGTTCTCTGACGCGTTCCGGGCCGCTGCGGCCGCCGTGGCCATCATGGCCGCGTTCTCCCTCGCCCTCGGCTGGCTGATCTCCGGCCGGTTCGTCCAGCCCCTGCGCGGGATCATCAGCACGGCCCAGGACATCTCGGCCAGCAACCTGCACCGGCGCCTGAGCCTGCGCGGCCGGCGGGATGAGTTCGCCGAGCTCGGGGCGACCCTCAACGACCTGTTCGCGCGTCTGGAAGCGTCGTTCGATGCCCAGCGCCACTTCATTGCCAACGCCTCCCACGAGCTGCGGACCCCGCTCAGCGCCGGCCGGGCCCTGCTCCAGGTGGCCATCGCCGACCCCGAGCCCAGCGTGGCCACCCTGCGCGCCACCTGCGAGGAGCTCGTCGAGCTTGGCGATCAGCAGGAGCGGCTCATCGCGGCGCTGCTGACCCTGGCCAGCAGCCAGCGTGGGCTGGCCCGGCCGCAGCCCCTCGACCTGGCCGAGATCACCCGGAAGGTGATCGAGGCCCGCCGGCCCGAAGCCGAGCGCCACGGCATCCGCCTGACGGCCACGCTCGCCCCCGCTCCGGCCACCGGCGACCCGAGCCTGGCCGAAAGCCTGATCGTCAACCTGATCGACAACGCCCTCCGGCACAACCTGCCCGGCGGCCGGGCCGAGATCACCACCGCCCTGACCGACGCGGGCGCCGCCGTCACCGTCGGCAACACCGGCACACTCATTCCGCCCGACGCCGTGGATTACCTGTTCCAGCCGTTCCGGCAGCTCGGCCTGCAGCGCATCCGCCACGGCCAGGGACACGGGCTGGGCCTGGCCATCGTTCGCGCCATCGCCGACGCCCACACCGCGGCGGTCATCGCCAGCCCGCGCCCGCAGGGCGGGCTCGACATCGAGGTGATCTTCCCCTAGCCCGGGAAACCGGCCAAAGATGGGGCGGTTGCCCCATGAGCCGAGCACGGCCTGCCCGGCATCCTCGGGAGAGTACGGACCGGACCCCGGTCCCGTTTCTGAGGAGGGATGACATGAGCGGTAAGGCAGTGATCAGCCTGACCACCGGCCTGGAAGACCCGGAGAAAGTCACGGTGGCGTTCCTGGTCGCGCTGGGCGCCGCCGAGCAGCGGCGGCCGACCCTGATGTTCCTGACCAAGGAGGCCGTGCGGCTGGCGCTGGAGGGCGTGGCCCAGGGCGTGGCCTGTGAAGGGTGCCCGCCGCTGGCCGAGCTGACCAAGCGCTACCGCGAGGCCGGCGGCCGCTTCCTGGCCTGTCCCATCTGCTTCACCGCCCGCCATCTCGGCGAGGATCACCTGGTGGACAACGCCACCCTGGGCGGCACCGTGCCGCTGTGGGAGTGGATCGGGGACACCCCCGCGACGACGTTCAGCTACTGAGCACCGGCGGAACCGGAGGACTTCAACCTCCCGGCTGGTCAGGCCCGCGGGCCAGGCCGCCCGGCGGACGGCCCGGTGCCCGGCCGCGGTCAGCACGGCGGCGGCCGCCTCGCCGTCCATCCGGCCCGCCCGCACCTCGGCGCGCAGCTGAGCCGCGGCCTCGCCGGGCGTGGCCGCGGGCCGGTGCGGCCGCGGCTCGGTCCTCGAATGGTAGAAGTCCGCGGCCGCCAGCACCCGGCCCTCGGGACTCAGGGCGCTGCCCGACAGGCCGCGCGGGTAGCCCGAGCCGTCGAGTCGCTCATGGTGCTGGCCGGCGATGGCGGCCAGCGGCGCGAGCGCGGGCGCGCAGGTCAGCATGCGCTCGGTGAGGTACGGGTGCATGCGTACCCGCTCGTCCTCGGCCCGGCTGAGGGCGGCGGGCTTATCCCAGATCGTGTTCGGCACGCCGAGGCGGCCGAGGTCGTGAACCAGCCCGGCCCGCCGGATGAGGGAGGCCGCCCGGTCGTCCAGCCCGAGGCCGCCGGCGGCGGCGCCGGCCAGGTCGGCCACCCCGCGCGAATGGCCGATGGTGTACGGGGACTTCACGTCGGCGAAGTCGGCGATGGCCTCGAGCGCGGCGTCAAGCTCCGCGCCGGCCAGCCGCATGCCCGTGGCCGGCGCGGCCGCGATCACGGCATCCCAGCTGCTGGCCTCGTCCAGCCCGTCGAGCAGCGCGGCCGCCTCGGCGGTGAAGACGTCCACGACGCCGGGATCGAACTGGGTGCCGCGGCGCTGCCTGGCCACCGCGACCGCGGCCTCGGTCCCGCCCGCGTGGTGGTACACCTCCACGACATCGGCCAGGGCGACCAGCCGGGCGTGCACCACGATCTCCGGGCCCTTGGCGCCGTTCGGGACTCCCTTGCCGTCCCAGCGCTCGAAGGTCTGCTCGACGCTGTCCCTGACCGGCTGGGGCAGGCCCAGCCGGGCGGCCAGCCCGTCGGCCGCGATCCAGTGGTTGTCCAGCATGGACTCCGCGGCCCGGCGGCCGTCGCCCAGGAACGCGACGGCCAGCCGACCGCGCTCCGTGGCGGCGGCCCGCGCCGAGATGCCGGAGCATGAACAGGGGCCGGGCCAGGGGCGAGCCCAGGTCGACCCGGCGGAAGTCGGACTTGAGCGCGGCGTCATCGCCGAACCACTTGGCCTGCTCGTAGGCATCAACGTGACAGCCCACCCAGGCGATCAGGGCGGTGTAGTAGACAACCTCACGATCGGCCTCGCCCAGCCCCATGCGCCCGGCCAGCCGCATCGAGATCAGGCACTGGCGCAGCACGTGCTCCATCGGCTGGCCCATGCCCAGGTCGGTCGCGAGGGACAGGACCGCCAGGAGCTCAGCCAGCCGGGCATCGGTGCGCGCCGCAGGCTCCCCCATACCCCCGCATGCTAATCCGGGGTCGATCGCGCCGATGGCAGAAAAGGCGCATCTCGTACAAAGGGCTCGCGGTCGTGGCCATCGACGAATACGAACCAATCCGGCCAAGTCGGTCGACGCTCACGATGATTCCGCCGGGCGCCTGGTACTGGCGAATTCGAAATCGAGTGAATCGACCACGGGTCAAATACGCGGCCGCGAGCCGGTCCGCCCGGGCTTATCCAACCGCCGCTCCAACTGCGGCACGGTCTGGCGCCTGATCAGGCGGTCCGCGGCTGGTACCCGTGCCCGACCCTGATTACTCCGCTTTACGCATTAGCCCATAACGGACGCACAGGCTAACACCGGGGCAGTGCTTCGATTGTGTGGGTGAGCAGCTTTGGCGCGACTTCGCCCGGATAAGGAATTTTATTCCGCCGAGGTCATGAGATCTTGGCGAAATTCATGTTTCAGGATGCAAACTGCAGCGTATGGTGGGCTCGATTTTGCAGGTACTCAGGGGAGGCTGGCGGATGAGCCGAGCTGGTTCGACCGGACCGAGAACCGGCCGCGGAACGCGGCGTGCCGCGCGGAGCAAGGGGCGGCTGGCCGCGGCCGCGATCCTCGTCGCGAGCGCGTTAGCCGGCACCACCATGGTCGGCGTCCCGGCGGCGTCGGCCAGCAGCACGGAGACCGTCATCGTCACCTCCACCGGGCTGCTGAGCCCGGTGACCGCGGTGCTGGATGTGCTGGGCACCGTGCTGAACCGGTTCCAGATCATCGACGGGGTAGCGGCGTCGATCCCCACCGCGCTGGCCCCGGCGCTGGACGCGCTGCCGGGGATCACCGTCACCCCGGACGTCTCCGTTACCGTGCAGTCGACCGTGGAGTCGACCGGCCCGCACGCGCCCTCCGATGAGTTCCTGCAGCAGACCGGCGCCGCCCAGCTGGCGTCGGACGGCGACACGGGCCAGGGCGTCACCGTGGCCGTGCTCGACACCGGCATCGACCGGCGGCCCGACTTCGCCGGGCGCCTGATCGGCGGGGTGGACCTCACCGGCGAGAACGATCCTTTCCAGGACGACTACGGCCACGGCACCTTCGTGGCCGGCCTGATCGCCGGCGACGGAAGCTCGTCGGGCGGGCAGTACCAGGGCGAGGCGCCGGGCGCCGACCTGGTGTCGATCAAGGTGGCGGGCGCGGACGGCACGACCGACCTGGTGCGGCTGATCCTGGGGCTGCAGTGGGCCATTCAGAACCGGCTCACCTACAACATCGGTGTCCTCAACATGTCCCTGGGCTTCCGGCCGTTCGAGTCCACCACCATCAACCCGCTGGACCTGGCGGTCGAGGCGGCCTGGAACTCGGGCATCGCGGTCGTGGCCTCGGGGGGCAACGCCGGGCCCACCAACGGCACCATCCTGTCTCCCGGTGACGACCCGCTGGTGATCACGGTCGGCGCCCTGGACGACCTGGCCCAGCCGGTCACCGGGAACGACGAGATGACCAACTTCAGCAGCGCCGGGCCGACGTCGATCGATGGCTGGGTCAAGCCCGACCTGGTCACCTCGGGCCGCTCGGTCGTCAGCCTGGCCGCACCGGGCTCGACGATCGACAACGAGAACCCCTCGGCCCGCATGGGCGCGGGCAACTTCGTCGGCTCCGGCACCTCGTTCAGCGCGGCCATCGCCAGCGGCGCGGCGGCCCTGGTGCTGGCCGACAATCCGGGTCTCACGCCGGACCAGCTCAAGGCCCGGCTGCTGGGCACGACCGATCCGGGCCCGGTCGGTAATCCCTTCGTGGACGGGCACGGGGCCCTGGACGCCTACGCGGCGGCCACCGCCGGCCCGATGAACCTCCGGCAGTCCACCTTCGGCCTGCTGCCGGTCCTGCCGGGCATGACGGTCTCGCTGTCCCCAGCGGGCAGTCCGGTCGACACCTGGAACTCCAATCTCTGGTCGGGTGCCTCGTGGCCGCAGGGGCCAGGGGGCGGCCCCGGGTGGCCCGGCAGCGCGTGGAACGGCCCGTCCTGGAACGGCTATGCCTGGACCAGCCGGGCCTGGAACAACGGCGGCTGGAACGGCGCGGCCTGGAACGGCGCCGCGTGGGCCGGGTCGGCCTGGGATGGCTCGGCGTGGAGCGGGTCGGCCTGGAACGGCGCCGCCTGGTCCAGCCGCGGCTGGAACTCGTCGGAATGGAACTAGCGGCGATCGCCGCCTAGCCAGGTGAGGACGTTACCCGCTCCAGCCAGGGTGATCGTGGTCGTGGCCATCGCCGGAGGCCTCGGCACGCTGATCGTGGCTGGCCTGCGCGCACCGTCGCTCGGGCCGGTCCACGCCAGCCATTGGGCCGTGGCCGGGACTATGGGCGTGCTGCTGCTGGCCAGCTGGCTGTGGCCGCTGGTCGTGTTCCGCGGGGGCGAGTCGGAGGCCGCCCATGTTGACGAGTGCTTCTTCGTCATCCTCGCCCTGCTCGTGCCGCCGGTCCTGACGCTGGGCACCATCGCGCTGGCGACCACCGTGGCCCAGGCGGTCCGCCGCCGCCCGCTGGTGAAGTCGGCCTTCAACAGCGGCCAGGTGCTGACGGCGGCGGGACTGGGGCTGGTCGTGAGCCGCGGCCTGGCCATGCCCTCGGGCTCGATCGGCCTGGCTCAGGCGGCGGCGATCGCCGCGGGCGTGACCGTATTCGAGATCGTCAATACCGCCCTGGTCACCGGGCTGATGGCGGCGATGGGCATGACCTGGGAAGAATTCACCAGCGACCTGCGGATCCAGATCACGCTGGCGGGCGCGGGAGCGGTCGCCGGCCTGGTGCTGGCGCTCGCCATCCGGGCCCACGTCTGGGCGATCGCCCTGGTCGTTCCGGGCCTGATTGTCGGCCGGTGGCTGATCGGAGCCCGGTACGCGGCGCTGTATGACCGGGCCCGGATGGAAGGGCTGTACCAGGTCACGCTGGAGGCCAACCGGCAGCTTCGCCAGCAGCCGGTGCTCGACACCATCCTGGAGTCGGTCCGCCGGCTCCTGCGCAGTCCGGAGGCGGGCCTGACGCGGTCGGCCCCGGACCCGGGCGAGCCGGCCGCGGCCATGACCATCGCCGGCCAGCGACACTGGCTGACGGCGGCCGGCCGGCGGCGCGACGAGCCCTTCGACGAGGCTGACCGCGGCCTGCTGCGCGCCCTGGCCGCGGTGGGCACCGGCGCCCTCAGCAACGCTGAGCTGTACCAGCAGGTCCGCATCGAGCGCGAACGGCTCTCCTCGATCACGCTCAACATCGGGGAAGGCGTCTGCGCCATCGCCGCGGACGGGAGCCTCACCTTCGTCAACCCGGCCGCCGCCGACCTCATCGACCTGCCAGCGCTCGGCGTCGATGGCGACCAGTCGCCGGGACGGGCCGTTGCGGCCCCCGACTACCTGCTCCGGCCGGCCCGTGAGGCGATGCGCACCCGAGCCACCATCCGTGAGGACGACGCCCGGTTCCGCGGCCGGCACGGGGCGGCCATCCCGGTGGCCTACACCGTGTCTCCGGTCATGAGCGACGCTCGGCCGTCGGGGGCGGTGATCACCTTCCGCGACATCACCGAGCGCAAGGCGTTCGAGGACGAGCTCCACCACTACGCCTGCTACGACGACCTGACCGGCCTGGCCAATCGCCGGCTGCTGGTGGACCGGCTCGATCAGGCCCTGCAGCGGTCCACCCTGGACAGCCAGACCCACGCGCTGATCTTCGTCGACGTAGACCGGTTCAAGAGCATCAACGACAGCCTCGGGCACGTGACCGGGGACGAGTTCCTCGTCGCCATCGCCGGCCGGATGAAGAGCGTGGTG
The DNA here is from genome assembly GCA_963730265.1 of uncultured Actinomycetota bacterium. GTDB lineage: Bacteria > Actinomycetota > Actinomycetes > Streptosporangiales > Streptosporangiaceae > DASUBV01. Next base: position 468,461 of record CAVSRG010000002.1, read on the forward strand.
CGGGCCGGCGACCTGATCGCGCGGTTCGGCGGCGACGAGTTCGTGATGCTCCTGGAGGATGTAGCGGGCGAGGATGAGGCGGTCAGCGCGGCGCAGCGCATCTGCGCCGCGGTAAAACGGCCCCTGGAGCTGTCGGGCGGCTACGAGATGGTCGCCACGGTGTCCGTGGGCATCGCCATGACCGAGCCCGGCAAGACCACCGATGACGTGCTCCGCGATGCCGACGTGGCCATGTACGAGGCCAAGGCCAGGGGCGGCGGCGGGGTCTACCGGGTGTTCGATCAGGTCTCGATGGGAACCCGCTCGGCCGAGCGGCTCCAGATCGAGGCCGACCTGCGCAAGGGCCTCGAGCGAGGCGAGCTCGACGTGCACTACCAGCCGTTCTACTCACTGGACGGAAAGCACATCGTGGGCGCGGAGGCGCTCGTGCGGTGGCGTCATCCCGTCAACGGACTGATCAGCCCGATGAGCTTCATCCCGATCGCCGAGGAGAGCGGGCTGATCCTGCCGATCGGCCGGTTCGTGCTGGAGCACGCCTGCCGCCAGATGCGCTCGGTCCGGGACCGCCTGGGCGTGGAACTGCCGGTCAGCGTCAACCTCTCGCCGCGCCAGTTCCAGGAGAGCGGCCTGCTGTCACAGGTGACCGCCGCCCTCGACGCGAGCGGCCTGCCGCCCGCGTCGCTGATGTTCGAGATCACCGAGTCCATGGTCATGGACGACCTGGCCGGCGCGCGGGACATCATGAAGAAGCTGTGCGGGCTCGGCGTGCGCCTGGCCATCGACGACTTCGGCACCGGCCACTCCTCGCTGGCCTACCTCAAGCAGTTCCCGGTGCACGAGGTGAAAGTGGACCGGGCCTTTGTCCGGGGCGTGGCCGAGAGCGGCGTCGATCTGGCCATCGTCCGGGCCGTCATCGAGATCGCCAACGCCATCGGCATATCAGCGGTGGCCGAGGGCGTCGAGACCCTGGCCCAGGTGACCGGGCTGCAGATGCTCGGGTGCCATATCGCGCAGGGCTACTTCTTCTCGCACCCGCTGCCGACCAGCGAGTTCGACGAACTGCTCACCGTGCACTTCGCGGCCCGCCGGGCCCGCGGGCCCTGACCACGGCCCTGGGCGTCGCGAAGGCCGCAGGTCATTCGCGGCCCGCCTGACCTGGGCTCGCGGTCGCCGCCATGCGACCTGCGGCCGGGCGCCATTTGTTAATTCCTGTGGTTGGCCCTCGGGGTGCTGGCCTACGGGATGGTCAGCACCGGGTACGGGGAGTGGCGCTGGAGCCGGACCGGCACGGACCCGAGGAGGTGATGGGCGGCGTGCCCGGAGCGGCCGACCACGATGAGCGGGTCGCCGCCGCCCCCGGCCGCGGCCTGACGGGCGGCGGCCAGGATGGCGTCGGCGGGCGCGCTCGGCAGCCGCTGGAAGGTGCAGCCGAGCCCGGCGGCGGCGGCGACCTGCGTGGCCGCCTGCTCGATGACGGCCGCCTCCTGGTCGCGCGTGGCGTCCACCTCGGCGCGGGCGAAGCCGGACAGGTCGCTGTCGATGATGGCGTGGTCGGCGTAGACGACGAGGAGGGCCGCGGAGCGCGTCGCGGCCAGGCGCGCGGCCCAGGTGAGCGCGCGCCGGGCGGGCCCGGAATTGTCGAAGCCGATGACGATCGTGGCCGGCGTGAGCGGGTCTGGCGCGGGTTCGGCCAGCGTCGCGGTGCGCGGCCGGGTGGCGGTGGCGGACTGCGCGCCGACCGGGGCTCCCGGACCGGGCTGGACGGCGGCCGCCAGCGAGGCCGGCCGGGCCAGGTGAGCGGGCCCGGCAGCGGCGTGGACGCCGGCGGCCCTGGCGTCGCCGTTGGCGAGGACGCGGGCCGAGCTGGCCGGCGCCGGGCCGGGCCGGCACCGCCAGCAGGCGCGCCGCGGCCCGGCGCTTGAGCGTAACGACCAGGGTCAGGGCGACGACGCCGGCCAGGGCCCAGGCGGCCAGCACCCAGGCCTGCCCGGCGGTGCCGAAGCCGTCGAAGTAGACGGCGTTGCGCACGGCGTCGGCGGCGGCGCCGAGCGGCAGCGCGGGCTGCAGGAGGCGCAGCAGCGCGGGGGTGAAGCGGGCCAGGTTGGCGGGCCCGCCGCTGGCCGGGATGCCGAGCACCAGGAACACCAGGACCCCGGCCGACATCAGCGGCGGCCAGAGGCGGCCGAGTGCCGCGGTGGGAGCGGAGACGGCCAGGGAGAACAGCGCCACCAGGCTGGCGATCGCGGCGAAGTGACCCAGGCCGGACACGCCGTCGGCGACGCCGGCGGCGGTGACACCGATCACGGCGGCGACGGCGATGGGCGCAGCCACGCACCAGGCCGGGCGGGACCGGCGGAACAGCAGGGCGGAGGCCGAGCCGGTGGCCAGGCTGGGGACCAGGACACCCAGGATGATGAAGAACGGCGACAGGGCCTGCGTGTCGCCGGGCCGCGGCGGCACCACGTCGGTGACCGTGAGGGGCCGGCCGGACCGGGCGGCGAGGACGCCGAACGCGCGGGTCAGGGCCTGGGCCGGGCCGGTGCCGCCGGCCTCGGCGACCAGCAGCCGCAGGCCCGCCGGGGAAGCGATCACGGCGCCGTCGACCTCGCGGTGCGCGATCGCGGCCCGCGCGAGGGCGGGCTGCGGTAGACGTGCAGGTCGAAGTCGCTCTGCGCCCCGCTGTTGAGGGCGTCCTCGACCTGTCCGGTGACGGCCGCCGGCGCGACGATGCCGACGGGGAGGTCGTGCGGGGACGGTGCGTGGAAGGCGCTGAGGACCAGGGCGACAAAGAGGGCCGCGAAGCCGGCGTGGGCCAGGATGAAGCCGGCGTGCAGCCGGAACCGGGCCTGATACCTGCGTGCGTGATCTGCTCGCCTGCCCACTGCGGGAGTCCCCCTAGTTTTGCCAACGGCTGTTGGCCTCGACTCTAGGTCGGGCTGGCACGGATGTCAACATTCGTTGGCAAACAGTCGTTGTCATAACGGGCGGCTCCCCGGTAGGGTGAGCACGTGGGTGACCTTGTGACGACGAAGACCAGTACCGGGGCCGGACCGGGGACGGCGCGCCAGTGCTCGGGACCGGCGGACCCCGGTCGGAGGGCACCCGGCGGGCCATCCTGGACGCGGCCCGGTCGGCGTTCGCGGCGCGGGGCTACGAGCAGACGACAATCCGCGGGGTGGCGACCGAGGCGGGCGTCGACGCCTCGATGGTGATGCGCTACTTCGGGTCCAAGGCCGGGCTGTTCACGGCCGCGGCCACGGCCAACCTGACGGCACCGGACCTGCTCGCGGTTCCGGCCTGGCAGCGCGGCGCGGTGCTGGTCCGGACGTTCGTGGAGCGGTGGGAGCACGCCCCCACCCGCGATGATCAGCTGATGCTGCTGCTGCGGACCGCGGTGACCAGCGAGGCGGTGGCCGCGGCTGCAGGCCATGCTCGAGGAGCTGATCACCCGGCCGATCGCGGCACTGGGCGATCCGGACGCGGCCGAGCGCGGCTCGCTCATCGCGGCGCAGCTGCTGGGGATGGCCCTGTGCCGGTACATCCTGCGCCTCGAGCCGCTAGCCTCGCTGGCCGCCAGCGACGTGGTGGCCGCCATCGCCCCGTCGGTCCAGCGCTACCTGACCCAGGCCGTGAGCCGGCCGGCCTGATCAGGCGCCGGCGCCGCCTTTCTCGCGGGCCAGGCGGGCGGCCAGGGCCGGGCCTGCCTCGCCGCGCTGGAGCCGGCCGCGGACGGCGGCGAAGTACCAGGCCACGCCCGCGGCCTCGAAGCAGGCGGCGTACAGCAGGACGACGTGGCTGGAGGCGGGGCCGATCATGAAGACGACGACCGCGATGCTGAACACCACGCAGGTCACCGAGACCGGCACCAGCCAGCGGCCGAGGCCGAAGTAGCCCGCGGGGGCGTCCGGGATGCTGCGCCGGCGGTGGGCGATCAGCACGGCCAGCGCGGTCGAGCCGTAGGTGAGGTACAGGGCCACGTTGACCACGCTGAGCACGTTGGTCACGAACCCGCCGGACAGCAGGTTGACGATGATCGCGAAGACCGCGACGGCGACGATCGTGTAGACCGGGGTCGCGGTGCGCGGGTTGACGCTGCTCCAGATGCGCGAGAACGGCAGCATCCGGTCGCGGGCCAGCGAGAAGCTGGTCCTGGTGGCGCACGCGATGTTGGCCAGCAGGCAGGACAGCATGGCGATGAACGCGATGACCTGGAGCAGGTCAGCGGCGAACCCGCCGAAATGGTCGGAGAAGATCCCGACCATGGGGTTGCCGGGGCCGTTGACGGCGTGGGCGATCGATCCGGGGATGGCCATCGCGAACACGGCGTAGATGACGAAGGCCACGGCGCCCGAGATCGAGACCGCCCTGAGCATGGCCCGCGGCGCGATCCGGCGCGGGTCGGTGGTCTCCTCGGCCAGGTCGGCCGAGCCCTCCCAGCCGGCCAGCGTCCAGATGGGCAGCAGCAGGGCCAGGCCGATGGTGTCGAACCCGAGCCCGCTGCCGTTGCTTGATCCGCGCTGGACCAGGACATGCGGTCCCTGTACGTGATGGAAGAAGAACAGGCCGATGCCCAGGGCGATGGTGCAGCCGATGGTGCCGAACAGCTCGGCCGACGCGCCGGCGTTGTTGACCAGCCCGGCGGCCCTGATGCTCACCATGTTGATGGTCATCGCGACCACGATCGCGACGACCGCGAGCAGCGCCACGTCCCAGTGCGTGGGATCCGCCCACAGGTCCGGCGCGAATACCGACGCCAGCGCGACCGAGATGCCCGCCGATCCGACGAGCGTGCAGAGCATCGCGTTCCAGCCGGTGAACCAGCCGTAATGCGGGGACACGATGCGGCTGGCCCACTGGTAGGCGTACCCGGTGACCGGCAGCCGCGCCGCCAGATGGCCGTAGACCAGCGTGATCAGCAGCACCCCGGCCCCCACCGGAAGCCACAGCCAGATGGCGATGCCGCCCAGGCTCTGGAACGGCTGCGCGAACAGGGTGAAGACGGTGGTCGTGACGGAGATCATCGAGAAGGCGAGCGCGAACGAGGTATACGAGCCGATCGAGCGGTGCAACTGCTGCGAGTAGCCGAACTGCGCCAGGTCGGCCTCCGCGCTGGCCGGCGCCGCGGCGCCGGCTTCCACGATGTCCATGCGGGCTCCTTAAGGGGGGCGAGGGAGCGGGGCGTTAGTCCATGAAGGCGCCGCCGTTGACGGCCAGCGCCTCACCAGTGATGAACCGCGCGTCCGGCCCGGCCAGGAACGCCACTACGCGGGCGACGTCCTCCGGGTTCTCCAGCCGGCCGAGCGGAGTGTCGGCGATCCACAGCTGCCGGACTTCATCCGGCGAGACCCCGCGCAGCCCGGCCTCCCAGCCGAGCTCGCGGTCCTGCATGGGGGTGGCGACGTAGCCGGGGCAGACCGAGTTGACGGTGATGCCGTACGGCGCGAGCTCGAAGGCCATCGCCTGGGTCAGCCCGACGACGCCGAACTTGGAAGCCACGTAGTCGGCCAGGAACGGCACCCGGCCCTGCTTGCCGGCCATGGAAGCGAGGTTGACGATCGTGCCGCGGATCGACCGGGCGGCCATGACGCGCGCGGCGGCCTGACCGCAGAAGAAGATGCCTTCCAGGTTGACGGCCAGCGTCTGCCGCAGGTCGGCCGGGCTGACCTCGAGGAACCGCTGCATCTTCGAGATCCCGGCGTTGGACACCCACACGTCGAGGGTGCCGTGACGGTCCGCGACCGCTTCCGCGACCGCGACCGCGGCGTCCGGGTCCGTGACGTCCAGCCGCATGGCCTCGCCGCCGAAGGCGGCCGCCGTCTCCTGCGCCGCGGCCAGGTTCAGGTCGGTGACCACGACGTCGAAATCACGTCCGGCCAGGCTGGCCGCGATGGCCCGGCCGATCCCGGAACCAGCTCCCGTGACGACGGCGACGCTCATCTGCTCCTCCTCGCGAGACGGTGCGAGACGCTGGTCAGCAGGTCGCCGGCGTCCCGGTAGATCTGATAGGCCTCGGCATACCGGTCGGCCAGGGCGGGGTCCGGCTCGACCGGACGGCCCCTGACCGAGCGGGCGAGAGTCGGCGACGCGTCGGCCCAGTCGGCCAGCAGCCCGGCGCCCACCGCCGCCGCCAGCGCGGCGCCCAGGGCCGCGCCGGGATGGTCGAGTACCGGGTACAGAGGCACGCCCAGCACGTCGGCGAGGATCTGCTTCCACACCAGCGACTTGCTGCCGCCGTTGCTCACCCGGGCCAGCTCGAGCCGGACCCCGAGCTCGGCCAGGATCTCCGTGTGCTGGCGGAACCCGTACCCGATCGCCTCGAGGATGGCCCGGTACAGGTCGCCGCGGGTATGGCCGAGGTGCAGGCCGAGGAAGGCGCCGCGCAGGTCGGGGTCGTGCAGCGGGGACTTCTCGCCGAGGAAGTACGGCAGGCACACCAGCGAGGCCGGCTCGGACGACAGCGCGCCGGCTTCCAGCTCCGCGACCGGCACGTCCCCGGTGACGGACTGAAACCAGCGGATCAGGCTGCCGCTCGTCGCCATGCACCCGTTCGGCAGCCAGAGCCCCGGCTGGGGGTGGGCGTCGAGGTACAGCCGCGGGATCGGTGAGCACCTGGTCGGTGACGGCCAGGATGTCGCCGGCGCCGCCCAGCTTGACCAGCCAGTCACCGGCGCTAGCCAGCCCGGCGGCGTAGGCGCTGAGCACGTGATCCGCACCGCCGGCCACGATCGGCGTCCCGGCCCGCAGCCCGGTCGCGGCCGCCGCGGCGGCGGACACCTCGCCAACGACGCTGCCGGGGAGCACGACCGGCGGCAGCAGGCCGGCGGAGATCCCCGCGGCGAGCAGGACCGGCTCCAGCGGCGCGAAGCCGGCCAGCGCGAACAGCCCGCTTTCCAGCGCCCAGTTCTGCTCCACGTGCGGCGCGGCGCCGAGCGCGACCGCGAGCCAGTCGTAGGAACCGAGCACCTGCCTGGTCCGGGCCCAGGTATCCGGCTCGTGCTCGGCCAGCCAGGCCAGCGTCGGGGCCACCGACTGCTGGGTAAGCGCCGAGCCGGTGACCGCGACCAGGTCCACGCCGGCGAGCCGCCGGCCAGCGAGCGGATCTGGGCCGTGGCCCGCGCGTCGTTCTGCAAGATGGCGGGCCGCAGCGCGGCGCCGGACGCGTCCGCCGGGATGACCGCGGGCACCATCCCCGTGCAGGCGACGGCGGCGATGCTCTCGGCCCCGCCGGCCGCGGCGAGCACCTGGGGCACCAGCTCGCAGACGTTCCGCCACCACTGCGCTGGATCGGCCTCCGCCCAGCCCGGGTGCGGGGAGGACAGTGCCGCCGGCGCCGAGGCCTGGGCCAGCACCTCGGATGACGGCTCCGCCAGCACGACCTTGGTGCTGGTCGAGCCGACGTCGATGCCGAGGACCAGGGAGGGCATGTCAGGCCTGGCGCGCCGCGTCGATGAACCGCCTGGCCCGCTGCGGGTCCACTGGGTTCCAGGTGTAGCCGTCGACCTTCAGCGAGCTGCCGACGATGCAGCCGTCCGCGAACTTCAGGTACTCCTCGATGGTTTCCGCCTTGGCGCCGGTGTTGAGCAGCACCGGAACCGCCGGGTCCACGGCCTCGCGGATCGCCGCGATCGTGCCCACGTCCGGCTCGGCGCCGGCCATCTTCCCGGATACCAGGATCACGTCGGCCAGGCTGGAGACCGTGGTCGAGGCGGCGACCTCGGCGGGATCGCGGCGGCCGATGCCGGAGGCGAACTCCGGCGTGATGTTCATGCAGATCGCGATGTTCCCGGCATCGAGCCTGCGGCGCTCCCGCAGCAGGTGGGCCGCGTCCGGGGAGAACAGGCCCATGTCGGATTCCCAGACGCCGGTGGCGACCTCCCGGATGAACGCCGCGCCGGTGGCCGCCGCGACCGCGAGGGCGCAGCGCGCGTCCCACAGGAAGTCGACGCCGAACGGCACCCCCTCCGGCCGGCACTCGGTGACGACCCGGGTCATCGCGGCCGCGCTCTCCAGCCCGGCCTCGAGCTGGTAGGGCCGGTCGTTCTCGTTGCAGAACATCACCGCGTCGAACCCGGCGCCGAGCAGCACCTCGACGTCACGGCGGACGCTGTCCACCGCGCCGCTCAGGCCGGCGGCCGCGTCGTACAGCGGCGTGCCGGGCAGCGCCGGCACGTGCGCCATGGCGATCAGCGGCTTGGCGGTGGCCGGGAAGATGGCACGAAAACGTGACACTGCGGACTCCAGTCGTCTAGTGGGGTGAGACTATGACAGGCCTTGTTACTTGTAAACACTTCTCTCAGGATTCTTCACAGCTTGTGTGAAGTTTGCGTGAATCCGTCACAGAAGATTACAGTGTTGATGTGCTCCCATCACAGCGGCGACAGGCGGTCCTGCGTCGTCTCACCGCGCTCGGCGAGGTCGGCTTCGCCGAGCTGGCCGAGGAGTTCGGCGTCTCCGAGATGACGATCAGGCGTGACGTGGAGTCCCTGGAGGGCGAGGGCCTGGCGCGGCGGGTACGCGGCGGCGCCATCTCGGTAACCAGCCGGTCCTACGAGCCGCCGTTCGCCATCCGGGCGACCACGGCGGCGGAGGCCAAGACGGCGATCGGCGCGGCGGCGGCCCGCCTGGTCAACGACGGGGACACGATCATCGTCGACGTGGGCACGACCACCCTCGAGCTGGCCAGGGCGCTGCACGGCAGGCGCGGGGTCACGGTCGTGACGCCGGCGCTGCCGGTCGCCGTAGAACTGGGCAACGACCCGGATATCCGCGTAGTGGTCACCGGCGGGCAGGTCCGGCAGGGCGAGCTCAGCCTGACCGGCGGGATGGCCGAGGACGCCTTCACCGCGATGAACTGCGACCTCGCCTTCATCGGCGTCGCGGGCATCTGCGCGGCCCCCGGGCTCACCGAGTACAACCCGGACGACGCCCGGGTCAAGCGCGCCGCCATCGCCGCGGCCCGCCGCACGATCGTGCTGGCCGACAGCAGCAAGCTGGGCCGGATCGCCTTCGCCACGGTCGCGCCGCTGTCGGCCGTGGACGCGCTGGTCACCGACGCCCCGGCCGGCAACGCCACGCTCCGCGAGATCGCGGCCGCCGGCACCGACGTCATCGGGGCGGACGTCATCGGGGCGAACGTCATCGGGGCGGACCCGACCAGCGCCAGCGAGAGGCAGCGGCCAGCGTGAGCGCCCGCCTGGAGGTCGCGCGCGAGGCGGCGATCGCGGCCGGCCATACGCTGCTCGAGCTTCGCGCCGACGTCATCTCCCGCGGCGCGACGGCCACGAAAAGCAGCGCCACCGACCCGGTCACCCGCGCCGACGTCGCGGCCCAGCAGATCATCGCCGCTCGGCTGACCGCCGCGTACCCGGATGACGGCCTGCTCGGCGAGGAAGACCTGAAACGCGACAGCCTGACCGGCTGGCAGTGGCTGATCGACCCGCTCGACGGCACCGTGAACTATCTGTACGGCCGCGATGACTGGTCGGTGAGCATCGCGGCCGCCGACGCCGGCGGAACCGCGGTCGCCGTCGTGCACGCACCAGCGACCGGCCGGACGTACACCGCGATCCGCGGCCAAGGCAGCTGGCTAGGCGACCGGCGGCTGCACGTGCGCGACCACACGACGGTGTCTGACGCGCTGGTCGGCACCGGTTTCTCTTACCTCAGCGCGGGCCGCGAGCGCCAGGCGGCCACCCTCGCCCGGCTGCTGCCCGGGGTCGCGGATATCCGCCGCAGCGGCTCGGCGGCGCTGGACCTGGCCGCGGTGGCCGGCGGCGAGCTGGACGCCTTCTACGAGGATGACCTGAACCCATGGGACTGGGCGGCCGGCGCGCTGATCGCCACCGAGGCCGGCGCCGAAGTGCAGCCGCTGCCTGGCCCGGATGGCAGCGGTGGCGTGCTCGCCGCGCCCGCCCGCCTGGTGCCGTTCCTGGCTGGCCTGGTCACTCACGAGGGCAGCTGAGCGGGCCGCGCCGCCCCGATGCGGAGACGACGCGGCCCGCGGTCGCTGGGATCAGGGATCAGGGCAGCAGGGATCGGGGCAGCAGGCTGATGCTGAACGCGGCCGGGTTGGCCTTGCCTGAGCCGGTCTTCACGGTGGCCTGGCCGCGGGCGTTGTCATAGCTGCCGGTGCCTCCGACGACGGCGAGCGTGAAGGGGGTGCTGCCCCCGCTGGACGGGTTGATCCCGCTCAGCTCGATGGAGCCGTTCTTGAGTACCAGGGTGGCGTCGACGCGGGAGGCGGCCCTGGTCAGGAACTCGACGACCACGTAGCTGTGCCCGATCACCTTCGCGGAGCGCGCGGTGGCGAAGGCGGGCTGGGTGAGGACGATCTCGTCACCGATGGCGAACGATTTCATCCTCCGGACGTTGACGAAGGTCAGTGATCCGCCGCGGACGTCGACCTTCATGGTGCTCGCGGACTTGATGACCGGAGCCGTGCTCGCGGCGCTGGCCGCGGTCACCGCGTTCCCGGCGATGCCGGCGATCGCGACCGCCGCGACCACGGCCGCGCTGGCGTTCCTGAGCTGCCTGAATGTGAGCATGCCTGTCACTCCTTCTTGTCTTCTAGGCCGATTGCCTGAGCAGCGCCACCGCTACGGCGCCGAATCCGATCGCGGTCAGGCCCCAGGAGCAGCCGTCGAGCAGGTGGTTGGGTACCAGCGCGGCGAATACGAAGTGGCCGATCTGCGATACCGCGATGGCCAGCCCGGCCCAGGCCGGCACGACCCCGCCGCGCCACAGGGCGATGCCGAGCAGGATCAGGCCGATGACGTGGCCCGCAACGAACAGGGCTGAGCCCAGGCTGACCGGGCCGAGCGCGCCGATGCTGGACAGCAGCCGGCCGACGGTGCCCGGCGCCATGCCGATCCTGGCCGCGCCAAGCGCCACGGTGTCGGGGCCGGCGATGCTGGGCGAGCCCAGGAACATGAGCCCGGCAAAGGACAGCACCAGCCCGGCGGTCCCCAGCCGCGGGGCGCCGCGCCGGGCCATCAGCCCGGCCGTGATCACTGCCGGGATCAGCGTGAGGATCGCGATCACGGTCAGCCAGAGCACGATCTGCTCGGCACCCTGGTGCGCGGCGACCCTGGCCGCCAGGACCGTGTTCGAGTCGGTGGTGTAGTAGGGCAGGATGCCGCGCAGGATCGCCACGGCGAGCGGTCCGACCGGCAGCAGGACGGCCAGCGCCCGCCGGTCGGCTCGGCTGGTCCGGGCGGAGATTGGTGATGCGTGGATCAAGGTGGCGCCAGCCATGTCGTTGGCTCCCTTCCGCCCGGCCTGTCTGACTGCGAGGCCGGCCCGGCGCTGAGGTGGAGTGGATCTGACGCGACTTAGCCTGGGAGCGTCGGCCACCCGCCCGGCAGGGTTCAGGGTCGTGCTGCTCGCGGGTTTCTTTCCCGAGGTCACTAGGTGCGCGCACCCATGACAGCGGGGGGCCGCCCGGGCATTATTGATCCATGACCGCGGAGCCGCTGACGGGCCAGCGCAGGAGGCGCGTCGTCGCGGCGGCCCTGTTCTGGCTGGCGATCGCCGAGCTGGCGGGCGCCATCGGATTCGCGCTGGCCGCGCGCATATCCTTCGCCGAGGCGACCAGCAGCTTCACGGTGACCAACGGGGCGATGGGACTCGCATTCGCCGGCTGCGGCGCGCTGCTGGCCTGGCACCGGCCGAAGAACCCGATCGGCTGGCTGCTGCTCGCCGCGGGACTCGCCCAGGCGACCTCGACCGCCGCCAGCTCCCTGCTGGCGCTGGCCAGCCTCGACGGCTGGAGCCTGGGCGCGCTCCGGCTGATCGGCACCCTGACCGCGTACCCGTGGACTTTCTCGATCGGGATCTTCCTGCCGATCGCGCTGCTGCTGTTCCCGGACGGACGGCCGGCTGGACGCCACTGGCGGTGGCTGATCTGGGCCGCCCTGATCGACGGCGCCCTGTTCGTGCTGAGCTTCGCCTCCCCGGCGCCGCTGGAGATCAACGGGTACCGGGTCACCCTGTACCTGACCATCGGCGCCTACGCCCGCCTCACCCCGCTCTGGACCGCTACCGAGATCGGGTGGGCCATCGTTTTCGGGTCGGCGATCGCGTCGCTGGCGGTGCGGTACCGCCGTGGCGACGACACGCTGCGCAGGCAGCTGCTCTGGCTGCTGCTGGCTGGCCTGGCGGCGGGGGCGTTCACCGTTCCGTGGGGGATCTTCGGGACCGGCCCCATCCTGGGCCTGCTGGTGATCCCGCTCATCCCGGTAGCGATCACCATCGCGATCTTGCGTCACCAATTGCTCGACATCCGGCTCGTGGTGTCGAGAGCGCTGCTGTATGGCCTGCTCACGGCCGTGTGCGTGGGTTCCTACGTCGGCCTTCTGGCCTTGTTTGATGCCGTCGTAGACACCAGGGTGAGCCTGGCCTCCGCGGTGGTGGCGAGCTTGATCGTGGCGATCGCGTTCAACCCGGCCCGGGTCTGGCTACAGCAGCTGGTGAACCGCGCGCTCTACGGCGACCGGGGCGACGCGGTGCGCGCGGTATCACGGGTGGGCGAGCGGATGACCGGATCGGGCGACAAGCTGGCGGGCGTGCTCGAAGCACTCTGCGAGTCCCTCCGGCTGCCCTACGCGGCGGTCAGGTACGGACCGCTCGAGGCAGCCGCCTACGGCCGTCCGCCCGAGCTCCGGCACAGCGTTGACCTGACCTACGACGGCGCGACCATCGGCGAGCTCATTGTCGGCCTGCGCCACGGGCAGGGACGCCTCGGCGCCGCCGACGTCGCCGTGCTCGAGCTGCTCGCGGCCCCGATGGCCGTTGCCCTGCACTCAACGGCACTGTCAGTCGCGCTGCAGGAGTCACGGCTGTCCATCGTCGCCGCCCGCGAGGAAGAGCGCCGAAGGCTGCGGCGCGACCTGCACGACGGCCTCGGCCCGGCGCTGACCGGGATCGCGTTCAAGGCCGACGCGGCGCGCAACACCATGACCCGCGAGCCGGAGCGGGCCGACCAGCTCCTCGGCGAGATGCGGACCGGCATCACGACCGCGATCGCCGACATCCGCCGGCTCGTGTACGCCCTGCGGCCGCCGTCCCTCGACGACCTCGGGCTGATCGGTTCCCTGCGCGAGCAGTCCCGCCACCTGGCCGGGCGAGGCGGGGGAGCCAGCGTCCTCATCCGCCTCGATGTGCCAAACGACCTGCCGCCCTTGCCCGCCGCCGTGGAGGTCGCCGCCTACCGGATCATCACCGAGGCCATGACCAATGCGATCCGGCATTCCGCGGCCACGACGATCACCGTCAGCCTGACGCTGGCCGAGGGTACCGGCCTGACCATCGAGGTCACGGACGACGGCCAGGCGCCGCCCGGTGAGTGGCGGCCAGGGGTCGGGCTGGCCTCGATGCGGGAACGCGCGGCTGAGCTGGGCGGTTCCTGCCACGCTGGCCCGGACCCGGCGGGCGGCGGCCGGGTGGCCGTCTCGCTGCCGCTGGCGAGCACCGCATGACCAGCGCCATCGCCATCCGAGTCGTGCTGGCCGACGACCATCCGATCGTCATCGACGGCCTCGCGGCCCTGCTGGCCTCGGTGCCGGAGATCGACGTCGTCGGGGTGGCCAGCAACGGCCGGGCCGCCGTCACCGCCGCGGTGACCTTGCGTCCGGACGTGCTGGTGATGGACATCGGCATGCCCGAGCTCGGCGGCATCGCGGCCACGGCCGAGATCGCCCGGGCTGCGCCGGAGGTCGCGGTGCTGATCCTCACCATGTTCGACGACGACGACTCGGTGTTCGCCGCGATGCGCGCCGGCGCCAGCGGGTACCTGCTCAAGGGCGCCCAGCAGGACGAGATCATCCGCGCGATCCAGTCCGCCGCCGCGGGCGAGGCGATCTTCGGCCCGCCGGTGGCCAGGCGGCTGCTGCGCCACTTCGCGGCACCGCCCGCGATTCAGGAGCCGTTCGCCGAGCTGACCAGCCGGGAGCGGCAGGTGCTCGACCTCATCGCGGCCGGGGCGCGCAACGCCGAGATCTCCCGCCGCATGTCGATCGCGCCCAAGACCGTGGCCAACCACGTCTCAGCCATCTTCGCCAAGCTCCAGGTGGCCGACCGGGGCGCGGCCATCATCGTGGCCAGGGACGCCGGACTCGGCCGGAACGAGCGCCCCTGAGATCTCCGGCCGATGCCGGGCGCGGATCAGTAGCTGGCCCAGTCACGGCCGAACCAGCGCCGTATGCGGCTGGTCCCGAATTCGGCCTTGTCGGCCAGCAGCAGGTCGGACGGCTCGTCGAACTGTCCGTTCGGGCGCTGGCCGCTCAGGAACGTGACTTCGACGCGGGCGACCCGGCCGTGACCGAACTCGATGTAGCAGATTCCCTTGCCGTCGTACGTGGACGCCGCGCCGGCCGGTCCGTGCCGGGCGATCAGCTGATCGGCTACGACCGATGCCTGCCGCTCGGAGAAGACCCCCGCCTTGGGCGTGCCGACGCTCGTCACGTCTCCCACCGCGTAGACGTCCGGGTACGCGGTCTCGAGCGTGAGGGGGTTGACCGGGATCCATCCGTCGACGCACATCCCGGACTCGGCCACCACCGCGGGCACCCGGTGGACGGGCACGCCAAGGAACAGGTCGAAGGGCATCTCGTCACCGTCGGCGAGAATCGCTACCCGGCGCTCCGGGTCCAGGCCGCGCACCAGCCGTTCCGGATACCAGCTGATGCCCCGCTCCTCGAATGCCGCCAGCAGCGCCTGCGACGCCGCGGGCGAGGGCGGGATCGGGACGCCGAGCGGCATGACCAGCGAGATCTGGCTGGCCTCGCGCCGGCCTCGCTCGACCAGGTAGTCGTGCAGCATCAGCGCGGTCTCGCTCGGGGCGGGCGGGCACTTGAACGGTGTCGAGGTGACACCGACGATGACCCGTCCGCCGCCGAACGACTCCAGCACGTCGCGGCCGGCGAAGGCGCCGTCGACGGTGTAGAACTCTCGGCCGGCCTCGACCAGCCCCGGCGTCGCCGCCGGGTCGAGGTCGGCGCCCAGGGCTACCACCATCACGTCGGCCTCGAACGCGCCGGCGTCCGTCTCGACCCGGCGCGCTGCCGGGTCGATGGACCGGATCGTGGCCCGGACGAACCGGACCCCCGGCTTGACCAGGTCACGGTACGAATGCCGGGCCGCGTCCGCCGTGGTGCGGCCGAACATCACGTCGAGCTTGGAGAAGCCGAACACGAATCCATCGGCTTTGTCGATCAGCACGATGTCGGCCGCGTCGCCGAGCGCGTCCGAGAGCCGAGTGGTCAGCTCCAGGCCGCCGAAGCCCGCGCCGAGCACGAGAATCCGCATCGGCCGTCCCCCCGGTCCAGTGATTGCTGGTGGCCTCCGCCTGGTGCGGTCGGCTAACTCCGGCTTTGCTCCGGCTTGCTCCGGCTTACTTCGGCTGGGGAACGATCCGGATGTAGGGCTTGGGCTCGGTCCAGCTGCCGAAGATCTCCTTGGCCTGGTCGTTGGACACCGAGCCGGCGATCACGACGTCCTCGCCCTGCTTCCAGTTCGCCGGCGTGGCCACCTTGTGCTGGGCGGTCAGCTGCAGGGAGTCGAGCACCCGCAGGATCTCGTCGAAGTTGCGGCCGGTCGTCATCGGGTAGAGCATGATCATCTTGATCTTCTTGTCCGGGCCGACCACGAAGACGCTGCGGACGGTCTGGTTGTCGGCCGCCGTGCGGTCGGCCGGGTCGCCGCTGACGTCAGCGCCCAGCATCC
This sequence comes from uncultured Actinomycetota bacterium, assembly GCA_963730265.1. Taxonomy (GTDB): domain Bacteria; phylum Actinomycetota; class Actinomycetes; order Streptosporangiales; family Streptosporangiaceae; genus DASUBV01. The sequence goes on from CAVSRG010000002.1 coordinate 484,181, forward strand.
CGTAGGCCTTGGAGACGGTGAAGTCGGCGTCACCGATCATCGGGTAATTCGGGGCGGTGCCCTGAGTCTCCTCGATGTCCGCGGCCCAGGCGGCGTGCTTGTCCACCGGGTCGACCGACAGCGCCATGACCTTCACGCCGCGACGGTCGAACTCCGACTTGATCGAGGCCATGTAACCGAGCTCGGTCGTGCAGATCGGCGTGAAGTCCTTCGGGTGCGAGAAGAGCACAGCCCAGGAATCGCCGATCCAGTCGTGGAATCCGATCGAGCCGTCGGTGGTCTCGGCGGTGAAGTCGGGGGCAATGTCACCGATCGTCAAGCTCATCGTGAGTCTCCGTTCGAGATAAGTGGGGCCGCCGGCTGCTGGCGTGCGGTCTCGCTGTCATCGGAAACGTTACGGGTACGGCCTGCCCTGAACGTCCCCTCCCCCGACAAGCCCCCGCCAGCACAATCGCAAGCTATCACTAGCGGCCCGGGCCAGGACTTGCTCGCCCGGCGTTGAGCAGCACGTCGCTCCGTGAACGGCTCCGTGAACGGCTCAGTGAGCGCCCGATACGCCCAGGTAACCCGGGTTTCGAGGGGGCGCGGCCCAGCCACGTCCTCCCCCCGCGGGGGTCAGCCACAGCCGGGAGCCCAGCAGGACCACCTTCTCGCCGCGCGCAGCGCCGTCGCTGACGATCTCGATCCACCAGAACCTTCCGTAACGGCCCGCAGCGTCGAGGCGAAGCCGCCCTTGGTGGCTGGCCCGCTCAAGCTCCGCGCGAGGGCCGGAGGCCACCCCGGTTAGCAGCAGCTGCCAGCCCCGATGCCTCAGCCGGACGATCCCGGCCGTCCTGGCCGTCGCCTGGCTGGTGGCGCTTTCCGCCGCCCAGAACACAGAAGCCCCGGCCGCGGCCAGCCGTCGCAGGTTGGCGGCGAGCCACTGCTCATGCTCGGCGACCGCTCTGCGCTCCGCCCGGCGCCAGGACCACCGGGCTCTGATCCCCAGATCCGCTACCGGGTCCAGGTAACGGGCCCCCGACTCACTACCCATCTCTTCTCTCCGTTCATGGCGCTGGAAGGCTCGGCACTGTGGTCATGTGCAAGTGGTCATGTGCAAGTGTTCATGTACGAGATACATGTACCGTATACATGTATCTCGTACATGGCTACCTTTTAAACGACTGGCCCCAGGTCCGGGCCGGACAACGGATGGTGGTCGCGTCAGTGGGCCAGGCCGAGCTCACCAGCCCGCATCCCGGCCTGGAAGCGGGAGCCAGCCTCGAGCGCGGCCATCAGCTCGGCGACCCGCCGGCGGTAGGTCCGCAGCGAGGTACCCAGCCGCCGGGCGGCCGCCTCGTCGGTCAGGCCCTCACCGAGCGCCCGCAGGATCTCCCGGGCCTCGGGAGCGAGCTCGGGGACCTCGCCGCGCAGGTAGGCGCCCAGGTCGGTGGCCGCCTCCCAGGCGGCAGTGAACAGTGAATAAACCCCGCCCACCAGGACCGGGGACGTCGTCACCGTGTACTCGCGGCCGAGCGGCGACGGCTGACCGGCCAGGATCGCCACCCGCCGGTCCAGGATGATCGTCTCGTGGGGCAGCGGAGCGGAGCTGATCCGCACCTGCGCGCCCGCGTCGAGCCGCCGCAGGTGCGCCCGCTGCGCCTCGTCGGCCAGCGCCAGCGGGCTCATCAGCTTGCGGATCGTAAAGCCGTCCTTCCGGTGGGAATGCAGCCGCCGGGCGACTGCGGACCGGGCCTCGGGCTGCGACCAGGTGGCCAGGTCACGGGCCGCGCAGACGAAGTCCTCGTGGACCGCTTCGAACAGGTGTCCCGCGCGGGCGATGAGCTCCGCGTCGCCGCGCACCGTGGTGGTCTGGTCATCGCTCACCCGCCCAGTCTGCCCCGCCGCCGTCCGGGCCCGGCAAATGGCAGCAACCGGCCAGCTCCTCGCCGTGACCGCAGGGCCGGGACAAGCTGTGAGCATGACCAACATAACGAGCACCAGCCGACCCGCCGCCTACTCCGGCACCTTCGCGATCGGCGGCGACCGGCCTGTCGCACGGCTCGGCTTCGGCACCATGCGATTGCCCACCGGGACCTTCACCGGCCCGGTCCGCGACCCGCAGGACGGGATCGCCGTGCTGCGCCGCGCCGTCGAGCTGGGCGTGAATCACCTCGACACCGCGAGCTTCTACCGGCGCGGCGACGTCGTCGCCAACCAGCTGGTCCGCCGGGCGCTGGCCCCCTATCCCGACGGCCTGGTCATCGCCACCAAGGTCGGCCCGATGCTCGGGTCCGACGGCACCCCCACCCGGCAGGCCACCCCCGGCCAGCTACGCGGCCTGGTCGAGGACAACCTCCGCGAGCTCGGCCTCGACCATCTCGACCTGGTCTACCTGCGGGTCGGCGCGCGGAACCCGCCCGGCGGCGAGCCGATCGCCGAGCGGTTCGCCGCGCTGGCCGAGCTGCGCGAGGAGGGCCTGATCCGGCACCTGGGCGTCAGCAACGTCGATGCCGCGCAGCTCGCCGAGGCCCGCGCCATCGCCCCGGTCGCCGCCGTGCAGAACGCGTTCCACGTGCACGCCACCGCGGATGCCGCCCTGCTGGCCGAGTGCACCCGGTCCGGCACCGCGTTCGTGCCGTTCTTCCCGCTCGGCGGCGGCCTCGACCCGATCGACACGACCCAGCTGGAGCAGACCGCCGCCCGGCACGGGGCGACCGTCCAGCAGGTCGCGCTCGCCGCGCTGCTGGCCGCCTCCCCGGTAATGCTGCCCATCCCCGGCACCGGCAGCCTCACCCACCTGGCCGAGAACGTCGGCGCGGCCAGGATCCGGATCACCCCGGAGGAGCTCGCCAGCCTCGCCGGGTAACGGCATGCCCTGGGAGCGGCCGGACCCGCGTCAGCCCAGCGGCTGTCTCGCGATGACCTCAGGCTCGCGGCCGGCTAGCAGCCAGCCGCCGGCCGCGGCGGCCAGCGGCAGACCGACCAGCAGGATCAGCACGTCGGCCAGCGGCACGTCGCCGAACAGGGCGGACAGGCCGGCGTGCGCCCAGACCACGCTGGCGGCCAGGGCGAAGGCCAGGCCGAGAATCGCGCCGAGCAGGCCCAGCGCGGCCGCCGTCGCCGCGGTAATGGTCCGCCGGGTGGCCGGGCTGGCCCCGGTGGCGGTGAGCGTGCGCAGGTCGGGCGCGGTCTCGCTGCGGATCAGGCCGACGCAGGCGGCCAGGACCCCCAGCGCGATCAGGATGCCGACCGCGGTGCCGACGTCGGCGACCTCGGCGAAGTCCGTCCCGCCGGAGGCGATCTGGAGCGGTGCCTGGAAGGGGAGTGCGACTCGCCGCGCGGCGCGGATCTGCGCGGCGGTGAGCGGTGCCGGGGCCTGGATCAGCCACCCGTCCAGGTGAGTCTGCATGTGGTACTTGCTCACCGCGTACTCGGTGGTCACGGTGTTCGGCGCGTCGGTGCCGCTGGGCAGGCCGCTGACCGTCTGAATCGCGGGATTGGCCAGGCAGGCATTGGTCAGCGTGCAGGGCGGGCTTCCGCTGGCCGCGGGCTGAGAGTCGTTGACGGATCGGCTCTGCGTGACCATCTGCAGGTTCGACAGGCCTGCCAGCCCCGGGCGCTCGGTCAGGATGTCGGTGCCGCGATCGATCTGACCGGCCTTGAGCCCGTAGGTGGCCAGCAGCCGCGGGGTGGCCACGATCAGGCCGACTCCGGTGCCAGGCGGGGCACCCGCCTGGTTCAGGTAGCCGACGGATTCCAGCGCTACCGCGGACCGGGCATGCAGGCGGGCGGCGAGGCTATTCAGCCGCTTGCTGAGGCTGGCCTCCTGGGTGCCGGTCAGCGGCATCATCATGCCGGGTAGCGGACTCCGCCCGGCGGTGACGATGAGCTGGCTGCTGGACAGGTTGGGACCGGACGGGCTGAGCGGGTTGGCCGTCCGCTCGCTGCCGACCAGGCAGATCACCGTGGCCAGGAACACGGCGAACGTGGTCGCCGCCAGTGCCGCGCCGGACCGGGCCCGGTAGCGGACCAGGTCACGCAGCGCGATCCGGACCGCGACTGGCAGCCGCGGGCCGGCCCCGGCCGCCAGCACGCTGATGGCCAGCGGGGCGAGCACCACGATGCCCGCCACGACGCCGACCAGGCCGCCCAGCAGGATCAGGGCCAGCGGGGGCCCGCCCCGGCCCTGACCAGGCGGCCCGCCCAGGCCGCCGGCGAACGCCAGGCAGAAAAGGCCGAAGGCGAAGACGATGACGCCGGGCACGGCGGAGCGGCGCATCGCCTTCGGCGGCGCGGGGCGGCCGGACAGCGCGGCCACCACCGGCATCGCGGCCATCGCCTTAGCCGGGCGGCGGGACGCCAGCACCGACGTCGCGATCGCGAACACGACCCCGATCCCGAACGCCCACCACGGCAAGCTCGCCGCGTCGACCCCGTGACCGGTGGCCTGCTGCAGTGTCGGCGCGTAAGCGAACCAGGCGGCGAGGCCCGCCGCCGCCCCGGCCAGCGCGCGCGACCACGCCCACCACGAGGCCGTTGACGATCATGACCAGGCGGAGGCCGCGCTCGGTCGCGCCAATCGCGCTGAGCATGCCGAGGGCCCGGAGCCGGCGCTGAGCCATCACGGAGAAGCTGGCTACCGACACCAGGCCGATGAACGTCAGGCCGAGTACCTCCACCACCAGGATGAGCGTGGCCTGCGGCAGTCCGCCCGCGTGCTCATTGGGAACGGACAGCGTTGACGCCGGCACTCCGGGTACCGTCGCGTCGCTCGCCGCCAGCCGCGCCGCGGCCGAGCCGAGCAGCATGATCACCTGGCTCGGGTGCCTGACCTGGCCCGGGGCGACCAGCGCGAACTCGTCCGACAGGTTGCTCGGGTCCTGCACGATGCCGGTCACCCGCCAGATCCGGCCGGCGGCCCGCCAGGTACCGCCCACGTGCGCGCCGTACAGCGCCGCCACCTGGCTGGTCAGCGCGACCTGACCGGGCCCGGCCGGGTAGGAGCCGCTGGTCAGGCCGAGCAGCGGACCGTTGAAGTGCCCGCCCGGGCTCTCGGCCCGGAGCTGCACGGACAGTGTGGTGCCGGTGGCGATTCTCTGCTCCTCGATGACGTCGGCCGGGCCCCAGCGGTGCTGAACGCTGGCGATGTCGGCGGCCAGGTTCGGATCCCTGCCGCTCAGCGTGGCCTTCGCGGGGGCGGTGCCGTACCTGGGCCAGTTGGGGTTGCCGAGCTGGGCGTTCGTGGCGACGCTGGCACCCCAGACCGTGGCCGCTACGGCCACGGTGAGCAGGCCGAGAACGAGCAGCTGCTGGCGCCACTCGCGGCGGAACAGCCGCCAGCCCCAGCGGAACACCGCCCGACGGGCGGGGACGCCGCCGTTACCGGTCCCGGCCCGCGGGCGGGTGAGGGTCGTCATCGGTCCTGCCTGAGCAAGGACTCCGGACCTGGCGCGGGGACCGTCTGGTCGACGATGCGGCCGTCCCGGATGAACACCACCCGGTCCGCCCAGGCGGCGAGCTGCGCGTCGTGCGTCACGACGACAGCGGCGACGCCTTGCTTGCACGCCGCGTGGATCATGCGCATCACCGCCTCGCTGTTGGCCGAGTCGAGCGCACCGGACGGCTCGTCGGCCAGCAGCAGGTGCCGGTCGCCGACCACCGCGCGGGCGATCGCGACCCGCTGCCGCTCGCCGCCGGACAGCTGGTCCGGGTAGCTCAGCGCGCGGTCGGCCAGGCCGAGTGCGTCCAGGGCCCGCAGCCCGGCATCCCGCGCCTTCCGCGCGCTGATGCCATCCAGTTCCAGCGGCAGCGCGACGTTTTCCGCGGCGGTCAGGCCCGGCAGCAGGTTGAAGTCCTGGAACACGTAGCCGATCGCCTGGCGGCGCAGCCGCGCCTTGTCGTTACGCGACATCGTGGCCAGGTCCTGCCCCGCGACGAGGACCTGGCCGCTGGTCGGCTGCTCCAGGCTGCCGGCGATGGTCAGCAGCGTCGACTTGCCCGACCCGCTCGGCCCCATCACCGCCACCATCGACCCGGAGCCAACGTCAAGGCTGACGTCGCGCAGCGCGTGCACCTCGGCCGCGCCCTGGCCATACACCTTGGACACCTGGCGCAGTTCCAGGATGCTCATGGCGTCACCCCTGTCTTGTTCCTGAGCTTGGGCAGGTTGTCCCGTACGGGAGCGGGAGGCTCGGCGGCGGCGCGATTGATCCGGCCGTCCGCGGCATCCAGCCAGCGGACCACCGCGTCCAGCCGGAACAGCTCCGCGTCCACCGCCAGCCCCAGCGCGAGATCGCGGTCGGCATCGGCTTCCTTGATCCGGGTCCACTGCTGCATGAGCTCCACCAGGTAACGACGGTGTGCCTGGATCACCTCGTGCACGTCGGTGCCCGGCACCCGCACCGCCACCAGCACCTTGATTACCAGCTCGTCGCGCGGCGGCGACGACATGTCCGGCGGGGTCCGCAGCCAGGCGGCGAGCTGGCGTTGACCTTCGGCGGTGATCCGGAACCGCTTCTGCGGGCTGTCGCGCTCGTCGTCGTCCTCGGACTCGATCAGGGCGTCGCGCTCCAGCCGCTGCAGCGTCGTGTACACCTGCCCGATGTTCAGCGGCCAGACCTCGCCGGTGCCCGCCTCGAACTCCTCGCGCAGCCGCAGCCCGTACTTCGGTCCCTCGCTGAGCAGCGCCAGCAGCGCGTGCCGGACGCTCATCGCGGCTCAATGTTCAGTAGCATACTCGGTATGCTACTGGTTCAGAGGACTCGATGCCAGAGGGTTCCTTAATGGACGCCCGAGTCTTCCGGTGAGCTCGGCCAGCTTTACTCGAGCCGCGGAATCCCCTCGTAGGCACTGACGTCATGGGCGGGGACGACCTGCATCAGGCCCGCGAGGGAAGCGACCCGGAGCAGGCCCTCGCGTACCTGGCTGGGATCCACGTCGGCCAGCTTGCGCATCAGGAGCGGCCGTTCAGCCATTTCGCGCACACCCTCGAGCTGCCAGGTCAGGTCCCCGATGAAGGCATAGCGCTGGCCGGTCGGCAACGTGACGAAGACGACCACCGAGCCCGTCGTATGCCCCCCGGCGAGGACGACGATGACCGAGCCGTCGCCGTACACGTCGTAACTCAACGGGAAGCCGAGATACGGTGCGTCGCCGAATTCGTATTGGTGAATCTCGTGGCCCGGTGACACGGTCCGGAACACCTTCCCGTCGCGGGCTTCCGCTGCGTACTGCAGCTCACCCGCATTGGTCCAGACGGGCACGTCAAGCCGGTCGAGGCCGCTCACGTGGTCCCAGTGCGAGTGCGTGATCAGCACGCCGCGCAGCCGGGCGCGGTCATAGCCGCTGGCGTCGAGTTGCTCGCTGGCCGTGCCGGTCACCCGGTAGGGAGCACGCGCGAACCACGGCTGAGCGTGCACGTGAGGCGCGATATCGGAGCCGAAGCCCGCATCGATCAGAAGATCTCCCTCGGGGTGGGTAACCAGGATCGCCGTCGCGGCGAAGGAGCGCTTGTCGCGGAACGAGCCGCCCTTGAAGGCAAAGGCTGCCCTGGTCTCATAGGTGCCGGTCGGCAGCTGGTAGATGGCCATGTCCGACGGCGGTGTGGCCCTGGGGAGGGGACCCGGCCAGGCAGCAGGCAAAGCTAGAGAGCTCATGGCCTTACCTCGTTGTCGATGCCTGCGGCGGGCACGTGGGGTCCGGGGCTCGGCGCAGATGCCGGCGAGCCGGGGCCAGCGACGCGGTGTACGGCTTCCATGGCCTGCGATCCGCGGGCTTGGCCGATGTAGTTGGTGACCAGCGTCATCATCGAGGTCAGGGCTTCGTAGTCGAGGCCGTTGCGCTGGGCCAGCCGGATGTGGCTGTCCAGGCGAATGCCGGCGACGCCCTGGGCGGCGAGCGCGGTGATGATCGCGATGCTTCGTTCGCGGTCCGTGACGGCCGGGTCGGACCATGCCGGGCCGCCCGCGGCTATGAACGCCTCCCCGGCGAAGATCGGGCCGACGCGGTCGGCCATGGCAGCGGGCACGTCCTTCTCGGGCACGTCGAAGATGCGCGCGTAGGCCTCGATGCCACGCTCGCGCCTGCGGGCCGGATCGGCGCCCCGCTCGGTTTCATCGATCGCTGTCACTTTCTGGAGCCTCCCTAAATGTCGCCGCGCTGCGCACACCCTTAACTCCACCTGCACCTGGGCCGGCGAGTCCAATACTTGTTGAGCGCCCGCGATACCTGATAGGTATCGTCGCTGGCGGAGACCCTTCTGGGCGGCCTACGGCCGGGCCGGGCCGGGTCAGGTCTGGTTGTGCAGCCGGGAGATCTGCTGGCTGAGGTAGCGCTGCTGCTGGGCGTTGGTGGCGTGCCGGGCTGCGGCCTGGTAGGCGGCCAGCGCGCCGATTGGGTCGCCGTGTCGTTCCAGCAGGTGGGCGCGGACGGCATGAAACCGGCGGCTGCCGGTCATCCTGGGATCGGACTCAAGCCTGCGGAGCAGTTCAAGGCCGGGGCCGGGCCCGGAGACCATGCTGACCGCGACGGCGTGGTTGAGAGCGACGACCGGGTTATCGTCGACCCGGAGGAGCACGTCGTACAGGGCCGTGATCTGGGCCCAGTCCGTCGTCTCGGCGCTGCTGGCTTCGTCGTGGACCGCGGCGATCGCAGCCTGCAGCTGGTCGGGGCCGGTGGGCCCGCGCGGCAGGGCGGCCGTGATCAGCGCGACGCCCTCCTCGATGGCCGCACCATCCCACCGGGCGCGGTCCTGCTCGGCCATGAGAATGAGCGCCCCGTCCGGGCCGGTGCGGGCTCGGTGCCGGGCGTGGACGAGCAGCATCAGGGCGAGCAGTCCGCTCACCTCGCTGTCATCGGGAAGGATCGCGTGCAGAATCCGGGCCAGGCGGATGGCCTCGTCGGCCAGGTCGGCGCGCAGCAACTGGGTCCCCGCCGTGCTGGCGTAGCCCTCGTTGAAGATCAGGTACAGGACGCGCAGCACCGAGTCCAGGCGCCCAGCCCCTGCGGACGGCAGCGCGAACGCCACCCCGCTGTCCTTGATCGACCGCTTCGCCCGGGTGATGCGCCGGGTCACGGTCTGCTCGGAGGTGACCAGCGCGCGGGCGATCTCGGTGACGCTCAGGGCGCCGACCGCGCGCAGCGTCAGGGCGATCTGCGAGGCCGTCGGCAGCGAAGGGTGACAGCACATGAACAGCAGGACGAGCGTGTCATCCGCACCGGAAGCGTCGCGCTCGTCCGCCTGCTGCACGCCGACCTCGGTCACCGCCCACTGGGCCAGCTTTTCTTCCCGCCGCCGCCGGGCCTGCTCGGCGCGCAGCAGATCAGTCAGCCGCCGCGAGGCTACGGCGATGAGCCAGGCTCGGGGGTCGCGCGGCAGCCCGTCCCGCGGCCACTGGGTCGCCGCCGCCACCAGTGCTTCTTGGGTAGCGTCCTCGGCCAGGTCAAAGTGGCCGAACCGTCGCACCACCGCGCCGAGGACCTGCGGCGTCAGGCCACGCAGCAGGTCCTCGACCTCGTTGGGGATCATCGCCATCCGCCTCGGCCAGCTCAGCCAGCTCGGCAGGCTCAGCCTTCGAAGTCGGGCTGGTGCTCGTCGAGTGGCCGCACGTCAGCGTAGGCGCGAGCCCGGAGGTAATCGGGGCCCGGGCAGCTGGTGAGCCGCGACGCGATCTGCGTGGCCCGGTCAAAGCTCGCGCAGTCGACCACCCAGTACCCGGCGAGGACCTCCTCGGACTCGGCGTAGGGACCGTCGGTCACGACCGGGACGCCCTGCTGGAGCCGCACCCGGCGGGAGTGCACCGGGGCGCTCAGCCCCCTGGTCTCCACCAGCTCGCCCGAGTCGAGCAGTTCCTGGCTGAACTCCTGCATGAACGCGCCCAGCGCCGCGTAGTCGTCCGGTGTCCAGGCCGCCTTCGCCGACTCTTGGCCAGTCATGGCCTGGTAGTCCTGCTGCGACGCGAACGTCAAGATCATGTATTTCATCGAGATGTCCTTTCCCAGGTGCTCCAGCGGCGCCTTCCACCCGTGACGTCGGAGCCGCACCCCCACGACCGGACACTAGCGCCGGAACGTTCTGCGATAGGCCGAGGGCGCGGTGCCGACGACTCGGGCGAAGTGATGCCGGAACGTCGCCGGATCCGCGAAGCCCACGGCCGCGCCCACCTGCTCGATCGAGGCGTCACCGGCTTCCAGCAGCGCCCTCGCCGCGGTCAGCCGCTGGCCGATCAGCCAGCGCAGCGGCGTGGTGCCGGTGGCCTTGGCGAAGTGCCGCAGGTAGCTGCGCTCCGACGTGTGCGCGACCTGGGCCAGGTCGGCGACGCTGATGGGTCCGGCCAGGTTCTCCAGCGCCCACCGCATCGAGCGGGCCACCCCCTTGTGCTGGCCCGGCACATCGAGCGTGGACTCGATGTACTGCGCCTGACCTCCGTCCCGGTGCGGCGGGATGACCAGGCGCCGGGCCACCGAGTTCGCCACCGCGGAGCCGTGGTCGAGCCGGACCAGGTGCAGGCACAGGTCGAGGCCCGCGGCGCTGCCGGCGCCGGTGAGTATCGTCCCGTCGGCCACGTAGAGCACATCGGGGTTCAGCCGCACCCGCGGAAAGCGGCGGCGGAACACTTCCGCGTAGCGCCAGTGCGTGGTCGCCGTCCGCCCATCGAGCAGACCAGCGTCGGCCAGCGCAAACGCCCCGGAGCAGATCGAGACGATCCGCGCGCCGCGCTCGTGCGCCGTGCGCAGCGCGGCGACCAGGGCCGGGGAGACCGGGCGGCGCACATCCGGGACCGCCGTCACGATAAGCGTGTCCGCGGCCGCGAACTCGTCCATCCCGTGCCCCGCCGTCAGGCTGAATCCGCCCAGGGCCCGCAACGGCCGTGTCGTCTCCGCGCACGCCCTGAATTCATACCAGGGCACGTCCAGTTCCGGCCGGGGCAGCGCGAACACCTCGGTGACGCACCCGAGTTCGAAGGCGGACATGCCATCGGACAGGTACCCGGCGACAACTGTGGACCCGGCGCGGCCAGGGCGCACGGTCGGATCAGACAGCATGGCGGGATCTTAACGGAACATGGCGTTCCCGCCGCTTCCCGGCCGACGGCGGCGCACGGGAGGCTCGACGCCATGACGAAACACGCCCCGGCCACCGGGAGGCGGCCAATCCGCCTTGGCGCACTGGCGCCGTTGAGCAGGCCCGGATTCTGTGAAGCCGGACGCCATCTGCGGGCCGGGGTCGAGCTCGCCGTCGAGGAGATCAACGACGCCGGCGGGATCGACGGGCGTCCGCTTGAGCTTCTGCTTCGCGATACCGCCGGCGCTCCGGCGCAGGCCGAGGCCGCGGTCTTTGACTTCGCCGCCGAGGGGGCGGTCGCCGTCGTCGGCGAGTATCACAGCGTTGTCGCGCACGCCGCGGCTGGCGCAGCGGTCGACGCGCAGCTTCCCTTCGTCTGCTCGTCGGCGGTGGTCGACGGCCTAGTCGACTCGCCGACCGACATTGTGGCGCGAGTCGCCCCGGCACAGTCGTACTGCTGGCCGGTCTACGCCGACTACCTCGTCTCGGCCGGGCACCGTCACGTCGCCGTCATCGTTCAGCCCGACCGCTACTGGTCATCAGGAGCACGACTGCTCCAGACCTCGCTCTCCGAGCGCGGAGTGGCCGTCACGGAGATCGATCACGCGACGTTGGCGGAAACTCCACTCGCCGACGCGGTTGCCGCAGCGGACGGCGTCGACGCACTTCTGCTCCTGGTTGCCTACCCGGAGCCCGCGGCCTCGCTCGTCAAGGCCGTCCGGGCGGAGACTCGCCTGGCGGGCCTGCGGATCGGAGATCCGGCGGGCCGCGCAGAGTTCCCGGAGTGGCTGGCGCTCCTCGGCGAAGACGGCGCCGACGTTCCCTTCCTGCGGTACCTGCCCGCCCAGCTCGGATCCCTGGGAACGCAGGTCGCCGAGCGTCTGACACGAGTCATCGGGCCCAGCCCGTCATTCGTTGCCCTCGAGGGCTACGACTCGGTTCAGGTCGTGGCTGAGGCGCTGCGGATCGGCGGCCCGGATCGACCGCGTGTCATCGAGGCACTGAGCACTCTCCAGGTCGCCGGAACACGCGGGACGATCAGCTTCTCACCTGGCTCAGGCGGCGTCCTTCAGTGGACCTGGCCGCCGGTGCAGATCGCTGCCCATCGCGACCCGCAACGGCCGCAGGAGATCAGCGTCCTCTACCAACAGGCGACCTGACCACCATGCGACGTCACTGCGCGAGCAGCTGCTGCCGCACGGAACTTCTCAGCTGGACCCGCGGGCCCGTCGCCGCCGACCACGCAGCCGATCACTGAGTTCCCGGGCAATCTCCCGGTCGGCGTCCCGCTGGGCGATTGCCTGCCGCTTGTCAAAGGACCGCCGACCGCGCGCGAGGGCGATCTCCACCTTCACCCAGCTGTCCTGGAAGTACAGCGACAGCGGCACGACCGTGATGCCGGCGTCGCCCAGCCTCCCGATGATCTTGTCGATCTCGCTGCGATGCAGAAGCAGCTTGCGGGTACGCCGGGGCTGGTGGAGAGCACGGGTGCCCTGTCGGCCGTACGCGTGCTCGGGGATGTGCAGGCCGTGCAGCATCAGCTCGCCGTCGTGCTCCTGGACGAACGCCTCGACCAGCGAGGCGTGGCCAGGCGCGCAGGGACTTCACCTCGTTACCGATCAGGACTATTCCGGCCTCGTATGTCTTGAGGATCGTGTAGTCGTGCCGGGCTCGCTTGTTCGACGCGATGAGCCTGCGGCCTGTTTCCCTGGTCGCGGTGACCTCCTCGTCATCCGGACGATCCACCCAGCGGCGGATTCCGCCGGACAGCGAGTCGCTGAAGCGAGAGCGAGAACCCTCAGGATGGCGTAGCCAAGCCGCGGCGGCCAGTACAGGCTCCAGTCTGCTCCTGCGCCGACCCAGCCCGTGCTCGCGCTGCCGTCGGGCTGAATGTTATGTATAACTACCACGGATGGCGTCATTTAGCGAGAAATTACTAAGCGGATCATAAGCGCTGATTAGTATCGGCATTTCCTGAACTGAATTGCTGAAGTGAGCGTTCAGGCATAGCCTGGCCAGGCACGGGGAAATGCCGATGACGGCCAGGGCGTGGCCGCAGGAGATGGTTCATATGAGCGAAGGAAGCGGGGGCAGCAAGGTCCTATTCCGCCCCCGGGCTGGTCGGATGGTGGGCGGGGTGTGCGCGGGACTCGCGAATTACACCGGCATGGACGTCACCCTGATGCGGGTGATCTGGGCCGTTGTGGCGGTCATCACCGGAGGGGCGGGGCTGCTGGCCTACCTGGTGTCATGGATCATCATCCCGGACGAAAGCAAGGTGACTCCCGCCGAGAGGCCCGCCGACCAAAGGCAGGACACCTGGACGCGGTTATTAGCGGCAAGGTGTTCTTAGCATCGCTCCGCAGTGGCGAAGGCGATGACCACGGCGGTGCCATCGTCTATCTTGACGAGCCCGCGCCGCGAGTCGGCCTCGTGGGGCGGACACCCACCGAGAGCGGGCATCAGCCACCGCCAATCATCGTCGCTATCAGCAGGACGCGAAACGGCCCTCGCCGAGTATGCCCTGGTCAAGGAGTGTTTCGTGGTGGTCGTCGCTGGATGCCCCTCAGCCGCTCCTCAGCCACGACCGCCCGCGACCACCAGGCGCTGGCGGCAGCATCGGTCGGAAATACCGCAGCTGGGGCAGCCCCGCCCGTAAACCTAGGTTCGCGCCTGCACGTCTTCTTCGAAAGCAAAGCTGGCATGCTGTGCGATAACGACCGCACCCAGCTGCTTTGACTACAGCGCAGTTGCGGTCACGGGGGGCCAGTGTTTCGAGCAGGTGATCACGTCCGGGGGCGGCTCGATGTCGGCGGCTGGTCAGGTCCGGCGCGACCGGTCGCGATCGGCCCGCCACGGCGATCGCGGTTAGCGGCACGTGCACCCGGGAGACGGGGGCGACGGCAAGGTCGTCGCCGAACTGGAGAGCTATCCGTCAGCCCTGAACGAGCAATCGCGCCGTGGATTGCGGCGCTCGGTGCGATCCGCCCCGCTCATCGGCCGTGAGGCTGAGCTGGCCGTGGTCCTGCGGCTGGTTGCCGACCCGTCCGTGCGGCTGGTGAGCATCGTCGGGCGGGGCGGGGTGGGGAAGACGCGGCTCGCGCTGGAGGTGGCATGGACTCTCGACGCCGGCCAGCCGGGGTCGGTTGCTGTCGTCTCGCTCGCGTCGGTGCCCGCTCCGCAGCTCGTGGCTGCGGAGATCGCCGACCAGCTTCAGATCATCATCCCGCCTGGCCAGTCGGCCGTCGACGCGATCGCCCGGCGTCTTCAGGGTGCTCCTCGTACGACACTGGTGCTCGACAACTTCGAGCACCTGCTCGCTGGCGCCGGCGTACTCACCGAATTGCTGGACGCGTGTGACCAGGTGCAGCTGATCGTGACGAGCCAAGCGCCGCTCCGGCTCCGGCCGGAGCGGGTAGTGCCATTGCCTCCCCTGCCGGTCCCAGCCGAGGACATCGCAGACCTGGGCGAGGCTGCTGCCCAGCCTGCCGTGGCGCTCTACTGCGATCGCGCGAAAGCAGCCAGCGACCCGTTCCGCCTCGAGCGCGCGAACGCAGCGGCAGTGATCTTGCTATGCCGCGAGCTGGAGGGACTGCCGCTGGCGATCGAGCTAGCGGCAGCGCGCGCCGCCAGCCTCCCGGCAGCGGCGCTCCTGGCGCGTCTGCCCGCGCGGCGCCTGGACATCCTTCGAGCGCCCAGGCCTTATTCCCCGGCACGACATCACAACATCAGAGCCGCGATTGGCTGGACGTACAACTTGCTGCCTGCCGCCGAGCGTGATCTGCTTCGGCGGCTCTCCGTCGTTGGGGCTGCCTTCGAGATCGAGGACGCAGAAGGCCTCGCCGCGACCGAGCCAGCCGACGTTCTCGACGCGCTGTCCTCGCTAGTCGACGTGCACTTGCTCGCGCCAGTGTCCACCGATGGTCACATACGTTTCGAGCTGCCGCCTTCGGTCCGTGACTTCGCTAGCGAGCAACTGAAGGCTTCAGGGTGACCTTGCTGCGGTCGAGAACCGGTGGTTCACCTGGTTGGCGGCCCGCGCCCGCGCCGCGGGCCAGGGGCTGGCCGATCCTGAGCCTGACGAGTGGTGGTCCTGGCTCGAAGGCGCGCATGACTGTCTGCGCATCGCACTTCAGGCTGCCTGGACGCACAGCGCGCTTCGGACGCTCTCGATCTTCTGACCGGGCTCGCACCGTTCTGGAACGCCCGCGCATCGCATGCTGCCCATACCGCGATGCTGGACAAGGCAATCGGGCTGGCGCAGGCCCAGCGCATCCGGTCGGGCCAGCTGGCCGAGGCGCTTGTCTGGTCGGGTCTGATGGGACTGCGCGTCCTGCTCCCCGCCAACAACGCGGAGTACATCGAGCGCCTCACCCGAGGCGAGGAACTCGCGCGGTCCCTCGGCGACTCCCCGATAATCTTGCGTGCGCTTCATTGCCGCATTTCTGTAAGCGCGATAACCGGCGAGTTCAACCGGGCGGCGCTAGCCGTTGACGAAGGTCTCGCACTCGCACGGCACCTGGGCGCTCCGGGCTGGATCATCCGGTTTGAACTCGTTGCGGCGAGGTTCGCGAATGCTGTCGGCGACGAAGAGCAAGCTCTCCGGCTGAGCCTCTCGGCTCCGGCCACCGCCAAGCGCGGCCGCGACACGCGGGCCATCCTCGAAGCCGCCGTGCTGCTCCAGCTCTGGATTCCCGGGTCTGCGGCGGCGAGCGCGGCAGTGCCGTCGCCATCTGAGCTCATAGCCATGGCCGGCGCGATTCGCCAGACTGCGATCCAGACAGTGCTCTTGCCCAGCTTCGCCCTTCAGGCGCTGGCCGCCGGAGACAGTGCCGCGGCGGCGGACTGGTGCGCCCAGGGCCTTGAGCTCTCCGGCAGCACTTCCATGGCGATCGCGACGGCCGGTGTGGCCGCGAGCCGCCTTCGGCCACCGCTGGGATCGCCTGGGCCAATACCTGCGATTCGGTGAGAAAAGGCTGCGGCACTTGCCCCTGTGTCATCCCCGAGACGACGCTATGCGTCATTTTCGTAGCTGAGGAGGGAGCCTCAGCTGTCCCCGGGGAGGGTAAAGCATGAGCGCAACGGACGATTCGTACGAGGCAGCTGCCGCTGGAGCCGAGCCGCCAGATGATTTTGAAGTCCGGCTCCGGCAGCTGATCAAGGACTTTGGAAACCTGGTCACGGACACGCTCGTCACGATTTCTGGACGCGCGCCGAAGGAGCCGCCGCCGCGACGTAATGTGGGAGAATGGTTCAAAAGCCTGCCGCGGCGACTGTTCAGCACCGATAACTACAAGGCGGTTATCGCCTTCACGTTTATCTTCCTGGTCGTTTCGTTCTTCACCGCATTTTTCTACTTCGTCAGGCCGCCTTCCGGATCATTCGATACCACGAGCCTCAAACTGCCGCCCTCATCGGTCACCTGCCCGGCGGCCACAGCCAAGCCGCCCGTGAAGGTGAGCCCGGCCGCAGGCGCAGGTGCCGTCATGAACATTCTCATCGGGCGGAACGGGGACCGGGAGGTGGGACAAACGGAACCGCTGACCATCCTGAAGGGAAGCCTGTGCGCCGGAAGCATCCTGCCGATGACGCCGACCACGTTCACCCGCAGCGATGGATCGACGCTGCAGGCAAGCCAGCTGCTGAGCTGGGCCCAGGTCGGCGATAACGGGACTAACGTGACCGTATCGGTGGTGGTCGCGCCCCACCACGGGCCGCCTCCCGGCGCCGGGGTTTACTCCGGGGCGGTTTCCCTGGATACCTCGATGGCGGAGGGCGGGAAGGTGCCCGTGCGCGTCCACATCCAGTACCAGAACATCAAGCTCGTCTGGGCGTTCAGCGCACTTGCCGCGTTCGGCGGATTCATCTGGGCCTGGCTGTTGCACACGGCGACCGGAGGCACGTCCAAGAAGGGTTATTTCTTCCGGCCCTTCGCTCTCTGCGCGGCGGTCATCCTGGCTGCTGCTATCCCGATCCTGAACGTTCAGGTGCTGAGCAAGCCCGACTGGGAGGGTTCTTCCAGCCAGTACATCGGTCTGGCCACGCTGGTCGGCGCGGCGGCCATCGCGGCGACGCCCACGCTGCGGGCACTAGTCCTGCCGCGCAACCTGGGGGACGGGAGCTGACCTGCGGCGCGGCATTTCACCTGGGCGTCAATCGGCCGGGCCATGACCTGCTACAAAGCCGTTTCGACGATATGCGCTGACCGTACTGATCCCACAGATATCCCATGGGAACGAACAACTGCGTCTGCGGCTGCCCGGGCAGCCGCGCCCCGCAAGCTCACTGGACCTGGCCGCGCTGGGCCTGACCTTCGAGCAGGCACGCGAGCGGATGTGGTTCGTGTCCGGTGATGTCAGGCGCGGCGGCTGCGCGGCGTTCGCGGCGTGGCTGCGGACGGGCCATGGCGGGATACTTGCCGGGTATGAGCCAGAGCGCAGATCCGGCGGCCGCGGCGCGGGACGCGCTGACGGCGTTCCTGCGTTCTGCTCCCGCTGACTGGCAGCGCACCGGCCCCGGGCTGATGTCCGGCGTCGACGCCCAGCAGGTGGGGCAGGGTCTGGCCAAGGCGTGGCGGCAGATAGGCGCGTTCGTGAGCGTCAGCGGGACTGGTGAGCGGCTGACCGTGCACGGAACCCGAGGCACTATGCCGGTGTGGGCGAGAGCTGACAGCAGCGGCCTTCTCAGCGGCCTGCTGCTCGGCGAGCCCCTGGACCGGGGCGCCAGCATACCGGGAAAGCACTGGCGTGCCCGCTTGGCGTACCCGTACGTTTGGTGGGCGTTCCTGCTTGTCAACGCTACTGTTTTCGGCTGGCTCGCCTCCTCTGGCCTGTCGTGGCTGGGCTACGCCGCCGTGGCCGCCGCCCTGGGAGTGCTGATGTACGGCTTGGCCATCCCGGACCCTCTCCTGATGCGCCGCCGCGTCCGGCTGGCTGCGGGAGCTGTCGGCGTGACGGCTGCCGCATCCGCGGTCCGGGTGGTGACACTGCCCGCCGGGACTTGGTGGTCGGCCGCCGTAGGCGTGTTGTTCCTTGTGCTGGCCATGATCGGGCTGGCCTGGGTCCGGTATGACCGGCCGCGGGAGACAGTGCAGGCGGTGATGATCTTCCCCCTGGCCGAGGGCACCTGGCAGGTCGCCGTGGGAGGAGGCCGCGGATTTCTCAACCACCACGCGGCTGCTGCCGAACAACGCGGCGCGCTGGACATCGTCCGTGCCAGCAAGAACGGCGCGCGGGCCACCAGCTGGTTCCCATCTGACGTCCGTGCTTTCGCGGCCTACGGCTGCACCGTCGTGGCGCCCTGCGACGGCACAGTGCTGCGGGCAGTGGACGCCTACCCCGACCAGATCCCGTTCCGGCCATGGCCCGGACCCGCAGCCGGGAACCACGTCCGCATCGGCACCGGCACCGAGGAGGTCTTGCTCGCGCATCTGCGTCCCGGCAGTGTCCAGGTGGCCCGCGGCGATCTCGTCCGCCGTGGCCAGGTCATCGGGCAGGTGGGGAACTCAGGAAACTCCACCGAACCACACCTTCACATCCACGCCGAACGCAACGGCACGGGCCTGCGGCTGCGCTTCGAGGGAATTAAACAGCTCTCCCGCGGGACTCGCATCAAAGTCACCACCACGCCAGCGGCACCCCCAGGCGTCTCCCCTGGCCAGGCGGCCCTACGACTTGCGCCACGCCGCCGTGTCCCTGCTCCTGGTCTACGGCACGTGCCTGGACGATGGCGAGGACATCGCTAACACCCGCATCGACGCCGCGCTCAAGGCCGCCTATCCATTCCACGTCTATCCCACGACCAGCGGCGTAAGACCGCTTCTGGTGGCATCTGGCTGCATGGCCCGGACATGGAACAGGGACGCCAAGGCGTCCCTGAGCCGGTCACATGGCTGGTGGCAGGTGTCATCTTCGAAGCGAAACCGTCCCGCCCTCCCCCTGGCCGCTACCGGCAGGCGGGCTGATCCCGCTCCCGCCGGACCGCCACGTCGAGGTCGCCCGGCACTCGTGGTAGGGCGGCCGGGACGACATCTACTCCTCGCGCGTGTACACGTAGGTGACGGCGAGGTATTCCCGGGCGGCGGGAAGTGTCCAGTACTGGCGCATGGCCTGGCGATCGGGGCTCTCCAGCGCGATCTCCCGCCGCTGCCGCGCCCACTGCCCGGTCACCTCGAAGCCCCAGCCCGGCAGGGTGAAGCCCGGCAGATGCAGGACAAGGGTCTGGCCATCCTCGACTTTGTCGTCCCCGCTCAGCTCGTACATGAGCTGAGCGGGGATGCGGGTGTCGAGGCTGACGTACTCCCACCGGCGATTGAGGGCGTTGAAGTTGAGATAGGAGATCCGCATAAACGCGGGCTGGCCGGCGCCGGACGCCGGCGCCATCACCTCCTCTAGGTACATGTCGCCCACCAGGCGCCGACGGGCGATAGCAGCCGAGATGACGGGGTCGGCTCCCGGCGCCGGCCACAGCCGGTTCTCCACGGCGAACGTGCCACACAGGGGACGAAGCAGCTCGGTCTCCAGCCCGGGAGCCTTCAGGCGGTCGATCGCCGGAAGGTCATCGTCTGCGGGTGATTCCGTTACAGCCATGGCTCTTTCCTACCATGGCCAGCCGAGCTGCCGGGCGCACAGTTTTAATCACCGGTGCGCGTTTTGCGTTGCCCGCCTTCACGCAAGTGTCCTCTGTTATTCTTAAGCTTTACCCACGAATGAGAGATGTCGTCGAGGCCATCCGTCATTTCTCCTTTCTGAGGCCAGCAGCCAGGGCGCACTGCCCGCCATTTTCGCTGGCCAGCCGTGTTGCACGCAGGGATGCGCATCAGGGTTGTCCGTCGTGCGGTTAGCTCTATCCCGCAGCCGACGGGCCATGCAGACGATCTCCACCAGCGTGCCCAGCCCTACGGGGGCCAGCTTTCCGCCAGTTATGAGGAAGCCCCTCGGCTTGCTGACTATGTATAGCGCCGCTCAGCCATCTGATGTCCGTGAACGGCATCGGCCTGCCGGCGTGGAACTGGTCGAGGTTGTCCAGCGCACCGTTGGACGAGAGGTTGTCCAGGTCTAATCGTCTGGCCGACAGTCGTTTCCTCGTAGGTCATCGCACGAGGTCCTTTCCGTCGGCTGTGGTAGCAGTCAGTTCGGCTAGGTGGTGTTCAGGTCCGGGCGTCTGCAGGGGCTGGGCGGGCAGGAAGGCGCCCGCGAGCAGCGCGCCGGCGACAGCGACGGCTCCGGCGACGACGCACCCGACGCTGAGGCCGTGATCGAAGGCGCTGATGGCGGCCTGGCGGACGGCGTCGGCTGCGGCGCTCTGGCCGTGAGCGGCGAGGTGGCCGGAGACACCGAACGCTGCCCCGACCGACTGGCGGGCGAGGTTCGTCAGGGTGTGCGGCAACGTCGCGGGGAGGGACGTGGTAAGCCGCGAGCCGTACAGCGAGGCGTAGACGCTGCCGAGGACGGCCACGCCGAGGGTGCCGCCGAGCAGGCGGGTCGAGTCGTTCACGGCGGAGCCGACGCCGGCCTGGTCGGCCGCGACGGCCCCCATGATCGACTCGGTCGCGGGCGCGGAAGTCAGGCCCATGCCCAGGCCGTAGACCACCATCTGGATGGCGATCACCCCGTAGCCCAATGTGGGCGTGACGTCGCTGGCGACCCAGAAGTAGAAGATCGCCACCAGGGCCAGCCCGGCGGTGACGATGGCCTTGGTGCCGAGACGGACCGCGAGCCGGGTGCCGACGGTCGATCCGGCGGCGACGGAGATCGCGACGGGCAGGAGGTGCACGCCGGTGGACAGCGGGCTGTAGGTCCGGACGAACTGGAAGTACTGGGTCATCAGGAAGATGAAGCCGAACAGCGTGAAGAACGCGACGGTAACCGAGGCGCTGGCGGCGCTGAAGCGCATGTTCGCGAACAGCCGCACGTCGAGCATCGGCTGGCGGGTGCGGCGCTCGCCGACGATGAATGCGATCAGCAGGACAGCCGCGCCGGCGAACCCGAGCAGCGACGCCGTCGATGTCCAGCCCCGGCCCGGAGCCTCGATGATGGTGTAGACGAGCAGCCCCATGAAGCCGCCGGACAGGACCAGGCCCAGGAAGTCCAGGCCGTGCGGCACCGGGTTCTTCGAGCCGGGGACGAACAGCGCGACCAGGGCGATGACGGCCAGCGAGACCGGCCCGAGCGTGTAGAAGACGCTCGACCAGCTGTAGTGCTCGAGCAGGAAGCCGCCCACGATCGGCCCGAGGGCGATGGCCATCCCGCCCGTAGCTCCCCACAGGCCGATGGACATCGCCCGCTCCTTGCGCTGGTGAACACGCCGGTCAGCAGCGACAGCGTGGCAGGGAACGTCATCGCCGCCCCGAGGCCCATGACGGCCCGCGCCGCGATCAGCCCGGCCGGGGACGTGGCGTACCCGCCGGCGAAGCTGGCGAGGCCGAACACCAGCAGCCCGGCCATCAGCATGCCCTTGCGGCCGAAGCGGTCGGACAGGCTCCCGGAGGTCAGCAGGAGCGCGGCGAAGACCAGGTTGTAGGCGTCCACCACCCACTGCAACTGTGCGGTCGTCGCGCCCAGTTCGCGGGTCAGCGTCGGCAGCGCCACGTTGACCAGGGTGGTGTCGAGGTTGATCACGAACGACGCCATGAGCAAGGCGACGAGGACGAGCGGTTTCGAAGGTGTGCGAGTCATGGTTGAAGATTATGCCTAGTTGATTTAATTTTTCAACTACTATATTTTGAAACTAAACAGAGCGTGAGCTAGGCTTAGGACATGCGGAGCTATGGCCAGTACTGCTCGATCGCCCGGGCTCTCGACGTCGTCGGGGATCGCTGGACGCTGCTGATCGTCCGCGAACTGCTGCTGCAGGGCCCATGCCGGTTCACCGACCTGAAGAACGGGCTGCCCGGCATCGCGACCAACCTGCTGTCGACCCGCCTGAAGGAGCTCGAGGAGGCCGGGCTGATCAGCCGCGAGGACGCGCCGCCGCCCGTCGCCACCGTCCTCTACACCCTGACCGAGAACGGCCTGCGCGCTGGAACCGGTACTGAAGGCGCTCGGGCTCTGGGGACTGCGATACATGGCTGTCGAACGGCCCGCCGACGCGTTCCAGGCGCGCTGGCTCGCCTACGCCCCAGCGTGGTTCACCACTGATGCCGACCCCGACGCCCCGCCGGCGGTCATCCAGCTGGTCGCATCAGGCGAGCAAGCCGTCATGGAGGTCGGCGGAGGGCAGGTCCGCACCCGGATCGGCCGCGCCGCCGACCCCGACCTGGTCCTGGACGGGCCGCCCCGCGCCATCCTGGGGCTGCTCACCGGCGTGATCGACATCGACCAGGCCACCAAGATCGGGCTGACCGTCCGCGGCCGCCGCGACGTGCTCGCCCGCCTCCGGCCTGCCGCTGACTGATCCAGCGCGCGCTCGATCCGGAGCCGGGCACTGAGCATCGATGCCCGGCCTGTCAGCGATGACCGCGCACCCTGCCCTGGCCACGCGCCGGGCGGGTTCGAGCAGGGGCCGAACGCCCGGCAGGGGAACGCGCCGCCAGCCAGGACGGCGGCGGTCCTGCGCCGTGCCGGTCGAACGTCATTGGTGTCCCGTCCTCCGAAATGACCGCGCCTACCCCGGCTCTCCTCACGCTGGAGGGACTGGGGCCAAGCCTGCCGACTTACCAGGTACGTGATAGACCCTCACTCGCCCATCGCGGAGTACCTTGCTCGGGTCACAACTCGCGTGGATAACCTGAAGAACTCCGCTACGGCCCAGGCCAACCTGCTCACCCAGCGGGCTGACGATCCGCCGCCCCTCCTGCGGCAACTAGCGGCGACCCTGCGGAACGGCGTCGGAGACATCGTCTTCCTGGCCGATCGCGCGGAGGAGCTTGCGGCGGACCTGGACAGCCGGGAGGCCAGCAGCCGGTCATGAGCAGCGGCAGCGCTCTCGGCCCGTCGAATGTCACGGGAGCGGTCGCCGTGGCAGGACTCATCAGCACCGGCTGGCAGGCCGCCCGAGTGCAGGGCACCCAGGGCAGCGCGGCCCGCCGGGCCGAACGGCTAGAGCTTACGGCCGGCGCTCAGCGACGATGAACACCAACAACACGGCCAGGATCACGCTGGCGGCGGAGTGGGAGAACGAGGCAATAGCCGAGCAGGCAGCCGCCCGGCGGGAGCGAACTGGCAGGTCGGCCTCCTGATGACAATCCGGCAGGAGATGAGGGTTCTCGCGCCTGGGATCTCGCCCTTGATGTCTGCCGCGGTGTTTGCCGTCTCGAGGCTTGCTGACGTCGAGCGCGGAATGCCGGCGGTGACGCTGTCCAAGCACCTTCTGACCAGCGCATGCACAACAACCCTGGCTGGCCGGCCGGATCTGCGACCTGGCACGGCGCCATGGGCCAGCCGGACCTTCCGCGCGCGGCTGCCTGAGCCCCGGCATACCCGGCTGGCTCCGAGCGTTGATACGGGTAATGATCACGATGAACCGTGCCCCGTGGCTCTGGTACGCCTGGGCCTTCCTCACCGCTTACGGCCTGATGGCCGACCGCAGGTGGCTGCTGGCTGCCGCCGTCGTGGCCATGGCCAGCATGGTGCGCTCCGCGCCGGCCGTCAGCCCGCGGCTCAGTAACGCTTCCTTCCGGCGTCCATCCAACTTGCTACGCGGAAGGCCTAAACGGCGATCTTCTTGACGAACTGCTCGCGGTGACTCCGGCCCGGCACGCCGCGGCCAACAGCGAGGCCGTTCTCAGCTCGCGTCGTCGGCCAGGCGCGTGAGGAAGGCCTGGCCCCAGCCAGTGATGAGGTAGCGCGGCTCTGGCGTCATCGCACCGCCAGGCGCAACTGGCGATCTCGGACTATTCACCGGCCCCGCCTGGTGCCAGGCTCGCGAGCCGCCGTCTGCGAACGCGAGGCCGCCAGCGATTCGGGCACGGCTCGGATCGCGAATCCTGTCCGGCGGCCGCCGGGAGAACAGGCTGGCGGCAGGTGTATATTTCCGGCTTGTTCCGCGCGTGCGTGGCGGCCGTCTTTGCGCTGAAGGACCCCTGAACTGTGGCATCTGAAGTCGGCGCGTGGCGCCGGATCCTGGCTTGTTCCGGGCTCGCGGCGAGCCTGATCCTGGGATTTACCTCGGCTCCGGCGCTGGCCTCGGCCGCCACGGCGCCGTCGGTGACCTCGTTCCAGGCCAGCCCGGCCTCTCTGCCCGCCAGCGGCGGCAGCGTCAAGCTGACGGCGAAGGTCAAGCGGGCCAGCACCTGCACGTTCGGCGCCACGCCGAAGGTGAAGGGGCTTCCGGTCACGGTGTCGTGCTCGTCGGGGCAGGCCAGCCGGACGGTGAAGCTGCCGGCTAACACCAGCGCGGCCAGCGCCGGGTACTCGTTCAGCCTGAGCGTCAAGGGTCCCGGCGGCACGACCAAGGCCAGGCCGGCCGCGGTGGTGGTCCGGGAGGCGCCGCCGGCGGTGACGTTCACGGCCTCGCCCGATGGCCTGCCCGCCGCGGGCGGGCATGCGGTGCTGAGCGTAACGGTGCGGCGGTCGGCGACGTGCGCGGTGTCCGTCACGCCTGCGGTCAGCGGCTTCCCGGTCACCCGGCCGTGCGCGGCCGGATCGACGGCCGAGGCGGTCAGCGTGCCGGTCACGCTCCCGGCGCTGACCGGGACGGTCTCGCGGAAGTACACCTTCGCGGTCAGCGTGACCGGCCCCGGAGGCACGACGAAGTCCGCGGCCACTGAGACGGTCTGGCCGGCGCCCGCGTGGAGCGCGCCGAAGGCCGTCGACGCGCCGGGCGGTTCCCTCGGCCCGGTCTCCTGCGTCAGCGCGACGTTCTGCATGGCGCTGGACTCGTTCGGCGGGTACGCGCTGTCGTTCAACGGGAAGTCGTGGTCGGCCCCGGTGCGGATCGAGACCGGGCCGTTCCCGGACACCGGCTACATCATGACCTTGTCCTGCGCGACGACGACGTTCTGCGTCGCGGCCGACCTGGACGGCAGCGCGTTCACCTTTAACGGAAAATCCTGGACGGCATCCAGCGCCGGGATCTCCGTCAGCGACATCTCCTGCGCCAGCCCGGCCTTCTGCGTCGCGATCAACAGCTACGAGGCAGCGACCTACAACGGCGCCAGCTGGTCCGCCCCGGCCACGGTCAGCGCCAATGACGCGCTGGTCTCGGTCTCGTGCCCGAGCGCGTCGTTCTGCCTGGCCGTCAGCTCCGCGGGGAACTCCTACGCCTATGACGGCTCCGGGTGGGGGGCCAAGACCCCGTTCGACACCGCCGCCGCCGACGTCAGCCAGGTGTCGTGCGCCAGCGCCACGCTGTGCGTCGCGATCGACCAGGACGGCCTGGCCGCCGTCTACACCGGCACCTGGTCGGCTCCCACGCGGCTGGCCGTCGCGATCCTGGACTCGGTCTCCTGCCCGAGTGCCACGTTCTGCCTGGTCGACGGCGGCGGCACGTTCTACTCCTTCAACGGGAAGAAGTGGTCGACCGGGCAGGACGTCGACGCCCCGCAGGCCGGGGACGTCTCCTGCGCCAGCTCGGCCTCCTGCATGATGATCGACGACAACGGCCTCGTCTACATCCTGTCCGGCACGGGCTGGAGCTATTACCCGCGGCCCAACGGCCCCCGGCACGGGTTCACCTACGCGATTTCCTGCCCGGCTACCTCGTTCTGCGCGGCCACGGACTGGACCGGGGCCTACGTCACGTTCAACGGGAAGACGTGGTCCGCGCCGCGCCAGATCAGCTCCACGGCGAGCCAGGTCGACTCGGTCTCGTGCACCAGCGCGACGTTCTGCATGGCGGTGGACGTCGGGTCCTCGCAGGGCGGTGACATCTATACCTACAACGGCTCGACCTGGACCGACCTCGGCCCGTTCGGCTACGAGCTGACCTCGGTCTCCTGCACGTCGCGGACCTTCTGCATGGTGCTGGCCGCGCTGGACGGCAGCGTCTACGCGCTGACCTGGAACGGCTCGGCGATGTCGTGGCCGCCCGTGCTCATCGACTCCGGCGCCGCCGTCAGCCCTCAGCCGGGCGTCGGATTCGTCTCCTGCGCCAGCCGCAGCTTCTGCGGCGCCGTGGACGCCGGCGGCAACGCGCTGACCTTCAACGGCACGACCTGGTCGGCACCGGACACGATCGACGCCGGCACATCACCCGGGCTCGACGCGGTGTCCTGCCCGTCGGCCACGTTCTGCACGGCAATCGACGGCTGGGGCCAGGCCTTCACCTTCACCGGCAGGGCCTGGTCCGGGCCCGCCGGACTGGAAAGCGACGGCGACCTGCAGGCGATCTCCTGCACCTCCAGCCACTTCTGCGCGGCAGTCGACCTCAGCGGCAACGCCGTGACCTACAACGGCGCCACCTGGTCCAGCCCGTCCTACGTGGACCCGGCGGTCCAGGCCTCCTACGGGCTCACCGGAGTGTCCTGCCCGCTCGCCTCCTTCTGCGCCGCCGTGGACTGGGAAGGCAACGCCCTCACCGCCACCGGCTGAGCCCTGCACCCCTCCGGCTGGTCCCTGGCCAAGACACAGCGGAACAACGGGCCGGCCAGGTCCTCTACAGCAACGGCGGTTTCAGGACCTCAGGCTAACCAGGCAGCCGTCTATAGCCAGATGCCTCCGTCTAGGAAGCCCACGCTGTGGCGAGGCTACTACCCGCGCTCAGGTCCTACTTGCACCTCAAGGGCAGTGATACTCCGTTACAGGCGTCGGCCTGTCCTTGCGTTGCCGGGGCCTCGACTGGCTCAGCACTGGTCTCAGCCCGAGCTCCGGAGGTTCCTATGATCACCACGATCTCCGCCGCAGTCGTCCCACCACGCCAGTTATCGGCGCGTCGCTGACGCGTTGACGCAAGCGCCGCCCTTGACGCTGATCCCCGGAAGGACCTTCGGCACCTGTCAGGAGGACGGGAGGGGCGACGGTAGCCTGCCTCAGGTGGTACGACTCATCCACCTGAACGGGCCGCCCGGCATAGGGAAAACTACGGTGGCAAGCGCCTTCGCTGACCGGCATCCCGGCGTCCTCAATCTCGATATCGACCAGGTAGCCGCCATGATCGGCGGCTGGAGAGACAGATTCTCGGACTCCTTCGAGGCGGGGAGGCTTCTGGCGGCAGCGATGGCGCAGGTCCACCTGGCCAGTGGCCACGACGTGATCATGCCGCAGATGATGACGAACGTGAACGCCGGGGAGCTGGCGTGCTTCGAGTCTGCAGCGGCAGCGGCAGAAGCCGAGTACTGGCAGATACTGCTGACGGCGCGTGTCGATGCAGCGGTCGATCGCTGTATGGAGCGGGCGAGGGGCGGCGATCCGCACCATGATGTCGTCAGCAAGGTCATCGACGACAACGGCGGCCGGGACTTCCTGCAGAAGCTCCATGCACAGGTCACTCAATTTACAGCTGGCAGGCAGCTGCGCTCAGTTATTGACTGCGAGCGGCTGACAGTCGAGCAGACTTGCCACGCCGTCGAGGCTGCACTCCGGCTGGCTTGACATAGCCCGCCGATGAGACAGGGCGCCCTAAGGGTACTGGTGCAATCGGTGCCAGCCCAGGCATAGACAGTGGTACGGCGTGACCCTGCTCTGGCTTATGGCGTTTCGCAGAGGGCGACCGGCTTGCGCGCTTGCGATCACGGCACGGATAGCCGGAGGTTTCATCTTGCGATCTCGCTGGCCTTGAAGGTCAGAGTAGATCTAGGACACGCTCGGCTTGCCGTTCGGCGCTTCCAGGCGGGTTGCGCCGATGTCCCGGGTTTCCGGGGAGGAGCATCAGCAGCCAGAACACCGCCATGAGCCGGCGGAACCCCCGCAGCCGCGCCCGCTGGGCCGCGCAGAACCCCAGGGCCTCAATGAGGTCATCCTCCCTGATCAGCCCCGGCAGCCACGCGGACACGTGCTCGACTAGGTGTGCGACCTCATAGGCGGGATCACTGATCCCGGAGTCCTCGAAGTCCACCACGTGGCATCCCGCGCCATCCCACACGAAGTTGCCGAGCTTCCCATCCGCCTGGCTGAACACCCGTTCGGCCAGCGGGCCCGCAAGGACGCTGACCTCACCCGAGCCGAGCCACCAGGACGCAGCCTGCACCGCCGCGCCGACCGGCGGGCCCGGCTGCGAGATGGGCTCAGCGATCCAGGACCGCAGCGTCGAACATAGCTCGGCTGCTGCCTGGGATGCCGAGTACGCGGCCGGGCGGTATGCCAGCGACCAGCCCGTCGCCTTCACCAGCGACATTCTCGCGGCCGCCCGCCAGGCCGGAGTGACCCGGGGCCTTTACGTCGGCTGCGGCAACGGCCGCAACTACCTGCCGCTAGTCGCCGGCGGCCTCGACCTCACCGGCCTGGACTCTCGGCCGCGGCCATCACCCCTCTCACCAGCAGCGCCCCGGACCGCCATGACCGCCTCGTCTGCGGTGACCTGTCCGCCCTGCCCGCCGCGGCTGCCTATCCGCTGATCATCGGCATCCAGGTGTTCCAGCACGGCTACCGCGCCGCCGCGCACGCGCACATCCAAACCACCCGGGACCGGCTGGCAGCTTCTTCGACGTGCCATGACTGCATGCGCCGAGCTCGTCGCCCTCCCAGGCGACTCGCGCCAGACAGGGCGCGGCCGGGCTTAGGTCATAGCTCGCCCTCCTGGCAACGGCCGCGTGAGCTCAAATCGGCTGGCTGACGGCCGACACTCAACGTCAGGCCCTGCTGCAATAACGACTCGCGGCTTGATGTCTATGGCTTGCAGATCTCGCTGCCAGCGAACTGCAGGCTGGTGATGCCGCCCCAGGCCTTGACGTGCTTGATGTACTCGGCGGCCTTCCCGCAGACCGCTGGCTCACCGCCGGTGCCATATGCGGCGTACCCGACGACGCTGGGTCCGGTAGGCGGCCTGGTCGTGCCGAGGATCGGGGCGACGGCGATGATCACCGGCAGGTCGGCGTCGCGGGCCAGGGCCTGTACCCCGAACTTCTTGTCGTTGTACTCGCTTTTAGTGACGTAGATCGCCGGGGCCAGCGGCAAGGGCGAGGCGATGGACTTGATGCCGTCGGCCCAGCCGGTCGCGAAGTTCTCCCAGTCGGCCGCGGTGGCCTGGAAGCACCTGACCTCGGCGCTGGTCCTGTCCCAGCACAGCTTGTCGCCTGCCTTCGGCTTCGTCTGCCCAGCAGCCCGGTTATGACCGCAGGACAGCTCGCCGGTTTCCTTGTGCGTCTTGACGTTGAAGTCGCTGGTCTCGAAGTCGAGCGTCACGTACGCCGGCGCGACAGGCCTGGCCACCGCGCTCGCCGCTGCCTCGATGTCGCTGGCGGCCTCCTGGCCTGCCGCGTAGCCCGCGTCGAGGAAAGGCTGCCCGTCCGGCGGGACGGCGGGGGTCCAGTAGGAGATCCACGCGGGGTAGGGGGTCTTCCGGGCGGCGAGCACCTTCTCGACGCTGCGGTCTGAGTCATTGTTGGTCGGCCCGGTCCAGGGAGCCTTGCAGCCGCTGGGCTTCGCCTTCCCGGCGACATTCGCGATCATGCTCCAGCCGGCCTTGACCGCCTTGCCCACGATGGACTCCGACTGGAAGTCTCCGTAGACGCCCGCCGTGATCAGCGTGAACCGCAAGGTACCCGCGGCGGCGGTGCATGACCCCACCGTAGTCTCACCGGTCACGGTAATGGTGAAGCTGCCGGGCTTGGCGTAGTCGTGCGTGAACCGGGCCAGGACCGAGCCGCTGCTGCTGCCAGGGTAGGTCTTGGTTTCGCGGGCCTTGTCGCCCCAGGCGACGGTGGTCTTGAACATGCACCCGGTGGTACTCCCGACGCTGACGACCGTGAATCCGACCGCAGCATCGGAACTCGCGCAGTCCGGGAGGGCATAAAAGCACGGCTTCGGCTTGCTGCTGGCCTTGGCCAGCCCCGCGGAACTGACCGCCGGGCGGATCATCGCCCCTGGCGCACGAGCGGCCGGAGCGGCCTGCGCCGCTCCGGCGACCCCCAGGGCCAGTGCCGCCGCCACGGCTAATGCGGCTGCTGGAGCCCGCCGCATCCTTGCCGCCCCGCGCCGACTGCTCGCCGCACCCGCCATCGCCGTCTCCCGCCCCTCAGACCACGCACCCGTCCCAGCCGCATGAAAGGGCCAGAACCCGCGGATAGCCGCGACTTGCGGCTTATTATCACCGTGTCATCTGACCTGGCGCCGGGCAAGCAGCGCCGGTCATTCTCTCCGATCCTCGCCCGCCGCTATCTCCCGGACCATGCACTACCGTGTCCCCACAGGGCGCCCGCCTCTCCAGCGGATGACGGGGAACTGCGCGCAAAGTTGCGCGCGGTCCTGGCGTCCTCAGAGAATCGCAGCCCGGCGCCGGCCGAGGTAAGCGCCGCCGGCCAGAGCCTCCGCACGGGGGACCTCGTCCTCTAGCTTGCCTGACCTCTGAATGGACCTGCCGCCGCGACCACCAGCATGTTCGGTTGGCCGCAGACGCCTGACCTCCCGCCCACGTCGGTGCCAGGTTGCCGGGTACGTGCCAGGCCTACTGCAGGTCGACAGCAGGTCCGTCAAAGGTCCACTCAGCCACCGCGGCACGGCGACTGACGGATGCACCGCGCGGGTCGCCCGGCCGGGCGCTGCATCGCGGACGAGAGCGGCAAGTATCAGCCCGCAAAGCAGTGAGGGTCGCAGCGCTCCTCGGGGCGGCAGCAGCGTCGCCTAGCCTGCCGCGAGATCCGGTCCGGCGGGAAGAAGCCACGCTCGCCGACGGATTCTGCGGGCTATGCGCGGATCGACGAGTGCCGTCAATGATCGTTCCCCGGGCTGGCAAATCCGCCGGCGATCCCCCGGATGACCAGCGCAACCGGGGAACAAGGGGCTCGCCGGGCGCCGGTCCGGCCCCGGACGCTGTCCGCTATATGTCCGTGCGCCGCTGGACTCAGCCGGACTCTCATGGACTCAGCGGGACCTCGTCAGGCCATGAGTAACAGCCCGCGAGCCGCGATATGTGCAGGCCACGGGCCGTTTCGCTGGTGGTGGCAGGTGTTGGGTTCGAACCAACGTAGGCTGAGCCGACGGTTTTACAGAGGACACCTCCTCGCCATTCAAGGTGGCCGCTCACCTGCAGCTTTGCCGCGTCCTAAAGCTTTCCGGGCGGTTATCCAACCACTCCCCAACCACGAACATCCGCAACAGGGCGTTTATTACCGGGCGCCGCAGCGACGTGGCAAGTGAGCGCCTAATCAGCAATGATTTCGTCGGCTTAAAGGATTATCTGACGATAATCGTCGTGCCTCCCGGTCGGCTGGGATCACTCGACGGCCGAGGGCTGGACTCCGCCAGAGCCCTGGCGCCGCACTATCGACATCGACCTCAGGGAAGGTCGACTGCTGGACTGACAACGCCACATACGCGACGAGTCGCCTGATCGCTATGCTTAACGTAAGGCCCCATAACGGCTGCTGGTCGGGTGATGAGCCCATCTCGACGAGGTTGCGTAACGAGGTTGCGTGCTCGGTCGGCCATGCGGCCATTACGCGATGTGCGCCAGGCTCGCCGACAGCTCGGTCGGCCATAGCGAGTCAGTGAGCGGCGGCGGACAGGTCGGCTTAGGGTTCCATCGGCGGGTTGTTCATCCTGCCATACAGATGCGTGGGATCAGGTCGTGGTGCGGGAGGCTGCAGTGCGCGCGGAAACCTGGGCGTCGTAGGTGCTCGGCAGCGACGAGCCCGCACACGAAGGCGGCTAAGTCCGCTTCAGCCAGGGCAAATCATGGACCACAGCCCAACTATGCGCCCCGCCCGGCAAGCGCCGAGCGAGATTTGCAGGAGCCCGGGCCGAAACCAAGTGATATCATTGCTATCTATGAGCGACAGCTTGCTGATCCGGAACCTGCCGGAGTCGTTGAAGCCGGCACTGCGCCGCCGCGCCGCTGCGCATGGCCGGTCAGTAGAGGCCGAGGCTCGCGTCATCCTGGAAGAGGCCATCGCGGCAGACGAGGATTTCGTGTCCTGGTGGCTGGACGAGATGGCATCGGTGCCGCCGGGCGAGCTACTGCCCATGCCTGACCGTAGCGGCGAATCCCGCGAGACCGTCACCTTCGAGTGATCCTCGTCGACACCAACGTCTGGTCTGAGACGATGCGTCCGGCACCGGATCCAGGGGTCGTGGCATGGCTGCGCGCGCACCGCCACGATGCGGCGATCAGCACGATCACGATCGGCGAATTGCTGACTGGGCTGGCGCTCTTGCCGGACGGTCGGCGCAAGGACTTCCTCAGCACCCACATCGAAGGGCTGATCACCCGAGCCCGGGAACGCAGCTACAGCTACGACGAGCAGGCCGCCCGCGCGCTGGCCACGATCATGGCAGCCAGAAGGAGGATCGGCCGCGAGGTCAGCAAGCCGGTCGATGCCATGATCGCCGCAGTGGCCGCGTCCCGCGGCATGGCTGTTGCCACTCGTAACATCAGCGACTTTGCCGAAATGGGCGTCGAACTGATCAATCCCTGGGACGTGCGCTAACCGTTAGCGCGGGGGCCTCAAGCGGTCCTGCCTCTTCATGAACAGTCGACCGGTACCTTGGGGTTGCCCCGCGTTTCACTGACATGCGCGAGGCGTTCGACGATGCCCTGGTCACCGGATGGGAGGATCTTGAAGAGGGGATATCCTTGCCCGACATCGACGACCGTCATGTCGTCGCTACAGCAATCCGGGCCGGCGCCCAGGCCATCGTGACCTCCAATATCAGCGACTTCCCAGCGGCGGCCCTCAGTCGGCTCGGGCTGGAGGCTCTTCACCCGGACGACTTCCTGCTTGATCAACCCGACTCAGCCCGCCCACTATCCTGCAGGTCATAGGCGAGCAGGCAGCCCACACCAGACGGCCCTCCCTCACGCCACAGGATCTCGCCGTACTGCTCGGCAGAGCAGGCGTGCCCAAGTTCGCGGATGAGATCGGTCGACTCATGTCCACGCCACTGCACCATCCGTAGGCACCGCAGGTCATCGATCATGCTCATCGTCCGAGCCTGCTCGGACGATGGTGCCTGCCCAGGGCGGTTGGCCCAGGCCTCCACTAGCTGACCGCAAGCGGTCTCGACGACCTCAGCGCCGACCTTGTCCGGGACGCGGTCGAGCTGCTAGCCGAGCAGGGTCCGGCATGAGGCCGCCCGGCGGCAGACCGCATTTGGCCGGCGCGCTGGTTATACGCGCGCCTTCCTGCTGCCTTCGCTCGGGCGATCTCAGCGGCATAAGGGAATCGGCATCTCGTACCGTTGGCAGCGTGACCGAGAGACTCGCTGACGGCGAGGGACCAGCGGCGATGGCTCAGGAGCTGGCGGCGCTCCGGGCCGAGAACGCCCGCCTGCTTCGGCTGCTGAGGCTGACCCGGACGCAGGCCGCGCCGCCTGGGCCCGCGCAGGCCGGTTTTTTCGAGGCGCCGCCCGGACCGGTCCACGCCGGCTCGCCTCCCGCGACGAAGGTCGCGCTGTTCGGCGCGCTTTTCGCCGCGCGGAATGATGTGCACGCCGTCCGCTGGGAGAACGCGCGCACGGGAAAGGCTGGCTGGCTCCCGGCTGTCCGCGGAGGGTGGCGCAAAGGCACTCCGCACGCTGAACGGGATTACCTGCCACTGACGCCTGATGTCCTGGCTGCTCACCTGTCCGGTCAGGTGCATATCGGCCTGTATCCGCTGCTGGACCGTGACAGGTGCTGGTGGCTAGCCGCAGATTTCGACGGACCCGCGGCGATGCTGGACGCTCTGGCATACCTGAAAGCAGCCCGATCGCTGGCAGTGCCCGCCGCGCTGGAGGTGTCCCGGTCGGGGGTTGGTGCCCATGCCTGGGTGTTCTTCACTGGCCCGGTCCCGGCCGCGACGGCACGCCGGCTAGGCACGGGCCTCCTGCGAGAGGCGATGGCGCTGCGCGGGCAGATGGACTTGGCCAGCTACGATCGGCTGTTCCCCTCCCAGGATGTGCTCCCGGCTGGTGGGATGGGCAACCTGATCGCCGCGCCGCTGCACGGCCGGTCACGGCGAGACGGGGCTACCGTCTTCCTGGACCTGGCGACGCTAGAGCCCTTCGAGGACCAGTGGGCCTTCTTGTCGACCCTGGGCAGGATGAGCCCGCGGGAGGTGACCCGTGCGGCGGACAAGGCCGCCCAGATAACGACCGGCGCAGAGGTCAGCCGGATCGGCAAGCCAGTCTCCACCAGGACCAGGCCCGCACCGCCTTCCATTGTCCAGGTCCGGCTTGGCGCCGGTGTCCGGCTTGAAGAGAGCCAGCTGACGCCCGCCCTGCTGGCGACGCTCAAGCACGCGGCCTCCATGCCGAACCCGCTGTTCTACGAGCGGCAGCGGCTGCGCGCATCCACTTGGGACACGCCCCGGTTCCTCCGAAGCTTCGACGAGACCCTTGATGGCGGGCTTATCCTGCCCCGAGGCCTCGCCGACACCGTGACGTCGCTGGCTGAGCAGGGCGGCAGCAGGCTGGAGGTCACCGACGCACGCTCCGCCGGCGGACAGCAGAGACTCACGTTCACGGCCACGCTCACTAGCGAGCAGCAGGCGGCGGCTGACGAGTTGGCCCGCCATGACCTCGGCCTCCTGGTCGCCCCGCCCGGGACAGGCAAGACCGTGATCGCGTGCGCCGTCGCCGCCGCGCACGCGACCTCGACACTGGTGCTGGTAGATCGCAAGGCACTGGCCGACCAGTGGAGGACCCAGATCCGCGAGCTCCTGGGGGTCACGCCCGGTCAGCTCGGCGGCGGACGATCGAAGATCCGCGGAGTCGTTGACATCGCGATGCTGCAGACACTGGCCCGTCGTGAGGACGTCGCCGCGATTACCGCCGGATACGGCCTGATCATCGCCGATGAATGTCATCACGTACCGGCGGCGGCGTTCGAGAACGCGGTCAAGCAGATCCCAGCGCGTCGCTGGCTCGGCCTGACCGCCACGCCCTACCGGCGTGACAAGCTCGACGACCTGATCGCCCTGCAGGTCGGCCCGGTACGGCACACCATCTCCCACCCCGCAGGCCGCAACCTGGCAACCGGCGCCCAGGCGGCCGAGCCGCCCCAGCTTGACCTCGCCGGAGTTGGAGGCGTCTCCCGGCCGACGCCCGTCCTCCGCGTGCATCCCACAGCGTTCTGCTACGCCGGGGACGCCGAACCGTCCGCGCCGGGCGGGATGGCGACGATCTACCGGGACCTGGTTGCCGACGACGGCCGTACCGCCCAGGTCGCCGATGACGTAGCCGAGGCGCTGGCCAGGGGACGGCACTGCCTGGTACTCACCCAGTGGACCGACCACCTTGACCGGCTCGCCGCAGCCCTCCGGGACCAGGCGCACGACCCGGTCGTGCTACGCGGCGGGATAGGCGCCAAGGCCCGCGCGGCCGCCCTTGCCCGTCTCCAGCCGTAACCCGGCGGCCCGCCGCTGCTGGCCGTTGCCACCGGCCCCTACGCCGGGGAAGGCTTCGACTGCCCAGCGCTGGACACCTTGTTTCTCGCCGCGCCGATCGCGTTCAAGAGACGCCTCGTCCAGTACGCCGGCCGCATCCTGCGCCCGTACCCCGGCAAGACCACCGCCGAGGTCCACGACTACCACGACACCGGCACCGGCGTGCTCGCCTCATCCCTGGCCAAGCGCGCCCCCGGCTATGTCAGCCTCGGCTTCCCCAATCCGCGCAACCTCCCCCTGACGCCCAGCGCCGGCACCGCATCCGCCGGTAAGGCCTGACCTGCCAGAGCACAGTCTTCGGAGCTGAATCCCCAGGGCCCCGCCGAGTGACCGAGCCGGTGGAGGTCAGCGAGGCGGACCGGATTGAGTGGGTGCCGCTGGTGTCGGTGCCTGAGCTGATCGCGCAAGGGCAGATCTGGAACTCGGGGGTGCTGATCGGGCTGCCGGGGCTGCTGGGGGGGAGGCCTAGTACGGCAGCCTGACTTCGCGATCTTGGGCGTGGCGGCGTGACACGGAACGGCCACCGCGTGATCATGCCGGGTTTGCGTGGAACACGGATGATCTTGCGGTGGCCGCGGGCCACGCGTAGACCCTGAACGATGGCGGGCGCATTTCGACGGCCTGATGAGCCGGATCGCGCGGCGGTTCAGGCGGGTGGAGCCGCGGCGACACGCCGTGACCTGGCGCTGGGGCTGATATCGGACCTGCCGGGCAACAACTGCTGGACGATCGCCGAGCACGCCGGTCACGCGACGCCCGGCAGGCCGCAGAACGCCAGACCGGAACCGCTGTGACGTGATCCCGTTCGATAGCTAAAGGACCAGGACCGCGAGGTCATCAGTTTCCGAGCCTTTGCATGTCGCTTGTAACGAACGCCCGCCCGGACCGACTTGGTCGGC
Organism: uncultured Actinomycetota bacterium; assembly: GCA_963730265.1. Taxonomy (GTDB): domain Bacteria; phylum Actinomycetota; class Actinomycetes; order Streptosporangiales; family Streptosporangiaceae; genus DASUBV01. Next base: position 520,521 of record CAVSRG010000002.1, read on the forward strand.
GGTGCCGCCGCTGCCCGCCCGCTGGTCCAGAACGCACTCCGGTGGCGCACGCCGCGCCAGCCGTAAGCCCGGCGCTGGCCAGGAGCAGTTGCGCCTATTCGACGACCTGAGTCAGCGGCGCCGACTTCGACCCCAGGAAATCACGGTTGCCGGAGTAGCTGGCGACAATGCGGTGGACACCCGCCGTGGCATAAACCTGGTCGCAGGAGGCCGTGCCGTCGGTGACTGGCTGGGCCTCGCATGACGGGATGGGCTTGCCGTCATCGGTGAACGCCATCGTCCCCCCATCGGCCGCGGGCCTGACGACGGCGATATAGATGACGACCTCGCCAACTGCGCTCGGGTTCGATGTGGACGCCACGATGGTCGCCGTGGACGCCCGTGGGTTCACTGTCTGCGTGACGGCACCCGCCGAGCCCAGCAAGCGGCCTTCACCGGAATAGACAGCCACGATCGAGTGCGTGCCCGGCTGAAGGTAGTTCTGATCACAGGTAGCCATGCCGGAGCGGACAGGCCGGTCTGCGCAAGACGTGATGAGGCTGCCGTTGTCGTAGAAGTCCATCGTCCCTGCGTCGGCCGCAGGCTTGACAACGGCCGTGTAAGTGACGGGGTGGTCGATGATGACAGTGTTTCGCGAGGAGGTGACTGTTGTGGTGGTCACCGGCGGTGTTGCCTGGCCCGATTCATTGCCGCCCCAGCAAGCGACCAGGCCGTCAGTCTGCACTGCGCAGCCGCCTCGCCCTCCCGCGCTCGCTGACGTGAAAGTGCCGGACGGGAGCGGCGAGATCCGGCCGTACATGTTGTTGCCCCAGCAAGCCAGTGCACCATCAGTGCGCACTCCGCACGTGTAGTGCTCGTTGGCAGTCACCCACGTGAAGGTGCCGCCCGGCGGTGAGGTTTGGCCGAACTGATTGTCGCCCCAGCACTTGAGCGTGCGGTCTGTCAGCACTCCGCATCCGTCTTGCCAGCCGGCAGTCACCGACCTGAATATGTCGTCCGGTGGCTTTGCGGGGCCGTCAGCGGCCGAACCCCAGCAGGCTGCCTTGCCATCGGTCCGCACCGCGCAGGTCATGTGAGTGCCGGCATCGAGCGAGGTAAAGGTGCCTGTCGGTGGGGAGGACTGGCCGAACTGATTGTCGCCCCAGCACGCGAGCGTGCCGTCAGCGCGCAGCCCGCAGGAGAAGAGATACCCGGCGGTCACCGCGGTGAACTTGCCAGCTGGCGGTGAACTCTCACCCCGGATGTTGTCACCCCAGCACACAACGCTGCCGTCAGTCCGGACGCCGCAGGTGTGATTAGACCCGGCGCCAACGGATATGAAGGTGCCAGGCGGCGGCGAGGACTTGCCGTAGCGGTTATTGCCCCAGCAGACGAGGGTGCCCGTGCTCTGGAGTGCGCATACTTGGTCCAGCCCAGCGCTGATTTCCGTGACGGTGGGCGCGCCTGGAGCGGAGTCCGCCGGCCTGCGGATAGCGTGCGCTAGCCCGGCGATCCCGCGGCCACTGGACGCCGTGACACTACCGCTACCAGCTCTGCTGACCACGCCAGTGGCCGCTGATCTGGTAACGGGAATTGCCGAGGCCGACGGGGCGCTCATGACCCCCGACGCCAGGAGGCCGAGCAGCGCCATTCCCTTAGCTATGCCTGCCATTGTGAGTCGCATCCGATAGCTCACGGTTGCCTCGCCCGTCCCCCGGTGCTCTGAGCCGCCGCATGGGCCGCCAGCATGAACTGCACGTGGTACAACTCAATTACTCTCAGTAATCTAACGACTGCTTTGAACCAGGAGTCAGAGCCACGCCGTTGCGTTCCCGGAAGATTCAGTGGAACTCCGCACTGTCTCTAATGCGACCTAGCCTAGGCAGCGCGTCCGATAGCGCGCTGGAGCTGGGCGATGCGGCGGCGCTGGCGGGCGGAGCCGGTGAGCTGGGCTAGCTCGGTAGCGCGGGCCAGATGCTCGCGGGCATGGTCGCGGTCGCCGGTGGCGTGCAGGGCGGTGGCGAGGTCGCAGCGCAGTGTGGCTTCGGCACGGGAGAAGGGGCCGTCCATCCCGGCGAGTGCGGTGGTGAGGTCGGTGATGGTGGAACTGTCGCCGAAGTGGACGAGGCAGTTGCCGCGCCAGCGGGCCAGATGGGTGGGGTCGAGCGCGAGGTAGGCAGGTGCTCGGCGGCAGGCTGGTCGAGCTGGCGGGCGGCGAGGTCCAGGGCGGCGTGGCAGTCGCCATGCTGGCGGATGGCGGCGGCCATTTCGGCCTCGGCGGCGTGCAGCCAGCAGCGGAGCTGGCCAGGGATGCGGGTGCCCGCCTGGTCACGGGCGGCGCGGACCTTTTCGAGGGCCTGGGCGGGCTGGTCGAGGTCGAGCAGGTCGTAGGCCTGTTCCCCGGCGGCGAAGGCGAGCAGGGCGGTGTTTTCGGCTTCGCGAGCGGCGGCGGTGGCGGTCTCGAAGCGATTCCACGCGGTAGCGAGCTGGCCGGTGTCGATGGCTTGCCATCCGGCGAGGGCGGCGGCGTCGCCCAGGACCAGGGCAAGGTGCTGGCGGCGGCCGGGGGCGAGGGTGTGGTGCAGGGTGTCGGAGAGCTCGGTGATGTGGGCTTCGAGTTTGGCGGCGACGGCGGGGGCGCCGAGCCTGCGGTCGAGCTGGCGGATGGCCTCGGTCTCGTCCCGAAGTACCTGGATCAGCGGTTCGTCGACGTAGCGGGCGGTGGAGAGGCGGCACACAAGGTCGTCGGTCTGGCCGGGGTCGCTGCCGGTGGTCGCCTGCTGTGCCTGGCGGTCGATGGCCTGGCGGGGTGCGATGCCCAGCAGGAGGCGGGCGTGGTCGGGCATGTCGAGGCCGTTGGCTATCCGGTGTCGCCTATACCGATATGAAATGGCCAGGCGCCGCGCCGAAAACGCGGGACGCGCTGACAGATGCTCTGGCCACGATCATCCCGGCCGTCACCAGTGAGCCTGCCCCTCAGGGCATCGATCAGTGCGTGCTGCGAACAGCTCTGCGTCACTTTGCACTGCCGCCTGCTGCCCGTGACCTGGACCGGCCTCGGCCCGTCGCTACCGCACTGCGCTGGCTGGAGAAAGCCTCCCTGCCGGTCAGCATGGCCAGCAAGCCGCAGCATGCCCGCGCCGTCCTGGACGCCATCTCGGTGCGCCAGGACGGCAAGGCGGCCAGCGCGACCACGATCGCGCGGAAGCGGTCGGTGTTCGCCAACGTCATCCGCTACGCCCTGGAGCTGGACGAGATGCCCGCCAACCCGCTCGACCGGCTGAGCTGGAAGCCGCCCAAGGTGTCCGAGGTGGTGGACCGGCGCGTAGTCGTCAACCCACGCCCAGGCCCGTGAGCTGCTGATCGCCGTTAGCTACGTGGGCCAGCAGCGGCGCGGACCCCACGCTCGCGGCCAGCGGCTCAGGCCTTCTTGGCCTGCATGTACTTCGCCGCGCTGCGACCCGCCGAGGTCGTCGGCCTCCGCCGCTAGGACTGCCACCTGCCCGTGACCGGCTGGGGCCGCCTTACCCTGGAGAAGTCCAGGCCCGAGGTCAACCGGCGATGGACCGACGAAGAGCAGGCCCACGGCGAGCGGGGCCTCAAGCACCGGGCCGCGGACGAGGCCCGCCGCGTTCCCATCCCGCCCGAGCTGGTCGCCATCCTGCGCAACCACGTCGATACCTTCAAGGTCGCTCCCGATGGCCGGATCTTCAGCAGCGACCGGGGGCATCCTGTCGCCTCGACCGCGATCAGCGACGTTTGGGCCGAGGCCCGGACCCTGGCCCTGACGCCCGCCCAGGTCGCGTCCCCTCTAGCCCGCCGCCCCTACGACCTCCGCCACGCCGCCGTGTCCCTGTGGCTTCCGGCGACGCAGACCGACGGCCAGCCGACGCTGACGCATTTGCCGGTGCGTTCGACTACTCAGGGTGTTAGCAGGCGAGGCGCCCGCCGCGTGCCGATCCCGGCCCAGCTGGTTGCCATCCTCAGCGCCTTTTGACGTAGCCCCGGACGCCGGGATGTTCACGGCGAGGACACGCACCCGGTCGCCTACACCCCTGTCAGCGACTTCAGGCCAGAGCGCGGATCCTCGCCCTGGTCCCCGAAAGACCACCTCGCCCCTGGCCGGTCGCCCCTGCGACCTCCGCGGCGCCGCCGTATTCCTCTGGGTGGCCGCCTGAGTTCCCCTCCTCGGCCACCCCGTAGGCGAGCGAGCAGGGCACAGCGTCGAAGTCCTGCTCCCCGTCCGCTCCAGTGCCTCGACAGCGGCGACTACACGGCCGACACCCGCGTAGACGCTGCACTCTGGGACGCCCGACCGCCCGTCTCATGGTTCCCGCTGAACTCACCAACCAGCGACTCGACCGGCCGGACATGCCCGAGATCGGCCGGGATCCATCCCACGTATATCCCACGGCCAGCCGCATAAGGCCGCTTCTGGTGGCATCTTGCTGCATGGCCCGGACATGCAACAGGGGTGCCAAAGCACCCCTGTGCTGCTCATATGACTGGTGGCAGGTGTTGGGTTCGAACCAACGTAGGCTGAGCCGACGGTTTTACAGACCGGCCGCAAGGTAGCGATGACCTGCGGCGACACTCTAGGAGCCGCCTTTTTGGGGCGCATCTGGGGGCAATCTCGCTCACGAGGAGCTGGTTAGCCTCGGGCTTCGCCTGTGTCCGGCATCACGAACGGCAGCGGGTCCGCAAGCGGATCGTGTGGATGCACGTGCGTCATCCAAGAGCCGTGAGCCGACCTCGGCGATGGCTGTGAATGAATCCGCTTGGGCTCATCTGCCGATGGTAAGGGCGAGGAGGGTATCGACCGCAGTTTCGAACGGGCGGGCGCTCCGATGTACCTGGGCGAGTAGAAGTCCTCCCTGGAGCGTGGCGAGCAGAGTAGTGGCGAGGTCGTCCGGGTCGATGCCGGGCGGGAGTTTCCCGTCGGCATGAAGGGATCTGAGTGCCTCGCCGATGACGGCTGCCCACTGATCGAACCCTGCCGCGATGAGCGCTCGGGCCTCGGGGTCACTCTCGGCGAGCTGGCCGCCGAGCGAGCCAAGTGGGCAGCCTCCCTTTGCTTTGGTGAGTTTCGCTGCGGTGATCACCATGTTCCGCCAGGCTTCGATTCCGTTCGCGCTGCTGAGCACACGCCCCTGGTGAGTGACGATGGTGTCGGCCTGGTAGTCGATGACCGCCTGCACGAGTTCGTTCTTGTCGGGGAAGTAGTGGTACATCTGAGAGCCGCTGACTTCCGCCGCCACCTTGACGTCGTCCAGGGTGGTGCCCGCCACCCCGCGCTCATGGATCAGGGCGGCGGCCTCCTCCACTATTCGTGCCCGGGTGCGTGCTCCCTTGGCGGTGAGCCTCGGCCGGTCACTCGTCTCGTTGACCATGCATCAATCTTAGCAGGATTCTGAGTTTGACAACCCAGTGCCGAGCCGTCAGAGTGAGTCGTGCAACTCATTCTGAGCGGGAGGGCGACATCACATGACTGACCTGAAGGGCAAGACAGCTCTGGTTACGGGCTCGACGAGCGGGATCGGCAAGGCTACGGCCATCGCCTTGGCCGCCCGCGGCGCACACGTACTGGTAGTCGGGCGCAACGAACAACGAGCCAAGGACGTGGTCGCCGAGATCGAGGGCAGCGGCGGCAGCGCAACGTTCCGGCTCACTACGTTGAGCGACCTCGAATCGGCCCGGGACCTGGTCGAGTGGGCCACTGAGGCAGGCGGCGGCCACGTCGACATCCTCATCAACAACGCCGGCGTCGCCTTGCTCGGACCAAGCAGCGCAGCCACCGAGGCAGAGTTCGACGAGACCTTCGCACTGAACGTCAAGGTCCCGTTCTTCCTCGTCGCGTCACTGGCGCCAGCCATGGCCGAACGCGGATGGGGTTCGATCGTCAACATCTCCACGATGGTCGCGAGCTTCGGACAGGCCGGCATGGCCCTGTACGGCGCCAGCCGAGCGGCTCTCGAACTGCTGACCAAGGCCTGGGCCGCCGAATACGGCGCACGTGGTGTCCGGGTCAACGCCGTCGCCCCCGGTCCGACGCGCACCGCGATGACGGAAGGCATCCCCGAGGAGATGGTGAGTCAGCTTGCAGCGCTGGCACCAGCAGGCCGCGTGGCCCGGCCCGCGGAACTTGCCGCGGCGATCGTCTTCCTCGCGAGTGACGATGCCAGCTTCGTCCACGGCGTCACCCTCGCGGTTGACGGGGGCCGGGTCGCGACGTAGCACCAGTCGCAGCGCGGCGACGTTCACCGGAGCGCCCCTGCCGGGCCGGTGGCGAGATGACCGCCGTAGGGGCCGCTCGCGAGACGACGCCCTCTCGAAGTGCCCTGGCATGCAGGACTTACCCGATGGGAGAAGCGTATGAGCAAGTTCGACGCCCAGTTCGCCGGGAGGCTCGACGGTCAGACCCTCCTGGTCACCGGTACCAAGGGTGGCATCGGCCATGAGACGGCTCAAGGCGCCGGCAACAGCGGCGCGACCGTGCTGGTGCACGCACGACGCGCTGACCAGGCCAGACAAGCAGCAGACCTGCTGGTCAGCAACGGCAACGGCAAAGGCCAGTACCTAGCCGTGGCCGGAGACCTGGGCTCGCTCGCCGGCGTCCGCGAGCTGGTCGAGGCGGTGCACCAGGCGAGCCCGAAGGGCTTGAACGGACTGGTCAACAACGCGGGCGCCGCGTTCTCCAGCAAGGCGCTGTCGCCCGACGGATACGAGCGGACCATCGCCATCAACCACGTCGCGCTGGCGGCGCTCACTGACGGGCTGCTCGACCTGCTGCGCAAGGGAGCTGATGATGTCGCCGCGCCCTCGCGGGTGGTCAACATGACCGCCCTGATCGAGTCGCGGGGCAAGCCGATCACCGACTGGAGCTACCCCGGCAAGTACAAGCAGATCCAGGCCTACGCCGACGCCAAACTGCTGGCCCTGATGTACACCTACGCCCAAGCTCGCCGCCATGAGGGCGAGGGCCTGACGTTCAACGCAGTCAGCCCGGGCGCGGTCAAAACCAGTCTCGGCAGCAAGGCCGGCGGGCCGTTCAAAACGATTGAGGCGTTGACCAATCCGTTCGTCGGGCCTCCGGAGAAGGGGTCACGCGGCTGTGTCCGGCTGCTGGCCGATCCCGACCTCGCCACCGCCACCGGCGGCTACTACAGCTCGGCCAAGCTCAAAAAGTCATCCAAGAAGTCCCGTGACCATGACGCCCAGGACCGGGTATACGAGCAGACCGAACGCGAACTGAGCATCCACAACTGAGGCGGCCCCAGCCGGCTATCGCCAGCACAGGCGAGCAGCCGGAGCTGGCCAGCCCGGTCGCGTCGGACCCGGTCGTCTCCCGGCTGGTCAGCCAGCTCGCGGGCGACCTGCCGCGGGCGCTGAAGGCGGCCGATCCGCCCGGGTGGCCCGCCGCCTGCGGTTACGGCTGGCCGAACGGTGGCCCTGGGCTGGCGAGATCGCAGCGGCCGTCACCCGCCTGCAAGCCCTCCCATCCGGCTGACCAGTCCCAACCGCCACGACGACCAGGAAAGGAAACACCAGGGCCGCGGAACCCCGTCCACCCGGCGCGACAGCCGGGCACCCAGCCATGAGCGACGCCCGTAAATCGACCCCAGCCGAACACCTCAGACCAGGACAGCCACCTCACGAAACTTCGAGGTTAGACGTTCTCCAGGGTCTTCTGTATGCGCCGCAAGGCTTCCACGTCGCCGCCGTCCAGGCAGTGGGTGTAGATCCTCAGCAGTACATGCACGCTGTGTCCGGCCCACTCGGCTACTCGCTTGGGCTCGGTGCCCGCCTTGAGCCAGGTTGAGACGCAGGCGTGGCGGAGATCGTAGGGACGCTTGGCCAGCGTTGATGAGACCTGGGCCGGGCTGAGTGCCCATGCCCGCGCCTTTTCCCACACTCGCCCGTAGGTGCTCTCAGAGAGATCGCCGCCACGGATGCCGCGGAACAGGCGTCCGTCAGCGGTGGTGCCGTGCTCGGCGATGTGAGCGCGAATCAGCCGGACTTGCGCCGGGGGCACGGGCACTGGCCGCACGGTGCCCGGTGGCCTGTGCTTGAGCATGCGTTCTTCCCTGGTTTTGCCGTTGTCGGTCCACGAACGGCCGGTTCTTGGTGCGGACGTATCCAGGTAGACGGTGCCCCATCCATTGTCATCGGCGTTTGCGGTGCCCGATTCGTCCTCGGGGAGCACGAAGTCATCTTCCCGAATGCGCGCAGCCTCGCCCGGCCGCATGCCGCAGTAGTACAGGCAGCCGTAGAACGCCTTGAGTCCAGCGCCGGACGGCTTGACGTTCCCTGCTGATTCGATGAGTGCTTTGGCCTGGGTCGGATTCGGGACAGTTCGAGGATCGACCGTTTCGACGGCTTTGGGCGCGGAGAATTCGATCTCGTCATCGGTTAGCGGGTTGACGACGAGGAGCTTGCACTTGACGGCATATGCCAGCGCCGCGTAGAACACTGGGCGTTTGCGCCGGTAGGTGTTGGCGGCGGCCGGGGTGCCGTCGCGCTTGGAAGCAAGCGCCTCGAGCGCGCGTTCCATGATCTGCGGATCGGCTAGCTCATCAACTCGCAGTGCGTTCTTCTGCATCCACGCAAGCGCGGAAGCCTGCTGGCCAAGCTGTTCGGTCCGCGGCGGTTATGCGCCGGGGCCGCCGAGCGGCCGAAGGTCTGAGGCCCAGTAGCAATACCACCCGTCGCCCATGTCCAGGTCGGCGCCGGGCCCCTCCAGCCACACCAGCCAGGTCACCATCCGGCCGGACATCATGTCCTGGCAGGGCTCGGCGAGATGATGCCAGGCCCTGATCGTGCACGGACGCTAGCTCCCGTGGGCGCGTCGGGCGATAGATGATATGGCTACCGCTTGGGCGACGGAGAAGTCCGTCGTCAGCACAGCGCGGGAAAAGCGCACACTCGACCAGCGGCTGTCGCTGCTGCGCCACGCCCTCTTCTCACTGGCCAGTGCGTCAGCACACGGAGATCCCGTGGCTGGTTCGATCACCTGGGACCGGGAGAACGCTATGACTGTAATCGCAGGCGTCGCAGCGCTGGCTGCCTGCAATAACCAGCGGGTTGCTCCACATTGACCACCGCAGCCCTCCGCGTGAGTGCGCGAGTGCGCCTGTAAATGGGACCGGTATGAGTCCTCGTACAGGGCGAAGGTACTGACAGGGCTGCCAGGCTTGGTGCGAGCCGGTCCCCTCGCCAACGGCGGCTGGCACACAGAGTCATGAAGGGAGAGTGTCCATATTGGGCACCGGATGGCGACGCATCTCGACCTCCAGCCGCTCGCGCAGCTCCCCGCCCCTCGACTGTGGGTCGTCGCACAGCCGCTCGGCGTGGAGGCGGGCTCAGCTGTGCCGCACCCGCTCGGCCGCTGCTCGCCCGCCACGTGCGTTGGCTTACCGGCGGAGGATCATGCGGATCGTTCGTCCGCCAGTGCCAAGGTGACGGATGCGGGAGTGCAAGTTGGGTTGTCCTGACCTTGGGGCGTATTTGGGGCGGGCACCCACCGATAGCCGCCACCAGCCATCGCTATTCACCGCCGCTGAGGGCTCGCCGTGCACAGTCCCCTGACTGCAAAGTCGCAGTTCAGAGGGCTGTTTTCGCTGGTGGTGGCAGGTGTTGGGTTCGAACCAACGTAGGCTGAGCCGACGGTTTTACAGACCGCTCCCTTTGGCCACTCGGGCAACCTGCCTCGCCGTCCTGCGCTGAGGACGGGCTCAGAGAAGGATAGCGGAAGTCTGCCCGTGGTTCACCATGAGGATCACCACCCCGAGCAGATCACGACATGCCGCCCGCCTGCGCCCGCATCGCCCACAGCCCGGACCGTCACCGCGCTAACCTGGTGCCGTGGCATCGGAATCCTCCTTCGACATCGTCTCGAAGATCAACCACCAGGAAGTCGACAACGCGCTGAACCAGGCGGCCAAGGAGATCGGCACTCGGTTCGACTTCCGCGGCGTGGGCGCGTCCATCGCGTGGTCCAGGCAATCAGGCCGTGGAGATCAAGGCCAACACCGAGGAACGCGCCAACGCGGTGCTGGACGTGTTCAAGGACAAGCTGGTCCGGCGGCAGGTCTCCCTGAAGGTCCTCGACGCGGACGAGCCGAAGCTCTCGGGCAAGGAGTACCGGCTGGGCGTCAGCCTCAAGGAGGGCATCTCCCAGGACGACGCCAAGAAGATCGCCAAGATCATCCGGGACGAGGGCGCCAAGGGCATCAAGGCCCAGGTCCAGGGCGAGGAGCTGCGGGTCTCCTCGAAGAAGAAGGACGACCTCCAGGACGTGATGTCGATACTCCGGGGCAAGGACTTCGACTTCGCGCTTCAGTTCGTCAACTACCGCTAGGCAGCACAAGCTCGTGCCCGGCCGCCCGGCCGCCCGGCCGACTCAGGTCGCGATATCGGGATAAGGCAGGCTCCAGTGGCTGAGCCGCGCCGCGAATTCGCGCTGGAAGCCGAGCGGCTCCTCGTAGTCCCGCTCGAACAGGGCGATGAACAGGGTCAGCACCAGGAAGTTGTGCGCGCCGAGCTCGAGCAGCGCCGACGTAGTCGTGCGTGGTCAGGGCCTCGCGCTCGGCGTCGGTCGAAGGTCAGCCAGGTGCTGCGCTCGGGCTCCGGGCAGTTGAGGATGACGGCCGGCCTGCTCGGCCTCCCACCAGGCCACGGTGCCCGCGCGGGTCGGCGCGGTAGCGCTCGACCAGGTCCGGGTCGCGGTCGACGGTGAAGAGGAACTTGTTGATCAGGTACTTGCTCATCGCGTGTCCGTCGCCGTCCGGGTACCAGGTGAAGTAGGCCTCCATGGTGTGGAACAGGTCGAGCGAGTCGACGTAGTCGGCCTTGACGTCCTCGCCGGCGACGCCCATCATCAGCATGAAGTCCATGAAGCCGTGGGTGGCGTTGCCGGGCTGCCACAGGCTGTCCAGGCTGACCTCGGCCAGCGCAGACTTGAGGTCGCCGGTGGCGATCCACTCGACGGCCTTGCGGTCGAACTCGGGATCGGGGCCGTGCGGGCCGAACTGGCGCGGGCCGCCGAGCTCGAGCGACAGGTGGCCGGTGCCGATGATGGCGACCCGCTTGTCGCTGGGCCAGGCCTCGACCATGCTGCCCGGATGGCCTGGCCGAGCTGGACGAACCGCGGCGGGCTGCGGCAGCGGCGGGGCGAAGATGTTGGTGTAGATCGGGCACGATCGGCAGGTCAGCCTCGGGCCGCAGGGTGATGATGCGGGCACGTGATGCTGTGGTCGACCCGCAGCTCGTTGCTGAAGGCCAGGTCGAAGCCGGCGTCGATGCCCTGCGCGCAGCAGGTAGGCGGACAGCTCCTCGTCGCCGCGCAGGAGCATCCGGGGCAGGCCGAACTCGCGCTCCTCGTTGTAGAAGTTCGCGTCGTAGAACGGCGCCTTGCCGACGAGGAACTGCGGCATGTTGTCGAGCCAGAGCTGGTGGAAGTGGTCGCTGCCGACCATGACCAGCACGTCGGGCCGGGCTCGGGTCAGCGTCTCGCGGAACGCCTCGATCTTGGCCACCCACTCGTCGGCGAACGGCGGCCGGTCGGCGTCCGGTGGCGGTGCTGGCCCGGTAGTAGAACGGGTGATGCGTGGACGCGATTACCGCAGCGACCGTGGCCATGGCGGCTCCTGAACTCGGCTCGATCGGGAAATCAGCTGGGATGACCGAGACCTACCTGGCCGGGGTCGGGCGCTGACAGCCAGGCCCGGATCTCGGCGCCGTGCTCGTCGAGCGCGGGCGGCGGCAGCGGGTAGCTCGGGCGGGGTCGCGGAGAACGTGAACGGGATGCCTGACGGTGGGCCTGCCCGCAGCGCCGGTCACCGGCCGTGACGACCGGGTCGAGGCCGAGCTCGGCGGGCCAGCGCGATGCCGGCGTCGACGGTGTTGATCGGGCCGCAGGGCACGCCGACGGCGGTCAGCGGCGTCGAACCACTCGGCCGAGGTCCGGGCGGCGAGCTGCTCGTGAGCAGCGGCCACAGCTCGGCGCGGTTGCCGGTGCGCTTCTCGTTGCTGGCGAACCGGGGGTCGTCGGCCAGCTCGGGCGCGCCGAGCACTTCGCAGAGCCGGCGGAACTGGGTGTCGTTGCCGGCCGCGATGACGATCTCGCCGTCGGCGGTGGGCAGCGGCTCGTAGGGGAACAGGCTGGGGTGGGCGTTGCCCATCCGCATCGGGCACGACGCCCCCGGCGAGCACGGCGCTGGTCTGGTTGACCAGGCCGGACATGGCGAGGCCAGCAGGCTGGCCTCGACGTGCTGGCCCTCGCCGGTGGCGGTCGCGGTGGTCCAGGGCGGCGAGGATGCCGATGGAGGTGTGCAGGCCGGCCATGACGTCGAACAGGGCGACGCCCGGCCCGGTAGGGCGGCCCGTCGGCATCGCCGGTCAGGCTCATCAGGCCGGAGACGGCCTGGACGATCAGGTCGTAGCCGGGCAGGTCCTTGCCCGGCCCCGGTGCCGAAGCCGGTGATGGAGGCGTAGATGATCGCCGGGTTGGCCGCGCTGACCGCGTCGTAGTCGAGCCCGAACTTGGCCAGGCCGCCGGGCTTGAAGTTCTCGACCATGATGTCGGCCCGGCGGGCCAGCTCGGCGGCGGCGGCGCGGTCCGGCTCGGTCGCGCAGGTCAAGCACGACCGAGCGCTTGTTCCGGTTGATGGCCAGGTAATAGGTCGACACGCCGTCGGGGGTGACGGGCGGCTGCCAGCTGCCGGGTGTCGTCGCCGCCGGGGCTCTCCACCTTGATCACGTCGGCGCCCAGGTCGGCCAGGAGCATCGTGCAGTAGGGGCCGGCCAGCACCCGGGAGAAGTCGGCGACCAGCAGCCCGGCCAGCGGGCCGGGGCGCGGCCGCGGGGCGAATGTGGGGGACGGCGGGCTGCTCATGAGCAGCAGGCTATTCACGCACCGCCCCAGGCCAGGCGTGACGTCCCGTCCGCACGCCGGGTGTCGGCACCGGACATCCGCGGCACGCCGCAGGGCGGGAGTAGCGGGCCGGGAGCTAGGAGGCGACGGGGTCCGGCGGCGGTAGCCGGCGATCAGCTCGGCCGGGCCAGCCAGCCGGGCGGGCCGCGGACAGGACGCTGGCCAGGTCGGCGTAGGCGCGGGCCCGGTCGAAGTCGCGGGCGTGGTCGGCGCACCGGCCGCCGGGGACCATCTCGCAGTCCCAGCAGCCCGGTGGCGGCGGCGCCGCTGGCCCGGTAGACGGCGGCGTCGCCGAGCGCGGCGACGACGAGCTCCCGCTGCCGCGGCGGTGAGCCCGGCTTCCTCGGCCCGCCCGGCCTGCCCGGGCGCGCTCCAGCAGCGAGGCGACCGACGCGGCGTTGCGCTTGTCCCAGTGCACCAGGCGGCTCAGGAACTGGCGGTCCCGGCAGCCGAGCCGGACGCCGGCCAGGGCGCGCGTCCAGCAGCTGCCGGGCGTGCCGACGGCGCGGCGCGCCCCGGCGCTCCCCGCATCGCCGTTCGCCGAGGGCCCGGCTCGGCGGCGGACAGCTCCGGGCACCCTGCGGGGCCGGACGCAGGACGGCGTGGGCACGGCGACCGGGCGTGGTCGCCTGGGCTGCACGGCGAGTCAGTCATGAAGCTGGCGCCTCCTCGTCCGGCGCGGGAGAGCCCCCCCGGGTGGCTGGCTTGTCCCGCTCCGTCGGCCTGCCCCAGACGGAGCACGTTCGGTCACAGCGGGACTACGCGAGTATGACGCGCCACGCCGCGAGTCAGGTTGACACTGCTCCGTAACAACACGCCGACGACTGCGTAAACCGCGCCTAGGCACCAGGGCTGGCCCATGGTCCGGCCAAGTCGATCTCTGCCTGGCTCAATGGCGGCTTAAGACCGCGCCGCTGCCCGGACGGTAGAATGACCCGTGGCTGAACCTGAGCGCCCCGGCGCTCGTACACGGCATAAAAGGCCCCTCGCGGGGCTTGCACATACCGGCGCCCTCGCACGGGGGCGACGCTAACATCGCCCCGGCCTGACCGGTCAGCGGGGCGGCGCTACAGGACGCACGCCGTCACCGCGTTCCCCGTTACACCGGCCTCGGCGCGTGGAGGAGGCCTCGGAACTGTGACCAAACAGGTCCAGAAGCTCGACCGCGTCATCATCAGGTTCGCCGGCGACTCCGGCGACGGCATGCAGCTCGCGGGTGACCGATTCACCCAGGAGACGGCTAGCGTTCGGCAACGACCTGTCCACGCTGCCCAACTTCCCGGCGGAGATCCGGGCGCCGGCCGGGACGCTGCCGGGCGTGTCCAGCTTCCAGCTGCACTTCGCCGACCACGACATCCTGACGCCGGGCGACGCGCCGGACGTGCTGGTGGCGATGAACCCGGCGGCGCTCAAGGCCAACCTGGGCGACGTGCCGCGCGGCGCGGACATCATCGCCAACACCGACGAGTTCACCAAGCGCAACCTGGCCAAGGTCGGCTACGAGGCCAACCCGCTGGAGGACGGCTCGCTGGACGCCTACCAGCTGCACGCCATCCCGATCACCTCGATCACGGTGAAGGCGCTGGAGAGCTTCGACATCATCCCGCAAGGACGCCGAGCGGGCCAAGAACATGTTCGCGCTCGGGCTGCTGTCCTGGCTGTACAACCGGCCGGTCGAGGGCACGATGCGGTTCCTGGAGTCCAAGTTCGCGACCAAGCCGCCGATCATCCTGGCCGCCAACAAGGCCGCCTTCCAGGCGGGCTGGAACTACGGCGAGACCACCGAGGCGTTCTCGGTCCAGTACGAGGTCACGCCGGCCACGCAGCGCCCCCGGCACCTACCGCAACATCACCGGCAACGCGGCGCTGGCCTACGGCCTGGTCGCGGCGTCGCGGCGGTCCGGGCTGCCGCTGTTCCTGGGCTCCTACCCGATCACCCCGGCCTCCGACATCCTGCACGAGCTGTCCAAGCTCAAGCGCTTCGGCGTGCGCACCTTCCAGGCCGAGGACGAGATCGGCGGCGTCGGCGCGGCCCTCGGCGCGTCGTTCGGCGGCGGGCTGGGCGTGACCACGCACCTCGGGCCCGGGCATGTGCCTGAAGGCGGAGACCGATCGGCCTGGCCGTGCTCGGTCGAGCTGCCGCTGATCATCTGCGACATCCAGCGGGCCGGCCCGTCGACCGGCATGCCGACCAAGACCGAGCAGGCCGACCTGCTGATGGCGATGTTACGGCCGCAACGGCGAGTCGCCGGTGCCGGTCATCGCGCCGGCGACGCCCGCCGACTGCTTCGACACCGCGATCGAGGCGGTCCGGATCGCGGTGAAGTACCGGACGCCGGTGATCATCCTGTCCGACGGCTACCTGGCCAACGGCTCGGAGCCGTGGCGGATCCCGGACGTGGACGGCCTGGCCCGGCTGCGGGACGAGTTCTCGTTCGCCAATCGCCGACTGGCCCGCGGCCGACAAGACGGCGCGCCCGGCTTCCAGCCCTTCCAGCGCGACCCGCGAGACGCTGGCCCGGCCGTGGGCCATGCCCGGCACGCCCGGCCTGGAGCACCGGATCGGCGGCATCGAGAAGGCCGACGGCACCGGCGACGATCTCCTACGACCCGGACAACCACGACCGGATGGTCCGGCTGCGCCAGGCGAAGATCGACGGCATCGCGGCCGACATCGGCCCGCTGGAGGTCGACGACCCGGACGGCGACGCGCGGGTGCTGGTGCTGGGCTGGGGCTCGACCTACGGCCCGATCGGCGCCGCGGTGCGCCGGGTCCGGCGTCGCCGGCGGCTCGGTGGCCCAGGCCCACCTGCGGCACCTGTCGCCGTTCCCGGCCAACCTGGGCGAGGTGCTCGCGGCCTACGACAAGGTGCTGGTCCCCGAGATGAACCTGGGCCAGCTGGCGCTGCTGCTGCGGGCCGCGTTACCTGTCGACGTCATCTCCTACAACCAGGTCCGCGGCCTGCCGTTCCGCGCCGCCGAACTGGCCGACGTCATCCAGGATGTGATCGACCAATGTCTGACGCTCCCCACGGCGGTACTTCCCACGGCCACGGGCCGGGCGCCGAGGAGTTCGCGGCCGGGCCGCACCGGCTGGCCTCGCTGACGCTGGTGCCGAAGGCCGACGAGAAGCAGTCGACCAAGGACTTCAAGTCCGACCAGGAGGTCCGCTGGTGCCCGGGCTGCGGGGACTACGCGATCCTGGCCGCCTTCCAGTCCTTCCTGCCCGAGCTGGAGATCCCGCGGGAGAACCTGGTCTTCGTCTCGGGCATCGGCTGCTCGTCCCGGCTGCCGTACTACGTGAACAGCTACGGCATGCACTCGATCCACGGGCGGGCCCCGGCCATCGCGACCGGCCTGGCCTCGTCCCGGCCGGACCTGTCGGTGTGGGTGATCACCGGCGACGGCGACGCGCTGTCCATCGGCGGCAACCACCTGATCCACGCCCTGCGCCGCAACGTCAACCTCAAGATCCTGCTGTTCAACAACCGGATCTACGGGCTGACCAAGGGCCAGTACTCGCCG
The DNA here is from genome assembly GCA_963730265.1 of uncultured Actinomycetota bacterium. Classification (GTDB taxonomy): domain Bacteria; phylum Actinomycetota; class Actinomycetes; order Streptosporangiales; family Streptosporangiaceae; genus DASUBV01. The sequence goes on from CAVSRG010000002.1 coordinate 536,956, forward strand.
ACCTCCGAGCAGGGCAAGGTGACCAAGTCGACGCCGTTCGGCTCGCTGGACACCCCGTTCAACCCGGTGTCGCTGGCCTCGGGCGCCGAGGCCAGCTTCGTGGCCCGGACCGATCGACTCCGACCGCAAGCACCTGACCAGCGTGCTGCGGGCGGCGGCCGACCACAAGGGCACCGCGTTCGTGGAGATCTACCAGAACTGCCCGATCTTCAACGACGACGCGTTCGCTGCCGGTCACCGACGCCCGGCGCCCGCGACGAGCACCTGATCCGGCTGGAGCACGGGGAGCCGATCCGTTTCGGCGCCGACGGCAGCCACGGGCTGCGGTTCGGCCGCTACGGCTCGCTGGAGACCGTGGCGGCCGCCGAGGCCGACGCCGGACGACGCTGCTCACGCACGACGCGCACGCCGCCGACCCGTCCTACGCGTTCGCGCTGTCGCGGCTGGACGACTCGGGCTTCGCCCACACGCCGATCGGGGTGTTCCGGCAGGTCGCCGCGGGCCAGCTACGACGAGCTGATGTCGGCGCAGATCGAGGCGGCGCGCGAGCAGCAGGGCGACGGCGACCTGGCGGCGCTGCTGGCGGGCAGCGACACCTGGCACGTCGGCTAGCGCCGCGGCGAGCGCGGATGCCGCCGAGCGTCCGGGTCGACCGGTCCGGGCCGGTCACGACCGTCATCCTGGACCGGCCCGAGGTCCGCAACGCGGTGGACGGGCCGACCGCGGCGCGCGCTGGCCGAGGCGTTCGCGGACTTCGAGGCCGACCCGGACGCGGCGGTGGCGGTGCTGTTCGGCGCGGGCGGCACGTTCTGCGCGGGCGCCGACCTCAAGGCGCTGGGCACGCCCGCAGCGGCAACCGCACCGAACCGGACGGGCCGGGCCCGATGGGCCCGACCCGGATGCGGCTGTCCAAGCCGGTCATCGCGGCCGTCGCCGGGCACGCGGTGGCGGGCGGCCTGGAGCTGGCCCTGTGGTGCGACCTGCGGGTGGCCGAGGAGGACGCGGTCTTCGGCGTGCTTCTGCCGGCGCTGGGGCGTGCCGCTGATCGACGGCGGCACGGTGCGGCTGCCGCAGGTCGTCGGCCTGGGCCGGGCGCTGGACCTGATCCTGACCGGCCGGGCCGGTGCCCGCGACCGAGGCGCTACGAGATGGGCCTGGTCAACCGGGTCGTCCCGGCGGGCACCGCGCGCAAGGCGGCCGAGCAGCTGGCCCGCGAGATCGCCGGGCTGCCGCAGGCCTGCCTGCGCAGCGACCGGGCGTCGGCGCTGGACGGCGTGTCGATGGGCCACGACGACGCGATGGCCAGCGAGTTCCGTTACGGGCTGGCCACGCTGGGCGATCCGGGCGTGGTCGAGGGCGTGTCCCGGTTCCGCGGCGGCGCGGGCCGGGGCGGCAGCGCCGGCCTGACCTCGAGGGACGCCGCCGTCAACCGACAGGTCGGGATCAGCCGTCTCACTCCTGATGCAGCCGTGCCCGCATGCGGGCCGGGATCGCGAAGGGGCACAACATGGGCGGCAGACACTACGGACGGTTCGCCGCATGGCGGTCAGCGGCGCGTCATGGCAGCGAGCGCGGCGGCGGGCGCTGGCCGCCGCGCGCGCGGCGCCGGCCCTGGCCAGCACGCGCTCGGCCAGCGCGGCCAGCACGGCCGATCTGCGTCTCGGCGGCGCACCCCAAGCTGGCGGCCCGGCTGTCCGCCGGTATCGCCGGCGCGCTGCGCGGCCGGCGCTCCGCGGTCGGGCTGGCCGCGGCCGACGCCGGCCTGGGCCTGACCTGCTCGCTCAACGCGGGCGCGCACTTCGTACGCGGCCAGCGCGATCAAGGTCACGATCTATCAGCGCCCTGCTGCTCAAGGAGGGCGGGGCCGGCCACCTGACCGCGCGCGCAGCGGTCGCTGGCCTGGGAGATGATCACTGAGTCCGACAACAACGCGGCCACCGCGCTGTGGGACGCAGGTCGGCATCGGCGGCATGCAGCGCTTCCTGGACCGGGCCGGGATGACGCACACGCGTCCTCGAACGACGCCTGGGGCCTGACCCAGCTCACCGCCGCCGGACGAGCTGACGCTGCTGCGGCTGCTGACCAGCCCCGGGCGCGGTGCTCAGCCACCGCGTCCCGCAGATACGCGCTGTACGCTGATGGCCCACGTGATCGCGAGCCAGCGCTGGGGCACGCCCGGCCGGGCGGCGCCGGGCGTCACCGTGCACGTCAAGAACGGCTGGCTGCCCTACCCGACCGGCCGGGACTGGCACATCAACAGCCTCGGCGCGTTCGCCGGGCCGGGCACCGCGTACCAGATGGCGATGCTGACCAGCGGGCAACCCGAGCATGGCCTACGGCATCGACACGATCCAGGGCGCCGCACGGGTCATCAACCGGGACATCGCGCAGTTCGTGGCCTGGCAGCGGCGCACCCGGGTGCGCACAATGGCGCCGTGATTCCCGACGACGGCCCCGGCCACGCCTTCCCGGACTACCGGTTCGCGCCGAACATCGGCGGGCCACCCGGAGGTCTACGAGATCGAGAACCGGGCGCTGGACCAGGCCGGGCACGTGCTGGACGGCCATGCGCGCGCTGGCGCCGTGGGCCGGGAAGACCATCGTCGACCTGGGCTGCGGCACCGGGTACTGGCTGGCCAGGTACGCCGGCGCAGGCGGCCCGGGTGATCGGCGATCGAGCCGGACCCGGCCGTCCGGGCCAGGCCGAGCGGACCGCGGCCGCCGGACCTGCCCGGCGGCCGAGGTCCGGGCCGGGTCGGCCGAGCACACCGGGCTGCCCGACCGCAGCGCCGACGTGGTGCACGCCCGGTTCGCCTACTTCTTCCCGCCGGGCACCGACGCCGGGCTGACGGAGGTCCTGCGGGTGCTGCGGCCCGGCGGCACGCTCGTCATGGTGGACAACGACTACCGCTGGGGCGAGTTCGCCGGACTGCTGGCGGCCGCCTCGTCCCGGCCGACCCGGGAGGTCGCCGCCGACGTGGACGAGTGGTGGCGGGCCCGCGGCGCGACCCGGCACGAGGTCCGGTCCGAGCTGGCGGTTCGCCCGCCGCGCCGACCTGGCCGCGGTCCTGCGCATCGAGTTTCCCGGCCGAGGTGGCCGGCGACTGGCTGGCCCGCAATCCGGCCGCGACCGGCCTGACCTACGGGTACGTGCTGTTCCGCGTGGCCAGGCCGGCCGAATTTAGTCAGCTACTAGATAATCCGATGAGCAAACTATCTCGGTATGCTGGCTTCATGAGCACGGCGACTCCGTCCCGCACGGCCCCCGACCTCAGCTTCCTGCTCGCGCACACCAGCCAGGTGCTGAGTACCCGGATGACGGCGGCCCTGGCCGAGATCGGCATGACGCTGCGCGGCTACTGCGTGCTGAAGCACGCCCTGCCGCGGCGAGCTGACCCAGATCGAGCTGGCCAAGCTGGCCGACCTGGACAAGACCACGATGGTGGTGACCCTGGACGAACTGGAGGCGCAGGGCCTGGCCGAGCGGCGGCCGGCTCGCCGCCGACCGGCGGGCCCGGATCGTGGTCGTGACCCAGGAGGGCCGGCGGGTCGCCGCCGCCGGCGCGCAGATCGTCGACCGGGTCCACGGCGAGGTGCTGGCCGGGCCCTGCCCGACGCCGAGCGCGACGTCTTCGACCAGCGCGCTGAGCCGAGCTGGCCGGCGGCTACCTGGCTACCCCGGCCGACGGCGAGCGGCCGGTGCGGCGCCCCCGGCAGGCCCGCGGCCGGGCCGCCGGGCATGGCTCGCAAGTAGGTCCGTTAAGGATTGTCTGCAACAAAATCATCTGTTACGGTACCTCTCACTGCCTCTGAGCACCAGGAGGTGCCCGATGGCTGGTACCCGTTGCCCGTCCGCCCCGTGAGTCCCGCCGACTCCCGCGGACTCGCGCTGGCGGTGCTGTGCGCCGCCACCCTGATGATGATCCTGGACGGCACGATCGTGACGGTGGCGCTGCCGTCCATCCAGCGTGACCTGGGTTTCTCCGCACCCAGCCTGACCTGGGTGATGAACGCCTACATGATCGCCTTCGGCGGCCTGCTGCTGCTGGCCGGCCGCCTGGGCGACCTGATCGGCCGCCGCCGCATGCTGCTGGCGGGCCTGGCCGCGTTCACCGCGGCGTCGCTGGCCTGCGGCCTGGCCACCGGCCCGGCAGTTCCTGATCGGGGCGCGGTTCGCTCCAGGGCGCCGGGGCGGCCATGGTCTCCGCGGTCAGCCTGGGCATGATCGTCGGCCTGTACACCGAGCAGCGCGAGCGGGTCCGGGCCCTGGCCGCGTTCAGCTTCGTCGGCGCGGCCGGCGCCTCCGTCGGCCTGGTGCTCGGCGGCGTGCTGACCCAGGCCCTCAGCTGGCACTGGATCTTCTTCGTCAACCTGCCCATCGGCGCCGCCGCCTTCGCCTGCGGGCGGCGGCTGCTGCCCGCCGACCGGAGCGCCGGCGTGACGGGCGCCGGGCTGGCCAGGGGAGCCGACGCGGTGGGCGCGGCGCTGGTCACGGCCGGCCTGATGGCGGGCATCTACGCGCTGGTCGGGACGGCCCAGGACGGCTGGGGCTCGGCCCGCACGCTCGGGTTCGCCGCCGTGGCCGCGGTGCTGCTGGCCGCGTTCCTGGCCCGCCAGGCCACCGCGGCCCGGCCGCTGCTGCGGCTGACCATCCTGCGCTCCCGCGCCGTCTCCGGCGCCAACCTGGCCCAGGCGCTGGTCATCGCGGCCGCGTTCGGCTTCCAGGTCCTGATCGCGCTGTACTTCCAGCGTGTCCTCGGCTACACCCCGGCGCAGGGCGGCCTGGGCCTGCTGCCCACCGCGCTGGTCATCGGGGCCGTGTCGCTCGGGCTGGCCGGCCCGGCTGGCGGCGCGGTTCGGCGAGCGCGCCGTGCTGCTGGTCGGCCTGGCCCTGGTCGTCGCGGCGCTCGTGCTGCTCACTCGGGTGCCCGTCACCGGCGGCTACGGCGTCCACCTGCTGCCTGCCCTGGTGATCTTCGGCGCTGGGCGGCGGGCTGACGCTGCCCGATGCTGGCCACGCTGGGCATGTCGGCGCCACCCCGGCCGACGCCGGGGTGGTGTCGGGGCTGTTCAACACCACCCAGCAGATCGGCGCGGCGGTCGGCGTCGCGCTGCTGTCGACGCTGGCCGCCGGCCACACCGGCCAGCTGACGCCAGGCCGGCGTGGCCGTCGGCGGCCGCGCTGACCGGCGGCTACCGGCTGGCCTTCGCGGTCGGCGCCGCGCTCAGCGCCGCGGCCCTCCTCGTGGCCGCTCTGCTCCTCCGGGCCCGGCCAGCCCGCCCCGCACCAGCCCGCCCCGCACCAGCCCGGCCAGCGCCAGCCCGAGCCCCGTCAGCGCAGGCCCCGTCAGCCCAGTCCGTGCCCGCTCCGGACTCCGCGACCAGCCCGGGCCCGCCGAGCCATGACGCTGCCCTCTGCGCGACCAGGACCCCGTAGCACCGATGATCTTGGGACAAGCTCGTCCCAGCACGGCGGTCGCTGCCAGCTGCACATCCGGGCCGGCGGGCCGGTGGCCAAGGGACTGGCCAGAGTCGCACAGACAGTGAGGGACCGCTTTCGCAAAGCGGGTCTAAGGGTCGCCGCCCGGCCGGTAACCTCGGCCGTGCTATGCCAAGATCCAGGTTCCCGCCCGCCGGCCGGTACCAGCTGTCCGACCGGTACCGGCTCGACAGCTGGATCGCCGCGGGCGGCGTCGGCGAGGTCTGGCGCGCGGTCGACACCGTGCTGGACCGGGCCGTCGCGATCAAGCTGCTCCGCGAGGAGTACGTCCTGGACGCCCAGGCCAGGGCCCGGTTCCGGGCCGAGGCCCGGCACGCCGGCGCACTGTCGAATCCGGGCATCGCGCAGATCTACGACTACGTCGAGAGCGATCCCGACGATCCGCCGTTCCTGGTCATGGAACTCGTGGAGGGCCCGTCGCTGGCCACCGTGCTGGCCGACGGTCCGCTCGATCCGGGCCGAGCTATGGACGTGGTCGCCCAGACCGCCGCGGGCCTGCAGGCCGCCCACCGGGCCGGCCTCATCCACCGCGACATCAAGCCCGCCAACCTGCTGCTCACCCCGGCCGACCAGGTTAAGATCACCGACTTCGGGATCGCCTATGCCGCCGGGTCCGCGCCGCTGACGCGGACCGGGCTGCTCGTCGGCACGCCGGCCTACCTGGCCCCCGAACGGGCCATGGGCGCCTCGGCCACCGCCGCCAGCGACCTGTACTCCCTGGGCATCGTGGCGTTCGAGTGCCTGACCGGCACGGCCCCGTTCACCGGCGCGCCGCTGGAGGTGGCCACCGCGCACCGGCACCGTCCGCTGCCGCCGCTCCCGGCCGCCCTCCCGCCTCAGGTGGCCGCGCTCGTAGAGGAGCTGACCAGCAAGGACCCGGCGGCCCGGCCGGCCAGCGCGGGCCAGGTCGCCGACCGGGCCGCCCAGCTCCGCGACTCCCTGCCCAGCCCGGCTCCCGGCACCGCCCCGAGCCCGCCCCCGCCCCCGGCCCCAGCTGCGGCCGAGCCCGTGGTTGATCCGGCCGATCCCCTCGGGACCTGGGCACCCAGCCCGCTGGCCGCGCCCGTCAGCACGGCCGACGCGCCCTCCGCCAATCAGCCCCGGCTCCTCGCCGACACCGGCGACAGCCCCGTCATCGGCCGCCCGCCCGGCGTCCTGGCCGCCGGCTCACCCCGGGCCCTGGCCGACCCGCTGGCCGCAAGCGCCGCCGCGCGGTCCAGCCTGCCCGCCACCGCTGCCCCGCCCGCCACGGCTGCCCCGCCCGCCAGCGCGGCCTACGGCCCGACGGACCGCTTCGGGCCGTCCGGGCCAAGCCGTTACTCGGGCCGGCATGCCAGCCCCGGGCCAGTCCGGCCCGGCGACACCCTGGCCTACGCCGATCCCGCCGGGGGCGGCCCCGCGACACTCCCGCCCGGGCCGCTGCCGCCGGAAAGGCCCACCCCACCGCCGGTTCCCCTCGGTCTCCGTGGCCTGGTGGCCGCCGCGCTGGCCGCGGTGGTGCTGATCGCCGCGGTGGCCATCTGGCTGTTCAGCGGCTCGCACGGCGGGCGGCCACCGGCGCCATCGGGCAGCCCGCGGCCGACCCACAGCGCGGCCAGCGCCGGCCTGGTCCGGGTCAGCCCTCAGCTGGCCGGGCATCCCGTGCGCGAAGTCGCTCGCCGCCTGCGCGCGCTCGGGCTGCGAGTCCGCCTCGCGCGGGTGCCGGACTTCGAGGTACCCGCCGGCACCGTGCTGGGCATCCGCCCCGCCGGGCTCGTCCGGCCGGACACGCTCATCACCCTGACCGTGGCCCGCGCATCCGGCCAGGACCCCGAGCATCCCGGCGGCCACGGCCGCGGGAAGGGGAAGGGCGATAACGGGAACGGGAACGGCAACGACTGACGGCGGTCCGCCCCGCCCGATTCAAGACCCCAGCAATAACAAAGGGGCCCAGCGCCGGTGAGGTACCGCCGCTGGGCCCCTGGTCGTGCTGCCGTCGCCGGGCGGGGGTGCCTGGACTGGCCGCCCCCGCCCGCCGGGGCCTAGATCAGAACTTCGACAGGTAGTACAGGAACTTGCTGCCGACCGAGCCCAGCCCGGTCAGGCCGTCATAGCCCGGTCCTGGCGAGTTGGTCACCGGCCGGGTCGCGCAGTTGCCCGTCCCGTCACAGTAGGTCTCCGGGCCCTGGTAGTCGATCGCCCGGAGGCTCACGAGGAAACCGTCGCTCGAGTTGACCGTGTTCGCGTAGTCCACGCGAATGACGGCCGTCGAGTTCGGGCTGGTCGGGGCCAGGATGTCGTTGAACACCGATGGCGTCTGCTTGTCGGCCTTGTACAGCACCGGGTTGAGGAAGCCGAGCGACTGGCCCGCGGCCTGGTCCGCATCGGCGATCACGCCGGCCAGCAGCGGGGAGGCCAGGCTGGTGCCGCCCTCCTTGAACTGGCCGTAGAAGGTGCCCTTGGGGAACGTCTGGGTCAGGCCGATGAGCATGCCACTCTGCGCGTCAGCGTCCATGGACATGTCCGGGATGACCCGCAGCGGCGTCGGCCCGAACAGGTTCTCGTTGCGCAGGGCGAGGGCTGATGGGACGACCCCCGCCTGGTAGAAGGGCTGGGTGTAGGTGTAGCTGGTACCGCGCCATCGCCGGCCTGCCAGGCCAGCGAGCTGGCCGGCGTGGTGGCGGTGCCGCAGGTCTTGGTGCTGGAAGCGCACAGCGTCTGCTTGGCCGTGGACCAGCCGTACTCGGCCTGGCGGGCGTTGCTCTTGTTGACCTCCAGCGTGGTGCCGCCGACGGCGGTGTCGAATGGGCTGCTCGGCGGGTAGTCCGGCGCCGTCAGGCCGAAGTCGGCGAAGTTGTCGCCGTCGTCGCCGGTGGAGAACAGCACGCTGACGCCGGTGGAGTCGGCCAGCATGAACGTGTTGTCGAAGGCGGTCTTCGTGGCGGCGTCGACCAGCAGGTCGCCGGCCACGTCCCCCACGAGTCGCTGACCACCGACGCGCCGCTGGTCACCGCGGTGTTCAGCGCGGCGAGCAGGCTGTTGTCGAAGCAGTCCTGGGCCCCGACGAACAGGATGTCGGCACCGGGCGCCATGGTGTGCGAGGACTCGACGTCCAGGGACTGCTCGGCGAACCAGCCGCTGGCGGCGCATACGGCCTCGTTGTCCACGGTCGCGGGCGCGTCGTTGAAGAACTGCCCGGAGGTCAGCGGGTGAGCCGGGTCGTTCATCTTGAAGTACCGCTGTGCGTCCTCAGCAGGGTCGGCGAGTCGTAGGCGTCGACGATGGCGATGCCCACGCCGGAGCCGTTGTCGCCCTTGTTCACGGCGGGGTTGAGGCCGTAGCCGCCGCGCAGCTGCGCCGGCTTGTAGCCGCAGATGTCGTACGGCAGCGGGCTGGTGTACGGCGCGTACAGCGAGCCCGAGTCCGCGGTGTCGGTCTTCTGGCCCCAGTAGCTTGAGCACGGCTGGGGGTTGCGGAAGCCCGCGGGCGGCGCCGGCTCCTGGGCGGCCTTGGCCTTGACGCCCTTGGCCGCGCCGAGCTGGGTGCTCAGGTGGGTCGTGGCGACGTACTGGTTGACGCCGACCGTCCCGGTCACCGTGGACGCCAGCGAGCCCGGCACAGTGATCGCACTGCTGGCCAGCCGGACCTGGTGCCCGTTCACCTTGAACATGCCGAGCTTGGTGCCGAACGCCTTCTCGACCCGGCTCGCCGTGCCGCGGGCCTCCACGAGCAGGCGGTCCTTGGGCACGGCCACGATCTTGATGCCCTGGGAGCGGAGCCACGACTCGACCCTGGCGACCTCGCCCTTCGTCGGCCCGAACCGCGACGTCCACTGGGCATCGCTCAGGTAGTGGTGGAACAGCTCCGAGCCGGGGCTCGAAACCTCGCGGACGAACTTCTGCGCGCCCGCCGCGTTCCGCAGCGACATGACGAGGTCAAAGCTCACCGAGCTCGTCCCTGCGACCTTTCCGGCCGGGTGCGAGCGCTCCACAGCAGGCGTCAGCGAGCCGCGCAGCGCTACGCGGTCCGGGGTCGGGCTGGCCGATGCGGCGGCAGGCAACACCGCCGCCATGACGGATGCGACTAGCGCACCCGACCCAGTCAGTGCCCACCATCGGGCAGCTCTCATGTCTGGCCTCCTTCGTGCATTCAGCACCGAGGATCTCGCTTGTCAGCGGGACCCATCGGGACGATAGCGACGGCTAGGCCTACAACGCAATAACCTCAAAAGGAGGTTTGGTACTTGATGTCAGCTAGTTAACAATTATCGCCACGATTTCCCAGCCTCTACCCGGGGTTCCTAGCCCTCGCTCAGGCCCCCTGGCCGTCAAACCGCCCGCGTACCAGCCCGAAGATCTGGCGCCGGACGCGCCGGCCGGTCAGGCGCGCCGACCTGGTCCGGACCGGGCAGCCGGACCCTCGAGTCCGTGTTTGCGGCTAATTCCTACTATCGTGCCCTCCATGAAACTGACGGGAACGGCGCCGCGGTCGGCGGTGCGAAGGGCACTACTGGTCGCGCCCAGGCTGGGCGCGGCGGCCGCCCTCGCGGTCCTCTTGGTCGGCTGCTGGTCGGCCCAGGCGCAGCAAACGAGCAAGGATGAACCGCGGCCAGTGACCTCCGTCGTCGAGCACTGGGGATCATTTTTCGGCGGCCGTAAAGGCAACTTCGGCACCCAGATGTCACCCGTCCCCGTGACCCTGCCGGGCATTGTGGCTCAGGTGGGCAGCTCCAACTCCACGCAATACGCGCTGCTGACCGACGGGCGATTGTACGCCTGGGGCCTGGGCACCCAGGGGCAGCTCGGCGACGGCCAGCGGAAGAATTCCTTCACCAAGCCCGTGCAGGTGCGCTTCCCGGCCGGCGTCCGCATCGCGTCGATCCCCGTCGACGTCATGCCCTATGACACCGGCCTGGCCGTGGACAGCCGGGGCCACGTCTGGGGCTGGGGCCACAACCACGGCGGCCAGCTCTGCCTGGGCGACCGGGCGGCGCACGACACCCCCGTCAGGCTTCCGTTCACCCACGTCACCGCGCTTGCCGGGGCCAGCAACCATGCCTTGTACGACGCCGACGGCACCGTCTACGCCTGTGGTCAGAACGTCTCCGGCGATCTCGGCACCGGCAGCAGGTACGGCACCACCCGGCCGGTCCCGGTGGCCCGGCTCCAGGGCAAGAACGTCATCTTTCTCGCCGCCTCGTTCGCCAACTCCGGCGCGCTGCTGGCCAACGGCGACTACTACGACTGGGGCTACGACGCCGACGGCCAGCTCGGCGACGGCAAGATCAACAAGGCATCCGACGTCCCGGTCAAGGTCAAGCTGTCCAAGCCGGTCGTGCAGGTCGCTCAGGGCGGGTCGCTGTGGGGCAACGGCGCCACGCTGGTCATGCTGTCCGACGGCACGCTGCGAGCCTGGGGCGACAACTGGGCCGGGCAGCTCGGCAACCACGAGCGCGGCATGCGGGCATCGCCGATCGTGATCAAGCCGCCGACCGGCGTCACCTACCAGAGCCTGGCCACCGGGTCGGCCACTTCCTACGCCGTCTCCACCCTGGGCCAGGTCTACGCCTGGGGCGCCAATCATGTCGGGCAGGTCGGGAACGGGAATGACCGCACCACGCTCCGGCCGGTGCTCATCCTGAGCGGGGCCACGTCGATCTCCTCGACGGCCAACAACGTGGTCGTCAGCGTGCCCAGGAAGCTGTGCAGCCGCCAGTGGTGCGCCTGACCGCCGGTGGCTGACGGGCTGCTAGCTGACCACCTTGGCCGCACCGAGCTTCAGCTTGAGCGTGTTGCCCGGCCCAGGGAAGATCACGTTCAGCAGCGCCGTCAGCTCTCAGTTGGCCACCGGCGGGATCTGTGTAGGTTCCGGCGAGACAGGTGTGCCGCCCTTCACCATTCGCTGCTAACCTCCTTCACGCGGCCAAATAGGCCGCCGGGGCCGCGTGCGACCATTCGGGTAATGGTTGCCCGCCAATTCGGCTAACCCGGCGGTTACTTGCGAGTAAATGCGGCGGCAAGACCTTGCTTATCCATTTTGGATCTGTTATGGATTACGGCTCATCGTCCGGCCGGTACGTCTCGGCGGCCAGCTGGGCCGCCCGCCATGTCCGCCGTGACCTGCGGCGCAGTACATCAAGGATCACCACCGCCGCAATCACACCCGCCTCAATAACCACGGTATGCCGCAAGTAGGCAGGTTCACCGGGTCAAACATTGACCCCAGCCCGAGATCAAATGGCCTGGAACAGATCACCGTCGGCCCGTTCGGGCTGACCACGATTCCGCCACGCCCGCGGATTCCGCCGCCTCGCGTTCCGCGGCCCGTCACCACGGTCCCGCGCGGAATCTCACCGCCCGGCCCAGTCACGATCTCCTGTCGGAATCCAGTCTGCGGACCCGGGGCGAGCGTCTGCGGCCCGAAGTGAGCCCAGGCCAGCCCGAGCGCCACCACGATCGCCACGACCGCCGTGGCGGCACCCAGATGCCGGAGGAACTTCATCCCGGCGGCCCCGCGGATCGCCCCGTCGACCGCCACGTCAGCAGCCGCCGGCCGACCCGGAGGATCCACCGCCAGCGCAGCGCCACGTGTACCGGGACCAGGCCCAGCGTCACCTCCGCCGACAGGATGTGCAGCCGCTCCCAGAACGGGCCGCCCAGCGTGTAGATGCCGACCTGCGGCAGCGCCACCCGGGAGATCACGATGCCCGAGGCGACGCACAGCGTCATCGCCAGCAGCAGGGCCAGGTTGACCGCCCAGATCAGCTTGTCGTGCCCGCGCGGACTGAGCAGCTTCCTGGTCTCGCGGAGGACCCAGTCCCAGTGCAGCGTCAGGTGCAGCAGGAGGGCCAGCCCAAGCCCGATGCCCAGCCACTCATGGATCGCGATCCCGGTGAAGCCGTAGCTGTAGGCCAGCGTGTAGCCCAGCAGCAGCACCGCGTCGAACCAAAAGTCCAGTCGCGTCCGCGCGGCCACCTTCCGCCGCCCGGCCCCAGCGCTCGGCCCCGCCCTGTCGCTCAGCATGTCCGCATCAAAGCTAGGCGACCTCCGCCCGCCGCGCGAACCACGGCACAATCGTCAGCGCCTGCCTCGCCTGCCGCGGGCACGGTAATGAACGTTGCTTCCCTGGTGACCGCGATCGGGATGGCGTGCTGGGCGGTCTCTGCCCGGGTGCGCGCCAGCCGGCACGACCACTCGCTGTCTTTGCCTCGACTCCGTGCCGCGCACTATCACGACGAGGGCATACAGCAGCAGGACCGCTACTCCATCGAAGAACAGGCCGCCGATAATCGACGCGATCGCCGCGCCGTCGTCGCTGGTGAGAGCCCGGCCGGTGCCCCAGGCCCAGAGCGGATCGCGGACCCGGAACGGCTGGGCGAGTGGCACCACGTCTCCCCAGTTGACGCGCGCGCCGGTTTTGGAAAGGTAGCCCTCGGTCACCGGGCGGCAGCCACCGCTACGGGGGATACCAGTGCAGGACTCACCGTACGACACCGGGTTGAAGGTGTCCTGGCTCTCCGCGCCGACCACATATCCCCAGGAATTCACCTGGGCGGGCAGGAGAAACACGGCGATACTGGTCATCCCGACGAGCATGACGATGGCGAACACCCAGCTGCCATGGTGGCGCGGCGGATAGCGATGCGCATGAGCGTAGATCGGGTAATGCGAAACGCTGTTCTTCGCCGTCACGCGGACACCCGCGTCGGCGCGGTGAATGCGTGAGGTATCCGCGATTACGACAACTAGCCCGACCAGAAACAGAGCCAGCAGCGCAAAGACCGGGATAGCGCTGAGGATTGCCGCCGTCCCGGTGAGGTTCTCGAACAGCCTGACGTCGATCCCGGCGTATACCACCAGGCCAATCAGGCTGCCTATGCCCACCCAGGCCCACCCGCGCCGCCGATGATGCAGCGTGACGAGTGTGGCTACGGTGGATGACTCGCTGGTATCCCTCCGGGCCGGCGCTTGCGGCATCGGATGCTCCTCGCTTGGATTGCGCCGGCTCCCGGCCCGCGCTTATGAAGACACGGCTCCCGGCCGGGCAGGATGGCGAGGAATCCCGTCCGGAATTCCGACGCAGTATCAGACCTGAAGTAACGCCATAAGACGGCCTGAATCTGGGCACGACTAATGATCGCAACGCGGCCCCGGCCCCGGCTAGCGCAACCTCTTCGAGGTCATGTGTCCAGGTGAACGCCGGTATCCGACGACTTGAGCGTACCGGCGAGGGACGGCTCTAGGAAGATATCCGTACGAATGCCCAGCGTGTCGCCTGGACACATCCTCGGCTCAGGACCGGCTGGATCGCCAGCTTCCGGTCACCAGCCAACCAGGCTGCTCCCCGGGCTTGGGGGCCGACCGCGGGCCCTCAGGCCTGGGGCGACGAGACAGCACCAGGGCGCATGCGGTGGCCGCGATGAACACGAGCAGGGTAAGTACGTAGTAGTTGCCGACGATCAATTCCAGCCCACGCCAGGTGAACTCGACCGTCCCGCGGTTGCCCCGGTTCGGCGCAAGAAGCAGCAGCCCGCGCGGCAGCAGCCGGGCCTTAGGGTCGTAGCCGCCCTGGTTGCCAATAGGCACGGGCCACCAGCCAAACAAGCCCACCACCAGCGCGGCGCCGAGGATCCGGTAGCCGAGACGCCGCGGCCCGTACGCGGCGAGGACAAGTGCCGGCACCACGTAGACGTAGTGGTGCGACCAGGTGACCGGGGACACCAGCAGGCCGGTGGCGGCGCACGCGACCAGGCCGAGCAGCTCGTGGCCACGCCGGCGAGCCAGTATCGAGATGGCGAGCCCGGCGATGCCGACGACGACCGCCGCGACGAGCCAGTACGCGTGCGCGTCGGGCCCGGCGTGGGTAAGGCGCAGTATGACGCCATTCAGGGACTGGTCGTCCAGGTGGAAGGGTCTGCTGCCCGGCCGCGTGATCTTCCCTCCCCAGTAGACCGCGGAGGCATGCGGCAGCAGCGCGAACCCGAGTCCTGCCGTGACCGCGAAGGTCAGCGCGCTGATCACCGCGGCCTTCACTCGCCGCGTGAACAGCAGGTACGGAATGAAGATCAACGGCGTGAGCTTGATCCCCGCCGCCAGGCCGATTCCGATGCCCTTGCCCTTGAAACGGTCCGGCAGCGCGAGATCGCCCATCACCAGGGCCAGCAGCACGAGGTTGATCTGCCCGAAGAACAGTGTCATCGCGACTGGTTCGAGCCAAAGGCCCACCGCGGCGATCGCAAATGCCGCCACTGCCCTGGCCAGGCCGGCGGGGCGCCCGGCGAGTCCCAGGGAAAGGTAGGCCACCACCGGCAGCAGCCCGATCGTCAGCACCGCCAGACCGATCTGCCAGGTCGCGAACGACGCACCGCTCCCCGCAGCGAACAGGAGCGCGGCGAACGGCGTGTAGGTGAACGGCAACTTCGCCGGCCCGAGCTTCAGCGCGTAGAGCGTCGCCGGCTGATTCCGCACGGCGATGCCGCTATCCCGGTAGACGGCCGCGTCGATCTGCGCCCAGTAGTAGTGCGGGGACGCATGGACGAGCAGGGCATAACCGGCCACGGCCAGCAGAAACAGTGCGACCGCGGCCATGAGCCAGGCGGCTGGCCGTATTCGAGTCACCGCTCCGGCTCCTCGGCCTTGAACCGGCGTAGTCATGGTCGCTGACCATGATGTCGAACCGGGTCCGGCTGCGTGCTGTCCGACCTGGGTCCTGGCCCCTGCTGATCAGTCGCGGGGTGACGCGGTGGCGGTCCCCCACGCGACGTGGGACCCGCCACCTAACTCAAACCGGCGAGGAATGCCGGACCAGAATAGAGCGTCAGCCCTCAGCCTTGATGGCCTCAGACGGGCTGCGGCCTTCACGACGCCGACGGGGCACGCGACGCCAGTGCCGTGGTCCGGGCAGTAGCCGTACGGGTTCTTGGTGCCCGCCAGGTACTGCTGGTGGTAGTCCTCGGCGAAGAAGAACTCCGACGCCGGGGCCACCTCGGTGCTGATCTCGCCGTAGCCCGCCTCGGTCAGCCGCGCTGGTAGGCGGCCAGCGAGGCCTCGGCCTCGGCCTGCTGCGCGGGCGAGTGGTAGAAGATCGCCGAACGGTACTGGGTGCCGATGTCGTTGCCCTGCCGCATGCCCTGGGTCGGGTTGTGCGACTCCCAGAACACCCGCAGCAGCTCGCCGTAGGTCACGACGTTGGGGTCGAAGACGACCCGCACGGCCTCGGCGTGCCCGGTCCGGCCGGTGCAGACCTCCTCGTAGGTGGGGTTGGGCGTGAACCCGCCCTCGTAGCCGACGGCGGTGGAGACGACGCCGGGCGTCTGCCAGAACGTCTTCTCGGCGCCCCAGAAGCAGCCCAGCGCGAACTCGGCGACCTGCGTCCCTGCAGGGTAGGGGGGTCGCAGCGGCGTCCCGAGTACCTCGTGCAGCTCGGGGACCGCGCAGCTGGGCCGTCCGGCCCGGCAGCGCCCGGTCGGCAGCGACCATCCGAGTCTTGTGGAAACCGAATATGCTCACGGCTGCCTCCTTGCCATGCATGCGTGAGCGGTCCGGGGCCAGGCAGACCTGCCCGGCAGCACCCGGAATCCCGCATTGCGCGCAACAAGACTTTCCTGGTCGGTGTTCCCGCACCCGGGCACGGTACCGCCGGACGCCCCGCGCCAGGCTGGGCAGGCCGGGCCGCCGCGAGGGCTAGGTGCCGGACTCGCCGCCGCCCCGGCGGGCCGGCAGCCGGCCCAGTCCGGGCCTGGCCTGCTGATCGGCGGGCCAGAGCCAGTAGCCGACGGGGAACAGCCGGATGTCGGAACCGCTCGGAGAACAGGCCCCACAGGCCGCGCGGGCGCCCAGATGGCGACGGCGATGGCGACCGCGCCGAGCACGATGAAGTACCAGGTCGCCGTAGTTGGACAGCCACTGCTGGAGGACGAAGAACACGATGGTGCCGACGATCGGCCCCTCGATGGTGCCGATCCCGCCGATCAGGCAGGCGAAGATCATCTCCGCGGTCCACTGCACGGAGAAGGCGGCGTTGGGCTGCACGAACGGCTGGCTGATCAGCTCCAGCCGCCGGCCGCGCCGCAGCCGACGGCGGCGACGACGAACACGAGCAGCTGGGCGCTGGTCGACCCGGACGCCGACGCTGCGCGCGCCGGTCTCGTCGTCGCGCAGCGGCGGTGAGGACGAGGCCGAGCCGGCCGCGCAGCAGCAGCGTAGACGGTCGATCAGCGATGATCACGGTGACGCCGAGGGCCGATCCAGTAGATGTCGGCGTCGAGCAGCGTGGCGCTGATGTTGGGCAGGCCGGCAGCGGCTCGCCGGTGCCGCCGCCGAGGGACGGGAACCTGATCACGACCAGATAGCAGATCGACGCGATGACCCAGGTGGCGATGGCGAAGTAGCCGCTGCGCAGCCGGGACAGCAGCCACCAGACGACCGAGCGCCGACGACGCGCGCAGCCGAGCGCGGCGATGGGCAGGCCGAGGAACGGGTTGATCGCCGTGCAGGCCGAGCGATCAGCACGAAGTAGGCGCCGAGGCCGATGAAGGCCTGCTGGCCGACGGAGACGAGCCCGGCGTAGCCGGCCAGCAGGTTCCACATGCTGGCCATGATCAGCAGGATGAAGAAGTTGACGAGCAGGCTGGTGGTCCCGGAGTAGACCAGGTACGGCAGGTAGGCCGAGCACGGCGATGACCACGACGGCCGGCCGATGGCGGCCCACGACGTGGAACGCCGGGACCGGGTGACCCGCGACCGGCTGCGCCGCGGCGGCCGGGCGCGGACGGAGCCGTTACGCGTCGCCCATGCCGGCCATGCCGTCACCTGCTGGTCGAGTGCCCTGCGGCCGGACCAGCCAGGACGAGCAGGAACAGCAGCTGCCCGGCGAGGACCTGGTCGTTGGAGTTGATCTGCGCGCCGATCTGCTGGGCGACGCCGAGCAGGATGCCGCCGACCAGCGTGCCCCACAGCGAGCCGAGCCCGCCGATGACGACGGCCTCGAACGCGAACAGCAGCAGCATGCGCGGTCGTCCCGCTGGTCGGGTCGAACGAGGTGTACATGCCGAAGGCGATGCCGGCCAGGGCCACGGTGGCGAACGCGATCGCGGCGGCGATGCCGAACACGTGCCGGTAGTCGGCGCCGGCGAGCTGGGCGGCCTCGCGGTCGTCGGCCACGGCCCGGATCAGCCGGCCGCTGCCTGGACGAGGACAGGAAGTACTGCAGGCCGAGCAGCACGACGACGGCGACCAGCGAAGATGACCAGGTCAGGTAGGCGATAGTGATCTGCGAGCCGATGCTGAACGAGTCGGAGACCAGCGAGCCGATGCCCAGCGAGTGGCTGTTGGCGGAGAAGAACTGCTGCAGGCGCGTTCTCGATGACCACCGACAGCCCGAACGTGACCAGCAGCGTGGTCAGCACGCCGCGGTTGAGGCTGGCCTGGATCAGCGTGCGCTGGGCCAGGTAGCCGAGCACCGCGAAGAGCGGCACGACCACGACGAACGACCAGACGGTCGGCACGTGGGTGACGGCGACGACGCCGAGGGCGAGGTACGCCGGCCAGGACGGCCAGGTCGCCGTGGGCCAGGTTGATCACCTTCATGACGCCGAACATCAGCGACAGGCCGCAGGCGAACAGCGCGTACAGGCCGCCGAGCAGGATGCCCTGGATGAGTGCGTTGACCCAGGTCATTCGGCGGCTCCCCGACGAGCTCGGCCGAGGTCACGGCGGGCCGCCGTTGCTCAGACCCGAAATAGGCCTCCTCGATGGCGGCCGGGGTCAGCTCGGCCGGCGCGCCCTGCAAGGTGATCCGCCCTCGAGCAGGCAGTGCACCCGCGAGGCGACCCGCAGGGCCTGGCTGACGTCCTGCTCGACGAGCAGCACGGTGACGCCGGAGGCGAGCAGCTCGGGCAGCGTGTCGTAGATCCGGCGCACCACCACCGGCGCCAGGCCCAGGGACAGCTCGTCGAGCAGCAGCAGGCGGGGGTTGGCGACCAGCGCCCGGCCGATCGCCACGGCCTGCTGCTCACCGCCGGACAGCTGCGCGGCGAGCTGCCGGCGCCGCTCGGGCATCCAGCTCGAACAGCTCGTAGACGCGCTCGATGGACCACGGTCCTGGCCGGGCGTACGAGGCGCCGACCTGCAGGTTCTCCTCGACGGTCAGCGAGGGGAACAGCCGGCGGCCCTCGGGCACCAGTGACGATGCCGGCCGCGACCCGCCGTTCGGCCCGCAGTCGCCCGACGTCGGCGCCGTCGAAGGTGATCGTCCCGGAGGTGGCGGCTTGAGCCCGGCGATGGTGCGCAGCAGACGTGGACTTGCCGGCGCCGTTGGCGCCGATCATGGCCTGCACCTCGCCCGCGCCGATGGTCAGGCTGACGTCGATGCAGCGCCCGCAGCTGGCCGTGGTGCACGGTGAGGTCGCGGACCTCGAGCAGGGGCCGTCCGCCGCCGACCGGCGCGGGGGGGTTAGGGCCATCGGGGTCTGGGGTGTCCCCAGGGTGCGCTGTGTCCCCCCTGGGCAGCCCCGTCATGGGCCCTCCGGCCGTGGCCCGCCAGCCGGCCGGCCAGGGAAGTGGTGACCACGGTGCCGAGGAACACCTCGCGCACGGCGGGCAGCGCCAGCACCTCGGCCGGGGCGCCGTCGCCGACGAAGACCCCGCTGGCCAGGCAGAGCAGCCGGTCCGACGGTGGCGGTGAGCGCGCGCACGACGTGCTCGATCCAGATGATGGCCACGCCCTCGTCGCGGATGGCCAGCACGATCTCCGCGAGCTGGGCCACCTCGGGGTCGGTGAGGCCGCCGGCCACCTCGTCGAGCAGCAGCAGCCGGGGACTGGTGGCCAGCGCCCTGGCCAGCTCCAGCCGCTTGCGCTGGAGCAGGCCCGAGCCGCTCGGCCGGGCTGTTGGCCTCGGCGGCCAGCCCGGTCCGCTCGAGCGACGCCGCGGCGCGCGGCGTAGCTGGCCCGGCGCCGCAGGCCGCCGCCCTGCTGCACGGCCACGAGCACGTTCTCGAACACCGTCATGGCCCCGAACGGCCGCGGCACCTGGTAGGTGCGGCCGATGCCGAGCCGGCACCGGGCCGCGGCGCTCTGCCGGGTGACGACGGCCCCGCCGAGCCGTACCTGGCCGGAGTCCGGCTCGAGGTCGCCCGAGATCAGGCTGAACAGGCTGGTCTTGCCGGCGCCGTTCGGGCCGACGATGCCGACCATCTCGCCCTCGGCCACCCGCAGCGACAGCCGGTCCGCGACCACGACCCTGCCGAAGCTCTTGGAGATCTCGTCGAGCTCCAGCAGGGTCGTCTCCCGGCCAGCACCATCGTCATGCGTGCCATCAGGCATTCGTCGGCTCCAGCGGCGCCTGGACCTTGACGTTCGGGTTGAGGGAGTTGTCCACCACCCTCATCTCGAACGGGTACTTACCGGTCGACTTCTTCCACTGCACGCCGACCGGCGGGATGATGCCGACGCCCGGCGCCGGGCCGCCCGCGAAGTTGATCGCGCCGCACATGCCGCTGTAGCTGACCTTGTGCAGCGCGTCGGCCACCTCGGCCTTGTCGTGCGGGTCGCTGACCGCGCCGAAGGCCTCCTTGGCGACCTCGAACAGGGCGTAGGACGAGCCGATGGACTGCACCCACTCGTTGCCGGTGCTCTGCTGGTAAGCGTTGGCCAGGCTGGAGGCCGAGACGCCGCTCAGCGAGGAGTTGTAGGGCATGTACGGGCCCCACCACGAGTCCGTGGCGATGTTGTTGACCAGGGGGCCGAGGGCCTTGGTGTCGTCGGGGAACAGCAGCACCTTGGCCACGGTGGCCAGCTTGGGCTTCCAGCCCTGCTGCGAGGCCTGCTTCCAGAACGTGTTGAAGTCCGGCGGCAGCGGGCAGTTGCTGAAGATTTCCGCCTTCTTGTTCTTGAACATCGTGATCATCGAGGTGAAGTCGGTGGTCCCGTCGGCGTAGGCGCCGCCGTCGACCACCTTGTAGCCGATCGACTTGATCAGCGGCTCGAAGCCGTCGCGGAAGGCATTGCCGTCGGAGTCGTTCGGGTACTGGCAGCCGACGACCTTATTGGTGGGGATGCGCTTCCACATCGGCGAGAAGCTGCCGAGGAACTCCTTCAGCCCGAAGAAGAACATCGTGCAGTACTTGAAGGACTGCGTCGGCTTGAGCGGGTCGCCGCCCAGGCCGGCGTACCACGATTCCCACGGGACCACCGTCGACAGGCACGGCGTGCCCTGCTTCTCGCACTGGGCCGCGACCGGGTTGGTCGTCTCGGGCGTGGACGTGGTCAGGATCAGGTCCACCTTGTTCTGGAGCGCGAGCTGCTGGGCGACCTGGCCGGCCCGGGTCGGGCTGGACTGGCTGTCCATGACCCTGATCTTGATCTTGTACTTCTTGCCGCCGACCTTGAAGCCGTTCTTGTACGCGGAAGTGGCCTTGATCTGGCTGAGCACGAACTGGTCGCCGGACGCGAATCCGGCCAGCGCGCCGGTGAGCGGCGTTATGAAACCGATATTAATGGTGCCGGTGGCCGAGGATCCGCCCGCACCCTTAATGCCGTTAGAACCGCAGGCGGCCAGGAAACCCCCGGCGCCTACGGCCAGCGCGCCGGCGCCGACGCCCTTGAGCAAAGAACGCCGCCCGATCGGCTGATCGGGCAGCATTGAGTGAGCCACCGAGTTATCCGCGGATTTATACGCAGAGTGAGCAGCGGGGTGATCCGCGTCCTGACGGTCCATTCCGTCTCCTCTAGGTCAGCGCGCGCATCACCGACCGCCCTGCTCAGCGCAGGAATTCAGGTCACCGCTGCCATTCCGATGGGGGCATGGGGGGGCGATGTTCGCTTAGCGTACGAGCATACGCACTGTAGAACTTAACCACGCGGAATCCGCGACTGTCAACAGTGTTCGGAATGCGCGCCAATACGGAACTACCGGTCATCGGAAGAGGCGGTCAATGCCGCCAGAGAACGTCGGCGCGACGGCGATAGTGCAGGTCAGCGGGCTGGCCGCGGCCGGAAGGGCTAGCTGGTCCCCTGGGCGCGCAGGTCGGCCTCGATCTGGCTGGCCGTCTCCAGCAGGGCGGGCAGGATGTGCTCGCGCAGCGCGTCCATGCTGACCCGGGCGGCGTGCGCGGACACGTTGATCGCGGCCATGCCGACGTCGGCGGCGCCGCGGATGGGCGCGGCGACGGCCCGCAGGCCTTCTTCCAGCTCCTGGTCGACGATCGCGTACCCCTGCTCGGCCACCTCGGCCAGAATCTCGCGCAGCCGGTCGGCGTCGGTCACCGTCCGGTCGGTGAGCGGCTCCAGCTTGGCCTCGGCCAGGTAGCGCTCCAGCTCGTCGGGCGGCAGGGCGGCCAGCAGCACCCGGCCCATGGACGTGGCGTAGGCCGGGAACCGGGTCCCGACCGAGATCGCCACCGTCATGATCCGCTTGGTTGGCACCCGGACCACGTAGACCACATGCTGGCCGTCCAGCACGGAGATCGAGCACGACTCGTGCAGCCGGGCGACCAGTTCCTCCATGTGCGGCGCGGCCACGTCGGGCAGCGCGAGTCCGGACAGGTAGGCGTAGCCCAGCTCGAGCACCCGCGGCCGGAGCGAGAACTTCCGGCCGTCGCTGCGGACGTAGCCGAGGCTGACCAGGGTGAGCAGGAACCGCCGAGCAGCCGCTCTGGTCAGCTTGGTGGCATAAGCCACCTCGCTGAGGGTGAGCTGCTCGCGGTCAGGGCCGAAGGCGCGGATCACGGCCAGCCCGCGGTCGAGCGACTGCACGAAGTCGCTGCGCGCGGGCGGGCGGCTTTCGCCGGCCGCGTCGTCGTTCGCAATGCGCCCAGATGTTGTCATCGCTTAGATGCTAACTGGTGCCCGCTTTCAGCTGGCTCAGGTTGATGACCTTGCTGGCCGGCGGCGCGGTCGGGGCGGCCACCTGATTCCAGTGGGAGAAGGTCAGAGTCTCGTGGTGCCCGGGCGGCGCGATGACCCGCAGCGGATACGGCGTGCCGTGGGCGGCGACGTCGAGGGTGGACCCGTCGGAGCCATGCAGCACCACGGCCTGCTGCCCGGCCACCGTCGTGGTCCCGGCCCTGGTCTCCTTGGGCAGCCCGGTGACGAAGGCGCGGGTCAGGCTGGCCATGTTCAGGCTGCCGTCCAGCTGGCTCCCGGCGCTGCCGGACATCTGCACGTACTTGCCGCACATCAGCGTGCAGATCCCGGCCGAGGCCCGTAGCTCACGCAGGAAGGCCGGGGTGGCCTTGACGTACACCTTCCCGGCGGTGCCGATCAGCTCCAGGGGGACGCCGTTCTGGGTGATGGATCCGGACAGGCCGCCGGCCCGGAGCACATCGAGGTCCAGCGCGGTGGCCTTGCCGCTGGTGGTGACCCGCCCAGCCAGGTGCATGCTGGCCGCGTTCCGGACGGCCGTCTTCATCTGCGCGACGAGCTGGTCGGTGCTGCGCCCCGCTGTCCCGGCCGAACCGCCCGGGCCCGACGCCATGTGGGTCGCCGAGCCGCCGCACGCGGTCAGCCCCAGCAGCGCTCCGCCGAAGCCGAGCATGACCAGTTTGCCCCGAATACGCGCCAATCCCGATCCCCTCGTCACGCGGACCTCCCCCCGGCCCCTAGTGACGACCTGCCTACCCGCTGCGCTCGACAACGAACTCGCAGATGGTCTCGAATGCGTCACGAGCCGGAACCTGGGGCAGGCTGCGGATCTCGTCCCTGGCCACCTCGGACCAGCGGCGGAGGTCCTGGCGGGCCAGTTCCATGGCCGGGTGCTCGCGCAGCAGGACGAGCGCCTCGCTGTGCTGCGCCGGGTCGGTGATCTTCTCCTGGCTGAGCAGCTCGATCAGGCGGGCGTCGCGGGAGCCGCCCGAGCGCGCTGGCGTCCTCAGGGCGTGCAGCATCGGCAGCGTCCTGATGCCCTCGCGCAGGTCGGTGCCAGGCGTCTTGCCGGACTGGGCCCGGTCGCTGGACACGTCCAGGATGTCGTCGGAGAGCTGGAACGCCACCCCCAGCGCCGCGCAGGCGGTCGCCATCCGGGTGGCCACGCCCGCCGGCGCGTCGGAGAACATGGCCCCGAACCGGCCGGCGGTGGCGATCAGCGAACCGGTCTTCTCGGTGATGACGCCGAGGTAATGGTCGAACGGATCGGCTCCGGGCGCCGGGCCGACGGTCTCGGCCACCTGCCCGGTGACCAGCCGGCTCGAACGTCTCGGCCTGGATCCGGATCGCCTCCGAACCCAGGTCGGCCAGGAGCTGTGAGGCCCGGGCGAACAGGAAGTCGCCGGTCAGGATGGCGATGGTGTTGTTCCAGCGTGAGTTAGCGCTGGGCGTGCCGCGCCGGACGTCGGCCTCGTCCATGACGTCGTCGTGGTACAGGGTGGCCAGGTGAGTGAGCTCGACGGCCACGGCGGCCGGGACCACCCGCTTGTCGTGGGGGTTCCCGAACTGGGCCGCCAGCAGCACCAGCATGGGCCGCAGGCGCTTGCCGCCCGCCTCGATGAGGTGTGCCGAGGCCTCGGTCAGCACCTCATGCTCGGCGCGCGCGGCGACCTGAAGCCCGTCCTCGACCTGTTCCAGCCCGGCGGCGATATCAGCCGCCAGGGCCGGGTCGTTCAGCTCTACTCCAGCGGTGATCACTCAGGCTCCCTCGTCGGCTGACCGGCATCGCCAGCACTGCGCGCCGGCCACCACCAAGATATGCCGACCCTCCTCATGCCGTCGCAGGCGGCGCTGGGGGGATAGGGCCATCGGGGTCCGGGGTGTCCCCAGGATGCGCGGTGTCCCCCCTGGGCAGCACAGTTATGCCCGCGCGACCGCGGCCGGACACCCTGGCCCCGCCCCGCGGCGGGGCTAGCGCACGAAGAGCTGGCTGGCCGCATGGTTGGCCAGGCTGAGCAGTGGCTGCGGGATGATCCCCAGCACCACCGTGGCCACCGCCCCGATGGCGACCGAGACGCCGGTGAAGGCGCTGGGGCGCACCACGTCCGGGGCGTCCGCGGCGGGCTCGCTGAAGAACATCAGCACGATCACCCGGACGTAGGGGAACGCGAGGATGGCGCTGGCGATGACGCCGATGATGACCAGCGGCAGCGCCCCGCCCTGGATGGCCGCGCGGAACACGGCGAACTTACCGCTGAACCCGCTGGTCAGCGGGATGCCGGCGAACGCGATCAGGAACAGCGCGAACACCCCGGCGACCAGCGGTGAGCGCTTGCCCAGGCCGGCCCAGCGGGACAGGTGGGCCGCCTCGCCGGCCTGGTCGCGGACCAGCGTGACGATGGCGAAGGCGCCGACCGTGGCGAACCCGTAGGCGGCCAGGTAGAACAAGCTGCCCGACAGCCCGGCGGAGTTGGCCGCCACCACGCCGGTCAGGATGTAGCCGGCCTGGGCGATGGAGGAGTAGGCCAGCAGCCGCTTCACGTCGGTCTGGGTGATGGCGATGATCGAGCCGACCAGCATGGTCAGGATGGCCACGCCCCACATGGCCGGCCGCCAGTCCCAGGTGAGCTGGCCGAAGGCGACGTAGAACACGCGCAGCAGCGCGCCGAATGCGGAGACCAGCGTGCAGGAGGCCATCAGCGCGGTGATCGGCGTGGGGGCGCCCTGGTAGACGTCGGGCTTCCAGCTCTGGAACGGCACCGCGCCGATCTTGAACAGCAGGCCGATGCCGGTCAGCGCGATGCCCGCGTACAGCAGCGTGGACGACGCGGTGCCGACCTGGGCCGCCGCGGCGATGGCCGACAGCCGCACCGAGCCGGAGTAGCCGTACAGCATGGCGATGCCGAACAGGAAGAAGGCCGAGGAGAACGCGCCGAGCAGGAAGTACTTCATGGCTGCCTCCTGGGAGAGCAGCCGGCGGCGGCGGGCCAGCGCACACATCAGATACAGCGGCAGCGACAGCACCTCGAGCGCGATGAACATGGTCAGCAGGTCGTTGGCGGCCGGGAACAGCAGCATGCCGCCCACCGCGAACAGGGTCAGCGGGTAGACCTCGGTGTGGGTCAGCCCGGCCAGCAGGCCCTCGCGCTCCTCGGGGCTGCCCGGAACCGCGGCGGCCGAGCCGGTGAACGAGCTCACCTCGTGCGAGGACTCGGCGATCAGCAGCACGCTGACGAAGGCCAGCACCAGGATCGTGGCCTGGAGGAACAGGGTGGGCCGGTCCACGGCCACCGCGCCCACGGCCGCGACGTGGCCGGGGTTGCCGTGGGCGAAGATGGAACTCTTGGCTGCGATCACCACAGCCAGCACGAACGCGCCGGCCAGGCTGCCCAGCGTCAGCGTGATGTGCAGCGGCCGCCGCCACTCGCGCGGCGCGAACGCCTCGACCAGCACGCCGGCCAATCCGGCCACGAAGACCAGCCAGATGGGCGACAGCTGGCTCCATTCGATGCTCGGCGCGGTGATGGTCGGCGCCGCCGCGGCTAGGGTCCCGGTCACGGCTTGAGTTCCTTCCCGAACGCATGCTGGCCGGACCCCGTGGTCACCGCGGTTGGGGCCGGGTCCTTGGAATGCACCTGGACGAGCGTGTGGTTCACGGCCGGGTTGATGATCTTCAGCACGGGCTGCGGATAGACACCAAGCGCGATGATCAGCGCGATCAGCGGCCCGACCGCCCACAGCTCGCGGGCCTTGAGGTCCGGCATGCTGGCCACCTCATCGCGCACCGGCCCGGTCATGGTGCGCTGGTACATCCACAGGATGTAGATGGCGGCCAGGATGATCCCGACGGTGGCCAGCACGGCGGCCGCCTCGTACTTGGTGAACGTGCCGACCAGCACGAGGAACTCGCTCACGAAGGTGGACAGGCCGGGCAGCGACAGGCCAGCCAGGCCGGCGATGAGGAAGAGCCCGGCCAGCACCGGCGCCACCTTCTGCACGCCGCCGTAGTCGGCGATGAGCTGCGAACGGCGCCGGACGATCATAAAGCCGGCGATCAGGAACAACGCGCCGGTGGCGAAGCCGTGGTTGACCATGTAGAGCACCGAGCCGGACTGGCCCTGGCTGGTCATGACGAAGATGCCCAGGGTCATCAGGCCCATGTGCGAGATCGAGGTATAGGCGATCAGCCGTTTCAGATCGCGCTGCCCGATGGCCACGATCGCGCCGTACAGGACGCCGACCACCGACAGCACGATGACCAGCGGGGTGAAGTAGTGCGCCGCCGACGGGAACAGGTCCAGGCAGTACCGGATCATCCCGAACGTGCCGACCTTGTCCAGCACGCCGACCAGCAGGACCGCGGCGCCGGGCTGGGCGGACGCGGCCGCGTCCGGCAGCCAGGTGTGGAACGGCCACAGCGGGGCCTTGATGGCGAAGCCGACGAAGAAGCCCAGGAACAGCCACTTGCTGGCCGTCGGGCTGAGGGCCAGGTGCTCCAGGGAGGTGAACAGGAACGTGCCGCCGTGCCCGCCCCGCATCGACTGCACGTACAGCGCGATGACCGCGACCAGCATGAGCAGCCCGCCGAGCAGGCTGTAGAGCAGGAACTTGACCGCCGCGTACTGCCGCTGGCCGACCCCGTAGCTGCCGATCATGAAGTACATCGGGATCAGCATGGCCTCGAAGAAGACGTAGAACAGGAACACGTCGGTGGCCGCGAACACGCCGATCATCATGGTCTCCAGGACCAGCATCAGCGCGAAGTAGGTCTTGACGCTCCGCTGGGGCGCGGGCGACCCGACCGGCCCGGTCGCGCCCTCGGCGTCGTTCCAGGAGGCCAGCACCACGACCGGCATCAGGATCGTGGACATCACGATCAGTACCAGCGCGATCCCGTCCACGCCGACGGCGTAGTGCACGCCGAAGTCGGGGATCCAGGAGTAGACCTGGGTGAACTGGAACTGGTGCGTGCTGCTGGTCTTGAACTGCACGGCCATGGCGACCGAGACGGCCAGCGTCGCCAGGCTGAACACCAGCGCGACGATCTTGACCAGCTTGTTCCGCGCGCGCCGGTCCGCGTCGGCGCCCGGCGCGGACCGGCCGGGCAGCAGCGAGATCACGACCGCGCCCGCCAGCGGGATCGCGCCCGTGACGGTCAGCCAGGGGAAATTGCTCATGGGATCCGCAGCCTCACCAGCTCTAGAGCCTGACCAGGAGGAGGGCGCCCACGAGCAGCACCGCTCCGACCAACATGGACAGCGCGTACGACCGGACGAACCCCGACTGCACCCGCCGCAGTCGGCCCGAGCTCCCGCCGAAGGTGGCGGCCACGGTGTTGACCAGGCCGTCCACGCCCCGGTTGTCGAAGTACACCGACAGCCGGGTCAGCCACTGGCCCGGCCGCATCAGCAGCGACTCGTTGATGGCGTCGCCGTACAGGTCCTTGCGCGCTGCCACCGTGACCGGGCTGCCCGCCGGCGCAGTCACCGGGATCTCCCGCCGCCCGTAGATGGCCCAGGCGACGCCGAAACCCACCACCACCAGGGCCAGGGTGATCCACCCGTACACGCTGAAGATGGCGTGCGAGGTGGCCGGCCCGCCGGTCACCGGGCGCAGGAAGTTCAGCAGCCGGGAGTTGACGATCAGGAAGCCGCCCGACACGACCGAGCCGATGGCCAGCAGGATCATCGGAACGGTCATGACCGGCGGCGCCTCGTGGGGGTGCACCTTCTCGTCCCAGCGCTTCTCGCCCGCGAAGGTCATGAACATGACCCGGCTCATGTAGAACGCGGTGATGGCCGCGCCCACGATGGCGCACCAGCCGATGATGTCCCCGGAGGTGCCGCCCTTCTCGAAGGCCGCGTCGATGATCGAGTCCTTGGTGAAGAACCCGGAGAACGGCGGGACGCCGATGATGGCCAGGTAACCGAGCATGAAGGTGACGAAGGTGACCGGCATGACCCGCCACAGGGCGCCGAAGCGCCGCATGTCCACCTCATCGTCCATCTCGTGCTTGACCGAGCCCGCGCCGAGGAACAGCCCGGCCTTGAAGAAACCGTGCGCGAGCAGGTGCGCGATCGCGAACACGTAGCCGATCGGCCCGAGCCCGGCGGCCAGCATCATGTAGCCGATCTGGCTCATGGTCGACCCGGCCAGCGCCTTCTTGATGTCGTCCTTGGCGCACCCGATGATCGCGCCCCACAGCAGCGTCGCCGCGCCCACGATCGTGACCACCAGCCGGGCGTCCGGAGACAGGTCGAACAGCGGGCCGGAGCGGACGATGAGGTAGACGCCCGCGGTGACCATGGTGGCCGCGTGGATCAGGGCCGACACCGGGGTCGGGCCCTCCATCGCGTCCAGCAGCCAGGACTGGAGCGGCAGCTGGGCCGACTTGCCGCACGCCCCGAGCAGCAGCAGCAGGCAGATCGCGGTGACCACCCCGCTGCTGGCCCCGTGCCGGGCATCGAACACTCCGGTGAAGGTGACCTTGCCGAACTCGGTGAACATCAGCATGATCGCCAGCGACAGGCCGACGTCCCCGACCCGGTTGGCGATGAAGGCCTTCTTGGCGGCGACGGCCGCGGAGTTCTTGTACTGCCAGAACCCGATCAGCAGGTACGAGGCCAGGCCCACGCCTTCCCAGCCGGCGTACAGGGCCAGGTAGTTGTCGGCCAGCACCAGCAGCAGCATCGCGGCCAGGAACAGGTTCATGTAGCCGAAGAACCGGCGGCGTTCCGGGTCGCTCGCCATGTACCCGACGGCGAAGATGTGGATCAGCGAGCCGACGCCGGTGATCAGCAGCACGAAGCAGATCGACAGCGGGTCGAGCAGCAGGCCGATGCTGACGTTGAAGTGCCCGACCGAGATCCACTGGAACAGGTGCAGGTCCCGGCTGCGCTGGGCGCCCGCCGGGTAGCTGAGCATGCTGAAGAACGCCACTACGCCGTAGCAGAAGGCCAGGACCGGCATGGCCACGCCGACGAGGTGTCCCCACGAGTTGGTGCGCTTGCCGCCGAGCAGCAGGATCACGGCGCCCGCCAGCGGCAGGGCCAGCAGCAGCCAGGCCGCGCTCGACACCCCCGTCGCGTGCATGGTAGTCAAGGTCGCTCCGTAGTCAGTACTTCATCAGGTTCGCGTCGTCGACCGAGGCCGACCGGCGAGCGCGGAAGATGGAAGTCAGGATGGCCAGGCCGACGACCACTTCCGCCGCCGCCACGACCATGACGAAGAACGCTATGACCTGCCCGTCAAGGGCGCCATGCTCCCGCGAGAAGGCCACGAACGCCAGGTTGCACGCGTTCAGCATGAGCTCCACGCACATGAACACCACGATGGCGTTGCGCCGGACCAGCACCCCGACGGCGCCGATCACGAACAGGATCACCGCGAGGGCCACGAAATGAGCGGGGCTGACCATCACGCCTCCCCTCCCTCGCGCTGGCCCTGATCGGCGGGGCCGCCGACCCGCACCTGATCGGGGTCCGGGTCGGGGGCCTGATCCTCGTCCGGCGCCACGATCGCGCGGCCCTCCAGCTCAAGCTCGCTGCGCGGGCCGGTGATGACCTCGCTGACCGACAGGTCGGACGTGCTGCCGTCGGGCAGCAGCGCGGGCATGTCCACCGCGTTGTGCCGGGCGTAGGTGCCGGGGCCGGGCAGCGGGGTCGGCTGGCCGCTGGCGATCCGCTGCCGGGACAGCGACTTCTGGGTCGGCTTGGGGCTGGTCCGCTCGCGGTGGGCCAGCACCATGGCGCCGAGCGCGGCCGTGATCAGCAGGGCGCTGGTGACCTCGAACGGGAACACGTACCGGGTGAATATCAGCGCGGCGATGCCGGTCACGTTCCCGGACCCGAACTTGGCGCTGTCGGGGGCGGCCGGGCCGACCACCGCGTTGCCGACGACCAGGGCCAGCAGGACCAGCAGGCCGATGCCGGCCAGCCCGGCCCACAGCCGCTGGCCCTTGATCGTCTCGATGATCGAGTCGGCCGCGCTGATGCCGACGATCATGAGCACGAACAGGAACAGCATCAGCACCGCGCCGGTGTAGACGATGACCTGGACGAAGGCCAGGAACGGCGCGCCCAGCATGGCGTAGAGCACCGCGAGAGACAGCATCACGACCGCCAGCAGGACGGCGCAATGCACCGCCCGGCGAGCGAGCACCATGCCCAGTCCCGCGGTCACCGCCAGGATGGCCAGGATCCAGAACGCCAGTTCTCTGGTCGTGGTCGCGGCGGCCGCCGCGACCACGATGGGGTGGCTCACATTCACTGCGAAGCTCCCGACTGATGATCATCCGGCCGGGCGCCCGGGCTGACGTCCGCCGCCTCCGCGTCCGCCTGGTTAGCGGCCGCCAGCATGGCGCCGAGCCGGTAGTAATCCTCTTCGGTCTCGCCCAGCCGCATGGGGTGCGGTGGCGCCTCCATGTCCGGCTGGAGCGGGGCAACGAGCTGCTCCTTGGTCCAGATCAGGGCTTCCCGGCTGTCGTCGGCCAGCTCGTACTCGTTGGTCATGGTCAGCGCCCGGGTCGGGCACGCCTCGATGCACAGCCCGCACAGGATGCAGCGCAGGTAGTTGATCTGGTAGACGCGGCCGTACCGCTCGCCGGGCGAGAACCGCTCTTCCGGCGTGTTGTCGGCGCCTTCCACGTAGATGGCGTCCGCCGGGCAGGCCCAGGCGCACAGTTCGCAGCCGATGCACTTCTCCAGCCCGTCCGGCCAGCGGTTGAGCTGGTGACGGCCGTGGAACCGGGGGGCGGTCGGCTTCTTCTCCTCCGGGTACTGGACGGTGTCCACCTTCTGGAACATGGTCTTGAAGGTGGTGCCGAACCCCTTGACCGGGTCCAGGAAGCTAGGCACCGGTGACCTCCTTCGTGCTGGAGTCCTCGGGACCCGCGACGGGCGCCTCGACGCTCAGGCCGGTGACGCCCAGGCCGATACCGTGGTAGTGCGGCAGGTCCAGGGGCGGGACCGGGAACGCGGGCCCGTGCTCGCGCTCGCGGGAGGCCACGCTCTCCTCCTCGGCCTCGGCAGCCCTGGCCGACCGCTGGGCCGAGGCCTCCCAGCCGAGCCAGAGCGCCAGCAGCGCGGCCACGATCAGGCCGGCCACGATGTACACCGGGGTGCTGCCGCCCTGACGCCGCCAGACGCGCAGCGTCGCGATGATCAGCGTCCAGGCCAGCGAGGTCGGGATCAGCACCTTCCAGCCCAGCTTCATGAGCTGGTCGTAGCGGATGCGGGGCAGCGAGCCGCGCAGCCAGAAGAAGAAGAAGATGAACACGACCAGCTTGCCCAGGAACCACAGCAGCGGGTACCAGCCGGAGTTCGCGCCCGACCAGACGCTGATCGGCCACGGGGCCCGCCAGCCGCCCAGGAACAGCGTGATCGCCAGCGCCGAGACTGTGACCATGTTGATGTACTCGGCCAGGTAGAACAGCGCGAACTTCAGCGACGAGTACTCGGTGTGGAACCCGGCGACCAGCTCGCCTTCGCCCTCGGGCAGGTCGAACGGGAGCCGGTTGGTCTCGCCGACCATGGTGATGATGTAGATCAGGAACGACGGCAGCAGCAGGATCGCGTACCAGGACGGGTAGTGCAGGATGGCGCCGAACAGGTGGAACTCGCCGCCGTTGGCCTGGGACTGGACGATCTGGCTGGTGGACAGGGACCCGGCGTACAGGAAAACCGGCACGAAGGACAGGCCCATGGCGATCTCGTAGCTGATCACCTGGGCCGACGAGCGCAGCGCGCCGAGCAGCGAGTAGGGCGAGTTCGACGACCACCCGGCCAGCACGATCCCGTAGACCGCCATCGAGCTCATGGCCAGCACCAGCAGCACGGCCACGGGCAGGTCGGTGAGCTGCAGCGGGGTGTGGTGGCCGGCGATCGAGACCTCGGGGCCGAACGGGATGATGGCCAGGCTGATGAACGCCGGGATCGCCGCCACCGCCGGGGCCATGACGAACAGCGCCTTGTCCACGCCGCGGGGGATGATGTCCTCCATCAGCGCCAGCTTGATGCCGTCCATCAGCGACTGGAGCAGGCCGAACTTGCCGGCCCGGTTCGGGCCGTACCGGTTCTGCATCCGGCCGATGACCTTACGCTCGGCCCAGATGGCCAGCAGCGTGGCCACCAGCAGGAACACGAAGATCACGATGACCTTAAGCAGGATCAGCCACCACGGGTCGAGCCCGAAGTCGGCGAGCGTCGGGCCGTGGGCGGGAGCCGTGCTGGCTGACCCGGCCAGGACTGTCATTCCGCGCTCCTCAACGTGACTAGGGTGCCGTGCCCGGCGCCGAGCTCACGCCGGACGGGGCAGCCCGCGGAGTTCGTCGGCAGCCAGACGACCCGGTCCGGCATGTTGGCCGTCTCCACGGGGACGGTGACGGTTCCGCGCTCGGTGGCCACGGTGACCTTGCCGTTCACGGCCACGCCCGCCTCGGCCGCGGTCGCGGCCGACATCCGGGCGACGGTGGGCCGCGCCGTGCCCGCCAGGTTCGGCTCGCCGTCCTGCAGGCGACCGCCGTCGAGCAGACTATTCCAGGTGGCCAGCAGCGCCTGACCCGCCCCCGCTGACGACGCGGCGTGCCGGCCGCCGGAGGTGGCCCACGCCGCTGGACTGGCCGTCTCGGCGGGCGCGCTGCGGCGCAGCGCGCTGTACTCGCGGCGGGCCGTGACGTCGTCGGGCAGGCCTAGGTGCACGTCCATCTCGTCGGCCAGGGCGGCCAGGATCTGCAGGTCGGACCGGACCGCGGGGACGCGAAGCGCGGGCCCGAAGGTCCCGGGCGGCCCTCCCAGTTCACGAACGTGCCCGCCTTCTCGGCCACCGCGGCGACCGGGAACACCACGTCGGCGCGGTCGGTAACCGCGCTGACCCGCAGCTCCAGGCTGACCACGAAGCTGGCCGCGGCCAGCGCGGCCAGCGCGGCGGCCGGGTCGGGCAGGTCGGCGGGGTCGACTCCGGCGACGAGCAGGGCCGACAGCTGTCCGGTCGCGGCGGCGTCGAGGATCTCCCCGGTGTCGCGGCCGGTGCTGGCCGGCAGCGAGCCGACGCCCCAGGCCCTGGCCACCTCGGCCCGCGCGGCCGGGTCGGTGACGGCCCGCCCGCCCGGCAGCAGGCTGGGCAGCGCGCCCGCCTCGATGGCGCCGCGCTCGCCGGCGCGCGCGCGGGATCCAGGCCAGGCTGGCGCCGGTGCGCTCGGCCAGCCGCACCGCCGCCGACAGCGCGCCCGGCACCTCGGCCAGCCGCTCGCCGGCCAGGATGACCGCACCCGGCTGGCGCAGCGCGCGGGCCGCGCCCGCGCCGGCGCCGCCATGGTGTCGTCGGAGTCGGCGGTGGCACCGATGGCATCCAGGACGGCGGCCTCGCGGCCGGGCACGGTGGGCAGCAGCATGCCGCACAGCTTGTCCAGGCCCTGGCTGGCCAGCGCGGCCGTGGAGTACACGGTGGGCGTGCCGGCCCGGACCGCCTTGCGCAGCCGCAGGAACACGATCGGCGACTCGTCCTCGGGCTCGAAGCCGGCCAGCAGGACCGCGGGGGCCTGCTCGAGCCGGCGTAGCTGACCCCGCCGCGCCCGGCCACGTGGTCGGTGAGGAAGCGCGTCTCCTCGGCCGAGTGCGGCCGGGCGCGCATGTCGATGTCGTTGCTGCCGAGCGCGACCCGGGCGAACTTGGCGTAGGCGTAGGCGTCCTCGAGCGTCAGCCGCCCGCCGGTGAGCACGCCCGCGCTCGCCCCGGGCCGCGGCCAGTCCGCGGGCCGCGATCGACAGGGCCTCCGGCCAGGAGGCCGGCACCAGCACCCCGGAGTCGTCCCGGACCAGCGGCGTGACCAGGCGGTCGGGCTGGGTGGCGTAGGTAAAGGCCCAGCGGCCCTTGTCGCAGTTCCACTCCTCGTTGACCTCGGGGTCGTTGCCGGCCAGCCGCCGGGTGACCGCGCCGCGCCGGTGGTCGGTGCGCTGCGCGGCAGCCGGCCGCGCAGTGCTCGCAGACGCTGGGCGTGGACACCAGGTCGAACGGCCGGGCCCGGAACCGGTAGGAGGCGCCGGTCAGCGCGCCGACCGGGCAGATCTGCACCGTGTTGCCGGAGAAGTAGGAGTCGAACGGCACGCCCTCGGCCACGCCGACCTGCTCGTGCGGGCCGCGGTCGAGCAGCTCGATGAGCGGGTCGCCGGGGATCTGGTCGGCGAACCGGGTGCACCGGGCGCACTGGATGCACCGCTCGCGGTCCAGCAGCACCTGGGCCGACAGCGCGATGGGCTTGGGGAAGGTCGCGCTTGGTACCGTCGAACCGGGTCTCGCCCTGGCCGGTGGACATGGCCTGGTTCTGCAGCGGGCACTCGCCGCCCTTGTCGCACATCGGGCAGTCGAGCGGGTGGTTGACCAGCAGCAGCTCCATCATGCCGCGCTGGGCCTTCTCGGCCACCGGCGAGGTGAGCTGGGTGTGCACGACCATGCCGTCGGTGCAGACCGTGGTGCACGAGGCGGGCGGCTTGGGCTGGCCCTCGATCTGCGACCAGGCACTGGCGGCAGGCGCCGATCGGGTCGAGCAGCGGGTGGTCGCAGAACCGCGGGATCTGGATCCCGAGCTGCTCGGCGGCGCGGATCACCAGCGTGCCCTTGGGCACGGTGATCTCGAACCCGTCGATGGTGACGGTCACGCCGTCGGCCGGCCGGGCGACCTCGCCGCCCGTGTTCCCGCTCGCCTGACGGTCATCAGGCAGACTCCATCGCGAACAGGGTCGAGGCGGCCGGGTCGAACGGGCAGCCGCCGAGCCGCAGGTGCTCCAGGTACTCGTCCCGGAAGTACTTGATCGACGACTTGACCGGCGGCTCGATCGAGTCGCCCAGGGCGCAGAACGCCCGGCCGGTGATGTTGCTGCAGATGTCCAGCAGCTTGTCCAGGTCGGCCTCGCTGCCCCGGCCGTGCTCCAGCCGCTGCAGCAGCTGGACCACCCAGTAGCTGCCCTCCCGGCACGGGGTGCACTTGCCGCACGACTCGTGCTGGTAGAACTCGGATCCACCGCAGCGCGACCCGGACCACGCAGGTGGTCTCGTCGAAGAGCTGGACCGACCGGGTGCCGAGCATCGAGCCCGGCCTTGGCCACCGACTCGTAGTCCAGCGGCACGTCCAGGTGCTCGTCGGTGAACAGCGGGGTGGACGAGCCGCCGGGGGTCCAGAACTTCAGCCGGTGCCCGGCCCGGATGCCGCCCGCCAGCGCCGAGCAGCTCGCGCAGCGTGGTGCCCGAGCGGGGCCTCGTACTGGCCGGGCCGTGGTCACGTGGCCGGACAGCGAGAAGATGCCGAAGCCCTTGGACCGCTCGGTGCCGTAGGCGGCGAAGTCCTGCCGCGCCGTTCAGCAGGATGTAGGGCACGGTGGCGATCGACTCGACGTTGTTGACCACGGTCGGGCAGGCGTACAGGCCCGGCCACCGCCGGGAACGGCGGCTTGAGCCGGGGCTGGCCGCGGTAGCCCTCCAGCGAGTCGAGCAGCGCCGTCTCCTCGCCGCAGATGTAGGCGCCCGCGCCGGCGTGCACGACGACGTCCAGGTCGAAGCCGTGAGCCCAGGATGTCGGTGCCCAGGTAGCCCGCCGTCGTAGGCCTCCGGCGACGGCGTGCTGCAGCCGCCGGATCACGTGCAGCACCTCGCCGCGCACGTAGATGAAGGCCAGGTCGGCCCGGATCGCGTAGCAGGCGATGACGATGCCCTCGATCAGCGCGTGCGGGTTGGCCAGCAGCGTGGGCATGTCCTTGCAGGCGCCCGGCTCGGACTCGTCGGCGTTGACCACCAGGTAGTGCGGCTTGCCGTCGCCCTGCGGGATGAAGCCCCACTTGACCCCGGTCGGGAAGCCCGCGCCGCCGCGGCCGCGCAGGACCGAGTCCTTGAGCGTCTGGATGACCTGGTCGGGCTCCATGGCCAGGGCCTTGGGCAGCGCCCGGTAGCCGCCGTCGCGCCGGTAGGCGGCCAGCGTGAAGGAGTCCGGCTCGTCCCAGTGCGCGGTCAGCGCGGGGGTGAGGACCGTGGTCACGAGTTGCTCCTCCGGTGTCATCGGGGCTCCAGCCCTGCTCCTTGGCCACGCCGCAGGCCGGCCAGCGACGGGGCGCCGGCCGTGTGGCGCCCAGGCGGCCTGGCCGTCGGGGAAGCCGGCCAGGATCCGCGAGGCCTGCTTCCAGGTGCACAGCCGCGGCGCGCCGCGGGTCGGCTGGACCTCGCGCGCCCGACCGCAGGCCGTCGACCAGCTCCCTGGCCGACTGCGGGGTCATGGTTGTCGAAGAACTCCCAGTTGACCATCATCACCGGCGCGTAGTCGCAGGCCGCGTTGCACTCCAGGTGCTCCAGGCTGACCTTGCCGTCGGCGGTGGTCTCGTCGTTGCCGATGCCCAGGTGCTCCTGCAGGTCGGCGAAGATGGCGTCGCCGCCCATGACCGCGCACAGCGAGTTGGTGCACACGCCGACGTGGTAGTCGCCGACCGGGCGCCGCTTGTACATGGTGTAGAAGGAGGTCGACCGCGGTGACCTCGGCCTGCGGCCAGCCCGAGCTGCTCGGCGCAGAACTCGATGCCGTCCTGCGGAGACGTAGCCCTCCTCGGCCTGCACCAGGTGCAGCAGCGGCAGCAGGGCCGAGCGCGTCCTGGGGTAGCGGGCGATGATCTGCGCGGCGTCCGGCTCCAGCCGGGCGCGCGCCTCCGGACGTCAGCGCCATTACCGGTCCACGCCTCCCATCACGGGATCGATGCTGGCCACGGCGGCGATGACGTCGGCGACCATGCCGCCCTCGCACATCGCGGCAGAGCGACTGCAGGTTGGTGAACGACGGGTCGCGGAAGTGGGCCCGGTAGGGCCGGGTGCCGCCGTCGCTGACCACGTGGCGCCCAGCTCGCCGCGCGGCGACTCGACGGCCGTCGTAGACCTGGCCCGCCGGAACCCGGAAGCCCTCGGTGACCAGCTTGAAGTGGTGGATGAGCGCCTCCATGGACTGGCTCATGATGTGCGCGATGTGGTCGGGCGAGTTGCCCATCCCGTCCGGGCCGAGGGCCAGCTGGGCGGGCCAGCCGATCTTAGCGTTCTCGATCATCACCGGGTCGTCGGCCGGGCGCGGGCCCGACAGCCGGTCCAGGCACTGCTCGATGATCCGCAGCGACTGGTCGCACTCGTCCATCCGGATCAGGTACCGGCCGTAGACGTCGCAGCGTGGTCCGGACGGGCACGTCGAACTCGTAGGTCTCGTAGCCGCAGTAGGGCTGGCTCTTGCGCAGGTCCCACGGCAGGCCGGCGGCCCGCAGGACCGGGCCGGTGACGCCCAGCGCCATGCAGCCGGCCAGGTCGAGGTAGGCGACGTCCTTGGTCCGGGCCAGGTAGACCGGGGCCGCGTCGAGCAGCGCCCGGATCTCGCTGAGCTGGTGCGGCATGATCGCCAGGTACTCGCGGATCCGCTCCAGCGCGCCGGCCGGCAGGTCCTGGGCCACGCCGCCGGGCCGGATGAACGCGTGGTTCATCCGCAGGCCGGTGATCAGCTCGAACAGGTCGAGCGTCTTCTCCCGCTCGCGCAGGCAGTACAGCGGACGGTGGTCGCGCCCAGCTCCAGGCCGAAGGTGCCGACCGCCATCATGTGCGAGGAGATCCGGTTCAGCTCCATCATCAGCACCCGGATGATGGTGGCCCGCTCGGGGATCTGGTCGTCGATGCCGAGCAGCTTCTCCACGGCCAGGCAGTAGACGGTCTCGTTGAACAGCGGGGCCAGGTAGTCCATCCGGGTGCAGAACGTGGTGCCCTGCGTCCAGGTGCGGAACTCCATGTTCTTCTCGATGCCGGTGTGCAGGTAGCCGATGACCGGCCGGATCTCGGTCGACCGTCTCGCCGTCCAGGGTCAGGACCAGCCGCAGCACGCCGTGCGTGGACGGGTGCTGCGGGCCCATGTTGACGACGAGCTGCTCGTCGCCGTGCTGGCCGCGCTCCGTGGCGGCGGCGACGACCTCGTCCCAGTCCTCGCCGCCGACGGTGTAGACGCGACCTTCCTCGGCGTCGTCCTCGGCCTGCGCGTCATAGGCCTCTTCGTCCGGGGACGACCCCGGAGCCCCCGTCGATGGGTTGGAGCGGTCATTCGTAAGCCCTCCGCTCATCTGGCGGCGGAATCGTCGCGCCGCGGTACTCCACCGGGATGCCGCCCAGCGGATAGTCCTTCCGCTGCGGGTGCCCCTTCCAGTCGTCCGGCATCTCGATCCTGGTCAGGGCCGGGTGCCCGTCGAAGACGATGCCGAAGAAGTCCCAGGTCTCCCGCTCGTGCCAGTCGCAGGTCGGGTAGAGCTACGATCAGCGAGGGGATGTGCGGGTCGGCGTCGGGCGCGCTGACCTCCAGCCGCATCCGGCGGTTGTGCCGGATCGAGAGCAGGTGGTACACCGCGTGCAGCTCGCGCCCGGCGTCGGCCGGGTAGTGCACGCCGGACACGCCCAGGCACAGCTCGAAGGCCAGGTCGGGCTCGTCGCGCAGCCGAGCCGCGACCTCGGCAGCCGCTCGCGCCGGACGTAGAAGGTCAGCTCGCCGTGCTCGACCGCGACCCGCTCGATCGCGTCGCCGAAGCTGGTGCCCGACTCCTCCAGCGCGCCGCCCAGGGCGTCGGCGAGCTCGTCGAAGTAGGACCCGTAGGGCCGCTGCGCGGGCAGCGGCGGCGGCCGCCGGACCTGGAGGCCGCCGTAGCCGGAGGTGTCGCCGGTGGTCTCGGTGCCGAACATCCCGGTCCGCTTGACCTGCTCGGCCAGCCGCTCCCGGCCGGCCAGCGCCGCCGGGTCCGGGCGGCCTCGGCCTGGTCCTGGCCTTGCTGGTCGGTCGCCGGGCTGGCCTGATCCGGGCCGCTACCTGGTCGTGGTCACTCGTGCTCTCCTGGCTCGTGCTCGCCCGCGGTAGCGACGCCGTCTGGGCGCCCGGCACGCCGGCCAGCAGCGGCAGCCGCCGCAGCCGGGCCTGCTCGAGCTCGGTCGATCTGGCGCTCCCGGTTGACGCCCGAGCTTCATGTTCTGGATCTTGTCGTGCAGCTTGACGATCGCGTCCAGCAGCATCTCCGGCCGCGGCGGGCAGCCCGGCAGGTAGATGTCGACCGGCACGATGTGGTCCACGCCCTGCACGATGGCGTAGTTGTTGAACATGCCGCCGCTGGAGGCGCAGACGCCCATCGAGATGACCCACTTGGGCTCGCTCATCTGGTCGTAGATCTGCCGCAGCACCGGCGCCATCTTCTGGCTGACCCGGCCGGCCACGATCATCAGGTCGGCCTGGCGCGGGCGTGTTCGAGGCCCGCTCCATGCCGAACCGGGCCAGGTCGTGCCGCGGGCCGCCGGTCGAGATCAGCTCCATCGCGCAGCAGGCCAGGCCGAAGGTCGCCGGCCAGACCGAGACCTTGCGCGCGTAGCCCGCCAGCTTCTCGACGCGTGGTCAGCAGGACCCCGCTGGGGAGCTTTTCTTCCAGTCCCATGACTTAATCCCACTCCAGGCCGCCGCGCCGCCATACGTAGACGTAGGCGACGAGGACGGTGGCGATGAAGGTGACCATCTCGACCAGCCCGAACACCCCGAGCCGGTCGAAGGAGACCGCCCACGGGTACAGGAAGATGATCTCGATGTCGAAGACGATGAACAGCATCGCCGTCAGGTAGTACTTGACCGGGAAGCGCATGCCGGTCGGCTGCGGGGTCGGCTCGATGCCGCACTCGTAGGCCTCGAGCTTGGCCCGGTTCCACCGCTTCGGGCCGGACAGGCGCCCATGACCAGCGAGAAGACAGCGAAGAAGGCGGCCAGCCCGGCCAGGATCAGGATCGGCACATAGTGGCTCATCGCCCTTTCACCTCCTTGTCTGTACTTCCGGGACACTGCGTCCCGGAGGTCCGGATCGTCCGGCTATGCCGCCGGCGTTA
This sequence comes from uncultured Actinomycetota bacterium, assembly GCA_963730265.1. Classification (GTDB taxonomy): domain Bacteria; phylum Actinomycetota; class Actinomycetes; order Streptosporangiales; family Streptosporangiaceae; genus DASUBV01. Next base: position 577,195 of record CAVSRG010000002.1, read on the forward strand.
TCTTAGACACCGCGTTGATGAGGCGATCCACCGCATCACCGCCACGGGTCTCGGTCAGGTTGGCAAGCAGCTTCATGGTGAAGTCGCATCACTGCCGGGCGCTTCACGCCGTGCCGCGTCGCCGAACCGCATGAACCACGGCTTGCCGATCAGCTCGACGAAGACCCGGCCGAGCGTGTAGTAGCCACCGTAGCTGTCCCGCAGGATCCGCGGATAAGCCTGCAGCACCCGCTCGGCGCTGGCCGCGGTGGGCCGGGCCAGGGCCTGGGCGATGACCCGGGCGGCGATCTCGCCGGACTCCAGCGCGTAGGCGATGCCCTCGCCGTTGAACGGGTTGACCATCCCGCCCGCGTCGCCGGCCAGCAGCAGGCCCCGGGTGTAGTGCGGGGTCCGGTTGAAGCCCATCGGCAGGGCGGCGCCGCGGATCGGCTGCGGTCCGGTTCTCCTCGGTGAAGCCCCACTCCGCCGGCATGGCGGCCAGCCAGCGGCGCAGCAGCGCCCGGTAGTCGATGTTCTGGAACGAGGCCGAGGTGTTCAGCAGGCCGAGGCCGACGTTGCTGGTGCCGTCGCCCATGCCGAAGATCCAGCCGTAGCCGGGCAGCAGCGATGTCGCCGTCCCACAGGTCCAGCCAGGCCTCCAGGTAGTCGTCGTGCGTGCCGCGGGCTGGTGTAGTACGTGCGCACGGCCACGCCCAGCGGCCGGTCGTCGCGCTTGCGCAGGCCCATCGACACCGACAGCCGGGACGAGTTGCCGTCGGCGGCGACCACGAGCCGGCCCCGGAACCGGTGCTCGGCGCGTCCTTGCCGCCCGCCGTGTCCTGCGCCGATGACGCCGATGATGCGGCCGGTGCGGTCGTCCAGCACCGGGCCGGTGACGTTGATGCCCTGCTCAGACCGGGCGCCCGCCTTCTCGGCGTGCCGGGCCAGCAGTCTGGTCGAAGTCGAGCCGGGTGCGGACCAGGCCGTAGCCCGGGTAGCTGGACAGGTCGGGCCAGTCGCAGCTCGATCCGGCCGCCGCCGCCGATGATCCGCAGGCCCTTGTTGCGCAGCCAGCCGTCGCTCTGCCCGGCGTCGGATGCCCATCGCGGTCAGGGCCTTGACCGCGCGCGGGGTCAGCCCGTCGCCGCAGACCTTCTCGCGCGGGAACCGGCTCTTCTCCAGCACCAGCACGTCCAGCCCGGCGCTGGCCAGGTAGTACGCCGCCGACGACCCGGCCGGGCCGGCGCCGACGACGATGACGTCGGCTGCGTCGGCGCTGGGTACGCCGGCGCTGGGTACGCCGGCGCTGGGCTACGCCGGCGCTGCTATGCCGGCGCGGGCACGCTCCGGGGACCTGCTGCCATCGCGTGGGGGCAAGTCCGGCGTGCCGACGGAGGGATCTTGCTCGGTCACGGACCCGTCCAAGCTGTGCTACACACCGCGTCTTGTGAACGGCTTCACAAGGCTGTCGGTCGTAGTCTAGTCCGTCACCATGCGCCACGCTCCGGGCGACCCCGGGCCTCCGCCGGCGGCCCGCACGAGGTGATCCGGCGGACCGGATGGCGGCACCCCCATGATCGTGACCGTTTCCCCGCGGCGGGCTGCGGTGAAACGGTCACGATCATGGTGGCGGCCATTCCGGCGCGACCCGAAAGCACTATCCGGCCTGGTCCATATCAGGCCCAGTGCGGCCAGTGAGAAGTACGAGTCCAGTGTGATCGGCGGGACTCCCGGCCCGAGCGCGGGGTTAGGCGGCCGGGGTTAGCGGCCGGGGTTAGTAGCCGGGGTGAGCGGCCAGGGTCAGTAGCCGGAGCGAGCGGCCGGGGTGAGCGGCCGGGGTTAGGCGGGCGGGCGGCGGGCCAGGTGCAGGGCGACGACGCCCAGGGAGAGGTTGAGCCAGCGCGCGCCCGACCAGCCGGCCGCGGCGATCCGATCGGCCAGCTCGCGCTGGGCGGGCCAGTCCCTGATCGACTCGGCCAGGTAGTCATAGGCCTCCGCGTTGCCCGACAGCCGCCGCGGCCACGGCGGGCAGGGCGCGGGACAGGTACCCGGCGTAGAGCGCGTCCAGGGCCGGCGGCCGCAGGTGGCTGAACTCGCAGATGACCAGGCGGCCGCCCGGCCGGGTGACGCGCCGCATCTCGGCCAGGGCAGCCTCGGTGTCGGCCACGTTGCGGAGCCCGAACGAGATCGTCACCGCGTCGAAGGCCGCGTCGGCGAAGGGCAGGTCCAGCGCGTCCCCGGCCACGAAACGCACCGACGGCGCGGGCTGCCGGGCGCCGACCCGCAGCATGCCGAGGGAGAAGTCACAGGCCACGCACCGGGCGCCGGCCCGGGTAAAGGTGCGCGAGGAGGTGCCGGTGCCGGCCGCCAGGTCGAGGACCAGCTCGCCGGGCCGGGCGCCCACGGCCCGCGCCACCATGCCGCGCCAGTACCGGTCCTGGCCCAGCGACAGGACGTCGTTGAGCAGGTCGTAGCGATCGGCGACCTTGTCGAACATCGCCGAGACCTCGGCCGGCTTGCGGTCCAGCTGCGCTCGAGTCATGCCGTCAGCCTGGCACAGCCGCCGCCGGCCGGGCGCCGTCGGCCGGGGCCAGTCGGCCGGGCGCGCAGTCGGCCCGGCCGGCGCGGGCGGCGCGGGCGGCACCAGCCCGGCCGGGCCGCTGCCCCGCTTCGCCAAGCATCGCCCGATCCGGCGAATTGCGACCGCATATCGACCCTATTTAGTCACTTCTTTATGACATGTGTTTATATTAATTGCCGCCCCGCTAAATCATTTTGGATTCAGGTAAACCTGCCTGGCAAGCGATACGTCTCCCGATACGTAGGACATCGAGTGACCTGATCGGAATAGCGGAATTACTGAAGATTCGGGCCTATTCAGATGAGAAAGGTGTATAGCCGGGATTAGCCCCGGCTCGTTCCGAGGGAGAGAACATGCGCAAGATGATCATCGCGCTGGCGGCGGCTTCATCCCTGCTGGCGTTCGGGGCCACCGCGGCCCAGGCCGCCGTCAAGCCCAAGCCCAACGCCACCCCCGCCTGCGGTGCGCAGTGCATCGACATCTTCAGCCGGGTCCTCGGCCACCACACGATCCTGAACGCCTACGTGCCCGGCGACACGGGCGTCGGCGGCAAGGTCGGGCAGAAGCTGAACCTGAAGTTCGCCAGCAACAGCCACCCGAACGAGGACTTCACGCTGGCCGCCGACGGCACGGTCAGCCAGTTCTGCGGGACCGAGCTGGCGCCGACCTCGGTGGCCTGCCTTCACTACGGGAGCAGCGAGGTGCTGGAACTGAACTGGACGCCCTATGGCAACGAGACCGACCTGTGCGCGGGCACCTCGGGCACGATCTTCAGCGGCGAGAACGTGACCCTGCAGCAGTGCGGCGTCTACGAGGGCACGCTGTTCATCGTGGACTCGGACAACACCCAGCACGGCTACTCGCCGCTGATCGACGGCGCCAGTGCCAGTTTCAGCCACCCCGAGGTGGTCACGGTGGACCCGGGCACGGTGCACCCGACCAACCAGATCAAGGTGGCGACCGAGAACACGCTGACCGGGGGCGTCATCCCCGACACGCAGCTGTTCCTCGGATTCCCCGGCCCGGTGGCGTAAGGGGCGATAACGTCGGCGCCGGACCCATCAGGGGCGTCCGGCGCCGACGTTATCAGAGCAGTTCCGGCTGTTTCCAGGCCTGGCCGAGCACGTGCTCGGCCAGGAACGCGAATACCGTGTCGTACCAGACCGGCACGTCGCCGGGCTTGAGTATCCAGTGATTCTCGTCCGGGAAATAAAGGAACTTCGCCGGCTTGCCCAGGCGGGCCAGATCGGCCCACAGCCGCAGGGCCTCGCCGACCGGCACCCGGTAATCCTTGTCCCCGTGGATGACCAGCATCGGCGTGCGGATGTCGGCCACGTGCAGATGCGGCGAGCCGGCCAGGTAGCGCTCCGGCTGGGTCAGGGGATCACCGAAGGTGCGCCGCCAGTAGGCGGGCCAGTCGGTCGTGGCCAGCATCTGGTCCAGCGCCCAGAGCCCGGCGTGGCTGACGATCGCGGTGAACCGGTCGGTGTGCGCCGGCGATCCAGTTGGCCATGTAGCCGCCGAACGAGCCGCCCATCATGGCGGTGCGGCTCGGGTCGATGTCGGGCCGCTTGACCACCGCGTCGGTGATGGCCATGACGTCGGTGTACGGGGCGTCGCCCCAGGTGCCGTGGCCGCGCTGGATCATGTGCTGGCCGTACCCGGTGGACAGCGCCGGGTCGGGCAGCAGCACCGCATAGCCGCGGGCGGCCATGAGCCACGGGTTCCACCGCCAGGACCAGGCATTCCAGCTGGACACCGGCCCGCCGTGGACCCAGAGCAGCAGCGGCGCGGGCGCCTCCGGCGAGGCCTCCTCCGGCAGCACCAGCCAGCCCCGGATGGGGGTCCCGTCGGCGGCCACGGCGCTCACCTCGTCCAGCCGGCCGGGCACGGTCCAGCGTCCCGGCCGGGCTGGCCAGCTCGACCGGCCCGGCGGTTTCCGGCCCGCTCACCTCGAGCCGGACGGGCGCGGCCGGGGCGTCGATGGCGCTGCGCAGGGCGTACAGGTATCGGCCGTCGGGCGACGGGCAGAGCTGCTCGTAGGCGCCGTCGTCAGGGGTCAGCCGGACCACCTCGCCGCCGGCCAGGTCGGCCCGGAACACGGGCCGCCGCCCCTGATCGTCGGCGGTGAAGTAGACCGAGCGCGAGTCCGGCGCCCAGACCGCCTCGGCCGGGCGGCGGTCGAAGCCGGGCAGCAGGTCGCGCGGCCCGGCCGCCTGGCCAGGCGCATCCGAGCCCGCCGGGCCAGCCAGCGGCACGGTGACCAGCGTCACGTCGCCGGGCCGGTCATAGGTGTCATGCTCAGACCGCACGGCCAGGACCAGGGCGCCGTCCGGGGACACCCGCGGCGCCTCGAAGTCGGCGTGGGCCGCGGTGATCAGGACCCGGCTGCGCCGAAGCCCCGCCCGGAGCGGTGTCCAGAACCACCACCTCGACGTGCCAGTCGCCGTCGGCCTCCTCGGTGATCCAGCTCGGTGACGACGGCCGACCCATCCGGCGTCAGCTCGAACTCCGGCTCATCGAGCGCCCGGCCCGCGTCCGGGGTCAGGTCGCGCGGCTCGGGCAGGTCCGCCGGGTCGGCGTCCTCGCCGGCCGGGACCGGCACGGTCAGCAGCCGCGGCTGGTCGGGCCCGAGGTCGTGGTCCCAGTACCGGATGCGGCCGCCCTCGTGCAGGATCGCGCTCGACCCCGGCGTCGGTGCGGGCCTTGCGCCGCGCGGCGTCGTCGCTGGCCGTGGCCGAGCCGGGCAGCACCGCGGCCAGGCAGGCCAGGACCGGGGCGTTCCGGGCCGCCGCCACGGCCTGCACGCCGCCGGGCGGCGCGGCGATGCGGCGGGCCTCGCCGCCGAGTGCGGGCAGCAGCCACAGGGCCGGCTTGTCCGGGGACGGCGGGCCGCCGCCGGGCCGGCCGAGCCCGGCGGGCCGCCGGGCCGCGAACACCAGCGAGCCGTCGGCCAGGAACCGCGGGCTGCCCTCGCCCTCGGCGCCGCGGGTCAGCCGGACCGGGGCCCGGTCGGGCGCCGCGGCGTCGACCCGCCAGATGCTGGTGACGTACTTGCGTGGCTCGCCGGCCGCGGTCTGGACGCCGACGGCCAGCCAGCTTCCGTCGGGCGACAGCCGCAGTGAGGTCAGCCGGGGGATCGACGCGAACGCGCTAACGTCCGTGAAGCTGGTCACATGTCTCCTTAGCCGTGGGAGGTTAGCCCGCGGAGGGGCCAGCCGCGGAGGGGCCTGGAGGCACCATACGTGACCGTGCGGTCAGCCGAAATGCGCGTCCGTCTGGCGGCGCAGCATCTCGTCGACCAGGCCGCCGTCGAGCAGCTCGCGGATCCGCCGCAGCCGCACGTAGCGGGAGGACACGAAGTCCTCGTAGGTCAGCCCGTACCGGGCGTAGGCGGCGGCCAGCTCGTCGATCCCGTCCCGGACGGTCCAGCGCATCTTCAGGTCCGGGAAGGTCGTGTGCAGCTTGGCGAAGTCGACCCGGTAGTTGCGGATGTCCGGCCCGGCGCCCTCGGCGAACGACACCCGGGAGCCGGGTACCGCGTCACGGACCATCTCCGCGATCTCCCGGATCTGCACGTTGTCCTCGGTGCGGCCGACGTTGAAGGCCTCGTTGTGGATCAGCTCGCGGGGCGCCTCGAGCATGGCCAGGAACGCGCGGCTGATGTCCTCGATGTGCACCATCGGCCGCCACGGCGAGCCGTCGCTCTGCATCTTGACCTCGCCGGTGGTCATGGCGACCGCGGTGAGGTTGTTGGCCACGATGTCCAGGCGCAGCCGCGGCGAGACGCCGTAGGCGGTCGCGTTGCGCAGGAAGGCCGGGCTGAAGGAGTCGTCGGCCAGCAAGGCCAGCTCGCGCTCGGCCACGACCTTGGTCTCGCCGTAGGGCGTGACCGGGAGCATGTCCCCGTCCTCGGCCACCCCGGCCGATCCGGCCGCGCCGTACAGGCTGCACGAGGAGGAGAACAGGAAGCGGGGCACGCCGGCCTGCCGGGCCGCGCGGGCCAGGTTCAGGGTGCCGTCCAGGTTCACCGAGAAGGTGGCGTCCCGGTTCAGGTCGCCGAGCGGGTCGTTGGACAGGGCGGCCAGGCAGATCACGGCGTCGTAGCCGGACAGCCGGCCGGCCTGGGTGTCGCGCATGTCCTCGGGCGGGCCGGTCAGGTCCTCGGGCGCGGGGCCCAGGTCGCACCCGTCGTACAGGCCGACGTCCAGCCCGTCGGCCTGATGCCCGGCGGCCCGCAGGAACGGCACGAGCACGGCTCCGATGTAGCCGCGGTCTCCCGCAACCAGGACCCTCATCCGCTACTCCCAGCGCTCGTAGGTGGCGCAGGCTGCCGGAGCCCCGCCCGAGACTACCGACCCCTACACGAGCATCGGGGCGGCTCCGCTGATACACGAGCCGCCCCGATGTCAACGCCGGCCAGGCCCCGCCGGGGACCTGCTGGTTCCTGCTACCGGTTGGTGTGCAGCCAGTACTTGGTCATCTTGAAGTCCACGGAGTGCCCGCCGGTGCTGGCGATCTCCCAGCCGAACTGGAGGTTGGTCAGCGTCGCGTTGGCCGGTGCGTAGCCGTGGCCGATCATCCAGCGCAGGGCGGACAGAATGTGCGTCACTCCGGTCGTCTCATGGCCCGGCAGGTTGAAGATGTACTCGGAGCTGCCGTACCGGTAGACGCCCATGTGCTGGCCGTAGATGTTGGCCGAGCCGAGGTGGGTGCTCCCGGCCAGCGAACGGCCGGTGTTGTCCACCCACATCATGACTTCGATTTTGTAGTTGTCCAGCCACACATCGTCAGCGGCCTCGGCGCTCAGGCCCTTGGCGTTCGGCATTGACTCGGCGAACCCATTACGGATCAGCTTGAAGCTGGACACGCGCGGGTTGTTAAAGATCCGGGCAATGTCGGGGTAGGTCAGAACGGCCGTATTCCCGTTCGCCATGTTCGCCTCGGCGCCCCAGTTGTTAGGCCCGTTCGCCCATATCGTCTGGCTGCCGCAGGCGGCCTGCGGGCAGCTCCACATGTCGTTCTGGAACATGAAGTTGCTGTTGTGCCAGGTCGCTTCTTTGGCGCTGGATTTAAATTTCGGGTGCGCCGGAATAGCCGCGAATGCCGCCGTGGCGGACATCGTCAGCGCCACCATGGCCGCAGCGAGCAGTACCAGGGTGCGTTTCAGCATCTGTATTGCCTTTCGGATCGGATGCCTCGGGGCACGGTCACTCGGATCAGCCCGGCGCACGGTACGTTACAGTAGGCTCCGTCGCCGGCCAGCGCGTTTGCGAGAAAAAGCGCCAAATACCACGTGAACACCTCGGCATTACCCGGGGCCCCCGCAGGCCGCCGATGGCGCATCACAGGATTATAACGAACAATATGATCGTCTATCCGCATATACTGCAAACACGGATATTTATGGACATTTCGCCGGAGCCGCTGACCCCAGGCCCCCAGCCGCGCTAGTCCCCCTGAGCCCGCTCGGCGAGCCGATCAGCCAGACGAGCCTCCGCCGCCGGGAGCGACAACGCGGCCCGGTCCCGGTCGGACATCAGCGTGACCGGGAGCGGCCACGGGATGGCCAGGTCGGGATCGTCGAACGCGATCGACACGTCCTGGGCCGGGTCGTGCGGCCGGTCGATGCGGTAGGCCACGTCGGCCGGGCCGGTCAGGGCCTGGAACCCGTGGGCGCACCCGGCGGGCACGTACAGCGAGACCTGCTCGCCGTCCCGGAGCTCGAAGCTGGCCCAGTTGCGGTACGTCGCCGAGCCGGGCCGCAGGTCCACGATGACGTCGAAGATCGCCCCGTAGGAGCAGCGCACCAGCTTGGCCTCGCCCGGCGCCGAGCGGACGTGCATGCCGCGCACCACGCCGCGGGCCGAGCGGGACAGGCTGTCCTGGACGAAGGCGGCCGGATCGAGCCCGGCCCCCCTGGCCGCCTCCGCGTCGAAGGTGCGGCTGAAAAAACCCCGTTCGTCCACGTGCGGCGCCGGGGTGAACAGCAGGGCGCCCGCGATGCGCGGAACTTCGCTCACGATCATGCGCTTTGTCGTATCACGGCGGTGGGCTGGCCGCTCATATGGCTACGGGGTTTCCTGCATACGAGCCATAGCCAGAGCCAGACGAGCCATAGCCAGGGGTGGGGCGATGAAGATAACGGTGCTGGGCCGGGGTGATGCCGCCCGGGAGACGGCAGCGGGGCGCGGCCGGACGGGGACCGGTCGGTGAGCCGGGTACTGATCATCGTCCAGAACCTGCCGGTGCCATTCGACCGGCGCGTCTGGCTGGAGTGCCAGGCGCTGGTGGCGGCGGGCTACCAGGTCGCCGTGGTCTGCCCCAAGGGCGACGGGGACCCGGCCTTCGGTGTCATCGACACCGTCGAGCTGTATAAGTACAAGCCCTACGCGCCCGGCGGCAGCAAGCTCAGCTTCATCGCCGAGTACATCTACTCGTTCGTGGCCACGGCCTGGACGACGCGCAAGGCCCGGCGGCGCGGCAAGTTCAAGGTCATGCAGGCCTGCAACCCGCCGGACATCTTCTGGCCGATCGCCAAGCTGCTGCGGGCCCTGGACGGCACCAGGTTCGTGTTCGACCACCACGACCTGTGCCCCGAGCTCTACCAGTCACGCTTCCCCGAGGGCCCGAGCCTGCCCTACCGGGGACTGCGCGCGCTGGAGCGCCCACGCACCGGACCGCCGACCACGTCATCTCGACCAACGACTCCTACCGCGACATCGCCATCCACCGCAGCGGCAAGGCGCCGGCCGACGTGACCGTGGTCCGCACCGGGCCCGACCCCGACCGGCTGCGCCGCGGACCGGCCGAGGCGGACCTGCGCCGCGGGCGGAAGTACCTGGCCGCCTACATCGGCGTGATGGGGCCCCAGGACGGGGTGGACATCGTGGTGCTGGCCGCCGACATCCTGGTCCACCAGCTGCACCGCGAGGACATCAGCATCACCCTGATGGGCTCGGGCGACAGCTTCACCGAGCTGGTCGCGCTGCGGGACAAGCTGAACCTGGGCGGCTACGTGGAATTCACCGGCCGGGCCCCCGACGAGCTGGTGACCCGGGTCATGTCGACCGCCGACGTGGGCCTGTCGCCCGACCCCAAGAACCCGCTCAACGACGTGTCGACGATGAACAAGTCGATGGAGTACATGGCGTTCGAGCTGCCGGTGCTGGCCTTCGACCTGCGGGAGACGCGCGTGTCGGTCGGCGACGCCGGCGTTTACGTGCGGCCCAACAACATCCACGACTACGCGGTGGCCCTGGCCGACCTCATGGACGACGAACCCAGGCGCCGCCAGCTCGGCCGCCTGGGCCGGATCCGGGTCGAGCAGGAACTGGCCTGGAGCCACCAGAAGAAGGCCTACGTGGACGTGTACGACAGCCTCACCACCGACCGCCGGGCCGCGCTCGACGCCCAGCCCACGCCGCCGCCGCGCCGCCCCGTGACCCCGGAGCGGCTGACATGTGCGGGATCGCAGGCTGCTACCAGCAGGCCGACGGGCGCAAGCTGGTCGACATCATGGTCGACCGGATGGCCCACCGCGGCCCGGACGCGGCCGGGGTCTGGGCGCACACCGACGACCGGGTGTCGGTTCAGCTCGGCCACCTCCGGCTGTCGATCATCGACCTGTCCGCCTCGGCCGACCAGCCGTTCATCAAGCACGGCCTGACGCTGATCTACAACGGCGAGCTGTACAACTACCAGGCGCTGCGCGACGAGCTGATCGCCCGCGGGGTGGCCTTCACCACCAAGTCGGACACCGAGGTGGTGCTGGAGGCCTGGCGCTGCTGGGGCCCGGCCGCGCTGCCCCGGTTCCGCGGGATGTTCGCGTTCGCGCTGCTCGACCAGGCCAGCGGCGACCTGATCCTGGCCCGTGACCCGTTCGGCATCAAGCCGCTGTACTACCGGCAGCGGGGCGACGGCGTCATGTTTGCCAGCGAATTGAAAGCCCTCGTCGCCGCAACCGGCTCCGAGCTGCGGATGGAGCCGGGCGCCCTGGTCGCCTCCATGCTCTACTACTGGATCCCGGAGCAGCGGTGCGCCATCGATGGCGTGCACAAGCTGCCCGGCGGATCCTGGGCCCGGTTCCGGCCCGACGGCCGGCACACGGTCGAGCACTACTGGCGGATCGAGGACGTGGCCGCGGAGGCCGCCGCCGGGCCGCAGGCCGACCTGGCCGAGGTGATCCAGGACTCGGTCACCGCGCACATGGTCGCCGACGTGCCGGTGTCCAGCTTCCTGTCCGGGGGCCTGGACTCGAGCATCATCACCGTGCTGGCCCACCAGGCCGATCAGGGCATCGACGCCTACACCATCGCGTTCCGGCCCGAGGACCAGAAGCTCGAGGCCATGCCCGACGACGCGGTCTACGCCCGTAAGGTCGCGGCCCAGTTCGGCATCAAGCTGCACGAGATCGAGATCTCGCCGGACGTGGTCAGCATGCTGCCCCGGATCGTGGACGTGCTGGACGAGCCGATCGGCGACCCGGCCGCGATCAACACCGTGCTCATCTGCGAGGCGGCCCGCGACCGCGGGGTCAAGGTGGTGCTGTCCGGGATGGGCGCCGACGAGCTGTTCGGCGGCTACCGCAAGCACCTGGCCTGCGAGCTGGCCAGGAACTACGGCCGGTGCCCGCCCTGCCCCGCGCCGCCGTCCGGGCCGGCGTCGGCGCGCTGCCGGTGACCCTGGGCGGCCGCGGCCTGCGCACCGTGCGCTGGGCCAAGCGCTTCCTGACCTTCGCCGAGCTGGCCGAGGAGCCGCGGTTCCGGCGCAGCTACACCCTCTACGACGGCCCCGAGCTGGCCGGGCTGATCAGCCCGGACCTGGGCCGTTACGTCGACGAGATCATCGGCGAGCACGCCGCGATCTACAACGACAACGCGCTGGCGGACGAGGTGAACCGGATGTGCCTGGCCGACACGCGGCTGTTCCTGCCCGGCCTCAACCTCTCCTACACTGACCGCGCCAGCATGGCCGCCTCGGTCGAGGTGCGGGTCCCGTTCGTCGACCCGGTGGTGGCCAGGGCGGCGTTCTCGTTCGCGGGCCCGGACAAGATCCGGCGGCGGCAGCAGAAGGTGGCGCTCAAGCAGGCCGCCGAGCGCTGGCTGCCGCACGAGATCGTGCACCGGCCCAAGGCCTCGTTCAGCGCCCCGCTGCGCTCCTGGGTGCGCGGTGACCTGCACGAGATGATCCAGGACGTGCTGGTCCGGGGCGAGCTGACCAGTTCCGGCGTGCTGCGCCGGGACGCGCTGACCCGCCTGATCGCCGACGACCAGGCCGGGCGCGAGGACCGCGCCAAGCAGATCTGGCAGCTGCTCACGCTGGAGCTGTGGTACCGCCACGCTCAGTCGGCGGGCGTGGCCGCATAACGCGAGGCCGCCGGGGAGAGGCACAGGGCGTCGCACCGAAAATACTGACCAGAGGACCTGATGAAGCAGATAGCCCAGAACTACAAGTCCGGGGAACTCACCGTCCTGGACGTCCCGGCCCCCGTCTGCCGCGCCGGCGGCGTCCTGGTGCAGTCCCTGTTCTCGCTGATCTCGACCGGCACCGAGATGATGAAGGTGACCGAGGCCAAGATGTCGATGGTCGGCATGGCCAGGGCCCGCCCGGACCAGGTGCGCAAGCTCATGGACTCGGTCACCCAGCAGGGCGCGATGGCCACCTACAAGAAGGCCATGAGCCGGCTCGACTCCTACACCCCGCTGGGCTACTCGCTGTGCGGCGTGGTCGTCGAGGTCGGCCAGGGGGCCACGGATTTCCAGGTCGGCCAGCTGGTCGCGGCGGCGGGCAACGAGTACGCGCTGCACGCCGAGTTCAACTGGGTCCCGGTCAACATGTGCGTCCCCGTGCCGCGCGACGTCTCGCCCGAGCACGCCGCGTTCTCCACCGTCGGCGCCATCGCCATGCAGGGAGTGCGCCGGGCCGAGGTCAGCCTGGGTGACACGGCCCTGGTCATCGGGCTGGGCCTGGTCGGCCAGCTCACCGTCCGGCTGCTGATCGCCGCCGGGGTCCGCGTGGTCGGCCTGGACATGATCGCCGAGCGCGGCCAGCTGGCCGAGAAGGCGGGCGCGGTCCGCTGCGCCGCCCCGGACGCCGACGGCGTGGCCGCCGTGGCCGAGGCGCTGGCCGAGATGACCAGCGGGCGCGGCGCCGACCACGTGCTGATCACCGCGGGCGGCGCCTCCAACGGGCCGGTCGAGACGGCGGCCAAGCTGGCCCGCGACCGGGCCACGGTGGTGGACGTCGGCAAGACCCGCCTGGACCTGCCCTGGAACGCCTACTACGACAAGGAGCTGGACGTCCGGTTCTCCCGGTCCTACGGGCCGGGCCGTTACGACGACCGCTACGAGCTCGAGGGCATCGACTACCCGGCCGGCTACGTGCGGTGGACCGAGCGCCGCAACCTGGAGTGCTTCCTGGACCTGCTGGCCGGCAAGGACATTGAGGTGGAGTCGCTCATCTCCGGGGTGTTCCCCCTGGATGACGCGACCAAGGTCTACGACGATCTGGCCCAGGGCACGCTGAGCGCGGTCGGTGTGCTGCTGAGTTATCCCAAACGGGGCCCGGACAGCCAGCCCCGCGCCTCCAGCCGCGTGGTCTCGGCCACCGGGACTCCGGCCGCGAAGGCGCCCGGCGGACAGGTCGCCGTCGGCTTCATCGGCGCCGGCAACTACGCCACCTCGATGCTGCTGCCGCACCTGGCCAAGTCCAGCGCGGTGAGCCTGGCCCACGTCGCGACCACCCGGTCGCTATCGGCCGCCAACGCCCAGCGACGGTTCGGCTTCACCACCGCCTCGACCAGCGCGGACGCCGTGCTCGAGGACGACTCGCTGGACGCCATCTTCATCGTGACGCGGCATCACACCCACGCCAGCATGGTCTGCCGCGCGCTGCGCACCGGCAAGGCCGTGTTCGTGGAGAAGCCGCTGGCGCTGACCCGCGACGAGGTCGAGCAGATCATGGACGTGGTCGCGGAGACCGGTAACGACCGGATCATGGTCGGGTTCAACCGGCGGTTCGCTCCGCTGCTGACCCAGATGCGGTCGCAGTTCGGCGAGCCGGGCCGCGGCGTGGCCCGCTACCTGGTCAGCGCGGGCCGGCTGGACGCCGAGAGCTGGTATACCAACGAGGAGCTAGAGGGGTCCCGGTTCACCGGTGAGGGCGGCCACTTCATCGACACGCTGAGCTGGTGGGCGGACAGCCTGCCCGAGCAGGTCTACGCCGTGTCGGGGCCGGAGCGGGACGACCTGCAGGCCACGCTGCGCTTCGCGAGCGGCTCGACCGCCACGATCAGCTACGTCACCGTCGGCAACTCGCGCTTCCCCAAGGAGACCCTGGACGTGGCCGCCGGCGGACGCAGCGCCCGGCTGGACAACTTCCGCGAGGCCGCGGTGTGGTCCGGCCGCAAGCGCAGCGCCACCAAGGCCCGCGGCGGCCAGGACAAGGGCCAGCGGCACCAGCTCGAACGGTTCGTGGCGGCGGTCCGGTCCGGCGGCCCCATGCCCATCGAGCTGGCCTCCCTGGTGGCCACGACCAAGGCCACCATCGCGGTGGGCAAGAGCCTGGCCAGCGGTACCCCGGAGCAAGTGTGAGCGTTCTGAGCAGCTCGCGGCTGGACTGGTACGTCCGGCGGGCCGCCCGCATGTCCCCGGCCGAGGCGGCCTGGCGGGCCAGGGACCAGGCGGTCCAGCTGGCCTGGTCGCGCCGTCAGGTCCAGCCGGGCCAGCCGGTGCCGGCGGTCCCGGCCCGGCCGGCCGGCGCCCGGTCGTTCGCCGCGGTGCTGCCCCCGCAGGCGGCCGACGCCGTGCCCGCGCCCGCCGCCGAGGCGGTGCTCAAGGCCGCCGACCGGCTGCTGCGCGGCGAGTGGGAGGTGCTGGGCGTGGCCCGCACCGACCTGGTCCAGCCCGACTGGTTCGCCGACCCCGTCACCGGGCGGCGGGCCCCGGCTGACCGGTACGCCTTCCGGATCAACCACCGCTCGCAGGAGCAGACCGGCAACATCAAGCAGGTCTGGGAGATCTCCCGGCTGCACCACCTCACGCTGCTGGCCACGGCCTGGTACCTGAGCCGCGACGAGGCCTACGCCGAGCGGGTCGCGGCCCAGCTGCGCTCGTGGTGGCAGGACAACCCGTTCCTGTCCGGGGTGCACTGGACCAGCGGCATCGAGATCGGCATCCGCCTGATCAGCTTCGCCTGGATCCGCCGCCTGCTCGACGACTGGCCGCCGGTGACCGCGCTGTTCGAGCGCAGCGAGCTGGCGGTGGCGCAGATCCGCTGGCACCAGCAGTACCTGGCCGGCTTCCGCAGCCGCGGCTCGTCGGCCAACAACCACGTGATCGCCGAGGCCGCGGGACAGCTCGTGGCGGCCTGCGCGTTCCCCTGGTACCCCGAGAGCGAGCGCTGGCGGCGCGCGGCCGCGCGGCTGCTGGAGCAGGAGCTGGACCACAACACGTTCCCGTCCGGCATCGGCCGGGAGCTGGCCTCGGGCTACCAGGGCTTCGTGGCCGAGCTGGGGCTGGTCGCGGCGGTCGAGGCGCAGGCGGCCGGGCATCCGCTGAGCGCGGCCGCCTGGCAGCGCCTGGCCGCGATGACCGACAGCGGCGCGGCCCTGCTCGACCAGCGGCTGCGGCCGCCCCGGCAGGGTGACGGCGACGACGGCTGCGCGCTGGTCCTCGACGCCCCGGCGCCGAACCGCTGGCCGTCACTGCTGGCCCTGGGCGACGCCCTGCTCGGCCGGCTGGACTGGTGGCCCGCGGTCGCGGCCGACGCGGGCAGCACGCTGGCCGGCGCGCTGGCCGGGCCGCCGCGGGACATCGCGGCCGGCCGGCGCAGCGCCCCGATCGGTTCGCCGACGCCGGGATCACCCTGCTGCGGACCGGCGCCGAGCGCAAGCCCGAGATCTGGTGCCGGTGCGACGGCGGCCCGCACGGCTTCCTCAGCATCGCCGCGCACGCGCACGCCGACGCGCTGTCGGTGGAGCTCCAGGTACGGCGGCGTCGACATACTCGCCGACCCGGGCACCTACTGCTACCACGGCGAGCCCGCGTGGCGGACCTACTTCCGGTCCACCATCGGCCACAACACCGTGGAGCTGGGCGGCCAGAGCCAGTCGGCCGAGGGCGGCCCGTTCCTGTGGCTGCGCCGCGCGGAGGCCAGGGAGACCGAGGTACTCGACACCGGCGACACCGCCGCCTGGACCGCGGAGCACGACGGCTACCTGGCGCTGGACCCGCCGGCCACCCACCGCCGCTCGAGTCCGGCTGGACCGGGCGGCCGGCGTCGTGGAGATCACCGATGAGATCGATCAGGCCCACGACCTGCGCCTCGCCTTTCACCTCGGTCCCGAGGTCGAGGCCGAGCTGGACGGGGCGACGGCCCGGCTGCGCTGGCCGGACGCGGCCACGCCGGGCACGGCGGAGCTGGAGTTGCCGGGCGCGCTGCGCTGGAGCCTGCACCGCGGCGACGCGGACCCCATCCTGGGCTGGTACTCCGGTGGCCTCGGTCACCGCGTTCCCGCGATCACGCTCCTCGGTGAGGGGCGGTCCGCGGCCCGCCAGCCGTTCGTGACCCGGCTGGAGTTTGCCGGGCCCAGTCAATCGCGCGACCTGCGCGGAAGCAGATGAGCAATATGATGAGTCGACTCCGTGGTTCCGGTGGAGCGACGCCGCAAGACTCGCGAGGAGGGCGGATGAGCCACGAGCCGGCCGGCCCGCCTGGCTCCGGCGAGCCTTCGGATCGCCGCTCCGACGAGGACCCTGCCACCCTGGCCCGCATCGACGCCGGGATGACCGACCGCGGGTGGGAGTATGACGACTACCCCGTGGCCGACGATGAGGCCGCGGCCGAGCCGCCGCCCGGCCCGGCCGGCTGGTACTTCTTTACCGCCGCGGTGCGCCGTCGCGCGGTGGCCGTGTGCCTGTCCGGAGTGGTCGGGCTGTTCCTGGGTGCGGGCCTGCTCACCGTCAAGCCGCCCACCTACAAGGCCACCGTGCAGGTCATCCTGACCCAGAACCCCGGCCAGGACGCGCTCGACGCCATGGAGACCCAGGTCGCCCTGGCCCAGACCCACGAGGTCGCCGGGGCGGTGGAAAAGGAGCTGGGCCTGACCCAGAGCATCCCGGCCTTCCTGGGCAGCTACACCGTCACCCCGATCACCGGCCGGGTCCTGATGATCACCGCCAGCGCCCACTCGTCCACCATGGCCGTGCGGACCGCCGGCGCGCTGGCCACCCAGTACCTGAAGTTCCGTGCCGCTCAGATTGACAGCCAGAACCAGGCCGTACTGAACTCCCTCGACCAGCAGCTCACCGCCGAGCGGGCCCAGGAGGCGACGACCACCGGCCAGATCGCGGCGCTGACCGGACAGCCCAAGACCGCGGCCCGGACGGCCCAGCTCGACATGCTGCAGGCGCTCAAGCGCCGCGAGCAGGCCGCCATAACCGGGCTGCAGCAGTCCACGACGGCCAATCAGGTGGCCAACCAGGTCAGCAAGAGCCAGCAGGTGTCCGGCAGCGGGATCCTGAATCCCGCCACCGCGATCGCCCGCTCGCACCTCCGCACCCCGGTCGAGTATGTCGGCGGCGGCCTGATCGCGGGGCTCGTGATAGGTGCGGGGTTCGTCATGGTCGGCGCCCTCGTGTCGGACCGGCTGCGCCGCCGCGACGATGTCTCGCGGGCGCTGGGAGCGCCGGTGGGCGTGAGCGTCGGCCGGGTGCGGGCCGGGGCCGGCTGTGGCGTCCGGGCCTGCGCCTGGTGCGCAGCCGGGCCGTGGCCCAGGCTGGCTCCTACCTGAGCGGGCTGGTGGCGGAGTCGGGCGCGGACCCGTCGGGGCTGGCCGTGGTGCCGGTCGGCGGTGATCGCGCGGCGGCGGCGGTGATAGTCGCGGCGGCGCTGGCCCGGGCCCGCGACGGCGCGCAGGTGATCGTGGCGGACTTGTGCCCCGGGGCGCCGGCCGCCCGGCTGCTGGGCGTGCGCGGCGCGGGGGTGAAGATGGCCACCGGCCAGGAGGGCCAGCTGGCCGTGGTGGTGCCCGAACCGGGCGAGATCGCGCCGGCCGGTCCGGCGGTGCGGCCGGGCCCGGGGGTGCGGCTGGTGCTGGCGCGGGAGGTCTACCAGGCCGCGGACGTGCTGCTGGCGCTGGTGCCGCTGGATCCGTCGTCGGGCAGCGAGCACCTGGCCAGCTGGGCCGGGCGGGCGGTGGCGGTGGTGACGGCCGGCGAGGCGTCGGCGACGCGGATCAACGCGGTCGGCGAGCTGATCCGGCTGGCCGGGGTGACCCAGCTGCCCGCGGTCCTCCTCGGCGCCGACAAGAACGACGAGAGCATCGGCTTCACCACCGAGACGGTGTCCGGGGACTCCGGCCCCGGCCTGCATGCGGTCGAGGGCGTCTAGCTGTTCGGGTCCTAGCTGTTCGGGTTCAGGGTGCTGTCGGCGTCCTGCCGGTAGGGGGGGCCCTGCCAGGCGTTCCAGGTCACCGCGTCACCCAGCTGCAGCGCCATGAAGTGCCACGGGCCGTAGTACTGGTTGAAGGCGAAGTGGTTGTCCTGGTCGAACGTGATGTGGTTCTCGACCGCCGTGCCCCGGTACGGGCTCCAGTGCGGATAGGTCCCGTACTCCGAGAACACGCCCTGGTAGCCGCAGGTCTGCGACAGCACGCACTTGGCGCCGATGGCGGCCGGGCTGAAGTAGAAGCGGTTGTGCTCGACTGACACGTTCTGGGTCTTCCACCGGCACTCGCTGTAATAAGGCGGCCGGACGATGTTCGAGCGATTGCAGGAGCGCAGGGTTATCCGGTGCCGGTTCACCAGGGTGCAGGCGCCGGTGCTGGTGTTGGCCGGCGAATTGCAATACCGGTTCGAGTTCTCCCAGAGGATGACCCCGCCCCAGTTGTTGATGAACGTGTTGCCCGTGATCGCGAAGGTGTGGCCGTAAGGTCCAGGGACCTGACTGTCGGAGCCGGACTCCGATATGTAAATGGCGCTGGTCGGGAACCCGCTGTTCTTCGGCCCGGCGCCCACGCCGTTGCGGATGAAAACGTTGTTGGAGATCCGCGCGTTGTAGCTGATCTCGTAGATCAGACCGACATCATAATTGTCCGAGATGTAGTTATCTTGGATGTCGAAGCCGCGGTTGTCGGTGTCCGCCCACAGGCCCTCGCTGTGATTCCCGTGGATCCAGTTGTCGGTCACGACGGCGCCGTTGACGGCCCAGAACTTCCCGCCGCCGGTGCAGCCGCAGCCGGGGTCACGGACCTCCCAGTTCCAGGTGTCGTTGCCCGCGATCTCGTTGTCGCGGAGTATCAGGTGCGCCGGGCCGGTCGTCGAGTAGGCATTGAAGCCGTACTGCTCGTTGTTCTCCAGGCAGTCATAGAGCAGCCGGTTACGGCTGCCGAGCATGACTCCCGCGCCCGCGTTGTCCTTCACGGTCGAGTGATCGACCGTCCAGCCCGGGGCCGAGTTGTGGTTGACCACGCCCTGGTTCATGTTGCCACCGGGCTTGCCGAAGTTCTCAATCGTGAGGTAGCTGATCGTCACCCGCGGTGAGGTGCCCGAGAAGGCGTAATAGTTGCGGTGCTGGCCATCGAGGACCGCGCCCGGCGCGCCGACGAAAGTATCGCCAGGGCCCGGCTCGATCTGCGTGAAGCCCCCGCTGCCGAGCGTGTGCCGGCCGGGCGCGAACCAGTACGTGGTGTGCGCCCGGTCCCAGACCACCCGGCTGTCGTTGCCCGCCCGGACGATCACCGCCCCGCGCGGCGGTCGCGCCGGCCCGCCGCCCAGCATCGCCGCCACGCCGCACACGCGGACATGGCCCGGCAGCTGGATCCGGGCCAGCGCGTCACTGGCCGCCCGCGACCGCGGCGCGGCTGACCCGCCCAGCGTCAGCCAGGTCAGGCCGCCAACGGCGAGCACCAGGACGGCGATGACGACGGCCAGGGCCCCGCCGCGCGGAAACCGCCGCGGGCCGCCATCGTGCCGCAGGTCTGCGTGTCTCATGGCCTGGTCTTCAGGCCCCTTTCTTGCTCGAGCAGATGAAGAAGTACTCCACCGCCAGCACCCGGCTGGCCAGGGGGACGTTCAGGCGCAGTGGCATCTGCACGGCCCGCAGGAGGGCCCGGCTTGGCTCACTGTGCTTCCAGTTGTGCGAGGTGGCGAAGTAACGGTGGATGCGAAATTGGGAGGCTAGGCTGCCGCGGAAGTCCCGGAGCGGCTGGACGTTGCTGTACGGGTCGTAGATCAGCGGCTGCCGATGGTGAAAGTTGACGTAGGAGGCGAGGAACTTCCCGCGGTCGACCAGCAGGTCGCTGATCTCGCCGAGCTTGGCCGCCAGGAATGTCCCCACGTACTCGAAGATTCCCTGGGCCACCACGATGTCGAACTTCCGGCCGTGAAAGCTGATCGGCGTCTCGAGGAAGTCGGCCTCGATGAGGTTCGGCGCCGGCTCGTGAATAGCGATGTCGATGCCGTGGTAGCTGATGTTCTCATCGACCAGGCGACCCAGGGTGCCCGGACCACACCCCACGTCGAGCAGGTCGCATCTCTTTCCTCCTGCCATCCGGTTGACGATCCGGGCCGCCTTCTCCAGCCGGAAGTGCGGCTGCGCGTAATTAAGGTTCTCGCGGCTCCAGAAATCCCTTTTATAGTAGCGGATCCCATTCGGGGCGGGACTGGTTTCTGACCCCGTCCCGGAGGCGTCCGGGTGCTCGTCCACAGCTATCTCCTGGGTGGTCATCCATCCGAGGCCCCTAAACCGAGTGATATGCGGGGTGATCGATCGCGTAGCGATAGATCTCGATGAGCTGGTTCAGATTCCGCTCCGGGTCGAAGCGCTTGGCGTAGGTCTCGCGGGCCTGGCGACCGTAGGTCGCGTAGCGCGACGGTTCCGCGGCGATATCGGCGACGGCCTGGCCCAGGGCGGCCGGGTCGCCGGGCCGGAACAGGACGCCGTCGACGCCGTCGGTGATCAATTCGGTGAACGAGCCATGAGCGGTGGCGACGGGCGGCACGCCCAGGGCCATGGCCTCGACGACGACCAGGCCGAACGTCTCCTCCCAGGCCGACGGGAGCAGCACGGCGCGGGCGCCGGACATGAGCCGGGCGCAGGTCGCGCCGTCGACCTGCCCGGCCAGCTCGACCGAGGGCCGGCTCGCGGCCCAGGCCGTTACCTCGTCCTCGAGCGGTCCCGCGCCCACGATCAGCAGGCGCAGGCCCGCGTCGCCGGGCCCGTCCCCGGCCACCGCCCGGTAGTGGTCCCAGCCGGCCATCAGCAGGCGCACGCCCTTGGCCTCGTCCAGGCGCCCGGCGTAGACGACCATCGGCCGCGTGACCGGCGGCTGAGTGTCCATCAGCTGAGTGTCCATCGGCTGGGTGTCCGGTGGCTCGCTGGCCGCGGCCAGCCCGGCGCGGGCCGGGATGAGGTTGTGCCGGACGAAGACCCGGCCCGGGTCCAGGCCCAGCCCGGTGAGCAGGTCGCGCTGGGCGGCCGAGATGAAGATGTAGGCCGAGACCAGCGACCGCCAGGCCCGGCGGTGCGCGGTCATGGCCAGCGCCACCGGGGCCGTGGCCGCCCGCGAGCCGCGGTAGCAGCCGTGCCGGAGGGCCGGGCCGGGCAGCCGCCCCGCGCAGTCGTGGCAGACCGCGCCGTCCCGGAAGAAGTCACCGCTGGCGCAGGCCAGCTTGTAGTTATGGATGGTGGCCACCACCGGCACCCCGGCGGCCCGGCACGCGTGCAGGACGGCCGGGCTGAGCAGCGGGAACGTGTTGTGCACGTGGACCACGTCGGGCCGGTGCTCGCGCAGCCGGGCGGCCAGGTCGCGGTGCGCCTCGGCGCTCCACACCACCCGGCCGGGCAGGACCGCCTTCCTGGCCCGTGACCAGGTCTCGATGTCGTCGCTGTGGCGCTCGAACCGGATGACCTCGTGCCCGGCGGCGGCCAGGGCCCCGGCCTCGGTGTCGACGACCCGGTTCTCGCCGCTCGGCGCGGTGGAGCGGTACCGGTTGTGCACGAGCATGATCTTCATACCGACGACTTCTCCCCGACCGACGGCACCAGGAGGGATGCCGCGAGGGTGATCTCGAGCAGGTAGGTCGAGGCGTCGCTGAACCCGGTCTCGGTGAAGGATGCAACCAGGCAGTAGGTGACCAGGAACAGGGCCAGGGCGCGCTGCACGCCGCGGGGCCGGAAGTAGGCGTTGATCAGCAGGAAGACCAGGATCGACGCGGAGATCACGATCCCGAACATGCCCTGGTCTAGGTAGGAGGCCAGCCAGTTGCTGTCGATGGGCAGCCCGTTGAACGACTTGTTGGACAGGCCGAAGCCGAACCAGGTCTGCATGCGGTCCCGAGGGATCGTGACCACCTGGGTCCACACGTTGGTCCGGCCGGTCAGCTCGGTGAGCTGCTGGGTCCCCTCGCCGCGGGCCAGCCAGGTGGTGACCAGGCCGGACAGCGTCATGGCCACGACCGACACCACCACCCCGGCAATGGCGAACAGCGGCGCACCCGGGCCCTGGCCGCGAACAGGCTCATCCCGCCCACCAGCAGCCCGGCGGTCATCGCCACCAGGGCGGTCCTGGTATGGGTCAGCAGCAGGATGGTGATCGTGACCGGCACGACGCACAGGGCGATCCGCCCGCGCAGCACGCCGCCCAGCCAGAGCACGATCACCAGGCCGGAGGTCACCGCGGCGAACTCGGCCACCTGCGGGGGCGGGGTGGGCCACAGCGTCCCGGCCAGCCGGCCCTGCGAGATCGCGGTGCTCGGGGCGACGAACAGTCCCAGCAGCACGGTGCTGAGCACGATGAAGGTGGCGACCAGGTGGCAACGGACCAGCAGCAGGTCGCGCCGGCCCCAGAACGGCGTCAGCAGCCAGAGCGTGATGACAAACATGATGAGCCGGAAGGTCCGGTAGATGGTGCCGATGTGACCGGCTTCCATGCTGGTCACGACGGCCTCGACGGCGAGCAGGCTGACCAGGCACATGTACACGTTGGGGCGGATGGTGAGCCGGCGGTTCAGGGTCAGGGCCAGCAGCAGCGCCAACGGCAGCGAGCCCTGGGTCATCAGCTTGCCGACGACCGACGGGATCGGGACCAGCAGCGGCTGACCGCTCCAGGTCTTGGGGTAGAAGGTGAGCACGTTGAGGATCAGCAGGCCCCAGATGATGCCGACCCGGCGGCGCGTCGAGCGCTCGCGGACCGCCGCCACATCGGCGGGAGCCGGTGGCTTACGCGGCCGCACCAGGGTCGTGGTCACGCTCATCGGGCCGTCGTCCCCGCCTCGCGATTCGCCGGCGCCCGCTCGTCGGACCGGGGACGGTCCGATCCGGCGCCCTCAGCCTCGGGCCGCCCCTTAGCCGGACGGCCCGGTCCTGGCCGGTCCCCGTTCCGGTCGGACGCGGGACGGTCGGCGCGCGGCCGGTCCCTGTTCTGGTCCGACACTGGCCGATCCGGCCCGGTGCGCGCCAGGTCCGGCCGGGCCGGCGGACGGCGGACGGCCTGTCGCGCCGCCCCGACCGTCTCGTCGTTCTTGTCCACGCCGAGCAGAACCGCGGGCAGCTGGGCCACTCCGGCCACGCTGATCAGCTCGCCCACCGCGTTGATCCGCGTCGCCGACGCCTGGCCGGCCGTCACCACCGCCACCGCCCGCCCGGCCCAGCTGGCCAGGTGCTCGCTACCCCCCAGCGGATCCAGCGGCACCAGCGCCAGCAGCACGTCCGCGGCCTGGTAGACCTCCCGCGCCAGCACCAGCCGCACCCCAGGAGCCGGCCGCACCGCCGGACCCGCCGGCGCGATCTCGCCCGGCTCCGGCACCACGACCGCCAGCTGGCCCTCCTGGCCGGTGGCCATCTTCACCCCCGCGCCCCGCACGCCCAGCAGCCGGGCCGCCGGTGCCCCCAGGCACAAGTCCGCCACGATCACCTGCGCGCCCTCACGCGCCCGGGCCAGCGCCGCCGCGACTATCACCGCCGCCGCCGCGCGATCACCGCCCACCGGCACCACGGCCAGCCCCGACGGGTCCGACCCCGAGTCCGGCACCAGCGCGCTCACGTAGCTTCCCGCCCGCGCCACCGCCCGGCCACGAACCACCCGCAACCCCAGACGCCACAGCTGGCCCCCGGCCCGCACCCGGCCCACGCTCATGCCCACCGGCGCCCCCAGCGCCCGCGACACCTCATCCCGGCGCCGCAGCCGGTCCGACACCAGCGCCCCCACGACCACGAACCCCGCACCCAGAATCAGCCCCGCCACCAGCCCCCCGGCGACATACTCGGCCGGCGTGCGCAACCGCGACCGGGGAATTGCCGCCGCCGCATCCAGCACGCCGCTGCCGGCGACCTGCTGGGCGGTGGTGACCGGGTAGCCAACGGCGGTCTGCTGCAAGCCGACCAGGGCCAGCTGTTCCCGGCGCTCCATCGGGCGCAGCCGGGCCAGGTCAGCCGTCCGGGCCGTGGACGCTGCCTCCGCCTTGACCGCGACGAGCCGCTTGGCGGTGGACGCGACCTGCTGCTTCTCCTGGCTGATCTCCTGGTTCAGGGTGGCCAGCTCCGCCTGCTGCTCGCCGGCCGCCTGGGCGGCGCGGAACTTCAGGAACTCCGTCGCCACGACGGTGGCCTCACGCATCGCCCCGGCGCTGGACGGGGCCCTGGTGATGATCTGCATCACCTCGTTGGTCTCCGCGGTCACCGTGTAGCTGGCCAGCAGCTGGGCCGGGCTCTCGGCCAGGCCCAGCTTCCGCACCGCGGCCGCGTCCACGGAGCGCGCCTGGGCCAGCGTCACGTCGGTCGCCATCGACTGGCCGGGATTCTGGCCGGGGGCGGTCGACAGGTACAGCGAGATCTCGGCCTGGAAGGCGGGCGGGGCCAGCACGTACCCGGCGGTGCCCAGGAACAGCCCGATCAGCGCGACGGCGCCGACCAGGGCCCGGCGCCGTCGGATCGCCGTGGCGAGGAACCCGACGCTGGCCAGGCCCGCCGTAGGGTCAACGGCCACCTCGTCCTCGACGGGCGAGTAGTCGTCGTACGCCCAGGGCCGGTCGCGCAGGGCGCTATCCAGGCGCGGGATGCTCACCGGGCGGTCTTCGTCGCGGTTCCGGTCACGCGGGTCGGGCGGCTGCGCCGGGCCATCCGGGTCCGCTGCGGTAGCCGACCCGTGGTGTGGTCGGTCGGGTCCGGGTCCGCGACGAGGATGCCGACGATGTCACGGCCCGCGCTGGCCGCACCGACCGCGACCCTGGCCAGCTGCTCGGCGTTGGCCGCGCCGGCCGAGACGGCCAGGATGGTGGCCGCCGTGCGCGCGCCGGGGACCATCCGCGGCGCCTGGTCGTCCAGCACCGCGACGACGATCTTCAGCGCGGCCCGCGGCCGGCCGCTGTCCTCTTCGCGCACGCCGACCCGCAGGTTGGGCACGACCTCGGGGCTCGCGGCACACGCGGCAGCCAGCGTGGCAATGGCCCCGGCCTCGGTGTTCGCACCGACGACGAGCAGCGTCGGGATGCCCAGCGAGGCGGTGAACACGGCCAGCTGGGGGCCGAGAGCGAGCGCTCCGCGGTCGCCGGCGATGGAGACCACCGACAGCGAGGTGCTGCCGCTGTCCGGGGCGCGGAAGTCGCTCAGGCCCAGGTAGCGCAGGGCCTTGCGCAGGTTCCACGCGTGCAGCACCGAGGGCTCATAGGCCTGCAGCAGCTTGGTCCAGGCCGCCGCGTCGGACGGGTGCCAGACGGGGACGGCGGCGAGCACCGGGACCCCGAGGGCGTCGGCGATCTCATCGCGCTCGCGCAGCCGGCGGTCGCCGCGGCTGATGCCCAGGGCGATGAGGATTCCGGCCAGGAATCCCGCCAGCAGCCCAAGCCCGCCGAGCAGGCCCAGCCGGACCGGCAGCGTAGTGCCGGTGGCGGTCGTCGCGCTCTGCGCCATCTTCCCGAACATCCGCCCGCCCGGGCTGTTCGGCTGCGAGATGTAGGTCAGGTAGCTGTTGGCCACCGCGTTGGCCATGTCCTCCGCGCCGTCGGCGGTGCTGGCCGACGCGCTGATCGACAGGATGTTGGCGGTCAGGTTGCCGACCTTCACCTGCTTGCGCATGGTGGCCAGCGGGACGTGGGGCCGGAGGGAGAGCGCCGCGCCTTCCAGCACGGAGGTGCTGTCCGCGATCAGAACGCTGGTCTGGACGTTCTTGGTGGTGGGCAGCCAGACCAGGGCCTGGCTGGTCAGCGTCGGCGGCTTGACGAACGTGTAGCCGACGCCGGCGGCGAGGCCCAGGACGGCGACGGCGGCCACGATGATCCGGTAGCGCCGCATCGCCTGCACCAGTCTGCGCAGGTCCATCTTCCCCCTCGCCTCCGCACACCGTGCTCTATCAGAATCAGGCACACAGTGCCTGTCAGACATACGAGCACCGGGCAGGCGGTGCTGATACGAAGAAATGACCGCCATTGCCAGGATACGGGAAGGAACCGGTGGGATGCTTGCGTACGGTGATAGCGTGACCGCAGTTAGTCGCGTTCGCGGGGGCCTGCTACCGCAGGGCCGAAATGGTACGCCCGTCCGGTATCAGGATCCGGTCGCCGCAGTTCTTATGAGCCAGCAACGCCTAACCGGCAGGGCCGTGTTGCCCTGCCCACAGTCAGTGTCCAGTGATCGCGGGGTGGCGAGTGAGGGTCCTCATCGCGGGTGATCGCGGCGACCAGAAACCAGCAGGAGATGATCGGCCATGGCCGCCGTACCTAGGCTGAGCATCGGTCTTCCGGTCTACAACGGCCAGGACTACCTGGCCGAGTCGCTGGACGCGCTGCTGGGCCAGAGCTACGCCGATTTCGAGCTGATCATCTCGGACAACGCCTCGACCGACGGCACCGCCGAGATATGCCGCCAGTATCAGCAGCAGGACACGCGCATTCGCTACCTGCGCCAGCCGCGCAACATCGGCGCGGCACCCAATCACACCTTCGTGTTCGAGCAGTCACGCGGCGAGCTGTTCAAGTGGGCGGCGGCCGACGATCTGTACGCCCGCGACCTGATCGAGAGCTGCGTCGAGGCGCTCGACGAGCACCCGGACGTGGTGCTGGCCCATTCCTGGACCGCGGCCGTGGACAGCCAGGGCACCGTCACCCAGGCCCTGGAGTACCCGCTGGCCACCGATTCCCGGCACACGCCGGAGCGCTTCCGCAGCATGCTGTACGGCAACGGCGAAGATGACTTCGGCCTCATCCGGGCCGATGATCAGTACGGCGTCATCCGGTCCGAGGTCCTGCGCCGGGTCCCCCCGCAGGACAGCTACTACCACTCGGACCGGACCCTGATGACCGAGATCGCGCTGTACGGGCCGTTCCACCAGACTCCCAGGTGGCTGTACTTCCGGCGGGACCACGCCGACCGGCCTCAGCACGCCTACCCGACCGTCCGCGGCTGGTGCGCCAACCTGGACCCGCGCCGGCGCGACCGGCTGCGCCACCCGGCCGTGCGCCTGTACACCGAGTACGTCTGGGGGTACGCCGCCGCGATCCGGCGCTCGCCGCTGTCGGCCGCGGACAAGCGCGAGTGCTACCGCTGCCTGGCTGAGTGGACCACGGGCCGGATTCAGGTCGTAGCGGGCCGGGCCCTGCGCGGGCACAAGGCCGCGGCGGGCCAGACGTCCGCGGTGCTGGCGGCGGCCGCGCCGCCGGTCATCTCGGTCGACGGAGTCGTGGCGGGCCGTGAGAGCCGCCCCTCATGAAGTCCGGCCCGCGCGGCCACCGCCCCTCGGCGCCGGTCAGGGAGGGTAACCCTCCGGACCGCCCCGCACCGAAGGTCGGGCTGTTCGGGCTACTGGGCGCGGGCAACATCGGCAATGATGCCTCGATGCAAGCCGTGCTCAACTACCTGCGGGCCGACCATCCCGACGCCATTGTGGACGCCATGTGCCCGGGCCCGGACCGGTTGCGCCGCGAGTACGGCATCGAGGGCACGGCCCTGCACTGGCACCACCCGCTCGAGCAGCGCGCCCCCGGCCCGCTGGCCGCCGCACTCAAGGTGCTGGGCAAGAGCGTCGACGCGGTCCGGACCGCCTCCTGGGTGCGCCGCCACGACGTGATCATCGTGCCCGGCATGGGCGTGCTGGAGGCCAGCCTGCCGATCCGGCCGTGGGAGACCCCGTACGCCATGTTCCTGCTCAGCGCGTCCGGGAAGCTCTTCGGCACCAAGGTCGCGCTGGTCAGCGTTGGCGCCAACCTGATCAGCCAGCGGGCCACCCGGTGGCTGTTCGACATGGCCGCCCGGCTCGCCTACTACCGCTCCTACCGCGACGAAAGATCCAAAGAGGCCATGCGCCAGCGCGGCCTGGACGTGTCCGCCGACCCGGTGTATCCCGACCTGGTGTTCGCGCTGCCCGCGCCGCCCTACGACCCCGGCGACCCGCAGCTGGTGGGCATGGGCGTGATGGAGTACTACGGCACCAACGACGACCGCGATCAGGCCAACGGCGTGCACGCCTCCTACGTGCGGAACATGCAGGCCTTCGCGCGGTGGCTGGTCGACGGCGGCCGCCGCATCCGGCTGCTGGTCGGGGACACCTGCGACGCCAGCATGGTGGACGAGATCATCACCGACCTGCGGGCCTACCGGCCCGACCTGGGCCCGGACTGGGTGGTCGCCGAGCCGGTGACCTCGTACGCCGACCTGACCAGGGGCATGTACGGGGCCGGCGCCGTGGTCGCCACGCGCTTTCACAACGTGATGTGCGCGCTGAAGCTCGGCAAGCCCACCATCTCGCTGGGCTACGCGCCCAAGAACGTCTCGCTGATGGAGGACATGGGGCAGGCCGAGTTCATCCAGTCGGCCAATGCCCTGGACGTCGGCCGGCTCATCGAGCAGTTCACCGAGGCGGAACGCCGGTCGGCCCAGCTGCGGGCCGTCATGGCCGAGCGCGCGGCGGCCAACGCGCAGCTGCTCGACCAGCAGTTCGCCCGCCTGTCGGAGCTGCTGTTCAGTGGCGGAGCAGCACCTCTTCGGAGGCAGGCGGTGTCGTCCCCATCAGGAACGACCGCAGCCGGGGAGCGATAACATCCGCGTCGAAGTCGCGGTGGAACCGGGCCGTCGCGGCGCTGGCCGCCGCTAGCCGGTCGGGCTCGCTGTCCAGGAGCCGGACCAGGATGGCCGCGGCGCGATCCGGGTCGTCCAGCGGCCAGAACCGGGCCTCGGCGCCGTCGTCGCACAGCTCGGCGATGGGCCCGATGTTGCCGGCTACGATCGGCAGGCCCGCCGCCATCGCCTCGATGATCGCCAGTGACGACGACTCCGAGTACGAGGCGTGCACGTAGGCCCGGTAGCCGGGCAGAAAGTCGCGCAGGTCATGGCGGAATCCGCGGAACCGGACCTGGCCGGTGAGGTCGAGCTCGCGGGCCTGCCGCTCGAGCTCCGGGCGCAGCGGCCCTTCGCCGAACATGTCGAGCGTGAGGGAATGGCCCGCCTGCCGGGCCCGGGCCAGCACCTCGAACAGGAAGCGATGGTTCTTCACCGGCTCCAGGCCGCCGGTGGTGACCAGGTCCCCGACCGGCTCGCGGGTGGGCCGGGCCGGATGCGCGTCGGGTTGCGAGTCGGGGTGCGAGTCGGGGTGCGGCGTGACGAAGTTGTCGATGACCGCGTCCGGCACCGCCGCCGCCTGCGGCAGCCACCCCAGCAGCGCGTTCCGGGCCCACCGGGAGACGTAGACCAGGCCGTCAGTCCGCGGGATCACCTGCCGCTCCAGCCGCCGGATGCCCCGGAACACCAGGCCGTCGTGGCTGATCTCCCCCTTGTCGGCCCACTCGTCGGCCTGGGAGATCCGGAAGTGCACGGCCATGACCACCCGCTGGTGCGGGCCGCGCCGGGCGCGCAGGGCCGCGCGCGCGGACAGGGGGCACTGGGCGTAGATGACGCAGTCGCCGGCCTCGGTCAGGCGCCGGCGCAGGGCCTGGCGCAGGAACACCTCGTGCCAGTGCCGATACCACAGGACGCTGGCCGGGCGGCTGACCCGCTCCAGCGCCAGGCGCAGGCCGAACACCCCCTTGGTGACCGGCCCGCCCCAGGAGAACGGCGTCACCAGCTCGGCCTCGGTGCCGCAGTCCCGCAGGTAGCGACGTAGCTGACGGACGTGCGTCTGCACGCCGGTGGTGCCTTCCTCGCGCAGGATCGTCGCGATGATCAGCGGCCGGGCACCCTCGGGTCCGCCGGCCGGGGCCGGGGCTCCGCCGTTGTTGCGCGTCATACCTACCTGAGCGCCCGGACCGGACGCCTGATACCGGGGACCGGCGCCAATTGCCGCCGCGCGGGGCCTGCCACGCTAGGACTTCCCCTTCCGCCCCAGGTCCCGCGCCACCGCCGCCGCCAGTCCGCCCTTGGGCCGGGCCGAGCCACGCGGCGGGGGGTCCTCCGCGTCCCAGTCCGCCTCCGGTCGGGGCTCGGCCGCCGGCCGGTCCACCGCCAGCGCCTCGGCCAGCTGCCGTTCGGACCGCGCTCGCGCCACCGGAGCGCGGTCCGCGGCCAGACCGTCAGCAGGCCCTCGGTCCGCCGCGAGCACGTCGGCCAGCCGCCGCTCGGACGGCGGCCTCCGCACTGGCGGCCGGTCCGCCGGCACATCCTCAGCCGGACGCCGGCCGGGCTGCGATCTCGCCGCCGCAGGCTGGTCCTCGGCCGGGCGCCGCTCGGACGGCGGCGCCGTTACCGAAGGACCATCAGCCAGACGCCGCTCCGACTGAGGCCTCTCTGCCGGCGCACCGTCATCCGGCCGCCGGTCCGGCTGCGACCGCGCCGCCGCAGGCCGCTCGGCCGACCCACCCTCAGCGGGACGCCGCTCAGCCGGACGCCGCTCAGCCGAGGGCCGCTCAGCCGAGGGCCGCTCCGCCGATCCGCCCTCGGCCGGGATCCACCGTGGCTGCGGCCGCCCGGCCACCGGAGGCCGGTCCGCCGGCTCACCCTCAGCCGGACGCCGCTCGGCCCGCACACCCTCAGCCGACTGCCAGTCGGGCGGCGACCCCGCCGCCGAAGGACGATCCGCCGGCCGGCCCTCAGCCCGCCGACCCTCAGCCGGACGCCCGTCAGCCTGGGGCCTCGTCACCGCAGGCCGCTCCGCCGATCCGCCCTCGGCCGGGATCCACCGTGGCTGCGGCCGCCCGGCCACCGGGGGCCGGTCCGCCGACCCACCATCCGCCGGACGCGGCTCGGACGGCCGCTCGGGCCGCGCACCCTCACCGGGCGGCCAGTCGGGCCGCGACCCAGCCGCCGAAGGACGCTGCACCGGCTCACCCTCGGCCGGGATCCAGCGTGGCTGCGGCCGCCCAGGCGCAGGCCGGTCCGCCGGCCCAGAATCGGCCGGGCGCCGCTCAGCCGGCCCCTCGGCCCGCACCCCCTCAGCCGGTATCCAGCGCGGCTGCGGCCGAGCGGCCGAAGACCGATCCGCCGGCCCAGCATCGGCCGGACGCGGCTCGGACGGCCGTTCGGGCCGCGCAAGGTCAGGCGACTGCCAGTCGGGCCGCGACCCCGCCGCCGAAGGACGATCCGCAGGCCGGCCCTCGGCTGCACGCCCGTCAGCCGGACGCCCGTCAGCCTGGGGCCTCGTCACCGCAGGCCGCTCCGCCGATCCGCCTTCGGCCGGGATCCACCGTGGCTGCGGCCGCCCGGCCACCGGAGGCCGGTCCGCCGGCTCACCCTCAGCCGGACGCCGCTCGGCCCGCACACCCTCAGCCGACTGCCAGTCGGGCGGCGACCCCGCCGCCGAAGGACGATCCGCCGGCCGGCCCTCAGCCCGCCGACCCTCAGCCGGACGCCCGTCAGCCGGACGCCCGTCAGCCTGGGGCCTCGTCACCGCAGGCCGCTCCGCCGATCCGCCCTCAGCCGGGATCCACCGTGGCTGCGGCCGCCCCGCCACCGGGGGCCGGTCCGCCGCCTCACCCTCCGCCGGGATCCAGCGTGGTTGCGGTCGCCCGGTCGCGGGCCGGTCCGGCGGTCCACCATCAGCCCGGGGACTGGCCGGCGGCCCACCATCAGCCGGGCGCCGCTCGGACGGCCGCTCCGCCGGTCGGCCCTCGGCCGGGCGCCGGTCCGCCTGCGGGCTTGCCGCCGCCGGCCGCTCCGCCGAGGCACCGTCGGCCGGACGGCGGTCGGACGGCGGCCTGCGCAGGATCGCCCGCATCGGCATGGTCTCGTCCATCGGCAGGCCGATATGCACCCGCCCAACCGCAGGCCCGTAGTCCGGCTCATCCTCAGCCGGGCGGCGCTCGGACGCGGCCCTTCCCGCCGCAGGCTGGTCAGCCGGACGCCTCGCCGCTGGCCGTGTCTCCGCTGGCCGTGTCTCCGCTGGCCGTGCCTCCGCCGACCGGGCCGCCAAAGGCCGCTCCGCCGACTCCCGCTCGGCCAGCTCCAGCTCGGCCAGCTCCAGCTCCGTCAACTCTGGGTCGGTCAGCGGCCCTCGCCGCCGCCTCGGCCGATACCGCCTCAGTGGTGGTCTCGGGGTCGGCTGAGCTGGCCAGGATGCCGCGGTGCCGGCCGGTGCGGCCCGGCCAGAACCAGTTGCCCTCGGGCACGGACGGGTGCTCGCGCAGCGCCGCGCGCAGCTGCCACCAGAACATCAGCGCGCCGACGCAGCCCGCGAACGCCGCGCCGCGCATGGTGCCGACCGCCCCGTCGGTGACCGCCCCGGCCAGGCCAGCGGCCAGGAACAGGGCCGAGGCCTGGACCATCGCGCGCAGGCTTCGCTTGGCCGCCCCCAGCGCGTGCAGGCCCGCCCCGGCGCCCGCGCTCATGCAGCCGCCCAGGATGGAGATGGCCAGCGGCAGCACCAGCGGGTAGGTCGGCCGCCAGAGCGCGCCCAGCGCCAGGTGGCCGAGCCCGCGGGGCAGCGCCACCAGCAGCGCCACCGTCCAGGCGATCGCCATCAGGGACAGCCCGACGCTGACGGCCAGGCAGAACAGGGTCAGATGCCGCGGCGAGCGGCGCAGCACCCGGGCCGCCTCGGGCAGCGTGACCAGGCCCATCCCGAGGAAGATGACCATGAACGGGCCCATCAGCGTGGTCGCCGCCTGCACGTAGCCGACCGCGGCCAGGCCCAGGATGATGCCGACGCCGTAGTTACGCAGCTGGGTGGACGCGCTGTTGGAGGTTCCCTCGAGCATGTAGCGCAGCCCGAGTTCGCGGTGCTGCCTGATCCACCGCCAGCCGCCGAACAGCCGGGGCATCACGCGCGCCTGGAGCGGCCCGACCGCGGCGCCGACCGCCCCGCCCATTCCCCAGGCGAAGACGAACCAGAACACGCTGGCGTGGCCGCTGGCCTTGAGCAGCACCAGCGTCGGGATCAGCGTCACGGCCCAGATGGTGTCGTTCAGGAACGCATGGGCGCCCTTGCCGAGCGCGAAGAACGAGTACCGCCAGCTGTCCTGCAGCATCAGCGCGGGCAGGGTCAGCCCGAGGGCGAGGAAGGCCATCCGGGCGGAGCCCTGCAGCGCCACGGCCGCCACCAGGACGCCCACCCCGGTGACCAGGCCGGTGAGCACGGCCGTCCCGGTGCAGTCGGCCACGGCCCGCCGCCAGGTGGGCACGTCGGTGCCGCTGAACCGCACCAGCAGCGGGTCGGTGGACAGGCCCCGCGAGGCGTTCAGGCAGAACGAATAGGTCACATAGGCCAGGCCGAACGCGCCGTACTGCACCGCACCCAGCGTCCTGGCGATGTAGATGCTGACGGCGAAGTTGGTGATGCTGGACATCCCCTGGTCGGCCAGGCCCCAGGTGATGCGCTTGGCGCCCTGGCGGGCCAGCCGCCAGGGCATGGCGACCAGTCCCCGGCCGGGCAGGGACAGACCTCGGCGAGTAGCTGCGGCCGTCAACGGCTCAGCGAAGCCGGGAGTGCGGCCGACGGCGGGCTTGCCCCGCCCATCTCCCGGCCGCGATCATCCGCGACCCGCATCGCCAGTCCCCCAAGATCTCATGGCGTCGCCGCCAGCCCAGCAGTACTGCCCGCCATTCACAGGACCGCGACGGCCCGCATTTGATACTACCCACGCAAATGTCATCTCAAGAGGTCTCTGGCGGGCTGAAGACCAGCATGGCGCCGGGCGGCGGGGCACCGAACAGGTCCTCGACGGTCTGCTCGGGGTAGGCGCTGCCGTCGGCGACGTTGCGGAAGTCGCGGATCGCGGTCCCGGTGCAGTACGCGTCGGCCAGCGGCGCGCCGCGCCCGGCCAGCAGGTCGCTGGTGTCCACGGTGCGGAAGTCCACGCTGTACCGGGCCCGGCCCGAGGCGTTGGGGATCGAGCGGTGTAGCTGGGCGCCGGAGAACAGCAGGACCGCGCCGGGTGCCGGCAGCACGACCAGGTCGCTCGCGGGCTGGTGGTCCAGCGCCCCGGGCCGGGCCTGCCGCTCCTTGTCGACCTGGGCGGCGGTGGTGAGCCGGCCGGCGTTGTTCTCGTAGTAGTCGAAGCCGGCCGAGTTGTTGGGCACGGCCTGGCCGAAGCTGTTCAGGTCGAAGCTCATGGAGTTGTCCGGCCGCGCGGCGAAGATCGGCAGCCACCAGTTGAGCTGCTGGGCCGGCGCGCTGTACCAGGCGTCGCGGTGCCACGGGAACGCGAAGGCCACGCCGGTGGTCAGGTGGCCGGACGGAAAGGACGTACGCGGCTTGGGCAGGTCGTAGTGCGTGCCCTCGGCGGGCAGCCCGGCCTCCTTGATGATCTCGCAGACCAGCTTCTTCGAGGTCTCGGAGTGAATGAACCTGGGCTTCCAGGCACCCAGGATGCGGGCCATCTCCGCCTTGTCGACATGCTCGTGCGCGAATTCCGGGTCATGCGGCTTGAAGAGCTCGGCGAGCTGCTCCCTGGTGTAGTCCACGAAATCGCTGACCGCCGTGAGGCGGGTCAGGATCACGAGGTTCCCGTCGTAAATCGCCTGCCGCAGCCCGTCGGCGGGCAGGTCCGGGTCAACGTAGATGGTCATGCAGGCCCCACTTCGCTGGTCAGTTCCGCGCCAGGCGGCCTGCCCGGCGGCACGATCACGGACTTGCTGCAGGTAAAGGCCTCGGCGTACGGCGCGCGGCACTCCATGCCGCGCAGCCGGCCAGGCCGAGGAAGACCTCGTCGTCCCACCAGTCCCGGCCGTGCTGCGAGGGGAAGCACTTGTGCAGCAGCTCCACCTTGCGCCGTGCGTCGGCGGCCGACAGCGGCACGTACATCGAGGGCCGGCCAGGTCCCCGTCCCACTTGGGAATCTCGTAGCACAGGGACAGGTGATCCCGGAACACGGTGGGCACGATCTCGCCGATCACCCGGTGATCCTGATGGGCGTCGTCGCGCGACGGGGCCAGGATCAGGTCCGGCGTACAGGATCCGGCGACCCGCTCGAGGGCCTCCTTGACCGCGCCCCAGGCCGCGGGCAGCCGGCCCTCCGGCAGGTCGAGCAGGTCCACCGCGAGCTCGGCCCCCGGCAGGAAGGCCTGCGCGGCGGCCCGGGCCTCAAGCTGGCGCTCGGCGGTCCCGGTCAGCACGACGTAGCGGGCCCGCAGGCCGCCGGGGTGCCCGGCCAGGCTCAGCAGCGTCCCGCCGGACCCGATCTCGATGTCGTCGGGGTGCGCGCCGATGGCCAGGACCGACAGCGGCCCGCCGGCGGGCGCCGTGATCTGGAGCGGGTTCACGCGCGGGTCACCGGGTCACGCCGGGAAAGTCGCCCCGGCCCGGCGCCAGCAGGGGGTCGTAGCGGGCGGCGGCCGCTCCGGACCGGTCCGTGTCCCAGATCATCCACGGACAGTGGCCGCGCTGGTACAGCTCATCTAGCTGGGCGCGTTCCTTCACCGTGTCGGCCGGCGACCAGTAACCCTTGTACGGGTAGGCCAGCACGCGGCGCCGCTCGACCAGCCGCATGATCGCGTGCTCCACCAGGTCCTCGCCCTCGTCCAGGTAATCGAAGATCTCCTGCCGGAGGACGAAGTAGCCGCCGTTCTCCCACTGGCGCAGGTCCCGCATGGGGGTGACCTGCGTGATGAGCCCGCCGTCATCGATCTCCACCACGTGGTGCGAGGACTGCGGCGGCACGGCCAGCAGCCCCGCCACCGCGTCGCTGGCCTCGAACCGCTCGATCATGTCCGGCAGCGCCGCGTTGGTGAGCACGTCCGCGTAGTTGGCCAGGAAGACCGGCTCGTTCTCGACGAACTGGCGGACCCGGCGCAGCCGCTCCCCGATCGCCGAGTACAGCCCGGTGTCGACGAACGTGATCTTCCAGTCCGAGATATCCGTGCTGAATAGCTTGATCTCGCGCGCGCCATTCTCGAGCACGAAATCATTGGACCTGGTCTCGTCGTAGCTCAGGAAGAAATCCTTGACGTGCGAGGCTCCGTAGCCGAGGCAGAGAATGAATTCGGTGTGCCCGTAATGGGCGTAGTACCGCATCACGTGCCACAGCAGCGGCCGCTCGCCGACCATGGCCATCGGCTTGGGGCCGCTGGTGACCCCGTCGCGCATCCGCATGCCGAGACCGCCGCAGAACAAAACGACTTTCATGTGCCTTCCCCTTACACAATTTCCAGGGCCGGGATGGGGAAGACCAGCCGGCCGCCCCAGGAGCGGACGTAGTCCAGCTGCGTGCTGATCTCTTCCCGCAGGTTCCACGGCAGCACGAGCACATAGTCGGGCCGCGTCTGGGCCAGGCGCTCGGGCGGATAGATCGGGATGTGCGTCCCCGGCAGGAACATCCCCTGCTTCACGGGGTTGCGGTCGACGGTGTAGGACAGCAGGTCCGACCGGACGCCGCAGTGATTGAGCAGCGTGTTGCCCTTGCCGGGGGCGCCGTAGCCGGCCACCGTGGCGCCCTCGCGGGTGGCCTGGAGCAGGAACCCGAGCAGGTCGGTCCGGATCTTCTGGACCGCGGCGGCGAAGCCGTCGTGCCCGGCCGCCTCGTGCAGCCCGGCCGCCTCCTCCTCGGCCAGCACGGCCTTGACCCGGCTGCTCGGCTCGCCGGCGTTCTCCTGCGGCCGGGCATGCACCCGCAGCGATCCGCCGTGAGTGTCCAGCTCGTCGACATCGACCACCCGGAGCCCGGCGGTGGCCAGCGCGCGGGACGAGGTGAGCAGGGACAGGTAGGAGAAGTGCTCGTGGTAGATGGTGTCGTACTGGCGCCGCTCGATGAGCCGGAGCAGGTGCGGGAACTCCAGGGTGACCAGGCCGGTGTCCTTGACCAGCGCCCGCAGCCCGGCCGCGAAGCCCCGGATGTCGGGGACGTGGGCGAAGACGTTGTTGCCGGCCACCAGGTCCGCCTGCCCGTACCGCGCGGCGATCTCCGGCCCGGTGACCGGGCCCAGGAACTGGGTCTCGGTGCGGATGCCGCGCGCACGGGCGGCGTCGGCCACGTTGGCGGCCGGCTCCACCCCGAGCACCGGGATCTGCCGGGCCGCGAAGTGCTGGAGCAGGTAGCCGTCGTTGCTGGCCACCTCGGTCACCAGGCTGCCGGGATTCAGGCCGAGCCGGTCGATCATCGCGTCGGCGTAGTGCTTCGCGTGCGCGACCCAGGAGTCCGAATACGACGAGAAGTAGGCATAGTGGGAAAAAATCTTCTCGCCACTGACATACACCGGGAGCTGGACCAGCAGGCAAGACCCGCACAGGCGGACGTGCAGCGGGTAAAAGGTCTCCGGCTCGTCAAGTTGATCGGCCGGGATATAACTCTCGCAGAGCGGCGACATCCCCAGGTCGACGAACGTCCGGGATAGTGGCTCACCGCACAACCGGCATGCGTGAACTGACGACATAGCCCCCCCTCTGATTGGATCCTGACATAATGCGCGGATGGGGGAGACGGGGATAGACAGCCTGGCCTGCCGCGCCTGCCGGGCACGGGCCGGCTCGATGGTGCTCGACCTCGGCCAGCAGCCCGCGTGTGATTACTTTCCCGATGCCGCCGACCCCGGCCCGGACCCCGAGTACCCGCTCCAGATGTGGCTGTGCTCGGCGTGCGGCCTGGCTCAGCTGGTGGCCGACCCCACCCTGCCGGAGGAGCCAGCCGGCACCGAGCCGGCCGCGCTGGTCGCCCAGGCCGCCGACGCCGTCGCGCGGATCGCCGGCCGCGGACTGCTCCCCGCCGGCGGCCGGGTCGCCGAGTACGGGAGCCCGCACGGCGGCTCGTGGCTG
Organism: uncultured Actinomycetota bacterium; assembly: GCA_963730265.1. Taxonomy (GTDB): domain Bacteria; phylum Actinomycetota; class Actinomycetes; order Streptosporangiales; family Streptosporangiaceae; genus DASUBV01. The sequence goes on from CAVSRG010000002.1 coordinate 614,859, forward strand.
ACGGACCTGCGCCGCCGCGGCATCACGCCGGCCGAGGGCGGCGAGGCGGCCGAGGTGGTGCTCGACTGCTTCGGCCTGATGCACGCCGCCGACCAGCATGCGGCCCTGGCTGAGCGGACGGCACGGGTAGCCCCGGGCGGCGTGCTGCTGCTGCAGTTCCACTCCCTGGGCGCGATCCTGCGCGGCGGGCAGTGGAACGCGCTGCGCCACGGGCACTACGCCTATTACTCGGTCACCGCGCTGACCAGGATGCTCGCCGATCATGGCTTCACCCCGCGCACGGCGTGGCAGTTCGAGCTCTACGGGGGCACTGTCCTGCTCGCGGCCAGCCGGGACGGCGAGCCGGGCGCCGGGCCAGAGCCGTCCGTCCGGACGCTGCTGGCCGAGGACCTGAGGGACGGCACGGGCGACCCGGCCGTGGTGAGCGGCCTCGCCGGAGACGTCCGGGATCGGGCCGCGGGCCTGGGTGAGTTCCTGCACGGCCAGCGCGCTGCGGGTCGGCCGACGCTGGGCTACGGCGCCGCCTCGCGTGCGGTCGCCCTGCTGCGGTGGGCGCAAGTGGATCGCACTGCACTGCCCGCGGTCGTGGACGCCTCGCCGGCCAAGCAGGGCCGGCGGATGCCGGGCACCGACATTCCGATCGTCGGCCCTGGCCGTCTGGCCGCCGACCGGCCCGCGACGGTGGTGCTGTTCCTGGCCGACCTGCTGCCCGAGGTCCGGGCCGCCTATCCGGAAGTAGAGGCCGGGGGCGGCCGCTGGGTGAGCGCCGAGACACTCGCATCACGAAGCCTGAAGCAGCACTCGTAGCCGGGCCAGGCACCGCCCGCGGGTCGGGCCGATGCTCCCGATCGGCAGGCCGAGCTGATCGGAGATCTCGGCGTAGGAGGGCTGCGGGTCGGCCATCAGCAGCCGCACCAGCTGCTGCCACTGCCAGGGCAGGTGGGAGATGGCCTCGCGGACGTGCTCGGCGCGCTCGTGGGCCAGCAGGCGCTCGTCAACCTCGGGGTCGTGCGCCACCACGTCGCCCAGCGCACCGTCGTCGTGGACCAGGACCACGCGCTTGCGGGCGGCGACGTTGCGCAGGCACTCGCGGCGCGCCGTGACCATCAGCCACGAGCCGACGCGGGCCGGGTACTCCAGCCGGTCGATGTGCTCGAACAGGCGCAGCCAGGTGGCCTGGAAGACGTCGGCGGCGTCGCTCTCGGCCAGCTTGAAGTCCCGCGTGACCGCCCAGATGATCCGGGCGTACTGGTCCACCAGGCGCTCCCAGGCCCACCGGTCCCCTTCGGCGGCCTGCCGCACCAGCTGGGCGATGTCCGGGGCGCCCGGCCTCCCGGCCGACGAGCGTGGCGGTCCCGTAGCTAGCCAACGCCGGCTGCCGGTGCGGCCCAGGCGGCAGGCCAGCGAGCCGCGCCTCCCGAGCTCATCGGTGTCTGCCGGCTGCCCGCCTGGCAACTGACAGCAACCACTCCAGTCAGTGTGACCGCCCCCCACTCATTGATGACCGCAGCGCCCGATCGAACCGGGACGCGCGCAGCAGATCCGTCCTTGCAGCGAACATCGATGCACCAAACCAGGCCCCTGCGTGCACTAGTGAGACGTCACGGCCCGTCGGGTGGTTTACCTGGGCACGGGGGCTATTTCCGGCTTCGTGACCTGGGACGCCCCGGTCAGGGCGTGAGATACCGCCCGAAGGTAATCTCTGAGCCTGGAACGGGGCTAAGGACGCTGATCTGATGTCTTGTTACCGAAATAGAACCTATGCTGTGCTACTGGTTAACTCAGGACGACAAGCTGTGACCACGGCGGTTCCCCTCGCGCTGGGGCCCAGCGTGGCAGGTGAGGAGCTGCACCCGGATGGCCGCCTCAGCCCGACCAGACTCCATGGAGCTGGCTGATTACCTGGGCGTGCTGCGCCGCCGCTGGTGGATCGTGGTGCTCCTGGCGGTGGTCGGAGCCGGAGCCGGAGCCGCCTACGCCAAGGTCGCGCCCAAGACTTACTCGGCCTCGGTGCTGATCGAGGTCACGGCGCTGCCTAACAACGCCAACTCCGTCTCGGGCCGCACCGGCGGCAACGTCAACATGGACAACGAGGCGCAGGTGGCCACGTCCACCGAGGTCTCCGCGATCGCGGCCCGGACCCTGCACGACGGCGTCTCGGCCCAGACCCTGAGCAAGGACATCACCGTCGCGGTGCCGCCCAACACCACGTTCCTCCAGGTGAAGTGCGGCATGTCCACGGCGCACGACGCGTCGGCGTGCGCCAATGCGGTCGGCAAGGCCTACCTGAGCCAGCGGCGGGCCACGGTGGCCAACGGCATCTCGAGCGAGGTGTCCGCGGAAAACCGGCGGATCACCACGCTCACCAGCCGGGTGGCCGTGCTCAAGGCCAAGCTCAACGGACTCAAGGGTCGCCCGACCACGGCTCACGTCCGGGTGCAGCTGGCCCTGAACCAGGCCCAGACGCAGCTCGTCGCGGCGGAGTCGGACAACGCCAAGCTGGTCCCGTTCCTGCAGGACCTGAACCTGCCGGGCAGCACGCTGGTCGGCCAGATCGTCACGCCGGCCACGCCGCCTGGCTCGCCGAGCAGCCCGCGCACGCTGCTGGTGCTGCCCAGCGGGCTGCTGGCCGGGCTGCTGCTGGGCCTGCTGGCCGCGTTCGTGCTCGACCTCCGCGACCGCCGCATCCACTCGGCCCGTGACGTCGAGCGATTCCTGGATCTGCCGGTCCTGGTCAACCTGGCGGCCGGCGCCTCGCGCATGCAGCCGGCCCTGGCCGTGCCGCGCTCCCGGACCGGCCAGTCGTTCACCGAGCTGGGCCAGTACGTGGCCGCGTCGCTGGGCGAGGGCAGCCACGTGGTCTTCGTCGCGGGCACCTCGGCGGGCCCCGGCTGCAGCGTGCTGGCCGCCAACCTGGCCGCCACGCTGGCCCGGACCAGGTCCCGGGTCCTGATCGTGTGCGCGGATCCGGACGGCACCGTAACGCCGCAGCTCACCGGGGTGGCCAGTGACCGTGGCCTGGCCGAGGTGCTGTCGGGCAGCGCCACGGTGGCCGAGGTCGCGCAGCAGTCTTCCGAGGAGCCCGAGCTCCAGGTCATCACGCCCGGCCTGGACGGCTCCGGCGGCCTGCTGAACCTCCAGTACGAGGCCAGCCGCCGCCTGCTGAGCGAGCTGCGCCGCGACTACCGCTACGTGATCGTCGAGGTCCAGTCGGTCGGCGAGGACTCCACCGCCTTCGCCCTGGCCGAGTTCGCCGACGCCGCCCTGATGGCGGTCGAGACCACGCTGACCACCCGGCCGGGCGCCGCCGACTGCCTCCAGCGCCTGGACCGGCTACGCACCTCGGTGCTGGGCGCGGTGGTGCTCCCGGCACCGGCCGGCAAGCCCGCTCGCCCGCTGCCCGCGGTCAGCTCGAGCCGCCCGGCCGCTCCCCGGCCCCGCTCCGAGCCCAGGTCCGAACCCAGGTCCGAACCCAGGTCTGAGGCACGGTCCGAGCCACGGGCCGAGTCCCGGTCCGACCTGGCCTCGAAGGCTCAGGGATCCAAGGCTCAGGGTTCCGCGTCATCGGGATCTCAGCTGGCCCCCCCGCTCGCCTCCCCAGCCTCCTTCACGGACTCGCAGCCGCCCGGCACCCGGTCGCCGGGCTCGCGCTCGCCGGGGTCGCGCTCATCGAGCGCCCGGTCTTCGGGCTCGCGGTCCTCGGGCTCGCCGTCCTCGGGCTCGCCGTCCCTGGGCTCACAGCAGTCGGACGCCCTCGCGCCGGGGTCCCGGTCCGCGCCGGTGGGGACGAACGCCCGCGCGGGCCGTGGCGATGACGTGATCCCCTGGCCCGAGCCGCCGGACAAGATCTCGGAGGGCTGACCGATGCCCGGCAGAGCGGGCGACGCAGCGTGAGCGCCGAGCCAGCCTGGCTCGGCAGCCAGGCGCGCATGCGGCGCTGGCGGCAGCCGGCCACCACCACGCGGCCGGGCATCCTGGCCCGGAACCCGGCCTGGCCGGTGACGGCCCTGCTGGCCGGCTATCCGTTGTGGTGGCTGCTGGGACTGGCCGACTTCATGTGGATCATCCTGGCCATCCCGATGGCGTTCCGGATGGCCGCCTGGGCCGCGCATGGCACCCGGCGGATCCGGACCCCGCCGGGCTTCGGCATCTGGCTGCTGTTCCTGGTCGCCGCCGGCGCCGGGATCATGGTGCTGAGCCTGACCGCGCCGGGCACCGTCGTCAGCCCGGTGTCCCACCGCATCCTGTCCTACGCCGACCGGTCGCTGACTTACGTCGGCCTGACCGTGCTGCTGCTGTACGTGGGCAACCTCACCGAGGCCGAGCTGCCCCGGCGCCGGCTGGGCTGGCTGCTCGGCCTGATCGCCGTCTACGCCACCGTCGGCGGGCTGGCCGCGATGGCGGCGCCGCACCTTCAGTTCAGCTCGCCGGCGCTGCTGGTGCTGCCCAAGTCCGTGCAGAGCAACACGTTCATCCAGGCCTCCATGCATCCCGGCCTGGCCCAGGTCCAGAACGTGCTCGGCGAGGCCAAGGGCCGGCCCAAGGCCCCCTTCGACTACACCAACACCTGGGGCGACTGCCTCACCATCCTGGTGCCGTGGCTGCTGGCCGCGTGGTGGGCCGGCGGCAGCCGGCGGCAGCGGCTGATCGCCGGGGTGACCACCGCGCTGTGCATCCTGCCCCTGCTGTACTCGCTGAACCGGACCTGCTGGATCGGCGCCGCGCTGGCCGTCGGCTATCTGGCCGTGCGGCTGGCCGCACGAGGCCGGGTGGCCATGCTGGCCGGGGTCTGCGCGGCGCTGGCGCTGGTCGGCATCCTGGTCCTGGCCACGCCGCTGAACAGCATCGTCAATCGGCCGGCTGAGCTCGCACAAGAACAGCGACAACCTGCGCTCCACCCTGGACGTGCTGGCCGTGCGGGACGCGGCGGCCTCCCCGATCGTCGGCTACGGCGACACCCGGCAGCAGCAGGGCAGCGCCAAGTCCATCGCGGTCGGGCCCACGGCCAAGTGCAAGAACTGCGGCCAGCAGGAGGTCGGCAGCACCGGGCAGCTCTGGCTGCTGCTGGTCTGCAACGGGTTCGCCGGGACCGCCCTGTACATCGGGTTCTTCGGCTACGGAGTCTGGCGCTTCCGGCGCGACCGCTCGCCCTACGGCATCGCGGGCAGCGTGGTCCTGCTGCTCGGCTTCGTCTACATGCTCAGCTACGACGCGGTGGGGGCGCCGCTGGGCTTCACGATCCTGGCCTACGCGATGCTGTGGCGCAACGACTCCGCTGGCCGGTCCAGGGGCGACGACCCCGCTAACCCCGTCGCGGCGCTGCCGTCCAGCGGGGATCACCCGCCGGTCTCCGCCGCCGCGCGCCTGAAGAAGCAGCGCGATGCTGCCCGCTCGCTCGCCTAGCGGCGGGGACGGCCAGGAGCCGGAGGACCGGGCCGGGCTCGGCGCCGTGGCCAGGGGCAGCACGCTGAACCTGGCCGGCGCGGCCCTGTCGGCGGCGGCGACGCTGGGGGTCACCATCGCGGTGACCCGGGTCTTCAGCCGGTCGGTGGCCGGGGCGTTCTTCGCCGCGACCTCGCTGTTCCTGATCATCGAGACCGTCTCCAACCTCGGCGCCTACAACGGCCTGATTTACTTCATCGCCCAGTTCCGGTCGCAGCGCTCCCGCGGCCGGATCCCGTCGCTGCTGCGCGCCGCGGTCATCCCGGTCACGATCACCTCGATCATCGCGGCCGCGGCCATGCTGGTGTTCGCCGAGCCGCTGGCCCGGCTGCTGCTCGGCGGCCACCTGGGCCATGGTGCCTCGCCCGCGGCCGTGGCCACCGCGCTGCGCGGGCTGGCCCTGACGCTGCCCTTCGCGGCCCTGCTCGACACCTACCTGGGGGCCAGCCGCGGCTACCGGGACATGCACCCCACGGTGGTCGTGGACCGGATCGGCCGGTCCGGCCTCCAGCTGCTCGGCGTCTCGATTGCCGCGCTGAGCGGCACCGCGGCCCTGCTCGCACCGCTGTGGGCGCTGCCCTACGTGCCGGCCAGCGTGCTGGCCTGGGTCTGGTTCCACCGGGTGCGGCAGCGCGCCCACCGGCTGGCCGCCGTGCAGGACACCGAGCGCTCCCGGCTGCGGGAGCGGCCCGCGGACGGCCGGGCCGGACCCGGCCTGTCCGGGTTCTGGAAGTTCAACGCGCCCCGCGCCCTGGCCACGATCGCGCAGATGACCATCCAGCGCCTGGACATCGTGCTCGTCGGGATCATGAAGGGTCCCGTGGAGGCGGCCGTCTACACCGCGGCGACCCGGTTCCTGGTCGTCGGGCAACTGGGCAACGCGGCGCTCAGCATGGCCGCCCAGCCGCAGTTCACCCACCTGTTCGCCATCGGCGACCGGCGCGGCGCCGGCGCGGTCTACCAGGTCACCACGGCCTGGCTGATCATCTTGACCTGGCCGCTGTACCTGCTCGCGGCGGTGGACGGCCCCACGGTGCTGGCCGTGTTCGGGCATTCCTACCAGGCCGGCTCCACGGTCATGGTGATCCTCGGCCTGACCATGCTGATCGCCACCGGCTGCGGCCAGGTGGACATGGTGCTGACTACGACCGGCCGGACTAGCTGGAGCCTGCTCAACGGCCTGGCCGCCGTGGGCACCAACGTCGGCCTGGACCTGGCCCTGATCCCCCGGTACGGGATCACCGGGGCGGCCATCGGCTGGGCCGCCGCGATCGTGATCACCAACCTGGTCCCGCTGGCCCAGGTGGCCAGCGTGGTCAAGGTGCATCCGTTCGGCCGGGGCACGCTCGCCGCCTGCGCCCTGACCACGGTCAGCTTCGGGATCATCCCGCTCGAGGCGCACTACCTGGGCGGCCAGGCAGGTGTGGGTCTCGGCGCTGGGCGCCGCGGCCGGGTGCGCCGTCCTGGCGGCCGGCCTGTGGCTGTTCCGCGAGCCCCTCCAGCTGGCCCTGCTGCCCGGCATCCCGCGCCGCAAGCGGCCCGCCGGCCCGAGCGCCGGCCACGTGCCTCCCGAGCCCGCCGGGCCGTCGGGACCCGCCGGCGAACCGGACGACCAGCCCGGTTTGCGCCGCGGCCAGCACCGGGCCCCGGGGCCGGCCGACGTGCTGGCCAGCGGCCAGGGCGAGGGCGCATTTCCGGCCGTACCCGGTTCAGACAGCCCTTATAGTGATCTGCACACGAGGGGAGTCAGCCGGGCATTGACTGTTATTCCGCGTACCAGCCACCGGATTGTCCGGCTGACGGTCGTCATTGCCCTCGCGGCCGTCGGCGTGGCCGCCGTCCTTATCGTCCGCAGCGCGCTGACTCATCACCAGCCCGCTCCGCCCCATAAGCACCCGCCCACCGCCGTCGCGCCCTCCCCGACGGCCGCCCCGGTCGTGAAGTTCCGGGACGCGGACCTCGCGCTGGTGCCCCGGCACGGCGTCTACCTGGGCGCCTACGTGCAGCCGGAGACCGACACGACCAGCGGGTTCATCGGCGCCGTGCAGTCGTTCCAGGCTTCGACGGGCCGCTCCCTGCGGCTGGTGCACGTGTACAGCCAGTGGCAGAAGCCGTTCCCCGACGCCCTGGACCAGTACGTGGTGGACCAGGGCAAGGTGCTGCTGCTCACCTGGGGCGGCTCGCCCAATACCAAGGCGATCATCGCCGGCCGCGATGACGCGCTGATCAGGGCCCGCGCCGAGCAGATCAAGGCGCTGCACCGGCCCATTCTGCTGGAATTCCGGCACGAGATGGACCGGCCCAATCTGCAATGGACGATTCACGGGCCGGCCGATTACATCGCGGCCTGGGATCACATCAGGAAGATCTTCACCCAGGTCGGCGCGACCAACGCCAGCTGGGTCTGGTGCCCGACCGGGTACGGCTTCCAGCTCGGCCGGGCCCAGGCCTTCTACCCCGGCAACTCCGAGGTCGACTGGGTGTGCGCCGACGTCTACGCCAACTCGCCCGCCGAGTCCCTGAAGGCGGCGGCGGCGCCGTTCCTGACCTGGGCCCGGCACACGAGCAAGCCGGTGATCCTCGGCGAGTTCGGCGTCAACGGGCAGCCCGGCCCAGTGGCCCGGCTGGCTGGCCGCGGCCGCCCAGCTGGCCCGGTCCGACCGGCAGATCCGGGCCATGGCCTACTTCGACGCCAACGGCAGCAACAGCCAGGGCCATCCGTTCTCCTACTGGCTGGGCGACCACCCCAGCGCGCTGACGGCGTTCAGCCGCCTGCTCGGCGAGCCGTTCTTCCGCCCCCACCTCCGGCCCCATCCGTGACCGCCGCGAGCGAGGCAGCTGCCGTGCCGCCCAGGGGGGACGACCCCCCTAACCCCCCCGAATCGCCTGCCGGCGACAGGGCGGTGCTGTCCAGGGGGGACGACCCCCCTAACCCCCCCGAATCGCCTGCCGGCGACCGGGCAAGATTCCTCGACCACGTGTGCGGCCTACTGTGGCCGGCGCCCGCCTCCGCAGTCCCGGCCCGCGCCGGGACCGGGGACCTGTTCGTGCTGCCCAGCCTGCGCGACCCGCGGCTGCTGGTGCCGGCCAGCCGGCGAGCCGGGGCGGCAGCGGTGCGCCGGTACGGCGAGCCGGGCTCGGTGCGGGCCCGGCTCGGCCGCCGGGCCCTGGAGCTGGCCCTGGCCAGCGGGGCCGGGCCGGTGCTGCTGCGCGACAGACTGCGGATCCGCGTCCCGGCGGGCGCGCCCACCCTGGAGGCCTACCTGAGCGGCCAGCTCGACACCGAGGTGCTGCTCAGCCTGCACCTGGGCGCGGCACGGGCCAACCGCAAGCCGGTGCTCCAGCTTCTCACTCCCGGCGGCCGCACGGTCGCCTACGCCAAGGTCGGCATCACCCCGCTGACCAGCCGGCTGGTTCAGGCCGAGCGGGCGGCGCTGGACCAGGTCGAGGCGGCCCGGCTGAGCACCGTGACCGCGCCGCGGGTCCGGCACCTGAGCCGCTGGCAGGGCCTGGACGTACTGATCCTGAGCCCGCTGCCGGTCTGGCAGCCACGCCGCCCGCTGGGCGGCGGCCAGCTCGCCGCGGCCATGGCCGAGGTGGCCGGCCTGGCCGGCCGGTCCGCCGAGCCGCTGGCCAACGGCCGCTACCTGCGCGGGCTGACCGATCGCCTGGCCGCCGCCCCGGCTAGTGCCGACCGGACCGCCCTGGACGCCGAGCTGACCGAACTGGCCCGCCAGCACGGCCAGCGCGAGCTGGCCCTCGGCGCCTGGCACGGCGACTGGACCCCGTGGAACATGGCCAGTACCCCTGACGGCCTGCTGCTGTGGGACTGGGAACGGTTCGCGGGCGGGGTGCCGGTCGGCTTCGACGCGCTGCACTACCAGCTCCAGTCCGACGTGGTGACGGCGCGCGCCGACCCGGCCCTGGCCGCCGCCGGGCTCGTCGAGCGAGCCCAGGACCTGCTCGCCCCGCTGGGGGTCGGCCCGTCCGCGGCCCGGCTGACCGCGCTGCTGTACCTGGCCGAGCTGTCCGCCCGCTATCTGGTCGATCGCCAGGCCGAGGCCGGCGCCCGGCTGGGCGCCCCCGGCTGGTGGCTGATACCGGCCCTGGCCGCGGGCCGGGCCGGCGCGTTCGGGTCGGCCTGGTGATAGCGGGGTGAGGGCAGCGTGAAAACCGTCTCCGTATCGCCGCCCGCCCGCCGCGCCGCGCACGCCGTGTCGGTGACCGCCGGGCGGCTCACCAGCCGGGCCCGGATGCTGCCTGCGTTCCTCATCGTCGGTGCCCAGCGGTGCGGCACGACCTCCATGTACCGGACGCTCAGCCAGCATCCCGCCGTGGCCAAGGCGGTCCTGCACAAGGGCGTGCACTACTTCGACCTGAACTACGGCCACCCGCTCGGCTGGTATCGCGCGCACTTCCCGCTGACCGCGCGCGCCGCGCAAGCCACACCCGCATCGCAAACAGCGGTCACCTTCGAGTCCAGCCCCTATTACCTGTTCCACCCGCTCGCGGCGGGCCGGATCGCCGCCGACCTGCCCGCCGTGAAACTGCTGGTCCTGGTGCGGGACCCGGTCGAGCGGGCCTACTCGGCCTGGGCCCACGAGCGGGCCAGGGGCTTCGAGACCGAGCCGTTCGAGCGCGCCCTGGCGCTCGAGGCCAGCCGCCTGGCGGGCGAGGCCGAGCGGATCGCGGCCGAGCCCGGCTACCTCAGCTTCAGCCACCAGCACCACGCCTACACCGCGCGCGGCCAGTACGTCGAGCAGCTGGAGCGCCTCGAGAGCCTGGTCGGGCGGGACCGGGTGCACGTGGTGGACAGCGGTGACTTCTTCGCCAAGCCGGAAGCCGCCTACGACGGGGTGCTGGACTTCCTGGGGCTGCACCGCGGCGAGTACCCCGAGTTCGAGCGGCACAACGCGCGGCCTCGTTCGGCGCTGCCCGAGCCGGTGCGCGCGGCCCTGACCGAGCACTTCGCCCCGTATGACGAGCGGCTGACCGCCTGGCTGGGCTGGGTCCCGAGCTGGCGCCGCTGAGTCCGATCCGAGCCGGTCAGCGGCGCCGCAGGGAGCGGTGCTTGGCCACGTGACCCGCGCCGACGTGCGGGCGCAGCCGCTGGAGTGCGCACGAGGCCAGCAGGCGGGCGGCGAACGGCAGGTCGTCGATCAGGTAGCGGCGGGCCAGCCGGCGCGGCTCGCTGCGCAGCCGGAACGCCCACTCCAGCCCGCTGTGCTGCATCCAGACCGGGGCCCGGGGCAGCGCCTCGGCCGCGAACGGTATGGCCGCCCCGCAGGCCACGAACCACGACCGGGGCAGGGCGGGGGCGAGCGCGGTGATCAGCTTCTCCTGCTTGGGGAAGCCCAGGCCCACGAACACGATGTCCGGCGCGGCCGCCTCCAGCTTGGCCCGCACCACCGCCACTCCGTCGGCGGTGGTGTCGAAGCCGAACGGCGGCGAATCCGTGCCGGCCACGATCAGCCCCGGGTAGCGGGCGCCGAGCTTGGCCGCCGCCTGCTCCGGCACCCCCGGCAGGCCGCCGAGGTAATAGACCGACCGGCCGCTGGCCGCGGCCGCCTCGCTCAGCGAGAAGATCAGCGACGCGCCGGTGATCCGCTCGGGCAGCTTGTCGCCGCGCAGCCGGGTGGCCCAGATCAGCGGCATCCCGTCTGGCACGCTCAGCGACGCGCCGGCCATGACCGAGGCCAGGTGGGGGTCATGCCGGGCCGCACGGCAGATGTCCACGTTGGGCGTGGCCACCCAGCCGCCCCGGCGGTGGTCCAGCGCCTCGAGCACGGCCGCGACGACCTCGGCTTCGGTCATCCGGTCCAGCTCCATCCCGGCCAGCGGGGCGCGCCCGCGGCCGACGGCTGATTCCCGCACCGCCGCCACGGTCAGATCCCGTGCCCGCGGGCGTGCAGCAGCCGCAGGATCGTCTCGCCCGACACGAGGCCGGTCGCGACCACCGCCGCCACGACCACCCGGCGCTCGTGCCAGTTGCGGCGCAGCGCCCTGGCGCCCCACCGGGCCGCCTCGCGGCGGCGGCCCAGGCAGGCGTAGGCGAAGGCCAGCTGACCGTAGACGCGGGCCGCGCCGACCCGGCAGGCGGTCAGGTCCGGGTGCCGCTCCAGCATCCAGATCAGCGACTCGGCCTTGGTCTCCCACTGCTGGTCGAAATAGGAGGTGCCGCTCCAGCGCACCCGCACCAGGGCCTCGTCCACCTCCGCGATCGGCGCCCGGCGGGCGGCCCGCAGGGCCAGGTCCCAGTCCTCGTTCTGGCTGCCGGGGATGCTCTCCTCCAGCAGCCCGATGCCGTCCAGCAGCGCGTCGCGCCGGGCCAGGAACGTGGAGGAGTGCACCATCACCATGCGCGAGCGCAGCAGGTCGGCGTGGCCGACCTCGTCCTGCCCGGCCAGCCGCGGCGACAGCCGTCCGCCGCTGTCGACCAGGATGCCGCAGCTGGCGAACTCCGCTCCAGGCCGCGCCTGGAGCGCCTTGACCTGGGCGGTCAGCTTGCCCGGCAGCCAGTCATCGTCGTCGTCGCAGAACGCGACCAGGTCGGTGTCGAGGGCCAGGATGCCGGTGTTGCGCGCCCCGGCCAGGCCGGGGGTGCGCGCGTTGCCCACCACCCGGACCCGGTCACCCGCCAGCACCTGGTCGGGCTGGCTGCGGTCGTGCACCACCACGGCCTCGACCCGGCCCAGGTAGTCCTGGGCCAGGACGCTGTCCAGCGCCGCCTTCAGCTCGGCCGGCCGGTCGCGGGTGGGCAGGACTACTCCGACGGACGGCCACCCGCCCTTGCCGCCGGCAGGCGGCGCGGGGGGGGTAAGGGGGGTCGTCCCCCCTGGGCAGCAGAGTTTTGCCGCCGGCAGGCGGTTCGGGGGGGATAGGGGGGTCGTCCCCCCTGGGCAGCACGGTCATATGCGCCCGGCGTAGCCGTAGTGCGCGAGCAGCGGGAAGGTGAGCGCGGTGACCGTGCGGCGCTGGGAGGCGGGCATGGCCGACCGCCAGCGCTCGTCGCCGCGGATGGCGATCCGGCCGGTCAGGAACCGCATCGGGTTGCCCGACGCCGTGTGCGCCGCGCGCAGGTCGGCCCACGGGCCGGCCTGGTCGGAGCTGAGGAACCGCAGCGCTGGGCCGCCCGAGGGCAGGTCCGCGAACGCCGCGATCCGGCTCAGCGTGTCCGCCGGCGCGGTGACCAGGTCCTCGTAACGGACCCGCAGCGTCGGCGTGCCGGTCCTGGCCAGCAGCTGGAGCGCCTGGTTCTGCACGTTCCAGTGCCCGGCCGCCCTGGCCGGCGTGTACGTCGTCATGTAGCTGGCCGCCGACGAGTCGGGGCGGGTGACCCGCCTGGTCCACGAGTAGGCCACGGCGCGGCTGTCCCGGACCACGTGGATGACCCGCAGGTCCAGGCCGGGCTGGCGGCGCAGGCAGAACGCCAGCGAGGCGTGCTTGCTCGAGTCCACGATCGTCTGGCAGCCGCTGACCCTGGCGATGGCGGAGTAGACACGCACGTAGTGCGCCACGTACTCGTCGATCGTGGCCCGGATCGCGGGGTGCAGCGCGGAGGCGGCCACGACCGGGATGCACCGGGTCCGGTCCACCTCGTGCCGGAGCTGCGCGATGCGGTTCACGTCCACCGCCTCCCAGCCGCCGAACGCGTCCTGGCCGACCTCACACCAGAACTCGCAGTCCCCGAACGGCTGCCCGCAGCCACAGCGCTCGCCCTCGACGATGCCCCGCTGCCACATGTGCACGACCTCGCCGGCCGAGCACACCCCCGGCAGCTCGCCGATCAGCCGCTCCAGCAGCGTGCTGCCGCTCCGGCCGAGGCCGCCGAGGTAGATCACCCGGCGCAGGTCGCTGGTCTCCACGATGATGTCCTGGCCCTACTGGCCCGGATAGGGCAGGAAGCAGATGCCGGACAGGCCGTAGACCCCGCCGCACATCTGGGCGCCGTCGGAGTTGTCGCTGGCGATCCACAGCCCCGCACTCGTCACGAGCATGTCGTCGGCGCCGAGCCCCTTGCCGCGCGAGTACAGCCCGGCGGTCCCGGCCGAGTTGGTCATCAGCGCCCCGGTGCTGGGCACCAGCCCTTCCATGCCGGGCGCGTTCATCGCCGGCGGGGGACCGAGGGCGTCACAGTCCTGACTGTTGTCCGAGTACCGTTCGTGCCCTCCGAAGTAGGCCGCGCTGGCGTCGGCCGCCGCGGCGTAGATGGAGTCACACCCGGTGTAGTTGACCCATTCGGCCATGACCGGGCCGTAGCTGCCGTCCGGCAGCGTGGCCGGGAACGCCGCGGCCGCGTCGCACAGGCCGTTGCGCGGCGTCGCGCCCACCGGCCAGTTGTTCGGGTGGTAGCCGGTGTCGCCGATGTAGATGGTCGAGCCGTCCGGGGACCAGGCCGCGGCCTGGATGTAGAACGGCTCGGCGGTGGCGCACTGGTAGGGATAGCCCGTCGTGTCGCCGGGCTGCTGCTCGCCCTGGCTGCCGTCGAACTCGGGGACGTCCAGCCGGTGACCGTGGCCGTCGGCCGGGTGGTCAGGTCCAGCATGAAGATCTGCTGCCGGGGCTGCCCGCCGGCCGAGGTGAAGTCGCCCATGATCAGGTCCTGGCGGCCCGTGTGGTTGAGCGCCTGGTTGTAGACCCTGGTTCCGTTGGCCGCCACGCCCGGGTAGTTGTAGTTCCCCGAGATGTTCAGGCGGATAAGGCCGTCGTCCTTGCCGGTGGTCTTGTTCAGGCTGGCCAGGTAGGGGTCCGCGGCGCTGCCGTTGATCGAGGTGAAATAGCCGCCTGCGATAACGTGACCCTGGTAGCTGGCCAGCGTCTCGACCTGACCCGACGCGCTGTGCCCGAAGGCCGTGACCACGCTGCCGGTGCTGGTGCTGATCTCGGCGATGTCCTTAACCGTCGTGCCGCCGACGGCCGAGAACTTTCCGCCGATGTAGGCGTCCGCGCAGTTCCCGCCGTTAAATGTGATCGAGTTCACAACGCCGTTGACGTCGGGGGTCCACGAGGTCACCTTGAATGGCGAAGTCGCGCTGAAACTGAAGACGTTGTCGCGGGTATAGGTGGTGCTGTTTCGCTTGATCTGGCTGAAGCTGCCCACCGCGTACATCGTGCTGCCGCACTGAACGAGCTGGCGGATCTGGGCCAGCGGGCCGGTCGAGATCAGGTGCGGAGTCTGGGTCTGCGGGGCGGGCGAGACCGGCCCGGCCACCGTTGTGGCCGCGGTCGAGGGCACGGCCCCGAGCATCCCGGCGGCTAGCGCCAGAGCGGTTGTCGCAGTACCGCCCCACAGGCGCCAGCTACGCAGCATAGATGCCGCCAATCAGATCAAGTCGGTCACGAACGGTCACCAAGACCGGTAATTATGCCACGCAGGCGTATTAAGGGCAGGCAAATGCTAGATAACTACTAATAGTGGTTTCTGGATACCACAAGTCATCGAACGAGTCCAGCGCGTGACAGAACATGGCGAGACATGCAGGTCAGAAATGTTCGCGACGGTTAAAATCCACCCACCCGATCGACTAAATAGGTGAGGGTACCCGTGAGTTTCGGCCAACGGCCGCACCCCGGCCTTAGTTGTCGGTAATCATCGCCGCGGCCACCGTCGCGTTGGTCGCCTCATCAATCAGGATCAGGCCGCCGGTCATCCGATTACGGGTGTACGGATCGCAGAACACCGGCTGGGTCAGCCGCATCGTTACCCGGCCAATCTCATTCAGGCTCAGGCTGGTCGCGGTGTCGTCCCGGTGCAGCGTATTCACGTCCAGCCGGTACTGGAGATCCCGGACGATCGCCTTAACCGTCCGGGTCGTGTGCTTGACGACCAGCCGGCTCTGCGGAGTCAGCGGCCTGATCTCGCTCATCCAGCAGACCATCGCCTCGATGTCCTGGGTCACCAGCGGCTGGTTGTGGGGCCGGCAGAACATGTCGCCGCGGGAGACGTCCAGGTCGTCGTCGATCAGCAAGGTGACCGACATCGGGGCGAAGGCCTCCGTGACCGGCCCGGCGGCGGTGTCGATCCGCTTGATCGTGGTGGTCAGGCCCGACGGCAGGTGCATGATCTCGTCGCCGGGCTTGAGCACGCCGCCAGCCACCTGGCCGGCGTAACCCCGGTAATCGTGCAGTTCGGGGTCGGTGGCCTGGTGGGGCCGGATCACGTACTGCACCGGGAACCGGACGTCGATAAGGTTCCGGTCCGACGCGATGTGCACGTGCTCCAGGTGATGCAGGAGCGAGGGGCCGTCGTACCACGGCATGTTGGCCGAGCGCTGCACGACGTTGTCGCCGTGCAGGGCCGAGATCGGGATGAACGTGAGGTCGCCAATCTCCAGCTTGGCCGCGAACGCGGTGAACTCCTCGACGATCCGCTCGAACACCTGGGGGCTGTAATCGACCAGGTCCATCTTGTTGACCGCCAGCACCAGGTGCGGCACGTGCAGCAGGGTGGCCAGGAACGCGTGCCGGCGGCTCTGCTCGGTCAGGCCGTTGCGGGCGTCCACCAGCACGATGGCCAGGTCGGCGGTGGAGGCCCCGGTAACCATGTTGCGCGTGTACTGGATGTGGCCAGGGGTGTCGGCGATGATGAACTTGCGCCGGGGGGTGGCGAAGTACCGGTAGGCCACGTCGATCGTGATGCCCTGCTCGCGCTCGGCGCGCAGGCCGTCGGTGAGCAGGGCCAGGTTGGTGTACTCCTCGCCTCGCTCGCGGCTGGTCCGCTCGACCGCGGCCAGCTGATCCTCGAAGATCGCCTTGGAGTCGTACAGCAGCCGTCCGATCAGCGTGCTCTTGCCGTCGTCCACCGAGCCCGCCGTGGCCAGCCGCAGGATGTCCATGTGGCGGCCGTCGGCCGGACCGGTGCTGGCCTGGCTGTCGGGTGCCTGCGTGCTCATTAGAAGTAACCCTCTCGCTTGCGGTCTTCCATCGCGGCCTCGCTGGTCCGGTCGTCGGCCCTGGTCTGCCCGCGCTCGGTGATCCTGGTCGCCGCGATCTCATCGATCACCTGCGGGATCGTGACCGCCGTGGACTGCACGGCGCCGGTGCAGGTCATGTCGCCGACCGTCCGGTACCGGACCCGGGCCTCGAAGACCGTCTCATCCTCGCCCCTGGTCACGAACTCGTTGTCGGCGATCAGGATGCCGTCCCGCTCGAAGACCCGCCGCTGATGGGCGAAGTAGATCGACGGGATCTCGAGCTGCTCCCGCTCGAGGTAGTGCCAGATGTCCAGCTCGGTCCAGTTGGAGATCGGGAACACCCGGATGTGCTCGCTGCGGTTGATCCGGGTGTTGTACAGGTTCCACAGCTCGGGCCGCTGGTTCTTGGGGTCCCACTGGCCGAACTCGTCGCGGAATGAGAACACCCGCTCCTTGGCCCGGGCCTTCTCCTCGTCCCGGCGGGCCCCGCCGAAGACCGCGTCGAAGCGGTGCTCGGCGATGGCGTCCAGCAGCGTGGTGGTCTGAAGCCGGTTGCGGCTGGCCCAGCGGCCGGTCTCCTCGGCCACCCGGCCGGCGTCGATGGAGTCCTGGACCGAGGCCACGATCAGCCGGGCGCCCGCCTCCTGCGCGCGGCGGTCCCGGAACTCCAGCACCTCGGCGAAGTTGTGCCCGGTGTCCACGTGCATGATCGGGAACGGGATCCGGGCCGGCGCGAAGGCCCGCTCGGCCAGCGCCAGCATCACGATGGAGTCCTTGCCGCCGGAGAACAGCAGCGCCGGCCGCTCGAACTCGGCGGCCACCTCCCGCATGACGTGGATCGACTCGGCCTCAAGCACGTCGAGCTGGGACAGCAGGTAGTCAGTGCGGGGCGGTGCCATCAGTGCAGCTCCGGGGTGGAAGTGGACGCGGGCTGGCCGGACGCCGCGGCCGTCACCAGGCTGCCGATGGTCTCCAGCAGCAGCGGCGCGATCGCGGCCCGGCAGATCAGGATATCCGGAAGCGAGGGTGAGGCCTGGTTGTAGGCCAGCTTCGAGCCGTCGATGCGGGAGGTGTGCAGGCCCGCCGACCTGGCCACCGCCACCGGAGCGGCCGAGTCCCACTCGTACTGGCCGCCGCTGTGCACGTACGCGTCGGCCTCGCCGGTGATGACGGCCGCGGCCTTGGCCCCGGCCGAGCCCATCGGGATCAGGACGGCGCCCAGCCGCTCGGCCAGGTCCTGGACGAACTGCGGCGGCCGTGACCGGCTGACCAGCAGCCTGATCGGACCGGCGGGCGGCTCAGTGCTGCCCAGGGGGGACGACCCCCCATCCCCCCCGCGCCGGACGGCGGCAAGGGAGACTTGATCGGCTCGGCCGTGCTCAGCACCCGGCCCTGGGCGGGCAGGGCGACGGCGCCGGCGGTGAGCTCGCCGTCGGCCCAGAGCGCGACGTGCACCGCCCAGTCCGTGCGGCCGGGCTCGCCGAACTCCCTGGTGCCGTCCAGCGGGTCCACGATCCAGACCCGGTCCGCCGACAGCCGGGCCGGGTCGTCCTGGCCCTCCTCAGACAGCACCGCGTCACCGGGCCGCTGCCGGGCCAGCTCGGCGGCCAGGAACACGTGGGACTGGCGGTCGCCCGCGGCCCGCAGGCCGGCCGGGTCGCCGACCGGTTCCGACCGGATGGCCAGCAGCCGCTCGCCTGCCGCGACGGCAAGATCACGGGCCAGCTCATCGTCTGAGGTCATCAGCGCAACTCCAGATAGACAACCAGGGAATAGGACCGGCTCAGCAGCCTAACCGCTGTGCACACTAACCGCTGCGCACACCGACTGCTGTGCGGCCCGGTCGAGCCAGGCTATCGCTACTCCCCCTGCTCCCCGGACACGCTCCCCGGACGTGCTACCCGGACGTGCTACCCCGACGCGGCGGCGCCTCAGTAGGCGCCGGATCCGCGGAAGACCGCTGACCAGGTCTTCCACAGGATCTGCAGGTCCAGCATGAACGACCAGTTCTCCACGTAGCGCAGGTCCAGGCGGACCGACTCGTCCCAGGTCAGGTCCGAGCGCCCGTTGACCTGCCACAGCCCGGTAATGCCCGGCTTGACGGCCAGCCGGCGGCGGACGTGGTCGCCGTACAGCGCCGCCTCCTGCGGCAGCGCGGGACGCGGGCCGACCATCGACATGTCCCCGATCAGCACGTTGATCAGCTGCGGCAGCTCGTCCAGCGACCAGCGGCGCAGCCACACGCCCACTCGGGTGACCCGGGGATCGCGGCGCATCTTGAACAGCACGCCGTCGCTCTCGTTGAGCGAGATCAGCTGGGCCTTGCGGGCCTCGGCATCGACGACCATGGTGCGGAACTTGAACACCATGAACGCCCGGCCGTCCCGGCCGACCCTGGTCTGCCGGAAGAACGCGGGGCCGCCGTCGGTCAGCCGGATGATCGCGGAGATCAGGATGAACAGCGGCGCCATCAGCAGCAGCGCGGTCAGCGCCATGGCCCGGTCGAATGCCGCCTTGATCAGCCGCCGCAGCCCGGTGAACTCCGGGTGGTCTACGTGCAGCAGCGGCAGCCCGGCCACCGGCCTGATGGTGGTCCGCGGCCCGGCCACGTCCAGCAGCGCCGGCGCCACGCACAGGTCGGTACCGGTCTTCTCCAGCTCCCAGGCCAGGTCGCGCAGCCCCGCCCCGCTCATCTCCGGGCAGGACAGCACGGCCACCGTGTCGGCCTCGTAGCGCTGGACCACGTCAGCCACCCGGTCCAGGCCGGCGATCACCGGCACGGGCATGACCTCGGCCTGCCGCACCGGCCCGGCCACGCAGGCGGCCACCACGGACAGGCCGTGGTAGGTCTCGCCATGCAGCATGGAGGTCAGGTCGGCGACCACGTCCGCGTGCCCGACCACGACGACCTTGCGCATGCAGCTGCCCAGGCGCCGCAGCTTGTGGAGCCGTTTGCGCAGCGTAAGCCGCCCGATCAGGTCCAGCGCCGTCAGCGACGGCAGGGCGATGACCACGTAGCCGCGGGCCACGTCGGTCTTGGTCGCGTACGACACGATCGCCACGCAGGCGGTCAGGCACACCCCGGCGTTGAGCACCTTGCGGAACTCGTCGGTGCCCACCCCGATGAAGCGCGAGTCGTACCCCCCGGCCAGCGCTACCGCGATCACCCACAGCAGAGGCAGCGCGATGCTGAACAAGACATAAGGTCCAGTTCCCGACGATTCATTCTTAAAACGGACTTCAAAGGCCAGCAAGCCGGCCGTGAGCCCGCAGATCAGATCGGCACAGATGGCCTGGCGCAGGTAGCCGTTCGTCCAGGACACCGAACTCTGGGCGCTAAGTCGCGCTATGACCCGATCTGAGGGCCAGCGCTCGCCGAAAGCTGGTTGACCAGCCACCGCGCCCCTCTCCCCAACCCCACTGACTGCCGTGGCCCGACTGATCGCGGACCCCGCCTCCACCCGCAGTGCCAGGCCCGGTCCCGCAGTGGCGATCCCCCGACCCAACGTAGACAAGACGCGCCGCTAAATGGAGTGGTTGACAGTCTTTCTGCGACTCGGCATCTATTTTCTTGTGGAAGCCAGATAAGTCGGACTGTGTGACAGCGTGTGTGACACCCGTCGCAGTCGGGTAACGGCGAGCCGGGTCAGGCCGGACCGGGAAGCACAGCCGGGAAACAGGCGGACGTACTAGTGGTACTCGTTCTGGGCGGCGGCCAGGCCGCGGGTCAGCAGGGCCTCGGTCATGTCGGCAGCCCGGTCCACCAGCAGGGGCACCTCAGCTCGCTCGGGCGGGGCGAAGTCACGCAGCACGAAGTCGGCCGGGTCCATCCGCCCCGGCGGCCGGCCAATGCCGACTCGGACCCGGTAGTAGTCCCTGGTGCCCAGGGACGAGGTGATCGAGCGCAGCCCGTTGTGGCCGTTGTCACCGCCGCCGATCTTCAGCCGGATGGTCTCGAACGACAGGTCAAGCTCGTCATGGATGACCACGATGCGGTCCGGCGGGACCTTGTAGAAGGTGCGCAGCGCGGCCACCGGCCCGCCGGAGGGGTTCATGTAGCCCTGCGGCTTGCCCAGGGTGACCGGCGTGCTCCCGAGCACGCCCGTGGCCACCTGGGCCCGTGACCGGTCACGCTTGAACTTCGCGCCTTGCCGATTATCAGCCGCCGGGCCAGCTCGTCAGCCACCATGAACCCGATGTTGTGCCGGTTGCCCGCGAACTGCGAACCGGGGTTGCCCAGGCCGACGATCAGCCAGCGCTCCTGCGCCATGCCTCATCCACCTCAGCCAGCTATAACCCGGCCGGCCGGGCGGCGCGCGGCCGCCCGGCCCGCGGGGCTACTCGCCCTCGGACTCGGCAGGCGGCGCAGGCGGCGCGGCCGGGGCCTCGGCGCCCTCCGGCGCGACGGCCTCGGCGCCCTCGACGGCCTCGCCCAGGTCGGCCTCGATCTGCGCGGCGGTCGGCGCGGCGATCACGTGCAGCACCAGGATCTCGGGCTCGACCGCCAGCGTGCTGCCCACCGGCAGTTCCAGGTCGCCGGCGTGCACGGCGTCACCGATGCCCATGCCCTCGACGTCGATGTCGATGCCGGGCGGGATGTTGGTCGCCTCGGCTTCCAGCGAGATCTGCACGAGCTGCTGGTCAAGCAGGCCGTCCGGGGCCACCTCGCCGGTCACGTTGATCGGGATCTCGACGGTGACCTTCTCGCCCTGGCGGACCAGGATCAGGTCGACGTGCTCGACCGTGCCCTGGATCGGGTCGCGCTGCACGGCCTTGGGCAGTGCCAGCGCGCTGCCGCCGGCCAGGCCATCCAGCCGGATCAGCACGTTGGCGGTGCGCAGGGCCAGCAGCACGTCGTGACCGGGCAGGGTGATGTGACGCGGGTCGCTGCCGTGCCCGTAGAGCACGGCCGGTACCTTCCCGGCGCGCCGCTCGCGGCGGGCCGGGCCCTTGCCGAATTCGGTGCGCGGCTCGGCCGCGATGTGTACCTCGGGCACGGTGACGACTCCTTGACTGTGCTAGTCCGGGGGGCCACCCCCCGGAACCCCCAGAACGCCGCTGTGCGGCGAGGGGCAAGACCCCCGGCAGTCTAGCCGAAGTGGGGCGTGACCTCAGACCGCGACGTCAGACTGCGAGGTTAGACATGGCCGTCGAACAGGCTCGTGACCGAGCCGTCGCTGAACACCTCGGTGATGGCCCGGGCCAGCAGCGGGGCGATCGACAGCACGGTGAGCTTGTCGAACCGCTTCTCGTTGGTGATCGGCAGCGTGTTGGTCACGATGACCTCGCTGACCCGCGAGTTCTTCAGCAGGTCCACGGCCGGCCCGGAGAACACGCCGTGGGTGGCGGTCACGATCACCTGCGCCGCGCCCTGCTCGAACAGCGTCTCGGCCGCGTTCGCGATGGTGGCCCCGGTGTCGATCATGTCGTCCACCACGATGCAGGTCCGTCCGGCCACCTGGCCGACGACCTCGAGCATCTTGACCTGGTTGGCCACGTCGGGGTCGCGGCGCTTGTGGATGATGGCCAGCGGGCAGCCCAGCCGGTCGGTCCAGCGCTCGCAGACCCGCACCCGGCCGGCGTCCGGCGCCACCACGGTGACGTTCGCGACATCCAGCTTGGCCTCCAGGTACGAGGCCAGGATGGGCAGCGCGAACAGATGGTCGACCGGCCCGTCGAAGAAGCCCTGGATCTGCGCCGTGTGCAGGTCGACGGCCATCAGCCGGTCGGCACCGGCGGTGAGGAACAGGTCGGCCATCAGCCGGGCCGAGATCGGCTCGCGGCCGCGGCTCTTCTTGTCCTGCCGGGCGTAGCCGAAGAACGGCGCCACCACCGTGATCCGCTTGGCCGACGCCCGCTTGAGCGCGTCCACCATGATCAGGTGCTCCATGATCCACTGGTTGATGGGCGCGGTGTGGCTCTGCACCACGAACGCGTCACAGCCGCGGACCGACTCCAGGTACCGGACGAAGATCTCGCCGTTGGAGAAGTCGTACAGGCGGGACGGGGTCGGATCGATGCCCAGGCCGCCGGCGATCTCCTCACCAAGCTCGGGAAAGGCCCGGCCGGAGAAGAGCATCAGCTTCTTCTCGCTGGCCGCGGTGGTTCCGGTCATCTGCCCTGCGCTCCCTTACCTGGCACCTTCGCCCTTACCTGGCACCGTCGCCGCCGGCGGCACCCGCGTACTGGCCTCAATCCGGTCCCCCGCGGTGAGGTGAGCGAATGGCCCGACGACGGCACCCGGGCCGACCACCGCCCACTCGCACACCGATTGGATCACGGTGGCCTCGGCCGCGATCACGCAATCGCGGACCAGGCAACCGGGACCGATCCGCGCCCCCGCGCCGATCTTGGTATCGCCCTCGAGCTGAGTGGAGGGACCGATCTGAGCGCCGGGCTCCAGCACCACGCCGACGTCGACCCAGGTGCTGGCCGGGTCGATGATGGTGACCCCGCAGCCCATCCACGAGCCGAGCAGCCGGTCGTTCATCACCCGGCGGGCCGCGGCCAGCTGAACCTGGTCGTTGACGCCCAGGATCTCGCCGAAGTCCTCGCACCAGACCGTGCCGACACCGAAGCCATCGGCGCTCAGGATGGCGAGCACGTCGGTGAGGTACTCCTCGCCCTTGGCGTTGTCGGTGGACACCCGCGTGAGCGCGTCGGCGAGCAGGCGGCCGTCAAACGCGTACATGCCGGTGTTGATCTCGTCGATGGCCCGCTGCTCGTCGGTGGCGTCGGCGTGCTCGACCACGGCCGTGAACGCGCCGTCGGGACCACGGACGATCCGGCCGTAGCCCGCCGGATCCGCGGCCCTGGCCACCAGCGCGGTCACCGCCGCCCCGGCGGACTCGTGCGCGGCGATCAGCCCGGCCAGCGTCCGCCCGCGCAGCAGCGGCGTGTCGCCGTAGGTGACCACCACGGTTCCGTGGATCACGCCCGAGCGTGTCCAGCACGGTGCGCACCGCATGACCCGTCCCGCCCCGCCGGGCCTGCACCACGGGCTGTACGTCCGGCGCGTACTCGGCCAGGTAGCTGGCTACCGGGCCGCTGGCCTCGCTGATCACCGCGATGAGCTGCGCGGGCCGCAGTTCGCGGGCCGCGGCCACGGCGTGCCCCAGCATGGTCCGGCCGCACACCTCGTTGAGCACCTTGGGCGTGCTGCTCTTCATCCGCGTGCCCTCGCCAGCGGCGAGGACGATGACAGCGGCCGGACCAGTCATGCTCACTCGGCTCTGCTCCTCGATGTCGTCACAGGCTTTGTGTCATCACGGCACCCGCTGTGCTGCTGACCGCACCACGAGTGTGTCACGGCGGCCCCGTCAGTCAACGCCCCCGACCCTGGCAGAATACCGCCAGGTCGGGAGGTCGGGAGCGGGGACGGTGGGCTAGATATCGACAGTGGGCTAGATATCGGCAGATGCTCCCGGGCGAGGATTCGAACCTCGGTTGTCCGGACCAAAACCGGAAGTCCTGCCACTGGACGACCCGGGAACGGTGTCCCGGGCCCACTCTACCGATCCGGCCGGCGCTCCCGCTCAGCTCGGCGAGCGCCGGCCACCCGCTGGCCGACCCCGCCGCGGACGGGCGCATAGCCGGGGACTGCGCGGGTAGTAGGTGCTCTGCCGGCCGGATCTGACGCCCTGCGCATGTGATCTTCACGACATTATCCGAGAAAATTCACTTGACCCTTGCGCAACCTACGGTCGCGTAGCCTACGGTTACGTAAGCGTATTCTTCATCGCCCTTGCTCCGGCGACCGCAAGGAAGCGCCGCAGCTAGCGACGTCTGGTGCGAAGCGAGGACGCCATGACCACGACCGCCGACAACCCAGCCACCAGCGCCACAACCACCGCGCCACCCAGGACCGGACCGATTCCCGACCTGGATCCCGAGCCCGTCGGCAGCACCGAGCGGCTGCTGGTCGCCCTGTTCGTCGTGATCCCGATGCTGGCCCTCATCGCCGCCATCCCGCTGGCCTGGGGCTGGGGCCTGGGCTGGCACGACATCGTGATCGCCGTGGTGTTCTACCTGATCTCCGGGCTGGGCATCAGCATGGGCTTTCACCGTTACTTCACCCACGGCTCGTTCAAGGCCGCCACCGGGCTGCGCGTGGCCCTGGCCATCGCGGGCTCGCTGGCCATCGAGGGCCCGGTGCTGAGCTGGGTCGCCGACCACCGGCGCCACCACAAGTACTCAGATCGCGAGGGGGACCCGCACTCGCCCTGGCGCTTCGGCACCGACTGGCGCGCCCTGACCAAGGGCCTGGCCTTCGCCCACATGGGCTGGATGTTCAAGAGCAGCCACACCTCGCAGGAGAAGTTCTGTCCCGACCTGCTGGCCGACCGGAGGATCCGCCGGGTCTCCGAGCGCTTCGCCACGCTGGTCGTTATCTCGCTGCTGGCACCGGCCCTGATCGGCGGGCTGTGGTCGATGTCCTGGGCGGGCGCGCTGACCGCGTTCTTCTGGGGCAGCCTGGTCCGGATCGCCTTCCTGCACCACGTGACCTGGTCGATCAACTCCATCTGCCACACGTTCGGCCGGGAGGAGTTCGAGGTCAGGGACAAGTCGCGGAACGTCAACTGGCTGGCCATCCTGTCGTTCGGCGAGTCCTGGCACAACCTGCACCACGCCGACCCGACCTGCGCGCGGCACGGCGCGCTCAAGGGCCAGATCGACATCGCGGCCCGGCTCATCTGGGTCTGCGAGCGGCTGGGCTGGGCCTACGACGTGCGCTGGCCGGACACCGACCGGCTGACCGCGAAGTACACCGGCGGGACGCGCAAGCTGGGGGCCATGGCCCGGCCCAGTGCCAAGGCCGCGGCCGGCGGTGAATTCGCCGACTGAGGACGCCGCGGACATGATGGACGAGTGACAAGCCAACCGAGTGGCAGTGGCCGTAAGCGAATGACAGGCAAGGAACGCCGCGAGCAACTGCTCGACATCGGCCGGCGGCTATTCGCCGAACGGGGCCTTGACGGCACCTCCATCGAGGAGATCGCCGCCAAGGCCGGCGTGTCCAAGCCCGTCGTTTACGAGCACTTCGGGGGCAAGGAAGGCCTGTACGCGGTGGTGGTGGACCGCGAGGTCAGCCGGTTCGTGGAAATGGCGACCCGGCTGCTCGAGGGCGAGGACACCATGCCCAAGTTCGAGGTCGCGGCGGTCACCCTGCTGCGCTATATCCAGGAGAACGCCGACGGCTTCCGCATCCTGGTCCGGGATTCCAACCCCACCTCGGGCTCGGGCACCTTCGCCAGCCTGATCAGCGACATCGCCAGCCAGGTCGAGTACATACTCGGCGACGTGCTCCGCGAGCGGGGCTACGACCCCAAGCTGGCCCCGGTCTACGCGCAGATGCTCGTGGGCATGGTCGCGTTCACCGGCATGTGGTGGCTCGACGCGCGCAAGCCCAACCTCGAGGAGGTGGCCGCGCACCTGGTCAACCTGGCCTGGAACGGGCTGTCCCAGCTCGACCCCAAGCCGCGCATCTCGCCCGAGGCCAAGGCGCGCCTGCGCGAGATGCCGTAAATCGGCCGCCGCGGGCTACTCAGCTCTGCTTATGGGCGACCACGAACACTCGCCGGAACGGCAGCACGGTCCCGTGCGGACGGCGCGGGTAAGCCTCGCGCAGCCGGGCCCCGTACTCGGCCAGGAAGGCGTCCGCCTGGTCCGGCTCCAGCGCCGCGAGTACCGGCCGCAGGCCGGAGCCCTTGTACCACTCCAGCACCGGGTCGGGCCCCGGCAGGACGTGCAGGTAGGTCGTCTCCCACGCGTTCACCTCGCAGCCGGCCCCGCTGAGCAGGTCCACGTACGCGGCCGGGTCGGCCGACTGCCGGTTCAACGCGACGTCCGCGAGCAGCGGACGCCAGCGGCCCGACCCGGCCAGCTCGCGCATGATCACATGGCTCGGCGCGCCGAAGTTGGCCGGGACCTGAAACGCCAGCCACCCGCCCGGGCTGAGGGCCTGCGCCCAGCCGGGCAGCAGGGCCTCGTGACCAGGGACCCACTGGAGCACCGCGTTGGAGACGATCACGTCGACCGGGCTCTCGGGCCGCCAGTCGCGCAGGTCGGCCAGGCCGAAGCTGAGGCGCGGGCCCGGGCCGTCGAGCGGCTGGCCGCGGCGATCATCTCGGCCGAGGAGTCCAGGCCGCGGACCTCGGCACCGGGCCAGCGGCGGGCCAGCTCGGCAGTGAGCTGGCCGGGGCCGCAGCCCAGGTCCACGACCAGCCCGGGACACTCGGCCCCGATCTGCGCGGTCAGCTCGAAGAACGGACGCGAGCGCTCGTCGCCGAAGCGCAGGTACTGCCCGGGATCCCACATGACAGCCTCGCTATTTCTCTTGACATCAAGATACCTACCCCTGTCTATGTGCTCGGAAGTCTCGATGTCAAGAGATATGCTGCACGGCATGGGGCAGGCTGACCGCGACGAGGTCGACGACCTGGTGGCGCAGTGGCGGGAGGAGCGGCCCGACCTCGACGTCTCACCGCTGCAGGTGCTCAGTCGCCTGTCCCGGCTGGCCCGGCACCTGGACCGGGCCCGGCGGGCCGCGTTCGCCGCTCAGGACCTGGAGCCCTGGGAGTTCGACGTGCTGTCCGCGCTGCGCCGGCAGGGCCCGCCCTATCAGCTCAGCCCCGGCTCGCTGCTGCACGCGACGCTGGTCACCTCGGGCACGATGACCAACC
Organism: uncultured Actinomycetota bacterium; assembly: GCA_963730265.1. Classification (GTDB taxonomy): domain Bacteria; phylum Actinomycetota; class Actinomycetes; order Streptosporangiales; family Streptosporangiaceae; genus DASUBV01. Next base: position 641,896 of record CAVSRG010000002.1, read on the forward strand.
GAATCGACCGCCTGGCCAAGAACGGGCTGGTCAGCCGGCAGCGCGACCAGCAGGACAAGCGGGGCGTGCTGGTGACGCTGACCGAGCGGGGCAAGCAGGTGGCCGACGCTGCGCTGGACGGGCTGCTGGACCGCGAGCGCCGCCTGCTGACCGGCCTGCACCCCGCTGAGCAGGAAGAACTCGCAGCGCTGCTGCGGGTGCTGCTCGCGCCGTTCGACTCTCCCGGCGGACCGCGCCTAGACTCGAATGAGTTGGAAGGCGAGTAGTCCGGCCCGACAACGGGAGGTCAGCAGCCGTTGCGCCGTTTCGTTACCGTCCGCGCGGCGGCCGCGATCTGTGCACTTGGGCTACTGTCAGCGGGCTGCTCGGGCTCGGCCCCGGGCTCGGACCCGCGCCCCGCCGCTCATCCCTCGGTGCGGCCAGGGGTCGCGCTGGCGCCTGCGCCGCGCTACTACGTCTCACTGGGCGACTCGCTGGCCCGTGGCGTGCAGCCGGATGCCTCCGGGGGCAGCGTGCCCACCGCCGGCGGCTATCCCGACCGGGTCTACGCGGTGCTGCACCGTGAGTCACCGGGCCTGCGCCTGGTCAAGCTGGGCTGTTCCGGCGAGACCTCCTACACGATGATCAGGGGCGGCATCTGCCACTACCGGGCCGGCTCCCGAGCTGGCCCAGGCCGAGCGATTCCTGCGCACGCACCGGCGCGAGGTCGCGCTGGTCACCCTGGACATCGGCGCCAACGACCCCAACTCCTGCTTCCTGGGCGCGCCGCTGAGCAAGGTCGGCGTCTGCATGCGGTCGCGGGTCCGCCAGACGGTCAACGACCTGAACCGGATCCTGCGCGGGCTGCGGGCCGCGGGCGGGCGCAAGGTGACGATCATCGGGATGAACTACTACGTGCCCGAGCTGGCGGGCTGGTTTGACGGCCTCGGCGGCAAGGAGATCGCCGTGCTCACCGAGCGGCTGGTGGACGGCTACAACCGCCTGCTCGTCGGCGCGTTCCGGCACTACCACGTCCGGGTGGCCAACGTGTTCGGCGCTTTCCACAGCGGCGACTTCACCGACCACGTGCGGCTTCCTGGGCGCGGCACGGTCCCCCGCAACGTGGCCACCATCTGCCAGCTGACCTGGGCCTGTGCCCGCGCGCCGCGCGGTCCGAACGAGCACGCCAACGACACCGGCTACGCCATCATCGCGCTGGCGTTCCTGCTCGCCGACGACCGCTGAGCCGGCCGTCCGGACTAGCTGACCGGGAGACCCGGGCCGGTCAGCTGGCCAGCTCCTCGGCCAGGGTCAGCCAGCGGTCCTCCAGCGCGGCCCGCTCCTCCTGGGCCGACTTCAGCTCCACGCCCAGCTCGACCAGCCGCTCGTAGTCGGTGGCGCTGCGGGCCAGCTCCGCGCTGAGGCTGGCCTCCGTGCCGGTCAGCTTGCTGATCTGGCGTTCCAGCCGGGCCAGCTCCTTCTGCCCGGCCCGCTGCCGCGCCGCCGACCCGGCGGCGGGCACCGTCGGCCCGGCGGATGCGGCCGGGCCACCGGCGTCGCGGCCGAGGCCCGGCCGGCCGCGCGGCCGCTCGCGCGCCTCAGCGCGCCGCTCCAGGTACTCGTCCACGCCACCGGGCAGGAAGGCCACCCGGCCGTCGACCAGCGCGACCACGTGATCGGTGATCCGCTCCAGGAAGTAGCGGTCGTGGCTGACCGCCAGCACCGAGCCGGGCCAGGAGTCCAGCAAGTCCTCCAGCTCGGTCAGCGTCTCGATGTCCAGGTCGTTGGTCGGCTCGTCCAGCAGCAGCACGTTGGGCTCGGCCAGCAAGATGAGCATCAGCTGGAGCCGCCGCCGCTCGCCGCCGGACAGCTCGCCCACCGGCGCCCACTGCCGGTCGCCGCCCAGCCCCAGCCGCTCCAGCAGCTGGCTCGCGGACAGCTCCCCCTTGCCGATCTGGACCGAGCCGCGGACCTGCTCGGCTGCCTCCAGGACCCGCAGCGACGGGTCCACCGGCACCGGCTCCTGGGTCAGGTAGCCCAGTCGCACCGTGCTGCCGCGGATCATCCGGCCCCAGGCGTGCAGGCCCACGGCGGCCGGGTGCTGCTCCGGGGCCGGGGCCAGCGGCAGCGCGTCCGCCATCACCCGCAGCAGAGTGGTCTTGCCGCTGCCGTTGACGCCCACCACGCCGATCCGGTCGCCCGGGCCGAGCTGCCAGGTGACGTCGTCCAGCAGCGTGCGCTGGCCGCCCGCCTGCGAAGCCGTCACCGTGACGTCCTCCAGCTCGATGACCGTCTTGCCCAGCCGGGCCCCGGCCAGCCGGGTCAGCTCCACGCCGTCGCGCGGCGGCGGCTCGTCGGCGATCAGTGCCGTCGCGGCGGCGATGCGGAACTTCGGCTTGCTGGTCCGGGCCGGCGGCCCGCGCCGCAGCCAGGCCAGCTCCTTGCGCAGCAGGTTGCGCCGCCGGAAGTCGGCCGCCTCGGCCAGCCGGGCCCGCTCGGCCCTGGCCAGCACGTAGGCCGAGTAGCCGCCCTCGTAAGCGTGCACCTGGCCGTCGGCCAGTTCCCAGGTGCGCTCGCAGACCGCGTCCAGGAACCACCGGTCGTGGGTCACCACCACGTAGCTCTGGCCGAACTCGCGCAGGTAGCCCGCGAGCCAGCTGATGGCCTCGATGTCCAGGTGGTTGGTGGGCTCGTCCAGCAGCAGCAGGTCGTCGGAGGCGCGCAGCACCGCGGCCAGCATGGTCCGGCGGCGCTCGCCGCCCGACAGCCGGCTGACCTCGGCCTCCAGGTCGACGTCCGACGAGCAGCGCCCCGATGACCGAGCGGCTGCGCGGGTCGGCGGCCCACTCGTGCTCGGACAGCGTGCCGAACACCAGGTCCCGGACCCGGCCGGATGGCTGCTGGGACTGGGCCAGGCTGCCGACGGTGATGCCCCTGGTCCGCGTGGACCGGCCGGAGTCCAGGTCGATGGTGCCCGCGAGCGCGCCCAGCAGCGTGGTCTTGCCGGTGCCGTTGCGGCCGACCAGGCCGATCCGGTCCCCGGCCGTCACCCCGAGCGACACCCGGTCGAGCAGCGGCCGCTCGCCGTAAGCCTTGCTGGCCTGCTCCAGGTTGACCAGGTTCACGCCGGCTCTCCCGCCGCGACGATCACGGCGCCCGGCACCGGCCCGCTGGCCACGGCCACGCCCCGGCAGATCCCGGCGCCGGTGAGCGAGACGGCCAGGTCCCTGGCGTGGCGGGCGTCCTTGGCCAGGAACGCGCAGGTCGGGCCGGACCCGGACACGATCGCGCCGACCGCGCCGTGCTCCCGGCCCTCGGTCAGCGCGCGCCGCAGCTCCGGGCGCAGCGTAATCGCGGCCGGCTGGAGGTCGTTGACCAGCGCCGGCCCGACCGCGGCCGGGTCGCCGGACCGCAGTGCGGTCATCAGCGGGCCGCTCAGCTCCGGGTCGACGGCCCCGGCGCTGACCGTGCCGTCACCGGCCCCGGCACCCCGGGCCGCCCGCAGCCGGTCGCAGGTCGCGTACACCTCGGGGGTGGACAGCCCGCCGGCGGCGAAGGCCAGCGCCCAGTGGTAGGTCCCGGCCACCAGTGCCGCGGTCAGCTGCTCGCCCCGGCCGCGGCCCACGGCGGTCCCGCCGATCAGCGCGAACGGCACGTCGCTGCCCAGGCCGGCGCCGACCTCGCACAGGTCCTTCTGGCTCAGGCCGGTACGCCACAGCTCGTTGCAGGCGACCAGGGTCGCGGCCGCGTCCGCGCTTCCCCCGGCCAGCCCGGCGGCCATCGGGATGCGCTTGCGGATCTCGATCCGCACCGCGCTCCGCTCGCGCCCGCGCCTGCCGGTGGCCCGGGCCAGCGCGGTGGCCGCCTGGCTGGCCAGGTTGGCCGGGCCCGTGGGCACGGCGTCCGCGTCCTCGCCGGTGACCACGATCTTGTTCCGCTCGGCGGGCCGCACCGTCACCTCGTCGAACAGCGACAGGGCCTGGTAGACGGTGACCACGCCGTGATAGCCGTCGGGCCGGGCCGGGCCGACGGCTAGCTGGAGGTTCACCTTCGCCGGGACGCGGACGGTGACGGCCGGCGGGGCAGAGTGCAAAGGGGTCACGACCAGTTGATCGTATCGTCAGCGCGGGCCTGCCCCTGGTCAGCCCGGCCCGCCGGCCGCGCCGGGCCGGTGCCGCGTGAACAGCGCGTGCACGCTGGGGGACGGATAGCTGTCGGATCGGCTGGCGGCGGCCCGAATAGCTAATGTTCGATCATGGGCTCTCCTCTCGTCCGGCAGGTGAACGACGCGACCAACCCGCTGCACTCACTGGTCTACTTCGCCCCCGAGACCGAGCGGCGGATGACCGGTCTCGGGCTCCGGGCCGGGCGGATGTGCTATTTCGCCGGGCGCGCGGCGCCGCTCGGGCCGGTCGGCCCCGGGGTGGTCACGGCCACGTTCTACAACTTCAGCCCGGCCCTGGTGGCCCGGTGCATCCCGGAGGCCTGGCAGATCACGACCCCGGCGGCGGTGCTCGGCGAGCGCTTCCGAGCCGCTGACGAGGCCCTGCGCCGCCTGCTCGGCCCCGAGATCACGGCCTCGGACGACGTCCCCCGGCTGGCCGCGGCCTGGCCCGCGAGGCGGCCAGTGCCTGCCGCCCGGAGGGCCGGCCGCTCTACGCGGCCCACGCCGAGCTGGACTGGCCGGGCGAGCCGCTGCTGGCCATGTGGCACGCCATCTCGCTGCTGCGCGAGCACCGGGGCGACGGGCACCTGGCCGCGCTGACCGCCGCCGGGCTGAGCGGCATCGAGGCGCTGATCACCCACACCGCCACCGGTACCGGCTTCGTGCCCGAGTTCGCCTTGGTCAGCCGGGGCTGGACCCAGGACGAATGGGATGCCGGGACGGCCGGGCTGGCCGACCGCGGCCTGCTGGCCGCCGACGGGACGCTGACCGCGGCCGGGCGGGAACTGCGCGACCGGGTGGAACAGGAAACCGACCGGATGGCCGCGCCGCCCTGGCGGCACCTCGGCGACGAGCGCACCGAGGAGGTCATCGCCATCGGGCGGGCGATGACCCGCGCCGCGGTATCGGCAGGCGCCTTCCCTCGCACTGGCGTGTTCGCCCGGCCTCGCTGAGCCCGGCTCCCGCGGCGCGCCGCTAACGAGACGAAAGGAGAGCCGGGCCGTGCCGACTGCCGGTGACCTGCGCTCGGTGTTCCGTGGCTGCCTCCTGGGCGGCGCCGTGGGCGACGCCATCGGGCCGGCATCGAGTTCCTCTCGCTGGCGGCGATCCAGGACCGATTCGGCCCCGGCGGCGTGACCGGCTATGTCACCGCCTACGGCCGGGTCGGCGCGATCACCGACGACACCCAGATGACGCTGTTCACCGCCGAGGGACTGATCCGCGCGCGGCTGGCCGGGACGGACGAGGCCGTTGTTACCGGTGAAATCTGGCTGGCCTACCAGCGCTGGCTGTCCACGCAGGACGACGCCGGGCCGCCGGACTGTCCCGATGGCTGGCTGGTCGGCCAGGGCTTCCTGCATCACACCCGCAGCCCCGGCGTAACCTGCACCAGCGCGCTTCAGGGCGCGCGGCCGGGAACCGCGCAGCGGCCGGTCAACGCCAGCAAGGGCTGCGGCGGCGTGATGCGGGTGGCGCCCGCGGGGCTGGTGGCCGCGGACCCCTTCACGGTCGGCTGCGCGGCAGCGGCGCTGACCCACGGGCACCCGAGCGGGTACCTGGCCGCCGGCGCCTTCGCGCTGATCGTGAGCGAGGTCGCCGGGGGCCAGGAACTGGCCCGGGCCGTGGCCAGCGCGATCCGCCGCCTGGACTCCGTCGTGGGTGGCGAGCCGGTGCGCGCGGCGCTGGCCGAGGCGGTCCGGCGAGCCGCCGCCCGGCCCGGCCACCGGGAGACGCTGATCACCCTGGGCCAGGGCTGGGTCGCGGATGAGGCGCTGGCCATGGCGGTTTACTGCGCGCTGCCCGCGGCCGCCTTCCGGCCCGCCATCCTGCTGGCCGCCAACCACGGCGGCGACAGTGACAGCACCGCCGCGATCTGCGGCAACCTGCTCGGCGCGGCCCTGGGCGCGACCGCCATCGACGCCGATCTGCTCGACGACCTGGAGGGCCGGGACGCCATCGAGCGGGTGGCCGACGATCTGTACGACCTGTTCGTGACCGGCCAGGCGCCGGCCGAAGGCCGATACCCGCGAACCTAGCTCTCGCCGATCAGCGCGGCCAGCGCGCCGCCCGGCCTAGGCGTGCCGCATCCACAGGTTGGTCTCGCGGTAGACGCCCTCGTCGCGCTCGACGTCGATCTCGACCAGGTCGAGGGCCGCGGGCACCACGTAGCGGCCGGTCTGCGGGAAGGCCATCTGGGTCCAGTCTTCCCACTCGGCGACCGTGCCGGTGATGATCATGGAGTCGGGGCGGGCCCCAGGATCGTCGCCCCGATCCGCTGGTGGGTGCGGATCCAGGGGTCGAGGTGCTGGCCGTCGCGGGTCCAGGCGGCGAAGTCGCTCATGGGCGTCAGCGGGTAGCGGGCCTTGAGGGTCGGCCGGACCGGGGCGATCACCCGGCTCAGCGCCGGCCGCCGCGGCGCGCTCGCGCAGCGCGGTCAGCACCCGCCCGGCCAGGCCCTGGCCCCGGCGGTCCGCCTTGACCGCGGCGGCCATGACCGACAGCGTGTCCGGCGGCAGCGCGGCCTCGTGCCCGGTGACCGAGGCGACGATGGCGCCGTCATATCCGCCGGCAGGCGGGCCGTCGGCCGGGTCCCAGCGCAGCGCCACGCCCCAGCCGCCGGCCACCACGGCCCCGTCCTCCAGGACCAGGATGTCGAACTCGGGGAAGAAGGCCTCGACCCGGTCGAGGTACTCGCGCACGAGGGAGTCATGGAAGATGAACTCCGGCCAGCCGCCGCGGAAGGCGGCACCAGCCTCCTCGTTCAGGTCCGGGCGGCCGCTGCTGGTCACGACCTCGAATTCGACCACGCCAATCCCTTCCCTAGCCGTCCCGGGCGAGCAAGACGCTGGCCCTGCTGAGGAGTCAGGCGGCCGACCGGGCCGCCGCGATGCGCGCGAACTCGTCGATGCCCAGCGCCTCGCCCCGCAGGCCCGGGTCGATGCCGGCGGCACGGACGGCCCGCTCGGCCAGGGCGGCCGACCCGGCCCAGCCCGCCAGCGCGGCCCGCAGCGTCTTGCGACGCTGCGAGAACGCCGCGTCGATGACCGCGAAGACCTGCTCGCGGTCCGCGGCGCTCCGGCCCGCGGGCGGCTCGCGGACCGTGAACGCGACCAGCCCGGAGTCCACCCGGGGCACCGGCCAGAACACCCCCCTGGGCACCGAGCCCGCGCGGCGCACGTCGGCGTACCAGGCCAGCTTGGCCGACGGGATGCCGTAAACGCGGCTGCCCGGCGGCGCGGTCATCCGGTCCGCCACCTCGGCCTGGACCATCACCAGGCCGCGGCGCAGGGATCCGAACGTGGCCAGCAGGTGCAGCACCACTGGCACCGCGACGTTGTAGGGCAGGTTGGCCACCAGCGCCGTGGGCGGGTCGCCGGGCAGCTCGCCGACCCGGGCCGCGTCGGCCCGCAGCACCGTCAGCCGGGGCGCCAGCTCCGGCGCGCGGGCCGCCACCGTCACCGGGAGCTCGGCGGCCAGGACCGGATCGATCTCCACGGCCAGCACGCGGCCGTCCCCCACGCGGTCGGCCTCGGCCAGCAGCGGCAGGGTGAGCGAGCCGAACCCCGGTCCGACCTCGAGCACCACGTCGCCGGGGGCCAGCCGGGCCTGGGCCGCGATCCGGGTGACGGTCCCGGCGTCGACGACGAAGTTCTGGCCCAGGTGCTTGGCTGGCTGGAGGTCCAGCCGCGCGGCCAGCGCCCGGATCTCGGTCGGCCCGAGCAGGTCGCCGGCCGCCAGCTCGGCCACGGCTAGGCGGACCGAGACGCCGGGCCGGCCGCTGGCCAGGGGCCGAACACCCGCTCCCCGGTGGCCTCGATGATCGCGCACAGCTCGGCCACGTCCAGCTCCTTGATGGCCGCCAGCGCGCGCAGCGTGTGGGCTACCTGAGCGGGCGAGTTCGACTTGCCTCGGTTGGGCACCGGGGTCAGGAACGGCGCGTCGGTCTCCACCAGGACCAGCTCGGCCGGGATCACGGCGGCCGCCTCGCGCAGCTGCGCCGCGTTGGCGAACGTCAGCGTGCCCGCGAAGCTCAGCACGTAGCCCGCCTCGGCGCAGCGCGCGGCCATGGCCGCGTCGCCGGAGAAGCAGTGGAAGATCACCTGCTCGGGCGCGCCCTCGGCGGCCAGGATGTCCAGCACGTCCTCGTGGGCGTCCCGGTCGTGGATCATCAGCGGCTTGCCTGCCTGCTTGGCGATCGCGATGTGGGCCCGGAACCACTCCTGCTGGACCTTGGCCGGGGCGTCGTCCCAGTAGTAGTCCAGGCCCGTCTCGCCCACCGCCAGGACCCGCGGCAGCACGGCCAGCTCGGCAATCTCGGCCAGCACGGCGTCGCGCTCGGCCGGGGTAGCGGCGACCCGGCTGGTCTCGTTCGGATGAATGGCGACCGCCGCGCCGACCTCGGGGTGATCGGCGGCGCAGGTCACCGCCCAGTAGGACGACGGGAGATCGCAGCCCACCGTGATCACCCGGCTGATGCCGACCGCCGCCGCCCGGGCCAGCACGTCGGTCAGTGGGCCCGGCAGCAGGTCCAGGTGGCAGTGGCCGTCGAACGCGGTGCCCGGCAGGGGCTCGGGGTCGCGCGCGGGCGGCCGCCCGTATTGGTCTTTTCCCTCGGTCACTCCTGGTTCACGAGCCTTCCAGGCGGGCCAGTTCCTCGTCGGCCACCGACGGGTCCAGCTTGGTGAACAGCGGCACCGGCGTGGTCAGCGGTGTGCCCGGCCGGATCGGCTCGGAGGCCCACGTCGCGTCGGTGCGGTAGTCGCCGGTGACCACCGGATAGTCCGGGCCGCCGTCCTCGCTGACTTCCTCGATGCGGGGCATGCCCGACCACGTCCCGCGGCCGCCGAGCATTTCGTAGACCCGCTGCGACGACTCGGGCAGGAACGGGGTGAGCAGCGTCTTGCCGTCATTCACCAGCTGCAGGGCCACGTGCAGGATCGTCCGCATCCGCTCGGGGTCGGACTCGCGCAGCTTCCACGGCGCCTGGTCGGACAGGTACTTGTTGGCCTCGGCCAGCGTGCGCATGGTCTCGGAGATGGCCGCCTTGAAGCGTGACCGGGACAAGGACTCGCCCACCCGGCCGAAGGCCGCCCGCGAGTGCTCCAGGATGGCCGCGTCGGCGTCAGTCAGCGCGCCGGGCTCGGGGATCGACCCGATGTTGCGGGCCGCGAACGACACGCACCGGTTGACCAGATTGCCCCAGTTGGCCACCAGCTCGTCGTTATTGCGCCGGACGAACTCGCTCCAGGTGAAGTCGGTGTCCTGGGTCTCCGGGCCGGCCACCGCGACGTAGTAGCGCAGCGCGTCCACGTTGTACCGGGCCAGGAAGTCACGGACGTAGATGACGACCGCGCGGGAGGAGGAGAACTTGCGGCCCTCCATGGTCAGGTACTCGCTGGACACCACCTCCGTGGGCAGGTTCAGCTCGCCCAGCGGGCCCGGCTGGCCGCCCCGTGCGCCGCGGCCGCTGTAGCCCAGCAGCATGGCGGGCCAGATCTCGGAGTGGAAGACGATGTTGTCCTTGCCCATGAAGTAGTAGGACTCGGCGTCGGGGCTCTGCCACCACTGCCGCCAGGCGTCCGGGTCGCCGCTGCGCCGGGCCCACTCGATCGACGCCGACAGGTAGCCGATCACGGCGTCGAACCAGACGTAGATCCGCTTGTCCGCGCGGTCTCGCCAGCCGTCGAGCGGGATGGGGACGCCCCAGTCCAGGTCGCGGGTGATGGCCCGGGGCTGGAGGTCGCCCAGCAGGTTGAGGGAGAACTTGAGCACGTTAGGCCGCCACTGGCCGCTCTTGCTCTGCAGCCAGGTACCGAGCGCGTCCGCGAACGCGGGCAGGTCGAGGAAGAACTGCTCGGTCTCCACGAACGCGGGCGTCTCGCCGTTGATCCTCGAGCGCGGGTTGATCAGGTCGGCCGGGTCGAGCTGGTTGCCGCAGTTGTCGCACTGGTCGCCGCGGGCGCCGTCGAAGCCGCAGATGGGGCAGGTGCCCTCGATGTAGCGGTCGGGCAGCGTCCGGCCGGTGGAGGGCGAGATGGCGCCGATGGTCTTGCGCGGGAAGATGTAGCCGTTCTCGTATAGCCCGGAGAACAGGTCCTGCACCACCGAGTAATGATTGCGGGTGGTGGTCCTGGTGAACAGGTCGTAGGACATGTCCAGGCCGGTCAGGTCCTCGGCGATGACCCGGTTGTAGCGGTCGGCCAGCTCGCGCGCGGTCACGCCCTCGGCGTCCGCCTGCACCTGGATGGGCGTGCCGTGCTCGTCGGTGCCGCTGACCATCAGGACCGCGTTCCCGGCCATCCGCTGATACCGGGCGAACATGTCGCAGGGCAGGCCGAACCCCGACACGTGCCCGATGTGGCGCGGGCCGTTGGCGTAGGGCCAGGCGGGAGCGGCGAGGATAGGACGGCTGGTCGCAGACATGCCGCCCAGCCTAGGGGAGGATGACCCGAGCCCGGATCGGCATTACCACCGCACGTGCATCCCGGCCTGCCAGGCCGCGGCCAGCCCGGCGTCGCCGCTCACGCTGACCCCGGCGCCGCCGGTCTCAGACCGGTTCCACAGCAGCAGGTACAGGCCGGCCGCTGGCCCGTCCAGCGTGCAGGCGGCGGGGCCGCCGCCGCGGCTGACCCGCGCCACCCGGCGGCCGTTGGCACCGAGCTCGGCCCGCCATTCCTGGCTGGCGTCTCTGGCCCGGATGAGCAAGGTGCGATCCGGGGCGGGCTCAGGTTCCGGCCCGGCCCGGTCGCCGTCGTCGGCTCGGGCGAAGAACCCCATGATCAGCTCGTCGATGCCGTCGGCGGCGAAGTCCGCCGGGTAGCCGGGCGTCTCGCCCGCGGCGAGCTGCGCGTCGGCCCGGTGGATGGCGGTCTCGTGGGCCTGGCGGCGGGCCCAGAAGGCCAGCGGCGACGGCGCGTCGAGGAACGTCCAGCTGATCACGCCGGGGTCGGCCGCGCGCAGGGTCCGGATCAGGGCGCCATGGCCGTCGCGGAACCAGTCCAGCAGCCGGTCGTCCGCGGCCCCGGCGGTGAGCTGCTCGGCCTCGGTTAGCTCGGGCGCCTCGGCCCGGATCGGCACGCTGACGTAGGCCGCCGCCCACCGGTGCACGTAGCCCTGATGGCGGAGCAGGTCGCGGACCTGCCAGGGCGGACACGACGGCACGGCGGCCGCCAGGCCGGCCCGCTCGGCGGCCTCGGCGAGCAGGCGGCCCTCCGCCTCCAGCGCGCTGATATGACGATCCACGTCCATGCGGCCCATCCTGACGCACCGCCCAGTCTGGCCACCATACGATGGCAGGCGATGACGGCAAATGAGACTGCGCCGGGTCAGTCAGACGAGATCAGCCACGGCTACGGCCAGGCCGAAGCGGCCCGGCGGACCGGGGCGGCGCGGCCGCGCGAGCGGGCTGGACAGGCCGGCCAGGCCACTGGTAGGCCTGGGCTGCGGGAGCGGCTGGTGCCGCCGATGCCGGGCAGCATCGCCTGGGGGTGGGCCGGGCCGCTGCTGGTCACGCTGTTCGGCGGGTTCCTGCGCTTTGACGACCTCAGCGCGCCGAAGGCCGTCGTGTTCGACGAGACCTACTACGTCGGTGACGCGTGGGCGATCCTCCAGCACGGCGTGGAGATCAATCACGTCAAGAACGCCAACCAGCTGCTGGTGCACGGCAGCACGCACATTCTGCTCCGGGACGCAGGCGGAGCTGGTGGCGCATCCGCCGCTGGGCAAGGAGATGATCGCGGTCGGGGAGTGGCTGTTCGGGCTGACCCCGTTCGGCTGGCGGTTCTCCGTCGCGCTGGTCGGCACCTTGTCGATCCTGATGCTGGCCCGGATCGTCCGCCGGATGACCCGCTCCACCCTGCTGGGCTGCGTCGCCGGGCTGCTGATGGCCCTGGACGGCCTGGAGCTGGTGCTGTCCCGCACCGCGATCCTGGACATCTTCGTCATGTTCTGGGTGCTGGCCGCGTTCGGCCTCATCGTCATCGACCGCGACCGCACCCGCGCCCGCCTGGCCGCCGCCGCCCGCACCGCCGCCAGCACCGCCGACCCCGCCGGTCCCGGCGGCCCCGCCGGGCCTGCCGCGCTGCCCGGCGGCGGGCCCGGGCTCGGCATCCGCTGGCCGCTGACCGGCGCCGGGGCCTGCCTGGGCGCCGCGGTGGCCTGCAAGTGGAACGGCATCTGGTTCATCGCCGCGTTCGCCGCCCTGGTCATCGCCTGGGACCTCGGCGCCCGCCGCGCCGCCGGCTACACCGACCGCCTCGCCGGCGTCCTGCGCTGCGACGCCCGCTGGCTGCCCGCCTGGTTCGCCCTCATCCCCGCCGCCGTCTACACCGCCTCCTGGACCGGCTGGTTCGCCACCCCCTACGGCTACAACCGCAACGGCGCCGCGTTCAGCCCCAGCCACAAGCCCACCGGCCACGCTGACCGCCTGGCTGGCAGTACAACCACTGGATGCTCCAGTTCGGGCTGGGGCTGACCATCGACCCAGACCTACAAGTCCAATCCGCTGGGCTGGCTGGTGCTGGCCCGGCCCATCTCCTTCTACTCCGCCTGCCTGCCGTCGGGGCACTGCGGCGCGACCGGATCCACCGAGCAGGAGGTGCTGGCCATCGGCACCCCGCTGATCTGGTGGGGCGCCACCGCCGCCCTCGCGTTCTGCCTCGCCTGGTGGCTCATGCGCCGCGACTGGCGCACCGGCGCCCGCCTCCTCAGGCCACCGCCGCCGGCTGGCTGCCCTGGATCTGGTTCTACCTCCACGACCAGCGCACCGAGTTCTACTACTACGCCATCGCCTTCGAGCCCTACCTCATCATCGCCATCACCCTGTGCCTCGGCCTGATCATCGGACCCGGCACCGCCACCCCCGCCCGCCGCGCCACCGGCGCCATCACCGCCGGCACCTACCTCCTCGCCACCCTCCTCAACCTCGCCTACCTCTACCCCATCCTCGCCGCCCGCAGGTCATCCCCTACAGCTCCTGGTTGCCCGCATGTGGTTCCACAGCTGGATCTGAGCGCGCCTTCAGCAAACCATCAGTCAGCTCAGCGACAGTAGAACGCGTGGACGGCAGTGACTTCGCAAAGATTTGTTCCGCGGGGGACGATCCTGGCGGCGTCGCAAGACGTCTATAAGGTGAAGGGCCAGCAAAGTGGGCGGCCTGTGAGCCGGGAACGGGGATGAGTCGGATGGGTCAGAAGCCCGACCTGCATGCGCAGTTCGAGGAGGATGTCCTGCCGCACCTGCGCAGGCTCTACCCGGCTGCGCTGCGGATGACCAGGAACGCCTCCGACGCCGAGGACCTGGTCCAGGAGACCTCGGCCAAGGCCTACGCGGCGTTCCACCAGTTCAAGCCGGGCACCAACCTGCGAGCCTGGCTCAACCGGATCCTGGCCAACACGTTCATCAACGGCTACCGCAAGCGCCGCCGCGAGCCGGTGCAGGAGCTGGGCGGCGACCTTGAGCGGGACTGGCAGGCCGACGCGAACCCCTGGTCGCTCCAGGCCCGTTCGGCCGAGGCCGAGGCCATGGACCGGCTGCCCGACGCGGAGATCATGCAGGCCCTGCTGGACCTGCCGGAGTCCTTCCGGATGACGGTCTACCTGGCCGACGTGGAGGGCTACCCGTACAAGGAGATCGCCGAGATGATGGGCACCCCGGTCGGGACCGTGATGTCCCGGCTGCACCGGGCCCGCGGCCGCCTGCGCGAGGCGCTGGCCGACCACGCCCCGCAGCCCGCGCGCTCGGAGGCCCCCCGCCCGCAGCCCGCCGAGGCCAAGAAGCCGCTCAAGGCGCCGGCCAAGAAGAAGGCTGGCCCGCGCGGCCCGATCGGCCCGATCATCACCCCAGGCCCCGCCTGAGCCAGCCGCCGCCTGAGCTAGCCGCCGAAGATGCGGTCGCAGGCCCGCGCCGCCGCCTTGCCGTCGTCCAGCGGGCAGAACCGGGCCGCGAACCTCTGGTAGGCCGCGCGGTACTGCACCGCCACTGTGTCCAGGTTCGCGATCGCCTCGATGACCTCAGCCGAGGTGGCCAGCAGCGGGCCCGGCGCCTCGGCCTCCAGATCGAAGTAGAAGCCGCGCAGGTCGTCGCGGTACTCCTCCAGGTCATAGGTGAAGAACAGGATGGGCCGCCCGGTCGGCGCGAAGTCGAACATCACCGAGGAGTAATCGGTGATCACCGCGTCGGTGGCCAGGAACAGCTCGGAGATGTCCGGATAGTCCGTCACGTTGATCACGAAACCGGGCCGGGTCCCGGCCGGGACGTCGTCGGCCATGTGGTGATGGCCGCGCAGCAGGATGACGTGATCCTCGCCGAGCCGCCGCCAGGCCTGCTCCAGGTCGAGCCGGAAGTCGAAGCGGTACCGGCCCGAGGCGTAGTACTGGTTGTCCCGCCAGGTCGGCGCGTACATGATCACCCGCTTGCCGGCCGGGATGCCGAGCGTGGCCCGGACCCTGCGCCGCGACGCGGTCGGCGTCGGCCCCGCACAGGACGTCGTTGCGCGGGTACCCGGACTCGCCGATCTCGCCCTCATAGCGGAACGCCTGGCGCAGGATCGGCGTGCTGAACGGGTTGGGTGACAGCAGCAGGTCCCATTTGGCCACGTCCTGGGCCAGATGGTCGAGGTACCTGGTGCCGCTGATGAACTGAGGCTGGGACACGTCGAAGCCGATCCGCTTCAGGGGAGTGCCGTGCCAGGTCTGCACGTAGACCTGGCCGTCTCGCTTGACGTACCAGTCCTGCATGTCGTCGTTGGTGATCAGGTAGGCCGACCGGGCCAGCGGCCTCGTAGTAGTCCTCGGTCCCGGCCAGCACCGCGGTGGCGCCGTCGGGCACGGGGATGGCCCAGTCGTTGACGGCCCAGATGTGCTCGCGGGTATCACCGCGCCGCCGGAGCTCCTCGGCGATGCCGCGCGGGTTGTCCGAGCACTGCTTGCCCTTCCAGCTGATGAACAGCACGGCGTCGCGCAGCGGCAGCCGCTGCTGGACCGGGTAGTACAGGCTGCGCAGCACCTTGCGCTGGACCCGGCCGTGCTCGGTCAGCTTCAGCGCCGGGGCGACGATCAGGATCGGCGTGTCATAGCCGGTGGTGGTGAAGCAGTAGGACTTCGGGCCGAACGTCAGCCGCCGGTCCCTGAGCCCGGCCAGCCGGGCCGTGCTCGTAGGCCGGGGTGATCAGCTCGTCGCCGCGGCCCGCCCGGCGCACGCCCAGCAGCCAGAATCCGTCGCGAAGCGGCAGCCGGCGGCCGAAGGCTGGCATGGCGGCCGCGTCGATGGTGATGGTGAAGCGCTCACCATCCCGCGCCATGGGCGTCACGTGCCGCCCGGTCGAGCCCTTCCGGGACAGCACCGCCTCGCACGGCTCCCCGGCCAGGCCCGCGTAGCGGCCGGACAGGGTCAGCCGCCCGTCCGGCGCCCAGGAGTGGCCGTCGATCACCGGTACCTCGCCGCGCACCGCGATCGAGGCGTGGCCGTACCTGGTCCGCTCCACGACTATCTCCCTGCATATATCCCTGCTCGTATCGCTGCGTGTATCGCTGCCGTCGGCCCGATGCTGGTACTCGGGCAGGTCAGCGGGAAAGGCAACCCGCGCCCGCTGATCACCGGGGCCGGTGACGTACAGGTCCCACGCGGACTTCGCGCTGAGCAGCTCAGCGTGGCTGACCGCGGCCCGCAGCCGGACCGTGGCGGCGTCCAGCCGCTCGCGGGTTGCCGGAACCCGCCGCTCTGAGCCGCCCTTGGACCGCCGCAGGATCAGGTCGCCACCCTCGCTCAGTCCGCCGGGCGGCGTCAGGTCCACCTCCAGGACCAGGTCGTCACCGTCGCTCCGGCAGCCGCTCAGGACCGCCGGGGTCAGCTCGACCTGGACCCGCAGCTGGAGCCCGGCCCAGTACGCGCCGAGCCGGACGCCGGGCGCGACCTGGCGTGGCTCCGGCCGCTCGGCCGACCCGGCGGCCGGACTGTGCAGCCGCGAGGGCCGCCATACGGTGCGCCCCCGGACCAGTACGAAGGCGTCCCAGTCACCGGGCCGCCACTGCCCGGCGGTCCGCAGCCAGCGCGGGTTGATCTCGCACTGGAAGCCGGCCCAGTCGTAGGCGTACCGCTCTTGCCCCGACAGCGCCATCGCGTCAGGATGCCGGGTGGACCGCGCGGGCACCACAACGGGCAGCCGGCCTCGTCGGCGCGGCACCAGCACCACGATCTTGGACGCGTTGCGCCGCCGGGCGATGTCCACCGACGGCACGAACGCGCAGGCCGGAGATGACCAGCCGGTCGCCCGCCCAGTCGATGCGCTCGACCCGGACGAACGGGCTCAGCTCGCGCCAGTGCGGCTTGTACAGCCGGTCCGGCATGGCCTCATCGGAGCGGAACGGCAGGTCGGCCCGCAGCCGCCCGCGCTCCCTGACCACCGGCACGGTCCTGATCGGCTGGCTGGTGGTCCACATGACGAACTCGAGCAGCTCGTCCAGCCGGTTGTGCAGGATCAGGTAGTAGGCCAGCCGGTGGCCGGACGGCAGCCTGCGGAACACCCGCTTGTCCACCTGGGCCAGGTAGGCCCTGGTCAGCCTCATGAACTCGGCATTGAACCGCGGGCTGGTCCGGCCCAGCTCGCCGACGTACAGCCAGACGTCGTTGTCCAGCGCCTTGCGCTGATGCTGCCGGACCATGCTGGCCGGCTTGTGCGACCGCAGGAACGCGTCGATGAACCGCAGCACGCTGATCCGGTCGGTGTAGTTGCTGATGTCGGTGCGCGACTGCGTGATCGACAGCGCGCCCGCGCCTCGTTCCCGCCAGAAATAGATCGGGTCGGTGATGATGTCCACCGCACGGGCCAGCACGTGGGCCCGGGTGATCAGGTGCAGGTCCTCCCAGACAATGCCCTCGGGAAAGACCAGGCCGTGCATATCCCAGAACGACTTGCGGAACAGCTTGTTCCACACCGAGACGTCATAGAACGAGCGCGGGTGTCTTGCTGATATGGGTGCCGGTTTTCGGCGGATCTTGATGGCCTTGGCATGCAGTGCCGACTGGGTGATGCCGAGCGGGCCGACGCGCTGCACGTTGCCGGAGACAAAGTCCGAGCCCGAATTCTCCAGTACCGTGCAGCAGGCGCGCGTAGGCATGCGCAGGCAGGGCGTCATCCGCGTCCACGAACGCCAGGTACATCCCCCTGGCCCGCTCGACACCGCGGTTGCGCGCGTAGCCAGGGCCGCCGTTAGGCACCTGGAGCAGGGTGAACCGCGGGTCAGCCGCGGCCTGGGCCGCCGCGATGGCCGCGCTGCCGTCGGTCGACCCGTCATCGACCATGATGACCTCGAGGTCGCGGAATGTCTGCGCGGCGATGGATTCCAGGCAGTCCCCGAGCAGATCCTCGTTGTTGAAGAAAGGGACAACAACGCTAATCCGCGGAACTGTCATAGTTAATCCCCCAGGTATCTCCCCTATTTCCTGAGGGCTGATCCTAGAAGATTTGAGCCCGGCTTGCCGCCGGGATTTGTTACGGCCTTACTCGCCGCGCCAGCCTCGGCGGCCGCTTCTCCGCGAACGCCAGCGCGCCTTCCATCGCGTCGGCCGAGCCGAAGACCGGGTTGATGATCTCGCGCCTGGCGGGCGAAGGCCTGGCCGCTGGCCCAGTCGGCGGCCTGCGCGACGACCCGCTTGGTCGCCGCCAGGGCCAGCGGGGCGCCGAGCGCCACCCGCCGGGCCAGTCCGAGGCGCTGGCCAGCGCCTCGCCCTGCCGGCACGAGCTGGTTGACCAGGCCGGCCGCGTGCCAGCCGCTGCGGCCGGGTAGTGCTCGCCGGTCAGCGCGATCTCCATGGCCAGGTGGTAGGGGATCCGCCGGGGCAGCCGCAGGAGCCCGCCCGCGGCCGCCACCAGGCCTCGCCGGACCTCGGGCAGGCCGAACCGGGCTGTCTCGCTGGCCACGACCAGGTCGCAGGCCAGGGCCAGCTCGAAGCCGCCGGCCAGCGCGTAGCCCTCGACGGCGGCGATCACCGGCTTGGCCGGCGGCTGCTCGACGATCCCGCCGAAGCCGCGGCCCTCGACCACCGGCGCGTCCCCGGCCAGGAATCCCTTGAGGTCCATGCCGGCGCAGAACGTGCCGCCCGCGCCGGTCAGCACCAGCACCGACACGTCGGCGCGGCCGTCCAGCTCGTCCACCGCGGCCGCGATCCCGCGCGCCACCGCGCCGTTGACCGCGTTCCTGGCCTCGGGGCGGTTGATCGTGACCACTCCGACCCCGTCGCTGACCTCGGTCAGGACCGGCTCCGCCATCGGATCTCCTCGGCTTGTTCTGTGCCGCAAACTACTTGGGCTGGAACCTGATCCCGCCGTCGAAGCGGATCGTCTCGGCATTCATGTAGTCGTTCTCGATCAGCGACCTGACCAGCTGCGCGAACTCGGCCGCCGTGCCCATGCGCTTGGGGAACACCACCGGGGCGGCCAGCTTGGCCTTGAACTCCTCGCTGTCCGGGCCGCTGCCGTAGATCGGCGTGTCGATGATGCCGGGGCAGACGGTGTTGACCCGCACCCCGATCGCGGCCAGGTCCCTGGCCGCCGGGACGGTCATGCCGATGATCCCGCCCTTGGACGCCGAGTACGCGACCTGGCCGGTCTGGCCCTCGATCCCGGCGATCGACGCGGTGTTGATCACCACGCCGCGCTGGCCGTCGGCGTCGGCCGGCTCGGTCCTGGCGATCTGCGCCGCGGCGATCCGCATCAGGTTGAACGTGCCGATCAGGTTGACGTCGATGACCTTGCGGTAGGTGGCCAGGTCGTGCGGCGAGCCATCGCGGCCGACAGTCCGCGACGCCCAGCCGATGCCCGCGCAGCTCACCGCGACCCGCAGGGGCGCGCTGGTCGCCGCGGCGGCCGCGACCGCCTGCTGCGACCGAGTCCTCGTCGGAGACATCGGTGTGAGCGAACACCCCGCCGATCTCGCCGGCGATCGCCTTGCCGCGCTCATCGTTCAGGTCGGCCACTACGACGGTGGCGCCGGCCGCTGCCAGTTCCCTGACGGTCGCCTCGCCCAGGCCGCTGGCCCCGCCGGAGACGATCGCGGAGGTTCCGTTCAGTTCCATGGGCGGGAGCATACTGCGACGCCGCCCACCCCGACCGAACGGGGTTCGGTTGGCGCGGAACGGCGGATTTCAGTCGGTACGCCCGCCGGGGGGTCGGTACGCCGCGAAAGAGACGCAATGTCGGCGGCCATCCCTACGATGACCGGAGAGGAATGAACGGGAACTGGCGGGGGCCCGGCGGGGCTGTCGCCGCGGAGGCGGATGTGAAGAAGTACCGCGGTAATCCCTGGGCCGTCCTGCTGGTCGTGTCGCTCGGGTTCTTCATGACCTTGCTGGACCTGACGATCGTGAATATCGCGATCCCCAACATGATCAGCAAGCTGCACGCCTCGCTGGACGACGTCCTGTGGGTGATCAACGCCTATGCGCTGGTCCTCGCGGTGCTGCTGATCACGGCGGGCCGACTGGGCGACCTGCTCGGGCCAGCGCCGGATGTTCTTCGCCGGCGTGGTGGTGTTCACCCTGGCCTCGGCCGCGTGCGGCCTGGCCCCGGGGGCGGGCTGGCTGGTCGCGTTCCGCGCCGTGCAGGGCCTGGGTGCGGCCATGCTCATGCCGCAGACCCTGGCCATCCTGACCATGGTGTTCCCGCCGGAGCGGCGGGGTGCGGCGTTCGGCGTCTGGGGCGCGGTGGCCGGCGTGGCCACGATCGCGGGCCCGACGCTGGGCGGGCTGCTGGTGACCACCTTCGACTGGCGGTACATCTTCTTCATCAACATCCCGGTCGGCGCCGTGGTGCTGATCCTGACCATCGTCCTGGTCCCGGACCTGCGCACCGGACAGCGGCATTCTTTCGACCTCGTCGGCGTGCTGCTGGCCAGCGGCGCGCTGCTGGCCATCTGCTTCGGGCTGGTCGAAGGGCAGCGTACGACTGGGGCAAGGTCGTCTCGTTCATCTCCATCCCGCTGGTCCTCGCCGTCGGGGTCGTCCTGCTCGCCCTGTTCCTATGGGTCCAGGCCCGGCAAGCAGGGCGGTGAGCCGCTGGTGCCCTTCTCGCTGTTCCGCGACCGGAACTACTCGTTGATGAACTTCGTCGCCGCCACTATCTCCATCGGCATCCTCGGCATCTACCTGCCGTTCGTGATCTACCTGCAGTCGGTGCTGGGCTTCTCGGCCCTCAAGGCGGGCCTGACGCTGGCGCCGGCCTCGGTCATCGCGATGTTCATCGCCCCCGTGGCCGGCCGGCTGTCGGACCGCATCGGCGGCAAGTACATCCTCATCACCGGGCTGATCTGCTTCTCGGTGGGCATGGGCTGGCTCGCGCTCATCGCGCAGCCCGCCTCGGCCTGGTACGACTTCTTTGCCCCGCAGCTCGTCGGCGGGCATCGGCATGGGCTGCACGTTCGCGCCGATGACCACGGTGGCCATGCGCAACATCAACCCGCGGATGGCCGGGGCCGCGTCGGGCATGTTCAACACGACCCGCCAGGTGGGCAGCGTGATCGGCACCGCCGGCGTGGGCGCACTGCTGCAGAACCGGCTCCTGGACGCGCTGACCAGCCAGGCCCGGCAGCGCACGGTCGGGCTGCCCGCGGCGACCAGGGATCATCTCGTCAACGGGTTCCAGGCCGCGGCCAGGAGCGGCCTGGAGGGCGGTTCCGGGCAGAAGCTGACCGGCCTGGCCGGTCAGATCTTCACGCCACGGCTTCGTCGACGCCATGCGGCCGACCATGCTCACGCCGATCGGGATCCTGCTGATCGGCGCGGCCAGCTGCCTGCTGATCAGGCGCGGGCAGCGCGCTCCGGCCGGACCCCGCGCAGAGGTCCCCGAGACACCCGAAGCCTCCACCGCGCTGGGCTAGCCAAACCAGCTAGCCCAGCGCAGTGCCTTGCCGCTGTCCTGCATTCCCGCTGATCCGTACGATCGGGACCGGCCTGGCCAGAACGGCGGGGCGGCCAGCACGGCCCCTAGTCGGCCGCCAGCAGCAGGTCCTCGCCCACAGGCCCGGCGGCTCGGTTGGCATCTGTCCTCGAACGGGAACCGGGCCGCGAACGCTGGCTCCAGGTCGGAGAGCCAGACCGCTCGCGGGTCATACCGGGCGAAGAACGGCCGCCCGACCAGCGACGGGTCCCGCGCCTGGATCATGTGCAGCACGAAGACCTTCTCGCCCGCGATCTCGGCGACCCCGTCAACGCAGACCTTGCCGGGCGTCGCCGACATGGACGGCCCGCGGACGGTCCGGCACAGGCCCGGACACGCTGCTGTAGGCGTCCCGGAAGATCTCGGCGGCGCGGGCCAGCGGGACCGCGAAGTAGCCCTGCGGGCCGGTGTCGCGCTCCACGAACATGTAGTACGGCACCATCCCCATCCGCAGCTGGGTGCGCCACATCGTGGCCCAGGTGCCGGGATCGTCGTTGATGGTCCTGATCAGCGGCGCCTGGGTGCGGATCACGCGCGCCGGCCGACCGGATCCGGCTCACCGCCTCCGCGACCAGCGGCGGCTCCAGCTCGCGCGGATGGGAGAAGTGCGCCATCAGGGCCAGGTTCCGGCCCGTGGCCGCGACCTCCTCGAACAGGCGCAGCGTGTCGTCGGCGTCCGGGTCGGTGACGAACCGCTGCGGCCAGTAGGCCAGCGACTTGGTGCCGATCCTGATCGACTCGATGTGGTCGAGCCCGCTGTTCAGCAGCGGCTCGACGTAGCGGCGCAGCACCACCGCGCCCATGATCATCGGGTCGCCGCCGGTGATCAGGACGCTGGTGACCTCCGGGTGCGCCCGGAGGTAGCCGACCACGCTGGCCATGTCGTCGGTGGCCATCTTCAGGTCCGGCTCGTCCACGAACTGCGCCCAGCGGAAGCAGTACGTGCAGTACGCGTGGCAGGTCTGGCCCTGCTTGGGGAAGATCAGCACCGTCTCGGGGTACTTGTGCTGCACGCCCGGCAGCGGCTCGTCGTCGACGGCCGGGATGTTCAGGGCCAGTTGCCCGGCGGGATGCGGGTTCAGCCGCATCCGCACGGCGTGCGCCGCCGCCTGGACCTCCCGCGGCGGCGCCTCGCGGGCCAGCAGGTCGGCGATCGGCCCGATGTCCTCCCGGCTCAGCATGTCGGCCTGCGGGAAGACCAGCCGGTAGATCGGGATCGTCGGGGGCCGCGGCCCAGTCGATCAGTGACTCCACCACGTAATCATTGGTGCGAAAGGGCAGTACGGTGGCGACCGCGCGGACCGCGAGCCGCTCGGCCGTCGTCCAGGCCGGCCCGTGCCGTCAGGCCGTCGAGGTGCTTGGCCGAGTACGCGCGGAACCTCCGGCCCTGCGCAGGGACGGTGGGCACTATCTGCTGATCAGTCATGCAGCTCCTTCCGGTCGCCGCGGCATCCGGCGATCCCGCCGGATCCGGACTCCGATGATGCCGCCAGCGGAGAAATCCCCCGCTGAGCCCTGGTCTGTCCCCTGAGACGCGCCTGACCGTCTAGTTGCTTCAGTCAGGCCCATACAAATAGGTCACAATTTGAAAACGCTCAAGGAACGCCCAGAGTTGCCTGTCCGTGCGATGTCCCCCGCCGGATTTATACCCGGGCCGCGGCACACCCCACGGGAGAGATTACGGCCAGAACATGACTTATCGCAGTATATGTCTGCGTTCATCACAGCCTCCTCTCCACCCTTTGACGCATCCGCGGCGGCCTCCGGTTGCCGCGATCGCCGCCTTTCACCTCCTGTCTCGGGCAGGTACCGCACTGGTTCCCGTTTGGTCAACGCTCAAGCGCGGGCGGGCAGGCCCAGCGGCACGTTAGCGTTTCCAGGCCAGTCCGGGCCAGGCCGGGCCAGGCCGCCGTCGCGGCACCGGCCACCGCGGCGGCCGGGGGGAATGAGAGGCTTGGCCGCATGCGGGAGGGTCCGAAGCGGCCGCGCCGCCCCAGCCGGCCCGGTGCCACTGCCTGGCCCGGCACTGCCTGGTGCGGCACCGCCCGGTGCGGCACCGCCCGGTGCGGCACCACGCACCGCGCCGCCCGCGATCGCGCCGCTGGCCACCGGTCCGGCCCCCGCCGACGAGGAGCCACAGTCGGCCGAGGCCCTGGGCCCGGTGCCCCGCCCCCGGCCGGGCGCACCCCGCTGATCGCCGTGGACGCCATGGGCGGCGACCACGCGCCCGAGGAGATCGTGGCGGGCGCGGTCATCGCCGTCCGCGAGCACCACGTCCGCGTCGCCCTGACCGGCCGCCCGGGCCTGCTGCGGCCGCTGCTGGCCCGCCACGATGCCGCCGACCTGATCGGTGTCGTCGCCGCCGAGGAGTCACTCGGCATGGACGAGGGCGCGCTGGCCAGCTGGCGCCGACCGCGGTCCAGCATCGCCATCGCCTGCCAGCTGGTCCGCCGGGGCCAGGCCGCGGCCGTGATGTCGGCCGGGTCGACCGGCGCCATCGTGGCTACCGCCCGGCTGCGGCTGCGGCCGCTGCCGGGCGCGGCCCGGCCCGCGCTGGCCGTGGTGCTGCCCACCCGGCCCGCACCCGACGCTGCTGCTCGACGCCGGGGCCATCGCCGACCCTAAGCCCGAGATGCTGGTCCAGTTCGCCCAGCTCGGCGTCGCCTACGCCCAGGTGGCCTGGGGCCTGGCCGAGCCGCGCGTCGGGCTGCTGACCATCGGCGCCGAGCCCGGCAAGGGCAACAAGCTGACCCGGCGGGCGTACGAACTGCTCGAGGCCGACCCGCCGCACGGCGGCCTGCCGATCAACTTCGCCGGCAACGTCGAGGGCGGCGACCTGCTCACCGGGAAGGTCGACATCGTCGTCACCGACGGGTTCACCGGGAACGTCGCCCTGAAGACGCTCGAGGGCACGGCCAGCTTCGCCGCCCGGCAGCTGCGCGAGGCGCTCACCAGCTCGCGGACCGCCCGGCTCGGGGCCATGCTCCAGCGGCGCGGCCTGCGCGAGCTGAGCGAGCGGCTGGACGCCGAGACCTACGGCGGCGCGGCCCTGCTGGGGATGGAGGGCACCGTGGTCATCGCGCACGGTGCCGCGCGGCGCCCGGGGGGCCGCCGCCGCCATCCGGCTGGCCGCCGACCTGTCCAGCGCCGGCATCACCGAGAAGATCCGGCAGCGGTTCGGGCCGCCGCGCAGCAGCCACTTCCTGCGCCGCCCGTCCGTTATCCAATCGGGCCGGGCGGCGCCGGCGCCGATAAGCTGAAGTGGTGACGGATCCGGAAGAGACACTCGCGCAGCTGGTGCGGGACGCGCTGGCGGCTGAGCTCGGCGAGCAGTACGCCACCGCGGACCCGATCATCAGGCCTTCGCAGTTCGCTGACTACCAGTCCAACGCGGCGCTGCCGCTGGCCAAGGCGCTGGGCCGCCCGCCGCGCGAGATCGCCACCGCCGTCGCCGCGCGCCTGGCCGGCCGGTCGGCCAGGCCGAGGCCGGCCCGATCGCCAAGGTCGAGGTCAGCGGGCCGGGCTTCATTAACATCACGCTGCGCGACGAGTGGATCGGCGGCCAGGCGGCACAGCCAGCTCGCCGACCCGCGGCTGGGCGTCGCGCTGGCCGAGCCGGCCCAGCGGGTCGTCGTCGACTACTCCGGTCCCAACGTGGCCAAGGAGCTGCACGCCGGGCACCTGCGCCCGACTGTGGTCGGCGACGCTATCGTGCGGGTGCTCGAGTACCTCGGTCACACCGTGATCCGCGCCGCGCACCTGGGCGACTGGGGCACCCAGTTCGGGATGCTCATCGAGCACGCGCTGGACATCGGCGAGCAGGCCACCGCCAAGGAGCTGGAGGCCGGCGAGTTCACCGCCTTCTATCAGGCCGCGCGGGCCAAGTTCGACGCCGAGCCGAGCTTCGCCGACCGGTCCCGGCAGCGGGTCGTCCAGCTGCAGGCCGGCGACGAGCAGGCCATGCGGCTGTGGCGGATGCTCGTCGACGACTCCCTGGTCTACCTGCGGGACGTCTATGCCCGGCTGGACATCACGCTCACCGACGCCGACATGGACCCGGAGAGCTTCTACAACCCCATGCTGGCCAGCGTCAGCGGCGAGCTGGAGGACAAGGGCATCGCCGTCATCAGCGACGGCGCACTGTGCGCGTTCCCGCCCGGCTTCTCCGGCCGGGACGGCCGGCCGGTGCCGCTCATGCTGCGCAAGAGCGACGGCGGCTACGGCTACGCCAGCACCGACGTCGCGGCGATCCGGTACCGGCTCGTGGACCTGCACGCCGACCGCATCATCTACGTGGTCGGGTCCGAGCAGCACCAGCACTTCGAGCTGGTCTTCGCCGTCGCCCGGCAGGCCGGCTGGCTGACCGACCGGGCCAGCGCCGAGCACGCCGTCATCGGCCTGATGACCGGGCCCGGCGGCCAGCGGCTGCAAGACCCGCAGCGGCGAGCAGGTCAAGCTGGTGACGCTGATCGACGAGGCCGTTGAGCGGGCCGGCGAGGTCATCAGGGACCGGTACGCCGACCCCGTGCTGCGCCAGCAGATCGCCGAGTCGGTGGGCGTCGGCGCGCTGAAGTACGGCGACCTGTCGGTGGCCAGGGACTCCAGCTACGTGCTCGACTTCGACCGGCTGCTGGCGCTGACCGGGAACACCGGTCCGTACTTGCAGTACGCGACCGCGCGCATCCGGTCGATCTTCCACAAGGCCGGCCGTGACCCGGCCGCCGTGACCGGCCCGGTGGCCGTGGCCGAGCCCGCCGAGCGGGCGCTGGCCCTGAGCCTGCTGGGCCTGGGCCGGGCGCTCAGCGACGTGTCGGTCGCGGCCGAGCCGCACAAGCTGGCCGCTTACCTGTTCGATGTGGCCAGCGCGTTCACCACTTTCTACGAGCACTGCCCGGTGCTGACGGCCGAGCCGACGGTGCGGGACAGCCGGCTCGCGCTGGCCGCGCTGACCCTGCGCGTCCTGCAGACCGGCCTCGATCTGCTGGGCATCCCGGTCCCCGAGCGCATGTAAAGGGCTGGCCTATTTCCCGGTGGTTTCCCGGGCTGTTCACAGCCTCGGCGGTGACATCTCCCAACCCAGGCCGGCATGCTCGGCCGAGTGGAAGGCAGCACGCCGCGCGGGTATCGGTCCGAGGCCTCGCCAGCACCCTCTTCGCGCTGCTCATCGCGGGTAGTGCCGCTCTGGTCGCCACCGGTGCCGCGGGGGCGGGCAGCGCGGACGGGACCCGCATGGCGGGCCGCGCGGGCCGGGTCGGCCTGAGCCTGGCGGCCATGACCACGCAGCAAGCCCGGCGAGCCGTGCTCGGCTCCGGCGCGGCCCCGTCCTCCGCCGGGGCCGCGTCGGCCGCGGAGACCTCCCCGGTCGCGGTCGCGCCCACCAGCTAGCCAGCACCGATCGGGTGCCGGTCACAGGTCTCGGCCCGCCGCGGTGGTCATCGCGGCGGGCCGAGGGTCACCCGGCGGCCAGACACGTCAGCGAGGCCAGGCAGAGCGGCTCACCTGGGGGTACGCTCTCAGCCTGGCCCTGCCTGTTTGACCGCATCGCGCCGTGTTGGCCTGCTCACGGAGAATGACCCGAGATCCGATGACTGACAGTGACCGCATTCCCCAGGTGCTCGTCGTCGACGATGAGCCGAACATCCGCGAGCTGGTTCAGGTCGCGCTCAAGTTCCACGGTTGCTCGGTGACCACCGCGGCCACGGGCAAGGAAGCCCTGCGGCGGGCCGAGGCCAGCCAGCCGGATCTCATCGTCCTGGACGTGATGCTGCCGGACATGGACGGGTTCGAGGTGTGCCGCCGCCTGCGCGCGGCCGGCAACGAGGTGCCGGTGATCTTCCTGACCGCGCGGGACACCTCCTCGGACACGGTGACGGGCCTGGCCATCGGCGGCGACGACTACGTGACCAAGCCGTTCTCGGTGGAGGCGCTGGTGGCCAGGGTCCGGGCGGTGCTGCGCCGGGCCTCCAGGTCGGCGCCGGAGCCCGAGCGGGCCCGGGCCGGCGAGCCGCTGCGGGCCGGCGACGTGGAGCTGGACGAGGACCGGTGGACGGTGCACCGCGCGGGCGTGCCGGTCGAGCTGTCGCCGACCGAGTTCCGCCTGCTGGCCTACCTGATGAAGCACGAGGGCCGGGTGCTGACCCGAGCCCAGCTGCTGGAGAACGTGTGGGGCTGGGACTACTCGGGGGAATCGCAGATCGTCGAGACCTACGTGAGCTACCTGCGTCGCAAGCTGGACCCGCTGGGCCCGCCGGTCATCTATACCCAGCGCGGGGTGGGCTACAGCTTCCGGCCCCGGCACCGGGGCCCGGCCGGGCCGCCCGGCCCTGGGTGAACGCTGGATGAGCGCTGCATGAGCGGTTCCCGCAGGCTGTCGCTGCGCGCCCGGATGCTCGTCGTGCTGATCGGCGTGACGACCGCTTTCCTGGTCATCAACGGGATCGTCAGCACGGTCATCCTGGCCCGCAACGTGACCAGCCAGTTCGAGGGCAACCTGATCACCGCGGCCGACTACCAGCCCGCCGACATCACCAGCCGGCTCCAGAGCTACCCGGCGGTCGAGGTGATCCGGGACCCGGCCGGGCAGGGCACCCCGGCCATCAAGCGGCTGACCAGGGCCGAGTCCACGCCGCAACTGGCGGCCGCGGTGCAGGCCCTGATCGCGCAGCGTGACCTCACCAGCCGGGTGCGGGCCCGCAAGTCCGACACCAGCCCGCCGTTCAGGCTGACCACGCCCGGCGGGCTCCAGCTGCTCGCGGTGATCCGGGTGGTGAGCCGGTCCGATTCGGCGCAGGTGGTGCTGGTGGTGGCCCAGCCGACCAGCGTGGCCACGGCCAAGGTGTGGCGGTTCATCATCGCCGAGCTGATCACCGGCGGCGCCCTGATCGGGCTGCTGGCGCTGGGCGGCGAGTGGCTGATCGCCCGCGGGCTGGACCCGCTGGGCCAGATGGCCAGCACCGCCAGCGAGATCACCTCGCGGGGTGACCTCACCGCGCGGATGCCCGACTCGGACCTCCAGACCGAGGTCGGGATGCTGGGCTCGGCCATCAACACCATGCTCGACCGGATCCAGCAGGCGTTCGGCGCGCGGCTGCGGTCCGAGCAGAAGGTCCGGGAGTTCGCCGCGGACGCCTCGCACGAGCTGCGCACCCCGCTGACCACCATCCGCGGCTACGCCGAGCTGTACCGGCAGGGCGCGCTCGGGCCGGACCAGCTGCCGAGCGCGATGCGCCGGATCGAGCAGGAGGCGGACCGGATGAACACGCTGGTCGCCGAGCTGCTCGAGCTGGCCCGGCTGGACCGGACGTCGTCGCTGGACCTGACCGAGACCGACCTGGCTGGCGTGGTCAGGGACGCGGTCGCCGACGCGGCGGCCGTCGAGCCGGCCCGGCCGGTGCGCGCCGAGGCCCCGCCGCGGCTGGTCGCGGTGGTGGACGAGCCGCGGATCCGCCAGGTGCTGGCCAACCTGCTGGGCAACGTGCGGGCGCACACGCCGGTCAGCACCGCCGTCGCGGTCCGCCTGGGCCAGATCACCGGCGGCGTGCTGATCGAGGTGGCCGACGCCGGGCCCGGCATGTCGCCGCAGGACGCGACCCGGGCCTTCGACCGCTTCCACCGGGCCGCGGGCCGGGACGGCCGGGAGATCGGTTCACGCCCGGACGTCGCCACCCCGCGCGGTGCGGAGCGCAGCGGCGGCAGCGGGCTGGGCCTGTCCATCGTCCAGGCCATCGCCCGGGCCCACGGCGGCCGGGCCACGCTGGAGTCCTGGCCCGGCCGCGGCACCAAGGTCCGGGTCTGGCTCCCCGCCCGCACCGCGGGCGAGCCGAGCGAGCACGGCCGGCCGTCGGCCTACACCGCGGGCGGCTGAGCCTCGCTCGGCTGGGGGTCCGTCGCCACCGAGCGGGCCAGCAGCTGGGCCACGTCGATGACCTCGAGCGTCTCCTTGGCCTCGCCGGAGCTCTTCTTGGCCGCGATGGCGTCGCCCAGCATGACCATGCAGTACGGGCAGCCGGTGGAGATGGTGTCCGGGTCGGTGCCGAGCGCCTCGTCGATGCGCTCGGTGTTGATCCGCTTGCCGATGCGCTCTTCCATCCACATCCGGGCCCCGCCGGCGCCGCAGCAGAAGCCTCGCTCCTTGCACCGGTGCATCTCCTGGGCCTGGACGCCCGGCACCTGCTCCATGATCTCCCGCGGCGGGGTGAACACCCGGTTGTGGCGGCCCAGGAAGCAGGGGTCGTGGTAGGTGATCTTCTCCTCGATCGGGTTGACCGGGGTCAGCCTGCCGTCGGCGACCAGCCGGGCCAGCAGCTGGGTGTGGTGGATGACCTCGTAGTTGCCGCCGAGCTGCGGGTACTCGTTGGCGATGGTGTTGAAGCAGTGCGGGCACGACGCGACGATCTTGCGGGCCCCGGCCTCGTTGAGCGTCTCGATGTTCTGCTGGGCCAGCATGCTGTAGACGAACTCGTTGCCCATCCGGCGGGCCGGGTCACCGGTGCAGGTCTCGGCCGGGCCGAGCACGGCGAAGCTCACCCCGGCGGTGTGCAGGAGCTGGGCGATGGCCTTGGTCGTCTTCTTGGCCCGGTCCTCCAGCGCCCCGGCGCAGCCGACCCAGAACAGGTACTCGGTGTCGTCGCCGATCTTGCCGTCCACGACCGGGACCTCGAAGTCCAGCTCGGAGATCCACTCCAGCCGCTTGTCCCCGCCCATGCCCCAGGGGTTGCCCTTGTTCTCCAGGTTCTTGAGCATCGTGGACGCCTCGGCCGGGAACGCGGACTCGATGAGCACCTGGTGGCGGCGCATGCCGGTGATGTGGTCGATGTGCTCGATGTCGACCGGGCACTCCTCCACGCAGGCCCCGCAGTTGGTGCACGACCACAGCACGTCGGGATCGATCACGCCGCCCGCCGCCGCGTCGCCCACCAGCGGCCGCTCGGCCTCGGCCTTGACCGAGTCGGGCAGCGCCTCCCTGGCCTCATCCGACCCGGCCAGCAGGTAGGGGGCCTTGGCGAAGGCGTGGTCGCGCAGGTCCAGGATCAGCATCTTGGGCGACAGCGGCTTGCCGGTGGCCCAGGCCGGGCACTGCGACTGGCAGCGGCCGCACTCGGTGCAGGTGCCCAGGTCGAGCAGGCCCTTCCAGGTCAGGTCCTCGATCTTGCCCAGGCCGAAGATGTCGTTGTCCGGGTCGGCCTCCTCGAAGTCCAGCACCTGGCCGCCCGACCGCATGGGCTGGAGCGCGCCGAGCCCGTTCGGGCGGCGGGCGAACAGCACGTTCAGCGGGGCGATGGCGATGTGCAGGTGCTTGGAGTACGTGACGAAGACGCCGAAGCCCAGGATGACCGCCAGCTGGGCCAGGATGAACGCGGTCTCGATCCCGGAGTTGGCCCCCCGGCCCAGCGGGTGCAGCCAGTGACCCACGAGCTGGGAGGCGAACGCGCCCTTCGGATAGGGGAAGTCGCCGGTATTGATCTGCGCCCCGCGGTAGATCAGCAGGGTCGCGATGACCAGGAAGATTCCGGCCAGGACCAGCCAGGCCGCGCCGGTGTGCGAGCCCGAGAACCGCGATGCCCGCCCCTCCCGCTCAGGGTTGTTACGGAGCCTGATCACCGTGAAGGTGGCGATGCCGACCAGCACGGCCACGGCGAACAGGTCCTCACCGAATCCGACCCAGGCCCAGGTGCCGATCAGCGGGATGACGAAGTGCTTGCTGAACAGCGCGCCATAGGCCTCGATGATGGTCAGGAACAGGACGATGAAGCCCCAGAACGTCAGGGCGTGGGCGATGCCCGGCACCGTCCACTTGAGCAGCTTGCGCTGGCCGAGGACCTCGGTGGCCTGGGTCTCCGCGTCCTGGCCGGGGTGCGACCTGACCGCCTCGATCCGCTCCGGGGCCGGCTGGCCGCTGCGCGCGAGGCGGTACAGCCACCAGAGCCTGCGGCCGGCGACGACGGCCGCGACCGCGGTCAGGATCAGGCCGATGATGATCCGCAGCGCCAAGACGACCTCCAGGTTCGGCGTAGGTGTACTGTACGCGCCCGCCATCGGCCGCTGCGATGCCTCCGACCGCGGCAGGCCTGGCCGGTTTCCGGACCATATTACTGGCCAGTAGCCTGCTGCTTTCGGCCAGGTAACGGCCGCGGCCTGGCGGCCATGAGGGCCTGGCCGGCTGCGATAGCCTGACCCGGGATCGAGACCGGCCGGGACGGAGCATGGCGGAGCATGCGGTGACCGAGGCAGAGGCGCACGGCAGGCCAGCGCGATCCGCCCTCGGCGGCGGGCGGCTGGCTATCCTGGCGGGCTCAGTGAGCGCGCTGATCATCGCCAGCCTGGCCGGCAGTGCACTGGGATTCCTTAACAAGGCCGCCTGCCGGGCGGGGGCCTGGAACTTTGGCGCCGAGCAGTTCCAGGCGCACTGCTACACCGACATCTACCCGCTGTACTTCGGCGAGGGCCTGTGGCACGGCCAGATCCCCTACGTCGACCACCCGGTCGAGTACCCGGTGCTCATCGGCGCGGCCATGCAGGCCGCGGCCTGGGTGGTGCACCCGATCACCAGCCCGCTGACCCGGGGCCGCGAGTTCTTCGACGTGACCGTGGTCGGCCTGACCATCTGCGCGGTGATCGGGGTGCTGGCCACGGCCGTCCTGGCCGGCCGCTCCCGGCGCTGGACGGCGCTGCTCGTCGCGCTGTCGCCCGGCCTCATCCTGGGCTCGTTCATCAACTGGGACATGATCGCGATGGCCCTGACCGCACTGGCCATGGTGGCCTGGGCGGTCCGCCGCCCGACCACCGCCGGCGT
Organism: uncultured Actinomycetota bacterium; assembly: GCA_963730265.1. Classification (GTDB taxonomy): domain Bacteria; phylum Actinomycetota; class Actinomycetes; order Streptosporangiales; family Streptosporangiaceae; genus DASUBV01. The sequence goes on from CAVSRG010000002.1 coordinate 673,762, forward strand.
GCTGTTCGGGCTGGCCATCGCGACCAAGTTCTACCCGATCGTCTTGCTCGGCGCCCTGTTCCTGCTGTGCCTGCGGGCGGGCCGATTGCGGGACTTCCGGGCCACGGCGGTGGGCGCGGCGGTGGCCTGGCTGGTCGTCAACGTGCCGATCGCGGTGCTGAACGTCACCGGCTGGGGCCGGTTCTACGGCCTTAACTCGACCCGCGGCGCCGACTGGGGCTCGATCTGGTACTTCTTCGAGACCGAGCACTGGCCGGTGCTGGGCGGCCTGAGCCTGAGCGAGCTGAACCTGCTCAGCCTGGCGCTGTTCGTGGTGGCGGCCGCCCTCATCGGGGTGCTAGCCCTGGCCGCGCCGCGCCGGCCTCGGGTGGCGCAGCTGTTCTTTCTCATCTTGGCGGCTTTCCTGCTGGTCAATAAGGTCTGGTCGCCGCAGTACGTCATCTGGCTGGTACCGCTGGTGGTGCTGGCCCGGCCCCGGCTGTGGTCCTACCTGCTGTGGCAGGTGGCCGAGGTGGGCTACTTTTTCGCCATCTGGGCCTACCTGATCACCGTCTCGGCACCGGGCACGCCGGGCGGGATCGGCACCGGGCTGTACTTCGCCGCGCTGCTGGCCCGGTTCGGCACGGTGGCCCTGCTGGCCGGGCTGGTGGTGGCCGACATCCTGCGGCCGGCCCGGGACATCGTGCGGGCCGAGGGCGAGGACGACCCCGCGGGCGGGGTACTGGACGGGGCCCCTGACGTGTTCTCCCTGCGTCCGGCCGGCCAGCCGGTCTCCGCCTGACCACCGAAAACCTGCCCCGGCGGCGGGGAATAGGCGCCCGCATGGCAAAGTTGAGCCCAGTAGACTCAAGTCATTTGCCAGGGCTCAGACAGCGTGGCAACCTTGAGTCGGCTAGGCTCAATATTCCAGACAGCCGGGCTCCTAGCCCGGGAGCAACCACAGCAAGGACTGATCTCATGGCACGTGCGGTAGGCATCGACCTGGGGACGACCAACTCCGTTGTCGCCGTCCTCGAGGGCGGCGAGCCCTCAGTTATCGCTAACGCCGAGGGCTCGCGGACTACGCCGTCCGTCGTGGCCTTCGCGAAGAACGGCGAGGTGCTGGTCGGCGAGGTCGCCAAGCGGCAGGCGGTGACCAACGTTGACCGGACCATCCGCTCGGTCAAGCGCCAGATGGGGACCGACTGGACCGTCGCCATCGACGGCAAGAAGTTCACGGCGCAGCAGATCAGCGCCTTCATCTTGCAGAAGCTGAAGCGGGACGCGGAGGCCTACCTCGGTGAGACGATCACCGACGCCGTGGTCACGGTGCCCGCGTACTTCAGCGACGCGCAGCGCCAGGCCACCAAGGAGGCGGGCACCATCGCCGGCCTGAACGTCCTGCGCATCATCAACGAGCCGACGTCCGCGGCGCTCGCGTACCACCTGGAGAAGGACAACGAGGCCACCATCCTGGTCTTCGACCTGGGCGGCGGCACCTTCGACGTGTCCCTGCTCGAGGTCGGCGAGGGCGTGGTCGAGGTCAAGGCCACCAGCGGTGACAACCACCTGGGCGGCGACGACTGGGACCAGCGCATCGTGGACTGGCTGGTGCAGGACTTCAAGAACAGCTACGGCATCGACCTGTCCAAGGACAAGATGGCGCTGCAGCGGCTGCGGGAGACCGCGGAGAAGACCAAGATCGAGCTGTCCAGCTCGACCGAGTCGCAGATCAACCTGCCCTACATCACCCACTCCGACCAGGGCCCGCTGCACCTGGACACCAAGCTGTCCCGCGCGGAGTTCCAGAAGATGACCGCTGACCTGCTCGACCGGTGCAAGGGCCCGTTCAAGCAGGTGATCAAGGACGCCGGGGTCAAGCTGACCGACATCCAGCACGTGGTGCTGGTCGGCGGCTCGACCCGGATGCCCGCGGTGGTCGACCTGGTCAAGGAGCTGACCGGCGGCAAGGAGCCCAACAAGGGCGTCAACCCGGACGAGGTCGTGGCCGTGGGAGCGTGCCTGCAGGCCGGCGTGCTCAGGGGTGAGGTCAAGGACGTCCTGCTGCTGGACGTGACCCCGCTGTCGCTGGGCATCGAGACCAAGGGCGGCATCTTCACCAAGCTGATCGAGCGCAACACCACCATCCCGACCAAGCGGTCGGAGATCTTCACCACGGCCGACGACAACCAGCCGTCCGTGCAGATCCAGGTGTTCCAGGGTGAGCGCGAGATCGCGGCGTACAACAAGAAGCTGGGCATGTTCGAGCTGGCTGGCCTGGCGCCGTCGCCGCGCGGCATCCCGCAGATCGAGGTCACCTTCGACATCGACGCCAACGGCATCGTGAACGTCTCGGCGAAGGACCTGGGCACCGGCAAGCAGCAGTCCGTGACCATCTCGGGCGGCTCGGCGCTGGGCAAGGACGACATCGAGCGGATGATGGCCGACGCCGAGAAGTACGCGGAGGAGGACCGTCAGCGCCGCGAGGAGGCCGAGGTCCGCAACCGCGCGGAGACGCTGGCCTACACCACCGAGAAGTTCCTGTCCGAGAACACCGACAAGGTGCCCGACGACGTGAAGTCCGAGGTGGAGTCGGCGATCGCTGACCTGAAGAAGTCGCTGGAGGGCACCGACACCGAGGCGATCAGGACGGCGACCGAGCACGCCGCGCAGGTGAGCCAGAAGATGGGCAGCGCGATCTACGCGCAGTCGCAGGCCGCCAACGCGCAGGCCGGCGAGCCCGGCGAGGCCGCGCCCGAGGACGACGACGAGGTCGTCGAGGCGGAGATCGTCGAGGACGAGAAGCCGCGTGACCAGGAGGGCGGCGCGGCCTGATGAAGCCTTCTGACGACGAGCACCAGGGCCCGGTGATCCGGGACCGCAGGCGCATCGACCCGAAAACGGGCCAGGTCCGGGACGTGCCCGGCCAGGGCCAGCCGGAGCGACGCGGGCCGGGGCGGCATTCCGCCACGGTCCGGCCCGGCGCCCCGGCCGGTCCGGCCAGCGGCCAGGGCCAGGGCGGTCCGTCCGCGCCGGGGGCTCCCGGCGCGGACGGCCCTGGCGGCCCGGGCCGGCCCGGCCCCGCCGGCCCCGCTGGCGGGGGTGGCGGTGACATGGCGGTGGCCGAGGCCATGGCCCAGGTCGCCGAGCGCACCGCCGACCTCCAGCGCCTGTCGGCCGAGTACGCCAACTACCGCAAGCGCGTCGAGCGCGACCGGATGGCGGTCCGGGAGCAGGCCCTGGCGAATGTGCTCAGTGAGCTGCTGCCGGTCCTCGACGACATCGGGCGGGCCCGCGAGCACGGCGAGCTGACCGGCGGCTTCAAGTCGGTCGCCGATTCGCTGGAGTCCGCCGTGACCAAGCTGGGCCTGACCGCCTTCGGGGAGAACGGCGACCCGTTCGACCCGACACTGCATGACGCGCTCATGCACTCTTACTCCGCTGAGGTCACCGAGCCGACCTGCGTGCAGATCCTGCAGCCCGGCTACAAGGTGGGCGACCGCATCGTGCGGCCCGCCCGGGTGGCCGTGGCGGAACCCTCCGATGGTTCCGGATCTACCGAGGACGGCCCGCCGTCCGACGGCCAGGAGCAGGACGCTCCGGACAGTTCCGGCTCCGCCGGCCGCTGACCAGAACCGCCTAAGAGAGGCCCGTTGAGCACCAAGGACTTCCTCGAGAAGGACTACTACAAGACCCTCGGCGTAGCCGAGAGTGCGTCCGCGGACGAGATCAAGAAGTCGTACCGGAAGCTGGCCCGCAAGTACCACCCGGACGCCAACAAGGGCGACTCGAAGGCCGAGGAGCGCTTCAAGGAGATCTCCGAGGCCTACAACACCCTGTCCGACGAGAAGCGGCGCAAGGAGTACGACGAGACGCGCTCGATGTTCGGCAGCGGGCGGGTCCGCATGCCCGGCTCCGGCGGCACCGCCGGCGGCGGGTACGGGTTCGACCTTGGCGACCTGTTCGGCGGGAACACCAGCAGTACGGGCGGCCGGCTGGGCGACATCCTCGGCGGAGTCTTCGGCTCCGGGCGCACGCAGCAGCAGGCCCGGCCGCGGCGCGGCGCTGACGTCGAGACGGAGGCGTCGCTGACTTTCGGCGACGCCATCGACGGCACCACTGTGGCGCTGCGCCTGGCCGGCGAGGGCCCGTGCAAGGAGTGCATGGGCACCGGCGCCAAGGCCGGCACGGTGCCGCGGGTCTGCCCGACCTGCGAGGGCACCGGGCAGGGCAGCCGCAACCTGGGGAACTTCGCGTTCTCCGAGCCGTGCAAGACCTGCCGCGGCCGCGGCCTGGTCGTGGACGACCCGTGCCCGTCTTGCTCGGGCAGCGGGCGGGCGATGAGCACGCGCACCATCCAGGCGCGCATCCCCGCCGGGGTCGGCGACGGCCAGCGGATCAAGCTCAAGGGCAAGGGGGCACCGGGCGAGCGGGGCGGCCCCGCCGGCGACCTGTACGTGCGCGTGCATGTCTCCCCGCACCCGGTGTTCGGCCGGTCGGGTCACAACCTGACCGTGACCGTGCCGGTGACCTTCCCGGAGGCGACGCTGGGGGCCGAGATCAAGGTCCCGTCCCACCGGGGCATGCCGGTCAGCGTGCGGATCCCGGCCGGGACGCCGAACGGCCGCACCTTCCGGGTCCGCGGCAAGGGCGTCCGGCGGTCCGACGGCACCATGGGCGACCTGCTGGTGACCGTGAACGTGCAGGTGCCCAAGGACCTGGGCGACAAGGCCAAGGAGGCCCTGGAGACCTTCCGCGAGGTCACCGCCGGTCCCGATCCGCGCGACGAACTGCTGCGCCAGGCCAAGGCCTGACCGGCCCGATAGCTGAGGGGAGATGAGATGACCAGCGAATTCGAGCTATCCGACAACACGCCCGTGTACGTGATCTCGGTGGCCGCACAGCTGTCCGGGCTGCACCCGCAGACCCTGCGCTCGTATGACCGGCTCGGGCTGGTCTCCCCCGGCCGGACGGCCGGCGGCGGTCGGCGCTACTCGCTGCGCGACATCCTGATCCTGCGCGAGGTCCAGCGACTGTCCGCCGAGGGCGTGAACCTGCTCGGGATCAAGCGCATCCTCGAGCTGGAGCTCGCGGAGCAGGATCACCTGCGCCGGATGGCGGAGCTGCGCACCGAGATCAGCCAGCTGCGCGCCGAGCTGGAGTCGACGCGATCGGTGGCCGCGCGGCTGGCCGCCCTGCTGCGGGGCCGTAGCGGTGGTGCCCTGGTTCCGGTCCGCGACGTCAGCCCGTCCGGCCCGTCCGGTGATACCACCGCCGTCCGCGACGCCGCGGCCGCTAGCGATGGCCTGACCTGACCCGATAACCCAACTGACCTGAAAGAGAACCAACTGTGGACGACAAGCTGACCCGCAAGAGCCAGGAGGCTCTGTCCGAGGCGGTGCAGCGCGCGACCGCCGCCGGCAACCCCAATGTCGACGGGCTGCACCTGCTGGCGGCGCTCATCGGCCAGGAGGGCGGCACCGCCGCGCCGTTGCTGCGCGCGGTCGGGGCCGATCCCGCCGCCGTGCTCAAGACCGTCGACGAGCAGCTGGCCCGGCTGCCCAAGGCCGCCGGCGCGACGGTCAGCGCGCCCGAGACCTCGCGACCGCTGCTGGCCGCCATCAACACCGCCGGCCAGCGGGCCAGGGAGATGTCCGATGAGTACATCTCCACCGAGCACCTGCTGGTCGGCCTGGCCGCCGACGGCGGCCAGGCGGCCAAGGTGCTGCGCGACGCCGGCGCCGGGCCGGACCAGCTCTTCGGCGCGTTCGAGCAGGTGCGCGGCAGCGCCCGCGTCACCTCGCAGGACCCGGAGGGCACCTACAAGGCGCTGGAGAAGTACGGCGTCGACCTGACTCAGAGCGCTCGTGAGGGCCGGCTCGACCCGGTCATCGGCCGGGACCCCGAGATCCGCCGGGTCATCCAGGTGCTGTCCCGCCGGACCAAGAACAACCCGGTGCTGATCGGCGAGCCCGGCGTCGGCAAGACGGCCGTCGTTGAGGGCCTGGCCCAGCGCATCGTGGCCGGCGACGTGCCGGAGTCGCTGCGCGGCAAGCGCGTGGTGGCGCTGGACCTGGGCGCGATGGTGGCCGGGGCCAAGTACCGCGGCGAGTTCGAGGAGCGGCTGAAGGCCGTCCTGAACGAGATCAAGGACAGTGACGGCCAGGTCATCACGTTCATCGACGAGCTGCACACCGTCGTCGGGGCCGGCGCGGCCGAGGGCGCGATGGACGCCGGCAACATGCTCAAGCCCATGCTGGCCCGCGGCGAACTGCGCATGGTCGGCGCGACCACGCTGGATGAGTACCGCCAGCGGATCGAGAAGGACCCGGCCCTGGAGCGCCGGTTCCAGCAGGTGTTCATCGGCGAGCCCACCGTTGAGGACAGCATCGCGATCCTGCGTGGCCTGAAGGGCCGGTATGAGGCGCACCACCAGGTGCAGATCTCCGACGCCGCCCTGGTCGCCGCGGCCAGCCTCTCCGACCGCTACATCACCGCCCGGTTCCTGCCCGATAAGGCCATCGACCTGATCGACGAGTCGGCCTCCCGGCTGCGGATGGAGATCGACTCCCGGCCGGTGGAGATCGACGAGCTGCAGCGCACCGTCGACCGCATGAAGATGGAAGAGATGGCCCTGGCCAGGGAGAACGACCAGGCCAGCCGGGAGCGCCTGGAGCGGCTGCGAGCCGATCTGGCCGACCGGCAGGAGCAGTTGACCGCGCTGGTCGCGCGGTGGAACCGCGAGAAGGCGGGCCTGAACAAGGTGGGCGAGCTGAAGAAGCAGCTTGACGACCTCCGGGGCCAGACCGAGCGGGCCCAGCGCGACGCCGACTTCGAGGCCGCGTCCCGGATCATGTACGGCGAGATCCCGGCCCTGGAGCGCGAGCTCGCGGCCGCGACCGCTGCCGCCGGGGACGAGGCGGAGAGCGGCCTGGCCGAGCAGCCCATGGTGAAGGAGGAGGTCGGCCCGGACGACATCGCCGACGTCGTGTCGTCCTGGACCGGCATCCCGGCCGGCCGGCTGCTGGAGGGCGAGACCGGCAAGCTGCTGCGGATGGAGTCCGAGCTCGGCCGGCGGCTCGTCGGGCAGGCCCAGGCCGTGCAGGCCGTGTCCGACGCCGTGCGCCGGTCACGGGCCGGCATCTCCGACCCCGACCGCCCGTCCGGCTCGTTCCTGTTCCTCGGCCCCACCGGCGTGGGCAAGACCGAGCTGGCCAAGGCGCTGGCCGAGTTCCTGTTCGACGACGAGCGGGCGATCATCCGCATCGACATGAGCGAGTACTCCGAGCGCCACTCCGTGGCCCGGCTGGTCGGCGCGCCGCCCGGCTACGTCGGCTACGAGGAGGGCGGCCAGCTCACCGAGGCCGTCCGGCGCCGTCCGTACTGCGTCGTGCTGCTGGATGAGGTGGAGAAGGCCCACCCCGAGGTCTTCGACATCCTGCTTCAGGTGCTCGACGACGGGCGGCTGACCGACGGCCAGGGCCGGACGGTGGACTTCCGCAACACCATCCTGATCCTGACCTCCAACCTGGGCTCCCAGTTCATCGCGGACCCCAACCTGGACGAGTCGGCCAAGCGCGACGCCGTGATGTCCGTGGTCCAGTCCACCTTCAAGCCCGAGTTCCTGAACCGGCTGGATGACATCATCCTGTTCGACGCGCTGTCCACCGACGAGCTGAGCGAGATCGTGGACCTCCAGGTGGCCAGGCTGGGCCGGCGACTGACCGACCGGCGGCTGACCCTGACCGTCACCCCCGCCGCCAGGGAGTGGCTGGCCCTGACCGGGTTCGACCCGGTCTACGGCGCCCGGCCGCTGCGCCGGCTGATCCAGTCGGCCATCGGCGACCAGCTGGCCCGCGCGCTCCTGTCCGGCGAGATCGCCGACGGCGACACCGTGATGGTGGACCTGGACGAGAAGACCGACAAGCTCACTGTGGGCACCGACCGCAGCCGCAGCGAGGCCGCGGTCGGGAGCTGACCCTGCGGCTAGCTCAGACAGGCCGGGTCGCCGCGGGCGGCCCGGCCTGCTGTGTTCCCAGGGCGAGCCGTTACTTCTCGTCCAGCAGGTGGTCGTAGCGGTCCTCGGCCAGGCCGAGGTCGTTGCGGATCCGGTAGCGCAGGCTCAGCAGCAGCCGCAGCTCGGACTCGTTGTCGGTGACCTGTTCTGCACCCGCGTCCGGCGCCGCCGCGCGGTTCAGGCACATCTCCACGCCCGCGGTGGCCCACGACAGTGCGCCCTCGAGGTCGCCCCGCTCCACCAGCAGCTCGGCGACCAGGTCGCACACCCGGGGATCCTTCGGGCCCTCCGTCTTCAGCCTGCTGATCAGGGCCTGCGCCTCCGGGTGTCGGCCAAGCTGAAACAGGGCGCGAGCCAGCGGCACCCGCGGGTCCACGAACACCGGCCCGCCGTCCATCATCGCCCGGCGGAAACCACCCGCGGCGGCGGCCGGGTCGTCGGCGAGCAGATACTGCTCACCCGCCCGCAGGAAGGCCTCCGACCGGGGCATCCCGGCCGTCTCCTTCGCCGTCGCGGCCAGCCGGTTCATCAGCTCCGCAGCCGACGCATGGTCGCCGCTCCGCACAGCGTCAAACTCGATCGCATCGAACTGCTCACGGCTCAGTACGCCCACCCTCGTACGGTACCCAGCCCCGGTTGCGCTGCAACGCGAACAAGCCCGGAGTAATGGACTCGTGACCGCACCGGAATGCCCGCAGCAGTAAGGGATTCAGCGCCTAGCTCGCCAGCCTGGAAGCGTTGCGGCCCGCGCTCTCCCGGTCGGCGCGCTCGCGGATGATGCGGGCGTTGGCGAAGGCGGCCCAGATGGCCAGGTGGAGGTCGAGGCGGTCGCCGGGGGCGTTGATGGTCTGGGGGGTGATCGGGGCGTCGTGGGTGGCGGTGATGTCCCCGGCCGGGGCGGGCAGGGCCGGGCTGGCGGGCATGGTCGTGCCGTCGGGCCCGGTGAAGCTGAAGCCGTTCCCGGCGGGGGTGATCAGGTAGCCGAGCTCGTGGACGATGACGTGGTGCGCCTCGCACAGCAGGATCAGGTTCTGGTAGCTGGTTTTCCCGCCGCGGGCCCAGTGGCGGATGTGGTGCAGGTCGGTGCGCCGGGAGTGGCAGCCGGGGAACTGGCACCGGTACTGGTCACGCTCGCGGACCGCGCGGCGCAGCGCCGCGGTGGGCTTGCGGTGGCGGCGGCCGATGTCGAGCAGGGTGCCGTCGTGGTCGTGGAGCATCCAGCTGACCGTCGCGGTGCAGGCGATCCGCTGGGCGGTGGCGGGGCTGATCGCGGGCCCGTCTTCGAGGTGGCAGCGGCGCGGGTAGGCGGGGTGCCCGACCTGCCGGTAGGGACAGTCCGCGCGGCAGGCGTCAGCGTCCTCGGCGGGGTCGGCGGCGGCGGGCGTTTCCGCGGAAACGCCCGCGGGCGCATTGGCGTGGTCGTGGCCGGGCGCGGATGCGTGATCCCGTGCGGGCGTGCCGGGGCCGGGGTCGGTGAGGGCTTCGGGGCCCACGTGGACGATGACCTGGTAGAGGTCGGGGTTGGCGGCGGCGGTGATCTTCCCGGCCAGGTAATCAGCCGCGATCCCCACCAGCGCATCAGCCAGGCCCACCGCCTGCGGACTGCCCGCCTCCGGACCGTCCGCTCCCCGGCCGCTGGCCTCCGGGCCGCTCGCTCGCGGGCCGTCGGCCGACGGGGACTGCGCCGCCGAGCCGCTGGCTTGCGGGCTGCTGGCTTGCGGGCCGTCCGCTCCCGGGCTGCCCGCCTCGAGGCCGTCGGCTCTCGGGCCTCCCGCTCCCGGACTGCTCGTTCCCAGGCCGCTTGCTTGCGGGCCGGCCGCGTCTGCGGTGTCCGGCGTTTCCGCGGAAACGTCGGCGTCGGGGCCCGGGTCGTGCTCGTGGTCCAGGTCAGCGGCGGCGGCGCGCAGAGCCTGGACCAGGACCTGGCCCTCAGCCGCGGGCAGCCGCACCGTCATCGCCAGCGACCCGTCCTCGTCGTCCACCCGCCAGGTCACCCGCCGGTCCGCCTGGGACCGCTGGCCGCAGGCGCGGGACACCTGGCGGTGCGCGCGGGCGAACCGCTCCAGCTGCCCGCCGGTCATCGGCCCGGCCAGCTCCGCCAGGCCGGCCTCGGTGGCGGGGGTGGCGATCCGGGTCAGCGCCCGGACCTTGGCATACGACATCCGGCCCGCCGCGAACTCGGCGCGGATCACCGGCAGGTCCCCCAGCGCCCGGGCGACCCGGACCTGCTCACGGGCGGTGCCCGGCGACAGCTGGCACTTCCACGCCAGCCACGCCGAGCACGACGGCAGGTCCCACGACTCCCACCCCCGCCGCGCGTCGAAGTCGGCGACCAGCAGCAGGAACCGGCACGTCGCCGCGGTCAGGTGCCCGGCCAGCTCGCAGATCTGCGCCTCCAGCCGCTCCAGCGGCACCACGGGCCGCGATGCGGGGCCTGGCGGGCCGCCAGCGACTGGACCGTCTGTTAAGGATATTTTTCCGCTCATGTATTCGAGCGTACGGCCAGGGTCTGACAGTGACTGGGCGGCCGAAACGCCCGGGGGATCTACCGGCGAGACCGCTCGAGGGCATCCCAGAAGCCGCGCCGGAGCGCGTGCCTGACCTCGTCGTGCAGCAACGAGTCGATGGGCAGCGCCGAGCCCTGGAGCAGCCGGGCTTCGAGGTCCGAGGGCATCCGGGGCTTCCTGGCCAGGACTGCCTCCAGCCACAGTGCGGGCGCGTCCCTGGCCACCGCCTCACCGAACCCGAAGCCCTCGGCGTGCGCGGCCTGCACCGCGTCAGCCAGCGAGATGGCGATGGGCTGCGGCATGGACGACTGCGGCAGCGACGGCGGTCCCGAAGCGGGCAGGTGCTGGACGTCGTAGGGGCCGGACGCCGCCGCCGGGTAGCTGGAACCGGGCGGGACGGTTGACCCGTAGCCACCGCCGTACTGGCCGGGCGGTGCGGCGGGCGGCTGCTGGGACTGGCCGCCGTAGGGCGCGTTCACGCCCGGCTGGTACTGCGGGCCCGCGCCGGGACCGGGGGGCAGCTGACGGGGCGGGGGCAGCGCGGGCGGCCGGTCGAGCGGGGCGGGCCGCTCCAGCGCGGCCGGACCACCGGATGACGCGCCGGGGGGCAGGCCGTTTTGCGGCGGCGGGCCGCTCTGGCTGTGCTGCGGAGGGCCACTCTGAGCGTGCTGCCCGAGGCCGCCACCGCGCGGCAGCTCGCCGGCGGAGCCCGACGGCAGGGAGTGCTGGCCGAACCCGCTGGGCGGCAGCCCGTTGCCGGGCAGGCCGTTCTGCGGAAGTCCGTTGCCCGGCAGTCCGTTGCCGGACAGGCCATTCTGGGACATGCCGTTCTGCGGCAGTCCGTTGCCGGGCATCCCATTGCCGGGCATGCCGTTCTGGCCCATCCCGTTCTGCGGCATGCCGCCGGGCGGCATGCCGTTCCCAGGCAGGCCGTTCTGCGGAAGTCCGTTCTGTGGCATCCCGCCCGGCGGCAGGCCGAGGTGGGACAGTCCGTTGCCGGGCATCCCGTTGCCCGGCAGGCCGTTCTGCGGCAGGCCATTGGGCGGGAAGCCGCCGAGGCTCGGCTGCGACGTGGCACCGCCGTGGCCGATGTCGGCCGGGCCCTGGGGCGGCAGGCCGCCCCGGCCGGGCCCGTTCTGCTGTGGGCCGCCGAGCGGCAGGCCGCTTTGCGGTCCGGTCGGCGGCCCGCTGGGGGGCAGCGGGCCCTGGCCGAGCCCGTTGCCGCCGAGCCCGTTGCCGCCGAGGCCGGGCTGGGTCATGCCACCCGGCGGGAGGCTGCTCTGGCCGGGACCGGGCTGGCCGGGCGAGTTCAGCTGGCCCTGGGGGCCGGGGCCGCGCATGGCGTCCGAACCCTGGTACTGCTGGTGCGCGGGCAGCCGGGACGACTGGTCGTCGGGGCGCGACAGGGCCGCCGGCCCGCCCTGGCGGCCGACGTCGGATCCGTCCGACCCGGGCAGCATGCCCCGGCCGAGATCCTGGCCCGGCTGGCCGCCGGAGCCCATGTTTCCGGAACCCATGTTCCCGGAACCCAGCGCACCGGTGCCGTTGCCCCGCGCTCCGTTGTCGCCCGAGCTGGCCATGGCCGGGGTGCCCGCCATGGGGCTCCCGGAGCCCTGGGCGGCGGGCTCGTTCGCCGACGGGACCGCGCCGCCCGGCGGGCTGACGCGCGAGTAGTCGGCGGCCACCGGCGCCGGGTACATCGACGACGAGGCGGCGGCCGTCGCCGGCCCGCGCTGCGGCGTGCCGATCGAGCCGCCGCCGGCAACAGCACCAGAGGAAACGTTGCCCCCGGAAACATTGCCTCCGGAGACCGTGCTCGCGGCGTAGCGGCTCGCGGCGTCGTCGCGGACGGCCGGCTCCGCGCCGGGGATCAGGTCGACGTAGGGGCGCAGGTGCTGGGCCGAGATCTCGATGACGTCGTCGCACTCCTGACGGAGCGCGCGGGAAGCGGTCTCGTCGCCGTCGCCGGAGATGTGCAGGATGGCCACCTTGATGCCCTGGTCCTGCACGTCGGAGATGACCTGGGACAGGTCCTCCTCCGCGCTGACGATGAGCACGTCGGTGACGGCCTTGTTCCTGGCCAGCGCGGTGAGGTCGCGGCGGATCTCGGTCTCGACGCCCTCGCGGCGGCCGGGCCGCACCTTGCCGAGCCGGAGCTTGACGCCCGGGATGTCAGCCAGCGTCTCGTGTTCGGAGGTCCGGCGACTGTCGACCGTCGCCTCGTACCAGTAGCAGCGCAGCACCGGCAGGCCAGTACGGTCCCTGGCCAACTCTGCGAGCAGCTTCAGCAGTCCGGCATAGTCCCAGGAGACCGAGTCACGATGGCGTGTCCCGTGGACGGCAAGTGCGCCATCGCTCAGCGCATAACCCGCGTCCACGAACAGCGCGCAGCGATCCACGCGGCACCGTCCTTCCCTCGACGCGTGACGTTACCAGCGCATCGGGGCCGCTGTGGCAGATAGCGCAGATCGCGGACTTACCCGCCAGGTCGGATCCAGGCCGCCGGCCAGGACATTTCGCCTGCTCCGCACCGGTCCCGCCGAAACGCCGCCGCATCGCCCGACCCCCCGCCATGACCCGGCCGCGCGCCTCGCGGCGAGTAGGCTCAGCTCCTGTGTCTGACCGCGATGAGCTACTCAATGTGATCAAGGAACGGGCCGTGGTACGTGGCCCGGTGACCTTGAGTTCCGGACAGCGCGCCGACTGGTACGTGGACTTGCGCCGGGTGCTGCTGGACGGCAGCGCGGCGCCGCTGGCCGGCCGGGTCATGCTGGCCACCACGGCCGACCTGTCCTACGACGCGGTGGGCGGGCTGACGCTCGGCGCCGATCCCGTCGCGACGGCAATGATGCACGCCGCGGCGGCCCAGGGCCGGAAGCTGGACGCCTTCGTCGTGCGCAAGGCCGAGAAGGCGCACGGCCTGCAGCGCCGGATCGAGGGCCCGGACGTGGCCGGCCGCCGGGTGCTGGCCGTGGAGGACACCTCCACGACGGGCGGCTCGGTGCTCACCGCGGTGGATGCCCTGACCGAGGCCGGGGCGCAGGTCGTGGGGGTCGCGGTGCTGGTGGAGCGCGGCGCCCGGCCGCGGATCACCGGGCGCGGCCTGGACTACCGGGCCGCCTACGAACTGGCCGATCTGGGCCTCGGCTAATGGCCTGGTTACCGGTCCGGGATACTGGGCAGGGGAACCCGGCACCGAAGCGAACCGCCCGGAGAGATCGCCAGGAGAGGAAGCTGTCGCCATGCCTATCGCGACGCCAGAGGTCTACGCCCAGATGCTCGACCGGGCGAAGGAACAAGGCTTCGCCTACCCGGCGATCAACGTAACGTCCAGCCAGACATTGAACGCGGCCATTCGCGGTTTCGCCGAGGCGGGCAGCGACGGGATCGTGCAGATCTCCACGGGGGGCGCCGAGTACCTGTCCGGCCAGGGAGTCAAGGACATGGTGACCGGAGCGGTCGCCCTGGCCCACTTCGCCCGGGTGGTCGCGGCCAGGTACCCGGTGCAGATCGCGCTGCACACCGACCACTGCCCCAAGGACAAGCTGGACGGGTACATGCGCCCGCTGGTCCAGATCTCCAAGGAGCGGGTGGCCCGCGGCGAGGAGCCGCTGTTCCAGTCGCACATGTGGGACGGCTCGGCCGTGCCGCTGGCCGAGAACCTCCAGATCGCGACGGAACTGCTGGCGCAGTGCGCCGCCGCGCACATCATCATGGAGATGGAGATCGGCGTCGTCGGCGGCGAGGAAGACGGCGTCGTGGGCGAGATGAACGAGAAGCTGTACACCACCCCGGAGGACGCGCTGGCCACCGCCGAGCGCCGTGGGCCTGGGCGAGAAGGGCCGGTACATCCTGGCCGCCACCTTCGGCAACGTGCACGGCGTCTACAAGCCGGGCCACGTCAAGCTGCGGCCGTCGGTGCTGAAGGAGATCCAGGAGGCCGTCGGGACCAAGTACGGCCGGGAGAAGCCGTTCGACCTGGTCTTCCACGGCGGCTCCGGCTCGGACCTGACCGACATCCGGGAGGCCATCTCCTACGGCGTGGTGAAGATGAATGTGGACACCGACACCCAGTACGCGTTCACCCGGCCGGTGGCCGGCCACATGTTCACCAACTACGACGGCGTGCTCAAGGTCGACGGCGACGTGGGCAACAAGAAGGCCTACGACCCGCGCAGCCTGGGGCAAGGCGGCCGAGGGCGGCATGTCCGACCGCGTCGTCCGGGCCTGCGAGGACCTGATGTCGGCCGGCACCCAGCTCGGCTGAGGCAATCGGCTAAAAGCAAGAAGGGGCGATGATGAGCCACCAGAACCTGCTCGGCGAGCCCCCGGCCACGCTGCTGCCCGCCGACACCGAAGCCTGGGCCGCCCTGGAAGGGGCACCTGACCCGGCCAGCGTGGCCGCGCGGTTCCCGTCCTACTGCGCCGCCTGGGCGGCGCTGGCCGAGCGCGCGCTGGACAAGGGCGACCCGGTCACGGCCTACGCGTTCGCCCGCACCGGCTATCACCGCGGGCTGGACCAGCTGCGCCGGGCCGGCTGGAAGGGCTTCGGGCCGGTGCCCTGGGAGCACGAGCCCAACCAGGGCTTCCTGCGTGCGCTGGCCGCGCTGGCCAGCGCCGCTGACGCGATCGGCGAGGACGACGAGGCGCAGCGCTGCCAGGTGTTCCTGGCCGACAGCAGCGCCGCCGCGGCCGCGCGCCGTGGCCGGCGCGCGGCTAGCCGGATGGTCCGGCCATTCTGGGCAGGTTCCGGCTCCATCCTGATGCAGAGCCCCGAGCGCTCATGCGAGACGCGACGGGGCCTTTGTCTGGAAGACGACATGCCCGCCATCGTGATCGTCGGCGCGCAGTGGGGCGACGAGGGCAAGGGCAAGGCCACGGACCTGCTCGGCGACAGCGTGGATTACGTGGTGCGCTACCAGGGCGGCAACAACGCCGGGCACACCGTGGTCATCGGCGAGGAGAGCTACGCCCTCCACCTGCTGCCCTCGGGCGTGCTGTCGCGCAGCGCCGTCCCGGTGATCGGCAACGGCGTCGTCATCGACCCGGCCGTCCTGCTCGAGGAGATCGACGGGCTGGCCGAGCGCGGGCGTGTCCTGCGACCGCCTGCTGATCTCGGCCAACGCGCACCTGATCATGCCCCACCACATCGCGCTGGACAAGGTGTCCGAGCGGCACCTGGGCAACGCGCGGATCGGCACCACCGGGCGCGGCATCGGCCCTACCTATGCCGACAAGGCGGCGCGGATGGGCATTCGCGTCCAGGACCTGTTCGACCCCGGCATCCTGCGCCAGAAGCTGGACCTGGTCCTGCGGGAGAAGAACCAGGTCCTGACCAAGGTCTACAACCGGCGCACGATCGACGCGGCCGCGGTGGCCGACCAGTACGTGGGCTACGGCGAGCGGCTGGCCGGGTACGTGGCCGACACCGGCCTGATCCTGAACCAGGCGCTCGACGCGGGCCAGGTCCATCCTGCTGGAGGGGGCCCAGGCCACCCTGCTGGACGTGGATCACGGCACCTACCCGTTCGTGACCTCTTCCTCGCCGACCGCCGGCGGCGCCTGCGCCGGCTCGGGCCTGGGCCCGACCCGGATCACCCGGGTGATCGGCATCCTGAAGGCCTACACCACCCGGGTCGGGGCCGGGCCGTTCCCGACCGAGCTGCACGACGCCCAGGGCGAGTGGCTGCGCAAGACGGGCGGTGAGTACGGCGTCACCACCGGCCGGGCCCGCCGGACGGGCTGGTTCGACGCCGTCATCGGCCGGTACGCGACCCGGATCAACGGCATCACCGACTACTTCGTGACCAAGCTGGACGTGCTCTCCGGGCTGGAGAAGGTGCCCGTCTGCGTGGCCTACGACGTGAACGGCACCCGCCAGGACGAGATGCCGATGACGCAGACCGACTTCCACCACGCCGTCCCGGTCTATGAGTACCTGGACGGCTGGTGGGAGGACATCTCCCGGGCCAAGGACCCGGCCGACCTGCCGCGCAACGCCCGGGCCTACCTGAGCGCCCTGGAGGAGATGATCGGCGCGCCGATCAGCGCGGTCGGCGTCGGTCCCCGCCGGGATCAGACGCTGCAGTTCGGGCCCGCGGCCTGACTTGGTCAGTCCCAGATAGCCAGTTCGGTCCGCGGGTCGAACAGCTGCATGCGCTCGACGTCGACGGCGAACCGGCCGCGCCGACCCGGCGCCATGGGCGTGCGGGTGTCGATCCTGGCCACGCCGGCCCCGCGGGTGGTGAGCTGTTCTTCCTCTTCGGTGGCGCCCTCGGTGGTGATCCGCTGGGCGTCGATGGAGAAGTGCACGAGCAGCTCGCTGCCGAGCGCCTCGACCAGGTCGACGTCGCCCTCGAGGACCGCCTCGTTGGCCGGCCCGGCCGCGGGCAGGTGCTCGGGGCGCAGCCCGATGATGACCTTCTGGCCGCGGTAGCCGGCCAGCGCCGGGCGGATCGCCGCGACCGCCTCGGGCAGGCTGATCTCCTGGCTGCCGACCCGCAGCGACCGGCCGTCCGCCCCGACGACGGCCTCGTAGAGGTTCATGGCCGGGGAGCCGATGAACGCGGCCACGAACAGGTTGGCCGGGCGGTCATAGAGCGACTGGGGCGTGTCGCACTGCTCGACCAGGCCGCTGCGCATGACCGCCACCCGGCTGCCCATGGTCATCGCCTCGATCTGGTCGTGGGTGACGTAGAGCGTGGGCGCGCCCAGGCGCTGCTGGATGCGGCTGACCTCGGCCCGCATCTGCACGCGCAGCTTGGCGTCGAGGTTGGACAGCGGCTCGTCCATCAGGAACACCGCGGGCTCCCGGACGATGGCCCGGCCCATGGCCACCCGCTGGCGCTGGCCGCCCGACAGCTGGCCCGGCTTGCGGTCGATCCACTCGGTCAGCCCGAGGATGTGCGCGGCCTCGTCCACCTTGGCCCGGATCTCCCCGCGCCGGCACTTGCGCAGCTTGAGCGGCAGCCCGATGTTCTCGGCCACCGTCATGTGCGGGTACAGCGCGTAGTTCTGGAACACCATCGCGATGTCGCGCTTCTTGGGCTCGACGTCGTTGACGACGCGGTCGCCGATGCGCAGCGTGCCGTCGCTGATGTCCTCCAGGCCCGCGATCATCCGCAGCACGGTGGTCTTGCCGCAGCCGGACGGTCCTACCAGCACCATGAACTCGCCGTCGGCGATGCTCAGGTCGATGCCCCGGACCGCCTCGTAGCCGTTGGCATACACCTTGGTGATCTGTTCCAGGCTGACCGTGGCCATCTTTGTTACTCCTCTCGGTGATGCGCGCGCAGGCCGAGCAGCGCGGTGAGCCGCATCAGGACCAGCAGCCCGGCCGGCAGGCCGAGCAGCAGCAGCGGCGCGTCGAGCAGGGTCAGCAGCCCGGCGCCGAGCAGCTCGGCCAGGAACAGCGGGCCGGTGACCAGGGCGTTCCGGACTGCCAGCCGGGCGCACAGCGACCACAGCTCGGCCGGGGCGAGTCGCGGGTAGCGCGCCTCGAGCAGGAACAGGTAGCCCAGGGCGGTCAGCGTGATCAGGAGCCCGGCCAGGCCCAGGCTCATGCTCGCGTGGGCCGCGATGGTGCCGCCGCGGGCGAAGTAGCGCACCTCGGCCAGCCCCAGCCCGACGGCGGCGAACGGCACCCCGAGCGCGACCGTGGTCCGCAGCGGCGGCCGGGACCGGAGCGCGACCCAGAACTCCCGGACCACCCGCTCCTCGCCGTCGGCCCGCCACCGGTCCAGGGCCACGCTGGCCGCGTTCACCGCGACCGGCAACGTGATCACCGGCAGCGCGGCGATGAGCAGCACCAGGTTGAGGGCCAGGAAGTTGAACAGCGAGCCCAGGGCGGCCATGACCCCTGGCCGGAAGATGCCGCGCGCCTGTGGCCCGGACTGGCCCGCCATCACTTGTTCCCGGTCAGGGCGATGCCCTGAATGAAGGTCCGCTGGGTCAGGAAGAACAGGATCACGATCGGGATCGTGGCCGCCGACGCCGCTGCCATCACCCATGACCAGTTCGTCGTGTAGTCGCCCAGGATCAGGTCCAGGCCGAGCGATAGCGGGTAGGAGTTCTGGTTGCTGATGTAGATGAGCGGGCCCAGGAAGTCATTCCAGCAGTAGATGAACTGGAACAAGATCACCGTGGCCATGGCCGGCTTGGCCAGCGGCAGCACGATCCGGCTGTAGATGTAGAACTCGCTCGCCCCGTCCAGGCGGGCCGCGTCGGACAGCGACTCCGGGATCGTCATGAAGAACTGCCGCAGCAGGAACGTGCTGAACACCGAGCTGCCGAAGAACGTCGGCACCTCGAGCGGCAGGTAGGAGCCGATCCAGCCGACGTGCTTGTAGAGGATGAACAGCGGGATCAGCGTGCAGACGAACGGCAGCAGCAACGTCGTCAGCATGACGTAGAACAGCGTGTTGCGCCCCCGCCAGCGCAGCCGGGAGAAGCCGTAGGCGACGAGGCTGCTGGAGATGCAGACGCCGACGATCGTCACGGCGGCATAGACGAAGGTGTTCAGGAAGAACCGGCCGAACGGGAGCGAGGACAGCACCTGCGGATAGTTCTTCCACAGGAACGGGTGCGGCCACCAGACGACGGGGAAGGTCAGCGTCTGCGACGCAGACTTGAACGAGGTCAGCACCATCCACACCAGCGGCAGCGCGAACATGGCGCCGACCGCGATCAGCACCAGATGCTTCAGCCCGCTGGCGCCTATCCTGCGCGGCGTCCGGTGCGGCCTCGGCGGCCTGGCCAGTGTGCGCGGTAGCTGATCCGGCCGTACCTGCGGCCCGGCGATTCCCATCGCGGCTAGGCCACCCTATTGCTGTTCGTTCTCATAATAAACCCACCCGGATGACGACCTGAGCAGCACCACGGTAATGATCAGGACGAGGATAAAGAGCATGAAGGCCATCGCCGAGGCGTAGCCGAGGTGCAGGTCCTGGAATGCCTGCTGGTAGTAGTAAATGACAAAGAACATCGTCGAGGTGCCGGGGCTGCCTGCCGGTGTCTCGATCACCTGGGCCTGGGTGAAGTACTGAATGGACAGGACCAGGGACATGATGACGTTGAACAGGATGACCGGGCTGATCATCGGCAGCGTCACGTACCGGAGTCGCTGGATCGGGCCGGCGCCCTCCAGCGCGGCCACCTCGTACATCTCCCTGGGCACGCCCTGGAGCGCGGCCAGGTAGATCACCATCGGCTGGCCCAGGCCCCACAGTCCCAGCAAGATGAACGAGGGCTTCGACCAGGCGATGGAGAAGAACCAGGCCGGGCCCGAGACGTGCACGTCGGACAGCAGCGAGTTCACCACGCCGAAGGACGGCTGGAAGATCCAGACGAAGATCAGCGATGAGGCGACGACGGGCACGATTGACGGGATGTAGAACAGCGTCCGGTAAATAGCCCGGCCGCGAACGTTCATGTTCAGCAGCAGCGCCAGCCCGATGGCCACCGCGGTCGACAGCGGCACTTCGAACGCCGTGTAGTAGAAGGTATTGAAGAGCGCGGTCCTGAATAGGTGGTCGTGGAACAGGGCGAGGTAATTCGCGAACCCGATGACCCGCGGATTTCCCACTCCGGTAAAGCTGGTGAAGCTGTAGTACAGCGTGGCGAGGAACGGGTAGAGGTAGAAGCCGGCGAAGCCGAGGATCCACGGGCTCACGAACAGCAGCCCGATCCTGATCTGGCGCCAGTGACGCGACCGGGATCTTCTCGCCGGGGCGGCTGAGCCGGATGCCCGGCGTGTTAGCGCTCTCATATCTACCTCTGCCCCTGCCTCTGCCTCTACCTCGTTCCTCGCCATGGCCGCCGCACGTTAGCCGTTGCTGCTGTTCGACTGGCTGTCGATGTAGGCCAGCGCCGCCGACGGCGACATGGTCTTCTCGGCGATGTTCTCGGTCGCCTGGCCCTCGGCGGTCTCGAACGCCGACTCATGCGTGGTCAGCGCCGGGGTCACCGAGTACGGGCTCGACATCTGCTTGATGAAGATGCTCAGCCACGGGTTGGCCGACAGCCACTTCTGGTAGGCCGGCGCCGCCGCGATCTGCGGCCCGGCCGGCATCCAGCCGCCCTTGGGGTCCATGGCCGAGGTGAAGCCCACGTTGTCGTAGCCCGCCAGCCAGGCGATGAACGTGAACGCGGCCTTGGGGTCCGAGGCGCCCTTGGGAATGATGTTGTAATTGCCCTGCCCGAACGTGCTCGGCCCGGGCTCGGTGCCGGGGAACGCCTCGACGCCGAAGTTGCCCTCCATCTTGGCGTTGGTGTCCGGAATGTTCTGGGCCCCCTCCCAGGGGCCGTCCATGTTGAAGCCCTCCTTGCCCGCGACGAAGGCGTCGTCATCCCCGCCCGCGACGGCTCCATAGGCCGTCTGCAGGGCGGCGACCTGCGAGTAGGGGTACTTGTTGTAGGACGCGAAGAACTTGGCCTCGGCCTGTGCGCCCGGGCAGTGCGCGAAGTTGTACTGGCTCGCCGAGCTGAAGCAGTTGACCGCGCCGAAGAAGCTGCCGTAATACTCGAAGCCCGCGTTGTAGTCGGGGTAGTAGCCGATCTGCTGGACCTTGCCGCCCGAGATCTTCCACTCCTTGGCCTGGTCGGCGTAGAGCTGGGCCATGGTCGCAGGCGGGCTGGCGATGCCGGCCGCCTTCATGATGCTCTTGTTGTAGTACAGCGCCCACGAGTTCATGGACATCGGGATCGCGTAGAGCTGGCCCTGGTACAGGCCGCCGTCCCGGGCGATGGGGTACTCCCACTTCTCCAGGCCCGCGTACTGGCCTTTCAGGAACGCGGTCATCGGCTGGATGGACCCGTCGGCCGCGTACTCGCCCAGCACCGGGTTCCACTCAGTGAACACGTCCGGCGGGTCGCCCGCGGAGATCTCGGACAGCAGCTTGGCATCCCCGGTCGCGCTGGGGATGTTGGACTCGGTGACGTGGATGTCCGGATGGGTGCGGTTGAATGCCGTGGTCATCTGGCTCAGCAGCTTGAGCGTCGCGCCCGACCACATGGTCTGCCAGGTGAGATCGACAACCTTTCCGTTCCCCGACTTGGCCGGGGTCGTGGCGGCCGTGCCGCCGCAGCCGGCCAGGGCCAGCACCGCGGCGGCGGCCACCAGGGCCGCGGGCTTCTTGTGTCTGTTTCTCATAGCGAGGTGCTCCTTCACTCTGGCAGTGGGCGAGGCTGACGCTCCGGGGCCGGCATAAGGACCGGCGGCTGCGCGGGTACCGGCGGACCGGCGGCGGCCCGGGGTGGCCGGGGGCGGGCCCGGCGCTCTCCCGGACGATGAGCTCGGGCTGCAGCCGGGGGCCCTCGGGCTCGGCCGCCAGCGCCGGATCGACGAACGGCCGGAGCCGCCGCACGCACTCCCGGCCCAGCTCGACGAAGTCCAGCCGGACCGTGGTCAGGGCCGGGCTGAGGAACTCGGCGTGCGGCGTGTCGTCGAACCCGATCACGCTGACGCTGTCCGGGATGGCCCGGCCCGCCTCGTGCATGGCGCGGATCACGCCGACGGCCAGGTCGTCGTTGCCGCACAGCACGGCGGTCACCGCCGGGTCGGCGGCCAGCACCCGGCCCGCCTGGTAGCCCGAGCGCGGGTTCCAGCCGCCTTGCAGCGGCTCCGGCACGACCACGCCCGCCTCGCGCAGGGCCAGCTGCCAGCCCGCGGTGCGCTGGCTGTGCTCGGTCGAGGACGGAATGGCGATGTAGTGCACGGTCTGGTGGCCGAGGTCAAGCAGGAACCGGGTGGCCTCGCGGGCGGCCTCGCGGTCGTCCGTCCACACCCAGGGCTGGCCCGCGCCCTCATCGCCGACCGGCGTCTCCACCGCCGCCACCATCGGTACCCCTGACGGCACCGCGGCCAGGGCCAGCGGGCCGGCCTGGTCGAAGGCCACGACGATGAGCGCGGTGCCGGGCTCCACGGCCCGGCCCACGGCGTCGGCCACTTCCTGCGGGGCGTCCGACTCGATCACCCGGATCCCGACCGCGAACCCGGCCGCCCGGGCCGCCTCCTCGATCCCCTGGATCAGCGAGGCCTGGCCGAACAGCGTGGTGTTGGGGGTCAGCACGGTCAGCGCCCCGATCGGGCCGCCGGCCAGCGTCCGGGCCGCCCGGTTCGGCCGGAAGCCGAGGTCCTCGATGGTGGCCAGGACCAGCTGCCGGGTGGACTGCTTCACCCGCGGGCTGTGGTTGATCACCCGCGAGACGGTCTGGTAGGACACCCCGGCCGCGGCCGCCACGTCGCGGATGCTGACCGAGCGCGACGTACGGGAGGTCGGCCCGCCGGTTGTGTGACCGGTCACATTCATGCCAGGATTGTGACCGGTCACACAATTGGTGTCAAGATCGGACTTGCGGAGGAGGGCCCGGGTGGCTGACGGGATGGACCAGGGTCGGACGCGGATCAGCTGGACCGACGGCCTGGTTGACCTGGAGATCGAGGTGTCCCGGGATGGAACTGCCCGGCTGACCCGCCTGTCCGCCCGTGCCCCGGCCGGAGAAAACCCAGATTCCCTAACCAGAGGGCCGACGGCGCTGGCCGCCGGAGCGCAGGCCGGTCCGGGACTGCCGCTGGTCGACATCGTGGTCGCGGGCACCGGCCGATGCTGGTCCGGCAGCCGTTACACCGAGTCCGTGGTCGGCCTTCGCCTGCGCTACCGAGGTCACGACGAGTCCGGCGACGGCACCGCGCGCCAGCTGCAGGTCGAGCTCGAGGACCCGGTCACCGGGCTGCGCGCCGACGTCTGCTATCAGTCCGCCGGGGGCGGACTGCGCTGCTGGGTCCGGCTGAGCAACACCGGCCAGCGGCAGCTGACCATACAGTCGGTGACCTCCTTGTTGATGAGCGGCTTGCCGGGTCCCGATCAGGCCGGCTCGCTGGACGACCTGGACCTCATCTGGGCCCGGAGCGACTGGCTGGCCGAGGGGCGATGGGAGCGCCTGGCGCTGCGCGACGCCCTGCCTGACCTGAACCGGGCCGCGCACCCGCAGGCCAACCCCCGCGGGCGGATCGGCCTGAGCAGCCAGGGCACCTGGTCCTCGGCGAGTTACCTGCCGGCGGGCGCCGTCGTCGACAGGCGCACGGGCCGCGCCTGCGCGTGGCAGATCGAGCACAACGGCGGCTGGCACTGGCAGGTCGGCGAGCACGGCGGCCGCGGGTACCTGGCGCTGCTGGGACCCACCGACACCGAGCACCACTGGCGCCTGCCGCTGGCCCCGGGGGCCAGCTTCACCACCGTGCCGGTCGCCGTGGCCGTGAGCGACGCGGGCTTCGAGGGCGCCGTCGCGACGCTGACCGCCGCGCGACGGGCCGGCCGGCGGCCGCACCCCGATCACCGTCAGCTCCCGGTGATCTTCAACGACTACATGAACACCGTCATGGGCGACCCGACCACCGCGGTGCTGCTCCCGCTGATCGAGGCGGCCGCGGAGGTCGGCGCCGAGTACTTCTGCATCGATTCCGGCTGGTACACCGAGATCGGCGAGGGCTGGTGGGACGCCGTCGGCGCCTGGAAGCCGTCGGCGACCCGGTTCCCCGGCGGCCTGAGCGAGGTACTCGACCGGATCAGGGAGGCCGGCATGGTGCCGGGCGTGTGGCTGGAGCCGGAGGTGGTCGGGGTGCGCAGCCCGGTGGCCGACCAACTCCCGCCCGAGGCGTTCTTCCAGCGCGACGGGGAGCGGGTCGTCGAGCACGGCCGCTATCACCTGGACCTGCGCCACCCGGCCACGGTCAAGCACCTGGACGAGGTCGTGGACTTCCTGGTCAGCGACCTGGGGGTGGGCTACCTCAAGCTGGACTACAACATCAACGGCGGCCCCGGCACCGACACCGGTGGCGGCAGCGCGGGCGCGGGGCTGCTCGAGCACAACCGGGCCCACCTAGCCTGGCTCGACCGGATGCTGGACCGCCACCCCGGCCTGACCATCGAGAACTGCGCCTCGGGCGGCATGCGCGCGGACTACGCCATGCTGTCCCGACTTCAGCTTCAGTCCACCAGCGACCAGCAGGACTACCTGCGCTACGCCGCCATCGCGGCGGCCGCGCCCGCCACCATCGCGCCCGAGCAGGCCGCCGTCTGGGCCTACCCGCAGCCTGGCTTCACCGACGACGAGATCGCGTTCACGCTGTGCAGCGCGCTGCTCGGGCGCATCCACCTGTCCGGGCACCTGGACCGGATGAGCCCGGCCCAGCGCGGCCTGGTCAGCCAGGCCGTGACGGTCTACAAGGACCTGCGCGCCGAGCTGGCCAGGGCCGTGCCGTTCTGGCCGCTGGGCCTGCCCGGCTGGGAGGATCCCGTGATCGCCCTGGGGATGCACGCGCCGGGGGCCAGCTACGTGCTGGTCTGGCGCCGTGGCGGGGCCGCCAGCGACCGGCCGGAGACAGTCGCCCTGCCCGTCCCCCGGCTGGCCGGCGCCGCGGTCACGCCCGAGGTGCTGTTCCCGGCCGGGGCGGGAGCGCTAGCCTCGTGGGCCCCGGTCGAGGCCCGGCTGACGGTCACGCTGCCGCGGGCGCCGTCGGCCTGCCTGATCCGGCTGGCCTGACCCAGGTGCCCCGACCGTAGCCTCGGGCCATGAGCAGGATCCTGGTCACCGGCATGTCGGGCACGGGGAAGTCATCGGTTCTGCGCCTGCTGGGCGAGCGCGGGCACCGGGTCGTGGACACCGACACCGACGACTGGAGCCGGTGGGTCACCCTGCCCGACGGGTCGGCCGACTGGATCTGGCGCGAGGACGCCATCGAGGCCCTGCTGGCCGACCACCGCCACGGCCACCTGTTCGTGGCCGGGTGCAAGACCAACCAGGGCCGGCTCTACCCGCTCTTCGATCAGGTCGCGCTGCTGACCGCGCCGGCCGACATCATGCTGGCCCGGATCGCGGCCAGGGACACCAACCCGTACGGGAAGCACCCGCGGGAGCAGGCGCTGATCCTCCAGCACCTGGCCGAGGTGGAGCCGCGACTGCGGGCCAGCGCCACCGCGGTGATCGACGCCTCGGCCCCGCTGACCCAGGTGGCCGACCGGCTCGAAGCGCTTGCCTGACTAGCGCCGCTGACCAGCGCTGCTGACCGGCGCCACTGGCCGGCGCCCGGTCGTGGCCAGGCCGGTAGGCTCGGCGCCGTGCGAGTCCTAGTTGTCGGCAGCGGCGGCCGCGAGCACGCCATCGTCCGGGCCCTGGCCGCCGATCCCGAGGTGACCGGGCTGCATGCGGCGCCGGGCAACCCCGGCATCGGGGAGCTGGCCGAGCGGCACGCGGTGGCCCCGGCCGACCCGGTCGGCGTGACCGACCTGGCCCGGCGGACCGGGGCCGACCTGGTGGTCATCGGCCCCGAGGCGCCGCTGGTGGCCGGGGTGGCCGACGCGGTCCGGGCCGCGGGCATCGACTGCTTCGGCCCCGGCCAGGGCGCGGCCATGATCGAGGGCTCCAAGTCGTTCGCCAAGCAGGTCATGGTCGCGGCGGGCATCCCGACCGCCGCCGCCCGGACCTGCCAGAGCGAGGCCGAGGCCGCGGCGGCGCTGGACGCGTTCGGCGCGCCTTACGTGGTGAAGGCGGACGGCCTGGCCGCGGGCAAGGGCGTCGTGGTCACCAACGACCGGGCGGCCGCGCTGCGGCACGCCGGGCAGTGTGTAACGGGCGGTGAGGCGGTGGTCATCGAGGAGTTTCTCGATGGCCCCGAGGTGTCGGTGTTCGCCCTGGCCGACGGCGCGACCGCGATCCCGCTGCTGCCCGCCCAGGATTTCAAGCGCGCCTACGACGGCGATGCCGGGCCGAACACCGGCGGCATGGGCGCCTACGCCCCGCTGCCCTGGGCGCCGCCCGGCCTCACCGAAGAGGTCATGAGCCAGGTGGTGGAGCCGGCGCTGGCCGAGCTGAACCGCCGGGGCACCCCGTACAGCGGCCTGCTCTACACCGGCCTGAGCCTGACCTCGCGCGGCCCTCGGGTGGTCGAGTTCAACGCCCGGTTCGGCGACCCGGAGACCCAGGTGGTGCTGGACCGGCTGGCCACCCCGCTGGGCGGCCTGCTTCGCGCGGCGGCGGCCGGCGGTCTGGCGGGCGCGGGCCCCGTCCAGTGGCGGCCGGGCGCCGCGGTGACGGTGGTGATCGCCGCCGCGGGCTACCCGGGCCAGCCCGACGGGGGAGACGAGATCCACGGCCTGGCCGACGCCGCGGCCCAGCCCGGCGCGTACGTGCTGCAGGCCGGGACGACGACCCGAGACGACGGCACGCTAGTGTCCAGCGGCGGCCGGGTGCTGAACGTCGTGGGCGCCGGCGACGACGTGGCCCAGGCCCGCGGCTCGGCCTACGCGGCCGCGGCCATGATCAAGATGCGCGGCGGCTGGTACCGCACGGACATCGCCGCCGCGGGGTCGTGAGCGCGGCCGGGCCGGTCTCGGACGGGCCGGCCGGGCCCGACACAGCCGACGCCGGGCCCGACGGCGAGGACGGGCGGACGGGCCCGCTGCGGGTCAGCACGCTGGAGCTGTTCTTCGACCTGGTCTTCGCCTTCACGCTGACTCAGCTCACCGCCGTGCTGGCCGACGGCCTGAACGTGGTCGCGGTGGTCCGGGTCGTGCTGATCTTCGGGCTGCTGTGGTGGATGTACGAGGGGTACGCCTGGCTCACCAACGCCAGGCCGCCCGTGCACGCCACCGAGCGGCTCTCGCTGCTGGCCGGCATGGCCGGCTTCCTGATCGTGGGGCTGGCCATCCCGCGCGGGTTCGGCGGCGACGGGGTCACGCTCGGCCTGGGCTACCTGCTGGTCGTCGTGGTCCACGCGTTCCTGTACTACCGGGTCAACGCCAACATCATCCGCGTCGCGCCGTTCAACATCTGCTCGGCCCTGCTGATCATCGTGGCGGGCCTGGCCGGCGGCGCGGCCCGTTACCCGCTCTGGGTGGCCGCGCTGGTCATCCAGCTCGGCTCGCCGCTGATCGTGCACCCGCGGAACCTGTTTGACCTGCGGCCCGAGCACATGGCGGAACGGCACAGCGCGCTGCTCATCGTGGCGCTGGGCGAGTCGGTGGCGGCCATCGGCATCGGCGCCGCCGTGCTGGGCGGCACCGGCGGCCGGCTGGTCCTCAGCGCGGTGCTCGGCCTGGCCCTGGCCGCCGCGCTGTGGTGGATCATCTTCGGCCAGGACGACGAGGAGCGGACCGCGCAAGCGCTCAGCGCGGCCCCCCGCGGCCAGCGCACCGCACTGGCCCTGAACGCCCTGTTCTACGGCAACGTCCCGGTGCTGCTCGGCCTGGTCGCGATGGCGACGGGCGTGCAGGAGGCAATTGCCGGCTCGGCCCACCCGCTGGCCGGGCACCCACGGGCCGCGGCGGTCCTGGCCGTCGGGGCCGCGCTCTTCCTGGCCGGCGACGCGGCCATCCGGCGGCTGCTGGGCACGGGCCGCACCGGGTGGCGGCTGGCCGGGGCGGCCGCCGCGCTCGTGACCACGGCGGTCGGCGCGGTGGCGGGGCTGGACGCCCAGCTGGCCGTGCTGGTCGCGGTCCTGGCCGTGATGCTGCTGGCCGAGCAGCGCTCTGATTCGGGTACGGCAAGGGGTACGGCAAGATAGAGGCGTGATCGAACGGTACACGCTGCCCGAGATGGGCCAGGTCTGGAGCGAGGCGCACAAGTACGAGCTGTGGTGCCGGATCGAGGTGCTGGTGCTGGCCGCGCACGGCCGGGCGGGCACGGTGCCCGCCGACGCGGTGCCGCCGGTGCGCGCCGCGCCGCCGCCGACGCCCGAGGCCGTGGCCGCGCTGGAGGCGGTGACCGGCCATGACGTCATCGCGTTCCTGTCCGCCTGGGCCGACAACACCGTGCCGCGCGAGGCGGCGGCCTACGTGCACTTCGGCATGACCTCGTCCGACCTGCTGGACACGGCGCTGGCCCTCCAGCTCACCGAGGCCAGCGACCTGCTGCTGGACAAGTGCGCCGAGCTGCTGGCCGCCAGCCGGGAGCACGCGCTTGCGCACCAGGCCACGCTGCGGGTCGGCCGGACCCACGGGATCCACGCCGAGCCGGATGTCTGGGGGCACCGGATGGCCGACTTCGCGTTCGCCATCGCCCGCTGCCGTGACCGGCTGGCCCGGGCCCGCGAGGCGGTCGCGGTGGGCAAGCTGTCCGGAGTGGTCGGCACCTACTCCAACATCGACCCGGCCATCGAGTCCGAGGTGATGGCCGAGCTCGGGCTGCGGCCCGCGGATGTGGCGACGCAGGTCGTGCTCCGCGACGGCATCGCCGAGTGGACCGGGGTGCTGGCGCTGATCGCCACGATCTGCGAGGCCATCGCGCTGGAGGTGCGGCACGGGCAGCGGACCGAGGTGGCCGAGCTGGCCGAGCCGTTCGGGTCGGGCCAGAAGGGCTCGTCGGCCATGCCCCACAAGCGCAACCCGGTCCGCTCGGAGCGTATCGCCGGGCTGGCCCGGGTCGTGCGGGCCCAGATCGTCCCGGTGCTCGAGGGCATACCGCTGTGGCACGAGCGGGATATCTCCCACTCCTCCACCGAGCGGGTCGCGCTGCCCGACGCGGCCATCGCCACCGACTTCCTGCTGGCCGAGACAACCCGGCTGGTCAGCGGCCTTCAGGTGGACCCGGCGCGGATGCTGGCCAACCTGGAGTCCAGCCACGGCCTGATCTACACCTCGGCCGTGCTGCTCGAGCTGGTGGCGGCCGGGATGTCCCGCGAGGACGCCTACGCACTGGTCCAGGCGGCCGCGATGCGGACCTGGCGGGACGGGACACCGTTCCGCCAGACCCTGCGCGAGCAGGCCGCCGAGGCGGGCCAGGCGCTGGACGAGGCCCGGCTGGACGAGGTGCTGCCGGCCCGAGCGCTACGTGGAACGGCTCGGCCCGGTATTCGAGCGGCTGGCCAAGCTCAGCTAGGGCCAAGGGGATCAGGTAGGGCCAAGGGAAGGGACGGATAGTGCAGCTGCTGCACTCGGGCAAGGTCCGCGAGATCTACGCGGACGGCGACGACCTGATCATGGTCGCCTCCGACCGGATCAGCGTCTACGACGTGGTGCTGCCGACGCCCGATCCCGGACCGCGGGGCGCGATCCTGACCCAGCTGTCGCTGTGGTGGTTCGAGCGGCTCAGCGACCTGGTGCCCAACCACGTGATCTCGGCCACCCGGGTGCCGCCGGAGTGGGCCGGGCGGGCCATCCGGGTGCCAGCGGCTGGACATGATCGGGGTCGAGTGCATCGCCCGCGGCTACCTGGCCGGCCTGGGCCTGGAGTCCTACCGGGCGTCCGGCGCCATCTCCGGCGTCCGGCTGCCGCCCGGCCTGGTCGAGGGCTCGGAGCTGCCCGAGCCGGTCTTCACCCCGACCACCAAGGCCGAGCTCGGCGAGCACGACGAGTTCATCGGCTTCGACGAGGTCGCGCGCGAGGCGGGCGCGGAGACGGCGGAGCAGCTGCGCGAGCTCACGCTGGCCGTGTACCGCCGCGGCCAGCGCACCGCGCGGGACCGCGGGGTCATCATCGCCGACACCAAGCTGGAGTTCGGCCGGGCCCCGGACGGCACGATCACGCTGGCCGACGAGGTGCTGACCCCGGACTCGTCCCGGTTCTGGCCGGCCAGTCAGTGGCGGCCCGGCCGCGCGCAGCCGTCGCTGGACAAGCAGTTCGTGCGTGACTGGGCGGCGTGCCACCGGATGGGACCGGCGCCCGCCCGCGCCGGAGATGCCCGCCGGACATCGTCGAGGCCACCCGGGCCCGGTACGTCCAGGCCTACGAGCTGATCACCGGGGCGGCCTGGAGATGATTTGGCTGGTCGCGGAGTCCGGGGCCACCTTCCGGGTATGTGATTGCAGCGGGCTGGATCTGGGGGGAACCAGCCGGGGGTCAGCTGCGTCTCAGCTGAGTGCGGACCGGACACCGCGATGGTGGACACACACTGACAGGACCCCGGTTATTACTCCTCGGAGTCATTTCGATACGTTACGTAACACCGTGTTCGTGGTCTGGGAGGCGCAGAAGCGGTGGAATACTGGACGACACGTGAGGCAGGCGGCCGGCGTGCCGGGCGAGCTATCGCCTGGGTGGCCGGGCGGCCACGGCAGGCGGGTCCGTGCTGACCCGGTCAAGTGATTCTGCGCAACTGAGCGACAGGAGTTCCAGCCAGATGACGAGCGGCCCGCAGACCCGCTATCGCGTCCGCGGCGGTAATCCGCTTCAGGGGACAGTCTTCGTACAGGGAGCCAAGAACGCCGCCCTCAAGATGATCGCGGCATCCCTGCTGGCCGAGAAAGGCCGCACGGTCCTGAGAAACGTGCCGGTCATCGAGGACGTACGGAGAGCGGTCGAGCTGGCCCAGGCCGTGGGCGCGGTCGTGCAAGTTCCACGAGGCCGAGCGGACGCTGGTGATCGACGCCTCCGAGCTGACCAGCTCGGTGCTGCCCGCCGAGATCGCGGGGCGGTTCCGCGCCTCGGTGCTGTTCGTGCCCGCCCTGCTGCACCGTCTGGGCGAGGCGACCATCGAGGGCATCGGGGGCTGCAACCTGGGCAGCCGGCTGCTGGACTTCCACTACCGCGGGTTCGCCCGGCTCGGGCGCGATCGTCGACGAGCAGGAGACCAGGATCCACATCAAGGCCGGCCGCCTGCGCGGCGCGCACCTGTACCTGGACACGCCCTCGCACACGGGCACCGAGAACCTGATCATGGCCGCGTCGCTGGCCCCCGGCACTACGGTGATCGACAACATGCGCGCTCGAGCCCGAGGTGCTCGACGTCATCGCGTTCCTGACCAAGATGGGCGCGCGGATCAGCGGCGGCGGCACCGGCTTCGTGACCGTGCAGGGCGTCGGCGAGCTCACCGCGGTCGAGCACACCGTCATGCCGGACCGCATCGACGCCGCCGTGTTCGCCATGGCCGCCGCGGTGACCGGCGGCGAGATCACCCTGGTCGGCGCCTCGCTCGAGCATTTCGGCGTGGTCCGCTGGAAGCTCGAGCAGATGGGCGTGGAGTTCGCCACGCACGGCGCCATCCTCCAGGTCCGCCGGGACAAGCAGCTGCGCCCGATCAACGTGATCACGGCCCCGTACCCCGGATTCGCCACCGACCTGCAATCGCCGATTATGGCGCTGGGCTGCCTGGCCGATGGCACCAGCTACATCCGCGAGACCATCTTCGACGGGCGCTACATGCTGGTCGGCGAGCTGAACAAGATGGGGGCCAAGGTCGAGGTCGCGGGCAATGCCGTCCTAGTGCACGGGCCATCCGTGCTGCGCGGCACCGAGGTCATCGCGCACGAGCTGCGTACGGGGATCGCGCTGGTCCTGGCCGGGCTGGCCGCCGAGGGCGAGACCGTCGTGTCGCCCGGCTACCTGATCGACCGCGGCCACGCCTCGATCGCCGCGCGGCTGTCCAGCCTCGGCGCCGACGTCACCGAGGAGATCGGCGGCTGACCCCGCTCGGCTCGACTCTGCTCGGCTGACCCGGCCACAGCCCGGAACTGCCGTTCGCTGACTGTCGTCGGCGGGCGGCAGTTCCATGCTGCCGAAGTTCGGCTGGCTGCCTGCGGAGATTCCTCGCCATTCACATTTTCTGCCCCGGGACATCGAGTCGAGTTTCGCTCAGCCCGTTGTATCACGGATAATTGGCTCTTCCGGATTCAAGTTCTGTGCGCTACGAAATGAAGTAGCAAAACTCAGCGGCTGCGGAGCGGGTGGCCTTGGATGAGGCGGGAAATGGCGCGAATGGCAGGCGGCGCCGAGCCGACGATCGGCATCGTGGGACCCCACGAGCTGGTAGAGCGGATCATGCTGTCCGGGCTGCCCGCTGACGCCCGGGTCGGGCGGCGGGCCGCCTTCCGATCGTGAGACGGCCGCCCGCGAGACGGCGGCCCGGCGGCTGGTCACGGCGGCCTACCGGGACGAGCAGGAGGCGCCCGAGAAGGTGTCCCGGCTGGGCAGCACCGTCGACGCGTGCCTGTTCGCCAGCCGGGTGCCCTACGAGCTGTCGCGGCGGGCCGGGGTGCTCACGGTGCCCGCCACCTACATCCACCTCAGCGGCAGCGCCCTGTACGCGGCCCTGCTGCGGGCCAGCCGGGAGGGCCGCGACATCGGCCGGTCCAGCATCGACGTGCTCAGCCAGGCTGACGTCGAGGACGCCTTCGCCGAGCTGGGCATCGACTTCTCCGGCGTGCACGTCCGCGAGGAGGTGTCCGGCGCGGCCACGATCGCCTCGTTCCACGAGCGGCTGTTCCAGCAGGATCAGACCACCGTGGCGTTCACCTGCCTCCAGTCGGTGGCCCGGCGGCTGGCCGCGGCCCAGATCCCGGTCTTCCCACTGCGGCCCACCGGCAGCGCCGTGCGGTCGGCGCTGCGCACCGCCACCCTGCTGGCCAGCTTCCGGCGGCTGGAGAACGCTCAGCTGGCCGTGGTCATCGTGGAGGTGCCGACGCTCCGCGACACCGTCCGGCGCGGGGCGCCCCGGCAGGCCCGCGAGGAGCTCCGGCTGACCGTCCACCGGTTCCTGGTCCAGGAGGCCCAGCGCATCCACGCCACCGTCAGCCCGATGAGCGAGCACGGCTTCCTGGTCGTGGCCACCCGCGGCTCGCTGGCCCAGGCCGTCGACGGCGTGGGCGGCCCGCCGTTCGTCGAGCGGGCCCGCAGCGAGCTGGGCATCGGCATCGAAGTGGGCGTCGGCGCCGGCCGGACCGAGCTGGAGGCCGAGGCGCGGGCCCGGTCCGCGCTCGGCCGCCCGGCCGCGCCGGCCCGGCTGCGCCGGCCTGGCCAGGGAGCGGACCGTCCAGCCCCTCGTGCCCGGCCCGCGCCCGGCCCCCGGCAGCACCCGGCCCGGCCGCGGCCTGG
The DNA here is from genome assembly GCA_963730265.1 of uncultured Actinomycetota bacterium. Taxonomy (GTDB): domain Bacteria; phylum Actinomycetota; class Actinomycetes; order Streptosporangiales; family Streptosporangiaceae; genus DASUBV01. Next base: position 707,069 of record CAVSRG010000002.1, read on the forward strand.
ACACCCTGGTCCGACTCTCCGAGAAGCTGTCCGAGGAGGGCACCACCCCGGTCGTGGACGCCGAGACGGCCGGGCGGCTGCTGTCGGTGACGCCGCGCACGGCCCGGCGGCTGCTGGCCACCCTGGTCGAGGAGGGCCTGGCCTGGCCGCTGCCGCCCAGCCGCAGCCCCCAGCCCGGCCGCCCCCGCCAGGCCTACCGCCTGGTCATCGAGAAGCTCGGCCCCCGCAACGCCCGCTAGCCATCCCCCCGCCCGCTTAGACGTCCGGACCCGGGCCTCCTCGCATGTGCGCTGAGCGGGGGCACCATGCGCGCGGCCGGACACATGTTGACGTCAGGTTCTCATCGCCCCCCAGGCGCCCGTCCCGCCGCACTGCCCGGTAGGCTCGCCCGTCTCCGTATCGGCAGCCCGAAACTCGCCTACCGCCCCACCGCAATCAGATCCAGGCTCGGCCAACGACGTGGTTGTTGCGCTCACGTCGCTCCACCGACGTGGCTGCAACAACCACGTCGCTCGTGGCTGGCCCCACAGCCAGGCCGCCCAGCCAGGTCCAGCCCCCGCAGAACCCGCTAGTCCCAATTGCACCCCGGACCTCGGCCACCCCACTCGTATCGGCTCCCGGACCCGCCCACACGCGGCTCAGCCGCAATCGGGCTCGCTGGAGTTGGCGCCAGCGACTGGCGCAGGCGCCAGGGCGGCTGCTGGCGGGCTACTGCCAGGCTGAGATGACGTCGCGGCCGAAACGGGCCATCTCCTCGCGCTGCGGCGAGAACTGGAGCAGCATCAGGCCGACGCCCGCCTGCTCGTAGGCCCGGAGCCGGTCGATGATCTGGTCGGGCGTGCCGACCAGGCCACTGCGCAGGCCCCGGTTGGAGACGCTGTACTCCTCCAGCGAGACCTGCGACTCCAGCTGCGAGCCCTGCGACGAAGTCCTGGTAGGACGCGTAGGCCTCGGGTGAAGACCGGACGTTGAGGATGCGGTCCAGCTCGGCCTGCGCCTCTTCCTCGGTGTCCCGGCAGATCACGAAGCCCGACACCCCGAACGTCATCGGCGGCCGCCCGGCCGCCGCGCGCCGCTCGTTCAGGTCGGCCACCTTGGCCGCGATGACCTCGGGGGCGTCCCCGTGCATGACGTAGGCGTCGGCCTGGGCCGCGATGACCTCCTTGGCCCTGGGCGACTCGCCGCCCATGTAGACCGGCGGCAGCCGGCTGGGCTTGGGCTCGAGCACGGCGTTGTCGAGGTGGTAGAGCGGCCCGTCGTGGGAAACGGTGTCCTCGCGCAGCATGCGCGCCGACCACGTCCAGCCATTCCTGGGTCCGGGCGTACCGGGCGTCGTGCACGTCGAACGGCGCGCCGTACTGGGCCGCCTCGTCCTTCCACCAGGAGGACACCACGTTCAGCGAGACCCGGCCGGGCGCGATCACGTCCAGCGTGGACAGCGCCTTGGCGGTGAGCGAGGGCGAGTGGTAGTTGGGCCGGACGGCCAGCATCAGCTCCAGCGTGCTGGTCACCGCGGCCACGGCGGGCGCCAGCGTCCAGCAGTCCAGGGAGGGCTCGCGTGGCCCCTTGATGTCGTTCAGGTTCAGCTCGGCGATCAGGCTCAGGCCGAACCCGTGCTGCTCGCTCTCGGCCGCCAGGTCGCGCACGTACGGCCAGGCGACGGGCATGCCCTCGTCCCTGACGTTGCGCAGCCAGCCGCCGAAGATCGGCATCCAGTAACCGAACCGCATCATGCTTCCTCCGAGGCTCAGGCGGCGAGCAGCTTGCTCAGGTAGCGGGCCACCGCCGGCAGGGCCGGACGCGGGGCGGCCGCCTCGATGGCGGCGTTGTAGTTCGTGGTGGTGTTGATGTCGTAGGTCACCAGGCGGCCGTCGGCGGTCTCGATGAACTCGAAGCCCGCGATCTCGATCCCGTGCCGCAGGGCGAACTCGGCGTACCGGCCGGTGATCGGGATCCTCGAAGCCCTCCCGCAGCGCGAACAGGCTCGGCTCCTCGGCCGGGGACTCGCCCGCCGGGGACTCGGCCGGGGCCGGACCGCACAGGCATCGGCCGGGCAGAGCTGGAAGCCGCCGCGGGCGGTGTCGGCGGTGATCGCGTAGATGAACTCGCCGCCCACGATCTCGGCCCTGGTGATCCGGGGCTCAGCCGCCACCAGGTACTCCTGCAGCAGGGTGATCCCGTCGACCGGCGCCTCGTACTCCGGGCCCGCCAGGTAGTCGTCGAATTCGTCGTGCTGAGCAAACAGCCGAACGCCGAGCCCCTTGCCGCCCTGGTTGTGCTTGCTGACGAACCGGCGCGGGCAGCTTGCGGGCCGCCGCGGCCAGCTCGGCGGACCCGGCCACGGCGATGGTCCGCGGCACGTCGAACCCGGCCGCGCGCAGCGCGACGAGCTGGTCGACCTTGCTCATCTCCAGCTCCAGCGCGCGCCGGCCGTTCACCACCCGGCGCCCGTGCGCGGCCAGCCAGGCCAGCACGCCGCGGGTCTGGTCCTTGGCGAACGGGTGGCCCCTGGTGTGCGAGGACGCGCTCATCCGGGACCAGAACACCCCGGCGGGCGGCGGCTCGTCGAGGTCGAGCACGGCCTCGCCCAGCAGCCACTGCTCATGCGGGACTCCGGCCTGGGCCAGCGCGTCCCCGATGGGCGCGAACCAGTCCGGGTTCTCGTGGATCACATGCACCTTCAACGCTGACCTTGCCTCCAGTCGGCTTGCCCTGCTCCGGTCGGCCCCAGCTCAGCGTACGTGGGCCGGCCCGGCGGCCATAGGCGCGGGTGATCAGGGCCTAGTGCTTGCGCGGCCAGGCCCTGGCCACGGCGAGGAAGGCGTCGTTGCCCTCGGGCTCGCCGATCGAGACCCGGACGCCGTCCGGGAGGTACGGGCGCACGGCCACCCCGGCCTGGTCGCTGGCCGCGGCGAAGTCAAGGGTGTCGTTGCCGAGCGGCAGCCAGACGAAGTTGGCCTCGGTCGGCGGGACGGTCCAGCCCTGGCCGAGCAGCTCGTCGCGCACCCGGCCGCGCTCCTTCAGCACGGTCTCGACCCGCTCTAGCAGCTCGGCCTCGGCGGCCAGCGAGGCGATGGCCGCGGCCTGGGCCAGCGCGCTGACGGTGAACGGGAGCTGGGTCTTGCGCACCGCGCTGGCCACCGGCTCGGGCCCGATCAGGAACCCGACCCGCAGCGCGGCCAGCCCGTAGGCCTTGGAGAAGGTGCGCAGCACGGCCAGGTTGGGCCGGTTTCCGTAGAGCGTGAGGCCGTCCGGCACGTCCGGGTCGCGGATGTACTCGTGGTAGGCCTCATCCAGCACGACCAGGCAGTCCTCCGGCACCTGGTCCAGGAACCAGGTCAGCTCGTCGGCGTGGACCACGGTCCCGGTGGGGTTGTTGGGGTTGCAGACGAACACGATCCGGGTCCGCCCGGTCAGAGCACCGGCCATCGCGGCCAGGTCGTGGGCCTGGTCGCGCAGCGCCACCCGCACCGAGGTGCCCCCGGCCAGGTCGGTGAGCTGCGGATACGCTTCGAACGAGCGCCACGCGTAGAGCACCTCGGCACCCGGCTCGACCGCGGCGGTCAGCAGCTGCTGGGTCAGGCCGACCGACCCGCAGCCGACCGCGACGTGCTCGGCCGGGACGCCGAACCGGGCCGCGATCTCGGCGCTGAGCTCCCCGGACCCGTGGTCGGGATAGCGGTTGAGCTCGCTGGCCGCGGCGGCGATGACGCCGACCACCGACGGCAGTGGCCCGTACGGGGACTCATTCGAGGACAGCTTGAACGACCGGCCACCCGCGGCCGTGGGCTTGCGGCCCGGCCGGTAGGGGGTAAAAGAGTCAACAACCGACCGGAAACGGGGGGTTCGCGCGGACATCGTCGTCCTCCTGCTTGGTCATGCCGGGCGCCGTTGCCCAGCCGGCCTGGAGCGGGCTGCCGACGGTCGCGCCCACCCGGTGTCACTCAGCCTAACTCGCGGTTCCGGTGGCCAGCGCCTCCCGGAAGTGGGCCAGGATATCCGGACTGAACAGGACGAACCGGACCTGGTCCACATCCGCCTCGCTGGCCCGGACGGCGGCCACCGCGATCCGGGCCGCGTCATCCGCTGGCCAGCCGAACACCCCAGTCGACACGGCCGGGAAGGCCACGGTCCGGGCGCCGATCTCGGCCGCCACCCGGAGCGACTCGGTGAAGCAGGAGGCCAGCGTGGCCGAGCGGTCCTCGCGCCGCGAGTAGACCGGGCCCACGGTGTGGATGACCCACCGCGCCGGGAGGTGGCCGGCGCTGGTGGCGACGGCCTGGCCCGCGGGCAGGCCGCCGGCGTACGGGCCGTCGCGCAGCTCACGGCAGGCGGCCAGGATGGCCGGCCCGCCGCGGCGGTGGATGGCTCCATCGACGCCGCCGCCGCCCAGCAGCGAGGAGTTCGCGGCGTTGACCACCGCGTCGGCATCCTGCTCGGTGATGTCCCCGAGCATCGCGATGATGTCCATGCTTGAGTCTGCCGCAGGCGGGTCTGTTCGGGTGATACGGCCCAGGCTAAGGTGGCTGGGTGAATAGACTAGGCGAGCTGGAACGCGCGATCATGGACGTGCTTTGGGAGGCATCCGACTCGCTGACGGTCCGGCAGGTAAGCGGGCGGCTAACCGAGCGGGACCTAGCGCACACCACGGTCATGACGGTCCTGGACCGGCTGTCCAAGAAGGGCTTTGCCCGGCGGCAGCGGGACGGCCGGGCGTGGCGCTACCGGGCCGCGGAGAGCCGTGAGGCATATGTCACCGAGCTCATGCTCAGCGCACTGGAACAGACGGGCGACCGTCAGGCCGCGCTGGCCCGCTTTGTCCGGAGCGTGTCCGGTGCCGAGGCACGCGCGTTGCAGGCGGCCCTGGAGGCACTCGGTGAGGATCCCCCGAAGAGCTGAGCGGCTATGACCGCCGTTTTCGTGCTGGCTGCGGTGGCGGCGGGCTGTGTCCAGGCGTCGATCCTGCTGGCCGACGCGCGCTGGCCGCACCGGTCGCCCGCGGCGGCCATCGTGCTGTGGCAGTCGATCGGGCTCGGCTGGGGCCTGGCCACGGTCGGCACCCTGATCGGCCTGGCCACGGCGGGCCAGGGGTCGGGCGTGGCCGACGGCGCGCTGAGCCTGCTGGCCCGGCTGACCGAAGGACGCGTCTCCCTGCCGTCGGTCAGCATGCTCACCGCGGCCCGGCTGGTCTGCCTGGGGCCGGCCTGGTGCTGCTGTCGCTCCTGGTCTACGTGCTGGTGGCGGCGTCCGCCGCGGTCCTGCGGGCCCGGCAGCGCCAGCGCATGCTGCTCAGCCTGCTGGCCCATGGCGACCCGAAGGTGCCCGGGGCGCTGGTCGTCGACTACCCGGCCGCGGCGGCCTACTGCCTGCCGGGGCTGCGCTCGGCCATCGTGATCAGCGCCGGCACGCTGGACCTGCTCGACTCCGCCGAGCTCGCCGCCGTGCTGGCGCACGAGCGCGCCCACGTGCGCGAGCGCCACGACCTGGTGCTGCTCCCGTTCATCGCCCTGCTGTCCGCGTTCCGCTGGTGCCAGGCGGCCAGGGCCGCCCACCAGGCCGTGGCGCTGCTGGTCGAGATGCACGCCGACGACCGGGCCCGCAGCCAGCTGCCGGCCCGTGAGCTGGCCACCGCGCTGCTGCGGGTCGGGGCGGCCGGGGGCTGCCGGGCCCCGTCGGGCGCGCTGGCGGTCAGCGAGCCCGAGCTGGCGGGCGAGGTGGCGCAGCGGGTCACCCGGCTGCTGCGGCCCGCGGCGAGCCTGCCGGCGGCGGCCCTGGTGCTGATCGGCGCGGTGGCGGCGGTGGCCGTGGTGGTCCCGGTCACCGTGCTGTTCCTGCCGTTCTGAGCCGCCGCCGGTCACGTTCAGCTCGTCGGGCTCGGACTCGCCTGGGGCTGCCCCTTCGGGACTCCGGAGCCCAGCTTGGGCTGGGTCCTGGTCGGGCCCACGAACAGCATGACCTGGCCGCGGGCCCAGGGCACCGCGTCGTAGACGTACCAGCCGCCGGGGACGTGGTGGACGTTCACGCCGATGTGGTTCCTGATGGTGTTGAACAGCGGCACGGTGAGGTGGCGGGCCCGCAGCGCGGCGAGCACCTGCGCGACGGTCTGGCCCTGGATGCTCATGCCGTGCATGGCCTCACCCGGCGCGAACGCCGACGCCGTGGTCTCGTACTTCTCGCCCGGCCGGGCGGCGCGGCCGAAGGTGAGCACCGCGCTGCCGTGGAAGTCGACGGGCACCCGCACGCCGACCGGGCAGGCGCTGCCGCCCCCGCCGGTGTAGCAGCGGCCCCGGGCGGTGATCGGGGTGATCGGGCTGCTGCCCTGTGACTGCCCGGTGTAGACGAGCGTCCCGACCAGGGACGGGGATGCCGCCACCAGGTTGAGCCGGATGTGCAGGTGGTGGGCCGCGAACTCGGCGTTGTAGCGGGCCGGGTCGGCCAGCGGATCGCGCACCTTCACGATGATGTAGCCGCCGTGCCGGACGAACGACAGCACGTGCGCCTGGGTCGTCCGCGGCTTGTTCGTGGTGACCGGCGGCTGGTTCTTGCCCGCCTGGTGGGCCGGGCTGCCGAGCGACGCGATGGCGACCACGGCGGCGGCCAGGCCGGCCGCCAGCGGCGCCCCGATCAGCCAGCCCCGGCGGCGCGAGCCCGAGCGCGGCCGGGCGCCGGCGGTGCTGGCCTGGCCGTGGCGGCCCGGCCCGGCCGGGACGGACGTGGCGGTGATCTCGGACGCCAGGTCGGCCAGGGTGCCCGGCTGGACCAGCCGGGCGGCCTCGGCGTCGGTCACCGGGGAAATGCGGCTGAGCTGGTTCATGCGAGGTCTCCGTTCGGTACGCCGACTCCAGTGGGGTGGTTGGCCCGGGCCTGGCCATCGGCCAGCTCGGCGGCGAAGCGCTTCCTGGCCCGGTGCAGGCGGATCCGCACCGCGTTGCGTGAGCAGCCCAGGACGACCGCGATCTGGCCGTGGTCGAGGCCTTCCCAGGCGCTCAGGGCGAGCAGTTCCCGGTCGGCCTCGGGCAGGTCGCGGAAGGCGGCCGCGATCAGCGCCAGCTCGCCGGTGTACTCCGGCGGGCGGTACGCGGCGGCCAGGTCGGCGCGGAGCCGGGTGGCCAGCGCGGCGGCGCGGCGCTGGCCGCGATGGTGGTTGGCCAGGACGCGGCGGGCTACCCCGTAGAGCCACAGCCGCGCTTGCGGATCGCCCGGCATGTCCTCCAGCCGCCGCCAGGCGGTCAGGAAGGTCTCGGCCATGACGTCGGCTGCGTCATCGGGATTGCTGGTCCGGCGCAGCACGTACCCGAGAATCGGGCCGTGGTGGGTCGCATATACCGCCTCGAAGCGGCGCTGCCGCTCGTCCTGAGCGGCTACTGGCGGACTTGGCAAGGCTGCTCCTTTCGACACCTGCCACATGTCCGTGAGGAGCTTGGCATTTCAGAAATGATCGTCGTCCTGCGGACACGTTAGGAGCTAGACATCTCACCCGCTACCCGAGGAGAACCTGACTTGACCTGGAATACGAGCCTGGCCGCGGCGGCCATCGCGGTCCCCGTCGCGGCCTTGTCCGGGCTGTCGCCCGCCGCGCCGGCCGCCGGGACCGCTGCTAGCGCGGCGACCGCGCTCGCGCCCGCGGTCGCGCGGTACCCGAGCGGATACCCGGGGATCGCGCTGGCGGGCGGGCGCGCCGGTGGCGGCCCGCTGACCCCCGAGTCCATCTGGTCGTCGGTTGCGCGCCCGCGCCTGCCCCTGCCCCGCCGGGCCGCCGGGCGCGCCGAGTCGCGGCGATCATCAGGTCACGATCAAGGTGCTCAACCGGAACGGCCGCGCGCCCGCCGACGCCGACGTCTCCTACGCCATCCTGACCGCCCTCAACGGGTCGGACGATTACAACTGGACGGTCAGCAACGGCACCGCCGCGGGCCAGGTCCCGGCCGGCCAGTACTCGGTCCTCGCCTACGTGACCACGCCGGGCCGCCGCAAGTCCCTCACCGCCATCTACCTGCCGGAGGTCGCGGTGACCGGGAACACCACGCTGACACTGGATGCCCGCCGGGGGCGGCGGGTCCGCGTCACCGCCGACAACCCGCAGGCCCGGCCGGTGCCCGAGGGCGGCATGGCCCTCATCGACCAGAAGGTCGGCCGCACCCAGCAGGTGGTGGCGGCGTTCCCGATCGCGGGCGAGCCCGCGTACGTGACGCCGGCCAGGTCGGCACCCGGACTCACCTTCCGGCTGCAGGCCCGGCTGACCAGGGACGGAGCCCGTTACGGAAGCCCCTACATCTACAACGTGGGGGTCACCCTGGCGGGCGGCATTCCCCGTGATCCCTCGGCCCGGGTGATCACCAGGGACATGGTCCGGGTACGGACGACCTACGCCTCCGCGGGCCCCCCGGCCTGCGCCGGCGGCCACAGCTACGCGAACTGGCCCGGCGGGCTGGCGTTCGGCCTCTACGCGGGGATCGGAGCGCTGCCGGCCACCCGCACCGAGTACTTCTCTCCCGGCGTGACCTGGGGTGCGGACTCCGCCATGACGACCACCAACTGCGCCTTCAAGACGCTGGACCTGAGCTCGCGACAGGACCGGTTCGTGCTCGGCCGCAGCTACGCGCGCTCCTGGTTCTCGGCCCCGACCGGTCCGGGAGGGGATGTCAACGTGCGGCTGCCCAACGGGACCTTCGAGCTGCTGGTGCCGCTGCTCAGCTCGGCTGGCGCGGAGTCCGGGTTCGGCCCGGACGGCGGCCTGACCGGAACCACCACCGTGCGCAGCGCCGCCGGCCAGGTCATCGGCAGCAGCGATCAGCCCGGTGCCGCCACGGTCACCATGCCGCCGCACGCCGCCCGCTACACGGCCGTGGTCAGCGCCGCCCGGCAGGTGCCGTACTCGGACCTGGCCATCCGCCAGCGTGACGTCTGGACGTTTACGTCGAGGAAGCCCGCCGGTACCGCGAGTTACGCGACGGCGCCATTCCTGGAGGTCCTCTACCGGACGGCACTGGACTCTCACGACCAGGCCCGCGCGGGCGCCCGCCAGGCCATCACGCTGCTGCCGGTCGACGGCCAGGCGGGCGAGCCTGACGGCATCCCCCAGCACCTGGCCCGCCTGCGCCGGGTGACCCTGCGGATCTCCTACAACGACGGCTCGACCTGGCAGGTAGTCCCCGTCCGCCGGCACGACGGCCGCTGGGTCGCGATGATCACCAACCCGACCCGACCCGGCGCGCGGTACGCATCGCTGCGGGTCACCGCGCAGGACGCGGCGGGACGCACCGCCGACCAGACCCTCATCCACGCCTACGCGATCAGGCACTGAGGTCTGGGGGCAGGCCCCTGCGCATCCGCGTCGCCCGGTATGCCTAGTCGGCGACGCGGATGCGCAGGCGGCGGAAGCCCTTGCCCTTGTTCTCGATCTTGGTGACCTGGATCTTGCCGATCTGGCCGGTGCTGGCCACATGGGTGCCGCCGTCGGCCTGCTGGTCCAGGCCGACGATGTCGATGATCCGGACCGCGGACACCTCGGCCGGAACCAGGTTGGTCGCCGTCCGGATGATGTCCGGGATCGCGAACGCCTCCGCGCGCGGCAGCACCCGGGCGTCGATCCGCCGGTCGCTGCCGATCTCGGCGTTGCAGGCGGCCTCCACCGTGTCCCGGAAGCCCGCGGGCAGCTCGGGCAGGTCAAAGTCCATGCGGGCGGTCAGCGGCTCCATGTTGCCGCCGGTCACCAGCGCCCCGTAGTCCCGGAAGACGACGCCGCACAGCACGTGCAGCCCGGAGTGCGTGCGCATCAGCGCGGTTCGGCGCTCGTCCTCGACCGCACCGCGGACCGTGGTGCCTGGCCGGCGGCAGGGGGTCGTCCTCGGCCGGGATCAGGTACAGGTCATCGCCCTTGCGGGCGCCGGCGATGCGGGTCTGCACGCCGCCCCACAGCAGCACGCCCTCGTCCGGCGGCTGGCCGCCCCCGCCGGGATAGAACGCCGACCGGTCCAGCACGATCCCGTCGGGGCCGCTGTCGAGTACCACCGCGTCCCACTCGCGGAGCGTCTGGTCGTCCAGCTCCAGCCGGTGGGTCCGCCACTGCGTCTCGCTCATCCGCCGAGCCTAGCGCCCGGCACCCGACCGCCTGGCACCGGCGCGGTGCCGGGCCGCGCGGCCTTACCAGGGACCGTACGGGCCCTGATGCTGCGAGGATCCGCCCTTCACCCCGCGCACCTTGGGCCGCACGTCGGCCAGGTAGATGGCCGCCGCGACGAACGCCAGGATGGGCAGGAAGCTGATCAGGCTGAGCAGCCCGACGGCGCCGCCGATGCCGATTACGAAGGCGACACCCAGGATGATCAGCCAGATCTGCTTGGTCTGCTTGCCGGCCGCGGTGTACGCGGCGGCGGGATGCCGGATGGCATCGACAAAGGCCCAGGTCTCGACCACGAAGGCCGCGATCAGCAGGGCCCAGAAGAAGTAGCCGACCGCAGTCTGGCTGGTGTTAATAAAGCTCACGGCGTCACGCTACTCGCTGGCGGGTGAATGGGGGGAATCGTCGGCCGGCTCGTCCGGCCCGGAGGCCAGGGCCTGCGGACCGCGGATGCCCTCCAGGGCCTCCGGGCCGACATCCTCCGGCCAGCTCAGCGCGGCCTCGTCGGCCGCGACGAGCTCGCCGGAGTCGTCGATGTCGGTCTTGCCGCTGGCGAGCGCGGTCTCCCGGCGGAAGGACTCGTAGATCTCGATCAGCATCTGACGCTGTCGCTCGGTGATCTCCGGGTCGGTCAGGATGGCCTCACGGACCATCGAGGCGGGCGGCCGGTCCTCGAGGAACCCGGCCTGGACATAGAGCGCCTCGGCCGAGATCCGCAGCCCCTTGGCGATCTGCTGGAGGATATCGGCGCTCGGCCGTCGCAGGCCGCGCTCGATCTGGCTCAGGTAGGGGTTGGAGATCCCGGCGTTCTGGGCCAGCTGGCGCAGCGAGATCTTGGCTTGCTCGCGCTGCTCCCGGATGTAAGAGCCGATGGTGGTGACATTGACCGAGGCCATGTCTCCAGTGTCACACGCCCCGCTTGCAACAGCAAGCGGGGCGCTTGCCCTAGCTAGCAGGCACGAGAGATAACACGGCCATGGTCACCGGGAGGGTGGCCCGGACCTCGCCGACCAGGCGGCCGCCGCCGGTGACCGGAGCGGTGGCCAGCTCGGCCAGCGTGGCCAGGTCGGCGCCCGGTACCCGGTCGGCGCCGAGCTCGCGCAGCATCGCCACCGTGATCGGCGTCCGGGCCCGCTGGCTGCCATCCTCGATCTTGATCGCGGCCGCCCGGCCGTCGGCCAGGGCGAACGCGTCCACGCCCTCGGCGCCGGCCTTGATCAGCAGGCCGGGCACGGCTTCCATGAGCTGGCGCTCGGGCCGGTGCGTGCCCGAGGTCCAGGCCGGGTGGGCCCGCATCGCGTCGGCGACCCGGCGCTCGGGGGTGCCCGGCTCGGCCAGCACCAGGGCGCGGAATGCCCGGGCCAGGCCGGCCGCGGAGATGGCCAGCAGCGGCGCGCCGCAGCCGTCCACGCCGATCGCCGCCACCGGCTCCCCGGCCAGCTCGGACACCCGCGCCGCGATGGCCAGCTGGAGCGGGTGCTTCGGGTCCCGGTAGGTCTCGGTCGGCCAGCCGGCCGCCACGCAGGTGGCCAGCATGGCCGCGTGCTTGCCCGAGCAGTTGAAGTGGATCCGGTCGGGCTCGGCGCCGGCCAGGATCATGGCCCGCTGGGCGTCCTCGTCCATGGCCAGGTCGGGCGGGCACTGCAGCGCGCCCTCGGTCAGCCCGGCGCCGGCCAGGATCCGCCGCACGCCCGCCACGTGGAAGTCCTCGCCCGAGTGGCTGGCCGCGGCCAGGGCCAGCAGCTCGCCACTCAGGTCCAGGCCGCAGCGCAGCATGCCGGCCGCCTGGAGCGGCTTGTTCGACGACCGCGGGAAGAACGGCTCGTCGACGGCGCCGGCCGCCAGGGCGATCGATCCGTCCGCGCGCAGGCCGACGGCCACGCCGCGATGCCGCGACTCGAGAAAGCCCGACCGAATGACCTCGGCCAGGACCGGGCTGTCAGCCACGGCTTGCCACCCCCAGCATGTTTCTTGCCTCCTTCGGCGACATGGCCGGGCGCTGTGCCAGCCCGGCCAGAGTCGCCGCTCGTGTCACCAGCTCGGTGTTGCCGGTCGCCGGGCGGCCGCGGGCGAAGGACACGGTGTCCTCCAGGCCAACCCGCAGGTGTCCCCCGGCGGCCAGGGCCGCCAGCATGACCGGGATCGAGGTCCGCCCGATCCCGGTCGCCGACCAGGTCGCCCCGGCCGGCAGCGCGGCCACCGCCGCCACCAGGGTGCCGGCGTCGCCCGGCATCCCGCCGGGCACGCCCATGACCAGGTCGCAGTGCACGTGCCCGCCGTGCGGCGGGCCCAGCTCGGCCAGTAGCCGGTGCAGCGTGGCGACCTGTCCCAGGTCAAACAGCTCGAATTCCGGAACCACGCCGGCCGCCTGGGTCCGGGCGTACAGCTCGCGGATGAACGGCCACGGGTTCAGGAACACCTCGTCGCCGAAGTTCACCGTGCCGCAGGTCAGCGAGCACGCGTCGGGCGTCGCGTCGAGCACCGCCAGCCGCGGCCCGAACCCGTCGCTGACCGCGCCGCCGGTGGACAGCTGGACGATCAGGTCGGTGCTCTCGCGCAGCGCCCGCACCGTGTCGGTGAGCCGGCTCAGGTCCAGCGTCGGGCGGCCCTGGTCGTCGCGGATGTGCACGTGGATGACGGCCGCCCCGGCCGCCTGGCACTCGCCGGCCGCCGCGACCAGCTCGTCCAGCGTGACCGGCAGCACGGGGACCGCCGCCTGCTCTGACTCGGCGCCGGTCGGCGCGACGGTAATCAGGGTCGCCCCGGCCGGGGGCGATGTGCGGCCGGCCGTCATGACCGGCAGAATGCGGTGTCGTGCGAGCCGTTGTTCAGCGGGCCAGCGAGGCGAGCGTGTCCGTGGCCGGATCGGCGGTCAGCCGCCTGCCCCGGCCCGGCCTGGTCGTGCTGGTCGGCGTGACCCATTCCGATACCCCCTCCGCCGCCACCGCGCTGGCCCGCAAGATCTTTTACCTGCGCATCCTGCACGGCGAGAAATCCTGCGCCGATACGTCCGCCCCACTGCTGGTGATCAGCCAGTTCACACTTTATGCCGATACCGCCAAGGGCCGTCGACCGAGCTGGCTGGCGGCCGCTCCCGGCCCGGTCGCCGAGCCGCTCGTGGCGGCGTTCACCGCGGCCCTGCGGGAGCTCGGCGCCGAGGTGCAGACCGGCGCGTTCGGCGCCGACATGCAGGTCGAGCTGGTCAACGACGGACCGGTGACGCTGATCCTGGAGGCCTAGCTAGCCGGCGGTGCCCGCGGCCACGGAGCCGCCGCCCGCCCGCGCGCCCAGCGGGGTGCCGTCCAGGTGGGCACGGGCGAAGTCGAGCGACTCGGCCAGGTCGTCCAGCCGCTCCGCGGGGCTGGCCGCCTTGCGCGTGTTGACCTCGAGCACCACCGCTCCGGCGTAGCCGGTGGCGCGCAGCTGGCCGAGTAGCTCGGCGCAGGGCTGACTTCCGCGGCCGGGCACCAGGTGCTCGTCGGGCAGGCCCGGCTTGGTGCCGTCGCCCAGGTGCACGTGCGCCAGCCGGCCGCTCAGCAGGGCGGCCATCTCCTGGACGTCCGAGCCGGACACCGCCGCGTGCGAGACGTCCAGGGTGGCGTGCGGGCAGTCCAGCTCGACCGGGTTCCAGTGCGGGGCGTAGGCGGTGACCTCGGAGCTGCCGGGCCGCAGCGGGTACAGGTTCTCCACCGCGAACGCGACCCCGCTCTGCTGCGACATGCGGGTCAGCCCGGCCTCGAACTTGCTGGCGTACTCGCGCTGCCAGCGGAACGGCGGGTGCACGACCACCACCCTGGCCCCGAGCTCCTGGGCCATCTCCTGGGACCGGACCAGCTTGCCCCAGGCGTCCAGGCCCCACACCCGCTGGGTCACCAGCAGGTTCGGCGCATGCACGGCCAGGACGGGGACGCCGTGGTACTCGGACAGCCGGGCCAGCACCCCGGCATCCTGGCTCACCGGGTCGGTGGTGACCATGATCTCGATGCCGTCGTAGCCCAGCCGGGCGGCGGCCTGGAACGCGTCAGGCACCCGCTCGGGAAAGACCGAGGCGGTTGACAGGGCCACCGGGATGCCCGACTTCCGGGCCCCGGCTGGCGCGGCGACGTAGCCCAACGCATCTCCTCTGCTCCGGATGGTGCTGTACTCCGGAACGACCGTTCTCAGCTTATGCGCGCTCACCCCCGCATCAGGACCAGGCGCGCCTCGACCAGCCGCACCTCGGCCAGGCGCGCCTGGACCAGCACTGTCGGCGGCGCCCGCTACGGTGGCGGCCATGGCCCGGTCAACGACTGCTGCGACGTTCGAGTGCTCCGAGTGCGGCTGGCGCAGCGCCAAGTGGGTGGGCCGCTGCGGCGAGTGCCAGGCGTGGGGCAGCGTGGCCGAGGGCCGGACCAGCGGGCGGCCCGCGGCTGCCCCCGGACTGGGCCGGGTGCCGCTTCAGGCCGGAACGCCCGGGTCCCCGGCCCTGCCCATCGGCCAGGTGGACGCGGCCGCCGCGCGGGCCCGGCCCACCGGCATGGACGAGCTGGACCGGGTCCTGGGCGGCGGGCTGGTCCCCGGCGGCGTGGTGCTGCTGGCCGGGGAGCCGGGCGTGGGCAAGTCGACCCTGCTGCTGGAGGCCGGGGCGCTGGCCGCCCGGTCCGGGCCCGTGCTCTACGTGACCGGCGAGGAGTCGGCGGCCCAGGTCCGGCAGCGCGCGGACCGCATCGGCGCGATCAGCGACAACCTGTTCCTGGCTGCGGAGACCGACTTCGCCGCGCTCCTGGCGCACGTCGAGGCCGTCGACCCGCGGCTGCTCATCGTGGACTCGGTGCAGACCATCAGCGCGGCGGGCGTCGAGGGGGTGCCGGGCGGGGTCACCCAGGTGCGCGAGATCACCGCGGCGCTGACCGCGCTGGCCAAGCAGCGGACGCTCAGCACGGTGCTGGTCGGCCACGTGACCAAGGATGGCTCGGTGGCCGGGCCGCGAACGCTGGAGCACCTGGTCGACGTGGTGCTCAGCTTCGACGGGGACTCCCGCGGCCAGCTGCGCATGGTCCGGGCGCTGAAGAACCGGTTCGGGCCGACCGACGAGATCGGCTGCTTCGAGCTCGGCGAGCACGGGCTGGTCGAGCTGGCCGACCCCAGTGGGCTGTTCCTGTCCCGCCACGAGCCGGTGCCGGGCACCTGCGTGACCGTGACCATGGAGGGCCGCCGCCCGCTCGTGGCCGAGGTCCAGACGCTGCTCGGCCGGACCGTCCAGCCGCCCGAGCCGACCCGCTGGGTCACCTCGGGCCTGGACTCGTCCAGGGTCGGCATGGTGGTAGCGGTGCTGCGGCGGCGCACCGGCGTGGAGATCGGGCGGCAGGACATTTACGCCGCCACCATCGGCGGGGTCCGGCTGACCGAGCCGTCCATCGACCTGGCCCTGGCGGTAGCCCTGGCCAGCGCCACGGCTGACATCAGCGTGCCCCGCGACATGGTGGCGATCGGCGAGGTCGGCCTGGCCGGGGAGATCCGCCGGGTGACCGCGACGGCCCAGCGGCTGAGCGAGGCCCACCGCCTGGGATTCCGCCGCGCGATCGTGCCAGTCGGATCCGAGGTCGGCGGCGGGCTGCCGATCGAGGTGCAGGAGGCGTCCGACGTCCGGTCGGCGATCGCGGTGGCGATCGGCGGATGATTCAAGCACGCCCTTACGCCGCGTCACCGGCCGATAGACTGACGGGCAATGAGCAACCTCGCGGCCGGGAGTCCGCAGTGAGCACGGGGCGAGATGAGCAGCGGCGGGCCGCGCTCGCGGCGGTGGCGCCGGGCACCGCGCTGCGGGAAGGCCTGGAGCGGATCCTGCGGGGCAGCACCGGCGCCCTGATCCTGGTCGGCTACGACCAGCTGGTCGAGGGCCTGTGCTCGGGCGGGTTCGAGCTGGAGGTGGAATTCTCCGCCACCCGGCTGCGCGAGCTGGCCAAGATGGACGGCGCCATCGTGCTGGACCGGACCGGCGGCACTATCCTGCGCGCGGCCGTCCAGCTGGTCCCCGACCCCACGCTGCCGACCGGCGAGTCGGGCACCCGGCACCGCACCGCCGAGCGCGTGGCCCGGCAGACCGGCTACCCGGTCATCTCGGTCAGCAAGTCCATGCGCATCATCGCCGTGTACACGGCCGGTGCCCGCTACGAGCTCGAGGACTCCACGACGATCCTGTCCCGCGCCCACCAGGCCCTGGCCACGCTGGAGCGGTACAAGCTGCGGCTGGATCAGGTCACCGGGGCGCTGTCCGCGCTGGAGATCGAGGATCTGGTCACGGTCAGGGACGTCACGGCCGCCGCGCAGCGGATGGAGATGGTCCGCCGGATCGCCGACGAGATCGAGGGCTACATGATCGAGCTGGGCACCGACGGGCGCCTGCTCGTGCTGCAGCTCGACGAGCTGGTCGCCGGGACCGGCGAGGAGCGGCGGCTGCTGGTCGCCGACTACGTGCCCGCGCGGCCCGAGGACCGGGACTGCGCCACCGCGGCCGCCGTGGCCGAGCTGGCCGGGCTGAGCACGGACGCGCTGCTTGACGCCGGGGCGGTCGCCGCCGTGCTGGGCCTGGGCGGCGCGGAGAGCCTGGACGCCTCGGTGAGCCCGCACGGCTACCGGCTGCTGGCCCGGGTGCCCCGGCTGCCCAGCTACGCCGCCGACGGCCTCATCGGCCACTTCGGCGGCCTCCAGAAGCTCCTGGCGGCCAGCGTGGCCGACCTCCAGGGCGTGGACGGCGTCGGCAGCTCCCAGGCCCGCGGCGTGCGCGAAGAGCTCTCCCGTCTGGCCGAGTCCTCCCTGCTCGAGCGCTACAGCTAGGCCCAGGGGCGGCGCGGGGATCAGGTGATTCGGAAGGTCACGGTGTTGCTCTGGAGCCAGCCGTCGGCGGCCGTGGCGGTGTAGGTGCCGTCCGGGACGGAACCGGACTGGGCCTGGCAGCCCGGCGCGGATGGCTGGCGGTTCCACGAGATGGGCAGCACCGTCGGGACCCCGCGCTGGAGGTCGGTGACCAGGTCGCCGGCGCCCTGCACGCAGTCCTCCGAGCTCCAGACCCGCTCGGAGCCGGACCGGATGATCAGCGCGATGTGGCTGGCGCCGACGTTGAACGAGCAGGTCTGGCGCCCGGTGCCGACGACATTGACGGTGAACTGGGGCAGCTCGCCGGGCCCGTAGGTGGGCTGGGCATTGATCAGGCTGAGCACCACGGCGCCGTGTGGGCAGGGACCGGGCGTGGTGCTGGTTCCGGATTGCCCGGAGCCGGAGCCCGAGCTGTCGCCCGGCCCGGGCGTGGCCGGGGGCGACGCCGAGCTTCCCCCGGCCGTGCCGCCGACGCCGCCGTGCCCGCCGCCGCCGCCCAGGTCCTGCTGCTGCGCCGCCCCGGTACCCCGAGCGCCTCCCGACCCTGACCCTGACCCTGAGCCCGAGCCCGACCCGGACCCCGAACCCGCGCCCGACCCGCTCGCCGCCGACGGGCCTGACGGGGCCACGCCGCCGATGGCGCCGTTGAAGGCCCAGGCGATCACGGCCAGGACGGACAGGCCGAGCGCCAGGGCGACCAGCCGCCGCCGCCAGTACATGGCCGCCAGCGGGTTGCGCTCCCGCTCCGGCCCGTGCCGTAAAGACCAGCGCCGACCGGGCCCGGCGCCCTCGGGCCGCGCGCTCCCCCCGATCCGCTCACGCCACCTGTGGTAACGGAACGTGTTCATCCCCATGCTTTGAGTATGCAAGAGTCGGGCGGCCGGCCCGGGCCCGAAACGCCGTCGGCCCGCGGATACCCGTGGATGCCCGGGCCGTGCGAGGATCGGGCGGTCATGACATCCACCTATGCCGCGCCGGTGCTGGACTGGTACCAGGCCAGCGCCCGTGACCTGCCGTGGCGGCGGCCGGGCACCTCGGCCTGGGCGGTCCTGGTCAGCGAGATCATGCTCCAGCAGACCCCGGTGGCCCGGGTGCTGCCCGCCTACGCGGCCTGGCTGGCCCGGTGGCCGACCCCCGCGGCGCTGGCCGCCGACACCCCGGCCGAGGCGGTCCGGCAGTGGGACCGGCTGGGCTACCCGCGCCGGGCGGTCCGGCTGCACGCGATCGCCCAGCGGCTGGTCAGCGAGCACGACGGCGAGGTCCCGGATTCGGCTGAGGTGCTGGCCACGCTGCCGGGCATCGGTCCGTATACGGCGGCGGCGGTGGCCAGCTTCGCCTTCGGGCAGCGCCACGCGGTGCTGGACACCAACGTGCGGCGGGTGCTGGGCCGGCTGGTGAGCGGCGTCGCCCGGCCGCCCGCCGCGACCTCGGCGGCCGAGCGCCGGCTGGCGCAGGCGCTGCTGCCCGCCGAAGACGCCGTCGCCGCCCGCTGGTCGGTGGCGGTGATGGAACTGGGCGCGCTGGTCTGCACCGCCGCCCGCCCGGACTGTGCGGCGTGCCCGGTGGCCGGCCAGTGCGCCTGGCGGCGTGCGGGCCAGCCGGCCGCCTCGGCCCGGCGGACCCAGCCCGGCTATGCGGGCAGCGACCGGGAGTGCCGGGGCCGGCTGCTGGCCGTGCTGCGCGCGGCGGACGGGCCGGTCCCGGCCGCGGCGCTCGATGGCGCCTGGCCGGACCCGGACCAGCGGGGGCGGGCGCTGGCGGCGCTGGTCGCCGACGGGCTGGCCGCGCGCCGGGCTGACGGGTCCATCGGCCTGCCCGGCGACGACGCCTAGCTGGCCCCGGCCACATACGACTGAGGGCAGCGAGCTGACGCTCGCTGCCCTCAGGCATTGTCCAGAAACACTGAGGGCAGCGAGCGTGACGCTCGCTGCCCTCAGCTGTCGTTATTCGATTATCTGGGTCCTCGGACCGGCTAGCTGGCGGCCGGCCGGGTGTCCGTCGCGCCCGTCCCGCTCGCCCTCGCCGGCCCGGTCGCCGCGGCCTTGGTGTCGATGTCCGCGGGCGGAGCGTCCGGAATCGCCTCGGGCTTGGGGATGCCCTTGAACGTGAAGACGGCCTCCGGCCCGGTGCCACCCTCGGCGTCGACCACCACGATCTGGCCCGCCTTGAGCTCGCTGAACAGGATCTTCTCCGACAGGTGATCCTCGATCTCCCGCTGGATGGTCCGGCGCAGCGGCCGGGCGCCGAGCACTGGGTCGTAGCCGCGGACGGACAGCAGCTCCTTAGCCGCCGGCCGAAGCTCGATCCCCATGTCGCGGTCCTTCAGCCGCTCGTCCACCTTGGTGATCATCAGGTCCACGATCCGGAAGATCTCGTCCCGGCTGAGCTGGTGGAAGACGATGATGTCGTCCACGCGGTTCAGGAACTCGGGCCGGAAGTGCTGCTTGAGCTCCTCGCCGACCTTGCTCTTCATCCGGTCGTAGGAACCGCGGGACTCGCCAGAGGTGCCGAAGCCCACCGACACGCCCTTGGAGATGTCCCTGGTGCCCAGGTTCGTGGTCATGATGATGACCGTGTTCTTGAAGTCCACCACCCGGCCCTGGGCGTCGGTCAGGCGACCGTCCTCCAGGATCTGCAGCAGCGAGTTGAAGATGTCCGGGTGGGCCTTCTCGATCTCGTCGAACAGCACGACGGAGAACGGCCTGCGCCGCACCTTCTCGGTCAGCTGACCGCCTTCCTCGTACCCGACGTAGCCGGGCGGGGAGCCGAACAGCCGCGAGACGGTGTGCTTCTCCATGTACTCGCTCATGTCCAGCTGGATGAGCGCGTCCTCGTCACCGAACAGGAACTCGGCCAGGGTCTTGGACAGCTCGGTCTTGCCGACGCCCGACGGCCCGGCGAAGATGAACGATCCGCCCGGCCGCTTGGGGTCCTTCAGGCCGGCCCTGGTCCGCCGGATGGCCTGCGACAGCGCCTTGATGGCGTCGTTCTGGCCGATGACCCGGCGGTGCAGCTCGTCCTCCATGCGGAGCAGCCGCTGCGACTCCTCCTCGGTGAGCTTGAAGACGGGGATCCCGGTCGCCGTCGCGAGCACCTCCGCGATCAGCTCCTCGTTCACCTCGGCCGGCGTGTCCATGTCGCCGGCCTTCCACTCCTTCTCCCTGGCGTCCTTCTTCTCGATCAGCTGCTTCTCGGTGTCCCGGAGCGCGGCTGCCTTCTCGAAGTCCTGGGAGTCGATGGCCGACTCCTTGTCGCGGCGCACGTCGGCGATCTTCTCGTCGAAGTCGCGCAGGTCCGGCGGCGCGGTCATCCGGCGGATCCGCATCCGCGAGCCCGCCTCGTCGATCAGGTCGATCGCCTTGTCGGGCAGGAACCGGTCGCTGATGTAGCGGTCGGCCAGCTGCGCCGCCGCCACCAGGGCGTCGTCGGTGATGGTCACCCGGTGGTGCGCCTCGTACCGATCGCGCAGGCCCTTCAGGATCTCGATGGTGTGCGAGATCGTGGGCTCGGCGACCTGGATGGGCTGGAACCGGCGCTCCAGCGCGGCGTCCTTCTCCAGGTGCTTGCGGTACTCATCCAGCGTGCTCGCGCCGATGGTCTGCAGCTCGCCGCGGGCCAGCATCGGCTTCAGGATCGAGGCCGCGTCGATCGCGCCCTCGGCCGCGCCCGCACCGACCAGCGTGTGGATCTCGTCGATGAACAGGATGATGTCGCCGCGGGTCCTGATCTCCTTCAGGACCTTCTTCAGCCGCTCCTCGAAGTCACCGCGGTACCGGGACCCGGCCACCAGCGCGCCGAGGTCCAGCGTGTACAGCTGCTTCTCCTTGAGCGTCTCTGGCACCTCGCCCTTGACGATCTTCTGCGCCAGGCCCTCGACCACGGCGGTCTTGCCCACGCCGGGCTCGCCGACCAGGACCGGGTTGTTCTTGGTCCGTCGGGAGAGCACCTGCATGACGCGCTCGATTTCCTTCTCCCGGCCGATGACCGGATCGAGCTTGCCCTCGCGCGCGGCCGCGGTCAGGTTGCGGCCAAACTGGTCCAGGACCAGCGACGTGGACGGCGTGCTCTCCGCGGGCCCGCCGGTCGCCGCCGGCTCCTTGCCCTGGTAGCCGTGCAGCAACTGGATGACCTGCTGGCGCACCCGGTTCAGGTCCGCGCCCAGGCGCACGAGGACCTGGGCGGCCACGCCCTCGCCCTCGCGGATCAGGCCGAGCAGGATGTGCTCGGTGCCGATGTAGTTGTGGCCGAGCTGCAGCGCCTCGCGCAGCGACAGCTCCAGCACCTTCTTGGCCCGCGGCGTGAACGGGATGTGCCCGGATGGCGCCTGCTGGCCCTGGCCGATGATCTCCTCAACCTGCTGGCGTACCGCCTCCAGGCTGATCCCCAGCGACTCAAGTGCCTTGGCCGCGACGCCCTCACCCTCATGGATGAGGCCGAGCAGGATGTGCTCGGTACCGATGTAGTTGTGGTTGAGCATCCTGGCCTCCTCCTGTGCCAGGACCACAACCCGCCGCGCCCGGTCGGTAAACCTCTCGAACATCTCGTCGCTCCTCACAGGGCGGTCGGGGAAGCACCGATCATGCCCTATCCCTTCCGCATGCTAGCCCGTGCGCAGGGCACCGCCTCGCGCGCAGTATTTCGCACACGTAAACGTTCCCTGCCGGTAAGGCGTTCACCCAGTCCAACCTAGGGCAAGGACCCCTGTGTTCCCAGCTACGCCCGGAGCGAACGCGCTGTTGCCGACTCGCCGGCGGGCCGTAAGCGGCCGCCTGGGGAGGTCAGACGGCGGGCGGGATCCGGGGACCGGGCCGGGGCGGGCATTCCGGCCGGGCCGGGCGGCCAGGCCGCGAGGCGATAAACGGGGGCTCGGAAAAGTCCGGGCAGATGTCGGCACAACTCACATATGACGCATAGCGAATCGCGTGGCGATCGCGCCAGAGCCGGGGTTATATCGGACTTTTCACACTGGACTGGTCGGGGCTGCGGGGCTGCTGCGGGGCTGCGGGCTGACTGGGCGGCGTGCTCTCCTGGTTACTGGTCATCGTCCCGCCGCGCCTATGTGGCGGCGAGGAGACCGGTTCACGCCGGGCACCGGCGACTGGCCGGCGCCAAGCCCGCAACGCCATCGGGGTGAGCAGCAGATGCCAATCCTGGCCTGCTGCCCGGAGATACTCTGGCGAAGCCGACGGGCCTGCTGAGTTAGTGGGATGCCTCGTATTCGGCGATGATCGAGGCCGGAATGCGGCCGCGCTCGCTTACCTTGTGCCCGCGCTGCTTGGCCCAGGCCCGGATTTCCGAGCTGCGCTCCCGGCCGGGGCCGGTGCGCGGCTTGCGGCGCCGCCCGCCGCCGACCCGCCGCGAGTGCTCCGCATAAACCGCTGAACGTGTCATGCAGTTCCTTGGCGTGGGTCGGGCACACGTCGATCTCGTACGAGGCACCGTCAAAGGCGAACGAAACTGTCTCGCTCCCCTCGATCTCGTCGTCGTGGTTCAGGTCACACACGACCGTCACCACAGTCTTCTGAGCCATCAGGCAGCCTTTCCGTAGGGCAGTCTTTTGGCTCGTAAAGATATACCAAGTTCAACGAGGTTGACAATTCCTGGATACGCTACTTTGATCGTCAGCTGGCGACAAGCCTAGGCTGGTAGTTACTCTCCGTAATCACCAACCCGGCTATTTGTCATCAGCCAGATCTGATGTGCCGTGCTCTTGGCGCTGCGTATCTGCATCGCCACGCGGAATCGGATCGTCGTCCGGAATTTCGTTCCCGGGAAGATCCTGGGGATCCTTGCGGCGGCCGCCCATCTCGTGCCGCAGGAACGCGATCACCGCGATCAGGAATACGGCACATACCAGCAGTGGCGGGGTGAGCACAGACACGTACTTCACGGGTCACGCTCCCTCCGCCGCAAAGGATTGCAGATTCCTCATAATTCCTGCCGGACGGGATCAGTCCGGCGATCTGCGAGGCGGCTGTGTTCGCCAGTACCGCACACGGCCCACCGGCCCGCCTTTATTCGCATTCTGTCGCATCGCGCGGGCCCGCCGCGGGCCGGGGTGGCCGGTGCCGCTCGCGCTGACCCCGGATCCGCCCCCGGCGCCGCGCCGGCCCGGCCACGTCGCTCACATCGCTCAGACGACGTCAGAGGTCCGATGACGTCGCTGGTCATCGGCAGTCGGCCAGCCGCTGTCCGCACCGCCCGGGTTCGCCCGCAGAAAACGCGGCCTGGCCGGGGACCGGCGCGTGGCAGGATCAGATCTGGCCTGGCCCCCCGCGCGATCCGCCAGCCAGGTCCCCGGCCGGGCTCGCGGCCCGGCACCCCCGAGCCTGCCCGCCTCAGGCACCCGCCCTCGGCCAGCCCAGGAAAGCGACGGCATGTTCCACGCCGACCTGCACATCCACTCCCGCTACTCGCGCGCGTGCAGCAAGGACTGCGATATCGAGCACCTCGCCTGGTGGGCCCAGCGCAAGGGCATTACCGTGGTCGGCACCGGCGACTTCACCCATCCCGCCTGGGGCGCCGAGCTGCGGGAATCGCTTATTCCGGCCGAGCCGGGGCTGCTGAGGCTCCGGCCCGAACTCGAGGCCCGGCTCCGGCGGACGTCGCCCCGCGAGCTGCGCTGGTCAGGTGCGATTCATGCTGTCGTCGGAGATATCCACGATCTACCGGGGCGGCGACCGGACCCGGAAAGTGCACCACCTGATCTACGCCCCGACATTCGAGGCCGCCGACCGGATCACCGAGGCGCTGGCCAGGATCGGCAACCTGGCCTCGGACGGCCGGCCCATTCTCGGCCTGGACTCCCGGAACCTCCTGGAGATCACGCTGGCCGGGCGGACCGGGCTGCTACCTCGTGCCGGCGCACGCGTGGACGCCCTGGTTCGCGGTCCTCGGCTCCAAATCCGGCTTCGATCTGGTGGCGGACTGCTACGGCGATCTGGCCGGCGAGGTATTCGCGATCGAGACCGGCTCTCAGTTCCGATCCGCCGATGAACTGGATGTGCTCGTCCCTTGATCGTTACCAACTAGTAAGTAACTCGGACGCGCATTCTCCGCCGATGCTCGGGCGCGAGGCGACGACGCTGAACTGCGATCTTGACTACTTCGCCATCGCTGATGCGTTCCGCACCGGCGCCGGGCTGGCGGGCACGATCGAGTTCTTTCCCGAAGAGGGGAAGTATCACCTAGACGGACATCGCAAGTGCGGCATCCGCCTCGATCCGGCCCGCAGCCAACGACCATGCCGGGATCTGTCCGGCCTGCGAAAAGCCCCTCACCATCGGCGTTCTGCATCGAGTCGCGGAGCTTGCCGACCGGCCGCTGGGGTACCGGCCGCCCAATGCCCCGGGTTTCGCCAGCCTGGTTCAGCTGCGGCAGATCGTTGGCGAGATCGTCGCCACTGGTCCGGCCAGTAAGAAAGTCGCCGACCGAGGTCAGTCGCCTGGTTAGCGTGCTCGGGCCGGAGCTGGGCATCCTGTGCGACGTCCCGGTCAGCGATATCCAGCGGGTCGGCGGCAGCCTGCTGGCCGAGGCGGTGACCCGGCTGCGCCAGGGCGCGGTGGTGCGGGAGGCGGGCTACGACGGGGAGTACGGCACGGTGGCCTTGTTCGCGCCGGGCGAAATCGGCGCCGGGCCCACGCTGTTCGACCTGGCCGAGCTCGAATTGCTGCCGGTCCCGCGGCCCCGCGCCGCGCCCGAGGCCAACCCGGATCCCGGGGCCAACCCGGATCCAAGGGCCAACGCGGAGCCCGCGGCTGAGGCCGACGCGGGATCTGAGGCCGGGGTCAAACCTGGAGTCGATGTGCAGGATGGCGCCGGCGTTCGCGCTCAGGCCGGGGCCGTGGGCGGGCCGCGGTCCGAGGCGGGCGCGTTCGACGATGCGGTCACGCCGTCTGGGCCCTTCGCCGGGCTGCTCGAGCAGCTGGACGCGGACCAGCGGGCGGCCGCCAGGGCCGACAGCCCGCTGATGATCGTGGCCGGGCCGGGCACCGGCAAGACCCGGACGCTGACCTACCGCATCGCCTATCAGCTGGCCGCGTCCGGCCGGCCCGGCACGAGCTGCCTGGCCGTCACCTTCACCCGGCGGGCCGCCGAGGAGATGCGCACCCGCCTCGAGGCACTGTCCCGGCTGGCCGCCGCCCCCCACGCCACCCCAGCCACGCCCGCCCCAGCCCCCAGCCTGGCTGACGTCACGGTGACCACCTTTCACGGCCTGGGGCTGCTGATCCTGCGCGAGCTGCACGACCTGGCCGGGCTGCCAGCCGACTTCCAGGTCGCCGACGAGGCGGCCATGCTGGCCGTCGCGGCCGAGCTGGCCGGGTCGGACCAGGCCGGACGGGACCTCCTGACCGCGGCCGCCGGCGACCAGGCCGCGCGGGAATCCCTGGTCAAGGAGCTGACCGCGCGGGGCCTGGTCGACTTCGACGGCCTCATCGAGCTTGCCGTGGCCCTGCTCAGCGCGGACCCAGAGGCGGCCGGGGACCTGCGCGGCGCTGGCCGATGATCAGCGTCGATGAGTACCAGGACATCGACGCCGCCCAGTACGACCTGCTGCGGCTGCTGGCCGGGGACGGGGCGGGCCTGACCGTCATCGGCGACCCGGATCAGGCGATCTACGGTTTTCGCGGCGGAGATGTCGGCTTCTTCCTGCGGTTCGGCCAGGACTACCCGGCCGCCGCCACCCGGCAGCTCAGCGCAGCTACCGGTCCGGCCGCGCCGATCGTGGCCGCCGCGGCCGCCGCCATGGCCCCGGCCACCCTGGTGCCCGGCCGCAGGCTCCAGGCGGTGAACGCGCGGCCCGCCGGTCATCGCCCACGAGGCGGCCGACGAGCACGCCGAGGCGGCCTGGATCAGCGCCACGATCGACGAGCTGCTCGGCGGCTCCTCGTTCCACTCCCTGGACAGCGGCCGGGCCAGCGGTCACGGGCACGCCGGGCTGAGCCTGGCCGACATCGCGGTGCTCTACCGCACCGACGCCCAGTCGGCCGTGCTCGGCCAGGCCCTGGCCCGCTCCGGCCTGACCTTCCGCAAGGGCTCCCACGACCTGCTCCAGCGCCGCACCGGCGTCCCCGAGGTGATCGCCGAGCTGCGCGCCGGCCCGTCCAGGGCCACGACCGTGGCGGCCCGGCTGGCCCGCGCGGTGACCGCCGTCGCGGGCCGGGCATCCGGGCCCCGGCGCGATCGACATCCGGTCCGCGGGCGAGCTGCTCGCGCCGCTGGCCCGCCGCTGCGGCGAGGACCTGGACCGGTTCCTGACCGAGGTGTCGCTGGGCGCCGCCGTGGACGCGCTGGACCCGCGGGCGGACGCCATCACCCTGCTCACCATGCATGCGGCCAAGGGCCTGGAGTACGAGGTCGTGTTCCTGGCCGGCTGCGAGTACGGCCTGCTGCCGCTGCACCTGCCCTGGGCCGATACCGACGAGGCCGAGGAACGCCGGCTGCTGTTCGTCGGCATGACCAGGGCCAGGTCGCGGCTGCTGCTGAGCTACGCCGCCACCAGGACCCGGCACGGCTCGACGGCCGACGCGGGCCCCTCACCGTTCCTGCGCGCGATCGGCCCCGGCCTGCGGGGCCGCCCCGATCCGGCCCGGCCGCGCCGGCCCGCGCAGCGCCAGCTGCGCTTGCTGTGAAGCCCGTTACGCCTTAACAAGGGTCACCCTGGGCTGGTCAGCCGCAGCAGCATGCGGGTGTTGCCCAGCGTGTTCGGCTTCACCCGGTCCAGGTCCAGGAACTCGGCCACGCCCTCGTCGTAGGAGCGCAGCAGCTCGGCGTAGACCTCCGGCGTGGCCGCCTCGCCCTTGATCTCCTCGAAGCCATGGCGCGGCGAAGAACGGCACCGCGAAGGTCAGCACGAAGACCCGGCTGACGCCCAGCTGCCGGGCCGTGGCCAGCAGCGTCGCCGACGAGCTGGTGCCCGACGCCGCGGCCCTGGTGGCCGTCGTCGACCGCGATCGTGCGGATCTCGGCCAGGTCCTCCCACATGACGTGCAGCGCGCCGCAGCCGATCACCCGGCCGTCGGGGCCGCAGGCCACCCAGAACTCCTGGACGTCCTCGTACAGGGTCACCGTGGGCTTGTCGAGCAGCCGCCCGGACGCCACGTTGGCGTCGATGAGGGCCGCGGATGGCCCGCACGTCGCTGCGTCCGCGCCCGCCGGATCGCGTACTGCATAGCCGTATGTACCTCGCTGCCTGCTGGCCTGGCCGAGGCTACTGCCGCGCCTCCCGGCGCCGCTCCCCGGCGTGATTCGGCCAGCATCCCAAAGGGCCCAGACCTCGCAATTCGTTTCCGCACGCAGCGTTACCCTACAAGTACAAATTGTTCTGACGCCGCAGGTCAGGCGGCCATTCGCGCACATCACGCGCAGATCACGCTGCGGTTACCAGGGCCGTCGAACACGCCTCTGACCTGCGAATAACGTCTCAGCTGACACAGGGCCCGGCAGGCCAGAATAGCGGGCTACGGGCCGACTGACTCAGCCACCGTGGCTACGCAGGTTACGGCGGTGCAAAAAATTTCGCGTTTTGGCTCCGTCGGCACTGCGCGATGCGATTAATCTCCATCGCTGTTACCACCGTTGCAGCCGACCCTATCCGGGCTGGCTGCCACGACCCGCCGAGTTCCCGTCCGCGCTGAGCGTCCGGGGAGCCGGGGACCCATGTTCCCCGGGGTGAATCGGCAGGCCGCCGCCGTCCCCGCGGCGACTGCCCGCCGTAGGGCTCCTCCAGCCCGAACCCGTCAGCTAACCCGGTAGGCGGCCTAGGAGAGGAGACTCCACGTGGAGCGCTTGCCCCATGGCAGGCATCACCAGCACGACCCGCGGCTTTCCCGTTCGCTCGCCGCGGCACGCGCCGGCACCTGGTCAGCATTCTGGACCCGCTCCACAGTCGTGGCGGGAACGCTAGCCCTGGCGGGCGTCCTGCTGCCCGCCGGAATGGCCGGCGCGACGCCCGCGACAACGGCGACGCCGCCCCCGCAGCCTGAAGGCCACGCTGGCCCAGATCAAGAAGATCTCTGACCAGATCGACCGTGCTCGGCGAGCAGTACGACGCCCTGCAAGATCCAGCTCCAGCAGGCCCAGCCGCGAGGAGGAGGTCGCCCGGCAGACCGCCCAGCGCGACCAGAAGCTGCTCAAGACCGGCCAGGCCGCCCGATCGGCCAGATCGCGGCCGCGGGCTACATGAACGGGAGCCTGAACCCGACGCTGAGCTGCTCCAGGACCAGCAACCCGCAGGTGCTGCTCGAACCAGGCCTCGATCATGGCTCCAGCTCCAGCAGGAGAACGGCGACAAGGTCAGCCAGGTCTCCGCGGCCCAGACGGCCGCGCAACGGGCCCGGCTGGCCGCCAGCCAGGAGGCGGCCAAGGCCAGCCAGCTGACCACGGCCATGCCAAGAAGGTCGCCCAGATCCAGGCCAAGGAGAACGTCCTCAACAGCTCGGTCTACAAGCAGGCGCTGGGCGTCTTCCAGCAGACCGGCAACTACCCCGATCTTCCGGTGCGTCGGCAACTCGATCGGCGCCCAGGCGCTCCGGTTCGCGCTGAGACCAAGCTGGGCGACGGTACGTGTGGGGCGCGGCCGGGCCGAGCACGTTCGACTGCTCGGGCCTGGTGATGTGGGCCTACGAGCAGTCGGCATCAGCCTGCCGCACTTCACCGGCGACCATTGGAACCAGGGCGAGCATATCCGCGCGAGCGAGCTGCAGCCCGGTGACCTGGTGTTCTTCTGTCCCAGCGTGGAGCACATGTCGGCATGTACGTGGGCAACGGCTGATGGTCTGGACGCCCCGTCGACCGGCCAGAAGGTGCAGATCCAGCCCATGCTGTGGGCCGATTACGACGGCGCGGTGCGGATCGCCTGAACCCCCCGTCAGGCACCGCCTGCGCCCTGCCCACTCGCGCCCGGGCAGCTCAGCTGACCCGGGCGCGTGCGTGTGCTGGTGGGCGGCCGGTGGCGGGGCGGCCAGCGTCGTGGACCGGTCAGGTCGGCTTGACCAGCGGGAACAGGACCGTCTCCCGGATGCCCGCGCCGGTCAGCATGATCAGCATCCGGTCGATGCCCATGCCCATGCCGCCGCTCGGCGGCATCCCGTACTCCAGCGCGCGCAGGAAGTCCTCGTCGAGCTGCATGGCCTCCGGGTCCCCGCCGGCGGCCAGCAGTGACTGGGCGGTCAGCCGGGCCCGCTCCTCGACCGGGTCGACCAGCTCGGAGTAGGCCGGTGCCGATCTCGGTGCCGAACGCGACCAGGTCCCACTTCTCGGCCAGCCGCGGGTCGTCGCGGTGCTGGCGGGTCAGCGGCGAGACCTCGACCGGGAAGTCGCGGTAGAAGGTCGGCTCGACGGTCACGCGCCTCGACCAGGTGCTCGTACAGCTCCAGCACGACCTGGGCCGGGCCCCAGTCGGGCTGCAGCTCCACTCCGGCCCGAGGCGGCCAGCTTGCGCAGGGCGTCCAGGCCGGTGTCCGGGGTGACCTGCTCGCCGAGGGCCTCGGACAGCGCCCCGTGCACGGTGACCTGGCGCCACTCGCCGCCGATGTCGATACTCCGTCCCGTCGGGCCGGTGCACGACCGTGCCGCCCAGCGCGGCCCGCGCCGCGGCCTGGAGCAGCTCCCTGGTCAGGGTCCCGCATGGTGTTGTAGTCGCCGTAGGCCTCGTAGGCCTCGAGCATGGTGAACTCGGGGTTGTGGGTGGAGTCGGCGCCCTCGTTGCGGAAGATGCGGCCGATCTCGTAGACCCGCTCGATCCCGCCCACGACCAGCCGCTTGAGGTATAGCTCCAGCGCGATGCGCAGGTACAGGTCCATGTCGTAGGCGTTCATGTGGGTCACGAACGGCCGGGCGTTGGCGCCGCCGTGCAGCGTCTGCAGGACCGGCGTCTCGACCTCGAGGTAGCCGCGGGCGTGCAGTTCCTCCCGCACCGACCGGGTCACCGCGGCGCGGATCTGCGGCCATCTCGCGGGCCTGCGGGTTGGTGATCAGGTCGAGGTAGCGCTGCCGGACCCTGGCCTCCGGGTCGCCCAGGCCCCGGTGCTTGTCCGGCAGCGGCCGCAGCGCCTTGGCCGTGATCGCGTAGGAGTCGGCCAGCACCGACAGCTCGCCGCTGCGCGAGGTGATCACCTCGCCGGTCACGCCGACGTGGTCGCCGAGGTCCACGTCCTGCTTCCACGCGGCGAGCGCGTCGGCGCCGACGCGGTCCAGCGAGATCATCACCTGGAGGTCGCCGCTGCCGTCCCGGATGGTGGCGAAGCACAGCTTGCCGCCGACCGCGGCTCAGCACGACCCGGCCCGTCACGCCCACGCGCTCGCCGGTGGCGGCGTCGGGCGGGCAGGTCCGGGGTAGCGCTCGCGGAGCTGCGGCGATGGTGTCCGTGCGCGGGTAGCCGACCGGGTACGGGTCGATGCCCGCCGCGCGCAGCCGGTCCAGCTTGGCCCGGCGCACCTGCATCTGCTCGGGCGCGTCGAGGTCGCCCTGGCCGTCGTCGGTCACCTGCCCGGTCACCGGTCGCCCGGCAGCCGGTCACCGCGATAAGTCTGGCCCGCGTGCTCAGCCTGACCGGGGCCGTGTTGCGCTCGTAGATGAGCCGCAGGCCGATCAGGGTGAGCCAGGGCTCGTAGGCGTCGATGACCTTGACCTCGTCAATGACCAGCGGGGCCAGGCCGCCGGTCGCGATGACCGTCACCGAGTCCGGGTCGTCCGGCGCGAGCTCGGCGGCCATCCGGGTCACGATCCCCTCGACCTGGCCGGCGAAGCCGAAGATGATGCCCGACTGGAGCGCCTCGACGGTGCTCTTGCCGATGACCCGGGCGGGCCGGGCCAGCTCCACCTTGAGCAGCTGGGCGGCCCGCCGGGACAGCGCGTCGACGGAGATCTCGATGCCCGGCGCCAGCGCGCCCGCCGACGAACTCGCCGCGCTCGCTGACCGCGTCGAAGTTCGTCGACGTGCCGAAGTCGACCACGATGGCCGGGCCGCCGTACAGGTGCACGGCCGCGGCGGCGTTGGTGATCCGGTCGCTGCCGACCTCCTTGGGGTTGTCGTACCGCACCGGCACGCCGGTCTTGACGCCCGGCTCCACGATGACCGCTGGGACGTCGCCGTAGTACCGCCGGCACATCTCCCGCATCTCATGCAGAACGGACGGCACCGTGCAGCACAGCGCGATCCCGGTGATGTCCGGCTCGTCGATCATGGCGCTCTGGCCGAGCAGGCCCTGCAGGATGACCGCGAGCTCGTCGGCGGTGCGCACCGGGTCGGTGGCGATCCGCCAGTGCTCGACCACCTCCTCGCCCTCGAACAGCCCGAGCACGGTGTTGGTGTTCCCGACGTCAATCGTGAGCAGCATGGTTCTCCAGGGAGCCGGGTTCCGCCGTCTCCGCGGTTGTCTCGGCAGCCGTTTCCGCGGCCGTTTCCCGGCCGAAGGTCAGCCAGGTGTTGTCGATCAGCCGGGTGCTGCCGACCCTGGCCGCGACCAGCAGCAGCGCCGGGCCGGTGTAGTCCGGGCCGGCCTCGACGAAGGTCGCGGGGTCGGCCAGGGTCAGGTAGTCCAGCTCGACCGGCGGGTCGCTGGCGCTGGCCGCGTCCAGCAGCATCGCCGCCGCGGCCAGCGCCGCCTCGGGCCCCGCGCTGGCCGCCGCGGCCGCCGCGGCCAGCGCGCGCGGGAGGGCCAGCGCGACGCCCGCTCCCGCGTCCGACAGGTACACGTTGCGGCTGGAGGTGGCCAGGCCGTCCGGGTCGCGGTGGATGGGCGCGCCCGCGATCGCAGGCCGAGGTCGAGGTCGGCCGCCATCTGCCGGATCAGGGCCAGCTGCTGGGCGTCCTTCTCGCCGAACACCGCGATGTCCGGGCGGGTGAGCTGGAGCAGCTTGAGCACCACGGTCAGCACCCCGCCGAAGAAGCCGGGCCGGAACTCGCCCTCCAGCAGCCGCCCGACCGGGCCGGGGTCCACGGTGACCTGCGGCTCGGCGGGGTACATCTCGCGGCCGCGTCGGCGCGAAGACCACGCTGACGCCCTCCTCGGCGCAGATCTCCAGGTCCCGCTCGAGGGTCCGCGGGTAGCGGTCGAAGTCCTCGCCGGCACCGAACTGGAGCGGGTTGACGAAGATCGAGACCAGCACGCTGCCGCCCGGTGCGTCAGCGCGCTGACCGCCCCGCGATCGCCCGGGCCAGCTCGCGGGCCAGCCGCAGCAGCGCCCGGTGCCCGGCGTGCAGCGCGCCCATGGTGGGCACCAGCACCACCGGCCCGGCCATGGTGGCGCGCGCGGCGGCCAGGCCGACGCCGGGTCCGGGCCAGCATCGGCCTCACGGTCGTCCCGGCCGGGCATCCCGGCCAGCACGTCCAGCAGCCGCTGGGCGTCCGGCGCCGGCAGCATCCCGGCTGGCCAGCGCGCGGTCGGCGGTGAGCCGGGCCAGCGCCAGGTAGGCGGGCAGGGCCTCGGGTGCGGCGGCCCGCAGCGCCGCCAGGTGACCGGCCACGGTGTCCGCGTCGCCGCGGGCCACCGGCCCGGTCAGCGCGGCGTCGCCCAGCCGCAGCGCGTTGTCCAGGGCCGCGCCGAGCAGCGGGCCGAGCATCCGCGGACGGGTTGGCCACGCCGGCCGTCCGCCAGCAGGTCGGCGGCCTGGACGACCAGCGTGACCAGGTGGTTGGCGGCCCCGGCCAGCGCGGCGTGGTAGAGGCCGCGGGCCTCCTCGGCGATCAACACCGGCTCGCCGCCCATCTCCACGACCAGCGCCTCGGCCACCGGCCGCAGCGGCTCCGGGGGCGGTGACGCCGAACGAGACGCCCGGCCAGCCGGTCCACGTCGTCGGGCCGCCCGGTGAAGGTCATCACCGGGTGCAGGGCCAGCGGCAGCGCGCCCCGCGCGGGTGGCGGGCTCCAGCACCGCCAGCCCGTGCCGGCCGCTGGCGTGCGACCAGCACCGGCCGGCCAGCTCGGCGCCGGTGGCGGCCAGGCCGGCCACCAGCCCGGCAGGGCGTCGTCGGGCACGGTCAGCAGCACCAGGTCGGCGCTGGCCACGACCTCTTGCGGGCCGCCGGACCGGCGTGCCGGGCAGCGATCTTCTCGACCCGCCGCAGCGAGGTCTGCGAGACGGCCGACACCGCCACGATGCGGTGCCCGGCCCGCGTCAGCGCGACGGCCAGCGCGGTGCCGACCCGGCCCGCGCCGACCACGCCGACGGCCAGCTCGGCGGGATGGGCGGCGGGCGGCGCGGCCCAGGCTGACTGACCTGGTCAGAGGGTCTGAGTTGGTCATCTCGTTCCAGTCCTTGCCGCGGTACCGGACGGGGATGATCAGCATAGCCACCGCCCGCGGGCCGCGCGGGGCCGCTCACCGCCAGTCGGCCTGACGGTCATCCGTCGGGCGGTCCTGGTCGTCCGGCGGCCGGCTGAGCCCGGCAGCAGCGCTCCAGGTACAGGGCCGCCGCACAGCAGGGCGATGGCCGCGGCCACGGTGCGCGGTGGCGGCGTAGGCGTCGTGCCGCGGCACGCCTTGTCCAGCAGCCCGGCCACGTAGATGGCGAATCCGGCGGCCAGGCCGCCCAGCGCCGCGGCCGCGGCCGAACTGGCCTTGGCCAGCGCGGCCATCCGGGCCACCGCGATGGCCTCCAGCGGCTTGCCCGGCGCGACGGCCGGTCAGCCGGGCCCGGAGGTTGTGCCCGGCGACGGCCTCGCCAACGGCCAGCAGCAGCATCGCGGGCACCGCGGTCCACGGCAGGGGCGGCAGGGTGGCGAAGCTCTGCCGCACGACCACCCAGGCCACCAGGCCGCGCAGATCACCGCGATGGCCAGCAGCGGGCCGGGCCGGGTCGGCGTCATCGGCGCTCTCGCCGCGTGCTGGCCGGCGGCCCCGGGCTGGTCGGCAGGGTCAGGGCGGCGCCCTCGACCCGGCGCACGCCCGCGGTCTCGGTCCCGCCGACCAGGCCGCCACCCGGCCACGGCCGGGCAGCACCGCGTCCGGGTCGCGACCTCCAGCCACGGGACGAGCACGAACGCCCGCTCGTGGGCCCGCGGGTGGGGCAGGGTCAGCGCGGGATCGGCGCTGATCTCGTCGCCGTAGGCGATGACGTCCACGTCCAGCGTGCGCGGCCCCCAGCGCTCGGCCCGGACCCGGTGCAGGGCCGCCTCGGCGGCCTGACCGAGGCTCAGCAGCCCGGCGGCGGGCAGGCGCGAGCGGCCAGCAGCACCGCGTTGAGGTAGTCGTCCTGGGGCGGCCCGCCCACCGGGGCGGTCTCGTAGACGCCGGAGACCGCGGTGCAGCCGGAGCTCACCCGCGCACAGCAGGTCGACCGCCTGCTGGAGATTGGCCAGCCGGTCGCCCAGGTTGGTGCCCAGCGCGAGCACGACCTCCCGGTCGGCGGGGCCGGTCACGTCCGGCTCCGGGAGATGGTCACGGTGACGTCGGCGACGATCTGGGCCACCGGGGCGTGCGGCTTGTGCACGGTGATCTCGACCTCGCGGACCGCCTCCGGCTCCAGGCAGGCGGCGGCCAGCCGCTCGGCCAGCGTCTCGATCAGCGCTGCCGGCGGCCCGGCGACGATGGCCGCCAGCCGGTCGGCCAGCGCCCCGTAGTCGACCGTCAGGGTCAGGTCGTCGGCCGCCGCGGCCGCCCTGGTGTCGACCCCGAGCACGGCGTCGACGATGAATTCCTGGCCGATGGCGCCCTCGTGGTCGAGCACGCCATGCCGGCCGAACGCCCGCAGCCCGCGCAGCGAGATCCGGTCCAGGGTCACCGGCTCCCGCTCCCCGCAGGCTGCTCCCGCTGGGCCTGCTGCTCGCGCTCGGCCTGCTGGACGCGCGCCACGACCCGGACCGCGTCCGCGTTGGCCGGGACCTCGTGCACCCGCACGCACCAGGCCCCGGCGGCCGCGGCCAGCGCGGTCAGCGCGACGGTGGCGTCGTCGCTGTCGGTGAACGGCCGGGGCTCGCCGTCAGGCCCGGCCAGCAGCCGGCCGATGAACCGCTTGCGCGAGGCGGCGAACAGCAGCGGGAACGGCGACCCGGGCCCGCCCAGGACCGGGATGTCGCGCAGGCTGGCGAGCAGCGCCCAGTTGTGCCCGGCCAGCTTGGCGAAGCCCAGGCCCGGATCCACGATGATCTGCGCCGGGGTCCACGCCGTCGGCGATCACGTCGTGCACCCGCAGGCTCAGCTCGGCGCGGACATCGGCGACAACATCGTCATAGACGGCCTTGCCGTACATGTCGGCGCTGTGCCCGCGCCAGTGGTTGATCACGTAGGGCACGCCCGCCGCGGCGATGACGGCGACCATGTCCGGGTCGGCCAGTCCGCCGCTCACGTCGTTGACCATGCCGCGCGCCGGCGCGCAGCGCCTGCTCGGCCACCTCGGCCCGCATCGTATCCACGCTCACGCAGATGCCGGCCGCGGCCAGCCCGGTAATCACCGGCATGACCCGGCGCAGCTCTTCCTCGGCCGGCGATCCGCTGCGCGCCGGGCCGGGTGGACTCGCCGCCCACATCCACGAGGTCGGCGCCGGCGGCGGCCAGCGCCGCGCCGCGGGCCACGGCTGCGTCCGGGTCCAGCCAGCTGCCGCCGTCGGAGAACGAGTCGGGCGTGACGTTGACCACGCCCATGACCAGGCAGCGCGGCGCGCTGGGCAGGCCGGCCAGCCGTCCCGGCGCCGGCGCGGCCTCCGCTCCCGCGTCGTGCGTCATGGGGCCAATCTACGGTCTGCGGGCTAGGACACGGGACGCGGCTGGGATCCCTCGCCCCGGGGTCGCCGCACCAGCCGGCGGCGCAGCCGGCCCAGGCCCAGCTTCGCGGCGATCCGCCGCGGCTTCAGCGTGGGCCAGACCAGGAACGCCTCGGCCTCCAGCGCGGCCAGGCCGATCCGCGGGCAGGTCCCTGGTGATGGGGAAGACCAGGAACCGCGGCACCCACTGCGGGCAGAACTTGGCGTTGAACTTGTACAGCGACTCGATCTGGAACCACCGGGACATGAACAGCAGCACCCGCCGCCAGGCCCGCAGCACCGGGCCGGCGCCGATCCGCTCGCCGCGCTCCAGGGCCGCGCGGAAGACCGCGAAGTTGAGCGAGATGCGCTTGACCCCCAGCTCGGCCGCGTGGCCGATGGCCTCCACGATCAGGAAGTCGTTCAGGCCCGGCGAAGCGGACCGGTCGCGGCGCATCAGGTCCAGCGAGAGCCCGTCGCTGCCCCACGGCACGAAGTGCAGGACCGCCCGGAGCACCCCGTCCTCGGTGGCCGTGGCCACCACGCAGCGGTCGTCGTCGGCCCGGCCGACCCGGCCCAGCGCCATGGAGAAGCCGCGCTCGGTCGGAGCCGCCCCGCCAGCGTCGGCCTGCCGGGCCAGGCGGCGCATCTCGTCGGGCGGGATGTCGCCGACCCGGCGGATCTCGGCCACGTAGCCCTGGCGGCAGACCCGCTTGACCATCTGCCGGACGTTGCGCATCTGCCGACCCTCCATGGAGAAGTCGGCCACGCTGACGATGGCCTCGTCGCCGAGCTCCAGCGCGGTCAGGTCGCCCTCCCGGCACCAGACCTCGGCGCCCTGCTCGCCGCAGCCGATCACGGCCGGGACCCAGGCATGCCGCGCCGCCTCATCCAGGAACGCGTGGATCGCGCCCGGCCAGGCCTCCGGGTCGCCGAGCGGGTCGCCGCTGGCCAGCATGACGCCCGATAGCACCCGGTAGCCGATGCAGGACTTGCCGGTCGGCGACCAGATGACGCTCTTGTCGTCGCGCAGCGCGAAGTAGCCGAGCGAGTCCTGCTCGCCGTGCTTGTCTAGCAGCTGCCGGATCGCCGCCGCGTCCGGCGGCCGCAGCCGCCCGGTCGGGTGGGCCGGGCGCAGGAACAGGTAGCCCACCACCAGCAGCGTGAACAGGCCGAGGCCACCGGACAAGGTGTAGAAGAGGTCGGTGCGGGACTCGGTGGAGAACTGGACCGGCCCGGCGAAGCCGACCAGGCCGTAGACGACCGTGCGCGCTCGCTCGATCAGCGAGTAGTGGCCCTCCAGGCCGTTGGCCACCGACAGGTAGGCCACGCCGATGACGATGTCGGCGACGGCCAGCACACACAGCGCCCACAGCGCGCGCCACCGGTTGCGTGCGTCCCCGACGGCGTAGAACTGCCTCCGGTAGGCGATGAGCAGGATCAGCACCAGGATGGCGACGCACTCGGAGACCAGGTGCGGGACCCGCGGCGGGCGCTGGACCACCGCGTGGATCACCACGTTGATGGCGAGCAGGACCGTGACCGCCTCCCACGCCCGGCGCTTGCGCTTGCGCAGGCCGTAGGACAGTCATCACCAGCGCCAGGCCGATGATGACGTCGGCGATCCGGCTCAGGCCGCCCAGCCCGAACGGCGTGACCTCGGCGATCCGGTGCAGCCGGTAGCGGTGGTAGATGTGCTCGGAGAACCCGGGCAGCAGCCCCTGGGCGATGTCGAGCAGCCCGATGACCATGCTGAGCAGGCGCGCCGTGCGGGGGACCCAGCGCCGCTGCTGCCGTCGGTCCGGCGCCCGCGGGCCGGCCGACCGGGAAGGCTTGGGCTCGCGGTCGCCGTCGGTGGCACCGGGCTCGGCCATGGTCAGCCCGCTTCTATTTGTCAACTCGGACAAGGTGCTCAAGCCCCTGTTCACGGGGCATCAGCGTAGTCATCGCCACGGCCCGACGCGGGCAAACCCTCGAACGCGGGTGAAGGTAAGCTCAACGCCGGTCCATGAGCAGGCTCATTGCCTCTGCCCGTGTGCTGTCGGACTCCAGGAAGGATCCGCGAACTGCGGACGTGACGGTCTTGGCCCCCGGCTTGCGCACCCCGCGCATGGACATGCACAGGTGCTCCGCCTCGATAACCACGATAACGCCGCGCGGTTCCAGAACGGTCATCATAGCGTCGGCGATCTGACTGGTCATCCGTTCCTGGACCTGGGGTCGGCGGGCGTACACGTCCACCAGCCGAGCCAGCTTGGACAGCCCGGTGATCTGGCCCTTCACGTTCGGGATGTACCCGACGTGGGCGTTGCCGAAGAACGGCACCAGGTGGTGCTCGCACGTCGAGTAGAGCTCGATGCCGCGCACCAGCACCATCTCGTCGTACTCGGCGTCGAAGACGGTCGTGAGCACGTCCTCGGGCTCCTGGCGCAAGCCGGCGAACTGCTCCGCGTAGGCGCGGGCGACCCGGGCGGGAGTGTCGATCAGACCATCCCGCTCCGGGTCCTCGCCGATGGCCAGCAGGATCTCCCGGACCGCGCGCTCGATGCGCGGCAGGTCGATCTGCGAGCTCGGCTGACTATCCGAGATCAAAGAGGACCGCCGGGACCGCCGTCACCGCCCGGTTCCCCGGAGGGCGTGCCGAACGGGTTCGGCGGCGTGCCGAACGGGTCCTTGAAGTCCTTGGTGTCGGTCAGGCCGGGCGAGGCCTGGCCGTTGCCGGACGTCGGCAGCTCCTTGCTGTCCGAGGCCGCGATCAGGGCCAGCTCCTTGGGCGTCAGGACCGGCGGGCGATCCGAGGGCAGCCGCTTGCCGTAGCCGGTGTAGGAGCCGCGAGTGGGCCGCTTGTGCACCGGCGCGAAGATCTCGAGCACCTGGTTGCGGGTCAGCGTCTCGTGCTCCATGAGCTGCAGCACCAGGTGGTCCAGCACGTCGCGGTACTGGACCAGGATCTCCCAGGCCTCGTCGTGGGCCGACTCGATCAGCCGCCGGACCTCGTCGTCGATGGCCGAGGCGATCTCCTCGGAGTAGTCCCGGCTGTGGGACATCTCCCGGCCCAGGAACGGCTCGCCGTCACCGGTGCCGAAGCGCCGGGCGCCCAGCCGCTCGCTCATGCCGTACTCGGTGATCATGCCCCGCGCGATCGAGCTGGCCTTCTCGATGTCGTTGGCCGCACCGGTGGTGGGCTCGTGGAAGACGAGCTCCTCCGCGGTCCGGCCGCCCAGCAGCATGGCCAGCTGGTCCATCATCTCGACCCGACTGACCAGGAACTTGTCCTCCGTCGGCGCCGAGGCGGTATAGCCCAGGGCGCGGCCGCGCGGGATGATCGTGATCTTGTGTACCGGGTCGGCGTGCGGCAGCGCGTGCCCCACGAGCGCGTGACCGCCCTCGTGGTAGGCGATGATCTTGCGCTCCTTCTCCGACAGCAGCACGCTCTTGCGCTTGGGGCCGGCCGTGACCCGGTCGATGGCCTCCTCCAGCGCGGCCATCGTGACCTGGTGCTTGTTCTCGCGCGCGGTCAGCAGCGCGCCCTCGTTGATGACGTTGGCCAGGTCCGCGCCGGTGAAGCCGGGGGTCCGCTTGGCGATCATGTCCAGGTCGACGTCCGGGGCGAACGGCTTGCCGCGCGCGTGCACCCGCAGGATGCCCTTGCGCCCGGCCAGGTCGGGCTGGGCGACCACGATCTGCCGGTCGAAGCGGCCGGGCCGCAGCAGCGCCGGGTCCAGGATGTCGGGCCGGTTGGTCGCGGCGATCACGATGACGCCGCCCTTGGTGTCGAAGCCGTCCAGCTCGACCAGCAGCTGGTTCAGGGTCTGCTCGCGCTCGTCGTGGCCGCCGCCGAAGCCCGCCCCGCGGTGCCGGCCGACGGCGTCAATCTCGTCTACGAACACGATCGCCGGCGCGTTCGCTTTGGCCTGCTCGAACAGGTCACGGACCCGGGAGGCGCCGACGCCGACGAACATTTCCACGAAGTCCGAGCCGGAGATCGAGTAGAAGGGCACTCCGGCCTCGCCGGCCACCGCGCGGGCCAGCAGCGTCTTGCCCGTGCCGGGCGGGCCGTAGAGCAGCACGCCCTTGGGGATCTTGGCCCCGATGGCCTGGAACTTGCCGGGGCTCTGCAGGAACTCCTTGATCTCCTGGAGTTCCTCGATAGCCTCGTCGGCCCCGGCCACGTCGGAGAACGAAGTCTTGGGCGTGTCCTTGGTGATGAGCTTGGCCTTGGACTTGCCGAAGTTCATCACCCGCGAGCCGCCGCCCTGCATCTGGTTCAGGAAGACGAAGAACAGCAGGAAGATGGCCAGGAACGGAAGCCAGCCGAGGATCAGGGTCCAGAACGAACTGCCCTTGGGCACCACCACGTTGTAGTTGTCGATCTGGTGGGCCGCGACCTGCTTCTGGAGCAGAGTGGCGAGCTCCTGGCCCTGATTGCCGACCCAGTCCGCCTCCAGGTTGGCCCCGTTCCTGGTGGTGATCTGGATCGTCTGGTTCGAGTCGGTCAGGATGGCGCTCTTGACCTGGTGGTTCTCGATCAGCTCGATGACCTGCGAGGTGTTCTTCTGCGAGTACGTCGGGCTGGACCCAGCCAGCCGGAAGACAAACAGGAACACAATGACAACAAGGAGGATGGCGAGCACCCATCCGCGGAAGATGCGCTTCAGATCCATCGACGAACGGCCCCGCTGGTTTCGGGCCGATCCCTCCTGACGAGCCCCATGCTCCGCCGACTACCGGCGGAACTGCCTTGCGTTCCAGCGTTCACGCTTGGCTTCCTCAACTATCTAGCTTCTCCCACCAGACGGCAGCGGGGAATAACCGACGGTACACCGGGCCGACAGGAACCGGCACGCAGGTGGCTCCCGGCAGCCGACAGCGTGCCGCCGGCTTCCGATACGCCTCCTACCCACGTGAACGTATTTCATCTCCCAACGTGTTCCCGCCCGGCTACGCGCCGCCGGAACGCCTGGTGGGAGCCGGGCCTGGCTACTCCGGATCGCCGCCGTAGACCTGCGGGGCCAGCGTCCCGACGAACGGCAGGTTGCGGTAGCGCTCGGCGTAGTCCAGGCCGTAACCAACGACAAAGGCGTCATCAATGTCGAATCCGGTGTAAGCCACATCGACCTTTATCTGGGCCGCCGTCGGCTTGCGCAGCAGCACGCATACCCGCACCGACGCGGGGCCGCGCGAGGCCAGGTTCCCGACCAGCCAGGACAGGGTCAGGCCCGAGTCGATGATGTCCTCCACCACCAGCACGTGCCGGCCGGTGATGTCGGTGTCGAGGTCCTTGAGGATGCGGACCACCCCGGAGGACTGCGTCCCCGACCCGTAGGAGGACACCGCCATCCAGTCCATCTCGACCGGCAGGTGGATGGCCCGGGCCAGGTCGGCCATCACCATGACCGCGCCCTTGAGCACACCGACCAGCAGGAGTTCGCGGTCAGCGTAATCGGCGTCGATCTGCGCGGCCAGCTCCGCGATGCGCCGCTGGAGCTGCTCGGGGGTGATCATGATCTCCTTGAGATCGGCCCCGATGTCAGTCGCGTCCACCTAGCTCCTCCGATCCCACGGCCCCGCCAGATCCCACGCGGTGTTTGCTAGCAGGGCTGCCGGCCGCGCTCCGCGCGGCCGGAGCCGGCCGCGTCAAATAGCAGCCTGCCACACCGCCGCCAGCACCGAACGCCGCCCGGCAGGTCGACCCCGCGCTGCCCGCGCCAGGCGGTGACCAGGGCGTCGATCTCGATGACATGGCGCTGGGCGAGCGCGCCCGCGGGGGTGCCCGCGGCCAGCGCGGCGGCCCGCAGCACCCGGCCGCGGATGGCCGCGGGCAGCGCGGCCAGGCCCGCGGCGGGGAGGCCGGGCTGGCCGTCGTCAAGCTGCCCCGCGGCCGTGGCGGCCAGCTCGTCCAGGATGTCGGCGTCGGCCCGCAGCTGGCCCGCGGTGCGGGCCAGCGCCTCGGCCACGCCCGGCCCGAGCTCCGCTTCCAGGGCCGGAAGCAGGCGGCTGCGCACCCGGACCCTGGCGTAGCCGGGGTCGGCATTGTGGGGGTCGTCCCACGGCTCGAGGCCGAGCGCCGCGCAGGCCGCCCGGGTCTGGGCCCGGCGCACGGCCAGCATCGGGCGCAGGTACCGGCCACTGCGCTCGGCCATGCCGGCCAGCGAGCGCGCCCCGGAGCCGCGCGCCAGGCCGAGCAGCACGGTCTCGGCCTGGTCGTCGAGGGTGTGCCCGAGCAGCACGGCCGCGGCCCCCTCGGCGGCCGCGGCCTGGGCCAGGGCGGCGTACCTGGCCGTCCTGGCCGCCGCCTCGGGGCCCTGGTAGGGCGCGGGTCCGCCGGGCCCGGCCACGCTGACGCGGACCGAGCGCACGGGATCCAGGCCCAGCTTGGCCAGCATCGCGACGACCCGGCTGGCCTGGGCGGCCGACTCCGGCTGGAGCGCATGATCCACCGTTATCCCGCCCGCCCGCAGGCCCAGCCGGGGGGCCTCGAAGGCCAGCGCGGCGGCCAGGGCCAGCGAGTCGGCACCGCCGGAGCAGGCGGCCAGGACCAGGTCACCCGGGGCCAGGTCACCCGGGGCCAGCTCAGGTGGTCGGGGCGGTCCGTCCTGGCCGGCGACGGCGGGTCCGGCGGCGGTCAGCCCGTGCCCCCCATGCGGCCCGGTCAGCGCCCGGCGCACGGCCAGC
Organism: uncultured Actinomycetota bacterium; assembly: GCA_963730265.1. Classification (GTDB taxonomy): domain Bacteria; phylum Actinomycetota; class Actinomycetes; order Streptosporangiales; family Streptosporangiaceae; genus DASUBV01. The sequence continues at coordinate 749,402 of CAVSRG010000002.1, forward strand.
CGTACGGCCGCCACGCTGGGATCCGGGCCCATCTGCGCCCCCCGGGTCGGCTCCGCTCGCGGGTCAGCTGGCGGCGGCGCGGCCGCCGTCGACCCGGTCGAGCCAGGCCTGCGGGCTGGTGATCTCGGCCATCGTCGGCAGCGTCTCGGGCGAGGTCCACACCTTGTTGAAGGCCGCCATGCCCGCCTCGCTGACCACGGCCTTGACGAATCGCGAGCCCTGCTCGTACTGCTTCATCTTGAGATCGATGCCCAGGATCCGGCGCAGGGCCTGCTCGATCCGGTTGCCCGAGCCGCGCCGGGCGGAGAACTTGGCCCGGATGTCCTCGACCGACGGCACCACGCTCGGCCCGACGGCGTCCATGACGTAGTCGCCGTGCCCCTCGACCAGCGTCATGACCGCGGTCAGCCGCTCCAGGATCTCCCGCTGGCGCGGGCTCTGGATGGCCTCGATCAGGCTGCCGCCCCGGCCGCCGTCCCCGCCCGCGGTGTCGTCGGCCTGGCCGCGCACCGCGCCCGCCACGGCGTCGGCCGCCGAGCGCAGCCGGTCCAGGATCGAGGCCGGGTCCAGGTCGGAGGCCAGCAGGAACTCGGTCATCTGCTGCTGCACGTAGGGCCGCAGCCAGGGCACGGAGGTGAACTGGGTGCGGTGGGTCTCCTCGTGCAGGCAGACCCACCGGCGGAAGTCGCTGGGGTTGACCCCGAGCTCGCGCTCGACCATCACGATGTTCGGCGCGACCAGGGTCAGCCGCCCGGCCGGGGCGTCCCGCCCGGCGACTCCGGGGTCGGGTGGCAGGAACAGCTCGTACTGGCCGAGGACCCGGCCGGCCAGGTAGGCCAGGATCAGGCCGGCCTGCATGCCGGTGACCCGCGAGCCGACGGCCGAGATGACGACCGCCGGGTGGCGTGCCGCCGCGTTCGGCCATGTGGTCCACCAGCGGGTCGAGCACCACGCGGAAGCCGTCCACGTTGGCCCGGATCCAGCCGGGCCGGTCCACTACCGCGACCAGGCCGTCATCGGGCATTGCCGGGCAGGCCGGTCAGCTCCCGCACCGGCTCGGCCACCTCGGCGGCCAGCTGGCGCAGCTCGGCGACGACCTTCCTGGCCTCGGCCATGCGTGACCTGCGGGCCCGGCCTGACCCAGCGGACGCCGGTAGCGGTGGCCACGTTCCAGTCGATCATCTGCGCGCTGCTCACACCCCCCACCGTACGTGTACCGGAGGCAACTTTGTGCGCCGGCGCTAGGCTGACGGGCCGTGGCGAGCGCTAACCGGCCCGGCAGCCGCAGCGGGCCAGGGCGGTGGCTACCCGGGCGATCTGGGCGCCGGCGCGGTCCAGGGCGCCCATCTTGAGCCGATCGGCCATCACGGCGAAGGAGAGCAGCTGGCCGTTCCTGGCGTAGGCGATGCCGGCCAGCGCCGCGACCGTGTTCAGGTTGCCGGTCTTGGCCCGGACCAGGCCCAGCGCGGCCCGGCCCGCCTCGGCGAACACGCTGCCGCCCGGGGCCAGCGTCCCGGAGAAGCCCGCCACCGGCAGGCCGGTGATCGCGGCCCGCAGCCGTGACTGGTCCGCGGCCGCCGCCCGCCCGATGATGGCGACCAGCGCCGTCGGGGTGATCCGGTCCCGCGGCGAGAGCCCGCTGCCGTCGACCAGGTGGACCCCGGTCACGCCCAGGCTCCGCAGCACGGACATCTCGCCCGCCGCCGCGCCGCTGAACGAGGCGGCCTGGCCGGTGGCGATGGCCACGTGGCGGGCCAGGTTCTCGGCGATGACGTTGTTGCTCTCCTCCAGCATCTGCTGGACGATCTCGGCCAGCGGCGGCGAGTACACCCGCCGCCAGCGTGGCCGCGCCGGCCGGCGCGGCCTGCGGGGCCGGGCGGCCGGTCACCCCGATGCCGTCGGCGGCCAGGAAGCCCGCGAACGCGCTGGCGGCCTCGGGGGCCGGGGAGAACGTGCGCGGCACGGTGTTGCCCGGATCGTCGGCGTCCTGCGGCGCCCCGCTGGCGGTCAGCCGGCCCTGGTCGACCTCCAGCGAGCTGATCGGAGTCACGTTGCCGGTGGTGACGTAGCTCTGCGGCCAGCCGGGCGCCATGCCCGGCCCGGTGTACAGCGACGTGTCATACCCGAGCCGGACCCGGCCGGTGCCGCGGGCCCGCAGCGCCCTGGCGGCCTGCGCCGCCAGCGCCCGGAGGGTGGCGGGCTGCGGGTAGTCGGCCGCGGGTGGCTGCCCCGCGGCCAGCGTGGGGTCGCCGCCGCCGACCAGGATGACCTGGGGCGTCGCCCCCTTCATGGCCAGCACGACCCGGGTGCTGAACCGGGCGTCCGGGCCCAGCACGTGCAGCGCCGCCACCGCCGTGGCCAGCTTGGTCGTGGACGCCGGGGCGAACGCCGAGGTGGCATGCCGCTCGTAGAGGACCCGGCCGGTGGCCAGGCTGGTGATCACCATGCCGACGTGGGAGCCCAGCGATGACGAGTTCAGCAGCGGTCCGAGTGCCGCGGTCAGGCCGGCCTCGGTGGCCCCGGCCGCTGCCGACCCGCTCGCCGCGCCCAGCGGCGCCTGCGGCGCGGTCACCCGGCCGACGCCCACCCGGGTCACGTCCCACAACTCCAGCCTGCGGGGCAGCAGTCGCGCGACGGCGATCCCGGCCCCGATCACGAACACGCACAGCACGGCGAGCGTGGTCAGGGCCAGGCGGCGAACCGAGGGCACCGGCGGATTCCCTTCGCGTACGCGCCGTCCCCCCGCAGGGCAGTGGCGCCGATCGGGTACAACTCAAGGCAGTACTCACGTCAAGGCAGTACTCACGCTCATCAAGGCAACGCAGTTAATCATCCGGACCTGGAGAGGCTCGAACGTGGAGTTCGATGTAGTTATCGAGATCCCCAAGGGGCAGCGCAACAAGTATGAGATGGATCATGAGACGGGGCGCATCCGACTGGACCGGATGCTGTTCACCTCGACCCGGTATCCAGCGGATTACGGCTTCATCGAGGACACCCTGGCGGACGACGGTGATCCGCTCGACGCCCTGGTGCTGCTCGATGAGCCGACCTTTCCCGGCTGCCTGATCCGCTGCCGGGCCATCGGCATGTTCCGCATGCGGGACGAGAAGGGCGCCGACGACAAGGTGCTGTGCGTCGCGTCCACCGACCCGCGGATGGCTCACCTCAAGGACATCTCGGACGTGTCCGATTTCGACCTGCTGGAGATCCAGCACTTCTTCGAGGTGTACAAGGCCCTGGAGCCCGGCAAGGAGGTCGTGCCAGCCACCTGGGTGGGCATGAGCGACGCCAACGCCGAGATTGAGGCCTGTCGCGATCGGCTGGCCCAGAGTGAGACTCATGGGATAGATGGGAAACACTAGCTAGGACTGAAACACTAGGTAGTACGACGGAAGGGTCAGAGAGGACAGACCGTGGCTCACGAGGACGACGTGCTCAGCGAGGCGCCGCTGTTCGAGGCGCTCGGCGAAAATGACGCGCGGGCGCTCCGGGCTGACGTGACCAACGTCCACATCGGGCGGGGGGAGCGACTGTTCTCCGAGGGCGATGCCGGCGACAAGCTCTACATCATCCTGAAAGGCAAGGTCAAGCTGACCAGGGCGGCCCATGACGGGCGGGAGAACCTGCTCAGCGTGCACGGCCCCGGCGAGATGTTCGGCGAGCTGTCGCTGTTCGACCCGAGCCCGCGCACCGCCAGCGCCACCGCGGTCACCGAGGCCACGCTGGCCGGGCTGGCCCACGACGACCTGCGGGCCTTCCTGACCGACCGGCCCGAGGTCGCCCTGCACATGCTGGGAGCGCTAGCCCAGCGACTGCGCCGGATCAACGACATCAAGGCCGACCTGGTCTTCACCGACGTGCCCGGCCGGGTGGCCAAGGCGCTGCTGGACCTGGCCAGCCGGTTCGGCGTCCAGCAGGACAACGGCCTGCAGGTCAACCACGACCTGACCCAGGAGGAGCTGGCCCAGCTGGTCGGGGCGTCGCGGGAGACGGTGAACAAGGCGCTGGCCGACTTCGCCGCCCGCGGCTGGATCCAGCTGGCGGCCAAGTCGGTGCTGCTGGTCGACACCGACCGGCTGCGCAAGCGGGCCAGCTAGCCGCGGGCGCCTCCGGCACCGGGCCGGCCGGCGCCGGGCCTACCAGGTCACGCCGGGCGGCACCTCGCCCCGCGCGGCCAGGTAGATCAGCTGGGACCGGACCGACTCGGCGGCCGGGCGGCCAGAGCACCGGGTCGACGTCGGCGTAGACCCGGGCCACGATCTGCTCCGGGCTGGTGTCGCCGGCCGCGAGCGCGGCCCGGATCTCGTCCAGCCGCTGGGCCCGGTGGGCCAGGTAGTAGTCCAGCGCCTCGGCCGGCCGGGCCAGCATCGGCCCGTGGCCGGGCAGCAGGGCCCGCAGCTCAGTCTGGTCGGCCAGCGCCCGGAGGCGCCGCAGCGAGCCCAGGTAGTCACCCAGGCTGCCGTCCCTGGCGATCACCGTGGTGCCGCGGCCGAGGACCGTGTCCCCGGTCAGCACCGCGCCGTCGGCGGGCAGGTACAGGCTGACCGAGTCGTCGGTGTGGCCGGGAGTGGCCATCACCCGCAGCTCGCACCCGGCCTGGGTCAGCACGTCGCCGGCGGCCAGGCCCTCATCGCCCAGCCGCTGGGCCGGGTCCACGGCCCGGACCGGGGCACCGGTCAGCGCGGCCAGCCGGGCCGCCCCGGCCGAGTGGTCGCTGTGCCGGTGGGTGAGCACGATAACCGCCACCCGGCGGTCCGCCCCGGCCACCTCGTCGCGGACCCGGAGCAGGTGCCCCTCGTCCAGCGGACCCGGGTCGATGACGATCGTCGTCGCCGAGCCCGGCTCGGCGATCAGCCAGGTGTTGGTGCCGTCCAGCGTCATCGGCGACGGGTTCGGGGCCAGCACGCATCGAGCCCGCTCGGTCCCCGAGCCGTCGATCGTCATATCGGGTACTCCGAGACGCCGGGAACGGTCAGCCAGGTGGCGCCCTCGCGGACCAGCACCTCGGGGATGCGCGTGGCCACCTCGCGCGGCCCGGTCAGGGCGGTGCCGAGGTCGCCGCAGGCGGCCAGCTCGGCCAGCGTCACGGCGGTGGGTGGCCAGAGCTGTATCTCGCCGCGCTTGCCCGCCTCGATGGCCGCGGCCGGCTCGATCCAGGTCACGGCGGCCGCCTCAGTGCTGACATCCCTGGTGCGCTGGCCCGCGGGCAGCGCGGCGGCGAAGAACCTGGCGTCGTACCGGCGCGGCTCCACCACCGGGGTGATCCACCGAGCCCACGGCCGGAGCAGGTCGCTGCGCAGCACCAGCCGCCGGGCGGCCAGCAGCTCGGCCAGCGACAGCGAGCGGTCCAGCAGCGCGTTGCGGTCCCGTTCCCAGTCCTCGCTGGTGGTGTCGGCCACCACCGAGTCGGCCGACTCGCCCGCCAGCAGCACGCCGGACTCCTCGAAGGTCTCCCGGACCGCCGCGCAGACCAGCGCACGGGCCAGCTCGGGCGGCGCGGCCAGGATCTCGCCCCAGGCGGCCGCGTCGGGGCCCGCCCAGGCCACTTCCTCGTCGGCGTCCCGGCCGTCCACCGAGCCGCCGGGGAACACCATGGCCCCCGGCGCGAAGGCCATGGACGGCTCGCGGCGCAGCATGTAGACCTCCATGCCGCCCCCATCGGCCCTCGCCGCAGCCCCCGCTGAGCCGCCGGCCGGGCGCAGCAGCATCACGGTCGCCGCGTCACGCGGGGCGGCGGGGGCGGTCCGGCCGGCCAGGACGTCCTCGGCGCCTTCCGTCAGCCGCCCGAGGAACGGAATAGCCGCCGACTGACCGCCATCCTGGCCACCATCCTGTGTCATACCGCCAGTCCCGCTACCTCTGTTACTCGTGTTACTCGGCTATCTCGACGACTAGGTCGACCTCGACCGGCGCGTCCAGTGGCAGCACCGCGGTCCCGACCGCGCTGCGCGCGTGCCGCCCGGCCTCCCCGAACACCTCGAGCAGCAGCTCGCTGGCCCCGTTGATGACCTGGGGCTGACCGGTGAAGTCCGGGGCGCTGGCCACGTAGCCGGTGACCTTCACGATGCGCCGGATGGCCGCCAGCCCGCCCGCGGCCGAGGCCGCGGCGGCCAGCGCGTTCAGCGCGCAGACCCGGGCCAGCGCGGCGGCCTCGGCGGCCCCGACCTCGGCCCCGACCTTGCCCGTGGCGATCAGCTGCCCGTCCACCACCGGAAGCTGGCCAGCCGTGTAGACATAGGCCCCGGTGCGAACGGCCGGAACGTAGGCCGCCAGCGGAGGCGTGACCTGCGGCAGCACCAGGCCCAGCGCGGCGAGCCGCTCCTGCGGCCCGGCGCCGTCGCTCATTCTTTTACTCGCTTGAGGTAGGCGACGAGCTGCTCGGGGTTCGGCCCCGGCACCACCGCCACCAGCTCCCAGCCATCGTCGCCCCAGTTGTCGAGGATCTGCTTAGTCGCGTGCACCAGCAGCGGGACGGTTGCGTACTCCCATTTGGCCATAGCCGAACCCTAATGGGGTCGGCCCCCCGCCGCGCGGCTGGGTGGAAGCCCGCGCGGCGGGGGAACCGCCTCGCTACTTCTCCGGCTGGGCCGCCGGATCGGGGGTCGCGGCCCCGGCGCCGTTCCGGGCTGCCTCGTCGGGAGCGGTCGTCGCCGGCTGGCCGACAGGCGGCGCGCTCTCGCTGAGCGTGCCGATGTCGCCCTTCTCGGTGGCCGACAGCTCGGGAATGGCGGGCACCTCGGGGATCTCGAGCGCGTCCGCGGCCGGGGCGGCGATCGGCTTCTTGCCCTCGGCCTCGGCCACCGCGTCGGCGATGGTCGGGTCGACCCCGTCGCCGAAGTCGGCCATCGACGCCGAGTCCGCCGCCGACTTCGCCTCGCCCCCGCCGCTCGACGGGGTGAACTTGTCGAAGAACCTCAGCAGCTCGACCGGAATCGGCATGACCAGCGTGCTGTTGCGCTCGGCGGCCACCTCGACCACCGTCTGGAGCAGTCGCAGCTGCAGCGCGGCCGGGTCCCTGGCCATGACGTTGGCCGCCGCCGCCAGGCGCTTGGACGCCTGGTACTCGCCGTCGGCGGTGATGATCCGGGCGCGCCGCTCGCGCTCGGCCTCCGCCTGACGGGACATGGAGCGCTTCATGCCCTCCGGCAGCGAGACATCCTTGATCTCCACGCGTTCAACGCGGATGCCCCAGGGACCCTCGGTCGGCTCGTCGATGATGCGGCGCAGTTCCCGGTTCACCGAGTCGCGCTCGGCCAGCAACTGGTCCATTTCCGACTGGCCGATGATGGATCGCAGCGAGGTCTGGGCCTGCTGCGAGATGGCGTACAGGTAGTTCTGCACGTTGATCGTCGCCTTGATCGGGTCGACGACCCGGAAGTAGACGACCGCGTCCACTCGGACGCTGACGTTGTCCCTCGTGATGCCCTCCTGGGCCGGGACGGCCATGGCGACGATCTGCATGTTGACCTTCTGCATGCGGTCGCCGAACGGGCGGATGAGGGTCAGGCCAGCGGTGCGCGGAGCCTCAACAATCTTTCCGAAGCGGAAAATGATGCCCTGCTCGTACTGCTGGACGATGCGGACGGACCGGCCGACTGCGATCGCGCCGCCGACCACCAGAACCACCAGAATCGTAATCAGTGCTTCCACCATGGGCGGATCACCCCTTCACGGCTCAGCGGAGAGCCTCTTATGTCAGCGTAGTGACATCTGGGCTGAGCGCCATCCATGGACGGGCTTAGCCGCCGGCGCGGATAACCTCCAGACGTGAGCACACGGGACACCGACTGGGATGGCGTGCGCCTGCACGTCGTGACCGGGAAGGGCGGCACCGGCAAGACCACCGTCGCCGGGGCGCTGGCCCTGGCGCTCGCCTCGGGCGGCAAGCGGGTGCTGCTGATGGAGGTGGAGGGCCGTCAGGGCATCGCGCAGTTGTTCGACGTGCCGCCGCTGCCCTACTCCGAGCGGAAGGTCGCGGTGGCCCCGGCGACCGGGACCCGGCCCGGCGGCGATGTCTTCGCGCTGGTGGCCGACCCCGAGTCCGCGCTGGTCGAGTACCTGGAGATGTTCTACAACCTGCGGCACGCCGGGACCGCGCTGACCCGGCTCGGCGTGATGGACTTCGCCACCACGATCGCGCCGGGCCTGCGCGACGTGCTGCTCACCGGAAAGGCCGCCGAGGCCGTGCGCCGCAAGGCCTCAGGCAAGACCGGCGCCCGGGTCTACGACGCCGTGGTCATGGACGCCCCGCCCACCGGCCGCATCGGCCGGTTCCTGAACGTCACGTCCGAGGTTTCCGGCCTGGCCAGGGTCGGCCCGATCCGCGGCCACGCCGACACCGTCCAGCGGGTCATCCGCTCGCCCGATACGGCTGTGCATTTCGTCACGGTCCTGGAGGAGATGCCGGTGCAGGAGACCCTTGACGGCATCGCCGAGCTGACAACGCTGACCGGCGGCGGTCTCCAGATCGGCGGAATCATGATCAACATGACCCGGCCGCTGCCGCTGCCCGCCGGACCAGATCCGCGCCGCCGCCGAGGGCCGGCTGGACACCGGTGAGCTGGCCCTGGGGCTCAAGACGGCCGGCCTGGACGACAGCCGCCGTCTGGCCGCGGCCCTGGCCGATGAACTGGCCGCGGACGCCCAGACCGCCCTGGGCCAGGAGCTCCAGCGCTCCCGCCTGGATCAGGCCGGGCCGCCGCGCTACGAGCTGCCCTGGATCAGCGACGGGGTGGACCTGGGCGGGCTGTACCGGCTGGCCGCCGCGCTGCGGGACCAGGGGGCCGCCTGATGGCCGGGCCGCCGCCGCTGGACATGGACCGCCTGATCGACGATCGGCGGACTCGGATCATCGTCTGCTGCGGCTCGGGCGGGGTCGGCAAGACGACCACCGCCGCGGCTGTCGGGGTGCGCGCGGCGGAGCGCGGGCGGCACGTGGTGGTGCTGACCGTCGACCCGGCCCGCCGCCTGGCCCAGTCCATGGGCCTGACCTCGCTGGACAACACCCCCCGGCTAGTTGAGGGGGTCGGGAACGGGAACGGCGGCAGCCTGCACGCCATGATGCTCGACATGAAGCGGACCTTCGACGAGATCGTCGAGGCGCACGCCGACCCCGACCGGGCTTCCCAGATCCTGGCCAACCCCTTCTACCAGTCCCTGTCGTCCAGCTTCGCCGGGACGCAGGAGTACATGGCCATGGAGAAGCTCGGCCAGTTGCGCCGGGCCGACGAATGGGACCTGATCGTCGTCGACACCCCGCCCAGCCGTTCCGCGCTGGATTTCCTCGACGCCCCGCAGCGGCTGGCCCGGTTCCTGGACGGCAAACTGCTGCGGCTGCTCACTGCGCCGGCCAAGATTGGCGGCCGCGCCTATCTGCGCGTGCTCAACGCCGGGTTCGGCATGGTGACCGGCGTGCTGACCAAGATCCTCGGGGCCCAGGTGCTGCGCGACGTGCAGACGTTCGTGAGCGCGCTGGACACCATGTTCGGCGGCTTCCGCGAGCGCGCCGACTACACCTATCAGCTGCTCCGGGCGCCCGGAACGGCGTTCCTGGTCGTCGCGGCGCCCGAGCCGGACGCCCTGCGCGAGGCCTCGTACTTCGTCGAGCGGCTGGCCCAGGAGCGGATGCCGCTGGCCGGGCTGCTGCTCAACCGAGTGCAGCGATCGCCCGCCGCCCGGCTGTCCGCCGCGGGCAGCCAGGCCGCCGCCGAGACGCTGCAGGTCACAGGGGAGCATCCGCTGGCCGTCGCCGCGTTGCGGCTGCACGCCGAGCGCATGCAGCAGGTGTCGGCGCAGCGACGACTGGCCGAGCATTTCACCGCCGCGCATCCCGTCGTGCCCGTCGCCGAGATACCGGCCCAGGCCGAGGATGTACATGATCTGGCGGGCCTGCGCGCCATCGGGCAGGCATTCGGCGCCTAAAGGGCCGACCGGCCAATCGCCGGATTTTGTTCATTCAAGAACTGATTCTCACGGCCAGCTGGTCCGGACAGCGCGGCTTGGGGGTCTGCGCTTCCGGGCGGGCGGCCCGGCGGAACGTCGGCGGAACGGAGGAGCGTCAGCTGGCGACGAGTTCGTCGCCGGTACGCTCGTACTTGTTCCGCGCGTCTTCGAGCAGTTCCCGCCACGACGTGACGTCCGGGCGGCGGCGCAGCAGCGCGCGGCGCTCACGCTCCGTCATCCCGCCCCACACGCCGAACTCGATCCGGTTGTCGAGGGCGTCAGCGAGACACTCGGTCCGGACGGTGCAGCCCCGGCAGATCAGCTTGGCCCGGTTCTGAGCCGCCCCCTGAACGAAGAGCTCGTCCGGGTCCGTGCCCTTGCACGCGGCGCGGGCAGTCCAGTCCGTGATCCACATGTGCCAACTCCTCCTGATCGTCACGCCCGCAGCGGTTGATCACGCCGGGTGGCGTTCAGTCGCGGTCCGGGGCCGACGCTAGGCGCGCCTGACCCGGTGAGTGATGGTCGCGGAAGAGTAACTTACGGAAGTCAGAGCCGGAGCGCTAGCCCCCGGCAGGTCCATTTCCGCATAGTCCATCAGGGCTATACGGACAGAAGTGACTAGTCATTCCGTTCACGGGAGCCAGAGCGGATGCTGCCGCCCCATAGGGCCCCCGACGGCAGCATTCGGGCTGCTAATCGGCACGGTGGACGACACTGTGCCGACGGCAGCGTAACCTGTTCGAGTGCAAAGTCCATGGCGCCGCGCCGGCATCGCCACGAGCGCGGTAGGCCGCATCGCGGTCCTGTCTGTAGCTGCTGGTGCCTTGGTTGGCGCCATGTTCGTGCCGTTCTCCGGCATCTTCGGCGTAGCTGTGCGTGACGCCTCCGACACCTTCATGAACCTCAAGGTCCCGAAGCTGGGCACGGTCCCGACCCGGTCGGAGATCCTGAACTCCCGCGGGAAGCTGATCGCCTACTACTACCCGGACCACAAGTACCGGGTCCCGGTCAGCTACTCCTACATCGCGCCGGTGATGCGCAACGCCATCGTCTCGATCGAGGACTCGAGGTTCTACCAGCACGGCGCCATCGACCCGCGCGGCACCCTGCGGGCCATAGTCAACGACCTGGAGCACAAGAACGTCCAGGGCGGCTCCGACCTGGCCCAGCAGTACATCAAGAACGCCCTCGTGCTGACCGCGCCCAACGCGCAGGCGGCCGCCGAGGACGCCGCCCCGACCGCCGAGCGCAAGATCCGCGAGCTCCGGATGGCCGCCATCGTCGAGCACGAGCTGACCCTGAACCAGCTGCTCGCGTCCTACCTCAACGTGGCCTACTTCGAGAACTCGGCCTACGGCATCCAGGTCGCTGCCGAGCGCTACTTCAACACCACCGCGCACAAGCTGACCCTGCCCGAGGCCGCGATGCTGGCCGGGATGGTGGAGAACCCCACCGCCGACGACCCGTTCACCGAGCCCACCACGACCCGCAACCGGCGCAACGTGGTGCTGGCCCGGATGGCCCAGCTGAAGTACATCACCAAGCAGCAGGCCGCGGCGGCCGAGAGCAGCAAGCTGAACCTGCACCCCTCGACGATCCCGCTGCAGACCGGCTGCCTGAGCGCGAGCGCCGCCCCGGAGGCCTTCTTCTGCGACTTCGTGGTGGCCAAGCTGCGGGTGGACAACTTCTACTCCAAGGTCTGGAAAGAGCTGAACACCACCGGCGGCCTGAAGATCTACACGACGCTGAACGTCCAGGACCAGCGCGCCGCCACCCACGCGGTGAACTACGTCGAGCCGGGCTGGGGCGGCCTGTACAACCCCGGCCACAACGCCGACGCCGAGGTGCTGATCCAGCCCGGCACCGGCAAGGTCCGCGCGATCGCCGAGAACCGCCGCTACGGTACCGGTCGCAACTCGACCACCGTGGACTACGCCGTCGACTCCAAGTACGACGGCGGGGCCGGTGTCCAGCAGGGCTCCTCAGCCAAGGTCTTCACCCTGATCACCGCGCTCAAGCAGGGCATACCGTTCGGGTTCAGCATGAAGATCACCGCGCCCGAGAGCATCAGCCCGTACTTCAGCTGCAAGGGCGCGGAGTCCAGCTACCCGAACCTGCAGGACGCCGAGGGCCCGACCAAGGGCACCGAGGCGTTCACCCTGTACAACGGGACCACGCAGTCCATCAACATCTTCTACGCCCAGCTAGAGCAGAAGGTCGGCCTGTGCCAGGTGGTCAAGACCGCGGCCAGCATGGGCGCGCACCGGGCCACCGGCCAGTCGCTGTTCGCCGCCGTCGGTAACCCGCATCGCCCGATCAAGACCGGCTATCAGGAGCCCGCGGACGACAACCCGTCGTTCACCCTCGGCTCCGGCGCCTACATGTCGCCCATGACCATGGCCGACGCCTACGCCACCGTGGCCGCCCGCGGCGTCTACTGCAAGCCGATTGTGATCCAGTCGATCGTGACCAGCGGGGGCAAGCACCTGCCGGTCGAATCCGCCGGCTGCCACCGAGTCTTCTCCGCGGCGGTCGCCGACGCCGCCTCGCACATCCTGCAGGGCGTCATCACCTCCGGCACCGCGGCCAGCCCCAGCCGGGCCATCGGCCGCCCGGCCGCGGCCAAGACCGGCACCGGCGACCACGGCGACTTCGCCGACTTCGGCGGATACACCCCCCAGCTGGCCGCCTACGTGTCGGTGTTCAACCCGCTGAACCAGTTCACCTGGGGCGCGATGGTCGGCTCGCACGCCGACTACCGCGACATCGGCGGCGGCTTCGGCAGCGGCTCCTTCACGCAGATGTTCGGTGACGACGCCCCCGGAGCGACCTGGCAGATCACGTTCCTGCACGCCGACCTCGGCCCGGTCGAGAACTTCGTGCCGGTCCCGCTGACCAGCCCGTTCTACTCCGCGGGCAGTGGTGTCAACTCGCCCAAGCCACCCTCGAAGAAGCACGGCGGAGGGGGCGGACACGGACCCGGAGGCGGCGGACCCGGACCCGGAGGTGGCGGCGGACCCGGACCCGGTGGCGGCGGGGGCGGCGGCCACTAGCAGGGCACAGCGACGGCGTCCCGGCCTGGAGGCCGGGACGCCGTCGCTGTATCAACTGGTGATTTCGGCGCTCCGGAGAGGCATACTGCCAAGACGTCTTTCTGGAGGTTCCATGAAGCGCCTATCTCAAGTCCTGGCCAGCGCGGTCGTTGCTGGCGGGACGCTCACGGCGGCGATCGGCAGCGGGATGGTCATCCCGGCCAATGCGGCATCGGTGGTGAGCGCGTCCGCGGCCACGCCCACGGCGGTCAGCGCTCCGGCTCGGGCCCTGCAACCCTGGCCAGTCCTGCGCCAGGGCCACAACGGCACCTGGCCCCCGGTCACGGTCCGCTCGCTTCAGTACCTGCTCAACGCCCATAAGGCCCGGCTATCCGTCGACGGGGTATTCGGGCGCGGCACCAAGGCGGCCGTCATCGCCTTCCAGCGCTCCCGGAAGCTGCCCGCCACCGGCGTGGTCAGGGCCGCGACGTGGCGGGCGCTGCTGGTCACCGTCAAGCACGGCAGCAAGGGTCCCGCCGTGCGCGCCGTGCAGGACCAGATCAACTTCCGGAACGGGAAGAACGGGCACACCCTGAACGTCGACGGCGTCTACGGTCGCCGGACCGAGACGGCCATCCGTGCCTTCCAGCGGGCCATGGCCGCCGAGATTCCGGGCTTCCGGGTGGACGGCATCGTCGGGCCGCAGACCTGGCAGGCGCTCGTCACCGAGGCCCTGTCCGGTTAGGGCTGGCTGACCCGGAGCGGCCTGGAGGCCGTTCCGGGTCCGGCGGCGTTTCCGCGGAAACGTCTCGCGCACGTGCGTCACGCACATGCGCAGTGGCGATCGGTGTGGCCAGGATCCTGCTCAGCCAGCGAGCTGGCGGCGGACCTCGGCCGCGACGCGGCTGCCTTCGGCGCGCCCCGCGACCCGTGGCGTGACCGTCTTCATGACCTGGCCCATGGCCGCCATCCCGGAGGCGCCCGTCTCGGCGATGGCCGCCGCCACCAGGTCGGTGACCTCCGCGTCACTGAGCTGGGCGGGCAGGTAGTCCGACAGCACCGCGTCCTCGGCCCGCTCGGCCGCCGCCTGCTCGTCCCGGCCCGCATCCTGGAACGCCGTGGCCGCCTCCCGGCGCCGCTTGGCCTCCCTGGCCAGGATCTTGAGCACCTCGTCGTCGCTCAGCTCGCGGACCGCCTTGCCCGCCACCTCCTCGTTGCTGACCGAGGTCAGGGCCATGCGCAGGGTCCTGGTGCGGACCTCGTCCCGGTTCTTCATCGCGGCCGTGAGGTCGGCGCGCAGACGGTCCTTGAGCGGCATGGGCCTATCCTGCCCGCCCGCCGCCCGGCCGTCGAACCGGTAACGGCTCGAGCGCGACGGCCAGGTCACTCCGAGTGCCATGGCACCATGAAAAGATGCGAGCAAAGACCTTGCTGGGGGCCACCGCTGTCGCAGGCGCCCTCGGCATCGGATACGGCGCCATCATCGAGCGCAACTGGTTTGTCCTGCGCCAGCTTGAGGTGCCCGTGCTGGCGCCCGGCACCAGCCCGCTGCGCCTTCTGCATATCTCGGACACCCACCTGACTCCCGGCCGGCACCGCCTGCTGTCCTTCGTCCGGTCCCTGGACGCGCTCGAGCCCGACCTGGTGGTCAACACCGGCGACTCCATCGCCCACAAGGACGCCGTCCAGCCGCTGCTCGACGCCCTCGGGCCGCTCCTGGACCGGCCCGGCGTGTTCGTCTACGGCTCCAACGACCTGCACTCCCCGGTGCCCAAGAACCCGGCCCGGTACCTGTGGCGTACCTCACAGGGCGACCACAAGCGGCATCATCCCGACCTGCCCTGGGCCGAGCTGGGCGACAGCCTGGAGGCCGCCGGCTGGCTGAACGCCAACAACCAGCGCGGCCGGATCAAGGTCGGCGACCTGGATATCGAGGTGGCCGGGGTGGACGACTCGCACATCCACCGAGCCCGCTACGACGACATCGCCGGTCCCGCCGACCCATCCGCTGACCTGCGCCTGGGCGTCCTGCACTCACCCGAGCCCGACATACTCGACCGGTTCGCCAGCGACGGGTTCGACCTCCTGCTGGCCGGCCACACCCACGGCGGCCAGCTTCGCCTGCCGGGCTTCGGCGCGCTGGTCACCAACTGCGGCATCGAGCGCTCCAGGGCCAGCGGCCTGCACCATCACCCGGTCGACGGCGACGCCTGGCTGCACGTCTCGGCGGGCCTGGGCACGTCACCTTTTGCCCCGGTCCGGTTCAGCTGCCGGCCGGAGGCAACCCTGCTCACACTGGTCCCCAGGATCGGCTAGACTCCTACCGCGGTCGGCGGGGTGTGGCGCAGCTTGGCAGCGCGCTTCGTTCGGGACGAAGAGGCCGGGAGTTCAAATCTCCCCACCCCGACCAGGTAAAAGGCCCAGGAGCGCCTGATGACCCTCTGCGAAGATGTGGCCGGTGGGATGGCAGGCACTCGAGCAGTGGGGTGACGACGTCGTTCGCATCGCACCGCTCACCGGCGGAGCTGGCGTCAACGAGGTGTGGAGCGTGCGCGTCAACGGGCACCTCGCGGTCGGTCGTCTCGGCCAACGCAGCGACGCTGATCTCGCGTGGGAGACCGACCTGTTGCGACACCTCGACCGTGCAGGGATGCCGGGGCCGGTGCCGATCCCGACCACGGACGGCCGTCACTTCGCTGACGGTCTGGTGGTGATGACCTACGTGGAGGGCGGATCGCCCGAGACCGAAGCCGACTGGCGTCGCGTCGCCGACACACTCCGCCAGCTGCATCGGTTCACCCACGGCTGGCCCCAGCGCCCGGGCTGGCGATCGTCGACCGACCTTCTGCACGCCGAGACCGGGACGAAGGTCGACCTCGGCGCGATGCCGCCTGAGGGTGTCGTTCGATGCCGGGCAGCGTGGGCGCGACTCACCGGTCGCACGACGTGCGTCGTCCACGGCGACCCCAACCCTCGCAACATCCGCATGACCGCGGATCGCGTCGCGATGATCGACTGGGACGAGTCGCACGTCGACGTCCCCGACCTCGACCTGGCACTGCCGCACAACGCTGCTGGTCTCGACGACGACGCGTACGACATCGCCGCGCAAGCGCGGGCCGCATGGGAAGCCGCCGTCTGCTGGGACCCCAGCGGGACCGACCAGTTCGCAGTCAAGCGGCTCGCCGAAGTTCGAGCGGTCTGAGCAGCAGCGAATCGACAGAGCGCACAAGGGATCATCGGCGCGCGGGCGGGCGGTCATGCGGCGCAGTGTGCCAGGCTTCGATGGCAGCGATGCCCGCGACGATCAGGGCGGCGATCCGATCTGCCCACCACCAGCCCAGCGTGTCATTCAGCACGAGAGCAGCGAGCGCCAGCAGGCTAGTAGCTGCCCCGATGCCGCTGAGCGCGCCGTCGCCTTGCAACGCACGGCTGCTCATCTGCGTGCCCAGGCGCTGCTTGGCATAGGCAAGTGGGGTGAGTACGGCCAGGGACACTCCCGCTGCGATCAAGGTGATGGCTGAGGTGCCGGGCCGAGAGCCGATAGCCAGCGCGATGACGGACTCGGCTGTTAGCACCACGGCGACGACAGCCAGGGCGATGGCGACAATGATGGCGGCCCGCTGTTCGTGCGCGGCAGAGTGTCCGGGTCGGTGCCGTTCGGCCCGGAAGCGCCAGATCAGCGTGGCCGACCCGGTGACGTCGGCCAGAACACCCAGCCCGACCGCGAAGACGCCGAGGCTGTGAGCGCGCAGGCCGGTGACCACCGAGACCGCCCCGGACACAAGGCCGAACGCGACCGAGACTGAGACCAGCCATAGCGCCCGGCTGACCTGCTGCGACCTAAGGGACTGGGCGGCAAGCATGCTGTCCGTGGCCTCCTGTACGCGCCAGTGCAGTAGTGCTGCGGATACCCCGGCCGCGGCCTCGCGCCGCAGGATAGTGACCAGACGACGCACCGCTCGTCGCGCTGGCCCTTTTCCTCGCGCTGGCGGCAGCGAAAGCACGTACGGCACGTGGCCGTCGTAGCCGACTGGTCACGGCGATTGCTCGCTGCGCCCTGAGCCTAGGAGATTGTCATGCCTTCCACACCACCAGACATGGGGCGGCCGACCCGGGAGGCCAGGACCGGCCGCGAGGACCGCGGTCAGCGCGGGAACAAATGGTGGACGCTGGTCGCGGTGTGCCTCGGCACGTTCATGCTGCTGCTGGACATCACGATCGTGAACGTTGCCCTGCCGGACATCCAGCGGGCCCTGCACTCGAGCTTCGCGGACCTGCAGTGGGTCGTCGACGCTTACGCGCTGACGCTGGCGTCGTTCCTGCTCACGGCGGGCAGCCTCGCGGACATATACGGCCGCCGCGTGCTCTACCTGATCGGTCTGGTGGTGTTCACCGGCGCGTCCGTGCTGTGCGGCTTCGCCACCAGCACGCTGATGCTCCAGCTGTCCCGCGGCCTGCAGGGAGTCGGCGGCGCGATCATGTTCGCGGTGTCGCTGGCGTTGCTGGCCAACGCCTTCCGCGGCCAGGACCGCGGCGTCGCGTTCGGGGTGTGGGGGGCGGTGACCGGCCTGGCGGTCGCCATCGGCCCGCTGATCGGCGGCGCGCTGACCTCCGGCCTGTCCTGGCGGTGGATCTTCTTCGTGAACGTGCCGATCGGGATCGCCGCCGTCGCCCTCACGACGATGAGGGTGGCGGAGTCGCGCTCACCGAGCGCCACCAGGCCCGACTGGGCCGGGTTCGTGATCTTCACGGCGGCGCTGGCGAGCCTGGTCTACGGCCTGATCGAGTCGAACCAGCGGTCGTTCACCGACGGCCTCATCCTCGGCTGCCTCGCCGCGGCGGCGGTGCTGCTCGCCGTGTTCCTGATCGTGGAGCGGCGCAGCGCGCACCCGATGTTCGACCTGAGGCTGCTCAGGCTGCCGACCTTCAGCGGCGGCTCGGTGGCGGCGTTCGGACTCAGCGCCTCCATCTTCTCGATGCTGCTCTACCTCGTGCTGTACCTGCAGGACATTCTGGGCTACTCGCCGCTGGGTACGGGCGTGCGGGTGATGTACCTGTCGGGAGCCATCCTGGTGAGCGCCACGGTGGCCGGGAGACTCTCCTCACGGGTGCCGGTCCGGCTGCTGATCGGGCCCGGCCTGATCATCATCGCCCTGAGCCTGCTGCTCATGCGCGGGCTCAATGCGGGCTCGACCTGGACGCACCTCATTCCGGGAATGATCGTGGCCGGCGTCGGGGTCGGGCTGGTCAACCCGCCGCTGGCCTCCACCGCCGTCGGCGTCGTGCCACCGCAGCAGGCCGGCATGGCCTCCGGCATCAACTCCACCTTCCGCCAGGTCGGCATCGCCACCGGCATCGCCCTGCTGGGGACGCTGTTCGCCAACGACGTGAAAGACGAGGTGCTGACCCGCACCGCCGCGGTCCCCGGCCTGTCCACTCGAGGACCGGAGATCGCCGGCGCGGTGCAGTCCGGGCAGATCGGTAACGTGATCGCTCGGCTGCCCGCCCCCGCCAGGCAGGTCGTGGGAACGATCACCCGGGCCGCCTTCACCACCGGCCTGGACCGCATCCTGCTGGTCGCGGCGATCATCGCGTTCGTGGCCGGCGTCGTATCGCTGGTCGCTATCCGCAGCCGGGACTTCGCGCGCGCCGCGCCGACCGGTCAGCGCGGGTGACCGCTTGTAGCCGCACAACCTAGCGTCCGCACGGGCGCCGGGCACACCAGGAAGGAGACCTCAGTGAGCATCACCCGAATCGCGCCGCCAGGCAGGCTCGCGCAGCCCTCGGTCCGGGAGATCGTGCCGGGAGTCTTCCGGGTCGGTACGACGTTCTTGGGTTGCTACGTGGTTGAAGACGCGGGCGCCTATACATTCATCGACGTGGGGCTGCCCGGCTACTGGCCGCAGCTGACCCGGTTCCTGGCCGCACGGAACGCTCCGCTGTCATCCGTCAAGGCCGTCGTGCTCACCCATTTCCACCCCGACCATATGGGTAATGCCGAACGGCTCCGGACGCAGGCGGGCGCGACGGTGCTCGTGCACCACGATGACCGGGCGGCGGCCATGCGCAGGTTCAGGCCGCCCTTGTACCCGCTGTGGAAGCCGCCGGTGCTGCATCTGGTCGGGCACTTCCTGCGCAATGGCGTGGCCCGGACGGCGCCGCTGGCCGAGGCGTCGGCTTTCGCCGACGAAGAAGTCCTGGACGTGCCGGGCCGTCCCCGCGTCATCCACACGCCCGGCCACACAGCCGGAAACGTGGCCCTGAGCCTGGCCGACCGTGAAGTCCTGATCGTGGGCGACACGCTCGCGACGCTCAGCCTCCTCCCCGGCGAGCCCGGACCGCAGCTGCTCCCTCGGTTCCTGAACGAGGATCACGACCGGGCCCTGGCCTCGCTGGAGAAGATCGAGCCGGTCAAGGCTCGCTGGGTTCTGCCCGGTCATGGTCTTCCCTGGGAGGGAAGCCCGCAGCAGGCCGTCAAGCTGGCCCGCCAGGTCGCGGCCCGGACAAGTTGAACGGCCTGCCCGGCCGACTGGCGAAAAGAAACTTGATCAATCCGGCCACCGCATGAGCGGCAGATGATGCCTGCCGCGCGGATTCGGCGGCAGGCATCCTCTGTCGACTACGCCTTGCTGCTTTAGGCGAAATGCCTAAGTCAGGAAGTCACCCGAACGGCTCGCAGGATCACCTTCGTCACGGTGCCCGGATTGGAGATCATGGAAAGGTGGGACGCGTCCACCCGGGTGATATGGGCGTGAGCTGTCCTGGCCATGGCCAGCTGCAATGCCAGCGGGATGGCGTGGTCCGCGGTACCCACCACGGCCCACGACGGGATTGTCTTCCAGGCCGGGATGCCGCTCTTCTGAGTCAGCGCGCTCGTTGCTATGGGCCGCTGGGTGGCGGCGAGCACGCGAGCCTCCCCGGCGGGCAGGCCGTCGGCCATGCAACTGGGGAACACGCTCTGCTTAATGTAGGCGTCGCCAACTCCGCTGGGGGCACCAGGGAAGGGCACCACATTCAGGTTCGCGGGCACCACGCACGACCCAGGATGAGAGGCGAGCAGCTGCGCGAGGGTCTGGCCCTGCGCGGGCGCGAATGCGTCAACGTAAACAAGGGCTTTCACCTGCGGGTCGCCGGTGGCGGCGTTAGTGATAACGGCGCCGCCGTAAGAGTGCCCCACCAGCACGATGGGACCGGAGATGCTGTGCAGGAAGTCGGCCAGGTAGGCCGAGTCATACCGGAGGCCCTGCAGCGGGTTCGGCTCCACGTACACCGTGTACCCGTCAGCCTGCAGTCGCTGGGTGACGCCGTCCCAGCTGCCGCTGTCGGCCCACGCTCCGTGCACCAGCACGATGCTGGGCTTAGGGCCGTCACCCGCGGCGGCAGCTTCGGCTGTACGGGCCGACGCGATCTGGCTGAGCGGGATGATCAAGCCGGCAATCGCCACTATTGCGGCCGCGATAATGAGGCGCAGCCTGCCTGGCTGCGGGATCCGGGGGATGTTCACCGGGGTCTCCTTACATGGTGTTCCCAGCGCCTGTTTGGACGATCTGAGTCTGCTTCTGGAGAAGCTGGCGGGGTATCCAGAGACCTACTGCACTTCGGCCTGGGAGCGCGGTCGCGTCGCGAGCGGACGTGATTGCTGGGAATAGCAATCTATTGAAGGGCCTGGCTCAGGTACTTTCGTGTGCTGGCAATGGCGTGCTGGAGCGGGCGATCACGTCGCGTAGCTGGTGGCGGCTGGCTACCCCCAGCTTGGGATAGGACCGGTGCAGGTGCGAGCTGACCGTGCGCGGCGAGAGGAACAGCCGGTCACCGATCTCACGGTCGGTCAGGCCGTCGCTGGCCAGGCGGACAATCTGGCGTTGCTGGGGGGTCAGGTCCTTGAGGGCATCCGGCGCGCCGGGCGCGCCGGTGACGGCCACCCCGCAAGCCCTGAGCTCCGCCTGGGCGCGCTGTTCCCATGACCGGGCACCCAGTCGCCGGAACGTGCGCAGGGCCTCGGTCAGCAGCGGCTTGGCGTCGTTGATCCGGCGGCGTCGCCGGAGCCATTCGGCGTGGTCAAGGCGCAGCTGCGCCCGCTCGAAGGGCCACTGATCCCCCGCGGGGTCAGCGAGCGCCTTGTCGAAACGGGCTTCCGGGTCTGACGGGCCGGCGAGGACTCCATGCGCCCGGGCGATGAGCTGCTCGAGCCGGGCCGAGGCTGAACCGTCAATGCGGCTGAGTGCCTGCTCGATGACATCGCGTCCTTCAATCCGCCGGTCGGCGCGGACCGAGGCGGCGGCGAGATCTGCCACGCCGAGGTAGGAGGCGTAGTTATGGAGGGGGGCGCCGTCGTCGCTGAACAGCTCTCGGAGCTGGGCGAAGGCCTGGAGATAGCTGCCGTCGGCAAGAGCGGCGAGGCCGAGGGCCCGCCGGGCCCGGGCGGCAATCAGTCCGCACTCGGCTGGATCGACGGTGGCGAGTGCTCTGCTGGCGTGCTCGCGTGCCTCGGCGGAGCTGGCCCGCAGGGCGAGAACGGTGGCGGTGATCACGTCAGCGGACGCAGCGACGATATCCATGTGGTTTGCCTCGGCCATGCCGGCGGCCTCGGCGGCAGCGTCCAGCGCCTCGTCCCAGCGTCCCGTGTCGATGTAGGCCCACCCGAGCACGGTCAGGCTCCCGCCGCTGGTGCCTTGCATGCCGGGGGCACGGAGCCGCTGCATGGCGTCTTGCAGCAAGGTGATGGCCAGGTCGGATTCGTCCAGGAGCCATGCGGCGGAAGCTACTCGCCACAAAGAGGGCTCTTCAACGGGCGAGCGGACGATCTTGCGCAGGTCAGGGAGGAGCTGGTTTCTGCTGCCGATCGGGTCAGCGCTGGCGCGCATCCACAGTTTCAGCGCGTCGAGATCAATGCCGGGGCCCTCGCTAGGAGGCCGCGGGCCCTGGCGTTCCAGCAGGCTGAGGGCGCGGCTGACGGCCTGGCGGCTGGCGGGCGTGCCGGACTGGTAGGCGACAGTGGCTGCGCTCCCGAGCGCGTCCCACGCGAGAGCAGGCAGGTCACGTGATGCCTCTTCCGCCACGGAGATGAGCTCTGAGAGTGCGGCGGTGCGCCGTCCGGACCAGGCCAGGGTCCACGCGGCGTCGTGGCGGGCGGTTATCCGCAGTTGCGCGTCAGTCGTGACGGCGAGGGCGCGGTCGGCCAGAGCGTGGACCCAGTCCCCCTGGCCGGTGGGAACGGCCGCCGAGGCGGCGGCTACCAGCCTGCGCGCCTGGTCTGCGCGGCCGGGGCTGAGTTCGGCGGCGCGTTCCAGCGCCAGCGCGGCGGCGGCCGCGCCCCCGCGGTGTTGCGCCTGGGCAGCGGTGGCCTCTAGCAGCGAAGCCACGTGCTCGTCGGGTTGCAGGGCCGCGGCGGCCAGGTGCCAGGCTCGCCGGTCGGGCTGGTCGTGCAGGGCGTCGGCGAGCTGGCGGTGTGCTGCTGCCCGCTGCGCGAATGGCGCGGAGTGGTAGATGGCTGAGCGGACGAGGGGATGGGAGAACTGCAGCCCGGTCCGGTCGACCTTGACTAGGCCCAGTCGCTCGGCCGGGGTCAGCGCCTGCGCGTCGGGTCCCGCACCGTGGCTGGCGGCCACGCGCAGATCCGGGCCGTCGGCGACTGCGGCCACCAGCAGCGCGGCCTGTACCTGCTCGGGCAGGGCAGCGAGCCGGGCGGTGATGACGGCGCTCAGCCGGTCGGTCAGGGGCAGTGGCTCGGCCGCCCACCGCCTGCTGGCGGCGGGATCGTCTGCGATCACCTTGGACAGCTCGATCAGCGCCATGGGATTGCCGGCCGCCTGGGCGAGCACCTGTAGCCTGGCCCGCCCGCGGGGAGGGCGAGGCTGCCCGTCCAGCAGGAGGGCGGAATCTGCCGCGGACAGCGGCTCAAGATGCAGCTCCGGGAAGCCTCGGTCAAAGCCGGCCGGCGGGGCCTGCCCCCTCGCGCCGACCAACAGCACGATCCGCTCGGCGTCCAGGCGGCTCCCCGCGAAGGCCAGCGCGTCCAGCGAGCTGCGGTCCAGCCACTGCGCGTCATCGGCAACCACCAGGACCGGGGACCGCTCGGACAGATCCGAGAGCAGGGTCAGGACGGCGACCCCGGTCATCAGCGGGTCGGGCGCAACCGGATCCTCGGCCAGGCCCAGCGCTCCCTTGAGCGCCTGCGCCTGGCGGCCGGGAAGTCCGGCGACACCGGGCAGCACCGGCCGCAGGAGCTGATGCAGCCCGGCGAACGCGAGTCTGGACTCCGATTCCCGTCCGGTGACGGACAAGACGCGGATGCCCGCCGACCGGGCCCGGTCTGTGGCGTCGGCCAGCAGCACGGTCTTGCCCATCCCTGCTTCGCCGGTGACCAGCAGCACCTGGCCGGTCGACGGGACGTTTTCCACCAGGCCGCGCAGCCGGGCCAGCCCCGCTTCCCGGCCGATGATCGGCGCCTGCTGCTCTGTTGGGAGTTCACCGGGGCCTGGCATGTGCCTGTCCTCTCGGCTCTTGCGTTCCGGTTTGACGCCGTCCCTGGGGAAAACAGCGACCGTGACCTGGGCATGCCCGCTTCGCGAAGTGCAGTGGTACCACCGATACCGCGCACGGCCGTCTGGAGCAACAGTGAGGACTGGGCCACCCGTCAAAACTGCGAGCACGAACATGAGGACCCGCGATGCCTTTTGTCACTGTCGGGCAGGAGAATTCAGCCACTGTCCGGATCTACTACGAGGATCACGGGTCCGGCTCTCCTGTCGTGCTGGTGCACGGGTACGCGCTGAGCGGGCGCTCATGGGAGAAGCAGGAGGCAGCGCTGCTGGGCGCCGGGTACCGGGTGATCACCTACGACCGGCGGGGCTTCGGGGCCTCAAGCGGGCCGAGCATCGGATATGACTTCGACACGCTAGCCGCCGATCTTAATGCCCTGGTCAGCAGGCTTGACCTGCACGGAGTGGTGCTGGCCGGGTTCGCGATGGGAACCGGTGAGGTAGCCCGCTACCTGGCCGCTCACGGCTCACGACGGGTCAGGGCAGCCGTGCTGGTGGCGCCGCTGCTGCCCTTCCTGCTCAAGACGAACGACAGCCCCGAAGGCATCGACCGAAGCGTTTTCGACGCCATCACGGCGTGTATCGGCGCTGACCGCCCGGCGGCGATGAAGGACTTCATGGACCGCTCGTACAACGTCGATCTCCTGGGCGGCAGCCGGGTGAGCGACCAGGCGTGGCAGAACAGCTTCCACACCGCAATCTCCGCGTCGGCCCACGCTGCCCTCGGCTGCGTCACAGCCTGCCTGGAAGACTTCCGTGGTGATCTCGCCACGATCAGCATTCCCGTCCTGGTTATCCACGGCGACCAGGACCGCGTGCTGCCGTATGAGGCGACCAGCCGGAGGCTTCCCGCGCTGCTGAGGAATGCCCGCTCTACCATCATCGCAGGCGGGCCCCACGCGATCATCTGGACCCACGCTGACGAGGTGAACCAGGCGATGCTCGACTTCATGCGCCACCTGAGCCAGGCCTCATCCTCCTGAGAGGCTCAGAGGCTATGCGCCCACCGCTTTCCTTTCTGAGGAGCCGGGCGGCTCAGGCCTTGGCCGACTGGGCCGACAACCACAGCGCGCCGGGGTTGACCCGGTCCGGGTAAGCCGCCAGCATCTGCCAGTAGAGTTCCTCGGCCGTGACGGTTTCCTGGTCGAGCCGGTCGAAGTCGCGGATGTACTGGCGTGTTTCGCCGATGATGCGCGGGCCGTCGTCGTTGCCGTAGCGCTTGTGCCCGGCGACGACGGCACGCGGAGCGAGTGCCTCGATGATGTCTAGTGCCGCGAGCCAGTCCTGGCGGCCCTGAGAGTCTGATTCGGCCAGGTACTGGTGCACGCCGTTGTAGGCGGCGTCGCCAGCGACGACCAGCCCTATGTCCGGGACGTGCAGGACCGTGGTGTCGTCGGTGTCGGTATGCCCGACGTTGACGGCGACCAGCTGACGTCCTTCAAGCTCGAGGGACGTCCCGTCAAGCGGGTCGGCGACGGGGTTGTCGTCGGGAATCTGGCCTGGGAACCTGGGCTGCCAGAAGGTCTGAAGTGCCTCGGGCGCGGACCACTGGCGCATGCGCTCGATGACCGCTGGTGTTGCGACGGCCCGCACGCCCGAGAAGCGCTCGCGGACCGCGCCCAGACCGAACCAGTGGTCCCCGTGCCCGTGAGTGACGTACACCGTGGTGAGGTTCTTTCCGGTGGTCGACACCCAGTCGGCCACCGCCATGCCCTGCTCCACCGTCATGAGCGGGTCGACCAGTACGGCATCATGCCGGCCTGAGATGAGGGTGGCCGATATCGGGCTCCAGGTCGCGCGGCTCTGGCCCGGCGGGAGGTCCTTTCCCGCCATCGCGATGATCGGCGCGACGTAAACCTGATAGGTCAGCGGTGTCTCACTTGTCACTTTGGTGCCGCCTTGTTAGCTGGCCGCAGCGACGGCTTCTGCCGCCGTCTTGATGAGCTGTGCCACGTCACCGGGATGGGAAACCATCGCGACATGGCTGGCGGGGACCTCGATGGTGGTCGCGCCCATCCGACTGGCGAACATGCGCTCGGCCGCAGGCGGAAGCGCCTGGTCGTCGGCCGCGACCAGATACCACGACGGCAGCGTTTTCCACGCCGGGACGCCCATCGCGTCGCCGAAGGCCGACATCGCCAGAGGCTGCTGCACGGCGTACATCACCCTCGCCTGGACCGAGTCGACATCGGCGGCGAAGTGGCTGACGAAGTCGTCCTCGGACAGCCAGCCGAAGCCCTGCTTATCGGTAGCCAGGTGGGCCAGGGCCGGGGTCACGGGTCCCTGGGACAGCAGCGCGCCGAGCGATTCGCCCTGATCAAGGCCGAACGCCGCGATATACACCAGGCCCGCGACGTTCTGCGTGTCCGGGCCCAGGGCGGTCATGATCTGGCCCCCGTAGGAGTGCCCGGCGACAATCACCGGACCATCCTGGAGGTCCAGCACCTGGCGCAGCCGGGCGACGTCATCCGCGAGCGCGGTCAGCGGGAACTGGGGTGCGGTGACGTGATAGCCGTCGGCCTGCAGGCGCTCGATGACGCCGCTCCAGCAGGAGCCCTCGGCCCATGCGCCGTGGACAAGCACGATATTCGGTCGAGTATTCATCTCGGTGGTCCCTTCGCAGTCGGGTCTTCCTGCCATCCTGCGAAGCGAGAACGAGCCTGGGTATGCGTAACGTCACTGCACCTTGGGATGCCTACCGCGCGGTGAGCGGGGCGATGCCGCCGGTGTCGTGCGTCACGGATGCGTCGCCATTAGCGGAAAATGGGTGCGTTCCCGCAGGTAGACTCACTGCATGGACGGTGATTTCGGTACGGCTGGGCCAAATGTCGCAGCCCTCGCCGCGCAGCAGGCCAGGCGCGCCAGCGAGCGGCCCGACGCCACGCCCGAACTGCTCGCCGACGTTACCGCCGTCGCGGAACTGCTAGCCGGGATCGGTACCTTCCAGGCGCCCGCCGGAGACGGCAGCGCGGACATCGCCTCCAGGCTCGCCCGCCTCAGCGACCACCACCAGGAGCTCGGCCGCCTGGGCGACCTCATGGCCCGGATCGAGGCAGACAGCCCCGAGGCCGCCGGCTACTGGCGCGTCATTGGCAGCGGCCACCGCGACATCGCCGCCCAGATGCAGCACGCCGCGCTGCTCGCCGCGGACGGGGAGGCCAGCCCGGCGGCGCTCCCGGAAGGATTGCCCGCGCCGCTGCATGAGCTGGGCCAGGGCCGACGCTCGTGAGCGAGTCCCCGGAGAATGCCGGCGTCGTGTCCCTCGCCGGGCGCTGGTACGAGAAGGCTCGCGAGCAGGCCGCCCGCGACGGCGCTCCGGCCGAGCTCGTCGCCGACGTCGCCGCCCTCGGGGAGTTGAGCGCCCGGATCGAGGCCCTGGCGGCGCAGCCTCCCCCACAGCCCGAGGCTGACGGCTCCGACATCGTGGTCAGGTACGAGCGCGGCGCCGAGCTCCAGGAGCTGAACGCCCAGGTCGCGGACATCATGACCCGCCGGGCCGAGGATCCCGCCGAAGCCGCCGTCTGGCAGCGGGTCGCCGCCGATCAGCGGGATGCCGCGGCCCTGGCCCGGCAAGCGGCGGGCATCGTCGCGGACGCCCAGCCCCAGTAACAGGCGCGGTGCGGCCGCCCGGTCCCGGCCGCCAGAGGGGCCGTAACGCCCGTACCTGCCGCCGCGATCTATCCACCGTGACGACGATCCCTCTCCAGGCCGAGCGTGCTCCCGCCGCTACCCGACTCGCGTTCGTGCCGGTGCTGACTCGCGATCAGCGCGAGAAGGAGCTGCTGCGACTCGCCGAGGACGTCATCGAGGGGACACCACCGTCTCCGCATGCGGTTGCCGTCCTGATCGCGGCGTGGGCCGGGGACGGCCTGACGCGCACTGCGGCGGCTGACCACTGGAATGCGTTCCTGGCCGAGAGTCGCATCTGGAAGGCATGCGTAGCCGGGGAGCCGGAGTGGCGGGACATGTCCCCGGATCCCTTCCGGGCCGCGGCAATGGCGGCCCTGGACGACTTGCTCGATGGCACGGAGACCTACACCCGCCCAGTCCTTCCGTGAACTGCTCGGCAGGACCCGATTAGCTGGCCTGGATCGGCGGATCGACCTGGATGGGAGCGGGTGGCGCGCCCGACTGGCGGGTCAGGGTGGCGACCGTAACGTGGGGCCAGCTCAGGCCGGAGAAGTTCAGCAGGACGATCTGGGAATACTGCAGTTGCGTCGGAATTGTCTCGCCCTGGAGCGTCTCCAGCCAGAAGGTAGCGGTGGCCCGGGCGGCCCGCGCATTGGCGCCCTGGGCGCCGCCCTTGAGGAAGGCCGTGTTCTGTGTCCCACCGCCCGGTACCGGTGGTTCGTTCGTGGACACGTGCAAGGTCGTCGTCGTGGTGATCTGCTGGCCGACGATCGCCTCGGTGAGCACGCTGTTGGGGTTGTCGAGCATCTTCTGGGTGATGCCGGTCAGCCCGGCGCCGGAGGTCCGGAACTTGCTGGACTTGGTCAGGGTCTGCTCGGCGAAAGGCACCAGCGCGGCCGGATCATTGACCGTGAATGGCGTGATGCCGACCTGGTGTATTCCCGGTGCGCCGGCCGAGGTGCTGGCGGTGCCCTGGGCCAGAATGGTGGTCCCGTGCGGAATGGACGCCAGGCGCGCTACCGAGGGAGTCTCTTTGGGATCAGTGGTGGCCGGGATATCCACCCACAGGCCCGGCTCGATGTGCAGCCCGGCGTTCAGGTTCTTGTCTGAAACCTGCTGCAGGTAGGTCAGGCCGAACATGTTGATGTCGGGCTGGAGCAAGCCGCGGTTGGGGATCTGGCCCTGGATGACGTCGAATGCGAGCTGGTCGCTGGTCAGGTTGAGCTCGAGGAAGTGGTCCGAGGCTGACGTGTGATTGGGCCGCCAGATGCAGTTGAAGCCCTGGCCAGCCCACGTCCCGACGAGTCCGGCGAGCGGCCCGAGAGGGTTGGCCACATCCGGGAAAGGATCATGGACTGGGTCGGCGAGTGGTGGTAGCGGCTCGAAAATAAATTGGGTTTCCAGTTCCATTATTGCCCCCTGGGCGGAACGACGAGGCGGGGTCCCTATGGGTGCCCTGGCCTGACTGATACAACCCTTGACCTGAACCAACGAAATTGTCAAGGGCCATTTTCCCCGATCAGTCACGGCTAAAGCGATGCTTAATAGGCCAGGCAAAAAGCAGGCAATAACAGAGTCACGCGCCGCCCTTCTGAGCCGGTGAGTCACGGCCAGCCACCCGGTGCGGGCGCCTGATCGCGGATTCAAATGGCGGCCACGATCATCGAGGGCTACGGTGCCGCCCATGCAGCCTGAACCGCGGATCGTCACCGTCGGCAGCCGGGAACTCGCGGTCGAGGATGCCGGGCCTGACTCGGGCTTCCCGGTCCTCATGATGAACGGCGCCGGCTCGCGGCACTTGTCCCCGCCCGCCGTACGCGAGGGCCAAGAGCAGAGCTTTCGCCTGATCGGCTACGACCGGCCCGGCTGCGGCGGGTCAACGAGCCGGCCCAGGCGGCGGATCGGTGACTGCGCCGGAGATATCCGGGCGATCACGAATGAGCTGGGCATCTCCCGGATGGCGGTGTGGGGGGCGTCGGGCGGCGGGCCTTATGCGCTGGCCGCGGCGGCGAGGCTGCCGCAGATCGTGGTCGCCGCGTGCGTGTTCGCGTCGGTCGGGCCCTACGGTGAGCCTGGCCTCGAATGGGCCGACGGCCTCGGCGGTGACGAACTGCGTGAGGAGATCCGCCGGTGCTTCGAGGAGCCGGAGCGGGCCCGGGCGGAGTTCCGGGCCCGCTCCGCAGTGACACTCGCGGAGCGGGGCTCGGCTGACTGGTGGCTGCACCGGTGGGGAGACCGCGCTGAGCAGGATGCCGCGCACAGCCGGGAGTCGGCCGAGTACCTCGCCCTGTGCACCCGCGACGCCCTGCGCGCCGGGGACGACGGGACCTTCGACGACGATGGCGCCTGGACGGACCACGTCGCCTTCTACTGCCCCTGGCAGTTCGATCTCGCCGACATCCAGGCGCCGGTCAGCTTGTGGCACGGCCTGGAAGACTTCCTTCCGGTCAGCCACGCCCGTTGGCTGGCCGATCGCATCCCCCACGTCGTCACCCACTTTCCTCCCGACGACGACCACAGCAACGTCGAGGAGAACAACCGGGCCGCTGCTTTCGCCTGGCTGAAGGCATCGGTCGATCAGAACTGATGCCCTTCGGCGACTAGCTCGGGATCCAGTCCGGCGCCGCGATTACTTCGACAGTGCCTGCCCGTCTGGATAGCAAGACTTCACCAGGGGTGTAGCCCCTCAGCCACCATCGGGAAAGCGGTTCGTCGATGACTACGCCAGTGACCACCCTGGACGAGCGGTACAGCGCTCCGGACGCCGTCCCTACCGACTGGGATGAGACCCGCCGGGTGCTCGAATCGGCTCAGGTGTTCTGGATCTCCACCGTCCGGGCCGACGGACGGCCCCATGTCACGCCCTGCGCAGCCGTGTGGCTCGACGGCGTCCTCTACTTCAATACCGGGGTTACCCAGCAGAAGGCCTTCAACGTGGCTGCCAACGCGCACGTCGTCCTCACGACCGGCTGCAATCACTGGGACCGCGGGCTGGACGTGGTCGTCGAAGGCGCTGCCAGCCGGATCACCGACGATGCCGCACTCCAGCGCCTGGCTGAAGCGTGGGTGAGCAGGTGGGACGGAGGTTTCCGGTTCGTGGTACGTGACGGATACTTCCGCCATGAGCTGGACGAGAGCCTCCCGGCGGTCGTCGTCTTCTCCGTGACGCCGACCAAGATCCTGGCCTTCACCAGAGGCGCCCTCGGCAGCCACACGACTCACAGGTTCTGACGGGCGTCAGATGCTCCAGAGGGCTCGGGTGGGGGATAGTGGGCGGCGCGGATGGCGGTGCTCATTGGCGGCCCTCCCTGCACTCCATTTAGCAAGTCCGGGTTCTGGCTCGAGGAGAAACGGGCAAGCGCGGACCCAAACGCCTCACTTCTCGACGAGTATGTCCGAGTTGTCCGTGACGCGAGACCAGAGGCATTCGTCCTTGAGAACGTCCAAGGTCTGACGTACCGGACTCACCACGCGCAGTTCGATCGATTGCTGGCTGGCCTGCGCGACCTGGGCTACAACCCAAACTGGAAGGTCCTGATGGCTGCGGACTATGGTGTCCCGCAGCTCAGAAGGCGGGTCTTCGTAGTAGGCCGTCGTGACGGCAAGCGGTTCGTCTTCCCACCAACCACCCATTCTGGATGGAGTGAACACGACCGCGTCATCGATGACACCAAGGTGCCCTATGTGACTACCCACCAAGTCCTCAGCGACTTGCTGCACGGCGAAGCTGAAGACGAAGAAATCGTCGAAGGTGAGTTCGCTGAACTAGCCGCCGAGGTTCCACCAGGTCAGAACTACCTGTGGCATACCCCTCGCTACGACGGCCGTAATGTCTTTAAGTGGCGTAGCCGCTATTGGACCTTCCTCCTGAAACTGGATCCGAATCGTCCATCGACGACTCTGCAGGCGCAGCCTGGGCCCTGGGTTGGTCCATTCCACTGGGAGAACGTGCGCAACACACGCGGAGACCTGCGCGCCCGACGCCTTCGGGTTGCCGAGATGCTTAGGATCATGACGTTCCCCGACGACTTCGTGATCGTTGGCTCACGAGCAGATGCTCAACGTCAGCTTGGTAACGCAGTTCCGGTTGACCTTGGCAAGGTGGTGGTCAGGGCGCTTATGGAGCAGCTCGGCCATCTTCCGCCAACTTCGGTACCTGCTACTTGGACGAATCAACTGGAACTACCCGTCTAGTACCCCGTAGCCTTCCATCAACAAACGAGGGAAGGCGAGGAGTCTTTGGGCATCAGGATCTCCGTGGCGGTAGCCCGCCAACGGCTCGAAGAAGCATTTGAATGGGCGTCATCCGAACGGCCCGTACCCGAGTGGTGGACCCAATTCACTGCCCGCGCTCTGAAGCTCCTGCCCGGCCCGGCGACAGGACACGTGTCGTCGCAGGCCAGGGTCGGTGTCACAGCCTTTGTTACAGGCGATACGGAAGCCTGGCGGGCAATCCGCTCATCACCTCACCGGCTCATCCTGGAGTTGTCATGACCGATCTACTGCCCGCCTATCCCTCCCCGTTGTGCCAGGCCGATCACGACTGCGAACGCGCGCCCTGTTTCCAGGCCCGCCTCGAAGCCGTCGCGGGCCGCCGCTGGATACGCACGCGCACGGAGTTGTGCGCGCAGCACCTGGGCGGCACGGTCCAGGCCCTGACCACCTGGGCCCGCGATCAGGGCCTGAAGGGCGAGGTGACGGTGCTCGCCATCGACCTGCCCGCCCCCGGCCGCGCCACCTCGGCGTGGTCCGGGAGCGGGCTCGCCTTCGGCAGCATCCCGGTCACCGCCTGAGCCGGGAACATCCTGGCTCATTCTCGGGCCGACGGAGCCGGGCCGTCGGTGCGCGAGCGGGCGACCAGCAGGCAGGTCAGCGCGATGAGCGCGGCCGCGGTGATGAGCGTGACGGAAGCGCTGGCGGCGCGGGCCACGAGGGCCAGGGCGACGCCGCCGATGATCTCCCCGACCGATTCGGCCTGGGACAGGAACGAGTGCAGGGTGGCGCGGACATCGCTGGTGGTCCGCCGGTTCACCCAGATCTCGCTGACGGCGCGGGTGACGTTGTAGGCGATCCCGCTGGCCAGCAGCACGCCGATGGAGCCGATCAGGGCACTGGGCGCGCAGGCCAGCAGGATCAGGCCGATGACCCCGACCAGGCAGGCGAACGCGTAGGCGCGCCGGGCCACGCCGACTCCGTCGATGCGTGCCTCGACCAGCCGCAGGGCGGCCATGCCCACCGCCGAGGCCAGGATGCTGAGCCCGGTGTACCAGAGCACTGGATCACTGGGAAAGCCCAGGTGGATGAGCTGGAGCGGAAACAGGCGGGTGGTCATGCTCGCCGCGTTAATGATCATCGTGGCGGCGAAGACCAGCCAGATCTCGCGGTCGTACCGAGCCAGGCTCAGGCCGCGCCGGAAGATGGCCAGCGACGCGGTCCAGGCCCGCCCGGAGGCGCGGACGAAGTTGTCCTCAGGAAACCGGACGGCGACGAACAGGCCGGTCAGGGCCATGCCGGCGCCGGAGGCGATGATGGCCGTCGCGAGTCCGGCGGCCCAGGCCAGCAGGCCGAAGCCGATCATGCCGACCGCGCCGCCGGCCAGGTCCCGCCGGGCCCGCGCGGCCAGCACCCGGGCGATGCGGCCGGGCTGGTTGAGCTCGTCGGTGAGCCACGCGACGTCGGCGCCGATGGAGCAGGCCCAGCCGAGCGCCCAGAGCACCTGGGTGACGATGACCAGGGGGAAGGCGGTCACCAGCCCGGTCATGATCATCCCGGCGGCGAGGAAGCCGTGCCCGATGACCAGGGGCCACTTGCGGCTGAACGCGTCGGACCAGACGCCGGCCGGGATGTCGGACAGCACCAGCGTCAGGCTCATGGCGGTGCCGAGCAGGAGCAGCTGAGCGGCGTTCAGGTGGTCGTGGACGACGAAGTACAGGCCGGAGGCCAGCACGAAACCGCGATGGCACGCGGCCCGCAGGCCGGTCCAGCGCAGGAACGTGACCGCAACGCCGGGTCGCCCGGTGTCGCGAGCTCTTCGAGAATGAGGGGGGTTACTAGCGTTCAGGTACCTCAGCGATAGCGGAATGCGCGGCTTGCGCGGCATAGGTCATGCCCTTCGGATAGGTCACATAGGACTTCTCGATGGACATGAGCGCTGCACGCATTTCCGCTCCCTGGGGTTAATCGACGCGGTGCTAACTGACAGGCATAGTAAGGACGCCGGGGGCGCCGGCCGCAACGGAATATCCCTCGACTTCGGCCAGCCGGGCGAGCATCGCGTGCACGGAGCCGGGGCCGGCGGGCAGCAAGGGCAGGCGCACGCCGGGCGTGGGGATCCGGCCCTGGGCGTGCAGCGCGCCCTTGATCACGGTGGGGTTGGGCTCGGCGAAGGCCGCGGCGGAGAGCCGGGCCAGGGCGTGGCCCAGGGGCCGGGCGGTTTCCGCGTCGCCCTGCGCCCAGGCCGCGGCCAGCGCGGTGAAGTGCCGGGTGGCCAGGTGGGCCGAGGCCAGGATCCCGCCGGGCGCGCCGAGGGCCAGCAGCGGCGAGAGGTACAGGTCGTCCCCGGCCAGCACGGCGAAGCCGGGCGGGCAGTCGCCGAGCAGGTCCACCGCCTCGCCGTCGACCCCGCCGGTGGCGAGCTTGATCCCGGCCACGTTCGGCAGCCGGCCCAGCTCGCGCAGCACGGCGGCGGTGAGCGGCTGAGCCGTGCGGTACGGGATGTGGTACACGACCAGCGGCACCGGGCTGTGCGCGGCCAGGTGGGTGAAGTGGGCCAGGACGCCGGCCGGGCCGGGCCGGGTGTAGGCGGGCACCGGCACCAGCGCGGCGCTGATCTGCGGCCACTCGGCCAGGGCGGCCAGGGCGGCCGCGCTGGCCCTGGTGTCGCTGGACCCGGCCCCGACGATCAGCGTCGCGTCGCGGGCGGCGCAGACCCTGGCGCACACCTCGATCACCGCCCGCTTCTCGGCCGCGTCCAGGGTGGTGGACTCGGCCGTGGTGCCGAGCGCGACGACTCCGGTCGCGCCCGCCTCCAGCACCTCGCGGGCCAGGTCTTCGAGCGCGCCGGCGGCGACCCGGCCGTCGGCGTCGAACGGGGTGATCAGCGGGACGAAGGTGCCGTGCAGGGTGCTGTGCGGGGTGCCGTGCGGGGAGCTTGAGTGAGTCATGCGCTGAGTCATGCGCCTAGCCTGACCCGGCCATATCGTGCAGGTCCAGTTCGCGTTCCTGCACTGAAACGTAAGCTGAGCTAATGCTTGATGTTCGCCGCCTGCGGCTGCTGCGCGAGCTGGCCCACCGGGGCACCATCGCCGCCGTGGCGCAGGCGCTGGCCTTCACCCCGTCGGCGGTCTCGCAGCAGCTCAGCGCGCTGGAACGGGAAGCGGGGCTGCCGCTGCTGGAGCGCAGCGGGCGGCGGGTGGTGCTGACCCCGGCCGGGCGGAACCTGGTCCGGCACGCCGAGACGGTGCTGGAGCAGCTGGAGCGGGCCGCCGCCGAGCTGGCCAGCGCGCGTCAGGGCCTGGCCGGCCCGCTGCGCATCGGCACGTTTGCCAGCGCCGGGCGCACGATTATCCCGGCCGCGCTGATCGCGCTGGCCCGTCAGCACCCCGGCCTGGAGCCGATGATCTCGGAGATCGACCCGGCCGACGTGGCCGACGCACTGCGGGCCGGCGACCTGGAGGTGGCGCTGATCCACGAGTACGACTTCGCCGCCGCCGAGCCCGAGCCCGGCCTGGCCACCGAGCCCCTGTGCACCGAGGCCATGTACCTGGCCGCACCGGCGCCCGCGGAAGCGCCGGACGGCCCCGAGGTGGCGGACGCGCCGCTCGGCCGGTGGCGGGACTGGCCGTGGATCACCGCCACGCCGGGCACGATGTGCCAGCAGATGACGGTCCGGGCGTGCCAGGCGGCCGGCTTCACGCCCCGCACCCGGCATCGCGTGGACGACTTCAGCACCACGCTCACGCTCGTCGCCGCCGGTCAGGGCGTGGCTCTGGTGCCGCACCTCGGCCTGGCCGACCTGCCGCCCGGCGTCAGGCTGACCCGGCTGCCCCTGAGCCGGCGGACGAAGATTGCCTACCGGAGCGGGGCCGGCCGGCATCCGGCCGTGGCCGCGATCACCGCCGCGCTGCGATCGGCCGTCCCGCCCGAGCTCAGCCCGCCAGGGCCGGGCCTCCCGCCCGGACCGGGAGCGCCTAGGCCGCCGGGCGCGCCGCGATCGTGATGATCTCCGGGCCGGTCTCGGTCAGCGGCTGCCGGTCCCAGTCGCCGTACTGCTCCATGATGTCCAGCCCCGCGCCGGCCACGAACTCGCCCAGCGAGCCCGCGTCCAGGAAGCGCAGCGTGCTGCGGCTGGTCTGCGGGCCATCCCAGCCAGGGCTGGCGAAGGTGGTGGTGAACGAGACGAACTCTCCGTCCGTCGGCAGCTCGACCTGGTGCTCCATGCGGAACGTGCCCGCCGGGCCGGTCGCCTCGACGGGGTGCTCGGGAGTCCATCGCTCCCAGGTGCGGGCGGGCGGGTTGCGGGTCTCGAACGCGAACCGGCCACCGGGAACCAGGGCCCGGCGGATCGCGGCCAGCGCCGAGCGGATCTCGTGGTCGCCGAGCAGCACCTGGAAGGCATGCCCGCTCATCACGGTCAGGTCGAACTCCTGTGCCCAGGAGACCGAGCCCAGGTCGCCGAGCACCCACTCGACGTCTGTCCGCCGCCGGGCCTGGGCCAGCATGGCGTCGGCCGGGTCGAGCCCGCACAGCCGTCCGCGGTGCCCGGCCTGGCGGGCCATGCCCAGCAGCTCGCCGGTGCCGCAGCCGACATCCAGCACGCGCGGCGCGGCCATCACCAGCGGCAGGTAGAAGGCGAAATCATCGCGCTGCTCACCCGGACTCCACAGGTCATACAGCGCGGCCAGCCAGGGCTCAGCGAACAACCGATCGACCACAGCGCCAGGCTCTCAGCCGACTGCGCGCCTGGCCACTGGATTAGTCACCACGACAATTAACAAAGGGTCCTGGGGTTACCCGTACTCCGCCGGGAGTAGCCGGCCTACCTCCGCCGGGGGGACGACGGCGCGGCCGGCGCTGCCTACGCTGAGGGAGTGAGTGGGGTGAGCAGGGTCTGGGCCGCCTGGCCTCGCTGGCGCGACTCGCCGGTCCGCGACGCGGTCCTGGCCGTCGTCCTGACCGCGGTGATCGTCGCCGGAGCCTACGGCGAGGCCCACCCCACCCGGGTCAGCGACCAGGTCATCAGCGGCCACCCGGTGCCGCACACCCCCGCCGCGGCGTTCCTGCTGGTCGTGGCGGCCCGGCCTGGTGCTGGCCTGGCGGCGGCGGTATCCGGTGCCGGTGCTGGCCGCCTCGGGCGTCCTGGTCTGCGTCTTCAGCCTGCTCGGCTACGTGAACGGCTCGGCGCTGCTGCTGCCCACCGTGGCCCTCTACGCGGCGGCGGCCGCGGTGAGCGCGCGCCGGGCCATCGCCGTCGCCGCGATCACCCTCGTGGTGCTGCTGGGCTGCACCGCGATCGGCAACCCGTTCGGGCCGACCGGGGGCGGCATCATCCTGGTGCCCGCGCTGGTCGTGGCGGCGCTGTTCGCCGGCCTGGCGGCCAGCAACCGCCGTGCCTACATCGCCTCGATCAGCGCCAGGGCGCAGGACGAGGCCCGCCGCCGAGTGGACGAGGAACGGCTGCGGATCGCCTGGGAGCTGCACGACGTGGTGGCGCACACGATGGCCACCATTAACGTGCAGGCCGGGGTGGCGGGCCACGTGCTCAAGGACCGGCCCGAGGCGGCCGGGGAGGCCCTGCGCATCATCAGGACCGCGAGCAAGGACGGCCTGCGCGAGCTGCGCGCGATACTCAACGTCCTGCGCCAGGCCGACGAGGCCGACCCGACCCAGCCGGCGCCGGGCCTGGCCCAGGTGGACGCGCTGATCACCAGCGCCTCCCAGGCCGGGCTGGCCACCAGCCTGCGGCGCACCGGAGCGCTCCGGCCGCTGCCCTCCGAGGTCGACGTGGCCGCCTACCGGATCATCCAGGAGTCGCTGACCAACGCGATCCGGCACGCGGGCCCGGCCGCCGCCACGGTGTGGCTGGGCTACGAGGAGGCCGGGCTGCGGGTGGAGGTCGCGGATACCGGCCGGGGCGTGGCGGCCACGGCGGGGATCACTCCCGGCCACGGGCTCATCGGCATGCGGGAACGGGCCGCCGCGGCGGGCGGGACCCTGGAGACCGGGCCTAGCCGGGACGGGGGCTTCCGGGTCGCGGCCCGCTTCCCCGCCGTGGCCCCGGCGGCCAGCGAGCTGACCCCCGCCGACCGCGCGAACGACCCCGCGAACGGCGCCGGGACGGCGCACGTCGAGCACGGCGCACCGCGGTGATCCGGGTGCTGCTGGCCGACGACCAGGCGCTGATCCGGGCCGGCTTCCGGGTGCTGCTGGACTCGGCCGACGACCTGGAGGTGGTGGGCGAGGCGGCGGACGGCGCCGAGGCGGCCGAACTGGCCCGCCGCCGACGGGCCGACGTGGTGCTGATGGACATCCGGATGCCCGGCGTGGACGGGCTGGAGGCGACCCGGCGCATCGCGGCCAACGATG
This sequence comes from uncultured Actinomycetota bacterium, assembly GCA_963730265.1. Taxonomy (GTDB): domain Bacteria; phylum Actinomycetota; class Actinomycetes; order Streptosporangiales; family Streptosporangiaceae; genus DASUBV01. Next base: position 787,137 of record CAVSRG010000002.1, read on the forward strand.
ACCTGGCCGGGGTCAAGGTGATCATCCTGACCACGTTCGAGTCGGACGAGTACGTCTACCAGGCCATCCGGGCCGGGGCCAGCGGGTTCCTGGTCAAGGACGCCGAGCCCGCCGAGCTGCTCCAGGCGGTGCGCGTGGTGGCCCGCGGCGACGCGCTGCTGTCGCCGAGCGTGACCCGGCGGCTGATCACCGACATCGCCCGGCGGCCGGCCGCGCAGACGCGGCCGCGCCGCGAGGTCCTGGACGGCCTCACGGCGCGGGAGCGGGAGGTGATGACGCTGATCGCCGCCGGGCTGTCCAACGAGGAGATCGCCGGCGGCTGTACCTCAGCCCGCTGACCGCCAAGACCCACGTCAGCCGGATCATGACCAAGCTCGGCGCGCGGGACCGGGCTCAGGTCGTGGTCCTGGCCTATGAGACCGGCCTGGTCACGCCCGGCCAGCAGCCGGATGCGGGACGCGCTGGTCGCGGCGGGCCGGGATGAGCGCGATGAGCATGGCCGCGGCGGTGAGGGCGAAGGCGACGGGGTAGCCGGTGCCGCCGGCCAGCAGGCCGAAGCCGACCGCGCCCAGGCCCATGCCCGCGTCGTAGGACAGGTTCCACAGCGCGCTGACCGCGTCGTAGCCGGAGGCAGGCGCCCGGTCGTACATCAGGCTCAGGCTGGCGTTCTGGGCCACGCCGAACCCGGCGCCGAAGATCACGCTGCCGGCCACCACGGCGACCGGGACGCCGGTCAGGGCCATGATCAGCATGCCCAGCGCGGCGGCGGCCAGGCCGGGCACGACCAGCCGCCCAGCACCGCGCCGATCCCCCCACCGCCCGCTCAGCCAGCGGGTCAGGGTGGCCGCGGCGGGCTGCGCGAACAGGGCCAGCGCGGCTAGGCCGCTGGATCCGCGGCCCAGGGCCAGCGGCAGGAAGGTGACGATGACCCCGGCCGCCACCGTAGTCGCGGCGAAGACGAGCGCGGGCCGGAGCAGGGCGGCGGTGCGCAGCGCGGCCAGCACGCCGAGCGGGCGCTCCCTGCCATCCGGCGCGGGATCGGCCGGGGACGGGCCGGCCGGGATCAGCCGCCGGGCCGACCGTCGCACAGTCCGTCGCGCCGACCGGCCAGCCGGACGGCGAGCCGGGTGACCGACCGGACGGTCGGGCAGGCCCGCCAGGGCGGGCAGCGCGGCCAGCGCGGCGATGGCCCCGGCCGCGAACACCGGCCCATAGCCCAGGTGGCCGGCCAGCCACACGCCCAGTGGCAGCGCGGCCAGCGCGGGCACGCCGGAGACCACGCCGGCCAGGGCCAGTCCCTCGCCGCGCCGCTCGGCCGGGATCAGCGACGCGGTGACCGCGCCCCCGGCGACGACGGTGATCGCGAAGCCGAGCCCCCGCACCACGCAGACGGCCAGGATCATCGTCAGCGTGGGCGAGGCGGTCAGGGCCAGCGCGGGCGCGCCGAGCAGGATCAGCCCGGCGGCCAGCGTGCGCCGGTAGCCGAACCGGGCCGTCAGCCGCGTGGTGACCAGCTCGCCGGCCACGGTGGAGAACATCAGTGCGCCGGTAGCCAGCCCGGCCACGCCGTTGCCGCCGCCCGCCCCGGCCTGCCGGGCGTACAGCGGCACCACCGACAGCAGCAGGTAGAAGCTCACCGACGCGCCCAGGGTGATGACGAACCGGAGCAGCAGCGGGGAGGTCACCAGCCGCGGCCGGACGCCCTCCGCCGGAGCCCGGGTCGCCGGGTTCAGGGGGTCCGGGGTCACCGCTGCGGAGGTCATCGTCGTGGTCATGCTCTGACGCTATGGTCCAAGCGGCCTACCAGTAAGGTCCAATTCCGCGCCAGTTGAGTGGTCCGGTTCGGGCTCCAGCCCCAGGGTCTTGACACGATCGCCCGGACCGGCGTACTACTACGTTCATATTCAGAAACGCCATACTTATATATGAACGCTCGCAGCGGCGCGAGGTATGGCGGGAGCAGGTCCGCACGCCCAGGGAGGCCGCTCGTGAGCGTCAAGTCCGACACCGGAAGCACCACCGGCGCGCTCAGCTCGATCGAGGAACGCAGCTTCGACCACGTCCCCGAGGATGAGCGCCATGGTCAGCCGCGGCAAGTGTTCTACATGTGGTTCGGCATCAGCGCCACGATCTTCAGCCTGGTCACCGGGTTCGTCGGGATCACGCTCGGGCTGAGCTTCTGGTGGACGCTGCTGTCGATCGTCATCGGCAACGTGCTCGGCGCGCTGTTCATGGCCTTCCACGCCGCCCAGGGCCCGCAGCTCGGGCTGCCGCAGATGATCCAGAGCCGGGCCCAGTTCGGCTACTACGGCGCGATCCTGCCGCTGGTCATCACCTGGGTCATGTACATCGCGTTCCTGGCCGTGGACATCGTGCTGGCCGGCCAGGGGTTCCAGGTCGTGTTCGGCTGGTCGCTGAACGGCTGGATGGTCATCCTCACCATCCCCATGCTGCTGCTGGCCATCTACGGCTACGAGTTCATCAACCGCTACAACAAGTACCAGACCTGGCTGTTCATCGCGATCTTCCTGGGCCTGACCGTCTACATGTTCGTGCACGGCGTGCCGCACGGCGGCCTGTCGGCGGGCCAGTTCACCTTCGGCAACTTCCTGCTCAGCATGTCCATCGTGGCCGCCTACCAGATCACCTACGCCCCCTACGTGTCGGACTACACCCGGTACCTGCCGCAGAGCGCGGTCAAGAAGGTCTTCTGGCGCACCTACCTGGCCACCGTCATCTCCTGCGTGTGGCTGATGGGCCTGGGCGCGGCCATCGGAGCGCTGGCGCCCAAGAGCCCGTCCATGCTGCTGGAGATCAAGCACCTGGGCGGCCCCCTCGGCGGCGTGCTGGCCATCCTGATGGCGATCGGGCTGATCGCGCCCAACTCGACCAACGTCTACGGCGGCATGATGACGTCGCTGTCGATCGCCAACAACGTCTCCGACAAGGTGCGCTCCACCCGCCGGCTGCGCATCGTGGTCTGCTTCGTGATCGCCGTGCTCGGCGCGCTGGTGGCCACGGCCGGCGCCGGCTCCTTCATGACCAACCTGGAGAATTACCTGACGGTGATCCTCTACATCCTGATTCCCTGGTCGGTCATCAACCTGACCGATTACTACGTGCTCCGGCACGGCCGCTACCGGACCGCCGACTTCTACGCCAAGAACGGCGCCTTCGGCAAGGTCAACATCCGGACGATGATCGTCTACCTGATCGCCTTCGGCATCGAGGTGCCGTTCATGAACACCCTGGTGTTCGAGGGCCCGGCGGCCAAGGCCCTGGGCAACGGCGACATCGCCTGGATCGTCGGCGCGGTGGTGACCGTGCCGCTGTACCTGCTGGCCGTGCGCGGCACCGGGCCGAAGGCCCGCGGAGCGCGGGAGGGGCTCGCCTCGAATGCCGGTCGCTAAGGGCGAGCCCGCGGACTCGGCCGCGGGCAGCCGCTCGGTCCTGCGGGCCCTGGAGATCCTGGACCTGCTGGCCGCCACCGAGCGCCCGCTCGGGCTGGCCCAGATCGCCAAGGAGTTCGGCATCCCCAAGTCGAGCTGCCTGGCCCTGCTGCGGGCGCTGGCGGCCAGGGACTTCATCCGTCAGGACGAGACCGGGGCCTACGCGCTGGGCCTGCGCAGCTTCGAGGTCGGGACGGCCTACCTGCGCTCGGTCACCCCGGTCGGCGCGGTCACCCCGGAGCTCCGGGCGCTGACCGAGCGGCTGGGCATGACCGCGCACTTCGCCGTGCTCGAGGGCGATGAGGTCGTCTACCTGGCCAAGCAGGACCCGCCCGGCACCGGGGTGCGGCTGGCCAGCTCGCTCGGCGCGCGGCTGTCGGCCTGGACCACCGCCGTGGGCAAGGCCCAGCTGACCTGGGCCGACCCGCCCCCCGAGCCCGCCCGGCCGGCGGCGGCCGAGTTCCCGGCCATCCGGCAGCGCGGCTACGCGGTCGACGAGGGCGTCACCGCGGGCGGGATCCAGTGCGTGGCCGCGCCGGTGTTCAGCGCCAGCGGCTGCTGCGGCGCGATTGGCGTCAGCTACCTGCTGCACGGCGGCCCCGATGTGGCGGTCATCGCCGACCTGCTGGTCGGCGCGGCCAGCCGGGTGTCGGCCCAGCTCGGCGGGGCCTGGCCCGGGTCGGCCGCGCTGCACCAGCCGGCCGGGCAGACGGCGGGGCAGACGGCGGAGCGGCCGTCATGAGGACCCACGCCCTGCTGCTGGACCGGGAGCTGACGCTGCGTACCGGCCCGCGCGAGCTGCCCGAGCCGCAGCCCGGCGAGGTCCTCGTCCGGGTCGAGTGGGCCGGGGTCTGCGGCTCGGACCTGCACGTGCTTCGGACCGGCGACTGGGTCTCGTATTGGCCCGCCACGCTGGGCCACGAGGTCGCCGGCACGGTCGAGCACTGCCCTTCCAGCGAGCACTGCCCGGGCGGCGAGCTGCCCGTCGGCACCCTGGTCGTCATCGACTCTCGGGTGCCGTGCGGGAGCTGCGCAGGCTGCGTCGCCGGCCCGAATCGCTGCGAGCGGCTGGCCTGGGTCGGCGAGGCGCATCCCGGCGGGTTCGCCGGGCACCTAGTCCTGCCGGCCAGCCGCGTGGTGCCCTGCCCGGCCCGCCTCGAGCCGGCCGTGGCCGTGCTGGCCGAGCCGCTGGCCGTGGCGCTGCACGCGGTCGGCCGGGTACCCGGTCACCCTGAGCGGGCCGTGATCATCGGGTACGGCCCCATCGGCGCCCTGGTCCACCTCGCCCTCACCGCCGGCCGCGAGCCGCCGCCCGAGGTCACGGTCATCGAGCCCGTCCGCCCCCGCCGCGAGCTGGCCGCCGCGCTCGGCGCCGCCGTCGCGGACCGCGATGACATCGCCGCCCGCCCCGCCGCCGGCCGGCCGCAGCTCGTCGTAGACGCGGCCGGCTACCCCGGCTCGCTGGCCGACGCCCTGGCCCTGACCGCCAACGGCGGGACCGTGCTGGCCGTGGCCCTCGGGCACGAGCAGGCGCGGCTGCTCCCGGCCGAGATCGCCGAGCGGGAGCTCACCATCACCGGGTCGATCGGCTTCGCCGACGAGCTGCCGCAGGCCGTGGCCGCCCTGGCCGACGATCCCGACCGGTACCGGCCCGTGGTCACCGAGGCCGTCCCGCTGGAGGACGCTCCGGGCCGCCTCCGCGAGCTGCTCACCGTGCCGTCGGCGGGGAAGGTGCTGATCAGGCCGTGACCGCCGCGATGCCGCTGGTCACGGCGGCCCGGGCCCGGCTGCGGGACATCCCGGCCTACCGGCCTGGCCGCCCCGGCCCGGGGCCCGCGTCCGGGAAGCTGTCGTCCAACGAGTCCCCGTTCGGCCCCGCCCCCGCGGTCCGGACCGCCCTGGCCGCCGCCGCCAGCACGGTCGGTCACTACCCCGACGAGTACCGCGCCCGCGCCGTGCTGGCCGCCCGGGCCGGCCTGCCGCCGTCCGCCGTCCTGCTCACCAACGGCAGCGACGAGCTGTGCTACCTGCTGGCCAGCGTGTTCCTGGCCCCCGGCCGGGTCGCCGTGCTCGGCGACCCGCCCTACCAGATCGACGCCACGGCCAGCCTGCTGGCCGGGGCCACGCTCAGCCGGGTGCCGCTGCGCGACGGCGCGCACGACCTGGACGCCATGGCGGCGGCCGCCCGGCACGCCGCGGTGGTCTGGCTGCCGTCGCCGCACAATCCCACCGGCACCGCCGTGCCCGTCGGCGACCTGGCTGCCTTCCTGAGGCAGGTGCGCGCCGACTGCCTGGTCGTGCTGGACGAGGCCTACCGCGCGTTCGCCGACCCGTCCTGCCAGCCCGACATCGCCGCGCTGCTGGCCGCGCACCCCAACCTGGTCGTGCAGCGCACGCTGTCCAAGGACTGGGCGCTGGCCGGACTGCGCGTCGGCTACGCGCTCGCCGCCCCCGAGCTGGTCGAGGTCCTGGCCAGGGCCCGCCCGCCGTTCAGCGTCAACGCGCTGGCGCTGGCCGCCATCGAGGGCGGCGCGCGGTCCGGCGCCTGGCAGGCCATGACCGTCGCCCGGGTCCGGGAGCAAAGATCACTGCTGGCCAGCGAGCTCGGTCGCCTGGGCATCGAGTACTTCGCCAGCCAGGCCAACTTCATCACGGCCCGGCTCGACGCCGGCCTGGTCGGGCCGCCGCTGGCCGCCTCCGGGCTGGTCGTCCGGCCCGGCGCCGACCTCGGCCTGCCCGGCTGGGTCCGGATCAGCATCGGCTGGGCGCCGCAGATGGCCGCCCTGCGGGCGGTCCTGCGCGAGCTGAGCCGGGCCGGCGCCCTTCACCACGAGCTAGCCGAGGAAGCAAGGAGATGACCATGCCCGACACAGCGCCGCCTGGGGACACCCCAGACCCCGGGAGCCCGATCCGGCTGATCGGCCGCTGGGACGAGCTCAGCCCGGACCAGCGCCAGCGCGCCACCACCCGCGGCCTGGACAAGATCTTCGACCCCGGCCTGCGCCGGGACATCGCCGCCCTGATCGAGGACGTGCGTGAGCACGGCGACGCGGCACTGGTCCGGGCGCTGAAGACGTTTGACGGCTGCGCGGTCGACCCCTCCGGGCTGCGGGTCACTGAGGAGGAGTTCGCCGCCGCCCGGGCCACGGTGAGCCCGGCCCTGCTCAGCGCGATCCGCGACGGCATCGACCACGTCCGCCGGTTCAACGAGCAGATCACGGCCAGGGGCGACTGGAGCTTCGAGCCCGAGCCCGGCCTGACCGTGGGCGAGAAGGTGACCCCCATCGCCAGCGCCGGGCTGTTCGTGCCCAGCGGCAAGGCCTCCTACCCGTCGGTCCTGGTCCAGCTGGCCACGCCCGCCATCGTGGCCGGGGTGCCGCAGATCGCGGTGATCGTGCCGCCCGTGCCCGGCTCCGACGGCCAGGTCGACCCGGCCGTGCTGGTGGTGGCCCAGGAGCTGGGCGTGACTCAGGTGTTCCGGTCCAACGGCCCGGCCGGCGTCGCGGCCCTGGCCTTCGGCACCGAGACCGTGCCGCGGGTCCGCAAGATCGTCGGGCCCGGCAGTCCGGCGGTGGCCTGCGCCCAGGTCGAGGTGCAGCGCTACGGCGCCGTCACGACCATGCTGCTCGGACCGAGCGAGAGCCTGATCGTCGCCGACGACAGCGCCAATCCCCGGCTGCTGGCCGCCGACCTGCTGAACGAGGCCGAGCATGGCCCGGACTCCTCCAGCGTGCTGGTCACCGACAGCGAGCCGCTGTTCGCGGCGGCCCAGGCCGAGGTGGCCCGCCAGCTCGCCGAGCTGCCTGAGCCCCGGCGCGGCTACGCGGCCAGCTCGCTCGGCGTGAACGGCGGCGCGATCCTGGTCCGCGACCTGACCCAGGCGGCCGAGGTGGCCAACGCCTATGCGCCCGAGCACATGCAGATCGCGGTCCGGGACGAGGACGCCATGCTGGCCCGGCTCACCAACGCCGGGGAGATCCTGGTCGGCCAGTGGACCCCGGTGTCGGCGGCGAACTTCATCATCGGCTGCCCGGCCTCGCTGCCGACCAGCGGCTTCGCGGTGGTCAGCAGCGGAATCACCGCCGACGCGTTCCGCAAACGGACCGCCGTCGCCCGGGCCGACCAGCGGTCGCTGACCCGGATGGCCGACTCGATCACGGCGTTCACCCAGCACGAGGGATTCCCCGCCCACGAGGCCGCCGTGCGCATTCGGCTACCGTGACCGGCCTGGCACCTAGCTCGCGGATCCGGGCCCTGGTGCAGGCCGGGGCTCTTGACCAGGCGGCCGGCACCGCGGCCGAGCTGATCACCGAGGCGTTCGGGCTGCCGGTGGCGGCGGTCGAGCTGACCCTGGACGAGTACAGCCTGAACTCCGTCAGCGGGCGGGTCCGATTTGCCGACGGACACCTCGAGTTCTTCAAATTCCACTCGGAAGAGGGCGAGGAGGCGCACGTCACCGAGTACTACCGGGCCCAGCTGCTGGCCGACGCGGGGCTCCCGGTGGAGGTGCCGCTGCGGGTGGCCGGGGCGCCGGGGCGGCAGATCGCGTTGTACGAGCTGCGCACCGAGCCGCGGATGGCCGACGTGTGCGCCGAACTGGAGCGGGGCGACGGCCAGCTCCCGGCCGGGCTGGCCGCCGCCCGCCGGGCGCTGGACCAGGTGACGGGCGAGGTCGCGGTGCGCACGCTGCGGCGCGGTGAACCCGGCTCGAGCCCGGCCATCCACCAGCTGTTCTGGCGGCGGCTGACCGATGCCGCCGGGCGGTTCCCCGGCGGGCGGTACCGGGCCTGGTACCTGGATGACCCGGCCTACGCCGGGCTGGCCGACCGCCGGTTCGTGATCAACGGGGTCGAGTACGCCCGGACCCTGAGCGAGATCGCGGCGGACGCGGCCCGGCGGCTCGATCCCGCCGTGCTGAGCGGCGGCCCGGTGGTCACCGCGCACGGCGACGACCACCAAGGCAACGTGTGGGTGCTGGCCCGGCCCGGCGGCCCCGAGTTGCGGCTGTTCGACCCGGCGTTCGCCGGCTCCGACCTCCCGGCGCTGCTGGCGCCGGTCAAGGCCACGTTCCACAACGTGTTCGCGCACCCGTTCTGGCTCTACCATCCCAGTGAGGCGGCCGGGCGGATCGGCGTGGAGGTCAGCATCGGGGACGAGGTGATCGAGGTCAGCGACGACGCGGGCCTGCCGCCGCTGCGGCAGGAGATCGCCGGCTCAATCGCCGGGCTGGTGTGGGCGCCGCTGCTGCGCGAGCTGGCCGACCGGGGCGAGCTGCCGCCGGACTGGCGGGCCACGGTGCGCGCCGCGCTGGCCTGCTGCCCGCTGCTGGTCACGAACCTGCTGGCCCCCGCCCGCCCCGACCCGGTCCGCTATCTCGGCCTGGCCCGCACGGTCATGGCCGGCAGCGAGCCCGTCAACGGAGAGGACCCCGTGTCACGCCTGCTCGATTCCGTGAGTCCCGCATGAACTTGGACGAGATCCGGCAGGTCATCCGGATGGCGCCGATCGAGCGTGACCGGATCCGGCGCCGGCTCTCGCACTGCCATAGCATCGACGACCTGCGCGCCGCGGCTCTCCGAGTGCTGCCGCGGTCGGTCTTTGGCTACGTGGACGGCGCGGCCGACGAGGAGGTGAGCCTGGCCGCCAACCGGGCCGCGTTCCGCCGCTACCGGTTCACCCCCCGGATGCTCCGGGAAGTCGGCTCGGTCAGCCTGGCCACCCGGGTGCTGGGCACCGACCTCAGCGCGCCCATCGGACTGGCCCCCACTGGCTACACCGGCATCGTCAATCCGGCGGGTGAGGTGGCCGTGGCGCGGGCGGCGGCCCGGCACGGCGTGCCCTACGTGCTGTCCACGGTCGGCACGACGACTATCGAGGACTTCGCGGCCGCGGCCCCCGGGCACCCGGCGCTGTGGTTCCAGCTCTACATCATGCGTGACCGCGGGGTGACCTGGTCGATGGTCGAGCGCGCGGCGGCCGCCGGCCTGCCGGCGCTGGAGGTCACCCTGGACACCGCCGTGCCCGGCAGGCGGCTGCGGGATGTCCGCAACGGGTTCACCATCCCGCCCACGCTGACCCTCTCCACGCTGGCCGATATCGGCGTCCACTTCCGCTACTGGACCGAGATGGTCACCCATCCGGCCCCCAGCTTCGTCAACATCGCCGCCGCGGTGGAGGGCGGGCCGGCCACGCTGGCCGACCTGTCCGAGCTGTTCGATCCCGACCTGACCTGGGACGACCTGGCCGAGCTGCGCTCCAGGTGGCCGGGGAAGCTGCTGGTCAAGGGACCGCTGTCGCCGGACGACGCCGCGCGGGCCGTGGCGGCCGGGGCCGACGGGATCCACCTGTCCAATCACGGCGGCCGCCAGCTCGACCGGACGGTGGCGCCGGTGGAGCTGATCCGCCCGGTACGCGAGCGGGTCGGTGCGGACGTCACGATCGTGGCCGACTCGGGCATCCGGCACGGCGCCGACGCGCTGATCGCGCTGGCCTTCGGCGCCGACCTGTGCATGGTCGCCCGGGCCTACCTGTACGGGCTGGCCGTGGGCGGCGAGCTGGGCGTGAGCCGGGCCCTCGAGCTGCTGACCGGCCAGCTCCACCGCACCATGCAGCTGTGCGGCGTGCGCACGCTGGCCGAGCTGCGCGAGAACGCGGATGACATCGTCGTGCTGGCCCGGCAGCGCCAACTAGAAGCACGGTGCCAGCCAGAAGCGCAGCGCCAAAGGGAGGACCAGAGATGAGCAGTGATCTTCGGTGAGCGCGGAACAGCGGCCGCGCCGCATCGTCATCTCGGGCGGGACCAGCGGGATCGGCCTGGCCTGCGCCGAGCGGCTGGGCGCGGCCGGCGACCGGGTGTGGATCCTGGGCTCCAGCGACGCCACCGTGGCCGGGGTGGCCGGCCGGCTGGCCCTGGCCGGGGCCAGCGCCTGCGACGTGACCGACGCCGCTGCCGTGGACGCCGCGCTCGACCGGGCCGCGGGCGAGCTGGGCGGGCTGGACGGCGTGTTCGTCAACGCGGGCATCGACGGCCAGGGACTCCCGGCCACCGACCTCGACCTGGCCCAGTTCCGGCGGGTGCTGGACGTCAACGTGATCGGCGCGTACCTGGTCGCCCGGGCGGCCCTGCGCCACCTGGCCCGGCCGGGTGCGATCGTGTTCAACGCGTCGGTCAGCGGCCTGCGGCCGGAACCGAACTTCCTCGACTACAACACCAGCAAGGCCGCGGTGGCCATGATGGCCAAGTCGTTCGCGCTGGAGCTGAGCGCCAGCGGGGTCAGCGTCACTGCCCTGTGCCCGGGCTACTTCCCGACCCGGATGACGGCCGGGTACCTGGCCGATGAGCCGACCAGGGCGGAGATCCTGAGCCACATCCCGGCGGGCCGGATCGGCGAGCTAGGCGAGATCGCGGCCGTGGTCGACTTCCTGCTCAGCCCCGGCGCGGCCTACATGACCGGCAGCATCGTCTCCGTCGACGGCGGCTCCAGCATCTGACGTGCCCGGGCCGCTCCGGCCAATCCCATCATCCGGCGGCCGAGCGGACCAGCGGAAATCAATGGGGTCGCTGGGGCATCAGGAGGGACTTGCGCCACAGGGCGAGGCCGGGGCCGCCGATCAGGTCGTGCTCGTCCAGGAACGCGACGATCTTCTCGCCGCCGAAGCTCAGGGTCTGCTCGAAATGCGGGTTGGCCAGGGCGGCCCGACGGCCGGCCGCCGGGTCCAGGCCAACGGAGCGGTAGACCTCGGGGCTGACCAGGCTCCGGCCCACGAGGTAGGCGACGCGGGCCAGCAGGCCGCGATGGTAGGCGCGCTCGGCGCGGGACAGGTCAGCGGCGGTCCGGGCCAGCTCGGCGCGGGCGAAGCCGATGTGCCGGGCCTCCTCCAGGATGTGGATCCGGTTCACCATCCGCACCAGCGGCTGGACCGACTCGTCGCCGACCATCTCACGCTGGATCCGGTCGGTGACCTCCTCGCCGAGCAGGATCGCGCCCCACATGGCCGGGCCGCGGGCCAGCACGGGCAGCATGGCGCCCAGGCGGTGCACGTGGGCGGGCGGGCTGTAGACGGGGGTGCCGAGCCACTCGATCATCCGGGCGAACATCGTCGAGTGGCGGCACTCCTCGGCCATCTCGGCCAGTGCGTACTGCACGTGCAGGCTGGCCGGGTCACCCTGGTAGGCGACCTTGGCCAGCAGCCGCAGCAGGATGCACTCCAGCCAGATGCCGAAGCCGGCCACGCTGGCCAGCTCGTGCTTGTTCAGCTCCAGACGCTGCTCCGGGCTGAGCCGCTGCCATTCCGGCGTCCCGTACAGTGAGCAGCGGTGCTCAAGCAGGAAACTCTTGCCGGCGACGAGCGGAGCGGACCAGTCGATGTCGAGGTCGGGGTCGTAGGACCGCGCCGCCGTGGAACGCAGCAGCCGGTCGGCGGTGCGCTCGCGGCCCCCCGTGTCTTCTGGTGTCAGCTCGGCCTGCCGCATGTCTCCTCCTCGGCCCGCACGGTCGGGCTCAGTTCCTATAACTTCGAGTAACAGTTACTTCTGGTAGCATGATGGGCGCAATGGACGGCACTGTCAAGCGGGGACCCGAGGCGCGAGATATGCGGGACGCGCGCCGCGATCGGTGGAGCGCGCACCGGGCCCAGCGCCGGCAGGAGTTCGTGGCCGCGGCGCTGCGCGTGCTCGCGGCTCAGGGCCCCGAACTGCCGATGGACGCGGTGGCGGCCGAGGCCGGGGTGACCAAGCCGGTGCTGTACCGCTATTTCGCCGACAAGGCGGCCCTGGTCGAGGCGCTGGGCGAGTTCAGCTCGGCCATGCTGCTGGACCGGCTGCTGCCGGCCATCGGCTCGGACGGCCCGGCGCTGGCCCGGATCAGGGACGCGGTGGGCGCTTACTTCGCGGTCATCGACGAGTACCCGAACCTGTACTGGCTGCTGGCCCGGCAGACCGACGCCTACTGCGGCCCGGATGCCGATCCGGTGCACCGCAACAAGGAGTTCATCGCCGCCAGCCTGTCCGCGGTGATCGGCGACTACCTGCGCGCCTACGGCCTCGATTCCGGGGCGGCCGAGCCCTGGGGGTACGGGCTGACCGGGCTGGTGCAGAGCACCGGCGAGTGGTGGATGAACCGCCGCTCGATGAGCCGCGAGCATGTGGTCGAGTACCTGACCACGCTGATCTGGGCGGCGATGGCGGGCGTGCTGGGCGAGGCCGGGATCGTGATCGAGCCGGACCAGCCGCTGCCCAAGGCCAGGCCCGCCGATGCCTGACCGGCCGGGCTAGCCTGGCACCGGGCACCACCGCCGCGTGCCCGGCCCGCGCGGAAGGATCTGGCATGTCGGACCTCAGTACGGCCCCGGGCGTTCCAGGGGGTCATCCCCCCGGGTCAGCACCGCCCGGCGACACCGAGCGGCTCACCGAGGCGGTGCTCGGACAGGTCCAGGGCGACAGCGCCCGGGTCAACGAGCTGCTGAGCGCGCTGATCAGGCACCTGCACGCGTTCGTGCGCGAGACCCGGCCCACGCCGCAGGAGTGGCGCTACGGGCTGGACTTCCTGGTCCGGACCGGCGACTTCTGCACCCCGGAGCGGCATGAGTTCATCCTGCTTTCCGACCTGGCCGCGCTGTCGGCGCTGGTGGACACGCTCAGCAACACCGGGCCCGACTCGATGACGCCGACCACGGTGGAGGGCCCGTTCCACACCCCGGCCCCGCCTCGCGAGCTGGGCGCGATCATCGCCACCGGTGCGGAGTGGGATCGGGGCGACTGGACGGTGCTGCACGGACAGGTGCGGGACTGCGACGGCGTGCCGGTGCCCGGCGCGCAGATCGACGTCTGGCAGTCCGACGACCACGGCTTCTACGATGTCCAGGACGACGCGCAGGACACCGGCAACCTGCGCGGGCTGCTCACCGCCGACGCCGACGGGCGCTACTGGGCGCGCACGGTCAAGCCGTCCAGCTACCCGGTGCCGGTGGACGGCACCGGGGGCGAGCTGCTGCGGGCGATGAACCGCCACCCCATGCGGCCGGCCCACATCCACGCCCAGGTGACCGCGCCGGGCTACCGGCCGATGACCACGCACCTGTTCGTGGCCGGAGACCAGTACCTGGACTCCGACGCGGCCTGGGGCGTCCGCGACGGGCTGGTGGTCGAGTTCACCCGCAACACCGAAGGCGCGGACATCGAGAGGTTCGAGGTACCGGGCCCGTTTTTTGATGTGAATTTCGACTTTGTCCTGGTGCCCGAAGGCTGACGGTCAGGACGCGGGCGCGCTGGCCGGCCGGGCCGCGAACTCGGGCACCAGCAGCTCGGCGATCTGCGCGGTGTTCAGCGCGGCGCCCTTGCGCAGGTTGTCGGCGCAGACGAACAGGTCGAGCGCGCGGGGATCGTCCAGGCTCTGCCGGACCCGGCCGACGAACGTGGGGTCGGTGCCGGCGACATCGGCCGGGGTGGGGAACTCCCCGGCGGCCGGGTCGTCGGTCAGCACCACGCCGGGGGTCTCGCTCAGCACCCGCTGGGCGCCGGCCCGGGTGACCTCGGTGTCGAAGACGACATGCAGGGCCACCGAGTGGCCGACCAGGACGGGCACGCGCACGCAGGTGGCCGCGACCCGCAGGTCGGGCAGGCCGAGGATCTTCCGAGTCTCGTTGCGGATCTTGAGTTCCTCGGACGACCAGCCCTCGTCACGCAGCGAGCCGGCCCAGGGCACCACGTTCATGGCCAGCGGGGCCGGGAACGGGCCCAGGTTGCTGACGGCACCACGCAGGTCGCCGGCCCGCTGGCCCAGGGTGCGCTGGCCGCCGACCTGGCTGAGCTGGTCGTAGAGCGCGTCGATGCCGGACTGGCCGGAGCCGGAGGCGGCCTGGTAGGAGGCGGCGACCAGCTCGCGCAGGCCGAACGCGCGGTGCAGCGCGCCGAGGACCACGATCGCCGCCAGGGTGGTGCAGTTGGGGTTCGAGATGATGCCGCGCGGACGGTTCCGGATGGCATCGGGGTTGACCTCGGGCACCACCAGCGGTACGTCGGGATCCATCCGGAACGCGCCGGAATTGTCGACCACGACAACCCCGCGGGATGCCGCCACCGGCGCCCAGTCGGCGGACACCTCGTCGGGCACGTCGAACATGGCCAGGTCAACGCCATCGAAGGCGTCGGCGGAGAGTGCCTGGACCTCGACCTCCTCACCGCGGACCGGGAGCTTGCGCCCGGCCGACCGGGCCGAGGCGATCAGGCGGACCTCGCCCCACACGTCGTCCCTGGTGGAGATGATGTCCCGCATCACGGTGCCGACCGCGCCGGTGGCGCCGACGATGGCCAGGGTTGGTCGGTAGCTCATCGGCCGGTCCCTCCGTACACGACGGCCTGCTCGCTGCCGTCGCCCAGCTCGAACGCGTCGTGGGTGGCGTTGACCGCGACGCTGACGTCGTTCTCGTCGACGACCACCGAGATCCGGATCTCCGAGGTGGAGATCATCTCGATGTTGACGCCCGCCTCGGCCAGCGCGCCGAAGAACGTGGCGCTCACTCCGGGGTTGGACCGCATCCCCGCGCCGACCAGGGAGATCTTGCCGATCCGGTCGTCGTAGAGCAGGGAGTCGAAGCCGATCTCGCTCGCGGAGCGCGTTCAGCGCGGTCATGGCCGCCTGGCCGTCGGCACGCGGCAGCGTGAACGAGATGTCGGTCCGGCCGGTCGCGGCGGCCGAGATGTTCTGCACGATCATGTCGATGTTGATCGAGGCGTCGGCCACCGCGCGGAAGATCCGGGCCGCCTCGCCGACCTTGTCGGGCACGCCGACGACCGTGATCTTCGCCTCGTTCGTGTCGTGCGCCACGCCGGAGATGATGGCCTGCTCCATCGGCGTTTCCTCCGAGTTCTGCGGGGCTACCGCGGTGGTGACCCAGGTGCCTTCCCGGCTGCTGAACGAGGACCGGACGTGGATCGGGATGCCGTACCGGCGGGCGTACTCGACGCAGCGCACCATCAGCACCTTCGAGCCGCAGGCGGCCATCTCCAGCATGTCCTCGTAGGCGATGCGGGGCAGCCGCCGGGCGGTGGGCACGATCCGCGGGTCGGCGGTGAACACGCCGTCCACGTCGGTGTAGATCTCGCACACGTCGGCCCGCAGCGCCGCGGCCAGCGCCACGGCGGTGGTGTCGGTGCCGCCCCGGCCGAGCGTGGTGACGTCCTTGCTGTCCTGGGAGACGCCCTGGAACCCGGCCACGATGGGGATCGCGCCCGCGTCCAGGGCGGACTGGATCCGGCCGGGGGTGACGTCGATGATCCGGGCCCGGCCGTGCGTGGAGTCGGTGATGACGCCCGCCTGCGAGCCCGTGAACGACCGGGCCTCCAGGCCCAGGTTGGCGATGGCCATGGCCAGCAGCGCCATCGAGATGCGCTCGCCGGCGGTCAGCAGCATGTCCAGCTCGCGGCCGGGCGGTACCGGGCTGACCTGGCTGGCCAGGTCGTACAGGTCGTCGGTGGTGTCCCCCATCGCCGACACCGCGACCACGACGGAATGACCTGCTTTGCGGGTCGCCACGATGCGCTGGGCGACGCGCTTGATCCCGTCCGCGTCCGCGACTGAGGATCCACCGTACTTCTGGACGACGAGGGCCACGGCGGGCCTTCACCTCCTGGGTGCTACTCGGGGTCCTGACGGAGCTGCGCAACGGCGGGCAGGATGAGTCTACCCAGGAGCGATAGCGGGTCCACCGAGTTAGCTGGCCGCCGCCTCGCCCTCGGTCACGTCCAGGCGCGCGTGGGCCACCACCGAGTGCAGCGCGCGCAAAGCCGCCCCGCCGTGCGTGCCCCAGTGGTTCACGTACGAAAACTGCCACCACCACAGCGCCTCGGCGGCCCGGCCGGCCTCGTAGTGCTTGAGCCCGTGGATCAGGTCGGCCGCCACCGCGGCCAGGTCGTCGGATAGCCGGAACCTGGTCGCCCGGGTGTCGCTCGAGTACGGGTCGAAGATCTCGGCGTAGTCGTCGCTGGGCAGCCGCGCGGCCAGCCCGGTGCGCAGGGCGTCCAGGTCGGGGTCGGCCCCGACGTCCGGCTCCCGGTTGCCGACCGCGATCACGTCCTCGCTCGCGCCGAGCTGCGCGCCGGCCAGCATGACCTGAGCCACCTCGAGCAGGAGCAGCGGCACGGTCTCGTCTCCGGCCTCGCCGCGGGCCAGGGCCGCCACCCCGTCGAGGTAGTCCCTGGCGTGCTGCGCGATTCGGTCGGCGAGCGGCCGCCACTCCTCGCCGTCAGACATCCAGGAGCCTCCGTCCCTCAAAGGCACGCCCGAGAGTCACCTCATCGGCGTACTCAAGTTCTCCGCCAACCGGCAGTCCGCTGGCCGGCCTGGTTACCCGGATCCCCATGGGCTTAATGAGCCGCGCCAGGTAAGCCGCGGTGGCCTCGCCCTCCAGATTGGGGTCGGTCGCGAGGATCAGCTCGGTGACAGTGCCGTCGGCGAGCCTGGTCATCAGTTCCTTGATGCGCAGGTCATCAGGGCCGACTCCGTCGATGGGGCTGATCGCGCCGCCGAGGACATGGTAGCGACCATGGAACTCGCGAATCTTCTCAATCGCCGCGACGTCCTTAGGTTCCTCAACTACGCACAGCAGCGAGAGGTCACGCCGCTGGTCCCGGCAAATCCGGCACTCGTCCTGTTCGGCCACGTTGCCGCAGATTCGGCAGAACTTGACCCGCTCGATCACCTCGAGCAGCACCGCCGAGAGCCGGCGCACGTCGGTCGGGTCGGCGGCCAGCAGGTGGAACGCGATGCGCTGGGCGCCCTTGGGCCCGACGCCCGGCAGCAGGCCCAGCTCGTCGATGAGGTCCTGGACGACGCCTTCGTACACCAGCGTGCCGATCTACTGCTCGCCGGGCAGCGCGCTGCCCGGCAGCGTGCCCGGTCCCTGGCTCCCGGGCGCTCCCGGCATGCCCGGCAGGCCGGGAATGCCCGGCAGGCCGCCGCCGCCCTCGCCGCCGAATCCTCCCGCCAGCGGCCCCATGGCCTCCTGCTGGAGATCGGCGGCCCCGCGCGAGGCGTCCCGGATCGCGGCCAGGACCAGATCGGCCACTGTCTGCGCCGTCTCGGCCGGATCGGACGGGTCGATGGCCTCCGGCTCGATGGTGATATCCAGCAGCTCGCCCTGGCCGCTGACGACGGCCTTGACCAGGCCGCCGCCGGCCGAGCCCTCGACCGTCGCGTCGGCTAGTTCCTGCTGCGCGTTCATGAGCTGGTTCTGCATCTCCGCCGCGGCTGCGAGCAGTTGCTGCATGTCCAGCTGTCCGCCTGGCTCCACGATGCCCCCAAAACCGTACTGGCACCCTCGGTTCGCGGGGGTGACCGCTTAGCTGCGGACCGCGCCGCTGGTCCAGGTGGCGCGTTCCCTGTCGTTTCCGAGCCTACGGCCTGGGTGCCGCTCCGGCATCCGGGCGGCCCCGGTGTCGGGGCCGGGCTGGGGGTGGCTCGTCTGGCCGGGGCGTCCGGCGTGGATCAGGCGCGTGGATCAGGCCAGCGGGTCGCCGGTGCCGTCGAGCCCTTCGACGATCCGCCCGCCCAGCTCGCGGGCGATCAGGTCGATGCCGCTCGGGCGCGCGGTGCCCCGGTCCTGGCCCGGGCCGGACCGGCCGCCGGGCTGGCCCGCTGGGCCTGGCCCGAGGTCGCCCGAGACCGCCGGTCCCGGCACGCTGTAGCTCTCGTCCTCGTCCACCGGGCCGTCGTCCCAGCCCTCCGACGGGTCATCCCACGACGGCGGCGCCTGATCCGGTGCCCAGGAGCTAGCCGGGCCGCTGGAGCTGGCCGGGCCGCTGGGGCTGCTGGATGGAGCGTTGGCGGCTTGAGCCGCCGGGGGGCTGGCGGCCGCGGGGGCGCCGTTGCCCGCAGCGGGCGAGGCCGGGGTAGCGGCTTCCCTGGCCCCGGCGGTGCCGTTCGATCCACCGCCGTTCGAGCCACCGCCGTTCGGGCCGTTCGAGCTGTTCTGGCTGGCCGCGCCGCGGGTACTGCCTGCCGCGGGGGTTCCCGCGCCGCCGCCCCCGCCCGGCCCGGACCCGCCTGGCCCGCCAGATCCGCCGGGTCCGCCCGGCCCGGGACCGCCCGCGCCGCCAGGGGGCGCCGAGCCGCGCGCGCCGCCGGGGCCGCCTGACGGCCTGGCCGTGGCCCTCACCTGCGGGGATATGCCGAACATCTGCTGGAGCACGTCGCCGAGCAGCCGGTCGTGGCCGCTGTTCGCGAAGCCCTTGGCGTCGCCTTCCCGCGCGAACTCCACGGTCAGCACGCCCTCGGTCAGCGACTCCACCGTGGCGTTAGTGAGCAGGATCCAGGCCACCTTGCGCTCGCGCCGGACCGCCTCCAGCACATCCGGCCAGCGGTCCCGAAGCTGCGCCGCGTCGGGCAGCCCGCTTCCCGGGGCAGGCGTCGCGGGTGCGGATGCCGCCGGGCCGGACCCGGCCGACGCCGGGCCCGTGGCAGCGGCCGCGGGCTCCCACTCCGTGCTGGGGCCAGGTCTCGCCGGAGCCGTCGCCGGCTCCGGGTCCCGGTTGGCCCCGTCTCGGTCCGCCGGACGATCGCCACGGGCCCCGGACGACTCGGCAGCCGGGCCCTCACCGCCCGATAGCGAGCGACCTGGGCCGGAATGGCCCGATCCCGCGCTATCCGTGCCCGCCGGGGTCGGCTCGGGCCGTCCCCGCGCTGGCGCGGCGCTATCCGCCGCCCGGCCTGGCCGGTCGGCCGCCGCGTCCAGCGGCCGGGCACCAACCGATCCGGCGCCCAGCGAGTCGGCACCCAGCGACCCGGCACCCAGCGAACCGCCCGACTCCAGCCGCCGCTCCAGCCGTTCCAGCCGAACTCGCAGGTCCGACTCGCGCTCACCCGCCGCCGGCAGCAGCACCTGCGCGCTCATCAGCTCCAGCAGCAGCCGCGGTGACGTGGCCCCGCGCATCTCGACCAGGCCCGCGTTGATGATCTCTGCCGCACGGGCCAGCTCCGCCTTCCCGAACCCCTCGGCCTGGGCCCGCATCGACTCCAGCCGGTCGGCCGGCACGTCCAGCAGCCCGGTCGACACCGCGTCGGGGACCGCCGCCAGCACGATCAGGTCGCGCACCCGGTCCAGCAGGTCGGCCGCGAAGCGCCGCGGGTCGTGACCGCCCTCCACCACCCGGTCGATGGCCCCGAACACCGCCGCGCCGTCCTGCGCCGCGAACGCCTGCACCACCTCGTCCAGCAGCCGGTCGTCCGTGTAGCCCAGCAGCGCCACCGCGCTGGCGTAGGACAGTCCGGAGTCGTCCGACCCCGCGATCAGCTGGTCCAGCACCGACAGCGAGTCCCGGACCGAGCCCGCTCCGGCCCGGATCACCACCGGCAGCACCGCCGGCTCGTAGCTGACGCCCTCGCTGGCCAGGATCCCCTCCAGCAGCTCGCGCAGCACCGCCGGCGGCACCAGCCGGAACGGGTAGTGGTGGGTCCGTGACCTGATGGTGGGAATGACCTTTTCCGGCTCGGTCGTCGCGAACACGAACTTCAGGTGCGGAGGTGGCTCTTCGACCAGCTTGAGGAGGGCGTTGAAGCCCTCCCTGGTGACCATGTGCGCCTCATCGATGATGTAGATCTTGAACCGACCCGAGACCGGCGCGTAGAACGCCCGCTCCCGCAGGTCCCTGGCGTCGTCCACGCCGCCGTGCGAGGCCGCGTCGATCTCGATCACGTCGATGCTGCCCGGCCCGGCCGGGGCCAGCGCCACGCAGGAGGCGCACACCCCGCAGGGATCCGGAGTCGGCCCCTGCTCGCAGTTCAGCGACCGGGCCAGGATCCGGGCGCTGGACGTCTTGCCGCAGCCGCGCGGCCCGCTGAACAGGTACGCGTGGTTGACCCGGCCGCTGCGCAGCGCCTGGCGGAGCGGCTCGGTGACGTGATCCTGGCCCTTGACCTCAGCGAAGCTGGCCGGACGATACCTGCGGTACAGCGCCAGCGGCGCGGCCGGCGCCGCCTGCTGCGACTGGGCCGCGGGGCCAGGACTCTGACCGGGACTGGGGGCGTCACCTGTCATGAACTCATCCTCGCCGGGAGGGGAAAAGAGGACCCCCCGCACACCCGTCAGAGCCCGCGTACCCTTGCTGCCTTCCGGCCCTGGGGGAGTTGGCGGGATAAACGCCGTGCGAGGGGTCTGTCAGCCAGTCTAGCGAGGCCCGGGGACACTGGTGCCAGCTATCCCGCCACCCGCCCTCGGCGGGGGCCGCCAGACCGGGTGGCCACGCCCCCGGATCCGGGGCTTTCCCACCCGGCGGCCGGGTTTGTGGCCAGGGTTCCGCCGCGAGTCGGTAGGCTGGCCGACGGAGGATTCGCCTAGTGGCCTAGGGCGCACGCTTGGAAAGCGTGTTGGGGGCAACCCCTCAAGAGTTCGAATCTCTTATCCTCCGCCACCGTTGACCTGGTGAAACGTCGTCGGCGCCGGGCCGTGAGCCCTGGTGATGCTGCGCGCCAGTCTCAGTTCCAGGCCAGGTTCTAGCCCGGCCACAGGCGCTGACCAGCGTTAACCGTGCGCGAGCTCGCTTACTCCAGCGGCTGGCGCGAGATGACCGGGGGCTGGCGGCCCGCGAACAGCCAACCGACCACGGCCGCCGCCACCGGCAGGCCGGCGAGGATCAGCAGCACATCGATCCAGGGCACGTGTGCGAGCGTGGCGGCGAGGCTGGCCGGCGCCCAGGCTACGATCGCGGCGAAGGCTACCGCCGAGCCGAGCGCGGCTCCGAGGAGCGCGAGCGCGCCCGCGGTCGCGCCGGTGATCGCGCGGCAGGTGAGCCCCGACGCGCCGATGGCGGCTAGCGTTCGCAGATCACCGGCGCTCTCGCTGCGGATAAGGCCCACCGACATGGCGAGCACGCCGAGCGCGATCAGGATCCCGGCGGCGGTCGCCCCGTTGGCGATCTGGGAGAGCCCGAGCTCACCGGACTTGGTCTCCAGCGTCCCGCCTGCCGCCGCGACCGCCGAACGTGTCGAGCTGATCTGGACCGCGGTCAGCGGCTTCGGGGTCTGCACCAGCCATGCGTCTCAGCAGCATCGTCGCGTGCAGGGCCTGGACGGCGTGCATGGTAATGACCGTGTTCGGTGCCGAAGTTCCGCTGGGCAGTGAGCTGAAGGTCTGGATAACCGGATCGCTGATGGTCGCCGCCGCCGGGCACGTGTAGATGTTGACCGCGGGCAAAGAAAGCTCGTAACTGCAAGTCCGGCTCGGAGGCCAGGCCCGGGCGCATGGTCAGGATGTCGGTGCTGGCGCCGATCTCGTTCTGCTTGATCCCGTACCGGGCGAGCAGCGCCGGGGTCGCCACGTACACGGTGCCGCTGAAATTTCGCAAATTGTCAAGCCTGCGCCAGCGTGGCAGAAGCGTCGGGCCCGATCGTGGCGGGCGGGTACCGCGGTGTACAGGGGAAGCGCCCCCTGGGCGCGCAACTGGGACGCGAGCGTGGTCACCTGCCGCGTGCAGCGCCCGCACGCCAGATTGCGGCTGGGCTGTGCAGTGGCTTGGGTCCCCGGCAGGCCGCCGTTGCCCCGCCACCGTGCGCGTTCGTGTAGACGATGAGCTGGCTGGAGGTCAGGTTCTCCCCGGTCCAGTCCAGCGCCATGGAAAACCGGAAGCTCGCGCCCAGGGTGGTCACCATGGCCAGGAACACCGCGAAGCTCACCGCCGCCAGCGCGGCGCCCGAGCGCGCCCGGTAACGTGCCAGGTCACGCAGCGCGATGCGCACCGCCACCGGCGACCGCGGCCCAGCCGCTCCGGCCATGACACGTCACGCAGACGCCCGCCAGCAGGCACATCCCGGCCGACGTGGCGATCAAGCCGATCAGCTGGGAGCCAGGGCCGCCACCGCGGCCGCCGCCGGACAACAGCAGCAGGACCAGCCCGGCGGCGAGCGTGGTCAGGCCCGCTGCCGCGCGGACCGGTGCACGGCCTTCGCCCGCGGCGGGTGGCCAGACAGCGCGGCGACCACCGGAACCCGTGCGACCGTGCGCGCTGGCTGGCGTGCGGCCAGCATCGCGGTGATAACCGCGAGCGCCATCCCGGTGATGATCACTCCCCAGGGCAGCGCCCAGCGGGTCGATCACGTGGCCGGTGGCCGCCTGCAGGTGCGGAACATACGCCAGCCAGGCGCCGAAGCCGGCGACCGATCCGGCGATCACGGCCGCCACGCCGACGGCGGCGCCGTTGGCGACCATGACGAGCTGGATGTTGCGGCCGGTGGCGCCGAGAGAGCTGAGCATGCCCAGGGCGCGCAGCCGCCGCTGCGCCATCACCGTGAACCCGGCGACCGCGACCAGGCCGATGAACACCAGGCCCAGCACAGACGCCGCGAGCGCGATCACCGCCGGGCTGATGCCCGAACCGCCGGTGCCCGGATACGACACCGCCGCCGCGGGTGGCAGGCCCGCGATGCCGCCCCGCGGGGCGTCCAGCAGGATCGACACCTGCGTGGGATCGGTAACCTGCCCGGGCTCGACCAGCGCGAACTCATCCAGCAGGTTGCCCGGGTTCTCCACGATCCCGCTCACCCGGTAGGACCGTCCCGCCAGCCGCACCACGCCGCCCCTGCTCACCCCGTACAGGTCCGCGACAGCGCCGGTCAGCGCCACCTGCCCAGGCGCGGCTGGGTACCGCCCCGAGACCAGGGCCAGCATCGGCGAACCGAACGCAGCGCGTGGATCCTCCGCCCGGAGCTGCACGTCCTGCGTGGTCCCGGTGCTCAGGTTCTCGTTCTCGATGACATCAACCGTGCCGTGCCGCTGCCTGATGGCCGCGATGTCGGCAGCAAGACGCGGATCGGAACCAGGCAGCGTGATCATCGCCGTAGCAGTCCCGAACGTCGCCTCGCCCGGCTGGCCGGGAGCAGCCGTCGCCACCGCAGTGCCCATCACCATCGCGGCCACCGCCACGGTGAGCAAGCCGAACACCAGCAACTGCTGGCGCCACTCCCGGCGGAACAGCCGCCATCCCCAGCGGACCATCGCGCGGCGGGCGACCATGCCGCCCGTGTCGGCGGAATGGTCGGGGGACTCCCGCAGCGCGATGCTCACCGGGCTTCTTCCGGCGTGAGGAGGGATTCGGGGCCGGGGGGCCGGGTGGTCTGGCCGGTCACTCGCCCGTCGCGCAGGACGACCACGCGGTCGGCCCAGGCGGCCAGCTGCGCGTCGTGGGTCACGACAACCGCGGCGACACCCCGCTGGCAGGCCTCGTGCAGCAGCCGCATCACCTCGTCCGCGTGCACCGAGTCCAGCGCGCCGGACGGCTCGTCGGCCAGCAGCAGGCGGCGTCCCCCTACTATCGCCCGGGCGATGGCGACCCGCTGGCGCTCGCCGCCGGACAGCTGGTCGGGAAACCAGTCGGCCCGGTCAGCCACGCCGAGCGCTTCCAGCGCGGCCATCCCGGCCGCGCGCGCCTTCGGCACCGCGACGCCGTCCAGTTCGAGCGGCAAGGAGGCGTTCTCGGCGGCGGTCAGCCCGGGCAGCAGGTTGTAATCCTGGAATACGTACCCGATCACCCGGCGCCGCAGCCGGGCCCGGCGGCCCCGCGGCATCCCCGCCAGGGTCATGCCGCAGACCAGCACCTCCCCGCTGCCGGGTTCCTCCAGGCTCCCGGCGATGCTCAGCAGCGTGGACTTGCCCGACCCGCTCGGCCCCATCACCGCCACCATCTCCCCGGCGCGCACCGACATGTCCACGCCGCGAAGCGCGTCCACCCTGGCCGGCTCCTGGCCGTAGGTCTTGGACACGCCGCGCAGCTCCAGAACGGGCACTGCGCTCGCGCCTTCCCCCCCCCGGTCCCGGCCCGGTCACCGCCGTGTCCCCAGCCGGCGAAGCTGCGGAACCGGAGCGGGGCCGGGGACCGGGTCAGGCCGGGGCGGCGTGGCTGCGGCCCGCCGCAGCCGCGCGTCAGCGGCATCCAGCCACCGCGTCACCGCGTCGAGCCGGAACAACTCGGCATCCACGACCAGCCCTAGGCTCAGATCATCCCGGGCCTCGCCCTCTTTCAGCCGCGTCCACTGCTGCATCAGCTCCAGCAGGTACAGGCGGTGCGCCTGGATCACCTCATGCGCGTCGGTACCGGGCACCCGTGCCGCCACCAGCACCTTCATCACCAGCTCATCGCGCGGCGGAGAAGTCAGGTCCGGCGGCGTGCGCAGCCATGCGGCCAGCGCCTCCGCGCCCCGCGGCGTGATCCGGAACCGCTTCTGCGGGCCGTCCTGACTCGTGCCCTCGGATTCGGCCAGCCCGTCGCGTTCCAGGCGGCCCAGGGTCTTGTACACCTGGCCCACGTTCAGCGGCCACACCTCGCCGGTCCCGGCCTCGAACTCCTCGCGCAGCTGCAGCCCGTATTTGGGTCCCTCGGACAGCAGCGCCAGCAGGACGTGCGGAACACTCACGACATCACCATGCCGGGAACAATACCCGGCATACTCGCCTCGCGCACAGTCTCGAACGCAGGCCCCGCAGACTTTGGAAAGCGTGTTGGGAGCAGCCCCTTAAGAGTTCTGGCCGCTGCAGCTCGTGCTGCTCGCCACTCCACCCGAGCCGGAGCTGCTGCACGCCGCGCTCCGGCTGACCGTGCGCGGCTGGGAGACCGCGCCGCTGCCCGCGCCCGACGGCACGGGATCGCTGGTCGTGGCGCTGGATCTGAGGACCCACGAGGCGGTGGTGGAGCACAGCAGCGGATCCGCGGAGCGCATACCGCTCACTCCAGACCGGCCGGTCGCCGAGGTGACCCAGGACGTGCTGGCGGCGGTGGCACGAGCCGGTGGTGCGGTACAGATCTACCCGAAGCCGCAGGAGGTCCCGTGGACCGTGCCGGCGGTCGACGACTACCAGCACGCTCGCTACGACCCCGGCCAGGTTGAGGACTACTTCGCCGCGGCCACCCAGGCGGCGCTGGCACTCGCGGCGTTCCGCGCCTCGTACCGGGGCCGATCGACGCCGGTCAACGCGTGGTGGGGGTCGTTCGATCTGTCAGTGACGCTGTTCTCCGGTGCCGCGGCGGACCCGCCCGGGGATGGCTTCATCACGCGCAACTCATCGGACGCCGAACAGGTCGTGGTCGGCTGGTGGCCCGGCGACCCTAGCCGCCCGAAGTCGGCCTTCTACGCCCTGGCCTATCCGGCGCCGCCCGAGCTCGCGCAAGCCACCTTGTCCCCGGCCGCGGCCCGCTGGGACAAGACCCTGAGCGAGTACATCCTGGACTGGGACGACGTCCGCGTCGCGCCCGACCCGCGCGCCGCGGCCGTGGACTTCGCCCACTCAGCGTTCCAGGACGCCTATCGAGTGTGCGGATGGAGCGGCGAACTCGGTGCCACCGCCGAAGGCAGCCCGCCGCCCATACGCTGAAGATCCACTGACGCCGCGCCCTCCGCCCGACAGTGACGCCGGACCGTCGCCTGTCACCGGCTGATATCATCATCTGGATACTTGATATCAAGTGAGGTGCATAGTGGCTCGGACGGTGATCGATCTCGATGACGAACTCGTGGCCGACGTGGCCAAGGCCCTGGGTACGAGTACGAAGAAGGACACCGTCAACTCCGCGCTACGCGAGGTGCTGGAGAACCGGCGCCGCGCGCTAGCTCTCACCCGGCTGCGCGCCGCCGCCGCCGACGGCGCCTTCGATCTGGAACTGCTCGAGGACAAGACCAACTACCGCCGGTGAACGCGACCCAGTTCCTGATTGACACCAGCGCCCTGGCCCGCTTCCTGCGCCGCGACGCCGAGCAGTTCGGCTGGGACCAGGCCGCCGCGGCCGGGCTCATCGCCACCTGCCCGATTACCGAGCTTGAGTTCTTCTACAGTGCCCGCTCGGCCGCGGACCGGGCCCAGGGCATCGAGGACCTGCGGGAGCTTTTCGGCTGGGTGCCCGTGGACGACCGCGCCTATGACCGCGCATGGCACGTCCAGGAGGCGCTGACCGAGCGCGCGCAGCACCGGAGCGCCGGGCCGGTGGACCTCGTGGTGGCCGCCACCGCCGAGCTCCGTGGGCTGACCCTGCTGCATCGGGACAGGGACTTCGACTGCATCGCCGGCGTCACCGGCCAGGCCCTCCAGTGGTACGGTCCTCCGTCCGGCAAGTAGGCCTCGCTGACCAGCAGGCCCGACCGAGGAGGACCCGCGCATTGACCGCCGACAACCGGATCGGACCGCCCAACTTCGCCACCGAGCGCGAGATGCTGTCCGCCTTCCTCGACTACCAGCGCGCCACCCTCGCCATGAAATGCGACGGTCTCACCGACGATGAGCTGCGCCAGCAGTCGAGCCCGCCGTCCACGCTCTCGCTGATGGCCCTGGTCCGGCATATGGCGGAGGTCGAACGGGCCTGGTTCCGCCGGGTGTTCGACGACCACGACGCGCCCATGGTCTGGTCCGACCAGCCCATGGATTTCCAGGCCGCCTTCGACACCAGCGCCTCGACCGGCGCCGAGGCGCTCGCCGCCTGGGCGGCCGAGGCGGAGAACTCACGCCGCATCGCGGCGGACGCGGAGTCGCTGGACCTGGCCGGGTATCAGCCCCGGTGGGAGGAGGAGGTCTCGCTGCGGATGGTCATGGTCCACGTGCTGCTGGAGTACGGCCGCCACAACGGACACGCGGACTTCCTCCGCGAGGGCGTCGACGGGGTCACCGGCGCCTGAGCCGAGCCCGAGCCTGAGGCCTCGCCAGGCGACCTGAATTTACGACTTGACCTTGACCCTGCGTCAGGGTTCGAGCATGGGCGCATGACGAACCAGACCCGCCCTCCGGCCATCGAGATCACCGGCCTGCGCAAGGCCTTCGGGGACAAGACCGTCCTCGACGGCATCGACCTGACCATCCCCGAAGGCACCGTCTTCGCCCTGCTCGGCCCCAACGGCGCCGGCAAGACCACCACCGTCCAGATCCTTTCCACGCTGATCCCGGCCAGCGGCGGCCAGGTCGTGGTGGCCGGCCATAACGTGCAGGCCGAGCCCGACTCGGTCCGCTCGGCGATCGGGGTCACCGGGCAGTTCTCGGCCGTGGACAAGCTGCTCACCGGCCGCGAGAACATGCTGCTGATGGCGGACCTCTGCCATCTCAGCCGCGCGGAGGGCCGCGAGCGGGCCGCGCAGCTCCTCGAGGAGTTCGAGCTGACCGAGGCGGCGGGCCAGCCCGCGGCCACCTACTCGGGCGGCATGCAGCGCCGGCTGGACATCGCGATGACGCTGATGATCCGGCCTCGCATCCTGTTCCTGGACGAGCCGACCACGGGGCTGGACCCGCGGGGCCGCCGCCGGATGTGGCAGATCGTCCGCGACCTCGTCGCCGACGGGGTCACGATCTTCCTGACCACGCAGTACCTGGAGGAGGCGGACGAGCTCGCCGACCGGATCGCGGTCCTGGACCGCGGGCACATCGTCGCCGAGGGCACGCCGGGGGAACTGAAGCGCCTGGTCCCCGGCAGCCACATCCGGCTGGAGTTCCCCACCGCGGCGGAGCGGGACGCGGCGGCCAGCGCGCTGCCGGAGGCCAGCCCGGAAGCCCCGGCGTCCGGGCCGGACGGCGAGTCCTTCCCGCTGCGCATCGCCAGCGACGGCAGCGTCGGATCGCTGCGGGCGGTGCTGGACCAGCTCGACGCGCACGCCATCGAGGTCAGCGCGCTGACCGTGCACACCCCCGACCTCGACGACGCCTTCCTCGCCCTGACCGGCACCCCCGTCACCGCGCTGCGATAAAGAACAGGAATAACAAAGATGACTACCCAGACGATGAACGCCAAGAGCTACGCCGTGCGCGACTCGGCCACCATGCTGCGCCGCAACCTGCTGCACGCCCTGCGCTACCCCGGCATGAGCATCGGCGTGCTGATGGTGCCCCTGCTCATGCTGCTGCTGTTCCGCTTCGTCTTCGGCGACACGCTGTCGGCGGGCGTGCGCGCTCCCCACGGCGGCTACATCAACTTCCTGGCCCCCGGCGTCCTGGTCCTGACGCTGACCGCGGGCTCGGTGGCCACGGCGGTGTCGGTCAGCATGGACATGACCGAGGGCATCATCAACCGCTTCCGCACCATGGCCATCGCCCGCGTCTCGGTGCTGACCGGGCACGTGCTGGGCGCCGTGATCCAGTCCGTGATCGCGGCGGTGCTGATCACCGCCCTGGCCGTGGGCCTGGGCTTCCGGCCCGACGCCAGCCCGGCGGGATGGCTCGCGGCGCTCGGCCTCACCGTGGCCGTCGCGCTGGCGGTGACCTGGGTGTCGGTGGCGCTGGGCGTCGGGGCCAGGACCCCCGAGAGCGCCAGCAACGCCCCCACCCCCCTGGTGTTCCTGCCCTTCCTGGGCAGTGCGTTCGTCCCGCCGGACTCGATGGCGCCGGGCCTGCGCTGGTTCGCCGAGTACCAGCCGTTCACCCCGATCATCAACGCGATGCGCGGGATCCTGCTCGGCACCCCGATCGGATACCAGGGCCTGATCGCGCTGGCCTGGTGCGCCGGGCTGGGCGTGGTGGGGTATGTCTGGGCCAGGAACCGGTTCAACCGCCCCGCGGCCCGCTAGACCGG
Organism: uncultured Actinomycetota bacterium; assembly: GCA_963730265.1. Classification (GTDB taxonomy): domain Bacteria; phylum Actinomycetota; class Actinomycetes; order Streptosporangiales; family Streptosporangiaceae; genus DASUBV01. Next base: position 816,108 of record CAVSRG010000002.1, read on the forward strand.
AGGACGAAAGATGACGACCGCGGACATCGCCCGCTACCAGCCCGATCAGCCCGCACCCGGGCCCGCGCTGCTGACCATCGGCCAGCTGGCGGACTACGTCGGGGTCACCGTGCGCGCGATCCGGCACTACCACCAGCGGGGCCTGATCCCGGAGCCGGAGCGGGACGCGTCCGGGTACCGGCGCTACGACGCGAACGCGGTGATCGACCTGATCCGGATCAAGGCCCTGGCCGACGCGGGGGTGCCCCTGGCCCGGATCGAGGAGGTGCTGAGCGCCGGACCGGAGGAGTTCTCCGGTGCCCTGACCCAGATCGACAGGGCACTGGCCCAGCGGATCAGGGACCTCCAGGAGCAGCGGCGGCGCGTCTCGCAGCTGGCCGCGGGCGACCGGCTCTACGTGCCGGGCGAGATCGCCGACCTGTTCGACCTGTTCGCCGCGATGAACCTCAACCAGAAGGCCATCCAGATCGAGCGGGACGGCTGGATCCTGCTGGCCGCCCGATACCCGGACCAGGCCCGCCAGTGGGCCAGGGAGAAGCTGGAAGCGCTGTCCAGCCCCGACTTCCAGGAGCTGTACCGGCTCTACCACGAGGCCTTCGACTACGACGCGGATGACCCGCGGCTGGACGAGATCGCCGACACGCTGGTCGATTTCGGGGAGCGGCACCGGGAGGAGCTGGAACGCCACCAGGTGGACGTGGATCAGGTTTCGGCCGCGTCACCGCTGGAGGACAAGATGGCCATGGCGCTGGTCCTGTCGAAGACGGCGGAAATCCCGCCGGCCTGGGCCCGGCTGGACGAGCTCGTCCGAGAGAAGGCGCACGCCCGTGGCCTCACCATGCTCCCGACGAGCCAGCCGACCTGAAGCCGGGCCCGGGCCGTCCCTGCACGACATCTTCACAGTTACCTGGTCGAAACCTGCACCATCGATCCCCTAATTTCAGGGCTATGGCCAGGATCGTGGTGGTGGAGGACGAGGCTGAGCTGGCGGCGGCGATCGCGGCCCGGCTGCGCAGCGACGGGCACTGCGTGACCGTGGCGCCGGACGGGCCGGGCGCCGTCCAGACGGTCACCGCCGCGCCGCCCGACCTGGTGGTGCTCGACCTGATGCTGCCCGGCTTTGACGGCCTGGAGGTGTGCCGCCGGATCCAGCGGGACCGCCCGGTGCCGGTGATCATGCTCACGGCGCGCGGCTCCGAGACCGACCTGGTGGTCGGCCTGGAGGTGGGGGCGGATGACTACCTGTGCAAGCCGTTCAGCATGCGGGAGCTGACCGCGCGGGTCCGGGCCCTGCTGCGCCGGGCCGAGCGCTCCTCCTCCGGCCCGGACCAGGTGCTGCACGCGGGCGCGGTCGAGGTCGACGTGTCGCGGCGACGGGCCCGGCGGGACGGCCAGCTGGTCGGGCTGACGGCCACCGAGTTCGACCTGCTCGTCTACCTGCTGCTGTCCCCCGGCGTGGTCCGCACCCGGGCCGAGCTGCTGGCCGAGGTGTGGGGGTACCGGGACGGCTCGGGGGCGCGCACGGTGGACTCGCACGTGCGCGCGGTGCGCCGGAAGGTCGGCACCGAGATCATCCGCACGGTCCACGGCGTCGGGTACGCCAGCGCCGACGGGCAGGGCCGCTGATGGCTGCGGCGCGCCTGGCCGACCGGCCCCTGGACTGGGTCCGCTCGATCAAGGTGAAGCTCGGGCTGGTCGTCGTCGGCTCGGTAGCGGTCACGGTCGGGGCGATCTTCGCCTCCGTCGACGCCGGCCTGCACACGCGGTACGCGTTCGCCGCCGGCCTGGTCGTCTCGGTGGTGATGATCCAGGTGCTGGCGCACGGCATGGTCGCGCCGCTGCGGGAGATGGTGGTGGCCACCAGGGCCATGGCCAACGGCGACTACAGCCAGCGGGTCCGGGCCACCGGCCAGGACGAGGTGGGCAGCCTGGCCCGGTCGTTCAACATCATGGCCGCCCGGCTGGACGAGGTCGAGCGGCAGCGGCGCGAGCTGCTGGCCAACGTCAGCCACGAGCTGCGCACCCCGGTCGCCGCGCTGCGGGCCCGGCTGGAGAACCTGGCCGACGGCATCGAGGTGCTGGACGGCGAGGCCGTCAGGACCATGCTCAAGGGCACCGAGCGGCTGGGCAGGCTCGTCGACCAGCTGCTGGAGCTGGCCCAGTTCGAGTCGGGCGGCATCCGGATCGACCGGCTTGAGTTCGGCGTCGGCGAGGTCGTCGCGGACGCCGCGGCCGAGGTCCGCCCGGTCAGCACGGAGATCCCCATCGTGACCGACATCGAAGACGGCCTGTTCGCGATGGGCGATCCGGAGCGGATACACGAGGTCCTGACCAACCTGCTCACCAACGCCGTCCGGCACAGCCCGGCGGGCGGCGAGGTCACGGTGGCCGCGGCGGCCCGGCTCGGCGGCGGGGTCCGCATCGAGGTCCGGGACCAGGGCACGGGCGTGCCCGCCGAGGCCGTGGAGCGCATCTTCGACCGCTTCTACCGGGTCGACACCGGGCCCCGGCCCGGATCCGGCGGCGCGGGCCTCGGGCTCGCGATCGCGCGGTCGATCGTCGAGCTGCACGGCGGCTCCATCCGGGCCGAGCCGCGGCCGCCCGCCGGCTGCCGCATCGTCATCGACCTGCCGGGCTGACGTTCCGGCCGGTCCGCACCACATCACTCGGGAAGGACACCCATGCAACCGCCCTCGCCTGGCGTCAGCCTGCCCTCATCACCCCCGCCGACCGCGCCGGCTGGGCCGGCTGCGCCGCATCCCCCCGCGTCCGGCCCGCCGGCGCCGGGCCCGCGTGGCCCGGCCCGGCCCCGGCCACCCCGGCCGCCGCGGCCGCCCCGCCGCCGTTACCTGACCGTGCGGGCCGGCGCGGACCGCCGGATACTCGCGGGGGCCCTGGCTGGCGGTGTCGGCTTCGACCTCGCCATCCACGGCGGACCGTCCTCAATTTCCCTAACAGGGCTGGCCATCCTGGTGGCCATCACGGTCGTGTACTCCCGCCGGGCGGCCTGCCGGACGGGCCGGCTGCTGATCGGCGCTGGAGCACTGCTCGCGCTCCTGCTCACCCTGCGGTCGAGCCCCTGGGTGACGGTCCCGGTCGCCCTGGCCGTCGCCGGGCTCCTGGTCCTGGGCACCTCGCTGAGCGGCGACAACGGCCGGGCCGCCGCCACCTTCCCGGCCCTCGCGGCCCGGCTCGTGCTGGTCGTCGGCCATCTGGTCCTGGCCCCGGGCATGTTCCGGCCCTGGGGGCGGCCGCCCGCGGGCGAGGCCATCCGCGAGCGGGCGGGCGCGCTGGCCCGCGGGGCGCTGCTCGCCGGGCCGGTCCTGCTCGTGGTCGGCGGGCTGCTGGCCGCGGCTGACCCGATCTTCCGGTCCTGGTTCGACGTGCCCCTCATCCTCCAGCACCTGATCCTGGTGCTCCTCGGGGCCTGGGTCACGCTCGGCCTGGTCCGGGCGGCCAGCGCCGAGGAGCCCGCCCGGCCCTCCCGGCCGGGCCGGCGCTGGGCGCGGTCGAGGCGACCGTGGTGCTGGGCGGCCTGTGCGCGCTCTACGCCGCCTTCGTGGCTGCCCAGTTCGTGGCCCTGTCCGGGGCCGGCCACCGGATCCTGGTCACCCGCGGCCTGACCTACGCCCAGTACGCCCGCGGCGGCTTCTTCCAGCTGCTGGCCTGCGCCGCGATCACGCTGGTCGTGCTGCTCGGCGTGCGGGCCCTGGCCTGCCCGGCCCGGGCCGGGCTGGCGGCGGCGTCCGGGCTGACCGTGGCCCTGACCGTCGGCGTGGTGATCATGGCGATCCTGCGGCTCCGGCTCTACGAGGCTCAGTACGGGCTGACCATGCTGCGGCTGGCCTGCCTGGTCACCGCGGTCTGGATCGGCATCGTGTTTGTCCTGCTGGGCGCCACGCTGCCGCGCCGCGGCCTGCCGCGCCGGTACTTCCCGGCCGCCGTGATCGCCTCGGCGCTGGCCGTCGTCACCGCCTGGGGCGCCGCCAACCCGGCCGCCATCGTGGCCCGGACCGACCTGCAGCGGGCCGAGCACGGCCGGCCGCTGGACGTCGGCCAGGCGGCCCGGCTGGGCCCGGACGCGGTGCCGGCGCTGCTGGCCGGGCTGCGCCACCTGGACCCGGCCCGGGCGGCCGAGCTGGGCCACGCGATCTGCGCCCGGCCGCCGGGGTCGCACACGGGCCTGGCGTTCAACGTGTCCCGCCTGCTGGCCAGCCGCGCCCTGGCCGGACGGTGCCGCTAGGCCCCGCTATTTGGGCGCGCGTCGCGGGCGGCCCGGCTGTTACCGTTGATGTCATGAAGCGCGCAGGACTGACGACGACGCCGGAGGATGTCCCGGCGCGCAGTCTCTTGTTCTAGCGACCTCATGGTCTAGCGACAGAGTCTTACCGAAAGCCCCGGGGCGAGCGCCCCGGGGCTTTCGTCTTGTGGTCACTCGCCTCCGGCTACCTGGCGAGGAGATCACGATGCCCGACCACCACAAGCTCGGCCGCGAGCTGGGCCTGTTCGACACCGATCCGCTCATCGGCGCCGGGCTGCCCTACTGGCTGCCCGACGGCGCCACCGTCCGGCACGCCCTGGAGGAGTACGTCCGGAGCGCCGAGCACCGGGCTGGCTACCAGCACGTGTACTCCCCGGTGCTGGCCAAGCGCGAGCTGTACGAGATATCCGGGCACTGGGCCCACTACCGCGAAGACATGTACCCGCCCATGCGCCTGGGCAGCGAGCCGGGCGCCGAGCAGATCGTGCTGCGGCCCAGCCTGTGCCCGCACCACGCACTGATCTACCGGTCCCGCGCCCGCAGCTACCGGGAGCTGCCGCTGCGGCTGGCCGAGATCGGCGGCCAGTACCGGGCTGAGCTGTCCGGGGTGCTGGGCGGGCTGACCAGGGTCCGCGCGATGCAGCTCAACGACGCCCACATCTTCTGCGACCTGGACCAGATCGCCGCCGAGGCCAGCGCCGCCCTGGACCTGATCCGCGCGGCGTACGCGGCGCTGGGCATCAGCCCCGTCCGCTACCGGCTGTCACTGCCGGGCCCCGGCGAGAAGTACGTCGATGATCGGCAGATGTGGCACCGGGCCGCTGACCTGCTGGCCAGCGTGCTCGAGTCGTGTTACCTGCCCTATGAAGAGGCCGCCGGAGAGGCCGCCTTCTACGGGCCGAAGATCGACGTGCAGGTGGCCGATGCGGCCGGCCGGGAGGTCACCATGTCGACCATCCAGGTCGACTTCTACATGCCGTCCCAGTTCGACCTGCGCTACATCGGGCCGGATGGGGCCGGCACCGCCCGGTCATGCTGCACCGCAGCGTCGTGGGCAGCATGGAGCGCGCCGTCGCCCACCTCATCGAGGTGCACGGCGGGGCGTTCCCGGCCTGGCTGGCCCCGGTCCAGCTGGTCATCCTCCCGGTGTCCGAGGCCGAGCTGGACCCGGCCGAGGCACTCCGGCGGCAGGCTGCCGGCCAGGGGCTGCGGGCGCAGGTGTCCCACCCGGAGCACGGCAGCCTCAGCGCCCGCATCCGGGCCGCCCGGCTGGTCCCCTACCAGGCCGTGATCGGGGCCAGGGAGGCTGCGGACGACCGGGTGGCGCTGCGACTGCGGGACGGACGGCGCCGGGATCCCCGGCCCGCCGCCGAGATGCTGGACCAGATCGGCGGCCTGGTCGCGGCGCACCGCGCGGACCTATGGGACGCCGACCGGTGAGGCCGGTCAGCTGAACTGGCGCGCGCTGGGGTACCGCTGGCCGCCGTCGACGACGACGTTGGCGCCGGTGACCCAGGCCGCCCGCGGCGACAGCAGGAAGGCCACCACGTCGGCGACCTCGTTCGGGCGGCCCAGCCGCCCGAACGGGAACTGGGTGTTCCGGAACGTGTCGAACAGCTCGGGGTTCTGCTCCTGGAAGGTCTCCCAGGAGCTGCCGGGGAACATGATCGAGCCGGGGCTGACCGCGTTCACCCGGATCCCGTCCGGGGCCAGCTCCTGGGCGGCCACCGAGGCGAGCTGGATCTCGGCCGCCTTGGCCGCCGCGTAGGCGGTGCGCGGCGCCGGGCGCATGCCGGTGATCGAGGTGATGAGCACGATCGACCCGCCGCCCGCGGCCCGCAGGTGGCGCAGGCCAGCCCGGATCAGCTCGGCGGCGTGCCCGGCGTTGAGCACGAACGTGGCCGTGAACTCGCCGGGCTGGGAGTTGGTCAGGTTGCCGCCGCCGACCGTGCCGCCCGCGTTGGCCACCAGGTGATCCAGACCGCCCAGGGCGCTTGCTATCTCGTCCACCGCCCGGCTCAGCGCGGCCGGGTCGGTGACGTCGGCCACGGCCGTGGCCACGGTCGCGCCCGGCCCGGCCAGTCGGTCCGCGGCGGCGGCCAGGCCCTCGGCCCCGCGGGCGACCAGCCCGATCGCGGCGCCCTCGGCGGCCAGCGCCTCGGCGATCGCGAGGCCGATGCCCCGGCTGCCTCCGGTGATCAGCACCCGGCTGCCGTTCAGGCCCAGATCCATGCTGTCTCCTCCTCGCCTAACTCCCTGACCCCGGCCGCCGCGGCCTAGCCCAGCTCGGGGGCGCCGAGCCGGGCCAGCAGCGCGCTGCGCGAGCCCGGCCGCAGCGCGTAGACCAGCGCGAACATCGCCTCCCTGGCCAGCCGCTGGCCGTGTTCGGTGACCAGCAGCGACCGGCTGCCGACCGTGGTCATCAGCGCCGACGCGGCCCGCAGCGCCAGCTCCCCGGCCGCCGCCCGCGCGGCCGCGGTGCCGGGGCCGAGCCGGTCCAGCTCCCCCCGCAGCGCGGCCAGCTCGTCATCCAGCGAACTCGGGCCCAGCATCCGGCAGCAGCGGGCGGCCACGCCCAGGGCCAGCGCGGCGTGCGTCCGCAGCACCTGCGGCGAGGAGTGGTCGCCGGGCGGGTGCTTGCTGGTCACGCGGTCGGCGGGCACCGGCAGCCGGTCGAAGCTGACCCGGACCGTGGCCGTGGCGTCCAGCGCGGCCAGCCGCAGCCGCTCGGCCCGCACCGACGGCCCCTCGGCCGCGTCGACCAGCAGCCAGATGATCTCGCCGTCGTCGGCCCTGGCCGCCGCGTGGACGACGTCGATCCGGCCCCAGCCGGACACGAACGGCGACACCCCGTCCAGCCGCCAGCCGTGGCCGTCCGGCTCGGCGCGCAGCACGGGCCGGGGCAGCGCGCCGCCCAGGGCCAGGCCGGCCCGGATCTCGCCCTTGGCCAGCGGCGGCAGCCAGGTGCGGGCCACTTCCGGGCGCGGGGCCGCCGTGAGCGCCTGCACCACTCCGTTGTGCTGCATCCACAGGAACGCCGTGGTCAGGCAGCCGCTGGCCAGCGCCTCCAGGACCGCGCAGACGGTGCCGAAGTCGGCGTCCAGGCCGCCGAGCTCCGCGGGCGCGGGCAGGCCGTACAGGCCGGCCACGGCCAGCGTGTCGAGCAGCTCGCGCGGCACGACGTCGCTGGCCTCGGTGGCCAGCGCGGCGGGAAACAGGACCTCGTCCGCGATGTCCTGCGCGACCTGGACGATGCTCACCGGCCGAGCCTATCGATCCGGTGATCACCACCAGATTCAGAGGAAACTCCCACGCCGCCCACACCTGCAACGCCGTGTGGCGTGGTCCCATCGAGGAGAGCACGCGGGCTGAATACGCGGCCTGAGTACGCGGGGTGAAGGAGCAAGGCGATGGGCGAGGCGGCTTTGGACCTGTCCCGCAGCCAGGGCAGGCTGCTGATGGTCGATGACGAGCCGTTCCTGCGTGAGGCCGTCGCCACGTCGCTGCGGTTCATGGGCTACGAGGTCACTACCGCGCCGGGCGGCGATGAGGCGCTGCGGCTGGCCAGGGCCTGCCACTTCGACCTGATCATGCTGGACGTGACCCTGCCCGACACGGACGGATTCGAGGTGCTGCGGCGGCTGCGCCGGGAGGGCAACCAGGTGCCGGTCCTGTTCCTGACCGCCAGGGATTCCGCGGCCGACCGGGCCACCGGGCGGGCCCTGGGCGGCGACTACCTGACCAAGCCGTTCGGCCTGGCCGAACTGGCCGACCGGATCGCCGCCGGGCTCAGTCGCCCGGACGACCCGGCGCCCGGTCCGGCCCGCCAGCCGGCCCCGCCCGGGCGAGCCGGCCCGCGCGGGCCGGCCTCCGACGGTCTGCAGGTCGCGATAACCCGTGCGGGGCGGGGGATTTCGGCGTACATTCTGTTCCAATCCGGCGCTTCCCGCGCTGTAGGGCATTTGCGGTCCAGTCTCCTATATCTGCCTGTACGCCTCCTTCGGGCGATGAGATGCGGCAGGCTAATGCCATGCCTTCGATAGAACGGGTCTGCCGGTGACGGAAACGCCCGCGGCGACTTCGTCCTCCACGCGCGTGCCCCAGGCCAGGAAGTCCCCGTCCGGGGGCTACGACATCCTGGTCCTGGACGCGGCGAGTCGGCAGAGCCTGGCCAGCGTCCGCAGCCTCGGGCGGGCCGGGCTCCGGGTGGCGATGGGCGAGAGCAGCGCCGAGTGCCGCCCGCCCGTGCCCGTTCTCTCGTTCACCTCCCGTTACTGCGCCCGCACCGTGGTGCTGCCGAACCTCATCACTGACGTGCCGGGGTTCGGGGCCGCGGTGGTCGATTTCGTCCGCCAGCACCCGACCCGGGTCGTGCTGCCCACCGCCGACGGCGCCATCGGGGCGATGATGCCCTGGCGGGAGGAACTGGCCCAGCTGGGCTGCGTGCTGGCCCTGGCGCCGCAGTCCGCCCTCGAGATCGCCAACGACAAGGACCGCACGCTGGAGGTGGCCCGCCGCCTAGGCATCGCCTACCCCAGGACCAAGCGGATCGACAGCGTCGAGGGGCTGCCCGGCCTGCTGGCCGAGTTCCCGTTCCCTTTTGTGCTCAAGCCGACCTCCTCCTGGATGCGCGGCTCGGTGGACCGGCTGTACCCCACCGAGGTGATCAACGAGGAGGAGGCCACCCAGCTCACCGAGAAGTTCGTCACCGCCGGAGCGGGGGTGCTGGCCCAGCAGTGGGCCAGCGGCCTGCGCGAGGGCGTGACGATGTTCGTCGTCAACGGGGAGATCCGGGCCGCCTGCGCGCACGCGGCCTACCGCACGAGCCCGCCCCTGGGCGGGGCCTCGGTCATGCGGCAGAGCATCCCGATCCCCGAGGACATCTACGCCTCCTCGGTGGCGCTGGTCCAGGCCATTGGCCTGGAGGGCGTCTGCGAGGTCGAGTACCGGCGGGATGCGGAAGGCCGCCCGCTGCTGATGGAGATTAACGCCCGGCTCGCCGGGACGATCGAGAACGCGGTGCACTCCGGCGTCGACTTCCCGCTGATGATCTGGCGGTGGGCGACCGGGCAGCAGGTCAGCCGGGTGGAGGGGTACAAGACCGGCGTCCGGACCCGCTGGCTGCACGGAGACATGCGCTGGCTGCGTGACAACTACGGGCGGGCCGGCCGGCCGGACAGCGTGTCCCGGAACCGGGCGCTGTGGATCTTCGGGTCGGAATTCCTCCGGACCCGGCACATTGACAGCGTCGACCGGCGCGACATGAAACCGGCCGTCGCGGAATTTCGCGTCTCACTGGCGGCCATACGCAAGCAGCGGGGGAGACAGGAGCCGCCCGCGACCGATTCGGGGCGAGAGGGAGCACAACGTGTCAGCTGAAGACGTACTGATCATCGGGGCCGGGGCGAATGGCCTGTCCACCTCGGCCCACCTGCGGGCGCTCGGGGTAAGCCACCGCATCGTGGGCCGCCCGATGAATAGCTGGAAGTCGCACATGCCGGCTGGCATGATCATGCGCTCGGAGCCCTACGCCTGCGAGATCGCGTCGCCCAAGCCGGGTTACGACCCGGCGACTTACAGCAAGCGGCACGGGCTCGACTACAGCGACCGGGTCGGCCCGCTGACCATGGCCCACTTCCTGGCCTACGCCGACTGGTGGACCGACCAGCTGGTGCCGGACGTCGAGGACCTCACGGTGACCGACGTCAGCCCGGTCGACGGCGGGTTCCGGGTGACCTTCGAGGACGCGGACCCGATCACCGCCCGGCAGGTCCTGGTGGCCACCGGCGTGATTCCCTACGCCCAGCTACCCGGCGAGCTGGCCGGCATGCCCAAGGACCTGGTCACGCACACTTCCGACCACAACAACCTGGACCGCTTCCGCGGCCGCCGGGTCGCGGTGGTCGGCGGCGGCCAGTCCGCGCTGGAGGCGGCCGCGCTGCTGCACGAGACCGGCGCCGACGTCCAGGTCGTGGTCCGCCGCAAGACGCTGAGCTGGCTGGATGTCAACCCCCTGCACCTGGGCCTGATCGGGCACGTCCGCCGGCCGGTGTGCAAGCTGTGCGAGGGCTGGAAGTGCACCTTCTGGAACACCCCCCAGGCCTTCCGCCGCCTGCCCAAGGACATGCGGGCGACCAAGGCGCGGACGGTGCTCGGACCCGCGGGCGGCTGGTGGCTGCGAGAGCGGATCGAGGGCAAGGTCGAGGTCCTGACCGAGCACCAGGTGCGCGGCGCGTCGGCCAGCGGCAACGGGGTGCGGCTGGTCATTGACGGCCCCACGTGCTCCACCCTGGACGTGGACCACGTGATCGCCGGCACCGGGTTCCCCATCGACATCGCCCGGCTGCCGTTCATGTCCGAGAAGCTGCTCCAGGGCATCGACCGGTTCACCGGCTACCCGGTGCTCAACCGGGCCAACGAGAGCTCGCTCCCCGGCCTGTACTTCGCCGGCGGCCCGGCCGCGGTCAGCAACGGCCCGTCGGTGCGCTTCGTGGCCGGCACGCACACCACCGCCCGCCCGACCGCCCGGGCCATCGCCCGCCGCGCGGGCGCCGGCGCGTCCCGCTCGGCGGGCTCCGCGACCAGGGACCCGGCGGCCCAGACCAGCCACTGAGCCGCCGTCAGGAGTCTCGCCCGGGTCTCGGCTGAGTCGCGTTTTCCGGGCCGCCGTCGGCCGCCCGGGCGCGAGCCTGACGGCATTCACCGGGGCCTCGGCGCTGACGGCCGCCCAGACCGGCCGCCGGCGGCGGCGGAGGCCCTCATCACCCCTGATGAGGGGCCGCCGGCGAAGTATGATCCGGTTAGTCGCCCGGCATGGCGGCGAGGGGCAGACTCCAGCATCAAGGAGCGATTTCCATGGGCATTCTCAACGAGGCCCGGCGCGAGTTCATCGCAGCGCCCGACGGCTCGAAGGGCCAGATCGTCTACAAGTGGCCCGACCAGAACATCCGCAAGTTCGCCCGGGCCATTGTCGAGCCCGACGCCGTCGCGGTCTTCATGAGCCAGGGCCAGATCATGGGGGTGCTCCTGGGCGGCCAGCACATGCTGGACGCCAAGGAACTGCCGTTCCTCGGCATGTTCGTGGACTGGGCCAGTGCCGGCAACGCCTTCAAGGCCGAGCTGTACTTCGTCGGCATCCGGGACTTCCCGAGCTTCCGGTTCGGCGGCCGCCTGGACGAGGTGCAGGACCCGGTGACCGGGCTGATCGTCACCCTGCGGACCTTCGGCGAGTACGCGCTGCGCGTCATCGACGCCCCCAAGCTGATCCTGAACCTGGTCGGAACCGTCGACGTGACCAGCAACGACGCGATCACGGGCTGGGTCGCCCAGCAGCTGCTCAAGGTCACCCGCACCACGGTGACCACCCAGCTCATGTCCGGCGCCTGGCCGATCCTGGGCCTGTCCATGCACAGCCCCGAGATCGAGGTCGCGGCCATGCAGGCGGCCAACCACGAGCTGGCCGACTACGGGCTGTCCATCACTCGCCTGGGCAACCTCGACATCAACCTGGACGACGACGACAACGCGCGGCTGAAGAAGCTGGCCGGCGACACGGCCTACAGCCGGCTGGCCGGCGGGTTCCTCCAGGCGGCCCAGGCCGAGGCGCTCCAGGGCGCGGGCGAGGGCATGGCCCAGGGTGGCGGCGCGGTGAGCCCGATCTTCTTCGGCGCGGGCATGGGCATCGCCAACCAGATGATGCAGCCCGCGAATCCCCCGGCCCAGGGCGCGCCGCCGCCCCCGCCGACGCCTGGCTTCGCGGGCGGCGGCCAGGGCTATGCCCAGCAGCCGGCCGCCCCGCAGCCCCCGCCGCAAGCCGCGGCTGCGCCGCCGCCCGCGGCCCAGACCGCGACGATGAGCTGCGCGAACTGCGAGAGCCAGGTCCCGGTCGGGGCCAAGTTCTGCGCCGAGTGCGGCACACCGACGCAGAAGCACTGCACCAACTGCAACGCCAGCCTCGCCGGCACCGCGAAGTTCTGCGCCGAGTGCGGCACCCCCACCGCGCCGCCAGCATCCTGACCGGCGGTTCCATTACCGAGAGCAACGGCCGGGGCTTCCGCTAGCATCCGCATATTGTGCGATACCCCGCTGCTGTATCCCCCGCTGTGTCCCTTTAAGGCCCCCGACCAGAAAGGCCTGTCCGGATGGACCGGATCGAGTGCCAGTGGTGCAAAGCCCAGAACGAGCCACAGCGCACCAGCTGTAACACCTGCGGCGCACCGCTCGACAAGAAGAATCTCGTCTCCGACTCCGGGTGGGCCGAGGCGCCCCGCCTGCGGGACATGACGGAGTTCCGTTTCTCCAACTCCACCTGCCAGATCGAGGGCGAGATCGTCCCGGTGGCCGAGCTGGCGCTGGCCCACGGCGACGCGGTGTTCTTCGAGCACCACGTGATGCTGTGGAAAGAGCCCAACGTGCCGATGTCGGCCATGAACACCGGCGGCGGCATGAAGCGCATGCTGGGCGGCATGCCGCACGTGCTGAGCGTGGCCCATGGGCCGGGCCGGGTGGCCGTGTCCCGCGACGCGTCGGGCGAGGTGGTCGTGCTGCCGCTGCACCCGTCCATGGAGCTGGACGCGCGTGAGCACGCGTTCCTGGCCGGGACGCACTCGCTGACCTACTCGTTCGTCCGGATCAAGGGCATGGCCAACCTGCTGCACGGCGGCGAGGGCATGTACATGGACCGGTTCGTCACCCAAAACGAGCCCGGCCTGCTGCTGCTGCACGGCTACGGCAACGTCTTCCAGAAGACGCTCCAGCCGAACGAGAAGATCCTCATCGAGCCCGGCGGGTTCCTGTACAAGGACTCGTCGGTGACGATGAACACGATCAAGCAGAACATCAGGACCGGCCTCGCCCACCACGGCATGTACCTGGCCGAGATGACCGGCCCCGGCCGGGTGGGCATCCAGTCCATGTACGTCCACCACGGCGCCGAGTAGGCGGGCATCATGACACAGCCGCCTGGCCAGAGCCGTTACACCTGCCCGTATTGCCGCGTCCCGAGCGAGGGCGGCGGCCCGACCTGCCCGCACTGCGGAGCGCCGGTGGACGTCAGGGAGCGGATCGCCGACTCGGGATGGGCCGAGCAGCCGCCGATCCGCGACATGGCCCGCATCCGCTTCAACCGCTCGACGTGCCAGATCAGCGGCACCTACGTGCCGGTGGCGGAGATGGACCTGCACGACGAGGACTGGGTCTACTTCTCCCACCACGTCCTGCTGCACACCGACCCGCAGGTCCGCCTGGACACCCTGAAGATGAAGGGCGGCTGGAACCGGGTGCTGGCCGGGATGCCGCTGATCATGATGACCGCGCGCGGCCCTGGCCACATCGCGTTCAGCGCCGACCACCCCGGCGACACGCTGGTCGTGCCGCTGCAGCAGAACCAGGCCGTAGACGTGACCGAGCACCACTTCCTGGTCGCCACCGGGAACGTCAACTACCAGTGGGAGTCGGCGCGCGTCTGGTTCGCCACCCAGGACGGCGACGACCAGGAGTACCACTACCCTCTCGGCCGGACCATGGACCGCTTCAGCGCCCACGGCGCGCCCGGCCTGCTGCTGCTCCACGCGCCCGGCAACACCTTCATCAGGGACCTGCAGCCCGGCGAGCGGATCCTGATCCAGCCCAGCGGCCTGATCTACAAGGACCCGTCGGTCCGGATGCACCTGCACTTCGAGTACCCGCACGGCACCTACTGGTTCAGCTCGGCCAAGTGGCAGGCCAAGTCGGTCTGGCTGACCCTCCAGGGGCCGGGCCGGGTGGCGGTCAAGTCGGTGTTCGAGCGCCCCGAGATGGTCGGCGCCGTGGTCAACAGCTCTGGCGCGACCACCCAGTACTGGTAGGCGGCCGATGAACCGAGTGGTAACCGGTTACGACGACAGCGGCCGCCCGGCCATCCTCCGGCAGGGCGAGCCGCCGGTCGTCATCCACGCCGGCCGTTACACCACCACCGAGCTGTGGGTCAGCGACCGGGGCCCGCTCCAGCCGACCGTCGCGGACGCCTCGACCCGCGCGTGGGCGCTGGAGCCGCCGCCCGGCGGCGCCTGCTTCCGGATCGTGGAGATCGCCCCGGCCGCCGGCGAGGCGGATGACGCGGTGCCGACCGAGGCGGTGTCGTCCGAGGCGGCGTCCTCCGAGGCCGAGCCGCTGGACGCGGGGCACGACGAGTTTCAGGACGCGCACGCCACCGACACCCTCGACTACGTCACCATCCTGCGCGGCCAGGTGACGCTGGTCGTCGGGGACACGGAGGTGACGCTGGGCCCCGGCGACTCGGTGGTCCAGCAGCCTGGCGTGCCGCACGACTGGCAGAACCGCGGCGCTGAGCCGGCCGTCATGGTCGGCGTCCTGGTCAGCGCCCGGTAAGCGCCGGCCGGGGTCCGGGCATCGGTTAAACCGGGCGGGTGCCGCCCGCCTGACCTAGACTCGGCTTGTGGTTTTCAAGCTGGTCGGGGAGGGGCGGCCCTATCCCGATCATGCCCGGACCTCGCGGGAGTGGGCCGAGATCCCGCCCCGGGCGGTCCGGCTGGACCAGCTGATCACCACCAAGAACGTGCTTGACCTGCGCAGTGTCCTGTCCGAGGACTCGACGTTCTACGGTGACCTGTTTCCGCATGTGATCCGCTGGCACGGCGAGCTCTACCTGGAGGACGGGCTGCACCGGGCCCTGCGCGCCGCGCTGCACCAGCGCTCGGTCCTGCACGTCCGCGTCCTCGAGCTCGACTAGCCGGAAGCTGGCTGGCCGGGCGATTCGTGTCGGTGCGCCCCGCTAGGCGCGGCGTTTCGTGGCCGGCGCGTGGTGCTTGGTGACCCGGCGGTGGTGCTTCGCGGACCCGCTCCGGCTGGTGGGCTTGTGCGGCTGACCCCCGGCCGTCGCCGTGTTCCGGCGCGCCTTGGCCGCGCGGGCCGTGTCCGCCGCGGCCTCGGCGGCCAGTCGGGGCGTCATCCAGGACAGCATCGGCGGCAGCAGGATCCGCCAGGTGTACATGGTGTGACGGCCGGTCGTCACGATCTTGAGCGGCACGCCCGGCTCACGGAGCAGCAGGAGCTGCTGGAAGTCCTCAGCCGCGCGCAGGTCACTGCGGTCGGCACCGCCGACGCCGATCCAGAACTGGGCGATGTGCTGGCGGGCGGGCAGCGCCTGCACCGCGTGCATGGGCGTGTTGAGCAGCGCCTGCTTGCGGGTACGGAACGCGCTGACCATCCGGGTCGGGCCGGTGAGCTGGTTGTCGGACGGCTTGAAGTAACCGCTCATCACGCCCGCGTAGCTGAAGATCCGGCCGTGCTGGAGGCCGAAGTTGGCCGCGCAGAAGCCGCCCTCGGAATAGCCGGCGATGCCCCAGCCGCGGCCCGGCGGTTCCACCCGCAGTCGCTGGCTCAGGTAGTCGGGCACGTCCTTGGCTAGGAAGGTATTGTCCTGCGGGCCGTGGTACTGGTTCAGGCACTGCAAGGACACTCCGCGCGCGCCGTTCGCATCCGGCATGACCAGCACGGCCGGCTTGGCCGCGCCCTGGCTGACCAGGCTGTTGAGGGTGAGGTTCACGGTCAGCAGGGTGATCCAGTCCTGCGGGCCGCCGGGGAAGCCATGGATCAGCTCGATGACCGGGAACCGGTACCGCTGGTAGGCCGACTGGAAGTACTGCGGCGGCAGGTAGACCAGGACCGTGCGGCGCAGGTGAGTCTGGGCGCCCCGCATCGTCAGCTGGAGGGTGAAGCCCTGCTGCGCCGCCAGCCCCGAGTCAACCGTCTGGCCGAGCAGGCTGGCGAACCTGTTTCCTGGCCGGCTGGTGACGTTCGGAGCGTTCGCCGTCTGCACGCCCTGGTTGGTCAGGTCGGAGATCGCGGCATGCCAGGTCTGGTAGTAGTCGTAGTACTTGTTGACCGCGGCGACGCCGAACGCCATGGCCGGAATGAACGCCAGGCACGCGGCCAGGATCCGGAATACGAGCTGCTTAGCGACGATCACCCACCAGACCAGGGCACCGAAAACCGCGACCAGGATCAGGAAGAATTCCGTGCTCTGCGGCTCAGGCAATCAACTCTCCGGTCAGGCGGCTGACTCGCTCCCGGACGGGCGCAGTATCCGCACAACGAGCGAGCGGCGGACCCGGTGCCCGCCTGGTCCCGCTGGTCCGGACCGTGCTCGCCGGGAACTGGGTCACTGTGGCGGTGGAGGTGGGATTTGAACCCACGGAAGGGTTGCCCCTTCACACGCTTTCGAGGCGTGCGCCCTCGGCCACTAGGCGACTCCACCGCCGATGAGCCTACCTGAGCGCGAGCATGCAGTGTTAGCTGGTCCGGTTACCTGGTCCGGTTAGCTGGTCCCTTAGCTGGCCCGGATGCGGGCGAAGAAGTCGCGCAGCAGGCCCGCGCAGTCATCGGCCAGCACTCCGGTGATCACCTCGGGTGGCGGGCCGAGCCGGCGGTCGTGCAGCACATCCCACAGCGAGCCCGCGGCGCCCGCCCTGGCATCCAAGGCACCGTAGACCAGCCGGCCCAGCCGGGCGGCCAGCACCGCCCCCGCGCACATGGTGCACGGCTCCAGGGTGACGACCAGCGTGCAGTTCTCCAGCCGCCAGCTTCCGGTCGCGTGGCCCGCGGCCCGCAGGGCGACGATCTCGGCGTGCGCGGTCGGGTCGGCGTCAGCCTCGCGGCGGTTGTGCCCGGCGGCCAGGACTGCGCCGTCCGGGCCGAGCACGACGGCCCCCACGGGCACCTCCGCCGGGAGCCCCGGCTGCGCGGCGGGCCCGGCTGCGGCCTGTTCGAGGGCCAGCCGCATGGCCGGCTCATATCCGGCCAGGTACCCGGTCACCACCGCCGCCGGTCATGCGCCCCGCTCATCACCCGCTCAGTTCATCACGCCAGCGCCCATGGCGTGCCACGGCGCGGATCACGCACCGAGAATGGCGGCGTCCAGCGCCCGCTCCAGGGCCGAGCCGAAGCCGATCCGGCGGGCGATGCTGGCGATGACCTCGTCCGGGAACAGGTCAAGATCGCCGGACAGCGCCCCCAGCTCCATCTCGTCCACGCCCAGGTCCGCGAAGATCGACATGTCCCCGGCCGGCAGGACCTGGTCCAGGTCCTCGTCCTCCGGCACCGGGATGTCCAGGTAGTCGAGCACCTGCCCGGCCAGCGGCCAGTCCACCGCCGCGGTCAGGTCAGACAGAAAGACCGACACGTCCGTGCCGATCATCCGCAGTGCCACGAAGAAGTCGTCGCCGACCGCGGCCAGGCCGATGGTCCCGCCGATGCCGGGATGCTGCCGCAGGGCGTGGATCAGCCCGTCCAGGTTCTCGGCGAGCGAGGCAGGCAGGATGCCGACTTCCCACACGTCGTCTTCCCGGTACACCACGACGCAGAAGTCACTGCTGGTCAGTTCGGTCATCTTCACCCCACGGGCTGGCTTCCAGGAAGGAATGGTGTCAGATTCTCCTGGCCCGCGTGTCATGATCTTCCAGTGCGAGCATTCCGCATCGGCTCACTGACTGCGCGTTACCGGACAAGCCGGGGAGAGGCGGGGAGCATACCTGCGCCGCCGGGCGGGCATATTCCTGGACATGGCCGCCTGCATGGCTCGGCGGGCCGTGTCGCGGCAGCGGCCCGATCCGGTCCCGTCAAACCGCGTGGTGTACGAGCGAACGCCTCGTAGATCACGTATGGTGTCCCTTTCGGTTAGCAGACATTGGTTCGTAAATTCGCCTGAGCTATGCTGGGCGCATCCGCTGGACTGGGTTTCACATCACTTGCCGTAAGGTGAACTGCGAGCGGCAGCTAGGAGGTGAGCGCGATGCTCAGGAAGGTCATCACATGGGCGATCGTCATATTTATCGTGTACTACCTCGTGTCTAACCCTCAGGGTGCCTCCGACGCCGTGCAGTCGGCCCTCCGGGGACTTCGCTCGGCCGGCAGCTCCCTGTCCACGTTTGTCAATCACCTCTAGCCATGCGACAGGCATCGTCCACCGGGCCCGCCGCGGTTAGCAAGTACCTGCTGCCGCGCGAGGTGCAGGTGGCAACGGTCCGGCAGCACCCAGCGGTCCTGCTGGCGGCGGGCAGCCAGGCACTGGCCGGCCTGCTCGTGGCCGGCCTGCTGAGCCTGACGGTGTTCAAGCACAATCACCTCCTGCTGGCGATCGTCTGGATCGCCTGGGCCGTCCTTCTGCTGCGGCTCATCTGGAAGGCCATCAACTGGGCCGTCGATTACTTCGTGATTACGAGCCAGCGGCTCATGCTCACTACCGGTCTGCTGACCCGCAAGGTGGCCATGATGCCGATGTCAAAGGTCACTGACATGAGCTTCCGCCGGTCGTTCGGCGGCCGCCTTCTTGGATACGGCGAGCTCATCGTCGAATCAGCCGGACAGAACCAGGCATTGGACCGAGTGCCGTTTATTCCGTATCCAGAGCAGCTATACCTTCTCGTCTGCGGGATCCTCTTTCCGGCCGGCGCGGAGGAGCCTTCCGACGAGCTCTAGCTCGTCCCGCCTTCCTTCCCCAGGGTTCCTGAAGCCGTCGGTCGGCACCTGCCGCCCGGCCGCCTGAGCCTGCCCCGCCGCGAGATCCGGTCCGGCCGGACGGCCGCTTCCGCCTGCCCGATTCTGGGCTGACTTGTCCCGCCATCGTTCCCCTGTTAGCTACCCTCCGATAACGTTGCGTTCGACTGGGGATATACCGCCGCTCACCTGCGCTCGTTATGCATAGAGAGGCTCGGCGGACCGGCCAATGGCCGGCCGCCGATCACGCCGGCTCCCGCGAGGAGAGCCGATGACCGGGGACGTTATGGCAGGTGTAACCGCACGGCAGGCGGCGCTCTCGGATGCGCGCGGGGTGCGCGCGACGACGCGCGGGCTCGGTAAGGAGCATCGGTTGGTGGTATCTCGCGCACGTCGTGTGTCTCGTGTACCTGGTGCTTCTCATGGGCCGGGAGCACCGCCCGGCGTGACGGCCCGGATCCGGATGCTGGCCGTGGCCGCCGCGACCCTCCCGCTGGCGCTGGCCACGGGCTGCGCCGCCAGCCAGGCCGCCGGCCCGGTGCCCGCGGCGGTCACTGCGGCGCGCGGGTACCCGCTGACCCCGGCCCCTGGCCCGCAGCGCCTTTCCGAGACCGGCAGCACGCTCCTTTATCCGCTGTTCCGGACCTGGGCCGCCGCCTATCACGGCCAGCATTCGCAGGTGACCATTCCCACCGGGGCCACCGGCTCGGGAGCAGGCATCGCCGGCGCCTCCGCGGGAACGGCCGACATTGGCGCCTCGGACGCCTATCTGTCCAGCGGCAGCCTGGTGCAGAATCCCCGCCTGCTGAACATCCCGCTGGCCATCTCGGCCCAGCAGGTCTACTACCACGTTCCGGGCCTTTCCCCGGGCACTCACCTCAAGCTGGATGCCCAGGTGCTGGCCGAGATGTACCAGGGCCAGATCACGCACTGGAACGATCCGGCAATCGGCCACCTCAACCCCCGGGTAAGGCTGCCCGGCACCCCGGTGGTGCCGCTGCACCGGTCGGACAGTTCGGGTGACACTTTCCTGTTCACCAGTTACCTGTCCGCCAAGGACACCGGCTGGAGCAATGCCTACGGTTATGGCACCTCGGTGCACTGGCCCACGATCGCCGGGCACCCGAGCCTGGGCCGGATGGGGAACCCGGCCATGGTGACCGCCTGTCATCAGCTGCCGGGCTGCGTGGCCTACGTCGGCCTGAGCTACGCCCAGCAGGCGCTGGGCCTGGGCGAGGCGCAGCTGCAGAACCGGGCCGGCAATTACGAGCTGCCCAGCGACGCGTCCATCCCCGCGGCGGTGCTCCCCTTCGTGTCGTCGACGCCGCCGAACGAGACCATCTCGATGATCGACGGCCCGGCGGCCCAGGGCTACCCCATCGTCAACTACGAGTACGCGGTGGTCAGCACGCGGCAGCCCACCGCGGCCAGGGCCCGCGACCTGCGGGCCTTCCTGCACTGGGTGATCACGGCCGGCCAGTCCGACCGGTACCTGGACGACTTCGGGTCCGGGCCGCTGCCGCCGTCCATCCCAGGATTCCAGCCGCTGCCCGCCTCGGTGGTGGCGCTGTCCAACGCTCAGATCGCGGAGATCCACTAACCATGGCAACGGTGATGACCAGGCGGCCCTCGGCCCCCGCAAGCGCGCCAACCCGCCTGCGGACGCTGCTGATCGTGCTGGTGACGGGCTGCCTGGCCTGGGGCGTGGTGGCCGGCTGGACGGTCAGCCAGCACGCCTCGGCAGCCAGCGACGTGGTGGGCACCAGCGAGCCGCTCAGCCTGGACGCCCAGCAGATTTACCGGTCCCTGTCCGACGCCGACATCACCGCCACGACGGCCTTCCTGTCCGGCGTCCAGGAGCCGCTGGCCATGCGGCAGCGGTACACCGCCGACATCTCCGGTGCCGCCGCCGACCTGGCCGCGCTCAAGGCCGCCGGCACCCAGCCGCAGGCCGCCAGCCTGTCGGCCATCGCGGCCGGCCTGCCCGTCTACACCGACTACGTGGCCCGGGCTCAGACCTGGAACCAGGCCGAGTACCAGTCCCCCGGCGCCTCGTTCATGCAGGACGCCTCGGAGGAGATGCACCTGGTACTGCTGCCTGCGGCGCGCCGCGTCTACGCCCAGGAAAGCGCCCGGCTCAGCGCCAGCAGCGCCCAGGCCACCGGCCTGCCGTGGATCGTCCTCGTGCTGCTCCTGGCCATCGCCATCGGCTTCGTGCTGCTGCGGACTCAGCGATGGGTGTCGAGCCGGACTCACCGGATCGTCAACTACGGCCTGCTCGGCGCCACGATCGTGCTGGTAGCCGGCGCCGTCTGGCTGGCGGCTGCCTTCGGGGTGGCCAGGGCGGACCTGAGCAAGGGCGTCGGGCACGGCTCGGCACCGGCCGAGACCCTGGCCCGGGCCGATATCGCGGCCGCCCAGGCCCGCGGGGACGAAGTGCTGAACCTGATCTCGCGCAGCGGCGACACGTCATTCGAGCAAGACTTCGCCCAGGTGCGCGGCGAGCTGGGCCCCGGCCCCGGCACGCTGCTGACCACGGCGGCCACCTCGTCAAGCGGCGAACCCGCGGCGCAGTGGGTCGCCGCCGCGGGCCGGGACGCGCGAACCTGGTACGGAGTGAACCAGCACCTGTATAGCCTTGATCTCGCCGCGAACTACGCCAAGGAGACCCAGCTGGTGGTCCAGTCGGCGCCGGGCAGCTCAGCGCCCGAATTCAGCAGCCTGGAGCGCGATCTGGGCCGGGCCATCACGGCCGATCAAGTGATCTTCAGCCGCGACGCGACCGCGGGCCGCGACGCCTTCGGCGGCCTCGAGGCGGGCGTCATCGTCGCGGCCCTGCTGATGGCCGCCGGCTGTGCCTGGGGCCTCAGCCGCCGCCTGGCCGAGTACCGGTAAGCCGTGGTCGTCTACTCGTCGAGGGATCTGGCTGCGGCGGGCGTCGAGGCTGCGGCGCGGGAGCGCGACACCATCCAGGCCAACCTGCTTGACCTGGACAACAGCTTCGGGAAGCGGCTGCTGGCCGGAGCCACCCTGACCGGCGAGTCCCGGCAGCGCTGGGACACGGCCGCGGCCGCGCTGGCCGCGCTCTGGGAGACCTTCACCGCGTACTCGGCCGTGATAGACAAGGCGGCCGAGCTGCTGGCCAGCTCCCGGCGCCCCTCCACCGCCCGGCTGATCGAGATCTCGAGCCTGCTGAACACGGCGTCGTCGGTGCGGCTGACGCAGGCCGTGCCGCCGCTGGCCCGGCGTGACCTCACCGGCAGCGGCGTCGTGACGGTGACCATGGCCACGGCCGTACAGGAGATGAAGAAGGCCTTCGCCACCATCACCGACGTGGTCAGCGCGGCCGAGACGGTCTGGAACGAGGCCGCCGACCGGCTTCAGCAGGCCGCTGCGGCCCTGGCCGGCGCGCGTCGGCAAGCCGACGGCATCAGCGACGAGGCGCTGGGCCAGGCTCTGGGCCAGGCCGAGACCGACCTGGCCGGGCTGCGCGACCAGCTGAACTCCGACCCGCTGGCGCTGTGGCGGCACGGCCAGGTCGACGTGTCCCAGCTGAACCGGTTGCGCGAGCAGACCGCCAACGCCGTGGCCGCGGCGGGCCGGCTGGCCGCGCTGCGCGACGACGCCGACCGGCGGATCGCGACCGTGACGGCCGCGGTCACCACGGCCAGGGCCGCCTACCAGGACGCGCTCTCGGCCCGCGAGCTGGTTCGGACCAAGATCGCCGCCGCCGTGCCCGCCCCGCCTCCGGTGGCCGATCTGGCCCGCCGGCTGGACGGCCTGGATGCGATCAGGTCAGCAGGCCGCTGGGCTCGCCTGGCGGCCGAACTGGACGCCGTTCAGCAGCAGGCCGCAGCGGCCGCCAAGAGCTGCCACGACGCCCAGCGCGAGGCCCTGGCGCTGCTAGAGCGGCGCAACGAGCTCCGCGGGCTGCTCGAGGCCTACCGGGCCAGGGCAGCCAGCCTGGGGGCGGCCGAGGACGCCGGCCTTGACGTGCTCGAGCGACAGGCCCGGGAGCTGCTGTGGTCGGCCCCCTGTGACCTGGCCGCCGGTGCGGACGCGGTGACCAGTTACCAGCAGGCAGTACTCACCATCAGCAGACGGGCACAGCGGCCATGACGATCCCAGCGAGCACAGCGATCCCCTGCCCGGAGCCGGGGTGCACCGGCACCATCGAGGACGGCTACTGCACCGTCACCGGCATGGCCGTCGCCCCGTCCCCGGCGACCAGCCCGCCGGCGTCCGGCTCGCCCCCGCCCGGCGTTCCCGGCTCGGGCGCGGCCAGCCGCGGCAGTGCGTCAAGCACCAGTGCAGCCAGCATCACTGGGTCAGGCACCAGCGCGTCGGGCCCCTCCGGGTCGACCGCCACCCGCTCCGGCGGCAGCCGCAGCGGGACCACCCGGTCCGGCCGGTCTTCCCGAGGCCGGGGGCACCTGGGCGCGGGCCTGGTGGAGGTCCCGCCAGTCCCGGCCCGCGATCCGGCCTCCGCGGTGCTGGCCGACCCGCTGGTACCGGAGAGCAAGCGCTTCTGCGGGACCTGCGAACGTCCGGTGGGCCGCGGCCGGGACGGCCAGGCGGGCCTCACCGAAGGGTTCTGCTCGCACTGCGGCAGCCCGTTCTCGTTCACCCCCAAGCTCCAGGCCGGCGAGATGGTGGCGGGCCAGTACGAGGTGCTCGGCTGCCTGGCCCACGGCGGCCTGGGCTGGATCTACCTGGCCAGGGACCACCACCTCGGGCTGCGCTGGGTGGTGCTCAAGGGCCTGCTCAACGCCGGGGACGCCGCCGCCCAGGAGGCGGCGGTGGCCGAGCGGCGGTTCCTGGCCGAGGTGGACTACCCCACCATCGTGGGGGTCTACAACTTCGTGCAGCACGCCGACCGGCGCACCGGCGAGACGGCCGGCTACATCGTCATGGAGTACGTCGGCGGTCAGTCGCTGCGGCAGATCCTGCTTGACCACCGCCGGGTCACCAGCGAGTCGCTGCCGCTGCCGGTCGCCCTGGCCTACGCCATCGAGGTCCTGCCCGCCCTCGGCTACCTGCACAACCGCGGCCTGGTGTACTGCGACTTCAAGCCGGACAACGTCATCCAGACCGAAGAGCAGCTCAAGATCATCGACATGGGCGGCGTCCGGCGGATCGACGACCCCGAGGGCGCCATCTACGGCACCGAGGGCTACCAGGCCCCGGAGATCTCCGACGCGGGCCCGTCCCCGGCCTCGGACCTGTACACCGTCGGGCGCGCGCTGGCCGTCATGACCTTCCGGTTCAGCGGCTACCAGACCGAGTTCAAGCACCGGCTGCCCGACCCGGCCGCCGTCCCGCTGCTGGCCGAGCAGGAGTCGTTCTACCGGGCGCTGCGCCGGTCCACCGATCCCGACCCCGATCGCCGGTTCGAGTCGGCCGCGGAGATGGCCGAGCAGCTCACCGGCGTGCTGCGAGAGGTCGTCGCGGTCGCCGACCAGCAGCCCCGGCCCGCGTTCTCCGCGCTGTTCAGCCCCGAGCTGCGGGCGGCCGGCATCGCCGCCACCGTGCTGGACGGCCAGGCCGGGGCCGGGTCTCCGCATCCCGCGCCGGCCGCCGCCGAGATCGTGGCCGGCCTGCCTGTCCCGCAGGTCGACAGCGGCGACCCCGCGGCCGGCTACCTGGCCACGCTGAGCACCCTGGACTCGGCCCAGCGGATCACCGCCCTGAGCGAGGCGATCGCCCGGGGCGCCGGAGTGCCGCCCGCCGCCGCCGACTCGGCCGAGACCCGCCTGGCCCTGGTCCGCGAGCTGATCGTCGGCGGTGACCTGGCCGGCGCGCAGCGGGTGCTGGGCGATCTGGCCGCCATCGATCCCGGTGACTGGCGGGTGGCCTGGTACACCGGGCTGCGCAGCCTGGCCGCGGACAACCCGGCCGGGGCCAGGGCCGCTTTCGACGCGGTCTACGACGCGCTGCCCGGCGAGCTGGCCCCCAAGCTGGCCCTGGCCTTCGCGGCCGAGGCCGCCGGCGACCACGCCGCGGCGGCCCGGTATTTCCAGCTCGTGTGGACGGTCGACCACGCCTATGTCAGCGCCGCGTTCGGGCTGGCCAGGGCGCGGCTGCAGGCCGACGACGGGCCGGGCGCGGTCGCCGCGCTCACCGCCGTCCCCGATGCCTCCACCCATCACCTGGCCGCGCAGGTGGCCGCGGTGCGCATCCAGATCATGGCCCGCCGCGACCAGACCAAGGCCGCGGCTGACGACCTGCGGGCGGCCGGCGGCCGGATCGGGCGGCTCAAGCTGGACGGCGCGCTGCAGGAGCAGCTCACCGCCGAGGTCCTGCAGGCCGCGCTGGACTGCGTCGCCTCCGGGGTGGCCCTGGCCGGCGGCGAGCTGCTCGGCTGCGAGCCCAGCGAGCGCTCGCTGCGGTTCGGGCTGGAGCGCAGCTACCGGGCCCTGGCCCGGCTGGCGCCCGACCGGCGGCGCCGCATCGAGCTGGTCGACCTGGCCAACGACGTCCGCCCGCGGACCTGGGCATGACCGGCGAGCAGAGCGCGGGTGCCGACCGCAGCTGTCCCGCGTGCGGCCGGGCCGTTCGCCCGGACGACAACTTTTGCGAGGCCTGCCGGGCCGAGCTGGCCCCGGCCGCGTCCACTAGCAACCAGTCGGTGCCCGTCGCCTCATGCCCGACCTGCCCGGACGCGTCGGTGACCGCCGACGGCTACTGCGAGTCGTGCGGCCGCCGGGTCCCGGTCAGCCGGGATCACATCGAGCTGGATCTCGGGACGCTGGCCGGGGTCAGTGACCGCGGCCTGCGCCATCACCAGAACGAGGACGCCATGGCCATCGCCGCCGTCCAGGACAGCGCCGGCCCGGTCGCCGTGGCGGTGGTGTGCGACGGCGTGTCCAGCTCCAGCCGCCCGGCGGAGGCCTCGCTTCAGGCCACCCAGGCCGCGATGCGGGTGCTGCTGGCGGCGGCGCGGACCGGTGCCGACCTGCTCGCCGCTTCCACCGCGGCCATCGGCGCGGCGCAGAAGGCCGTGGCCGGACTGGCCGGGGGGCCCGGCGACTCGCCCTCGGCCACGTTCGTCTCCGCCGTGCTGACCGGTGAGGCCGCTACCGTGTGCTGGCTCGGCGACAGCCGCGCCTACTGGCTGGCCGACGGGCCCGATGCCACGCCCCGGCGGCTGACCACCGACGACTCCCTGGCCGAGGAGATGGTCGCGAACGGGCTGCTGTCCGAGGCCGACGCCATGGCCTCGCCGCACGCCCACGTGGTCACCCGCTGGGTCGGCGCGGATGCCGAGGACGCCGCGCCGCACGTCACGACCTTCCAGCCGCCGGGGCCCGGCGTGCTGATGCTCTGCTCGGACGGGCTGTGGAACTACCAGCCCGGTGCGGTGGACCTGGCTCGCCTGGCCCTGCCCCAGGCCCGGAGCGAGCCACTGGCCGCGGCCGCGGACCTCGTCAGGTTCGCGCTGAACGCGGGCGGCCATGACAACGTGACTGTGGTATTGGCCCCGTTTCCACCGATCCGTCCGGAGTCCGTCCCCGAGCCAGCCGAACCCCCCGAGCCCGCGGCCGGCGACGGCCTGACCCGGCCGCAAGGAGAGCCCCCCGATGAGCCAGCCTGACTTCTCCATCGAGATCTTCCAGAACGAGTACCTTCCCGATGGCGGCCAGGATGTCAACGCGATCGTCACCGTGACGTCCGGGGACACCGTGGCGGTCAGCCGACACCAGCGCGGCCGAGATCATCATCATCGACTGCTCTGGGTCCATGAGCTCCCCGCAGACCAAGATCTCCGAGGCCCGAGCGGCCACCGCCGCCGCCATCGATGCCATCCGCGACGGCGTCGCCTTCGCTGTCATCGCGGGCACCAACGACGCCCGCCCGGTGTTCCCCACCGGCGGCAGCCTGGTCGTCGCCAGCGGGCAGACCAGGGAAGACGCCAAGAAGGCTGTGGCCCGGCTGCGGCCCGGCGGCGGGACCGCGATCGGGAAGTGGCTGCGGCTGGCCCATCAGATGTTCACGAGCCACGAGGCCGCGCTGCGCCACGCCATCCTGCTCACCGACGGCAAGAACCAGCACGAGAACCCCGCCCAGCTCGATCAGGCCATCGCCCTGTGCGAGGGCGTGTTCAGCTGCGACTGCCGGGGCGTCGGCACCGACTGGGAGGTCAGCGAGATCCGCCGGATCTCCACCGCCCTGCTGGGCACCGTCGACATCGTGCCCGACCCCTCCGGGCTGGCCGCCGACTTCGCGGCGATGATGGCCAGCGCCATGGGCAAGCAGGTCGCCGACGTCGCGCTGCGCGTGTGGACGCCCCAGCACGCCACCCTGCGGTTCGTCAAGCAGGTCGCACCCACCGTCGATGACCTGACCGGGCGGCGCACCTCGACCAGCCCGCCAGGCCGGCGATTACCCGACCGGCGCCTGGGGCGCCGGCGAGAGCCGCGACTACCACGTCAGCGTGCAGGTCAGCGCGGGCGGTGTCGGGCAGGAGATGCTCGCCGCTCGGATCAGCCTGGTCGCCGCCGCCCCGGGCGGCACCGCCCAGGTGCTCGGCCAGGGCCTGGTCCTGGCCCGGTGGACCGACGACGAGGCGCTGTCCACCCGCATCAACGGCCATGTCGCCCACTACACCGGCCAGGCCGAACTGGCCCAGGTCATCCAGGAAGGCCTCGAGGCCCGCAAGCGCGGCGACGAGGACACCGCCACCTCCCGGCTGGGCCGCGCCGTGGCGCTGGCCGAGGAGTCCGGCAACGAGGGCACCGCCAAGCTGCTGGCCAAGGTGGTGGACGTGGTGGATGCCGCGACCGGCACCGTCCGGCTCAAGAAGAAGGTCGATGACGCCGACGAGATGGCGCTCGACACCAGGTCAACCAAGACTGTCAGGACCCGGAAGTAAGCGAGGCGGCCATGCCGACCTGTCCCGCCGGCCACGAGAGTGCCAGCTCCGACTTCTGCGACAACTGCGGAATGCGCATCGGCGGGGCCACGCCGGCCTCCGCCGCCGCTCCCGCGTCCGCCCCGCTCCCCGCGTCGCCTACCTCGCCCTCCGCGCCGTCCGCGTCGGCCAAGCCCTGCCCCCAGTGCGGCACCGCCCGGACTGGGCAGTTCTGCGAGGCCTGCGGCTTCGACTTCGCCTCGGGCCGGCCGCTCAGCACCTCGGTGCCGGCCCGGCCGCGCCGCCCCCGCCCGCCAGCGCCGCCAGTTCCGGGCTGACTAGTCCCGGCCCCGCTAGTTCTGGGCTCACTAGTCCCGGCTCCCCTAGTTCCGGGCTCACTAGTCCCGGCTCCCCTAGTTCCGGGCTTACTAGTTCCGGGTCTTCTAGTTCCCAGATGACTAGTTCCCCGTCTACTAGTTCGGGGACAGCTAGTTCCGGGGTGACTAGCTCGGGGGGAACTAGTTCCGGAGTGACGGGGGCGGCTGGCCCGGCGGCCGCGGACGTCCGACCGGGCGGCGACGGCGGGGCCGCTCCGGCCGCCGCCGCGGCTTGGACGGCCGTGGTGACCGCGGACCGCGACTACTTCGACACCGTCGTCGCCGCCAACGGCCCCGACGCCGCCACCCTGGAGTTCCCCGGCTACTGTCCCGAGCGGCGGTTCCGGCTGTCCGGCGCGGAGATGCGCATCGGGCGGCGCAGCGTCTCCCGCGGTCTCCAGCCCGAGATCGACCTCACCGGGCCGCCCGCCGACACCGGGGTCTCCCACCTGCACGCCGTGCTGCTGGCCCAGCCCGACGGAAGCTGGGCCATCGTCGACCCCGGGTCCGCGAACGGCACCAAGCTCAACGAGCAGGACCTCAGCATCGGAGTCCGGACCGCTCTCCACGATGGCGACCGGATCTGCCTGGGCGCCTGGACCAAGCTCACCATCGTGTCGGGGTAGCGACCCTGGCCAGGCGGTTAGCCGCGACTAACAGATCGCAGCTGACCTGCGCGTTTCAGGGTCGCCGGGCTGTCGGCGTGGTTTAACGGAGTGTAACGGGGTAGCTCGGGCTGGTCCCATTACTCGAGTTATAACGTGAGGGGTGAGGCCCATGGCTTCCCCGGACCAGATCCCGGCCACCGCTACCACCGACCCCGCCGCCACCGACCCGGCGAGCACCGGCCTCGCCGCCCACCAGGACACCGCCGCTCCGCCGCCGCCCGCCCACCATGTCATCAAGCGGACCCGCCTCGGCGGGGCGTGGGTTGCCGTCGCGCTGTTCGCCGTCGTGCTGCTCCTGCTCCTGGTGTTCATCCTGGAGAACGGCCATCAGGTCAACATCGGCTACTTCGGCGCGCACGGGCACCTGCCGCTCGGCGTGGCGCTGCTGCTCGCCGCCGTCCTGGGCATCCTGCTCGTGGTCATCCCCGGTGCCGGCCGCATGATGCAGCTGCGCCGGACCGCGCGCCGTCACCGCAAGGCCGACGCCGCCGCCGTCGCTCCGGCCAGCCCTGCGCCGGACGGCGCTGGATCGGACAGCTCCGGATCGGACAGTCTGGCCCCGGCCCCGGCGACCGGGGGCCGCCCGACGGACTGACCACGACCTGACGGGACTTCGGCACCCGGTTCGGACCTAGGCATACTGCTGGTCATGGGTGCCGTCGCCGTCGCCGTCGCCGTCGTCACGTCACCGCTCGGCGTGCTGGCGGTCCGGCGCGCCGACGGCCGACCACCCTGGGTCTTCCCCGGCGGGCAGATCGAGCCCGGAGAGACCGCGACCCAGGCCGCCACGCGCGAGGCGTGGGAGGAGACCGGGTGCGCGATCCGCATCACCGGCGTGCTCGGCCAGCGTGTCCACCCGATGACCGGCGCGGATGTCACCTACCTGGCCGCCGAGCCGATCGGCTCGACCCACGTGGCGGCCAGAGCCGCCGGCGAGGTCGTCGAGGCGCGCTGGCTGACCCACGCCGAGGCCACCACGCTGATGCCGGGCATCTACGCTCCCGTCGCTGCCCGCCTCGCCACAGCCCTGGCCGACACATGATCGGAGCCGCACGCGGCTGACGCGCGCCGATCCGTGTGGTGATCCGGTAGTTCACACGGACACGGCCGCTCTCTCCCGGCTGACCGCGTCGAGCAGCAGTTCCGCGGCCACCGTCGCCCCGTCGGTGCGGATCGTGCCGGCCACCGCCTGGGCTCGCGCTCGGGTGCCGGAGGTCAGGGCCGTTGTCAGCGCGGCTGACAGAGACTCGGTGGTCGGGGCCTGAGCGTCGTGGGCCACGCCGATGCCCAGGCTGGCCACCCGGCCGGCGAAGTACGGCTGGTCGGCCCACTGGGGCACCACCACCTGGGGCGCGCCGGCCCGGGCGGCGGTCGTCGTGGTGCCCGCGCCGCCGTGGTGCACGACGGCGGCGACCCGGCCGAAGAGTGCCTGCTGGTTGACCTCGCCGACGGCGAAGCAGTCGTCCCGGTCATCGTTCAGGGCCAGGTCGGCCCAGCCGCGCCCGAGCAGCACCCGGCGGCCCTGCGCGCGGATCGCCTCGATGGCCACCCGGGCGATGTCCTGCGGGGCGCGCATGCTGCCGAAGCCCGCGTACACCGGCGGCGGGCCGGCGTTCAGGAATGCCTCGAGCTCGGCCGGGAGCGGGCGTTCGTCCGGCACGATCCACGCGCCGGTCTGCACGACGTCGAGGTCCGCCGCCTTCGGCCAGGGGGCCAGGACCGGGTCCGCCGCCAGCCACGGGCGGCGGCCAAGGAGATAGTCGCGGACGCTGTTCACCGGCGGGAGGCCGACCGAAACCCGGTGCGCGTTGAGCGCCTCGCCGAACACCGCGTTGTAGCTCTGGGCGTTCAGGCCCCACAGCACCCGGTTGTCGGTCACCTCCGGCGGCAACGGCCTGCCCGGCAGCGGGGTCGGCGGGTGGTGCGGCGACGGCAGGAAGATCGGACAGTAGCTCACGTGGACGGAGGGGATGCCCAGTTTCTCGGCCACCGATCGCGCACCGACCGCGGCCGGAATCACGCCGGTCGCCACCAGCGCATCGCATCCTTCGCCGGCCGCCGCGACCTTGTCGAACCAGGCGGCGATCAGCTCGGCGGCGAGCCGGGGTACGTCATCCGGCGACGGCGGCGTGGCCCGGTGCACCAGCGCCCGCACCGGCTCGCCGACCGGCACCAGCGGCAGGCCGACCTCGGCCAGCCGCTCCGCGCAGTCCGGCGGCCCGCACACCAGCGCATCCGCGCCGAGTTCGCGCAGCCGTACCCCGAGTGCCACCAGCGGCTCGATACCCCCGCGCGAGTCATAGGTCGACAACAGCACCCGCATTTCGCGGCCCCCGTTCGGTAGATTCCGGTTCCGGCCTGCGATTATGCGGCACGACCCGGGTCTTGCGGCAAGCCCCCGGGTGCGCTATACGTTGAGAGTGGCAAGGGGCCCGATCTCCTTGCCTTTTCTTTTGCCCGCCCGCTGCGGCCGACCCCTCGACCGTGCAGTGGAACCAGCCCTCCGACTTCCTCCAGGCCGAGGTGGCCGCCAAGGGCGCCTACAACAGCCTGCTGCTCGGCCTCGGCGCCGTCGCCCTGCTCGTCGGCGGCGTCGGCATCGCCAACGTCATGGTCATCTCCGTCCTCGAGCGCCGCTCCGAGATCGGCGTGCGCCGGGCTCTGGGCGCCACCCGCCGTCATGTCGCCGAGCAGTTCCTGGCCGAGGCGGTGCTCCTGTCCGCCCTGGGCGGCTTGGCGGGCACCATCCTCGGCACGGCCGCGACCGCCGTCTACGCCCTCAGCCAGCACTGGCCGGTGCAGATTCCGGGCGAGGCCCTCTACGGGGGCGCCGGCGCCGCCCTGGCCATCGGCGCCATCGCCGGCCTGTATCCGGCGATGCGAGCCGCCCGCCTCTCCCCGACTGAGGCACTGCGCACGGTATGACCGTGTCATCCGTCTAGAACGTGCTGGGCTCGCTGGCCATCAGGCCGATCTCCGCCTCGGCCATGCCCTCGGACAGACCGCCAGCGGCCTCCTGGCCATCGGCCCCGCGCTCGCGGAACCGCGGCCGCCGCAAGCCCGCCGGGCTGAGCAGCCGCATCGCGCCGAGGTAGGCGCGCAGCAGCGCCGAGGCCGGCCCGGCCGCTACGGCGATGGCCAGCCCGACCGCCGCGACGACCGGCGTCGCCGAGCCGACCGGATGCCGGTCCGACAGGGCCAGGATCGCGTCGACCTCGCCGACCGTGCCGTAGACCAGGATGAACGTGGTGACAGCCCCCGTGGCCACCGTGATGAGCAGCGGCGGGACCATCCGCGTCCCGGGCCGGGCCCGCTGCCGCAGATCGCGGGCGGCGTTGTAGTAGGCCTTCAGCAGGTCCTGGTACAGGTGCCGCTGCACCCCGAGGGCCAGGAACAGCACCGGGATGATGATGGCGACCGTACTGTCCAGCCTGCCGTTGAAGCTGCCCATGCCTGAAGCATGGCCGGGCGCCGCCGACGGCGAGCCCGAATCGGGGCAGCAGCCCGGCGAGAGCGTATTACGGTTTTCTTTAAGCCTGGTCAGCGCCCGGCGGCGGGCAGCCGAAGGGCCCTGCGCCGACTGTGCAGGGCCCTGGGGGACAGCGGGCGGAGGCTCGGGGATTTGAACCCCGGATGGGCGCGAACCCAAACCGCATTAGCAGTGCGGCGCCATAGACCGGACTAGGCGAAGCCTCCCGACAACCCATGCGGGTCGCGCCTAGGGTACCGGTACCGCGGCGGGGTCGGCAAAGCAGACAGGCGGTTCACCTGCCCCGCCGGGACCGGCCAGGCTCAGCGAGCCTCGATGATCAGGTAGTCGCCGCGGGCGTAGGCCTCGCGCATGGTGGTCTTGGCGAACTTGCCGACGCTGGTCTTGGGCACCTCGGCGATGAACGACCAGCGCTCGGGCAGCTGCCAGCGGGGCACCCGCTCGGCCAGGAAGGCGCGCAGCTCGTCGGCGCTGACCGCGGAGTCCTCGGCCAGCACGACGGCGGCCAGCGGCCGCTCGCCCCATTTGTCGTCGGGCACGCCGATGACGGCTGCCTCGCTGACGTTCGGGTGGGCCATCAGCGCGTTCTCCAGCTCCATGGACGAGATCCACTCGCCGCCAGACTTGATCACGTCCTTGGCCCGGTCGGTCAGGGTGACGTAGCCGAGGGGGTCGATGGTGCCAACGTCGCCGGTGCGCAGCCAGCCGTTGTCGGAACTTGCCGGGATCGTCGTCCTTGTAGTAGCTGCCAGTGACCCACGGGCCGCGGACCTCGACCTCGCCGACGGCCACGCCGTCATTGGGCAGCACGGTGCCCTCGTCGCCGACCAGGCGGCCCTCGACCTGGCACATGAGGCGGCCCTGGGTGTCGCGATAGTGCCAGGCCTCGTCGTCGGGCAGGCCGCCGGGCGGGCGGGCCACGCTGCCGAGCGGGGAGGTCTCGGTCATCCCCCAGGCCTGCACGATGGTGACGCCGAGCTCCTTCTCGTAGGCCTCGATCAGGGCGTGCGGCACGGCCGACCCGCCGCAGGGCACCAGCCGCAGCGAGGACAGGTCGCCGCCGTTGGCCCGGACGTGCTGGAGCAGGCCGTTCCAGATGGTGGGCACGGCACCGGCCAGCGTGGGCCGCTCGGCCTCGATCATGGCGGCCAGCGGGGCGGGCTGGAGGAACCGGTCGGGCATGAGCAGCTCGGCACCGGCCATGACCGCGGCGTAGGGCAGGCCCCAGGCGTTGGCGTGGAACATGGGCACCACGGGCAGCACCTTGTCCCGGTCAGACAGCCCGAACACGTTGCCCATCGCGACGGCCATGGAGTGCAGGTGCATGGAGCGATGGCTGTAGACGACGCCCTTGGGGTGGCCGGTGGTGCCGCTGGTGTAGCACATGGCGGCGGCGGAGCGCTCGTCCAGCTCGGGCCAGTCGAAGCCGTCCGGCTGGCCGGCCAGGAGCTCTTCGTAGGAGTGCACCTGGCGGCCGTCGCGGGCGAGCTCGGGTCCGGGCCGGACGGACCTTGTTTCGGATTCTGGATCGCTGATCACGATGTGCCGGATGGACGGCGCGTGCGGGAGCACGGTGGCCAGCAGGGGCACCAGGGTCGAGTCGACGATGACGACCTCATCCCCGGCGTGCTCGGCGATGTAGCCGATGACCGTGGGGTCCAGGCGGAGGTTGAGGGTGTGCAGGACGGCCCCCATCGAGGGGATGGCCAGGTAGGCCTCGAGGTGCTCGGCGTTGTTCCACATCAGGGTGGCGACGCGCTGGTCGCCGGTCACGCCGAGGCTGCGCAGGCCGCTGGCCAGGCGGGCGACGCGGCTTCCGATCTCGCTGTAGGTACGCCGGCGCATCCCCCGGCCCGCCTCCCCTGCCCCCTGCGAGGTCGCGGTGATGACCTCCTGGTCGCCGTAGGCCGTCGTCCCGTAGCGCATGAGCGCGGTAATGGTCAGCGGCGTATCCATCATCGTGGCGCGCATGGCGAACCTCCTGGCACACGGCGCGCCAGGCGGCAAAGCCCCGAACTGGCCGCGCGAAACCGTCCCTGCTGTGACTAGTGTCACGGTAGCGGCTCGGCCTGGTCTAGTCAGCAGGGCCTGGCGCGGCCGAACGCGGCCCCGGTCCCGGTCAGGTCCGGCCAGGTCCGGTCAGGTCAGTCGGCGAGCAGCTCGGCGTCGATGCGGAGCTTGGCCACGGCCCGGGAGACCGTGCTCTTGACGGTGCCGAGGCTGACCCCGAGTCGCTCGGCGACCTCGGCCTCGGTCATGTCCTCGTAGTAGCGCAGCACGACGGCGGCCCGCATCCGGTGCGGCAGCCGGTCGATGGCCCGGCGCAGCGTCTCCTGGAGGTCGCTGTCCCCGGCGTGGTCGGCCACGGCCTGGTCGGGCAGCTCGTCGGTGGGGAATTCCTGCACCCGGCGGCGTCGCCACCAGGAGATATGGGTGTTGACCATGGCCCGGCGCACGTAGCCGTCCAGCGCGCCGCGGTCCTCGATCCGGTCCCAGGCCAGGTAGGTCTTGGCCAGCGCGGCCTGGACCAGGTCCTCGGCGTCGGCCAGGTTTCCGGTCAGCAGGTAGGCGGTCCGCAGCAGGGCCCGGCCGCGCGCGGTGACGTAATCCCGGAACTCGGGGTCGTCGATAACAGCGGGCTGGTCCGGATAGCCCGGTTCGGCGCTTTCGCCGGAATCGGCCGGGGCATCCGGGCTCCTGGGGCTCGGCGGCTGCCCGCGCCCCGGTTGCCCGCGCCCCGGCTGGCTCGCCACCTGGCGCGGCTGGCCTGGGCCATCCGCGCTGGTCAGGCTCCCTGACTCGTCTCGATGGGCAGGCGAGGACCCCGCGACCCGCGGCGCGCCTTCGCCCGTATTCGCGCATGCCTGTGCTGCCAAGTGATCGCCCCCGACGCTCACAGACTAACGGTACCCATTACAGGCATCACACGGTTAGCTACCCCGTGTAACGGCGAGTCTCACCGGGCGGATATAGACAGATCGGACCACTGGGTCGTCGGGCGACCTACTTTCGGCCAGGACGTAAAGCTGGATATGTGTGACCGTCAGCCAGCAAGAAGTGACGAACCGCTTGACGTGGGACGACATGGCTACGCATTGTCAAAGGCTGGCTGACATCGTCGGTGGGAGACGGGCGGGCGAGGCAGCGCAGCGAGGGGCAGCGCCGGGAGGGCAGATGCTGAAGGCTCGCGGGGACCGCGGGTGCTGCGACCGCTGCGCGGGCGCCACGGGCATGGCCGACGCGGCCCGGGTGGCCCGCCGTCGGCTGTTCAAGGACGCGGTGTTCGGCCTGACGCCGGGTCTGACGCCGGAGCCGGGGCCGTTAGGGCGGGACGGCGACTGGCCGGAGGGGCGGCCCCTGGCCCGGGCGGGACTGGTTTTCCGGCGGCGGCCCAGCTCACCCGGGCGGTGTCCGGCACGGTGCTGGACGTCAGCCCGCACGTGCTGGTCCTCGGCGACCCCGACGGGCCGGGCCAGGAGCAGCGCTTCACGCTGACCGCCGAGGCGACGACCTGGCGGGGCGGCCACGCCGAGCCGACCGGGCTGCGCCAGGGCGATCAGGCCGTGCTGCGGCTGCACCCGACCCAGCCCGGCGTGGTCGACCGGATCTGGGCCAACATCGGCCGGGTCACCGGCACGATCGTCGAGCTGGGCCGCGACTACATGCTCGTCGACGAGGGCGCGATCCGGCGCCGCCAGATCGTCGTGATCCCGGCCCGCGCGGCGGGCCGGATCCAGGTCCGGTTTCCCACCCTCCAGCCTGGCTACCTGATCGACGTCATCGGCCTGCGCCACGAGAACTACCTGGAGGGCCTGATCCCGGCGACCTCGCAGCCCGCCTACCCGGCCGACCGGCTGCCCGAGCCCCCGCTGGTCAGCGGGCACGTGCCCGACGCCATCAGCGGCTCGGCGACCTGGCACGAGCGCCGACGGGCGAGCCGCCGGGGGTGCTGGGCGCGTACTACCCGGCGCTGGATCCGGAGACCG
This sequence comes from uncultured Actinomycetota bacterium, assembly GCA_963730265.1. Lineage (GTDB taxonomy): Bacteria > Actinomycetota > Actinomycetes > Streptosporangiales > Streptosporangiaceae > DASUBV01. Next base: position 852,234 of record CAVSRG010000002.1, read on the forward strand.
GCTGCGTCGAGGACACCATCGCCGGTTACCCGCGCGGGTACGCCCGGATGCCCTACCTGGCCATCGGCAGCGCGCTGCTGGTCCGCAACGACTGCAACGGCGCCTCCTGCGTGCTGCCGGTCACCGGCTGCGCCGCGGTGGCCCGGCTGTTCAACGACCGCTGCGTCACGTGCGGGACCTCCCCCCGCGGCCGGGTCGCGGACCTGACCCAGGCCAGCTTCGTCGCGCTCGGCGGCGAGCTGGACAAGGGCTGCTTCAACGCCACCATCTCGATCGGCCGCTGACCATGCAGATCATCTTTATGGCCCGGGAGGTGCAGATCCCGCTGCTGGCCGCGCTGCTGCTGGGCGGCTGCGCGGCCAAGCTCGTCCGGGCGTTCCGGGCTGGCTCGATGGACGCCGGCCTCGGCCCCACCGCGCTGTTCCCGGTCCGGCTGCGGCGGCCGGTGGCCCTGGCGATGTCCGCCGTGGAACTGGGCCTGGGCATCGGGCTCATCGCGACCGCAGGCCCATCGGCCTGGGCGCCCCCGGCCGACCTGCGTCCGGCTCGGTACGGCCCTGCTGTTCCTGGTCGCCACCTGCGCGCTGCTGGAGCTGCGGACCGCCCGGCCGGAGGTCGGCTGCGGCTGCTTCGGCGAGCTGAGCCACGACGCCGGTGAACTGGCGGACGCTGACCAGGCCGACGCTGCTGGCGGTGGCCGCGCTGTGCACGCTTGGTCTGGCGTCCAGTGCAGCAGCCGCAGACGGCCTGGCAGGCGGCGGCGACGCTGGGGATGCTGGCCGCCGAGCTGGTCCTGATCGCCTGCCTGTCGCCGGAACTGGGCGAGGCGCTGGTCCGGCTGGGCTACTCGGAGCCGTGCGAGCTGCGGGTCCTGCCGGCCGAGCGGACCCTGACGGCGCTGCGGCGCAGCAAGCAGTGGCGCCGGCACGCCGGGCTGCTCACGGCCGACCTGCCGGTGGACATGTGGCGCGAGCTGTGCTGGCGGTACCTGGTGTTCCCCGGCCGGTACGGGGACCGGGAGGCCGAGGTGGTGTTCGCGGTGTTCCTGCGCCAGCGGCGGCCGCTGATCCGGGTGGCGCTGGTTGACGCCACCAACGGAATGGCCCTGAACTGGCCGTCGGCACCGGCCCGGTCGCCGTGGCGCGGGCCATCGTTCCTGCGGCACGTGGTCGCGGCCAGCCCGGCCGCCGGCCAGCAGGCCCTCCCGGCGCCGGGCGGCGGGTCGGCCGACCCGCGCGAGATCGCCGGCCTCGCCTTGCCCGCCGGCCAGGAGCATCTGCGTTCCGGCCAGGAGCACCCCGCGACGGAGCAGTCTGCGGCTCTCTATTGATATCTATAACAGACGCTAGAAAGGCTGATACTCCGCCAGAGGCCGGCTCGGCCCCGGGCCGACGGCTCTTGTCTAGGTCGGCTGGCTGCGCAGGAAACGGCCGAAGTGCGGGACCGTGAACGCGATCAGTCCGCGCTCCGAGCTGTAGATCAGGCCCTTCTTGATCAGGCTGTCCCTGGCCGGGGACACGCTCGACGGCTTGCGGCCCAGCTCCTCGGCCACCTGGGCGGTCGGCACCGGGTCGTCGCCCAGCATCGCCATGGCCCGCATGTACTCCCGCTCGGCCGGGGTGGCCCGCTCGTACCGGCTGCCGAAAAAGCCGACTGCCAGCTCGCTGGCCGCCACCGGCCCGGCCACCCCCACATCCTTGGCCGTGACCGGGCTGGCCGCCGCGACGTCCCAGGTCACCTTGCCGTAGGCCTGCACGAAGTACGGGTAGCCATCGGCCGCCGCGTAGAGCGCGTCCAGGGCGTCCGGCTCGAAGTCCGCGCCCTCCCGGCGGGCCGGGGCCAGCACCGCCACGTCGGCCGATTCCCGGTCCAGCCGGTCGATGGAGACGTAACGGAACAGCCGCTCGGAGTAGCTCTTGCTGGCCGACAGCACCGACGGCAGGTGCGGCAGGCCGGCGCCGACCACGATCAGCGGGCCGTTGTTCTGGGACAGCTCGTGGCAGGAGGCGCACAGCGCCGAGATGTCCGGCGCGGGCACGTCCTGCATCTCGTCGATGAACAGGGCGATGCCCGACGCCCAGGTCGGCCGCTACCGACGCGGCGTCGGTCAGCAACTCGGTCAGGTCGATCTCCAGGTCGCCCGAGTCGGCCCGGCCCCGGACCGCCGGGACGTCGATCCCGAGCTGGGTGACCGGCGAGCCCTTGGCCCCCCGCCCGTCCCGCGCGGCGAAGGACTTGAGCACGCCCAGGAAATGGTCGATCCGGTCCGGTGCCCGGTGCCGCGGGGCCAACTCGCGCACCGCCATGTGCAGCGCGCCGGCCACCGGCCTGCGGATCGACTGCTCGGGCCGGGCCTCGATCTTGCCCGTCCCCCACAGGCGCTGCATGGCCATCGAGCGGAAGGTGTTCAGCAGCACCGTCTTGCCGACGCCCCGCAGTCCGGTCAGCACCATGCTGCGCTCCGGGCGGCCGCGGGCGATCCGCTCCAGGACGACCTCGAACTGGGCGATCTCACGGTCGCGTCCGGCCAGCTCGGGCGGCCGCTGGCCCGCGCCCGGTGCGTAGGGGTTTCTCACGGGGTCCACGCCATAGGAGCCTATGACCCGATCTAGCACTGACCCTAGATTGACGTAGAAAGCGCTACCGGCGTGTCGCGGCCGCCGTCGCACGGATAGTGCGGGCGGGAGGCTGGGCTGGGGGCTGGGCTGGGCGTGCTGGGGTGCTGGCGGGCAGAGGGCCCGTCATGCATCGCCGGGCTATGCCATGGAACGGGGCCATTTGTTCCTGGCACAGCCCGGCGAGCCAGAATCTGCCGCTGGTCGTGCCCCATCGGCAGGTCCACCCGTAAACACGGAGCCACGCCCGGCCTGGTTCAGCACGCCGGTTACGGACATTCACCGACTCGCCCGAAATACTTTCGGCACGCGGCCCGGCCTGAGCGCTAACTCGGGTGGCTGCCGCTCGGGTAACTCCCGCTAGCTCGGGTGGCTGTTGCCCGGCCCCTGGTGCAGCCGGGCCAGGAACGCGTTATAGGCGGCCAGGTGCTCGTCGTCGTCCACCCCGCCGCGGTCCGACCAGCGCGCGCTCGTCACCCCGGCCCCGGCGTCCTCCGCGCTGGCCTGGCTGGCCAGGCCCGGCTCGCCCGGCTGCGCCGCGGGCTGATGCGAGGCGACCAGGGTGGCCAGGCTGGCCTTCCTGGCGCTCTCGAACCAGCCGTGCCCGCTGGTCGCGGCCCGGTCGTCCGTGCTCCACATCAGGAAGACCAGCATCATCAGCCCGAACATCAGGCCGTCGCCGGCCACCCACATCACCGCGCCACCCGCGTGCAGGTCCGCGATCGGGCTGGGCGCCCAGGCCGGGCGCGGGCCGGTCGGCACCCCCGGCGTCGTGGCGCCGCCGTTGCCCAGGACGATGCCGGTGAAGGTGTCCACCGGCATGATCAGGACCAGGATCACGAACCGGACCGGGTAGGACAGCCGCCAGCGGATCGGCTCCGTGCCCAGGATGGGCAGGAAGAACAGGTACCCGACGATCAGGAACACCGCGTGCTCGGTGTTGTGCAGCGTCTGGTTCTGCTCCACCGTGGTGGCCAGGCTCGTCAGGTGCGCTCCCGCCACCGCCAGCGAGTAGGCGACCACGCCGAACACCGGCCAGGTCAGGAAGCTGGCCACCTTCGAGCGCACCACCCGCTTGGTCCAGGTGTGCAGCGGATTCCTGCTCGCGTGCATCAGCAGCGTGATCGGCTGACCGAAAATCAGCAGCGCCGGGGCGACCATGATCAGCATCAGGTGCTGGACCATGTGGTCCCAGAACAGGACGTCGTCGTAGGCCCCGATGCCGCTTTCCGTGGCGATCACGATGACCGCCAGCCCGCCCAGGAACAAGCCCGTCCGCCAGGCCGGCCACGGGCGCTGCGGATGACGGCGGGCCACCCGCACGACGCCCCACAGGTACAGGCCGGCGAACAGGGCCACCAGCACCGTGACGATGGGGGCGAACTGCCACTGGGTGACCACAGCCGACCAGCCGAACGGGGGGAGCATGGAACCTCCTTCACCGGCGAGCCTACTCATCGCGCTCCCCTGCTCACCGGCGGGTCTGACGCGCCCGCCGGCCCCGTTCTGCTGGTCGAGCAGGCCCGGCCGGGCGGATCCGGTATTCCGGCTGGACCAGAATCGGCCATCCGGCCGGCCGTTGGATGTTCCCCGATGATCAGGACCGTTTGTCCGCAAAACGCCGCGGGGTAAAACGGTCACGATCATGGTGCCCTAGGAGAGGATCTTGGACCGGCATCGGCGTCGTGCGCCCGCCAGGTCCCGCTATCGTTAGCGCCGGAGGGTTCGCCTAGTGGCCGAGGGCGGCGGTCTTGAAAACCGCTGTGGCGAGTGATCGTCACCGTGGGTTCGAATCCCACACCCTCCGCTCACCAGCCAAGATGGCCTCTGACGTGCGGGAACGGTGCTGAACACCGGCACCAGGCCGTCACCGGATGTGCAGCCGTAGGCCACCAGAAGCGGCCGCAGGCCGCTGGCCACGGGATATACGCGGGATGGGATTCCGGGCATCATCGCAGGTCAGGGGAGGCTAGTAGGACTTGTTGCTGGCATCCGGTAGGCGTGATCGTTGACTCGGTGGCAGTCCGGCTATGCGTCCCGGCGGCGAATGACCCAGAAGGCAACGCCGATCAGGGCGGCTGCGAGGATCAGGAAGATGCCGGTCTCGATGCCCTGGAAGGCCCAGAAGCGGCCCGCTGGCTGGTAGGCCAGATATCCGCGGTAGCCGTGCGCAGCTAGGCAGGGCAGGGCGGCCTGGGGGTCGGGGTTGCTCCTTAGTGCCTGCTTGCACGCTGTGAGCGGTATCCCGTTGTAGTTGGGAACGGCATAGTCAAGCGCCGCAGGCCTGCCGTCCGGGCCGACGAAGCCCTGCCTGACTGGCAGGTACGACCCTGCCGGGGTGAAAGGTGCTGTGAGCTTGTAGTACACGGTGACCGGTGTCATGTAGCGCATGCGGAGCCACAGTGCGATGAATACCCGGATGCCTGCGAAGCCGGCCAGGGTGACGGCCAGTGCGGGCAGGGTGCGGCGCAGCAGCGTGCCGGCGCTGATGCCGAGGGCCATGGCGAAGAGCGCGTAGGCGGCGGGCACGATGCCGGTGACGTCGAAGTGGTTGATCTGGAAGGCGGTGGCGTCCAGCGCGTTAAACGGCCGCGACCACCAGGTGACGATGGCCGAGAGCGCCCCGGCGAGGACGGCCGCGGCGAGCAGCAGCCATCCGGTCCTGACCATGAGCCAGCGCCGCCTGCTGATGCCCTGGGTCCAGGCGAGCTGGTGCGTTCCGGTTTCCAGCTCGTGCGCCACCGCCGGTGCGCCCCACAGCAGGCCGGGCAGTACCGGCACCGCGGCTGTCGCGAGAACGAGCGTCAAGGCAAGCGGGCTGCCCAGGGACAGGCCTGAGCCCGTCAGGCTGCCGCAGGTCCCGTTCCGGGAACACTGGGTCAGGGCTGAATGCCATACCCACGCCGCGTGCAGCCCGGTGAGGATCAGCACGACGGCTATCACGGCGAAGAGGGCGGCTGCGACCATGCCCTGGTAGCGGTACTGGCGCCAGGTGACCCAGGTCATCGGTCTCCTCCCACGGCTGAAAGGCGGGACGTCCCGGGGCTGGTGCGGCCGGAGTCCTGGTCCTGCCTCATGTAGGCGAGCACGATCTCCTCCAGGTTGGGTTGCTCCACGGTCCACGCGGGATCGATCACCGGGCCGTTCAGCCGGACCAGCATGGTGGTCTGCCGGACCGTGGTGTTCGCCTGCACGATGGCGTGCGACCGGCCGACGGGCGCCGTGTCCTTGCGTGGCCCCACCAGGATCCGGTGCCTGTCCAGCAGCGCGTCGATGTCGCTGCACAGCTGAACCCGGGAGGAGGCCAGCAGGATCAGATGATCGCAAACCCGCTCGATGTCAGCGATCAGGTGCGAGGACAGCAGTACGGTCAAGTCCCCGTCCGCTGACGCCTCGGCCAGCGTGGCCAGGAAGTCCTGCCGGGCCAGCGGGTCAAGGGCCGCGAGCGGTTCGTCGAGCAGCAGCAGCCTCGGCCGCTTGGCCAGCGTGAGCGCCAGGGCGACCTGCGCCCGCTGGCCCCCGGACAGCGCGCCTACGGGTCGGTTCAGCGGTATCCGCAGGCCGGTCAGCCGGGCCCGCACGGAATCGCCGTCCCAGTGCCGGTTGAGATGCGCGCCGAACCCGATGTGGTCCTGCGCGGTCAGCCGCCGGTACAGCGGGATGTCCTGAGCCAGGAATCCGATCCCGGCCAGGTAACCGGGGTCCTGGCCGGGCGTGCTCCCGAGCACGGCAGCCTCCCCCGCCGATGGCGCGCACAGCCCGGTCAGCAGCCGCAGCAGCGTGGTCTTGCCTGCCCCGTTGGGACCGACGAGAGCCGACATCCGGCCCGCCGGGACGCTGATCGTGCAGTCTCCCAGCGCGGTGACCCGGCCGTACTGCTTGGTCAGCCCGCGGGTCTCGATCGCGGCGGTCATGCGATGTCCTCCGCGGCGTCAGCTTGCAGGGCGGCCCGCAGCAGCGACTCAATCGACTCGTCATCAAGACCGGCAGCGCGCGCCTCACCCACCCACCCCCGCAGGGAACGGCCAAGCCGCGAGTGGGTGCCCGGCGGAGGACCCGGCGGCCGTCCCCGCACGAAAGTGCCCTGCCCGCTGCGCGCTTCGACCAGGCCCTCGCGCTCCAGCTCGCGGTAAGCCTTGAGCACGGTGTTGGTATTCACCACCGCCGCCGCGACCGCCTCCCGCACGCTGGGAAGCTGGTCACCTATGTCCAGCACGCCCATCCGCAGCGCCTGCCGCACCTGCTGGACTATCTGCTGATAGGGCGGCACCGCAGACCGCCCGTCCACCCGGAATCTGATCACCTTAGCGCTCCGCTGTCTTAGGAGAGTAAGACTCTATGACACGCCTCGGCCGCCCGTCAACGACCCGGTGTCCAACCCTCCAGCCAGACTGAGCGCGTACCACCTGCGGTGGCTGAGCTGAGACCGCGAACTGCACCCAGGGATCATGGACGCGGGGCATGGGCGGAGTCACGGGATATACGCGGGATGGCGGCGGCCAATTGCAGAGCCTGGAGCGCTATCAGCGCAGGCCAGGAGCCTAATGATGGGCCGGGCAAGCCCGGTCTTGAAAACCGCTGAAGCGTGCAAGCGTTTCCGTGGGTTCGAATCCCACACCCTCCGCCAGCTCGCCCCACCTGGCTCCGGGTCGATGACCCGACGATGTTGCCGTTCAACTGGCGGAACGGCCGCCCGAGCAGGCAGGCTCCTAGCTCGCTTCCATCCGATGCTTGAGCGCGGCCATGTTGACGGGCATCTCCTTGCGTGCTTCGGGGCGGACCATCAGCGGCACCAGGAGCTTGCCGATGCCGTGACCGGTGAAGTCGACAGTGATGGTTAGCCGGGACCGGGCGTCGGTGACGGGCTCGACCAGGACGTCGACAGCTGCCCGGACCGGGCCGTCGCGGCCTTCCACGCGCCAGGACCGGGGCGGGTCCACGTGCACCAGCTCGGATGTCGAGGTCCGGTTGGCGCCGCCGATGCGGCGGGTCATCATGCACCTGGCGCCCGCCTTGTCGGCGGGGCCGTCCATATGCCCGTCCACCACGCCCTTCTGCCACTCGCGGAACCGGGCCGCATCAGTGGCGTAGGTGAAGACCTCGGCGGCCGGGCGGGCGATCTCGGCGGTGGTCACGATGGGCGGCATGTCAGCTGCCTTCCTTCACCAGCGCCGCGTACCGGTCCAGGTACAGTGGCCAGCCCTGGGCGCCGTCCACGCCGTCGATGACTGATTCCCATCCGGGGCCGTGCCGGTCGATGTGCCGGTGCTCCAGCTCCACCCGCGTCCGGGACGGCGACTCGGCGTAGAACCGCACCTCGACCTCGCTGGTCTGCGCCTCGTCGGTCTCGATCGTCCACCGCGGGCTGATATCCCAGCTGAACACCACCCGGTCCGGCGGGTCGAAGGCCAGGATGCGGGCCCACCGGCACTCGCTGCCATCCACCGCCCGGTCCACGATGCCGCCGCCGACCCGGGGCTCGAACACTGTTTCCGCGATCGGCGCCCCGAGCAGGTTGTGCTCAGGCGGCTTGAAGTCCCCGAACCGGTCGGTGAATACCGTGAACGCCCGCTCGATCGGCGCGTCCACCACGAGGTTCTTGCGCACCGTCGGCGCATCGGTCCCAGCCATCAGGCCTCCCTGTCATCCTCGCTCGGCGCTCTTGCGGCCTGGGCATACCCGGCCAGCGCCCGCTGCCAATACGTGTCGAGCTGATCCCGCAAGGCCGCCAGCGCCACCGGGTTGAGCCGGTAGATCCGGCGCGTCCCCTCCGCCGTGTCCTCCACCAGCCCGGCATCCTTAAGGATCTTCAGATGCTGAGACACCGCCGACCGGCTCACTGGCAGCCCGGTCGCAAGCTTTCCCACTGCCAGGGGCCCCTCAGCCAGGCGGGCCACGATGGCCAGGCGCGTGCCGTCAGCCAGCGCACCCCACCGGTCAGCATCTCGGTTAGCATTCACTAACCGTTAGAATTCTCTAACCGAGGGGACTCTGTCAAGCCATCGGGCGGCCCCCGGTGAGCGGGATACACGCAGGATGACGACATCGATGCGGTTAGTTCGCGCTCGGCCCGCTCAGGTGACGCCGCCCAGCCCCAGGGTTAGCTGGAGATCACGGACCGTGCAGGGCCGCAGTCATATCTGTTGGTAACCCGGCTCATGCCGATGTGCGTCCTACCTGTGGCAGCGCTGCATGTTAAAAGGGGACGCGCTTGTGTCTGGTCTAGCTGGGCGGCTTTTCATCCTCAGTGCCGTTGTGTTCGCCTTGGCATCGGGAGTCGTGGCTCCTGCTGCCGACGCTGCGGGGCTGAGGCCGGCATTCGTCGTCAGCGAAACCCGATAATCCAGTGGCGACGTTCGACTGGGCCGGGGCACAGGTTGCCGGCGACGGCCTCACCGAGCGCCCGTTCCGGCTGGGCCGGCCGGGCGGTAGCGTCCCCGGCGTGCTGTGGCTGCCCTCGGCGCCCGCACCAAGGTCTCCGCTGGTCCTGCTCGGTCATGGGGGCAGCGGGCACAAGCGATCCGCGCGCGTGCTCACCCTGGCTCGCTGGTTCTGCGGCACGGCTGGCCTCGCGGCCCTGGCGATTGACGGGCCTTACCACGGCGACCGGGTCGAGGCGCCGCTCAGTGCCCCCGCATATCAGGCCCGAATAGTGGCCGAGGGCCTCGACGTCGTGATCGACCGGATGACCGGCGACTGGCAGGAGACCCTGGATGCCGTCGGATCAATGGCGGACGTCGACACGACCAGGGTCGGGTACGTGGGCCTGTCGATGGCCACGCGGTTTGGCGTGCCGCTCGCCGCAGCGATGGGTGACCGTCTCCGCTGTGCGGTTTTCGGGAAGTTCGGGCTGCGCCAGGCGCCGGGCATGTATGAGGGCGCTGACACCACGGACCGCCTCCGCGGCGAGGCGACGCGGATCACGGCTCCGGTCCTGTACCACGTTCAGTGGGACGATGAGGTGTTCCCCAGGGACGGCCAGTTCGCCCTGTTCGACTTGTTCCGGTCGACAGACAAGCAACTGATCGCGTTCTCGGGCAGGCACGCCGAGACCAAGCCCGGCGCGACCGCGACATGGTGCGCCTTCATCCGCTCCCATCTCGCGAACGGCTGATAGTGGTATGCCACCATATGATCCAGTGCCATGGACCGGTCGAGCGCGGAGTTCCTGCACGCAGAGTACGAAGCCGCCTGGGCCCACATCCGGGACATCGACGACCGCAGGCTGAAGTTCGTCGAGTTCTACATCTCGCTGAACGCCATCCTGGCCACGGTGATCGCGACCGTCGTCACGCACACCAAGGACTCGGCGTTTACCTTCGGGAACTTCACGCTGGTCTTCATCGGCGCCGTCATCGCCTTCAGTTCCGGGCTCACCATGCTCGGCATGCTCGGGAGTGAGCGGCAGGCCAACATCCGCTACCGCCGCCGGGCCAACTACATCCGCGGCATGTTCCTGAGCGGCTCAGCAGACGACAGGATCAGGAAATACCTGGAGGATCACGCTGAGCTGAACACGCCCACGGACCAGACCGAGAACCTGCATCCCCGCGGCTCGACCTTGCGCTGGGTCTACCGGCTTATCGTCGGCGGGTCGCTGGCCTGGGGCGCGGTGAGCCTGACCATGCTCATCTTGGCGGCGGTCCAGCCCTGAAGAACGCGGCCGGAACAGCGCTAACATCACCCGGTGAGCGATGAAGTACAGCGGATCGAGCCCGAGGACGAGGAGATAGCCGAGGAGTGGGTGCGGCTAACGGACGAGCCTGAGATCCGCGGCGTGGCGGCCTACACCACCGGCGAGATCGACGGCTGGACCGTCGCTGTCTGGGCGCAGGAATACTTCCGGCAAGATCAACTGGGGGTGGAGCTGCGCCAGCGCATCCAGCGTGCCCTCCGCACGGTTCCCGGCGCCACCGGCGTGTACGAGCACGACAACGAGCAATGGGATGTCACCGGCACTCCGTCGGGCGAGGCGCTGACTCGCGCCGCCGCGAGCGTCGTCGATGACCTGGCCGACCGCTTGCGGACCGGGTGATCTACCGGGCGACGAGCGACCTGGCCTACTCGGCGCTTCCCTCGGCGGAGCTGTCCTCAGCGGAGCTGTCCTCGGCGGCGCTGTCCTGCGCCTCGGCTAGCAGCCGGCGGGCCAGGTCCTCGTCGGCCGGGGCGACCAGCACGCTCACGCCGTCCAGCTGTAGCTGCGGCTCCTGGCCGCCGGCGTCGTCGGCCGAGATGGCGGCGCGCACGCCGTTGCTGGCCAGCAGGCCGACGATCAGGTCAGCCTCGGTGCGGCTGGCCACGACCGCCACGGTCACGGGTCCGCCGTTCATGGTCTGACCTCCTGCTCTCAGCGCCTGCCGGACCAGGTCACCGGGCCCGGCGGCGAAGCTGGAAGGGCATCAGGGCCGACTCGAGCTGCACGCGCATGTTCATCTTGCTCTCCCCTTCGCGGCGGTCCGCGAAGTGGATGGGCAGCTCGACGATCTTCAGGCCGTGCCGGACGGTCCGGTAGTTCATCTCGACCTGGAAGCTGTAGCCGTTGCTGCGGATGCTGGCCACGTCGATGGTCTTCAGCGCGGTGGTGCGCCAGAGCTTGAAACCGGCGGTGACGTCGCGGATGCCGAGGTGCAGCAGCACGCGGACGTAGCCGTTCGCGAAGCCGGACAGGGCCTTGCGGTGCCAGGCCCACTCGGTCGCCACGCTGGCCCCGGCCACGTAGCGGGAGCCGATCACCACGTCAGCGTCGGCGGCGAACAGGGTGCCGAGCATCTGCGGCACGTACGTCGGCGCGTGCGACAAGTCGCTGTCCATCTGAACCACGAACTCGGCGCCGGCGGCCATGGCCCGCGTCATCCCGTCGACATAGGCGCGCCCGAGGCCCTGCTTCTCCTGCCGGTGCACGACGGTGATCCGGCCCGAGCCGTACTCCTCGCCGAGCTGGTCGGCGACCCGCCCGGTGCCGTCGGGTGAGTTGTCGTCGGCGACGAGAATGTGCAGGTTGGTCAGCGGCAGGCCGAGCAGCTCGGCCACGATCACGGGCAGGTTCGCGGCCTCGTTGTAGGTCGGCAGCACCACGGTGACGGCCGCGGATCGCCACGGCTCGGGCAGTTCCACTGTGTGCTCGGCCGACGCGTGCCGCTCCTGAAGCGCCATTGTCATCCCTCCGCCGCTGGCCAGGGCCGCCGGGCGCGGCCTGGGGTCAGTAGCCAGATCAACCGGGCTAGCCGGACCAGATTGATTGATCAACTCTAAGAGCCCGCCAATGGGCGGCCGGCCCGAGGCCCGCCAGCACCATGGTCAACCTGCACGTTACCTGGGCCTCGCTGCGCTATTTACCCACATGACGGTTTGCAAGGCAGATCAGGAGCAATTCATGGCCGGGCGAGGTAGGCGGCGGCCACGCTCTTGGGCACGACCAGGCGCCAGGCGTCGAGCACGAGCTCGCGCATCTCCTCGGCGTCAATGGCGCTGAGCCGGACGACGGCCCAGTTCCACCGCAGATCAGCCTGGCCCGGCAGGAGGAATTTGGCCGGGTCGGAGGCGACCAGCGCGGCCCGCTCCTCCTTGGGGAAGGCGAACCCCATGGTCGTCTCGTCGGCGGAGAAGGCCAGCCAGACGATCCGCCCGACCCGGAACTTGACCCGGTCCCGGACCAGCGCCTCGTAGGCGCGGGGCAGCTGCCGGGCCACGACCCGGACATCCTCGATCGTCACCACAGGTCGAGCCTGCTCCACTGACCGCCATGACGCATCCCATTAACAAAGGGGTCTCGGCCCGGACTAGTCCAGGACCAGGGCCTCGGCCCCGCGTCGGGCGGTGATCGCCGCCCGGCTGGCGGCCACCAGCGCCACCGTCATCACGGCCAGCCCGGCCACGTCGACCGCGCCCGCGTGGAACAGGCCGGCCGGGCCGGAGCCCTGCCCGAACACCCAGCACCCGGCGCCGGCCAGGAAGCAGGCCATGGCCAGCGGCGCGACGACGGCCAGGTGGGCCTGGTAGCCGAGCAGCCGGGCCGACGCCCGCTGCCTGCGCACGATGGCCACGATCCCGCCGACGACGCTGAGCAAGGCGAACGGGCTCAGGACCATCCACGCCAGCTCAGGCGCGGGAAACGCGCGGAGCGCCGTCGGGTGGGCCCAGTAGGACGAGACCGACAGCGTCGAGGCCCAGCTGAACGCGGCCGCCCCGGCCGGCACCAGGCCGCGGTGCACGGCGGTGCCGCCGGTGCCGGGCCACGAGTTCTGGAAGTGGTGGGCGCCGACCGCCAGCGCGGTCCCGCCGGCCAGCACGAACGCCGCCGGACCGGCGAGCCGGCGGCGCGGCAGGCGTCCGGCCCCGCGGCCGAGCAGCGCGGCGGCCGTGGCCCAGGCGAGGGGCACCGCGGCCAGCACCGCGAGCAGGAGCAGGAGCAGGGTGGCGACGGCCATCAGGGCCAGGCCCGAGGTGGTGGCGGGGTCGTGCGGCATGGCCCACTGCCAGCCGATGGCCAGTTGGGCCAGCATGGCCAGCCCGAAGGTGAGGAAGGCGGCCGCCGCCCCACCCAGCGTGGCCAGGCTGGCCCGGGCCTGATCGGCCGCGCTGAGCCCGAACCCCGTCAGGCCGAGGCCGGCCAGCCGCGCGAGCAGTCCGCTGAAGATCACGTTGGCGGTCCGCCGCCGACTGCGCGGCTGCTCGGCGAACTCGGCCAGCAGCAACTCGGTGAACTCCTCGCCGTACCGGGCCCGCCAGGCGGCCGGGTACCAGCGCAGCAACCGCGCGGCCGCCAGGTTAGCCGGGCCGGTACCGACGGCCGGCCCGGCCGTGCTGGTCACGTCGTGCCCCAGGTGCGAGACAGCCGCCCGAGCCCGACCTCGGCTACCCGCCGCTGGTCGGCCAGGTGGACCCGCAGCGCCGCCGCGCCCGCGGCGGTGAGCTGATAGGGCCGGCGCCGGTCCTGGCTCTCCAGCGCCTCGATGAGGCCCTGGCCCTCCAGCCGACTGAGGGCCTCGTACAGGGTCCCCGGCGCCAGCCGGAGCCCGGCGAACTCCTCGATGTCCTTGGTCAGCGCGTAGCCGTGCTTCGGCCCTTCGGCCAGGCTGGACAGGATGAGCGTGGCCGGGCCCGCGTACCGGCCGAACCCGCCCAGCGGCGTGCTCGGCGCGCCGCGGGCGGGCGCGGGGCTGGATGAGTCAGGCACGCTCCGATCGTATATCGGCTACCGATGGATCGGAAGCCGGACTGACGCGAGCCGGACCGACGCGAGGCGGACTGACGCTCGCCACCCGACGGCTGGGCACCAGGTAGGGCAGCCGGGATTCCAGAAACAGCCGCGGAAATCGGTCGCGGAGCCGCCACAGCCCGGCATCGATCACGAAGTGGGCCATGACGGCGCCCAGGAAGCAGCCGAACAGCGACCGGGTCAGCGGGGCCGACTCCTGGAGGTCCGATGCCACCGACAAGATCGCCCCGCCGGCCAGGGCGATGCTGGTCAGCGCGGCCAGCGGCAGGAACCCCCACACCGCTGTCCCTCCCGGCCCTGGCCGCGGACCGCCGGCCGCGACCAGCCCCATCAGCAGCAGGTACTGGAGGCCGTGGGCGATCGTCATCCCGGCCACCGCCGCATACGGCGAGCTGAAGATGAAGGCCGGCAGCGTGAAGGCCAGCGCGCAGGCGTAGATGACGCAGAATCCGGCCGGGCGCTGGCCGGCCGGGCGCCGGGCCAGGCTGACCAGCCCGGCCCCGACCGCGACGGCAAAGGCGGCCGCGGCCAGCGGGTAGGCCGCGGCCAGGTGCGGGTCGACCCGCAGCTGGAGCAGCCGGGGCCGGGCCAGCAGCCCGGCCGTCCCGGCCAGGCCGGCCGCCAGCAGAGCACGTCGCTCGGCCGGCCGCAGGCCGGCGACCCGGTGGGCGGCCGCGGCCAGCGAGGCGAGGCCCAGGTTCTGCTTCTGATAGTGGAAGAACTGCCAGCCGAAGTAGGGCAGCAGCAGCCAGTTCAGGACGGCTGGCGGCAGCGCGGCGGCGATCGCGCCGGCCCCGGCGATCAGCGCGAGCGGGGTCCAGGCATAACGGGCGCGATGCTGGCCCATATAGCCGCGGACCTGCGGCACGGTGTAGAACCACGCGGTCGACGCCACGTGCGCCGACGAGCCCGCGAACAGCAGGTAGGCCAGGGCCGCGCTGGCCGGGGCCGTCGCGGGCGGCGCCAGCGCGATCGCGGTGATGATCGCGCCCGCCGTGAGGGCCACCGTGCCCCACAGCCAGGCCCTGGCCGCGGGCGAGGCCGCCGCGGGCAACGCCGCCCCGGCTCCGGCCGCCCGGCCGGTGCCCGGGCCGGCCCGGGCGGCCAGCTCAGCCGCCACCGCATCCCCCGGTGACCGCGGCCGAAGCCCCGCTCATCTCGGTCACGACGATGACGACCGCGAGCACCGACAGCAGCAGCATCAGGACGGCTCCGGCGGCGATCCAGTCCCGCCGTCGCTGGTCACGCGGCGAGCAGCCCCTGGCGATGGCGTCGTCCGGCGTGGCGGCGGGACCCGGCGGCAATGGCATGGCGTCCATGACCCCGACTATATCGGAATCCGGTATATCGTCAACCGATGCTTCGGACCACGGAACAGGCAGCAGAGCCCGGCATAGTATCGGGAGCCAATCCGGCCCCCGCTCGCAGGGGCGGCCGGCCGTCTCGACAAACTAGGGCTATGAGCGACCAGACGAATCCCGACCAGACGAGCCAGCCGGACGAGGAGCACCCCCGGGTGGTCGTGGTCGGCCCGGATGGCGTCGCCGTGGAGACCGATGCCGAGGCGAGCCGGGAGCGCCCGGTCACCGAGATGGTCGAGCAGCCGGCCAAGGTGATGCGCGTCGGCAGCATGATCCGCCAGCTCCTGGAGGAGGTCCGGGCGGCGCCGCTGGACGAGAAGAGCCGGGCCCGGCTCAAGGAGATCCACCAGAGCTCGATCAAGGAGCTCGAGGACGGCCTCGCACCCGAGCTCGTTCAGGAGCTGGAGCGGCTCTCACTGCCGTTCGCCGACGACGCGGTGCCCAGCGAGGCCGAGCTCCGGGTCGCCCAGGCCCAGCTAGTCGGCTGGCTGGAGGGGCTGTTCCACGGCATCCAGACGACGCTGTTCGCCCAGCAGATGGCCGCGCGCGCCCAGCTCGAGCAGATGCGCCGGGCATTGCCGCCGGGCATGATGCCGCCGATGGGCCCGGGCGGGCCGGGTGTCCCCGGCGGCCCGGACGAGGGCCAGCAAGTCCCCCACGCGTCGGGCCCGTACCTCTAGCTGGAGCCGGACCTCTACTGGAGCCGGACCGGAGCCGCTAGCTGGAGCCAGGCCGCCGAGCCAGGGCCCGGTCCTTCTGCCGGGCCTGCTGCTTGCGGCGCTGGGTAGCGGGCTCGCGGACGGCGAGCGCGCGGGCGATGTCGGTGAGCTGGCGGGCCCGGTGCACCTGGGACCGCCAGTCCTGGCCCGTGGCCCGGTGCGCGAGCGGCACCTCGACCTCGGTGATCCGCAGGCCCCGGCGCAGCACGTCGATGGTCAGGCCGGTCTCCACGCCCCAGCCCGCGGCCAGCGGCAGCGCGGTCTCGAACGCGGCCCTGGTCAGGCAGCGCTGCCCGTTGACCGGCTGAGCGGGCCGCCAGCCCGTCGCGCGCTCGATCCCGGCCCCGGCGGTGGCGGTCACGATGCCGAAGCCGCCGCGCCGCACCCGGTTCGAGAACACCGCGATCGTCATGTCGGCCGTCCCGCTCCGGACCGGCTCGGCCAGGGGCCCGGCCTGCGCCGCGGTCTCGCCCAGGTCGGCGTCCAGGAACATCAGGTAGCGCGGGGTGGCCCCGCCGGTCGTGTCGGTGCCGGTTCACTTCGGCCGACTCCAGCAGCCGGACGGCCTCGGCCCCGGTCTCCAGGGCCGCCGCCTTGCCGCGGTTGCGGGCGTGCCGCACCACGCGGGCGCCGGCCCGCGCGGCAACCGCGGCCGTGTCATCGGCGGACCCGTCATCCACCACCACGACCAGGTCGGCACCGGGCAGGCCCGCGGCCGCCCGAACCGTGGCGCCGACCCTTTCGGCCTCGTTGAAGGCCGGGATGACAACGGCGAGATCCCCTGGCATGGCCCAAGATCCTAGTGCCGGGGATGGCGGCTAGTTGCCGGCCACCGAGGCCGGGTTGTCCAGCACGGTGAAGACCGACTCGAGGCCGGTGACCTGCAAGACCTTCCTGATGGCCGGGCGCGGGCTGGCCAGCGAGAGATCGCCGCCCGCCTCGCGGGCCCGGCGCTGGGCGGCCAGCAGCACGTTCATCCCGGTCGAGTCGCAGAACTCGACGCCGGCCATGTCCACGACCAGCTGCACGGGCGTGCTGGCCGCCAGCGCGCTCGTCAGCTCGGAATGGAGCCTCGGCGCGGTATAGAGGTCGATCTCGCCGGTGACGGACATGATCGCGTGATCACCTTGCGACTGAGTCGTAACCTTTAGCTCCACGGCCGCACTGTACCGGCTCCCGTGGCCCGCCGCCTAGATGGTCACTGTCCGCACATCGTCAATTCACGTACAGTGATCACGGTTCTGCGCGAGGCTGGTGCTGGGCACCTAGTGACTGCCCCAGTGACTACCCGTGAGTACCCCGCACAGGCCGCGATGGAGTCGGAGCCCGGATCATGCGCACCCATTCAGACCAGGCCGACCGGACCGGCAACGGCCAGGCGCCGTTAACCGTGCCCGCGGTCCCCGTCGGGCTGCTGGGCGCGGCCCAGGAGCGGGTCGCGGCCGGGCCGCCCGCGGCTGAGCCGGACCGCCGGCTGGCCGACCTGCACGAGCACCTCGAGGAGATCCGCCGTCGCGCGGCCGGTGCCGCGTCCTGGCTGGAGAGCAGCGAGCACTACGCGCGGCTGCTGAACGCCGAGGGCTTCGTGTCCGTCACGGCCCGGTTCGACGCCCGCGACCTGATGTTCCTGGGCCAGGCCCGCGATGACCTGCTCGCGTCCGCGGAGCTGGGCCGCCGGGTGGCCGACCTGCACCGGCCGCTGGACGGCGGCGGGGCCACCAGCGACCCGGCCAATCCCGTCCTGCGATGCCGCAACTGCATGTGGCGCTGGCCGTGCCCGACCTTCCGGCTGCTGATCGAGTTCCTGGGCGATCAGGGTCCCGTGACCAGGCCCGGCGGCCCGCGGTGACACCAGCGCCCGACTAGCCGTACCGTGGAAGCATGTTGCGCACACTCCTGATCGGGCTGGCGATCTTCGTCGTCGTGGTGGTGCTGATCTCCGCCGTGGCCCATGTGCTCTATTACGGCTTCCTGTTCCTGATCGCCATCGGTGTGGGTTTCCTCGCGTTCCGCGCCGGCCGCTGGTCACGTAGCCGCAGGTAAGCCGAAGCCGGCCGAGCGGCCGGGTCAGGCCGGGGCCAGTTCCGGCTGCGGGATCGGCGAGGCCGGCGCCGCGGCGGGGTTGCCGTCGCTAAGCCGGATGCTGGCCTGGTACGGGACGTCGGCCGGCTCGCCTGGTGCCTGGTCCGAGTGATCCCTGGCCGCGGCGGCCGGATCGCGTCCCACCGGGCAGGACATGCAGCGCGGGCCGCCGCGGGTGCTGGCCAGCTCGCTGCCAGGGACCTGGATGACCCGTACGCCCGCACCTTCCAGCCGGAGAATGGTCTCGGTGTTGCGCTCGTGCACCACCGCCACCCGTGGCCCGATCGCCAGCGCGTTGTTGCCGTCATCCCACTGGCTCCGGCGGCCCGAGACCGGGTCCAGTCCGGTGTCGATCACGTTGAGCCGCTCGATCCCGATGGCCTGCGCGGCCGCCTCGAGGAACGGCTGCGGCCGGGCCGACCCGCAGCCCGTCCGGCTGCGGCGTGATCATGTGCGTGGTCAGGGTGAAGGCCACCCGCGGGTGCATCATCACCGTGCCGGCGTCGATGACCGTGCACAGCGTGTCCAGGTAGCCGGCCCCGTCACGCTGGTCCACCGGGATGGCCAGCACCGTATGCGCCAGGCCCGCGTCCAGCACGTGGCGGGCCAGCCGCTCGACCCCGGCTGGGGTGGTCCGCTGCCCGACGCCCACGGCCAGCACGCTCGGCGCCAGCAGCAGCACGTCCCCGCCGTCGACCTGCTCGAGCTCGGGCCCGTAGAGCCGCTTGAGCCCGGCGAACCGGGGGTGGTGCCCGTAGATCAGCGCCAGCAGGTCGGCCTCCCGGCGGCGACCGGGCGCGGCCAGGCTGGCCACCGCCACCCGGTCGCCCACCCAGAAGCTCGTGTCCCTGGTGAAGACCAGGTTGGGCAGCGGCTCGATCACGAAGTCATGCCGGTCGAGCATCTGGAAGGCCAGCCCGTGGCCGCCCGGCAGGTCCTCCGGGGTCAGCCCCGCGATCAGGACCTGGGCTAGCTCCTCGGGCCCGAATGCGTCCAGCCGCTCGTGCACCTCGGACCGGAGCTCATCGCCCAGCGCCGGCCGGCGAGCACCGCGGCGATCGCCTCGTCCCTGGCCGGCTGGTACTCCAGGGCGTCCTGGAGCAGCTCGGTCACGTACAGCACCTCGACGCCCTGGTCGCGCATGGCCTGGGTGAAGACGTCGTGTTCCTCCTGCGCGCGGCACCCCCAGGGCAATGTCTCGAATAGCAGCCGGTCCCGGCTGCGCGGTGTCATCCTCTTGAGCTCTAGCCCCGGCCGGTGAACCAGCACGGTCCGGAGCCTGCCGACCTCGCTGTCCACCCCGTGCACATGCGTCACGATCCCCCCCGCAGCGACCGCCGCACTCGGTGCGCGACGACCCCTGGATGGGAGTATCACCAGTTCACTGCCCGGTTACGCATGACAGTTAGGCCTGAATCCGGCCTGCCGGGCTAGCCGGGGCTAGCCGCTCAGCGCGGGACGCCTCGGGAGTTCACGGCTTCGCGGGCCGGAGCGGGCAGGACGGCCCAGACCGTCTGGCCGGTGTCGTCGGCCCGGATGCCCCAGTCCTCGGACAGTCGCTCGACGATGCCGAGGCCCCGGCCGCCGAGCGCGGAGACCGGCCGGGTAGTCCTGGCGCGGGCGCGTCGGGCCGCCGCCGTCGCTGACCGCTACCTCGCACCGATCCGTGGTCGACCATCCAGGCCACCTGCACCTTTTCGCCCGGCAGCGGCCAGGCGTGCTTGATGGAGTTGCTGAGCAGCTCGCTGATCACCAGCGCGGCGTCAGCCAACCGCCTGCCCGAAGACACCGGCCGCCGACAGGTCGCGGTCGAGCCGCCGACGGGCAACAGCGACGCTCGCTGGCGTGCACGGCAGCAGCACGACGCTCGTCACTCTCACCTCCCTGGCATCCGACCCGATGCCTCGCGACCCTCGTGGCCATGCGTGAACAAAGCGCGGCCGGATGCCCCGACGCGGCCCCGACGGTGCGACCGGCCTGCCAGCGGGTATTCAGGCCGGCTAGGTCACCGCGGCTCACGTCGCGCTAGCCGCGGCCGGGGGCCTCGCCGAGCAGGCCCTCGGCGGCCAGGCCGCGGACCAGGCCGCGCAGGCCGGCCGACAGGCCCGCCCGCTCCTCGGCCGACAGCGCGCCCAGGATCCGCGCCTGCCGGGACTGCCAGGCGCCCCAGACCCGGCCGGCCACCGCGCGGCCCTCCGGGGTCAGGTACAGCCGGACGTAGCGCTGGTTGTCCTCGTCCCGGCCGCGGCGGATCCAGCCCTTGCGCTCCAGGCCGGCGGCCAGCCGGCTGACCGTGCTCTTCTCCAGGCCGAGCAGCCCGGCCAGCTCGCCCTGGGCGATGCCGCGGGCCGAGACCAGCTCGATCAGCGCCCGGGCCTCGGACGGGGGACACGCGCGCCGGAGTCGCCGGCTCCGCGACGCGGGTCACCGTCGGCCTGGCGCAGCGACGCCCGGCGTCGGGCGCAACCCGCCCGGCCGCGCCGGGCCGCGGCCGCGGCGACCGTCGCCGCACGCCGACGGGCGGATCGGCCGGGCCGGGCTCACCACCCGGAGCAGCTGGGTCAGCAGCCGCTCCAGTTCCGCGTCATCCACGGAATCATTAACCACGACCACAGTTGTACCGCACAACTGGGTCGGTGGTACAGTCGCCGCGTGACAGTTGCCCCCTACAACTCAGATTCGCTGCCCGCGCTGGTCTGGCCACCGCATAGGGTCAGCGGCGTGAGCGACGACACTAAGCGCGCACGCCCAGGCGGCCGGGCCAAGCTGCGCGACGACGGGCGGCTGAGCGCGCCCGGCCAGCTCCAGCAGGGCGAGAGCGTGCCGGTCGGCGACGTGCTGACCGCCGACCTGCCCGCCGAGGACCTGGCCGACTACGCGCGATGCTGCACGGGCTGCGGCCGACGCGCCGCGCGGCCACCGATCCCGGCCTACGTGCGCCAGCTGTGGCGCCGGCGCAGCTTCATCATGGCCTTCGCGACCGCGCGCAACATCGCCATGTACACCGAGGCCCGGCTGGGCCAGCTCTGGCAGGTCCTGACCCCGCTGCTCAACGCCGGCGTCTACTTCCTGATCTTCGGCGTCATGCTGAACACCTCCAGGGCATCCCGAACTACCTCTCGTTCCTGGTCACCGGCGTGTTCGTGTTCAACTTCACCCAGCGCGCGTTCATCTCGACCTCGACGGTGATCACCGACAGCCTGCCGCTGATCCGGGCGCTGCAGTTCCCGCGGGCCGCGCTGCCGCTGGCCTACGTGATCATCGAGCTGCAGCAGATGCTCCTGTCCATGGCCGTGCTGGTCGTCATCATCCTGATCACGGGCGAGCCGCTGACCTGGTACTGGCTGCTGGCCATCCCGGCCCTGCTGCTGCAGACGATCTTCAACGTCGGGCGTCGGCCTGTTCGTGGCCCGGCTCGGCTCGCACGGTGAACGACTTCAGCCAGCTGCTGCCGTTCCTGCTGCGGACCTGGATGTACATGTCCGGCGTGCTGTTCAGCGTGCGACGCTGTCCAGCGTCCTTCGGCAACGCCACCACTGGCTGGTCGCGGTGCTGCAGCTCAACCCGGCCGCGATCTACATCACGCTGATCCGCAACTCGCTGCTGCTGTCGCCAGCGGGACTGAGCGCGCCGGGCTGCGGGCCCGACAACGCGCGCATCTGCGCCGAGTGGCCGGGCCACCTCCGAGCGCGACCAAGGCGCAGCTATACGCCAGCGCGTACTGCCACGTCCGTGATCAACCCGGGTCACCTCTGGTACTACGCCATAGGCTGGGCCGTGGTCGCCTTCATCATCGGGTTCTGTCTTCTTCTGGCGAGCGGAGGCGAAGTACGGCCGTGGCTGAGCCAATGGTGGTCGTCGACGACCTGCACATCGTGTACCGCGTCTACGGCGCGGGCGGGGACAGCGGCACGGCCGCGACCGCGCTGCTGCGGATCTGGGCCGCAAGACCCGCGGCTCCATCCGCGAGGTGCACGCCATCCGCGGCATGTCGTTCGTCGCCTACCGCGGCGACGCCGTCGGCGTCATCGGCCGCAACGGGTCGGGCAAGTCCACGCTGCTGCGGGCCATCGCCGGCCTGCTGCCGCCCGAGCAGGGCAACGTCTACAGCACCGGCGAGGCCTCGCTGCTGGGCGTGAACGCCGCGCTGCTGGAGGACCTGACCGGCGAGCGCAACGTCATCCTGGGCTGCCTGGCCATGGGCATGACCAAGCAGGAGGCCAAGGACAAGTACCAGAGCATCGTGGACTTCTCCGGCGTCGGCGACTTCATCGACCTGCCGATGAAGACCTACTCCTCGGGCATGGGCTCGCGGCTCCGGTTCGCCATCGCGGCCTCCAAGAGCCACGACGTCCTGCTCGTCGACGAGGCGCTGGCCACCGGCGACGCGGAGTTCCGGGTCAAGAGCCACGCCCGGATCGAGGAGCTGCGGGCCGCACGCGGGCACGGTCTTCCTGGTCGCGCACAACCTGGAGGAGGTCGAGCAGACCTGCAACCGGGTGATCTGGATGGAGCGCGGCCAGATGGTCACGCAGGGCGAGGACGTGGTCGGCATCATCGACAAGTACATCGAGGCGTCCGGCGGTGCCCCGGTGATGCGCGACCCGGAGACCGGCGGAGCGGCTCGGCAGCGACCGGCCGTCGCGGCGCCGGGAGCCCGGCCCCGTCCACCTCAGCCTGACACCTCGCCCGGCGACCCGGGGCCGGGGCAGCACGCGGCAGCGGGGTCAATGGCGGTGACGGGCGCGGCCAGCCGCAGCCGCAGCCGCATCAGCGTGCCGCCGGCCGGGCCGGCCCTCGGCCGCCACCTCGCCGTCCTGGGCGCGGGCCAGCTGCCGGACGATGTACAGGCCCAGGCCGATGCCGCCGAACCGGCGCCGGTCGCCGGCCTCGCCCTGGACGAACCGCTCGAACACGCGCTCCCGGTCGGCGGGCGGGATCCCGATGCCCTCGTCGGTCACCGTGACGTCGATCCGGTCGCCCGGCCCGGCGGGCGCTGACGGTGACCGTCCCGCCCTCGGGCGAGTACTTGAACGCGTTCTCCAGCAGCTGCCCGACGATGATGTCGGTGGCCATGGGGTCGCCCTAGGCCTGCGGCAGGTCGTCGGGGATGTCGGTGCTCCAGCGTGTGCCGGTCGGCCAGCGAGCGGAACGCGGCCGTCGCGCCGCGCAGCACCCCGGCCAGGTCGAACTGGCCGTTGCTGACCGTCAAGCTGGTCGGCGCCGGCCCGGGAGCCGAGCAGCAGCTGCTCGACCAGCCGGGCCAGCGACCCGGCCCGGTCGGCGATGGTCTGCACGGCGGCCCGCCGGTCGGCGTCGGCCAGCTTGTCCCACCGGCTGGCCAGCGTGCTGGCGAAGCCCTGGACCACGGTGATCGGCGTCCGCAGCTCGTGGCTGGTGGTGGCCAGGAACAGGTCCTTGGCCTCCTCGAGTTCCTTGGCCGCGGTGATGTCGCGGAAGTCGAGCACCAGCTCCTCCCGGCCGGCCAGGCCGGTGCACAGCAGGTCGATCCAGCGGCCGCCGGGCAGCCGGTAGGTCAGCTTGGCCCCCGGCTCCGGCAGCGGGAACGGCGGCGGCTTGCCGGTCGCGTCCTCCGGCGAGACGCCGGTCAGCAGGTGCGCCGCCGGGTTCCACTGGCGGACCAGGCCGGCCGCGTCCAGCACCGCGATGCCGTCGGCGCTGCCGTCGATGACCGCGCGCTCGTGCGCGCGCTGCCGGACCACCTCCTCGAAGGCCGTCACGTTCGACAGCGCCACGCTGGCGTGGCCGGCCAGCAGCTCCAGCAGCTCCAGGTCGATATGGCCGACCTTGTGCCCGCTGTACAGCGCGTACAGCGCCCCGAACGGGCCGGCCGGCCACGTGCGACAGGCTGAGCGTGATGGTGTGCAGGCCGGGCAGCGCCGACCAGATCAGGTCGTCGAACCGGCCCGACTCGCCGGTGGCCATCAGCACCGTCTTGCCGGAACGCATGAGCTCGCCGACCGTGCTGCTGGCCAGGTCGGCGGTCCGGCCGCGCAGGCTCGCGGGCAGCCCGTCCAGGCTGACCAGGCGCAGCTGGTCGCCCTCGATCAGCACGAACCCGCCCGCGTCGGCCCTGGTCAGCTCGCGCAGGCTGGCCGCGATCCGGTCCAGCACCGGCTCCAGGTCGAGCTGGGCGTTCATGTCGGCGACCACGTCGCCGAGCCGGCGGACCACCCGGGCCCGCTCGGCCATGTAGTGCCGGACCGCCTCCTCGTCCCTGGTCTGGTGGCAGATGCTGACCCAGCCAGCCAGCTGGCCCGCCGCGTCGAGCAGCGCGCTGGCGTCGATGCGCAGGTCCAGGACTGCGAGCCGTTCTTGCGGATCCGGCGGGTCGCGAACGACACCTGGCCGCCGCCGGCGACCCGCTCCAGGACCGCGTTGTGCTCGGCGGTGAGCTCCTCGGGGATGAACGGCGGCTCCAGGCCGACGACCTCGCCGCCGTCCAGCCGAACATCCGCTCGGCGGCCGGGTTCCACACCGTGACGGTCCGGTCGGCGCCGACCGCGATGATGGCGTCGGCGGCGCACTCGATGACCGCGCGGGCGGTCGCGTCGGCAACGGAGGCCACGGGCCTCCGGTCCTGCGTCCCGCCGTCAGCCTGAGCCCCACGGCCTCATGCTCCCACCTAGCGCGCCCCGCAGGCAGGGAAAACGCGAGGTGAGGGGAACGACGGACCCTGTGGCGGGTGCAGTCGCGAGGGAACGGAACCGGCCGCGCCGATGCATGCGTCCAAGGGCGACATGCAGCTAGCCGCTCGAACCGGGTGCGAGGCCCGCGTCTTCGGGCCATCGCCGCCAACAGCCTGCATCGCCGTCATGGGCAGCGCCGCCATCGCCGCGTGCGGGACCACCCCGGCCCCGCGGTACCGGTACCGGTCGCCGGCGCCGCGCCCAAGGGCTCGCTCCACATCACCGTGCAGAGCGGCCGGGCAAGGCGACCAAGCCACTGGACGCTGACCTGCGACCCGGCCGGGGGCACGCACCCGCACGCCGACGCCGCGTGCGCGGCGCTGCTGGCGGATCAAGAACCCGTTCGCGCCGACCGGCGCGGGCCCAAATGCCCGATGATCCTGGCCAACGCGCGCCGGTCACCTTCGACGGGCACCTGGTACGGGGCAAGAGTCGACAGGACGATCGTCGACGGCGGCTGCACGATGGCCACCTGGAGCAAGCTCAACCAGGTCGTCTACTGACCGCGCTGGCCACACCCGAACAGCCACGCGCAGCGGCGCTGGGGGCTCCGGGGGTGGCCCCCCGGAGCGGAATGGCTCCTGAAGTAGGGCCGGAGGCGCTACTTCAGCAGCCGGGACAGCCGGCGGTCGGCCAGCGGCTTGCCGCCGGTCTGGCAGGTCGGGCAGTACTGCAGCGCGGAGTCGGCGAAGGACACCTCGCGGATCGCGTCGCCGCACACCGGGCAGGGCTGGCCGGCCCGCCCGTGCACCCGCAGGCCGGCCTTCTTCTCCTTCTTGAGCTCGCTCGCGGCCAGGCCGTCGGACCGCGGCGATAGCGTCGCTCAGCGTGGTCACGATGACGCGTGCAGCGCGGCCACCTCCTCGGCGGTCAGGCTGGAGGCCAGCCGGAACGGCGACATCCGCGCCGCGTGCAGCACCTCGTCGGAGTAGGCGTTGCCGATGCCGGCGATCAGCTTCTGGTCCCGCAGCACGCCCTTGATCTGCGTCCGGCGCCCGGCCAGGATGCCGCCCAGCGACCTCCGGCGTGAATGCGGGGTCCAGCGGGTCGGGGCCGAGCGAGGCGACGCCGGGGACGGCGGCCGGATCTGTGACCAGGTAGACAGCCAGCCGCTTGCGCGTGCCCGCCTCGGTGAGGTCGAAGCCGGAGCCGTCATCAAACCGTAGCCGGAACGCCAGCGGCCCCTTACCGGGCCGCGGCGGCGCCGTCGGGCAGCTCCTCCCGCCAGCGCAGCCAGCCCGGCCCGGGCCAGGTGCATGATCAGGTGCAGTTCCGGCCCGCCGCCGGCGGGCCGGGCCCCCAGGTCGAGGAACTTGCCGTGCCGCCCGGCCGACGTGATCGTGGCGCCCGCCAGCGCGGTCAGCGGAGGGTCATAGGTCTTCAGGACCGAGAACTCCGCGACGTCGGCACGCTCGATCACGCGGCCGGCACGCGCGCTCGCGCAAGTCCGCCGCCAGGGCCTCGACCTCGGGAAGTTCCGGCACAGCATCGATTCTGCCCTGCGCCCGTGCTCGCACCTGACAGCATGCTCGCACGCGGTTAAACTTCCGCCAGCAGCTCAGCGCGGCAGCGCCGGCGCCCGCCGGTCTACCGGAGAGACCACCAGCTGAGGAGCAGAATCGTGGGCGAGGAGGGATTTGAACCCTCACGTCCTTTCGGACACACGGACCTGAACCGTGCGCGTCTGCCGTTCCGCCACCCGCCCGGGAAGCAGCAGTCAGGTTAGCACGTCCGCAAGCGCTCCCATGTCGCCTATACGATCGGATGCGAGTAGCGAGAGGAGGTACCAACGGTGGGAGTCCTGCAGCGGTTTGAGCATCGCCTGGAGGGGATGGTCGAAGGTGCCTTCGCACGGGCGTTCAAGTCCGAGCTGCAGCCGGTCGAGGTGGCCAGCGCGGTCCAGCGGGAGATGGACGACCGCGCGGCGATCGTCGCGCAGGGCCGCACCCTGGTACCCAATGACTTCGTGGTCGAGCTGGCCGACAGCGATTACGAGCGGCTCGAGGTGTACGCCGATAGCCTCGGCATCGAGCTGGCCACGCTGGCCCGGGAGTACGCCAGGGAGCAGGGTTACTCGTTCGTCGGACCGGTGCAGATGCGGTTCGAGGGCGTGCCGGACCTGACCACGGGCACGTTCCGGATCCGGTCCGGCGTGATCAGGGGCACCACGGTGGAGGACGGCGAGATCCGCCGCCCGGCCAGCGACCTGCCCCGGCCGCCGGGCAACTTCAGCGGCAAGCCCCGGCTGCTGGTGTCCAGCCCGGACCGCGGCGCCGGACGGCAGCACCCAGCGGACCTTCGACCTGACCGCCCCGATCACGATCCTCGGCCGGGGCACCGACTGTGACCTGCGGCTGGTGGATCCGGGCGTGTCCCGGCATCACGCGGAGCTTCGGGTGGAGGACGGCGAGGTCGTGCTGGTGGACCTAGGCTCCACCAATGGCACTTTCGTCAACGGGCAGCCGATCCGGCGCGTCACCCTGGCCGACGGCACGCAGGTCACCCTGGGCCGCACGACGCTGGTGTTCCGGCGGGACTCCAGCTACTAAAGACTACGATCGCAGGCGCCCACCCCGCGCCGAACCAGAGGGCAGCTAAGGCCAGCCAAGGACTCATGACCCGATGAACGCGCTGACGCTCACACTTATCAAGCTGGCGTTCCTGGCTGTGTTGTGGCTGTTTGTCATCGCCGCGGTCGGCGTGGTCCGGACGGACCTGTTCGGCCCTTCGCGCCGGCGCCGGGCGGCCCGCAAGGCCCGCGCGCCGCGCGCCGCCGCGCCGCCCCCGGCACCGCCGCGGCGCAACAGCGCCCGGGTCAGCCGCACCGCGCCGCAGCAGATGGTGGTGACGGCGGGCGACGCTCGCGGGCACGACGATCGCCCTCGCTGACTCTCAGATCACCATCGGTCGCGCCGATGACGCCACGCTGGTGCTCACAGATGACTACGCTTCCACCCGTCATGCCCGGCTCTTTCCGCAGGATGGTCAGTGGCTCGTGGAAGACCTCGGCTCCACTAACGGCACCTATCTCGACCGGCAGAAGGTGACCCAGCCCACCCCGGTGCCGGTCGGCGTGCCTATACGTATCGGTAAAACCGTTCTGGAGCTGCGCAGATGACTCTCGCACTGCATTACGCGCTCCGCTCGGACGTCGGACTGCTCCGTGAGGGCAACGAGGACTCCGCGTACGCGGGGCCCGAACCTCCTGGCGATCGCCGATGGCATGGGCGGGCATGCCGCAGGCGAGGTCGCCAGCGCCGTCGCGATCTCCGCGCTGGCCCCGCTCGACCAGCAGAACCTGCACGAGAGCCGCGAGATGCTCCGGGCGCTGGCCGACGCGGTCGCCTCGGCCAACATCACCCTGCACGAGATGAGCCTGGCCGACCCCTCGACCGAGGGCATGGGCACGACGCTGACCGCCCTGCTGTGGTCGGGGGCCCAGGTAGCGCTCTGCCACATCGGCGACTCACGCGGCCTACATGCTGCGCGACGGCGACTTCTACCAGATCACCCGGGATCACACCCTGGTCCAGTCGCTGGTCGACGAGGGCCGGCTGACCCCGGAGGCGGCGGCCACCCACCCGCAGCGGTCGCTGGTCATGCGCGCCCTGCAGAGCCAGCACGGACGCCGAGCCGGACCTGCAGATGCGCGAGGCCATGCTCGGCGACCGGTACCTGCTGTGCTCGGACGGCCTGTCCGACGTGGTCACCGAGCAGACCCTGCACAAGACGCTGATCTGCTACCCCGACCCGGAGCAGGCCGTCGCTGCAGCTGATCAACCTGGCCATCCGCGGCGGCGGCCCGGACAACATCACCTGCATCGTCGCCGACGTGGTGGACACCGTGACCGGCCCGGTGGCGCCCAGCGAGACCGCGGTGCTGGCCGGCGCGGCCGCCGCGGCGACGGACGGCCGCGGCCGCTGCAGCGACAGCCCGGCCAGCCGCGCCCACCTGCTCACCCAGGACGCCGCAGCGGACCGGCGACCGCCAGGCCAGCTCGGGCACGCCAGCGTCGGGCAGGTCCGGCCGGTCCGGCGCGCCGACGCGCCGCCGCCCAGCCACGCCAACGGCCATCATCGGCGGGACGATGACTCGAGGTCGACGACGATCTGGCTGACGCGCCGCCGCCGGCGCTGGCCGATGGTCACCTCGATCCTGGTCGTGCTGGTCCTGCTGATCGTCGGCGGCGGCTACGCCGCCTGGCAGATCACCCGAGCCAGTACTACGTGGGCAGCGACGGCCAGCAGGTCATCATCTACCGCGGCATCAACCAGAGCGTGGCCGGGCTGCACCTGTCGAGCACCTACCAGCGGACCGGGATCCCGGTCTCGCACGTCCAGGGCAGCCTCGCTGCCAGCTGCCGACCTCCGCGGGCACGCCTGGCCGAGGCCCAGCACACGGTGCTGAACATCCGCACGGACCTACAACTGCAAGCAGGCTGGCATCGCGGTAGCGAACTGGGAGGAGAACAAGCCCAAGCCGTCACCGAGCCCGTCGACGAGCAAGGAGACCGGCAAGTCATCCAGGACCAGCCGGTCCAAGTCGACGAGCAAGCCCAGCAGCGGCACCAGTAAGAAGCCCTACCCGCCCAAGCCCACGGTGCCCGTCGTACTGCGCCGCGCAGGCGTCCGGGTGAAGCGGGGTGACCGGTATGAGCGATGTGACTAGCTCGCGAGCGACGTTCGAGGCACCGGCCGTCCCCGACGGCGCGGTCCCGATGCCCCGCAACCGGCGGCGCACCGAGCTGCTGATGCTCGCCTTCGCCGTGGTGGTCGTGGGTTTCGC
Organism: uncultured Actinomycetota bacterium; assembly: GCA_963730265.1. Taxonomy (GTDB): domain Bacteria; phylum Actinomycetota; class Actinomycetes; order Streptosporangiales; family Streptosporangiaceae; genus DASUBV01. Next base: position 881,725 of record CAVSRG010000002.1, read on the forward strand.
CTACGCCGCGACCGGGCTCGGGCTGAACGGCAAGGTCCCGGCCAGCCTGCTGACCTACATCGCCGGGTTCGCGGTCATCATGCTCATCGCCCACCTGGCCGTCCGCCGGCTCGCGCCGTGGGCCGACCCGCTGATGCTGCCGCTGGCCGCGATGCTCAACGGGCTGGGCGTGGTCATGATCTGGCGGCTCCAGGAAGTCGGGACGGAACGGCAACGCCGGCTCGAGCCGCCCGATCTCCACCCTTACCGCCAGCTCGGCCACCACCCAGCTGATCTGGTCCGCGCTCGGCGTGGCCGCCTTCGTCCTGGTCCTGTTTTTCATCAAGCAGCCGCGGGTGCTGCAGCGTTATACCTACACGCTGGGCGCGGTCGGCCTGGTCCTGCTGGCCATCCCGGCCCTGCTGCCCTCCAGCCTGAGCTCCGTCCAGGGCGCCAAGGTCTGGATCATCGTCGGCGGGTTCGAGATCCAGCCCGGCGAGTTCGCCAAGCTGGCCCTGGCCGTGTTCTTCGCCGGCTACCTGGTCGCCAAGCGCGACGTGCTGGCCCTGGCCGGGCGGCCGGGTGCTCGGCATCGACCTGCCCCGGGCCCGGGACCTCGGCCCGGTGCTCATCGCCTGGGGCGCCAGCCTGCTCATCCTGATCTTCGAGACCGACATCGGCACCTCGGCCCTGTTCTTCGGCCTGTTCGTGGCCATGATCTACATCGCCACCCAGCGGACGTCCTGGCTGCTGATCGGTTTCCTGCTGTTCCTGGGCGGCTCCTACATCGCCAGCACGCTGTTCAGCCACGTGGGTGCCCGGTTCACCGAGTGGCTGCACCCGTTCACTCTGGCCAACCTGAACTGCCTGCCGACCAGCCTCCACTGCGCGAACTCCTACCAGCTCGCGCAGGGCCTATACGGGATGGGCTTCGGCGGCATCTTCGGCACCGGGCTCGGCCACGGCCAGCCGTTCTGGACCCCGCTGGCCCAGAGCGACTTCATCATGACCGCCTTCGGCGAGGAACTCGGCCTGACCGGGCTGATGGCGATGCTGCTCCTGTTCGGCCTGCTGGTGCAGCGCGGCCTGCGAGCGGCCATCTCGGTGAAGGACCCGTTCGCCAAGCTGCTGGCCGGCGGCCTGGCGTTCGTGCTGGCCCTGCAGGTATTCATCATCGTGGGCGGCGTGACCAGGCTGATCCCGCTGACCGGTATCACCACACCCTTCTTGTCCCAGGGCGGCTCTTCGCTGGTCGCGAGCTGGGCGCTGATCGGCATGCTCATGCGCATCAGCGACACCGCGCGCAAGCCGGCGCCGCAGCCGATTCAGGACGAGGGCATGACCCAGGTGGTGCGGGCCCGGTGAACCGCGCGCTGCTCCGCATCTCGCTGGCCTGCCTGGTCATGTTCGTGCTGCTGCTGATCAACATCAACTACGTCCAGGCCTTCCAGTCCTCGAGCCTGGCCGGCGAGCCGGAGAACACCCGTGCCTTCTCCCAGCAGTTCCTGTATCAAGCGCGGGGCGATCCTACGCCACCGGCGACGGCGGGGACACGGTCATCGCCGAGTCCCGGCTGGCCAAGAACGGCAACGGGAAGTACCAGCGGTTCTATCCGCAAGGGCCGGCCTACGCGCCGGTGACCGGCTACGACTCGGTGTTCGGCAAGACCGGCATCGAGGAGGCCGAGAACAAGTACCTGACCGGCACCGCCTCCAGCCTGGGCCTGCACAACTTCATCAGCCTGATCACCGGGAAGCCGACCCGGGCTCCAGCGTGTCGCTGACCATCAGCCCCAAGGCCCAGAAGGCCGCCTACCAGGCCCTGCTCAGCGACGGCGGGCACGAGGGCGGCGTGGTGGCCATCGACCCCAGCACCGGCGCCATCCTGGCCATGGCCTCCAGCCCGACATTCAACCCGAACGCCTTCGCCACCCTGGAACGGGAAAGCTGGCCAAGGTCAGCAAGCGCTTCAACGCAGCCAGCAACAATCCGCTGCTGAGCCGGGCCACCCAGGTCACGTTCCCGCCCGGCTCGACGTTCAAGATCATCACCAGCTCGGCCGCGTTCTCGACCGGGGCGGTGGCGAACACGAACAGCCAGGTGCCCGCCCCGACCAACCTGTCGCTGGGCAACGGCCACTTCCTGATCAACGACGACAACGAGCCCTGCGGCGACGGCCACCCGCCGATCATCCAGGCCTTCTGGCTGTCCTGTAACACCGCGTTCGGCGGCGCTCGGGCATGAGGCTCGGCGGGCGCGACGCTGCACAAGTACGCCAACCTGTACGGGTTCAACATCCCAGCTCAACGTCCCGCTTCCGGTGGCGCCCAGCGTGGTGCCCAGGTCCGAGGACGCGGCCCCGCGTTCGAGGCCTTCACGGCCATCGGCCAGTTCGACGACAAGGTGACGCCGCTCCAGGAGGCGATGATCGCCGCCGCGGTGGCCAACCACGGCACGCTCATGACGCCGTACCTGGTCCAGCAGATCCAGGCGCCGGACGAGTCGACGATCCAGTCGGCCACCCCGGCCCCGCTGAGCCACCCGGTAAGCGCGGCGGTGGCCAGCGACCTGACGCAGATGATGATCCAGGTCACCCAGAACCCGGCCGGCACCGCCTACCGACGGCCAACAAGAGCGTCGACGGGCGTGCATCGTGATCGCCGGGAAGACCGGGACTGCTCAGAACGGCATCAACAACACCAGCCTCAATGACGCCGTCTTCACCTGCTTCGCGCCGGCCGGCAACCCGAAGATAGCCGTCGGCGTCATCGTGAAGGGCGGCGGTTTCGGTGCGGACGCCGCCGCGCCGATCGCCGTCAAGGTCATCCAGGCGTTCCTGGGGAAGTCATGATGGCGGGCGGTCCTAGCCCTCAACACGCAGGACGGTAACGTAAGTGCGAGACATGACCCAGCCACGGCTGCTCGGCGGCCGCTACGAGCTCGACGGGATCGTCGGGCGTGGCGGCATGGCCGAGGTCTTCCGGGCCCGCGATATCCGTCTGGACCGCATCGTCGGCGTGAAGACCCTCCGTGACGACCTGGCCCGCGACCAGACCTTCCAGGCCCGGTTCCGCCGGGAGGCCCAGTCGGCCGCGTCCCTGAACCACCCGTCCATCGTCGCGGTCTACGACACCGGCGAGGACATGGTCGGCAACACGCCCGTCCCCTACATCGTCATGGAGTTCGTCGACGGCCGGACCCTGCGCGACCTGCTGCGCGATGACCGCCGGCTGCTGCCCGAGCGGGCGGCCGAGATCACCGACGGGGTGCTGCGCGCGCTGGACTACAGCCACCGCAACGGCATCGTGCACCGGGACATCAAGCCCGGCAACGTGATGCTGACCCGGACCGGCGACGTCAAGGTGATGGACTTCGGCATCGCCCGGGCGGTCAGCGACGCCCAGGCCACCATGACCCAGACCGCCCAGGTCATCGGGACCGCCCAGTACCTGTCGCCCGGAGCAGGCCAGGGGCGAGCGGGTGGACGCCCGCAGCGACCTGTACTCGGCCGGCTGCCTGCTGTACGAGCTGCTGACCGGCCGCCCGCCGTTCACCGGCGACTCGCCGGTGGCCATCGCCTACCAGCACGTCCGGGAGGAGCCGATCCCGCCGTCCCGGATCGACCCCGAGGTGCCGGCCTGGGCCGACGCGATCGTGCTCAAGGCGATGGAGAAGGACCCGGGCGACCGGTACCAGATCGGCCGGCGAGATGCGCAACGACATCCAGCGCGCGCTGTCCGGCGCGCCGGTGGCGGCGCCGATGCACCACACCGAGATGTACACCACCGGCACCCGGCGGATGAGCCCAGGCCACCCAGGTGGCGGGCGCGACCGCGCCATCCCGCCGTACCGCTACGGCGAGGACGCAGGCGCGGCGGCGACTACGGCGAGCCGCCCCGGCGCCGGGCCTGGCCCTGGATCCTGGTCGGCCGTGATCGTCCTGCTGCTGATCGGCGGCGGCATCTTCGCCTTCAAGTTCGTCTCGGGCAACGGCGGCAGCATCTCCGTGCCCGGCGTCACCAACGAGACGCTGGGCAAGGCCGAGGCCGCGATCAAGAAGGCCAAGCTGGACGTGGCCAGGCCCATCAAGTACGCGAAGTCCGCCACGGTCAAGCGCGGCCTGGTGATCTCGACCAGCCCCTCGGCCGGCACGTCCGTGGCGTCCGGCACCAAGGTCAAGGTCGTGGTCTCCAGCGGCGTCGGCAAGATCAAGGTGCCGAGCGTCATGGGCGACAGCCAGGCCCAGGCCCAGAACGCGCTCGGCAGGGCCGGCCTGACGGTCGTCGTGAACACCAGATACTCCCTCCGGCAGCCTGGCCACGTGCTCAGCCAGAGCCCGATTGCCGGAACGCATGTCAAGGCGGGCGCCCCCGTCTCCATCTGGGTGGCCCGAAGGGTGCGCAGGTGCCCAAGGTGATCGGCGACACCGCGGCCGAGGCCAAGGCAGCGCTGGAGAACGCCGGATTCCAGGTCGCCACGACCACCGGCACCGCCACGTCGCCCGGCTTCGGACCCGGCCAGGTGTACGCCACGACCCCGGGCCCGTACAAGGTGGTCGCGCCGAACAGCACCGTTACCATCTTCGTCCAGGCCGGGGCGACGACGTCCCCGCCCACCTCTACGTCCCCGCCCACCTCTACGTCCCCGCCACCGAGCACGAGCCCGCCGCCCAGCACGAGCCCGCCGCCGGCGGCCGTGCTGCGCCGGAGTCGATAGCAAGTCGAGCAGGAGAAGACCGTGCCCAAGTCCCGCACCAGAGCCAAGTCGGTCTACACGCCGCCGGCCAGGTCATCCAAGGCCAAGGTCAGCCCGCGCTGGCTGGTCCCCACCATGCTGGGCCTGCTGCTGCTCGGCCTGGCCTGGATCGCCGTCTTCTACGTCAGCGGCGGCAGCCTGCCGATCAGCGCGCTGGGCAGCTGGAACCTGGTCGTCGGCTTCGGCTTCCTGGTCGGCGGCGTCGTGCTGTCGACCAAGTGGCACTGACCGACCGGCTAGAGCGGATAGAGCGGATAGCTGAGTAAGGGCCCGGCGCATCGCGCCGGGCCCTACTCGCAGCCGCAGTGGTGCCGCACCGGGTCAGAACCGGACCGCGCCCACCAGCTGATGGTCGCGGACGACCACCCCGACGATCAGGATCACCAGCATCCCCACCGTGGCCGCCGCCTGGATGAGCGCCCGGTTCTGCCGGGGCGCGTACACGTAGGCGGCCGTCAGCGCCGCCCCGGCGATCAGGCCGCCGATGTGCGCCTGCCAGGCGATGCCGGGCACGGCGAACGAGATGACCAGGTTGATCACGATCAGCCCGACGATCTGCCTGGCATCCAGCCGCAGTCTGCGGGCCAGCACGAACCACGCGCCGAACAGCCCGAAGATGGCGCCCGAAGCACCCAGCGCCGGGGACGTCGGGGCTGCGATCAGGTAGAACAGCACCGACCCGCCCAGCGCGCTGACCAGGTAGACGGTCAGGAACCGGACCCGGCCCAGCACGCGCTCCAGCGCCGGGCCGACCACGATCAGCGCCCACATGTTGAACAGGATGTGCAGGATGCCGAGGCCGCTGCCGGGCGGCTCGTGCAGGAACGCGTTGGTGATGAGCCGGTACCACTGGCCGTCGGCCACCCCGAGCGAGGTGAACGGCCCGGTCGAACCGGCCGACCAGCGAGCCGTCGTTGATGATCGTGTTCTGGTCGAAGATCTCGATCAGGTAGCAGATCACGTTGATGGCGACCAGCGTCCAGGTCACCGTCGCGCCGGAGGTCAGTCCGCCGCCGAAGCGCCCGACCGGCCGCCGCGTAGTGCGGTTTCCCTGCCGGATGCACTCCACGCACTGCTGGCCGACGGCCGCCGAGCGCAGGCAGTCCGGGCAGGCCGGACGGCCGCAGCGCACGCAGGATACATAGGTCTCGCGACCGGGGTGCCGGTAGCAAGTGGGCACCGCCGTATCGGCCTGCGGGGCCTGGACCTGTGCCTGGTCCTGGCCCTCGGCGCCGGGGGGGTTAGACGGGGTGACCATGTCCTACCGGCCCGCGGATTCCCCGCCGTTGGCCTCGCTGATCTCGACCGACTCCAGCACCACGTCCTCCACCGGACGGTCGGCGCCGCGCGTCTTCACGTGGCTGATGGCGTCGACGACCTCCGAGCCCGAGACTGACCTCGCCGAAGATCGTGTGCTTGCCGTTCAGCCACGGCGTCGCCCCCGTCGTGATGAAGAACTGCGAGCCGTTCGTGCCGGGCCCGGCGTTGGCCATGGCCAGCAGGTACGGCCGGTTGAACGGAAGGTCGGGGTGGAACTCGTCGGCGAACTCGTAGCCGGGGCCGCCGGTGCCGGTGCCCAGCGGGTCGCCGCCCTGGATCATGAAGTCCGGGATGACCCGGTGGAAGACCGTCCCGTCGTAGAGCTTGGCCTTGGTGGCCTTGCGGCGGGTGCGCGGGTCGGTCCACTCGCGCGTGCCCTCCGCCAGCTCGACGAAGTTCCGCACCGTCTTCGGTGCGTGATCAGGGAACAGCCGGACGACGACGTCCCCGTGATTGGTCCGCAGCTTTGCGGTGAGCGTGTTGTAGCCATAAACGCATCCTTGCACGTCCCCAGGAGCCGAGGCCGGGCATGGCGCGTGATTGACCGGTCCCGCCGGGGGAAGTGGGAGAGCGAAGCAGACAGATCTACGGGAGGTCTCAGTGTCACTTATGACCCGTAAGAACCCGGCCGGCAACGGCGCCGGCGTACGGGACCGCGCCGTGGCGGCCGCGCAGCAGGCGGTGCCGGCGGCGAAAAACGCCATCCCCAAGGCCAAGCAGCAGGCTGGTCCGCTGGCCAGGAATGCGAGCACGGCCATCCGGCAGAGCGCTGAGGGCGCCGCGGCCTGGGCCCGCCCCAGGGCCGAGGACGTCGCTGCCTGGGCCCGGCCCCACGTGGACGACGCCCGAGCCTGGGCCGCCCCGCGCCTGGAGCGGTCCGGCGTGGCCGTGCAGGAGAGCATCGCGCCCGCCATCTCGGATGCGATGATCACCGCCGCCCGCAAGCTGGACGTCACGCCGGCCCGGCGGCGCCGGCGCTGGGCCGGCGTGGTGACCACGGTGACGCTGGTGGCCGCCGCCGCGAGCGCGGCCGCCGCGGTGCTGCTGCGGCGCAAGCCCGTCGAGTTCGCCTACACCCAGGACGGCGGCCCGGACGAGATGCGGGCCGAGGCCGACCCGGCCGCCGGGCCCGGCCAGGCCGAGGCCAACGGCAGCCAGCCGGACACCGAGCCCTCCAGCCGGTCCGAGCAGTCCTGACCAGTTCCGACCAGCACGGGCCGGCCGCGGCGGATCACGCCGCGGCCGACCCGTGACATCCGTCATGGTCAGGCCCGGATGCTCGGCACAAGGCGCCCCGCCCGGAAGTGCTTAGCCTGGCCGTATGACGCCATGGCCGACCCCCCTGCTCCGCGAGCCGGGGCAATATAGAGGCATGTCGGCCTTCACCGGACTCCGCAAAGGCCGTGGCCGCGACCCCGAGCTCCCCTCAGGTGCCGGTCCCGGCCACGGGCACCGCCAGCCCAGCCGCCGACGTCCCCCTGGCCGAGGAGGACTGGCGCGCCACGGACCCGTACGCCTCTCCGCGGGCCCAGTTGATCCGCCGGATCCTCTTGCTGGCCTTTATCTCTTATTTCGTGATCGGGCCCGTATTCACGCAGTCCTGGCGCCAGGCAAGTTGGGTGACCATCTTCCTGCTGGCCGGGACGGCCGTGTTCACCGCCCTGGTGTTCTGGGTGTTCTCCGGCGGGTACCGGTGGGACCAGGAGCAGGCCCACCGGGTGGTGTGGATCTGGCTGCCGACGGCTCTGATGCTCGGCATCGCGCTGTTCGTGGTCGGCGAGCTTCACGCCGCCACCAGAAACGTCGGCAGCTGGGTGATCGTACTGACGATCGCCGCTGCGGTCTGCGGCCGGTACACCCGCACGATCTGGCCGGCCGTGACCGGCGCCGCCCTGTGCACCATCGCGGGCCTGGCCGTCTCCGCCGCCCGGCCCTGGAATCAGGGCATGCTGGCCTCCGTGGTGATCACGCCGCTGCTGGCCACGTTCCTGGCCTATACGGCGGGCAAGCGGATGGAGACGGTCGCCACGCTGCGCCAGACTCGGGCCGAGCTGGCCAAGGTGGCGGTGGCCGAGGAACGGCTGCGCATCGCCAGGGACCTGCATGACCTGCTCGGTCACAGCCTGTCCCTGATCACGCTGAAGGCCGAGCTGTCCCGCCGGGTGATGGCCACCGACGCCGACCGCGCGGGCCGCGAGCTGGCCGAGCTCGAGGCCGTGGCCCGGCAGTCGCTGAGCGACGTGCGCGAGGCGGTGGCCGGCTACCGGCAGCCCGACCTCGCCGCCGAGCTGGGCGCGGCCCGGCAGCTGCTGACGGCGGCCGGGATCACGGTGCGGATCGACGTGCCGTCCTCGCTCAGCCTGCCCGGCGAGGTGGACGCCGCGCTGGCCTGGACGGTCCGGGAGGGCGTGACCAACGTGGTCCGGCACGCCGGCGCGGGCCACACCGCGATCGAGGTGACCACCGGCCGGGGCCAGGCGGTGGTCGAGATCACCGACGACGGCGGTCGGTATATGCGAGATACCAATGGTCCGCAACAAATGAGCCTGCCGCCGGCGCCCACGCCGGCTGGATCCGCCGTGGCCGCAGCCGGCGGCGCCGCCTCGGCCCGCGCCGCTGTGACCCAGATGGTCAGCCCGGCCAGCCCGGCTCCGGCGGAGCCGGGGTACAGCTGGCCCCGGCGGACCGGGTCCGGGCTGGCGGGCCTGGGCGAGCGGGTCCGGCAGCTGAGCGGGGAGCTGGCCGCCGGGCCGGTGCGGCCGCACGGCTTCCGGCTGCAGGTGAGCATCCCGATCCCGGAATCGGACTAAGCCGGTGAGCGTCCGCATCATGATCGCTGAGGACCAGGCCATGGTCCGCCAGGCCCTGGTGGCGCTGCTCGGCCTGGAGCCCGACATCGAGGTGGTGGCCCAGGCCGCCACCGGCGACGAGGCCGTCGCGATGGTCCGCAAGCACCAGCCGGATGTCGCCGTGCTGGACATCGAGATGCCCGGCGGCACCGGCATCGAGGTCGCCCGGCAGCTGCACCAGGACGGCTTCGCCGGCCAGGTGGTCATCGTGACCACCTTCGGGCGGCCCGGCTACCTGCGCGCCGCCATGACCGCCGGAGCCAGCGGGTTCCTGCTCAAGGACGCCCCCGCCGCCGAGCTGGCCGAGGCTATCCGGCGGGTGGCCAAGGGCGAGCGGGTCGTGGACCCGGTCCTGGCCGCGGCCGCGCTGGCCGAGGGCGACAGCCCGCTGACCAGCCGCGAGACCGACGTGCTGAGCGCCGCGGCCGGGCACGACGCGATCAGCGAGATCGCCGGGCGGCTGCACCTGTCGCCCGGCACCGTGCGCAATCACCTGTCGGCCGCCATGCAGAAGCTCGGCGCGCGCAACCGGGCCGAGGCGGTCCAGATCGCCCAGCGCAAGGGCTGGCTGTAGCCGGCAGGCCGGTCAGCCGAGACCAGAGCGGTGCGCGCCGCGAACCGCTGGTCCCGGCCGGGACACTGGTCCCGGCCGGGTCACGGCCAGGTCCGGGCGCGTGGCGGCCAGGCTCGGCCGGCCGCCAGGGCCGGGAGGCGGGCCGCCAGGGCCCGGATGCAGGCCGCCCTCGCCCCGGATCAGCGTGAAGCCGGGAATGGGCGCACGCGCCCGGCGCCCGGCCGGGCACGCGCGGCACCCAGGCGAACGCCACCGCGCCGCCGGACGCGGCCAGCACCGTGCCCCCCAGGTAGCCACCGAGATGGGCGGTGGTCAGGCGCCGAGGCGGCCAGCAGGATGGTCGCCGTGGCGTACACCGACCGCTGGGCCGGATCGAACAGCAGCAGCAGGGCACAGGCCAGGATGCCGCCGGCGATCAGCATGCCGATCGGCACGATGACCCGCGTGCCGTGCCCGTGCTCCGACCAGCTGACCAGCAGGATCTCCGTGCCGCCCGCGATGGTGAGGAGCGCGCCGCTGAATGGCCGGCTGCGCTGCCAACCACGCCAGGTGCGGCTCAGCGCCCAGGCGCCGGTCAGCAGTACCGGGCGGGGCTTGGCGCGAGCGTGCGCGGCCATCCCGTCAGCCGTCCTGACCGCGTCGACCGTGTCCCGGACCGCCGCCGCGCCGGCATCTCCAGGCCATGTCCGCTCTCCTGTCCTAACCCCCTGATCGGCGAAGCTAATGCTTCGCGGACATAGCGGTCAAGTGGGTCTCACCACTCATCTGCGGCGAGACGGCATGCGACCCCGGTGCGGCGGCATCTGTCGGGGAGAATCACTGCATGCTGCTGCACCGGGTCGTGACCACGTCAGCCGCGGTGAGCGGGTCGGCCGGCCGCCTGGCCAAGGTGGCCGAGATCGCCGCGCTGCTCCGCGAGGTCCCCGCCGGGGAGATCCCGATCGCGGTCGCCTTCCTGTCCGGCGAGCTGACCCAGCGCCAGATCGGCGTCGGCTACGCCGCCATCGTGGACCTGCTCGGGCCGCCTGGCGCCCCGGCCCGGCCAGCGAGAGCCTAGCTGCGGGCCTGCCGCCGCCCGCCCCGGTCCCCGAGCTGACGCTGGCCCAGGCCGACGCGGCCTTCGGGGCCATCGGCGCGCTGGCCGGTCCCGGCTCGCAGGCCGACCGGCGCCAGCTCCTGGGCCAGCTGCTGGCCCAGGCCACCGAGGACGAACGGCAGTTCCTGGTCCGGCTGCTGGCCGGCGACCTGCGCCAGGGGGCGCTGAGCGGGGTCATGACCGAGGCCATCGCCGCCGCGGCCGCTGTGCCGGCGGCCGCGGTCCGCCGGGCCCACCAGGTCGGCGGCTCGCTGGCCCAGGCCGCCGTAGCCGCGCTCGGCGCGCCCGCGGACGACCCCGCGGCCGCCGAGCGGGCGCTGCTGGCCGTCACCCTCCAGGTCGGACGGCCGCTCCAGCCCATGCTGGCCGCCACCGCGCCCACGCTGGCCGCCGCGCTGGAGCGGATCTCGCCCGCCGCGGTGGAGTGGAAGATCGACGGCATCCGGATCCAGGTGCACCGGTCCGGCGCCGGAGGTCCGGGTGTTCACCCGGACCCTGGACGACATCACCAGCCGGGTGCCGGAGATCGTGGCCGCCGCGCGCTCGCTGTGGGTGAGCGACGCGGTGCTCGACGGCGAGGCCGCGGCCCTGTATCCGGACGGGCGGCCCCGCCCGTTCCAGGTCACCTCGGCCCGCACCGCCAGCCAGGCCGACGTCGCCCGGCTGAGCGAGCAGACGCCGCTCACCGCGTTCCTGTTCGACCTGCTGCACCTGGACGGCGCCGACTTGCTCGAGGCGCCGGCCAGCGAGCGGCTGCGCCGGCTGACGGCGGTGGCTCCGGCCGGAGCTGGTCATCCCGCGGATCGTGACCAGCGACCTGGCCGAGGCCACGGCGTTCTTCGACGCCGCCATCGCCCGCGGCCACGAGGGCGTGGTGGTCAAGTCGCTGGACGCCGGGTACGGGGCGGGCCGCCGGGGCGGCGACTGGATCAAGGTCAAGCCCCGGCACACCCTGGACCTGGTCGTGCTGGCCGCCGAATGGGGGCACGGCCGCCGGCATGGCTGGCTGTCCAACCTGCACCTGGGCGCGCGGGACCCGGCCACCGGGGACATGGTGATGCTCGGCAAGACGTTCAAGGGCCTCACCGACGCGCTGCTGGAGTGGCAGACCGTCCGCCTGCTGGAGCTGGCCGACCCGCCGATGAGGCGGGAGGCCCGATCCGCGGCGCCGCGGGCGCACGGCGTGGTCCGGGTCCGGCCCGAGCTGGTGGTGGAAATCGCCTTCGACGGCGTCCAGGCCAGCACCCGCTATCCCGGCGGCGTGACGCTGCGGTTCGCCAGGGTGCTGCGCTACCGCGACGACAAGACGGCCGCGGAGGCCGACACCATCGAGGCCGTCCGGGCGCTGTGGAGCGGCGGGGAGCCACTGGCCCGCCCGCCCGCCGCTCATGGACAATGATTCGTCATGCGGACGGTGTGGGTGGACAGCGACGGGGCGTGGCGCACGACACTGCGCCACCGTCAGGTACTCGCCGACCCCAGGATCAACAAGGGCACGGCGTTCAGCGATGCCGAGCGGGCCAGCCTGGGCGTCACCGGGCTGATCCCGGCCGGTCACATGACGCTGGACGAGCAGGAGTCCAGGGTCTACGCCCAGTACCGCAATCAGACCACCGACCTGGCCCGCAACGTGCTGCTGACCGAGGTGCGCGACCGTAACGAGGTGCTGTTCTACCGGGTGCTGGCCAGCCACCTGAGCGAGATGCTGCCGATCATCTACACCCCCACGGTCGGCCAGGCCATCGAGAACTACAGCCACGAGTACCGCCGGCCGCGCGGGGTGTACCTGTCGGTGGACCGGCCGGAGCTGATCGAGACCTCGCTCCTGCGCGCCCGACCTGGGCCCCGACGAGGTGGACCTGATCGTGGCCACCGACGCCGGGGCGATCCTGGGGATCGGGGACTGGGGTGTCGGCGGCATCAACATCGCGGCCGGCAAGCTGGCCGTCTACACCGCGGCGGGCGGCATCGACCCGAACCGGGTCATCCCGGTCATGCTCGACGTCGGCACCGACCGGCAGAGCCTGCTGGACGACCCGCTGTACATCGGGAACCGCCACCCCCGGGTGCCGGTGGCGGAGTACGACGCGTTCCTGGACGCCTTCGTCACCGCGGTGGGCAAGCTGTTCCCGCGGGCGCTGCTGCACTGGGAGGACATCGGGGTCAGTAACGCCCGGCGGCTGCTGGAGCGCTACCGCGGCAGCATGCTCACCTTCAACGACGACATCCAGGGCACCGGCGCGGTCAACCTGGCCGCGGTCATCGCGGCGGTCCGGGCCACCGGGATCAAGCTGGCCGACCACCGCATCGTGATCTTCGGGGCCGGGACCGCGGGCGTCGGCATCGCCGACCAGCTGTCGGCCGCCCTGGTGGCGGACGGACTGTCGGCCGAGCAGGCCAGGGCCAGGTTCTGGGCCATCGACCGGCACGGGCTGCTGACCACGGCCGACTCCGGCCTGAGCGATCAGCAGCGCCGCTACGCCCGCGACCCGGCTGACGTGGCGGCCTGGACCCACGATCCGGGAGCTCGGGGGGGTCGGCCTGGCCGAGGTGGTGCGCCGCGTGCACCCGACGATCCTCATCGGCACCTCGGCCAGGACCGGGGCGTTCAGCGAGGCCATCGTGGCCGAGATGGCCGGACACGCCAGCCGACCGGTGATCATGCCGATGTCGAACCCGACCAGCCTGGCCGAGGCCCGGCCGGCCGACCTGATCCGGTGGACCGGCGGCCGGGCGCTGGTCGCGGCGGGCAGCCCGTTCGGCCCGGTCGACTTCGAGGGCACCCGGTACGTGGTCGGCCAGGCCAATAACGCCCTCGTGTTCCCAGGGCTGGGCCTCGGCGTGATCGCCGCCCGGGCCTCGCGGGTCACCGACGGGATGCTCAGCGCCGCCGCCTACGCGGTCGCCGAACTGGTGGACACCACCACCCCGGGCGCACCGCTGCTGCCCCAGGTCGAGGCGCTGCGCGAGACCTCGCTGGCCGTCGCCACCGCCGTGGCCAGGGCCGCCGCGGCCGACGGGGTGGCCACCGCGCCGCTGGCCGGCGATGTCACCGAGCAGGTCCGGGGCCTGATGTGGCAGCCGGACTACCGCCCGGTGCTGACGGCCTGAGGATCCAAGGCCGCGCCCGCCGTGTCCGCGTCCCGGCTCCTGACCTCGGCCCGCCGGACCGCGCGCCGGTACGGGGCCGAGCTGCGAGCCAGCCAGACGTTCCTGACTGCCGAGGTCGGCGGGGGCGGCTGGCTCAACCTGGGCCAGTTCCGCTGGCGTAACGTCACGCCGGGCCGGGCCGCGCGGGCCACCTTCGGCGTGCTGACCCCGCTGATTATCGGCTTTGCCACCCATCACGTCGAGTACGGAACCTTTGCCGCGCTGGGCGCCGTGCCGGCCGGGATGGTCTCGTTCCAGGGCGTGACCCGCACCCGGGTCCTGCTGGTCAGCCTGGCCGTGACGGGCATGGCGATCTCGACGTTCATCGGCGGCGCCGCGGCGTTCGGCATGCCCTGGGCGCTGGTGCCGGTGATCATGCTGTGGTGCTACCTGGCCGGCATTTGCGCCGCGCTGGGCCCGACCGCCATCGTGGTCACCACCCAGTGGCCCGTGGCGGTGCTGATCGCCAGCGCGGTCCCGCTCAGCCCGGCGGACGCGGCGCTCCGGGCGGTCCTGGTGCTGGCCGGCGGCCTGTGGCAGGGCACGCTGGTGGTGTCGTCCTGGGCCCTCAGCCTGGGCAGCGCGGAACGGACGGCCATGGCGGCCAGCTACGCGACGCTGAGCAGCTACGCGACCGAGCTGGCCGGCGGCGGCCGGGAGCCGCCGATGGCCGACACGCTGCCCGGCACCAAGGCGCTGCGCGACCCGAACCCGCTGATGCGCTCGGCCGCCCGGCAGTCCCTGGTCGACCTGATGGAGGAGTCCGAGCGGATCCGGACCACGCTGGCCGTGGTGCGCGGCACGGGCCAGGCGCCAAAGCAGACGGTGCCGGGCCGGACCGCGAGCACCCCGACGACCAGCCCGACGACCAGCCCGACGGTCATCCTGATCCCGGCCCCGGCGACGCCGGCCGGGCCGTGCTCGCGGCCAGTGCCGGGGTCCTGGGCGAGATCGCCGAGGCTCTCCGCGCGCGGCCGTCGCAGCGCCAGGATCACCTCGATTCCGCCCGGGCCCGGATCAGCCCGGACTCCACCGCCGACGGTCACCCGTGGAGCTGGGCGGGCGAGTCGCTGCGCGGCCAGCTGCGCTCGGCGGTCCGGATCGCCCAGCGGCTGAACGACGCCCAGCCCGGCCTGTCCCGGCGGGCCCCCACGCGGCCGACGACCCGGCTGCCCGTCCGCGAGCTCCTGCTGACCCTGCGGGCCAACGTCAGCACTTCCTCGGAGGCCGGCCGCCATGCGCTGCGGCTGGCCATCGTGGCCGGCGTCGCCGAGGTCATCGCCCAGTCCGCCGCGCTCCCGCACGGGTACTGGATCACCCTGACGGTCCTGATCGTGCTGCGGCCCGACTACGGCTCGACGCTGTACCGCGGCCTGCAACGGGCGGCGGGCACCGTGGTCGGCGCCGGGCTCGGGGTGGCCACCGTCCTGCTCGGGCACTTCGGCACCTGGGCGCTGCTCACCGCCTTGGGCCTGTCGCTGCTCGGCGCGTACGCGGTGCTGACGGTGAACTATCTGTTCTTCGCGATCTTTCTAACCGACTACGTGGTGGTGCTGCTGGCGCTGCTCGGGCTGCCCGCCGACCAGACGGCGGTGGACCGGCTGATCGGGACCGGGGTCGGCGCGGCCCTGGCCCTGCTGGCCTACATCCTGTGGCCGACCTGGGAGCGGTGCTCGGCCAGCGAGAAGTTCGCCCGCCTGGTCCTGACCGAGTGCCGCTTCGCCGCCATGCTGCTGCACGCCTGGTCGGACCCGGCCAGCGACGAGGCCCGCCAGGCGGTGGCCAGCAAGCTCGCCGCCCGCCGGGCCCGGCTGGACGCGGATGCCTCGGCCGACCGGCTGACCGACGAGCCCGAGCGGCCGCCGATGACCAGGGAACTGGGCCAGGCCCTGATCTCGGCCGGCCACCGGCTGGCCATCGCCAACGCTGGCCCTGGAAGCGGCGGTCGGCGCCCACCACACGGCACTGCGGCAGCTGGCCCAGCCCGCCCCGCTCGGCGCCCCGGTCAGCCCGGCCAGCTCCCCAGCGAGCCCGGCCGACCCCTCCGACCGCCTCCCCGACCCCTCCGACCGCCTCCCCGACCCCCCAGCCCACCTCCCCGACCCCCCAGCCCACCTCCCCGACCCACTCCAGGCGCCGCTGGACCAGCTGGGCGGCATGATCCGGCAGGCCGGGGCGCAGCTGGCCGAGTCACTGCGCCGGATGGGACCGCCCGGCCCGCTCCCGCCCATGCGCGAGGTCCAGGCCCAGCTCCCGCGCGATGACGACGACGCGGTCGGGCTGTTCGCGGCCACCGACGCCCTGGTCGACACCCTCAACACCATCCGCGACATCCTCCGCCAGTACCTCGCCCGCTGATAACCCGCCCACACCCCGCTCTCCCCCGCTCGCCCCGCTCGCCTCCACGGAAGGCAGGTCAGCATGCGAATCCCCAGCCCGAGAATCCCCCGCCCCCCGGCAGCCCTGCTCGCCCGGTCCCGCACCGTCACGGCCATCGCGGCCACCGGGACGCTGCTCGCCGGCTCGGTCCTGGCCGGCGTGCTCGCGTCGGGGGCGCCGGCCGGCCAGCGCCAGGCACCGGCCGCCAGGGCCAGCTGCCGGCCTTCCTGTACGCGCCCTACTTCGAGACCTGGACCTCCGACAGCATCCCTGCGGTGGCCCGGCAGTCCGGATCCCGCTACCTGACGCTGGCCTTCCTGCAGACCCTCAAGAAGGGCTCCTGCACCCTGGCCTGGAACGGCGCCAAGCGCCAGCTCGTCCAGCCGGGCGGCCGGTACGTCGCGCAGATCAGGCAGCTGCGCGCGGCAGGCGGTGATGTGATCCCGTCCTTCGGCGGCTACAGCGCCGACCAGGGCGGCACCGAGATCGCCGACTCCTGCTCCAGCGTCAGCAAGATCGCCCAGGCCTACGAGTCGGTGGTCACCACCTACGGCGTGACCCGGCTGGACATGGACGTCGAGGCCAAGTCGCAGGATAACAAGGTGGGCATCGCCCGCCGCAGCGCCGCGATCGCACTGCTCCAGCACTGGGCCGCCCGCCACCACCGGCACGTGCAGATCGACTTCACCCTCGGCGTGGAGCCGGGCGGCCTGGCCAGTGACTGCCTGCACGTGCTGCGCAGCGCCCTGGCCGCGGGCGTCAAGATCACCACGGTCAACATCATGGCCTTCGACTACTACAACTCCCAGCACGACTCCGACATGGGCACCGAGGCCATCGAGGCCCTGAACAGCGTGCACGCCCAGCTGGCCGGGCTGTACCCGCACCTGTCCGCGCGGCGGTTGTGGCGGATGGAGGGCATCACGCTGCTGCCCGGTATCGATGACTTCCCGCGCCGGACCGAGGTGACCTACCTGAGCGAGGCGCAGGACGTCATGTACTACGCGCCAGACCCATCCCATCTCGCTGATCACGATCTGGGCCATCCAGCGCGACAACGGCGGCTGCCCGGGCGCTATCGACAGCAACTCGTGCTCCGGGATCACCCAGAGCCGCTGGGAGTTCAGCCATCTGCTGGAGGCCTATACCCGCTGATACCCGCTGGTACTGACGGTGCTGCCCGTTCGCGATCCGCCGGGCCGCTGACGGCCCGGCGCATCGCTCACAGGCGCGGGTCGACCGGCTCGCTCTCCAGCGCCAGCACGCCGAACACGCACTCGTGCACCCGGTACAGCGGCTCCGCGGCGACGAACCGCTCGAGCGCCTCGATGCCGAGCGCGAACTCGCGCAGCGCCAGGGCCCGCTTGTGGCTGACGTTGCGGGACCGCAGCCGGGCCAGGTTGCGCTCGGCCGTGTACTCGGGCCCGTAGATGATCCGCAGGTACTCCGGCCCGCGGCACTTGATGCCGGGCTGGGCCAGGCCCTTCGGGCCGCGGTGCACGACGTCGGCGGGCTTGACCACCATGCCCTCGCCGCCGGCCGCGGTCAGCTCCTGCCACCAGGCCGTCGCGGCCGCCTCGCTGGCCGGGTCGGCGAGCGTGACGTCGACCGACGCGGGTCGGCCGGAGAGGATCGCGGTCGGCGGCGCACAGGCGGCCGAGCACGTCCAGGTGCCAGGCGGTGCGGGCGCAGCGCGTGGACCGCGCCCGCGCCGGCCAGGATCTGGAACGGCGCCAGCCGGAGGTCGTCGACCGACTCCACCGGCCAGCAGTACCGGCGGTAGGCGTCGGCGAACCGGCTGGCCAGCGTCCCGCCGCTCCTGCGGTACTGCGCCAGCAGCGCGCGGCGCCGTCGACGCCGCGCGCGGCGGCCGCGGTCGAGCAGCCGTCGGCGGCCGCGGCGAGCGCGGCGTCGCGGCCGCGGCGACCGGCGCGTACTGGCCGCGGAGCAGCTCGCCCGCCTTGGCCGACCAGGGCAGCAGCTCGCAGTCCAGCACCAGCCAGTCGGTGTCCAGCTCGGCCCACAGCCCGGCCGCGCCGATGGCCGCGCGGATCCGGTCCAGCACCGCGCGCTCCACGCTGCCGGATCGGCGAAGAACGCGCGCCCCGTGCGGGTGTAGATGCGCCGGCCCGAGCCCGCGACGCCGAACTGACGCGGCCGCGGCCGTCGCGGTCGCGGCAGGCCACGACGACCGCGCGCGAGCCCATGTGCTTCTCCTGGGCGACGACCTGGGCCACGCCGGCCGCCCGGAACGCGGCGAAGGCCTGGCGCGGATGCTCCAGCAGCCCCTCGACCTGGCTGGTCGCCGGCGGCGACATGGTCGGCGGCAGGTAGACCAGCCAGCGCGGGTCGAGGGCGAACCGGCTCATCACCTCCAGCGCGGCGAGCGCGTTCTCCTCGCGGACGGTGACGGTGCCGCCGGTCAGCCGGGTCTCGATGATCCGCTTGCCGAGTCACGTCGGCGATATTCAGCTCGGCCCGCTCGCGGGCGGCGGGCCGGCCGCGGCCGACCGGCGGCCGTGCCGCCCGGCGGCCGCGACCGGCTCGAAGTAGACCTGCCGGGCCGGGACGCTGACGATCTCCCGCTCCGGGTAGCGCAGCGCCGTGAGGCGGCCGCCGAACACGCAGCCGGTGTCCAGGCAGATGGTGCCGTTGACCCACTCGGCCTCCGGCACCGGCGTGTGCCCGTAGACGACCATGGCCCGGCCGCGGTAGTCCTGCGCCCACGGGTAGCGGACCGGCAGCCCGAACTCGTCGGTTTCGCCGGTGGTGTCGCCGTAGAGCGCGAACGACGCGCACCGCCGCCGACGCCCGGCCCGTGCATGGCCTCGGGCAGCCCGGCGTGCGCGACGACCAGCTGCCGTCATCCAGGACCACGTGGCCGAGCAGCTGGTCCATGAACGCCGTGGCCGGCGCGGTGAACTCGGCGGGCTCGGCGGCCAGCTGGGCCAGGCTCTCGGCCAGGCCGTGCGAGACCGTGACGTCCCGGCCGCGCAGCGCGCGGACCAGCTTGGCCTCGTGGTTGCCGGCCACCGACGGGCGCTGTCCCGGCCGCGGTCATTCCCATCACCAGCCGCAGCACGGCCGGCGTGGCCGGCCCGCGGTCCACCAGGTCGCCGACGAACACCGCCGTGCGGCCTTCGCGGGTGCGCCGCCGACGTCGCCGTCGGCGGCCGACCTGGTAGCCCAGCGCGCCCAGCAGGTCGGCCAGCTCGTCGTAGCAGCCGTGCACGTCGCCGATGATGTCGAACGGGCCGTGCTCGGCGCGCAGGTCGTTCCACAGCGGCTCGCGCTCGATGGCCGCCGCGGCGATCTCTTGCTCGCGCTCGCAGCACGTGGACCCGGTGGAAGCCTTCGCGGCGCAGGCCGCGCAGGCTCCGGCGGAGCTGGTCGTGCTGCTGTCGGAGCACGTGGCCGCCGAAACTGCGATTCTGGCGGGCGGCGTTGCGCTCCGCGCAGGTGCGCTCGGGCACGTCCAGGACGATCGCGACGGCCAGCACGTGGTGCCGCTTGGCCAGCGCGATCAGCGACTGCCGGGCCGCGGCCTGCACGCTGGTCGCGTCGATGACCGTCAGCCGGCCCGCGTCGAGCCGCTTGCCCGCGATGAAGTTCAGCACCTCGAAGGCATCGGCCGTGGCCGCCTGGTCGTTCTCGTCGTCGCTGACCAGCGCCGCGGCAGAAGTCTGAGGAGAGCACCTCGGTGGGCAGGAAATGCGCGCGCGGCGAACGTCGACTTGCCCGAGCCGGAGATGCCGACCAGGACGACCAGCGACAGCTCCGGGATCTTGATCTGGCTCATCGGCGTGAACACCGCCAGCTGGGTCGGGCGGCCCAGCCGCTGGTCCTCGGCGCCGATCCCGGACAGGCGACCTGGTAGCCGTGCCGGGCCGCCACCCCGCGGCCCAGTCCGCGAACTGCGGCCCGCGTCCACTCGAACCGGTGGTCACGGTGCCGGAGTGCGCCCGCGGCCAGGCCAGGGAACAGCTCGTTGTACTCCGCGTTCGGCGTGGTCACCACGACGGTGCCCGGCCGCGCCCAGCCGAACACGGACCGCTCGAGCGCGCCCAGCCGGGGCGGGTCGATGTGCTCGATCACTTCCATCAGGACCGCGGCGTCGAAGCCGCCGAGCCGGTCGTCGCGGTAGGTCAGCGAGCCGTGCAGCAGCTCCACCCGGGCCCGCTCCCGCGGCGAGAGGCGTGTCCAGGTGCAGCCGCCGGGCCGCGACCTGCGAGCGCCCGGTGCGACACGTCCAGCCCGGTGACCTGCTCGAAGCTGAGGCAGCGGAGCAGCGCGGCCATCAGCTTTCCCGAGCCGCAGCCCAGGTCGAGCACGCGCCGCGCGCCGCTGGCCGCGACCGCCTCGGTGACCGCCGCGATCCGCTGGTCGTGCAGCCCGATCCGGGTGCTCGGCGGCCTCCTCGGCGGCGTCCTGCTCGGCGTCGGCCCGATCCGGGTCACCGCCCTCATCGGCGACCAGGGCGGCCAGCGCGTCCCTGGTCAGCCGCCGGTCGTGGCGCAGGTAGCGCTGCGCGATCAGCTCCCGCTCGGGGTGCGCGGCCAGCCACTGGCCGCCGCGCCGCAGCAGCTTGGTGACCTCGTCGCCGCCGACCTAGTAGTGCTTGTCGTCGTCGAGCACCGGCAGCAGCACGCGACACGTGCTGAAGAACGTCGGACAGGCGGGCCGTGCCCGCCAGCGTCACCGCCAGGTAGTCGCTGTCGCCCCAGGCCGGGAACTCAGGATCCAGCGGCAGCGCGCGGGCCGTGACCGAGTAGCCGAGCGGCTCGAACAGGCGGCGCAGCAACGGCTCGCCACCTCGGCAGGGCAGGACCGGCACGCCGATCTCCAGCGGGATGGCCAGCGCGGCCAGCTCCGGCCGTTCCTTGCTCCGGCCACTCAGCGCGGTGCCCGAGCAGCTTGGCCAGGGCCACGCACAGGAACGACGACGCCGCGTACGGCCGGTCGTTCACATAGCTGCCCAGCGCGAACCGGCGGGCCGCGGCGGAACCGCCGCGGACCAGCCCGACCGGGTCGATGTCCAGTAGCAGCGCCGCGCAGCACCGCTGCTCGGTCGCCTCCGGGTAGAACAGGTGCGCCGTGCCGAAGCTCAGCTCGGCCTCATGCCGGCGGCCGGGATTCTTATGCAGCAGGTAGCCCAGGTCGGTGGCGGGCTGGTGAGTAGTGGCGATAGTCAGGAGCAAGGACACTCCGAGGGGTTCCGGCGACGCGGCGTGTTCGCGAGTCAGCCTGCCGTAATTATGGATGGGAAGCCACCGAGAATGCCTGCCCCGGACATCTCCAGCCCCGTACGATGCGCTCAGTCCGTAATCGGTGGATAGCGGGGAATCGCTCGGTAGAGCGGGGAGACAGCGTGATTGTCCGGCGGATGTACTCGGTACCCGAGCACATCACGATGTTCGGCGCCGCGGCCGGGATGGCGGGTGCGGTATACCCCATGATCATGGCGCACACCGGGGGCCAGGGTCTCCCGTGCCCGCTACGGGCGCTAACCGGCGTGCCGTGCCCGTTCTGCGGCCTGACCACCGCTACCGTCGCCCTCACCCACGGCGAGTGGGGCGTCGCCGCCCGGACCAGCCCCCTCGCCTACCTGGTCGCCGCGCTGGCGGTCGGCACGGCTCCCCTCCTGGTGGCCCGCACCACCGGGCGGGTCGGCCCGCCGCGCCGCTGGTCGGCAGCCGCCCGCAAGCGCACCGGCCGGATCGTCGCGGTCATCGTGACGGCCAGCTGGGTCTTCCAGCTCCACCGGTTCGGCTTCCTGTAAAGGCTGTCCCGCGGCCATTTCGCGGACGGTCCGTCCCTCATGTCAGAAAGGCTTCCAGTGACCGACTATCCCGGATACCCCCCTCCTCCCGCCGGCGGATACCCCCCTCCTCCCGGCGGCTACCCGTCTCCGGCCGGCGGCTATCCGGGCCAGCCCGCCGTCGTCCCTTACGCCAACTGGGGCCAGCGCGCGGGCGGCTACCTGATCGACGTGGTTCCCGTCGCGATCCTGGCCTGGATCGGCATTAGCATCAGCCTGACCGTCTACCTGCTGTTCCTGCTCGTGGGTCTCGTCTATACCGGCTACAACCGCTGGTATCTGGGCGGCACGACAGGTCAGTCCTTCGGCAAGCGCGCGCTCAGCCTGCGCCTCATCAGCGAGCAGACCGGTCAGCCGATCGGCCCGCTGATGGCGTTCGTCCGCGACATCTGCCACATCCTCGACTCCGTGGCCTGCTACGTCGGCTGGCTGTTCCCGCTGTGGGACGCCAAGCGCCAGACCTTCGCCGACAAGATCATCAACACCATCGTCATCCCGGCCTGATCCCGCGGCCCCCCGGGCCGCCGGCGGTGATCCAGTCCGCCGCGGCCCGGGCCGCCGCCTGGTCCTGGGCGATACCGGCCGCCTCGGTCGGCTGCCCGCTGGACAGCACCACCATCAGCAGCCGCTGGCCGTCGTGGTCCACGACGCCGATGCTGTTGACCACCCACAGAGACGGGTCCGGCAGCCAGCCGTCCTTGATCGCCAGCACGCTGCCGGGGCTCGCCGCCGCGGACACCCCCCAGTTCTGGCCCGAGATGACGTGCCGCATTAAGTCCAGCTCATAGTCGCGCGAGCGTGCGTCCAGCGGCGAATGCGCCGTCGCGAGGGCCCGTAGCAGCCGCAATTGGTCGCCCGCGGTGGTGGTCGTCAGCCCCCAGTAATCACCCGGCCCCGGCGTGGTGCGCCGCAGGCCCAGGCTCGCGTCCGCGGTGGCCAGGCCGCCGCCCGCGCCGAGGGCGGTCCACAGGTCCGTGGCCGCGTCGTCGCTGCTGGTCTCGATCATCTGGGCGGCCAGGTCCGCGTTGCCGTCGCTGAGCGGCGTCCCGGCCCGCTGGCCGGCCAGCAGCAGGCCGGCCAGGATGTCTACCTTCACGATGCTGGCGGTGTGAAAGCCGAGGCGGCCCCCGTAGACCGCGGTGACGCCGGTGCTGACGTCCGAGACCCCCACGGCCAGGTCCCCGGTCTGCGTCCGCCGCACCGGGGCCAGCGCCGCGGCCAGCCCCCGATCCCAGCCTGCGCGTAATCCGTGTGACCCGCTCGACCCGGTCTGTCCGCTCGACCCGCTCTGCCCGCTCGACCCGCCCGGCCCGCTCTGCCCGCTCGACCCGCTCGACCCGCCCTGACCGCTCGACCCGCTCGACCCGCCGGCCTGGGCCGTCCGGCCCGGCCGCCCCCGTTCCAGCGCCTGGCCCGGCTGCTGACCCGGCGTCGCGACACTGGCCGCGCCGGCCGACCCGCGCTCGTGCGCGCGCGCCGCCGAGATCGTCAGCACCACGACAAAGACCACCATGATGGCCAGCACCACCGCGAAGGCCAGCCGCTCCCACAGCGGCAGGCCGCCGGCGTGCCCCGGCCGGACCGGCGGCACCGGGCGCATGCGGGGCGGCGGCCCCATGCGGCGCCGCGCGCTCACCCGGCTATCCCGAGCATCGATTTTTCCCCCGAATGCCCATTAGCCCTTCCTCCGCACAAATAGCGGAGCGCGCACTGTTCCTGAGAAAATGGACGTGCACGGCACGAGACGTGCGAATGATTTAATTCCCCCGATATGGCAGTGCCATATTCGGTATTACGCTAGCAGCCCTTGCTGCTCACGAAAAGAAGGCGCGAGATGGCTGTTACGCGCTGTCTTCCAATGCCCGTTAGGGCGGGGAAATGAATAAGTGCCGGTGTTTTACCCGCTTGCCCGCCGGGTATCCCGCTCGCACCGGCAGGTTCCGTGGCGGACCAGGTGACACCCGGCCATGGCGAGCGGACGCGACAATCTCCCGCAACCAGACGCCGGGCCCGTACGTCACTGGAGACGGAGCCCGCGGCGATCAGCCCGGGCAGGCGATCGGGAGATGACGTGGACGAGCACCACATCCAGCGAATCCCAAGCAGCGACGTATCGGCCGCGGTCCCCGCGGGCCCGGGTCCCTCAGGCCCGGACCGGCCCGCGGGCGGCCCCGGCCGGCGCCGCTTCCTCGCGCTGGCCGGCGCGGCGGGCGTCGGCGCCATCGCCGCGCCGAGCCTGGACGCGATGGCCAGTACCCGGTCGGCCTGGCTGCACCGGCCGGACGCCGGACCCACAGTGGCCGACTGGGAGGCACTGCGCCACCAGCTATCTACCCATCACCTGGTCCGGCCCGGACAGCGCGGCTACAACCAGGCCAAGCAGCTGTTCTCCCCGCAGTTCGACGGGCTGCGGCCGACTGGCGTCGCCTACTGCGCCAGGCCGGCCGACGTCGCCGCCTGCGTGACCTTCGCCAGCCGGTTCCGCCTGCCCATCCGGGCCCGGTCCGGCGGCCACAGCTATGCGGGCTGGTCCAGCGTGAACGGCGGCCTGGTCGTGGACGTCACCGGGCTGAACTCCTACGGCGTCGGCAACGGCACCGTCAAGGTCGGCACCGGCCTCGGCCTCATCGACTTCTACTCAAGGCTCGCCCGCCGCGGCCTGGCTGTGCCCGGCGGCTCCTGCCCGACCGTCGGCATCGCCGGGCTCACGCTCGGCGGCGGGGTCGGCGTGATCGGCCGTAAGTACGGCCTGACCTGCGACAACCTGGAATCCGTCCAGATCGTCACGGCCAACGGCGACATCCTCACCTGCGACTCGCACAACCACTCGGACCTGCTGTGGGCCAGTCAGGGCGGCGGGGGCGGCAACTTCGGCATCGCCACCTCGTTCACCTTCCGCTCGCACCGGCTCAGCAGCCTGGTGCTGTTCTTCCTGGGCTGGCCGTGGTCCCAGGCCCGGCGGGTGGTCGACGGCTGGCAGCGGTGGGCGCCGCACGCCCCCAACGCCCTGTGGTCCAACCTGCACCTGTCGGCCGCGCCAGGCGGGTCCGTGCCCTCGGTCGGCGTGGGCGGCACCTACATCGGCAGCGTCAGCGGCGCCGCCGCGCAGCTCGACAAGCTCTACGCGCTGATCGGCAGCCGGCCCAGCTCCTCCTTCCTGGGCCAGAACTCCTTCCTCCAGGCCATGCTGGTCGAGGCGGGCTGCTCCGGACTGACGGTGCCGCAGTGCCACACCGGCATGGGCGGGCACCTGGGCCGGGTGCCGTTCTTCGCCAAGTCCGACATCTTCACCCGCCAGCTCAACTCGGCGGGCCTGACCGCCCTGCTGAACGGCATCGAGCGGTTCCAGGGCGTGGCCGCTGCGGGCGGCGCCTCGGGCTCCATCGCCTTCGACGCCCTCGGCGGCGCCATCAACGCGGTACATCCGGCCGCGACCGCGTTCGTGCACCGCGACGCCTTGTTCCAGGCCCAGTACTACACCGAATGGCGCTCGCCCGGCTCCGCTCGCGGCGTCGCCAACCAGCACCAGTGGATCCGCCAGTACTACAACGCGGTGCACCCGCACGCCAGCGGCCAGGCCTACCAGAACTACGTCGACCCGGACCTGACCAACTGGCGGCAGGCCTACTACGGCGCCAACTACGCCCGGCTGTCCCGGATCAAAGGCCGCTACGACCCGCACCAGCTGTTCAACTTCCCCCAGGCCATCACCCCGCCGACCTGACCGGCCGCGCTTCCGCGGAAGCGCATCGCGCAAGTGCGTCACGCACATGCGCAGAACGCTTCCGCGGAAGCGCCGTTCGCTTGTGAACGACAGCTCCAGGATCAGGCCCAGCCCGCGAATGTCCGCGTCAACATAGAAGCGAACCTGCTCCGGCCGGATGGTCATGCCGGCGGTCGACCGTCGAGCCACCAGTGCAGCGTGGAGGGCGCCGGACGGCGGAGGGGGCTAGGGCTGGGCCGTCTGGAAGACGGGCCAGGCCACCTCGGTGCGGTACCGAGCCTCGTCGTCGGTGTCGAGCGGGCTGACCACGTAGTACTCGCGGATCGGCCCGTCGACGCTCAGCTCGCGCTCGGTCACGTAGGTGCCGAGTGCGCCGTAGGTCCGGTCCAGCTCTGTGAACGCCCCTTCGTGCATGGCGATCGCCAGCTCGGCCGGCGGCACCTCCAGCACCGCAGCCCGGCCGGTCCCGATGGCGGCCCCGGCCACCGGGACGAACGCGGTCACCTCACCGCGCTCCCACTCGAACAGCTCACCGGAGTACAGGGTGCCGGCCGGCCCGGCGGGTCGCAGGCCCGCGGCCCGGACGGCGCCGTAGAGCTCGGTGAACGCGGCGATCCACCAGGCGTCGATCTCGTCCGCCGACACTGTTTCGGAAATGCCCAGAGCACGGGTCTGCGGCACCGACCGGTACTCGACCGAGACCGGCGCGGGCGGCCGCTCGAGCAGCGACCGCAGCGACGCCACCACCGCCTGAGTCTGGGCCAGCTGGGACTCCATCCGCTCCAGGTGGGCCACGATCACGTCGTTGCGCGCGGCCACGTCCGGGGCCTCCAGCACGGCCCTGACCTCCTCCAGTGGCATGCCGAGATCCCGGAACCGGCGGATGACCTGGGCCAGGGGGACCTGACCGGGCTCGTAGAAGCGGTAGCCCGACCACGGGTCCACCTGGGCAGGCTCGAGCAGGCCGACATCGTGATAATGCCGCAGCGCCTTGACGCTGAGATGGGTCATCCGGGCGAAGTCCCCGATCGCGATGCGCGCCTGCATGATGACGATGCTCTCCTAACCCCTCGGCCGCGGCAGCAGCCGGGTCAGGCCGGCCACGATCACCAGCAGGATGCCGAGCTGGGCCAGGCTCAGCTCGAGGCCCCGCGCGTAACCGCTCGCCCCGTGCAGGGCGCCGAAGAAGATCACGCCGGTTACGGCCACGCCCAGGGAGCCGCCGACCTGCTGCATGGTGGACAGGACGCCGGACACGGCCCCGGCCCGCTCCGGCCGGGCGTGGGCCAGGATGGTGGTGGTCAGCGGGGTGATGGTCAGGCCCATGCCCGCCCCGGCCAGCAGCAGGCCCGGCACCAGCCAGCCGATGCCGCCGCCGGCCGCGACCGCCAGCAGCACCAGGCCATGCCCGGCGGCCAGGGTCAGCGCGCCGACCGCGATCAGGGAACGGCCGAACCGGAGCGTGAGCGCGGGCGCGCGCATCGAGGTGACCAGGTAGGCAGCGGCCAGGATCGAGAAGACCAGCCCGGCCTGGAGGGCGTCCAGGCCCCGGCCGGACTGCAGGTACAAGGCCAGGACCAGGAAGTAGGAGGCCTGCCCGGACCAGAACGCCAGCTGCGTGATCAGCCCGGCGCCCAGGCCGCGGCTCCGGAGCAAGCCGAGGTCCAGCAGGACTGGGCGGCCGCGCCGGGCCTGCCGCAGCTCGTTGGCCACGAACGCGCCGAGCAGCACGGGGGTCGCGCCGAAGCTGGCCCAGGTCCAGGCCGGCCAGTGCAGCGCGGTGCCCTCGACCAGCGGCAGCACCAGGGCGGTCAGGCCGGCGGTCACCAGCAACAGGCCGACCAGGTCGAGCTGAACGATCCGCCGGGCGGCGGGCTGGGCCGTGTCGCCGGTGGACTCGGCGACCTGACGCCGGGCGAAAGCGAGCGCGACCACGCCCACCGGCACGTTGATCAGGAACACCGTGCGCCAGCCCAGGTGCAGGAGGTCGGCCTGGATGAGGACGCCGCCGATCAGCTGGCCACCCGCGGCGGCCAGGCCCATCACCAGGCCGTAAATGGTCAGCGCTCGGACCCGGGCCGGTCCGGGGTAGGTGACGCCGATGATCGACAGAACGTTGGGGCTGATCAGCGCGGCGCCGATGCCCTGGACCAGCCGCGCCGCGACCAGCACGGCGGCGGTCGGGGCCAGGCCGCAGGCGGCGGAGGCGACGACGAACAGCGCCATCCCGGCGCAGAACATCCGGCGGCGCCCGTAGAGGTCGCCCAGCCGGCCGCCGCCGATCAGCAGGACGGCGCAGGTCAGGCCGTACCCCGCGACAACCCACTCGACGGCGCTGGAGCCCGCGTGCAGCTCGGCCTGGATAGAAGGCAGCGCCACATTGACGATGAAGAAATCGAGAACGATCATGAAGACGCCGCACATGAGCACGGGCAGCGGCGAGCGCGGGCGAACTGGGGTAGGCGGACGGGCTGGGGCCTGAGCGATGAGGTCGAGATCGGTCATGTCACCGACCCTCAAGTCTCCGGTTACAGGAGAGTCAATCGCTTAGTCGGCGGGCCGCCCGGAGGCCCGGCCCTCACCTCGGATGGAAGGCCGGGCGCGGCAGAGCGCGGCATCCAGGTGCCGGCGGCACGGTAGCCTCGGCGCGGGGGAAACCGCAGTCCGATCGGGAGGAGCGGGGCCATGCCCAGATACCGCAGGGTCGTCGTAAAGCTCAGCGGCGAGGCGCTGGCCGGGACAGCGGGCTGGGGCGTCGACCCGGACAGCCTGGCCCGCGTCGCCACGGAGGTACTGTCGCTCACCGACCTGGGCGTGCAGGTCGCCGTGGTGGTCGGCGGCGGCAACTACTTCCGCGGCCGGATGGCCGACGGCTGGGGCATCAGCCGGGCCGAGGCGGACAACATCGGCATGCTCGGCACCGTGATGAACGCGCTGATGCTCCGCGGTGCGCTGACCGCCAGGACCGAGGCGGACGTCCGGGTGATGACGGCCGTGCCCATCCAGAGCGTGGCCGAGCCGTTCATCCGCCTGCGCGCCGCGCGGCACCTGGACATGGGCCGCATCGTGCTGCTGGCCGGCGGCATCGGCCAGCCCTACGTGACGACGGACTACCCGGCCGTGCAGCGCGCCCTCGAACTGGACGCCGACGCCCTGCTGGTGGCCAAGCGCGGCGTTGACGGGGTCTACGACAGCGACCCGAAGATCAACCCGGACGCCGTGCGCTACTCCCAGCTCACCTACGACGAGGCCCTGGCCGTGGGGGTCCGGGTGATGGACACCAGCGCATTCGTGCTGGCCAACGAGCACGGCCTGACCATGCACGTATTCGACGTCGCGGCCGTCGGGGTGATGCGCCAGATCGCCGAGGGTGCCGACCTGGGCACCCGGATCAGCCCCAAGCCTGAGGACTAGCCGACTTGGGCCGGACCGGCCCTGGCCGACCCCCTGAGGGGCCTGCGCTAACAGTTGATATTCGTGCAGTTGTTAATGGCGTTGTTGTCGTGCACGGCGGCGACCACGACGAGGATGATAATGACGGCGAATATCACGCTCAGGCCGATGCCCACGTAGCCGAGAATCAGCCCGGCCAAGGCCATGCCGTCGCCATTCTCACCGGTCTCGCGGATCTGGCGGCGGGCGATATGGCCCAGGATCACGGCCGGGATCCCGGTCAGGAGCGAGAAGAACAGCTGCGCGCAGCCGCATACCAGCGCAGCGATGGCGAGCTGATTGGTGGGCCGCGGCGGATAGGGCATCGGGACGTAGCCCGGCGGCGGTGCTCCCCAGCCCGGCGCGCCCGGTGGCGGTGCCCCCCAGCCCGGCGCACCCGGCGGCGCTCCCCAGCCCGGTGCGGCCGGAGGCGGCGGCGGGGCGCTCAGATCGGCCGTGAGCTGCGACAACTGGTCGTTGGTCGCCGCGCCCGCGACCTGCCCGGCGCGGGCCTGGAAATCCGGCTGGCTGAGCCGGCCCTCGGCGTAGGCGCGATTCAGGATCGCCTGCACATTCGCGCGGTCCGCATCGCTCGGCCACGCCGTCCCGTATCCGCCAGCTGTCATGGCCTGTCCCGTTCCCGTGTGAATAGCGGAGGCCCCCACCGCGCTGGCACGAGCATAGGGCTCGCCGGCCAGCACCGGTTGTTCTGAGAAGCAGGAAACTCACATTTCTCGTCCTGGTCACATCCGGCCGACGCGGCGCTGGCCAGCAGGCTGAGATGAGAAGAAAGGTTGGTGTCGAGGCCGCCCTTCTGGCCCCGGATGGCCGCTAGCAGAACGCGCGTGCTGACATCCTTCCTGAAGCGAGCGCCCCGATCCACGGGGCGACCAGGGAGGACAGGCATGCCGGGAGAGCCGACCGACCACCAGACGACCGACACGCGAGTGGTGCTGGCCACCGCGGCC
This sequence comes from uncultured Actinomycetota bacterium, assembly GCA_963730265.1. Classification (GTDB taxonomy): domain Bacteria; phylum Actinomycetota; class Actinomycetes; order Streptosporangiales; family Streptosporangiaceae; genus DASUBV01. Next base: position 911,768 of record CAVSRG010000002.1, read on the forward strand.
GGGACGCCGGGCTGGCCGAACGAGGACTTCTGCGCCGTGGCGCCGGGGGCCGCCGTGCTCCTGGACGGCGCGACCACGATGCCGCGCGGCACACCGACCGGCTGCCGGCACGGGGTGGCCTGGTACGCGCGCACGCTGGGCAGCACGCTGCTGGCCGCGCTCGTGGGCGAGCCGGACACCGGGCTGACCGACGCCCTGGCCGCCGCGATCGGGGACGTGCGAGACCGGCACGCGGGCACCTGCGACCTGGACAACCCGGCCACCCCGGCCGCCACCGTGACGGCGGTCCGGGCCGGGCCAGGCGGGTTCAGCTACCTGGCCCTGTCGGACTCCAGCATCGCTGCCGACTACGGCGACGGCCGGCCGCCGCGGATCGTCACCGACGACCATCAGCCCGCCCGGGCGACTCCCGCTGCCGCAGCCAAGGCCAGGACCGGGACCATCGGCCTGGCCGGCCTGCGTGGCCTGGCCCTGCTCAGCGACGGCGCGACCCGGATCACCGATCGCTACGGCCTGGTTGGCTGGCCGGATCTGCTCGGCACCATCCGCGAGCGGGGCCCGTACGCGCTGATCGCCGAAGTCCGCGCGGCCGAGACGGCCGACGCAGACGGCACCCGCTGGCCTCGCACCAAGGCCAGCGACGACGCCACGATCATCTGGTGGCCGACCGCCGGGTAGGGGCGAGGCCGGCCCGCGACCTCAGGCGCGGCCGGGCTGGCGCCGGTCGCGCCGTCGGCGGCGGGCCCGTCGCTGGAGCCAGGTCAGCGGGACGGCGCAGGCCAGGCCGCCTGCCAGCGGCAGGAACGAGGGCTCGGGGGCGATCGTGGCCCCGGCCAGGCTGGCGTGTGCGCGCGGCGCGGCCGGCCCGGCCGCGGCCGCCGCCCGGCTGATGCCGGACTGGCCGAACGTGCCGGGGATGGGCAGGAAGCGCCACTGGCTGAGCGGCCACACGATCACGAACGCCCGGCCGATCACCTTGCTCTCCGGGATGGTGCCGCCGCCGGGGCTGGACCGGTGCAGCCGGGAGTCGTCCGAGATCGCCCGGTGGTCGCCCATGACCCAGATCCGGCCGGACGGGACGGTGACGTGGAAGTGGATCCCCGACGGGACGTTCCCCGGGTACAGGTAGGACCGCTCGTGCAGCGGCACGCCGTTCACCGTGACCAGGCCCCGGGCGGTGCAGCAGGCCACGTGATCGCCGGGCACGCCGATGACCCGCTTGACATAGTCGGTCTGCCCGATGGGCGTGCCGAACAGCCCGGCGATGGAGTGAAACAAGGGACGCAGCGTGGCGTCGTAGGCCCGGGCCACCGGGTTGCCGGACGGGCGGCCCGCAGGCGGGGTGGGGTCCCAGGACCCTTCGCCGTTGAACACCACGATGTCACCGGGCTGGATGCCGCGGACATGGTAGACGAGCTTGTTAACGAGGATCTTGTCCCCGATCAGCAGCGTGTTCTCCATGGACCCGCTGGGAATGAAGAACGCCTGGACAACGAAGGTCTTGATGATCAGCGCGACGACCAGCGCGACAGCCAGCAGGATCGGGAGCTCGCGCCACCCCGACCGCCGGGACCCGCGCGCCGCGCCAGCCTGCGCTGCCTTATCCCCGGCGGCGCTGCCGCCGGCGGGGCTGTCCTTGTCGGCGCTGTCCCGGTCGGCACTGTCCCTGTCGGCACTTTCCCCGGTATCGCCGGGGCCAGCGTCACTGGCGCCGGCATCACCCGTTTCCGCCTCATCGCTCCCGGCCTGGTCGGCGTCGGGCATCGTCGGGTCCCCGTTCATTGGGCTGAGCCTAGCGCCGCGATCCCGGGCCAGTACGACGACAACGGCCCGGGGCCGGAGCGCGATCGGCGCAATCCGCGCAGATGAGTCCATTCCAGCCGGTCACGGTCCTAGAACGGCGAATCGCGGCGCTAGCGGCCGGGTCCGTGAGACGATTACGCCCGGTTCCGGCCGGGCTGCCCGGCCTCGCTTAACCGCATGTCCCCGCCATCGGATAGGCCCGGTCCCTGAGGAGGAACCCCATGCCCGTGCTGCGACTGGCCATGACCGTCGGCACGATCGCGCTGGCCGTAACCGCGCTGGCCGGGCCCGGTCCCGCGCTCGCCAGCGCGACGGCCCCCGCAGTCGCGCACAAGGGCATCCTCCCGCCCAAGAACCCCTCCAGGAGCCTGGCCCCGAACCCCGCGTTCCTGGACTTGGGCTACTGCTCGGGCGGCCAGGACGGACGCCGCTGCAACGCGACAATCCTCAGGGCGATCACGCGCGCGCGCCGGGTGCTGGAGAAGATGGGCGGCATGTCCTTCTCGCTGGCTGCCTACGAGAAGCTCGGGCCCGACGACCAGCTGTTCGTCACCGTCAACCTGGAGCGCATCGAGCGCGGGCTGCCCCCGGCGGTCGTGCTCACCCACTCGCTGGACAAGGTTGCCCAGGTCGGCGCGAACGCCGATGACGACCCGCCGCTGGGCCAGGTCCCGAGTCGGCTGCCCGGCGGCGGTCACCCGGCCGGCATCGGCGGCAACTGGGCCGGCGGCATGGACAACGCGCTGGGCGCCGACTACGGGTGGATGTACTTCGACGGTCCCAACAGCTTCAACGGCGACTGCACCAAGACCAACAAGTCCGGGTGCTGGGGGCACCGCGACAACATCCTGGGCACGTTCAGCACGTCGCGGTCTTGCGGCGGCGGCCGGGCCGAGCTGGCCATGGGCGCCGGGCACGTGGCCAAGGGCAAGGCCTACGGCGACAGCGAGACCGAGCTGATGGTGGGCGTGTGCGGCCCCACCCCGACCGACGTCGTGCTCCGCTGGTCCAAGGCCAAGTCGCTGCTGCACATCAAGTGACGGCCGATGGCGTCCCGGCATAGGGCGCTCCGCGCACATGCCGGCGTGTCAGCCGGTTATGTGGATCTTGGCCCGGCTACAGTCGGTCCCGGGTACCGGACGGGCGGCGGGAGGTGACCGTGCCCGGCACGCGTGAGCCGTGGGCCGTCGTGGACCTGTTCTCTGGCGCCGGCGGCATGAGCTATGGATTCCACGCCCACCCCGGCTTCGTCATCGCCGGCGCCGCGGACGCGCAGATCGGCAAGCCCAGCACCGGGCACGGCACGCTGGGCTGCAACGCGACCTACGCCGAGAACATCGGGGTCAGCCCCGTCAGCGCCAACCTGGCCCAGGCCGATCCGGCCGAGGTGGTCCAGGCCATAGGCCTCGACGGCCGCGACATCACCGTGCTGTGTGCCTGCCCGCCCTGTACCGGCTTCTCCCGGACCAACGCCCGCAACCACGTGCGCGACGACAGCCGCAACGACCTGGTCGGCCGCGTCTCCCGCTACGTCGAATTGCTGCGCCCGCGGATCGTGCTCATGGAGAACGCCCGTGAGCTGATCATGGGCCGCTTCTCCAGCCATCTGCAGGGGCTGCTCGACGACCTGTCCGCGCTGGGCTACCAGGTGTCGGCCCGGACGCATTTCCTGAACGAGTTCGGGCTGCCGCAAAAGCGCGAGCGCGCGCTGATCGTCGCCGTCGCGCCGCCGCTGACCCTGCGCGGCCTGGCCGACCTGTGGTCGGGCTACCGGATCAGCCAGAAGGCCACGCACGTGCGCCGGGCCATCTGGGAACTGCCGCCCGTCTCGGCCGGGCAGGCCGACCCCGGCGACGCGATGCACGTGTCGCCGAGGTTCAGCTCTCCCGTCAACCGCCAGCGCCTGGCCGAGATCCCGCACGACGGCGGCGGCTGGGCCGACCTGCTCGGTCATCCCGAGGCCAGCTGCCTGCTCACCCCGGCCATGAAGCACCGAGCCCGGCTGCGTGACCTGGGCAGTCACCCCGACGTCTACGGCCGGATGTGGTGGGACCGGTGCGCGGTCACCATCAAGCGCGAATGCGGGCACATCGGCAACGGCCGCTACGCGCACCCCGAGCAGGACCGGCTGTGCACCGTCCGAGAGATGGCCATCCTCCAGGGGTTCCCGGCCGGCTACACGTTCGTCGGCACGCTGGCTAACCGGTACCGGCATATCGGCGACGCCGTTCCGCCCCTGATCAGTTACCAGCTCGCCGCCCTGGTCCAGTGGATGCTCACCGGCCGCAGGCCGGAACCAGCCGAGCTGATCCTGCCCGGCAGCCACCTGACCGCCGCGGACATTGAGCGCTGCGACTGAGTTCCCTGGCCTACTCGCCGCATGGGGACCGGTGACGGTAATGGGCCGGCTGGGCGGCGGGAACCGCAACCTGGTGCTAGAGGTCCAGCGCGGCACCGAGCGGCTGGTGGCCCGGCGCTCCCCGCGCTCCGCGGCCAGCCTGGACTGGGAGGTCGGTCTCCTGGACCACCTGGCCCACCATGGCCTGCGCGTTCCGGCCGTCATCCCGGCCCGTGACGGCCGTCGCGACATCGACGGCGTCGTCGTGCTGTCCTGGCTCGACGGGAGCCCGCCGGGGCCGGGCGACTGGCCGGCCGTCGCCGCTTTCCTGCGGCGGCTGCACGCCGTCACCGCCGGCTGGCCCCAGCGCCCCGGCTCCGCCTCGACCCGCGAGCTGATCACCGTCGACCGCGGCGGGGACGCCGACCTGTCCACGATGCCGCCCGATGCGGTCTCCGCCTGCCGCGCGGCCTGGCGCCGGCTCGCCGGGACACCGCAGGCCGTGGTGCACGGCGACCCCGGGCCCGCCAACATCCGCATGTCTAACGCGGGCGCCGGGCTGCTCGACTGGGACGAGGCGCGGGTCGACTACACCGACCTGGACCTGGCCGACCTGCCCGAGGGCGACCCGCTGGCTAGCTATCTCCCACCCGTCCGGCTGGCCGCCGCCCGCGCGGCCGTCCGGGCCTGGGAGGCGGCCAGCGGCTGGCGTGCCGAGCCCTCCTACGCGCGCCGCCAGCTGGCTATGCTCCGGTCCTGGTCCCGGAACCAATAGAGCTTCCTGTCGCGGCTGGATGTCGCGGCAGGAAGCTCCTGCGATTACCACGCCGGGTTGTCTTCGTCCTCCGACGAGATGCCCGGCTTGAGGCGCTGACGCATGGCCAGCGCCGCGTAGAGGTCCCGATGCTCAGCCATCTCCTTCTCATAGGCGCGGTGCTGGTTCGCGCGCCTCTCGTAGTGGGCGTTGGTCAGGAACACGCCGATCCCGGCGCCGCCAGAGACGATGACCAGCGCCCCGATGACATCCACGACTGCCATGACTCCCCGTCCTTCCCCTTGTCTAGTCAGACGCCGTCTATTCAGACGCGGTCTAGCCAGACGCGGCCTAGCCGGATTCCAGCGGCGGCCAGTCGGGCGGCTCCGGATCCCGGCCGGTGCACGCCGCCAGCTGGTAGATGAGCTGCTCGGCCACGCTCCTGGCGTGAGCGGCTTCGCCCATCCAGTAGCGGACCTTGCGCTGCATGCGCTCTTGCGCGTGGGAGATCCGGGCCGCGACGGAGACCTCCCGGAGCAGGGCGGCCGCGATGAAGCCGGTGACGAAGCAGGCCAGGGCCAGGATTGCGGTCACGGGGCATCCACCTCCCTGGCCCATAGGGTCCGGTGCGATGCCGAGGTTTCCGATCCGGCCGGCCTGGTTATAAGCTGGATTAGTTCCACGTGTTGGTCCCTCCGGTGACTGGTTGCGATCTTGCGTGGTCTTGGTTTGGTGATTCGGGCCGATGGAGCCACCCATCGGCTCGAACCATTTCCGGGGTCCGGCGGCGCGCGCGCCGCCGTTGCAAAACGGGCCCCAGCCGGGAAGCTGCGGCCCGTCTCAAGACGGAAGGTCCGGGCTCCCTGGCCCGCGTGAGGTAGTTGCTCGGTGAGCTCACCCATCTTCGTCATATGCCACTCCGCCCTGCAAGTTCACTCATGGGATTCCCATGGCGCAAACTTCTGAAACCGTCAGATCGGCCAGCTTCAGCGCAGCATGTCCGAAATAGCAGGCCAACCTGTCCGTCTACCAGCCACTTCTGCCACTCTCGTCCCAGAGCCCGTTGGGACTCGGCCAACCATCCCAGCAGTTCCTCGTGGGTCTGTCATGCAAGACTTCCCGACCCGTAGTACGGTTTGCAGGATGGGATTCCCAAAGGGTGTTACTCCAACCCGGCGCCGTTGCGGGGGGCAGCGAGTAGGCCATGGCCGATAAGGTCACCGGCCTGCTCGTACCACGGCGCGCCATCGCCGACAACCTCCGGCGGCTGCGCGACGAGTCCGGCGAGAGCCTCAACGACGTTGCTTCGGAGCTGCTGATCTCGACCAGCAAGCTGTCGCGGCTGGAGAACGCCCAGGGCAAGCCGAACCCGCGTGACATCAGGGACCTGATTCACCACTACAACATCCAGGGCACCTCGCTGGCCCGATCGCTGACCCGGTGGGCGGAAGACGCCCAGGAGCCCGGCTGGTGGACCAGCTTCGATGACGAAGTCGTCGAGCAGATGGACGCCCATCTGAGCTACGAGACTGATGCGGCGGTCGAGCGCGTGTACACGCTGCCTTTCGTGCCGGCGCTGCTCCAGCTCCCCGAGTATGCCGAGGCGATCTTCCGGGATATGGAGCGCCGGTCCGAAGAGCAGATTCCCCAACTCCTCGAGGTCCGGCGACGACGCCAGCAGGCCCTCGTCAGCCGCGAGGACCTAGACCCTCTGGAGCTGATCGCCGTGACGTACGAGTCGAGCCTGCGCCAGATGGTCGGCTCGCCCGATGTGATGCGCCGTCAGCTAGACGAGCTGGTCGAGCGCTCGACCGCGCCCAACATCCGGCTGCGCGTGCTGCCGTTCGACGCCCCGCTGACGTTCTCCATGACGTGCATGTACGCCCACTTCCAGTACAAGGACGCGGGCGAGTCGGACATCGTCAACATTGAGACGCCCGCGGGCTTCTTCAGGGTGGAAGATCCTCAGCAGGTCCGCAATTACCGCGACGCCCACGAGGCCCTGATGGCAGCCTCGCTCAGCGAGGCGGACTCCCGGGATCGCATCCACTCCATCCGTGGAGGGTGACCGCCTCATGGGTAAAGGTACGGACCTTAACTTAGCCTCAGCGCGGAGGCCGCCACTGCTGGCACCGCGCCACCTGCAGCGGCGTCGGCGGATACGCCAACTCCTCTGCTCAGGCCGTGCAAATAGCTTCTTTGGATGTCCTAATAAAAATTCTCATCACGATTGTGTTGTGCGCCGTGTGACGGCTCCCCGCGGCGGTAAGGTACATCCATTATCTTGGGTCGGCGTCAGCCGACCCTAGACGTGTTTAGCAGTTTTCCACAGGCAGATCCATCTCCCTCACATGTGAGCGACATGTCTGATGACTCACCCCCAGGTTTGGCGGACGGCCTTGAAGGGGTCCGGGCTGACCTGCGCAACCGGGGCTATGCGCTGACCACCGACCGGGCGATCGGGCTTCCGGCGGGCCAGCGAGAGAACTTCGCCCTCCGGTACTACAACTCGGAGACCCTGCACCACGACCCCGGCGACTTTCCGGTTGACCGAGAGCGCGCCCGCGACGTCATACGGTATACGTGGCAGGGCGATGACCTCGACCTAGAGACCTACGACCGGATTACCATCACTGACCGGGCCGGCATCGATGGCGAACGGGAGCACTCGCGTGTCCTGCTCCTCAAGGACCCCGAAGCCGAGGAGCTCATCGGCACGCTCCTCCAGCTCGTGCCCCCCGAGCAGCGACAGGCTGACGGAACATTCGGGATTAATCTATTTCGGACCCACACTAATGTCGTGACCACCCCACACCATGACGACGAAGAATATGTCATTCTTTACATTCTCGATCGGATCGGCGACGGGGCTGAAACGAGCCTCTACTATCCGGACGACGTTGCCGAAGACGGCCAGGTGCTCGCCGAGCCAGTCCTTACTCAGCAGCTGAATTCCGGCGATATTTTTATTTTTGAGGACAAGACATACAAGCACGGCACAACCCCGTTGGTCAGCCCTCCGGGCGGCTCCGCGAGGCGAGACGCCCTGGTCTGCACCATTGACAAGCGAAGCACCTATCTTGAGCCCGCTACCGCTAATTAGCTCTGATGCCAGATTGACTGAAGTACATCAATGAGGCTCACGCGCGTTAATGTACTCGCGCGGGTTCATGAGGTAGGAGTTGACGACGCCCCGGCTGGACGGATCCAGCCGGGGCGTCGTTCCATTGCCTGGGAACTGATATCTCCGTATTGTGCTGGGCGTGGGGGAAGCTCAGGACATCGGTAGGTTCATGCCATTCCGGTCACGAGGTCGGCTCCGGGGCGATACTCCCGGCCGAGTTCACCCATGGGCGGAGGCGGCCTGCACGGACCCTCCGAGGGATCATCATCCACCAGCCTGTCCAGGCGGCGGAAGGCCGGGGCTTGGTGGCTGACCTGGGCCCGAAGGCGGCTCGGGCGAAGGTTCAGTCGGCGTTCGGTGATATTCGCGCAGAACTTGAGCGGCTAGTCCGCATACCGTCGGTCAGCGCGAATGACTTCGACGGTTCCCGCGTCCGCGAGTCCGCCGAGGCGACCGCCTCATGGCTCAAGCGTTCGGGGTTCGAGGATTCGCAGCTGCTCGAGGTGGAGGGCGCGCATCCGGCGGTCTACGCGGCGGCTCCGGGGCCACCAGGATCGCCCACCGTTCTGCTCTACGCCCACCATGATGTCCAGCCCCCCGGGCACGAGGAGCTGTGGCAATCGCCTCCGTTCAAGCCCACCGAACGTGACGGGCGGTTGTTCGGGCGCGGCAGCGCGGATGACAAGGCCGGCATCGCCGTGCACGTAGCGGCCATGCGAGCCTGGCAGGGAAGGCCGCCACTGAACCTCGCGGTCTTCATCGAGGGCGAGGAAGAGATCGGCTCGGCGCATCTGCCTGAGTTTCTGCGCCGGTATAAGAACCTGCTCACGGCTGACACGGTCGTGATCCCGGATTGCTCGAACTGGGCTATCGGCGAGCCGACGCTGATTACGTCACTGCGCGGTCTCGTGGATTGCATGGTGGAAGTGCGTACGCTTGATTTTGCTGTGCACAGCGGCAAGTACGGCGGCCCGGTCCCCGATGCGCTGACGGCATTGTGCCGTCTGATTGCCACCCTCCATGATTCGTCGGGTAATGCCGCGGTCGCGGGCCTGCATACTGACCTGCCGCATTCCGTGGCGGTAGCTGCCCCCGATCTGCGGGAAACGGTTGGCCTGAGGCCCGATGTTGAGTTCATCGGCGAGGGCTCGCTCTCTCATCGCCTGTGGGCCCGCCCCGCCATCACGGTCCTGGGCATTGACGCCCCTTCCGTGACCAACTCCTCGCACAAGCTCGTGCCGGTAGCACGGGCTAGCATCAGCGCCCGCCTAGCCCCCGGCGACGACGCCCAGCGCGCATTTCAGGCCCTGAAGGCACACCTGGAACGTCACGCCCCCTGGGGAACCAAGGCCGAGGTCACGCCCATCCGGCAAGGCGAGCCCTATCGCATTAAGACCGACGGCCAGGCCTTCGACGCATTTCGCCGAGCGTGCGTTGATACCTGGGGTCGCGAGCCGGTAGAGGTCGGCAGTGGCGGCTCTCTCCCGCTAGTCGCGGCCCTGGCTGACGCCTATCCGGAGATGGCGCTGCTGCTGACCGGCGTTGATGACCCCGACAGCAAGGCCCATTCGGAGAATGAGAGCGTGCATCTCGGTGACCTGCTGAACTGCTGCGTGAACGAAGCGCTGCTACTGGGTTACCTCGCCGAGGGGAGCGGTGACGGCTGAAGGGCCGCGCACCGCCGGAGGCACTCAGCGATGACCACCCCTGTTAAATAGGAAAATCCGTTAACGGGAGACGGCCCGCTGGTCCTGGTGCGGGCGCCCGCCGGCCCAGGCGGGCGACGCGGGCAGGTGCAGCTCGAATACCGAGCCCTGGCCGATGGTGCTCTCGACGTGCACCGAGCCCTCGTGCGCCTCGGTGATGGCCTTCACCACCGCGAGGCCGAGGCCGAACCCGCCGGTCGTACGGCTGCGGCCGACGTCGATCCGGGCGAACCGGCCGAAGATCCGATTGACTTCGGCCGCCGGGATGCCGGGGCCGGTGTCGGAGACGGCGAGGATGACGCTGTCGTCCTCCCGGCGGGCGCTCAGCTCGATCTGGCCGTCCGCCTCGGTGTGGTAGACGGCGTTCTCGACCAGCGCGTCCAGGGCCAGTGTCAGGCGGTCGCCGTCGGCCTGGACGGTGGCCTCGACCAGAGTGCCCAGGGACCACCGCCGGGGTATGTGGCTCCACCGGTGCAGGGTCTCGAGCATGAGGTCGGCGACGTCGACCGGGGCCGGGCGCAGGAAGTCAGGGCTGTCGGTGGAGGCCAGGAGCAGCAGCCGGCTGGTCAGCCGGCGCAGCCGGAGCAGCTCGTCCACGGCCACCCGGGCATCCTTGGCGATGGCCTGGTCGGTGGCGGCCTTCTCGATGAACTCGGCGTGACCGAGAGCGATGGTGATGGGCGTGCGCAGCTCGTGCGAGGCGTCCTGGAGGAACTGGCGCTGCTGGTCGAGCAGGCGAAGGTTGTGCTCGGAGACGCGCTTGATCTCGTCCATCGCGGCCGCCCGCCGCCGCGAGTGCCAGACCATGACCACGAACATCATGGCCAGCAGGGGTACCTCGGCCAGGTAATCCCCGTCTTGCTCGCCCCGGAGCACCTGCCAGCCGATCAGCCCGCCAGTGGCCAGGGTCAGGGTGGCGACCGTGACAATCGTCGAGCCCAGGCGCCACAGCCGGAAGCCGTAGATGAGGGTCAGGCTGACCCAGATGATCAGGAACGGGACGGTCTGCCATTCCGGCAGGACCCGCATGGCCAGGAGGTTCAGCAGGATGAACAGCGCCAAGGCGATGTCCACCCAGTAGGCACGGGCCAGATGGCGAACCCGGTCACGACTCATACAGCCACACCCCTCGGCGCACGGGGCGGCGGTCGCCGCGGCCGGCATGCTTTGGCACACAGTCCTTCCATGTGCCTCCCCAGGTCAGCGCCAACGGGATTCTATGGCCAAGGCACCGAATTCGGGTATCTCCTCCGGATAGGTCCGGGCAGTTCTAGTCCGGTCTAGTCCGGCAGGGCGGCCAGCTGAAGCCGGTCCAGCCGGTCCGGGTCGGCCGTCACGTGGATCTCGGTGATCCGGCGATCGGCGCTGACGGCGAAGGTCAGCACCACCTGCGGAGGCCCAGCGGGCGCCCATACGATGCCCACAGTCCCGTCGACCAGGGCCAGCTGGGACTGCGCGGCCCTCGACGCGGACATGATCGCGCCACGGGCGACCACCTGGGCACCGCGCAGCACGGCCGGCCGGCCGGCCGGGGTGACCGCGCCGTCGCCGGTCAGCACCACATCGGAATCCAGCAGGGCAACGAGCGCGGACAGGTCGCCGCCGCGCGCGGCGGCGAGGAAGGCGGTGGCTACCTCTCGCTGGCGGGCGAGGTCGGCGGCGCGATCGGGGCTCGACGCCCCCCGCACTCGCCGCCGGGCCCGGCTGGCCAGCTGCCTGGTCGCCTCCGGGGACCGGCCCAGCACCTGCGCCACCTCGTCGAACGGCATGGCGAACATATCGTGCAACACGAACGCCAGCCGCTCGGCCGGGGTGAGCGTGTCCAGCACGACGAGCAGAGCGAGCCCGACCGAGTCCGCGAGCACGGCCTCGTCCTCGGGATCGGCAGATGGCTCGGGGCTGATCGCGCCGGGCGCGCCTGCCGCGGTGGTCTGGGCCGCCATCTCCGCGGTGCCCGGCCAGGAATCCCCGACCGGCTCCTCATGCCGGTGCTTGCGGGCGCGGAGCATGTTGAGTGAAACCCGCGCCACGACCGTGGTCAGCCAGGCCCCCAGGTTCTCGACCCCGCTGGCATCTGTGCTGGTCAGACGCAGCCAGGTGTCCTGGACCGCGTCCTCAGCGTCACTGGTCGAGCCGAGCATTCGGTAGGCCACGGCTCGCAGATGCTGGCGATGCTCCTCGAAAGCGGCGGCCAGCCAGTCACTGTCAGGCATCTCTCAGTTCCCTCATCGCCCGGTGTCACCACCATGACACCCCGCACTGGGCGGATGTGACCGGCGGGCCCCGGCTTACGGGACGGAATATGCCTGAAGACGCTGGAGTCTTTCGTGTGCTGGATGTTTCTGGCCGCCGAGGGACAGCGAGGGAATTGCCCAGACTGGGCCGCGCAATCGAGTGCACAGAGGACTGAGCCCAGCTAAGCGCGGTGGGTGAGATTTACGCAATCGTTAGTGGAGGAAGTCTTACCTTACGCGTGGTAGTAAACGTCCGGGCCGACCGACATGACGTGGTGCACGTGAGCGGCCGACGCCTGCGGGGCCGCTGATGCTATCGCAGGACTGGTGGCCAGGATCGTGCCGGCTGCGCCGAGCGCAAGGATTACTGAGAAAAGGATAGGTCGCCCGGTGCGCATGATTCCCTCCATGGCGTTTCCCGAGGCCAGCAGGCACGACGAGGGCTCGTCGAGCCTTACGGCGTGTCTATGTCATGACGAGTTATTTCCGGCAACGGGCCTATTCATGCATGACGGGCGACAATTTTCTTGAAGCCTTTATAATGACAGCTAATACGATAGCTAGCGCGATTACTTGCAGGCAAGATTGACGCTATTATTTGAGAGAATATTCGCGCAGAGTGCGCTGCAAGGGTCTCAGCAAGTTTCATTTTGGGCAGCCAGGGCCCCGACAGGCCATTACTACCAGAAGCCACCTTAGCTGTTAAGGCTCCTGCCCGAAAGATTACCTTGTATCCTTAATGTTCGGGTAGTAGAGTACGCTCCGTGCTTTCCGTGCCTGCCGGTACCCTCGCCGGGGCGCTGATCGGCCGGATCAGTGAGATGGCTGTGCTGGCCGATCTCGTTCAGGAGGTGGCTGGCGGGCAGGGCGGACTGCTGCTCGTCGAAGGCGAGCCAGGAATCGGCAAGTCCGCGCTGGTCCGAGCGGCCACGGTCGAGGCCGCCGACGCCGGGTGCGAGGTGTTCTGGGGGGCCGGTGACGAACTCGGACAGGCTCTCCCGCTGTTGCCGCTGCTCGAGGGGCTGCGGGTCCGGGAGCCGTCGGCCAGTCCGCGCCGGAATACGATCGTCCGGCTGCTACGCGGTGAACTGGCTGCCGACCGCGGCACGGACGTATCGGCCGCGCTAGCTGAGCAGCTGCTGGCGCTCGTCTCCGAGCAGTGCGCGACCCAGCCGACGGTGCTGGTCATTGACGATCTCCAGTGGGCCGATCAGGCCAGCGTCACGCTGTGGGGCCGGCTGGCCCGGCTGGTGCCGCAGATGCCGCTGCTGCTGCTCGGGACGATGCGGCCGGTGCCGCAGCGCGATGACCTGGTGGCGCTGCGACGGATGGTCAGCAAGGCCGACCGGCTGCAGCTGGCGGGCCTGACCGAGGCCGCCGTCGCCGAGCTGGTCGCGACCCTCGCCGGCGGCGCGCCCGATAAGCGGCTGATGCGCCTCGCCCAGGACGCGGCGGGCAACCCCCTGTACGTCACCGAGCTTATCGCCGCGCTGACTCGCGGCTCCAGCCTGACCGTCACGGCCGCGGGTGCCGCCGAGCTGACCAACGGTCCCGTGCCCAGCTCGCTGTCGGCGGCCATCGCGGACCGCCTCGGCTTCGTGTCGGGCCCCGTGCGCGAGGTCCTGCAGGCCGCGGCGCTGCTGGGCGTGGAGTTCGCCGTGTCCGACCTGGCGACCGTCCTGGACCGCAGCGTGGCGGACCTGATCCCGGCCGTGGACGGGGCCCGCGCGGCCGGCGTGCTGGGCGAGTCGGGCCACGGCCTCGGGTTCCGGCATCCGCTGATCCGGGCGGCGCTCTACGACGTGATCCCAGCGCCTGTCCGGGCCGCCTGGCACCGTGATGCGGCGCGCGCCCTCGCCGCGGCCGGGGCGCCCGGCCGACCGGGTGGCGCGCCAGCTGCTCTGGGCCGTGGACGGGTCCGGCGGATCGGTCGAGCCAATGGACGAGTGGATACTGCTCTGGCTGGCTCGCACGGCCGAGTTGCTCATCGGCCAGGCCCCCCGGGTCGCCGCCGAGCTGCTCCGCCGGGCCGTGGCCAGCTCGCGGCCAGGCTCGGACCACTACGACAGCCTGGTGGGCCGTCTGGCCGACGCGCTCTACCGGGTGGGTGACGTGGCCGAGGCCGAGCAGGTGGCCAGCGGCGCGCTGGTACACGCGACCGATCCCGATCTCATCGTCGACTTGCACTGGACCCTGGCCCAGTGCAGCATGCTGGCCGGCCGGTCCGGCGAGTTTCTGGCCACGCTCGACCACGCCCTGGACGTACCGGGGATCTCGGCCCGGCATCGCGCCCGGCTGCTGACGCTGGCCGCCCGGACGCACAGTTTCGTCGGCGATGTCGAGAAGGCGAATCAGGCCGGGCGTATCGCGATCGACGCCGCCGCCGAAGCGGGCGACAACTGGGCCCTGGGCTGGGCTCTGCACGTACTGACCATCGTGAACGCCGTGCAGGGTCAGATCGACGAGGCGATCGAGCTGTCCGACCGGGCCCTGAGCGTGACCCAGACCGACTCCGCGCTGACCGACCTGCGACTGCTGCTCCAGATCAACAAGGCCCTCATGCTGGGCAACCTGGACCGCTACCAGGAGGCCTTCGCCGCCGCCCGGCAGGCCCGTGACCTCGCCGACCAGGTCGGCACCGTGATCAGGCTGGCCCAGGCGCACGGGGCGCTGGCCCAGCTGTTGTTCGACACCGGGCACTGGGACGACGCACTAGCCGAGGTCGAGGTGCTGCACGAGGATCTGAAAGAGCCCGGCCTCGGCGTGCTGCGACCTCGGCGTGTCCGCCGCCATCCGCTTCCACCGCGGTGACGTCGCCACAGCCCGGCAGCACCTGGCCGCCGCGGCCACGCACGCCGAGCGGATCGGGAACCGGATGATCGGCCCGCTGGCCCTGGCCCGGAGCCTGGACCGCGAGCACCGCGACCAGCTGCCCGAGGCCCTGGCCGAGCTGACCGCCGGGTTCGCCGACAACAGCGAGGAACTCGAGGAGATCGAGGACCTGCTCCCCGACGCCGTCCGGCTGGCCACGAGCATCGGCGACCTGGACACCGCGAAGGAGCTGGCTGGCCACGCCGCGGCGCTGGCCGCCCAGTCGCCGATCCCGCACCGCCAGGCGACCGGCCTGTACTGCGCCGGCCTGGTCGAGCGCGACGCGGCCCGGCTGCTCGAGGCGGCCGAGCGCTACGGCGAGGCCAGCCGGACCCTGCTGCGGGCCAGAGCCCTCGAGGCCGCCGCTGAGAACTTCGTCGGCGGCGGAGACCGGGACCAGGCCAGGGCCGCGTTCACCCACGCGGTCGAGATCTACAACTCACTGGGCGCCGTTGCCGACGTCGCCCGGCTCCAGGCCAGGTTCCGCGCCCACGGCATCCGCCGCGGCCCGCATACCAAGCACCGCCAGGCGCAGAGCGGCTGGGACAGCCTGACGCCCACCGAGGTCAAGGTCGCCGCCCTGGTGGAGAAGGGGCTGACCAACCCGGAGATCGCCACCAGGCTGTTCCTGTCCCCCCGGACGGTGGCCACCCACGTCTCCCACATCCTCAAGAAACTCGATGTCCATTCGCGGATCGACATCGCCCGCGAGGCGGCGCTGCGCAGCGCCTCATCGAAGTGAGGGCAAGGGAGAGTGGGTGTGAGCCCCCGGCCGGGGGCGTGTACGACCGATCGATGGGCGTGTGGTACCGATCGGCTTGCACACCGGGGGCTCACGACTATGGGGAATGTTGATGTGAGCCCCCGGCCGGGGGCGTGCATGACCGATCGATGGGCGTGTGGTACCGATCGGTCAGTACACCGGGGGCTCACGCTTGTGTGGGCATGACTGCGGCCGTGCTTCGGGCCGCAGCCGGATGCCCGCGTCAACATGGGACCTGGAACGGCAGCGTGAAGTACACCGCCTTGCCCCAGGGTGTTCGGTAGAAACCCCAGCTTTCGGACAGCGTGGCGACCAGCATCAGGCCTCGTCCCGCCTCCGCGTCGGGGGCCAGGTTGGCCGGTGCCGGTAAGCATGGCGACGAGTCATGCACGTCCACCCGCAACTGCCGCTCGTCGCAGGCGAGGACCAGGGTCATGGTCTCGCCCGAGGAGTGGGTGATCGCGTTGGTGACCAGCTCGCTGGTGAGCAGGACGGCGTCGGACTCGTCTACCGGAAGATCCCAGGCACAGATGGCCTCGCGGACCTGGGCTCGGGCTTCGACCGCTGCGCGCGGCCCTGCGGCGAGGGGGATGCGACGGGGATGCCGGACGGCGAGGCGGGCGGGCGTCATGGTGGCCATGCTTTGCTTCCTTGCTAGACCGGCGCGATCCGGCCGGGTGCGGGGGGGTCACCCTAGGGGGCCAGTCTGCGGAGATGCGATCAAACTGTTGGATCGCGTCGGTGATTGCATGACAACTCTCCTGCAAGTTGCACGGCAAGACATCGGTCGGATGACGGATATACGAAGCCTGTCCCGCCCGCCGCGGGACTAGCCGCGGGGCTGATGGTGCGCGTGGGGCACCTGATATGCACCTGAAGCGGCACGGAGTGGTCGCTGCCACTCGTCGCCTCCGCGGGGCTGGGAGGTCTGCCCGCAACGCATCGCGGGAAGGGTTAACGACCAGGCCCCCGCTTGATACGCAACCGTCCGCCGATGCCTCCGAAGGGGAGCAATCTCATGACACAGCCTGCGTCCGGCAGCAGCGCCGGCGGCTTCCCGGCGCCCGCCGAGGGCCTTCTGATGACGATGTTCATCACCGTGCGCGAGGTCGCGCGGTCCCGGGACTTCTACTCGCGCGTCCTGGGCGGCACCGTGGTCATGGAGGAGAACCCCTGTTGCGTCCGGCTGTCCAATTCGTGGATCATCATGAACCCGGGCGGACCGCCGACTCCTGACAAGCCGGATATCTCGGTCGTCGACTACGAGCCCGGCGACACCACGTCGATCTTCCTGAACCTGAGGGTCGCCGACATTCAGGCCTGCTACAAGGACTGGCGGGCCAAGGGGGCGGAGTTCGTGACACCGCCGATCGACCGCGGCGCGGAAACCCGCTGTTACCTGCGAGACCCGGACGGATACCTCATCGAGGTCGGCCAGTCCACCGGCCTCCTGCACGGCCAGCACGCCGCGAAGCGCCCGGAGGATCTCCCCGGCTGACGCCCCGCGCGGCGTCGGCCTCCGGTCCGGTCACTGCCGAGCGAGTTGCACCCACGAATCGTGGCCGAGCAGGTCTAGCGTCTGCACCAGCCAGGCTCGGCTCTCGCTCTCCAGCCGCGCCGCGGCCAGGTCCGCTCGGTCTTTGGGACGGTCGAGATGGGCTTTATGCAGCAGCGCGATCTCGGGCCGCAGGTACGGGATGCCGTCCACGAGGTGCACGGCCCGCGGCCAGGGCAGCCGAACACGCGCGTCGCGCTTGAACACCCACTCGTCCCCGCTGCGGCCCAGCAGCAGATCGAGCTGCCACGGCCGCCGGGCGTCGCGCCGCGCCCATAGCTGCTCGCATCCCTCAGTGAGCGCGATGCCGGGCAGCAGCGGCCGCAGGGTTCCGCTGTTGGCCTCCCAGAGGTGCCAGTCCGTCAGGATCTTCCGGAGCTCGCCGAGGTCGTCGGCGCTGACCAGCACGTCCGTATCATCGTGGTGACGCGCCGGGGCGCCTGGCCCGGGCGGCGCGGCCGCCGGCCACGCACCAGCGGACAGCGGACCCGGAAAGCAGGCTCGCCACCTGCCCGGGCTCCAGCGGATCCCAGCGGCCGTAGAGCAGTTGGAGGGCCTGCTGGTCCAGGCTCCTGATCGCTTGGGTGAATGCGTCGCTCACCCGGTCAGTGTGCCGCATCGCGTTCACCACTCACGGCTGGAGATCGACGGCGGCATGACCCAGGTCGCCCGTCATGAGGCCAGCGCCGACGGCGTCAGCTGGGCCACCTCGATGGATGTGACGCTGCGCAAGGTTCCGTGAGGTCCATGGTGAAGACGCGCACGCCGTCCGCCGGAAGCTCGGCGAAGCCGAGGTGCTGGTAGAACACGGCCGCCCGCTGGTTGCCCTGGCTGACGTGCAGATGCAGTCCGCCTGACCCCTGATCGCGAAGGGCGGTGATCACCGTCGCCATCAGCCGTCGCCCCATTCCCCTGCCCTTGCAATCGCGGGACGAGGTTGATGTGCAGCTCCGATGGAAAGCGCCGGGCCAGCTTGTCCGGCGTAGCCCAGGGGTGATGGATGGCGTGCAACGCGAACTTCTCCTGGGCCGACAAGCCCTCCGCCAGATCCCGTGACGGTTCCGGATGGCTCGCCCGCAGTGCTGGCCACCAGTCACCCTCGAGGCGCTGCTCGAAGGCCCGGGTGTCGAGCGCCGCGACGATGTAGCCGGCCACGCCGGCTGCGTCCTGGGCCACGAAGGCCAGTGACGGCTCAAAGATGGCGTACGGCGCCGCATACACGTGTCCCGGCAGCCGGGGGTCGCGGAACAGCGTCGTGGCGTCCTGGCCGTTGTCCGCGGTCTGCACGCAGATGCGGTACAGCTCGTCGAGGTCGCCCGGCTGATAAGGCCGGATGCGGGCTGCTTCGCTGGTCACGAGATCTGTTCTATCGCACTCCGCCGGGACAGCTTGCGCTCGCTTATGTACCTTGACAGTTACGTAACAAGTTTGGTACATTAGAAGAGTGGAAGCTGTTCTGCGGGCGCTGGCGGACGAGAGCCGGCGGACGATGCTGGAGACCTTGACCGGCGGTCCGGCCACCGCGGGTGAGCTGGCGGCGCTGCTGCCGATTGCCCGGCCGGGGGTATCACGGCACCTGCGCGTGCTGCGAGAGGCCGGGCTTGTCGAGGTCCGCCAGGACGCGCAGCGGCGGGTCTACAGTCTTCGCCCCGAGCCGCTCGCCGAGGTCGATGAATGGCTGGGCCGGTACCGGGCCCTGTGGGAGCAGCGGCTGGATGCCCTGCACACCGAGATCGCCCGGGGGAAACGCGAACGAAGGAGTACCAGATGACCAGCAACGCACATCCGGGCAATCGCATCCTGGGCAGCCTGCGATCAGCAGACGGCAAGGGCGTCGTGCGCATGGAGGACCGCTTCGACACCGACATCGACGACGTGTGGTCCGCGCTCACCGATCCCCGTCGCCTGGCCCGCTGGCTCGGCGAGTTCGAGGGCGACCTCCGCCTCGGCGGCCAGTACCGCGCCCGCTTTTATGCCAGCGGATGGGAAGGCACCGGGCGCGTGGAAGTGTGCGAGCCCCCTCGGCGGCTGCTCGTCATCAATGCCGAGGAGGACCGGGACGAGCATGTCATCGAGGCCACGCTGGCCGCCGACGGCGACCAGACGACCCTGATCCTCGAGGAACGAGGCATGCCCGTGAACCTTCTCGCCGCCTACGGGGCCGGGATCCAGGTCCATGTCGAAGACCTCGCCAGCCACCTGGCCGGGCATGAGCGCTGCGACGCCGACGCGCGGTGGACCGAGCTCCAGCCCGCCTATGAGGAGCTGGCGGCCAACGTCGGCTAAGTTCCCGCTCAAGGAGATTCTCTTTAACATGGCCGAACTCTGGTACCCAGCACCGCCGCTGGCTGGCGATGCGGTGATGCTGCGACCTTGGGGCGACGCCGACGTGCCGGGCATCGTGGCGGCGTTCAGCGACCCGGTAATGCAGCGGTTCTCATGGCGGACTACTCCGTACACCGAGACTGATGCGCGCGACTACTTCGCTGAGCAGGAACACGCCCGCTTGCGTGGCGAGGGGCTGAGCTTCGCGCTGGTCGAGCCGCGCGACCAGGACGTGGTGCTCGGCAACGTCGCCCTGCAGGAGGTTCGCCTCGATCAGGGCTGCGCGGCGGTCGGGTACTGGCTCGCCCCCGGGGCTCGCGGCCGGGGGCTCGCGACAGATGCGGTCCGGCTGCTCGCCCGGTGGGCATTCGGTGAGCTGGGACTGGCCCGGCTGGAGCTGACTTGCAGTCCCGACAATGAGGCGTCTCAACACGTCGCCGAGCGTTGCGGGTTTTCCCGTGAGGGAGTTCTTCGTTCCTACGTGCCCTTCAAGGGAGCCCGCCGCGACAGCGTGATCTACAGCTTGCTGCCCGGCGAGTTGCGCTAGCCGAGTCCGGCGCGGCCGGTGGCTAGAATCGTCGGGATGCCAGGCCCGACCGCAGGAATCGCCGGACCCGTGGGCAGGGCCCGCACACTCGCTCAGGTGTACCGGCGCTTCGGTGAGGTCGACGCCGCCGAAACCTCGCCGCTGTACCAGCGCGTCGCCGTCGCCCTCAGTGAGTCCGAGGAGGCGCTGCGGGCCATCGAGGCGGCGTCGGCGCGCAAGCGGCATCCCACGGTGATCCTCGCCGCGCTGCACGACCTCGCCCTGGCCGGACGCGCCCCGGCGCTGGCCGCGGCCTATGCCGAAGCGGACGGCGACGCCGCCGCTGGCGCGGCGATCGACACGCTGCTGCGCATGACCGACTCGGTCGCGGCTATCGCCGTTCGCCGGCCGACGCGGACCAACGAGACCGGACGCTGCGCCGTGCTGTATCCGGCCATTGCTGAGGCGGCGCGGCGGGTCGGCGCTAACGCAGTCGGGCTCATCGACGTGGGCTGTTCGGCCGGACTGAATCTCAATGTCGATCGCGTTGGCATCACCTACAGCAACGGGCAGTCGCTGGGCGACTCGTCATCTCCCGTGCAGCTGCCGGCTTCCGTCGTGGGAAGCCGGCCCATCCCGGCGCGGGCGATGCCCGAGGTCGTCGCCCGGGTCGGCGTCGACCTCGACCCGGTCGACGTGACCAACCCGGATGACGCGCGGTGGTTGCGCGCCTGCCTGTGGCCGGGTCAGCCGGAGCGGGCCGCGAGGCTCGAGGCGGAGATGGCGCTGGCGGCGACAGCCCCTCCGCTCCTGCTGCAAGGTGACGCCGTCGAGGTGCTGCCCGACGCCTTTGCCCGTGTGCCCGCGGACGCCCTGCCTGTCGTCACGACGACATGGGCCTTGTCGCACTTCCCGCTCGAGAGCCGCCTGCGCTTCCTGCACCGCCTTGACGAAGCAGCGGCCGGGCGGGCGGTGGCGTGGGTATCAGCGGAGGGGGTCGGAGTCGCGCCGACGATACCGACACTTGGCGATCGCCGCGCCTCTGGCCACAGCATCATCGGCCTGGCGGTGTTCGATGGGTCGGCTCTGCACGCCGAGGCGGTTGGCCGCTGCTGGTCGCAGGGCCGTTTGCTGGCGTGGCTGGCCGCCGCCTAGGAGTCTGCTGAATAACCTGTGCGTGTTGCCGGCCAGGTGTTCGAGTGGCGTGGGATGATCTTTTTATGCAGGGTGAGGAGCGGTCGGACCGGCAGTTACTGGATGCGGGTGCCCTGGTGGGTCATCTGGTTCCTGAGGGCAGCGTGTTCGCGTTCCTGGCTGAGCACCGGGCGCGGGTGTTCCCGCCGGAGTTGTTCGCGGATTTGTTCCCGGCCTCGACCGGGCGGCCGAGCCTGCCGGGTGAGGTCGCGGCATCGGTGATGGTGCTGCAGGCACTGCATGACCTGTCAGACCGGGACGCGGTCGCGGCGGTGCGCTGTGATATCCGGTGGAAAGTCGCCTGCGGGCTCCCGCTGGATCATGAGGGGTTCCATCCCGCGACGCTGACGTACTGGCGGCGGCGGCTGGCCGCCTCTGACCGGCCGGACCGGATCTTCGAGGCGGTGCGGTCGGTGATCACCGCGACCGGGGTTCTGGCGGGCCGGACCCGGCGGGCGCTGGACTCGGTGGTGCTGGAAGACGCGGTCGCCACCCAGGACACCGTGACCCAGCTGATCGCTGCGGTCCGCCGGGTCTGCCGTGAGGTTCCCGGCGCCGCGGCCGTGGTCGCCGCGGACTGCCACGCCCATGACTACGCCGACCCGGGCAAGCCGGCGATCGCCTGGGATGACCAGGCCGCCCGCGACGCGCTGGTATCCGCGCTGGTCACCGATGCCACCACGGTCGCGGACGCGTTCGCGGCGGCCGGGCTGGAAGGCCAGGCCGCCGAGGCGCTGGCGCTGCTCGCGCTGATCGCGGGGCAGGACGTCGAGCCGGCCGAGGGCAGCGACGGCACCGACGGGCGGTGGCGGATCGCCCGGAAGGTCGCCGGTGACCGGGTGATCTCCACCGTCGACCCTGAGTCCCGGCACGTGCACAAGAGCCAGAGTCAGCGGCAGGACGGCTACAAGGCCCACGTAGCGATCGAGCCGGGCACCGGCTTGTTCACCGGCGGCAGGCTCACCAGGGCCAGCGGCGAGGCCAGCCACGAGGCCGTGGTCGGGCTGGACCTGCTGGCCCGCGAGAACGCCGGGCCCCTGGAGGTCCTGGGTGATACTGCCTACGGCACCGGGCCGGCCCGCAAGGACCTGGCCGCCGCCGGGCACACCGCGGTCATCAAGCCCGGGCCGCTGCAATCAGCAGTGCCGGGCGGGTTCACCATCGACGACTTCACCACCGACGAGACGGCCGGGACGGTGACCTGCCCCGATGGCGTGACCCGGCGCATCACCGCCCGCCGCCACGTCATCTTCGGCGCCGCCTGCCGCAGCTGCCCGCTGCGGGAGCGCTACACCGCATCGGCGGACGGCCGCACACTGCGCCTGCACGAGCACGACGCGATCTTGCGGCAGGCCCGCCGCGACTGGGCAGCCCGCCAGGACCTCCGCGACACCTACCGGCAGCACCGGCCCATGGTCGAGCGGTCCATCGCCTGGCTGATCGGCCCCCGGAACCGCTGCCGCCAGCTCCGCTACCGCGGTATCACCAAGAACAACCAGTGGCTCGGACTGCGGATGGCCGGCCTCAACCTCCGCCGGATCATCAACCTCGGCCTGCAGCCCGCCACGGGCGGCGGCTGGATCATCCCCGACATCGCCTGAGGATCCGGCGCAGGCACCGCCACGACTGCCCTGACCGCAGCCACGCCAACCCCGCAAGCTGGCATCCACGGGAAGGGCGACCACGTCGCCTGCCCCCATGACAGCCTGGCCTACCCGCCGCACAGGCGGCCCTGCCGACGCCCCTCCCGCTCGGAAAGCCCCTAATTCAGCAGGCTCCTAGTGTCCAGTCAGGTTGAGATCACCGCGGATCTAATTGCAGAATTGCTCCGCGAACAGCACCCCGACCTGGCCGACTTGCCGCTGACGCTTGGTGCCCGAGGCTGGGACAATCAGTTGTGGCGGCTCGGAGACGACCTTGCGGTCCGGCTGCCGTGGGCCACTCAGGACGCAGATGAACTGCTCCTGAAGGAGCACGCGTTGATGCCGGCAATGGCGCCGCGCCTCCCACTGCCGGTACCGGTTCCGCAGCGTCTAGGCCCAATGCCACTTAGCCTAAGTTGATCATGACGGTGGCGGGAGCCTTTAGGGGGCCGCCCATCTTGCCGTCGCTGGGTTATGAGGCGCCGCGCTGGCTGATGCGCGGCCCTTCGGCTGGAGTCGCCGGGTAATTCGGCTGGTGAGCGCTCAGCTGCCGGTGCACCGCTGGCTGGCACGCACCAGGCCGGCCCCGATTGCCGTGAGCGCGCCAGGCCGGTGCCCGTGGAAGCCAGCCTCCAGCTGGACTCCGCCGCTGTCTGGAAGGGCTGAGGGGCGGATCACTATGACGCCGGAGGGTCCTCGCGGATCCGGCGGGAAGACCTTGCTGAACAACGCATTGCCTGCGGGGGTGGACATTCCGTGCAGGGCGGCTCCCGGCCACGGGCGACACGCCGGGTTCGGCTGGCCGAGGAACGTGACCGTGGCCGGTACCCCGTCGGCGCGGAGCCTGGCTTGCAGTCCGGCGGGATCGTGCAGCTCGCGGATGGTGACCTTGATATTGCCGCCGGGCTGCCTGACGACCGTCCAGGCCGTCAGCCGGACGCCGGGCCGGTGGCTGGCCGGATGACTGGCTGACAGCAGCACGGTCACGGCAGCCGCCGTCCCGGCGGCCAGTGCCAGCGCTGCGGTCATCGCGGGGAGCAGGCGGCGGCGCAGGCGGCGCCTGCGGGCTCTGGCGATGATCTCGCTGGCCGGGATGCTCGGGTGTGCCTCCCCCAGGGAGTCGCGCACCCCGGCGAGACGGTCCTTGATCGCGGTAAGGGCGTGGTGGTTGCTCACTGCGTCAGCTCCTGATCGTCGCGGGCGGGGATGTCGCGGCGCAGCGCGCCGATGGCCCGGTGCAGGTGGGTGGTGACGGTACTGGCAGACATGCCGAGCATCTCGGCGGTGGTGGCGGTGTCCAGGTCGAGCAGCAGCCGCAGCGCGATCACCTCGCGCTGCCGGGCCGGCAGCCGCCGCAGCGCGGCCACCAGGGAGCTATCCAGGGCCAGGTCCTGACTGGCGGCCGCCATGGTGTCCTGGCTGCCCAGCGTGACCTCCCGGCGGTGCCGCCGCCACCAGGACACCCGCGCGTTCATCGCGGTACGGATGACCCACGCTCGCGGCTCGGCCAGCCCGCGTACTTTCTGCCACGACGCCCAGGCCCTGGTGAAGGCCTCCGCTACCAGGTCCTCGGCCAGCGGCCGGTCAGCCACGCTGACCATGACGATCCGCAGGCAGTCACCCCAGGCCGCAGCGTAGAACTCCGCGAACTCGCGCTGGTCCTCTTCCACGCTCCATACACGCATGAGGACCCGGATTCGTCCACCTCACCAGGCCCTGACTCACGCCACCAAAGATCACGAGGGGACAGGACCCCCGGTCCTGCCGGGGTCCTGTCCCGCGCAGTTCCTGCTCTGCCTGCGTCTTCCGCCGAGCCCGCCGCAAGCTCCTGCCGAGTCAAAAGGCGACACCGGCACCCGCTACCACGGCCCGCCCGCCATCAGGCCCGGCCATCTCCCCGCCACGATCATGATCAAGCTGCGAGTCGGCGGGGACGGAGGTTGACCAGCCTGATCGTGGCTGGCCCGGAGTGGCGGGTGCCGCGGTCTGCGGGTCTTTTCACCCGGTAGGAGTTGTGGCGGGCTCGCTTGACTACGCGGGGGTAGGTCCGGTTCCGGCGCCGCGGGTTGAGGTTCTTCTTCCTGGTGATGCCGGCCATGACGGCCGCGAGGGCGCGTTCTTGGTGTTCAGGGGGGAAAGGCCGCCGGGCCGGCGGCCTGGCGGCGGATGATGCGGACGGTCTGCTTGAACTTGACGCGGTCGGGGTCGATGTCGGCTTCGGCGGCGGCGCGGCAGATCAGGGCGCTGATCGCGTAGTGGGTCAGCAGGTAGCCGCAGATCTCCTGCCGGACCATGTCCGGGCTCCTGGACCGCAGCACCCGCCGGGACCCGCAGATGCGTCTTGAGCTGGGCATTCCCCGTCTCATGCTCCCACCTTTGATGGTAGGCCCCCGCCAGCAGCGGCGCCGGGGCTGCCGTCATCCCGGTGATCGTGGTGATCAGGGCGACCACCTCGCCCTTCCCGTCACCGTCCCGGTCAGGGACCTCGTATTCGATCACCCGCACATAGCGGGCCTGGTCTTCGTCCAGGTCTTCCCCGGCCCGGGGCCGCGTCGAGGAGCTGCTGGCGGGCCTGGCCGCGGACCCTGGGACTGACCAGCACCGAGCGGTAGGACCCGTCCGGCAGCAGGCCCAGCACCGGCAGCGTCAGGTCCGCCTTCACCCGCCACAGCAGCGCCGCGCCGGAATCCGCGGCCACGCACCAGTCCGCCCAGTTAAAGAAGTTCCGGTCGGCGATGAGCAGCCAGTCATCCGCCAGCCGCGGATACAGCTGGCGGGCCAGCGACTGCTCCCCTGCGCCCTTGCCCGCCACCGCGCCCATCGCCGCGTCCGCGACCGCATGCGAGGCGCACTCGCTGACCGTCACCACCCGGACCTTCGGGAACGCCGCCCGGCCCGGATCATCAGCCCCGGCCCCGGAATACCCGAACGCCGCCGCGTTCTCCTTCGTATCCGGGGCATCCCACTCGAACCCGTCCATGGCCATCAGCCGCCAGCCCGCCAGGAACGCCCCCCGGGTCAGCTGATCAGCGACCGGCACCGCCACCTGCGAGAACAGCTCCCTCAACGGCTCATATCCCAGCCGCTGGCGTGCCTGGGTGATCCCGCCCGACGTCGGCACCTCCCACGCCCCATCCCAGCAGCCCCACGACGCGAGCGTCCCGGTCAGCCGGGCAGCGGCCTCCTCATAGTCATCATCAGCGAACAGCGCCAGCGCCATCACCAGGTAGACCACCACATGCGGCGGGAGCTTCCCGTCCCGCCGCCTCGCCTGCCTCCCCGTGACCTCGATCGCCTCATCGACCGCATCACGCGGCACCGACGACGCCAGCACCCCCAGCGACACCCAGTCCGTCAGCCGGCCGCCCGCCACCACGCCATTGTCTGTCACAAGCCGCGATCATGCCGGCCACCAGCCAGAACACCACGCAGCGACACACCCCGGACCAAAGATCAACTTAGGCTAAGTGGCATTGG
>CAVSRG010000003.1:0-525363 GCA_963730265.1 uncultured Actinomycetota bacterium
GCGGCATTCCCCGGCTGGTGGCCATCGACGAGTTCCCCTACTTGACCACCGCCGCGCCGGCACTACCCTCCATCCTGCAGCGGGAGATCGACCAGGGCGTGACTTCCGGGAGCGAGGTCATGATCCTGCTGTGCGGGTCCGCTCTGTCGGTGATGGGCGGACTGCTGAGCGGGAACGCGCCGCTGCGGGGGCGCGCTGGGCTGGAGATGGTCGTCCGTCCCTTCCCCTGGCGGCTCGCCGCCCGGTACTGGGGACTGACGGACCCGAGGCTGGCGATACTGCTCAATGCGGTCGTCGGCGGAACTGCGGCCTACCGCCAGTTGGCCGGTGACGACAGCCCCCGCGACCGGGCCGACTTCGACGACTGGGTGGTACGGACGGTCCTCAGCCCGGCCTCGCCGCTGCAGCGCGAAGCCCGCTACCTGCTGGACGAGGAGCCTGGCATCCGCGACACCGGCCTCTACCACTCGGTGCTCGCGGCCGTTGCCAGCGGCAACGCCACGCGCGGCGGCATCGCCAGCTATATCGGCCGGCGGGCCACGGACGTCGGCCACCACCTGAACGTGCTGGAGGACAGCGGCCTGCTGCGCAGGCACCCGGATGTGTTCCGCGCCGGGCGCTCGCACTATCAGGTGGCTGAGCCGCTGATCAACTTCTACCACGCGATCATGCGGCCGCAGTGGGCCCAGCTAGAGAGCGGCCGGGGGGCCGCGGTCTGGCTGGACGCCCGACCGCGATTCCTGGCCCAGGTGGCCGGGCCGCATTTCGAGCAGCTGTGCCGGGACTACGCCCTGGCCGCGCCCGCCGATACCTTTGGCGGCCTGCCGGCCAGCGTCGGCGCGGGGGTGGTGAGCGATCCGTCGCGCCGGAACTCGATCGAGGTGGACGTGGTGGTGCTGGGGGCGCAGATCCCGGGCGTCCCGCGCCTGCTGCTCTCGCTCGGTGAGGCGAAGTTCGGCCGGGTGATGGGCGCGCGCGAGATCGACCGCCTGCGCCGGGCCAGGGATCTGCTCGCGGGGCGGGGCTACGACACCTCGGACACCGTGCTCGCCTGCTACAGCGGCGTGGGCTTCGAGCCGGGCCTGGCGGCCGGGTCGGCCGCCGAGCGGATCGCGCTGGTGGGCCCCGATGAGCTGTACGCCGACACCGCGCATGGAGCGGGAGGGAACCGTGGAGTTTGAGGAGTTGTGGGAGTCGCTGCTGCCGCTCGGGCGGAATGCGGGCACCGGGGGCTATCGCCGGTACTCCTGGACCGAGGCGGAAACCGCCTGCCGCGGCTGGTTCGCCAAATCCGCGACCATGCTCGGGCTGCGGACGGACTGCGACCGCAACGGCAACCTGTGGGCCTGGTGGGGGCGGCCCGGTCCCGGCACCATCGCCACCGGCAGCCACCTGGACTCGGTGCCTGACGGCGGCGCGTTCGACGGCCCGCTCGGGGTGGTGTCGGCCTTCGCCGCCATCGGCCAGCTGCGTCAGCAAGGATTCCGGCCCGCCCGGCCGGTGGCGGTGGCAGCGTTCACCGAGGAAGAGGGGGCCCGCTTCGGCGTGGCCTGCCTGGGCAGCCGACTGCTGACCGGCGCGGTGGACCCGGACGCGGCCCGCGCGCTGACCGACGCCGGCGGGGTGAGCCTGGCCGAGGCCATGCGGGAGGCGGGCCGGGACCCGGTGCTGCTGGGCCCGGACGAGGAGCTGCTGGCCAGCCTGGACGCCTACGTGGAACTGCACATTGAGCAGGGCCGCGCGCTGGCTGACCTGGATGCGCCGGTGGGCATCGCGGAGGGCATCTGGCCGCACGGGCGGTGGCGGCTGGAGTTCACCGGGCGACCCGACCACGCCGGGACGACGCGGCTGGCTGACCGGCACGACCCGATGCTGCCCTACGCGACGATGGTGCTGGCCGCGCGGGACGCCGCGGCCGGGCAGGGCGCGCTGGCCACGGTCAGCAAGGTGGTGGCCGAGCCCGGCGGCGCGAACGGGATCAGCTCGGCGGTACGAGCCTGGCTCGACGCCCGGGCGCCGGACGAGGCCACGCTGGGCCTGCTGGTGGATGAGGTCAGCGCGGCGGCGCGGGCCGCCGCGGAGCGGCACGGGGTCGGCTTCGGGATGCGCCGCGAGTCGGTGACGCCGCTGGTCTCATTCGACCCGGGCCTGCGCGACCGGCTGTCGGGAGTGCTCGGGGCCGGCACGCCGGTGCTGCCGACCGGCGCGGGCCACGACGCGGGCGTGCTGGCGGCGCGGCTGCCCACGGCCATGCTGTTCGTGCGCAACCCGACCGGGGTCTCGCACTCGCCCGCGGAGTACGCCGACCCGGCCGACTGTCAGGCGGGCGTCGCCGCGCTGGCGGCGGTGCTCGCCGACCTGGCCTCCGACTAGGCCGGCCCCGGCTGGCCGCTCTCGGCTAGGCCGCCCTCGGCTAGGGCGCGGGTGGCGGGCCGAAGGCCCAGGTCGCCGCGTGGCCGGCCGCGTCCAGCGTCATGCCGCCGGTCGACTCGGCGACGATCACGATCAGCCGGCGGTAGTTCCCGGCGTAGCCCGGCGCGGCGGGCATCCCGGCAAAGCTGCCGGACAGGTAGCAGACGGCCACGGGCGCGGTCGCGGTCGGGGACGACAGCGGGTAGGCCGCGCGGACGGCCGGGCTCCGCGCCTCCCGCCACGCCCGCACCGTGCCCGCGGTGTCCTGGTAGGAGCGGGTCACCGCCGCGGCGCCCCAGGTCCTGGCCGCGCGCTGGCAGGCGGCGGCCGAGGTGCGGGTCGCGGCCGCGGGCCTGGCGCCGGTGGCCGCCGGACGACTCGGGGCGGAGCGGGTGACGCGCCCGCGGGTGGCGACACTGGGGGCGGCGACACTCGGGGCGGTGGCCCGGCACTGGACGTTCTCGCCGGAGACCACGTGGGTGGCGGCAACGATGCGCTCGCACAGCGGAGAGGTGGCCGGGGCGACGGTCTTGGTGCCCGACCAGGGGTGCCAGACGGTGCCGAAGCCGTTGCTGTACTTGAGCAGGGTCATCGAGTAGGCCGGCACCCTGGTCGCCGACGCGTACGACTCCAGGCCGGCCTGCCCGAAGCTGGAGCTCAGGTTGTCCACGATGCTCGCGTACCGCTTGGCGCCGATGTTGAACGTGAACTGCTTCCCGCTGGGGGTGTTCGTGCCGCGAATCCAGAACCGGTGGCTGGCGTCCGTCGAGGTGACCTTGGTCCACTGCGGGAACCAGGTGCCGGCCGAGCCATACCCGGCGTACCAGTACTGATAGCCCTGGCACTGGTGCCCGGTGCCCAGCTCCAGCCAGTTGCCCGCCTCATCGCCGATCCACTCGGTCTGGTAGGCCGGCGTGCCGTGGAACTTCACCTTGCAGCCACTGGTGCCGGCGATGTGCACGGCCTCGTCGGGGCGGGTCACCGAGAGCGAGGAGACGATGCCCGACAGGTGGATCTCGAAGACGCTGTAGCCGTGGAACGCCACCGCCGGCGCGGCCGCTCCGGCGGGCGGGGCCGCGCCGCCGAGCAGGGCCGCGGCCAGCAGGCCGCCGGCCGAGATCAGCGCGGCCGGGCGGCGCGGGCGCCGGAGCAGCCTGGCCGGGCGACGAAAGGCGAGCATTGCGCCATGCCTCCAGCTATGCGGCAGATAATCCCCAGCAGGATGGTACTCCGCCGGTCTGCGGGGGCGCAGGGGGTCGTGGCCGCGGCCGGGCCGATGCGGCATGATGCCGGGGACAGCAGGGAGCGGTGATCATGCCACCGGATGAACCACAGGTCGCCTCGCGGACCTGGCACGCCGAGCTGGCCTGGCTGGGCTCGGGCGTCGAGCGGGACGTGCTCATCGAGGCAGCCGGCGACCGGTTCACCGCGGTCCGGCCGGGCACGCCCGCCGGCGAGGTCCCGGCGGGCACCACGCGGCTGACCGGGCTGACCCTGCCGGGCCTGGCCAACGCGCACTCGCACGCCTTCCACCGCGCGCTGCGCGGGATCACCCAGGCCGGGCGGGGCACGTTCTGGACCTGGCGCGAGCGGATGTACGAGGTGGCGGCCCGCCTCGACCCGGACCGCTACCTCAGCCTGGCCACGGCCGTCTACGCGGAGATGGCCCTGGCCGGGGTTACCTGCGTGGGCGAGTTCCACTACCTGCACCACGACACCGACGGCGCGCCGTACGCCGACCCGAACGAGATGGGCCGGGTGCTGATCGAGGCCGCGGGCCGGGCGGGCCTGCGGATCTGCCTGCTGGACACCTGTTACCTGTCCGGCGGCCTGGGCCCGGACGGCCGTGCGCTACCGCTGGCCGGCGCCCAGGTGCGCTTCGGCGACGGCGACGCCGAGGCCTGGGCGGCCAGGGCCGGCGCGCTGGCGGCGAGCCTGCCCGACGAGGCGGCGGCCGTGGTCGGCGCCGCCATCCACTCGGTGCGCGCCGTCCCGCCCGATCAGCTCGGGCCGGTCATCGCCTGGGCCAGGGACCGGGCCGCGCCGCTGCACGCGCACCTGTCCGAGCAGCAGGCCGAGAACCAGGCCTGCCTGGCCGCCTACCAGCGCACCCCGGCCGAGGTGCTGGAGCAGGCCGGCGCGCTCGGCCCGCACACCAGCCTGGTGCACGCCACCCACCTGTGGCCCGCCGACGTGGCCCGCCTGGGGCGCAGCCGCAGCTACGCGTGCTTCTGCCCGACCACCGAGGCTGACCTGGCCGACGGCATCGGCCCGGCCCGCGCGCTGCTCACCGCGGGCAGCCCGCTCACCCTGGGCAGCGACAGCCAGGCCATCATCGACCTGTTCGAGGAGGCGCGCCGGGTCGAGCTCGGCGAGCGGCTGGCCACCCAGGAGCGCGGCCACTTCACCGCCGCCGAGCTGGCCCGGGCCGCGACCAGCGCCGGGCACGCCAGCCTGGGCTGGCCGGACGCGGGGCGGATCGCGGCCGGCGCCCTGGCCGACCTGGTCACCGTCGGCCTGGACTCGCCGCGGACCGCCGGGGCGGCGCCCGGCACGATTCTGGAGTCGGTCATCTTCGGCGCCGCCGCCGCCGACGTCCGCGAGGTCGTGGCCGGCGGTCGCCAGATCGTGCGCGACGGCCGCCACCTGCTAGTACCGGACGTCCCGGCCGCCCTGGCCTCAGCCATCCGCGCCGCGCTGGCCTGACCCGGCCAGCAAATACCGCACATCCGTAGCGATGATCACCGGATCCCGGCCAGGTAGCGGCGCACCGCCGCGCCGGCCCGGTCGGCGTCCCCGGTGGCCAGCAGGTCGAGCAGCGCGCCGCGCAGCACGGCGAGGGCGAGTGTCCGCTCGGCCGCGCCGGCGGCGCTGTCGCGCCGAGCGGCGGGCTGGGCCGCCGCCAGCACCGCCAGCCAGTCCGTGACGGTCGCGGCCGCGAAGCCTGCCCACGGGCCGTCCGGCTCGGTCAGGCTCCGGCCGTAACCCTCCACCCATAGCCTCAACAGGCCGCGGCGGGCATCGGCCGCCAGCCAGGTCCAGATCTCGGTGATCACCTCCGCGAGCCCCGCCCCCCGGACCCGGCCGAGCAGCTCCAGCTCGTCGGTGCGGGCCCGGGCCAGCAGGGCGCGGATCAGCTCGTCCTTGCTGCCGAACAGGTACAGCAGTACCCGCGGGCTGGAGCCGACGGCCCTGGCCAGCGGCCGCAGCGACAGCTCGGCCCAGCCGTGCTCGACCGTGTACCGGTAGGCCAGCTCCAGCAGCTCGGCCTGCCGGGCCGACCCGGCGGGCTCGGTTGCGCTCGGCTCGGTCATGGTGGTTACTATGGCACAACTGAAACGATCGTTTCAGTCGGTCGCTCACGGCGCGGAGGCATGATGACCAGCGAGCACAAGGTCCGCATCCGCCGGCTGGACCAGCCGGGTGACCTGGGCTGGGTGGTGATGGCCCACGGCGAGGTCTACGCGGCCGAGTTCGGCTGGGACTCCAGCTTCGAGGCGCTGGTGGCCCGGATCGTGGCCGACTATGCCGGCGGCCACGATCCGCGGCGCGAGGCAGCCTGGATCGCCGAGGTCGACGGTCGGCGGGCGGGCTGCATCTTCTGCGTCGCGGCCGATTCGGACACCGAAGAGGCCGACACCGCAGCCGAGGCCGACACCGCCCAGCTGCGCATCCTGCTCGTGCACCACGACGCCCGGGGGCACGGCCTTGGCTATGACCTGGTCGAGACCTGCATGGAGTTCGCGCGCCAGGCCGGGTACGCGCGCATGCGGCTGTGGACCAACGACGTGCTGGCCGCGGCGCGGCGCATCTATCTCTCCCGCGGCTTCGCGCTGATCGAGGAGGCGCCGCACCACAGCTTCGGCGTCGACCTCGTCGGCCAGGTCTACGAGGCCGACCTGTAGCTGCCCTGGGCGGCGGGCTCGGCGGAGGGGTCCTCGGGGTCGGCGACGTACTGCTCGGGCCGGGTCTCGTCCGCTCCTTCCGGCAGCTTGAGCGCCCGGAATACCCAGGTCAGCAGCACGGCCACGACCAGGTTGAGCAAGAACGCGGTGACGGCGATATAGGCGGTGTGGCCGAGGCCGGGCACGATCGCCGTGGACGCGCCGAAGTGGGTGCCCGGCTCGCCGGCCACCGGCTGGTTGTAGGCCACGATCGTGCCCCACGCCATCGCCGCTGCCCAGCCAAGCAGCAGCGCCCACCGGTGGAACCACCGCGTGTACAGTCCGGCCACGATCGACGGGAAGGTCTGCAGGATCCAGATGCCGCCCAGCAACTGGAGGTTGATGGAGAAGGTCTTGCTCAGCGCGAGCACGAACACCAGCCCGCCCGCCTTGACGATGAGCGAGGCGAACCGGGCCACCCTGGTCTCGTTGGCCGGGCTCGCGTTGCGATTGAAGAACTCCCGGTAGATGTTGCGGGTGAACAGGTTGGCCGCGGCGATCGACATGATCGCCGCAGGCACCAGCGCCCCGATGACGATCGCGGAGTAACCAATGCCGGCGAACCAGCTCGGGAAGATGTGCTCGAACAGCAGCGGCACCGAGAGCTGGGCGTTGCCGTTGGCCGCCTTGACCCCGGCGGTCACGGCGGGGTCGGCCAGCGCCATGTACCCGAGCAGCGCGACCAGGCCGAGCACCAGCGAGTAGGCCGGCAGGATGGCCATGTTCCGGCGGATCACGTTGCGCCGTCTGGTGGCCAGCACCCCGGTGATGGCGTGCGGGTACATGAACAGGGCCAGCGCCGACCCGAGGGCCAGCGTGGCGTAGGCCCACTCCCCGGCGGGCGGGGTGACCAGCGCGCCGAACGGCTTGCCGGTCTTGGGGTTGGTCGAGGCCAGGTGGGTCGACGCGGCGCCGAAGATGTGCGACCAGCCGCCCAGCCGAGTCGGGATGTACAGGACCGCGACGATGATCGCGACGTAGACCAGCGCGTCCTTGATGAACGCGGTCAGCGCCGGGGCGCGCAGGCCGGACAGGAAGGTGTAGGCGGCCAGCACCACGAACGCGATCAGCAGCGGCAGGTCCTTCAGGAACGAGTTCGAGGTCACGCCCACGCCCATGACCGTGAGCACGGCCTGGATGCCGACCAGCTGGAGCGCGATGTAGGGCATCGTGGCCAGGATCCCGGTGGCGGCGACGGCCAGGGCCAGGCCGCGCGAGCCGTAGCGGCCCCGGACGAAGTCGGCGGGCGTGACGTAGCCGTGCTCGCGGCACACCGACCACAGCCGCGGCGCGAACACGAACACAATCGGGAACACCATGATCGTGTAGGGGACGGCGAAGAAGCCGGCCGCGCCGACCCCGTACACCAGCGCGGGGACCGCGATGAAGGTGTAGGCGGTGTACAGGTCGCCGCCGAGCAGGAACCAGCTCACGAACGTGCCGAAGCCGCGGCCGCCCAGGCCCCACTCGTCTAGGTGCAGCATGCTCTCCGCCCGGCGCCACCGGGCGGCCGCGAAGCCGACCAGCGTGACCAGCACGAAGGCCGCTATGAGGATGGTGAACGAGACGGCGTTAACGTTGCTCATCGCGCCGCCCCTCGGTCCGGCTGGCCCGGCCCGCTCGCCCGGTCCGCCGGACGAGCAGGTAGCAGACGAAGGACAGGATGGCGACCAGCGGAATCCACGCCAGCTGGTACCAGTAGAAGAACGGGAACGCGCCGGCCTTCGGGGTGGCCCGGGCGTAGATCGGCACGATCAGCGTGCCGGCCACGCCGACGGCCAATAAGACGCCGACGACCGTCCAGGTGATCGGGCTGCGGCCGGGGCCCCTCGGGGGGACAGTGGGCTCAGTCATCGCATCCTCCAGATGCGTCGGACCCGCTCCCACGACCAAGAGGTACATATCCGATAATGACGCCGCAAATGCCCGGATGCAATGGGTTGCAGTCACCGGCTGATGTCGGCACGTGACAGGATGCGCGAGTGAGTGTCTTGATCACTAACATTGGCGAACTAGTCACGAACTCGGCCCCAGCGCTGCATGACGCTGCGCTGGTCATCGAAGAAGGCGCGGTGGCCTGGACCGGCCCGGCCGCCGGCGCGCCGGCGGCCGATGAAGCGGTTGACGCGGCCGGCCGGGCCGTCCTGCCCGGCTTCGTGGACTCGCACGCCCACCTGGTCTTCGCCGGCCAGCGCGGCGCCGAGTTCGCCGCGCGCATGGCGGGCCAGCCCTACCGGGCGGGCGGCATCCGCAGCACGGTCGCCGCGACCAGGGCGGCCAGCGACCAGGAGCTACGCGCGAACCTGGCCCGCCTGGCCGCCGAGCTGCTGGCCCAGGGCACCACCACGTTCGAGTGCAAGTCCGGGTACGGCCTCACCGTCGCCGACGAGTCCCGCAGCCTGGCCCTGGCCGCCGAGGTCACCCCCGAGGTCACCTACCTGGGCGCCCACGTCGTCCCCCCGGAGTTCGACACCGACCCGGCCGGCTACGTCGAGCTGGTCTGCGGGCCGATGCTCACCGCCTGCGCACCCCACGCCCGGTGGGTCGACGTCTTCTGCGAACGCGGCGCCTTCGACGCCGACCAGGCCCGCGCCGTGCTCGCCGCGGGCCGGGCCGCGGGCCTGCTCCCGCGCGTCCACGCCAACCAGCTCGGACCCGGGCCCGGGGTGCAGGTCGCGGTCGAGGCCGGGGCCGCCTCGGCGGATCACTGCACGTTCTTGAGCGACGCCGACGTGGACGCGCTGGCCTCGTCGGACACGGTGGCCACGCTGCTGCCCGGCGTCGAGTTCTCCACCCGCCAGCCCTATCCGGACGCCCGGCGCCTGCTGGCGTCCGGCGCCACCGTGGCCATCGCCACCGACTGCAATCCCGGCTCCTGCTTCACCTCGAGCATGCCCTTCTGCATTGCGCTGGCGGTGCGCGAGATGCGGATGACCACCGAGGAAGCCGTGTGGGCGGCGACGGCCGGCGGCGCAGCGGCACTGCGCCGCTCGGACGTCGGCCACCTGGGCGTCGGTGCGCGCGCGGACCTGATCATGCTGGACGCCCCCTCCCACGCCTACCTGGCCTACCGACCCGGAGTCCCGCTGATCCACTCCGTCTGGCAGTCCGGAGACCTCGCGCAACAGTAGAGGTAGACCTACCCCCTCGTAGGTGTCAGCCCATAGCAACTCCCGGCCCAGGTACGGCACGCTGAGATCGCAGGTAATGACAGCGGACAGCAACCGGAGGCCGGCATGGCAGAGCGTGGGCGACTCGCGGATCTCGGCTGGGCCGCCGGCCTGGTGGCCATCGCCCTGGCCATCGCGCTGATCCGGATCCCGCATAGCCATTACTTCCTGTGGCAGCTGCCCCTGGCGACGCTGGTGCCCGCGCTGGTGGTGGCGTGGGCCAGGCCGTCGGTGCCGCGGCGGGTGGTGCCGGCCGCCTTGATCACGCTGGGGCTGTTCGGGTTCGTGATGCTCGACAATCCCGGCGCCTGGCAGCTGTCGGCCGGCGGGATGTACCAGTTCCTGTCGGTCGGGATGCACCCGGTGCAGAGCTTGATGGTGGTGCTGGTGCTGGCGTACGTGCTGCTGGTGCTCGGCGGCTGGCTGGCCTGGCGGACGACGGACCGCAGCTCCGAGCTGGGCCACCTCGTGCTCGGCCGGCTGGCCGAGCCCGAGCGGCCCCGGCAGCTCTGGGCGTTCCTGCTCGTCCCGGTGGTGCTGATGGCGGGCGAGCTGTTCTTCTCGAGGCCCTGGTTCAGGGGCGGGCCGGTCGGGGTCGTGCTCAGCATCGCGGTGCTGCTGGGCACGCACTGGCTGGTGACGCGCCGGCCGGAGCTGGCGGTCCGGGTGGCCGTCGTAGGACTGATCATCCTCGGGGTGGCGGTGGCCGCGGCGGTCGTGCTGACGGCCCGGCCGTCTGCGCAGGTCGCACAGGCCGCCGTCCCCCGAGCGCTGGGAGCACCGCCGGTTCCGGTCCCGTCGGTCAGGCCGACCCTTGTCATCGACGGGTTCTTCATCCTCAGCACGGAGCACGGCAAGAACATCGTGAATCCGCTGGCGCTGCTGCAGGGGCTGGCGTTCGCCGGGTTCGGGCTGGCCCTGACGCCGGTGGCCTTCCCCGGCCTGGGGCGGTTCGTGGGCATGTCCACGGACGGGGAGCTGACCAGGCGGGTGCAGCGGCTGACCGAGAGCCGGGCGGTGGTCGTGGACACCGCCGCGGCGGACCTGCGGCGGCTGGAGCGCGACCTGCACGACGGGGCGCAGGCCCGGCTGGTGGCGCTGGGCATGAACCTGCGCGCGGCGGAGAAGCTGATCCCGGTCAGCCCGGAGGCGGCCCTCGCCCTGGTGGCGGAGGCGCGGGAGACCTCGGCGCGGGCGCTCACCGAGCTGCGCGAGCTGGTCCGCGGCGTGCATCCCCCGGTGCTGGCCGACCGCGGGCTGGGGGACGCGCTGCGGGCGCTGGCCCTGGACACCCCGATGAAGATCAAGGCGGAGATCGACCTGCCGGACCGGCTGCCCGCGCCGATCGAGACCGCCTGTTACTTCGCGGTCGCCGAGGTGCTCACCAACGCGGTCAAGCACTCGGGGGCGCGCGCCGGGCAGGTCTGGGCCACGCACCGCGATGACCTGCTGCGGATCACGGTGACCGACTTCGGGGTGGGCGGGGCGGACCCGGCCCGCGGCACCGGGCTGGCGGGCGTCGAGAGGCGGCTCGCGGCGTTCGATGGCATCGTGGCGGTGAGCAGCCCGGTCGGCGGACCGACCATGGTGGTCATGGAGGTGCCATGCGCGTCGTCATCGCCGAGGACCAGTTCCTGCTGAGGGACGGGCTGGCCCGGTTGCTGGACGCGCACGGGTTCGAGATCGCCGCCGCGGTGGACAGCGCGCCGGGCCTGCTGGAGGCCCTGCTGGAGTTCCGGCCCGACGTCTCGGTGGTGGACGTGCGGCTGCCGCCCACCTTCACCGACGACGGGCTGCGCGCGGCGCTGGCGGCCAGGGCCCGGGTGCCGGGCCTGCCGGTGCTGGTGCTGTCGCAGTACGTGGAGCAGCTCTACGCGGCCGAGCTGCTGGCCGACCAGGCCGGCGGCGTGGGCTACCTGCTCAAGGACCGGGTGTTCACCGATGACCAGTTCATCGACGCGGTGCGGGCGGTCGCGGCGGGCGGCACGATGATGGACGCCGAGGTGGTGGGCAAGCTGCTGGGGCGGCGCGGGGCGGACGGGCCGATGGGCCTGCTGTCACCGCGCGAGCGCGAGGTGCTGGAGCTGATGGCCGAGGGCCGGTCGAACAGTGCGATCGCGCAGCGGTTGTTTGTTACCGAGAAGGCCGTCAGCAAGCACAGCACCAGCATCTTCACCAAGCTCGGCCTGGCCCCCTCGGACGACGACAACCGGCGGGTGCTGGCGGTGCTGGCCTACCTCAACTCCTGACCGGCTGGGGGTCAGCCCGTCGCCGCGATCAGCCCAGGGCCGGGTAGCCGCCGCGGAAGCGGATCAGGGGGGCGCCGTCCGGCGCGACGTAAGGGACGGCTAGCACCCCCGCGACCAGCAGCAGGTGATCGCCGGCCGGGACTCGCTGCGGGACCTGGCACTCCAGGGCGGCCAGGCCGTCGTCGGGGATCAGCGCGCCGGACGCCGGACCGCGGTGGTGCGGGACGCTGTCGAGCAGCAGCCGGGCGCCGGGCCGCCCGGCCGCGGCGAACCGGCCCGCGAGCCGCCGCTGGGCCGAGCCGCGAGCAGCGTGACGGCGAACGGTGTCCAGCCGCGGCCGAGCACCTCGGCCGGGATAGGAGCTGGCGATCAGCGAGACGGGACCAGCGGGGGCTCGGTCGAGACCGGGCAGAACGCGCTGACGGTGGTGCCGATGTCGTCGCGTCCGTCGGCCATGGTGAGCAGGGTGACGCCCGCCGCCCAGGCCCCAGGCGGTCAAGGGCCATCGATGTGGCCGCCGCCTTGGGGATCAGGGGCTGGTCGCCCGGAACGGCAATCTGTTGCTGAGTCATTCGAATGTCCAGTTGCCGGGCAGGGTCAGCGGGCCGTACGCCGGCAGCCCGGCGCGGGCGGCCAGCCGCCAGGCCGGGCCCCAGCCGTCGGCCAGCAGGCTGGCCGCAGCGGCGCCGTGGCGCTCGCTGGATCCGGCCGGGCGGAGCCGGTCGACGGGCTGGACCCGCGGGTAGACCCGCAGCGGCGCCCGCTCGGGCAGCCCGGCCCGGCGGCGGGCGATGGCAGCCGCCTCGTCCAGCCCGCCCAGCTCGTCGACCAGGCCGTTGGCCAGCGCGTCGGCGCCGGTCCAGACCCGGCCCCTGGCCAGCTCGTGAACCCGCTCGGGGGTCATCCGGCGGCCCTCGGCCACCTTGCCGGTGAAATCGGCGTAGATGTGGTCGAGGTGCTGGCTGATCAGCGTCCACTCGTCCTGCAGTGAACGGCCTGAGCTGCGAGAACATCGCCG
Source organism: uncultured Actinomycetota bacterium (assembly GCA_963730265.1). Taxonomy (GTDB): domain Bacteria; phylum Actinomycetota; class Actinomycetes; order Streptosporangiales; family Streptosporangiaceae; genus DASUBV01. Next base: position 12,794 of record CAVSRG010000003.1, read on the forward strand.
CGTGGGCGCCCTGGGCGACTTGAGTCGCTGCTCACGCCGGCGCGGCCGAGGGCCTCGCCGAGCACGGCCTTGCCCTCCAGCACGCCGATGGAGCCGGTGATCGGTGCCGGGCTGGGCCACGATCACGTCGGCGGCCATGGCGATGTAGTAACCGCCGGACGCGGCCACGTCGCTCATCGAGGCGACCACGGGCTTGCCCGCCGCACGGGCCCGGACGACCTCGCGCCAGATGGTGTCCGAGGCCACGTAGGAGCCGCCGGGGCTGTTGACCCGCAGCACGATGGCCGTGGCCGAGTCGTCGGCGGTGGCCGTGCGCAGGATCGCGGCCGCGATGGTGTCCGAGCCCATGGCGCCGCCCGACAGCGGGCCGCGGCCGCTGCGGCCGCGCCGGATCGGGCCGGTGGCGTAGATCAGCGCCGACGCGCGGCCTCGCCGCGCCGGACCGGCAGCTGGCGGACCCGCTCGGCCAGCGCCCGGCTGCGCTGGTAGCGGGTCAGGTAGAGCAGCGTCCGCGCCCTCGCCGGCGTGCCGGCGGGCGCTGGCGTAGACCTCGTCGCGGTAGCCGAGCGTGTCGACCAGGCCGGCGTCCAGGGCCGGCCGTGGCCAGGAACGGGCCGCGGTCGATCAGCTCGCCGACCTGCCCGCGGGCTCAGGCCGCGGCGCTCGGCGATGGCGCTGGCCAGCTGCTCGGTGACCGAGGCGGTCATCCGCTCGGTCTCCTCCCTGGCCGGGGCGGAGAAGCCGTGCTCGGTGAGCTGCTCGGCGGCGCTCTTGTACTCGTGCCGCTTGCCGACCTGGAAGTGCGGCGCCGAGCTTGTCCAGCGCGCCGCGCAGGAAGATCCGCTCGACGGCGATGCCGGTCAGCCCGAGGTCACCGGAGGGCTGCAGGCAGATGGTGTCGAACGCGGTGGCCAGGTAGTAGGCCACGTTGGCAGCGGAGAACTCGCCGAACGACTCGGCCCAGGCCACGGTGGCCTTGCCCGCCTCGGCGAACTGCGCGGACGGCCTGCCGCAGCTCCTGGACGATGCCCAGGCCGATGGGCCGGCCGCCGACCTTGACCACCAGGGCCCGGACCCGGTCGTCGCGGCGGCCCGCCGCAGTCCGTCCAGCACGTCGGCCAGGACCAGCCGGTGCCGGGCCATCACGGCCGACACCGGATCGGCGGGCCGGGTCTCGGTCAGCCCATCGGTCAGGTCGAGTTCGAGGATCAGCGGCGCGGTCCGCTGCTGGCGCAGCCGGGTGAGGGAGGCGGCGATCATCTGCTCTGGCATGGGTTCAGGCTATCGTCGGCCTCGATGGCTAGTCGCGATGGCAACGGATGGGTTCGCTGTTCCCTGGGACACCGGCACTGGGGCAAGTTCGGCGCGGCCGGGCTACTGGCTTACGCGGGAGAGCCCGGTGACGAGCGAGGTCCTGCTCCAGCGCCGGGTGGCGTGGAGTCACCACGGCGGCACGTGGGGACTGCCGGGCGGCGCGGCCGACAGCCACGAGACCCCCGTGGAAGCGGCGCTGCGGGAGGCCGCCGAGGAGTGCGGCGTCCCGGCCGACGCGGTCGCGGTCCACGGGATCTACATCGACGACCACGGCGGCTGGGCCTACCACACGCGTCTTCGCCAGGGCCGCGGCCCCGTTCGCGGCCTACCCGGCCAGCGAGGAGACCGACGACGTCGACTGGGTGCTCGCCGACCGGGCGGCCGAGCTGGACCTGCATCCCGGGCTGGCCGCGCACTGGGCCGAGCTGCGAGAGCGGGCTGGCCGCCGCTGACGGTCATCGTGGACGCGGCCAACGTGGTCGGCTCGCGGCCGGACGGCTGGTGGCGGGACCGCGCCGGGGCGGCCCGGCGGCTGGTTTCCGGGGTGGCAGCGCTGGCCGGGGCCGGGCGTGACCGGCGTGCCGGCCGGACTGGGGCTGCCGAGTCCGGCCCGCTGGCTGCCCGACTTCGTCGTCGTGCTGGAGGGCCAGGCCAGGGCGGCCGTTCCCGAGGGTGCCGGGCTGGACGGCGCCGGGCTGGACGGCGCGGGGCTGGATGGTGCCGGGCGAGACGGTGCCGGGCGGCTGCGGGTGGTGAGCGCGCCTGGTTCCGGCGACGACACGATCGCCGCAGCTGGCGGCGCGAGACTGCCCGGCCGCCGGCTGGTCGTGACCGCCGACCGGGAGCTGCGCGGCCCGCTGCGAGGCGGCCGGGGCCCTGGTCACCGGCCCGCGCTGGCTGACCGAGCCGGCTGGACGGCTGACGTGCCGGCTGCGTCCGGCGCCTTCCCGATCGGGGCGTCAGTGACCATCGCCGAGCTGACCGAGGACCCGCATCCCGTGCTGGCCCGGCTCCAGGCCGCGCGAGCCGGTGTCCTGGCTCCCGGCCCTCGGCGGCTGGCTGGTGACCCGGCGCGACCTCGCCGAGCAGGTGCTGCGCGACGCCCGACGGCTTCACCGTCGACGACCCGCGGTTCACCACCGCCCGGGTGGTCGGGCCCAGCATGCTGTCCCTGGACGGGCCCGAGCACCGGCGGCACCGGGACCCGTTCGCCCACGCCCTGCGGCGCGGCGACATCAGCGCGGGCCTGGCCGCGTTCACCGCCAGCGAGGCCGATCGGCTGGTGGCCATCGCTGGCCGGAGCCGGCGCGGTTGCGGCCGGGCGGGCCGGGCTGAGCTGCGGCGCGGGCTGGCCGGGCCGCTGGCGGTGGCCGTCATGGCCGAGGTGCTCGGCCTGCGCGGACGCCGACCCGGCGTCCTGCTGTCCTGGTACGACGCGATCGTGGCCGGGGTCTCGGCGCTGACCGCCGCGAACGCCCCGGCCGATGGCGGATCCGTGGTCAGCCGGCCGCCGGCAGCGGCGGCCAGGTACCCGCGGCCGCCGCCGCGGCCTTCGGCGACTGCGCGCCTCCCTGGTGGCCGCCATCGCGCGGCCCGGAGCGACGTCGCTGCTGGCCGTGGCCGCCCAGACCGCCGGGCTGGCGTCGCGCGAGGTCGAGTCGAACGCCGCCGTCATGCTGTTCGGCGGCATCGAGACCACCGAGGGCATGATCTGCAACGCGCTGCTGGCACCTGCTCGGCCAGCCCCGATCAGGCTCATGACCTGGACGCCGACCGGTCGCTGCTGGACGGCGTCGTCGGACGAGTCGCTCCGGCTGGAGCCCGCCGCCGCCGTCGTGGACCGGTACGCCACCGCGGACGCCCGGCTGGGGGAGGCTGACATCACCGGCGGCGACCTGGTCGTCGTCTCGCTGGCCGGGGCCAACCGGGACCCGGCCGTGTTCCCGGAGCCGGACCGGTTCGACATCCGCCGGCCCGAACTCGCGGCAGAACCTGGGCTTCGCGCTCGGCCCGCACTTCTGCGTCGGCGCTCAGCTGGCCCGGATGGAGACCCGCGCCGCCGTCACGGCACTGCTGGACCGCCTGCCGGGGCTGCGGCTGGACCCGGAGCAGCTCGCCGCCCCGCGCGGCCTGGTGTTCCGCAAGCCACCCGCGCTGCACGTCCGCTGGGACCCGCCGGCCGCCTAGCGGCGACCCGGCAACTCCCATTAGCGCTCCGGACGTTTCCGCGGAAACGTTCCGCGTACATGCGTGGCGCACTTGCGTGAAACGCTTCCGCGGAAGCGCGAGCCTGGCCCTGGCCGTCGGCATTCCGGCGGCCAAGCCAGCCCGGATAGGCCGGGTGTACCGTCGCCGCATGGCGCCATCATCGATGATCATCGCGCCGCAGGGCGGCGGCGCTCCGGGCGCGGCTGTGCGGGGCGCGAGCCTGGTGATTCAAGACTGGCCCGCCGAAGGGCTGGCCAGGGAGGTCGCTCCGCTGCATGTCCACCACGCCGATGACGAGGCCTGGCATGTGATATCCGGGGCGCTGCGGTTCCGGTTCGCTGACGACGAGGTCGTCGCCGGGGCCGGTTCCACGGTGCTGGTACCCGCGGGGGTGGCGCACACGTTCGGGAACGCCGGACCTGAGCCCTCGCGGTACATCATCATCCTGCCCGCCAGGCTGGATGAGATGATCAGCTTGCTGCATGAGGCGGACCACGCCGAGCACGCAGCCATCTACCGCAGGTATGAGTCCGAGCTCCTGGAATGAGCCGGTGGCTGGGCGTCAGAGCACGCCCACGGCGGCCAGGATGATGATCAGGACCACCGCGGCCAGCAGCAGGCCGATGACCAGGCGGGCCGCCGTCTGCTTGCGCCCGGTCCAGGGCTGGCCGCGTGACCCGGTCAGGAGCGGGGCTCCCGCTCCCACCCCGCCCGCCGTCTGCGAGGTTCCGCGATGGCCGTGGCTGCGGGCCGCCATCCCGGTGTGCCCCCCGTGTCCGCCGTGACCTCCGAAGCCTCCGCCGCCGTGGCCACCGCCACCCCCCGCCGCCCCCGCCTCCGTGCATCGCTGCCTCCGCATCCCCGTTGTTCCTGGCCATTGCCGGAACAGGTCTCATCTCCGATGATGAGCCTATTTAGCCGGATTAGCCATATATGGTCAGGCGCCCTTTCCGGAATAAGACGGCCGTGTGGCGGCGGCCTAAGCGACCTGGATGGATCGCTTGGCCAGGCCGAGCCAGTAGCCAGTGATCGTGCTGACCGGGGCCGGATCCGGCGAGGTGCCTAGGGTCACGAATAGCGGCGCGTAGTGCTCGCCAGTGGGCAGCGCGTACCGGACCGCGGGCGCGCCGCGCAGGCCGGCCAGTGTTTCCACGTCGCCTGAGTCCAGCGCCTGGGCGGCCCAGTTGTCGAACTCGGCAGACCAGGCGGGAGGCGGCGCGTTGAACCGGAAGTCGCGCAGGAACGGCAGCCCGTGGGTGAGGAAGCCGCTCCCGATGATCAGGACGCCCTCGTCGCGGAGGGGCCGCAGCGCCTCTCCAATGCGCAGCAGCCGGTCCGGCTCCAGGCTGGGCATGGAGACCTGGAGCACCGGGATGTCGGCCTCCGGGTACATGACCGTGAGCGGCACGTAGGCGCCGTGGTCCAGGCCGCGGTCGGGCTGGTCGGCCACGGTTTCCAGGCCGGACAGCAGGGCGCGGATCCGGCTGGCCAGGCTGGGCGCGCCGGGAGCGGGATAGGTGGCGCGGTAGTAGCGGTCGGGGAACCCGTAGAAGTCGTAGACCAGGGGCGCCGCGTCGATCGTGGCGGCGATGGTCAGCGGGGCCTGCTCCCAGTGCGCGGACACAATAAGGATGGCGGCGGGGCGGGGCAGCGCCCGTGCCCAGGCCTCCAGCTGGACGACCCACAGCGGGTCGTCGACCAGCGGCGGCGCGCCGTGACCGAGATACAGGGCGGGCATCCGGCCCGGCGATATCGCGGCGGCGGCCAGTCGGGTCACGTGCTCGGCGGCATGGTCCGGCACCGGCTCATGATCCGGGGCCTGACCGCGGAGTTCCTCGTCCATTTTGTGCTCCCCGTTCCCGCTTTCCCCCTGTTATTTGGACGGTAACGCAGTCAGGCCGGCAGCGGCCAGGGTGTCGGCCAGCAGGAGGCGCGAGTCGTCCGGTCAGGTCAGGCGTCGGCGGGCAGCAGCGTGAACGCCGGGGCGCTGAGCGGCCTGACCGCGCGGAAGTGGCGCTCGTCGAAAGTCAGCAGCCGGGTGGTTCGGTAGCGGTCGGCCAGTACGACGATCGAGGCATCGGCCAGCCCCAGCTTCAGGTCGGCGTAGCGCTCGGCGACCTCGGCCGCTCGGCCGGTATCGGCCCGGCCGAAGCTGGCCAGCTCGTAGACGCCTCCGGCTACCTCCTGGAGCAGCTGAAGCTCGGCCTTGACGCCGGCCCGGGTCAGCAGCAGGTAGTCAAGTTCGGCCAGCACGAAAGGCGACAGGATGACCGGGCCTGGGTCGGCCTCAAAGGCGGCACGGGCCTGCCGATGTCGGCGGGCGTCGACTCCGAACGCGGCGATCAGGCCGCTGGTATCGGCGATGATCATGCGTCACCGAACCCCTCGGCCAGGATCTCGTCCACCTTGTCGGGCAGGTCGGGGTCGCCGAAGGTGATGCTGCCGAGCAGCTCGGAATGTGGCCGGGGCAGCAGCTGCGCGAGCCACTGCTCAAGTGCGCTGCGGATGATGCGCGCCTCTGACTCACCCGACACCTGAGCGGCCTGGGTCAGGCGGTCCTTCAGGTCGTCGGGCAGGTAGACCGAGGTTTTTACCATACATGTAAGGTACCTTACGTCTGCCCTACGTCTGCAACATGCAGATGCTGCGGGACCCCTTGCGGGAGATGACGCAGGAGGGCGGCGAGCGGCGGGAGGATGGCGGGATGCGGGTCGTCGTGGTGTCGGATACGCACGCGCCGCGGCGGTGGAGGTCGTGCCCGCCCGCGGTCGCCTCGTACCTGCGCGGGGCGGACCTGATCCTGCATGGCGGCGACGTGTGCACGGCCGCGGTGCTCGACGAGCTGAGCGGCTACGCCCCGGTCCGGGCGGTGCTGGGTAACAACGACGGGCCCGACGTGGCGGCCTGGGGCGCACCGCCGGAACTGGAGTTGGACCTGGACGGCCTGCCGACCGCCATGATCCACGACAGCGGGGCCAGGACCGGACGGCTGCTGCGGATGCGCCGCCGGTTCCCTGGCGCACGGCTGGTTGTGTTCGGGCACTCGCACATCCCGCTCAGCGAGACCGACGGTCAGGTGCGGATCTTCAACCCGGGCTCGCCGACCGACCGGCGGGGCCAGCCGCAGGGCACGATCGGCGTGCTGCGGGTCGAGGCCGGGCAGCTCGTCTCGGCCGGCATCTTCCCGGTGACCTAGGGGGTCGCGGGCTCGGGGGTGAACCAGATGGCGCCGAGCGGCGGGATGGAGATCTCGGCTGAGGCGGGCATGCCATGGCAGGGCTCGGGGACGGCCTGCACGGCGCCCAGGTTGCCCACGCCGCTGCCGCCATAGATGGCGGCGTCGGTGTTGATCAGCTCACGCCACCGGCCCGGCCTGCGGCAGGCCCGACCCGGTAGCCGTGGTGCGGCGTGCCGGAGAAGTTGACGACGCAGGCCAGGACGTCGTTGCCGCCGGGCGCGGACCCGCTGGTGCCCGAGGCCGCCGGCCCGGTGCCCGCGGCGCCGCTCAGGTCCCCGGCCAGCCGGACGAACGACAGGACGTTGCCGGCCGTGTCGTTGGCGTCGATCCAGCTGAAGCCCGCGGGCCGGGCGTCCTGCCGCCACAGCGCCGGGCTGCCGGGCATAGGCCCGGTTCAGGTCGGTGACCAGCCGCTGCACGCCCTGGTGGGCCGGGGTAGTCGAGCAGGTGCCACTGGAGGCCGGTATCGGCCGACCACTCGTCCCCGTGGCCGAACTCGCCGCCCATGAACAGCAGTTGCTTGCCGGGGTGCGCCCACATGTAGGCCAGCAGCGAGCGCAGGCCGGCGAACTGCCGCCACTCGTCGCCGGCCATCTTGCGCAGCAGCGAGCCCTTGCCGTGCACCACCTCGTCGTGCGACAGCGGCAGCACGTAGTTCTCGCTGTAGGCGTAGATCATCGAGAACGTGATCTGGTCGTGGTGGAAGCTGCGGTAGCACCGGGTCGCGGGCCAGGTAGGCCAGCGTGTCGTGCATCCAGCCCATGTTCCACTTGAGGCCGAAGCCCAGGCCGCCCAGGTGCACCGGCCGGGTCACGCCGGGCCAGGCGGTGGACTCCTCGGCGACCATGGCGACGCCGGGGTGCAGCCGGTAGCAGGTGGCGTTGACCTCGCGCAGGAACGCCACGGCGTCCAGGTTCTCCCGGCCGCCGAGCGACGTTGGGCGCCCACTCGCCGTCGCTGGCGCGAGTAGTCCAGGTAGAGCATCGAGGCGACGGCGTCCACCCGCAGCCCGTCGACGTGGAACTCGTCCAGCCAGTAGACGGCGTTGGCGACCAGGAAGTTGCGCACCTCAGGGCGGCCGTAGTCGAAGATCAGCGTGCCCCAGTCGGGGTGCTCGCCGCGGCGCGGGTCGGGGTGCTCGTACAGCGGGGTGCCGTCGAACCGGGCCAGCGCCCAGCTGTCGCGCGGGAAGTGCGCGGGCACCCAGTCGACGAGCACGCCGATCCCGGCCTGGTGCAGCCGGTCGACCAGGTACCGGAAGTCGTCGGGCGAGCCGAACCGGGACGGTGGGCGCGTAGTAGCGAGGTGACCTGGTAGCCCCAGGACCCGCCGAACGGGTGCTCGGCCACCGGCAGGAACTCCACGTGGGTGAAGCCCAGGCTCGGTCACGTAGTCGGTGAGCTGGTCGGCCAGCTCGCGGTAGGACAGGCCGGGCCGCCACGAGCCGAGGTGCACCTCGTAGATGCTCATCGGGCTGCTGAGCGCGTCCCGCTCGGCCCGGCCGGCCAGCCAGGCCGCGTCGCCCCACTCGTAGGTCGGACGCGAACACCACCGAGGCGGTGGCGGGCGGCACCTCGGCCCGCGCGGCCAGGGGGTCGGCCTTGGCCCGCCAGGTCCCGTCGGGCCCGCAGATGTCGTACTTGTACCGGTCTGCCGGCGGCCGACGCCGGGGACGAGGAGCTCCCAGATGCCCGACGGCGCCCAGCGACCGCATCGGGTGGGCCCGGCCGTCCCAGTGGTTGAAGTCGCCGATGACCCGGACGCCGCGAGCGTTGGGCGCCCAGACCGCGAACGCGGTGCCGGCCTCGCCGCGGACCTGCGCGCCGAGCGCCTGCCACAGCTCCTCGTGCCGCCCCTCGGCGATCAGGTGCAGGTCCATCTCGCCCAGGGTCGGCAGGTGCCGGTACGGGTCGTCGCTGATGGTCTCCGGGCCGTCGGCCTAGGTGACCGCGAGCCGGTAGTCGGGCACCTCGTCGTTCGTGACCTCGGGCAGCCGTGGCGGAGAACACGCCCTCGTGCACGTGGCGTCATGGGTACCCGGCGGCCGTCGGGCAGCACGACCGCGACCGACTGGGCCAGCGGCCGCAGCGCGCGGATGGTGACCCCGCCGGCGCCCGGATGGGCGCCGAGCACGGCGTGCGGGTCGTGGTGCACCCCGGCCACGATGGCGTCGATGGTCTCGCCGGCTCACCGGGTCGGCCTGGCTGATGGCATTCATGGCTCAGGCCGCCGCGATGTAGTCGAGCGGGATCGACAGCCAGGGGCCGGTGCCGGGCCTCGTAAGTCACTTCGTAGACCGCCTTCTCCAGCGTCAGGGCGCGCAGCAGGACCGAGTTGCCTTCCGGGTCCAGGCCGCCCGCGCGCGCGTAACCGGCGCAGAACGCCTGCTGGCACTGCTTCTACCCAGCCTGCGGCCGGGGCGCGCAATTGCTGGGCGTCGGGGTGGCCGACAGAGCTGGTGCCGGGCCGCGTAGTCGAACGAGCGCAGCATGCCGGCGACGTCGCGCAGCGGCGAGTACAGCGCCGTGCGCTGGGCCAGCGGGACCAGCGGCTCGCCCTCGAAGTCCAGGGCGACCCAGCCCTCCTCGGTGCGCAGCACCTGGCCCAGGTGGTAGTCGCCGTGGATCCGCTGCACGGTCACCGGCATGGTCAGCCGGGCCAGGTCGGCGTAGCTGGCCCGGACCTTGGCCGCGTAGTCGCGCAGCTCGGGCACCGGCGCCGCGGCCGAGTCCAGTTTCGCGGTCAGCTGCGCGGCCAGGCCGTCCAGCTCCTGCCTTGGTCAGGGTTTCGCGGCCGAATGCGGCGGCCAGGTCGGCGTGCAGCTCCGCGGTGGCCTGGCCGAGCTGATGCGCCTCCTCGGCGAAGCTCGCGCCGGGGTGGCCGGGCCCGGACATCGGCACCGGGGCCATCAGGTACTCCCGGCCGTAGTCGCCGTGCAGCGCCGACAGGCGGCCGATGCTGGCGGCGGCCAGGGACCAGCCGTCGCTGGCCCGGGCCAGGAACCGGGACAGCACGCCGAGCAGCACCGGCTGGCCGTCGAGCTGGTCTCGATCCAGCCATAGGGCGGGGCCACGTGCACCGAGCCCAGCCGGGCCAGGGCGCCGGCCACCTCCAGGTCGGGGTTGGCACCGGGGAACAGCCGGCGTAGCACCTTGAGGATCGCCGCGTCGCCGAAGACCACGCTGGTGTTGCTCTGCTCGGCGGCGATGACCCGCTCGCCGGGCCAGGCGCCGAATGGGACGCCGGGCTCGCGCGCGAAGACCAGCGGGCCGGCCGTGACGCTGCTCGGCGATGCCGCGCAGCAGGTAGCGGCCAGCTCCGGGTCGTGCAGGGCGTCGTAGGCCGTCCGCCCGTCCGGCAGCTGCCCGATGACCGCGTGCCGGCAGCGGCTCGGGGATATCGGCGCCGCAGCCCCAGCAGCACCTGGTAGCGGGCCGCCGGCACCCGGCCTGGCCGGTGATGATCAGGTGCCGCAGCTGCGGATCGCCCGCGACCAGCGTGGCGTCCGTGGTGATCGCCAGGCCGGCCAGCGGCGCGTCCTGGCCCGAGAACCAGCGCTGACGCGGGCAGCCAGGCCGCCAGCAGCTCGGGGAGAGCGGGGTCGACGGTCATCGCGATGCTCGCTCCCTTCCCCGGAGTCCCGATCAAGTAGTACTCCCCGAGGAATCAGCGGCGAACCATCACGATCCGGCGCAGATACGCCCATCGGCTGGTGGCTCCCGGCGCGGAAGCCTAGCGGGGGGACGGCGAAGGGATAGCGGGGCGGATAGCGGCGGGATAGCGGGGTGGGTTACTTGCCGACGATCAGGATGCCCGTCATGAAGGTATGGATCGTGCAGTAGAAGGGGTACATGCCCGGCCTTGGCCGGGGCGTTGACCATCTTGGTCTTGGCCGGGCCCGACGTCACCGGTGCTGAACACGTTCTTGTCCTTGGGCGAGGGCCCGGCGGTAAGCGTGTGGGTGACCGAGTCCTCGTTGGTGACCTCGATGCGCTCACCGGGCTGGACGTCCGGGTTGGCCGGGGTGAACTTGAAGTTCTTGATAGTGATCTTGACGACGGCCCCGCCGCCACCGGTCGCCGTGGTGCCGCCGGACGACGAGCCGCTGCTGGCCGTGCCGAGGGAGGCGGCTAGCACCACCACGGCCGCCGCCGTGGCCGTGGCGAGCGCCCCCGTGGTGCCGCCGGGCAGACCGGACCGAAGCCGGGCTACCTGGTCGCCCAGCGGGTTGCCGCGGGCAGGCTGGCCAGCGCGGTGTAGCCGAGCACCGCGAACGTGGCCACCTCGATCAGGCCTGCGACCAGGCCCGCCGTGGTACGCACCTCCTGGAAGCCGAACAGCCCCACCCACAGGGTCAGCAGGTAGCCGCCCAGGGTGGCGATCGCGAATCCAGCCCCCGCCGCGTCGGCCAGCGGGCGGCGAATCACCAGCACCGCCACGGCCAGCACGAACGCGGCGATGATCTGGAGCAGGAACAGCCACCCGATGGTCGGGATGTGGCGGTACCCGGTCAGGTACAGGTCCAGGTGGATGCCGCCGGTGGCGGCCAGCAGGCCGGCCCCGGCCAGGCGCATCGTATTCAGCAGCCTCATGCCAGTACTCACGCCCGGCCGGTGTCTATGGTTCAGTCCGCCGAGTCAATGCCCCGGGGTTACTGCCCGGCGGCGGCTGGAGGACGAACCAGTAGAAGCCGTGGCCGGGCAGCGTCAGCAGGTAGCTGAGCTCCCCGATGGGCGGGAAGGTCACGCCGCCCATGCACTCTACGGGCGTGGATCCCCGGAACCGGCTCAGGTCGAGCTCCACGGGCTGCGGGAACCGCGACAGGTTATTCACGCAGAGGATCCGGTCGGGTTCCTGTTCCGAGGACGGCCTGGATTTCCCGGACGAAGGCCAGCACGCTCGGGTTGGACGAGCCCAGCTCGTCGTAGCTGCCCAGCGCGAAGACCGGGTGGCGCTTGCGGATCTCGATCATGCGCCGGGTCCAGTGCAGCAGCGAGCCGGAGCTGCGCTCCTGGGCCTCCACGTTCAGGGCCTGGAAGCCGTAGATCGGGTCCATCAGCACCGGCAGGTACAGCCGGGCCGGGTCGCGTGCGGGAGAAGCCCGCGTTGCGGTCGGGCGTCCACTGCATAGGGGTGCGGACGCCGTCCCGGTCGCCGAGCCAGATGTTGTCGCCCATCCCGATCTCGTCGCCGTAGTACAGCACGGGGGAGCCCGGCAGGGACAGCAGCAGCGCGGTAAACAGCTCCAGCTGGTTGCGGTCGTTGTCCAGCAGCGGCGCCAGCCGGCGCCGGATGCCGATGTTGGCCTTCATCCGCGGGTCACGGGCGTACTCGGCGTACATGTAGTCACGCTCGTCGTCGGTGACCATCTCCAGGGTCAGCTCGTCGTGGTTGCGCAGGAAGATGCCCCACTGGCAGCCCGAGGGGATGGGCGGGGTCTGGGCCATGATCTCCGAGATCGGATACCGCTGCTCGCGGCGGACGGCCATGAAGATCCGGGGCATCAGCGGGAAGTGGAACGCCATGTGGCACTCGTCGCCGCCCACGCCCGGGTCGCCGAAGTACTCCACCACGTCGGCCGGCCACTGGTTGGCCTCGGCCAGCAGCACCCGGTCGGGGTAGAGGCGGTCGATCTCGGCCCGGACGCGCCTGAGGTACTCGTGCGTCTCCTTGAGGTTCTCGCAGTTGGTGCCCTCGCGCTCGTACAGGTAGGGCACCGCGTCCAGCCGGAACCCGTCGATGCCCAGGTCCAGCCAGAACCGCAGCACCTCCAGGATGGCGTCCTGGACGTGCGGGTTCTCGAAGTTCAGGTCGGGCTGGTGGGAGAAGAAGCGGTGCCAGTAGTACTGGCCCCGGACCTGGTCGTAGGTCCAGTTGGACTGCTCGGTGTCCACGAAGATGATGCGGGCGTCGGCGTAGCGGTCGTCGGTGTCCGACCAGACGTAGAAGTCGCCGAACGGTCCGTCGGGGTCATCGCGGGAGGCCTGGAACCAGGGGTGCTGGTCGCTGGTGTGGTTGATGACCAGGTCGGCGATGACCCGGATGCCGCGCTCGTGGGCCGCCTCGACCAGCTCGACGAAGTCCGCGATGGTCCCGTAGTCGGGCAGGATCGCGGTGAAGTCGGAGATGTCGTAGCCGCCGTCGCGCAGCGGCGAGGAGTAGATCGGCAGCAGCCAGATACAGTCGATGCCCAGCCACTGCAGGTAGTCCAGCCGCGAGGTCAGGCCGCGCAGGTCGCCGGTGCCGTCGCCGTTCTGGTCCTGGAACCCGCGGACCAGCACCTCGTAGAAGACGGCCCGCTTGTACCACTGGGGATCGCGCGGCGTCTCGAAGGTGAACGAGTCGGGGACGGGCTCGGCGGGCACGGCTCCTGAGCCGGCCCGGAACTCGGGCAGCGCCGACCCGAGCTCTCGATCGTGCGTGGGCTGCATCACGCATACTCCTGCTTGCCTTGGTGGTGACTGCTAGCTATATCCGGCGGCCCGCAGGCCGCGTGACGCTTTGTCCACGCCGTAGCGTGACGGTGACCCCGTTACGCGCCCGTTATGAGTTACGCCGGGGCGATCGGGATACCCGGGACAGTAAAGATATGCGCGGGAGCGACGGCCGGGTCCAGCCGTACGTAGTTCGCCTGACCCCACCGGTATTGCGCGCCGGTGAGCTCGTCGGTGACCGGAAAGCCAGCGCTCAGCGCTCCGGCATCTAGCCCGAGTGCTACGCCGTCCAGCCAGATCGTGGCTTCCCGCGGCTGGTTGGGATCGAGGTTTACCACGACAATTACGGTATCCGGGGACGGCCCTGCAGGCGAGTTCTGCGGAAGAGTCTTGGAGAAACACAGGATCTCCGGCCGGTCGGGATAGTGGAAGCGCACGTTCCGCAGCTGGTGCAGGGCCGGGTGGACGCGCCGGATGGCGTTGAGCCTGGCCAGGAACGGGCCGATGGTGGTGCCAAGCTGGCGGGCCCGCTCCCAGTCCCTGGGGCGGTAGCCGTACTTCTCCGAGTCCAGGTACTCCTCGCTGCCCGGCACCAGGGGCACGTTCTCGCCCAGCTCGAAGCCCGAGTACACGCCCCAGGACGGGGCCAGCATGGCGGCCAGCACCGCGCGGACCCGGAACGCGGACAGGCCCGCGTGCTGGAGATAGGAGCTGAGGATGTCGGGGGTATTCACGAAGAAGTTCGGCCGCATGTAGGCCGACGCCGGCCCGGCCAGCTCGCGCAGGTAATCGGCGATCTCCTCGGCGCCGTTGCGCCAGGTGAAATAGGTATACGACTGGTGGAAGCCGATCGCGCCCAGGGCGGCCATCATGGCCGGCCGGGTAAAGGCCTCGGCCAGGAAGATCACGTCGGGATCGGTGCTGGCCACCTCGGTCAGCAGCCGCTCCCAGAAGCGCAGCGGCTTGGTGTGCGGATTGTCGACCCGGAAAATCCGGACCCCGTGGTCCATCCAGTGCCGGACGATCCGCAGGACCTCGGCGTAAATGCCCTCCGGGTCGTTGTCGAAGTTTAGTGGGTAAATGTCCTGGTATTTCTTGGGCGGGTTCTCGGCGTACGCGATGGTCCCGTCGGCCCTGGTGGTGAACCACTCCGGGTGCTCGGTCACCCAGGGGTGGTCGGGCGCGGTCTGCAGCGCCAGGTCCATCGCCACTTCCAGGCCCAGCTCGCCGGCCCTGGCCACGAACGCGTCGAAGTCGGCCAGGGTGCCCAGGTCGGGGTGGATGGCATCGTGGCCGCCCTCGGCCGAGCCGATGGCCCACGGGGAGCCGGGGTCACCGGGCCCGGCGGTGAGCGCGTTGTTGGCGCCCTTGCGCTTGACCCGGCCGATGGGATGCACGGGCGGCACGTAGACCACGTCGAAGTTCATGTCGGCGATGGCGTCCAGCCGGCCCGCGGCGGTCCGGAAGGTCCCCGACTCCGACGGCCGGCGCCGGGCCGGGTCCACCTTGGCCCCTTCCGAGCGCGGGAAGAACTCGTACCAGGCGCCGTACAGGGCCCGCTCCCGGTGCACGACCAGGCGCTGGAAAGGCGAGCGGGTCAGCAGGTCGCGCAGCGGGAACTGGCCCAGGATCTCGGTCACCTCCGGCGCACTGGCCGCGGCCAGCCGGTCCATCGGCGCGGTCTGGGGGTCGGCCAGCCGGGCAGCCACCTCGGCCAGCGTCGCCTTGGTCTCCTGCGCGGCCTTGACCTCCGCCGGGGAGGCGTCGCGGGCCACCCGGATGGCGCCGGCCACCCGGTCCAGCAGCGCCACCGCCTCGGCGAACATCAGCTCCACGTCCTGGCCGATCGGCACCTTGATGCCGGCGTCGTGGTACCAGTGCGCGATCGGGTCGCCCCACGCCTCCACCCGGAACTGCCACAGCCCCTCGCAGGTCGGGGCGACCCAGGCGCCGTAGCGGTCGGTGCCCTCGGCCAGCTCGCGCATGAGCACCGGAGGATGGCTGCGGCCCTGCGGATCGCGCAGGACCACGCCCGCGCCGAGCATCTCGTGTCCCTCGCGGATGACGGTCGCGGTCACTTCGACTAGCTCACCGGGGACGGCCTTGGCCGGGAAGCGCCCGCCGTGCACGACGGGCTGCACATCAAGGATGGGGATTCTGCCGATCACAGGTGGAAAGCTACCCGCAGCGAGCCGGGCAAAGCAGCCGCGATGCCAGGAAGTCCGTAGCCGTAAGGATTGTGCGCGCCCCGTGGCTACCCGGGGCTCGCCCAGCGTTCGCCCGGGGCGGTCCCTGACCGGGCCGAAGGCCGCCCTCGGTTCACGGTCATCAGCGATTGCGGTTAGGGTCACTGCACGTGAGAGCCATCCGCCGATTCACGATCAACCCCGCGCTGCCCGAGCAGCTGGCCCCGCTGCGTGGCCTGATGCTGAACTTGCGCTGGTCCTGGCACGCGGAGACCAGCGAGGTCTTCGCGTCCATCGACCCGGCCGCCTGGGAGCGGGCCGGGGGCGACCCGGTGACCCTGCTGGCCCAGGTTCCGCAGGAGCGGCTGGCCCGGCTGGCCAGCGACAGGAAGTTCCTGCGCCGGCTCAGTGACGCCGCCGACGACCTGCGCGACTACCTGACCAGCCCGCGCTGGTACCAGGGCGCAGACGGGCAGCTGGCGCAGGCGCCCGCGGCGGTGGCCTACTTCTCGCCCGAGTTCGGCGTCACCGCGGCGCTGCCGCAGTACTCCGGCGGGCTCGGCATCCTGGCCGGCGACCACCTCAAGGCCTCCAGCGACCTGGGCGTGCCGCTGATCGGCGTGGGCCTGCTGTACCGGCACGGGTACTTCACCCAGTCGCTGTCGGCCGAGGGCTGGCAGGTCGAGCGCTACCCGGCCAGTGACCCCAACGGCCTGCCGCTGACCCTGCTGCGCGATGCCGGCGGGTCGCCCGCGCGGATCTGGGTCGCGCTGGCCGACGGCGCGGCCCTGGCCGCGCAGATCTGGATCGCGCAGGTCGGGCGGGTCCCGCTGCTGCTGCTCGACTCCTATGTGGAGGAGAACGAGCCGGCCATGCGCGAGGTCACGGACCGGCTCTACGGCGGCGGCTCCGAGCACCGGCTGAGCCAGGAACTGCTGCTGGGCATCGGCGGCGTTCGGGCGGTCCGGGCCTACTGCGCGGCCACCGGGCACCCTGAGCCCGACGTGTTCCACACCAACGAGGGCCACGCGGGCTTCCTGGGCGTGGAGCGGATCCGGGAGTACGTCGAGCGGGGCCTGGGCTTCGACGAGGCCCTGGAGATGTGCCGGGCCGGCACCGTGTTCACCACCCACACGCCGGTCCCGGCCGGGATCGACCGGTTCCCGGTCGAGCTGGTCGCCCGGCAGTTCAGCGGCCAGGCCGCCGAGGCAGCGCTGCCGCCGGACCGGGTGATCGCCCTCGGCGCCGAGACCTACCCCGGCGGCGACCCGGCGGTGTTCAACATGGCCGTCATGGGCATGCGCCTGGCCCAGCGGGTCAACGGGGTGAGCAAGCTGCACGGCCAGGTCAGCCGGGAGATGTTCACCGGCCTGTGGCCGGGCTTCGACACCGCCGACGTGCCGATCGGGTCGGTCACCAACGGCGTGCACGGGCCGACCTGGGTCGCGCCCGAGATCATGAGCCTCGCGCACGGCAGCCAGCCCGCGCCCGGCGATCTCGGCGACGACGCCGCGGCCTGGGACCGGGTGGCGGCCGACTCCGGCCAGGTCTGGGAGCTCAGGCGGCTGCTGCGGGCCCGGCTGATCGCCCAGGCCCGGCAGCGACTGCGTGCCTCCTGGCGCCAGCGTGGCGCCTCGGACGCCGAGCTCATCTGGATCGACAGCGTGCTCGACGAGAACGTGCTCACCATCGGCTTCGCCCGCCGGGTGCCCTCCTACAAGCGGCTGACGCTGATGCTGCACGACCCGGTGCGGCTGACCGAGCTGCTGCTGGACCCGGACCGCCCGCTGCAGATCGTGATCGCCGGCAAGGCCCACCCGGCCGACGAGGGCGGCAAGCTGCTCATCCAGCAGATGGTCAAGTTCGCCGACGACCCGCGGGTCCGGCACCGGATCGTGTTCCTGCCCGACTACGACATGGCGCTGGGCCGGTCGCTGGTCCAGGGCTGCGACATCTGGCTGAACAACCCGCTGCGCCCGCTGGAGGCGTGCGGCACCTCCGGGATGAAGGCAGCGCTGAACGGCGGCCTCAACCTGTCGGTGCTGGACGGCTGGTGGGACGAGTGGTTCGACGGGGCCGACGGCTGGGCCATCCCGTCGGCCGACGGCGTGACCGACCCGGCTCGCCGCGACGAGCTCGAGGCAGCGGCCCTGTACGACCTGCTCGGCCAGTCGGTGGCGCCCTTGTTCTACGACCGCGGCCCGGACGGCCAGCCGCGCCGCTGGCTGGAGATGGTCGCGCACACCCTGCGCACGCTCGGCCCGCTGGCCCAGGCCACCCGGATGGTCCGCGAGTACGTCACGGAGCTGTACCTGCCCGCCGCGCGCTCCTCGGCCGCCCTGGCGGCGGGCAAGGCCGCGGAGGCCAGCTCGGCCGACAGCATGACCGCCAGCACGACCGACAGCGGGGCCGCCCGCGGTCCCGCGGACGGCTTCGGCGGCGCCCGCGAACTGGCCGCCTGGAAGCAGCGCGTGCGGACGGCCTGGCCGGGCGTGCGGGTCGAGCACGTGGAGGCCGACGACGGCGACCTGACCCCCGGCGGCCGCCTCACGGTTCGGGCCAGCGTCGCGCTTGGCGAGCTGAGCCCGGACGATGTCACCGTGGAGGTGGTCTTCGGCCGGGCGGGCGACGCCGACGAGATCATCAACCCGGTCTGCCGGCCGCTGACGCTGGACGCGGGCTCGGGCCCGGTGGAGGGGGTGTCGCGGTACGTCGGCCACGCCGAGCTGGGCGAGCCGGGCCCGTTCGGCTACACCGTGCGGGTGCTGCCCAGCCACCCGCTGCTGCCGAACTCGACCGAGCTCGGCCTGGTAGCGGTGCCCGCGGGCGCGGCGGGAATGGTCAACGGCGACCTGCGTTAGCGCACGTCACGCCGATCCGGAACGGGGCGCGGACACCGTCAGTATGGTGTCCGCGCCGTTCTGTGATTCCACCGGGTTTGGCCGCTGCCTCCCAGCGTGCGACCTACCTGCGACATTGCGTGTCCAAGTTGGCACGCTCCGCGAGTAAACCGCCGGAGTACACCCGGCGTCCTCCTTGCAACGGCCATTCGGCGGCGCGAGCAGATTTTCTGCCTTCCGCACAATAAGGCCAGCAAAACTGAGGGGGATGTGACATCCTGTGATAGGGCGTGCTCGTTCAGTAACGCTCACGATCGTCACGTTCTGTTAGGTGTTCATTACCCCGAGTGCGAGAGGACTTGCTCGTGAGAAGCCAGATCAAGCCGGATAACCGTCTGCTCACCCCGGCCGAGGTGGCCGCGATGCTGCGCGTTGACCCCAAGACCGTGACCCGGTGGGCGCGCGGCGGGAAGCTTTCCTCGATCCGTACCCCCGGCGGCCACCGCCGTTACAGCGAAAGCGAGGTCCGGGGCTTCCTGACCAGCTGGCAGGGGGTCTCGCTGCCGCGTGCCGCTGGCGAGTGAAATGCCATTCCGATGCCTGCCCCGGTGGTCCGGGAGTCCACCGGGGCAGGTATCGGCCTGGCGGCCCGGCGCGGCGCCTAAGGTGCCCCGGCCCGCAGGCCCAGCGTCCTGACTAGCTGAGCCAGGAGCTCGCGGGCCTGGTCGCCGTCCAGCGACCGGATCCGCTCCAGCACCTGCTCGGTGCCGCTGCCGCGGACCTCCAGCGCCTCCGCCGCGTCCCCGCGTCCCGCGGCGCGCAGCTCGTCCGGGTGCACCCCGGCCACGGCGGCCATCCGGGCCAGCGTCGCGGCCGGCCCGCGCACCGAGGCGTAGACACCGGGCCTGACCACCTGGTAACCGCCGCTGATCTGCCGCCATCGGCCCTCGCTGATCCCGGCCTGGCGCGCGGCCTGCCGCGCCGACATCCCCCCGCGGCGCAGCGCCGACGTGATCAGGGCTCCCCAGGGCGGCGGATCCGGACGCTGCGACATACGGCTACCTTCGCATAAGCTTCGCACGACTGTCTAGCGGCATATGTCCGCTTTGTCATGGCACTGAGCAGGCATTTCTCCTTTACGTCCGGACCTGGGACGCGAACGCCGACTTCGGGTGAGGTCGTTGCCCTTCGCAGCTACGGGCAGTAAGTTGGCTTTCGGAAACTCGACCACTTATCGGTGGTCTGTCCTAGGGGGGACAGTTATGGGAGTCATGCTGGTGCTGGACGCGCCCCGGCCAGCCCGGCCGCGGCGCCGCGGCCATCACACCCGGACGCCGGAGGACCAGGCCTGCCTGGACGCCTTCGCCGCGTTCCTGCGCTACGACCCGTCCGGGGCCGGCCGCTGCCTGTCCAGGCTCGAGCCGGCGGTGCTGGCCGAGCGGCTCCGCCCGGCCGTGCAGGCCCTGGCCAACGCCGTGGACTCGGCTCTCGAAGACACCTAGTGTCCGCCGTGCCGGCGGCTCGGCCGGCTGCGTAGGATCATGCCTGCGCACGGAGGTGGTGCATGGGCGAGTTCGTACGAGTGGAGACCGAGCCGGCCGGCCGGGCTATCGCGACCATCCGGCTGGACCGGCCGCCGATGAACGCGCTGAACTCCGTGGTCCAGGCCGAGATCGCGGCCGCCGCGGCCGAGCTGTCCGCCGACCCGGAGGTCCGGGCGGTGATCGTGTACGGCGGCGAGAAGGTGTTCGCGGCCGGAGCCGACATCAAGGAGATGGCGGACGCCAGCTACGGCCAGATGGCCGCCGACACCCGGCGGCTCCAGGACTCCTTCACGGCCGTGGCCCGGATCGCCAAGCCGGTCATCGCCGCGATCACCGGGTACGCGCTCGGCGGCGGCATGGAGCTCGCGCTGTGCGCCGACTTCCGGGTCGCCGGGGCGGGCGCCAGGGTCGGCCAGCCGGAGATCCTGCTCGGGCTGATCCCCGGCGCGGGCGGCACGCAACGGCTGCCCCGGCTGATCGGGCCGGCCAGGGCCAAGGACATCGTGTTCACCGGCCGGTTCGTCGGCGCCGAGGAGGCGCTGGCCATCGGCCTGGTCGACCAGGTGGTGCCGGACGACCAGGTCCACGCGGCCGCGGTCAAGCTGGCCGAGCGGTTCGCGACCGGCCCGGCGGTGGCGCTGCGGGCGGCCAAGCAGGCCATCGACGAGGGCCTGGAGGCCGACCTGGACACCGGCCTGGAGATCGAGCGGCTGCAGTTCGCCGGGCTGTTCGCCACCGAGGACGCCCGGACCGGCATGCGCAGCTTCATCGAGAACGGCCCCGGAAAGGCTCGCTTTGCCGGCCGGTGAGCTGGGCGCAGGCGGGCCGGGTCCAGGCGAGCCGGGCGACGGCGACAGCCTGTCCCTGGACATGCTGATGGCCGCGCTGCGCGCGGACAGCACCGACGTGGCCATCTACGCCCGGGTGCTGACCGAGTCGCTGGGCGAGGCGCTGCCGGCCGGCACCGTGTCGGTGGACCGGGAGCGGTCGGTGTCGGACCGGATGCGCGGCCGGCCGGGCACTGTGTCCAAGGTCACAGTGCGCCTGGGCGACCGGGTCATGTCGCTGGGCCTGCAGCGCGGCGCGCCGGCCGCCGAGATCTGCCGCGAGGTGCGCGGGGTCGTGCTGTCCCGCCAGCCGGTTCCGGTCGGCCAGTGGATCGCCGAGCTGGCCCGTGCGCTGATGGAACAGGCCGACCAGAACGCGGCCACGGCCCAGGCCCTGCGCCGCCTGGTGGCCGGCGCCTGACAGCCAGGGAAACCCGTGACCGGGTGCTGATCAGGGGCAAGATTTTGCCGGGTATTGTCCAGGGCAATCGCCAACTTAGGGCCAATCCTGCTCCTCATCGCGGCAATGCGTCCGTAGGCTGTTGAGCCATGAGCGTGCAGGAGGAGCGCATACCCGAGGCTCTCGGGCCATACCGCCTGCGCCAGCGGCTCGGTGAGGGCGGCATGGGGGTCGTCTACCTGGCCAGCGATCCCGGCCAGCAGCTGGTCGCGGTCAAGGTCCTGCGCCGGGGGGTGCCGGGCGAGGCAATGGCACGCCGTCGGCTGGCCCGCGAGTTCGAGACCATGCGCCGGGTGCACAGCCCGTTCGTGGCCCAGGTCCTCGACGCCGACGTGGAATGCACCCCGCCCTACATCGTGACCAGGTACGTGCCCGGCCGCACCGCTGGAGGACCTGGTCACCAAGGACGGCCCGCTGTCCGGGCCCGCCCTGCTGCGGGTGGCCCGCGGCCTGGCCAGCGCGCTCACCGCCGTGCACGCGGCCGGAGTGGTGCACCGGGATCTCAAGCCCGCCAACGTGATGATCGTCGAGGGCGAGCCGGTCGTGATCGACTTCGGCATCGCCCAGGCGCCGGACTCGACCCGGCTGACCATGACCGGCATGTTCATGGGCACGCCCGGCTACCTGGCGCCCGAGGTCATCGAGGGCAGCCCCAGCGGCCCGGCCGCCGACGTGCACTCCTGGGCCGCCACCCTGGCCTTCGCCGCCACCGGGCGGCCGCCGTTCGGCACCGGGTCGTTCGAGACGATCTTCTACCGGATCATTAACGGACAGCCCGACCTGGCCGCCATGCCCGCCCCGCTGATGCCGATGGTGCTGCACGCCCTGGCCCGCGACCCGGCCCGGCGGCCGTCGGCCGCCGAGCTGGCCGACCGGGCCGGGTGCCTGGATCCGGCCGCGCTGCTGCCCGCCGAGGCCCCCACGATCCCGCCCCGCCCCGGCCTGGCCGGCCAGGGACTGCCCGGCTCCGCCGTGGCCGGCGCCACGGTCGGCGACGTATCGGGCCGCCCGGTGCTGGCCGGGCTGGCGGGCAGCGCGGCCGCGGCCGCGCTCCCCGCGGTCCGCTCGGCGCCGCCGCCTCCGGTGCCCGCGGCGGGCTGGTCCAGCGGGACCAGCCCGTTCGCCGCCCGGCCGCCTGACAACTTCGCCGACCTGCTGCCGCCGGTGGACTACCGGCACCCCCTGGCCCAGCCGGGCCTGGGCCAGCCGGGCGTGGCTGAGCCCGGTCCGGCCCGGCCCTGGAGCCAGCCGTCCGCCAGCCCGGCGGACGGCCGCGGCCGCTCCGCCGACCGTCCGCGCTCGTCCCGGCCGATGCTGGTGCTCGCGGTGGTCGTCGCGCTCGTGGCGGTGGCCGTGCTGCTGCCGGTGGCCGGGACGGTGGCGGTCCTGCTGTTCCTGGCCCTGCTGCGGTCGGTCGACGTGAGCGGCGCCTGGCTGGGACGCCGGCGCTCCCGGCAGGGAGCCAGCGCGGTCGACCCGATCGCCTTCCTGGCCTACCTGCCGTTCGCCGCGCTGCGGTCGGTGCTGGCCGTGTTGCTGATGCTGCCGCTGGGCCTGCTGGTGGCCGCGGCCGCGGCGGCCGCCACCTACGTGGTGCTGCCCGGCCACCCGCTGACCCGGGCGGCCTCCTACGCGGCCGGGGCGCTGATCGCCTGCTGCGCGCTGGCCCCCGGGTCAGGCCGCTCGCGCAAGCCGCTGAGCACGTTCTTCGGCGCTATCACCAGGACCGGGCCGAGCGCGGTCCTGGTATCCGTCGCCGCGATCGCCCTGGGCGCGGCCATGGCCGCCGCGGCGCTGTCGCTGCCGGCCGACTTCTGGCCGATCCACCACGTCGGCCTGAGCCTGACGCACCTGCCGTTCGTGTCCGGCCTGCTGCACCACTTCAGCTTGTCCCGGCTAGCCACGCGGCTGGGGCTCTAGGCCCAGGCACGCTCGGCCCCGGCCCGCTCGATCCCGGCTCGGCGGCCATGGACTCGGCCGGGCTGGGCTCGGCTGGCGACGGCACCTCGCCGGGGGCGGGCGGCAGAGGACCCGGCGGCATCTCGGCCTGGGGCAGCGGGCGGACCAGCCCCAGCGCCACCACCTCGTTGGCCAGCCGGACCCGCCGGTTGATCCCCTCGGCGATGCGGAACTTCTGGTACAGCCGCAGCAGGTGCTGCTTGACCGCGGCCTCGGTGACCACCAGGTCGACGGCGATCTCCCTGGCCGTGGCCGGGGCCACGAACGCCGCGTCCGACAAGGCGGGCCGGCACAGCGAGGTGACCACGTCCAGCTCCCGCCGGGTCAGCTCGGGCGCCGCGGGCCGGCGCAGCTCCGCGTCGGCGCACAGGTCCTCGACGGCCAGGCCCCCGACCCGGCAGCGGGCCGAGCCGAAGGTGACCACGTCGCCGTCGGCCAGCAGCCGGCGGGCCACCAGGCGCCCGTTCACCCGGGTGCCGTTACGCGATAACCCCAGGTCGGTGACGTACACGTAGGGCCCGCGGCAGACGATCTCGGCGTGCAGCATGGAGACGCTCGGATCGGCCAGCTGGACGTCCACGTGCCGGCCTCGGCCGACTGTCGTCACATCCTGGCGCAACGGGATGGTGGCCCCGCTTTCCTCGATCCGGATGTAGGGGCACTCCATGACCGTTTCTCCCGCCTGTCGCTAACGCCACCGATATGTCACTTCTGAGCTACCCCTCCGGTCGTGCGTTCTACCCTTCCGGTCGCATCAAGTACGGCCGGTACACTGCCGGAGCGAGCCGTCCGGGAGGAAACATATGGCGGAAAAGCCGTCCAGAGGGCTGGCTGACGTTGTCGCCGCCTCGACCGCGCTGAGTGACATCGACGGCCGCGCCGGGCGGCTGTCCTATCGCGGCTACGACATCCACCAGCTAGCCGGAACGGCGACCTTCGAGGAGATCGCCTACCTGCTCCAGCGCGGCACCCCGCCCAGCCGCGATGAGCTGGCCGGATACCGCGAGGAGCTGGCCGCGGGCCGGCCCACGGGCGCGCTGGCCGCGGCCAGCCTCCCGGCGGTGTCCCTGGCTCAGGGGCCGATGGCCGCGCTGCGCAGCCTGGTCTCGCTGGCCGCCGCCGACGACCCCGACGCGGGTTCCAACGAGCCCGGCCCGAACCGGCGCAAGGCGGCCCGGCTGACCGCCCAGCAGCCGATCCTGATCGCGGCGTTCGAGGCCGCCCGCACCGGCCGCCCCGCACCTCCGGCCGATCCTGGGCTCGGCCTGGCCGCTAACTTCCTGCTCCAGGTGACGGGGCGCACGCCCGGCCCGCGCGCGGCCGAGATCTTCGACACCTGCCTGGTGCTGCACGCCGACCACACCATGAACGCCTCCACGTTCGCCGCCCGGGTCTGCGCGGCCACCCTGGCCGACATGCACTCGGCCGTGGTCGCGGCCCTCGGCACGCTCAGCGGCCCGCTGCACGGCGGGGCTAACGAGCAGGTCATGCGCGGGCTCGAGGCGATCAGGGCGAACGTCGGCGGGGACCCGGCCGACGCGGTGAGCGATCAGGTGACGCAGCGGCTGCGCCGCGGCGAGAAGATCATGGGCTTCGGGCACCGGGTCTACAAGACCGAGGACCCGCGCGCGACCCACCTGCGGCGGATGTCGGAGGAACTGGCCGGGGACGGCGACGACACGTACTACCGGATGTCGCGGCGGATGGAGGAGGTCGTGCTGGCCGAGAAGGGCCTGTACCCCAACGTCGACTTCTACGCCGCCACCGTCTACCACTACCTGGGCATCCCGACCGACCTGTTCACGCCGGTGTTCTCGGCCTCCCGGATGGCCGGCTGGACCGCGCACATCATCGAGCAGCACGCCGACAACCGGCTGATCCGGCCCGACAGCGAGTACATCGGCGAGCACGGCCTGACCTGGATCCTCCTGGACCAGCGGTGAGGCACTCCAGCCAGGACCAGGGCCGGGATCAGCGCCGGGAACAGCGCGGGGACCGGTCCCGGCTCCAGCAGGTGCCCTACTGGCTCGCGTTGTGCGGAATCGCACTCGGCCTGCTGTGGATCCGCGGCGGCGAGCGGGATGTGCGGGGCGGTACGTTGGTCATTGCAGGCGTGCTCCTGGCGGCGGCCGCGGCCAGGCTGGGATTGCCGGACAAGCGGGCGGGCATGCTCGGCTCGCGGCGGCGGATCCTGGACGTGGCGGCGTTCGCTGTGCTCGGCGTCGGCCTGCTGGTCGCGGGACTGGTCTTCCCGGCCCGAACCTGATCAGGGGACAGCCGACCAAGGGGACGGAAAGACAAGGGGCGCGACCAGCCCGAGTTATCGCCATCGCGAAGACGCCATGGCAGGCAGGTGGAAGGAACGCAGCGGCATGTCCAAGATCAAGGTGGCCAATCCCGTCGTCGAGCTCGACGGCGACGAGATGACGAGGATTATCTGGCAGTTCATCAAGGACCAGCTGATCCTGCCGTACCTGGATATCGACCTGAAGTACTACGACCTCTCGATCCAGGAGCGGGACGCCACCGATGACCAGATCACGGTGGACGCCGCCAACGCCATCAAGCGCTACGGCGTGGGCGTCAAGTGCGCCACGATCACGCCGGACGAGGACCGGGTGACCGAGTTCGGGCTGAAGAAGATGTGGCGGTCGCCAAACGGCACCATCCGCAACATCCTCGGCGGCGTCGTCTTCCGCGAGCCGATCGTGGTGTCCAGCATCCCCCGGTTCGTGCCCGGCTGGACCCAGCCCATCATCATCGGCCGCCACGCCCACGGCGACCAGTACCGGGCCACCGACTTCGTGGTCCCCGGCGCCGGCCAGGTGCGCATCTCCTACACGCCGTCCGGCGACGGCCAGCCCTTCGACCTGGCGGTGGCCGATTCACCGGCGGCGGCGTGGCCATGGGCATGTACAACTTCGACGACTCGATCCGCGACTTCGCCCGCGCCACCATGCGGTACGCGCTGGACCGCGGCTACCCGCTGTACCTGTCGACCAAGAACACCATCCTCAAGGCCTACGACGGCCGGTTCAAGGACATCTTCGCCGAGGTCTTCGAGTCCGAGTTCAAGGCCGAGTACGAGGCGGCCGGGATCACCTACGAGCACCGGCTCATCGACGACATGGTGGCCCAGGTCATCAAGGGCAACGGCGGCATCGTCTGGGCCTGCAAGAACTACGACGGGGACGTGGAGTCCGACATCGTGGCCCAGGGCTTCGGCTCGCTCGGCCTGATGACCAGCGTGCTGATGACCCCGGACGGGCGGACCGTGGAGGCCGAGGCCGCGCACGGCACGGTTACCCGCCACTACCGCCAGCACCAGCAGGGCAAGCCCACCTCGACCAACCCGATCGCCTCGATCTTCGCCTGGACCAGGGGCCTGTCGCACCGCGGCAAGCTGGACGGGACCCCCGAGGTCACCGCGTTCGCCGAGACCCTGGAGCGGGTCTGCGTGGACACCGTCATCAGCGGCAAGATGACCAAGGACCTGGCGCTGCTGATCGGCCCCGACGCCCCGTTCCTGACCACCGAGCAGTTCCTGGCCGCGCTGGATGACAACCTCCGCGCGGCGCTCGCCTGACAATTCATTAATTAACAAGAGGAGATCTGCGGATGGCCCGCTCAGGCAAGGTAACGGTCGTCGGCGCTGGATTCTATGGGTCGACGACGGCGCAGCGACTGGCCGAGTACGACATCTTCGACGAGGTCGTGCTGACCGACATCGTCGAGGGCAAGCCCGAGGGGCTGGCCCTGGACATGAACCAGTCGCGGGCCGTCGAGGGATTCGAGACCAAGGTGACCGGCCAGACCACCAGCCCGGCCGGTGACGGCTACGAGGCCATCGCCGGCTCGGACGTGGTGGTCATCACCGCCGGCCTGCCGCGCAAGCCCGGCATGAGCCGGATGGACCTGATCGGGGTGAACGCCAAGATCGTCCGGTCGGTCACCGAGCAGGTGGTCAAGCACGCGCCCGAGGCCGTGCTGATCGTGGTGTCCAACCCGCTGGACGAGATGACGGCGCTGGCGGCCAAGGTCTCGGGCTTCCCGGCCAGCCGGGTCATGGGCCAGGCGGGCATGCTGGACACCGCGCGGTTCAGCTACTTCGTGGCCGAGAAGCTGGGCGTCCCGGTCGGCTCGGTGCAGACGCTGACGCTGGGCTCGCACGGGGACACCATGGTCCCGGTGCCGTCGGCCTGCCTGGTCGACGGCAAGCCGCTGTCCGACCTGCTGTCCGACGCGGAGATCGCCGAGCTGGTCGACCGGACCCGTAACGGCGGCGGCGAGATCGTCGGTCTGCTCAAGACCGGCTCGGCGTACTACGCCCCGTCCGCGGCGGCGGCCCGGATGGCCCGCGCCGTGGCCGAGGACTCCGGCGCCATCATGCCGGTGTGCGCCTGGGTGGACGGCCAGTACGGGATCTCGGGCGTGTACCTGGGCGTGGAGGCCGAGATCGGCCGGGTCGGCATCCGCCGGGTGGTCGAGCGGGACCTAAGCGAGGCCGAGCTGTCCGCGCTGCGCACGGCGGCCGAGGCGGTCCGGGCCAAGCAGGCCGACGTAGCCAGCCTCTGAGCGAACGCGCCTCTGAGCGAAAACGGCCCGTTGGCGAATATCTGGTCGGCCGTTGGGCAGGACCGGGCAAAGAGCGAGCCTGAAATAGGTCTGTTACAGAAGTCAAGTGTCGTCGTGCGGCAGGCGCACACGTAGCATGGCACTGATCTGACGGCTTGCTCCCCGCGGTCGGCTGGTGAAGGGCTCATGCGCATGAAATGGATGGGCCGCCGCAAGAATGCGGATGGCGGCCGCGCCCGCCGGACGGGGCGAGACGGCCGTCCGCGGCGGTCGCTGGCCTTCGTCATAACCGCATGGGTCTCGGGCGTCATGGCCGCGGTCCTGGTGGCCGGCGCCCTGGTCGCCTATTTCGAGAACCGGGCGATCTGGGGCAGCATCCACCACGAGGCAGTCACCGGGCTGGGCAAGCGGCCGCCCAAGTACGCCACCAGCGCGATGAACATCCTGGTCTTCGGGTCGGACAGCCGGGCCGGGCTGAGCCGTCGCGAGCAGCTCGTCCTGCACGTGGGGCGGACCGGCTGCGGCTGCTCGGACACGATCATGGTGGTGCACATCTCGCCCGGACGGCACCGGGTGACCGTGCTGAACCTGCCGCGCGACCTGATGGTGCCGATGTACGGGTGCCCGGCGGCCGACGGCAAGCCGGGCGAGCAGGAGGACACGGCCGGGGTCGTCCAGATCAACCAGACGCTGGCCCTGGGCGGTCCGTCGTGCCTGTGGAAAACCGTGGAGCACCTGACCGGGATCCGCGTCGACCACTTCATCCAGCTCGAATTCGACGGCGTGGTGAAGGTGGTCAACGACGTGGGCGGGGTCAACGTCTGCGTGCCGGAGACCATTCACGACCCCAACTCCGGGCTGAACATCAAGGCTGGCGTGCACCACATCTTCGGGCTGCGGTTCCTGGAGTTCTGGCGGGCCAGGGAGACCGTCGCCGACGGCTCGGACCTCAAGCGCATCCAGCGCGACGACCTGCTGCTGGCCGAGGTGCTGCGCGGGGTCGTCCACAAGGGCCTGCTGGAGAGCCCGACGCGGCTGCTGCCGATCGTGGAGGACGCCGCGCACGCTATCTACGCCACGGACGCGGGCATGACCGAGACGGACATGTTCCACATCGCCGAGAGCTTCCGCGGCCTGACCACCAACGACGTGCAGTTCATTGAGGCCCCGACCCAGGTCTACCCGCCGCAGCCGGCCCAGGTGGAGCTGGTCCAGCCCCGGGATCACCGGCTGTTCTCGGCCATCGCCCACGACGTCAAGCTGCCCAGCAAGGTCAGCATTCCGCAGCCGACCAGCGGCGGCCATCCGGTGCTGGACACGGTCAGCCCGCAGGATGTGCACGTCACGGTGCTGAACGGCACCACCGTGGCCCAGCTGGCCACCACCACCGCGGCCAGCCTGACCGCCCGCGGCTTCTCGGTCGTGGGCACGCCCGGCGACGCCAGCGTGTCGGACTACGCCAGCTCGGTCATCGAGTACTCCTCGGCCGCCGACCTGCCCGCGGCCCGGACCCTGGCCACCCAGCTGACCAACGTGCGGCTGCGCCAGATGCCCGGCATCGCGCCGGGCACCGTCACGCTCATCCTGGGCTCCACGTTCAGCACGCTGGCCGCGCACTCGACCACCGGGAGCCCGTCGGGCTCGTCGTCGCCATCGTCGTCAAAGTCCCCGTCGGTGGGCAACCTGGCCAAGAGCTTCGGCGGTATCACCGGCTACGCCAACTGCAAGAGCGACAAGCGGGCCTTCCAGCCCTAAGCGGCCAAACCCGCCTGAGTCAGCCAGCTTTAGTCAGCCAGCTTTAGTCAGCCAGCCTGAGCCAGCCGGCGCAGGGCCAGCTCGGCGTAGACGGAGATCCCGTCGGCCACGATGGAGTCGTCGAAGACCGCCTCGGCGGAGTGGTTGAACGGCGCCGTGGCCGGGTCGGCGTCCGGCGGGCAGGCGCCGAGCATGATGAACGCGCCGGGCACCTCCTCGAGCACGAACGAGAAGTCCTCAGACCCGGTGACCGGGAACGGCGTCGTGAAGAACCGCCCCTCGCCCAGGGTCTCGCCGACCGTCCGCTCGGCGAAGGCCAGCTCGTCGGCGTCGTTGACGGTGACCGGGTAGCCGGCCACGAACTCGGCCGTGGCGCTCAGCCCGTGGGCCGAGGCCAGCTCCCGGATCAGCCGGGTCGAGGCGGCCTTGACCGCGTCCCGCGCCGCCGCCGAGAACGACCGGACCGTGGCCGAGAACCTGGCCTCGTCCGGGATCACGTTGTCGGCCGTGCCGGCGTGGAAGCTGCCGACGGTGATCACGACCGGGTCGAACACGTCGAACTTCCTGGTCACCAGCGTCTGGAGGGCAGTCACGATCTCGCAGGCGACCGGGATCGGGTCGGCGCTGCGGTGCGGCTGGGAGGCGTGCCCGCCCCGGCCGCGGACGGTCACCTCCAGCGTGTCGGCGGCCGCCATCATCGGGCCGGGGCGGCCAGTCCACAGCCCCAGCGGCAGCATGCCCGAGGCCACGTGCATGCCGTAGGCCGCCACCGGGCGGTCCCCGGCGGCGTCGAGTACGCCCTCCTCGATCATCTGCGCGGCGCCGCCGAAGCCCTCCTCGCCCGGCTGGAACATGAAGATCACGGTGCCGGGCAGCTCGGCCCGGCGGGCCGACAGCAGCCGGGCCGCGCCGGCCAGCATGGCCGTGTGCAAGTCATGGCCGCAGGCGTGCATGACGCCGGGCACCTGCGAGGCGTACGGCACGCCGGAGCGCTCGGTCACCGGCAGGGCGTCCATGTCGCCGCGCAGCAGCACGACCGGGCCCCCGCTGTCGGCAACACCGTTGCCCGCGGCGCCAGACCCGCCCCGCAGCACCGCGGTGACCGAGGTCAGCGACCGGCCGCGGGTGATCTCCAGCGGCAGCCCGTCCAGGGCGGCCAGCACCTTCTCCTGGGTCCGGGGCAGGTCGGTCCCGATCTCGGGATCGGCATGGATCGCCCGGCGCAGCTCGGTGATCTCCGGCGCCATCGCGACCGCATCGTCATGAACTCCGCCCACGTCCTGGCTCCCTCGCCTGTGCGTGCCCGCTCGTCCGGGCATACTGTCCGGGCATACTGTGTGGATCGTAACGCCGGGCTTATCTGCGAGGTCTTGGGACGTGAAAAGCGTCGGCTGGGGCATTCTCCTCGTCCTGGTCGTAATTCTCATCGGGGGCTTCTTCGCGGGCGCGGAGATGGCCCTGGTATCACTGCGTGAGGGCCAGGTCAGGGCCCTGAGCAGGCGGGGCAAGCGAGGGCAGCGGGCAGCCCGGCTGGCCCAGGACCCCAACCGGTTCCTGTCCGCCGTCCAGATCGGCGTGACGCTGGCCACCCTGCTGTCCGGGGCCTTCGGCGCCGACCTGCTGGCCGGCAAGCTCAAGACCCCGCTGTCCCGGCTGATGCCGCCCGACGTGGCCACGGTGGTCTCGCTCATCGTCGTCACGCTGGTGATCTCGTTCTTCACCCTGATCTTCGGCGAGCTGGCGCCCAAGCGGCTGGCCCTGCAGCGCTCGGAGCAGGTGTCCGTGGCCGCCGCCCCCGTCGCTGGACCGGCTCGCCCGGGTGGCCACGCCCGTGGTCTGGCTGCTGTCCCGGTGCACCAACCTGGTCGTACGGCTGGTCGGCGGCGATCCCTTGGCCGGGCGCGGGGTGATGACCGACGAGGAACTGCGCGACCTGGTCGAGGGCAACCAGGCGCTCAGCGCCGACGAGCGGCACATCGTGGGCGAGGTCTTCGACGCCGGGAAGCGGCAGATCCGCGAGGTGCTCGTGCCCCGGACGGAGGTCGAGTTCCTGCCCGCGGTCATGCCGCTGACCGAGGCGGCGGCGATCGCGGTGCACGCCCGGTACTCCCGGTTCCCGGTGTACCAGGAGTCCTACGACGACGTGATCGGCTTCGTGCACGCCCGCGACCTGCTCGGGGCGCCCGAGGACGGGGACGGCGGCTCGCGGGTCGGCGAGGTGTGCCGGCCGGTGAAGATGCTGCCGACCAGCAAGACCGTGCTGTCCGCGCTGTCGGAGATGCGCCGCGACCGGGCGCACCTGGCCATCGTGGTGGACGAGTACGGCGGCACCGCGGGCATCGTCACCCTGGAGGACCTGGTCGAGGAGCTCATCGGGGACATCCAGGACGAGTACGACGCGGACGAGAGCCCGGCCCCGGCAGCTGCACGGCGGCGAGCTCGAGGTGGACGGGCTGCTCAACCTGGACGAGTTCGCCGAGCAGACCGGGATCGAGCTGCCCGAGGGGCCGTACGAGACGGTGGCCGGCTACCTGCTCGCCGCGCTGGGCCACCTGCCGGGCGAGGGCGAGTCGGCGGAGGTGCTCGGGCGGCGGCTCACGGTGACCGAGCTCGACGGCCGCCGGATCTCCCGGGTCCGGGTCAGCGCGGTCCGCCCGGCCAGCCCGGCGGGGACGGCGCCCGCCGACGCGACCAGGGAAACCGCGACCCGACCGACCGGAGGAGCGGCCCACTAAACTGGGCCGGTGACGAGCGATATCGCCCCCGGATCGGCCCCGCAGTCCGGCCCGGTCCTGGTCGTGGACTTCGGGGCCCAGTACGCGCAGCTGATCGCCCGCCGCGTTCGCGAGTGCCAGGTGTACTCGCAGATCGTGCCGAGCACCATGAGCACGGCGCAGATGCTGGCCCTGCGGCCCAGCGCCGTCATCTTGTCCGGCGGCCCGTCGTCGGTCTACGCGCCAGGCGCGCCGCCCGCGCCCGCGGGCCTGCTCGACGGCGGGCGTGCCGGTGCTGGGCATCTGCTACGGCTTCCAGCTCATGATGGCGGGCCTGGGCGGCGAGGTCGCCCGGACCGGCGGCGGCGAGTACGGCGCCACCACGCGTCCGAGGTCATCGAGCCGGCGGCGTCGCTGCTCGACGGGCTGCCCGCCAGCCAGCAGGTGTGGATGTCCCACGGGGACGCCTGCGCGGTCGCGCCGCCCGGCTTCGCGGTGACCGCGCGGACCGCCGGCCACGCCCGGTGGCCGCCGCCGAGGACGCCGGCCGGGGCCTGTTCGGGGTGCAGTTCCACCCCGAGGTCCTGCACACCGAGCACGGCAGGCCGTGCTGCGCCGGTTCCTGGCCGCGGCCGGCTGCGCCCCGACCTGGACCATGCGCGGCGTCATCGAGGAGCAGACCGAGCGCATCCGGGCCCGGGTCGGCTCGGCCCACGCCATCTGCGGCCTGTCCGGCGGGGTGGACTCGGCGGTGGCCGCCGCGCTGGTCCAGCGGGCCATCGGCCACCAGCTCACCTGCGTCTTCGTCGACCACGGGCTGCTGCGGACCGGCGAGGCCGAGCAGGTCGAGAAGGACTTCGTGGCCGCCACCGGGGTCGATCTGAAGGTCGTCGACGCCGCCCCGGTGTTCCTGGCCGCGCTGGCCGGGGTGACCGACCCGGAGCAGAAGCGCAAGATCATCGGCCGCGAGTTCATCCGGGCCTTCGAGCAGGCCGCGCGGGAGATCGCCGGCGGCGGAGGACTCGGTCAGGTTCCTGGTCCAGGGCACGCTCTACCCCGACGTGGTGGAGTCCGGCGGCGGCACCGGCACGGCCAACATCAAGTCCCATCACAACGTCGGCGGCCTGCCCGACGACCTCCAGTTCGAGCTGGTCGAGCCGCTGCGCACGCTGTTCAAGGACGAGGTCGCGCCAGGTCGGCGCCGAGCTGGGGCTGCCGGCCGAGATCGTCTGGCGGCAGCCGTTCCCCGGCCCCGGCCTGGCCATCAGGATCGTCGGCGAGGTCACCGCCGAGCGGCTGCGGATCGTCGCGCGCCGCCGACGCGATCGCCCGCGCAGGAGCTGTCCGCGGCCGGGCTGGACCGGCGAGATCTGGCAGTGCCCGGTGGTACTGCTGGCCGACGTCCGCTCGGTCGGAGTCCAGGGCGACGGCCGCAGCTACGGCTACCCCGTCGTGCTGCGCCCGGTGACCAGCGAGGATGCGATGACGGCCGACTGGGCCCGGCTGCCCGACCAGGTGCTGGCCACCATCTCGACCCGGATCACCAACGAGGTGGCCGAGGTCAACCGGGTCGTGCTGGACATCACCAGCAAGCCGCCCGGCACCATCGAGTGGGAGTGACCTGACTCAGGTCACCGGGGGCAGCTCGGTGGGCAGATCGTCGTAGGACTTGTCCGTCGCGATCCGGCGCAGCCGGTCCATGGCGTCCCACACTTCGGCGAAGCTGGTGGTGATCGGCGCCGGGGCCGAGCCGAAGCCGGTCGGGCGTCCGGTAGTCGGCGATCACCTTCTCCCGGATCAGCGCCTGGCTGATCCGCAGCGCCTCGGGGTGGCGCAGCGTGACGTGCCCGCCGCGCCGGCGTCGTCGCGCGGTGAGGCCAGGGCAAAGTCCAGCGGCGTCAGCCACTCATCGGCCAGCCCGATCAGGTAGCCGGTCAGCGCCATGCTCTTGGCCCGCAGCCTTTCCATGCCCAGCCTCGCCGAGCAGCCGGGCGCCCTCCTCGACCGCCACCGTGCCGATGACCTGCGGCGTGCCGGTGGCGAACGCGTCGATGCCCGGCGCCGGGTCGTAGCTGGGACCCATCGCGAACTGCTCGCGCTGGCCGAACCAGCCCCAGATCGGCTGGCGGAGCCGGTCCTGATGCTCCTGGCGCACGTACAGGAACGCGGGGGAGCCAGGGCCGGCGTTGACGTACTTGTAGGTGCACCCGACGGCCAGGTCGGCGCCCGCGGCGTCCAGCTCGACCGGCACCGAGCCCACCGAGTGGCACAGGTCCCACAGCACCAGGGCGCCTGATGAGTGCACCAGGCTCGACAGGGCGGCCATGTCGGCCAGCGCGCCGCTGCGGTAGGCCACATGCGAGAGGCTGACCAGCGCGACGCGGTCGTCCAGCGCCCGCGACAGCGTTACCGGATCTATGCCGTTATCCATGTCGGTGTGGATCATCCGGAGCTCGCAGCCGCGCTGGGCCGCCACTCCTTCCAGGACATAACGGTCAGTGGGGAAGTTGTCGTCATCGGTGACGATCACATCGCGGCCGGGCTGCGCGTCCAGTGCGGCGAGCACCAGCTTGTACAGGTTCACCGTGGTGCTGTCGCAGACCAGCACCTGGCCGGGCGCCGCGCCGAGCAGGTGCTCGGCGAGCATGTCGCCGGCCTGGCGCGGCAGCCCCACCCACTGCGGCCACGAGCGGACCAGGCCGACGCCCCAGTCCTGGTCCACTACCTCGGCGATGCGCGCCTGCGTGCGCACCGGCAGCGGGCCGAGCGAGTTGCCGTCCAGGTAGATCAGCGCCGGATCGTCGTGCACGAAGCGGTCGCGAAACTGCGCCAGCTCGTCGTCCGCATCCAGTGCTTCCGCATATGACCGATCTGCCGGAAAAGCCGTCACGAGTACCACCCTAACTCCAGGCCTCTGGACTCAGCCGGTACCCGGTCCGCCGCTCAGCTAACTGACAGGCGGCAAACAGCTCGCGCGCGGCAGGCGGCCAGCCATTGAGGTGGCTTTCAGCTTCGCCTCGGGCCACTCGCAGGTACCTGGTGTTGACTGGACACCAGCGGGGCCGGCCAGCGTGCGGAGGAGTTACATGACCGAGGGATACGACGACCGCGGTGCGCAGGTGCCCGGGGATCCTCCCGTATCGCCGCCAGTGCCCCCGTCCGCGTCGGATCCCGCCTCGCCGCCCGCCGGCTGGCATCCCGGCTGGCCGCCGCCCCCCACCTGGGGTTACCCGCCGGGCTGGGAGCCCGCGCCCGAGCCGGCCCGGCGCCGCCCCCGGCGGCTGACCGCGGTGCTGGCGGCCGTGGTCCTGGTCGGTGGCGCCGCGGGGGCCGGGATCGGCCATCTGGTCTGGGCGACCCCGTCCTCGGTGACCGCCACGGCTCGCAACAACCCGCCCGCCAGCCGGGGCAACCCCGGCACCGGGAACTCCCCAGGCGGCGGCTACACCTTCCCCTTCGGTCCCGGCGGCTACTCCGGCAACGGCAACTCCGGGAACGGCAACTCCGGCCAGCCCGGCACCCGCGAGGGCGCGGGCGGGCCGTCGGACGTCAAGGGCATCGCGGCCCGGATCACCCCGGCCCTGGTCGACGTCAACACCACGTTCAACTACCAGGGCGCGGCCGGGGCCGGAACGGGCATCGTGCTCACCGCCAGCGGCGAGGTGCTGACCAACAACCACGTCATCGACGGCGCCACCAGCATCAGCGTGACCGACCTCGGCAACGGCCGCCGCTACAGCGCCAGCGTGGTCGGCTACGACCCGGTCCACGACATGGCCGTGCTCCAGCTCAAGAACGCCTCCGGCCTCAAGACCGCCAGCCTCGGTGACTCGGCGGCCAGCAAGGTCGGCCAGCCCGTCGTGGCCGTGGGCAACGCCGGCGGCAAGGGCGGCACCCCGACCAGCACCGGCGGGTCCATCACCGCGCTTGGCCAGTCCATCGCGCCCACCGACGAGCTCGACGGCACCAGAGAGCACCTGCACGGGCTCATCCAGGTCAATGCCGACGTCGAGGCCGGCGACTCCGGTGGCTCGCTGGTCGACAGCTCCGGCCAGGTCATCGGCATGGACACCGCCTCCGAGCAGCAGTTCAGCCTCAACGCCCCGGCGTCCCGCGGCTACGCCATCCCGATCAACCAGGCGCTGGCCACGGCCCGGGCCATCGAGGCCGGCCAGGGCTCGGCCGACGTCCACATCGGCGCCGCCGCCTTCCTCGGCGTGCTGATCTCCAGCGGCCAGCCGGGCCAGGGTCAGGGCCAGGGTTCCAGCGCCAAGGGCGCCACCGTGGTCCGCGTCGTGGCCGGCGGTCCGGTCGCCAAGGCCGGCCTGGTCGGCGGTGACGTGATCACCTCGCTGGACGGGCACGGCGTGACGTCATCGTCGGCGCTGTCCCGGCTGATGATCACCCACCATCCCGGCGACCACGTGCGGATCGGCTGGGTCAGCCGGTCCGGCCAGGCCCACACCAGCACCGTCACCCTGGCCAGCGGCCCGCCCTCCTGACGGCGGCCGGGTGCGCGTGAATGTCCCGCTGGTAACACTCGGGGGTTACCAGCGGCACATTCCGTGTCCGCCTCGGTCGCGCCCGCCAGACGGGCCTGATCATGATCACGACCGATGGACCGCAGACTTGAGGCTGTCGCCTAACTGCCGGAGGCTCGCCCCGGCCAGCCCGCCTGGCCGCCCGGTCCCGGCTGGCGGCTAGCCCCGTCGGCAGCTCCCGCCCTTACAGTCCCGAAGTCGCCCTCGCGTCACGATGATCCCGAATCAGGCCTGCCCGAATCCTGCTTAATGGTGCCGCCGGAACACGCGAGCCGGTGATCACGGTCATCCGTCAGTGAATATCGCTGACCGCTTTCCGTGATCATGAAGAAACACCGGAAACCGGGCATGCGGCCGGGTGGCGACGGCACCCGCCTGAGCTAGCGGGCCCGGGCCGGCTAGCGGCGGCGGCGCCGGCGGCGCAGGCCCAGCACGATGACCGCGACGGCGGCCACCCCGGCCGCGATGGGCAGGGCCCGCTTGAGCACCGGGAACCCGGCCACGCTGAGCAGGTCGATGGCCTCGTCGTCGGCCTGCCACGAGGGCTCGGGCCGGGGCGCCGGGACGGTGCGCAGCGGCGCAGCCGCGGGGGTTTCCGGGGCGGCGGGGGCCTCGGAACGGCCAGGGAACGCGGCCGCCGGGCGCTCGGCGCCGTTGGCGCTGGCCGGGGCCTCGCTGAGGGCCAGGCCGCGGTCGGCGAGCCGCTGCCGGATCTCCTCGACCGAGGCCGGGCCGATGTTGTCGATGTCGAGGAGCTGCTGGGGGGTCCGGGCGACGAGGTCGCCGACGGTGTGGACACCCTCGCGGCGCAGGCTGTTGTAGGCCCGCAGGGGCAGGTTCAGCTCCTCGATGGGCAGCGCGAGCTGCTCACCGGCGGCGGGCGCCGCCGTCGGGGCGGGGCCGGAGCCCGCGACCGTCTGGGCGGGCGCCGCGGTCGCCGTCGCGGCGGCCTCGGCCGGCGTCGCCGGAGCGGTCTCAGCGGCCGCGGGCGCGGGCTCGGCGGCCGCTGGGGTGCCGGAATCGCCGGCGGCGATCATCTTGGCCAGATTGTCGGCGAAGATGCCGATGAGCTTCCCGCTGACCTCGTTCATCACGCCCCGCCCGAACTGGGCCGGCTTGCCGGTGACGTTCAGGTTGGTGAGCACGGTGACGTGGGTCTGGTCGCCGTCGCCGATCAGCTCGGAGCGGACCGACGCCGAGGCGGTGCCCGCGCCGCGGGTCTCCTTGCCGGACGCCTCCAGGGTCACCACGCCGGCTTCCCGGTTGCGCTCGGTGAAGGAGGCCTTGCCGGCGTAGGTCATGGAGATGGGGCCGACCTTGACCTTGATCTTGCCGGCGATGTCATCCCCGTCGACCGAGTCGAGGGTGGCGCCGGGCATGCAGGGCGCCACCCTCTTCACGTCGAGCAGCACATCCCACGCCCGGTCAAGCGGAACCGGAACGGTGAATGAGTGCTTGAGCTCCATCTGTCATACTCCTGCCGCCGCTGCTAGGGCCCGGCCGGTCAGGACCCGCGCGAGGTGGCGCCGGTAATCGGGCGCCCCGTGCAGGTCGGCCGGTGGCTGCGTCCCCTCGTCCGCGACAGCCGCGGCGGCCGCTATGGCCGCGGCGCTGGCGTCGGCTCCGGCGACCGCCGACTCGGCGGCGGTGGCCCGGATCGGCACTGCCCCCATGTTGGTCAGCCCGATCCTGGCCTCAGCCACCTGGCCGTTGGCGCGCCTCGCCAGCGCAGCGACGCCGACCGTGGCCCACGCCTGCGCGGTGCGATGGAACTTCTCGTAACGATAGCCCCATCCCTGGCCGAGCTTTGGCACCCGCACCCCAGTGAGGATCTCTCCGGGCTCCAGCGCGGTGGTCAGGTAGTCGACGAAGAAGTCGCCGGCGGCAACCTCCCGCTGGCCGCCGGGGCCCCGGACGACCAGCACGGCGTCCAGCGCGAGGATGACGGCCGGCAGGTCGCCGGCCGGGTCGCCATGGGCCAGCGAGCCGCCCAGGGTGCCGCGGTGGCGGACGGCCGGATCAGCGACGGTGGCGGTGGCCTCGGCCAGCAGCCCGCAGTGCTCGCGGACGAGCGGGTCGTGGACGACCTGGTAGTGCGTGGTCCGGGCGCCGATCAGCAGGGCGTCGCCGGCGTCGGCGATACCGGTCAGCTCGTCGATGGCCCCGATGTCCACGAGCAGGTCGGGGTAGGCCAGCCGCAGCCGCAGCAGCGGCATCAGGGACTGGCCGCCCGCGATGACCTTGGCGTCGTCGCCGCCGTCGGCCAGGGCCCGGACGGCCTCATCCAGCGACGCGGGCCGGACATACTCGAAGCTGGCCGGAATCATGCCGCACCATTCCCTTCACCAGTCCCAGAACCCATCCCGGAACCCGTCCCGGACCCGTCCCGGAACCCGTCCCGGAAGTGCTGGCCGTCATGATGGCCCGCCAGACGCGCTCGGGCGTGCACGGCATGGTGACGTCCCGGACGCCCAGCGGCCGCAGGGCGTCCACGATGGCGTTCACCACGGCGGGCGTGGACGCGATCGTGCCCGCCTCGCCGACGCCCTTGACGCCGAGCCGGTTACTCGACGCGGTCTGCGTCCGCTCGGTCACGTACGACGGCAGGTCGGCGGCGGACGGGACCAGGTAGTCGGCCAGCGTGGTGGTCACCAGGTTGCCGTCGTCGTCGTAGATGCCCTCCTCATAGAGAGCCTGCGCGATGCCCTGGGCGATGCCGCCGTGCACCTGGCCCTCCACGATCAGCGGGTTCACCACGACCCCGACGTCATCCACGGCCACGTAGGAGCGGATCTTGACGAACCCGGTCTCGGTGTCCACCTCGGTGGCGCACAGGTGGGTGCCGTGCGGGAACGAGAAGTTCTCGGGGTCATAGGTGGCGTCGGAGTCCAGCGTCGGCTCCACCCCGTCGGGCAGGTTGTGTCCGGTGAACGCCTCCAGGGCGAGCTCCTGGATCGTCTTGGAGGCTCCAGCTCCGCTGCGGGACCTGAACACGCCGTGCGAGAACTCCAGATCTTCCGGCGGCGCCTCGAGCAGCGCGGCCGCGATCACCCTGGCCTTGTCGATCACCTTGTCGCAGGCCTTCACCAGCGCCATGCCGCCGACCGCCAGCGACCGGGAGCCGTAGGTGTCCAGGCCCTTGGGCGCGACCTGGGTGTCGCCGTGCAGCACCCGGATGTCCTCGAACGGCACGCCGAGCTGGTCGGCCACGATCTGGCTCCACGCGGTCTCGTGCCCCTGGCCGTGCGGGCTCGATCCGGTGACGACCTCGACCTTTCCGGTGGGCAGCATCCGGATGGAGGCATGCTCCCAGCCGCCCGAGGCAAGCGCGAGCGAGCCCACCACCCGCGACGGCGCCAGGCCGCACATCTCGGTAAACGTGGAGATCCCGATGCCCAGCCGGACCTTGTCACCACGGGCGTTGCGCTCGGCCTGCTCGCGGCGCAGCTCGTCATAACCGAACAGCTCCTTGGCCTTGGCCGTGGCCGCCTCGTAGTTGCCTGAGTCGTAGGTCAGGCCGGCGATGGTCGAGTAGGGGAACTCCTCGTGCTTGATCCAGTTGCGCTCGCGCAGCTCCAGCGGCTCCATGCCGAGCTCGACGGCCAGGTCGTCCATGATCCGCTCGATCCCGAACGTCGCTTCGGGCCGGCCCGCGCCGCGATAGGCGTCCGTGGGCATCTTGGTGGTGAAGATCCCGGTGCAGCGGAACGAGTACGCGTCCATCTTGTAGATGGCCGGGAACATGAACGCGCCGAGCAGCGGGATGCCCGGCGTGAGCAGCATGAGGTACCCCCCCATGTCGGCCAGCAGGTCGACGGACAGCCCGCGGATCCGGCCGTCGCGGTCGGCGGCGATCCGCAGGCGCTGCCACTGGTCCCGGCCGTGATGCGCGGACATGTTGCCCTCGCTGCGCGATTCGGTCCACTTGACCGGCCGCCGCAGCCGCCGCGTGATCAGCACGGCGAGTACTTCCTCGCGGTAGAACTGGAGCTTCGAGCCGAACCCGCCGCCCACGTCGGGCGCGACCACCCGGATGTTCTGCTCGGGAATCCCGGTCGTCAGGGCCATCATGACCCGGACGATGTGCGGGACCTGGGTCGCGGACCAGAGCGTGAACTCGTCCCCGACGCAGGACGCGATGACGGCGCGCGGCTCCATCGCACACGGGATCAGCCGCTGCTGCCGGTAGTTGCGCTCGATCACGACGGGCGCGTCGCGGAAGGCCCCGTCCAGGTCGCCGTTGGCCATCGTGAACTCGTAGCACTTGTTGCCGGTCTCATGCACCAGCGGCGAGTCCTCGTCTAGCGCGGTGCGGATATCCAGCACCGGCTTGAGCGGCTCGTAGTCCACGTCCACCGCCGCCACCGCGTCGGCGACGGCGTAGCGATCGCGGGCGACCACGCAGGCGACGATCTCGCCCACGTACCGGACCTCATCCACCGCCATGGGCGGGTGGTTCGGGATCACGATGTCGGGAGTGACCGGCCAGGCGCACGGCATGCTGCCCTGCTCATCGGCCAGGTCGAGGCCTGAGAAGGCGGCGACGACCCCGGGCATGCCCCGTGTGCCGCTCAAGTCCACCGCCTTGATCCTGGCGTGGGCGTAAGGGCTGCGCACGAAGGCCATGTGCAGCGTTCCCGGCAGGCTGATGTTGTCGGTCCAGTTCGTCTGACCGGTGATCAGCCGGGCATCTTCCTTGCGCAGGCGCGGGCGGCCAAGCTCGGCGGCCGGCGCCGCGATCGTCGCGGTCATGACTGGACTCCCGCCTGCGCGGCGCGCCGGACGGCGCGGACGATGTTCTCGTAGCCAGTGCAGCGGCAGAGGTTGCCCTCCAGGCCCTCGCGGATCTCCGCATCGGTCGGATGCGGATTGTCCCGGAGCAGGTCAGCCGCGGCCATGATCATCCCCGGCGTACAGTAGCCGCACTGGAGGGCGTGCTCCTCGTGAAAGGCCCGCTGGAGGGGATGCAGTTCCCTGTTCGCCGCGCCGCCATTCCCAGAGATCCCCTCAATTGTCGTGATATCGGAGCCATCGGCCTGAACGGCGAGCACCGAGCAGCTCTTGACCGAAGCGCCGTCCATGAGCACGGTGCACGCACCACAGTTAGAGGTATCGCAGCCGATCGGAGTGCCAGTCTTCCCTACGACTTCGCGCAGGTAGTGGACCAGTAGCAGCCGAGGCTCCACCTGATCGACGTAACTGACCCCATCGACCGTTACGTTAATTCGCGTCATGCGCTGACTCCTGTCCGGACACGGCAGATACGCCTGAGGCCTAACCTAGGCCGGCCCAGGGTCGCCGCACCAGACACGGCGCGGTAGGTACCTTGGTGACTACCAGGGCAAATGCGAGTCAGCCGAAGCGGCCGTTCACGTAATCGGCGGTGCGGGGGTCGGTCGGTTCCTCGAACAACTGCTGGGTCGATCCCGACTCGACAATGTGACCCGGCGTCTTGTCCGTGGCCAGGAAGAACGCGCATTTCTGCGAGACCCGCTGGGCCTGCTGCATGTTGTGGGTGACGATGACGATCGTCACCTGGCTCTGGATCTCGGCGATGGTGTCCTCGACCCGGCGGGTGGAGGTCGGGTCCAGGGCCGAGCACGGCTCGTCCATGAGCAGTACCTTCGGCGCGACGGCCAGCGACCGGGCGATGCACAGCCGCTGCTGCTGGCCGCCGGACAGCGACCCGCCGGGCGTCCGCAGCCGCCGGTAGACCTCGTTCCACAGCCCGGCCCGGCGCAGGCTGGTCTCGACCACCTCGTCCTTGTTGGCGACCTTGATGCCGGCCAGCTTGAGCCCGCTGGCCACGTTGTCGTAGATCGACATGGCCGGGAACGGGTTCGGCTTCTGGAACACCATGCCGATCCGCTTGCGGACTTCGGTCGGCCGGTTGCCGCCGGTCGTAGATGTCCTCGCCGTCGAGCAGCACCTCGCCGCCCAGCTCGGCGCTCGTTGATCATCTCGTGCATCCGGTTGAGGATCCGCAGGAAGGTCGACTTCCCGCAGCCCGACGGCCCGATCAGCGCGGTGACCGTGCCCGGCTCCATGTCCAGCGACACCCGCTCGAGCACCTTGTGGTCGCCGAACCAGGCCGACACGTTGCGCGCCTCCAGCCGGGACAGCGGGCCGCCGGGCGCGGCGGTCACGGCCGGGCCCGGCTCGATGACCATCGTCTCCTGGCCGGGCTCCCGCCTCGGCCGGAACAGCTCATCGAAGCCCTCGTCCAGGGGCTCGTCGCTCATCTGAACTCCATCTCGCTCCGGCGGCGCGCCGGCGGCATCAGTAGACGCGGCATCAGTAGACATTGGGCAGCAGCGCGGCCAGGCTCGTGTACAGGTTCCACAGCACGATCAGCACCAGCGGCGCGGCCGTGAGATAGGTCGGCCAGGGCTTCCAGCGCACGGCGGCCACGGTGGCGCCGACCGACACGATGGCCAGGGCCAGCCCCCACAGCAGCGTGTCCACCAGAGCGCCGCTGTCCCCGCTGAGCGGGGTTTCGTCGGAGTAGATCGCGGGCAGGCCGCCGGGCTCGGGCTTGACCTGCGAGACCAGGTCCGCGTCCACGTAGCTGTAGTAGGTGGGCACGGTGGCCGAGCCGGAGGTCAGCAGGACCAGCCGGTTGGGGTAGGGGTCCTCGACCTGGCGGCTGCTGCTGCCGAAGGCCACGACCTCGTAGCTGGACAGGCCCTGAGC
This sequence comes from uncultured Actinomycetota bacterium, assembly GCA_963730265.1. GTDB lineage: Bacteria > Actinomycetota > Actinomycetes > Streptosporangiales > Streptosporangiaceae > DASUBV01. The sequence continues at coordinate 56,082 of CAVSRG010000003.1, forward strand.
GGTGGTGACCCGGATGATGTCGCCCTTGCGCAGTTCGTCCAGGTGGGCGAACGGCGCGCCGAAGGTGGCCTTCCGGCCGTACAGCTCGGACACCCCGCCCTGGCCGGGCAGCGGGCCGCTGCGGACCAGGCCGGGGCCGAGGGTGAGGTCCTCGGGACTGGTCCCGTAGACCACGATCATGTCCTTGATCCCGATGCTCGGGATGTTCATGATCGCCACCGGCGTGCCCTGGGCGGTGGGGCACATCGCGGAGCTGGTCGAGCTGGCCACCGCGTCGGGATTGCACAGCACCGTGGGGCCGGTCGGGGCGACGGCGGCGGAGAGCTGGCCGGCCAGCGTCTTGTACATGACGCTCTGGGAGCGGGACTCCTGGACCGAGGACAGCCCGTACAGGTAGGCGGCGAAGCCGAGCAGGAACAGGCCCAGCAGGCTCAGGCCAGTGCCCACGGCGCGCAGGGTCTGCGTGCGCGGGTCCGGCGGCGCGGCGGGTGCCGCCGGCTCGGGGCCGGCGCCGGGGGCAGATCGGGCGCCGGCGCCGCCACGGCCGGTTCCGGGACCAGCACTCCGGCTGACGGGGGCGCGGCCGGCGGGGGCACGGCCGGGGGCACGGCGGGCCCCCCGGCGCCCTCGACGGTGGTCATGCGCCGGCCCCGATTATCAACGGGGTCGTCATCGGGACACCCGCACTCGGCGCCGGCGCAGCCAGATCCCGAGCGCCGGCGGCGCGGCGATCGCGATGACGATGGCGATCGCGGTCATGACCCCCAGCGGGGCCCGGCCGGAGGAGTCGCTGGCCACGTTCACCACCTGTCCGGCGACGCTGCCTCCGGAGCCGCCAGTGGTGGTGGCCGGCCCGGTGGTCGTCCCCACTGGCCCGGTGCCGGTGCTGGTGGTGGCCGACGAGCTGGGGTTGGGCGTCGAGCCGCCCGTGCCGCCGCCGGTCGACTTGGCCTTGCCGTTGACGACGGTGCAGTTGAGCGGTGCGCCGAGCTTGTCGCACGGCGACGGGTACTTGGCGTCCAGGAGGATCGTCAGCTGGCCCCTGGAGTTGATCGTCGGGTTGGCGCAGCCGGCCAGGGTGCTGGGGTTCGGCCCGGTGATATGGCCCGGGATGCGGCCGGACTGCAGCAGCCCGCCCTGGACCAGGTTCTTGGGCAGTGGTGAGTAGCCCAGCGGTGCCACCTGCCGCTGCCCGCCGCACAGGAAGAAGTCGATGAACGTGCTGAGCGACTTGCCCTTGGCGTCGCTGAAGGTCGGCGGCGCCTTGGTGCCGAGCTTGGGCACGACCAGGTAGCTGTAGCTGGACAGCGGGTAGGAGCGCGGGTCGGTGAAGGTGTAGACGCTGTCCAGGTCCTGCTGGAGGAAGTCGACGCTGTGCGGGTCCTCATTGATCTGAGCCTTGGTCAGCGCAACCGCGACGTTGGAGGCACTGGGCAGCACGTAGTAGCCGGCCGGGTTCAGCACCTTGACCACCGGGTAGTGCGAGTTGAGCGCGTAAGCGTACTCGTCGTAGCCAATGGCGCCGTTGGCGTAGCTCGAGGTGATGTAGGTCGCGACGTTGTTGGAGCCATTCTCGGCCTTGACGCTGCCCCAGCCCGACGTCGGATAGAACTCGGTCTGCCCGCAGTCGCCGCTGACCCGGCCGTGGGTGATCTTGGAGCAGAACGCGTTCCACTGGGACGGGAACATGTGCGACATCCAGCGGGTGAAGAAGAACGTCGCGCCCGAGCCGTCGGACCGGACCACCGGGACGATCTGAATGCTCGGCAGTTGCGCGCCGTAGTCCTTGGTGATGGCCTTGTCATCCCAGTTGGTGATCTGGCCGGTGAAGATCTCCATGATCGTCTTGGGCGACAGCCGCATGTTGGTGATCTGCTTCCCGCCCACGTCGAGGTGGTACATGAACGCCGTGCCGCCGGCGGTGTCCGGGATATAGGAATAGCCGTAGGCGAACGGGATCTCGCTGCCGGTGCCGGCCAGCCGGTCGTGCCCGTCGCGGAACGGCGGGTCGGAGGCGGCGAAGTCGTCCTGGCCCTGGATGTAGTCCTGGCGGCCCTGGGCCGAGCCGTCGGGGTTGAAGTTCACCGTGATGCCCTGGGACTGCACGTCCTGCGACCACTGGTCCAGCGCGACCTCGCTCCAGGAGGAGCCGGAGCCGTTGATCGTCACGTAGTTGCCCGCGGTCGCGACTCTGGTCGCGCCAGCCGCCGTCGGGAACAGGCCCAGAGCGGCGACGGCGACGGCCGCGCCGATCACCGCGAGCCTGCGCGGATACCTGGTCACCGCTTTCTCCTCAACAGTTGGCCCGTGTGGTAATAGCGCCGCAGGCGGGCGGCGATGGCCCCGGAGCTCGGGGCCAGCAGCGAGGACGCTCCGCCGAGCGCGGCCAGGCCCCCGATGATCAGGATGCCGGGCAGGGCATAGCGCAGGAGTCCCGCGGTCTGCGGGTCGCGGACCGCGACCGTGTTGATCTTCTGGCCGATCTTCGGGAACGAGACGCCCGACGACGGCGACGTCACCGAGGGGGCCGGGCTGGGCGAGACCGACGCGGTGGGGCTGGTCGAGCTGGGACTCGGGCTGGCGCTCTTCGTGGCGCCGGTCTGGTTCTGGACGTCGGTGGCCGCCGTCAGCGTCTCCGCCCGCAGCTTGGGGGTCAGCGGCAGGTAGCCGGACGGCAGCGTGCCGGGCGCGGTGCCCTCCTGCTGGGCCGGACCGGCCACGAAGCGCAGCCAGCTGGCGATCGCATCCGCCTTGCTGTGGGACAGGCCGCTGGTCGGCACCATGGCGTAGATGACCATGGTCAGCGGGTACTCGGCCGGGTTCTTGCTTTTCGTGCTGACTTCCTGGGTGATCTTGTTGCCGTCGCTGACCATCGAGTTCACGGCCGCGGCCATCGACCTCTGCGTCGGCGTGACGTAGCGGCCGGCCGGGTTGAGAATCGCGGCGGAGGGGATCAGGAACGCCGCGGTGTCGGCGTAGTCCTGCACCGAGAACAGCACCCGGTTGCCGGGCGTCTCCTGAGTCAGGCGGCAGTAGCTGAGCGGCTGGTTGATGCTGCCGCACTCCTGCTTGCGGTAGCCGGTGCCCGGCGGCCAGGCCTCCACCATGTCCGAGACGCCCAGCGACAGCGGGAAGATCGGCGAGTAGGCGTGCTGTGTCTGGGGCGAGGGATCCTGCGGGACGAAGGCGTCGGTCGGGTACTTCACGTTGGCGTAGTAGGAGTTGATCCGCATCCCCCAGCGGTCCGGCACCGCGGCCAGGAACTGGCTGGCCTCCTTGTTGGCGGCGATCCAGCGGGTCATCATGTAGGTCATGTCGCTCGGGCCCGACTGCACGATCGGCACATCGTTCGGGCTGGTCGCGTTGCCCAGCGGGGTGTTGGCCACTGTGATGCCGGGATTCAGCCTGGTGAACTCGTGGTCCACGAGGATGTCGTCGGGGTTCCCGTCCACGCCCGCGTCGCAGTTGGCCGACGGTGTCGGGGTGCAGGCCACCGAGGACAGGTTGTAGGACGTGGTCAGCAGCTTGGCCACCAGGCGGGGATCCAGCTTGAGGTGGGTGAAGGGATCGCCGGTGTTGGCGTTATCCACCCAGTAGCCGACCGAGACCGCGGAGATGCTGACCGGGGCATAGGCGTACTTGTGGTGCGGGCCGGTCAGCGTGGCGGCGGGCCGGGTGGTCAGGGCGATGTCCCCCTCGCCGGACTGGACCGCCTGGACGGCCGCGGGCTCGGGGAGCGCCGAGCCGTACTGGACGAACAGCGGGGTCGCTTGCTCGCACAGCCCGGTGTCCCATTGCTGCATGGCCCGCTGGGCCATCGGCGAGCCGAGCACGGTGAACGCGGGCGTCTTGAACTTGCAGTTGGCCGGCGACGGCGCGAAGTGCAGCGGGACGACGATGCGCGACTTCCACGAGCACTGCGGCGCGCCCGGCGTGCTCGGCCCGAACGCGACGCCAGCCGTGGCGGTGTTGCCGTTGAAGATGGGGTCCTGCAGGTGGTTGGTGCAGCTGAACGGCGCGCGGACGATGTCGCCGCCCTGGATCGGGATGATCGCCAGCGAGCACGCGTGGGTCGGGCTGCAGCCCAGCCACTGATTCTGCAGCTCGGTCAGCAGCGGGATGTCGGCCACCCCGATGCCCTTGGCCGTGGTCGTGGAGTAGGTCGCGTTGTAGGGCCCGAACTGGTTCTCGCCGCCCTGGGTGCCGCTGCGCCCGGCGACGCCGAAGCACTGGGACTCGAACTTCGGATGGGCGACCCGGCACTCGGCCACCACCACCGGGTAGTCGGTGTTCGTGCTGCTGTAGGGCAGGGTCCCGGCGGTGGTCGGCGTGAAGTGCCTCCAGGAGACCTGAATGGTCTGCTCGACCAGGTTCCTGGTCTGGCTCACCGTGACGCTGCTGTGGTCGGGGTACAGCTTGGCCGCACCGGTGCTGCTGTTAATGGTGTTCGGGTTGACCATGCGCGGCCCGCGGACGGTAACGCGGCCCCCGGATCCGCCGGAATGGCTGGGCGTAACCGCCAGTGATGGAGGGGCTGCGGGGAGCAGCACCAGTCCGACAGCCACGGATGCGACGCCGGACAGGGCCAGAAGTCGGCGCGGCCAGCGCGCGTTACGAATGGCGAGGCGAGGCATCGGCTTTCCTAGCTTGGCTATCGAAACAATGGTATGCGCGGATCAGTACATACCGCACGGGCCGGTTCACGTCCGCACCGCCGCTCGGGCGATCTTGCGCCGCTGGCGCCGGTTCATCTCGCCGGGCGCCGAGCCGCCAATGACCCGCGCGGCGGTGAACAGGCCGAGCACCAGGACGACCAGCACGAAGGCTCCGCCGAAGCCCCGTTGCAGGTCAGCGTGAATCTGCGCCTCGTTGTGCGCATAGTTCCAGATGAACAGCGGGAGGTTGATCTGCGGTCCGCTGATGGGGTTCCAGTTCATGGTCTTGGTGAAGCCGGCCGTGAACAGCACCGCGGCGGTCTCGCCGATCCCCCTGGCCATGGCCAGCACGACCGCGGTGGCCAGCCCGGACCGGGCGGTGGGCAGGATCACGTTCCACACCGTTCGCCACTGGCTCGCGCCCAGCGCCAGCGAGGCCTCCCGGAGCGTGCCGGGAACCAGCCTGATCACCACCTCGGAGGCCCGGGTGATGATCGGCATCATGGTCACGCTCAGGGCGAGGGCGGCCATGAGGCCGGAATGCACGAAGTGCAGGGTGAGGATGAACAGCACGTAGATGAACAGGCCCGCGATGAGGTCGGGCAGGGCGGTCATGGCCTCGACGATGGTCCGGACCGGCCGGGCCAGCGGGCCGCCCACCTCGGCCAGGAACAGCGCGGCGGCCACGCCGAGCGGCACCGAGAAGAAGGTGCCAGGCCGATCTGCTCCAGCGTGCCGACGATGGCGTGCAGGCAGCCACCGACACCCAGCGGGCGCGAGGGCCCGGAATTGGCCATGCTCTGGGTCAGGAAGCTGAGGTGGCTGACCGCGGCCGCGCCCTCGGTCAGGGTGTAGACCACGATCGCCACCACGATGGCCAGCGCCAGCGCGCCGCCGGTTCCGAAGCCGATCGCCGTCACCCGGTTGACGGCCTCCTGGCGGTCCCATTGCAGCGCGGCCATCGCGCCGTAGAAGCAGCAGGAAGACCAGGTACCAGGCGACACCAGAAGCCGAGCACGCCGCTGAACGGCAGGACGCGCTCGAAGAGCACCCAGGTCAGGCGCCAGGGCGGCGAGGGCCGCGCCGAGGATCGTGGCGGCGCCGTCGCCGGACACCGCCGCGATGTCGCACCCGGACATCGGCGCGGGCGCCGTGCGGCTACGGCGCCATCGTGAGATCCCGTTCTCGGTCATGGGTCAGTCCGCCTCGGTGGCGGCGCCCGAGCGTGACCGGCTGATCACGAGTCGCCGCGAGCGTGTTGATGACCAGCGTCAGCAGGAACAGCGTCAGCGCGGCCGCCAGCAGGTAGTAGATCCCGAGCGGGAGTACGACCCCAGGTAGTTGGCGATCGTGTAGTGATCGAGTTACCGCCGCCTTCCAGCACGTGGTAGTTGAACAGCTCGGTGGGCGGGCTCAGGATGAACGAGACGGCGATCGTCTCGCCGAGCGCCCGGCCGAGGCCGAGCATGCTCGCGCCGATGACCCCGGCCCGGCCGAACGGCAGGACCACGGTCCTGACCATGCCCCAGCGCGTCGCGCCGAGCGCGTACGCGGCCTCCCGCTCGCCCTGCGGCGCCTGCGAGAACACCTGGCGGGACAGCGAGGCGATGATCGGGATCACCATCATCGACACGACCAGGCCGGCGATGAAGTCCGAGCCCACGAAGTTGGACTGGGTGTTGGTCTGCAGGAAATGCAGGAACGGGATGAAGCCCAGGTGGTGGGCCAGCCAGGCGTCGGTGCCGATGATCTTCGGCATCAGGTAGATCAAGCCCCACAGGGCGAAGGCGATGCTCGGGATCGCCGCGAGCAGGTCGATGACCGCGATGAGCGCGCGGCGCAGCCGCGGCGGCGCGTACTCCGAGATATACAGCGCCGCGGCCAGCCCGGCCGGAAATGCGAAGACCAGAGCGATCAGCGCGATCATCACCGAGTCCGGCAGCAGCGCGGCTACGCCGAACTGCTTTTCCGGATAGAGCAGCGTTGAGAAGGTGAAGAACTAAAGCCCCACTGCCGCCAGGCGGGCAGCGACCGGATGACCAGAAAGACCAGGATCATCGCGGTGATGACCAGCACGGTGATGCCCGCCGCGCGCAGGATGCCCCGGAAGACCTGATCGCCCAGTGACTGCCGGGCCACGATCCGTCGCGGCGAATCCTCGTCCGGTGGCACGGTCGAGTTAGTAGTCAGCGCGACCGACATGATCGCTTGCCTCCCCGTGCTCCCTCGGCTGCGCCTTGCGCTCAGCGACGCCTGTCCCCGGCGAATTCATACTGATCTGCAAGGTTGAACATATGGGGCGTAGTAAGTGAATAAAAGGCGAACAGATCCGCTATAGACCGTAGTGATATCGACTGTCCGGAGACCGGATCGGCGTGACGCCGGGAGGCTCGCTCCCGGCGTCACGCCGGACTGGTCTATAGGGGGCGAATTAGCCGCAGGACGGGTCGGGCAGGAAGCCGTAGTCCTTGACCGGGCTCGGGTTCTTGCAGACCAGGCCCTTGGTGCCGATGAACTGCTCCAGGTAGGCCGGGATGCCGTCCTTGGTCTTGGCCGTGCGGACCACGTCGTAGAGGGTGCGGATGAAGATGGAGCTGAATGCGGGTTCAGGGTCGCCTTGGCGCCCGTGCCGGTGACCGGGCGCGGTCCCGTTGATGTCGTTCAGCTTGAGCACGCCGTTGTCGGCACAGCCGAACGCGTTCTGGCCCTTCTTGGGCTTGCAGGTGACGCCCTTGACCGCGGTGCAGGACTTAGTTCACGCAGGCGGCCGAGTGATAGCGCCTGCGCGATCCAGTCGCCGGTCGAGAACGGGATGATCTCGTTGGCGGCGTTCTTGCCGGTGAAGACGGAGTTGGTGCCCTCGTTCTCCTCCAGGGTGGTGGGCTCGCTCACGCACGTGCCCGGCGTGGTGACGCCGATGGCGGCCAGGAAGAAGGTGACGGTGCCGGCGCCGGCCTGGGCCAGTAGCGGGTGGATGGTGGCGCTGCTCTTGCCGCCGACCTGGTTCCACTTGGTGGCGGTGCAGGTGTAGATCTCGGTGCAGTTGCTTGGTGGTCAGGTTGGCCGGGGCGTTGCTGCCCTTGGCCTCTGGGATTTTGGCGCGGCGTAGGTGACGCTGTCGAAGGCAAAGGGAATGAATGACAGGCCGGTCGGGTCGGTGGACTTCTCGGCTCTGGAGGAGCGGGCGAAGTCGATGCAGAAGTGCGAGCCGATCTTGGTGTTCGAGGCCAGCGAGGCGATGCCCGGCGAGGCCCCGTTGGGCCGCACGATGGCCTGGCAGCCCTTCTTGGTCGCGATGTTGTTGTCGACGCCGGCCGAGTTGAGCGCATCCCAGGTGTAGAGCTGCGTCTTCTTCTTGTTGGCCTTGTCCCAGTTCGTGGCCAGGGCGTCGAACAGGTTCTGCTGGGTCTGGGCGCCTACCGACACGACCGAGCCGGGCGCCGGGGTGACGCCCTTGGGCGGGTCGGCCAGGGCCGGTCCCGCGGACAGGGCAGTCACGGTGGCCACTGCGGCCGCTCCCGTGACCAGCTTGCTGAGCATGCGCATGTTTTCCGCTCCTCCTGCATACGCCACGTGCTGCATACGCCACGTGAATCCCAGGATAATAATAGGAAAACTAGGATTTGCGCTAGATCGAATCGGAGAGCGCGGACCTGGCTCCTGACATACGAGAACGCGGTGCCCGGGGGATCCCCGGGCACCGCGTCCGGCTGGCTGGGTCAGGCGGCGGTCAGCTGCCGCAGGACGGGTCGGCCAGGAAGCCGTAGTCCTTGACCAGAGCGTTGTTCGTGCAGAACAGGCTCTTGGCGCCCAGGAACTGCTCCAGGTAGGCCGGGATGCTGTCCTTGGTCTTGGCCGTCCGGACCACGTTGTAGAGGGTGCGGATGAAGATGGAGCTGAACTTCGGGTTCAGGGCGGCGCCCGTGCCCGTGCCGGTGACCGGCTTGGTGCCGTTGATGTTGTTCAGCTTGAGCACGCCGTTGGCGTCGCAGCCGAAGGTGTTCTGCCCCTTCTTGGGCTTGCAGGTGACGCCCTTGACCGGGGTGCAGGTCTTGTTCAGGCAGGCGGCCGAGTGGTAGGCCTGCGCGATCCAGTCGCCGGCCGAGAAGGGGATGATCTCGTTCTTGGCGTTGGCGCCGGTGAAGATCGGGTCGACGCCCTGGTTCTCCTCCAGCGTGGTGGGCTCGTCGACGCACTTGCCCGGCGTGGTTACGCCGATCGCGGCCAGGAAGAACGAGACCGTGCCCGACCCGGTCTGGGCCAGCAGCGGGTGGATGGTGGCGCTGCTCTTGCCGCCGACCTGGTTCCACTTGGTGGCGGTGCAGGTGTAGATCTCGGTCAGGTCCTTGGTGGACAGGTTGGTGGGGGCGTTGCTGCCCTTAGTCACCGAGGCATAGGTGACGCTGTCGAAGGCCAGCGGAATGAACGACAGGCCGGTCGGATCGGTGGACTTCTCGGCCCGCGATGAGCGGGCGAAGTCGATGCAGAAATGCGAGCCGACCTTGATGTTGGCGGCCAGCGAGGTGATGCCCGGCGAAGAGCCGTTAGGCCGGAGGATCTTCGCGCAGCCCTTCTTGGTCGTGATGTTCCCGTCCACGCCGAGCGAGTTGGCCGCGTCCCAGGTGTACAGCTGGGTCTTCTTCGGGTGGGCCTTGTCCCAGGTCGCCGCGAGCGCGTCCGACAGGTACTGGGTGGTCTGGGCCCCGACCGAGACGACCGAGCCGGGCGCCGGGGACACGTGGGCTGGCGGGTCGGCCAGGGCCGGTCCCGCGGACAGGGCCGTCACGGTGGCCACCGCGGCCGCCCCCGTGACCAGCTTGGTGAGCATGCGCATGTTCCGCTCCTCCTGCGTACGCAGCACGCGATACCGCACGGTGCGGGCATCCGCACCGGTCAGCCTGATGGCCGACTGGCTCAGCTTTCCCTGGCGGCGCGCCCGCAACAAGGAGTGATCACGAGAACACTCTGCGGCAGACCGACGAATCTTACTTTAAAGGTAGGAAAACTATCTTTTAAATTACCTACTCACCCAGTAGGATTCGGCGGCACCAAAAAATGTGGTGCCGGGGGAGGACCCCCGGCACCACATGCCGATCAGCGATCCGCGGTCAGAAGCTAGCTAGCTGACCCGCGGGATCATTGGGCTGCGGTCAGCCACAGCCCGCGAAGGGCTCGTAACCGTAGGCCTGGATGACCGACTTCTCCTTGGAGGAGCAGAAGAAGCCCTTGGCACCGAAGAACGTCTCCAGGTAAGCCGGGATGCCGTCCTTGGTCTTGGCTGTCCGGACCACGTCGAACAGGGTGCGGATGAAGGTGGAGGTGAAGTGCGGGTTCAGCACGGCCTTGGCACCGGTCCCGTTGATCGGGGCGGTCTTGTTGATGTCGTTGACCTTCAGGACACCGTTGATGTCACAGCCGAACTTGTTCTGGCCCTTCTTGGGCGTCTTGCACTCGGTGAACACGCCGGACTTGTCGGTCCCGCACTTCGCGGTCTTGCAGGCCGCGGAGTGGAAGGCCTGGGCCAGCCACTTGCCGGCCGAGAACGGGACGATCTCGTTCTTGGCGTTGGAGCCGGTGTAGATGGGGTCGACGCCCTCGTTCTCCTCGAGCGTGTTCGGCTCGTTCACGCACTTGCCGGGCGTGGTCACGCCGATGTCGGCCAGGAAGGTGGCCAGGGTGCCCGAGCCGGGCTGCGGCAGCAGCGGCTTGATCGTGGCGCTGCTCTTGCCGCCGACCTGGTTCCACTTGGTGACCGAGCAGGTGTAGATCTCGGTCAGCTGGTGGGTGCTCAGGTTGGTCGGGGCATTGCTGCCCTTGGTGATCGAGGCGTAGGAGATGTTGTCCAGGGCCAGCGGGATGAACGACAGGCCCGTCGGGTCAGTCGACTTCTCGGCCCGCGACGAGCGCGCGAAGTCGAGGCAGAAGTGGCTCTTGGACTTGGGGTCCTTGATGTTGCCGGCCAGCGCGGCGATGCCCGCCGACGAGCCGTTCGGCCGCGGGGCCGCGACGCAGCCCGCCTTGGTGGCGATGTTGCCGGCCGTGGTCGCGGCGGCGTTCTCCAGCGCGTCCCAGCTGTAAATGTGGGTGCCGGTCTTGTGGGCGGAGTCGTAGTTCAGGGTCAGCTGGTCCAGCAGGGACTCAGTGGTGTTCGACCCCACGCCGACGACGTCGCCGGCCTTGGGGGTGGTGCCCGACGGCGGGTCGGCCAGGGCCACCCCCGCGGTCATAGTGGCCACGGTGGCAATGACAGCCGCCCCCGTGATCAGCTTGCCGAGCATGCGCATATTCCGCTCCTCCTGCAGACGAAAGCGCGTGGAACTGTCGGCCCGGGGGGCCGACGCGCTCAGCTTCCCGTGGTCACGACTTGGCCACAAGGGAACGGGAAATGAGGTCTGCCTTAACCGTTGGCGTCGAAGGGATGAAGCCGCAGGCAGGAGTTTTATAGGGGCCCGGCCGGCCCGGCGGCGGCGCATTTCGGACGCCGGGCCTGGCCGCGCGATCGTGCAGGTCATCGTGTCGGCGGCCATGGGCCGAATTTCGATACGTTGAGCGACAGGTGGCTTACCCAGCGGCGATGGTGGGGCTATTTTTCGGACTTTTCTTCCAGGCCATTCCTACGGTATTTATAGGAATAGCGAGAGTGAACTGACCGGTGAGCGCGCCAGCCGACCCAACCGCCTGAGTGAATTTCAGGTAAATAAGTGGCTAACCAGCGTTGCGGAATGGCGTCCGGAGGATGAACCAGTGGCCCGGTCTGGTCAGCCGGTCTGGATGACCAGAAATGCCTCGGCCAGGCGGCCCTCGGGCAGCCCGCCTTGCTGGGCTAGCCGGGTCGTCATGCCCAGCAGCCGCTCCTGGAGCTGGTCAAAGTCGGCGATCTGGCTAGCGTGCGCGCGAAGCGCGGCCGCCTTGCGCGGGAAGGTGTCGGTGATGTCGACGTAGTGCGTCGGCTCCGGGCTGGCGGAAATCCAGACCTCGCGCACCGTCCAGGGCTCCAGCCTCTCGTCGGCCAGCAGCTCGGGGAAGGCGAACTGGTTGCGAGAGTCGGGGTAGACGGCGTCCAGCGCGGCCGAGCCGACGGCGCGATGGTCGGGGTGGCTGGTGCCGATCCTGGCGTAGTTGCGCTCCGCGGACGGGCAGACCACACGGTCGGGCCGGACCATCCGGATGACCCGGCTCAGGTCCTTGCGCAGCTCGAGCGTGGCCTCCACCCGTCCGTCCGGATAGCCGAGGAAGGTCAGCTCGGTGACGCCGACCTGCTTGGCCGCGGCGGTCTGCTCGGCCTGGCGCAGCCGGCCCATGTCGGCACGGGAGATCGACGGATCGCTGCCGCCGGCGTCTCCGTTGGTCACGATGCAGTACCGGACGTCGATCCCGGCGTCGGTCCACTGGGCGATGGTCCCGGCCGCCCCGAAGTCGACGTCGTCCGGGTGGGCGACGATGACCAGGATGCGGGCGACCTCGGTGTCATCAAGCATTTGTTAATGGTATTGGTGCCCCGGGAGCCGCCGGGTCTCCGGCCCGGGGGTACGGGGGGTCGTCCCCCCGGGCTAGCACTGAGGCGGGTTGGCGGGGCCTGGCGAAGCCGGCCCCGCCGACCCGCCGACGGCCTCAATCCAGCGCGGACATCACGTGCTTGACGCGCGTGTAGTCCTCGAAGCCGTACATGGACAGGTCCTTGCCGTAGCCGGACTGCTTGAAGCCGCCGTGCGGCATCTCGGCCACCAGCGGGATGTGGGTGTTGATCCAGACGCAGCCGAAATCCAGCTGCCGCGACACCCGCATGGCCCGGCCGTGGTCGGCGGTCCAGACCGAGGAGGCCAGGCCGTACTGGGTGCCGTTGGCCCAGCGCACCGCCTCGTCCTCGTCGCTGAACTGCTGCACGGTGATGACCGGGCCGAACACCTCGTTCTGGATGATCTCGTCGTCCTGCTCGAGGCCGTCGACCACGCTGGCCTCGAAGAAGTAGCCGCGGTCGCCGGCCTGCCGCCCGCCGGTCAGCAGCCGGGCGTGGTCGGGCAGCCGCTGGATGAACCCGGAGACCCGGTCCAGCTGGTTGGCGTTGTTCAGCGGCCCGAAGTCGGCGTCGGCCACGTCTGGGCCGGCTACGGTCTGGCCCTTGGCCTGCTCGACCAGGGCCTCGACGAAGTCGTTGTGCACGCCGGGCGCGGTCATCACCCGGGTGGCGGCGGTGCAGTCCTGCCCGGCGTTGAAGTAGCCGGCGATCGCGATGGCCTCGGCCGCCTTGGCCGGGTCGGCGTCGTCGAAGATGACCACCGGCGCCTTGCCGCCCAGCTCCAGGTGCACCCGCTTGAGGTTCTCGGCCGCCGCCCTGGCCACCTCCTTGCCCGCCCGGACGCTGCCGGTGATCGACACCATCTGCGGGGTCGGGTGCGCGACCAGTGCCCGGCCGGTGTCCCGGTCGCCGCAGATGACGTTGAACACGCCGGCCGGCAGGTGCTTGCTCATCAGCTCGGCCATGAACAGCGTGGAGGCGGGCGTGGTGTCGGACGGCTTGAGCACCATGGTGTTGCCCGCGGCCAGGGCCGGGGCCCACTTCCACACCGCCATCATCATCGGGTAGTTCCACGGCGTCACCGCGGCACAGACGCCGATCGGCTCCCGGCGGATGAACGAGGTGAATCCGGACATGTACTCGCCCGCGGAGCGGCCCTCCAGCATCCGGGCCGCCCCGGCGAAGAACCGGATCTGGTCGGCCATCGGCGGGATTTCCTCGGACAGGGTCAGCGCCTTGGGCTTGCCGGTGTTCTTGGACTCGGTCTCGACGAGCTGCTCGGCGTTGGCCTCGAACTCGTCGGCGATCCTCAGCAGGGCCAGGCTGCGCTCGGCCGGGGTGGCGTCCCGCCAGCCCGGAAAGGCATCGGCGGCCGCGCCGAAGGCGGCGTCGACCTCCTCCGGGCCCGAGATCGGCGCGGTCGCGTAGGCCTCACCCGTGCTCGGGTCGATGACCTCGGACTTCTTGTCGTAGGAAAGGTCCGTCCAGTGGCCGCCGATGAAGTTGCGCAAGTCTTCCACCGCTGAGCTCCTTTGTTATTGCTTAAATATCTTTGGGGTGCGCTCTTCGCACGCCCACGGCGATCCGTAGTCGGTGAGAAGGTCGAGGAAGGGCTCGGGAGGCAGCGCCTCGGGGCCGAGCACGCCCGTCCCGGCCCAGGCGCCGGAGTCCATCAGCTCGAGCGCGACCACCGGGTTGACGGCGGTCTGCCAGACCACCGCCTGCGATCCGTACTCGGCCATGGACCAGGCGTTGTCCACCACGTGGTGCAGGTAGACCTCGCGCGGGCGGCCGTCGGTGCCGGTGCCGGTGACCCAGGTGCCCGCGCAGGTCAGCCCGCTCATCGCGTCGCCCAGGGTGGCCGGGTCGGGCAGGCAGGCGGCCACCACGTCGCGCGGCGACACCTGGGCGCCGCCCACGCTGACTGGGCTGACCGAGTCCAGGCCGAGCTTGTGCAGGGTCTCCAGCACGCCGATGAACTCGGCGCCGAGGCCGTACTTGAAGGTGACCCGCTTCGACGGCACCCAGCGCGGGATCAGCAGCACTTCCTCGTGCTCCACGTTCACGCACTCCACCGGGCCGATCCCGGCCGGGAAGGTGAACATCTCCGGCTCGCTGAACGGCGGGGTGGTGTACCAGCCCCGCTCGGCCTCCCAGATGACCGGCGGGTTCAGGCACTCCTCGATCGTGGTCCAGATGGAGAAGGTGGGCGCGAAATCGTAGCCCGCCACCTCGAGATTCGCGCCGTCCCGCACGCCGATCTCGTTGATCTCGCTGAACAGCCGGTCGGCGGCGTACCGGGCGAACACGTCGGACAGGCCCGGCTCCACGCCGATCCCGGCCAGCGCGAGCTTCCCGGCCTGTTCCCACTGGTCAGCCAGGGCGAACTGATCGTCACCGAGCTTGACCCCGGTCTTGCTGTAGGGCGCCTCGGCGTCCGGGTGCGACAGCGACATGGCCATGTCCAGGTAGTTCACGCGAGCCGCGAGCGCGGCGCGGAACAGAGGCATGACAAACCGCGGGTCGGTGGCATTCATCAGCACATCGCAGGAGTGCTGATCCAGTAGGGCCGCCGTGGCCTGCTCGTCGCGGGCGTCGAGCTGGACGGCGATGTAGGAGTCCCTGGCCGCCGCGGCGCGCTGCGCGCGGGCCAGGTCGTAGTCCGCGATGACCAGGTCGGCAAAGGGCCGACGTGCGGCGATGCGGGCAAACGCGGTGCCCACCCCGCCGGCTCCGACAAGGAGTATGCGCATAGCGCTGATCCTAGACCCGCCCCCTCCGCTAACCAACGGGACCAGTCGCGATACCTAGCTGTTACAACTGAAATCGTTGATTAGAGCGGTAATAAGTGCTAGAACCGTGGGATCTGGGTATGCGATCCGTCGCGCCCGCGTACCCGTCCAGTGTCCGCCCGCCGAGATGCTGGGCCAGGCGGTGCCCAGCACGGGCACCGGTTATTTCAGGAGGGGCGAGTCATGGCCGCTACTCAGCCACAGGTACAGCTGGAGCAGGCGACGGAGAAGGGCCTCAAATCCGGTGCTATCGGGCTGATCTCCAGCACCGTGATCGCCACCGCGTCGGTCGCTCCGGCCTACAGCCTCGCGGCCACCCTGGGGTTCATCGTCGTGGCGGTCGGGCTCAAGTCGCCCATCATCGCGATCCTGGCCTTCGTGCCGATGATCCTGACCTCGATCGGCTACAGCGAGCTGAACAAGGCCGATCCGGACTGCGGCACCACGTTCACCTGGAGTACCAGGGCCTTCAACCCCACCGTGGGCTGGGCGGGCGGCTGGGCCATCGTGGCCGCCGACGTCCTGGTGATGGCCAGCCTGGCCCAGGTTGCCGGGCAGTACATCTTCTTGCTGTTCAACGCCGACGGCATCGGGCATAACCCGGCCAGCGGCTGGGTGCTGCTGGTCGGCATCCTCTGGATCGTGGTCATGACCTATATCTGCTACCGCGGCATTGAGGTCTCGGCCAACTTCCAGAAGGCCCTGCTGGGCATCGAGATCGTGATGCTGCTGGTGCTGTCCGTCACCGCGCTGGTCCGGGTGGGCACCGGGAACCACCCGGGGGCCTCGATAACTCCTAGCTGGTCCTGGCTCGACCCGTTCGGCATCTCGTTCAGCGCGTTCGCCTCCGGGCTGATCCTGATGGTGTTCATCTACTGGGGCTGGGACACCGCGCTGTCGGTCAACGAGGAGACCAAGGACCCGGCTAAGACACCGGGCCGGGCGGCCATGCTGTCCACGCTGGTCCTGGTCGTGACCTACGGAATCGTGATCTTCGGTGCGCAGTCGTTCGCGGGCATCGGAACCCATGGGATCGGCCTGGCCAACCCGAACAACGCCAGTGACGTGCTGTCGGTGCTGGGCGGCGCGGTATTCGGCACCGGCGCGTTCGGCAGCGTCCTGTCCCACCTGCTGATCCTCATGGTGCTGTCCTCGGCGGCCGCCTCGACCCAGACCACGATCTTGCCGACCGCGCGGACCACGCTGTCGATGGCCACCTACCGGGCACTGCCGGCCTCGTTCGCCAAGATGCACCCCCGGTACCTGACCCCGACGGTGTCCACGCTGGTCATGGGCGGCATCTCGATCTTGTTCTACGCCGGCACCAACTTCATCTCGCACGGCAACGTCATCGCCGACGCGGTCACCAGCTGCGGCATCTTCATCGCCACCTACTACGGGCTGACCGGGTTCGCTTGCGCCTGGTACTACCGGCGGAACCTGACCAGCAGCGCGCGCAACCTGTGGATGCAGGGCATCCTGCCGGTGCTCGGCGGGCTGATCCTGTGGTTCCTGGGCGGCTGGAGCCTGTGGCTGGACTATGACGTCGCCACGCAGAACGACTACACGATGTGGACCGTGCCGGGCATTCACTGGCAGATCGGCGGCGTGTTCGTGATCGTGTTCATAAGCTCGCTGCTGGGCGCGATCCTGTATGTGTACCTGCGGTTCGCCCAGCCCGCCTTCTTCAAGCGCCAGACGCTGACCCGGTCCACCCCCACGCTGGTCCCGGACGAGTAGGCCAGGATCCCCTGAGGCATCCCCCGGTAACTGGGTATTACGCTCAGTAGTCGGGGGACTTCCGGGGGGACTGGCATGGCGACGACTGATCCGACGCGCGTTCAGGAAGAGCAGGTAGACAAGGGGCTCAAATCGGGGGCCCTGGGGCTGATCTCCACCACGATCATCGCCACGGCGTCGGTCGCGCCTGCGTACAGCATCGCCGCGACGCTGGTCTTCGTGGTCGTGGCGGTCGGGCTGCAGTCGCCGATCGTCGCGGTCCTGGCCTTCGTGCCGATGCTGCTGACCTCGATCGGCTACAGCGAGCTCAACAAGGCCGATCCGGACTGCGGGACCACGTTCACGTGGGCCACCCGAGCGTTCGGGCCGCGGACCGGCTGGGCGGGCGGCTGGGCCATCGTGGCCGCCGACATCCTGGTCATGGCCAGCCTGGCCCAGGTGGCCGGGCAGTACGGCTTCCTGCTGTTCAACGCCAACGGAATCGGGTCGAACCCGACCAGCGGCTGGGTCCTGCTGGTCGGCGTGCTGTGGATCGTGGTCATGACCTACATCTGCTACCGCGGTATCGAGGTCTCGGCCAACTTCCAGAAGGTCCTGCTGGGCATCGAGCTGGTCATGCTGCTGGTGCTGTCGATCGTCGCGCTGGTCAAGGTCGGGAGCGGCACCGCGCCGGCCGGCCACCTGACACCGAGCTTGTCCTGGTTCAACCCGTTCCACATCACCGACTTCAGCGCGTTCGCCAGCGGCATCATCCTGATGGTGTTCATCTACTGGGGCTGGGACACCGGGGTGGCGGTCAACGAGGAGACCAAGAACCCCGAGAAGACCCCGGGCCGCGCGGCGATCCTGTCGACGTTCATCCTGCTCGTCACCTATGTCCTGGTGATCCTGTCCATGCAGTCCTTCGCCGGGACCAAGACCACCGGCAACGGCCTGGGCAACATCGCCAACGCGGGCGACGTGCTGTCCGTCCAGGGCAAGCTGATCTTCGGCGGCGGCGCGGGCTCGTGGTTCTACCACCTGCTGCTGCTGATGGTGCTGTCCTCCGCCGCGGCGTCCACCCAGACCACGATCCTGCCCACGGCCCGGACCACGCTGTCCATGGCCGTGTACAAGGCGATCCCCAAGTCGTTCGCGAAGATCCACCCGCGGTACCTGACGCCCACGGTGTCGACCGTCGTGATGGGCCTGATCTCCATCGCGTTCTACGTGGCGGTGAACTTCGCGTCGAACGGCATCGGCGTGATCGGCGACGCGGTGATCGCCATCGGCCTGTACATCGCGTTCTACTACGGGCTGACTGGCTTCGCCTGCGCCTGGTACTACCGGCGGAACCTGCTGTCCAGCACCCGCAACCTGTTCATGCAGGGCGTCTTCCCGGTGGCCGGCGCCCTGATGCTGTGGTTCCTCGGGGGCTGGAGCATCTGGCTGGACTACGACGTCGCCACGGCGAACGACTTCACGTTCTGGACCGTGCCGGGCATCCACTGGCAGATCGGCGGCGCGTTCGTCATCGCGGTCGGGGCCGCGCTGGCCGGCGTCCTGTTCTTCCTGTACCAGCGGTACACCGCGCCGGCCTTCTTCAGGAAGGAAACGCTGACCCGGTCCACGCCGACCCTGGTGCCGGACGAGTAGTCCCGACAAGTAATCCGGGCCTGCTGCCGTGCCGCCGCCGGCTGTCGGCGGCAGCGCCTAGTCTGATCGGGTGACCGCCGCCGCCCTTGACTCCGATGCCCTCCTCGAGGGGCTGAACCCCCAGCAGCGAGCCGCCGTCCTCCACGAGGGCGGCCCGCTGCTCATCGTGGCCGGGGCGGGCTCGGGCAAGACCCGGGTGCTGACCCACCGGATCGCCTACCTGCTGGCCCACCGGCAGGTACACGCCCCGCCAGATCCTCGCGATCACGTTCACCAACAAGGCGGCCGGGGAGATGGCCGACCGGGCCGCGGCGCTGACCGGGGCCAGCGCCCGCGCCATGTGGCTGATGACGTTCCACTCGGCCTGCGTGCGGATCCTGCGCCGGGAGGCCGACCGCTTCGGCTACCCGTCCTCGTTCTCGATCTACGACCAGGCCGACTCCCAGCGGCTGATGGCCCTGGTCTGCCGCGAGCTCGAGCTGGACGCCAAGCACCATCCGCCCAAGGCCATGCTGCACCAGGTCTCCAACCTCAAGAACGAGCTGATCGACTACGAGACCGCCGCGGCCAAGGCCTCGGGCTACCGGGAGAAGGCCCTGGCCCAGGCCTACGGCGAGTATCAGCGCCGGCTGGTGGCCGCGGGCGCGATGGACTTCGACGACCTGATCATGGTCACGGTCAACCTGCTCCAGGCGTTCCCCGAGGTCGCCGCCGAGTACCGCAAGCGGTTCCGGCACGTCATGGTGGACGAGTACCAGGACACCAACCACGCGCAGTACGTGCTGGTCCGCGAGCTGGCCGGGCAGGACCCGATGCCGGTCAGCGACGAGGAGACCATCCCGCCCGCCGAGCTGGTCGTGGTCGGCGACGCCGACCAGTCCATCTACGCATTCCGCGGCGCCACGATCAGGAATATCGAGGAGTTCGAGCGGGATTTCGCAGGGGCGCGGGTCATCCTGCTCGAGCAGAACTACCGGTCCACGCAGAACATCCTGGCCGCGGCCAACGCGGTGGTCTCGCGCAACCCCGGCCGGGTGCCCAAGAACCTGTGGTCCGACGCGGGCGACGGGCCCGCCGATCACCGGCTACGTGGCCGACAGCGAGCACGACGAGGCCGCCTTCGTGGCCGAGGAGGTCGACCGGCTGGCCGACGAGCGCCAGGCCACCGCCGGCCAGGTGGCGGTGTTCTACCGGACCAACGCGCAGTCCCGTGTGTTCGAGGAGGTCTTCATCCGGACCGGGCTGCCGTACAAGGTGGTCGGCGGCGTCCGGTTCTACGAGCGGCGGGAGATCCGGGACCTGCTCGGCTACCTGCGGCTGATCGCCAACCCGGGCGACGAGGTGTCGCTGCGCCGGGTGCTCAACACCCCGCGGCGCGGCATCGGCGACCGGGCCGAGGAGTACGTGGCCGCGTTCGCCCAGCGCCAGCGGATCACCTTCGCCCAGGCCCTGGCCCGGCCCGGCGACGTGCCCGGCCTGGCCGCGCGCTCGGCCCGGGCCATCGAGGGCTTCAACGAGCTGATCGGCGGGCTGCGGGCGGCCTCGCAGGCGGGCAGCCCGGTCGGCGACCTGGCCGAGGCGGTGCTGGACAAGACCGGCTACGTGACCGAGCTCCAGGCCTCTACCGACCTCCAGGACGAGAGCCGGATCGAGAACCTCAACGAGCTGGTGTCGGTGGCGCGGGAGTTCGACGCCCGGCAGTTTGGGGGACGCCAGGCTGAGCCCGGTGCCCCGGCCCCGGGCACGCTGGCCGACTTCCTGGAGCAGGTCTCCCTGGTCGCCGACGCCGACCAGATCCCCGAGGGCGCCGAGCACGGCGGCATGGTCACGCTGATGACCCTGCACACGGCCAAGGGCCTGGAGTTCCCGGTGGTGTTCCTGACCGGGCTGGAGGAGAACGTCTTCCCGCACGAGCGCTCCAGCGGCGACGATCACGAGCTGGCCGAGGAGCGGCGGCTGGCCTACGTCGGGATCACCCGCGCCGAGCAGCGGCTGTACCTGACCCGCGCGGTGTCCAGGGCCTGGTTCGGCCGCCCGGCCTACCACAAGCAGTCCCGGTTCCTGACCGAGGTGCCGGAGCGGCTGATCGAGTGGCGGCGCTCCGAGGCGGTGGCCGCGGCGCCGGCCTCCGAGCGGCTGGCCCGGCGGCCCGGCGTGCAGGCGCTGGGCAACCGGAAGGTGCCCTCGCTCCAGCCCGGCGACCGGGTCAACCACGACTCTTACGGCCTGGGCACGGTGCTGTCGGTGGAGGGCCGGGGCGATGATCCCGAGGCCAAGATCGACTTCGGCGGGGACTACGGGATCAAGCACCTGGTCCTGCGCTACGCCCCGATCGAGAAGCTGTAGATAGAAGCTGTGGATCGGGAGCCGCAGATGAGCGAGTCGGCCGGGCGATGGGTGGTCATCGGCGTGCCCAGCAGCGCCGGGGCCCACCACGCGGGACAGGACCGGGCGCCGGCGGCGCTGCGCGCGGCCGGGCTGATCGAGGCCCTGCGCGCGGCGGGCGAGTCGGTGCGGGACGCGGGCGACCTGCCGGGCGCGGTGTTCCAGGCCGACCACGAGCACCCCCGCGCACGCAACCTGGCCGCCGTGGTGCGGGTGGCCCGCGAGGTGGCCGACGCCGTGGCCGCGGTGGACGAGGGCGAGCTGCCGCTGGTGATCGGCGGAGACTGCACGATCACGCTGGGAGTCATCGCCGGCTTCCGGCGCCGCCATCCCGACGTGGGCCTGGTCTACGTGGATGGCGACGCCGACCTGGGCACCGGCACGGACACGGGCTCGGGCATCCTGGACTCCGCGGGCGTGGCCCATCTGCTCGGCCAGGGCGTGCCCGAGCTGGCCGGCCTGGCGGCCCGCCGCCGCTGCTCGAGCCGGCCCGGCTGGCCCTGCTGGGCGGCGACCCGCGAGAGACCGACGACGCGGGGCGGCAGTTCCTGGCCGGGCTGGGCGTCAGCTTCCAGGAGGGCCCGGCGCTGGTCGCCGACCCGGCGGGCGCGGCCCGGCGCGCGGTGGACGCGGTCGCGGCGGCCAGCGGCCCGGCCGTGGTGCACTTCGACGTGGACGTCGTCGACTCGGGCGACCTGCCGCTGAGCAACTTCCCGCATTACGGGTCGCGGGTGCTGCTCGAGGACGCGGCCGCCGCCCTGCGCGTGCTGCGCCGGCATCCGTCGTTCGCCGGGATGGTGCTGACCGAGGTGAATCCGACCTACGACGCCGATGGCAGCCAGCTCCAGCGCTACATCAGCGCGCTCGTCGGCGTGCTGGCCGGGCCGGGCCTGGAAACCGCGGTGGTCTAGCGAGCCAGATACGCTGCGAGTCAGCGGGCCCGGCCAGCGGGGCCCGGCGCGAGAGGCACGTTGATGAGCAGTATCCGGGTGGTGATCGCCAAGCCTGGCCTCGACGGCCATGATCGGGGCGCCAAGGTCGTGGCTCGCGCGCTGCGCGACGCCGGGGTGGAGGTCATCTACACCGGGCTGCACCAGACCCCGGAGCAGATCGTCGCCGCCGCGCTCCAGGAGGACGCCGACGCCATCGGCCTGTCGGTGCTGTCGGGCGCCCACATGACCCAGTTCCGGCGGGTGCTGGAACTGCTGGCGGAGCGGACGCCGACGACATCGTGGTGTTCGGCGGCGGGATCATCCCCGACGCCGACATCGCCGAGCTGAAGCAGCTCGGACGTGGCGGAGATCTTCACGCCGGGCGCGCCGACAACCGAGATAGTGGACTGGGTCCGGTCCACGCTGGCCGACGGCGAGGCGGGCGACCGCGCGCAGAACGTGAGTTCCTAGCCCTGACCCATGGCGCGCCTGGCCGGCCTGGGCCGGCACTAGGCTGCCTGCCGCAGCCTGGCCAGTAAACCCAGTCAGACAGCACAGCTTCAGCATAGCACTGCCGAGCATGAAGGACGGCCCCGAGTGGACCTGTTCGAGTACCAGGCGAAGGATCTCTTCGCTTCCTACGGCGTTCCGATCCAGGAGGGCAAGATCGCCGCGCACCCCGGCGGAGGCCCGCGCCATCGCCGCCGAGTTCATCGCGGCCGGCAAGCCGGGCGTCGTGATCAAGGCCCAGGTCAAGACCGGCGGACGCGGCAAGGCCGGCGGCGTGAAGCTGGCCGGCGACCCCGACGAGGCCGCAGGCCAAGGCGGAGAAGATCCTCGGCATGGACATCAAGGGCCACACCGTGCACTCGGTGCTGGTCGCCGAGGACATCGACATCGCGCAGGAGTACTACCTGTCCTTCCTGCTCGACCGGTCCGACCGGACCTTCCTGGCCATGTGCTCGGTCGAGGGCGGCGTCGAGATCGAGGAAGTGGCCCGGACCAACCCCGAGGCGCTGGCCAGGATCCCGGTCAGCCCGCTGACCGGCGTGGACGCGGCCAAGGCGGCGGAGATCGTGGCCGCGGGCGGGCTGCCCGAGGAGGCGCGGGCCGGGGCCGCCGCGCTGGCCGAGCGGATGTGGGCGGTGTTCACCGACGAGGACGCCACCCTGGTCGAGGTCAACCCGCTGGTGCTGACCGGCGACGGCCAGGTCATCGCCCTGGACGCCAAGGTCACCCTGGACGACAACGCCGCGTTCCGGCAGAACTTCGAGCAGTTCGCCGACCCGACCGCGGTCGACCCGCTGGAGGCCCGGGCCAAGGCCAAGCACCTCAACTACGTGAAGCTCGAGGGCGAGGTCGGCATCATCGGCAACGGGGCGGGCCTGGTGATGTCCACGCTCGACGTGGTCGCCTACGCGGGCGAGGCGTTCGGCGGGGTGCGCCCGGCCAACTTCCTGGACATCGGCGGCGGCGCGTCGGCCGAGGTGATGGCCAACGGCCTGGACATCGTGCTGTCGGATCCGTCGGTGCGCAGCGTGCTGCGTCAACGTGTTCGGCGGCATCACCGCCTGCGACGCGGTGGCCAACGGCATCGTGGCCGGCGATCGGCCTGCTGGCCGACCGCGGCGAGCCGGTCCGGCCACCCGATCGTGGTCCGGCTGGACGGCAACGCCGCGGCCGAGGGCCGCCGCGATCCTGGACGAGGCCGGGATCGCCGTGGTGGAGCAGGTGGCGACGATGGACGATGCGGCGCGGCGCGCCGCCGAGCTGGCCGCTGCGGCCGCGACGGGAGCATGAGATGGCGATCTTCCTGAACGGCGACAGCCGGATCATCGTGCAGGGCATCACCGGCTCGGAGGGCCGCAAGCACGCGCGCCCGGATGATCGCGGCCGGGCGCGCCAGGTGGTCGGCGGCACCAACCCGCGCAAGGCCGGCCAGATCCTCGAGCTGTCCGGCCAGCAGGTACCGGTCTTCGGGACCGGTGGCCGAGGCGATGGCGGCGACGGGCGCCGACGTCTCGGTGGTGTTCGTGCCACCGGCCGGTACCAAGGGCGCGGTGATGGAGGCCATCGACGCCGCGGATGCCGCTGGTCATCGTGATCACCGAGGGCGTCCCGGTGCACGACACGGCCGAGCTTCTGGGCCTACGCGGGCGCCGCGGGCAACGTCACCCGCATCGTCGGCCCGAACTGCCCCGGCGTCGCCTCGCCGGGCAAGTCGAACGCGGGCATCATCCCGGCCGACATCACCACGCGAGGGCCGGATCGGGCTGGTGTCCAAGTCGGGCACGCTGACCTACCAGATGATGTACGAGCTGCGCGACATCGGCTTCTCGACCGCGGTCGGCATCGGCGGCGACCCGATCATCGGCACCACCCACATCGACTGCCTGCCAGGCGTTCCAGGACGACCCGGAGACCGACGCGATCGTGATGATCGGCGAGATCGGCGGCGACGCCGAGGAGCGCGCGGCGGCGTACATCGAGAAGCAACGTGACCAAGCCGGTGGTCGCCTACGTGGCCGGGTTCACCGCGCCCGAGGGCAAGACCATGGGCCACGCGGGCGCGATCATCTCCGGCTCGGCGGGCACCGCGCAGGCCAAGAAGGAAGCCCTGGAGAAGGTCGGGCGTCCGCGTCGGCCGGACGCCGAGCGAGACCGCCCAGCTCGTCCGCGATGCCGTGCGGTGCACTCTGAGCGACGCCTCTGATCGGCGCTCAGGTAGCGTCATCCGTGCGTCGCGCCTTCGCGGCGGTGCGCTCGCGCAACGCTCAGGCAGGTGATCCGCGCGGCGCGCCTCCGCGCGACACCGGGGGCGACTTGCGAGGCTTAGGTGGTGACGACCTCAGCCACCCGGGCCAGTAACGCCGGGACCTCTCCCGCGTCGCCCCGGCAGCGCCCGCCCGCTGATCGCCACCGGCGCGATCGCCGCGGTCGCCGCCGCCGCTGGCCGGGCTGGCCGTGCTGATCCTGCTCGTGCTGATCGGCTGGATCGCGGCGCCGCACGCCGGCGTCGGCCTGACCGGCGTGCTGCGCACCGCCGCCTTGCTCTGGCTGATCGGCCATCACGTCGGGTTCGCGCTGCCCGGGGCCGGGCGGATCGGCATGCTGCCGCTGGGCCTGGTGCTGCTGCCCGGCGCGCTGCTGTGGCGGGCGGGCCGCTGGGTGGTCCGGGCGGGCGGCGTCAGCCGGCTCCGGCACGTGGGCTACGCCGCCCTGGCCCTGGCCGTGCCGTACGGCCTGGTCGCCGGCGTGCTCGCGCTGGCCAGCCGGTCGGCGCAGGAGGCGCCGTCGGCGCCGCAGGCGGTGATCTGCGGATTCCTGCTCGCCCTGGTGGCGGGCGGGCTCGGCGGCGCCCGGGCGCTGGCGCCCTGGCCGCAGCTCACCCGGCTGCTGCCCGACCGGCCCCGCTCGGTGATCATCGGCATGACCGGCGCGCTGGGCCTGCTGGCGGTCGGCGGCGCCCTGCTCGGCGCCGTGTCGCTCGCCACCCACCTGGGCGAGTTCGGCACGCTCAGCCGCAGCCTGGCGCCGGGCGCCATCGGCTCGGTGCTGCTGCTGGTCACCCAGCTCGCCTACCTGCCCAACGCCATCGTGTGGGCCATCGCCTTCACGCTCGGCCCCGGCTTCGCGTTCGGCACCGGCACCGTGGTGGCGCCGACCGGGGCCGTCGCTCGGCCAGCTGCCCGCGTTCCCGCTGCTGGCCGCGCTGCCGCAGGGCGTGCATGCGCACGCCCGGCCTGGCTGACGTTCATCGTGCTGGCCCTGCCCTACGCGGCCGGCGGCGCGGCCGGGCTGCTGCTGGTCCGGGCCGCGCCCACGCCCGTCGCTGGAAGCGGCGCCGCTGTGGGGCCTGGCCTGCGGCGCCGCCGCCGGCGGCGTGCTCGGGCGTGCTGGCCGCGTTCTCGGGCGGCCCGCTCGGCGACGGACGGCTGGCCGCGGTCGGCCCGTCGGGCTGGCAGGTCGGCGCGGTGGCGGCGCTGGAGATCGGCATCGCCAGCGCGGTCACCGCGGGCGTGGCCAACTGGCTGCGGCTGGGCGGCCGGGCTGCCGTGCCCGGCTCGGCCAGTGCCCGCGAGCTGGCCTGGCGGCTGCCCCGGCCGCGGCGTACCGGTGAGGACACCGACAGCGGCCACACGATCTACGTGGATCCCTGGGCCGGGGATGAGGCCAGCAGGCCGGAGCCCACGCCGCGGGGCCGGCCGAGTTCTAGCCGTTCCGCCGGGTTTCAGCCGTTCTGATGGAAGTGTGACTCCATCGCGTGCAGCAGCTGGCGCGTGCAGGTCTGCTGGGCCGTCGAGCCGCGGGCGTTGTTCAGGCACTGCTCGTAGTTCGTGAGCTGCTTGGCGAAGACCAGCCCGACCAGCGCCAGGAGGGCCAGCAGGATCGAGACCGCGCCCAGGATGATCGCGGCTATCGAGCCGCGCGGCCGCATGGTGTTCTCGCGCCGCGCCCGGCGAGCGGCGGAGATTCCCAGCACCAGGCCGACCAGGCCGACGACCAGCGCGAACGTGATGAGGTAGCCGGTATGTCTGACCTCATTGGCCGCCGAGAGCGCGAGCAGGCTCAGCAGCCCGAAGATCATTGCCGCGGCGGCCCGGTGCCGCAACTCCCGGCGCGGCTGCTCTGTCGGCCGCTGGGCGCGGGCATTCGGGACCCCCGGCGGCTGCCAGCCTGGAGGGGGTTGCCAGCCGGGGGGCGGTTGCAGCCCGGCGGGGGCTGCCAGCCCGGCGGGGGCTGCCAGCCGGGCGGGGGCTGCCAGGCGCCCGGCAGCGGCGATGACGGGCCCGGCGGCGGAGGTGGCGGCATTCCGGGCGGCGGGGCGGCCTGGGACGGCGGAGGCGGCGGGGACGGCGCAGGCCCCTGAGGCGGCACCGCCGGCTCCTCAGGGAAGAACAGCCGGGGCAGACCGGGCAGCGTCCCAGCGGCGGGCTCGGTGCCAGTCGCAGGAGACGGCGGCGTCTGGTCGGCGGACAGCTTAGATTCCTTCCCTGGCGCGATGCGCCAACGGCTCACCGAGAACTATCTCACACCAGCCAGGCGCCTAGCGGAGCGCGGCAAGCTGGTCAGCGTGCCGCGGGAGGTGGAACGTTCCCACTCCGATGACCAGGTCCTCCACCGACCAGGGCTCGTCCACCACGAGCTGCTCGCCGGACACGATCAGCACCGGGACCAGCACCGCACGGTCGGCCGGCGATAGGGCGCGGGCGGCCGCCGTGAGAAGCTCGCCACGCTGCTCGACCAGGTCGGCCAGCCCGGCCAGATCGCCCGCGTCGGCGATGATCCGGGCCAGGTTGACCACGTCCAGCGAGGGCCGGTTGTCGTAGCCCGGCCGCTCGCCCGCCGCCACCCGCAGCGTCACGCTGGCGATCGCGGTGTCGGCACAGGCGACGTGCGCGAGCACCTGCTCGGCGGTCCACTCGCCCGGCGGCGGCGGCCCGAAGCCGCCTGCCCGGGCGAGCGCCGCGAGCTCCCGGTGGCCCTCGTCCAGCCTGGCCGTGTCCATATGTCCTCCTAGTCGGTGCTAGTCCGTGCTGTCCGGCTCGATAACCAGTGATGGGGTAGTGAAGTAGAACCGCTGGCGAGGCTGGCGCTCACCAGCGGGAACGGCGGTACCGGACGGGACCTGCATGACGGCCCGGAACGCCGCCTCCGAAGCCCAGCGGGAGATGCCCACCAGCGCCTGGTGCTGCTCATCCCACCAGGGCGGATCCACTTCGATCAGGCCCGGCTGGCCGGTCAGGTGGGCGCCCATCTCGCTCATGCCCTCGGCCAGTGCCTCCGCGTGCCCGGGCTCGGGGTAGTGGAAGACCATGAACACGAAGCCGGGCGACGGCCGCGCGGTCATCCCGCGTCCGTCCCGCGCCGGTCGAAGAGCTCGCGCCAGGGCCGGATCGACCAGCTCGCCACCACCTTGTTAAGGATGAACGGGTCCTCGGCCACGAACTCCTCGGCCGCCTCCCGCGACGCGAACACCCCCAGGGCGTCCCCGTTCATCGGCTCCAGCAGCACCCCGACCATGAGCAGGTCGCCGCGCTCGCGGAACGTCATCAGCCGGGCGTAGTGAGCGGGGAAGTGCTGCTGGGCCAGCGGCCGGAAGTCCGGGACGCTCTCGTAGCTGAGCACGTACTTGCAGGGCGGCCGCTGCGCCGGCTCGGCCCGGGCCGCGTGGGCGGCGGCGCCGTCCGGCTCCGCCGCGCCGGCGAACAGGCGCAGCGCCGAGCCCCAGCCATCGCGGACGCCGTCGGCCAGGTCGGGGCCCGCGTTCAGGTGACGCTCAAACTCATCGTGGACCAGGGTGACCCTGGTCTGCCCGCCCAGTGCCGCGAAGCTGATCGTCACCCGCGAGGCGTTGGCCACCTCGGGCTCGTAGCTCCAGGTGCCGTCGACCTGCCAGGCCAGTACCAGCCGGTCCGGCGGCTCCCAGGCCAGCACCTTTCCCCAGTCGCACTCGCGGCCGTCGGCGCCGCGGTCGAAGCAGCGGCCGCCGGCCCAGGGCTCGATGATCGCGCGGTCCACCGGGAACGAGGCGATCGTGTGGGTCTTCGGCCACCACCGGCCGAAGCCGTCGGTGAAGACCCGGAACGCCCGCTCGATCGGCGCGTTCACGATGATCTCGTGGCGGACCGGGGCGATGACCGCCCGCCAGGCCGGCCCCGGCCTGGCTGGTCCCCGCCTGGCCCGCCCCGGCGGCGCGATCGGCGTTCATGCCTGACTGCCCTCCTCGTTCTCCGCGTCGATGACCGCCGCGTAGGCGGCGAGCCCGTCCCGCCACATGATGTCGAGGTAATCGCGCAATGCGACCAGCCCCTCCCGCCGGGCCTCGTAGACGCGCCTGGTGCCCTGCGCAGTGGCCGTGACCAGCCCCGCGGTGGCCAGCACCTTCAGGTGCTGCGACACTGCCGGCCTGCTCACCGGGAGCAGCTCGGCGAGCTGGCCGACGCTCATCGGCCGGCGGCTGAGCTGCTCCCACACCGCGCGCCGCGTCGGGTCGGCGAGCGCCTCCAGCACCGTTCCAGCGTTAGTTGGCACTTACCGTTAGTATCAGCTTACGGACCGGCTCGTCAACACTCTTGAGGCTGTCGCCTAACCGTCGCGCGTGAACCTCGCCCCGCGAGCCCTCCCGCCAGGCAGGTCCCGGCTGGCGGCCAGCCCCGGCGGTCACTCCTCCTTCTTCTCCTCCTCCTGTGGTCCCGTAGTTACCATGCCGTCACGCTGGTCCCGGAGCTCGCTTGCCCGGATCCTGGTTTCTGGTGCCGCCGGAATGCCCTGGCCCGTTATTCCGGAAATCCGTCAGCACATAGCTCTGACGGATTTCCGGGATCATGAAGCTCATCTGGTTGATGCGACAGGCGCCCTCCGCTCACTGAAGTTCGTGAGCATGGAGGGCGCCGAGCCGGGCCGGGCGAGGGGCACGGCCGCTGCCGTCCCGCCGATATCGTGGGGCCATGCAATCACGCCTGGTCGTGCTGGTGTCCGGGTCGGGCAGCAACTTGCAGGCCCTGCTCGACGCCACCGCCGACGAGGCGTTCGGGGCGCGGGTCGTCGCCGTCGGCGCTGACCGGGACGGCATCGCCGCGCTCGACCGGGCCCGGGCCGCCGGGGTGCCCACCTTCGTGCTGCGGGTCAAGGACTTCCCCGACCGCGCGGCGTGGGACCGGGCCCTGGCCGACGCCTGCGCCGAGTTCGCGCCCGACCTCGTGGTCCTGGCCGGGTTCATGAAGCTGGTCGGCCCCGAGTTCCTGCGCCGGCTCGGCGGGCGGCTGATCAATACCCACCCCGCGTTGCTACCGTCTTTTCCGGGCATGCATGCCGTGCGCGACGCCCTGGACCACGGGGTTCGGCTGTCGGGGTGCACGATTTTCCTGGTCGATGAGGGGACCGATACCGGCCCGGTCATCGCCCAGGTCGCGGTGCCGGTGCAGGATGACGATGACGAGGCGGTCCTGCACGAGCGCATCAAGCAGGCCGAGCGGGTGCTGCTGGTCGACACCGTGGGCCGGATGGTCCGCGAGGGCTGGTCCGTGACGGGCCGGAAGGTGAGGATCGGGCGTTGACGAAGGTGGCCATCAAGCGCGCGCTGATCAGCGTTTACGACAAGGCCGGGCTGACCGAGCTGGCCGCCATGCTGCACCAGGCCGGGGTGGAGATCGTGTCGACCGGGACCACCGCGGCCACCATCTCGGCGGCCGGGGTCCCGGTGACGCCGGTGGACCAGCTCACTGGCTTCCCGGAGTGCCTGGATGGCCGGGTCAAGACCCTGCACCCGGCGGTCCACGCGGGCCTGCTGGCCGACCTGGGCCAGCCGTCTCACCGCGCGCAGCTCGACGAGCTGGGCATCGCGCCGTTCGACCTGCTGGTGTCGAACCTGTACCCGTTCGAGCAGACCGTGGCCAGCGGGGCCAGCCCCGAGCAGTGCGTGGAGCAGATCGACATCGGCGGGCCGGCCATGGTCCGCGCCGCGGCCAAGAACCACGCCACGGTGGCCGTGATCACCAGCCCGGACATGTACCCGGACGTGATGGCGGCCGTGGCCGAGGGCGGATTCACGCTCGGGCAGCGCCAGCGGCTGGCGGCCCGGGCCTACGCGCACACCGCGGCCTACGACGCGGCGGTCGCGTCCTGGTTCGCGTCCGTCTACGCGCCCGACGAGGTGGCTGCGGACAGCGGCTGGCCCCAGGTGACGGCGGCGCTGTGGACCCGGCGGGACGTGCTGCGCTACGGCGAGAACCCGCACCAGCGCGCCGCGCTCTACATCCGCGGCGAGGACGCCGGTCCGGGCAGCGCCGCCAACGGCCCGGGCATCGCCACCGCCGAGGTACTGCACGGCAAGGCCATGTCCTATAACAACTACGTCGACGCCGACGCGGCCCGCCGCGCGGCGTTCGATTTCGCCCAGCCCTGCGTGGCCATCATGAAGCACGCCAACCCGTGCGGCATCGCCGTGGCCGCCGATCTGGTCGCGGCGCACCGGCTGGCCAACGAGTGCGACCCGGCGTCGGCCTTCGGCGGCGTGATCGCCGCCAACGGCGTGGTCACCGAGGCGCTCGCGGCCCAGATCGCGGACATCTTCACCGAGGTGATCATCGCCCCGGACTTCGAGCCCGCCGCGCTGGACATCCTGACCAGGAAGAAGAACCAGCGGCTGCTGCGCTGCCCGCCGCCGTCTTCCCGGTCGGTCATCGAGTCCCGGCCGATCAGCGGCGGGCTGCTGATGCAGACCGCCGACCAGGTGGCCGAGCCCGGCGATGACCCGGCCAACTGGCAGCTCGCGGCCGGCCAGCCGGTCAGCGCCGAGGCCCTGGCCGACCTGGGGTTCGCGTGGAAGGCCTGCCGCAGCGTGAAGTCCAACGCGATCCTGCTGGCGTCCGGCCGGGCCAGCGTCGGCATTGGCATGGGCCAGGTCAGCCGGGTCGACGCGGCCCGCCTGGCGGTCATGCGGGCGGGCGCGCGGGCGGCCGGGTCCGTGGCGGCCAGCGACGCCTACTTCCCGTTCCCGGACGGCTTCGAGGTGCTGGCCCAGGCCGGCGTCCGGGCCGTGGTCGAGCCCGGCGGGTCAGTGCGCGACGGGCTCGTGGTCGAGGCGGCCGAGGCCGCCGGGGTGACCCTGTACTTCACCGGCGTCCGGCACTTCTACCACTGACCCGGCAGGCCCATCAGGGCGCGAAGCCCGACGCGTTCTGCTGGAGCACCCAGCCGTTGCCGTCCGGGTCGGTGAACGTCTTCCACCGGCCCCACGGTGCCTCCTGGATCTTGTCCTCGGCGAACACCACGCCGCGCCCGGACAGTTCCTCCAGCGTCTGCTCCAGGTCGTCGCAGCCCAGCACCGTGCCGGTGAGCGAGCCGGGCGCCATGGACTCGAACCAGGTCACCAGCGTGATGGCGGTGCCCCCGCCGGGCGGCCGGAGCATGACCCAGCGCATGTCGCCGCCGCCGAACGAGGTGTCCATCTCCGGCGTGAAGCCGAGCGCGTCGGCGTAGAACTGCTTGGCCCGGTCCTGGTCGCTGACCGGCACCGAGATGACCTCCAGGCTGCGAACGGCCATTCCTGTTGCTCCCTTTGTTAATTGAATGGGTTCTATGAGTTCGCGGCATCCCGCCAGCGGCGGACGATGCCCAGGTAGGCGCGCCAGCCCTCGGCGCAGCGCACGGCCGCGGGCCCGGTCGAGGCGCCGGCCTGCTGGTCCAGCCAGGCCGGCAGCCGCTGGCCGAGCAGCCGCGGGTAGCCGCCGGCCAGGATGCGGCGGGTGAGCTGGCCGCCCAGGCCGTGGAAGCCGACCTGGTGCAGGCGCAGCCGGGTCCGGTCCGTCCCGGCCGCCTCCAGCGTGAACGTGACCGTGGTGTCGATGTTGCCGCCCGCCCAGGACCAGACCATCCGGGCGGGCGGGTCGAGCTCCAGCACCCGGCAGCGGACCAGCCCGTCGAAGCCCGGCGCGGGCCTGGTCCGGAGGGTGAACTCATGCCCCACCTCGGGCACGAAGTCGTTCGGCATCAGCCAGGCCGCCAGCGCCTCGCTCGAGGTCAGCGCGGCCCAGACCCGCTCGGGCGGATACGGGTACTCGACCGTCGCGTCGATGTCCGCCTTCACGCCCCCTCCAGGTAGTCGCCGAGCGCGGCCAGCCGCTCGTGCCAGAACCGCTCCAGCTCGTCGAGCCAGTCCCGCAGCTCGGTCAGCGCCGCCGGGCGCAGCCGGTAGCGCCGGTACCGCCCATCCTGCCGGGCCGTGACCAGCCCCGCGTCCCGCAGCACCCGCAGGTGCTGCGAGACCGCCGCCTGGCTGATGTCCAGCCCGGCCATCAGCTCGGTGACCGTGTGATCGCCGACGGCCAGCTCCTCCAGCAGGTGCCGCCGGCTGGGGTCAGCCAGCGCCGCGAACCGGTCCGCGCTCCCGGTGCCGGTCACCGCGGCCGCCACCTTGCGCGGCCGGCCCGGCCGGGCTGCTCCGGGCCGCGGGCCATCGGGCCGGGACCCTCGGGGCCTGCTCACATCGGGGGCCAGGCTCATGCGGTCCAGTTTCATTAGTTTTAACTAATGTGTCAAGGAGTCCGCGTGCCGCCCCCATCCCGGTGCGGTCCAGGCCAGCCCCTGCGGGAGGGCCGGGCCGGCCCGCGGACCGGGCCGGCCCGCGGACCTGGTGGCCTGCGGCATCGGGCACAATGGCGCCCGATGACTGCGACGATTCTCGACGGCAAGGCCACGGCCGCCGCCATCCGCGAGGACCTGACCGTCCGGGTCGCCCGGCTGGCCGAGGCGGGGCGGACCCCCGGCCTGGGCACGATCCTGGTTGGCGACGACCCCGGCAGCCGGTCCTACGTCAACGGCAAGCACCGCGACTGCGCCCAGGTCGGCATCCTCAGCATCCGCCGTGACCTGCCCGCGGACGCCAGCCAGCAGCAGGTCGAGCAGGCCGTGGCCGACCTCAACGCCGACCCCGCCTGCACCGGCTACATCGTGCAGCTGCCGCTGCCCGCGGGCCTCAGCGCCCAGCGCGTGCTGGAGCTCATCGATCCGGCCAAGGACGCCGACGGCCTGCACCCCATGAACCTGGGGCGGCTCGTGCTGGGCGAGCCCGGGCCGCTGCCCTGCACCCCGCGCGGCATCGTCGAGCTGCTCCGCCGCTTCGACGTTCCCATCGCCGGGGCCGAGGTCACCGTGGTCGGCCGCGGGATCACCGTCGGCCGGTCACTGGGCCTGCTGCTCACCCGGCGCAGCGAGAACGCCACCGTCACCCTCTGCCACACCGGCACCAGGGACCTGGCCGCCCACACCAGGGCGGCCGACATCGTCGTGGTCGCGGCCGGCCGCCCCGGACTGCTGACCGCCGACATGGTCGCGCCGGGCGCGGCCGTCCTCGACGTGGGCATCAGCCGCACCGAGGCGGGCCTGGTCGGGGACGTCGACCCGGCCGTGGCCGAGGTGGCGGGCTACCTGGCGCCGATGCCCGGTGGCGTCGGGCCCATGACCCGGGCCATGCTGCTGGCCAACGTGGTCGAGGCCGCCGAGGCCGCGGCTCTGGCCGCGGAGGCCGTGCAGGCCTCGGGCTAGGGCTGGCCCGGGGTCACGGCCGACGTGGCCAGTACACTGGCTACTAGCCAGTAACATTGCGCTCGGCTAGGTCGGCCCGGCACCCGGGTGCCGGGCCGGCCTAGCTCGTTTGGCAGGCTTTACGCTCACAGCAGTCAGAGGGAGGTCGGCCGCCGATCATGAACATCGTCGTCTGTGTCAAGCAGGTCCC
The DNA here is from genome assembly GCA_963730265.1 of uncultured Actinomycetota bacterium. Taxonomy (GTDB): domain Bacteria; phylum Actinomycetota; class Actinomycetes; order Streptosporangiales; family Streptosporangiaceae; genus DASUBV01. Next base: position 89,975 of record CAVSRG010000003.1, read on the forward strand.
CGACACCTATACCGAGCGGACGCTGCGGCCCGCGGACAGCACGCTGGACCGTGAGGCCGCGGACGGCCTGATCAACGAGCTCGACGAGTACGCGATCGAGGAGGGCCTGCGCCTGACCGAGGCCAACGGCGGCGAGGTCACGATCCTGTCCGTCGGCCCCGAGCGCGCCGCCGAGTCCATCCGCAAGGCCCTGTCCATGGGCGCGGACAAGGCCGTCCACGTCAGTGACGAGGGGCTGCACGGCTCCGACGCCCTGATCACCTCCGAGGTGATCGCCAAGGTGCTCGCCCGCATCGGGTTCGACCTGGTCATCCTGGGCTCCGAGTCCACCGACGCCCGGATGGGCGTGATGGCGGCGATGCTCGCCGAGCGACTGGGCGTGCCGCAGCTGTCCTACGCCAGCAAGGTCGAGACCGACGGCACCACGATCAGCATCAACCGCCAGGCGGACTACGGCTACGACACCGTCGAGGGCCGCCTGCCCGCCGTGGTGAGCGTGGTCGAGAAGATCAACGAGCCGCGCTACCCGTCGTTCAAGGGGATCATGGCGGCCAAGAAGAAGCCGGTGGAGACGCTCACCCTGGCCGACCTGGAGCTGGACGCCGCCCAGGCCGGCCTGGCCGCCAGCGGCACCGAGGTCGTTGGCTTCGCCAAGCGGCCGCCCCGGCAGGCCGGCACCATCGTGACCGATGAGGGCGACGGCGGCGTCAAGGCGGCTGAGTTCCTCGCCTCGCGCAAGTTCATATGAGCGAGCGGAAGACACGGAGCGGAAGGACCCCCGTACATGGCTGAGATCCTGGTCCTCGTCGAGCACGATGGCGAGACGGTCAAGAAGGTCACCGGCGAGCTGCTGACGGCGGCCCGCGCTTACGGCGAGGCTTCCGCGGTGTGGGCCGGCTCCGGGGCTGAGGGCGGGCGGGCCCGGCTGGCCGAGTTCGGGGCCGCGAAGGTCTACGTCGCCGACGACAAGGACCTCGACGATTACGTCGTGGCGCCCAAGGCCGAGCTGCTGGCCCAGCTGGTCTCGGAGCAGTCGCCCGCCGGGGTGCTGGTGGCCGCCACCGCCGAAGGCCGCGAGGTCGCCGCCCGGCTGGCGGTCAAGACCGGCTCCGGCATCCTCACCGACGTCACCGCGCTCGGCGATGACCTGGTCGGCGAGCAGTCCATCTTCGGCGGCGGCATCACCGTGCACGCCAAGGTCCGCACCGGCACGCCCATCATCGCCGTCCGGCCCAACTCCGTCGCCGCCGAGCCTGCCGAGGGGGCCGCCGAGGTGGTGCCCGTCACCATCACCGTCAGCGAGGCGGCCAAGGGCGCGCGCATCACCGGCCGCGTCGAGCAGGAGCGCGGCGAGCGCCCCGAGCTCACCGAGGCCTCCATCGTCGTCTCCGGTGGCCGCGGCGTCGGCGCGGGCGAGAACTTCGCCCTGATCGAAAAGCTGGCCGACTCCCTCGGTGCCGCCGTCGGCGCCTCCCGCGCCGCCACCGACGCCGGCTGGTACCCGCACCAGTTCCAGGTCGGCCAGACCGGCAAGACCGTGTCCCCGCAGCTCTACCTGGCCTGCGGGATCTCCGGCGCCATCCAGCACCGGGCCGGCATGCAGACGGCCAAGACGATCATGGTCATCAACAAGGACCCCGAGGCGCCGATCTTCGAGCTGGCCGACTTCGGCGTCGTGGGCGACCTGTTCAAGGTCGTCCCGCAGCTCACCGAGGAGATCGAGAAGCGCGCTCAGGGCTGACCTCAGCGCCACGTCACGCCCGCCGGGCCCGGCCTGAGCCCGCCCGGCCGGCGTGATCAGCGGCGGCGTCAGATCGCGGCTACCCTGGGGACATCATGGCAAATTCCGACGGCGTGACCGTCTCCGGCGGCCTCGTGTACCTCGACCATGCCGCCACCAGCCTCATGCTGCCCGAGGCCCTGGAGGCCATGACCGAGGAGCTCAGCCAGCTCGGCAACCCCTCCTCGCTGCACAACGCCGGCCGCCGCGCGCGCCGCGTCGTGGAGGAGGCCAGGGAGCAGCTGGCCGAGATCTACGGCGCCCGGCCCAGCGAGGTCGTATTCACCAGCGGCGGGACCGAGGCCGACAACCTGGCCGTTAAGGGCCTGTTCTGGGCCCGCCGCGCCGCCGCCTCCGGCCGGCGCCGCGTGCTCGTCCCCGAGACCGAGCACCACGCCGTGCTCGACAGCGTGCACTGGCTGGCCCAGCACGAGGGCGCCGATCCCGACTGGCTGCCCGTCGAGCGCACTGGCCGGGTGAGCCCCGACGAGCTGCGCGCCGCCATCGAGCGCGGCGAGCCCGAGACCGTCGCGCTGATCAGCGTCATGTGGGCCAATAACGAGGTCGGCACCATCCAGCCCATCGCCGAGCTGGCCCGGATCGCCCGCGAGTACCAGATCCCGTTCCACTCCGACGCCGTCCAGGCCGCCGGCCAGCTTCACGTCGACCTCGCCGCCAGCGGCGCCACCGCCCTGACCATCACCGCCCACAAGATCGGCGGCCCCGTCGGCGTCGGCGCCCTGCTGCTGGCCAAGGGCGTCGACCCCGTGCCCGTCCTGCATGGCGGCGGCCAGGAGCGCGACGTCCGCTCCGGCACCCTCGACGCCCCCGCCATCCGCGCCTTCGCCGTGGCCGCCGACATCGCCGCCCAGCGCCGGGCCGACGAGGCCAAGCGCCTCGCCGCCCTCCGCGATGACCTGATCGCCCAGGTCACGGCCGCCGTCCCCGACGCCGTGCTCAACGGCTCGCCGCCCGGCCCCGACCGCCTCCCCGGCAACGCCCACTTCTCGTTCCCCGGCTGCGAGGGCGACGCCCTGCTGATGCTGCTGGATGCCAGGGGCATCGCCTGCTCCACCGGCTCTGCCTGCACCGCCGGCGTCGCCCAGCCCAGCCATGTCCTGCTGGCCATGGGCGCCGACGAGGGCCGCGCCCGCGGTTCTCTGCGGTTCTCCCTCGGTCACTCCACCACCCAGGCCGACATCGACGCCCTCGGCGCCGTCATTGGCGAGGCCGTCGAACGCGCCCGCCGCGCCGCCGCCGCCCGCTGACCGCCCGCCTGACCACCCCGCCTGACCACCCCGCCGACCACGCCGTCGGCCGCATACCCTGAGAAGACCATGACCATCCCGCTGCGCCCCCTGCGCATACTGGCCGCCATGTCCGGCGGCGTCGACTCCGCCGTGGCCGCCGCCCGCGCCGCCGAGGCCGGTCACGACGTCACCGGCGTCCACCTGGCCCTGTCCAGCAATCCCCGGTCCTACCGGACCGGCGCCCGCGGCTGCTGCACCCTCGAAGACGCCCGCGACGCCCGGCGCGCCGCCGACGTCATCGGCATCCCCTTCTACGTCTGGGACATGGCCGAGCGCTTCCACGACGACGTCGTCCGCGACTTCGTCGACGAGTACGCCCGTGGCAACACCCCCAACCCCTGCCTGCGCTGCAACGAGAAGATCAAGTTCGCCGCCGTGCTCGACCGGGCCGTCGCCCTCGGCTTCGATGCCGTCTGCACCGGGCACTACGCCCGCCTTGATCCCGTGCTGCCCCAGGCTGGGCCACGTCGGCTGCTGCGCAGCGTCGATCCGGGCAAGGACCAGTCCTACGTGCTCGCCGTGCTGACCAGCCAGCAGCTCGAGCGGGCCCTGTTCCCGCTCGGCGACTCCACCAAGGAGCAGGTCCGCCAGGAGGCCGCCCGGCGCGGCCTGGCCGTGGCCGAGAAGCCCGACAGCCACGACGTCTGCTTCATCGCCGACGGCGATACCAGGAACTTCCTGCGCGGCCAGCTCGGCGCGGCGCCGGGGCAGATCGTGGACGTGGACGGGGCCGTGGTGGGCGCACATGACGGGAGCTACGGCTTCACCGTCGGCCAGCGCAAGGGCCTGAACATTGGCCTGCCGGCACCCGATGGCCGGCCCCGCTACGTGCTCGACATCGAGCCCGTATCCAACACCGTGACCGTAGGCTCGGCTGAGGACCTGGACGTCCTGGAAATCGAGGCCAGCCGCCCGGTCTGGTCGGGCTGCGCCGCTCCCGACGGCCCGCTGGACGGCCTGGTCCAGCTCCGCGCCCACGGCGAGCCCCAGCCCGCCACCTGCGAGCTGGACTCCGAGACGGGGATGCTGCGCATCCGCCTGCATCGCCCGGCTCGCGGCATCGCCAGGGGCCAGGCGGCCGTCATCTACGACGGGGACATCGTCCTGGGCAGCGCCACGATCACGCAGGCACGCTCAGCTCGCGGACTCCCGCTCACGGCGAGCGGGAGCCCTGGCTGACATCAGCGTGGGTCGTAGTGCTCGTAGCGGTAGTGCAGCGATGGGCGACCGTGACGCTTGGCCATGACACCTCTTCTCCTCGAACCACTCACCATAATGGTCGGCTAAGCGACCATTACGCAACTAGGAAAGAGCGGTTATATCCGGCGCTCCGGATGCGTCGCTAAGAGCTGAGGTTTCCGGGGGTAATGAGGCGAGCGGCAATCAGAGTGACCAGATGTGCCCAGGTGGCGATTGTGCTGTGCCGCTTGCGGTGCCGAAGGCGAGCGTGATCTCGGGCCGCGGACAGGCACTTCTGCACGTTTCCATGACTCCGGCCCTCGGAATGCCAGCCTTTATAGTTTGGCATTTTCGATCGGTTCAGCCCGGCGCCGGAAATGCGTTCGACGGCGCTCCGCGCACTGGCCCGAGACATAGCCGGGCCAGGAGCAATAGCGCGCACTTCTCGGAACAGAGCCTCCGGCGTGACCTTGATGTCCTGTGTCGGCTTGGCGAACAGCGCGGCCGAAGGATAGGCGTCATCCGCATGCTGCCGCAAGCGTGTGAACCCGCGGCCCATGTAGTACTCGTGCAGGCGATAGTTGGTGGTCCATACGTCGATCCTGAGGGTCTCCGCGCCGAACTCGCGCCGCGCCCGTCCTCCGGCCCACTCGGTCAGATCGGCGCCGACTCCCAGGCCGGCATACTTCCGGCTGATCACCAGTCGTGACATGTATGCGGCAGGATCGCTCTGCTCATCCGGCGTCCACAGGTCGTGGTTCCCGTCGGGGCGATAGGTGACGGTCGCCACCGGAATGCCGTTGTCCTCGACCAGCCAGGTCCGGCAGGCCATCAGTCCGCGCACCACGCGGAGGTCCCGCTCCAGCCGGTTGGGCCAGGGCTGTGCCCACTGATCGGTATTCCTGGTCCTCAGCCAGTCGGCGGCGTCGTCGATCAGGCCGAGGATCACCTCCAGGTCATCTGGAGTGGCAAGGCGCACGGAGAACATCTCTGGTGGTTTTCCGGTTTCTAGGTTAGTGGTGGGCCTATGTAATTCTGGTCCGGCTATGTACTAGTTGGCTCAACTGCAGCACGCCCCGGAGGAGCACATCGGCCGGGGCGTTATGCCTTACTGCAAGATAGTTTGGCAAACAGCAGGCGTGGTGGATCTAATGCTCTTGTGTTATCCAGTCTTGGCGCGCTCACTCGCGCCTTCTGTATTGTCCGCAACGGTGACCGTAAACTGATTTCTGTCCGCCGGGTAGGTGGTGATGGTGATTCGGAACGGTTTCCTATCCTGATCGAACGCAGTGCGGCGGATCTCGATAACCGCGACCCGGCCGTCATCCGGAAGCCCGAAGAAACCGGACTCGACGGTATCCGGGGCACGGACCTGGATAATGTCGGTCCACCCGGTCTGCCTGATGTCCAGTTCCTTGGCCAGGTACTGGACCACGCCCTCGGGCACGTCCTGGGGGATCAGGAGGTCGGTGGCGCCGCGGACCACGAAGCTCATCGGGTAGAAGGTGGTCTGGAGCGACCAGGGGATCTCGTCGATGAAGCGCTGCTGGTGGCGACCGACCACCGACTCGTCCTCGGTCAGGCCCAGCTGCCTGGCGACGACCCCCGTTGCCTTCTGCACCTCGATGCGGGGAATGGACACCGTGGCCTTCCGGCCGCCCGAGGCCGCCACCTCGGACGCGTAGGTCGTCGTCTGGCTGACGCCGGGCGACTGCTCAGCCGTCAGGCTCGTGACGAATGGGTCGATGGCCTGGACAACGTAGGTGCCCTGGCCCGGCCTGGTCTCGACCAGGCCGCGGTTGATCAGCCACTTGACCGCGTCGCGAACGGTGTTCCGCGACGCCTGGTACTCATCGCGGAGTTCCAGCTCGGAGGGCAGGGGCTGACCGCCACTGCCCAACTCGCCGTTCTCGATCTTGACCCGCAGGTCCTCGGCGATCCGCCGCCAGATCGGATCAGGCATGGAACCCCCAGCGGATAGTGCTAGACGTTGGTACCGCCCTAACGGATGGGCTGAGCCTAGCAGCCCGATCCTTTGGGACCATCAAGACCGGGCAAGATCTTGGACTCATAGGTCATCGGGTAGGTCATCGAGCGCGGTGCCGCTGTTCATCACGAACTCGTTCCGGTCGGCGGGAAAGGTAGTGACGGAGACGGCGAACGGGGTGCCGGACTCGTCGTGGACCGTCTGGATCAGCTCGACTACGGCGATGCGACCGTCGTCGGGAAGGCCGAAGAAGTCGGTCTCCCGCCGGTCGGAGGCCCGGACTACGATCCGGTCTCGCCGGCCCGCCCGCTTGAGGCCCAGCTGATCCTCGATGTACATGACGGCGCCGGGCAGGATGACCTTGGCCTCTATCAGCAGCGGCGCGCCCTGGCCGACCAGGACCAGCGGATAGTACGTCGTCTGCAACGACCACGGCGTGTCATCGATGAAGCGCTCCAGATGGCGGCTGACGACCATGGCGCCCTCGGGCAGCATCAACTCGGTCACGACCCGGCCCGCGGCCCGCAGGATCTCCACCCTCAGCGGCGAGGTGCTGGGCTTGCGACGGCACGCGCTGACCTCCGAGGCATAGGCGACGCCCTCGCCGCCGGGAGTCGCGGCGAGGTCGGCAGACAGCCGGGTCACGAACGGGTCGATCTTCTTGACGAAGGTCCCCTGGCCCGGCCGGGTGTCGACCAGGCTGCGGGTGGCCAGCCAGCGCACGGCCTCGCGGATCGTATTGCGCGAGGCTTCGTAGCGCTCCTGGAGCTCAATCTCCGAGGGCAGCGGCAGGCCGCCCGCCCCCAGGCTGCCGGACTCGATCTTCTGGCGCAGGTCCTCAGCGATCCGCCGCCACATAGGTTCCATCGACTCTCCAGTTATCCCAACATCCCCAACGGCTGGACTTAATGGGCTGACTAGAATTGTACCTCCTATCCACCCAATACAGATAGTTGGACCCGTCCTATTGCGTTCTGCTGACCAGACTGCCAGCATGTTGCACAGCAAGTCCCACTCGTTGGTATGACTCCAACGGATGGGTTGGTCAGGTCCTTTGGGCTAGCCCGGACCTGCCGCCCTCCGCTGGGGTCTGCCACCTCGGCGCACCACCGCCGAAAGGAGCAGATCGGCACAAAGCCACCCGCTGGCCAGGTCGAAAGGGGGCCCGCCATGGCAGCCATCGAGGTGATCGTGTTCGCCGGAGCCGCGGGATTCGCGGTTATCGTCGTCGCCACCATCCTGGTGATCATCGGAGTCCGGCAGGAGCAGGCCGTCCTAGAGAGGGAAGGACGCCGGACGTTCGCTCACCACGAGCCGCCCACGATCCTGGCCCTGCTGGCCCGCCGCGTGCTGGGTGCCCACTTCAACGTGATGCCCGTCGAGCTGCCCCGGCGGGACTACCCGAAGCCGACCCGTCCGGACCCGGAGTACTTCGATCCCGACCACCCCGACGCCGGCTACTTCGGCCCGGACTACCCGGACGAGGACCCGCCGTCGGATGGCCGGCCGGTCTGGCCCGAGGCGGGCTAGGCCCAGACCGGGACGCGTCGCACCGCTCCGGGGGCGCGGTGCGGCGCGTCCTGCGATCCAGGCGACTGTCAGCGGGCGACATTAAGATCAGCAGCGTGCAAGACACCAGCCCCATGCAGGCCAGCGGCAGTCAGGCCAGTGAAGTTCCGGCGTTCCCGTGGCCGTCCGGGAGCGCCACCGGGGTGGGATCGATGCCGGGCACTGACCCGGCCGAGGCCTGCGCGGTCGTCCTGGGCGAGCTGCCCGACTTCCCTTACCTGCCCGAACTGCCTGGTCGCGGCGTCGGCGCCGACATGATCGGGCGGACGGCGGCGCTGCTGGTGGACCTGCCGGTGGAGACGACGCCGCGGGGCTGGACGTTCGCCACGCATCCCGGCCGGGACCAGCGTCGCGCAGCGGGATTCCTGAACTTTGATCTCGATGGCATGCAGGCTGCGGCCGAGGGATACCGAGGACCGTTGAAGATATCGGTCTGCGGGCCGCTCACGCTGGCGGCGCGGATCGAGCTGAGCCGGACCCAGAACCCGGCCCTGTCGGACGAGGGGGCGCTGGAAGACCTGACGGCCTCGCTGACCGAGGGCGTGGCGGCGCTCGTCCGGCAGGTGGGCGAGCGGGTGCCAGGGGCGACGGTCGTGGTCCAGGTGGATGAGCCGTCGCTGCCGGCGGTGCTGGACGGGCGGATCCGGACGGCGAGCGGGCTGAACTTCGTCCGGCGCGCTGGATCAGACCGTGGCCAGCGGGACGCTGCGGGCGGTGCTGGAGGGCGCGGGGGCCTACACAGTGGTGCACTGCTGCGCGCCGGGGCTCCCATTCCTGTTTATCCGGGATGCGGGCGCGCAGGGGGTGAGCTTCGACCTCGGGCTGGTGGACCTGCGGGACACGGATCCGGTGGCGGAGCTAGCCGAGGGCGGGCTGGGGCTGCTGATGGGGGCGGTGCCGACGGTGGTGGACAGCAAGGCGGCCCCCCGCCCGCCGCGGGACACGGCGGAGGCGGTGGTGACGTTGTGGCGGCGGATGACGCTGGACCCGAATCGGCTGGCCGAGCAGGTGGTGGTCACGCCGGCCTGCGGCCTGGCCGGGCTGTCGCCGGAGGACGCGCGCAGCCGGCTCGAGCAGTGCCGGGAGGCGGCACGGATCGTGCCCGAGATGATCGTGGAGGGGGAGGCTCAGTGACCGAGCGGGGAACACGATGAGCGAGCCAGAAGCGGCGGTGACCCAGCCGGAGGTCGCGGAGCTGGCGGACCCGGACCCGGAGACTCAGCACCGGCACGCCGAGCTGTCGGACGAGCTGAACATGCACCTCTACCGCTACCACGTGCTCGACTCCCCGCTGATCTCGGACGCCGAGTACGACCAGAAGATGCGGGAGCTGCGGGACATCGAGGAGCGGTTCCCGCAGCTGCGGACGCCGGACTCGGCGTCGCAGCAGGTCGGCGGGGCGATCTCGACGGACTTCGCGGCGGTGGACCACCTCCAGCGGCTGCTGAGCCTGGACAACGCGTTCTCGGCCGAGGAACTGGACGCCTGGGCGGCGCGGGCGGAGCGACTGGGCGGGGCCGGGCCTTACCTGTGCGAGCTGAAGATCGACGGGCTGGCGATCGCGCTGGTCTACCGGAACGGGCGGCTGGTCCGGGCGGCGACCCGCGGCGACGGCGTGACGGGCGAGGACGTGACGCCCAACATCAAGACGATCTCGGTGGTACCGGACCGGCTCTCGGGGTCGGGCTGGCCGGAGACGATCGAGGTCCGCGGCGAGGTCTTCCTGCCGGTGAAGGCGTTCGAGGAGCTGAACGAGCGGCTGACCAGCGAGGGCAAGGCGGCCTTCGCCAACCCGCGCAACTCGGCGGCGGGATCGCTGCGGCAGAAGGATCCGCGGATCACGGCCAGCCGGGCGCTGAGCATGCTGGTGCACGGGCTCTACGTGCCGGGCGGCTCGCCGGAGGCCGGGATGCCGGCGCCGGGAGACCTGGCCGCCGAGGCGGTGCCGGAGGCGCCGGACACGCAGTCGGGCTGGTACGCCCGGATGGCCGAGTGGGGCCTGCCGGTGAGCGACCAGTTCAAGGTGGTCGGCGACCTGGCCGCGGTACGCGAGTACGTCAGTCACTTCGCGGAGCACCGCCACGATACGGCCTACGAGATCGACGGCGTGGTGGTCAAGATCGACCGCCTGGACCTCCAGCAGCAGCTGGGCGCGACGAGCCGGGCGCCGCGCTGGGCGATCGCCTACAAGTACCCGCCGGAGGAGGTCACGACCCGGCTGCTGGACATCGACGTGAACGTGGGCCGCACGGGCCGGGTCACGCCCTTCGCGATCATGGAGCCGGTCAAGGTCAGCGGGTCGACGGTAGACCGGGCCACGCTGCACAATGCCGACGAGGTGACCCGCAAGGGCGTGCTGATCGGCGACATGGTGGTCTTGCGCAAGGCGGGCGACGTGATCCCCGAGGTGGTGGGCCCGGTCGCGGACCTGCGCACGGGCGAGGAACGCGCCTTCGAGTTCCCGACCCGGTGCCCGTCCTGCCAGACTCCGCTGGCCAGAGACGAGGGCGAGGTCGACTGGCGCTGCCCGAACACGGTGTCCTGCCCGGCTCAGCTGCGGGAGCGGCTGTTCCACCTGGCCGGGCGCGGCGCCCTGGACATCGAGGTGCTGGGCTACGAGGCGGCGGTGGCGCTGCTGGACTCGGGCCTGGTCCATGACGAGGGCGACCTGTTCGCGATCACGGAGGAGTCGCTGGCGGCGGCCCCGTTGTTCGTGAACAAGCAGGGCACGCTGACGGTCAACGCGGTCAAGCTGCTGCAGAACCTGGACGAGGCCCGCCGGCGCCCGCTGTGGCGGATCCTGGTCGCGCTGTCGATCCGGCACGTGGGACCCACCGCGGCGCGGGCCCTGGCGGCGGCGTTCGGCTCGGTTGACGCGATTGCCGAGGCGCCGACCGAGAAGCTGACCGCGGTGGCCGACGTGGGCCCGACGATCGCCCGGTCGGTGCAGGACTGGTTCTCGGTCGACTGGCACGCCGCGATCGTGGACAAATGGCGCGCGGCCGGGGTTCAGCTGGCCCAGGAGGGCTGGGTCCCGCCCGCGGAGCCGGAGACCCTGCTGCTGGCGGGCGTGACCGTGGTGCTGACCGGCTCGCTGGCCGGCTATACCCGCGACGAGGTGGCCGACGCGATCCGCGCGCTCGGCGGCAAGGTCTCCTCGTCGGTGTCGAAGAAGACCCGGTTTGTGGTCGCGGGCGAGGAGGCCGGGTCAAAGCTGGACAAGGCCGCGGCCCTGGGCGTGCCGGTACTAGACGAGACGGGCCTGTCCGTGTTGCTCTCAGATGGTGCGGAAGCGGCGGCGGCCACCGCGATCCGGCAGGAGGACAGCTGACCGGGCGGCCCGCCGTGTGGCGCGGGACGACCAGAAGGAGGGCCAGCGGCGATTATTGTGGTCAGACGACTACGGAGAGACATGTAGTAACGGATAGTATGCAATTGGCTTCGAGAAGTTCGCTTGCGGCCGTACGCTTGTCGGCGAGGGACATTCGCGGCGCAATCGGTTGCAGCACCGCAGTTAGCAGCACCGCAGTTTGGAGTACTGGAGCGTGCAGCACTGAGATTTGCAGTGCTGCAACTTGCGGCAACGGAGTATGCGGCACGGCAGCGTGCGGCAGTGAGGTTCGCCTATGAAGGATCCGAACGACACGAGGGATATCGACCCCCGGGTCGGCTCGCCGCTGTGGGTTCACCTGATGACGGTGACCGCGGTGGGCACGGTTGCCTTCATCCTGGCCATGTTCCACCTGCACGGGGTCTTCACCCCGAGCGGCCTGATCACGCAGCCGGTGTTCTGGCTGCTCGCGGTGCTCATCGTGATCGGCGAGATCTGGCCCATCATCACCCCGGGCCGGACGGGCCAGGATTCCCCGGTCGCCTCGGTGACCTTTAGCTTCGCGGTCCTTATCTTCTGGGGGCTGCCGGTCGCCCTGCTGCTGCGGGCGGCATCCACGCTGGTCGTGGGCCTGGCCGAGCGCAAGGCGCTGAAGCGCTCGGCCTTCAACGCGGCCCAGGTGACGCTGAGCCTGACGGCGGCGGGCCTGGTCATGATGGCGTTTGGCGTGCACGCTAGCCCGACGCACCCCTGGGATCATCCGGAGGGGTCTCACCTGTATGTGGTGGTGCCGGCCGCGCTGGCCTACTTCGCGGTGAAGTTCCTGCTGGTTACCTCGGCCGTCGCGCTGCACGAGCGCACGCCGCTGGTCAAGACGCTGCGCGCGGCGCTGCCCTACCAGGCCTTCGTCAACCTGGTCCTGCTGGCCACCGCGCCGCTGGTGGCGGTGGTCATGAGCGTGCACTCGTCGCTGCTGGTGCTGCTGTTCGCGTTCCCGCTGGCGGCCATCTACGTCAACGCGGCGATGTCGGTGCAGCGCGAGCACCAGGCCCATCATGACGAGCTGACCGGCCTGGCCAACCGCAAGCTCCTGATCCGCCGGACCAACGACGCGCTGACCCAGGCGGCCAGGTCCCAGGTCACGGCCGGCTTCCTGCTGCTGGACCTGGACCGGTTCAAGGAGGTCAACGACACTCTCGGGCACCCGGTCGGCGACCGGCTGCTGCGTTTCGTGGCCCAGCGGCTCACCCACAGCGTGCGGCCGGGCGACATGGTGGCCCGGCTCGGCGGCGACGAGTTCGCGGTGCTGCTGCCGTCGGTCAAGGACGCCAGCGGTGCCCGCGAAGTGGCGGCGCGGCTGCGGGCCGCGGTGGCCGAGCCGATCCGGATGGACGGGATGTCGTTCGACATCGAGGCCAGCGTCGGCATCGCGCTGTACCCGGGCGACGCCACGGGCTTCGAGCAGCTGCTCCAGCACGCCGACGTGGCCATGTACCTGGCCAAGGAGCGCCGCAGCGGGGTGGAGCGGTACGTGGCCGACTCCGACCGCAACTCCCCGGCCCGGCTGGCGCTCCTGGGCGACCTTCGCCGGGGCCTGGACCGCGGCGAGCTGGCCCTGCACTACCAGCCCAAGGTCTACCTGTCCGACCAGCGCACGGCGGGCATGGAGGCGCTGGTCCGCTGGCAGCACCCGGTGCGCGGGCTGATGAGCCCGCAGGACTTCATCCCGCTCATCGAGCAGTCCTACCTGATGCGCGAGCTGACCGCCTGCGTCATCGACATGGCGCTGGGCCAGGCCGCGCTGTGGTGGCAGGCCGGGATCTGCGTGCAGGTCTCGCTGAACGTGGCCGCGCGGGACGTGCTCGACAACGGGCTGGCCGACGTCATCAGCCGCAGCCTGGCCCGGCACGGCCTGCCGGCCGAGGCGCTGCTGCTGGAGATCGACGAGCGCGTGCTGACCAGTGAGCCGGCCCACGCGGTGGCGACCGCCGAGGCGCTGGCCGCGCTCGGGGTGTCGCTCAGCCTGGATGACTTCGGCACGGGCTACTCCTCGCTGGTGCGGCTCAAGCGGCTGCCGGTCAGCGAGGTCAAGATCGACTCGTCGTTCGTGGGCCGGCTGCTGCACTCGGCCGACGACCAGGTGATCGTGAAGTCGATCGTGGAGCTGGTCAGCGCGCTGGGCATCCGGTCGGTGGCCGAGGGCGTGGAGTCCGCCGACGTCGCGACGGCGCTGGCCGCCATGGGCTGCGACGCGGCCCAGGGCTGGTACTTCAGCAAGCCGCTGAACGCGGTCTCGGCCACGGCCTGGCTGGCCGAGCGGGCCGGGCCGGCGGTGGAGCTGCCGCCGCGCGAGGCCATCGCCCCGGCCACGGCGGGCAAGCCGGCCACCAGCGCCGCCACGCCGCCGACCGGCTGGTTAGCCCGCCCCGGAGCGTAGTGGCCCGCCGCGTAATGCAGTCGGCTGCAACCATGGGCAGCCCCTAGGATTGCCCCTATGCCTATTACCCGTGACGAGGTAGCACACCTGGCCGAGCTGTCCCGGCTGGCCCTGACCGAGGCTGAGCTCGAGCACTTCGCCGAGCAGCTGGACGTCATCATCGCCTCCGTCGCCCGGGTCCAGGAGGTCGCCGCCGACGGAATACCCCCGATGACCCACGCGGTCCCGGTGGTCAACGTCTTCCGGGAGGACGTCGAGGTGCCGTGCCTGACCCAGGAGGCCGTGCTCTCCCAGGCCCCAGCGGCCGAGCAGGGCCGGTTCCGGGTACCGCGGATCCTGTCGGAGGACTGAGATGAGCGAGCTGACCGCGCTGACCGCGGCCGAGCTGTCCGCCGCGATGGCGGCCGGCGAGGTGACCGCGGAAGAAGTCACGCAGGCCCACCTGGACCGCATCGCGGCCGTGGACCCCCAGGTGCACGCCTTCTTGCACGTGGCACCCGAGCAGGCCCTGACCGCCGCTCGCGCCGTCGACGCCAAGCGGGCCGCGGGCACGCCGCTCGGCCCGCTGGCCGGGGTGCCGCTGGCCCTCAAGGACGTGCTCACCACCGCCGACATGCCGACCACCGCCGGGTCGCGCATCCTCGAAGGCTGGCAGCCGCCCTACGACGCCACGCTGACCAGGCGCCTGCGCGAGGCGGGCGTGATCATCCTGGGCAAGACGAACATGGACGAGTTCGCGATGGGCTCCTCCACCGAGAACTCCGCGTTCGGCCCATCGCACAACCCCTGGGACCTGAGCCGGGTGCCGGGCGGCTCGTCGGGCGGCTCGTCGGCGGCCGTGACCGCCTACGAGGCGCCGCTGGGCATCGGCACCGACACCGGCGGCTCGATCCGCCAGCCCGCCGCCGTCTGCGGGATCGTCGGGGTCAAGCCCACCTACGGCGGCTCGTCCCGGTACGGGCTGATCGCGTTCGCCTCGTCCCTGGACACCCCTGGTCCGCTGACCCGCACCGTGCTGGACGCGGCGCTGCTGCACGAGGCCATCTCCGGCCATGACCCGTGCGACTCCACGTCGGTGGACGCGCCGGTGCCGCCGGTGGTGGCCGCGGCCCGCCAGGCCGACGTGGCCGGGCTGCGGATCGGCGTGGTCAGCGAGCTCAGCGGGGATGGCTACCAGGCCGGCGTGCTCTCCCGGTTCGGGGAGGCCGTGGAACTGCTGGAGTCGCTCGGCGCCAAGATCGTCGAGATCTCATGCCCGCACTTCACCTACGGCCTCCCGGCCTACTACCTCATCTCGCCCAGCGAGGCCTCGTCCAACCTGGCCCGGTTCGACGCCATGCGCTACGGCCTGCGGGTCGGCGACGACGGCACGCGCAGCGCCGAGGAGGTCATGGCCCTGACCCGGGCGGCCGGATTCGGGCCCGAGGTCAAGCGGCGGATCATGCTCGGCACCTACGCGCTGTCCAGCGGCTACTACGACGCCTACTACGGCAAGGCGCAGCAGGTCCGCACGCTGATCTGCCGCGACTTCGACGCGGCCTTCGAGCAGGTGGACGTGCTGGTCTCGCCGACCACCCCGACCACCGCGTTCCCGATCGGGGAGCGGGTCGACGACCCGATGGCGATGTACCTGGCCGACTTGTGCACGATCCCGTCCGACCTGGCCGGCAACGCGGCGCTGTCCGTGCCGTGCGGGCTGGCCCCGGAGGACGGGCTGCCGGTCGGCCTTCAGATCATGGCGCCGGCCCTCGGCGACGACCGGCTGTACCGGGTGGCGGCCGCCGTCGAGGCCGCGCTGGAGGATCGCTGGGGCGGCCCGCTGCTGGCCCAGGCGAAGGGACTGGATGCGGCCGGAGGAGTCGGGCGATGACTGAGCTAGCCACCACGCTGGTCCCCTACGACGAGGCGCTGACCCGGTACGAGCCGGTGATAGGTCTGGAGACGCACGTCGAGCTGGGCACGACGACCAAGATGTTCTGCGGCTGCCGCACGGTTTTCGGAGCCGAGCCCAACTCCGAGGTCTGCCCGGTGTGCCTGGGCCTGCCCGGCTCGCTGCCGGTGGCCAACCGCGCCGCGATCGAGTACACCATCCGGATCGGCCTGGCCCTGAACTGCTCCATCGCGTCCTGGTGCCGGTTCGCCCGGAAGAACTACTTCTATCCGGACATGCCCAAGGACTTCCAGATCTCGCAGTATGACGAGCCGCTGTGCACCGACGGCTGGCTCGACATCACCGTGGGCGACCGGCAGATCCGGATCGGCATCGAGCGGGTCCACCTCGAGGAGGACACCGGCAAGTCGCTGCACGTCGGCGGGGCCACCGGCCGGATTCACGGGGCCGACTACTCGCTGGTCGACTACAACCGGGCCGGCATCCCGCTGGTCGAGGTGGTGACCAAGCCCGTACCGGGGGTCGGGGCGCTGGCCCCGGAGATCGGCCGGGCC
Organism: uncultured Actinomycetota bacterium; assembly: GCA_963730265.1. GTDB lineage: Bacteria > Actinomycetota > Actinomycetes > Streptosporangiales > Streptosporangiaceae > DASUBV01. The sequence goes on from CAVSRG010000003.1 coordinate 106,013, forward strand.
TACGTCACCGAGCTGCGCGAGCTGCTCCGCGCCCTGGGCGTCTCGGACGTGCGGATGGAGGAGGGCTCGCTGCGCTGCGACGTGAACACCTCCATCGCGCCGGTCGGCTCCGCGCAGTGGGGGACCCGGACCGAGACCAAGAACGTCAACTCGCTGCGCTCGGTCGAGCGCGCCATCCGGTTCGAGATCCAGCGGCAGGCCGGCATCCTCGACGCGGGCGGCCGCATCGTGCAGGAGACCCGACACTTCCACGAGGACAGCGGCACGACCACGGCCGGGCGCAGCAAGGAAGAGGCCCAGGACTACCGGTACTTCCCCGAGCCCGACCTGGTGCCCGTGGCCCCGTCGCCCGAGTGGGTGACCGAGCTGAAGGCCGCGCTGCCCGAGCTGCCGGCCGCCCGCCGGGCCCGGCTGCAGGCCGAGTGGGGCCTGACCGACCTGGACATGGCCGCGCTGGGGAACGCCGGCGCACTGGAGCTGGTCGAGCAGACGGTCGCGGCCGGGGCGTCGGCGGCCGACGCGCGCAAGTGGTGGCTCGGCGAGCTGGCCCGGCGGGCCAACGAGCAGGGCATCGAGGTGGCCGCGCTCCCGGTCACGCCGGCCCAGGTGGCCAGGGTGGCCGCGCTGGTGGCCTCGGGAACCCTGAACGACAAACTGGCCCGGCAGGTCCTGGACCTGGTGCTGGCCGGCGAAGGTGATCCGGACGAGATCATCGCGGCCCGGGGGCTGGCGGTGGTCAGCGACGACGGTGCGCTCATCGCGGTCGTGGACGAGGTCATCGCGGCCAGCCCGGACATTGTGGCCAAGATCCGGGACGGCAAGACGGCGGCCGCCGGGGCGCTGGTCGGCGCGGTCATGAAGGCCACCAGGGGCCAGGCCGACGCCACCCGCGCCCGCGAGCTCATCCTGGAGCGCATCGCCGCCTCCTGACCCGCCGGGCCGGTACGCCCGGGGCCCGTGTGACTCCTGCGGCAGGGTCCGAGCGCGACGAACGTCGTGGTTGTTGCTCTCACGTCGTTACAGCAGCGTGAGAGCACCAGACCATGTCGCTGGGCGGGGTGCAAGTCGATGGGTGTGAGCGGGTGGGCTGGCTTGCGCGGGCGGGTAGCATGAGCAACATGAACTTCGTTTTGTGCACCGAGATGATGCCCCGCTAGCGGGGACACTCGACGCTGCCAGAACGACGCAACGAGGCCCCGGCGGGGCCTCGTTTCTTTATGCCGACGCGGCCCTGGCCGGGCGACGAGCCGCCAGGAGGCTGCGATGACCACATCGCGCGTGTATCTCAGTACCACGATTCCTTACGTCAACTCCAAGGCCCACCTCGGGCACGCGCTCGAGCTGGTCCAGGCCGACGTGCTGGCCCGGCACCACCGGCGCATCGGCGAGGAGGTCCGGCTGCAGAGCGGGACCGACGACAACGCCCTGAAGAACGTGCTGGCCGCGCAGGCGGCCGGGCTCAGCACCCGGGATCTGGTCGCGGCGAACGGCCGGGCGTTCGCCGAGCTGAGCGGGCCGCTCGCGCTGTCCTATGACGACTTCATCCACACCAGCACCGACCCGCGGCACCAGCCGGGCGCGGAGCGGCTCTGGCTGGCCTGCGCGGCCCGCGGCGACCTGTACCGCAAGGACTACCAGGGGCTGTACTGCGTGGGCTGCGAGCAGTTCTACAAGCCGGCCGAGCTGACTGACGGGCGATGCCCTGAGCACGGCACGACGCCCGAGCTCGTCGCCGAGCGGAACTGGTTCTTCCGGCTTTCCCGGTACGGGGAGCAGCTTGAGGAGCTGATCGGCTCCGGCCGGCTGCGGATCGAGCCCGCCGCGCGGCGCAACGAGGTGCTGGCCTTCATCCGCGCGGGGCTGGAGGACATCAGCGTGTCGCGGTCGGTCAGCCGGGCCCGGGGGTGGGGGATCCCGGTACCCGGCGATCCGGGGCAGGTGATCTACGTCTGGTTCGACGCGCTCAGCAACTACATCAGCGCACTGGGCTACGGCACCGGCTCGGACGACTACCGGCACTGGTGGACCGAGGCCGACCGGCGCATCCACCTGGTCGGCAAGGGCGTCGTGCGGTTCCACGCGGTCTACTGGCCGGCCATCCTGCTGTCGGCCGGGGAGCCGCTGCCGACCGAGATCGCGGTGCACGACTACCTGACCGCCGGCGGCCGCAAGATCAGCAAGTCCGGCGGCGCCGGCGACCTGGCCGATCCGGTGGCGCTGACGGGGCGATATGGCACCGACGCGGTGCGGTGGTGGCTGCTGCGGGAGGTGCCGCGGGTGGGCGACGCCGACTTCACGGAGCAGCGGCTGGTGGAGCGGGCCAATCAGGACCTGGCCAACGGGCTGGGCAACCTGGTCAGCCGGGTGACCTCGCTGGTGCGAGGTCGCGACCAGGCCATCCCGGCGGAGGCGCTCTCCGCCCGCCCGGCGGACGCGGCCAGCCGGGCGCACGTGGCCAGCCAGGAGCCGCGGCCGGCGGCGGCGGCCGCGGCCGCCCTGGGCGTGGCCATCGAGCAGGTCCCCGGGCGGGTCCGGGCCGCGCTGGAGGACTATGACTTCCGGGCCGCCCTCGCGGCGATCTGGGCCATCGTGGACCGGGCCAACCGGTACGCCGAGCTCAGCGAGCCATGGCGGCTGGCCAGGGCGGCCAGGGCGGGCGACGCGGCCGCGGCGGCCTGGCGTGACCTGGCGCTGAGCAGGCTGCTGGAGGCCTGCCGGGCACTGGCCGGCGCGCTTGCGCCATTTGTGCCGGACCTGGCCGCTAGCATTGATGTTGCCTGCGGCGGATCCGACGGGGTGGTCCCCCCACCACGACCGCTGTTCCCGCGGCTGGCAGTGTTGCAAACTGCAGGGCTCCAAACTGAAGGGCTCCAAACTGCGCTCCAGGCGGTGCCCCCAGCCGGGGAGCACCGCACCACTGGGCCCGCGCCGGGACCGGGGTCCGAGACGGCCGCCGAGGCCGACCGCGAGCGACCGCTCGCGCGTGTGAACAACACTGTTCACTGACCTCAGCATTAACTCGATACCCGCAAGTTGTCTCCTCGCGGACGCCCTTCCTCAATCGAAGCGTGACCTCCAGCACTTAGAGTTAAGTGGTATCGCTGATTGCGAGATCGCGTTCGCGCCCGGGGCGGCTTCAGGTTCGCCTGGTATGACGGGATGGACGTTTCTGGCGATGGTGTTTCGCAGCGCTCAATGAAGAGCGGCGGGCACAGTTATAGCGCGGGGCAGGCGGTCAGGGCTGTCCGCCGGGACCCCCGCGCCCGGCTTCTGACCGGCCAATGAGGAGGCTGGGTGTGCGCTGAGTCAGCCGGTGACGCGCGATGAGCCTGGCTGCCTCGATCTGGACGGCCATCGGCTCACTCGCGGGCGCTGGCGCGGTCGCGGCGCTGGTGGGCGGCCGCCCGCCCCCCGATGCGGACCGGCGGGCCCGGCGATGGCTGGCGATCGCGGCGCTGCTGTGGGGCGGCGCGTTCATCGCCAGGGACCTGGCCGGCGGACCGGTCGGCGCGGCAGTGCCGCTGACCCCGGCGGGCCTGCTCACCCTGGCCGCGCTGCCGCCGCTGGTGATCGGCATCGTGATCCTCGCCTCACCCCGGCCGGTCCGCGGGCTGGCCGCGTTCGTGCAGCTCAGGCTGGCCCGGGCGGGTGTGCACTCGCTGGCCGACGCCTGCCTGCTGGCGGCCTCGCTGTTCCTCCTGGCCTGGGTCACGGTGCTGGCCGGCGCGTATACCACGGCCGACGTGGGCGCGGGAACCTTCACCGTGGACCTCATTCACCCGCTGGCCGACCTGGCGGTGCTGGCGGGCGTGCTCCCGTTCGCGGCCCGCGCGGGCTGGCGGGCCCTCATCCCCTGCGGGGCGCTGCTGCTGACGACGGCCGGTGACTTCCTGGCCGTGGGCGCCCGCGCGAACAACCTGTACCCGGGCTGGGCGGCGCAGCTGGCCTGGCTGCTGGGCGTGTGCGTGCTGGGCGCGATCCCGGCGGCGCTGGCCCGCCTGGCCGGGACCGACCGGGCCCGCCGGTACGAGCTGCCCGAGTCCCGGCTGCCGGCCTACGCGGCCATCGGCGCCGCCACCGTGGCCCTGCTGGCCACGCTGATCCGGTCGCTGGCGGGCAGCCCGACCCAGCCGGTGATCATCGTGGCGGCGACGGCGATCGTGCTGGCGCTGGTCGCCCGGCTGGCCGGGCTGTTCCGGCACGAGGCCGCGGCCTCGGCGCTGTCCAGAGAGGCGAGCCGGCAGTTCAGCGAGCTGGCCGACCGGACCAGCGACGCGGTGCTGGTCTGCGATCGCGACGGCACGATCGAGTACGCGAGCCCGGCGGTGGTGCACTTCGGCTACTCGCCGGACCAGCTCACGGGCACCTCGCTGGCCGAGCTGGTCCACCCCGAGGACCGGGCCAGCGGCACGCGGGTGGCGCTGGGCGCGGGCGACGGCTCCTCGGGGCTGGCCCGGTTCGCCTGCCGGGTGCGGGCGGCCGACAGCACCTGGCGGCATGTGGAGTCGACGATCTCCCGGTACTCCGAGCCGGGGGCGCCGGACCGGCTGCTGGTGACGGCGCGGGACGTCAGCGACGCGGTGGCGCTGCGCAAGCGGGTCACCCACCTGACCTTCCACGACGGTGTCACCGGGCTGCCGAACCGGGCCTACCTGGAGGAGCGGACCAAGGAACTGCTCACCGCGGCGGCCGGGTCGGGCTCGCCGGTGGCGGCCATCTTCCTGGACCTGGACGGCTTCACCGCCGTCAACGACACGGTCGGGCACGGCGCGGGCGATTTGCTGCTGGCCCAGGCTGCGCGGCGGCTGCGGGCCGTGGTCCCTTCGCAGGAGATGGTGGCGCGGTGGGGCGGGGATGAATTCGCCGTTCTTATCGCTGATGCCACGAGTTCACAGGAAGTTATCGATATTGCCGAGCGCCTGGCCGTAGGAATTGCCGCCGAGCCATTCGGGGTCGCGGATCGCGATATTCCGCTGACGGCCAGCGTCGGGGTCGCGCTTTCCGCGCCGGACGGATCCGGGCACCTGCTGCGCAACGCCGATGTGGCCATGTCGCGGGCCAAGGACGCGGGGGGCGGGCGCGTCGAGGTGTTCGCCGCGCACATGCACGCGGCGGCGGTGCGCCGCCTGGAGCTGTCCGCGGAACTGCGGCGGGCCATCACCGACGGATCCCTGGGCATCGAGTATCAGCCGCTGGTGGAGCTGGCCACCTCCCGGGTCACCGGGGTGGAGGCGCTGATCCGGTGGTCGCCGGCCGGGCAGCCGGTGCCGCCGGGCGAGTTCCTGGGCGTGGCCGAGGACTCGGGGCTGATCGTGCCGCTGGGCGACTGGGTGCTGCGCGAGGCGTGCGCCCAGGTGGCGGCCTGGCGGGCGTCGGGCTGGGAGATCGGGCTGTCGGTCAACTTCTCGCTGCGGCAGGTCAGCGCGGCCCGGTTCACCGAGTCGGTGCTGGCTGCCCTGGCGACCAGCGGGCTGCCCGAGGACGCGCTGACCCTGGAGGTCACCGAGCATGTCCTGGTCGAGGGGCCGGCCCGATGGTGGACGGCCTGGCCCAGCTCCGGCAGCGCGGCATCCGGCTGGCCATCGACGATTTCGGCACCGGCTACGCGTCCCTGGCTTACCTGCGCGAACTGCCGGTCGACATCATCAAGATCGATCCTTCATTCGTGGCCGGACTCGGCACCGACGGGACGCTGGCCCTGCTGACCAGGACCATCGTTCAGGTCGGTCACGACCTGGGCATCGAGGTCGTGGCCGAGGGCATCGAGCGCCCCGAGCAGCTGGAACTGCTGCGGGCCATGGGCTGCGGCCTGGGCCAGGGCTACCTGGTGGCCCGCCCGATGGCCGCGCGCGGCATCGAGGCGCTGGCGGCGGCGGGCGAGCCAGTGCATGGGGCCGGGGAGCCGGGCGGGGGGACCGACGAGGACGAGGCCGGCGGCCACGACACCGGCCGCCAGCCCGGGCCGCCTGCTGGCCACGACCGGCCCGGCGGCCGGGGCGAGGCGGGCCCCACGGGTGCGGCGGGCGGCCCGGACCCGGCGGGCGCCGGGGGCCCGGCTGAGCCGCCCGGCGCCCCGCATGACGCGCCGGCGGCCGCGCCAGCCACCTGACGTCCATGGCATAGTCGAAGCCGTGGCGGCTGCCCCGGCCGCCCGCATCTCGCCCCATGCCCGGCCGCCGGACCCCGCGGAGGACTTGTGCCCAGACCGATCGTCCTGGTGGCCGAGCAGCTCTCGCCGGCCGGGCTGGCTCAGCTCGACTCGGGCTTCGAGGTCCGCCACACCGACGGCGGCGACCGGGCCCAGCTGCTGCCCGCGCTGGCCGAGGCCGAGGCGGTGATCGTGCGCAGCGCCACCACCATCGACGCCGAGGCGCTGGCCTGCGCGCCACGGCTGCGCGTCGTCGCGCGGGCCGGGGTGGGGCTGGACAACGTGGACGTGGAGGCCGCGACCAGGGCCGGGGTCATGGTCGTCAACGCGCCCACCTCGAACATCCTCAGCGCGGCCGAGCACGCCGTGGCGCTGCTGCTGGCGCTGGCCCGCAACGTCCCGCAGGCGATGGCCTCGCTCAGGGACGGGCAGTGGCAGCGGGCCAGGTTCACCGGCGTGGAGCTGCACGGCAAGGTGGCCGGCATCCTGGGGCTGGGCAAGATCGGCGTGCTGGTGGCCGAGCGGCTGGCCGCGTTCGGCATGACGGTAATCGCCTACGACCCGTACGTGGCCGCGGCCAGGGCCGGGCAGCTGGGCGTGCGCCTGGTCACCCTGCCCGAGCTGCTGGCCGAGGCCGACTTCATCAGCGTCCACCTGCCCCGGACCGCCGAGACCATCGGGCTGCTGGGCGACCGGGAGCTGCGCCAGGTCAAGCCCGAGGTCCGGATCGTCAACGCGGCCCGCGGCGGGATCGTGGACGAGGCCGCGCTGGCCAGCGCGATCAGCGAGGGCCGGGTCGCCGGGGCGGCACTGGACGTCTACGCCACCGAGCCGCCCGCCGACAGCCCGCTGCTGCGGATGGATCGCGTCGTCGTCACGCCGCACCTGGGCGCCAGCACGGCCGAGGCCCAGGAGCGGGCCGGGATCGACGTGGCCCGGTCGGTCCGGCTGGCGCTGGCCGGTGAGTTCGTGCCCGACGCGGTCAACGTGCAGGGCGGCGCCGTGGCCGACGACATCAAGCCGGGCCTGCCGCTGGCCGAGCAGCTCGGCCGCATCTTCACCGCGCTGGCCGGCGGCGTGGCGGCCCGGGTCGAGGTGGAGGTGCAAGGCGAGATCGCCGCGCTGGACGTCAGCGTCCTGCAGCTGGCGGCGATGAAGGGCATCTTCATCGACTCGGTGGCCGATCCGGTCACCTACGTGAACGCGCCGCTGGTAGCCAAGGACCGCGGCGTCGAGGTCAGCCTGGTCACCACATCGGAGTGCGCGGACTGGCGGAACCTGATCCGGCTGCGCGGCACGCTGCCCGGCGGCCAGGTCGTCTCGGTCAGCGGCACGCTCACCGGGCTGCGCCAGTCACCGAAGATCGTCGAGATCAACGGCTTCGACACGGAGCTGGCCCCGGCCAGCCACATGATCTTCCTGAGCTACACCGACCGGCCGGGGATCGTCGGCATCGTCGGGCACATCCTCGGCGGCCAGCAGATCAACATCGCCGGCATGCAGGTATGCCGGGATGCCCGCGGCGGCGAGGCGCTGATCGCGCTCACCGTGGACACCGCGGTGCCCGCGGACGTGGTGGACGAAATCGCCCGGGCCATCGGCGCCACCGCGGCCAGGGTCGCTGACCTGCACGGGGAGTTACCCGGGGACGCCGGGCCAGATCGCCCGGCCGCTGCTGTCCCTGGACCTGGTTAGCCTGGATGTGTAGGCGGGCGGCGCAACGGCGCGCGGCCCGCGGCACGGAAGGACCAACGATGACGGCTGACGCCAGCCCCGAGATCTCGTTCGCCGTTCACCCCGCCCCCGACCCAGTGCCCAGCGCCCGCCGGGCTGAGCTGCTGGAGGCGCCCGGCTTCGGCCGCGTCTTCACCGACCACATGATCACGCTGCGCTGGACGGCGGAGCGCGGCTGGCACGACGGCCGCCTGGAGCCGTACGGCCCGCTCCGGCTCGAGCCGGCCACCTCGGTGTTCCACTACGCCCAGGAGGTCTTCGAGGGCCTCAAGGCCTACCGCCAGCACAGCGGGCCGATCGTCGCGTTCCGGCCGTTCGCCAACGCGGCCCGGTTCCGCCGCTCGGCGCGGCGGCTGGCCATGCCCGAGCTGCCCGAGGATGCCTTCGTCCGGGCCATCGAGCTGCTGGTCAGCCAGGACCGGGCCTGGGTGCCCACCACCGCCGGCCACAGCCTGTACCTGCGCCCGTTCATGATCGCGACCGACGCGAGCCTGGGGGTCAGCAAGCCGTCGTCGTCCTACCTGGTGGTCGTCATCGCCTCTCCGGCCGGGCCGTACTTCGGCGGCGGCGTGCGACCGGTGTCGGTCTGGCTGGCCGAGGACTACACCCGCGCCGCGCCCGGCGGCACCGGCGCGGCCAAGGCGGGCGGCAACTACGCCGCGGGCTTCGCCGCCCAGCGTCAGGCGCTGGAGCACGGCTGCGACCAGGTCGTCTGGCTGGACGCCGCCGAGCATCGCTGGGTGGAGGAGATGGGCGGCATGAACATGTTCTTCGTTCACGGCGAGGGGTCACGGGCCCGCATCACCACGCCGCCGCTGACCGGCACGCTGCTGCCCGGCATCACCAGGGACGCGCTGCTCACGCTGGCCCCGGACCTGGGCATCCCGGCGGCGCAGGAGCCGATCTCGGTGGCGGAATGGCGGGACGGCTGCCGGGACGGCGAGATCACCGAGGTGTTCGCGTGCGGCACGGCCGCGGTGGTCACCCCCGTCGGCACCATCCGGAGCTCATCGGGCGGCTGGACGGTGGGTCCGGGCGGCGCCGCCGCGACCGGCCCCGGGCCGGTGACCCGGCGACTGCGCACGACCCTGATGGGCATCCAGTTTGGCCAGCTCCCGGACCCGTACGGCTGGATACACAAGATCTGCTGAGAACGACCTTTGTTAATTGATATCCGCGCCGTCGGCGATGATCGCTGACACTTCCTGGGCCCGGGCCGCCTCCTCGGCGGCGAAGCGCTCGGCGTCCAGCTTCTCGGCGATCTCCTCGTCGGCGCGCATCAGCGCCTCCAGGTCGGCCTTGGCCGCGTCCAGCACGCCCATGTCCGCGTAGGCCTGCTGCAGGCGGTCGCTCCACAGCCCGATGTCGCGCACGCACGGCACCAGGCGGCTGAACAGGAGCGACGTGAACGTCCGGCTGTACTCGGAGTCGTCGGTCATCTCGCGGGCCTCGGCCAGGGGGATCCCGAAGTTGGTCCAGATGTCGTCGCCGCGGATCCGGTCCTTCATCAGGTAGCAGCCCTCGATCACGAAGTCCTCGCGCTCCCGCAGCTCGGCCGAGCTGAGCTGGCCGTAGTAGTCGCGCAGCGCCATCCGGCCGAACGCGACGTGCCGGGCCTCGTCCTGCATGACGTAGGCCAGGATCTGCCGGGGCAGCGGCTTGGTGGTGAAGTCGCGCAGCACGCCGAACGCGGCCAGCGCCAGGCCCTCGATCAGCACCTGCATGCCCAGGTAGGGCATGTCCCAGCGGGAGTCGCTGAGGGTGTCGTTGAGCAGCGCCTGAAGCTCGCCGTTGATCGGGTAGACCAGGCCGACCTTCTCGTGCAGGAAGCGGGCGTACAGCTCGGCGTGCCGGGCCTCGTCCATGGTCTGGGTGGCGGCGTAGAACTTGGCGTCCAGGTCGGGCGCCGACTCCACGATCCGGGCCGCGCAGATCATCGCGCCCTGCTCGCCGTGCAGGAACTGGGAGAACTGCCAGGCCGCGTTGTGCCGCCGCAGCTCGGCGATGTTGTCGGGGCCGAGCTTGTCCCACCACTTGGTGCCGTAGATGGCCATGGTGTTGTCGGGCAGGCCGAGGACGTCGTGCGGGTCGACCTCCAGGCCCCAGTCGATCCGCCGGACGGCGTCCCACTGCTTGTCCTTGCCCTTCTGGTACAGGGCCAGCAGGCGTTCCCGGTTTTCGTCGTACTCCCAGTTGAACCGGGATTCCCCGGCCATGGGCACCTGCCAGCCGGGCTCGTCCGGGACGCTGGTGTAGAGGTCGCGAGTGGGCATCTCAGCCTCCTGCGTACGTACGGTGTACGTGGCTTGTTCCGAGACAAGCACGTACGGCGTACGTATGTCAATGACCGCGGTGCGGTCAGGGTGCAGGTGCGGCGGGCAGCAGCGCGGCGATGGCGTGCACCAGCAGGTCGAGCCCGAACTCGAACTCGCCGTCCGGGTCCTTCCGGCTGAGCTCGGCGGCCAGGCTCGTCACCTGCGGGAACTCGGCCGGGTCGGCGAGACCCGTCTCCACCATCGCCCCGGTGCCGCTCGCCTCGTCGTCGCGCTGGCCCGGCGTGACGCCGACCTCGCGCAGCAGCGAGCCCATGATGAACGCGATGAACGCGTGCACGATCAGCACCGCCTCGTTGCCGCCGCAGCCCGCCTCCCGCAGCGTGGCCAGCGCGTTCTCGATCGGGCGCAGGCCGGTCAGGGACGGGGTCGGGCGGCTGACCACCAGCATCGTGGAGCGCGGGTACTTGCGGGCGATGGCGCGGAACGCGCGGGCCTGGGCCCGCACCTGCTCCTCCCAGCTGGCGCCGGGCATGGCGGTGAACTCGATGCCGGAGATGACCCGGTCGGCGACGTCGTCCAGCAGCGCGGCCTTGCTGGGCACGTGGTTGTAGAGCGACATCACGCCGCAGTCCAGCAGCGCGGCGATGCGGCGCATGGAGACGGCCTCCACGCCCTCCCGCTCGATGAGATCCACGGCGGCCGAGATGATCCGCGCCCGGCTGAGTTGCATGCCTTCACCGTACGCGCGGCCGGGCCGGGGTGCCGTTAGCCGCCGGTACTCCCGCCCTCGTACGGTAGGGCCATGGATGACAAGGAGATCCTCGGTCATATTGACGAGCTGATCAGCACCGAGCACCAGCTGCGCAGCAAGCTGGCGGCCGGCGAGCTGTCGAGCGAGGAAGAGCACGCGCAGCTGCGGACCGTCGAGGAAGCCCTCGACCAGTGCTGGGACCTGCTCCGCCAGCGGCGGGCCCGGCGCGAGTACGGCGACGACCCTTCGGGGGCCATCGCGCGGCCGGCCGGCGAGGTGGAGGGGTACTTGCAGTAGGCCACAGAGGCAGCTTGCAGCGAGCAGCGGGCGGCGGGCCAGGGCCGGGGCGGGCGGCGGGCCCTGAATAGCTTCTCATTGTCTATGTAGAGCACTAAGAGCACCTAGAGCAGATAGACGACTTGTAGCACTGCCGGTAGGCTGAGGCCATGACGGCAACGGACGGCGAGTTGATCGGCCGGGCGCGCGACATGATCGCCGCCCGGATCACCGCGGACCATCCCGGCTGGCACGCCGGCCATGACTTGTACGGCTGGCATGCCTTCCGGCTCGATGACGGGCATACGGTCCGGGCCACCGGGCCGGACGGCCTGCGGGCCATGATCGGCGCCGCACCACCGTTCGTGAGCTGGTCGGTGATCGGCGAGATCCGGCGCGCCTACCCCCGCTGGCACATCTGGCGGGACCCGACCGGGTGGTGGCACGCCCGGCGGCGCGGCAACTTCCGCGAGGAGCACCGGCCCGGCGCCCCCCTGTACGCGGTGCACGAGCCCGCCGCTGTCTTACTGCACCGGCGGCTGGCCCAGCAGGAAGAGCTCGTCCAGCAGGAAGACCTGGACCAGGCGGAGGGCTGAGCCCCGCGCCTCAGTAGGCTCCCGCCATGCGCATAGCAAGGTTTGCCGCTGGCGGCGAGGTCCGCTACGGGGTCGTGGCGAGCGCCGGGGCTGATAGCGCCCACGGCAACGGGACCAGCACTCCCGCCGAAGGGCCCGGGGCCGTAGGGCCCGAGGCTGAGGGACCCGAGATCGCCGAGCTAGCCGGTCATCCGCTCGGCACCATGGGGGCCATACGGCTCACCGGGACCCGATACTCGCTGGCCGACGTCCGGCTGCTGGCTCCCATCGTGCCCAGCAAGGTCGTGGCGATCGGCAAGAACTACGCCGCCCACGCGCGGGAGATGGGCGGCGAGGCACCCGACGAGCCAGTGATCTTCCTCAAGCCCTCCACCTCGGTCATCGGCCCCGCCGACGCGATCCTCCGGCCGGCGGCCCTGTCCCAGCGGGTCGACTTCGAGGGCGAGCTGGCGGTGGTGATCGGCAAGATCGCCCGGAACCTGTCGCCCGAGCGAGCCATGGACGCGGTCTTCGGCTACACCTGCGCCAACGACGTGACCGCCCGCGACCTGCAGGCCAAGGACGGCCAGTGGGCCCGGGCCAAGGGTTTCGACACCTTCTGCCCGCTCGGGCCGTGGATCGAGACTGAGCTGGATCCGGCCGACCTGGAGATCACCACCACGGTGAACGGCGAGAAGCGCCAGAACTCGCGCACCTCGCTGCTCCTGCACGATGTCCCGGCGCTGATCAGCTACGTCACGGCAGTCATGACCCTGCTGCCGGGCGACGTGCTGCTCACCGGGACCCCCGACGGGGTCGGGCCGCTGGAGCCGGGAGACCAGGTGTCGGTCACGATCGAGGATATCGGGACGCTGACCAACCGGGTGACCGACAGCTCCTGACGGCCGCTGCCGGGGCTCCTGACCGCCGCCCCGGCCCGGATGAGCGGAACGCTTTGGCCCCCGCCTCCCGGTTCGGCTACACTGCTCAGGCGCGCTTGGCACTGAAGGTGCGCTCCCATGGGGTATGGGGTAATTGGCAGCCCGGCAGGTTCTGGCCCTGTTAGTCTAGGTTCGAGTCCTGGTACCCCAGCCAGCTTGCTGGCCAGCGCGGACGCCCTTAACTGGGCGTCCGCGCTTTGTGCTTTCCGGCCGAGTGGCCTGCCGCCGAGGTGCCTGCCGAGGTCAGATCCAGCGCCGCCGGGTCGAGCGCCCGCGGCTGCGCCCGTGTCCGCGCTCCATCCCGGTGACCCGCAGGATCAGCAAGATCACAATCGCGCCGATGATCGAGCCGATGATGCCCGAAGCGTGGAAATGGTGGACCTCGATGCCGTCACCCTCCACCAGTCGCTGGAGGAAGCCGCCGACGAAGGATCCGACGATCCCGAGCAGGATCGTCCCGAGGATGCCGATGTTGTCACGGCCCGGCACGAGCAGCCGGGCGACCAGGCCTGCGATGAGGCCAATGACAATCAGGACAATGATGAATGCCAACATGTAGGGCTAGGTACCAGGATTTGCGCAGATTAATCAGGGGCCGGCGCTGGCCGGGGCCGGCGCCCGGTGAGATGGGCGCTCGCGGCTGGTTTGGCGGGCCTGCGCCTGGTGCGCTAACCTTGCTTCGCGACTGGGGATGGCAGGACCGGTTCGGGCCTGGCTGTTCCGGTCGTTCTTCGTGCGGCCTGCGCCACCAGCCCTGCTGGCCCGGCCTGACGCACAGGGAGAGTGTTTCCTGGCCCCGTCGTCTAGTGGCCCAGGACGCCGCCCTCTCAAGGCGGTAGCGCCGGTTCAAATCCGGTCGGGGCTACAGGTGTGGTAGCAGGTCAGAGGCTCGGCAGCCGGTCACGGCGGCCGGGCCTTGATCATTTGTCATTGAGTTGTCATCGGGTTCGGCCGTCTCTGGGCGGGACTGAAGCCGATATGAACACGGCAATGGCGCAGGGCGATGAGGACGTCTCGCGCGTCGGCGTGCCAGTGCCGGGCTCACTGTCGGTGGTCTTGCGTACTGTGATCCTGCATTTTGCAACCAGCAAGGGTCTGTGCTGGCCTGGGCTGAGCGCCCGGCGGATCCGGGCGCCGGGCGGGCCGGGTGAGAGAATGGCCGCTATGAGCCCTGTATCGCGCGGATTCCACCGCAGGCGTCAGGACCCGGGGGAGAACGCGGGCCGGATCCCGCCGGGCCAGTACCTGACCAAGGACTTCCCGGTCCTGTCCGCTGGCCCGACGCCGCACACGGCCCTGGACGGGTGGAGTTTCTCCGTCGGCCGGGACGGTCGGCAGAAAACCTGGAGCTGGGACGAGTTCCGGGCCCTGCCGAGCCAGGACGTGACCGCCGATATCCATTGCGTCACAAAGTGGTCCAAGCTGGACACGGCCTGGCAGGGCGTGTCGGTGGATACGCTGCTGAACCTGGCCGGCGACGATGGCCCGTTCGCGATGGCCCACTGTGACGGCGGGTATACGACCAACCTGCCGGTGGAAGACCTCACCGGCGGCAAGGCCTGGGTGGCCTACGCCTATGACGGGCGGCCGCTGGAGCCCGAGCACGGCGGCCCGGCGCGGCTGCTGGTCCCGCACCTGTACTTCTGGAAGAGCGCCAAGTGGGTGCGAAGCCTGGAGCTGCGCGACACCAATGATCCCGGCTTCTGGGAAAACTACGGCTACCACATCTACGGAGACCCATGGCGGGAACAGCGCTACGCAGGCGACTGACCTGGCAGGTCGCGAAGGTCAGCGCGGTTTCCGGCGAGACCGCGTCGGTGCGGACGATCATGCTCGACGTGCCGGACTGGCCCGGGCACCAGGCGGGCCAGCACCTGGACATCCGGCTGACGGACGAGGACGGGTACGTGGCCGAGCGGTCCTACTCGATCGCCTCGGCGCCGGGCGAGGGTGTCGCGATCACGGTGGAGCGGCTGGATGACGGGGAGGTCTCGCCGTACCTCACCGATGAGCTGCGGGCCGGCGATGACCTGGAGCTGCGCGGGCCGATCGGCGGCTACTTCACCTGGGAGCCCGCCGACGGCGGCCCGCTCCTGCTGCTGGCCGGCGGCTCGGGGGTGGTGCCGCTGCGGTCGATCCTGCGGTACCGCGAGCGCACCGGCAGCGCCGTCCCGGTGCGGCTGTTGTACTCGTCGCGGACACTGGACGACGTGATCTACCGGGCTGAGCTGGACATGCCCGCCGCCGGGGTCGAGGTGATCCACACGCTGACCCGCCATCAGCCTCCGGGCTGGGTCGGCTACGCGCGGCGCGTCGACATGCCCCTGCTGGGCGAGGTGGCCTGGCCGGCCGCCGAGATGCCGCTCGCCTACGCCTGCGGGCCGACCAGCTTCGTCGAGGCGGTGTCGCAGGCCCTGGTCCAGTCCGGCTATCCGCCGGAGCGGGTCAAGACCGAGCGGTTCGGCGCGACGGGAGGATCCTGATGGAAGCGCTCGACGGGAACGCCATCGGCGGTCTGCTGCACAAGGTCTTCGGGACCGAGATGACCGCTGCCGGCAGCGTCTGCGGAAACTGCGGCGATGCCCGGCCGGTCGCCGAGCTTGCCGTGTACCTGCAGGCGCCCGGCACGGTCGTCCGCTGCCGGACCTGCGACAACGTGCTCATGGTCTTCGTCACGATCCATGACCGGACCTGCGTCGACTTGCAGGGCCTGGCTGACCTCGGCTGACACCTGCTCAGCCTGCTGTCGCGGGCGGTCTAGTGGTCGCAGCCGCCTCCGTCGTGCTCGGCCAAGACCACCCCGACACCCTTCGCTCTGCCTACAAACTGGCCGGCGAACTCCGCGCACCTGATGGAGCAGCCGGGCAGCCCGTAAACCATGACGGCGCACGCCTATCGCGACGGGAGCTGTGAGGCCAGCGTCGCCGCAGTACTGGCAACAACGCGGACCAGGCCAGGCCGCCGGACAAGCTGATCTGCGAGGCGCCAACGGCATGCCGCCGGTCCGAGCTCATCGCTCCAGCAGGAATTAGCCACCCGTGGCCAGCCGGATCCGGCGGCCTGTCGTGGCGCCTTGTTAGGTTCCCGTAGACGGTGCGGCTCACAGAAGGCCCGCACGCCGGAGAGGACCACGTGGATAAGGCAGTGTCTGATTCCGTCGAGAGGCATCTCCGGTCGCTCTTCCCTGCGGGGACGTTTACCCGGGTGGACGTTCTGGGGTACGGCGACGATCCGGACGTGGAGCCAGGGGAGATCGCGGTCCGGGCGTTCGTGGACCGGGCGGGCCACCTGGCCGAGGGCTTTGAGGACGACGAGAAGGTCCTGCAGGCCTTCGAGCAGGCCCACCGCCAGACCACTAAGAAGCTGGATCAGGCCGGGCTGCTGCAGTCTGTCGCGTGGGTCCATTTCATTCCGGACACGCCGGCGCGGCGGACCCAGCGCGGCGCCCTGTACGGCTTCCCGAGCATGCACCACGGGCTGCGTTCTGACGCGGCGGATGAGATAGAGGGATCCGCCGTCGTGCGGGCCTCGCTGGGGCCTGCCGATCTAGCGATGGTGGACGCTCTCATTACTGCGGGTATCGCGTCCAGCCGGGCGGAGGTCGTGCGGTGGGCCATTGGCCGCATCCGCGAAAAACCTGCCTACGCTCAGATCCAGGAGCGGGCGCTAGGGACCGGCGAACCAGGCACTCAGTTCTAGGGATCCTTGGTCGTTAGACGGGTCTGTTGGCGGCTGCTCGGGGGCGCGGGCAGCCAAGTCCCACCCACCCTGTCATCGGCCTTGCGGGCCATCAGCTGCCTGGCCTCGGGCGGGCAGATCGAGGGCGAGGTTATGCGCGGATTTGAGGGTGTCGGGATGATCGTGGCCGAGGACGCGGCGGCGGCGCTCCAGTGTGTCCTGGTCCAGGTCGCGGGCGGCCTGCGCCTCGCCAAGCGCGCGCAGGTCGGCGGCCAGGTTGCTCGCGGATTTGAGGGTCTCGGGGTGATCGCGGCCAAGGACGTGGCGGCGGCGCTCCAGTGTGTCCTGGTCCAGGTCGCGGGCCGCCCGCGCCTCGCCCAGCATGCGCAGGTCCATGGCTAGGTTGTGGGCGGAGTTCAGGGTGTCGGGGTGATCGTGGCCGAGGACGTGGCGGCGGCGCTCCAGCGTGTCCTGGTCCAGGTCGCGGGCGGCCTGCGCCTGGCCAAGCGCGCGCAGGTCGGCGGCCAGGTTGCTCGCGGAGCGCAGTGTGCTGAGGTGATCCCGGCCCTGCGAGCGGCGATAGCGGCCCAGGGTGTCGTGGTCCAGGTCGCGGGCCGCCTGCGCGTCGCCCAGCATGCGCAGATCCATGGCCAGGTTGTGGGCGGAGTTCAGGGTGTCGGGGTGGTCTTCACCGAAGACGCTGCGATGGCGCTCCAGTGTGTCCCGGTTCAGGTCGCGGGATTCGGCGTAGCGGCCCAGTTCCCAGAGCGCCCAGGCGAGATAGTGCGCGGCCATCAGCGTGTGCTGATGATCTTCACCAAGCCGGTCGCGCCACTGCTGCCGCAGATTGCTCATGAGATCCCGCGCGGTACGGGCATCGCCACGCTCGATCAGGTACCAGCACGCGCGGCGAACTAGCTCGCGCAGTGCCGGGTTATCGGTGGCGGCCAGATCGGCGGCCAGCACGTGCGGCATCAGCTGCGCCCACCGGGTCCAGGTGCCGGGATCGGGCGGGTCGCCAGGATCGCTGGCCGCCAGGATCGCCTCGGCGCACCGGCGCGTGGCGGCGGCGCGGGCCGGGGTGAGCCGGTCGCGGAGGATGGCCTGGGTGAGCCGGTGCATCTGCAGCCCGCGGTGATCGATGCGGGCCAGCGACTGTCTCGACACGTTGGCCAGGGTCTGCCGCCAGGCCAGCGGGTCGGCAGCCCGCGCCGCAAGCTCGGCAGGCAACACGCCGACGGCGCCGGTGAACAGGTACTCAGGAATCGGCTCCGGTGCCAGGAATGCGCACAGGCTGGCCAGCTCCGCGGCGGCCGGGTCGTAGCCGGAAAGCCGGTCTGCTATCAAAGCGGTGGCGGCCGCCAGCGACCGCGGGTAGGAGCCCGGCGCGCCCTGGTCAAGCAGCTGCCCGGCCCGCGTCTGCAGCAGGCCCAGGTACTGACTCGCCAGCGTGCCGGTGTCGGCGATGAACCCGGCGGTCTGGGCGATGGCCAGCGGCAGGTCGCCGAGCTCGGTGGCGAGCCGGTTCGCGTC
The DNA here is from genome assembly GCA_963730265.1 of uncultured Actinomycetota bacterium. GTDB lineage: Bacteria > Actinomycetota > Actinomycetes > Streptosporangiales > Streptosporangiaceae > DASUBV01. The sequence continues at coordinate 123,925 of CAVSRG010000003.1, forward strand.
GGTCTCGGTGAGCCGGGGAACCCGGCGCCGCAGCAGCTCGATCGATTCGGCCCGGGTGAGCACGTCGACCTCGATCGGGGTGGCGACCTCATCCCAGCCACGCTGGCGGGACGTGATCAGCGCGTGCCCGCCGCCCCCCGGCAGCCATGGCGCCACATCCGCGGGCGCCTGCGCATTGTCGAAGATCAGCAGCCATCGGTCACGCTGCCGCAGCTCGGCCAGCACCGCGGCCCGCGCCGTCTCGGTCCCGGATCCGGCCGGAACGCATCCGAGCACCAGCCCGAGGCTTACGACCTGGTCCCCGATCAGCCCATCTTGCTCAGCGTCGATCCACCAGGTCAGGTCATAGCTTGAAGCGAAACGGTGCGCGTACTCGGCCGCGAGCTGGGTCTTGCCCACTCCGCCCATCCCGTACAGCGCCTGCACGACCGCCGCGTGCCCGGTCTGCAGCCTCGCTTGTACCGCGGCCAGCAGATCGTCGCGGCCAGTGAAGGCCGGATTACGGGCCGGGATGTTCCACACCCGGGGCGTCGTCTCGGCCGGTCGCCGCCCGGAGCCTCGCAGGACGGCCAGCGCGTCGCGGCCGGGGTGCGCCCGCGGGCGGCCGCCACGAACAACGCTGCCGCCGACTCAGTCATACCCAGCGCCCTGGCCAGCAGCAGCGCGGTGTCCTTGCGGGCGGTGCGGTGGATACCGCGCTCCAGGTCACTGACCGCCCGCAAGGAAAGGCCCGCCGCCTCGGCCAATTCCTCCTGCGTCAGCTTCGCCTCGCCCCGAAGTCGCCGCAGCAGCCCGGCAAAAGAAAGGGAACCCTGCTCCTGCTCCGTCAAGGCCCACGCCCTTCGCAAGCCGACAGACTGCGCCTCGCCTCCACCGCTGAGTAGAGCACGCTGCGCCAACAATACGTCGGACCTGCGCTGCGCGTCATCATGTGGGCGTTCATGTGGGCGGCTGCGTATGGTGCATGATCCGGCCGCCCGCGAGCCTGGGACCAGAAGCCGGCGAAGGGGCACCATGTCCTTCCGCTAAGCCAACGTGCAATTTTCGTAGGGTTCGTAACCCTTGGGCGTAAGGATGGTTCCATGTCATGAGCAAGAGATCTGCGTCGTACTTCCTCAAAGTGCTGAGCGTGCTGGTGGCGCCTCTGGTCCTGGTGGGCCTGACCGCCTCATCGGGGAGTGCGGCTACCGCGACGACTCCGACATTCTTCGGGGCCAAGCTGACCACCCAGAGCCAGCCCTCCAACGCCGAGAACGGCCAGTCGTGCGATGAAAACGGCGGGATCCGCCACGGTTCCACCTGCACCTGGGTGGCCATCAGCGCATTCGAGAACGGCAGCCATTTCACGGCCCCGAGGACGGGAACCGTCAGGCACGTGAAGCTGGTGTCGTGCAAGGCCGGGAAAGTTCCGGCTGCAGCTGGCCAAGGCCAGCCCGAGCACCCGCAAGGCCAAGATCGTGGCCAACGGTCCCGAGATCACCTACCACGGCCAGAGTCCGTGCGGGGGCGCGAGCGGCGACCACTACGTCGTCCAGAGCTTCCGGGTCAAGCTGCGCGTCGCCAAGGGTGACTACATCGCCATCAAGGCACGATCCACCGGAACGCTGTCGTGCTCGGGCGGCGACGGCTTCCTCCTGTACGCCCCGCCGCTGCCCGTGGGCGGTCCGCTCAAGAAGTCACACTCGGGGGCCAGCTGCGACCTCCTGGTCCAGCTCAGCTACAAGTAGGCGACGGCAGCAGCCCACCTCAAGCGCGTCCGGCTGGGGCGTCGCCCCGCCGTACCAGCCCTGACCCACCCCGGACCCTCTCCTTTGCCAGCGGCGCGGCGCAGCACAGATTAGTTTGGCGGCGTGCCGTCGTCTGCATACCGGCAAACTGTGGCAGGTGCGGCCACGGCCGAGGCGGAGGGAGCGGGCATGAGCAGCGTGCGGGTGCTGGCGGGGACGCGCAAGGGCGCGTTCGTGCTGACCGCGGACGGCAAGCGGGACCGGTGGGAGGTCGCCGGGCCGTTCTTCGCGGGCTGGGAGATCTACCACGTGAAAGGCTCCCCGGCCGACCCGGACCGGCTGTGGGCGTCGCAGTCCAGCGGCTGGTCCGGGCAGGTCATCCAGCGGTCTGATGACGGCGGGCAGACCTGGGAGGCGGTGGGTAACCGGTTCGCCTATGACGGCACGCCCGGTACCCACCAGTGGTACGACGGGACGCCGCACCCGTGGGAGTTCGCCCGGGTGTGGCACCTGGAGCCGTCTCTGTCCGACCCGGACGCGGTCTATGCCGGGGTGGAGGACGCCGGGCTGTTCCGGTCGGCGGACGGCGGCCAGACGTGGGCGGAGCTGCCTGCGCTGCGCGAGCACAAGTCGGGGCCGTCGTGGCAGCCGGGCGCGGGCGGCATGTGCCTGCACACGCTGCTCCTTGACCGCTCAGCGCCGGGCCGGATGTTCGCGGCGATCTCCGCGGCAGGCGCGTTCCGGACCGATGACGGTGGGCAGAGCTGGCGGCCGGTCAACCGGGGCCTGATGTCGGAGGGCATTCCCGACCCTGACTCCGAGGTGGGCCACTGCGTGCACCGGCTGGCAATGCACCCGGCCCGGCCCGGCGTGCTGTTCATGCAGAAGCACTGGGACGTCATGCGCAGCGACAACGGCGGCGAGTCCTGGCGGGAGATCTCCGGGAACCTGCCCTCAGACTTCGGGTTCCCCATCGACGTGCACGCCCACGAGCCCGACACGATCTACGTGGTCCCGATCACCAGCGACGCCGAGCACTTCCCGCCCGAGGGCAAGCTGCGGGTCTACCGCAGCCGCACCGGCGGCGACGAGTGGGAGCCGCTGACCATGGGTCTGCCGCAGGAGCACTGCTACGTGAACGTGCTGCGCGACGCGATGGCCGTCGACTCGCTGGACGAGTGCGGCGTGTACTTCGGCACCACCGGCGGGCAGGTCTACGCCTCGGCGGACTCCGGTGACAGCTGGGCGCCGATCGTCCGGGATCTCCCGGCGGTGCTGTCGGTCGAGGTCCAGACGCTGTCATGATCCGGGTCGTACTGCCCGCGCACCTGCGCACCCTGGCCCGCGTCGACGGCGAGGTGCGCCTGGATGTCGCCGGCCCGGTGACGCAGCGGTCGGTGCTGGACGCGCTGGAGGAGCGTTACCCGGTGCTGCGCGGCACCATCCGCAGTCATGACAGCGGTCCGCGGCGTGCGTTTATCCGGTTCTTCGCGTGCGAGCAGGACCTGTCCCACGACGCGCCCGATGATCCGCTGCCCGATGCTGTCGCCGCCGGGACCGAGCCCTATCTCGTCGTCGGCGCCATGGCGGGCGGGTAGGAGCGCTGCTCAGCCAGGCGGCCTTGGCACGTACGCTGACGGGCACCAGACGATCGGATGGGCCGGGACGGTGGATGTGACCTCGTGCTAGCGGACTCCTTCGGCCGGGTCGCCACTGATCTGCGGGTATCGGTGACCGATCGGTGCAACCTGCGGTGTACCTACTGCATGCCCGCCGAGGGCCTGGACTGGCTGGCCGGCCCGGTGCTGCTCACCGACGACGAGGTAGCCCGGCTGATCTCGGTCGCGGTCCGGCGGCTGGGCATCACCGAGGTCCGGTTCACCGGCGGCGAGCCGCTGATCCGCCGGGGCCTGCCCGCCATCATCGCCGCGACCACGGCTCTGGACCCGCGGCCGGAGATCTCGCTGACCACCAACGGCATCGGGCTCGCCCGGCTGGCCGGGCCGCTGGCCGCAGCCGGGCTGGACCGGCTGAACGTGTCGCTGGACACCTTGTCCCGCGACACGTTCGTGAAGCTGGCCCGGCGTGACCGGCTGGCCGACGTGCTGGCGGGACTGAGCGCCGCCGCCGACGCGGGACTGGCCCCGGTCAAGGTGAATGCCGTGCTCATGCGCGGCATCAACGACCACGAGGCCGCCGCGCTGCTGAGATTCTGCCTGGACCGCGGTTACCAACTCCGGTTCATCGAGCAGATGCCCCTGGACGCCCAGCACGGCTGGCGCAGGGCTGACATGGTGACCGCCGATGAGATCCTCACGGCCCTGTCAGCCCAGTTCACCCTCACCCCCGACGACCCGGGCGCCAGAGGATCAGCGCCTGCCGAGAGCTTCCAGGTCAACGGCGGACCGGACCGCGTGGGGATCATCGGGTCCGTGACCCGGCCGTTCTGCGGAACCTGCGACCGGGTCCGGCTGACCGCCGACGGCCAGGTCCGCAACTGCCTGTTCGCCGCGACCGAAACTGACCTGCGCACTCCGCTGCGATCGGGAGCCACCGACGACGCGCTCACCGGGCTCTGGCGCGCCGCTGTGGCCAGCAAGCTGCCGGGCCACGGGATCAACGACCCGGGTTTCCTGCAGCCCGCCCGGCCCATGTCCGCCATCGGCGGCTAAGTCGTCGCCGGCGTCTGCCGTCGCACCTGTGCAGCCCGGCCGCCAGCGTCTCGCTAGTCCAGCGGGGTCATGGCGGTCAGGAATCGCATGGTGGCGTCCATCGCCTGGTGCCGCCACACGGCCAGGGTGTGCTCGAAGCCGGCGGTGTCGCGCACCCGGTCGCCGAGTGCGGCGGCGATGGGGGAGAGCTGCATCTGCTGGGCCAGCAGCAGCGGCTGCGGGTCGGCTCCGGCGCGGTCGAGCAGCGCGAGCTTGATCATCAGCTCCGAGCGCACGTCGCGGGCGTGCTCGACCGGGGTGCCCAGCCACTGCTCTGCGGCCCGCCGCCCGGCCGGGGTTGCCTTGAGCAGCAAGCGGACCGGGCCGTGCGCGGAGTGTTCTTCCCCGGCGGTGCGGATCAGCCCGAGTTTCTCCAGGCGCGCGATGGCGCGGTAGATCACCGGCTTGGGCACCCGCCAGGTCCGGCCCAGGTCACCGCCGGCGCCCAGCAGCGCCGCGATCGCGAACCCGTGGGTGGGCTGCTCGCAGATCACGCACAGCACCAGCCACTCCGATAGCGCCAGTCTCCACGTCTCCCGCTGTGACACACTCCCAGCCTAGACAGGACACCGGTCCCCGGGCATGCCGAAACAACCGGGATGCCCCGGTCACGCCAGGCCGGCCCACACATACCGGGCGCCGATGGCCAGGACCAGGACGCCGACCACGCGGCGGATCACCGCGTCGGGGAGCCGGGCCTGGATCCGGGCTCCGGTGTAACCGCCCATCAGGCCCCCGGCCCCCAGAGCAATCCCCGTTGCCCAGGCCGGGGCCACTGACCCGTGCTCATGAACGGACAAGATCGTGAACGTGACGACTCCCGCCACCGAGGTCAGGAACGTCGATCCCAGCGCCGCCGGGGCCACCTGCTGCGGGCGGGCGCCCCGAGGCGATCAGGACCGGGGCCAGGATCGACCCGCCGCCGATGCCGTAGATCCCGCCAACACACCCCACCGCGGCCGCCAGGACCACCAGAGCCGGTGCCGGGATACCCCGGCCGGACCGGGCCGCATCGCGCGGCTGGGGCGCATGCGACAGCGCCAGCCACGCGCCCAGCGGGGCCAGCACCGCGGCGACGACCAGGTCGAAGACCCGGGCGCCGGGCAGCAGCTCCACCCGGATCACCGACCCGGCCACCACGCCGGGCAGTGTCCCGGCGATGAGCAGCAGCGCGAGGCGCCCGCCGGTCTGGCCCTGCCGCCAGTACCGGTACAGCGCACCCGGCGTCGCCACCACGTTGTACAGCAGGTTCGTCGGCGTGACCGCCGGGCTCGGCGTCCCCAGCACGCTGACCTGAAACGGCAGCAGCAGCACCGCCCCGGAGATCCCCGCCGGGGTCGCCAGCACCGCGATGAGGTACGCCGCCACCAGGGCGACTACCTCAGTCCACCCGGGCCCCAGCACCCGCACACAGTAGCGATGATCTGCCTGGAGAACGCGGCAATGACCGGCTAATTGCGCCAGGCAACGCAGGGCAGCACGGTCACTGTCCGGCGGAGACGACGGGATCGCGCGGACGGCCGCGGGTCCAGCCGGTCCATGGCGAACAGGCCGTGCAGCAACTGGACGGCGACCGAGCCCTCGTTCACCGCCGATGCCACGCGCTTGGCTGAGCCTTGCCGGACATCTCCGACTGCGCCGTCTCCTCGGATAGGTGGGCACAGATCGTCTGGATCAGGGCATAGGTGGTTTTGCGGAGATCGGCGGCGCCGGCCGCCTGAAACGGCGGGCTGCGGGATTCCTGCTTGACCCTGGGCCTTGCGTATCGGTGGATGTAGTGCTAGAAGGCAAACGTGTCCAGTCGCCCGCGTGGTGGCTGGAGCCACAGAAGGGGGAGTCGTGAGTTTCTTTGTTGAAGGGGATTACTTCGAGGTATGCAACTGCGATGTCAGCTGCAACTGCGTGTGGCTGGGGGCCGCCACCCACGACTCCTGTGACGTCTTGCTGGCCTGGCACGTCACTGGAGGCAGCAAGGACGGCGTGGACCTGTCGGGCCTTAACGCGGTGATGGCGGTGCACTCGCCGAAGCGGATGACGGATGGCGGATGGAGGGTGGCGCTGTATCTGGATGACCGCGCCTCCGCGCAGCAGTCCGAGGCCCTGGGTGCGGTCTTTTCCGGGGGGGCTGGTGGCTACCTGGCCGGACTCGGCCCGCTGATCGGCGAGATAGCCGGGGTGCAGCCGGCGGCGATCACGTTCGAGAAGTCAGACGGCTCGCTGCACGCCGAGGTCGCGGGTGCTCTGTCGATGAGCAGCGACCAGCTGGTGGGGATGGATGGCCAGGAGCCGGCGGTGATCACCAACGCGCCGTTCGGCGCCGTCACCCAGCCGGTCCGGCAGGCCACGTCGAAAGACGTGAGTTACCACGGCCACTGGAGCGCCGATTTCTCGGGCACGAACAGTTTCGTCACCGATTTCCGGTACGAAGGCTGATCGGGCCCGGTCGTGGCTGACCACGCCGGCCCGGCTGCTGTTACCCGGCCCGGCCCGGGCATCCCGCCGCGTCAGCTCGCTGTGCCGTGGATTGCGGTCGCGGCGCTCGCCGCTGCGGCGTGGGCGGTCACTGTCGCGCTGGCCCGGCACATGGGAAGCGGGCCCGGGACCATGGGCCTGGCGCTGGTGCCTTTCCTTGGCCTGTGGGTTTTGATGATGGCCGCGATGATGCTGCCGTCGGTAGCACCGGTCGCGGTCCTGTGGACCCGTTTGATCGGCGGTGCTTCGGCCGGTGCCGGGCGTGCCGTGCGGATGAGCGCGTTCCTGGCCGGTTACCTGCTGACCTGGGCCGCGGTAGGGGTGGTCGCCTTCGCAGTCCTAGCCGGGACCGGGCGGCTGCTCACGGCGTCCCCGGTAGCGGCGAAATGGCTTGGTGTGGCGATCTTCATCACCGCGGGCGTCTACCAGCTCAGCCCCTGGAAGGACTGGTGCCTGCGCCGTTGCCGATCACCGATCGGTGCGCTGATGTACTACCTCGGCTTCAAGGGCCACAGCCGCGATGTCCGGGTCGGCCTGCATCACGGAGCGACATGCGCTGGGTGCTGCTGGGGCCTGATGATCGTGCTGATCGCGGTCGGCGCGATGAACGTGGCAGTCATGGCGGGCCTGGCGGTGGTCATCTTCGTGGAAAAGCTCTGGCGCTACGGCAAGCCGTTCGGCCAGGCCGTCGGCGTGGCGCTGGTGGCGATCGGCGTCCTGGCGATCTGGTTTCCGTGGCTGCTTCCCGGCCTGCACGTCTCCGCCATGCCGCCGATGTAAGACAAGCGCCTCGCGAAGCCAGGCGCCGATCATCAGCCGTGAGTCCGCCGGCGGGCTTAGAGCACAGGCGGCCCCGGTGGGCGTCTGTCCAGCCTGCCGCGTAATCCGCGCGGAATGCGGGTACCGAGGTGGTGTTGCCGCATCGCCTTCGAAGGAGCGGCCATGAGCTACGCCAGGCAACTGCTGGATACCTACCCAGGCCCCGTCAGCGTCGATGCCGATGTGCTGGCCGCCGCCATCGACGCGCTCAGCGACTGTGCCCAGGCCTGCATCGCCGACGTCGACGCCGACTTGAGCGAGCCGAACGTGACCGAGATGGTCACGTGCATCCGGCTGTGCCTGAAGTGCGCTGATGTCTGCACCGCCACCATCGGGGTAACAAGCCGACAGGCGTCCTACGACGCCAACGTCACCAGGCCGCTGCTGGAGGCCTGCGTGGCCATCTGCAAGAGCTGCGGCGACGAGTGCGAGCGGCATGCCCGGCACCATGCGCACTGCCGCGTCTGCGAGCAAGCATGCCGACGCTGCGAGCAAGCCTGCCGGGAGCTCCTGGATGCGCATGAAGTAGTTGGCCGACTGGCTCGACCCACCCTTTCGCGAAGCCCATCGGCGGGGTCAGCTCGGGCCGAGGATGTGGTCGGCGAACATGGTGACGGCGTCGTCGATGAGGCGTAGGTACCGGTCGCCGCCGGGGTCGTTGGCGAGTTGCTGGCCGGCCAGGCCGACGACTACCGCGGTCCAGAGGTCGAAGTCGGCTTCATTGCGGAGCCCGGCGCGGGCGAGGGTGGTGCGGACGCTCGCGAGAACCTCCACGGCTAGCGCATAAGAGTCAGGCGATGGCTGGAATCCGGGAATGGTGCGCAGGAACAGCAGCTGATAACGAGCCTGGTCCTGGGCGGCGAACTTCGAGGAAGATGCCGGCGACAGCCCGCAGCGCGCTGCGGGCATCGTCCGGGGATCTCAGCGTCAGCGAACCGTCTGGCCAGCTCCAGGTTGCCGTCGGCGAACATGCGGTCGTAGAGGGCGTTCTTGGAGGCGAAGTAGGTATAGAGCGACTGGGGCTCCATGTCGACGGCATGCGCGAGCGCTCGCAAGGACAGGGCGGCCAGGCCGTCAGCGCGGACCATGGACCAGGCAGTGTCGAGGATCTCCTGTTTGGTCGCCTCGTGCCGGTCGCGGCGGCGGTCGCGGCGGCGGGGCCGGGCAGGCGTCGTCGAGGGCATGAGTTGACTCTAGCCGATAATGCTGCGATTATCCTGACAGTGTTCGGAATTCCGAATGGTAGATGGGAGTTCGCCATGGCGGGGACAACGGCCGTCGGCGCAGGTGTCGCGGTGCCTCTGGGGCACCGGGAGGCGATGATCCTCGCGGCGACGGAGTTCGACCGGATGGCGGCGCAGTCTGCAGGCACTGGCCCCGCGCGACTGGGCGCAGCCGACGGTGTGCGAGCTGTGGGACGTGCGGGCGATGGCCGCGCACGTGCTCGGCATGGCCGAGGCGCAGGCCTCGTTCCGTCAGTTCGCCCACGACTTCCGCGCGGCCGGCAAACGATCCGGCGGAAAGATGATCGACGAGATGTCGGCCACACAGGTGCGCGAGCGAACAGCTATGACGCCCGGCGCGATCGTCAGCCGGCTGGCGGCAGTGGCCCCCAAGGCCGTGCGGGCCAGGCGCCGGACACCGGCGCCCGTCCGATGGGCGGTGCGGCTCAAGAACGACCCGCCGTTCGATGCCGAGCGATGGCGCTACGGCTACCTGGTGGATACCATCTTCACCCGCGACACCTGGATGCACAGACTCGACATCAGCCGGGCGACCGGGCGCCCCATGGAGCTCACCGCCGGGCACGACGGCCGCCTCGTCGCCGACGTCGTCACTGAGTGGGCGCGCCGCCACGGTCAGCCGTTCACCCTCACCCTGACCGGCACGGCGGCGGCCAGTGGCGGTCAGGGAAGGCCGGGGAGCACCTCCAGCTCGACGCGCTCGACTTCTGCTGGATCGTCGCCGGCCGGCAGCCCGGTACCGGGCTCATGGCCACGAAGGTCCCGTTCTGATCTCCGTCACCCGCGTTCGGCGCACGACCGGGGCCCGCTGGCGACCGTGCGTGTTGACCGCTCGCCAACCGCAGCGACTGGCCGGGCAGCTAGGCCAAGCCAGCGCCGCTAACCAGCAGGAGGAGCCATGGCAATCGCAACCTACTTCCATCCCCAGTCACTCACCGCACTCCAGTACGACGAAGCTATCCGGGAACTCGAAGCCGCCGGAGCCGCGAACCCGGCAGGCCGGGTTCACCACTCCTGCTTCGGGCCCGACAACGCCCTGATGGTCTACGAGGTGTGGGAGTCACAGCAGGCCTTCGAGGAGTACGGACCGGTGCTCATGCCGATCCTGCACAAGGCCGGGATTGACCCCGGAACGCCAGACGTCATGCCGGTTCACAATCTCGCCAGCTGACCAAGGGGCCGGCCCCGCGCAGGTCGCGGGACCGGCCCGAGGCAGCGGGCTCATCTGCGTGCCTGCAGTCTGGTTCCGAGGGCGCGCGATAGAACGGTGACGCGGTCGTGGGCGCCGGTCTTGGCGAAAATCGACTTGAGGTGATCCTGGATCGTGTGCTCGGACAGCGACATCTCGCCGCGCCATCGATCGCGTGTCGCCGCCGGTGGCCAGCAGGCCGAGCAGTTCGTATTCGCGGGCACTGAGCCCGAAAGCGCGGCCGAAGAGCTCGACCCGCTCGGAGGCGGACGCCTCCTCGATAGTGACGACGATCGTTGCCGCTCCGCTGGCGGGAGGCTGGTCTGGCGAGAGCCTGGCGGCACGCAGAGCAAGCCAGAAGCCATCAGCCAGATGCGTGCGGGCGAACGCCGGATGCGCGTCGACGCCTTGCTCAGCGGCCAGGAGCTGGGCGGCGACGTTATAGACGCTCGCCGGGATGGCCCTTTCGTCAGGCTCGGGAGGAAGCAGCGCATCCAGCCATCCGCGCGAAGCTGCCGTCCGGCTGGTGATCCGCAGGTCGTCGTCGAGCGTCAGGACGACCGGTCCGAGGTCTGGCCGATGCTGAGTCGCCGGGTCGACGAATGTTCTCGCCTGGCAATGACGAAGCGCGGTGGCCAGCGGTGCGGCGGCCGCGGCGAGGAACCCGGCGTCGGCGGCGCTGAACGAGCCGCGGGTGTTGTTACGCCACAGGTCGAGGAATCCCCAGCAGCCGAACTGGTCGGCGAATACCGCCGAGGCCACGTCGCCGATTCCGTATCTGCGCAGCACGTCGCGCCACATCAGGCTGCGATCCAGGTCTCCGCCGGCGGCATCGCTCAGGGTTGCGGCGGGGGAGCTCTGCAGCTGCAGGACCGTCCAGCGATTGACCGGGGTGGCGTACTTCGCCTTGATCAGGGCCGGGAGTTCGGGCAGGCAGGGGACATCGGCGACCGGCGCGGCGCCGACCGTCGTGACGGGGTCAGTGAGCAGCCAGACGTATGCGTCGAAGTCGATAACCTCGCGGAGCACCGCCAGTACCTGCAGGCGCAGGCTCCTGGCGTCGACGGGTTCGGCGGCCACGGCCTCGATGCGCTCGCGGGCGCGGGCCCGCGCCCAGCTGTCGGCCACCAGATGAGCGTATGCCCCGGAACCCTGGCGCTTGCCACACGCGTGCGGCCCGTTAGAGATAGACCCCCAGATAGTCGGGATACCGCACGACTAGCGGGACGGCCTACCGTGCGGTTCAACAGCAACTGCCGCAACGTAACGGAGAAACCCGATGACGACGCTCCGGATCGAGCACGCGATCACCGACTACCAGCTCTGGAGGAAGGCATTCGACGGATTCGCGGAAGCACGCGCCCAGGCGGGAGTTCGCAGCTTCGCCATTCGCCTGCCGGTGGATGACCCGCAGTATCTGATGCTTGACCTGGAGTTCGACTCGGCCCGGCCAGGCGCAGGCATTCGCCGATTTCCTGCTGCAGCACGTCTGGTCATCACCGGCATCTTCGCCCGGCCTGGCCGGTCTGCCGCAGACCCGGATCCTCGACCTCCTGGCCACCGGCGAACGCTGACTACCGGGCGCCTGAATTAGCCGACGGATCCTTCCATCTGCAGCTCGATCAGCCGGTTGAGCTCGAGCGCGTACTCCATCGGCAGTTCGCGCGCGATGGGCTCGACGAAGCCGCGGACGATCGTGGCCATGGCCTCGTCCTCGGTCATCCCCCGGCTCATCAGGTAGAACAGCTGGTCCTCGGAGATCTTGGACACCGTCGCCTCGTGGCCCATCTCCACGTCGTCCTCGCGGACGTCCACATAGGGATAGGTGTCAGACCGGCTGACCGAGTCCACCAGCAGCGCGTCGCACTTGACGGTCGCCCGGGAGTGCTCGGCGCCCTCCTGGACCCGGACCAGCCCGCGGTAGGACGTGCGGCCGCCCGCGCGGGCCACCGACTTGGACACGATCGACGAGGACGTGTTGGGCGCGCAGTGCACCATCTTGGCCCCGGCGTCCTGGTGCTGGCCCGCCCCGGCGAACGCCACCGACAGCGTCTCCCCACGGGCGTGCTCGCCCATCAGGTAGACGGCCGGGTACTTCATCGTCACCTTCGAGCCGATGTTCCCGTCCACCCACTCCATGCTGGCCCCGGCCTGCGCCACGGCCCGCTTGGTGACCAGGTTGTAGACGTTGTTCGACCAGTTCTGGATGGTGGTGTACCGGCAGTGGGCATCTTTCTTGACGATGATCTCCACGACCGCCGAGTGCAGCGAGTCGGAGGAGTAGACCGGCGCGGTGCAGCCCTCGACGTAGTGCACGCTGGCACCCTCGTCGACGATGATCAGGGTCCGCTCGAACTGGCCCATGTTCTCGGTGTTGATCCGGAAGTAAGCCTGCAGCGGGATATCTACCTTGACGCCCTTGGGCACGTAGATGAAGCTGCCGCCAGACCAGACCGCGGTGTTGAGCGCGGCGAACTTGTTGTCCCCGACCGGGATGATCGAGGCGAAGTACTCGCGGAACAGGTCCGGGTGGTTGCGCAGCGCGGTGTCGGTGTCCTCGAAGATGACGCCCTGCTCCTCAAGATCCTCGCGGATCTTGTGGTAGACGACCTCCGACTCGTACTGCGCGGCCACGCCCGCGATGAGCCGCTGCTTCTCGGCCTCCGGGATGCCGAGCCTGTCGTAGGTGTTCTTGATGTCGGCTGGCAGCTCTTCCCAGGTCGCGGCCTGCTTCTCGGTCGAGCGGACGAAGTACTTGATGTTCTCGAAGTCAATCCCGGACAGGTCCGAGCCCCAGGTCGGCATGGGCTTGCGCCGGAACAGGCGCAGGCCCTTCAGCCGCAGGTCGAGCATCCACTCCGGCTCGTCTTTCAGCGCCGAGATGTCCCGGACAACGTCCTCGGACAGGCCGCGGCGCGCGCCGGCGCCCGCCACGTCCGAGTCGGCCCAGCCGAATTTGTAGCGCTCCAGCTCGTCAAGCTCTGGGCGCGCGATTGTCGTCATGGAACAAGTGTACACTAATTCTAGAAAACAATTGCTAGTTTCCTATCTGCCTGCCTGCCTGCCTGCCTGCAGCGGGTACCCGCAGGGCGGCACAAGAGCGCGCTTTCGTCATGCGGCGGACACATCACGCTACGCAATCCACGGCGCGGACGGGGGACATGCGGACGGGGTCCATCTCGTGTGGCCGTGGAACGCTTTACCTACTGTGCGGTTATGGCCGGGCTGAGCCGTACGAGCCGCCCGGGGTTTGTCTCGTCGAGTTCGGCGACGGCTTCTCGTGACTTCACGAAGTCGGAGAATGAACGAAAGCCGAGTGCCTTCTCGCTGAATGACGGGTCCATGCGTCTCATCTGGCTCTTTACCGCGGAGCTATGCAGCCAGTCCGCGTCATCCTTTTCCTGGCCGAGTCGCAGTGCGCGCTCAAGGAGCCTGGTGGCCAGCTCCTGCGCGTCTTCGGGATCGGGATCGGTCTCGTCGGCCGCCGCGGCCACTGGCCGTCTGGTACGTCGCGAACTCCGTACGGGCGATACGCTCCCGGGCTCCTCGTGTTCGGCCGGTGCGCCGGTCGTCTGTGCGGCTGGCGGCTGAGCAACGCCGGTGGGCGTAATGCCCGGCAGCGCGTCGTAAGTCACGAGTTCGTCGCACGCCGCGGCGAGTGATCTGCTGGTCGATCCTGCGACCCCGACACCCACGACGTAGCGGCCTAGGCGCCTGCACCGCTGGGCGAGGGCGATGTAATCCGAGTCTCCGGCCACGATCACCACGTGGGTCAGGTCGGGAAGCCGGAACATGTCCTCCACCGCATCCACGGCCAGCCTGATGTCGGCACCATTCTTGGCGTAGGCGGCGGCGGGAAAGAGCTGCACCAAGTCCACTGCGCGGCTGACGAGCTGCCCACGGTAGTCGGCGTTCACGGGAGCTGACCAGTCGGCATACGCACGGGTCAGCACGAGGGTGCCGAACGATGAGGCGAAGTCGATCATCGCGCCGACGTCCACCGTGGCGCGCTGGAGCTTCTCCGCGATGTCGGGATCGGCCGGCCGGTCGGCTCGGTCGAACCCGCGCCCCTTGTCACGCTGGAACTGGCCGCGGCCATGAACCTGGTCGTAGCGTGAGATCACGATGTTGTCGAAGTCGATATAGACGGCCACGCGGGTGACGCCTGGGTCGTTCACAGCTCTCTTCTCGTCGGGACGCCTCATCACGAGCCTTTAAGTGGATGGTCCAGGCGCGGGAGCGGACGCCGCACCTGGACCAGCTTGGGCGGCCAGGCCGACCGGGCTCAGCCACGGCCGGGGATCGTCCTGGCCTCTGTCTTAGCGGCGGGCGAACCGGCGAGACCGGCTGGACCGGCGCGACCGGCTGGATCGGCCCGACTGGCTGGTGAAGAGGTGGTAGGCGAGCAGGAGGACGGCCGCGCCGGCGATGGCGGTGAGCCAGGTGGACAGGTTGAAGAAGCCCTGCAGGCTGTGGATGTGGAAGAGCTTGGTGGCGATCCAGCCGCCGAGCAGGGCCCCGACGATGCCGATGACGCAGGTCAGTATGAGGCCCTGCTGTCGGCGGCCGGGGATCAGCATGTTGGCGATGAGGCCTGCAGCCAGGCCGAGAATGATCCAGGCGATGATGCCCATAACCGACTCCTTAGTCAGCGACGAGGTGGCGTACGCGGTAGTCGGTCATGCTGGGTAGATCGCGACGGGAGAGGAACACTCCCGCGAGGATTCTCACCGCCTCGTGGCTGTGGCGTCTGGCCGGCACCGTTCCGTGCACGAAAAAAACCGGACCCGCCGAGTCACCGTGAATATTGCGGCGACAGGAGTTACCCGGGTCCGGAGTGCTATTTTTTACTATACACCTCGTGAGGCATCGCGAATAGCGAATTCCGTCGCCAGTAAAAGGCTCCTAGAAAACGCGAGGTTGGCTGACCGAGCCGAGCCGCCTGGGCGGAGCCATCACGGCCGCGGCGGCCGACGACGCCCAGGTAGCCGCTCAGCACCGGGTGCCGCTACGCACTCGCCGTCAGCACGTCAGTGGCGCGGTGGCCGGCGTCGACGCCGTCGATCAGGATGATGTCGCTGTCGGAGTTGTCCGTCCGCAGCGGCGCGATCTCCCGGTAAGCGGGTGAGCGGTACCAGGCGGCCGCCTGCCCCAGATCGGGGAACTCGATCACGATCGCCGCGCCCGGCCAGCTGCCCTCCAGCTCCTCGAAGTCGCCGCCGTGGACGATGAACCGGCCGCCGTAGGGGGCCAGCGTCGCGTCAATCCGCTCCAGGTACTCCGCGATGGCCGGCCCCATGGCGACCCGGCGCATATGGGCGATGGCGTAGGCAGTCATGATTCCTCTTCGGTCTGCGCTGGACGATTCGCGGGATGATCAGGTCCTGCTACCACCCTGGCCAGCGCAGGTCACCGCCGCAATTACGCCTCAGGTAAAGCCCGCACGTTTCCGCGGAAACGTTCCGCGCACGTGCGTCACACACGTGCAGCGGCGTTTCCGCGGAAACGTCCTCCACCAGGCGAAGGTCCTGCCTTCGAGGA
Organism: uncultured Actinomycetota bacterium; assembly: GCA_963730265.1. Lineage (GTDB taxonomy): Bacteria > Actinomycetota > Actinomycetes > Streptosporangiales > Streptosporangiaceae > DASUBV01. The sequence goes on from CAVSRG010000003.1 coordinate 139,628, forward strand.
CTTCTGACGTCGGCGGCGTCCCCCTAGCCCAAGGAGCCCCGTTTACTAGACCGCCCGCATGGCGCGCGCGAAGGCCACCACGGTGGCGCGCCGCATCGCGAAGAAGGTCAGGGCGTAAGCCTTGCCCCGCTTGACCCACAGCAGGTCCAGCGAGATCTTCAGCTTGTGGCAGCTCGGCGTGTGTGGCAGGCCGCAGCTGCCCAGGAGCGTCGCGCGGACGCCATCCACCCGGTAGTGGCCCAGCGTCTTGGCCTCGCCCACATTGCCGCAATCCATGTGGTAGTTGACCTCCTGGATCTGGACCGACCGTTCACCCGAGCCGCTGTAGCTGGCGAAGACGGCCTTGCGGGAGACGTGCACGCCCAGCTCGCAGGTCTCCACCTGGATCCGGCCGGAGCGCTTCAGTCCGAAGGTCTTGCCCGGCTTGAGCAGCTTGAACTTGGCCGCGTGCTGCGCCGCCGCCCAGCTCGAGTAAAACCCGGCCACCGACGGGTGCGCGGGTGCGGCCAGCGCCGCTGGAGCCGCGCCCGCGCTCATGCCGCCGGCCAGCACCAATGTGCCGACGATCCGGCGAGCCCGTCCGGTGCCTCTGATCCACGATCGCAGTGTCACGTGCCCCACTCCCCACCCGCTCGATCCGGTGACCGTTGAGCCCAGCCTGGGCGGCCCGGAATGCGTCGCATCGTATGACAGCCGTCATTCCGCTGAACAGACGCTCAGCCTCGTATCGGCCCTGGTCCCGGCTGCCCGCCGTCGGCGCTCAGCCGACGGGCTCCTCGCGGTCGCGGACGGCGTTGCGGACCGTCGGCGGCACGCGCAGCCGGTCATCGTCGTGCATCAGCTGCCGTAGTTCGGCCAGCGTGCCGTCCGGCTCCTGGGTCAGCTTGGCCAGGCGGTCGAACAGGGCAGCCAGGTCCTCGCCGATCACGTCGCTCGGCCCCGGCATCGCCCCCCAGACATCCCAGGGCAGCAGCTCGATGTTGAGCAGCGCGGCGGCGTCACGCATCAGGTTGGCCGCGATCCACCAGTCGCCCGACTCGTTGATCACGCTGAGCCCGAACTTGTCCGGGTCGGCCTGCCCGGCCCGGTAGCTGGCCCAGGCCTGCCCGGCGACCAGGAAACGGTCGCGGGGCACGTCGGTCACGTCGAAGTCGATGGGGAACCAGCCCAGCTGCCTGGCGTCGATCTGCGCGTCGACCAGCACCCAGCGCGCCTGGCCCGGGTTCCAGTACTCGCAGACCCAGTGGTCCTCGAACATGTCGCCGCCGAAGTACGCGCCGAACCCGCAGCGCGCCCTGGCCGGGGTGCCCTGCGCCCGGAGCAGCGCGGTCATCAGCACGGTGAAATGCCGGCAGTTGCCGGGCAGCCGGCCCGCGGGCTCGCGCGCGATGTCCAGCGGGCGGTCGTCGCGGGCCACGATCTGGGCCAGGATCTGCTCGACCGGGCGGGTGTGCACGCTGGCCCGGTCCGCCTCGGTCAGCGGCACGCTGTAGCCCTCCTGCGCCATGTGCTCGTGGACGATCAGGCCCTGGCCGACCGCGGCCAGCCCGGCGATGTCGAGCGGCAGCGGCTCGACCAACGGCGCGTAGCGGCCCGTCGCGGTCATCACCTCGGGCCGCGTGTAGTACGACAGGACGTCCGGCTCCGGCACTGGCATGGCAACCTCTCCTCGGTTCCGACCACGGATATGGCTCCTTAACAAAGGTTGACCCTACGACCCTTTTCCTGACACCTCATGTCAGCGATTCTGAACTAGCCTGAGCCGGTGCGCGCCGACCGCCTCGTGTCCCTGGTCTTGCTGCTCCAGGCCAGGGGCCGGACCACGGCCGGCGCCCTGGCCGCCGAGCTGGGCGTCAGCGTCCGGACCGTCTACCGCGACCTGGAGGCGCTGAGCGCGGCCGGGGTCCCGGTCATGGCCGAGTCCGGGCCCGGCGGCGGCTGCGAGCTGCTGCCGGGGTACCGGTTCCCGCTGCGCGCGCTGAGCCGGGACGAGGCCGAGGCGCTGATCATCCTGGGCGTGCCCCCGGCGCTGCGCGAGCTCGGGCTGGCGGACGCCGTGACGGCGGCACACCGGCAGATCCGGGTCACCTCGGGCCTGGCGGGCGATCAGGCGCCGACGGGCCCGCTGATCCACCTGGACATGCCGCGCTGGTTCACCTCGGCCGAGCCGGTGCCGGAGCTGCGGAGGCTGGCCGAGGCGCTGCGCTGGGGCCGCCGGGTGGACCTGCGCTACCGGCGCGGCAACGGCCAGACGGACCCGGCGCCGCGCAGCGTCGGGCCGCTGGGGCTGGTCGACAAGGCCGGCGCCTGGTACCTGGTCGCCGCGGCCGGCGGGCAGAGGGCAGGCGAGCCGCGGACGGCGGTGTTCCGGGTCGGCCGCATCATCTCGGCCCAGGTCCGGCCCGAACCGTTCGACCGCAGGCCGGGTTCGAGCTGGCCGCGTTCTGGGCGCAGTGGTCGCGGGAGTTCATGGCCACCAGGCCGCGGCTGCCGGTCCGGCTGCGGGCCTCGCCGGACGCGCTGGCCGTCCTGCCGGAGGTGCTCGGCGACTACGCCCGCGAGGCCATCGAGGCCGCGCAGCCGCCCGACGAGCAGGGCTGGCGGGCGCTGGTGCTGTCCTTCGAGCACGAGCGGGCCGCCGCGCACCGGCTGGCCGGCTTCGGCTCCCTGGTCGAGGTGCTGTCGCCGCCGGCCGTGCGCGACCTGCTGCTGGATACCGCGGAGGGCATACTCGAGCGCTACGGTGGCGGGACCAGGGCGGCTTCAGGGCTGACGGACGGGGGTCGATGAACCTCAGCCACCTCATCACCGTCTACGGGTACGCGGCCGTGTTCGTGTTCGTGGCCGCCGAGAGCCTCGGCATCCCGGTGCCCGGCGAGACGATACTGGTCCTCGCGGGTACCTACGCCGGGCACACCCACCGGCTGAACCCGTGGGTGATCTTCGCGGTGGCCGCGGCGGCCGCGATCATCGGCGACAACATCGGGTACTGGATCGGCGACAAGGGCGGCTACTGGCTGGCCCGCAAGTACGGGCCCAAAGTCCGGCTGGACGAGCGCAAGCTCAAGATCGCCCGCTACCTGTTCGACCGGTACGGCGGCCGGGTCGTGTTCTTCGGCCGGTTCGTGTCCATCCTGCGCGCCTACGCCGCGTTCCTGGCCGGGGTGAGCAAGATGCGCTGGCGCCGGTTCCTGCCCGCCAACGCCGCGGGCGGCATCCTGTGGGCGGCCATCTACACCTTCGCTGCCTACCTGGTCGGCAACGCCCTGCGGCGGGTGTCGGGCACCGTGAACCTGATCCTGCTCGGCCTGGCGGTGGTGGCCATCGTGGTCGTGCTGTTCGTGATCCGCCGCCAGACCGCCAAGCTCGGTGACAAGGCCGAGGAGGCCTACCCGGGTCCGCTGGAATGAGCCCCCTGGAGTGAGCGCTAGCCGAACTTCACGCCCTGGGCCAGCGGCAGGTCGGCGGAGTAGTTGACGGTGTTGGTGGCCCGGCGCATGTAGGACTTCCAGGCGTCGGAGCCGGACTCGCGCCCGCCGCCGGTCTCCTTCTCGCCGCCGAACGCCCCGCCGATCTCGGCCCCGGACGGGCCGATGTTGACGTTGGCGATGCCGCAGTCGGAGCCGTCCGCGGCGGTGAACCGCTCGGCCTCGCGCACGTTCAGCGTGAAGATCGACGACGACAGGCCCTGCGGCACGTCGTTGTGCAGGGCCAGCGCCTCGTCGAAGGAGTCGTAGGTCAGCACGTACAGGATCGGGGCGAAGGTCTCGGCCTTGACGATGTCGGTCTGGGCCGGCATGCGCACGATCGCGGGCTCCACGTAGTACGCGCCCTCGGCCTCGTCGGCCAGCACCCGGTCGCCGCCGATGACCAGCTCGCCGCCGTCGGCCCTGGCCTTGTCCAGCGCGGCCTCGAAGCCGGCGTACGCGGCGGCGTCGATGAGCGGGCCGACCAGCGTGCCGTCGGCCAGCGGGGAGCCGACCGGCAGCGTCGCGTAGGCCGCGGCCAGCCGGCTGACCAGCTCGTCGGCGATCGACTCGTGCGCGATCACCCGGCGCAGCGTGGTGCAGCGCTGGCCGGCCGTGCCCGCCGCGGCGAAGACGATGCCCCGGACGGCCAGGTCGAGGTCGGCCGACGGGGCCACGATGGCCGCGTTGTTGCCGCCCAGCTCGAGCAGCAGCCGGCCGAACCGGCCCGCCACCCGCGGCGCCACGGCCCGGCCCATGCGGGTCGAGCCGGTGGCGCTGAGCAGCGCCACCCGCGGGTCATCGACCAGCGCCTCGCCGACCTCCGCACCGCCCAGCAGCACCGCGGACACCGCCTCCGGCGCACCGGCCCGGCGCGCCGCCTCGGTCACCAGCGCCTGGCAGGCCAGCGCGGTGAGCATGGTCTTCTCCGACGGCTTCCAGACCACCGCGTCGCCGCAGACCAGGGCCAGCGCGGTGTTCCACGACCACACCGCGACCGGGAAGTTGAAGGCGCTGATCACGCCGACCACGCCCAGCGGGTGCCACTGCTCCATCATCCGGTGGCCGGGCCGCTCGGAGGCGATCGTGAGGCCGAACAGCTGCCGCGACAGGCCGACGCCCAGGTCGCAGATGTCGATCATCTCCTGGACCTCGCCCAGGCCCTCGGAGCGGATCTTGCCCGCCTCGATGGACACCAGTGCGCCCAGGTCGGCCTGGTGCTCGCGCAGCAGGTTGCCCAGCTCGCGCACGAGCTGGCCGCGGACCGGGGCCGGCACGGTGCGCCAGGTCGTGAACGCGTCCTGGGCGGCGCCGATGATCGCGGCCACCTCGGCCGGCGTATGCGACCGCAGGCGGGCCAGCTCGCCGCCGGTGACGGGCGAGCGGGCGACCAGGTCGCCGTCGGTGGCAACCGGCACGCCGAGGCGGCCCAGGATCTCGGTCGTCTCGGCCAGCAGCTCGGCGTGCGCGGGAAGTTTCATGGGGCTCTGGCTCGTCGAGGTCATCACACTTGTCCTAGCTCTGCGAAGCGGGCGCCGTTGCTGGTGGCCAGCAGCGCCTCCAGCGGGATCTCCTCCTGGGAGATGAAGCCGGCCCCCGGCAGCTTGCCCGCCGCGACCAGCTCCACCACCGCGACGGCGGACGCCGCCGTGGTCCAGGAGATCGCGCGCCAGACCCGGCCGTTAATGCGCAGCGGCTGGTAGGCGCGCACGTACTGCTTGCGGGCCAGCTGGCCGGGCGCGGTGTCGCCGTCGCCGCGGGCCAGCCCCTCCACGGCCGCGTGCAGGTACACCACGTCATCGTCCACCGGCGGCTTGGCGTTGACCAGGATCTCCCCGGCCAGCTCCCGCCGGTCGCGCAGGCCCAGCTCGTCGAAGAAGAACCGCATCAGCTCGAAGTGGCCGGGGTAGCGCATGGTCTTGTAGTCCAGGCGCTGGGTCCGGCCCTCGAAGGTCTCGCACATGGTGCCCAGGCCGCCCGAGGTAAGCGAGGCCTCCAGCTCCACGCCCCCGATCACCACCCGGTCCAGCTCGGTCATGGCGGGGACCTTCTGGCGCACGCCGCCGCGCAGCACCTCGCAGTCGTTGAGGTACTCGTTGACCACGCCCTCGGCCGACCAGTTGAAGGCGTAGCCGAGCAGCCCGGCGGGATGCCGCGGCAGCGCGCCGACCTTCAGCTCGATGCTGCGGATCTCCTCGAAGCTGCCGGTCAGCGCGGCGCCGATGATCCCGATCAGGCCCGGCGCCAGGCCGCACTGGGGGGCGTAGACCAGGTCATCGCCCTTCTCGGCCAGCTCGCGCACCCGATTGGTGGTCGGCACGTCCTCGGTGAGGTCGAAGTAGTGGACGCCGACCTCATGCGCCGCCTCGGCCACGCCGAGGTTCAGGAAAAAGGGCATGCACGAGACCACCGCGTCAGCGCCGGCCAGCGCGGCGCGGAGGGCGCCGGCGTCGCGGACGTCGAGGGTGGCTGTCTGGAATGGCAGGCCACTGCGCTGCCGAGCGTCGTAGGCGGTGACGGAGAATCCTGAGTCGGCCAGCAGGGTGGCGACCAGCTCGCCCACCTTCCCCAGCCCGATGACGCGAACGTTGTTAATCAACCTTGCCGCACCTCCTACAGCGGAACTTGTCCTGTCGCGGGGCCCCGCGTGAGTAAATCATATGGGTATGGACAAAACGTCTGGTCTAGACATAGCGTCTTGTCATGACTGACGATCCGGCCTTGCTGGCGTGGGCGGAACCGTACGCGGCGGCCGCCGAGGCGGTGGTCAGGCTGTTCTACCCGCACGTGGAGGCGGTGATCCACGACGTCAGTCAGGACGTCGTGGTGCGGATCTGGAACCCGATCTCGGGCCGCCGGCCGGGTGACCCGTCGCTGCTGGACGCGAGCCTGCTCGGGGAGCTGGCCGACGACGACGTCGCCGGTCCCTACCGGCAGGCCGGCCTGCGGGGCTCGGACATCTCCTCGGTCAGCGCCGTCATCGCCGGCGGCCGCGGGCTGCTGTGCCTCAATTTCGACCGGTCGGTGATCGGCCAGGCGGCCGAGAGCCTGCGGACGTTCGCGCTGGGCGTCGAGCCGCGGCCAGCCGGGCTGTTCGAGCGGGACTGGCGGGAGGATCTCAACGCCGTGGTGCATGACTGGTGCCAGGAGCGCGGCCTGCGGCCCGGCCACCTGTCCCGCGATGACCGGAGCCGCCTGGTCGCGTTCCTCGACGGCCGGGGCGCCTTCGGTGTCCGCCGGGCCGCCAGTCACCTGGCTGACATCCTCGGGGTCAGCCGGGCCACCGTCTACGCCACGCTGCGGTCGACCCGGCTGGGTAGCCATGACCTGGGGAGCCATGACTCAGCTGCCTGAATTCGCGCTGGAGACCTACTTCGCCCGGTGGGAATTCACCGCGCGCTACAACCTGACCGCCTCGGACGCCCAGGCGGTCAGCCTGGCCCGGCTGCTGGAACTGGCGGGCCCCGCCGACCGGGCCGAGTGGGAGAGCCTCAGCCTGGGCTACACGCCGGTCCGCGGCGCCCCGTCGCTGCGGGAGGCCATCGCGGCCACCTACGACGTCGCGGCGGCCGCGGACATCATGACGTTCGTGCCCGGCGAGGCCATCACCTCGGTCATGCGGGCCCTGCTGGCGCCCGGCGACCACGTCGTGACGGTGCTCCCCACCTACCCGTCGGCCGAGAACGTGCCGCGCTCGCTGTGCGAGGTCACCGGCGTGCCGCTGCGCCCGGAGGACGGCTGGGACCTGGACACCGACGCCATCGCCGCGGCGCTGCGGCCCAGCACGCGGCTGATCGCGGTCAACTTCCCCAACAACCCGACCGGCGCGGTGCCCTCACCCGGCCGGTGGCGCGCTGATCGACCTGGCCCGCGAGCGCGGCCTCTACCTGTTCAGCGACGAGATCTACCGCGGTGTCGAGCACGACCCGGCCCGGGCGCTGCCCCAGGCCGCCGACCTGTACGAGCGGGCGATCTCGCTGGGCGGCCTGTCCAAGGCCTATGGCCTGCCCGGCCTGCGGATCGGCTGGATCGCCTGCCGCGACCCCGAGGTGCTGGACCGGGCCGAGCGCGTGAAGCACTACGGGTCGATCTGCAGCGCCGCGCCCAGCGAGGTGCTGGCCCGGATCGCGCTCACGGCCAGGGCACGCTGCTGGCCGCCACCCGCGACGTGATCGCGCGCAACCGGCCGGTCTTCGCGGAGTTCTTCGCCCGGCACGCCGACCTGTTCACCTGGTCACCGCCGGAGGGCGGCTGCGTCTGCTACCCCCGCTACCTGGGCCCGGATGGGGTCGAGGCGTTCTGCCGCACGGCGGTCGAGGACGGCGGCGTCCTGCTGCTGCCCGCGAGCGTCTACGCCTCGGCGCTGGCCCCGCTGCCGGACGACCGGTTCCGGGTCGGGCTCGGCCGCGCCGACGCCCCGGAGAGCCTGGCCGCGCTGGAGGAGTTCCTGGACCGCCGCGGCTAATAACAAACGTGGCCTAATCGCGTTCTTGTCCTGTGTACACGGAGTTAAAGGACAAGTTACCATCCGGTAAATCATTCCCCGCTTACCCCGCGGTCAGGAGAAATGATGCATCGCATCGCGACGATCATCGCTGCGGCCACCGTCGTTACCGCAGCCGCTGTCACCGGAGCCGGGCGGCCCTCGCCGCACCCCGGGCCCCGGCCCCCTCTTACTACGTGTCGCTCGGCGACTCGCTCGCGCAGGGCGTCCAGCCCAACGCCAAGGGCGTCTCGGTCGAGACCAACCAGGGCTACGCGAACCAGCTCTACACCGCGCTCAAGATGGGCAACCCGCTGCTGAAGCTGGAGAAGCTCGGCTGCCCCGGCGAGACCACCACCAGCATGATCAAGGGCGGCATCTGCAAGTACTCGACCGGCTCGCAGCTCAGCCAGGCCGCGGCGTTCCTCAAGGCGCACGCCGGGCACATCCAGGTGGTCACGATTGACATCGGTGCCAATGACCTCAACCCGTGCGTGGCGCTGACCACCACGCCCAAGATCGTCGCGTGCCTGGACAAGGTCTTCCCGGTGATGCTCAAGAACCTGGCTGCGATCCTGACCGAGCTGCGCACGGTGGGCGGCCCGACGCTGAACATCGTCGGCATGACCTACTACGTGCCCGAGCTGGCCGAGTGGCTGGAGGGCGGCGCCGCCCGCCAGGTGGCCGAGGCCGCTCCCGAGCTGGGCTCGATCTTCGGCCAGGACCTGCGCACGATCTACAAGAAGTTCGCCGTGCCGGTGGCCAGCATGTACAAGGCGTTCGACACCGCCGACATCAAGACCATGGTCACCCTGCCCGCGTTCGGCAAGGTGCCCAAGGACGTGGCGATGATCTGCTACTACACCTGGGAGTGCGCGCCCAGCCCGGTGGGCCCGAACGAGCACGCCAACGTGCTGGGCTACGGCCTTATCGCGAACACCTTCCTGAAGGTCATCGCGGGCTAGGTACCTAGCGCTGACATGGGCGGCTGCCGACTTCGGCAGCCGCCCATTTGGCATTTATCGCCGACGGTTTAGTGCGAGTCGCGGGCCACCTCGTCACCGCTGCTACCGACCAGGAAGTCCAGGTCGGCGCCGGTCTCCGCGCCGCCGACGGTATCCACGTAGAGGCGCTCCCAGCCCCGCCGCGGCGCGGCCAGGGCCTTGGTCATCGCCGCGGGCGCGGTCCGCTGGCGCAGTTCCTCCTCGGGCACCTCGACGTCGACCCGGCGGCCCGGCACGTCCAGCGTGATCCAGTCGCCGGTCCGCACCAGGGCCAGCGGGCCCCCGGCCGCCGCCTCCGGCGCGACGTGCAGCACCACGGTCCCGTAGGCGGTGCCGCTCATCCGGCCGTCGCAGATGCGCACCATGTCCCGCACGCCGCGCTGGAGCAGCTTGGCCGGCATCGGCATGTTCGAGACCTCGGGCATGCCGGGGTAGCCCTTCGGGCCGCAGCCGCGCAGTATCAGCACCGAGTCCTCGTCCACGTCCAGGTCCGGGTCGTCGATCCGGGCGTGCATGTCCTCGACGGAGTCGAAGACCAGCGCCCGGCCCCGGTGCCGCAGCAGCCCCGGCGTGGCCGCCGCGGGCTTGATGATGGCTCCGCTGGGGGCCAGGCTGCCGTACAGCACCGCGATCCCGGCCCCGGCCTGGAGCGGCTCGGCGCTGGTCCGGATGACGTCCGGATCCCAGATCTGGGCCTGGTCCAGGTAGTCCACCAGCGGCTGGCCGGTGACGGTGAGAGCCTCCGGGTCCAGCCGGTCGCCGACCTCGCGCAGCACGGCCAGGAGGCCGCCGGCGCGGTGGAAGTCCTCCATCAGGAACTTGCCCGCGGGCTGGAGGTTGACCAGCAGCGGGACCTCGGCGCCGATCCGGTCGAAGTCGTCCAGGCTCAGCGGCACCCCGACCCGGCCGGCGATGGCCAGCAGGTGCACCACGGCGTTGGTCGAGCCGCCCAGGGCGGCCAGCGCGACGATCGCGTTGTGGAACGAGGCCCGGGTGAGGACCTGGCTGGGCCGCCGCCCGCTGAGGGCCATCTCCACCGCCCGGCGGCCGGTCTCGTGGGCCCGCTCCAGCAGCCGGCTGTCCGGGGCCGGCAGCCCGGCCGTGCCGGGCACCGTCAGCCCGAGCACCTCGCTGAGCAGGCCCATGGTGGACGCCGTGCCCATGGTGTTGCAGTGGCCGGCGCTGCGGATCATTGCCGACTCGGAGTCCAGGAAGTCCTGCTCGGACAGCTTCCCGGCCCGGACCTCCTCGCTGAGCCGCCACACGTCGGTGCCGCAGCCCAGCGGCACGCCGCGGAAGGTGCCGGTCAGCATCGGCCCGCCGGGCAGCACCACGGCGGGCAGGTCTACCGACGCCGCGCCCATGACCAGGGCCGGGATCGTCTTGTCGCAGCCGCCGAGCAGCACCGCGCCGTCGACCGGGTTGGCCCGCAGCAGTTCCTCGGTGGCCATCGCGGCCATGTTGCGCCAGAGCATCGCGGTCGGGCGGACCAGCGTCTCGCCCAGCGAGACCATGGGCAGGCTGAGCGGCACCCCGCCCGCCTCCCACACGCCCCGCTTGACCGCCTCGGCGACCTGGGTCAGGTGCAGGTTGCAGGGGGTCAGGTCGGACGCGGTGTTGGCGATGGCGATCTGCGGCCGGCCGGTGAACGCCGAGCTGGGCAGGCCGCGGCGCATCCAGGCCCGGTGCAGGTAGGCATTGCGATCCTGCCCGGAATACCAGGCATTACTGCGCAGCCCCGATGGCGTGCCGGCTACTGCAGAGCCGACCGACTCTGGGTCCGCTGCTGTTATGTCGCTCATCTCATCCCATCGGCAGAAAAGTACACCGGATCTTCGTCAATGCGAACGATACGGGACGGCTTCTTCCCAGGCCAGGATGGATGCGCGGGCCGGAGGACCGCCTCGGCGGAGGCTGGGTGGCAATTTAAACAATGTCCGTTAGTGATAGAGTCGGGGCATGGATCAGCGGGATTCGGGCATCGCGGTGCTGGGCAGCCTGGACGATCCCGTGCGCCATCGGCTGTACCAGTTCGTGGCCGCGCGCGGCGCACCGGTGGGCCGGGACGAGGCGGCGGCCGCGGCCGGGATCGGCCGGCCGCTGGCCGCTTATCACCTGGACAAGCTGGTCGAGCTGGGCCTGCTGACGGCCTCCTACCAGCGACCGCCGGGCCGGGGCGGTCCCGGTGCCGGGCGGCCGGCCAAGGTCTACGCCCGCTCCGGCGCCGAGTTCGCGGTCAGCGTCCCGCCACGGGACTACGAGCTGGCCGCGCGGCTGCTGACCGCGGCCGTTGAGGCCGACGACAGCGGGACCAGCCAGGCCGCCCTGGAGGGGGCCGCGCGGCGGTTCGGCGCCAGCCTCGGGCAGTGCCGGGCGGACGGCGATAGCGGGGCGCAGGCCGCCCTGGACGTACTGGCCGAGCACGGATTCGAGCCGTTCCGGGACTCCGACGGCACGATCCGGCTGCGCAACTGCCCGTTCCATCAGCTCGCCGCCGAGCATCCGGCGGTGGTCTGCGGCATGAACCTGGCCCTGGTCGACGGCGTGATCACGGGTATGCAATCGGGCGACCCGGCCAGCACCCCGGCCATAACCCGGCCGGCCCTGCGCCCGGTCCTCGCGCCGCGGCCGGGCTGCTGCTGCGTCGCCATCAGCGCCGGCAGTCCAGAATCCGACGACGATACGGGAGAGTCATGACCCAGGAGCTCGTGCTCGACCCAGCTGACCAGGACCCGGCCGAGTCCGGGATCGCGACGGCGGCGCACCCGCGCCTGCGGTTCGGCACCGACCCGGTCCTGAGCGATCCGCCCGGCGTCGACCTGGAGGCGGCCGAGCGGGCCGCCGCTGACTTCCTGGCCGCGTTCGGAATCGACCTGAGCCGCGAGGGACTGCGGGAGACTCCGGGGCGGATGGCGCGGGCCTACGCCGAGCTCTTCGACCGCCAGCCGTTCCGGCTGACCACGTTCCCCAACGACGAGGGCTATGACGAGCTGGTGCTGGCCCGGGCGATCCCGTTCCGTACCGTCTGCGAGCACCACCTGCTGCCGTTCTCGGGCACCGCCCACGTCGGGTACCTGCCCGGCGACCGCATCCTCGGCCTGTCCAAGCTGGCCCGGGTGGTGGCCCACTTCGCCGCCCGGCCGCAGGTTCAGGAGCGGCTGACCAAGCAGGTCGCCGACTGCCTGGAGGAGAACCTCAGCCCGCGCGGTGTGGGCGTGGTGCTGGAGGCCGAGCACTCGTGCATGACCCTGCGCGGCGCGCGGGCCCTGGGCTCGACGACGGTCACCTCGGCGCTGACCGGGACGCTGCGCTCGGACGCGCGGTCCCGGGCCGAGTTCCTGGCCCTGGCCGGGGTGGTGCCGGGCTGATCATGCCCGCCGGGCGGCAAGTAAAGGGGCCTGAACCTCAGATAGGAGGAATGCCATGAATGCCGCACTGAGCGCGCTGAGCCGGGCCGGGGTGTCCATCTGGCTGGACGACCTGAGCCGGAGCCGCCTGGTCTCGGGTGACCTGGCCGACCTGGCCGCGCACGACAACGTGGTCGGAGTGACCACCAATCCGACGATCTTCGCCAAGGCCATCTCCGGCAGCGATGACTACGACGCCCAGCTGCGCGACCTGGCCGTGCGCGGGGTCGATGTCCGCGCCGCGCTGCGCGAGCTGACCACCTACGACGTGCGCTGGGCCTGCGACGTGCTGCGGCCCGCCTACGAGGCCACCCACGGGCTGGACGGGCGGGTGTCCATCGAGGTGGACCCGCGGCTGGCCTACGACACCGACGCCACGATCGCCGAGGCCAGGGCGCTGTGGTGGCAGGTCGACCGGCCCAACCTGTTCATCAAGATCCCGGCCGCCCGGCAGGGCATCCCGGCCATCGCCGCCTGCCTGGCCGAGGGCATCAGCATCAACGTCACGCTGATCTTCTCGCTGCGGCGCTACGACGCGGTCATGGATGCCTTCCTGGACGGCCTGGAGCGCGCCCGGCAGGCCGGCCATGACCTGACCTCCATCGCGTCGGTGGCCTCGTTCTTCGTGTCCCGGGTGGACACCGCCGTGGACGCGCTGCTGGACAAGATCGGGACCAGCGAGGCGGCGGACCTGCGCGGCCGGGCCGCGATCGCCAACGCGCGGCTGGCCTACCAGCGCTGCGAGCAGGTCGTCGCCTCGCCGCGGTGGGCCGCGCTGCGCGACGCCGGAGCCCGGCCGCAGCGGCCGCTGTGGGCCTCGACGTCGGTCAAGGACCCGGTCTACCCCGGCACCCGCTACGTCACCGACCTGATCGCGCCCGGTGTGGTCAACACCATGCCGGAAGCCACGCTGCGGCTGGTCGCCCAGGAGGGCGAGATACCCGAGGACTCGGTGCACGGCCACTACGAGGAATCGCAGCAGGTGCTCGACGGCCTGGCGCGATTGGGTATCGACTATGACACTGTGGTGCGCAAACTTGAGGAGGACGGCGTCGCCACCTTCGACGGTGCCTGGGCCAAGCTCGGGGAGCAGCTGGCCGCCACGCTGCGAGCGCAGCCAGCGGCCCGGTGACCCGGAGCGGTAGCCCGGTGCGCTTGGTGTGCCCGGTGCGCTGGGCGGGCTTCGTCGGCTGATCTTCGTGTGGGCAGGCCGGGCCGGGCCGACCGGGCCGGGCGGACAGTCAGAGGATTCAGAGGACGGGCCATGCGCGGCAGCTTTCTGAGCGTCGCCTCCGCCGGGATGCTGGCGGCCCTGCTGCTCGCGGGCTGCTCGTCGGCCGCGACGGCGCCGCCGGGGTCAACCACGCAGTCCACCACGCAGCCCAGCGCGCAGTCGTGCTACGCCTTCGGCGTGCGCGCGCTGGAGCGGCACGTCACGGTGACCACCGAGCCCCTGGCCTGCGCGGCCTGAGCCAGGCGACGGTCAACCTGGCCTTGTCCAGGGCAGTACACGAGGTGGTCGGGCCCCGGCCCAAGGCCGCCGCGCGGCGGCTGGCCGAGCGGGAGGGCGCTCGTTTGGCCTACCTGATCCGGACCGTCCCGCCCAGTAGAGCGGTCCGGCTGGCGGCGCCGTCGGCCGGGCCGGGCAGCCAGGTGCCGCTCAGCCTGGCCGCGCTGGTGGCCTGGCTGGTTACCGCGGCCGCCGGGAGCTACCTGCTCGCGGGCTGGCTGCGGCACGGTGGCTGGCGCCGTCGCCGGGCGCCGGGCCGGGGCGGGGCTGAGGGTTCGGTCCAGGGCCGAGCGGTCGGCCGGGCGGGCGGGATGCCGCCGGCGATCCTCCTGGGCCACTTCAGCCTGGCGGTGGCGGGGCTGGGGCTGTGGATCGCGTTCATGGCCAGCGACGTCCGCGCGCTGGCCTGGGCGGCGGCCAGCCTGCTGCTGCCGACCGCGGGGCTGGGCATGGCCACGCTGGTGACGGCGCTGCCCGAGCCAGCCGGGCCTGAGTCAGTGGAGCCTGAGTCAGCGCAGCCTGATTTGGGGCAGCCTGATTCGGGGCAGCCTGGGCCGGGACCCTTGCCGCCCGACTCCGGACGGCTGGCGACGCGGATCGCCGCCACGGCCGCCCCGGCCAGGGTCCGGATGCCGGTGGCAGTCATCGCACTGCACGGCGTGCTGGCCACCGCGACGATGCTCCTCGTGCTGCTAGCCGCCATCGGCTTGTCGTGACCGGTGGTGGGGAATATCCCCGGAGTGACTCCTGACAGAGCCGAAGGCCGACCGGGAAAGCGATCCGACCACCAGGGCGACGCGGGTGCTAAACGCGGTGCTGACCTGCGATGAGACCAGGTAGGCGATCTTTGCCTCAGCGAAGGCCCAGATGTCCTATTGTTTCGATAGTGATTACTGAAGAAGAGATCGTCGCGCACCTCGCGACCTTGCCATTTGACACCCTGCCACCGCAGCCCGAGAAGTCTGTTGTCGCCGTCCCGCCGCCCGGAACCGGGGCCGGGAACTGGGTCGGCGCGCCGAGCGCCATCCGCCACGGCGACGAGATTTTCCTGGCTTACCGGCTGCGTCGGCCCATCGGGCAGGGCCGCGGCTATGCCATTGAGATCGCCCGCTCGGCTGATGGCGAGACCTTCACCACGTTGCAGACGATCACCAAGGAGCAGGTCGACGCCGAGTCGCTGGAGCGGCCCGTCCTGGTCGATCTGCCCGACGGTCGCTGGCGGCTCTACCTGAGCTGCGCCACCCACGGGACCAAGCACTGGCGGGTCGAGGTCATGGAGGCCGACGACCCGGGTTCGTTCGACCCCGCCACCCGGTGGACCGTGCTGCCCGGTGACGACGCCAAGGCGGTCAAGGACCCGGTGATCATGCGCCGCGACGGGACCTGGCACCTGTGGGCCTCTACCCACCCGCTGGCCGACGCCGATGAGGCCGACCAGATGGTGACGGAGTACGCCACCAGCCCCGACGGCCTGGACTGGACCTGGCACGGCGTGGCCCTGGGGCGGCGGCCCGGCGAGTGGGACTCCCGCGGGGTCCGGATCAGCTCGGTCCGGTTCGCCCCTGGCGGGGTGATGGCCTTCTACGATGGCCGGGCCACCGCGGCGGAGAACTACGAAGAGCGCACCGGCCTGGCCGTCGGGACCGGGCCCGCCGCCCTGGCCCCCATCGGCGCGGAGCCGGTGGCCCAGTCGGACGAGGGTGCCCAGGGCCTGCGCTACGTCAGCATTGTCGACCTCGGCGACGGCCACGAGCGCCTCTACTACGAGCTGACCAGGGCCGACGGCTCGCACGACCTGCGCACCGAGCTGCGCTAGCGGTTACTGACCAGGGCCTCATGATCCCGTGATCATGAGGCCCGGCCGCGGGCGGGGTCAGTAGCTGCGGGGGCGGCCGTTGCGGGCCTGGCGCTGGCCGCTCGGCCGCGCGCCGACCAGGCCGCCCGAGTCGCCGCGCGGGGCCAGCCAGTCGCCGAAGTCCTCGCCGGTCACCTTCTCCAGCAGTGCGATGTCGGCCTCGAACCGGGGGATCAGCGCCTGGCGCTCATCCCAGGTCAGCGGTCGGCGCGGCGCCGCGTCCTGCTGCAGGATCCGCTCCAGGCGGTCGATCAGGCCCGAGCCAGCGTGTCCCGGCAGCGCCGCGGTGACCTGGTGTCCCGCGCGCAGCGCCTTGGCCACCGCCCGGTGACGCAGGGTCGGGTCGGGATGCGCCGTCACGTTCTCACGCGGCAGTTCCGTCAGTACGCCCTGCGGGACGCCCAGGAACGCGCAGATCTGGTCCAGCGTCTGCGCCGGGCGCTCGATCATCGATCGGTAGCGGAACACCAGGACCTGGTCGCGCGGGAACAGGCTGTACAGGTGCTGCAACTGCTCCCCGTACCGGCCCAGCGCCGTGTAATGCCAGAACTCGGCCCAGCCCGCCTCGATCCGCCGCTCCTCCTCGGCGCAGGCCTGGACGAAGTCGTCGACCGGGTCCAGGCCCGCCGACCACAGGTGGGTCCAGTTCGAGTGCGCCCGCTCCACCGGGTCGCGCAGCACCACGATCAGCTTGGCCCCCGGGACCTGAGCCCGGATCCGCCGCTGAGCCGCCTCGTTGTACAGGTAGAACGGCGTGGACTCACCGCGCAGTTGCCCGGCCGAGGCCGGGTCGAACAGCGCCTCGTAGTCTGGCCGACGCCAGACGTGCTCCCGGTAGGTCTTCGCGTCGCCGGGGCCGCCCTGGGCGGGCGGCGGGCCGTCGGTCAGGAAGAACTTCGGTTCCTTGACCGTCGACATGTAGAGCGCGGGATGCCGCGCCAGGGCAGCGTGCAACGCTGTCGTACCTGCCTTCGGCACGCCAGCGACGAAGAAGTCTGGCAGCGCCACGGCTTCTCCTCCCGAGGTCCTGGGGAGTGAGGATCTTTCCCGATCTAATTAATAGGACATGATGCCTTCTGATGTCCATACCCCCGGACTCGCCGGTTCAACGTCTTCGTCTTAGATTTGCCCAGCTAGTCCACGCCCTGCTCGAGTGCGTACCGCACCAGCTGGGCCTTGTTATGCAGCTGAAGCTTGCTCAGCGTGTTCTGGACATGGTTCTGGACAGTTCGCGTGGACAGCGTGAGCCTCTGCGCGATCTGCGGGTATGTCAGGCCCTTGGCGACCAGCCGCAGGACTTCTGCCTCGCGGTCGGTCAGGACCGGTGCGACGACCTTACTCGCTGGCGCCGACAGCCGCCGGTACTCACCGAGAACCAGCCCGGCCAGGCCCGGCGTGAACACCGCCTGCCCCGCCGCCGTCGCCCGCACCGCCGCCACCAGCTCAGCTAGCTGGGCAGACTTGAGCACGTATCCGCTCGCGCCGGCCGTCACCGCGTCCAGCACGTCCTGGCGCTCGCCGCTCGCCGACAGCATCAGCACCCGGACCTCCGGGCTGGCCGCCAGCAGCTTGCGGGTCACCTCAGCGCCCGACATGTCCGGCAAGTGCAGGTCCAGCAGAATGAGCTCCGGCCGGGTGGCGGCCGCCACCCGCAGCGCCTGGGCCCCATCTCCGGCCGTGCCGACCACCTCGTAGCCCGCCTCGGCCAGATCCCTGGCCGCGCCGTTACGCCAGATCGGATGATCGTCCACGATGAGGACGCGGACCGGATGGTCCGGTTCGTTGTGCGGTTCGGGGGACGGCAAGCTCCACCTCCGTTCCCTGGCCCGGCGCGGACGTCACCCAGGCGGTGCCGCCTACCTCGCGCAGCCGGCCGACGATCGAGTGCGATACGCCGAGCCGGCCCGCCGCCGTGGCCTTCGCCAGTCTGCCATCGGCGAACCCGGTCCCGTTGTCGCGGATGCTGACCTGCACCGTCTCGCCCGCGTCCTCCACCAGCACCCAGGCATGAGCATCCGCCCCGGCGTGCTGCCGCACGTTGTCCAGCGCGGCCGCCGTGGCCCCGCTCAGCGCCGCCGCCGCCGAGGCTGGCAGCGGCACGGGGCTGGCCGGGCAGGACACCGTCACCTGCGGGTCCGCGAATCGCTCGATCAGTCCCCGCAGGTCCACGGGCTGGTCGGTGCCGTCGGGTTCGGTCGTGGCCTTCGCCGCCCTGACCTTGGCACCGGTCGCCTTGCCGGTTCTCTTGGTGCCAGTTCCCTTGACGGAGCCTTGGGTGCCTGTGCCCCTGGCGGCTCTCTTGGTGCCTGTGCCCCTGGCGGTGCCCTTGGTGCCGGCAGCCTCGGCGGTTCCCTCGGTGCCTGTGCCCCAGGCGGTGCCCCTGGTGCCTGCGCCCTTGGCGGTGCCCTTGGTGCCTGCGCCCTCGGCCGTGCCCTTGGTGCCGACAGCCTCAGCGGTTGCCTCGGTGCGTGTGCCCCTGGGGGTGCCCCTGGTGCCGGCGGCCTCGGCGGTTCCCTCGGTGCCAGCGGCCTCCGCGGTGCCCCTGCTGCCAGTGGACTTGGCGATGCCGGCCTTGCCCAGACGCCGGCCAGGCCGGAAACCTCGGGCGGGCCGCAGGCTGCGGGCGGACCCGGGCGAGATCACGCGGCCGCCTGTGACCGCGCCGACGGCCGCATCGGCGGTGACCGATGCCACGCCGGCCCCACCAGTCCAGATCGTCCCATCAGCCTCACTAGTGCCGCCAGTCCCGCCCGAGTCGGCAAAGCTGCTTGTGATGACGTTCTCGGGTGCGCTTGTCCCGTGCTCGGTGGGGCACCCCCGTCCCCGTGGCTGGCTGCGATCAGCGTTGGGTCCGTCGGCTCGGCGAGAGCGCCCCCGTCCCCGGAACTGGCTGTGGTCAGCGTGCGATCGGCCGTCGCGCTGCTCGCCGTCGGCACACCGGCGGCCCCGTCTTCCGGCGAGCCCGGGCTGGGCCCGTCGCCCCTCGCAATCCCGGCCAGACTCGCCGTCGGCCCAGGTGCGGTCCCGGTGATCAGCCGACGCAAGGCCGATTCCTGCTCCGCCGCCATATGACCAAGCTCCGCCGCCTCCCCGCCCAGGGCCCGGCCCCGGCTGCTGACCCGGGTCAGCACCTGGAGCACCGAGTCATGGATGTCACGAGCCAGTCGCTCCCGCTCCGCGATGGCCGCCTCCTTACGCGCGACCCGGGCCACCGCCTCCTCCGCCTGCAAGCCGAGCCGGACGATATAACCGCCGATCCCGCCCGCGATGAGCAGCAACACGATGTTGCTGAACGGGTTCTCCAGCGACAGTTGCGGCCGCTCCGCGTAGTCCGAGCCGGAGATCACCAGCGCCGCCGTGATCCCCATCCAGGGCCCGAACGCCACCGCGCAGGCCAGTACCGGCGAGGCCGCCCAGAACGACGGCAGGGTCGGGAAGCCGTGAGCGATCCGCGACGGCGTGTCCACCCACCGCGTGCTGTACACCAGCGCCGCCGTCACGATCACGTCAGCCACGATCAGCCAGCGCTGACGACCGCCCGGACGCGAGTACGCCACCACCGTGACCGACGTCCAGAAGATAATCACCGCCAGGATCGCAATCCCGCCTGCCGGGTGCGCGTACTGGTCGTGGTCACGGATGATCAGGGCGGCCGCGTAGATCATGGTGACAACCCGGTAGACGGCCACCACCCGCCACATCCGCTCGGTCATATTCGTGACATTACGCTCGACCGCCCGGCATCCCTGCTCATCCGAAGTTCCTGACCTGCGACAGGTCCACGTACAGCAGGATCATCGCCCCGGTGATGATCAGCCCGCCTATGACGAGCAGCACCGAGACCATAGCGAGCAGCAGCGAGACCACGATGCCGATGACGCTCCCTATCGAGCGGCGGCGCTGGCGCCGGCCATGCCTGGATTCCATGCCCTCAGCATCGCCGTGACCCGGCCTTTTGACCCGAGCCCGACTACTCACCCTGTCCCTGAGTACTTCTACCTAGGCGCCCGAGTCCGGCCGTTAGCCCGCCTTCGTCGTCGAGGTCAGAGCCGCGGCGCCCGCAGCCGGGCCGCGTTGAGCGGCGGTGCCGCGAGCGGGTCACCCACGTACCCGCCGACCTCGCCGAACCGTCCCTCGCCCCACTCCGTCCGCGCCGCCGCGATCTCCTCCGGCGTCCGGGCCACGAAGTTCCACCACATCAGCAACGGCTCGCCCAGCGGTACCCCGCCCAGCAGGAGCAGCCGACTGCCATCACGTGCCGCGATCGCTACCTGTTCCCGTCCCGGCGGCAGGTAGAGCAGGTGGCCCGGATGCAGCAGCGTCCCCTCCACCTCCGCCGAGCCGTCCACCACGAAGATCACGTGCTCGAACTCCGACGCCAGCCCCAGTCCCGTCCGCGCCTGATCCCGCGCCGTCAGCTCCGCCCCCACGATCGCCGAGAACGCCGTCGCCGGTGAGCTCGCCCCCGCCAGCGCACCCATGAACACCGTGATCCCGAAGCCGCCCACCCGCGTGCCCGGCAAGTCCGCATGATGCTCGAACGCCGGATCGACGCCCCGGTGTACGTCCGGGAGCGCGACCCAGAGCTGAACCCCATGAAGCTCAGGGTCATGCTCAGCCGGCGATTCCTCCGCATGCGCGATCCCACGTCCGGCCGTCATCAGGTTGAGCTGGCCAGGCCGGATCATCTGCTCACTGCCCAGGCTGTCTCGGTGCAGCACGTTGCCCGTGAAAAGCCAGGTCACCGTCTGGAGTCCGATATGCGGATGCGGCGGGACTTGCATCCCCGCCACCCCGTCCACCGACATCGGCCCATAGTGATCGACAAAGCACCAGGCCCCCACGCTCCGCCGCAGCCGCAACGGCAGCAACCGCCGCACGGTCATGTCCCCGACCTGAGCCTGCCGCGCGTCAGTCAGCTCCAGTCCATCAGACCGGACCGGCGCCTCAGCAACCTCAACGTTCGCCTCGAGCGTGCTCACCCCAGAATCCTACGTTCGAGCCCGACGTCGGCTCCGGCGCTGCCGCGGCCATGGGTGTCGACGCCGCCACGATCATGCCCCCGCCGCCTCGTCGGCCTTACGCCGATCCTCGGCGCGTTTTGACTCGGCTACTGCCTCCGACAGCACGGCGTACTCCTCATCGGTGACTCGTCCCAGGTCGTAGGCTGCTGCCACGTCGTCGAAGGAGCCGGTAGATATGGCTCCGGGATCTTCTTCAGCGGCTGTGGCACGTTCGAGGTAGGACGTCGGCACAGGGCGTTGTCCGGCGCGGCCACGGAGCGCTGGCGGAATCGTTCGGCTACTTCGTCCAGCGTCATGGTCCCGTCCCGGAGCGCATCGATCAGCTCGGTGACCTCAGCTACTCATCAGGCTGTCTCCTCGCGGTCCTGGTCATTGGCCGGGCTAGTCGTCGACTAGCACGGCGTGGCGATCGTCGACCGAGTTGTCGTAGCGGCGCCACGGATCGAAGTGATCGTTCACCTCTTCGAAGGCTTTCGGTTCTTACTGCCCCACTCCGCATTGGTCTGCGCGCTCGATAACTTCCGGCGGCACGTATCGGCCGCCGAAGCCCTATGCCCGCGCGATACTCGTCGTGGTCCTTCCCGGTGTCTGAGCATCAGCCCGGCGGACACTGGCCTCGACTGGTATGTCAACGAAGATCCCTTCAACGGCGATAGCCAGCGTCGTGTAATCGGGCGATCCGTCGTCTCTGTGCTGTCGCGCGGGACGACATCGTGATGTCCCAGATGACGTTCTTGCCGTCGGACAATGGCCCGGCAGGGCTAGACTGCTTGGCGATAAGCGAGGACTCCTCGTGTGCGAGGTGAGAGGCTTCCATCGGTGACAGTCCCTCGACATGGGGAATCATGTCGCGTTCGGCCATCTTCTCTTTAATGTCGTCAGGATTAATTGTCAGGTATTTCGAGAGGTCAATTCCCGCCTGTTCGCTCAGTACGGTCGACTTTCCTGAGCCGGGCAACCCTCCCGCGATAATAGCGTGATCGTCGAACACGGCACGTCCATGGCTTCCTCGTACAGGTCAGCGACGAAGTTCTCCTTGAATCCGGTTCCTTTCGACTGTCCAGATCTTTCGGTCCTCGTCGACCGTGTGGAGGTGATCGGTCGTCTAGGCCAGAATCGTCGGCCGATGCGAGTCGTGCTCGCGAACATTCCGTCCGATGCTCGGGCCATTCCCTGTCGGTGAGCGGTCGCGTCGCGTCGACCCTGTCTCTAGGTCGCGCAACCGAGAGCCGGATTCCCGTCGGCGGCTGCCGTCTGTCTCGTACGGCGATGACGGGTGTCCCGCAGGCAGGTGGTCCAGGCGTTGGCGTAGATCGTCCGATGGCCTCGCGCTGCCTGGCCGATCGACAACTGTAGGCCGCCTAGCATCCGCCGAAGGATCGGCCGGGGTCCGCGTTATGTCCCTCGGCGGATCAACTGGACGCATCTCAGGAATCCTTCAGCGGTATCAGTGCGACTCGGATGATTCAGCCCTTCGTCGGTCCTCCGCGCGCTTCGACTCGGCCATGGCCTGGGCAAGTACCTCGTAGGCGTCATTCGTGATCTCGCCTCGATAGAGCGCCGCTGTGACCTCATCAAAGGAGCCCGGTACATCCGGCTCGGGATCTTCCTGAGCCCTGGTCGCCAGTTCAAGATAGGTAGCGGGCGGCGGGGTCTGCCTACGCGGCCACGGACGCTCCCGGAATCGCTGGGCAACCTCTTCTAGGCTCATCGAGCCATCGCGCAGGGCCGTGAGCAGATCAGTGACCTCGGACGCGGTCATGAGGTCGCCTCCTCGGGGTCGTCGTGCGAACTTCCCTCGACCAGGATCGCGCTAGCGCCGTCGACGCTGTTGTCGAAGCGAGTCCATTGATCGAAGCAGGGTTTGAGGTCTTCGAACGTTCTGCGGTTCCTGCTTCCCCACTGTGGATCAGCCTGGGCCGGTGGTTACCTCGAGTGGGACATATCTTCCGCCTAGGCCGTCGCCGTTCCTGTGCTTCTCTTGATCCTGCCGGTGCCGAGCATCGGTTCGCGTGATGCTGACGTCCACCG
This sequence comes from uncultured Actinomycetota bacterium, assembly GCA_963730265.1. Classification (GTDB taxonomy): domain Bacteria; phylum Actinomycetota; class Actinomycetes; order Streptosporangiales; family Streptosporangiaceae; genus DASUBV01. The sequence continues at coordinate 162,409 of CAVSRG010000003.1, forward strand.
GTATATCGACGAAGATGCCGTCAATCGTGTCGTAGCCGGAAGCGCGGAGGTCGTCGATGCGCCGTTCGGTGGACGAGCGCGAGGACATGGTGATGTCCCAGATCAGGTTCTTGCCGTCGGCATCGAGCTCGGATCGCGAGTTGCTTGGCTATGTGCGAGGACTCCTCGTGTACAAGGTCGGAGGCTTCCATCGGAGATAGTCCATCGATGGCGGGTATGAGGCCGCGCTTAGCCATTTCTAACTTGATGTCATCGGGATTGATGGTCAGGTACTGCGACCGGTCAATGCCCGCCTGCTCCGCGAGGACCGTCGTCTTCCCAGCACCAGCGAGCCCGCCCGCCAAGATGGCCTTGTGCTCGCAGGGCACCTCCGAAGCCTCGGAGTAGAGGTCATCGATGATCATTTCGTGAACCTCTCGGCGGCTGGGGACCCATGCCTCGCCGTCCTCGTCAATGGCGTACCGGTCGGTCGGTAGCGAGCCCGTCCGTATGGGCTTTTTCCAGGCTAACCCGGACGTCCCTGACATGGTCGGACCACTGGGCGTCTGTCAGGGGGCGGACTCGGTCGGTCGGAGCCTCATCGGCATCGGTCTCTAAGTCCCGTAACGACACCGCTGGCTGACGGCGTGAGCCGTCGGCCGCATAGGCCGAAGAAGGATGCCCGTCCGGCAGCGACGCCAGCCGTCGGCTCAACTCTCCGCGCTCCGGCGAGCCGTCCTCGCCAGCCCGGTCCGCCACCGCGGGCACCCGGTCTAACGAACTCCGCCGGTCATCGCGCACGGACATACCGTCTCATCCTCGACGCCGGTCAGCCAACCAGGGTCTTGACCGCGCTGGCCAGGTCCGCGAGCGCCGTCTTGGCGTCGGCGAAGTACATGCTCGTCTTGGGGTCGGTGTACAGCTCGTTGTCGATGCCCGCGTAGCCGTGGCCCATGGACCGCTTGATGACGATGATGCTCTTGGCCTGGTCGACATCGAGAATGGGCATGCCCGAGATCGCGGTGCCCGCGCGGCGCGCGGCCGGGTTGGTGACGTCGTTGGCGCCGATGACCAGGGCGACGTCGGTCCGCGCGAACTCGGGGTTGATCTCTTCCATCTCCTTGAGCTGCGGGATAGGGCACGTTGGCCTCGGCCAGCAGGACGTTCATGTGGCCGGGCATGCGGCCGGCGACGGGATGGATGGCGTAGCTCACGTCCACGCCTCGTGACTCCAGCAGGTCGGCGAGGCTGGCCACCTCGTGCTGGGCCTGGGCGGCGGCCAGGCCGTAGCCCGGCACGATGATGACCTTGGAGGCGTAGGCGAGCTGGATGGCGGCGTCGTCAGCAGCCACCGACTTGACCGAGCCGGTCGCGCCGACGGCGACGGGAGCGCTGTCGCCGGTGCCGAAGCCGCCCACGATGATGTTGCGGATGGACCGGTTCATGGCGTCGGCCATGAGCTTGGTCAGGATGCCGCCGGAGGCGCCGACCAGGGCGCCGGCGATGATCAGCGCCCAGTTCTGGATCACGAACCCGGCCATGGCCACGGCGGTGCCGGTGAAGGCGTTGAGCAGGGAGATCACGACGGGCATGTCGGCGCCGCCGATCGGCATGACCATGGAGACGCCGAACGCGAGGGCGGCGATGATCACGATGATCAGGCCGAGCTGGCTGTAGCTGGCGATCATGTAGCCGCCGGTGCCCAGCGCCACCACGGCCAGCAGCAGGTTGACCACGCGGGCGCCGGGGAAGGTGACCGGGGCTGAGGTGATCACGCCCTGCAGCTTGCCGGCGGCGATGATCGAACCGGAGAAGGTGACGGCGCCGATGAGCACGTCGAGCAGGGTGGTCACCGTGGTGGCCACGGCGATGTGGCCGGACGACAGCCGGATGTAGTCGTGGATCCCTACCAGGGCGGCGGCACCGCCGCCGACGGCGTTGAACACGCTCACGAGCTGCGGCATGGCGGTCATCTGGACGGTGCGTGCCGAGTACAGGCCGACGGCCGAGCCGACCAGCGCGCCGGCGATCATCACGGCCCAGCCGGTGGCGGTGATGGCGCCGGAGTGGATGACGATGGCCAGGGTGACCGCGATCGCGGCCACCATGCCGCCGATCGAGACCTGGTTACCGCGCCGCGCGGTGGCAGGGTTGTTCATCAGGTGCAGGCCGAGCACGAAGCCCGATGCGGCCAGCACGTAGACCAGCTGGGTGGTCCAGGTGAAGCCGCTCACGCCGACCGTCCGGCGGAGCCGCCGTTCGCCGCGGCCGCGCTGGCCGAAGGAGCGGCTCCGGCTGGCGGGACGGGCGCGGTGGGCCGCTTCTTGAACATCTTGAGCATGCGGCCGGTGACGGCGTAGCCGCCGACGACGTTCATGGCCGCGAACGCGGCGGCGACGAACGCGATCACGTAGCCGACGGCGTTGTCCGCCGTCACGGCGATCAGCATGGCGCCGGCCAGCACGATCCCGTGGATGGAGTTGGCCGCCGACATCAGCGGCGTATGCAGGGTGGCCGGCACCTTGCTGATGACCTCGAAGCCCACCCAGAGGCTGAGCACGAAGATGGTCAGGTCAGTGAGCAGAGCCGTCGACATCGGAGCTACCTCCAGCGGGATCGGCCGGGATGAGGGCGGCGACAGCAGGATGCACGACCTGGCCGTCATGGGTGATCAGGACGCCCGCCTGAAGATCGTCGTCGCGGTCGATGGCCAGCGCGCCGTCCTTCACCAGGTACTGGAGCAGCGAGCTGACGTTCCGCGCGTACATGGCCGATGCCGCCGTCGGCATAGTGGACGGCAGGTTGGCCGCGCCGATCACCGTGACGCCGTTCTCGGTCACCACGGTCTCGCCGGGCTGGGAGTCGGCGACGTTCCCGCCCAGGTCGCTGGCGCCCATGTCGACGATGACCGAGCCCGCGCTCATGCCCTTGAGCGCGTCCGCGGTGATGAGCAGCGGCGGCCGCCGCCCCGGTACCTGCGCGGTGGTGATCACGACGTCGTGCGCGGCGATGTGCCCGGCCAGCTCGTCCTGCTGGGCCTGGCGCTCCTCCTCGGTCAGCGCGCGGGCGTAGCCGCCGGTGCCGGCCGCGGACTCGACCGACTTGAGCTCGATGAACGTGCCGCCGAGCGACTCGACCTCAGTCCTGGTCTCGGGGCGGACGTCGTAGGCGCTGACCACCGCGCCGAGCCGGCGGGCGGTGCCGATGGCCTGGAGGCCGGCCACGCCGGTGCCGAGCACGAGCACCCTGGCCGGGCGCGCGGTGCCGGCCGCCGTGATCAGCAGCGGGAAGAACCGCCCGAACGTCGTGGCCCCGAGCAGCGCCGCCTTGTAGCCCGCGATGTTGGCCTGCGAGGTCAGCGCGTCCATGGGCTGCGCGCGCGGCAGGGTGCGGGGGATCATGTCCATGCTCACCGCGATGATGCCCGCCTGCGCGAGCCGGACGGCGAGCCCGGGATCGGTCAGCGACCCGAGCAGCCCGAAGACCACCTGGCCCGCGTGCAGGCTGCCCATCGTGGCCTCGTCGGGCTTGCCCACCATGAGCACGGCATCGGCCTCGGCCAGCGCTTCCGAACGGCCCACGACACTGGCGCCGGCCTCGGCGAAGGCGTCGTCGGTCAGCCACGCGCCGTCGCCGGCCCCGGACTCCAGCAGCACCTCGAACCCGGCTGTTCGCAGCTTGGCCACCGCCTCAGGCACCAGTGCGACCCGCCGCTCTCCGGGCGTGGTCTCCCTGACCACGGCTACCTTCATGCACGAACCTCGCTCGGTATCCAGGAATGGCAGGGCGCCCGATCGGCTGACCGTGCTGCGCTAGGGCGATGGTACCGGGCCTCCCGCCCGGGTTCGCAGTGGGCGATGCCGTTACCCCATCATGGGGAAATGACTGACGTCCCGCAGGCCGCCGAGCGCGATGCCCTGGCCGAGCGGCTGCACGCAGCCTGGGAGCGGCTGGCCGCCTCCGACCTCCCGGCCGAGCCGCGCGCCCGGCTGCAGCGACAGCTCATCGCCGTCTGCGACGCCGTCAAGGCGCCCGGCGCGAGCCCCGAGGCCGGCCAGCGACGGCTCGATGGATTCCTCAGCATGCTGAATAGCATCGCCGAGCAGGAATCACGGGAATCCGGATATAAGAGCTAAAACATAAATTCTTGCATTAACAGGGCTGGTTTTCGCGGGCTCGCTGGCCGGTACCCGATCATCGACACGCGGAGATTTCCCGCTGGGTATTTGTGTGCAGGCGCTCGATCGCTTAATTTCAGGCACATCAGAGGTCGCGAGCGCCGGGTGCCCCGTCCAACGCGACCTCCCGAAGGGGGACCCGCAGGAGTGAGAAATGAACAAGCGTGACCTGATCGACGCGATCTCTAGCCGGATGGGCGACAAGAAGACCGCAACCGAGGCGGTTAATGCGGTTCTCGACACAATCCAGGTAGCGGTCGCCAAGGGCGATAAAGTCGCCATTACCGGCTTCGGCGTTTTCGAGAAGTCTGTCCGGCCCGCCCGCACGGCGCGTAACCCGGCCACCGGGGCGGCCATCAAGGTGCCCAAGACCTCGGTGCCCAAGTTCCGCGCCGGCGCCGACTTCAAGGCCATGGTCAACGGCGACAAGAAGGTGGCCGCGGGCCGCAAGTAACCTGCGGCGGGGCCGGACGCGACGAAGCGCCTGCCGCGCTCGCGCATGCGGGGCTGGCGGCCGCCGGGCGTCGGCGTTCGCCTGGGTCGGCTCTGCGCAACGTCATGGTTGGCCCTTTCACGTCGCTGGAGCGACGTGAAAGGGCCAACCACGTCGCTCGACCACGCCCAGCGACGCTCGCGCCAGCGACGCTCGGCCAGCGACGGCCAACGGGCGTGCGGTGGTTAGCGCAGGCCGGGGCGCTTGGCCAGCGCCGTCCGCAGCAGGCGGTCGATGAGCTGCGGGAACGCCACGCCGCTGGCCTCCCACATCTTCTGGAAGTAGGAGGCCGGCGACAGCCCGGGGATCGTGTTGATCTCGTTGACCACGATCCCGCCGTTCGTCGTGTAGAAGAAGTCCACCCGGGCCAGCCCCTCGCACGACACCGCGTCGAACACCAGCGCGGCCAGCCGCCTGATCTCCTGGATGGCTGCCTCCGGGATCGGGGCCGGGATGGCCATGCCGCTGGCCGCGTCCAGGTACTTGGCCTCGAAGTCCCAGAACTCCTCGCCGCCGTCGATCAGCAACTGCCCGGGCAGGCTGGTGTCCGGCGGCGCGCCGTTCTCGCCCTCCAGCACCGAGACCTCGACCTCGCGGCCGTCCACGGCTGCCTCGATCAGCACCTTGGGGTCGTACTGCCGGGCCAGCGCGATCGACTCGCGCAGCTGGGCCAGGTCATGGGCCTTGGACGTGCCGATGCTGGAGCCGCCCCTGGCCGGCTTGACGAACAGCGGCCAGCCCAGGTCGGCGATCTCGTCGAGCACGCGCTTGCGCTCGGGATTCACGGGGTGCTCGGCCAGGTCGGCGGCGTCCAGCTGCTCGTCGGCCGGCCAGTCCCGCTCCCGGAGCACCACGTACGGCCCCACCGGCAGCCCCTTGGCCGCGAAGATCAGCTTCATGTACTCCTTGTCCATGCTGACCGCGCTGGACAGCACGCCCGCGCCCACGTAGGGCACCCCGGCGATCTCCAGCAGTCCCTGGATCGTCCCGTCCTCGCCGAACGGTCCGTGCAGCACCGGCAGCACCACGTCCACGTCGCCGAGCAGGTGCGGGATGTGACCCGGCGCGCTGGCCTCGAGCCCGGCGCCGGGCGCAGACCCCGCCCAGGGCGCCACCGCAGACCCCGGCTCGGCCGCCGCCTCCACCGAGGGCAGCTCGCCGCCGGTGATGGCCAGCCGGGAGGGCTCATCGGCGACCAGGACCCAGTTGCCATCGCGGGTAATGCCGATCGGGACCACGTCGTACTTGGACCGGTCGATGGACCCGAGCATGTTCCCGCCCCCCATGCAGGAGACGGCGTGCTCGGGGCCCCGGCCACCGAATACGACCGCCACCCTGATCTTGCGCTGCTCGCTCACAAGTACCCTCCAGTTCTTTTCCGGCGCGCTGCCCATGCCCCTGGGCGGGCGTCTACACCCTTAGACGCCGTAGCGCTCCGGCTTGGCTGACCGGCTGGCCAGCAGCAACGCCGCCTGGCCCGACTTCCAGGCCGTCATGCAGGACGGCCGCGATGACCTCGGTCATCGGCATCTCGACGCCGTGCCGGCGAGCAAGCTCCAGCACCGACTGAGAGGATTTCACGCCTTCCACGGTCTGCGTCATGCCGGCGAGAACTTCGGTCGAGCGGCAGGCCGCGGCCGAGCTGCTCGCCGAACGCCCGGTTGCGCGCCAGCGGGGAGTTGCACGAGGCCACCAGGTCGCCCAGCCCGGCCAGCCCGGCGAAGGTGTGCTCGTCGGCGCCGAGCGCGATCCCGAGGCGGGTGATCTCGGCCAGCCCGCGGGTGATGAGCGTGGCCCTGGTGTTGTCGCCCAGCCCCATGCCGACGGCGATGCCGACGGCCAGCGCGATCACGTTCTTCACCGCGCCGCCCAGCTCGCAGCCGATGACATCCGGGTTGGTGTACGGGCGGAAGTAGCCGGTGTGGCAGGCCTTCTGGAGCTGGCCGGCCGTCCCTTCGTCGGTGCAGGCCACGACCGCGGCAGCGAACTGCCGGGCCGGCGATCTCCTTGGCCAGGTTGGGCCCGGACACCACCGCGATCCGGTCCGGGGCCGCGCCCGCCACCTGGGCGATCACCTCGGACATCCGCTCGCAGGTGCCCAGCTCGATGCCCTTCATCAGGCTGACCAGCAGCGCCGCCGGCGGCAGGAGCCCGGTCCAGCTGGCCAGGTTGGCCCGCAGGGTCTGGGCGGGCACCGCGAGCACGACCAGGTCCGCGTCGGCCAGGGCCGCCGCCGGGTCGGCCGTCGCGGTGAGCGCCGGGGCCAGCGCGATGCCCGGCAGGTAATCGGGGTTCTCGTGCCGGCCGTTGATGGCCGCGGCGACCTCCGGGCGGCGGCACCACATCGTGGCCGGAGTACCCGCGTCGCAGAGCACCTGGGCGAACGTCGTGCCCCAGGAGCCCGCGCCCATCACGGCCGCTCTCACGACGAGTCGGCTTCGGTGCTGGCTTGCGAGTCGGCGGGGCGCTTGAGGACGCCTCCTTCCTTCGTCGCTCCTCGCTCCTCAGTCCAGGCGGCGCCGCGCCCCTCCGCCTCGCTGCCCGCCGACGCGTCGGCCGGCGCCTCCGTCTCGGTGCTGTCCTCCTGGAGCTTGCGCAGCTCCTGGCGGAGCTTGCGGCGCTCGACGGCCGGGTGGTACGGCTTGGCCGGCGGGACCTCGCCGCGCAGCTCGCCGACCAGGGCGGTCACGTCGCTCATGATCTTGTCGGTGGCGGCCCGCAGATTCTGCGAGCTGAGCGGCTGGTCGGCGAACGCGGACAGGTCAACCGGCGGTCCGGCCATTATCTTGACCGTCTTGCGCGGCAGCACCCGCGGCGTGTAGCTGCCGTAAGGCAGGATCTTCTGCGCTCCCCATACGCCGACGGGGACCACCGGGAGCCCGGTGCCCAGGGCCAGCCGGGCCACTCCGGTCTTGGCCACCATCGGCCACTCATTCGGGTCGCGGGTGGCCGTTCCTTCCGGATAGAAGATCACGCATGCGCCGTCCAGGCCGAGGCGCTCGGCGTCGCGCAGCACCAGCCCGGCGTCCACCTGGCCGCGGTAGACCGGCAGCTGGCCCAGCCTGCGCATGGCCGGGCCGAGCACCGGCACATCGAACAGCGAGGACTTGGCCAGGAACACCGGGTACCGGCCGACCCGGTGCACGAGCATCGAGGCGGCCAGGATGTCCAGGTAAGACAGGTGGTTCGAGGCGAGGATCACGCCGCCGGAGTCCGGGAAGTTCTCCCGGCCGAAGTACTTGATCCGCATCAACGACCCGAAGGTGGGCGGCAGGACGATCTTGGTGAAGTTGCGCCAGGCTTGCGAGTAGCTGCCGTCGGTCTGCTTACCCTGTTGCGGGGATGTCATCTGGGCCGCCTCCGGCTTGTCATAGTGGTCAGTCTCCCCGCTCCCGTCCTACCGTGTCGAGGCAAGATCAGACCCATGCAGTGGTCGATGGTGATCCCCGTCAAGGTACTGGCCCAGGCCAAATCCCGCCTCATCGGGCTGGCCGGGCCACCCCGGGCTCAGCTGGCCCTGGCCATGGCGGCCGACACCGTGGCGGCCGCGCTGGCCACCCCCGAGGTGGCCTCGGTCGTCGTGGTCAGTGACGACCAGGCCGTGGGCGCTGAGCTGGGCGGCCTGGGCGCCGTCGTGATCAGCGACGACCCGGCGGCCGGACTGAACCCGGCCATGGTGTTCGGGGCCAGCTACGCCGACATCCGGTGGCCGGGCCGGGGCCGGGCGGCCATGGCCGGCGACCTGCCCGCGCTGCGGCCCGGCGAGCTGACCGCCGCGCTGGCCGCGGCCGGTGAGGCGGGTGAGGCGTTCGTGCCCGACGCGGCCGGGACCGGGACGACCCTGTACGCGGCCGGGCCCGGCGTGGAATTCCGGCCCGGCTTCGGCCTGGGCTCGCGGGACCGGCACCTGGCGGCCGGGGCGGCCGAGCTTGACCTGCCCGGGCTGCACGGGCTGCGCCAGGACGTGGACACCCCGGCCGACCTGCGACGCGCGGCCGACCTGGGGCTAGGCCCCCGCACCAGGGCCGCCCTGCGACCACCACGCGGACTAGCAGGGGTCAGATGTGCACGATCGGGCAGGTGAGCGTCCGGGTGATGCCGGACACGCCCTGGATCTGCGCGACGACCAGCTTGCCGAGGTCATCGACGTTGTCGGCCTCCGCGCGGACGATGACGTCGTAAGGCCCGGTGACGTCGTCCGCCTGCATCACGCCAGTGATCTTGGCAATGCAGGTGGCTACGTCGGCCGCCTTTCCGACTTCAGTCTGGACGAGGATGTACGCGTGAACCATGTCGTCCTCCTCGGTCGGATGAGTCAAGGCAACGCTACCGTAGGGACCTGGCCAAGTGTGCGTGCGTTATCGGCCGGATATCCAGCGCTCGCCCGTACTCGCGGGGCAGTCCGCGTCGCGCGGCGCGGCCTGAGGCCCGGCGCGGGCCGCCCGGACGGCAGGAGGCCGCCATCACCGTCGCGGAGCTAGGCGAGTTCGGCCTGATAGCGGCCATTGCCCGGCTGCTGCCGCCGGACCGCGGGCCGCTGCTCGGCGTCGGTGACGACGCCGCGGTGATCAGCGCGCCGGACGGCCGGGTGGTCGCCACCACCGACCTGCTCGTCGAGGGCCGGCATTTCCGGCGGGACTGGTCCGGCCCGCACGACATCGGCGTCAAGGCCGCGGCGCAGAACCTGGCCGACGTGGCGGCCATGGGCGCCGTGCCGACCGCGCTGCTGGTCGGCCTGGCCGCGCCCGGCGACCTGGCCGTGGACTGGGCCCTGGACCTGGTGCGCGGCCTGGTGGCCGAGTGCGAGCGCGGCCGGGCGGTCGTCGCAGGCGGCGATGTGACCAGCGCGGACACCATCATGCTGGGCATCACCGCGCTGGGTGACCTGGAGGGCCGGCCGCCGGTCACCCGGGCCGGCGCCCGGCCCGGCGACCTGCTGGCGGTGGCGGGCCGCCCGGGCTGCTCGGCGGCCGGGATGGCCCTGCTGGCCGCCGGGCGCGCGGACGACGATCTCCCGGCCGAGCTGGCCGACCTGATCACGGCGCACCGCCGCCCGCAGCCGCCCTATGAGGCCGGGCCCCAGGCCGCCCGGCTGGGCGCCACGGCGATGATCGACATCAGCGACGGCCTGGTCCAGGACGCCGGGCACGTGGCCGCCGCCAGCGGGGTGAGCATCGACATCGACCCGGCCCGGCTGCCCGATCCGGGGCCGCTGCGCGCCGCGGCCGGGGCGCTGGGGACGGACTGGCTGGACTGGGCCCTGGCCGGGGGCGAGGACCACGCCCTGGTGGCCACATTCCCGCCTGGCACAGCACTTCCGGCGGGCTGGACGGTCATCGGGGCGGCGGGACAGGGATCGGGCGTTCTCGTGAATTCCCGGCCGCATCCCGGTATCGGCGGCTGGAATCATTTTCGCTGATTCAGAGCGACACGCCGATGATCGTCCGCGGGTGGCCCGCACGCACTAGCTGAGCCGGGCTTCCGCTTGATATAAACCCCCTGATGCCCCGTCATCGCAAGGAGTGCATACCTCGGCACAGGGCGCAGCCCCCAGGCCAGCCGCCTGGACGGCGCGCCCCCGACAGTGCTGCCTCCGGCGTACCCGAAAATGGGTCGCAAACAGCCGCGGAAAATGTCCCGGCGGTCGAACAGAACGACACCGCGCCGCTGCTGGCGGTCGGATCCACGCCCGAGCCGGCCGCCGCCGGCCGGCCGCGCCGGCCCCAGCGTCAGCGGCTGCGCCGCCACGCGGCCGCGACCGGCGCCAGCCGTCCGCGCCGGATGCGCGGGCTGCTGATCACCCCGTGGTTCGCGGCCGGGGCCGGGTTCGTCATCGCGGCCGGCCTGGCGCTGAACTCGCCGCACACCGTGCTGACCTACCGCCCCAACACCGAGCCCTGCGTCGGCAACTGCACCAGCACCGGCCCGTCCAAGGGCTCAGCGGCGCTGGCCACGCCCGGCGTGCAGATCAAGACGGCCAGCCCGGCCCGCACCGGGGATGGCGCGCACGCCCGGCGGCGGTCGTCGGCCGGGCCCGGGCCCACGGGCGGCCGCCATGGCGGCGGCACCGGGGCGTCGGCCGGGGCCGGAGTCGGGTTCCGGGTCCTGTTCAACAAGTACAACCAGTTCAGCGTCCTGATCACGATCCCGGCCGGGCAAACCTCGCACGGGTGGAGCCTCCAGTTCAAGATCCCCGGCGCGCAGATCACCCGGGTCTGGGGCGCCCACTGGGCGCCTGGCCGGTACCGACGGCGGGCTGGCCACCATGCTCGGCCGCCAGCCAGGCTCGGCGTCGGGCATCTCGGGCGGCCAGGGCGCCCCCAGCAGCCAGGGGTCGGACGGCCCGGGTCCCGGCTGGCCGGGCTGGCGCGAGCTGGAGAGCCACCACGACTGGTGGCCGGTGCACGGCAACGGGTTCCTGGTCGTCGGGCAGGGCCGTCCGGTCACGCCCGTCGGCTGCGTGCTGAACCACGCCGCCTGCCACTTCGGCTGACCGGCCGGACGGCCCCGGCGGCCCGGACGGCAGGTGGCCATAGGCTGGCCGCATGACGCCAATCCCGCCGCGCGTCCTGGGCATCGCGGGCTCCGACTCCGGAGGCGGTGCCGGGATCCAGGCCGACCTCAAGACCATGCTGGCGCTCGGCGTCCACGGCATGACCGTGGTGACCGCCGTGACGGCCCAGAACTCGGTGGGGGTGCAGGGGTACTGGGAACTGCCGCCGGAGGCCGTCAGGGCGCAGCTCAGCTCGGTGCTGGGGGATATCGGGGCAGACGCGGTCAAGACCGGCATGCTGGCCTCGGCCGCCATCGTCGCCGCCGTCTGCGATGAGCTGACCGGGCTGGCCGCGCCGCTGGTGGTCGACCCGGTGGCCGTGTCCAAGCACGGCGACGCGCTGCTGGCCGACGGCACCCTCGAGGCGATCAGGGAGCGGCTGCTGCCGCTAGCCACCGTGGTGACGCCGAACCTGTTCGAGGCCGAGTTGCTGACCGGCATGCGGATCGGCGACGAGGACGGCATGCTGACCGCGGCCCGGCTCATCGCCGGCATGGGGCCGCGCTGGGTCCTGATCAAGGGCGGGCACCTGCCCGGCCAGCCAGTCGACCTGCTGGTCGGCGGGAACAGCCAGATCCGCTACCCGGCCGAGCGGATCAGCAGCGAGCACACCCACGGCACCGGGTGCACGCTGGCGTCAGCCATCGCGTCCTGGCTGGCGCGGGGCGAGGACATGCCCGGCGCGGTCAAGGGAGCCAAGGAGTACGTCACCGGCGCCATCGCCGGCGGGTTCCCGCTGGGGCGCGGGATCGGGCCGGTCGATCACGCCTGGCAGTTGCGCGACCTGGGCGAGGTCAGCGAGTGATCTTGCCTGCCTTGATGCAGGAGGTGCAGACGTTCAGCCGACGGGGCGTCTTGCCGACGAGCACGTGAACGCGCTGAATGTTGGGGTTCCAGCGACGCGGAGTGCGGCGGTGCGAGAACGACACGTTGTTGCCGAAGCCCGGCCCCTTACCGCAGACGTCGCAGACGGCAGCCACGGAATCGCTCCAAAGGTGCTAGAGGGTGTTAGCGAGACAAGTCATCGCCCCGGTTCACGAGGCGGTCGGTGAAGGATATCCGACTCCGGCCCCTTCTCGCGAGCCGGACCGCCCAGCGGGCCGAGAGCCGGCGTGAGCCGCAGGTCGTTCCGGCGGGCCGCAAGGCGTGTGCTGGCCAGCACGATGCGGCAGCCGTGATGACGGAAAGCCGTCAGCGATTATCGCTGACGAACGACCGTGATCATGAAGCCCTGCGTTCCGGCAGCACCGGAACCCGGCATCCGGGGCTGGCCGGATCCGGGCCGCCCATGATCCTGACCGCTTTGCCGTGGTGGTTTGCGGGACGGTCAGGATCATGACGATCGGGGGCGGCCACCCGCATATGACGGTCAGCGAGCTGGAGGTCGGCGTGAGGCGGTGTGACCGGCGGTGACGGTGGCGCGGCCTATCCTGCCGGTGTGGTCGCGGCTGAGGTGATGGACGGCGCGGTGGTGCGCCGCTGGTGCCGCCTGTCCGCCGAGGCGCTGGGCCAGACCCGCGCGGCGATCGACGCGCTGAACGTCTACCCGGTGCCCGACTCCGACACCGGGACCAACCTGTACCGGACCCTGCTGTCGGCGGCGCAGGCGGTGGACGAGCTGCCGGCGACCGCCACCCCGGCCGACGTCTGGCACGCGGCCGCGACCGGGGCCATGCTCGGGGCCTGCGGGAACTCGGGGATCATCCTGAGCCAGCTGCTGCGCGGCCTGGCCGATGTGTGCGGCCCGGCCGCGCCGTGCGACGGGCCGGTGGTGGCCAGGGCGCTGGGCCACGCGGCCGGGCTGGCCCGGGCGGCGGTGAGCCGGCCGGTCGAGGGCACCGTGCTGACTGTGGCCGACGCGGCGGCTCAGGCGGCCGCCGTCCTCTGCCTGGCCGCCGGCTCCGCGGCCTCGGCCTCCGCGGCCTCGGGGTCCGCGGCCTCGGGGTCCGCGGCCTCTGGGTCCACGGCCTCGGAGTCCACGGCCTCGGAGTCTGCGGCCTCGGGGTCCGCCGCCTCGGGTTCCGCGGCTGCTGGCTCCGCTACGGCTCCGGAGTCCGTGGCCTCGGGATCGGCGGCTTGTGGGCTCGCGGCCTCGGGGTCCGCGGCTGCTGGCTCCGCTACGGCTCCGGAGTCCGTGGCCTCGGGGTTCGCCAGCCCGGCGGGGCCGACCGGGTCCGCCCGTTCGGCCGGGGCGGCGGGGGTGGCGCTGACGGCGGTGGTGCTGGCCGCCTCGGCGGCGGCGCGGGAGGCGCTGGGGCTGACCACGGGGCAGCTCGCGGCGCTGGCCGAGCGGGGCGTGGTGGACGCCGGCGGGGCCGGGCTGTGCGTCGTTCTCGACGCCTGGGCCGCGGCCATCGGCGGGACGACGGGCACCTTCGAGGTCCCAGGGCCGGGCCGCGGCCTGGCCCCGGCGCCGGGGGCGGCCGCGGCCGTCTCGTCCGGGTACGCGCCGTCGGGGTACGCGCCGTCCGGGTACGCGCCGTCCGGGTACGCGCCGTCGGGGTACGCGCGGGCCGGCCAGTCGCCCGGCTACGAGGTGACCTACCTGCTGGAGGCGCCGGCCGTGGCGGTGGCGGGGCTGCGGGAGGAGCTGGACGCCCTGGGCGACTCGCTGGTCATCGCGGGCGGCGGCGAGACCGCCGACCCTGAGCCGGGCGGGCTGTGGAGCGTGCACGTGCACGTGCCCGAGGCGGGACCGGCCATCGAGGCCGGGCTGCGGCTCGGGCGGCCGCGCCGGATCACGGTGAGCTACCTGGGCCTGCCGCCCGCGACCGGCCACGGGGTGCTGGCCCTCTGCGACACGCCGGGCCTGGCCGCGCTGGCCGAGGCGGCCGGCGCGGAGGTCCTTTGTTATGGATCGGAGGGAGCCCCGGCCGCGGGACAGATCAGCATGGCGGTCCGGCGGCTGGCCCGGCGCTGCATTATCGTGCCCAACGGATCATCGGCGCGGGCCGCGGCCGCGGCCGCCGCACGGGACCTGGGGCGCGAAGGGATCGAGGTGGTCGTCGTGGACGTGAGCTCGGCGGTCCAGGCGCTCCCGGCCCTGGCCGTGCACGAGCCGGCCGCCGAGTTCGCGGCCGACGCCGCCGCCATGGCGCGGGCGGCGAGCCGGATGCGACACGGGATGCGGCCCACGGGCCCGGCCGGGGATCCGGCGGCGACGGCGCTGGCCACAACCGAGGTGCTGACCATGACCGACGAGCTGCTGGCGGGCGGGGCGGAGCTGATGACGTTCCTGATCGGCGCGCAGGCCCCGGCCGGGCTGGCCGAGCAGGTCACGGCGCACGTCCGGGCGGTGAGCCCGGCCACCGAGGTGGAGTGCCACGTGGGCGCGGTGCCGGGCGCGGTCGTGCTGGCGGGCGCGGAGTAGGCGGCGCGATGGTCACCCTCCGGGACCCGCTGCGCAAGGTCGTTGGCGACCGGTCGGCCAAGGCGCTGGACACGGCCTTCGAGATGAAGACCGTCGGCGACCTGCTGAGCCACTATCCGCGCCGGTACGCCCGGCGGGGCGAGCTGACCAGCCTGGACGGGCTGCGCGAGGGCGACCACGTCACGGTGCTGGCCGAGGTGGCCTCGGTGAACACGCGCCGGATGCGCAACCGGCCGGGCTCGATCTTCGAGGCGGTCGTCACCGACGGCCACGGGCGGCTGACGCTGACGTTCTTCGGCCGGGGCAGCCAGCGCTGGATGGAGGACCGGCTCCAGCCCGGCCTGCGCGGCCTGTTCTCCGGCCAGGTGTCCAGCTACCGCGGCAAGCGCCAGCTCGCGCACCCGGACTACGAGCTGCTGGGTGCGGGCGTGGCCGGGGCCAGGGCGGCCGAGTACGCGGCCGAGCTGATCCCGATCTACCCGGCCACCGCCAGGCTCGCGTCGTGGAAGATCGCCGACGCGGTGCGGGTGGTGCTCGACGTGCTCGACGTGCCCGAGGACCCGCTGCCGGCCGAGATCCGGGAGCGGCACGGGCTGCGCGGGTTCGCCGACGCGCTGCGCGGCATCCACCGCCCGGCCGACGAGGCCGACGAGCGGGGGGCGCGGCAGCGGCTGAAGTGGGACGAGGCGTTCGCGCTTCAGGTGACGCTGGCCCAGCGGCGGCGGGCCGCGGCCGACTACTCGGCCATCCCGCGGCCGGCGGTGGCGGGCGGGCTGCTGGAGGAGTTCGACGCGGGGCTGCCGTTCGAGCTGACCGTGGGCCAGCAGCTGGCCGGGGCGCAGATCGGCGACGAGCTGGCCGCCGACCACCCGATGAACCGGCTGCTGCAGGGCGAGGTCGGCTCGGGCAAGACGGTGATCGCGATCCGGGCCATGCTCCAGGTCATCGACGCGGGCGGCCAGGCGGTGCTGCTGGCCCCGACCGAGGTGCTGGCCCAGCAGCACTACCGGTCGATCACCAGCATGCTGGGGCCGATGGCGCAGGCGGGCATGCTCGGCGGGGCCGAGCGGGCGACCAGGGTCGCGCTGCTGACCGGGTCGCTGGGCGCGGCCGGCCGCCGCCAGGCGCTGCTGGAGGCGCAGGCGGGCACGGCCGGGATCGTGATCGGCACCCACGCGCTACTGGAGGACCGGGTGCAGTTCGCCGACCTGGGCCTGGTGGTGATCGACGAGCAGCACAAGTTCGGCGTGGAGCAGCGCGACGCGCTGCGGGACAAGGCCGGGGACGGGCGGCCGCACCTGCTGGTCATGACGGCCACCCCGATCCCGCGCACCGTGGCCATGACGGTGTTCGGCGACCTGGACGTCTCCACGCTGACCGAGCTGCCCGCGGGCCGCCAGCCGATCGTCACCCACGTGGTCCCGGCCGCCGAGCGGCCGAACTACCTGGCCCGGACCTGGGAGCGGATCCGGGAGGAGGCGGGCCGCGGCCGCCAGGCCTACGTGGTCTGCCCGCGCATCGGCGATGGCGGCGATGGCTCGCTGGCCGAGGATCCGGCCGACCTGGCCGGCGGGGACGAGGACCTGGACGACGCGGCGGGCGAGGAGCCGGCAGGCGCGCCTGCGGCCGCCCATCGGGGTGCTCGAGCTGGCCGCCGCGCTGGACGAGAACCAGCTGTCCGGACTGCGCCTCGGGGTGCTGCACGGCCGGCTGCCGCCGGAGGAGAAGGACCAGGTCATGCTGGCCTTCGCCGATGGCCGGGTGGACGTCCTGGTGGCCACGACCGTGATCGAGGTGGGCGTGGACGTGCCCAACGCGACCGTCATGGTGATCATGGACGCGGACCGGTTCGGGGTGTCCCAGCTGCACCAGCTGCGCGGCCGGGTGGGCCGGGGCGGTCATGAAGGGCTATGCCTGCTGGTCACCGAGGCGCCGCCGGACAGCCCGGCCCGGGCCCGGCTGGACGCGGTGGCCAGCACCACCGACGGGTTCAAGCTGTCCGAGGTCGACCTGCGCCAGCGCCGGGAGGGCGACGTGCTCGGCACCGCCCAGGCGGGCCGCCGGTCCAGCCTCAAGCTGCTCAACGTGCTGGCCGACAAGGACACGATCATCCAGGCCAGGGCCGAGGCGGTGGACCTGGTCGACGCCGACCCGGCGCTGGCCGGCTACCCGGCGCTGGCTGACGCGGTGGCGGCGCTGGTGGAGGCCGAGCGGGCCGAGTTCCTCGAGAAGGCGTGATGGCGGTGCGGCCGCGGTGGTGCTGGCCGGCGGCCGCCGGGGCGCGGGCCGGTGACCAGGATCATCGCCGGGCTGGCCGGCGGGCGGCGGCTGGCCACCCCGGCCGGGCGGTCCACCCGGCCGACCAGCGACCGGACCAGGGAGGGCCTGTTCGGCACGGTGACCGCGATCCGCGGCGGGCTGGACGGCGCGGCGGTGCTGGACCTGTACGCGGGCTCGGGCGCGGTCGGCCTGGAGGCGCTGTCCCGCGGCGCGGCCGACGTCCTGCTGGTCGAGTCCGACCCCCGGGCGGCCCGGGTGATCAGGGAGAACATCGCGGCGGTCGGGCTGACCGGCGCCCGCCTGGCCGCCGACCGGGTGGAACGGGTGCTCGCGCGCGGTTCCGGCGGGCCGGCCCGCGACTTCGTGTTCGCCGATCCGCCCTATGCCCTGGCCGATGAACAGCTCCAGCAGGTGCTGGCCGGCCTGCTCCAGCCGGGCTGGCTGGCGCCGGGGGCGCTGGTCGCGATCGAGCGCGGGACCCGGTCCGGCCCGCTGGCCTGGCCGGCCGGATACGTCAGCGACCGGTGCCGCAGATACGGCGATGCGACCCTCTGGTACGGTCTCGCCGCAGGTACGGGTTCTGCCAGGACGGGGCCTGCGGGACCGCATGAGACGGGAGCGTGAATCGCGTGCGGCGTGTGGTCTGTCCAGGCTCGTTCGACCCAGTGACCAACGGCCATCTCGACATCATCACCCGGGCGGCCACGTTCTGCGATGAGGTCATCGTCGCGGTGGCGCACAACCTGTCCAAGACCGCGCTGTTCACCGCCGACGAGCGGGTGGAGATGCTGCGCGAGGTGACCAAGGCGCAGGACAACGTGCGGGTAGCCCGGTTCGACGGGCTGGTCGTGGACTTCTGCCAGGCCAACAAGGCCTCGGCGATCGTGAAGGGGCTGCGGGCGATCACCGACTTCGACTACGAGATGCAGATGGCGCAGATGAACTACAGCCAGGCCGGGGTCGAGACGCTGTTCATGACCACCAACCCGCTGTACGCCTTCTTGTCGTCAAGCCTGGTCAAGGAGTTCGCCAAGTACGGCGGAGACGTCAGCGGACTGGTCCCTGAGCAGGTCATTGACCGCCTCACGAGCCGCCTTCAGGGGCAGTAGGCCCGCCACGCCCGGGCGCGGGAAACCGCACAAGTTGGGATTCACGCAGGCAGGCCGGTAAGCTGAGCGCCCAATGCCATGCCACACCCGCTGTCAGCCATGCCTCATCAGCGAACTAAGCACCAGAAGCGAATAGATCCGGCGGGCCCGCTTGTCTTCGACATCCGGACCCTCGGACCTGGAACAGCGCGCACTGAGCGGCGCACTGTCCCGGCACCCGCCGACGTGGGCGTCGAGATGGTACGAGTGCCGACCGGCGCCGAGCTTGAGCTGGACGTCCAGCTCGAGGGCGTGACGGAAGGCGTGCTGGTCACCGCGACGGTGACGGCGCCCCTGGCCGGCGAGTGCGCACGGTGCCTGGAGCCGTTCAGCTCGTCCACGAGCGTCCGGTTCCAGGAGCTGTACGCGCTGGCGGAGAGTGTGGCAGGCCCGGACGGCTACGTCCTGGACGCTGGCTTGCTTGACCTGGAGCCGGCGCTCCGTGACGCACTCGTGCTTGAGCTCCCGCTGTCGCCGCTGTGCGCGGATGACTGCCAGGGGCTCTGCTCCGAGTGCGGGGTCCGGCTTGCGGACGCGCCGCCCGGCCACGGGCATGAGCAGCGCGGCCCGCTATGGGCGGCATTGAAAGACGTTCGCGTGAGCGAGCCGGGACCTGAACGAGCGAAGGAGCCCTGAGGTGGCGGTACCCAAGCGGAAGAAGTCGCGCAGTAACACGCGGGCGCGCCGGGCGCAGTGGAAGACCACGCTGCCCCAGCTGATGGCGTGCCCGAACTGCCGCGAGCCCAAGCTCCCGCACACCGCGTGCCCGACATGCGGTACGTATAACCGGCGCCAGGTAATCACTCCTTCCTGACGCGCTTGTAGCGGGGGACTCGCGCGGCGGCGGCGCCGTGCGGGGGAGGAGAAGATCGTGACTGGCTCGTCACCTGATGGTCAGGCACCGAACGCCGACACCAACGAACTGCTGGCGGCGATCCAGGTGCCGCTCGGCAGTGAGCTGCTTGAGCGCGCGCTCATGCACCGGTCATTCGCCTACGAGAACGGCGGCCTGCCGACCAACGAGCGGCTGGAGTTCCTGGGCGACTCGGTGCTCGGGCTGATCGTGACCGACACGCTGTTCCGGCAGTATCCCGACCTGCCCGAGGGCCAGCTGGCCAAGCTGCGCGCCGCGGTGGTCAACATGCGGGCCCTGGCCGGCGTGGCCCGCGGGCTCAAGCTCGGGGCCTACGTGCGCCTGGGCAAGGGCGAGGAGGGCACCGGCGGCCGGGACAAGTCGTCCATCCTCGCCGACACCCTCGAGGCGGTCATCGGTGCGGTCTACCTGGACCAGGGCCTGAACGTGGCCGACGGGCTGGTGCACCGGCTGTTCGACCCGGTGATCGCGCGCTCGGCCCGGCTGGGCGCGGGCCTGGACTGGAAGACCTCGCTCCAGGAGCTGACCGCGGCCGAGGTGCTGGGCGTGCCCGAGTATCACGTCGACGAGAGCGGCCCGGACCACCAGAAGTCGTTCCGCGCCACGGTGCGAATCGGCAGCCAGACCTACGGCGAGGGCGAGGGCCGGTCCAAGAAGGAAGCCGAGCAGCAGGCCGCCGAGGCGGCCTGGACGGCGATCAGCGCGGGCCTGGCCGCCGCCTCGGGTGAGGCGGCGAGCGGAGAGGCCGCGGCGGCCGCCGGCGGGGCCAGTACGGAGAACGGGTCCGGCGCGGCAGCCGGGGGCAGTACCGCCGCGACGCCCGAGCCGGGCGTGGACGGGGGATCGTCCGGAGGGCAGCCGGTCAGGGACGGCTAGCGCGTGCCCGAGCTTCCCGAGGTCGAGACCGTCCGCCGCGGACTGGAACGGCATGTCGCCGGGCGGGTCATCGACGCGGTCGAGGTCCTGCACCCGCGCGCCGTCCGGCGCCACGTGGCGGGTCCGGCGGACTTCGCGGCCGCGCTGCGCGGCCGCCGGGTGGCGGCGCCGCTGCGCCGCGGCAAGTACCTGTGGCTGCCCGCCGACGACGACGCGCTCCTGGCCCACCTGGGCATGAGCGGCCAGCTCGTGGTCGGCGAGCCCGACCGTGAGCTGTCCCCACACGTACGGGTCCGGTTTACCTTCCGCGATCGCGGTCCCGACCTGCGCTTTATCGACCAGCGCACGTTCGGGCACCTGCTACTCAGCCCCGGCGGCGCGCGGCTGCCTTCGGTCATCGCGCACATCGCCCCCGATCCGCTGGAGGACGCCTTCGACCGGGCCGCCTTCGCCACCCGGCTGCGCTCGCGGCGCAGCGGCATCAAGCGAGCGCTGCTCGATCAGAGCCTGGTCAGCGGGGTCGGCAACATCTACGCCGACGAGGCGCTGTGGCGGGCCCGGCTGCACTGGGCCAGGGCCGCCGACCGGCTGCGCGGACCCGACGTGAACCGGCTCCTCGACGCCGTGCAGGAGGTCTTCGCCGAGGCGCTCGGCGCGGGCGGGACCTCGTTCGACCGCCTCTACGTGAACGTCAAGGGGGAGAGCGGCTACTTCGACCGGGCGCTGGCCGTCTACGGCCGCGAGGGTCAGCCGTGCCCGCGGTGCGGGACGCCCGTCCGGCGAGACCCGTTCATGAACCGGTCGGCCTACAGCTGCCCGGTATGTCAGCCCAGGCCCCGCAATGGCCGCGGGTGAGGCGTCCGCGGTGCCTCCCGCAACGGGATGCTCTAGGCTGTCGCGCTTCCAGCGTGTGACGCATGATGTCCGGGGAGGCAAAGGTGGCTGATGATGTTCCGCCGCCGGACCCCTGGCCACCCGGCGAGCAGGGGCCGGACCCGGGCGATGCGGGGACCGATCCGGTCCGGCTCACCGCCTGGGTGCGCGGTCGCGTGCAGGGCGTGGGCTTCCGGTGGTGGGTGCGCAGCCGGGCGCTGGAGCTGGGGCTGGTGGGCTGGGCCGAGAACCTGGCCGACGGCCGGGTCAAGGTCGTGGCCGAGGGATCCAAGGACGCCGGGGTCGCAGCTGCTCGAGCGGCTCGGCGGCAGCGACACGCCGGGCCAGGTGGCTCACGTCACGCATCGCTGGGACGGGGCACGGGGCGGGCTGTTCGGATTTGTCGAGCGCTGACGGTCCTGCGCCGCCGCGACCCCGGTGACCTGCATGATCCGCCAACTTGACCGGATAGCCTTGACGGTGGGACCATAGGAGTGTTACCTGCGCGCAGCCGCCTGAGTTCATTTATGGCGATGGTATGCGCGTCCACTCTGGTCGCTCAGTGTGGAGGACCTTACACAATGGCGAAGGCTCTATTTGGCCACGTCGGTGGGCCGGATCCCCGCATGGTCTCAGAGATGCGCCGCCTGCAGCAACGAGTACGTGACCTGGAGGCCGAGCTTGCCCGGCTTCAGGACGAGAACGACGTGCTCACCGCTGAGGTGGGGCATGACCTGCTGATCCCGGTCCGCGAGCCGGCGCTCACCTAGTGAGCGTGCGCGGTCACGAAGCATGTGACCGCGACGGGCGGAGGGGCGTCACGAATAATGGCGGCGTCCCTCATTGCTTGACCTGATGGCCTCCGCGGCCCTTAACGGCGCGGGGGTTCTAGTTGCGTGCTGCGGATTTATGCGGCACATGTGCGCTTTTGTGGCACCATCATTGAGCTGGGCTCCGGCTGAGCGTCTCGTTAGTGCTCGCCACGGTCTCGCCAAGATCTGCTAAACCTTTGGGCTCGACGCCATCAGCGCCTGGCTTGACGCGCTCACGGCCCCTGAACTGCTCCCATGACACGGCCGGGAATGCCGCACTGGTTCATGAAATATCCTCAGGGGGGCCGACTCTGCCCGCGCTGGGCGCCGCAATCCGCTGCGCTGACGGCATCGCGCGGTAGGGTGCGGGTGAGCCAGGCCGCCCCACTGCCGCCCGAGACCCGGCGGCCCGAGCCGGGGGCCGAGCCAGCGCCGGGTCCAGTCGGATCTGAGCCGAGGGCCGCAAGTGAGCGGCGGTCCGAGCTAGCAGGTCCGAGCTAGCAGGTCCGAGCTAGAACTGGGGAGGAGTCCGCGGGTGTACCTGAAGACTCTCACCCTGCGTGGCTTCAAGTCGTTCGCCTCGGCGACCACGCTGCGCTTCGAGCCTGGCATCACCTGCGTCGTGGGCCCGAACGGGTCGGGCAAGTCCAACGTGGTGGACGCGTTCACCTGGGTCATGGGCGAGCAGGGCGCCAAGTCGCTGCGCGGCGGCAAGATGGAGGACGTGGTCTTCGCCGGCACGGCCGACCGTCCCGCGCTGGGCCGGGCCGAGGTCACGCTGACGATCGACAACTCCGACGGCGCCCTGCCCATCGACTACGCCGAGGTGACGATCAGCCGCCTGCTGTTCCGGTCCGGGCAGAGCGAGTACGCCATCAACGGGGACCACTGCCGCCTGCTCGACGTCCAGGAGCTGCTGTCGGACACCGGGCTGGGCCGGGAGATGCACGTCATGGTCGGCCAGGGCCAGCTCGACGACGTGCTGAACTCCGGGCCTGAGGCCCGGCGGGCGCTGATCGAGGAGGCCGCCGGGGTGCTCAAGCACCGGCGGCGCAAGGAGAAGGCGCTCCGCAAGCTCGACGCCATGCAGGCCAACCTGACCCGCCTGGTGGACCTGACCGCCGAGCTGGGCCGCCGGCTGAAGCCGCTGGGCCGGCAGGCGCAGATCGCCCGCAAGGCCGCGGTGATCCAGGCCGACCTGCGAGACGCGCGGCTGCGGCTGCTGGCCGACGACTACGTGACGCTGGCCGCCGAGCTGGAGCGGGACGAGGCCGACGAGGCGGCCCAGGCGCAGGCCCGGGCCAGCCTCGAGGCGGCCCTGAGCCAGGCCCGTGCGCGGGAGGCGGAGCTGGAGGCGGCCGGCCAGCAGCACGCGCCGCGGCTGGCCCGGGCCCAGGAGACGTTCTTTGCCCTGTCCGCGCTGGCCGAGCGGCTGCGCGGGGTGGCCAGCCTGGCCGGCGAGCGGCACCGGCACCTGACGGCGCCCGAGCCGCAGCGGCCGGGCCGGGACGCCGACGACCTGGACACGCGAGTCCGCGGAGCTGCGAGCGCAGGAGGAAGAGCTGGGCGAGCGCCAGGCCCAGGCTCGCGATCAGCTGGCCGAGGCCGTGGCCAGCGCTCCGCGGCGGAGACCGCGGTCGCCGACATCGAGCGGCGGATCGCCGCGCAGGCCAGGGAGAGCGCCCAGCGGGCCGAGCGGCTGGCCCGGCTGCGCGGCCAGGCCGAGGCGGCGGCCAGCAAGGCGGCCGCGGCGGAGGGCGAGGCCGGGCGGCTGAGCGAGGCGCTGGACCAGGCCAGCGCGCGGGCCGACACGGCCCAGGAGGAATTCGAGCAGCTCCAGGAGCTGGTCTCGGGGCGTGAGGAAGGGCGATCCGATCTCGCGGCCGCGCGCGAGCGCGCGGCCGCGCGGCTGAAAGAGGCCACCGCCTCGGTGGCCCGGCTGCGCAAGGCCGAGCACACGGCCAGCGGCGACCTGGCCGGGCTCCGGGCCCGGGCCGACGCGCTGGCCGAGGCGGTGACCAGGGGCGCGGACGCGTCGGCGGTGCTGCTGGCCCAGCCGGGCCGGTTCGCCGGGGTGCTGGGACCCCTGGCCGCCCTGCTGACCGTGGCCGACGGGGCTCAGGAGGCGGTCACGGCGGCCCTGGGCGCGGCCGCGGGTGCCGTAGCCGTCGACGGCATGGAATCGGCCGCCGATGTCCTGACCGCGCTGCGGGCCGAGGGCGCCGGGCAGGCCCACCTTGTTATTGCTCATGCTGAGGCCCGGCCCGGGGCCACTTCTGCAGCCCGATGGGGCGACGCTGGCGCGGGACCTGGTCCAGGCGCCGCCGGAGCTGGCCGGGGCCGTGGACGAGCTGCTGGCCGGGGTCGTGGTCACCGATGACCTGACCGCCGGGCTGAGGCTGCTGCGTAGCGAGCCCGGGCTGCGCGTCGTGACCCGGGACGGTGACCTGATCGGGCGGCACTGGGCGCGCGGCGGGTCGGCGGGCGGGCAGAGCCTGCTGGCGCTGCGGGCCGCGGCCCGGCAGGCGTCGGGCCAGCTGACGGCGGCCGAGCAGCGGAGCCAGATCGCCGAGCAGGAGCTGGCCGCCGCGGTCGAGGACGAGGAGCAGGCCAGGCAGGAGCTCAGCGAGGCGCAGGGCGCGCTCCAGGAGGTCGACGCCGCCGCGGCGCAGACGTCCGGGCGGCTCGGCGCGCTGGGCGGCGCGGCCCGTGCGGCCAGGGACGAGGCGGCCCGGCTGGCTCAGGCGATCGCGCAGGCCCAGCGGGCCCAGGAGCAGAACCTGACCACCGAGGCCGAGCTGCAGGCCCGGCTGGCCGAGCTGGAGCCCGCCGACGCCGACGCCGACGAGGACGCGGGGCTCGGCGCGGGCGAGGAGGCGGTGGCCAGCAAGGAGGAGCTGGGCCAGGCCGCGACCGCGGCCCGGGCGGCTGAGATGGAGGCCCGGCTGGAGGTGCGCACCGTCGAGGAGCGGCTGCGGGCCATCGCCGGGCGGGCTGACTCGCTGGCCGCGGCGGCGGTCGCGGAGCGCAAGGCCGCGACGGCGGCGCAGGCCCGGCTGGAAATGCGGGCGGCGCAGGCCGCGGTGGCCCGCGCGGTGGCCGAGGGGGCCCGGTTCGCCGTGGCCAGGGTCCAGGCCTCCAGCGCGGCGGCCGACGCCGAGCGGCAGCACGCCGAGCAGGCCAGCAAGGAGCGGGACGCCGAGCTGAAGGCGGCCAGGACCCGGATCCGGGAGTTCTCCGAGGAGCTCGACAAGGTGGTGAGCAGCGCCCACGGGGTGCAGATGGCGCACGCCACCCGGCGCATGCAGCTGGAGCAGATCGCCGCGCGGGCGGTCGAGGAGTTCGCCATCGAGACCGACGCCCTGGTCGCCGAGTACGGCCCCGAGGTTCAGGTCCCGCCGGCCGAGGAAGGCCAGCTGGCCACGCCCTATGACCGGGCCGTGCAGGAGAAGCGGGCCCAGGCGGCGCAGCGGAAGCTGGACCAGCTCGGCAAGGTCAACCCGCTGGCCCTGGAGGAGTTCGCGGCGCTGGAGGAACGGCACGCCTTCCTCCAGACCCAGCTGGAGGACCTGCGCAAGACCCGCCGCGACCTGCTGACCGTGATCAAGGAAGTCGACGACCGGGTGCTCCAGGTGTTCAGCTCGGCCTACGCGGACACCGCCCGCGAGTTCGAGCGGATCTTCGCCACCTTGTTCCCCGGCGGCGACGGCCGGCTGGTGCTCACCGAGCCCGACGACATGCTGGCCACCGGCATCGACTTCGAGGCCCGGCCGCCGGGCAAGAAGGTCAAGCGGCTGTCGCTGCTGTCCGGCGGTGAGCGCTCGCTGACCGCGATCGCCTTCCTGGTCGCGATCTTCATGGCCCGGCCGTCGCCGTTCTACGTGCTCGACGAGGTCGAGGCGGCGCTGGACGACACCAACCTGGGCCGGCTGCTGGAGATCTTCGCCGAGCTGCGGGAGAGCTCGCAGCTGATCATCGTGACGCACCAGAAGCGGACGATGGAGGTCGCCGACTCGCTGTACGGGATCAGCATGCGCGGCGACGGCGTCTCGAACGTGGTCAGCCAGCGGCTGCGGGAGCGCGAGACGGCCTGACCGGGCACTCCGGTGTCCCTGGGCACTCCCCGGCGTCTGCCACACTGGGTGACGCCATGGAAGAAGCGCTCATCATCATCGGAATCGTCGTCGTGGTCGGCGGGGGCGGCGGGGCCGCCCTGCTCGTGCCGCGGCTGCGCTCGCGTCAGTCGTCCGCCTCCGCGGATCACGGCACCGCCGCTGGCGGCCAGGGCCCGGGCACCGGCTCGGGTGCCGGCCGGTCCGGGACGGCCACCCTGGAGCCGCCCGCCGCGGGCGGCACGATCACGCCGCCGCCGGACATCACCGCCCCGGTCGAGCCAGCCGCTCCGCCTGCCCGGCCCCTCGAGAAGCCGCCGCCGTCGGCCGGCCGGCTGGTCCGGCTGCGCGGCCGGCTGGCCCGGTCGCAGTCCGCGCTCGGCTCGGTGCTGCTCAACCTGCTGTCCACCTCCGCCCTGGACGAGCAGGCCTGGGAGGAGATCGAGGACACCCTGATCACGGCGGACATGGGCGTGGCCCGGCCCGGCAGCTGGTCGAGCAGCTGCGCACCGAGGTCAAGGTGTCCGGCACCCGCAACCCGGCCGAGGTCCGGGCGCTGCTGCGGGCCGACCTGCTCGCCGAGCTCGGGCCCGACCTGGACCGGACGCTGCACACCCAGCCGCACGGCGACCGGCCCGCCGTGGTCCTGGTCGTCGGGGTCAACGGCACCGGCAAGACCACGGCCGTCGGCCGCCTGGCCCGCGCGCTGATCGGCGACGGCCAGACCGTGCTGCTGGGCGCGGCGGACACGTTCCGCGCCGCGGCGGCCGACCAGCTGCAGACCTGGGGCGAGCGGGTCGGGGCCGAGACGGTCCGCTCGGACCGTGAGGGCGCCGACCCGGCCAGCGTGGCGTTCACGGCCGTCGAACGAGGGCATCGAGCGCGGCGTGGACACCGTCATCATCGACACGGCGGGCCGCCTGCACACCAAGACCGGCCTGATGGACGAGCTGGGGAAGATCAAGCGGGTGATCGAGAAGCACGGCACCGTGGACGAGGTGCTGCTGGTGCTCGACGCCACCACGGGCCAGAACGGGCTGCGCCAGGCGCGGGTGTTCGCCGAGGTCACCGACATCACCGGGATCATCCTGACCAAGCTCGACGGCACGGCCAAGGGCGGCATCGTGATCGCCGTCCAGCGCGAGCTCGGGGTGCCGGTCAAGCTGGTCGGGCTGGGCGAGGGGCCCGACGACCTGGCCCCGTTCGACGCCGAGGTCTTCGTGGACGCGCTGCTGGGCGACTGAGCTGCACGGCGCTCCTGGCATCGCGCTTCCCGCAGCCCTTCCCATCGCACTTCGGTCCTGATGACCTGACCTGGGTGTCGATGCCAGAATCTTCACGTTGCATTCTGCAATCCGCCTGCGACGACCGGTCTCGGGGCTTATTGTCGCCTTAAAGGCGCAGCGCCGAGTGCCGTGCGCGGCGCCGTGGGACTAGCCGTGGGGGGACCATGGAGCCAGTTCGCAGCACGCCGGTCGGGAGTACAGCCGTCTCGAGTCCAGCTGTCTTGGACAGCTGTCTTGGACAGCCGTCGGGAACGGGGCCCGGCTATGGCGATGATGTCCAGCGCCGATCAGCGCCTGACCCCGGATGCGGTCCAGACCATCTCGTTCCGCTCGGCCCGCCTGGGCCGGCGCGGGTTCGATGAGGAGCACGTCCGCGCGTTCTGCCGTCAGGTCGAGGCCGAGCTCGTGGTGCTGCACAGCGAGCGCAGCCTCCTCCAGGAGGAGGTGGGACGGCTCCGGCGCCGGATCCTGGGCGATCCCGACGCCCCGCCGGGACTGCGCCGGGGCGGCAGGACCGGCTCGGCGGTCGGCATCCTGTCGCGCGCCCAGCAGACGGCCGAGCACTACGTGGCCGAGGCCCAGGAGTACAGCCGGCACGTGACGCGGGACGCGCAGCGCCGCCGGGACGGGATGGTGGCCGGAATCCGGGCCAGCCTGGACCGCGTCATCGAGCAGGCCCACCACGAGGCCTGCCGGGCCGCCCGGACCGCCCTGGCGCCCGCCTCGTCCCCGGCCGCCGTCCGCGAGGTCCGGGCCGAGCTGGCCGACCTGCGCACCTTCGGCGACGTGTACACCGAGCGCCTGCGGGCCTGCCTGGACGACCTGCTGCGGGACGCCGGCTGGCCCGACGACCCGGGCCGGGAGGGCGACGCGGGCGCCGACGCTAGCGAGAGCGCGGCCGGGGCGGCCGTGGCCCGCGTCGCGGGCTAGATATCCGACCGCCGGTTACGGTCAGTGACCTGTTGGTTTCGGTAGCTGCACACAAGCAGGTCCTATAACATCGCCGCATTGGAAGAAATGCCTGATGCTTCCCCGGCCATGCTTGCCCCGGAGTACCCCGTTGTGCCAGGCCGCTGGATAAGCGTGCAGGATCGGAAGCCAGGTTCACGACAGTCCGGAAAGGGGGACTGTTGGACGTTCCCCGGCTGAACGAGAGCTTTGCCCGTGTTGCCGCGCAGGGTGACGAGTTACCACTCTTCTGCTATTCCGCCCCTGTTTATCAGGATTCCTGGGATAAGAGACCACGGCTGGGTATCTCATGCGACTGACGCCTGAGATCGTTCAGTCGGTCACCTTCCGCCCGGCCCGGCGCGGGCGCCGCGGGCTGGACGACGAGCAGGTGCGGGAGTTCTGCCAGCGGGTCGAGACCGAGCTGGCCCAGCTGGCGAGCGAGCGGGCCGCGCTCCAGGCCGAGGTCAGCCGGCTGCGCAAGCGAGTGCTCAGCGCCGGTGACCTGGCCAGTGCCCCGCCTGACGAAGCCCACCTGCATGCGGCCAGCATCCTGGCCCAGGCCCAGAAGACGGCTGACCGCCACATCGCCGAGGCCCAGGACTACAGCCGGCACCTGGTCGAGCACGCCCGCCGCCGCCGGGACGAGGTGCTGGCCGAGGGGGGCAGCATCCTGGACCGGGCACCGGACCGGACGCGCCAGGAGGCCCGCGAGGCGGCAGATGTGCGGCGAGGTGATGTGCGGGTCATGGCGGCTCCGGTCGACCTGCCGGCCGGCGGACTGGCCCGAACGAACCGCGAAACGCCTTGAGCCACTAGTTACCCTCCGCAGTCGACCCCCGTGCAATCCCACCAGGGCGGCGCCTTGGCACGCCCGAATCTGATTACGCTCCGTCTTCGTTCCTGTTCTAAACGTTACTAACAGGCTAGAAGAACGTGACAAGTTGCATTGTGCAATTCGCTAGCTATGCCGTCTGCCTGGCTTTATTCTCGTAAACGAGGCTGTGGGGCGGAAATGAGAGGCCGGGCGCCCCTTCTGCCCCGTGCGCTTGGCCAGCAAGCCGATGGCCGGGCACGGACCGTCTTCGGTCGGCCATGGGAGATACGCGCAATGACGTTGCGTCACGACTCGCTCCGTCCCGACTCGCTCCGTCCCGAGCCACCTGCTGCCGAGGCGGACCCGAGTGCGGAGGCCGGGGCGGTGCCCGATGCGGTGATCGAGGGAGGGCAGCGCCGGTCCTTAGCGTGGTGGCGACTCCGGTCCTGGAAGAAGGACCTCGACCTGCTGGCCAGGCTCCGGGACGGACTCAGGGCGCTGCCGGACGAGCCGGACTCCCCCGAGCGCATGACCGAGGCCGGCGGCCCCGAGGCTGACGGCGCGCCCGAGGCCAGCGACCGGGCGGAGGCCTCCGACCGGTCGCAGGGCCCTCACCGGGTCGCCGCAAGTACCCGGCTGGAGCCGCCGCCCCCACCGGGCAGCGACGGCGAGACCCCGGACGGCGAGCCGGGCGACCCGGCTGCGGCAGCCCCGGACGTGGCGCGGCAGTCGGAGGCGGGGCAGTCCGAGGCGGGGCAGTCCGATCCGGCCATGGCGGCGATCAAGGAGACATTTGCGCGGCTCGCCGAAGCCGGGGACGATGCGACGGCCTACTTCTATGGCTCGCTGTTCT
The DNA here is from genome assembly GCA_963730265.1 of uncultured Actinomycetota bacterium. Lineage (GTDB taxonomy): Bacteria > Actinomycetota > Actinomycetes > Streptosporangiales > Streptosporangiaceae > DASUBV01. Next base: position 191,861 of record CAVSRG010000003.1, read on the forward strand.
CGAAGCGCCCGCGGCTGCGGGAGCTGTTCCCGCCGGCCATGGACGAGCAACGGGACCGGCTGCTGCTCGCCCTGACCCGGATCGTCGACAGCATGAGCACGCCCGAGGAGATGGCGAACTATCTCGCGCAGCTGGGCCGCGATCACCGTAAGTACGAAGTCGAGCCGGCGATGTACGAGGCAGTCGGGGCGGCGCTCATCGCGACGCTGCGCGCATTCGCGGGGTCCGCCTTCACGCCGGAGGCGCAGCAGGCGTGGGAGCAGACCTACACCGCGGCCTCCTCCATCATGATCCGGTCGGCCGAGAACGACAGCCTGCACAGCCCGGCCTCCTGGCCGGCCGAGGTGGTCGCCTGCGAGGAGCGGGGGCCGGGTATCGCCGTGCTGACCGTCGCGCCCTACCAGCAGCTGAGGTACCAGGCCGGCCAGCACATCACCCTGCAGACCAGGCGCTGGCCGCACGTCTGGCGGCCGTACTCGATCGGCGGCTGCCCGCGCGATGACGGCCTGATCCGCATTCACGTCAAGGCTGTGCCGGGCGGGTGGGTCAGCAACGCGCTCGTGCACCGCACCAAGCCCGGTGACGAGGTGATTCTCGGCCCGCCACTCGGGACCATGACCCTGCAGGCGGCTGAGGACCGCGACCTCCTGTGCGTGGCCGGCGGCACGGGCCTGTCGCCGATCAAGGCCATCACCGAGCAGGTCATCAAGGACTCGAGAGGCGGCTCGGGGCGCCGGGTCTACCTCTACTACGGGGCGCGGTGCCGGGAAGAGCTGTATGACCTGCGTGACCTGTGGCGGCTTGTCGACGCCTACGAGGGCCTGCAGCTGACGCTGGTGACCTCCGACGACCCGGCTTACCACGGGATGCAGGGGAACGTCGGCCGGGTGGCCGCCCGGCACCTGCCCCATGACAACTGCGAGGTCTACGTGGCCGGTCCGGCCGGCATGGTGCGCGAGACCCTGCGCGTGCTGGGCCGGACCGGCATCCCGCCCGAGCGCATGCACTACGACGACGCCCTGCTGGCCGGCCGCAAGCGCGTCGGCACGGGTACCTAGAACCTGAGCTCCGGCGGGCCGGTCCGGTCGCGGTCGGCCCGCCGGTCACACCCCGGGACGCGATCCTGCCCCAGCGTGGCGATCCTAGACGGGGCGGCGGTCCTACGCCGGGTGGCGGTAGAAGTTCGGTGACTGGTCGAAGTCGCTGTAGTAGCGGTGGAAGACCGGCGTGGCCGAGGACGCGGTCGGCGGCACGATCCAGGTCCAGTCGGCCGGGCAGCGGCGGCCCCGGCCCTCCTCGAGGTCGAGGTGCCGCAGGAACCGCGCCGACTCGGTGTGGTGATCGGTGATCGTGACTCCGGCAGCCGTCGAACGAGTGCAGGACGGCCAGGTTGAGCTCGGTCATCGCCTTGTCCTTCCACAGCGTGCGGTCGCTGTCGGTGGGCAGGCCCATCCGGCGGGCGATGACCGGGAGCTGGTCATAGCGGCTGGTGTCGCCGAGATTGCGCGAGCCGATCTCCGTGCACATGTACCAGCCGTTGAACGGAGCCGCCGGGTAGCGGATGCCGCCGGCCTCCAGGTACATGTCGCTGATCACCGGCACCGCGTACCAGCGCAGGCCCAGCTCGGTGAACCAGCGCAGCTCGGGATGCCGCAACGGCACCTCCAGCACGTCGTCGGCGGATAGCTCGTGCCAGGTGACCGGCGCGCCCGCGGCCCAGATCAGCAGCGGCAGGAGGTCAAACCGGCCCGGTGCCGGGCGGCCGGGCCAGCCCGCCTCGCGAGCCAGGCTGGTCATCTCGACGCTGGCGGGATCCCCGATCACTCCGCCGCCGGGCCGCGCGTAGCCCGCGTACCTGACCACTTGCGGGCTGAGGATGCGCGGCCCCGGGCAGCCGGGCGCGTCGGGGGCGAACACCGTGATCAGCGGCCGGATCCGGCCGCCGTTGGTCGGCCGCGCGCAGGTGAGCAACCGACTCGGCGGCGATGTCCGCCGCCGCGGTGACCGTGCGCCGGTCGCGGACCCGCAGGCTGCGCCAGTACAGCCGCCCGATGCACCGCGAGCTGTTGCGCCATGCGACCTGGCCGGCGAACGTCAGCTCTTCGGGCGTGTGCCAGTAGGTGCCGGTCTCGGTGATCTGCTGCCGGACCTCCCGAAGTCGCCCAGACGGCGGGTCGGAGCCGTCGTTCTCCCGGTGGAACTGGGTGATGAACCGCTCCGCCTCGGCCACCAGGCCTGCCTCGGCCGACACCCGCGACCCGTCCGTCATGCTTCGCCGTGAGCGTAGACCGACGCCACCCCGGGTTCAGGGCCGCTGACGACCTCCGCTCCCCACCAGCGCGTTCTGTGCCCAGCGCCGGACGATCCTTACGTTCAGCAGATCGTCCCTTACGATACGTACATCCCGACTGAGGTTCAATTGCGTTCTGCATGTTGACGTTCGCAATTGACGAGTCTGAGCCTGGTTGTCCAAAGATGGGCGCGGCCTGCTTTGGCCCGAGGCGCGGTCGGCACCAGATAACCTGGGAAGCCCACCGTCGGTAACAGCGAGGACGGCAGCTCCACGTGTTCGAGACACTTTCCGATCGGCTCACCCAGGTCTTCTCCTCCCTGCGCGGGCGCGGGCGGCTGTCGCCGGCCGACATCGACGCCACCAGCCGCGAGATCAGGATCGCGCTGCTCGAGGCGGACGTCGCGCTGCCCGTGGTCCGCCAGTTCATCGCGAAGGTCCGGGAGCGCGCGTCCGGCGCCGAGGTGTCCGAGGCGCTGAACCCGGCCCAGCAGGTCATCAAGATCGTCAACGAGGAACTGGTCGAGATCCTCGGCGGCGAGGCCCGGCGGCTGCGCTTCGCCAAGGTGCCCGCCGACCGTCATCATGCTGGCCGGCCTCCAGGGCTCCGGCAAGACCACGCTGGCGGCCAAGCTCGCGCTGTGGCTGAAGTCGCAGGGCAACACGCCGATGCATGGTCGCCGCCGACCTCCAGCGGCCCAACGCCGTGCAGCAGCTCCAGGTGCTCGGCGAGCGGGCCGGGCGTGCCGGTCTACGCGCCCTTCCCCGGCAACGGCGTCGGCGACCCGGTCGAGGTCGCCCGCCAGTCCATCGACGAGGCCAGGCGCCTCCAGCACAACGTCGTCATCATCGACACCGCCGGCCGCCTGGGCATCGACGAGGAGATGATGCAGCAGGCCGTCAACATCAGGGACGCGGTCGACCCGGACGAGATCCTGTTCGTCGTCGACGCGATGATCGGCCAGGACGCGGTGCAGACCGCGCAGGCGTTCCTGGACGGCGTCGGCTACGACGGCGTCGTGCTGACCAAGCTCGACGGCGACGCCCGCGGCGGCGCGGCGCTGTCGATCGCCCAGCTCACCGGCAGGCCGGTCATGTTCGCCTCGTCCGGCGAGAAGCTCGAGGACTTCGACGTCTTCCACCCCGACCGGATGGCGTCGCGCATCCTCGACCTCGGCGACGTGCTCACGCTGATCGAGCAGGCCGAGCGGACCTTCGACCAGGACCAGGCCGCCGCCATGGCGGGCAAGCTGGCCTCCGGCGAGGGCTTCACGCTCGAGGACTTCGTCGAGCAGCTGGCCATGGTCCGCAAGCTCGGGCCGATCGGCAACCTGCTCGGCATGCTGCCCGGCGCGGCGCAGAACCGCGAGGCGCTCAGCCAGGTCAGCGACAAGGACCTGGACCGCGCGGCGGCGATCGTCAACTCGATGACCGCGAGGAGCGGCGCAACCCGAAGATCATCAACGGCTCGCGCCGGGCCCGGATCGCGAACGGCTCCGGCGTGACGGTCGGCGAGGTCAACAAGCTGATCGTCCGGTTCCTCGAGGGCCAGAAGATGATGCGCCAGATGATGGGCAGCATGCCCGGCATGGCGGCATGCGCCGCGGCGGCAGCAAGGCCCGGCAAGGGCAAGAAGAAGGGCAAGGGCGGCGGCCGCCCGGCCGGCGCGCCGCGCCGGCCGGCAGCCGCGGGCGGCCTGCCGCGGCAGCCCGGGCAGCTGCCGGGCCGCGGCGCGGCCGCGCCGGGCAACGGGCAGCGGCCGGCCGCGGCCGGCGCGGGCTGGCCCGGCGGGCTTCGGCGGGTTCGGCGGCGGCTGACAGCTGCCGCCGGGCGGCTTCCGGCCGCAGCCGACGGCTGCCGCCGCGGCCTGCGCGGCCCGCACGGGCCGCGCGGGCCGCAGCCGGGCCGGCGCGGCAAGAAGGGTCGCTAGCCAGGCCGCGCCCGCCGCCGCCGCGGGCGGGCGCGCCTGCCCGCGTGATTACGCTCTAGGCGGCGCACGTCTGGCAGAATGTGACCGCTACGCTCGGCCGCGCGAGGCCCTCTCTCCTCGCTGAGCCGGACCCATCTGGGCGGCACGTCCGGTCCCCACCCGGACACGTGCCCTGCCCGACACCGAAATCCGCTGGGAGAAGACCACAGCCGTGGCTGTCAAGATCAAGCTGAAGCGCCTGGGCAAGATTCGGGCGCCGTACTACCGGATCGTCGTGGCCGACTCCCGCACCAAGCGGGACGGCCGCGCGATCGAGGAGATCGGCAAGTACCACCCCAAGGCCGAGCCGTCGTTCATCGAGGTGAACTCCGAGCGCGCGCAGCACTGGCTCTCGGTCGGCGCGCAGCCGACCGACCCGGTCCGCAAGATCCTCGAGATCACCGGCGACTGGCAGAAGTTCAAGGGCCTGCCGGGCGCCGAGGGCACGCTGCGCGTCGCCGAGCCGAAGGCCGACCGCAAGGTCGCGTTCGCCGCCGCGCTCGCGGAGACGCTGGACGGACGAGCGGCGCGACGCCAAGAGCAAGAGCCGCGCCAAGGCCAGCGACCCGGGCTGCCAAGGGCGCGCCGGGGCGCCAAGGCCGACGACGCCAAGGCCGAGAAGCCGACGCAGCCAAGGCCGAGCAAGGCCGATGCGCCGAAGGCCGAGAAGGCCGACGCGCCGAAGGCCGAGAAGGCGACGGCCAAGGCCGAGCAGGCCAAGGCTGAGCCGGCCAAGGCCGACAAGGCCGAGAAGGCGGACCCGGCCAAGGCCGACGCGGCCAAGGCGGACTCGGCCAAGGCCGAGGCTCGGCCAAGGCTGAGGCCGGCCAGGGCGACGAGGCCAAGGCCACCGGCCGACGCTGAGGCCGACGGCGGAGGCTGGCGACTCGGCGTCCAGCGAGGGCTGACGTGCTCGAAGAGGCCCTGGAGCACCTGGTCAAGGGCATAGTCGAGCATCCGGACGACGTCCGGGTCGGACAGCCGTGGGCTGCGCCGGGGCCGGGTGCTCGAGGTGCGGGTGCACCCCGACGACCTGGGCAAGGTCATCGGCCGGGGCGGCCGCACCGCCAAGGCGCTGCGGACCGTTATCGGCTCGCTGGCCGGCAGCTCCTACGTCCGCGTCGACCTGCTGGACACCGACGAGATCCGCTAGCCGCCATGCAGCTGGTCGTCGGCCGGATCGGCCGGCCGCACGGGATCCGCGGCGATGTCATCGTCGAGGTGCGGACCGACGATCCTGAGCTGAGGTTCGCGGCGGGCTCGGTCCTGGCGACCGAGCCCGCCGCGGCCGGCCCGCTGACGGTCGCCGCGGTCCCGCTGGCACTCGGGCCGGCTGCTGGTGTCACTTCGCCGGCTTCGACGACCGTGACCAGGCCGAGGAGCTGCGCGGCGTCATGCTGGTCGTCGACTCGACCGAGCTGGAGGACACCGGCGACCCGGACGAGTTCCGCGATCACCAGCTCATCGGGCTGGCCGTCGCTGACCACGGCCGGCGAGCAGGTCGGCAAGGTCGCCGACGTCCTGCACCACGGCCAGGACCTGCTGGTCGTCGCGGGCGACGGGCCGCCGGCCGGGGCGGAGATCCTGATCCCGTTCGTGACCGCCGCTCGTGCCCGAGGTCGACGTGGCCGGCCGGCCGGCTGGTCATCGACCCGCCGCCCGGCCTGCTGGACCCGGAGCGCAGGCCAGCTCTAGGCGGGAGGCACCGCCGTGCGGATCGACATCATCACCATCTTCCCGCGAGTACTTCGCGCCGCTGCACGTCTCGCTCATCGGCAAGGCCGTGCCAGCGCGGCGACATCACGTTCGGCGTGCACGACCTGCGCGGCCTGGGCCACCGACGTGCACCACACCGTGGACGACTCGCCGTTCGGCGGCGGGCCCGGCATGGTCATGAAGCCCGAGCCCTGGGGCGAGGCGCTCGACGCGATCGTGCCCGCGGCCGGGCAGCGGACCCCGCGGCTGATCGTGCCCACCCCGGCCGGGGTCCCGTTCACCCAGGCATGGCGGCGCAGTACGCGGCGCGAGCCCTGGCTGGTCTTCGCCTGCGGCCGGTACGAGGGCATCGACGCGCGGGTCGCCGAGGACGCCCGGACCCGGATGGACGTGGACGAGGTCAGCATCGGCGACTACGTGCTGCCCGGCGGCGAGCCGGCGGTGCTGGTCATGGCCGAGGCAGTCTGCCGCCTGCTGCCCGGCGTGCTCGGCAACGCCGCAGTCGGCGCGCCGACGACTCCTTCGGCGGCGGCGACGCGGCCCGATGGCCGGCCTGGTCGAGGGGCCCGTCCTACACCCGGCCGCGGGTCTGGCGGGGCCGGGAGGTGCCGCCCGTGCTGCTGTCCGGCGATCACGCCGCCATCGCCCGGTGGCGCCGGGACTGGCGCCCTGCGCCGCACCGCCGCAGAACCGCCCCGACCTGGTGCAACGCCTGGTCGCCAGGGCCATGACGATCTGGCGGGCCTGGCGGCCCGACTCGGATAGCCTGGATGCCCGTGACCGGGAGGTGCTCGCCGAGGCTGGCTTTCCGGTTAGCGGCGAAGATATGGCACACTGAAAGCACTGCCTCGCCGCTGGACTCGCTGCCGTGCCGGGGCGGCGTGCCGCGGTGCACGGCTCCGGCCTGTGCGACGACACAGAAGACCGATCCAGCGCGTTCGCAGGCGTGCGCGTGATGACTACTGAGGAACCGCAGCGATGCACACCGCGATTGCCGAGCTTGAGCAGGCCCAGATCCGCTCCGACATCCCGGGCTTCCGGCCGGGCGACACGCTCAAGCGTGCACGTCAAGGTGACGGAGGGCAACCGCTCCCGGATCCAGGTCTTCCAGGGCATCGTCATCCGCCGCCAGGGCGGCGGCGCCCGCGAGACCTTCACGGTCCGCAAGATCAGCTACGGCGTCGGCGTGGAGCGCACGTTCCCCGTGCACACCCCGGCGATCGACAAGATCGAGGTCGTGACCCGCGGCCGGGTCCGCCGGGCCAAGCTGTACTACCTGCGCGCGCTGCGCGGCAAGGCGGCGAGGATCCGCGAGCGCCGCGAGGTCACCGCGCGCCAAGTAGCGCGCCCGCGGTCCGGGCCGCCAGCGGTGGCGCTGGCATGCAGGCAGCCGGCGCTGGGGACGACCCGGTCGGCAGCGACGCGCCGAGCGGGCCGCAGCCACTGCCGGCACGAGACGGCTCCGGCGGCGGGACCGGCAGCGCGCCGACCAGGAAGCCGCGTCCGTTCTGGCGGGAGCTGCCGGTCCTGGTCGTGGTGGCGCTGGTCGATCGCGCTGCTGGTCAAGACGTTCGTCGTGCAGGCGTTCTTCATCCCGTCCGGGTCGATGCAGAACACGCTGGCTGATCGGCGACAAGGTCCTGGTCAACAAGCTCGTCTACCACTTCCGCGCCGATCCAGCCCGGCGACATCGTCGTGTTCGACGGCGCGGGCTCCTGGAACGCGCCCGCGCCGCGCCCGCACCAGCGCCGACCCGCTGGCCGCGGCTGTACGACGACACGCTGCGGCCGGCTGCTGCGGCTCGATCGGCGGGCTGTTCGGCACCGCGCCGGGCCAGACCGACTACATCAAGCGCGTCATCGGCGTGCCCGGCGACCACGTGGCCTGCTGCAACGCCCAGGGCCTGGTCACCATCAACGGCGTCGCGCTGCACGAGCAGTCCTACCTGTATCCCGGCGACACGCCGGGCGAGCGCGCCGCCGGGCATCCGGCCGGTTCAGCCTGACCGTCCCGCCGGGCGGCTGTGGGTGCTGGGCGACCACCGGGCCGTCTCGCGACGACTCGCGGGGTCACGAGGTCGACCCCGGCAACGGCACGGTCCCGGAGAACGAGGTCATCGGGCGGGCGTTCCTCATCGTCTGGCCGCCGAGCCAGTGGCGGGTCCTGCCGATCCCGGCGACCTTCGAGCAGCCCGGATCACCGGCACCCGCGGCAGTGGCGCGCCCAGGGCCGCTGGGCTGGCGGGGCGGCCCGGCTCGGGCCAGCGCGCCGTGCGGCTGAGCCCGCCGCGCCCTACCTGCCGCTCGGAGCCGGCCTGGCGGTGCCGTCCCGCTGACCTGCCTGCGGCGGCGGTTCCTGCTCCGGTCGCGGCGCCGGGCGCTCGCGGGCGGGGCCGCGGTTTTGCGGGATCGCCGCCCGCAGGCGTCGTCCGCGGGCCGGGCCCGGCGCTAGGCTCGATGCCGACATGGACGACGACCAGAGCATGCGCGACCGCGTGGCCGACGGGGCCGGGCCGGGCGAGCAGGCCACGGAACTGGGGCCGCAGGCCGACGGCGCTGGCCGGGTCGGCCAGGGCCCGGCCAGCACGGACGAGGCCGCGCTGGGTCAGGCCGCCCAGGACGAGGCCGGCCCGATCAGGTCGATGCGGACGGAGCCGAGCCAGGGCCAGGCGCGGCGGAGGCCTCCGGTCAGGCCGATAAGTCCGACAAAGCCGATAAGGCCGGTGCGGCCCGGGCTAAGCGGCGCTCGTTCTGGCGTCGAGCTGGCCGTCCTGATCGTGGTGGCGCTGGCCATCGCGCTGGTGATCAAGACGTTCGTGGTGCAGGCCGTTCTTCATCCCGTCGTCCTCGATGGAAGACACGCTGCTGATCGGCGACAAGGTCCTGGTCAACAAGCTCGTGTACCACCTGCGGCCGATCCAGCCGGGCGACATCATCGTGTTCGACGGCGCGGGCTCGTGGGACCCGCCGCCGCGCGCCCGGCCCAGGCCAGCTCGGACCCGGTCGTCCGGGCGTACGACGACACGCTGCGGCCGCTGTTCCGCTCCATCGGCGGGCTGTTCGGCACCGCGCCGGGCCAGACCGACTACATCAAGCGCGTCATCGGCGTGCCCGGTGACCATGTGGCCTGCTGCAACGCCCAGGGCCTGGTCACTGTCAACGGCGTGCCGCTGCACGAGAAGTCCTATCTGTACCCGGGCGCCGCCCCGTCGGAGATCCGCTTCAGCGTCACCGTGCCCGCCCGGCCGCCTGTGGGTGATGGGCGACAACCGGCCAGGTCTCCGACGACTCCCGGCTGCACAGCACCGATCCGGGCGACGGCACGATCCCGGAGAACAAGGTCATCGGGCGGGCCTTCATGATCGTCTGGCCGCCGAGCCGCTGGCGGGTCCTGCCCATCCCCGCCACGTTCGAGCAGCACGGGATCAGCAAGTCCGCCGCGGCGGCGGCCGGGCCGGTGACCGCCCGGTCCGGGGCCGCGGCCCCGTACCTGCCGCTGGCGGGCGGATTCGCCGGGGCCCTGCCGCTGACCTGGCTGGAGCGCCGGGTACGCCTGCGGGTGAGCCGCAGGCGCGGCCAGCGGCAGCGGTGACCGCGATGCAGGCCGTCGTCCAGCAGCGACCCCTCGGCTACACCCCCCGGCGCGACTGCCGGGCTGGCCGGGTACGAGCGCGTCCTCAGCCGGGCCGGGCTGGCCCCGGTGGCGGGCATCGACGAGGCCGGCCGCGGGGCCTGTGCGGGCCCGCTGGTGGTGGCCGCGGCCGTGCTCAAGCCCTCCCGGCTCGGCGACCGTCACCGGCATCCCCGGCCTGGCCGACTCCAAGGCGCTCACCGCTCAGGCTCAGCGAGGAGATCTACGGGCAGATCGTCAAGGCGGCCCTGGACTGGAGCGTGGTGATCATCCCGCCCGCCGACATCGACCGGCTGGGGCTGCACGTGTGCAACGTCAGCGGGATGCGCCGGGCCCTGGCTGGCCTGAGCGGCAAGCCCGGCTACGTGCTGACCGACGGGTTCCCGGTCCGCGGCCTGGGCGTTCCGGCCCTGGCCATGTGGAAGGGCGACCAGGTGGCGGCCTGCGTGGCGGCGGCCTCGATCATCGCCAAGGTGACCAGGGACCGGATCATGTCCGAGCTGCACGCCGACTATCCCAGTACGGATTTGCCCGGCATAAGGGCTATTCCACGCCGAGCCACATGAAGGCCCTGGCCGAGCACGGGCCGTGCCCCGAGCACCGGCGCTCATTCGTGAACGTCGGCGGGGTCGTCCGGACCAGGGACGCGACCGCGGCCGCCCTGGCGGCGGCCGACAGCCAGGCCGCCGAGGAGGCCGCCGGCGGGGCCGAGCAAGTCGGCGACCCTAGTAGCCTGGCGGCCAGCCCGTGCCACGGGCGGACGGGCAGAATGGCCCTATCGTTGACCTCGCCGGGGATTATGCCTGGTCGGCGGCCAGCCTCGCGTCGGGGGCGCGCGGTGCCTGACCGAGAGGGGAGAAGATGAGCGCGGAGGATCTCGAGAAGTACGAGACCGAGATGGAGCTCCAGCTCTACCGCGAGTACCGCGACGTGGTCGGGCTGTTCAGCCACGTCGTCGAGACCGAGCGCCGCTTCTACCTCACCAACCAGGTCGAGCTGAACGTCCGCACGGCCGAGAACGGCGAGGTGTTCTTCGAGGTCACCATGCAGGACGCCTGGGTGTGGGACATGTACCGGCCTGCCCGTTTCGTGAAGAACGTCCGGGTCGTGACGTTCAAGGACGTCAACGTCGAGGAGCTGGCCAAGAGCGACCTCCAGATCCCCGAGGAAAAGTAGCCCGGCGTCTAACAGCCGCCTCTGACATTCCGCTATCGGCTCTGCACAGCCGGTGCGTGCTGCCCGGGGTGATCCACAGCGCGGTTTTCTGGCCTGCGGGCCGCACCGCGCCTCCGGCAGGGTCAGGACCGGAGGTGGTGCGGATGAACGCCAGGGAGGCGCTGGGCAGGCAGGGCGAGCAGCTAGCCGCCGAGCATCTGGAGCAGTCCGGCATGCGGATCCTGGACCGGAACTGGCGATGTCAGGAGGGCGAGATCGACATCGTGGCCGCCGATCGCCGGGCCCTGGTCGTGTGCGAGGTCAAGACCCGGTCCGACACGCGGTACGGCACCCCGCTGGAGGCCATCAGCGCCCGCAAGCACGCCCGGCTCCGGCGGCTGGCGGTCCGCTGGGTGGCCGCGCACGGCGCTGATCTTCGACGAGATCAGGATCGACGTCGTCGGCGTGCTCCGGGCCGCGCCCGACGAGTTCAGCATCGAGCACGTGCGCGGGGTGGGCTAGATGGCGCTGGCCCGGACGCACGCCATGTCCCTGGTCGGCGTGCACGGTCACCCGGTCGAGATCGAGGCCGACATCGAGAACGGCCTGGTCGCCCTGCTGCTGGTCGGACTGCCGGACACCGCGCTGCGCGAGGCGCGGGACCGGATCAGGGCGGCCATCGTGAACAGCGGCGAGACCTGGCCGCAGCGGCGGATCACCGTCGGCCTGTCGCCCGCCAGCCTGCCCAAGCGCGGCTCGGGCTTCGACCTGGGCATCGCCGTCGCCATCCTGGCGGCCGCGGGCGCGGTGCCCGCCGAGCCGGCTGGCCGGGATGGTCTTCCTGGGCGAGCTCGGCCTGGACGGCCGGGTGCGGCCCGTGCCCGGGCGTGCTCCCGGCCGCGGCCGCGGCCGCGGCCGCCGGGATTCGCGGCCATCGTCGTGCCCCCGGAGAACGCCGCCGAGGCCGCGCTGGTCCCGGGGCTGCGGGTGCTGTCCACGCCCGACCCTGGGCGCCCTGCTGGCCTGGCTGCGCGGCCAGGAGCCGCCCGGCCGCGCGGACGCCGCGTGGCTGGTGCGACCAGGACGTGCCTGGCGGACGCCGAGGCCGCGGCTACGGCCGCAGGCGGCGGCCGGCGCCCGGAGGGACACGCTCGGGCGGCGGCCGCGGCCGGGGAGCCAGGGGCCTTGACCTGGCCGACGTCATCGGCCAGCCCGTGGCCCGGCGGGCGGCCGAGATCTGCGCGGCGGGCGGCCATCACCTGCTGCTGCTCGGCCCGCCCGGGGTGGGCAAGACCATGCTGGCCGAGCGGCTGCCCACGATCCTGCCGCCGCTGGAGCTGGCCGAGGCGCTGGAGGTCAGCTCCATCCACTCCGTGGCCGGCACGCCTGCCGCCGGGCCAGCCGCTGATGACCGAGCCGCCGTTCTGCGCGCCGCACCACACCGCCACCAAGGCGGCGATCGTCGGCGGCGGCAGCGGCATCATCCGGCCCGGCGCCGCGTCGCTGGCCCACCTCGGCTGCCTGTTCCTCGACGAGGCGCCCGAGTTCGACCGGGACGTGCTGGACGCGCTGCGCCAGCCCCTCGAGTCCGGCCAGGTCAGCATCGCCCGGTCCGGCCTGACCGCGACGTTCCCGGCCCGGTTCACGCTGATCCTGGCGGCCAACCCGTGCCCGTGCGCCCGGGCGTCCAGCGCCGGGTCGGCCTGCACCTGCACGCCGCTGGTCCGGCGCCGCTACCTGGCCCGGCTGTCCGGGCCGCTGCTGGACCGGGTGGACGTCAAGGTCGAGCTGCTGCCGGTCGGCCGGGCCGAGCTGCTCAGCGACCGCCAGCTGGCCGAGCCGAGCGCCGTCGTCGCCGCGCGGGTCGCGGAGGCCCGGGAGCGGGCCGGCGCGCCGGCTCGCGGGCACCCGCTGGCGGCTGAACGCCCAGATCCCCGGCGCCGAGCTGCGCCGGTCGCTTCCGGCCCGGCGCCGGGGGCGCTGGTGCCGCGTGGAGCGGGCCATGGACCTGGGCGAGATCAGCGCCCGCGGCGTCGACCGGATCGTCCGGATGTCGTGGACGCTGGCCGACCTGGCCGGGGTGGACACGCCCCGGCCAGGACGAGGTCGGCTACGCGCTCGGCCTGTGGCTGGGAGTGGGGCAGTGACCGGCCCCGACGAGCCGGAGCGACGCGCGCTGGCCGCGCTGAGCTTCCTGGCCGACCCCGCCGACCGGATCCTCGGCGCCCTGCTGCGGCACCGCACCGCCAGCGAGGTCGCTGGCCGCCGTTACCGAGGACGAGCAGGCGCGCCAGGTCATCCTGAGCGCCCGGCTGCGAGGTGCCCGGCCTGGGCCGGGCCCTGGAACGGTGGCGCAAGCGGGTGAGCCTGCTGCCGACCAAGGCCAAGCTCGCGGCGTGGGAGCAGCGAGGGCCTGCGGCTGATCTGCCCCGGTGATCCAGAATGGCCGACCCAGCTCGACGACCTCGGCGACGCCCGTCCGCTGCTGCTGTGGGTGCGCGGCCGGGCCGACCTGCGCTACGCCTGCCTGCAGCTCGGTGTCGGTGGTCGGCTCCCGCGCGGCGTCCGCCTACGGCCTGCACATCGGCAGCGAGCTGGCGGCCGCGCTGGCCGAGCGCGGCTGCACCGTGATCTCCGGCGGCGCCTTCGGCATCGACAGCGTCGCCCACCGCGGCGCGCTGGCCGCCGACGGCATGACCATCGCGGTCCTGGCCAGCGGCCTGAGCTACGCCTACCCGCGCGGCCATGACGAGCTGTTCGATGCCATCGCCGCCCAGGGCGCGCTGGTCAGCGAGTGCCCGCCCGACCGGACCCCGACCCGGCCCGGCTTCCTGATCCGCAACCGCATCATCGCCGCGCTGAGCCGGGGCACCGTCGTGGTCGAGGCCGCGCTGCGCAGCGGGGCGCTCAGCACCGCCAAGCACGCCCGCGAGCTGCACCGCCCGCTGATGGCCATGCCCGGCCCGGTCACCTCCGAGCAGTCCGCGGGCTGTCACGAGCTGATCCGGGAGTGGGGCGCGCTGTGCGTCACCGACGCCACCGATGTCATCGAGCACGTGTCGCCCATCGGCACCGAGCTGACCGGGCCGCGGCGTGGGCCCGGCCCTGCCCCGCGACCACCTCGACCCGGTGGCGACGGCGGTGCTGGAGGCCGTGCCGGTGCGCGGCGGCCGGGGCCCGGCCAGCATCGCGGTGCTGGCCGGCGTGGACCTGGACACGGCGCTGCGCTGCCTGGGCCTGCTCGCCGCCGCGGGCTTCGTGCAAGCGCTGCGAGCAGGGCTGGCGAGCCAGGAAAGGCACCTGACCCCCGCCGACGGGACGCAGGCGACATACCTCAGAAAGGAGCAGTGACACGCGCCAGGCTGACGCGGCCGGGCCGCAGTGAGACCGACACTGGAAGGCATGCATCCGCCGCGGACGGCCCGTCGGGCCGAGGCCTCAGTCACGAGTGCGGACCCGCTCCCCGGCGCGGACCCGCTCTCCAGCGCGGACCCGGTCGCCGTTGCGAGTGACGGCCAGGATCAGCACCAGGACCGGCTGCCGCCGGACTGGACCGGGCGCTGGCCGCGTTCGAGCGGCACCTGACCGCCGAGCGGGGGCTGTCGCCGCACACCGTCCGGGCCTACCTGGGCGACGTCGGCGGGCTGCTCGGGCACGCCGCCGAGGACGGCTGCGCCGAGCCCGCCGATCTTGACATCCAGGTGCTGCGGGGCTGGCTGGCGGCGCAGCACGGGCCGGGCAGGCCCGGACGTCGATCGCCCGGCGGGCGGCGGCGGCGCGTGCCTTCACCGCGTTCGCCCACGCGCGGGGCTGGCTGGACAGCGATCCGGGCCGGCAGCTCGGGACGCCCAGGACCGGCGGCATCTGCCCAGGTCCTGGACCGGGAGCAGATGACAGCGGTCCTGATGGCTCGCCCGCCCGCCGGTGCCGCCCGCGCCCGGACCGGCCCCCGCGAGACCCCCGAGGCAGCCGCCAGCCCGGCGCCGGTGCCGAGCCCGCCGAGCCCGCCAAGCCCGCCGAGCCGCGTCGACCACGCCCTCGACCTGCGCGACACGGCGATCATGGAGCTGCTGTACGCGTGCGCCATCCGGGTCAGCGAGCTGTGCGGCCTGGACCTGGGGGACCTGGACGAGGCGCGGCACACCATCCGGGTCCTGGGCAAGGGCGGCAGGAGCGGACGTCCCGGTCGGCATCCCGGCCGTCCGCGCGGTCCGGGCCTGGCTGGCCGCAGGGCCGCCCGCCGCGCTGGCCGGCCAGCGGTCGGGGCCGGGCCATGTTCCTGGGCGCGCGCGGCGGCCGGATCGATCCCCGGACCGCCCGGCGGGTCGTGCACGAGCGGATCGCGGCGGCGGGCTCGGTGCCGGACACCGGGCCCGCACGGGCTGCGCCACACGGCGGCCACCCACCTGCTGGAGGGCGGGGCGGACCTGCGCAGCGTGCAGGAGATCCTGGGCCACGCCTCGCTGGCGACGACGCAGATCTACACCCACGTCAGCGTGGAGCGGCTGCTGGCCGCCTACCGCCAGGCCCACCCGCGCGCCTGACCGGCTCCGCCGTCGGCCAACCCGGCCCCTGCGCAGCCCGCTTTCAGCGGCCGTGCCGGGGCTCGCCCGGGCATGTAGACTGATGCCACGGCCATCGAAGGTCCGTGCGCGCATGCGCGCGGTCTGGCTGATGACCGAATTCGCGCGCCCGCTTGCCGCGCGGATGCCCGGCCCGCTCGGCTCCGCGCGGAACGCTCCTCACCGGTTCGCGGGACCTAGTCTCGCCGCGAGGAGCGTACGGGCGCCAGGCAGCAACCGGACGGCGCCTGAGCCCGCGTGCCAGGTGCCACGAGAGGAAAGGGGACACCGGCATGGCTCCGGTCGTCACCATGCGTCAGCTCCTGGAGAGCGGCGTTCACTTCGGCCACCAGACTCGGCGCTGGAACCCGAAGATGAAGCGCTTCATCCTGACGGAGCGCAACGGCATCTACATCATCGACCTTCAGCAGTCGCTCGAGTTCATCGACCGCGCCTACGAGTTCATCCGGGAGACGGTCGCGCACGGCGGCTCGGTCCTGTACGTCGGGCACCAAGAAGCAGGCCCAGGAGGCCATCGCCGAGCAGGCCCGCCGGGTCGGGATGCCGTTCGTGAACCAGCGCTGGCTGGGCGGCATGCTGACCAACTTCAGCACCGTCTACAAGCGGCTCCAGCGGCTCAAGGAGCTGGAGGAGATCGACTTCGACGACGTGGCGGGCTCCACCCTGACCAAGAAGGAACTCCTGCACCTGCGCCGGGAGCGGGAGCAAGCTGGACCGCTCGCTCGGCGGGATCAGGGACATGGCCCGGGTGCCGAGCGCGATCTGGGTGGTGGACACCAAGAAGGAGCACATCGCCGTCAGCGAGGCGCGCAAGCTGGGCATCCCGGTGATCGCGATCCTGGACACCAACTGCGACCCGGACGAGGTGACGTACCCGATCCCGGGGAATGACGACGCGATCCGCAGCGTTGCGCTGCTGACCCGGGTGGTGGCCGACGCGGTGGCCGACGGCCTGATCGCCCGGGCGGGCGCGGCTGCGGGCGAGGAGAAGCCCGCGGCGCCAGGCGCGGACGGGCAGCTCGGGGCGGCGAGCCGCTGGCCGAGTGGGAGCGCGAGCTGCTGCTCGAGGGCAAGACCGAGGGCGCGCAGGCCAACGGCACCGCCGCGGCCAGCACCGCCGCGGCCAGCACCGCCGCGGCCAACGGCACCGCCGAGGCCAACGGCACCACCGAGGCCAACGGCACCACCGAGGCCAGCGCCGAGGTCACCACCGAGGCCGCCGCCCCGGCGGCCCCGCCGAGCCGGCCGCGGACGACACGCACACGCACCCCCGGCCGGGCGGCGCCGAGGCGGAGTCCTCGGACCCGCTGGCCGCGGAGCCGGACGCCATCGACCCGGCAGGACGAGGTGCCCACCGACGAGGCTGCCCGCCGACGAGCGCCCGTCCGGCCAGCGCCGACGCCTGACCGCACCGAGCGCCCCCGGCCGCTCGCCGGCTCGCCGGGCGGCGCGCGCCAGGCTCGGGCCCGCGCGGCCGGCCCGAGACAACTGATAACGAGAGATGGAGACATGGCGAACTACACCGCCGCGGATGTGAAGCGGCTCCGCGAGCAGACCGGCGCCGGCATGATGGACTGCAAGAACGCGCTGGTCGAGGCGGACGGCGACTTCGAGGCCGCCGTCGAGGCGCTGCGCATCAAGGGCGCCAAGGACGTGGGCAAGCGGGCCCAGCGGACGGCCGGCCAGGGCCTGGTCACCGCGGTCCTGGACGGCACCAGCGCGGGCGTGCTGCTCGAGCTGAACTGCGAGACCGACTTCGTGGCCAAGACGGACCTGTTCCAGGAGATCGCCGCCGACATCGCCGCGGCCGCGCTGGCGGCCGGCGTCCGATGACCGGCTCGCGGTGCTGGGCCTGGAGGTCCGGCCGGGCCAGACCGACGCAGGAGCTGATCGACGAGGCCGGCGCCACGCTGAAGGAGAAGCTGGAGCTGGGCCGGTTCGCCCGGTTCGACGGCGGCTACGTCACCAGCTACCTGCACAAGTCCGACCCGGGCCTGCCGCCGACGCTGGGCGTGCTGGTCCAGCTGGACGGCGCCGGCGGCGCAGAATCGGCCAGGACGTCGCCCACCAGGTCGCGGCGATGCGCCCGCAGTACGTGACCCGTGACGACGTGCCGGAGGACGTCGTGGCCAACGAGCGCCGGATCGCCGAGCAGGTGACCCGCGAGGAGGGCAAGCCCGAGCAGGCCATCCCCAAGATCGTCGAGGGCCGGGTCAACGCCTTCCTCAAGGACGTCGTGCTGGTCGAGCAGGCCTCGGTGCGCGAGCCCGAAGAAGACGGTCAAGCAGCTGCTGGCCGAGCGGGGCGCCACCGTCCGCGCACTTCGCGCGGTTCCAGATCGGCCAGGCCGGTTGAGGCTGGCTGAAGACGGCGCTGCCGCCGCGAGCGGGCGGGTCCCTGGAACCCGAGTTTGAGGCTCGTCAGGGTCCCGCTGCTCGCGACGTCCACCCCAGCTGGCGGCGGGTGGTGCTGAAGCTCTCCGGCGAGGCGTTCGCCGGCGACGAGCCGCTCGGCATCGACCCGGACGTGGTCGTCCACATCGCCCGGGAGATCGCCGCCGCCGCCCGGGAGGGCATCGAGGTCGCGGTGGTCGTCGGCGGCGGCAACATGTTCCGCGGCGCGGTGCTGTCCAAGAGCGGCATCGACCGCTCGCGGGCCGACTACATGGGCATGCTCGGCACGGTGATCAACTGCCTGGCGCTGCAGGACGTCCTGGAGAAGCTGGGCGTGGAGACGCGGGTCCAGACCGCGATCACGATGGGCCAGGTCGCCGAGCCCTACATCCCGCGGCGTGCCATCCGGCACCTGGAGAAGGGCCGCGTGGTCATCTTCGGCGCCGGCCTCGGGCGCGCCGTTCTTCTCCACCGACACCTGCGCCGCGCAGCGCGCGCTGGAGATCGGGGCGCAGGCGGTGCTCAAGGGCACCCAGGTCGACGGCGTCTACGACGCCGACCCGCGGACGATGCCGGAGGCGGTTCGCTTCCACCACCTGGACTACGCCGAGGTGCTGCGCCGGGAGCTGCGGTTCATGGACGCCACCGCGGTCAGCCTGTGCATGGACAACGACCTGCCGATCGTGGTTTTTGACCTGATGGGCGAGGGCAACGTGGTCCGGGCCGTACGCGGGGAGCGGATCGGAACGCTGGTCAGCCGGTACGGGCGCTGATGACCGTGCGCGCGCTGGGGGACAATACATGGCAGTGCCGGGCTGTATGGGCGCACCATGGAAAGATGCGGGACCGGCAGGCCGGTGCCCGCCCGGACCCTAGGAATGCACGGGAGTCGCTGTGATTGACGACACGCTCCTCGAGGCCGAGGAGAAGATGGACAAGGCCGTGACGGTAGCCAAGGAGGATTTCAGCGGCATCCGCACCGGCCGGGCGCATCCGGCGATGTTCAACAAGATCACGGCCGAGTACTACGGGACGCCGACCCCGGTGAACCAGCTGGCGTCGTTCACGATGCCCGAGCCGCGCATGATCATCGTGACGCCGTATCGACAAGTCGTCGATGGCCGCGATCGAGAAGGCGATCCGGAACAGCGACCTGGGCGTGAACCCGTCCAACGACGGGGCCATCATCCGGGTGGTGTTCCCCGAGCTGTCCGAGGAGCGCCGCAAGGAGTACATCAAGGTCGCCCGGACACAAGGCCGAGGACAGCCGGATCTCGATCCGCAACATCCGCCGCCACGCCAAGGACTCGATCGACAAGCTGGTCAAGAACGGCGAGGCGGGCGAGGACGACGGCCGCCGGGCCGAGCGCGAGCTCGAAGAGCTGACCCACGGCTACGTGAGCCAGGTGGACGAGTTGCTCAAGCACAAGGAAGCCGAGCTCCTCGAGGTCTAATTGGGCCTCAGACACGATGCGTCCGGACCCGCCGAGCAGGTGACCGAGCCCGCGCCCGCCCCGGAGCCGACGCGGACCAGGACCGGGCCGCAACCTGCCGGTCGCCATCGGCGTGGGCGTCCTGCTGGGCGGCCTGGCGATACTGACGCTGTTCACCGTGAAGGCCACGTTCCTGCTCTACGTGGGCGCGATCGTGGTGGCGGCACTGTGGGAGCTGAGCCGGGCGCTCGGCTCGCGGGGCATCTACCTGCCGCTGGTCCCGGTCGTCGCGGGCGGCGCGGCCATGGTCACGCTGGCCTACTGGGTCGGAGTACGGGACGCGCTGGCCGCGTTCGCGGTGACGTTCGTGGTGCTGCTGGCCTGGCGGCTGCGCGGCGAGGCCTCCGGCTACCTGCGCGACGTCACGGCCAGTGTCTTCGCGCTGGTCTACCTGCCGCTGGCGGCGGTGTTCGTGGCGCTCATGCTGGCCCGGCCGGACGGCGACCGCCGGGCGCTGCTGTTCCTCATCCTGACCGTGTGCAGCGACGTCGGCGGCTACTTCGCGGGCATCGGCTTCGGCAAGCACCCGATGGCGCCGGCCATCAGCCCCAAGAAGACCTGGGAGGGGCTCGGCCGGCTCGGCCGTGGCCTGCCTGGCCGCCGGGGCGATCGGCCTGCCCGGTCTGCTGCACGGCCAGGTCTGGCAGGGCCTGCTGCTGGGTGCCGCCGCGCTCGCCGTCGCCACCCTGGGCGACCTGGTCGAGTCGATGATCAAGCGCGATCTCCAGGTCAAGGACATGGGCTCGCTGCTGCCCGGCCACGGCGGCGTGCTGGACCGGATCGACGCCCTGCTGCTCATGGCGCCGGTGGTCTGGCTGCTGCTGGCCGTCTTCATCCCCAACGGTCACGCCGTCTAGGCCAACGGCCAGCTACCCCGGCTGCCGCTAGTCGCTGACCCAGCTGCGGCGCTGCGCCGCCAGGTGGGTGATCAGGCTGGCCGAGCCGCGATTGGCGGCCAGCAGCCGCTCCCGCTCGCTGACCGGGACGATCCACAGCCAGCGCACCGGCCGCGCCCGCCATGCGTGAAGCCGTCCAGCACCGGGAGATCCGGCCCGATGAGCTGGCCGGGGTCGTCCAGCAGCAGCGATTGCCGCGTTGCCGCCGCCCAGCGGGAACGTGCTCGGCTCGTGGTACCAGGGGATGCTGTGCCCGGCCCCGAGCCAGGTCACCTCGCGCCACGGGTACTGGGCCAGCCACAGGAAGATCCGCGCCGCCTCGGCGCTGGGCATCGTCGTGGCCAGGGCCAGCTCGATCCGCGGCGGCCCGGCGCCCGTCCCCGGCCTGCTCGATGACCGGCATCCGCTGGGCGCTCATCCCGACCGTGGACAGCACCGTATAGGGGCGCTGCGGGGTCGGACGGCCGCTCGGACACTCCGACCAGGGGCTGCTTGCCGCCGCTGACGTCCCAGTACTTGCCGCCCGGTCCGAGACGGCTCGAGCAGGTGGCCGAAGACGGCCTGCCGGAACGAAGCCCAGTTACTGGGATCCGTCCGCCACCGCCAGAACCGCTCGGCCTCGCTCGAGTCGCGGGCCGAGGCCCTCCATGGCCTGGTCCAGGGACCACCCGAACGGGGTCTGCCCGATGATGTCCCGCGCGTAACCGGGCATGCCCGTGGACATGTCGGACCAGCCGGGGATGATGGCCAGCGGCTCGTCGTGCTCCAGGATGGCCACCCCGTCGCCCTCTTCCAGCCACAGCGCGCGCAGCGAGTCCGGGTCCAGCGGCGCGCCGCCCTGCGGGTGCTTGGTGTGGTCGGCGGGCATCTGCGGCGGCTGCCCGGCGCTGAGCCCGGCCAGGTCAGCGACCTTGGGAGCGGGCCCGTGATTGGCAATCCAGGTCGCCGCGATGGCGCCCTCGGCGTCATGCATGTACGCCGCGGTGGTCGTTCCGTCGTACTCCACCACCACCCGGCGGCTGCCGTACGGGCTGTCGCTGTCGAGCAGCGTCTCAGGCCGGGCCAGGCCCGGCGGATATCCTGGCTTGACTGGCTCCTCTGCGCAGCGTCGGCATAGCTACGGAAATCTACAGACTCCGGCCTGGTCAATGCGGACATGCGTAGAAGATCATCGGCTAGTTTGCCGCATTGTCACTAAGGTCACAGCGCCGGACGAGCCGTGACGAGCTTGTCAATGACTCGCCAACGAGAGGAAAGGTTCACGAGTGGCCATAACAAGGGGTGGGCCCGTGCCGCCCCCTGACGCCGCTGCCCAGCCCGTGGCGCTGGTGCTGGACACCTCGCCCGGCGCCGGTCGGCGCGGTCGCGCTCGGCCGCCTCGCCACCTGGCTGACCTGGACTCTCAGAGCCGCCGTGCGGCCGTGGCCGAGCTCGGCCAGCCCGGTTTCCGGGCCGACCAGCTGTCCCGGCACTATTTCGGCCGGCTGACCGACGACCCCGCCCAGATGACCGACCTGCCCGCCGCCCAGCGCGCCGAGCTGGGCGCCGCCATGCTGCCCCGGCTGCTCACCGCCGAGCGGGAGCTGACCTGCGACGAGGGCACCACCCGCAAGACGCTGTGGCGCACGTTCGACGGCTCATTCGTCGAGTCCGTGCTGATGCGCTACCCGGACCGGGTCACCATGTGCGTCTCGTCGCAGGCCGGCTGCGGCATGGCCTGCCCGTTCTGCGCCACCGGCCAGGCCGGGCTGACCCGCAACCTGTCCACCGCCGAGATCGTGTCCCAGGTCTTCTCCGGCGCCGCCGACCTGGCCAGCGGCCGGGTGCCCGGCGGCCCGGGCCGGGTGTCCAACGTGGTGTTCATGGGCATGGGCGAGCCGCTGGCCAACTACGCCAGCGTGCTGGCCGCGGTGCGCCGCATCACCGACCCGGCGCCCGACGGCCTGGGCATCTCCCAGCGGTCGGTCACCGTGTCCACCGTCGGCCTGGTGCCCGGCGATCGGGCGGCTGGCCGCCGAGCAGCTGTCCGTCCGGCTGGCGGTGTCCCTGCACGCCCCCGACGACGAGCTGCGCGACGAGCTGGTCCCGGTCAACCGGCGCTGGAAGGTGGCCGAGGTGCTGGACGCGGCCTGGGACTACGCCGCCGCGACCGGCCGCCGGGTGTCCATCGAGTACGCCATGATCCGCGACGTCAACGACCACGCCTGGCGGGCCGAGGCCCTGGCCGACCTGCTGGCCGGGCGGCTCGCGCACGTCAACCTGATCCCGCTCAACCCGACCCCCGGCTCGCGGTGGACCGCGTCGGACCCCGGCGTGGCCCGCGAGTTCACCGAGCGGATCGCCGCCCGCGGCGTGCCGGTGACGGTGCGCGACACCCGCGGAACCCAGATCGACGGCGCCTGCGGCCAGCTGGCCGGGCGCCCAGGCCGCGCGGCAGCTAACGGCGCTGCGGCCCGGCACCGGGTACCGTTGTCGGCCATGTCCTGGAGACAGGAGCTTGGCCGGCGGCGCCGGGCGGCCGTCGCGGAGCTGATCCAGCGCGCCTGGCGCTACGCCGAGCAGGCCGCGCCCATCACCGCGCAGACCGCCGCCGGACGCCGGTTCGCCGCGTTCGGGGCCGGGTCGCTGATCGCGTTCCCGGTCGGCTCGATCTACGGCGAGCGCTGGATCGAGGTCGGCAGCGGCAGCATGTTCGCCGCTAATGTCACCCTCTGCGCCGGCATGGCCCCCGGCCATGACCTCGGGCCGTCGCCGGTGCTGCACGTCGGGGACCGCTGCGTGATCGGCCGGGGCAGCCACATCGTCGCCCACCACAGCCTGTCGATCGGCGACGACGTGTACACCGGCCCCTACGTCTACATCACCGACCAGAACCACAGCTACGCCGATCCCGACGCCCCCATCGGGGCCCAGTGGCCGGTCAACAGCGCGGTCAGCATCGGCTCGGGCTCGTGGCTGGGCACCGGCGCGATCATCCTGCCCGGCGCGGTCATCGGCCGGAACGTGGTCGTGGCGGCCGGCGCCGTGGTGCGCGGCAAGGTCCCCGACCGCTGCGTGGTGGCCGGCGTCCCGGCCCGCGTGGTCCGCGAGCACATCCCCGGCGTCGGCTGGACCCAGGCCCGCGACCTGGCCGGCGAGGCCCTGAGCACCCTCAGCCCGCCCCCGGAGCCCGCCCCGCCCGCCCCATCCGCCCCCTAAGCCACCCCCGCCCCGCACATTCAGCCTGGCCGGCGAGAGCGGTGTGCCGACTGACTGTGTCTGGTATTTCTGGAGGGGTGTACGGGGCCGGTGTGACGGCGTGGAGGGTCCTGCGAGGCCGGTCGGCAAGGTCAGCCAGTCGTGGGTGTCTAGTTACCTACACCCCGCTGTAGGTAACTAGACACCCACGACGATGATCATCGGACGCACAGACGGGCCTGTGGCGGCGGGTGAGTACGGGGCGAATGGGACTCGCAGTTCTGGGCCGGATCCGCAGCACCCGGATTTCTCAGTCAATACGACTGAGAAATCCGGGTGATCATGAACGGGGTTCAGCGTCGGGCGCGGACAGCCGCGAAGCTAGCCCATAGCGACTGGTGCTACCTGGCTGTAGGAGGAAGATCCAGGCGACTTAGCTGGCGCGGGCGGCCCGCTGATCGGCTCGGCGGGGCTTGGCCGGGTGCTGGTCGGCTAGGCGCGGGTCGGCCGGGTGCTGATCGGCTGAGCGGGGGCCGGCCGAGCGAGAGTCCGATGAGCGCGAGGCCGCCGGGTGCTGCTCGGTCGGCTGGGCGTCCTTCGAGCGCGGCTGGGCCGGGCGACTATCGGCTCGGCGAAGACCGGCCTGGGCGGGCGCCGGCGGGCGGGGGTTCGTGCCGCGGGCGCCGGACAGCTGGGGGACGAACTTCTCGCCGTGCAGGGCGCGGCCCACCAGGTCCACGGCGTGCGCCGTGGCGACGAGGCGGCGGCCCTCGCTCTGGTACGCGTCGAGCACCGCGGCCACACCGCCGGGGGGCAGATCGGGTCCCAGCTCGGCCCGCGCCGTGCGGTAGCCCTGCCGGGCCCCGGCCACGCAGGCGGCCAGGTGGTGGCGGGCCAGCGCGGCCAGCGCGAGCGGGTGGCGCAGCAGCACCCCGTGCAGCCGGTAGTCGGGCGGAACCACGTCGAGCAGCCAGGTGACGGCGGTCTGCTCGAATCCCTCGCTATCGGGAGGATGAACCCCCGCAGGCCACCCCGACGGTAGATAAGCTGCCATTGTCCCGAGCATACCTTCTCTCGAACAGAGATTCTAGATACTGAGTCTAGCTGCCGAGTCAGACAAAAGAGGAGTGGCCATGGGCGCATGGCGAGCGGGGGCGATGGCCGGGCTGGCCGCCCTGGCGCTGGTGGGCACGGGGCTGGCCGGTACCGCGCAGGCGGCCTATCCCGGCCAGGACGGGCTGATCGCGTTCGTCCGGGGCGGCAACATCTACACGATCGAGTCGAGCGGGTCAGGGCTGACCCGGCTGACCAGCGGCGGGCACGACTCGGGGCCGCGCTGGTCGCCGGACGGGCAGCAGATCGCTTATCTAGACCGGGGCAACCTGTGGATCATGTCGGCCAGCGGCCATGACCAGACGCAGATCACCCGCGCGGCGCCGGCGTACACCGACGCCCGGCCGTCCTGGTCGCCCAACGGCCGGTACCTGGCCTTCGTCAAGACCCGGCACGGCCGGGCGTTCGGCTACCTGACCCGGTACAGCACGGTCACCCGCGGCTTCGCCACGTTCAGCGTGCCCTACCACTCCGAGGCGCCGACGGTCCGGCAGGTCAAGGTCACGGCGCGGCCGGCGCCAGTGGCCTGGGGCTGGGCGGCTACGGGCAGCCAGTTCGGGTCGTTCATCTTGTTCGAGGCCAGCGGCCGCCCGTTCTGCCGGGCGCACTACTTCTGCCTGGACGCCTACGGGCGGCCGCATCAGGATCAGTACAAGAACGGGTTCCCCAGCGCGGAGTGGCAGACCAGGACGCCAGTCCGGATCACCGACCCGGACTGGTTCCCTGACCAGCCGCAGTTCGACACCGGCGTGCTCACGAGCCAGGAGCACTGCTCGGGTGTCACTTGCACTCACTCGGGGATTCACCTGCAGGTTCTCAGCTCCCTGATCGTGCCAGGGGCCTATCAGGCGGTCTACTCGCCAGTCGGCCGGAACATCGCCTACGTCAGGGATGTTCGCGGCCGACCTGAGATCTACGTCGGATTTAACGCCAGTTCGCCGGACGGAGCGCCGCTGACGGCTGGCAGCCAGCCGGACTGGCAGCCGCTGCCGCAGCGTTAGCGGCCCCCGGCCTAGGCATGCTCACCGGGCGGGTGCCCAGCACGCCGGTCCGGCCGACGTCGGCGCGGCGCGCGCGCCGCGCGCGGCGTGCCTGGCGGGCACGCCGCGTCGCGGCAGCACTTGCGAGCAGTTCCTGCCGCTGAGCGGCAGCGACGGCGGTGGTGAGGCTCGGGTGCATGGCTAACCTCCTGGTCTGTCGGCCCGCGGACGCGGCCCGACATCATTCAGGTTCGTCGTAAGGCCCCCCGGCTCGCATCGGGAAGACGACCTATCTATGGGCGCGCCGGGGCTTAGACCGCCTTAGGGCGCCTTAGGCGGCCTCTGACCAGGGCAGATGACACCGGGCCCGGGGCGGCCGAT
Source organism: uncultured Actinomycetota bacterium (assembly GCA_963730265.1). Lineage (GTDB taxonomy): Bacteria > Actinomycetota > Actinomycetes > Streptosporangiales > Streptosporangiaceae > DASUBV01. The sequence continues at coordinate 217,637 of CAVSRG010000003.1, forward strand.
CCGCCCCTGCGGGCCGAATAGACTAGTAGTCAGGCCGCGCTGCGCTGGCCTTCCCTTTTTGCATCCCGTCTGCATCCCGGAGCTTGTTCGCATGCCTGCACCTACTGTCCAGCTGGCGACGCGCGATGACCTGCGCAACGTGGCGATCGTCGCCCATGTCGACCACGGCAAGACCACCCTGGTTGACGCGATGCTGTGGCAGTCCGGCGCGTTCCGGGTCGGGGCCCAGGTGGCCGACCGCGTGATGGACTCCGGCGACCTGGAGCGGGAGAAGGGCATCACGATCCTGGCCAAGAACACCGCGGTCCAGCACGGCGGCCTGACGATCAACATCGTGGACACCCCCGGCCACGCCGACTTCGGCGGCGAGGTGGAGCGCGGCCTGTCCATGGTGGACGGGGTCGTGCTGCTGGTCGACGCCAGCGAGGGCCCGCTGCCGCAGACCCGGTTCGTGCTGCGCAAGACGCTTGAGGCCGCCCTGCCGGTGATCCTGGTCATTAACAAGGTCGACCGCCCGGACGCCCGGATCGCCGAGGTGGTGGACGCCTGCTACGAGCTGTTCATCGACCTGGACGCCTCCGAGGAGCAGATCGAGTTCCCGATCGTCTACGCCTCCGCGCGGGCCGGGCGGGCGTCGCTGAACCGTCCCGAGGACGGCGCGCTGCCCGACTCGGAGAACCTGGAGCCCCTGTTCGACGTGATCAGGAACAGCGTGCCGGCTCCGGCCTATGACCCGCAGGCACCGCTGCGGGCGCAGGTCACCAACCTGGACGCGTCTTCTTACCTGGGCCGTATCGCGCTGTGCCGGGTGTTCAGCGGCGAGATCGCCAAGGGCCAGCAGGCCGCCTGGTGCCGCCGCGACGGCACCATCCAGCGCGTGAAGATCACCGAGCTGTTCCGGACCGAGGCGCTGGACCGGGTGCCCGCGGAGAAGGCCGGTCCGGGCGACATCATCGCCGTGGCGGGCATCGCCGACATCATGATCGGCGAGACGCTGGCCGACCCGGACGACCCGCGCCCGCTGCCGCTGATCACGGTGGACGAGCCGGCCATCTCGATGACCGTCGGCGTGAACACCTCGCCGCTGGTCGGCCAGGAGAAGGCCACCAAGGTCACCGCGCGGATGGTCAAGGACCGGCTGGACCGCGAGCTGGTCGGCAACGTGTCGCTGGCCGTGCTGCCCACCGAGCGCCCGGACACCTGGGAGGTCCAGGGCCGCGGCGAGCTGGCCCTGGCCATCCTGGTCGAGACGATGCGCCGCGAGGGCTACGAGCTGACCGTGGGCCGCCCGAACGTGGTGACCAGGGAGATCGGCGGGCGGCTGCACGAGCCGGTGGAGCGGCTGACGGTGGACTGCCCGGAGGAGTACCTGGGCACGGTCACCTCGCTGCTGGCGGTGCGCAAGGGCCGGATGGAGAACATGACCAACCACGGCACCGGCTGGGTCCGGCTGGACTTCACCGTGCCGTCGCGGGGGCTGATCGGCTTCCGGACCCAGTTCCTGACCGAGACCAGGGGGACCGGGATCGCGCACCACGTGTTCGAGGGCTTCGAGCCGTGGTCGGGCGACATGCGGGCCCGGCCGACCGGCTCGCTGGTCGCCGACCGGACCGGGGTGTCTACCGCCTACGCGATGTTCGCCCTCCAGGAGCGGGGCACGCTGTTCGTGGAGCCGGGCAGCCCGGTCTACGAGGGCATGATCGTCGGCGAGAACTCGCGCTCGGACGACATGGACGTGAACATCGCCAAGGAGAAGAAGCTCACCAACGTGCGCCAGTCGACCGGCGAGGAGCTGGAGCGGCTGATCCCGCCCCGCCAGCTCAGCCTCGAGCAGGCGCTGGAGTACTGCGCCACCGACGAGTGCGCCGAGGTCACCCCGGCCGCCGTGCGGCTGCGCAAGACGGTGCTGGACGCCAAGGAGCGGGGTCGCGAGCGGGCCCGCCGCTCCCGCGGCGAGCGGCCCGGCGGATGAATCCCTACTTGATAACGCCCAGATAGATCGTGCAGGCCAGCCCGGCCGCCACGCAGTAGATCGCGAACGGGGTCAGCGTGCGGGTCTGGAAGTAGCGGACCAGGAACCGGACCGACACGTAGGCGCCGACGCCGGACAGGATGCTCCCGGCCAGGATCTGCCCGTAGATGCCGTGGCCGTAGTGGATCAGGTCGCCGACCTTCAGCGCGCCGGCGGCGAAGATGACCGGCGTGGCCAGCAGGAACGCGAACCGGGCCGCATCCTCGCGGGACAGCCCGCGGAACATGCCGGTGACCATGGTGACGCCGTCCCGGCTGATGCCCGCCAGCAGGGCCAGCACCTGCGCCGCGCCGATGATCGTGCCCTGCAGGTAGCCCATCGCCACCAGTCGCTGGTCGGACTCGGCGCCGGCGGCGATCTCCTGCTGGCGCACGGCCCGGTGACCCGACGCGTGCGCGGCGGCCGGCCGGGGGCCGCTGCCGCCGTGCCCGGCGGCGGCGCCGACCAGCTCGCGTTCCTCGCGCTCCTGCGCGATCGCCTCATCGGCCTGGCGGGACTTGCGGGTCCGGAACCGCTCCCCGGCATAGAGGATGATCCCGTTGATGATCAGGAAGATGGCGGCCCGGACCGGCTTGGCGAAGATAACCCGGAATTCATGCTCGGCGAACAGCCCGACCACGCCGACCGGAATGGTGGCCAGAATGATCATCCAGGCCAGCTTCTGGTCCACGGTGGTGACATCGCGGTCGCGGATCGAGCTGACGAAGCCCCAGAAGATGCGGACCCAGTCTTTCCAGAAATAGATCAGCAGCGCGATGGCCGTGGCCACGTGCAGGCCGACTATGAAGGCCAGGTACGGCGACTGGGCTGCGGATACATTGAGGTCGGTGGCCCAGCTGCCGCCGATCACCGCCGGGAGCAGCACGTTGTGGCCCAGGCTGGACACCGGGAATAGCTCCGTGACGCCCTGGATCAGCCCGACGATCAGGGCTTCCGGGTAAGTCATGTGCGGGGTCATGACCGGATCCCCGGGCTAAAAGCGGAAACAAGAGCGAGAGCGCCGAGATCGAGCGCATCATCGTGCATAACTGCCAACGTCTGATATCCCTGGTCTGCCGGGCTGCATTTGCTGCTGCTGCGGACTTGTGCTGATCGGGCGAACAAACGCGGACCAGCCGAAAGTGCGGCCCGCACCGGGGGACCACGCTAGCAGAACCCCGGCCCGTCCCCGGACCATAGGAGAGCCCGCCCGGCCCCCGAGCGGAGACGCCATGCTCACCCCTGCGTCACATCGGCGCGCGACAATGCCCGGATGGCTGTGGGTCGGACAGCGGGCGCCCCCGAGCCCTACGCGGGCTGGCACGGGCACGTGATCGTATGCGGGTTGCATGGCGTCGGGCTGAGCATCGTGGAGGAGCTGAACCTGTCGGGCGTCCCGGCGGTCGTCGTGGACGACAACCCCGACCTGAGGCTGGCGCGCACCCTGATGGGCTGGGGCGTACCGCACATCCCGGCCAGCCCGCGCAGCCCCGAGACGCTGGCCGAGGCCGGGCTGGCGGGCGCGGCGGCGGTCATCTGCGCGCTGGAGCACGACCTGGGCACGCTGGAGACCGCGCTGCTGGCCCGGGAGCTGCGCGCCGACGTGCGGGTCATCGTCCAGCTCGGCAACCCGGCCGTGGGCCGGGCCCTGACCGGCATCGCGATCTCGGTCCTGGACGTGGCCGGCCTGTCCGCGCCGTCCATCGTCGAGGCCTGCCTGGGCACCCCGCAGGAGATCAGGCTGGCCGGCCGGGGCTTCTGCGCGGCCCGGACCGTGGCCCGCCGGGCGGGCCGCCTGCGCGATCTGTACGGGGCGCTGGCCCCCGTCGCGGTCCAGCCCGCCGACGGCGGCGAGGTCGTGGTCTGCCCGGGCCGCGACCAGCGGGTAAGCCCCGGAGACGAGGTGACGCTGTTCGGCACCGCGGACGAGCTGCGGGCCGCGGGCGTGACCGGCCGGGACGGCCGCGCCGAGGAACGGGCCGCCGGGCCCGGGCGGCGGGCGCGCTACCTGCGGCTCATGGCCGCCGCCCTGGCCCAGGCCGCCGACCGCCGGCTGGCGGTGGCGCTGAGCGCGCTGTTCGCCGTCCTGCTGACCTCCACGCTCGTGCTGCGGCTGGCCTACCACCTGCCCGGCTACCGCCGGTTCCCATTGCTCGACGCGGCCTACTTCACCGTGGAGACGGTCACCACCGTCGGCTACGGCGACTTCTCGTTCCGGCACCAGTCGCCCTGGCTGATGGCGGCGGCCATCGCGCTCATGCTGGCGGGCGCGCTGTTCGTGGCCGTGTTCTTCGCGCTGCTGACCAACGCGCTGGTCTCCCGGCGCATCGAGGAGTCGCTGGGCCGGCGGCGGTTCACCGGGCTGAGCGATCACGTCCTGGTGATCGGCCTGGGCGCGGTCGGGATGACGGTGGTCCAGCGGCTGGTCGCCCAGGGCGCCGACGTGGTGGTGGTCGAGCAGAGCGAGGGCAACCGGCACCTGGCCCAGCTGCGCGGCCTGGGCGTGCCGGTGCTGATCGCCGACGGCACCCAGCCGCAGACGCTGGCCTCGGTCAGCCTGGCCAGCGCGGCCGCGGTGGCCATCCTGACCAGCGATGACCTGGCCAACCTGGAGACCGGCCTGGCCGTGCGCGACCAGCTCGGGGACCGCTGGGCGACCACCCCGGTGGTGCTGCGGATGTTCGACCCGCAGCTGGCCCGGACCGTCCGCTCGAGCTTCGGGTTCGGGTTTGTGCGGTCCACGGCCGCGCTGGCCGCGCCGTGGTTCGTCGGCGCGGCGCTGGGCCTGGACGTGCTGAGCACCTTCTACGCCGGGGACGAGCACCTGCTGGTGGCCCGGCTCACGGTCACCCCCGACGGCGGGCTGGCCGGGCTGGCCATGCGCGACCTGGCCGCCCGGACCCGGGTGCTGGCCATCAGCCGGTCCAGCGAGGACGGGTACCTAGAGTACCCGCCGCGGCGCGGGACCCGGTTCCGCGCCGGGGACCGCGCGTACCTGATCGGCCCCTACGAGGAACTGCTGGCCGTGCTGCGCCGGGACCGGCCCGCGCCAGGGGCGTCAGACCAGACCCGGCCCAGCAGCCAGCCCGGGACCTAGGACGTCTTCTTGCCCGGCACGGCCGGCGTGCCGGTGTTGCGGGGACGGCGGCCGATCTTGTCGCCCAGCCAGACCAGCGGGTCGTACTTGCGGCCCGCCACCCGCTCCTTCATCGGGATCAGCGCGTTGTCGGTGATCTTGATGCCCTCGGGGCAGACCTCCGTGCAGCACTTGGTGATGTTGCAGTAGCCGAGCCCGAAGTCGTCCTGGGCGATGTTGCGCCGGTCGGCCTCGTCGGCCGGGTGCATCTCCAGCTCCGCCACCCGCATGAGGAACCGCGGCCCGGCGAAGGGCCGCTCGTTCTCCGGGTGGTCCCGGATGACGTGGCAGGTGTCCTGGCACAAGAAGCACTCAATGCACTTGCGGAACTCCTGTGACCGGTTGACGTCCACCTGCTGCATCCGGAACTCGCCGGGCTTGATCGCCGGGTCCGGGGTGAAGGAGGGGACCTCCCGTGCCTTCTCGTAGTTGAACGACACGTCGGTGACCAGGTCCCTGATCACCGGGAAGGTGCGCATCGGCGTGATCGTGAGGACCTCGTCCTCCTCGAAGATCGACATCCGGGTCATGCAGGCCAGCCGGGGCCGTCCGTTGATCTCCATGGAGCAGGACCCGCACTTGCCGGCCTTGCAGTTCCACCGGATGGCCAGGTCGCCCGTCTGCGTGGCCTGGAGCCGGTGCAGCACGTCGAGGACGACCTCGCCCTCGTTGACCTCGACCGAGTAGTCGGTGAGCTGACCAGCGCCCGCGTCACCGCGCCAGACCTTCAGCGCTGCCTTGTAGCTCATGGGTTAGTGCGCCTCCGTCGGCTCGGCCGGGGCAGTGTCGGGAATCGCCGCCAGCTCCTCTTCGGTCAGGTACTTCTTCAGCTCGGAGCGGTCGAACAGCGCGATCAGGTCGTCGCGCATCGTCGGCAGCGGCTGGCGGGTCAGCGTAATCCGGTCCCCGTCCAGCGCGCAGACCAGGTTGACCTTGCGCCATTGCGGGTTCATGCCGGGGTAGTCGTTGCGGGTGTGCCCGCCCCGGCTCTCCTGCCGCTCAAGCGCGGCCTGGGCCACGCACTCGGCGATGAGCATGATGTTGCGCATGTCCAGGGCCAGGTGCCAGCCGGGGTTGTAGGCGCTGCCGCCCGCCGCGCCGACCCGGTCCGCCCGCTCGCGCAGCTTCTCCAGCTCCGACAGCGCGGACTTGATCTCGTCCTCGGTGCGGATGATGCCGACCAGGGTGCTCATAGTGTCCTGGACCTCGCCGTGCACCGCGTACGGGTTCTCCCCGTCCGGCCGCTCCAGCGGGGCCAGGGCCTCGGCCGCGGCCTCCGCGATCTGTCCCTCGTCCGGCACCGGGCGCTTGGCCAGCCGGTTCAGGTAATCCGCCGCGCCCATGCCCGCCCGGCGGCCGAACACCAGCAGGTCGGACAGCGAGTTGCCGCCCAGCCGGTTGGAGCCGTGCATGCCGCCGGACACCTCGCCCGCCGCGAACAGCCCCGGCACGCCGGACTCGCCGGTGTCCGGGTCCACCTCGACGCCGCCCATCACGTAGTGCTGGGCCGGGCCGACCTCCATCGGCTCCTTGGTGATGTCCACGTCGGCCAGCTCCTTGAACTGGTGGTACATGGACGGGAGCCGGCGCAGGATCTCCTCGGCCGGGCGGCGCGAGGCGATGTCCAGGAACACCCCGCCGTGCGGCGAGCCCCGGCCCGCCTTGACCTCAGCGTTGTTGGCCCTGGCCACCTCGTCGCGCGGCAGCAGCTCGGGCGGGCGCCGGTTGTGGTCCGGGTCGGTGTACCAGCGGTCGGCTTCCTCCTCGGTCTCCGCGTACTGGGCCCGGAACACGTCGGGCACGTAGTTGAACATGAACCGCTTGCCCTCGGAGTTCTTCAGCACGCCGCCGTCGCCGCGGACCGACTCGGTGACCAGCAGGCCCCGCACCGAGATCGGCCAGACCATGTGGGTCGGGTGGAACTGGACGAACTCCATGTTCAGCAGCTTGGCCCCGGCCAGCAGGGCCAGCGCGTGACCGTCGCCGGTGTACTCCCAGGAGTTCGAGGTGACCTTGAACGTCTTGCCGATGCCGCCCGTGGCCAGCACCACCGCGGGCGCCTCGAACAGCACGAACTGCCCGGTCTCCCGGATGTAGCCGAACGCGCCAGCGATCCGGTCGCCGCCGGAGACCAGCCGGGTGACCGTGGTCTCGGCATAGACCTTGATCATCGCCTCGGGGTCGCCGTGCTCGATCGCGTCCTGCTGCTGGAGCGCGACGACCTTCTGCTGGAGGGTGCGGATCATCTCCAGGCCGGTGCGGTCGCCCACGTGGGCCAGCCGGGGGTACTCGTGGCCGCCGAAGTTCCGCTGGCTGATCTTGCCCTCGGGCGTCCGGTCGAACAGGGCGCCCCAGGCCTCCAGCTCCCAGACCCGGTCCGGGGCCTCCTTGGCGTGCAGCTCGGCCATCCGCGGGTTGTTCATGAACTTGCCGCCGCGCATGGTGTCGCGGAAGTGCACCATCCAGTTGTCGTTGGGGTTGGCGTTCCCCATCGCCGCCGCGCAGCCGCCCTCGGCCATGACCGTGTGCGCCTTGCCGAACAGGGACTTGGAGATGATGGCCGTCTTCTTGCCGGCCAGGCGCGCCTCGATCGCGGCGCGCAGCCCGGAGCCGCCCGCGCCGACGACGATCACGTCGTAGGGGAGCCGCTCGACGTCTTCGGGTGCGATGCGGGGTGCGGTGCCTGCCATTGCCATGCCTGCCTGTCAGTTGAAGATGCGCGGGTCGCTGAACACGCCGGCGGCCAGCAGCCAGATGTACAGGTCGGTCAGCATCAGCGTGCCGAGCGTGATCCAGGCCAGTTGCATGTGCTTGGCGTTCAGCTTCGAGACCTGAGTCCAAATCCGGTAGCGGACTGGGTGCTTGGAGAAGTTCTTCAGCCTGCCGCCGGTGATGTGCCGGCAGGAATGGCAGGACAGTGAGTACGCCCACAGCAGGACCACGTTGCCCAGCATGATCAGCGAGCCGAGCCCGAGCCCGAAGTTGCCGTTCGGGCCGCGGAAGGCCTGCGTCACGTCGTAGGTGTTCAGGATCGAGATCAGCAGCACCATGTAGAAGAAGTAGCGGTGCAGGTTCTGCATGATCAGCGGGAACCGCGTCTCGCCGGTGTAGGTGGCGTGCGGCTCGCGGACCGCGCAAGCGGCCGGGGCCCGCCAGAACGCCCGGTAGTAGGCGCGCCGGTAGTAGTAGCAGGTCAGCCGGAAGCCCAGCACGAACGGCAGCGAGACGAACGCGTAGGGGATGATCGGCGGGAGGTGGCCGATCCAGGTGCCCAGGCTGGCCGAGCCGGGCACGCACTCGCCGCTGACGCAGGGGGAGTAGAACGGCGTCAGGTAGTGGTACTTGGCCACGTAGTAGTAGTGGCCGATCAGCACGTGAACTGTGGCGTAGGTCACCCAGATGGTCAGCAGCACGGCGGTGATGGCCGGCGACCGCCACCAGGGGTCCTTGCGCAGCGTTTTCTCTGCTATCTGCGCGCGGGTCTTGGCCGGCGCCACTGATGCCTGCGTCATTGTCAGACGTCTCCGCCCTGGGAAAGATTCAGCCGCGCCAGCACGGGGCAAAGCGCCGCGGGCCGGCGCGGGCGTCGCGTCAGCCGCGAGCTCGAAGGAAACCTTATTCCCTTGGATATCACCCCGGGGCACTACCCGGTGCGTCTGGGCGTGTGACTCTTACTACAATGCGCTAGCCGCTCGCCCCAGCGTTGATCTGAGGAACTCGACCTGGAGCAGGAGCAGGTTCTCGGCCACTTCCTCCCGCGACGCCATGTGGGTCACCCCGGTCAGCGGCAGCACCGTGTGCGGCCGCCCGGCGGCCAGCAGCGCGCTGGACAATCGCAGCGAGTGGGCCACCACCACGTTGTCGTCGGCCAGCCCGTGGATGATCATCAGCGGGCGGCTCAGCCGGGCCGCGTCGGCTAGCAGCGAGGACTGCTCGTAGACCTCGGGGTGCTCCTGGGGCAGGCCCAGGTAGCGCTCGGTGTAATGCGTGTCATACAGCCGCCAGTCGGTCACCGGCGCCCCGGCCACCGCGGCGTGGAACACGTCCGGCCGTCGCAGTACCGCCAGCGCGGCCAGGTAGCCGCCGAACGACCAGCCCCGGATGCCGACCCTGCTCAGGTCCAGGTCGGGGCACTCCTGCGCCGCCGCGCGCAGCGCCTCGACCTGGTCCTCCAGCGCCGGGGTGGCCAGGTCGCCGGCCACCGTCCGGTCCCACTCCGGGCCCCGGCCCGGCGTGCCGCGGCCGTCGGCGATCACGACCGCGAAGCCCTGGTCGGCCAGCCACTGCGGGGTCCAGAACGCGCCGCGCGCGGCCTGCACCCGCTGGCCGTGCGGGCCGCCGTAAGGGTCGCACAACACCGGCAGCCGGGCCGATCCCGGCGTGTGCCAGGACGGCAGCACGATGGCGGTCCTGATCCGCCGCGGCCCGCCGTAGCTGAGCCGCGGGCGCGGGTCGGGCAGCCTCGGCGCCTCGGCCAGCGACGCGATCGGGATGCCGGGCTCGTCCGGGTCACGGTCGCGGAACACGACCACGCTGGTGCCCGTACTGTCCAGCCCCTGGGTCGCGATCAGCGTGCTGCCCCCGGCCCGCCGCCCCGAACCGAGCCCGTTACCTGTCGTCAATGGGGTGACGCCGGAGGGTCGCCACAGCCAGAGGCCGATCACCGCCGAGTCCTCGCCGGACGCGGTGAACAGGACCGCGTCGCCGTCGGTGTCCAGCACCTGGCGCACCTGGAGGCCGGGCGGGGTGACCGGCTCGGCGGCGCCGGCCGCGTGCTGCCCCGGGGTGGCCACCACCAGCCGCCGCGTCCCGGCCGAGTCGGCCGTCCAGGCGATGCGCCCGTCGGCGGTCCAGCCCGGCACGCCCGGCACGATGTCCACCCAGGCGGGGTCGGTATCGGCGCGGACCACCGTGGTCTGACCCGTGCCGGGGTCGACCGACAGCAGCCGTAGCTCGCGCTGGTCGCGGCTCTGCACCACCAGCAGCGGCGGCCGCGCTGTGGGCCCGCCGGACCAGGTCGCCGTGACCAGATACGGAAACAGGCGGTGGTCCCAGCGGACCGCCGTCCGCTCGCCGGCCAGGTTCACGATGACCGCGCTGACGTCCGCGTTGCCGGTGCCGGCGGACGGGTACCGCACCTCGCGGCCGGCGGTCTGGGGGCTGGCCGGGTCGGCGATGTGCCAGCGCTGCACCGGGCTCTCGTCCACCCGCGCGGCCAGCACGGCCGACCCGTCCGGCGCCCACCAGAAGCCGCGGGACCGGCCCATCTCCTCGGCCGCCACGTACTCAGCGCGCCCGAACGACACCGTGTCCACTTCGCCGGGCTCGGGCGACGCGATCGCGCGGTCGTCGCCACTGGCCACGCCCGTCACGCGCAGCTCGCCGCCGCTGGTGTAGGCGACCAGCGCGCCCGCCGGGTCCGGCCGCGGATCCGCGGCCGGGGTCGCGGTGGCCAGCTCCCGGACCGGCTGGCCCGGCTCGCCGCGCAGACCGGCCAGGTAGACCCGGCCGGCCAGGGTGAACGCCGCGACGGTGAAGTCCCGGTCGGTGGCGAAGCCGACGATGCCACGCGCGGACTCGCGCACCCGCTCCCGGCGGGCCTTCTCCAGCACGTCGTCCTCGCCGGCCGCCCGGTTCATCTGGAGCGGGTCGGCCACCAGCCGCTCGGTGCCGCCGGGCACGTCCAGCGCCCACAGGCAGGTGACCTGATCCGTGCCGCCCCGCGAGCGCAGGAACACCACCAGGTCGCCGTCCGGGGCGAGCTGGAACGACCGGGGCGCGCCGAGCGTGAAGCGCTGGGTCCGGGCCTGCTGCCGGGGAAACGAGTCCGTCATAGCCGTAGATACTGCCAGCATCGCTGTGAGCTGGGCCGATCCGGGCCAGCCGGGCCAATCACCCGAACGGCTGGAAAATGGCCGGCGCGCTTACGCAACATTTACCACCTGCCGGACATCCTTCTTAGCGTCAAGCTTTCCGAGCCCTCCAGGAGCATGTGTGCCTCAGCATCTGTTCGGGCGGTTCCCGCGGACCTGGAAGCCAGCCGCGCACGCCGTCAGCCTCATCGCGGCGGCCGTCAGCCTGGCCGCGGCGTTCAGCGCGCCGGCCTCGGCCGGAGCCGCCGGAGCCGCCGGGCTCCGGGCCGCCTGCCCGGCCCCGCGGCCCGGTTACATGCAGTGCTTCGCCCTGTACCGCGCCGCGGGCGGCAGCAAGCCCGTCGGCCTGACCCCGGAACAGATCCAGACTGCCTACCGGCTGCCGGTCAGCCGGGGCGGGGCGGGGCAGACGGTGGCCGTCTCGATCGCCTATAACGCCCCGCACCTGGCCAGCTACCTGGGGACCTACCGGGCCCGCTTCCACCTGCCCGCGTGCACGGTGGCCAGCGGCTGCCTGCGCATCGTGAACCAGCAGGGGAAGGCCGGCCCGCTGCCCGCCTCCGGGGTGCCCTCGGGCTGGGCGCTGGAGGAGACCCTGGACGTGTCGATGATCTCGGTCGCCTGCCCCCGCTGCCACATCCTGGTCGTCGAGGCCCGCAATCCGTCGGACGCCAACATGGCCGCCACCGACGACACCGCGGCCCGGCTGGGCGCGCAGGTGATCTCCAACAGCTACGGCCAGCGGGAGAACGGCGCCGCGCTGGCCCAGGCCGCGGCCTACCACCATCGCGGGCACACGATCGTCGCCTCGACCGGCGACCTGGGCTACACCGCGGCCATGTTCCCGGCCGACCTGGCCACCGTGACCGCGGTGGGCGGCACCGAGCTGACTCGCGCGCCGCACACCCGGCGCGGCTGGGCCGAGCGGACCTGGGACCAGCCCGCCGAGTTCGGGGCCGGCGGCAGCGGCTGCTCGGCCTACGTGGCCAAGCCCGCCTGGCAGCACGACCCGCACTGCCCGGGGCGCACGGTCGCTGACCTGTCCGCGGTGGCCGCGAACGTACCCATCTATAACAAGAACTTCGGCGGCTGGATCACGGTCGGCGGGACCAGCGTCGCCGCGCCGCTGGTGGCCGGGATCTACGGCCTGGCCGGCAATGCGGCGAGGATCCCGCTCGGCTACGCCTACCGGCACGCGCGCTCGCTGTTCGACGTCACCAAGGGCAGCAACTCGCTGTTCGTCACGCCGGCTCAGGCCTGCGGCGACGACTACCTGTGCGTGGCCAAGCGCGGCTACGACGCCCCCACCGGCCTGGGCACCCCGGACGGCACCGGTGCCTTCTAGCGACCCTCAGGGAGAACTCGTGCGTTATTCGTCTGCGGCCCGGCCGGGCCGGATCGCCGCCGCCCTGGCCGGCGGGGCGGCCCTCGCGCTCGTCGCCACGGCGGCTCAGTCCGCCCAGGGGGCCCAGTCCGCCCGGGGGGCCCAGTCGGCCGCGGCTGCGCCGGCGCCCGCTACCGGCGGGGCGCGGCCGGTGCTGCTGGTCAACGGCGATCAGCTGGTGATGCGGGCGGGCGGGACCACAGGCACAGTGCTTCCGGCGCCTGGCTCCGCGCCCATGATCGCGCTGGGGCACGGCGCCCGCGCCCTCTACCTCCCGCTGGCCGCGCTGCCCTACCTCGGCCGCGGGCTGGCGCCGGGCCTGTTCAGCCCGGCGCGCCTGAGCCGGGCCGAGAGCGGCGGGCGGCTGCGGGTCCAGATCGCGTTCACCGGGCGGCGTCCCCGCCTGCCCGGCGTCACCATCACCCAGTCCGCGCGGGGCTCCGCCCGCGGCTACCTGACCGCGTCGTCGGCGCGGGTGTTCGGCGCGGCCCTGGCCCGGCAGTTCCGGGCCGATCACGGCCGGGACAGCTACGGCACCGACGGCCTGTTCGCGGGCGGAGTCAGCATCGCCCCGGCCGGGAGCAGCCCGGCCCTGGCCCGGCCCGCGCCCCGCGCGCACCCGGACTACCCGATGCACGAGCTGACCGTCACCGGGACCAACCAGGCCGGACGGCCGGACACCGGCGACGAGGTGGTCGTGCTCAACGCCGCCGACTGGCGCACGTTCGGCGACCCCGTCGAGGCCGTCAGCACCTTCTACCACGGGTCGGCCAGGTACAGCGTGCCCGCCGGGACCTACTGGGCCTTCGCCTGGTTCGCGGGCACCGGCAAGTCCGCCGCGACGCTGCGGATGGACGTGCTGCCGCAGTTCACCGTGGCCGGCCGCCATACCCGGGCGCACCTGGCCGCGCGGGCCGCAACCAGCGAGCTGGGGGCGGTGACGCCCCGGCCGTCAGTTCTCCAGGGCTTCGCCTTCCAGGTGAATCGCGGCGGGCTGCACCACACCACCAACTCGGCCGGCGTCTTCGGGTTCCAGGGCGACAAGCTGTGGGTCAATCCGACCACCACCCGGCCCTCGGTGGGCTCGCTGAACGTGTACGCGGGGGAGACTCTGTCCTCCGCGGCCCACGCCGCGGGCGTGCCGTACGCCTACAACCTGGTGTTCGCCGGGCCCGCCGGGATCATCCCCAGCGTGCGCTGGGCCGTGCCCGCGGCCGACCTGGCCACCGTTACCGAGCGGTTCTACCAGGAAGTCCCCGGCCACGGCCAGGTATACGGGAGCAGCTTGTTCCCGCAGCAGAGCATCGGCGTCGGCATCCCGCTGCCGGTGCGGATGCCTGGGGAACAGGTTCAGTACATGCTGGCCAGCCCGGACGTGGCCTACCAGGTCGGCTATTACCAGTTCACCAACTTCTCCGTCGGCGGGCAGGGCGACAGCCTGTTCTCGGTCCGGCCCGGCCAGCGGTTCACCGAGGACTGGAACACCGACCCGCTCCACCCCCAGCCTGCGGTGCAGCTGCTGTCGGGGTCGCTGAGCCGGCTGTACACGGCGATCCCCACCGCCTTCCGGACCGGGAACAAGCTCTCGCTGATCCCCAACGTGTTCAGCGACAACGTGCCGGGACACATCGGAGGCGGGTACTTCGACTATCCGGGCTCCGGGGTGAAGATCAGCGGCAGCTACGCCGTCTACCAGAACGGGGTGCTGATCGCGCACGGCAATCCCGTCAACGAGAACTCGCTGCTGGGCCTGCCTCCGGTCACCCTGAGCCCGAAGCCCGCGGTGATCCGGTTCGTGCTGAACGCGACCCGGCGCGGCGCCCGCTTCCCGCTGTCCCCGGTCAGCCAGACCGCGTGGACCTGGCGCTCGGCGCCCCAGCCCGGTGCCACGCTGCCGCCCACCTGGGTGTGCGGGCTCCAGGGCCGCCACTGCGCCGCGCAGCCCATGATGACCCTGAACTACCAGGTGCACGGGCTCGGGATGAACGAGGCCACCGCGCCCGGCCGCCAGGTGATCGGCCTGACCGTGGGGCACATCGAGCCCGGCGGTCCCGTCCGCGTCACCGGGGCCAGCGTGCGGGTCTCCTTCGACGGCGGGCACACCTGGCAGCCGGCCACGGTGACCACGGCCGGTCCTGGCCAGTTCACGGTCACCTTCACCGCCCCGGCCGGGGTCGAGGTGTCGCTGCGTACGAGCGCCACCGACGCCGCGGGCGGCTCCGTGACCGAGACCATCCAGGACGCCTACCGGGCTTAGTCAGCCAGCAGGTCAGCCAGCAGGTCAGCCAGCAGGCCACGGGTGCGGTCAGTCCGGCCGCCTGACTAGGCTTCCCGGCATGACCGCACCCGACGGCAGACGGCTTCTCCTGGTGCACGCCCACCCCGACGACGAGTCCATCGGCACCGGGGCGACCATGGCCAAGTACGCGGCCGAGGGCGCGCACGTGACCCTGGTCACCTGCACGCTGGGCGAGCTCGGCGAGGTCATTCCGCCGGACCTGGCCCACCTGGCCTGGGACGCCGATGGCGGCCTGGGCCAGTACCGGATCGGCGAGCTGGAGGCCGCCTGCGCCGCGCTCGGCGTCACCGACCACCGCTTCCTCGGCGGGCCGGGCCGGTGGCGTGACTCCGGGATGATGGGCGAGCCCACCAACGACGACGCCGGCTGCTTCTGGCAGGCCGACGTGGACGAGGCCGCGGGCCAGCTGATGCGGGTCATCGAGGACGTGCGGCCGCAGGTCATCGTGACCTACGACGACCGGGGCTTCTACGGGCACCCCGACCACATCCAGGCCCACCGGGTCGCCTGGCGGGCGTTCACCATGGCCGACGGGCTGGTCAGCAAGTTCTACGCCACCGCCGTGCCGAAGTCCGTGCTGGCCCGGGGCATCGAGGCGACCCGCGACCGGCGCGGTCCCGGCAGCCAGCCGGGCGGCCCCGCGTTCAGCCAGGTGGAATCGGTGGACGACCTCCCGTTCGGCGTCCCGGACGAGCAGGTGACCACCGAGATCGACGCGCGGGCCTATCTGGAGGCCAAGCTGGCCGCGATGCACGCGCACGCCACCCAGATCGCGGTCGACAGCCCGTTCTTCGCGCTGTCCGACAACGTCGGGCAGCGGGCGTTCGGGACCGAGTACTACATCCGGCTGGCGGGTCCCGGGCCCGGCGGGTCCGGCGGCCCGGGGCGGCCGGGCGGGCCGGTGCGGGAATCCGACCTGTTCGCCGGCCTTGACTAGCCAGGAGCGGCTGACCGGGATCGCCGCCTACGTCGCGTTGTTCCTGTTCGGGGTGCTGCAGGCGCTGATCGGAGTGTTCCAGTACAGCCGCGGGCCCGCGCCGCTGGCCTCCATCGGGTTCGACCTCGCCATCCTGGCCACCTGCCTGCTGGGTGCCTGGGGAATGCGATCGGCAGGCGGCGGGCTTATGCCGGGTGCGGGATGGTTTCTGGCCGCCCTGCTGCTGTCCACCGGAACTCAGGGAGGAAGCGTCCTGATCACCGATACCACCGCGGGCGAGTGGTTCCTGTTCGGCGGTGCGGGCTGCGCCGCCGTGGGCTGCCTGCTGTCCTACGTCCTGTGGGCCCGGAAGCCCCGGTCCTGATGGCCGTCGATCCAGCCGAGTTCCGGCAGGCGGCCGGCCGCCTGCCCACCGGCATCCTCGTCGTCGGCACCCGCCTGGACGGCGTCGACCACGCCATGACCGTCAGCGCGTTCAGCGCGGTGTCCCTGGAGCCCGTGCTCGTGCTGTTCTGCGCCGAGAAGATCGCGCGCTTCCACGACACCGTCCTGGAGGCCGGGATCTGGTCGGTCTCCGTGCTGGACGAGAACGCGGAGAAGACCGCGCGCTGGCTGGCCACCCGCGGCCGGCCGCTGGAAGGCCAGCTGGACCAGGTCAGTCACCACGCCGGGCCGGTCACCGGCGCTCCCGTCCTGGACGACGCGCTGTCCGCGCTGGAGTGCCGGACGACAGCCGTGCACGACGGCGGCGATCACAGCATCGTGGTCGGCGAGGTGGTCGGGGTCCGCGTGACCGGCGGCGACCGGGGACCACTGATCCATCACGCCGGGCGCTACCGGAGCCTGGCCCCGGAATAACTGGAAGGCGACTTGTCGGTGCGGACTGGCATGCTGAAGAGGTGAGCACTTGCCAGGTCAGCCCGGTCCTGGTCGGCCGGGCCGACCATCTCACCTTGCTCGACGAGGGCCTGGCGGCGGCCGGCCTCGGCGAGCCTACTGCCGTGCTCATCGGCGGCGAGGCCGGGGTGGGCAAGTCTCGCCTGGTCAGCGAGTTCGCGGCCCGCGTCACCGGCCAGGGCAGGGCGCTGACCGGCGGCTGCCTGGAGCTCGGCGCCTCTGGGCTCCCGTTCGCGCCGTTCACCGGGCTGCTGCGCCAGCTGGTCAGGGACCTGGGGCTGGACGGCGTCGCGGAGCTGCTCAGCGGCCAGGGCCGCCGGGAGCTGGCCCGGCTGCTGCCCGAGCTGGGCGAGCCCGCCAGCCACGACGACGAGGCCTACCAGGGCGAGGCTCGGGCCCGGCTGTTCGAGCAGATGCTCACCCTGTTCGAGCGGCTGGCCGCCAGCGGGCCGCTCGTGCTGATCATCGAGGACGCGCACTGGGCCGACCGGTCGACCAGGGACCTGCTCACCTACCTCATCGGCAACCAGCAGGTCATTCGCGGCGTGCTCATCGTGCTCACGTTCCGGTCCGACGAGCTGCACCGCGGCCACCCGCTGCGCCCCCTGCTCGCCGAGCTGGGCCGGATCGCCTGGGTCCGGCGCCTCGAGCTGCCCCGGCTGACCAGGGCCGAGGCCACCGCGCAGATCGCCGCCATCCTGACCCGCGACCCCGAGCCCGCCCAGGCCGACAGCGTGTTCCGGCGCAGCGAGGGCAACCCCATGTTCGTCGAGCAGCTGCTGTGCTTCGACGGCGAGCTGCCCGAGTCGCTGCGCGACCTGGTGCTGGCCAACGTGCAGCGGCTGCCTGACGACACCAGGGAGCTGCTGCGCATCGCCAGCGCGGGCGGCGTGCGGCTCGGGCACCGGCTGCTGGCCACCGTGAGCGACGCCGGCGATGACGACCTGTCCCATGCCCTGCGCCCGGCCGTGTCGGGCAACGTGCTGCTGGCCGATGAGTCCGGCTACCAGTTCCGGCACGCGCTCATCAGCGAGGCCATGCACGACGACCTGCTGCCCGGCGAGCACAGCCGGCTGCACGCCCGGTACGCCGAGGCCATCTCCGCCGACCCCGAGCTGGTGCCCACCGGCCGGGCCGCCATCGAGGTCGCCCACCACTGGTACTCCGCCCACGACGTGACCTGGGCCCTGATCAGCGCGTGGGAGGCCGCCGCCGAGGCCGGGCGGGCGCTGGCCTACGCCGAGCAGCTCGACATGCTCAGCCGGGTGCTCGAGCTGTGGGACAGCGTCCCCGACGCCGCCGCGCGCATCGGCGCCGATCACGTCCGGGTGTTCGAGGAGGCCATCGCGGTCACCCACTTGACCGGTGACGACGTCCGGGGCATCGGCCTGGCCACCGCCGCCCTGCGCGAGCTCGACGCCGAGGCCGAGCCCGCCCGCACCGCGCTGCTGCTGGAGCAGCGCGGCGTGCTGCGGTGCCCGCAGGACCCCGAGGTCGGCGTCGCCGATCTGCACCGGGCCCTTCAGCTGGTCAGCGGCGGTGCGCATGAGCGGGAACGCGGACGGGTCCTGGCCAGCCTGGCCTACATGCAGACCAAGATCACCGAAGCCGAGCAGGCTCGTCCGGCCGCCGAGGAGGCGCTGGCCATCGCGCGCCGCACCGACGACCTCGGCACCCAGGCCAGCGCGCTGCTGACCCTGGCCATGCTCCGGCCCGGGGCCGAGCCGGGCGGCAATCAGACCGCCCTGGACATGCTGGCCGAGGCCCGGGCCGCGGCCAGCCAGGCCGGCGACTACCACATGATGATGAACGCCATCATCAACGAGTCGCACCTGCTTGAGGGGATCGGCGAGCACGCCAGGGCGGCCGAGGTCGCCAAGGCGGGCCTGGCCGAGAGCCGGCACTACGGGCTGATCCGCACGTCCGAGGCCGTCCTGGCCATCAACCAAGCTGAGCCGCTCATGGCGCTGGGCCGGTGGGACGAGGCCAGCCGGGTAATCGTCGCCGCGCTGGGGTCCGGCTCGGTCCGGATAAGCCGGTCCTCGCTCTGGCAGCTCGCCGGGAGCCTGGCGCTGGCCAGGGGCGACCTCGACCGGGCGCGCGAGGACGAGGCCACGGCCGTGGAGATGCTGGCCGGCGTGACCTACCGGACCCAGCACCACCTGCCGGTGGTCGGGCTCCAGATCGAGCTGCGCACTGCCGAGGGCCGGGTCGCCGCCGCACTGACCGTGGCCGAGGACGCGCTGGGCCAGTACGACCTCCAGGCCAGCGCGCGCTACGCCTGGCCGGTGCTCACCGCCGCGGCCGCCGCGGCCGCCGAGGTGCTGACCCGGCCCGCCGCGGCCAGGGCGGGCGACGAGGCCGTCCGGGCCGCCGCGCTGATCCGCGCGCTGCGCGTCGAGGCGGCCAAGCTCGGGGTGACCGGCCCGGTGCAGGCGGCGCATGAGCTGACCTTCCAGGCCCAGGCCGCGCGCGCTGAGGGTGCGCCGGCGGCGGACTGCGTGCCTCTCTGGGAGAGCGCCGCGATCGCCTGGGAGGCGCTGGGCGAGCCCTATCCGCGGGCCAGAGCGCTGTTCCGGCTGGCCGAGGCGGACCTCGCCGGCGGCGCCGATCGCGACGCGGCCTCCTCGGCGCTGCAGCGGGCCGCCGTCCTGGCCCGCGCGCTCGGCGCCGCCCCGCTGCTGGCCGACATCACTGTGCTGGCCCGCCGGGCCCGGATCCAGCTGGACGCCGGCGCCGAGTCCCCGGCCGCCGCTGCCACCCCGGCCGCGGCCGCCGACGGTGACCCGCGGCTGGGACTGACCCAGCGCGAGTTCGAGGTCCTGCGCCTGGTCGCCGCGGGCATGAGCAACGGCGCCATCGCGGCCGAGCTGTTCATCTCGGCCAAGACCGTGAGCGTGCACGTGTCGAACATCCTCGGCAAGCTCGGCACCGCCAGCCGCGGCGAGGCGGCGGCCCTGGCCCATCGCCTGCGCCTGTTCGACGGCTCGCCGACCGCCTGACCGAGGGCGGCCAGCCCGCGGGCGGCCTGCCCGAGCCTCAGACCCGGACGACGGCGACGCGCTCACGCACGGGCCGGTCCGGCTCGTGGGTCAGCCGGCGTAGATCATCTGGGTCGCTGGTGAGCAGGACAATCGGCCGCTGCTGCTCCATTGCCACGACAGCCAGTAAGGCATCCAGGGCGTGCTGGTGCCCGGACAGCCCCGCCCGGCCCAGCAGCTCCCCCGCGGCCCGGCCCAGCCGCTTGTCGATCGGGACTACGGTGATCCGGTTCAGGACCCGCTGCATCCCGGCGTCGCGTGGCGTACCGCGCAGAACCTCGGCCAGCGTCGGTGCCGCGGTCACGACCAGACTGCTTCGTCTGCGGGCCGCCTCGAAGCGATGCCTGGTCACCGGGTCGCCGCTGGCGAGCTTGACGATCCCCTCACAGTCGAGGACCAGCGTGCCGCCTACTCCTCCGGGAAGTCCGGCCATTCCCTCATCGCCTGCTCCACCTGATCCTCATCGACGGGGCCGTACTGAGCCGCGAGCTCAGCGGATAGATCGGTCAGCAGATCAAGCCTGACCCGCTCCTGGACGGCGCCCGTCACGTATCGGCTGAACTCGCCCTGGCCGGCGCGAGAGCGGACCAGATCTACTAGCGCGCTCGGCATCGACACGCTGACCTTCTGCACCCTGCTTTCCAGGGCCTGGCGCATCGCTTCTTCGAGCGCGCTGGCAACCGGCTCCGGCTCGGGGCTCTCAACTGGCTGCGCGCTCACATGACTATGCTACCGCCGGTAGCAACGAGGGTCTAACCGATTATCTGGCCGTCTCTAGCGGACGATGGCCTCGACCTGGTCGAGGGCCCAGTCCAGGTCCTCCTCGGCGATCATCAGCGGCGGGGCCAGCCGGATCGTGGTGCCGTGGGTGTCCTTGGCCAGCACCCCGCGCTCGGCCAGCCGCTCGCAGGCATCCCGCCCGGTCAGGTTCGCGAACTCCACGCCCGCCCACAGACCTCGGCCGCGCACCTCGCGGACCCCGCTCTCCGGCAGCGCCGCGAGGCGGTCCAGCATGTGCGCGCCGAGCTTGGCCGAGCGCTCCTGGAACTCCCCGGTCGACAGCATCGCGATGACCTCGCGGGCCACCGCGCAGGCCAGCGGGTTGCCGCCGAACGTGGAGCCGTGCTGGCCGGGCTTGAACACCCCGAGCACCTCGCTGCTGGCCACCACGGCCGAGATCGGCACGATGCCGCCGCCCAGCGCCTTGCCCAGGATGTACATATCCGGCACCACGTCGTCGTGCTCGCAGGCGAACGTAGTCCCGGTCCGGCCCAGGCCGGACTGGATCTCGTCGGCGATGAACAGGGCGCCGAACTCGGAGCAGATCTCGCGGATCCCGGCCAGGAAGCCGGGCGGCGGCACCAGCACCCCCGCCTCGCCCTGGATCGGCTCGGCCAGCACCGCCACCACGTTGCCGTCCATGGCGGCGCGCAGCGCGTCCAGGTCGCCGTAGGGGACGATGCGGAAGCCGGGCGTGTACGGCCCGTAGGAGGCGCGGGCGTCCGGGTCGGTGGAGAAGCTGATGATCGTCGTGGTACGGCCGTGGAAGTTGCCGTCGAACACCACGATGACGGCCTCGCCGTCGGGCACGCCCTTGACCTCGTAGCCCCACTTGCGGGCGGTCTTGATCGCCGTCTCGACGGCCTCGGCGCCGGTGTTCATCGGCAGCACCATGTCCATGCCGGCCAGCGCGGCCAGCTCGGCGCAGAACGGCCCGAACTGGTCGTGCTCGAAGGCCCGGCTGACCAGCGTGACCCGCTCCAGCTGGCGCTGCGCGGCGGCGACCAGCCGGGGGTGGCGGTGCCCGAAGTTGATGGCCGAGTAGGCGGCCAGCATGTCCAGGTAGCGCCGGCCGTCCACGTCGGTCACCCAGGCGCCCTCGGCCGTGGCGATCACGACCGGCAGCGGGTGGTAGTTGTGCGCGCTGTGCGCGGCGGCCAGTGCGCGCAGCTCGGCGCTCGGGTCTGACATGTCCTCGCCTCCTACCTGAGTTCCAGCGTGCAGCACTTGGGTCCCCCGCCGGCCTTGAGGAACTCCGAGAGGTCGACACCCACCGGCTCGAACCCCGCGGCGGCCAGCTGGGCCGCGAGCCCGGTCGCCTGCTCGCGGCAGCACCACGTGCCGCCCGTCGCTGACCGCGTTCAGGCCCAGCACCTCGGCGTCCTCGTCCTTGGCCTCGATCAGCTCGGCGAAGTGCGACGCCAGGGCCGCCCGGCCCGCGTCGTCAAAGGCCGCCGGGTAGTAGGCCGCCGTCTCACTATCCAGGACCACCAGGGCGGTGTCGAGGTGATAGAACCGCGGGTCGACCAGCCGCAGGCTGATCACCGGCAGGCCGAACAGCTCGGTCAGCTCGTCGCGTGCCGCCAGGTCGCTGCGGAACCCGTGCCCGGCTAGAATCGCCCGGCCCGTGAACACCAGGTCGCCCTCGCCCTCGTTGACCGCCCGCGGCGACGCGACGACCGGGTAGCCCTGCTCGGTGAACCAGCGCTGGTAGGCCGGCCCCTCGGCGGCCCGCTCGGGATGCCGGAACTGGGCCCCGAGCACCTTGCCGTCCACCACGCACGCGCCGTTGGCCGCGAAGACCATGTCCGGCAGTCCGGCGACCGGCGCGATGGTGCGCACCGTGTGACCCAGGCTGGTGAACGTCGCGCGCAACTGCTCCCACTGCTGCCGGGCCAGGCCGGCATCCACCGGATCATCCGGGTGCATCCACGGATTGATCGCGTAACTCACCGCGAAATACTCGGGCGGGCACATCAGGTACGTCCTGGCCTGCGTCGAGGTGCGCAGCGCGCGACTTCCGGTCATTCGGCTCCTATCGGCTGCTCCGCTGAGCGGTTCCGGTCCGTCCAGACTAGGAGTGAGCAGGCACGATGAGCGTCGGCGAATCCTGCGCGCTAGCAACGATCCGTTGCGTAGTTCGCGATCTAAGGCCCGAAACGTTGCGCGGGGCAATCGGGCCGGTCAGACCGCGCGGCCGACCTCGCTGACCAGATCCAGACCGAGC
The DNA here is from genome assembly GCA_963730265.1 of uncultured Actinomycetota bacterium. Lineage (GTDB taxonomy): Bacteria > Actinomycetota > Actinomycetes > Streptosporangiales > Streptosporangiaceae > DASUBV01. The sequence continues at coordinate 240,222 of CAVSRG010000003.1, forward strand.
AGCTGATCCACGTGGGCGGCGGTCTCGAACTTGGATCCCGGCGGGATCTCGGCGTCGGTGGCCAGCGTCCGCAGTGACCGCAGCGCGGCCGGGCTGTCCAGATCGTCGTCGAAGGCGCCGGTCAGCTCGGCCACGTACTGGGCGTACACGGGCTTGCTGGGCTGCGTGGCCCAGACCGCCACCTGTCGCCGCCAGTCGCGCAGTGTGGCATCGGCCTGGGCCAGCTCGGCCCAGGTCACCTCCAGCGACTGCCGGTAGTGGTGCTCGAGGAAGGCCAGGCGCAGCGCGAGCGGGTTCAGACCGCGTTCGGCCAGGGCGGCGAGCGGGTCGCCGAGGTCGGCCGCCTGCGCCGTGGTGCGGCCCAGGACGACCCGGCGTGCGCCGGCGTCGGCGTCGGCTGGCGTGGCCCCGTCGTCCAGCACGCAGAGGTCCGCGCCGTCCGCGACCAGCGTGACCTGCTCGGGCGGGTAGATGTTCAGCGCCGCCAGGGCCCGGCTCTCCCCGTCGCTGTCCAGGCTGACCGCGAGCCGGTGCCGCTGCGCGGTGCGCCGGATCAGGTCGGCGGTCAGGTACCGGCGCAGGTCGGCCAGCCCGATGCCACCGCCGGCGACCGGGGCGCTGACCTGCAGGCGCAGTTCGCGGCCGCGAACCGGCCGGACCTCGGCAACGGCCCCGGCCTGAGCGTCGTAGATGCTGAGCACGTTGCCAGCCTAGAGCGCCGTCAGCCCAGAGCGCCGTCAGCCCGGGGCGCCCCCGTCGCGACTCAGGCGCTGCTTCTCGACTCGCGCCGCCTGCGCGACCAGCAGGGCGCCGCCCTGGCGGAGGAAGTCCCTGATCAGCATCAGTTCCTCGTCCGAGTAGCGCTCGAACTGCTCCATCGCCTCGGTCAGCGGCCCGTAGATCTCTTCGACCATCTGCCGGGCTTGGCTGGTCAGCTCGACCAGCACCCGGCGCCGATCCGAGGCGTCGCGCAGTCGCCGCACATAGCCCATCCGCTCCAGGCGGTCCAGCATGGCCGTGACCGCGCCGCTGGTCAGGCCGGTCTCGCGGGCGATGTCGCCCGCGGTGAGCTGGCCCACTCGGTCCAGCACCTCCATGCACCGCATGGCCGTGCGGTTCACGCCGAAGAACTCCGCGACCGCGTCCTCGAACCGGTCGTAGTCGTTCTGTTGCAGCCGGGCCGCCATGCCCGCCTCGTTGATCAGCTCCTGGCGGGTCGGGGCTGATCCAGGCCGGGTGGCACCGGGTTTCGGGGGAGGTTCGGTTGACATCCCCGTGTTTCGAGTCATATCTTGAGCCTGTAATCCTTCAATCATCAAGATTCTTATCCCTTGAGTTAATGATACGGCAGGTGACACAAATGGGCGAGCTCGCCATACAGACCGAGCGGCTCGGCAAGAGCTTCGGCGGCCAGCGCGTGCTGGACGAGTTGGACCTGGAGGTGGCGCGGGGCACCATCTTCGGGCTGCTCGGGCCGAACGGGGCCGGGAAGACCACGGCGGTCCGGATCCTGACCACGCTGCTGGCTGCGGACACCGGCCGGGCCCGCGTGCTCGGCTTCGACGTGGCCCAGCGGCCCCAGCAGGTGCGCCAGGTGATCGGCCTGACCGGCCAGTACGCGGCCGTGGATGACCTCATCTCCGCGCGGGAGAACCTGTACATGATCGGCCGGCTGCTCGGCCTGCGGGCTCGCGCGGCCCGGCGGCGCGGCACCGAGCTGCTGGCGGCGTTCGGGCTGGACGACGCGGCCGACACCAGGGTCCGGGCGTACTCCGGCGGCATGCGCCGGCGGCTCGACCTGGCCGCCAGCCTGGTCGGCCAGCCCGCGGTGCTGTTCCTGGACGAGCCGACCACCGGCCTCGACCTGGCCAGCCGCAACCAGCTCTGGGAGATGATCAGGGACCTGGCCGCTGATGGCACCACGGTCCTGCTGACCACCCAGTACCTGGAGGAGGCGGATCGGCTCGCCGGCCCAGATCATGGTGATCGACCACGGCCGCACGGTGGCCCTGGGCACGCCCAGCGAGCTGAAGGGCCTGGCCGGCGGCCAGGTGCTGGAGGTGCGGCCACTGCATCGAGGACGATGCCGCCGCGGCGGCGCAGGTGCTGACCGACCTGGCCGGCGCGGGGACGCCCGTTACCGAGGGCGACCTGCTGACCGTCCAGGTGCCCGACGAGGAGCTGGTGACCGCCGCCGCGCGGAGCCTGGACTCGGCCGGCATCCCGGTCAGCCACCTGGCCGTGCGCCTGCCCAGCCTGGACGAGGCGTTCCTGGCCATCACCGGGCACCGCGCGGACCCCGAATCCGGTGCCGAACTGGAAGGAGCAGCCCGATGAGCCAGACCCTCATCCTGGCCCGGCGCAACCTGCTGCACGTGCTGGCCGACCCCGAGCAGCTGATCGGGATGACCATTCAGCCGCTGATGTTCCTGCTGCTGTTCGTCTACGTGTTCGGTGGCGCGATCTCCGGCTCGACCCGCGGCTACCTGCAATTCGTGCTGCCCGGCCTCCTGGTGCAGGGCATCGCCTTCGGCACCGCGCAGACCGCCTCGGGGCTGAACGCCGACTTCCAGCGCGGGCTCATCGACCGGTTCCGCTCGCTGCCCATCGCCCGGTCAGCGGTGGTCGCGGGCCGGTCACCGCCGACCTGGTCCGCACGGCCTGGTCGACGCTGATCATCGTCGCGGTGGCGGTGGCGCTGGGCTTCCGGTTCCACGGCGGCTGGGCAGGCGTGCTCGGCGCGGCCTGCCTGGCGCTGGCGGTCGGGTTCGGGATGTGCTGGTTGATGGCCTTCCTCGGGGTGTCCCTGCGCAGCGCCGAGTCGGTCCAGGTGGCCGGGTTCATGCTGGTCCTGCCGCTCACGTTCGCCAGCTCGGTGCTGGTGCCGGCGGCGAGCATGCCGGGGTGGCTCCAGGCCTTCGTGAAGGTCAACCCGATGACGATCTTCTCGGACGCCATGCGCGGGCTCATGCTCGGCGGCGCGGTGGCCACTCCGCTGCTGCAGGCCGCGGCCTGGGTGGCCGGCATCACCCTGGTGTTCGGCGCGCTGACCGTGCGCCGCTACCGGACCCGGGCCTAGGCGCTAGATGGGGTAGGGGTCGGGGCGGGTGGTGTAGGTGCGGCCGCTGGGCAGGGTCCAGATCATGACGCCTGGCTCGGGCTGGTCGAGGTGCCAGCCGGGGGCCTGCTTGGCCCGGTGGCCGTGGCGGCAAATCGGAGCGCAATTGCATTCGCACGTCCGTCCGCCCTGGCCGAATGCAATTGTGTGGTCGATGTCGCATCGCTGAGCGGGACGCAGGCAGCCGGGCTCGGCGCAGGTCCGCTGGCGGACGGTGATCAGGTGGCGCAGGGAGGGCGGCGGCCGGTAGCCGGGAGCCTCGCGGGGGTGGGTGCAGGTACCGGTCTGGAGGTACACGGGGCGCAGGTCGGCCAGCCATTCCGTGATCGGGCCGGCTGATCCGGTGGGTCCGCGCGGCGCGGCCGGCCCAGGCGACGCCCGCGGACCTGGGCGGGCCCGTGGATCCGTGCGGCCCGGCGGATCTGGGCGGGCCGGGCCAGGCATCCGGTCTGAGTGGGCCGTGGCGGGCGCAGGCGTGGGCGACGGCGTGGCCGTCGAGGTCGGTCAGGGTCAGGCACCACTTCGTGGCGGGGTGGGCGGCGAGGCGGTCGGCCAGGTCGCGGCAGGTGTCCGCGTCGGCGGTGCCGCTCCCGGCGACTTCGCCGGGCCGGTCGGTCAGCCACAGCCAGGCCGATAGCGGCATGGTCAGGTGCACGCTCCCGGTGATCGACGGCCCGCCTGCTGGACCGCCTGGGGGCACCGGATGCGGCGTCGCGCTGGCGTCGGGGCCGGTGCCGCCGGGGCTGGCGTCAGCTGAGCTGCCGGGGCCGGCGGGTAGCAGGGTGGTGATGTCGCGGCCGTTCAGCACCGCGGCGAACACGGCCTCGCGGAGCCGGTCCAGGCTGCCGGGCACGCCGCGGGCCCGCAGCCACTTCGCCTGGGCGGTAAGCCGGGCGTCCGCGCCGGTCGCGTCGGCGGGGGTCATCTCCCGGCCGGCCAGGGCACTGTTGCCCGACGGCTCGTCCCACCGGTGCACCGCGGCGTCCTTACGGCCCCGCTCCCGCCGCCGCCGGGCCGCATCCGGGTCATCCGCCTCGACCTCGCGGCGCAGGGCCCGGCGCAGCTGCGCGGTGGTCATCTCCCCGGCGCGGGGCAGCACCCGCCCGGTGATCTTCCGGGCGGCCTCGTCATCGCAGCCGGCGAGCTCATCGGCGAACACCACCGCCCGGGCCCAGTCGATCACCCCGGCGGCCAGCGCAGCCCGGACTGCGGGCAGCCGCTCCAGGTACCCGCACACCGACACCAGCCGGCTCGCGGCCCGCCTGGTCAGCGTCAGCGCGGCTGCGACCTCATCCGCCACATGCTCAATCAGGTGCTTGTTCTTCCGCTCCCGGGCCTGCGCGGCGCGGCGGCGGCACAGCGTGATCACCGACTCGGCCTTCTGAGCCGCCGCCCACGACGCCATCCGCTCGGCAGCGCACAGCACGCCGATCAGCTCACTCTCCCCCAGCCCCGGCAGCCCCGCGCCGTCCTCAGCGGCCCCGGCGACAAACCCGGCCAGCACCGGCCCCGGCACCAGCCCGTCCAGCACCCCGCCCGCCGCGAACCCCGACCCCCGTCGACCACCCTGGCGATGCAAGAACCCCGCCGGAATCGCCTCGCCGTCCCCGGCCCAGGGGCCAGACAGGAACTCCTGTGCCAGGTCCGACGGCAGGTCAGCCAGGAACGCCTCATCCCCATCGGGAGGCGCGTTGTCCGGGTCGAACGGATCCTCGTCCCATGGCTCGGCGTCGGGGTGAGGCTCCGCCCACCACGGCACCTCGGCTCGAGAGCCGTTAGGCGCCGAACGGTCAGCCACCGGCTGGTCCCCGCTCGCTAAGCGGGCTCGGGCTGCTGCTCCGGAATCGCGGGACGGCGTGGTCGGCGTGGGTCTCACCTCCGTCAGCTGAGGGGGGACGAGTGGCTGGCACAACCTCCTGTTTCGGATATATTATCGAACGCTTCTGACACTCTCAATCGAATTTCGAGCTGGCATCCTGAGCAATAATGGCGGTATGACAGATCTTGATCCGGACAGCGTGCTGGCGGCCCTGGCTGAGGATCCGCGGCTGCAGCCGTTCGTTCGAGATGGGGCCATTACGGTCATGCCGGCCAGGCGGGAGCGGCGCAAGCTGCTGCTCAACGAGGTGGCGCTGGCGTTCGAGCCGGGCGTGTACTACTCGGAGCGGACGGTCAGCCTGTTCCTGCGCCAGATGTATCCCGACTACGCGGCGCTGCGCCGGTACCTGATCGACGAGGATCTCCTGGACCGCCGGGACGGCGAGTACTGGCGCTGCGGCGGCAGCTGTCGGCCAGCTGGGTCAGGCCAGCGCGGCCAGCCGCCGGACCGCGGCGTCGATGCGCTCGTCCGTCGCGGTCAGCGCCGCCCGGATGTGCCGCTCGCCCGCGGGACCGTAGATGGGGCCTGGCGCGACCAGAATGCCGGCGTCGGACAGCACCTCAACGCTCTTGCGCGCGTCGTAGCTGGCATGCACGGCCCAGAGATAGAGCCCAGCCACGGACTCGTCGACCTGCCAGCCGGCCGCCTCCAGCGCCGGGCGCAGCCGCGCGCGCCGGGCCGCGTACCTGGCTCGCTGCTCTTCGGCGTGGCGGTCGTCGTTCAGCGCCGCGGTCATGGCCGCCTGCACGGGCCCGGGCATCAGCAGCCCGGCGTGCTTGCGGATCTCCAGCAGCTCGGCCACCAGCGCCGGATCGCCGGTCACGAAGCCGGCCCGGTAGCCGGCCAGGTTGGACCGCTTGGACAGCGAGTGCACGGCCAGCAGCCCGTGGTGCGAGCCGCCGCTGACCTCGGAGTGCAGGACCGACCGCGGCTCGGCCTCCCAGCCCAGCTCGAGGTAGCACTCGTCCGAGGCCACCACGGCCCCGTGATCGCGCGCCCAGCCGATGGCCTGGCGCAGCCGCTCGTCGGGCAGCACCGCCCCGGTCGGGTTGGACGGCGAGTTGAGCCAGACCAGCCGCACCGGCTCCGAAACCCACGAGACCGAGCCGAGCGGTCCGGCATCGGAGAAGTCATCGGCCCGCTCCGGACGGGCTCCGGCCAGCCGCGCGCCAACGTCATAGGTGGGATAGGCCAGGCCGGGGTGGAGCACCACGTCGCCCGGCCCGCAGCCGAGCTGCGTCGGCAACGAGGCCACCAGCTCCTTGGTGCCGATCACGGGCAGGATCGCGTCCGGGCTGACCGTGACCTCGTGCCGACGGGCCAGCCAGCCCGCCGCCGCCTCGCGCAGCGCGGGTGTGCCGTGGGTGGCCGGGTACCCCGGCGAGTCGGCCGCCGCGGCCAGCGCCGCCTGCACCACCTCGGGCACCGAGTCGACGGGGGTGCCGATGGACAGGTCAACGATGCCATCGGGGTGGGCGCGGGCCCGCTGCGCGGCTCCGGCCAGGGCATCCCAGGGGAACTCCGGGAGCCGGGCGGCCAGCGTCGGCTGGCCCGCCACCGGCGCGGTCAGTGCTCCTCCGCCGCCTGCGGCGGCAGCGCGGCCACGATCGGGTGGTCGTAGTTGATCTTGCCGGTCTTGGAGGCTCCGCCCGGCGAGCCGAGCTCGCTGAAGAACTCGACGTTGGCCTTGTAGTAGTCCTTCCACTGGTCGGGCACGTCATCTTCGTAGAAGATGGCCTCAACCGGGCAGACAGGCTCGCAGGCACCGCAGTCCACGCACTCGTCCGGGTGGATGTAGAGCATCCGCTCGCCCTCGTAGATGCAGTCAACCGGGCATTCCTCGATGCACGCCTTGTCGAGCAGATCGACGCAAGGCAGCGCGATGATGTACGTCACGTCGGACTCCTCTTTCCACTGACCGGTGCGCACTGCGGCAGCACGGTCACAATTATTGCGTCTTCCCGTAGCGCATCTTCAGGCGGGATCGCCTCGTTGGGCCCCGGCCCTGAGAATCGCAGGTTATCAGCCGAACGACACCACGGCCGGGGGAGCCTTGGCGCCCTGGCCGGCCTTGATCCGGGTCCACCCGCTGGAGCCGTCCTTGGTCAGCCACTCGTAGCCCTGATAGCTCACGGTCTGGATCCCGTAGCTGGCCGCGTGCGACACCAGCCAGGCCGACACGGCCCAGCCGACGGGCGGGCGCGCCACCCGGACCGCGACTTGCGGGTCCCCGATCCGCCCCACCCGCAGCGGCCCGAACGCCCGGGTCAGCGCCTGGCCCGCGGCGGTCAGCCGGCGCGGGCCCAGCGGGCTGCTGTACCAGCACCAGACCCCGTGGGGCAGCTGGCCGGTGAAGGCCTTGGCCATCTTGGTGGCCACCGACGCGTACTGGCTGTAGGCGTAGCCGTCCGCGCTGTGCTGGACCGCCTGCGCCGCCTGGTAGACCGGCATGGTCTGGTAGCCGGGCACCTGGGTCAGCGCGCCGAAGAACCGGGTCGTCGCGTAAATCGGGTTCATGATGCTGCGAGCCGGGCCCCAGCCCTCCGACGGCCGCTGCTGGAACACGCCGACCGAGTCGCGGTCGCCCGAGCGCAGGTTGGTCAGCTTGGACTCCTGGAGCGCCGCCGCGTAGGCGACGGTGACCGCCCGCGGCGGCAGGTCGTGGTGCTGCGCCACCCCGGCGATGGTGGCCGCGATGGCCGCCTGGCCGACATCCAGCGGGATGGGCTGACCCGCCGCCGCGGCCGCGCAGGAGCTCGGCTCGAGGACCGGCACCGAGTGTCGTAGCGCGATATAGCCACCCACCGTGAGCAACAGGGCTAGCACGATCGTGGCCCGAGTCGCGCGCTTGACGCCACGGCGCGGCTGGCGGCTACTGGGCACAGACCGAAGCTACCCGCTGCGCCTCATGCTTTGCTCCCCGTCGGCGGGCCCGGGGGGATTGGCGCACCAGGGTTTTGCCGTGCTGTGGTCTATGACCCTGAGGTCCTGCCGCTAGGCTCGCTCGGCATGAACGTGTCACCGTCCTCCGCCGTCGTCCCGCGCCGCTCGCCCCTGTCAGCCCAGATCGATGAGCTGTGGGAACGCCGCACTGAGCTGGTCCCCGACGACGTCGCCGCCCGCGAGATCGTGACCGCGGCCGTGGACGCTCTGGACACCGGCGCGGCCCGGGTGGCGTGGCCGGATCCGGACTCCGGCGAGATCGTCGTGGACGAGCGGGCCAAGCGGGCCATCCTGCTCGCGTTCCGGCTGATGCCGATGGTCCGGACCCAGGTCGGCGACTTCCGCTACCACGACCGGGTGCCGCTGACCTCGCACCTGGACGGCGTCCGCGCGGTGGCCGGGTCGATCGTCCGCTGGGGGGCCTACGTGGCGCCGGGCGTGGTGCTGATGCCCTCCTTCGTGAACATCGGGGCGTACGTGGACACCGGCACCATGGTCGATACCTGGGCCACCGTCGGCTCCGGCGCGCAGATCGGCAAGAACGTCCACCTGTCCGGCGGGGTCGGCATCGGCGGCGTGCTCGAGCCGGTGAACGCGGTGCCGGTGGTCGTCGAGGACGATGCGTTCATCAGCTCGCGGTGCATGGTCGTGGAGGGGGCGCGGGTGCGCACCGGAGCGGTGCTTGGGGCGGGCACGATCCTGACCCAGAGCTCGCACGTGATCGACGTGCAGACCGGCGAGGAACTGCCCCGCGGCGAGGTGCCGGCCTGGTCGGTCGCGGTCGGCGGCACCCGGCCCCGGCAGTTCCCCGGCGGCGAGTTCGGCATGCCCTGCGTCCTGGTCCTGCGTCGGCTGCCCGAAGGCGGCGTTCATGACAAGGCGGCCCTGAACGAAATCCTCCGTGACCACGGTGTGAACGCCTAAGGCAGGTAACTGGCCTCGGCCGCCCGGCCCATCCGATCCCGGAACTGGCGGCGCTACCTTAGGTGGTCATGAACGGCAATGGTCATGAGTAATTCTGAGCCGCCGCGCCGTCGGCTGCGGCGGCAGGGGCCCGCCACGCTGCGCGGGAAGCACATCCCGACCACCACGACCGACCAGCGGCTCCTGGACTGGCGCGGATCCGGCGACTGGGTGCATACCGACCCGTGGCGGGTGCTGCGCATCCAGGCCGAGTTCGTGGAAGGCTTCGGCCTGCTGGCCGAGCTGGGCCGGGCCGTGGCGGTATTCGGCTCCGCGCGCACCCCGCGCGAGTCGGCCGAGTATCAGGCCGCCGAGCAGATCGCGACCGGGCTGGCCAAGGCCGGCTACGCGATCATCACCGGCGGCGGCCCCGGCATCATGGAGGCCGCCAACAAGGGCGCCGTGAGCGTCGGCGGAGTGTCGGTCGGGCTGGGCATCGAGCTGCCCGTCGAGCAGGGCCTGAACGACTACGTGGGCATGGGCCTGGAGTTCCGCTACTTCTTCGTGCGCAAGACGATGTTCGTGAAGTACTCGCAGGCGTTCGTGGTCCTGCCGGGCGGGTTCGGCACCCTGGACGAGCTGTTCGAGGCCGTCACGCTGGTGCAGACCGGCAAGATCACCAAGTTCCCCATCGTGCTGGTGGGCAGCGACTACTGGTCGGGGCTGTTGTCCTGGATCAACAGCACGCTGCTGGAGCAGCAGAAGGTCGCCCACGCCGACCTGAGCCTGCTGCGGATCGCCGACGACCCGGACGAGGTCGTGCAGATCATCAAGGACGCGCACAGTCAGGTGGATGCCGTCACGCACTACTCGGCCCGGCCCGACCTGACCTGATTGCGGTCGGCTAGCGGGGGCCGGGCGGTCCGCCGAGTTCGGTGAATGTCGGCGGGGCGTGGCACGATTCTTACTATGCCCGTGGTTCTGCTCCTCGCCGCACTGGCCATCCTGGCCGGGGTCGTCGTCGTGGCCGTCGGCCGGGGCGGAGAGCTCGCGATGTTCCGGCCGGACGCACCGGCCCGTTCGCAGGCGTTGGCCACCGCCGCCGATGTGGCCTCGTTCCGGCCGCCGCCCGCGTTCTTCGGGTACAGCGCCACGGCCACCGACGAGGCGCTCCAGCGCATCACCCGGGTGGTCGCCGAACGGGACGCCGAGGTGGCCTGGCTGCGGGGCCAGATCGCCGAGCTGCAGGGCAGCGCCGCGGAGCCGTGGCCCGGGGCCGAGCCGGGGGGCGAGTCTGAGCCCGCGAGCTGGCCGGACGCCTGGACTTACGCTGGTCACGGGAGACGGGGTGAGCCGGTCGACCAGCCGGGCCCCGACGGCGATGCCGGCCGGGCCGGCGAGCCTGAGTCCGCTGGCTGGGCCGGGCCCGAGGCCTATGCCGCGCCAGAGCGCCGGGCCTATCCGGGCGACTGGCCTAAGCCCGAGGCTTACGCCGAGCCTGAAGGTCAGCGCGAGCCTGCCGCCTGGTCGGAGTCTGAGGCCTACGCCGAGGATGAGGGGCGGGCTGAGTCCGCCGACTGGCCGGCGCCCGGGGCTGACGCCGAGCCCGAGGCGGTGACCGGGTCCGCTGACTGGCCGGAGCCTTACGCTGATCCCCAGCCCGAGCACGGCGCCGAGCCGGCCGTCTGGCCCGGCGTGGGCGACCACCACGAGTCAGAAGGCCGCCCCAACTCCGACCTCTGGTCGGGCTCTGACCACGACTACGACCGCAACCATGACCACGGCTACGCCGCGCCGCCCGCCGCGGACCGCCCGCCGGGGAGACCGCCGAGGAAGAGACGGGACAGCCGTGACCGACCAGCCGAGCACCGCGATCCCCGGGCCCGATGGCGAGCTGCGCTGTCCGTGGGCGCTGAGCACCACCGAGTACATCGGCTACCACGACGACGAATGGGGCCGCCCCATCCGCGACGACCGCGGCCTGTACGAGCGCCTGTGCCTGGAGGCCTTCCAGTCCGGCCTGTCCTGGCTGACGATCCTGCGCAAGCGGGAGAACTTCCGGGCCGCCTTCCAGGGGTTCGACATGGAGACCGTGGCCGCCTACGGGGCCGATGACGAGGCCCGGCTGATGGCCGACGCGGGCATCGTGCGGAACCGGGCCAAGATCGAGGCGGCCATCGCCAACGCCCGGGCCGCGCTGGACCTGCCAGACGGCCTGGCCGCGCTGGTCTGGAAGTACGCCGGCGACGAGCAGCCGGCCCCGGCCACCCTGGCCGACGTGCCCGCCTCCACGCCCGCGGCCAAGGCGCTGTCGGCCGACCTGCGCCGGAACGGATTCAGGTTCACCGGCCCGGTCACGGCCTACGCGACCATGCAGGCGTGCGGGATCGTGAACGACCATCTCGCGGATTGCTTCTGCCGTGCGGGGTAGTCCGGGCTGCTTACCCGCCGGGGCCGCGCGACGCGGCCGGGCGGGAATGGCCTGGCGGCCGGGAATGGCCACGGGAATGCGCACCGTGGCTGACCGGCCGTTATTCACTAGCGGGGAGCGGGTCTGCCTCGTATGTTTGGAAGGGTTACTATATGAACGCCCGCTCAACGGAGGATTGGGCCTCCGCGGCGGGCCAAGTGTCGAGGGGTTTGCCGGGGGTGCCACGCTCTCCACGCCATATCCAGGCGTGCTGCATGCCGTGGGCCGCCGCGGGCCGGTGGGGGACCGCAAAGCCGCAGACCACAAGCGCCGTGACGACGCGACAGCGGCGTGGCTGGCGTTGCGTGGCTGGTGATCTGTCCGTTGTCCCCTGGAGGCGAGATGGCCGAGGAGACCCCGTCGGAGCCTGTGCCGCCCGGCGTGGATGCCAGCCGGCCTAGCCCGGCCCGGCTCTACGACTACTACCTGGGCGGGTCGCACAACCTCGCGGTGGACCGCGAGCTGGGCGACCGGCTCCGGGCGGCGGTGCCCGACCTGGAGGACGGGGTCTGGGCCAACCGCGCCTTCCATCAGCGGGCTGCCCTCTGGCTGGCCGAGCAGGCGGGCGTGCGGCAGTTCATCGACATCGGCTCGGGCCTGCCCACCCGCGACAACACCCATGACGTGGTGCACAAGGTCGTGCCGCGGGCGCGCGTGGTGTACGTGGATCATGACCCGATGGTCGCGGCCTACGCCAGCGAGCTGCTGGCGGGCGACGGGACCACCGCGGTGATCACGGCCGACCTGCGCGACCCGGACACGGTCCTGAACGACCCGGCGGTGCGCGAGCTGATCGACTTCACCGAGCCAGTCGGGCTGCTGATGACGGCGGTGCTGCACTTCGTGGCCGACGGCTCGGACCCGTGGGGCCTGGTAGCGCGCTACGTCGCCGCGGCCGCGCCGGGCAGCTACCTCGCGCTGTCTCACTTCACCGCCGATAAGATGCCGCCGCGGGCCATCCAGGCGGGCCAGGACACCTACGCGCAGGCCACGCAGAGCATCTACCCGCGATCGCTGGCCGAGGTCGAGCGGTTCTTCGCCGGGCTGGACCTGGTGCCGCCGCAGCCGGGCACCGACCCCGGGCTCAGCTACGTGGGCGTATGGGGGGCCGAGGACCCGGTGGCCGCGGACAGCGACGGCTCGCGCGGCCTGTACTGCGGCGTAGGCCGCCGGTCATGAACCCGCCGGTCATGAAGATGTGCAAGTACAGGAGGCCCGGATATGTCCCCCGCTGAGCAGGTGCCCGCCGAGATTGACGCCACGCGGCCCAGCACGGCCCGGCTCTATGACTACTACCTGGGCGGCACGAACAACTTCGCGATCGACCGCCAGGCGGCCGAGCAGCTGCGCAAGCAGCTGCCCGAGCTGGCCGACGCGGCCTGGGCCAACCGGGGCTTCCACGGACGGGCCGCCGCCTGGATGGCGGCCGACCAGGGCATCCGGCAGTTCATCGACATCGGGTCGGGGCTGCCGACGCAGAACAACACCCACGAGGTGGTGCACCCGCTGGTGCCCAGCGCGCGGGTGGTGTACGTGGACGTGGACCCGATGGTGGCCACGCTCAGCGCCGAGCTGCTGGCCGGCGACGAGCGGACCGCGCTGGTCACGGCCGACCTGCGCGACCCGGACGCGGTGCTGGCGCACCCGGACCTGCGCCGGCTGATCGACTTCGACCAGCCGGTCGGGGTGCTGATGACGGCGGTCATGCACTTCATCGCCGACGACGAGGATCCGTGGGGACTGGTGGCCCGGTACATGGCCGCGACCGCCATGGGTAGCTACCTGGGGCTGTCCCACGCGACCTACGAGCAGCTCCCCCCGCAGGCGGTGCAGGCCATGAACGAGGTGTATGAGCGGGCCACGAGCAACATCTACCTGCGCTCCAAGGCCGACATCACCCGCTTCTTCGACGGGATGGAGCTGGTCCCGCCGCACGTGGACGCGCAGTCCAGCGTGTGCTTCGTCGGCTGCTGGGGCGCGGAAGACCCGGACGCGGCAGACAGCGACGGGTCGCGGGTGCTGCGCTGCGGCGTGGCCCGGGTGAGCAGCCGGTGACGGTCAAGCCGACCGTCGAGAGCCTGGGCATCGACCTGGATGCCCAGGAATGGCAGCGCTCGGGCTCCGGTGACGGCATGATCGAGGTGGCCCTGGTGGGCGCGGCGGACTCGGACTGGGTGCTGATGCGCGTCTCCGGTGACGAGGCCGGCCGGGTACTCGTCTATGACCGGCACGAATGGGAGTGCTTCCTGGATGGCGTCCGCCACGGCGAGTTCGACGCCGCAAGCTGACCTGTCCCGGACTGGAACCGATTGGCCCGCTGGCGCGTCAATGGTGAGACAATGTTTGTGAATCACAACTTAGGTACCGCTATGCTAAAAGTCCTGTCCCGTCAAGGAGGCAATCGCTGATGAGCGACGATGCCTACGGAGCAACCGTCGCCAAGCGGCGGCTGGCCTCGCGCCTTACGGAGCTGAGGCAGGCATCCGGGCATACGGCAAACCACGTTTGTGACCTGCTGAACTGGGGGCGGGGCAAGGTCGGCCGGTTCGAGGCCAACCAGTGGAAGCGCCCCGAGATGAGCGACATCCGGGACCTGGCCCGGGTCTACGGGGTGGGCGAGGCCGAGGCCGAGGAGCTGGAGCAGCTCGCCGCCCATGCGCGCGCCCGGCCCTGGTGGCGGGACTACCCGGACGTCTTCGAGAACGAGTTCCCCGGCATCGAGAACGACGCCAGCCAGATCCGCATCTTCATGCCGCTGGTACTGCCGGGCCTGCTGCAGACGCGCGAGTACATGGCGGTGGTGCTGCGGGCCGGCTCCCGGCCGCCGAACTTCGTGCGGCGGGCCATCGAGGCGCGGATGCGCCGCCAGGAGATCCTGGAGCGCACCGACGGCACGGCGCCGCGACTGACCGCGGTGATCACCGAGGCCTCGCTCATGTACCGGTGGGGCTCCAAGGGGGACCGGCGAGAGCAGATCGAGCACCTCGCCACGCTGAGCCGCGAGCCCAACATCGACCTGCGCATCCAGCGCTTCGCCGACGGCCCGCCGACGGGCATGCATTCCATGGTCAACATCTTTGACCTGCCCGGAGACGAGTCACGCCTGGTCTACCTGGAGACCGACGTGGCCATCCACGAGGTCAGCAAGCGGGAGGAGGTCGAGAGCTACGTGCACGGCTTCAGCCGCGCCCAGGACGCGGCGCTGGAGCCCGGCGATACCACGGCATACCTGAAGTACCTAGCCGAGCAACTGGAGTAAAAGATGGTTGACCTGTCTCAAGCAGCATGGCGGAAGGCCCGCGCGAGCTCCATGAACGGGGGCTGCGTGGAGGTCGCGAGCAACCTTCCCGGCGTCATCGCCGTCCGGGATAGTAAGCGCCCGGAGGGCGGGGCTCACGTGGTCGGCAGGGAAGCGTTCGCCCGGTTCCTGGCCGACGCGCGAGGCGGCCGGTTCGACCTCGGTACCGGCGCCTGACCACGCCTGACCGACGCACCACAGCGAAGAATCCCCCGGGCTGTCCCCCCGGGGGATTCTTCTTATAACTGCGCCTGTCTCAAGGGCACGGAGGTCCCCGTCCGTTCACCGGCAGGTCGCTACCGCGTGTGCGACTGTACCCGCACGCAGCGGCGTTGGCTACGCCCCGAGACCACGTAGTTGCTGGCCCTGGGGCCAGGGTTGGCTTACCTGGGGGGTCGGCCGGCCCCGCCGGCGGCCAATCGGTGACCCTTTGGGTGTTAATTTTCCGTGAGTTTCACTCGATCCCATTGCGGTAGTTTGCACAAGACTCATAATCTGTGAAGCACAGATGCATCACCGGGAAGTCGGAGGAGCATGCTCCCGTCGCCTGCCGATAGCGGCCGAAGCGGCCGTGGCGGAGCCGTCCCGTCCGCGGCTCGATGGGGGGTTCCTGGCGGCGCCGGTGGCTGAGGCACTGGACATCATGTCGTCGTCAGCTGGCATCCGGGATGCATCCGTTCGCGCTGGTGGCTGCTTCGTCCGCCCGCTCCCGCTGGATCGTACCTGCTCCTCGGCCGCCCGGCGGTTCTTCCGCGAGGCGGTGGCCGGCCTGGACCTGCCCGGCGACCTGGTGCACGACGGCATCACGATGGCCAGCGAGCTGGCCGCGAACACGCTGCACGCCCAGGGCAACGTGGAGTTCAGCGGCGGCAACCGGCAGCGGGCCGTCAGCGGCATCCCCGAGTTCTGGCTCTACCTGCGCGGCACCGGGGCGCGGGCCGAGCTGGTCTGCAAGATCTTCGACTCCGAGCCGGGCTGGTCGGTCGACGCCCAGGAGCAGCCGAGCAAGGCGCCGCTCGAGCAGGTCGGCGGGCGCGGGCTCCAGGTGGTCGCGGCGCTGTCGGCCGGGCAGTGGGGCGGCCACTCGAGCCGGGGACGGCTGGGGGCCTGGAAGGTGCCGGGCAAGGCGGTCTGGTTCGCGCTGCGGGTACCGCCGTCGGCCGAGGCGGCCCGGTACGGCCGCCGGGAGCTGGATCCGAGCCCAGGCCGTCGACGAGCTTGAGGCGATGCTGGCCGACCGGGGCCTGGGCGGGCGGATCGTCCGGGCCGACGAGCCGGCCGCGGACATCTCGGTGCTGTCCATCAGCCGGCACCTGACGGTGTGGCGGCACGGCACGATCATCTCCTGGCGCGCGCCGGGCGGCGAGTACCAGCAGATGGAGGTCGTCGACCTGGTGGACGTGGCCGAGCAGATCATCTGCGCCCACGAGGAGGCGGCGCAGGCCGACCCGTTGGTCGTCTGACCGCGCTGCCCGGACCGCGCTATCTGACCCCGGCTCAGCGGCCCTCGAAGACCGGGGCCTGCTTGGCCAGGAACGCCCTGGTCGCCGCCTGGTGATCCTGGGTGCGGCCGAGCGCGCTCTGCAGCTCGGCCTCCTTGGCCAGCGACTCGTGCAGTCCGTGTGCGGCCGAGTACAGCAGGCTCTCCTTGATGGCGGCGTAGGCCCGGGTCGGGCCGGCCGCCAGCCGCTCGGCCAGCGCCGCGGCGGCGGCGGGCAGTTCCTCGTCGGCCACCACCGAGGTCAGCAGGCCCAGGCCGAGGGCCCGGTCGGCGTCGACCGGCTCGGCCAGCATCAACAACTCGGTCGCCCGGGCCGCTCCGGCCAGCCGCTGGAGGGTCCAGGACGCGCCGGTGTCCGCGCCGAGGCCGACCCGGGCGAACGCCATCAGCAGGCTGGCCCGCCGGGCGGCGATCCGGAAGTCACAGGCCAAGGCGAGCGCGGCACCCGCCCCGGCGGCCACGCCGTTGACCGCGGCGATGACGGGCTTGGGCATGCCGGTAATGGCCATCACGATCGGGTTGTAATGCTCGGCCACCGTGTCGAGCGGCGCGGCGCCCTGCTCCAGCAGTTCGGCGTGCTCGCGCAGATCCTGGCCGGCGCAGAAGGCCGTCCCGGCCCCGGTGATGACCAGCGCGCGGATGGTCTCGTCGCCCGCGCAGTCACGCAGCGCGTCCAGCAGGCTGACTTTGGTTTCGTAAGTGAGGGCGTTCCTGGCCGCCGGGCGGTTGAGCGTGATCGTGGCGACCGCTCCGGCCTGCTCGCGCAGGACGCTCTCGCTCATAGGGTCTCCTGTCCGCCAGGTGGGTAACACTGATCATTACCACTCACCGCCGCAACTGAAGGATAATGGAGGTACTGATCGAGATGCTTGTGGCTAGCCGGTCCCGCCAGGCACCGTAGCTGCGGTGCACTGCGCCCCAGCGAGGTTCCGTGCGGCCCCAAAAGGCAGGGAAAAGGCAGGGAAGGGGATGCAGCATGGCGGCGATGAAGCCGCGGACGGGAGACGGTCCGCTTGAGGTCACCAAGGAGGGCCGCGGCATCGTAATGCGGGTTCCTCTCGAAGGCGGCGGTCGGCTCGTGGTGGAGTTGACGCCGGACGAGGCCGGCGCGCTGGGCGAGGCTCTCAAGACCGCTGTTGGCTGATCTTGCCCATCACGTCTGATGTCGCAGTGCTGCCGGGCGCCAGCACTCAGCCTCTTGATGCCTGCCTGACTCAGCTGCAACAGGGCGCCGGGCGCCCAGCGGCCGGCGTCCTGGCCGTGGCCGTGGCGGCCGGCGGCCAGCCCGGCCGATCCGGGCCTGGACGGCCTGCTCCCGACCCGCCGCCGCCGACGTCATCGCGGCGTTCGGGCTCACCGGCCAGGCGGGCGAGTCGGCCCAGGTCATGGCCAGCGCCTCGGGCGCCCCGGTCAGCGTGCTGCTGCTCGGCGTGGGCGACCGCTCGGCGGCGGCGCTACGACGAGCCGGCGCGGAGCTGGGCCGGCGGGCCGCGGCCGGGGCCGACCGTGGCGACCACGGTGGTGGCCGGCGAGGCCGCCGACGGGATCCAGGCCTTCGCGGAGGGGGCGCTGCTCGGCGGGTACCGGTTCGACCTGAAGTCGGGCCCGCCGGATCAGCCGTCCGAGCCGCCCGGCCGGATCTGGCTGGCCAGTGCCGACCCCGACGCGGCGGTCGCCGCCGTGGACCGGGCCGCGGCCATCGCCGAGGCGGTCGGGCTGGCCCGTGACCTGGCCAACCAGCCGTCGCTGACCAAGAGCCCGCAGTGGCTGGCCGACGAGGCCATCCGGGTCACGGCCGGGCGGGCGTGACGGTCCGGATCTGGTCGACCGGGCGAACTGGCCGCGGGCGGCTTCGGCGGCATCCTGGCCGTCGGCGCGGGCTCGGCGCGGCCGCCCCGGCTGATCGAGCTCAGCTATCAGCCCCGCCGGCGCGCGGCTCGCACGTGGTGCTGGTCGGCAAGGGCATCACGTTCGACAGCGGCGGGCTGTCGCTCAAGCCGAACGACGGCATGCTGGCGATGAAGACCGACATGGCCGGCGGGCGGCGCGGTCATCGCGGTGCTGTCGGCGCTGGCCCGGCTGGGCGTGCCGCACCGGGTCACCGGCCTGGTCGCGGCGGCGGAGAACATGCCCTCGGGCTCGGCCTACCGGCCGGGCGACGTGCATCACCCAGTACGGCGGGCGGACGGTGGAGGTGCTCAACACCGACGCCGAGGGGCGGCTGGTGCTGGCCGACGCCCTGGCCTACGCCGCGGCCGCGCTGGAGCCGGACCAGATCATCGACCTGGCCACGCTGACCGGCGCCGCGCGGGTGGCGCTGGGCACCACCCACGCCGCCCTGTACGCGACCGACGACGGGCTGGCGGAATGCGCTGATCGCGGCCGGTCAGGCCAGCGGCGAGCGGCTCTGGCGGATGCCGCTGGAGGACGACTACGTGCCCGCGCTGGCCTCGGACGTGGCTGACCTGTCCCACGTCGCCCGGGCCGAGACCACGATGCCGGGCTCGATCATCGCGGCGCTGTTCCTGCGCGAGTTCACCGGCGGGCGGCCGTGGGCCCACCTGGATATCGCGGGGCCGGGCCGGTCGGCCGAGAACAACGGCGAGCTGTCCAAGGGCGCGACGGGCTTCGGCACCCGGCTGCTCCTGCGGCTGCTGACCCAGCCGGCCTTACTCGGGGCGCTTGACCGCGGTCAGCAGGCCGTTGCCGATGGGCAGCAGCAGCGGCACCAGGCGCTCGTCGGCGCGCACCTGCTCGCGCAGCTCGCTGGTCGCGGCGGTGTCGTCGGGGCCGTGCTCGGAGCCGAGCGCGTCGTCGAAGGCCAGGATCCCGCCGGGCCGCAGCAGCCGCAGCGCGGCGGTCAGGTAGTCGGGGTCCTCCTGCGGGTCGGCGTCGCAGAACACCATGTCGTAGGCGCCGTCGGCCAGCCGGGGCAGCACCTCCAGGGCCAGGCCGCCGATGAGCCGGTACCGGCTGGAGGCGAAGCCGGCGGCCAGGAACGCCGCCCGGGCCAGCCGCTGGTGCTCGGGCTCGACGTCCACGCTGGTCAGGACCCCGCCGGGGCGCATGCCCCGGAGCAGCCAGATGCCCGAGGTGCCGCAGCCGGTGCCGATCTCGACCACCGCGCGCGCGCCCATGGCCGCGGCGATGAAGCGCAGCGTGCCGCCGGTGACCGGGCTGACCGGAGCCGCGCCGCCGACCTCCGCGGCGTTCCGCCGGGTCGTGTTCAGCACCTCGTCCTCGGGCAGGAACTGGTCCACGTAGGCCATGGTGACGTCCGTGATCGAGATGGCTGCCTCCCCGTGGTGAGCCCGTCCAGCTGTTTGCTACTCAGTGCGGCAGCCTAGCGCCAGCCCCGCCTGACCGGGAACTAGCCGGGTAACCTCGGGCGTTGAGGGAATTGCTAGCGGCCGGGCGCCCGCGGCAAGGATCGCGGGCACTTGATGGCGTTGGAGGCTGTGGGAGCGGGTGAAGGGGGAAGCCGTGGACCAGGCCGGAGCGCCCGGGGCAGACGAGCTCGATACGACCGTGCTCGACAGCGCCGTGCTCGATAAGGCCGAGGCCGGCTCGACTGGACGCCGCCGACCTGGGAGGACGTGGTCCGTGACCACTCAGCCCGGGTCTACCGGCTGGCCTACCGGCTGACCGGCAACACCCACGACGCCGAGGATCTCACCCAGGAGGTCTTCGTGCGCGTCTTCCGCTCGCTGGCCACCTACTCGCCGGGCACCTTCGAGGGCTGGCTGCACCGCATCACCACCAACCTGTTCCTGGACATGGCCCGCCGCCGGCAGCGGATCCGGTTCGAGGGCCTGGGCGAGGAGACGGCGGCCCGGCATCCGCGGCGCCGAGCCGACGCCCGGCCCAGGTGTTCGACGACCGGCACCTGGACGGCGACGTCCAGGCCGCGCTCAAGGCGCTGCCGCCGGAGTACCGGGCCGCGGTCATCCTGTGCGACATCGAGGGCCTGTCCTACGAGGAGATCGCCGACACGCTCGGCATCAAGCTCGGCACCGTCCGCAGCCGGATTCACCGGGGCCGGGCCCAGCTGCGCGAGGCGCTGGAGCACCGGCGGCCGCGGCACCTGAGCCCCGGCGGCCACCGCGCCGCGCCCGGCCCTGGCGCGCTCGGCCCATAGCGGCCGCACGGTAGCGGCCGATTCCAGCACGTCGCGCACGGTCAGCACGCACGGCGTGCCGCTGCCGCAGGGAGGGCAGCCATGACCCACCTGGGCCATCGCCTGTCCGCCCTGATCGACGATGAGCTTGACAGCGAGGGCGCGACCGGGTCCTGGTTCACCTGGCCAAGTGCGAGGACTGCCGGCGCGAGGCGGTCGCCCTGCGGACGCTGAAGAGGCGGATGAACGCGCTGGGCGGCGAGACCGAGGCCGACTCGGCGCTGACCGGTCGGCTGATGGGCCTGGCCGGCCTGAGCCGCGGGCCTGGACGGGCGCGGCAGCGTGCCGCTGGCCCCGTGGTCGGCCATCGCGGCCCGGCGGAGGCGGAGGCCGGGGCTGGCCCGAGCCGCGATCGGCTTGGTACCTGCTCGGCGGGGCCTTCACGGTGTTCCTGGCCGGGCTCGGCACCGCCGCGTTCATGGCCGGCGGCAGCCCGCAGGTCCAGGATCCTGAGCCCCGGGTCATCCCGTCGGTGGACGTGTTCATGGTCCAGCACGAGATGGCCGGGACCGACGGGGCTGCCGGCCAGCCCGAGCCCGAGCGCGACCCAGAAGTCCTCGTTCCACGGTCCGTGACCTCTGCTCGGGCTGCATCCCGGCGCCTGACCAGCGTTGCCGTGGTGATCGGCTTGCTGGGTGCTTGCGCTGTGCTGGTCGTCCTGGTGGAGTCGCCGGGCCAGTCAAGCGCGATCCGCGGCGTCGGCCATCCGGGCCGGCCGCGGCGGGCGGCGCCGGCCGCGATGGCCCCGCTGGGCACGGCCGGGCTGGCGCCGCACTCGGCCACCCCGGCCTCGCGAACCGGGCTGCGGCTGCTCAGCCAGGCCGCGGTGGCCTGCGAGACGGTGCCGTTCCACGGCGTGCAGATGATCCACCTGGTTCGGGTCCGCGGCCGAGACCGCGTCGGTCATCCAGGTCTGGCACCGGTCCGGACGGCCAGATCCTGGTCCAGGCCTCGCCCACCGGGACCAGCCCGGCGGAGCCGGGCCAGGCCGGCCCGGGCGTGCCCGGCCGGCCAGACCAGGTGCTGTCGGTCACCTCGCCGCTGCTGAACCTGATGCGCCGCAACTACATGATCACCTACGACGGCCACTCGGCGGTGGACGGGCGGGCCGCCCTGCTGGTGACTGTCCGCGGCCCCGGCGGCCGCCTGGCCGCGCGGTACTGGATCGACGCGGCGACCAAGCTGCCGCTGCGACGCGAGGTGCTGGTCGACGGCAGCCGGATCCTCAGCGAGGACGCCTTCCTGTCGCTCAGCGTGGGCGCCAGCCAGTTGCACGGCATGCCCACCGCCGACGCCCGGCCCTGGACCGGGCAGCTGACCGTGGGCGGCCTGCGCCGCCCTGGCGGCCGGGGCTGGCCGCTGCCGGGGGACACCGTCGGCGGGCTGTCGCTGTTCCAGTCCACCGAGACGCCCAGCAAGTCCGGCAAGGTCGTCGAGCTGTCCTATTCGGACGGACTATCCGTCATCTCGGTATTTGTTCAGCGCGGGGTATTGCCGCGCAGCCTGCCCGGCTGGCGGCGTTTCGTGGCCAGGGACGGCAGCGAGGTCTACGCCCTCGACCCCGACGACCGGAGCCTGGTCTGGTCGGCCGGCGGCTTCGTCTACACGATGATCTCGGACGCCCCGCCGGCCGCGGTTGACCAGGCGATATGCGCCTGCCGCACGACAGCCCGGCGGGCTTCTGGGCCCGGATGGACCGGGGTTTCCGGCGGCTGGCGTCCTGGGCCAACCCATTCCGCTGAGCATGCCTAGTCCGGCCCGGATATAGGGCAGGAATGGAGGAACGGCGGCCAGTACCAGGTCGCCTCGGGGAGGCACATGATGTCCGAGGGGCCCTGGCCGACAAGCGCGGGCAATTCCGCCCCGCTTGCGTCCGCCGGCTGACACACCGCCGGATGCTCCCGATCCCGACGTTCAGCCGCCGGATGCCCCGCCGGGATGGACCGCACCCGGTGCCTTCGCCAGCCCGGCCTACCCCGCCGACGACCCGGCCGACTTTGACTACAGCCTGGACGGCGGCGCGCGCCGGCGCGGGGGCTCGAAGCGCTGGGGCTCGCGGCATCTGGGCCCGGAGCGGCGCGGCCGCCGGCTGGCCCTGGCCGGCCTGGCCATCGCCGCTGGTGTCCGCCCTGGCCGGCGGCGTGCTCGGCGGCTACATCGCGACCCGGTCCGAGGGCTCGGGCATCGCCCCGGGTTACAGCCTGGGCCGGCTGCCCACGGTGACCAGCGCCGCAGGCCGGCCACCTCGGTGGCCGGCATCGCGGCCCGGGTGCTGCCCAGCGTGGTCATGATCCGGGTGAACGGCGCCGAGGGCACCGGCTCCGGGTTCGTCATCCCCGGCGGCTACATCGTCACCGACAATCACGTGGTGACCCTGGACGGCAACTCCAGCAGAGCCTCGCTCCAGGTGATCTTCCAGAGCGGCCTGACCGTGTCCGCGCGGCTGGTCGGCCGGGACACCTACTCCGACATCGCCGTGATCAAGCCCATCGGCGCGCACGTCCGCGACCTGCGCCCGCTGCCGCTGGGCAACTCGGCCGGGGTGGCCGTCGGCGACCCGGTGATCGCCTTCGGCGCGCCGCTCGGCCTGGCCGGCACGGTGACCAGCGGCATCGTCAGCGCGCTGGACCGGCCGGTGCAGCCCGGCGCGGGCAACGGCCCGGCGGCGCCGCAGGTCTTCCTGGAGGCCATCCAGACCGACGCGCCGATCAACCCCGGCAACTCGGGCGGCCCGCTGGTCAACAGCCTGGGCCAGGTGATCGGCGTCAACGCCGCCTTCGACACGCTCGGCGGCAACATGATCACCGGCCAGGGCGGCAACATCGGCCTGGGCTTCGCCATCCCGATCAACCAGGTGCGACGGGTCGCGGTGCAGCTGATCAGGAGCCGGGCACGCCACCCACGCGGTCATCGGCGCCCTGCTCAACACCAAGTACAGCGGGACGGGCGCCCAGATCGCCGGCCAGCACCAGGACGGCGCCGTCGGTGACGCCGGGCGGCCCGGCGGCCCTGGCCGGGCTGCGGCCGGGCGACGTGATCATCAGCTTCGCGGGCCAGCCCATGCCCAACGAGCAGACCCTGCTGGACGCGATCCGGGCCCACGCGCCGGGCGCGGACGTCCGGTGGTCTACCTGGCCCGACGGCAAGACCTGCCAGGCGACGCTGCGGCTGGGATCCGCGCGTTCCTGGAGTTCGGTCCTGGGTGCCGACTGGCCCGGCGGACGGGTTACGCTCCTGGTAGCGGATCGTCCTGGTGCGCCACTGGCGCACAGCGGTCCCCGGCCACGCGGGAGCGCTCGTTGTTTGACCTGTCGTTCGTCAAGACTCGCCGTGCTGGCGGTGATCGCGCTCGTGGTCTTCGGGCCGGACCAGCTGCCGAAGCTCGCCGCGCAGGCCGGGCGGGCCCTGCGGGATGTCCGGCGGATGGCCGAGAACGCCCGGGCCGATCTGCAGGAGCACCTGGGGCCGGAGTTCAGCGAGTTCGACCTCAACGAGCTGAACCCCAAGTACTTCGTGCGCAAGCACCTGCTGGACGAGGCCGGGCGCCGCGGCGAGCGGGACGGCCGACGGCGCCGGGGTCGCGGACGGCGGCGTGGCCGGCATCGGCGGAGGGCTGGCCGAGGACACGATCGTCCGGCTGGAGCCGGGCGAGAGCCCGCCCTACGACGTCGAGGCGACCTAAACAGCTAGCCTAGACCGGGCCGACTAGACCGGCGAAAGGCCCAGCTGGCGGCCAGCCAGGCTGCGCGACCGGTCGCCCAGCTGCTGCGCGATCTTCATGAGCTCGATGGCCGCGGGCGAGTCCGGGGCGGACAAGACGATCGGCTCGCCGCTGTCGCCCGCCATCGCGCAGCCGGGGGTCGATGGGGATCTCGCCCATCAGCGGAACCGGGGCCCCGGAGATCCGGCTCAGCGTATCCGCGACCGCCTGGCCGCCGCCGATGCCGAACACCTCGACCCGCTCGCCGCAGTGCGGGCAGGGCAGGTAAGACATGTTCTCGATCACGCCGACCACGCGCTGGTGCAGCTGCGAGGCCAGCGCCCCGGCCCGCTCGGCCACCTCGGCCGCGGCCAGCTGCGGCGTGGTGACCACGATCAGCTCGGAGCCGGGGACCAGGTGGGCGGCCGAGATCGCGATGTCGCCGGTGCCCGGCGGCAGGTCCATCAGCAGCACGTCCAGGTCGCCCCAGAACACGTCGGCCAGGAACTGCTGGAGCAGCCGGTGCAGGATCGGGCCGCGCAGCGGCAGCGGCTCGTTGCCCTTCTTGAGCATGCCGCTGGAGATGGCCGGGACGCCGTGCGCGGTCGGCGGCATGATCATCTGCTCGACCTGGGTGGGCCGGGCGGTCACGCCCAGCATGCGCGGCACCGAGTGGCCGTAGATGTCGGCGTCCAGCAGCCCGACCTTCTGGCCCGCCTGGGCCAGCGCCACGGCCAGGTTGACCGTGACCGAGGACTTGCCGACCCCGCCCTTGCCGCTGGCGATCGCGTAGACCTTGGTCAGCGAGCCCGGCTTGGCGAACGGGATCTCCCGCTCGTCCTTGCCGCCGCGCAGCCGGCCTTGCAGCTCGCGGCGCTGCTCCTCGCTCATCACGTCGAGGTCGACCTGGACCCGGCGTGACGCCGGGCAGCTTGCCGACGGCGCCGGTGACGTCGCGGGTGATCGTGTCCCGCAGCGGGCAGCCCGCCACCGTCAGCCAGATGCCGACCCGGACCGTCCCGTCGGCCGCGATCTGCATGTCCTTGACCATGCCCAGCTCGGTGATCGGGCGGTGGATCTCGGGGTCGTTGACACCGGCCAGGGCCTGGGTCACCTGCTCCGCGGTGGGGGGTGACACGACCCCTGGCCGGCTCGGGGACTGCTGCTGTGGACATGCCCCCATGCTACGGGGCATCACGGGCCGCCCGTTCACGCCCGTCCGCCGGGCGCGTAGGCTCACGGTCCGTGAACAGCAGCGCGGCCCGCGCGGAGCGGCCCCGGCGGACCTGCCTGGCCGTGCCCGGCAGCAGCCCCCGGTTCATCGCCAAGGCCCGCGGACTGCCGGTGGACGAGGTGTTCCTGGACCTGGAGGACGCGGTCGCGCCCGGCCCGCAAGGCCGACGCCAGGGCGGCGGTGGCCGCAGGCCCTGCGCGAGGGCGACTGGGGGACCACGATCCGGGCGGTCCGGGTCAACGACGTCACCACGGGCTGGGCCCACCGGGACGTGATCGAGGTCGTCGAGCGGGCCGGGGACGCGCTGGACGTCATCGTGCTGCCCAAGGTCACCGGCCCGGCAGCACGTGACCTGGCTGGACCTGCTGCTGGGCCAGGTGGAGCGTGACCGGGGCTACCCGGCCGGGCGGATCGGCATCGAGGCTCAGATCGAGGACGCCCGCGGCCTGGCCGAGGTGGACGGATCGCCGCGGCCTCGCCCCGGCTGGAGGCGCTGGTGTTCGGGCCGGCCGACTTCATGGCCAGCCTGGGCATGCGCTCGCTGGAGATCGGGGCCCAGCCCGCCGGGTACGCGGCGGCGACGCGTTCCACTACCCGCTGCTGCGCATCCTGGTCGCCGCCCGGGCCCACGGCCTGCAGGCCATCGACGGGCCGTACGCGGCCATCCACGACACCGACGGGCTGCGCCGGGCGGCCGCGAGCGTGGCCGCGCTCGGCTACGACGGCAAGTGGGTGCTGCACCCGGGCCAGGTCGACATCGTCAACGCCGAGTTCTCCCCGGCCCAGGCGGACTACGACCGGGCCGAGCTGATCCTGGACGCCTACGAGTACCACACCACGGTCGCGGGGCGCGGGCGCCGCGATGCTCGACGGCGAGATGATCGACGAGGCCTCCCGCAAGCTGGCCCTGGTCGCCGCGGCCCGCGGCCGCGCGGCGGGGCTGCGCCGGACGACGTCCTTCGAGCCGCCTGCCGGGTGACGGGCAGCCGACTGAGCAGGCCCGCCCGGAACCACCTGGTTAAGGAAATTGCTAGGCCAGCACGGCCCACGAGCGCAGCGCGTCCAGCAGCCCGGCCGCGAGCTGGCCGGCCGCGTTCATGGCGGCCGCCTCGTCCGGCGTGACCCACCGCGCGTCGGCGGCGTCGTCGCCCGCAGCGAGCTCGCCGCCGGCGACGAACGCCTCGTAGTCACGGATGTCGACCACCGCCCCGGCCAGCCCCGGCCGCTCCACGGCGCCGAGCAGGGGTCCGCAGGTGACGGCCAGGCTGGTCTCCTCGAGCACCTCACGGACCACGGCCTGCTGGTCGGTCTCGCTCGGCTCGATGCGGCCGCCGGGCACCGACCACAGCCCGGCGCCCGGCTCGTTGCGCCGCCTGATCAGCAGCAGCCGGCCGGCCTGGTCCTTGATGATCGCCCCGACGCAGGGGATGCGCCTCCTGGTCACAGCACGTTCGTTTACCACAGCGGACCAGCGAGCAGGTAGCCAGGGTGGGGATAGACGGGGTGGGGATAGACGGGGTGGGGAGAAACCGGGGCCGCCGATGAGCACGAAGGCCGCTCTGACCTGCCCGCGCTGCGACGCCAGCCTGCGCGGACCCACGATCTGGTCCAGCGCCTGGCATTGCGAGCAGCACGGCGAGGTGCATCCGCTGCGTCCCGCGCTCAGCCCGTCCAGGGCCGGGCTGGACGGGCTGCTGCGCCGGGCCATGGTGCCGGTGTGGCTGCCGTGGCCGCTGCCGCCGGGCTGGCTGGTCACCGGCTTCGCCGGGGCCGGGCGACGAGCGCACCGGCACCCAGGGCTGCGCGGTGGCCCTGTCGGGACCGAGCCCGGTCGGTGGGCCGGGCGAGATGATGCTGATCTCGGAGTGCCCGAGAGTCGGCCTGGGGGCCCGGATCGCCGGGCTGGCCGGGCCCGATCCCTGGGCGGCTTTCCCGGTTGGCCTGCCCGACTCCGGCGTGCGGTTCAACCACCACGAGTTCCCGTTGTGGCACGTGGAGGCGCCCGGCCGGGCCGCGTTCGCGGGCGAGGTCATGGGCACCTGGCTGTGGCTGGTGATGTGGCCGGACACCGCGGGCATGCTGCTCGTCGAGCCGCTGCCGGTGCGCGACCTGCGCGACCCCGGCCCGGAGGTGGACCTGCCGTTCGGGGCGCCGTCACCGCACCTGCCCGGCTAGTGTCGCTGCGTGGTCCTTCACGCCGATCTGCATAGCCACAGCAACGCCTCCGACGGCACGACGCCGCCGGCCGACGTGATGGCCAGGGCGGCCGCCGCGGGCCTGGACGTCATCGCGCTGACCGACCACGACACGGTGGCCGGGCACGCCGAGGCGGCGGCCGCGCTGCCGCCCGGCCTGACCTTGCTGCCGGGCATGGAGCTATCCTGCCGGCGCGACGGCCACAGCGTGCACATGCTGGCCTACCTGTTCGACCCGGCCAACGCGCAGCTGGCGACCGAGCTGGCCGCGATCAGGGACAGCCGGGTCAGCCGGGCCCGCGCGATGGTAGCCCGGCTGGCCGAGCTGGGCGTCCCGGTGACCTGGGAGCTGGTCAGCGAGATCGCCGGCGGCGGGGTCGTCGGTCGGCCGCATATCGCCAGGGCGCTGGCCGCGGCCGGGGTGGTCGCGACCCCGGCCGACGCGTTCAGCCCGGAGTGGATCGGCGCCGGCGGCCGGGCCTACGTGTCCCGCTACGCGCTGGACCCCAGCCGTGCCATCGCGCTGGTCCGGGCCGCGGGCGGAGTGACGGTCCTGGCCCATCCGCGCGGCGCGGGCCGCGGCTGGGCGATTCCCGACGAGGTGATCGCCGAGCTGGCCGCGGCCGGGCTGACCGGCATCGAGATCAACCATCCCCAGCAAGATGAGGAACAACGGCAGCGTCTGCGGGCCCTGGCCCGCGACCTCGGCCTGGTGCCGTCGGGCGGCAGCGACGACCACGGGGAGCTGACCGGGTTCCGGATCGGGGTCGAGCAGGCGCCGGAGGGCAGTTACCCGGCGCTGATCGAGCAGGCCACCGGTGCCGTCCCGATCAGCGGCTGACGGCCGCGGCTGACCGCGGCGCTGGATCGGCCCGTAATGAGAGCGGGTCCCACTATCGTGGGCGCACAGCTCTTTTTAGTCCTGGAGGAGTCCTGATGGAAGCACGGATCGAGGGGGTCACCGGCGCCGCCAACACCTGGGTCGTGGGTGACGACGACGAAGTCATCGTCATCGATCCCGGCACCGACGCCGAGGCCGTGCTCAAGACCGTCGGCGAGCGGGAGATCCTCGCCGTGATCTGCACCCACGGGCACGCGGGCCACGTCACCGCGGCCCTCGAGGTGGCCGGCCGGGACGAGGCACCGGTGGCCCTGCACGCGGCCGACCTGATGGCCTGGCGCGAGGTGCACGACGATGACCCGGAGATCCAGATGGAGGACGGCGGCGCCTTCGACGTCGCCGACGCCCGGCTGGAGGTGCTGCACGCGCCGGGCCACAGTCCCGGCTCGGTCTGCCTGTACAGCGAGGAGCTGGCCGCGGTGTTCACCGGCGACGCGCTGACCAGGCGCGGCCCGGTGGCCCGCGAGGACGGCTACCCCGACTTCCCGCGCCAGCTCAGCTCGATCGGCGGCCAGATTCTCACGCTGCCGGATGAGACCCGGGTGCTGCCCGGGCACGGCGACGAGCTGACGGTGGGCTACGCCGAGCAGCACTTCAACGGCTGGGCCGCCGCCGGGCCCGACGGCGCGTCCGGCGCGGGCGGCGTGGCGGGCCTGGGCGGCGGAGCCGACGAGTAGGCGGGCCCGTGGAGCAGCTTCAGCTGGACGGCATGCCGCGCCGTCTGTACTCGTGCACCCCGACCCGGCTCAGCACCTGGCTGGACTGCCCGCGCCGGTACCGGATGGCCTACCTGGACCGGCCCGCCCCGCCCAAGGGCCCGCCCTGGGCCCACAACAGCCTCGGCGCCAGCGTGCACAACGCGCTGGCGGCCTGGTGGCGGCTGGCCCGGCCCGCCCGCACCGTTACCGCCGCGGGCGGCCTGCTGGAGTCCGGCTGGCTGACCGACGGCTACGCCAGCGACGCGCAGTCGGCCGAGTACCGGCAGCGCGGCCGGACCCTGGTCGAGGAGTACGTGACCGGCCTGGATCCCGACCGCGAGCCGGTCGGCGTGGAGCGGACGGTGGCCACCAGGACCGAGAAGATCGCCGTGTCCGGCCGCATTGACCGGCTGGACTCCCGGCCCGCGGGGGATCAGGAGGCCCTGGTCGTCGTGGACTACAAGACCGGCCGGTACGTGCCGACCGTCGACGACGCCCGCAGCTCGCTGGCGCTGGCCCTGTACGCGCTGGCCGCGCAGCGCGTGCTGCGCCGCCCCTGCCGCCGGGTCGAGCTGCACCACCTGCCCAGTCGCCAGGTGCTGGCCTGGGAGCACACCCCCGAGGCACTGGCCCGGCAGCTGGGCCGGGCCGAGGACATCGCGCAGGAGTGCGCGGCGGCCGACGCGGTGTACCGGGAGGAGGGACCGGGGGCGGAGGCGTTCGAGGCGGTGTTCGAGGCCCGGCCGGGGCCGCAGTGCGCGTGGTGCGATTTCCGCGCCCACTGCCCGGAGGGCCGTGCGGCGACCGAGTCCCGGCTGCCCTGGGACGGCCTGGCGCCGCGCGCGGTGACGCCCGTCTAGTCCGGGGCGGCGGGCCGGCGGCGCTCGGCCTTGCCCTCGGTGGCGTTCCAGAACGTGGTCAGCGCCCGGCCCGTGGTGTCGGGCGCCTCGATCGCCGGGGAGTGCGCGGCGGCCGGGATGCAGGCGCGCTCGGCCCCGAGCCGCCTGGCCATCCGGTCCTGGGCGGCCGGCGACCAGGCATCGTCGTTCTCGCCGTAGATGACCAGCACCGGCAGCTGCACGGCGCCGGAGGGCTTCACGGGCCTCGACAGCGCGGCCAGTTCCTCGGTCTGGTCCGGCCACTCGAGCAGCCGCCGGGCCATCTCGAACAGGCCGATAGGGCAGGCCCGCAAGGTGCGCTCGCGCAGGAACGCGATGATCCGCTCGTCGGTGCCGGCCGCCCGGGCCTCGGGCTCCAGCCGCTCGCGCCACACCCGCTGGACCAGTGCGGCCAGCTCATCGCGGTCGTCCCGGTCCGGGGCGCCGGGCTGGTCGAGCAGGGCCAGCGTCTGGCGCAGGCCGGCCGCCTTCCGCCCGCCGATCGCGCCCGGCCCGGAGCCGATCAGGGTGAGCGACAGGATCCGGCCCGTGCCCAGCAGCGCGGCGCTGCGGGCGATGAGGCCGCCCATCGAGTGGCCCACCAGGTGCACGCCGCCGGGGTGTGCTCCGCTGCCCGCCTGGCTGACCGAGTCGGCCATGGCCAGCACGTCGGCGGCCAGCTCATCGGGCGCGTAGCCGCTCCGGTCGGCGGCCGGAGCGCTCTGGTACTGCCCGCGCAGGTCCATGGCGACCACGGTCCGGCCCGCCGTGGCCAGCGGCTCGAGCACGGGCAGGAAGTCTTCCTTGCTGCCCGTGTAGCCGGGGACCAGCAGGGCCGGCCGGCGCTCACAGACGCCGTGACCCGGCTGGGCCTCCAGTAGGGCGAAGCCGCCGCGCTCCGTCCTCGCGGTGCCCGACCGGACCCGGTCGGGCATCTTCAGGGATCTGGGAGTGCTCACGTGGCGGCAGCCTATCGATGATCTCCCTGGAACCTAAGCGCTATCCGCCGGGCTGCCGTTCGGCGCGCCGCCCGGGCCCTGCGGGGCACTGTCGCTGGCCGGGCTGTCCGCGCTACCGGTGGTGCCGGTGGCGGCCCCGGACTTGCGGGGCGGGCGCCTCCGGCGCCGGCGCGGCGGGCGGCTGGCCGTGGCGGTGCCAGCCGTAGCCGAGTCGGCCGGGCTGCCCTGGTCAGCCGGGGCCGGACCGCCGTCGGCGGCGTGGTGCTGCGTCGTGACGCGGTCGTGGCCATCGGCGTGCTCGTGCCCGGCTGCCCCGGCCTGGCCGTCGGCCGGCTGGGCGCCCGAGTGCAGCCGTCGCCGCACCCGCTGGCGGCGCTTGGCCGGCTCACGGTCCTCATCGCCGCCCGCCGGTCCGCGGTCCGGTCCGCGCTCGGACCCGCCGTGGCGGCTGCGACCGTGGCTGGGCTGGGCGCTGCGCGACCGGATGCGGCCGGTCTCGCCGATGTCCTCGAGCTGCTCGGCCTCCAGGCCCGCGCGGGCCCGCTGGGCCCGCGGCAGGGTGCCTTTGGCCCCGGCCGGGATGTCCAGGTCGCTGTACAGGTGCTCCGAGGTGGAGTAGGTCTCGGCCGGCTCGGGGCGACCGAGGCTGAGCAATCTCGTCGATCATCTTCCAGCGGGACATGTCGTTCCAGTCGACGAACGTGACCGCCACGCCGGTCCGCCCGGCCCGGCCGGTGCGCCCGATGCGGTGCAGGTAGGCCTTCTCGTCCTCGGGGCACTCGTAGTTGATCACGTGCGTGACGTCGTCGACGTCCAGCCCGCGGGCGGCGACCTCGGTGGCCACCAGGACGTCGACCTTGCCCGTGCGGAACGCCCGCATGGCCCGCTCGCGCTGGCCCTGGCCCAGGTCGCCGTGCACCGCGGCCGCGGCGAAGCCGCGGGTCGTCAGCGCGGCGGAGACCTGGTCGGCGGACCGCTTGGTCCGGCAGAACACGATCGACAGGCCCCGGCCCTCGGCCTGCAGGACCCGGGAGAGCACCTCGATCTTGTCCATCTGATGGGCCCGGTAGACGTGCTGCCGGGTGCTCGGCACGTAGGCCTGCTCGTCGTGCTGCTCCGCGCGGATGTGCATCGGCCGGCTGAGGTGCCGGCGGGCCAGCGTGACCACCTCGCCCGGCATGGTGGCCGAGAACAGCATGGTCTGGCGGTCGGCCGGGGTCAGGCTGAGGATCCTCTCGACGTCGGGCAGGAAGCCGAGGTCGAGCATCTTGTCCGCCTCGTCGAGGACGAGGGCGTGCACGTGGCTGAGGTTCAGGTGACGCTGGCGGACCAGGTCCAGGAGGCGGCCGGGGGTGCCGACCACGATGTCGACCGTGGCCAGCGCCTCGATCTGGGGCTCGTAGGCCCGGC
This sequence comes from uncultured Actinomycetota bacterium, assembly GCA_963730265.1. GTDB lineage: Bacteria > Actinomycetota > Actinomycetes > Streptosporangiales > Streptosporangiaceae > DASUBV01. The sequence goes on from CAVSRG010000003.1 coordinate 272,486, forward strand.
CACCGTAGAGCACGACCACCTTGGCGCCGACCCGGCGCCCGGCGATCTGCAGGTCATCGGCGACCTGGATGGCCAGTTCCCTGGTCGGCACGACGACCAGCGCGCGCGGCGAGGCCTTGATGCCGGCGCCGGGCATCTGGTCCAGGCGCTGCAGGATGGGCACGCCGAAGGCGAGGGTCTTGCCGGTCCCGGTCCTGGCCTGGCCGATGAGGTCATGGCCGCTCGAGCGCGACCGGCAGGGTCAGCGCCTGGATCGGGAAGGCGGTGGTGATGCCCTCCGCCTCCAGCGCGGCGCAGATGGGCTCGGCGATGCCGAAGCTCGCGAAGGTCTTGTCGTTGGCGTCGGCCGGGACTTCGCTGATCTCGGGTCCGATGGGTTGCGAGTCCGCCACAACGGTCTCGCTCACCACCGGCACGGCCGCCTCGGGATCGAGGGACTCCGGTCCGTCGGCTCGGGTTGATGTGTATGTGGTCAGGGCTTCCGCCTCCATCATCCAGCGGTCGCCAGGCTGCGGCTCATCTCAGGCTCGATTGCTACCGCAGCAGGTGCCGACGGCGCAGTCCAGAACGACGGCCGGCAGCCGGGCTGGCAGTACACGTGCGCTCACGAAGAGAGTGGCGGCGCTTCGTCGCCTGCGCGATTTCCGCGCCTGGCCTACGTCGCGCCATAGCATGTGTAACACGATCGGGGGGTCACCGCATTCCTGCCGTGGATCACTCTCATCTTAGCAAGCCTGCTCAGGCCGCCCTCCAGGGCACGCCCGCGCCCGGTTGTTACGCTGCGCTCGTGACCGATGAAGGACCAGCAAATCCCCGCCGTGACCGCCCCCGCGGCCCTGGAGCCGCAGGGCGTGCTCGACCTGCTCGGCATGATCGCTTATGCCCAGCTGGTGGCGTTCTTCCGGCTCTCCGACGATGCCGCGCTGGCCGCCCACGCTGGCCGACAAGGCCGCGCTGGCCGAGATGGCGGTGGCCGAGTTCGGGCACTTCCAGCTGCTCCGGCGCCGGATCGAGGCCCTGGGCGCCGACCGTCGGCGAGGCCATGGCGCCCGTTCGTCGCGGCGCTGGACGACTTCCACGCCAGGACCGCGCCCGCCGACTGGCTGGAGGGACTGGTCAAGGCCTACGTGGGCGACGGCATCGCGGCCGACTTCTACCGCACCGTGGCCACGGTGCTGGACGCGGATACCGAGGCGCTGGTGCTGGAGGTGCTGGCCGACACCGGGCACTCGGCGTTCGTCATCGACCGGGTCCGGGCCGCGATCGCCGCCGACCCGCGGGTGGCCGGCCGGCTGGCCCTGTGGGGCCGCCGGCTGGTTGGCGAGGCGTTCGGCCAGGCCCAGCGCGTCGCCGCCGAGCGGGCGCCGCTGGCCCGCCTGCTGGCGGACGGCTCCGCACCAGCTCGGCGACATCGGCCGGATGTTCGCCTCGCTCACCGACGCCCACGAGGACCGGATGTCCGCCCTGGGCCTGTCGAGCTAGTTCAGGCGCTGGTCGTGGTGCGGGCCCGGAAAGCGGCGGTCTTGACCCGGTTCTGGCAGGTCGTCGAGCAGAAGCGGCGGGTGCCGTTGCGCGAGGTGTCCACGTAGACCCGGTCGCAGCGCGGCGCCGTGCAGACCCCCAGCCGCCCGTGCAGCATGCTGCCCAGCACCACCGCCAGGCCCGTGGCGCAGCCCGCCGCCCAGCCCGTGACCATCGTGTCGTCGCGGCCGTGGAAGTGCAGGTGCCAGGGCTCGCCGTCGTGCTTGTCCAGGTGCGGCCGGGCCCCGGTCCCGGCCAGCATCTCGTTGACCCGCAGCGCGGCCAGGTCGGCGTCGCCCGCGGCGTTGGCGTCGAACACTGCCCGCAGCTCCCCGGCCACCGCCCCGAACCCGGCCGCCTCGGCCGCGGTCACCTCCCGCGACTGCGGCACCCCGGCCCGCAGCGCGGCCGTGACCGCGCCCACCGCCTGGGCGCCCTCCGGCGGCTGGTAGGCCCGGCCGTGGGCGTCACCGGGGGAGAGCGCGTTGACCAGCTCCACCGCCACGGTGACCACGACGTCCATGTGACTGGTGAAATTCACTTGACCGGTTACACCCGCCTTGTCTAGTGTCGTAACTACCCAAGCGATCTTAGCCAGTTACCTGGAGGACCAGTGGCGGCAGACACGGCGGACCTGACCACCCCCGCGGCACGGGCCTGGATCGACCGCTGGGACACCCAGCAGCAGGGCTACCTGCCCGACCGCGAGGAGCGCTTCACCGCGATGATCGACGCGGTCGCCGAGGTCGCCGAGGCCGCGGGCCGCCCCGACCCGCTGGTGCTCGACTTGGGCTGCGGGCCGGGGTCGCTGGCCACCCGGCTGCTGGACCGGATCCCGGCCGCCACGGTCATCGCGCTGGACGCTGACCCGGTGCTGCTGGCCATCGGCCAGGCCGCCTGGCCGGACCGGCCCGGCCTCCGCCTCACCGACTGTGACCTGCGCGTGCCCGGCTGGTCCGACCGCATCGGGCTGGACCGCCCGGCCGACGTGGCGGTCAGCACCACCGCGCTGCACTGGCTGGCCGAGTCCGAGCTGCGGGCCATGTACGCCGAGCTGGCCACGGTGCTGGCACCGGGCGGGGTGCTGCTCAACGGAGACCACTTGGAGGAGGACCCGGCCCTGGCGCCGACGCTGGCCCGGCTGGGGGATGCCCTGATCCGCCGCGAGGAGCAGCGCCGCTTCCCGGACGGGCACCCGGAGAACTGGAAGGACTGGTGGACGGCCGTGCTGGCCGACCCGGCGCTGGCCGGAGCGGTGGCCGAGCGCGAACGGCGCCGCTACCGCGAGGACCACCACGGCTCGGAGACGCTCGGCCTGCGCACCCACCTGGACGCGCTGCGGGCGGGCGGCTTCGCCGAGACCGGCACGCTCTGGCAGCGCGGCTCCAACCGCCTGCTCTGCGCCGTCACCGCCGCCGCAGCCCAGGGCTGAAGCCCCGGCCTACAGGTTGGCGCCGAAACCCACGCGCCGGGTCTGGCTGTCGCTGATCTCCAGGTAGGCGATCTTGTCGGCCGGGATCAGGGTCTTGCCGCCCTTCTCGTCCTGGATCACCAGCACGGTGCCGTCGGAGACGGCGGTCTTGAGGGCCCGCTCGACCTCCTCGGCGGTCGCGCTGGTCTCCAGGATGAGTTCCCGCGGCACGGACTGAATGCCGATCTTGACTTCCACGGCTCTCCTCGGGATCACAAAACTGCTGGATCACAAAACTGGAAGCTAGCCCTGGCCCGTCATCGGCCAGCCGCTGATGCCGCGCCAGGCCAGGCGGGCGATCAGCTGCTCCGCCTCGTCCTGCGGGATGGCCTGGTTGTGGCTGAGCCAGTACCGGGCGGTGACCTGGGCCATGCCGACCAGGGCCATGCCCAGCAGGTGCGCCTCGGCCTCGCCCAGGCCCGCGTCCTCGTGGATGGACTGGCTGACCATGTCCGCACAGGCGTTCATGGCCGTTTCCAGCCGGTCCCGGACCGCGGGCTCGTTGCTCAGGTCCGACTCGAACACCAGCCGGAAGGCCTCGCCGCTGCCGCCCACGAAGTCGAAGAAGGCCCGGAACGTGGCCGGCACCCGCTGCCGGTTGTCCGTGGTGGACGACAGTGCGCCGTTGACGCTGCGCACCAGCTCGGCCACGCTCTCGTCCAGCAGGGCCAGGTACAGGTCCAGTTTGCCGGGGAAATGCTGGTAAAGCACCGGCTTGCTGACCCCGGCCCGCTCGGCAATCTCATCCATGGCGGCCGCATGGTAGCCCTGAGCGACGAAGACGTCGCGCGCCGCACCCAGTAGCTGCCGCCGCCTCGCGGGCCTCGGCAGCCTGGTACTGGCCGACCTGGCCTGCGGCGATGCGGTCACGATGCGCTCCGAGATGGTCTGTTGGCCGCAGCAGCCGCCGCAGCCTCCCGTGCAATCCTACGGCCGGAGGATCACAGGGCGTGTCAACGGCGCCTAGCGGTAGTCCTCGTTCTCGTCGAGCGCGACCTCACGGGCCTGATCGGCGGCATCGGCTTCAGATGCTTCCGGGCTGTCACTAGTCATATGCCCAACTTCCAGTGTGCGCAGTACGCGCGCCCGGGGTAGACACAAGTCATGCGCAGCATGTGGAAGGGTGCCATCTCGTTCGGCCTCGTCATGATCCCGGTGCGACTCTACGCTGCGACCGAACAGAAGGACATTGCGTTCCGGCAGGTTCACCGGGAGGACGGCGGGCGGATCAGGTTCCGCCGCGTCTGCTCCATCGACGGCGCCGAGGTCCCCTACGAGGACGTCGCCAAGGGCTACGAGCTGCCCGACGGCGAGATGATCGTGCTGACCGACGAGGACATGGCCGACCTGCCCCTGGCGACCAGCAAGAGCATCGAGGTCATGCACTTCGCGCCCGCCGATCAGCTGGACCCGATCCTGTTCAGCCGCAGCTACTACGTCGAGCCCGAGAACACCGGCATCCGCGCCTACGCCCTGCTGCGCGACGCGCTGGATCGGTCCGGCAAGATCGCCATCGCCCAGGTCGCCCTGCGCCAGCGCGAGTCGCTGGCCACGCTGCGCACCCGCGACGGGGTCCTGGTGCTGGAGACGCTGCTGTGGCCCGACGAGGTCCGGGCGGCCGACTTCCCGTTCCTGGAGGACGACGTCGAGGTGCGCTCCCAGGAACTCCAGATGGCCAGCTCCCTGATCGACTCCATGACCGTCGACTTCGACCCCGACGAGTACCACGACCGGTACCGGGAGGCACTCCAGGAGCTGGTGGAGGCCAAGGTCGAGGGCCGCGAGGTGCTCCAGCCCCAGGCCGAGGAGGAAGCCAGCGAGCCGACCAGCCTGGCCGACGCGCTGCGGGCCAGCCTGGCCGCCTCTCGCGGGGGTGGCGGCGCGGCCAAGGCGGATGATTCTCCCGCTCCCAAACGGGCCTCGGCCTCCGGTGGATCGTCCCGCACCAGATCGGCCCGGGCCCCGGCCGGGCTCGAAGGATGACGCCCAGCCCGGCGGCCGCGGGAAGGCCGCCGCGGGCTCCCGCCGGACGGCCAAGGCCGACGCCGACGACGAGGCCCCGGCCAAAACCGGGACGAGCCGGACCCGCAAGACCACGCCCAAGCAGCCGGCCGCGCCCCGCCGGCCCCGCAAGCGGGCCAGCTGAGGCCATATCCAGCCCGGGCAACGTCGCTACCGGCGAGTAAAATAACGGCTATGGCCGATCCAATTTCTGCCTGGCCAGGCGAGTTCGCCGGGCTGGACGACGCGGGCGATATGTATGTCAGGACCGCTCCAGCCAGGTCGGTGCCGGACGGCGCTGATCCCGAGCCCGCGGTGATGGTGCACGGCCTGGGCGGCTCGTCGCGGAACTGGACCGACCTGATGGACCTGCTCAGCCGCCCGGCCGGCCCGGCCAGGCCGTGCTGACCTGCGAGGCGGTCGACCTGCCCGGCTACGGTGACTCGCCGGTGCCAGCCAGCGGCGACTACTCCATCGGCGGCCAGGCCGACAGCGTGATCGCGCTTCATCGACCGGCAGGGCCGCTGGCCGGTGCACCTGGTCGGCAACTCGCTCGGCGGCGCGGTCTGCACCCGGGTCGCCGCCCGGCGGCCGGACCTGGTGCGCACGCTGACGCTGATCTCGCCCGCCATGCCCGACCTGCGGCCCCGGATCCTGCCGCTGCGCGTGGCCGCCGTCAGCGTGCCGGGGATCGGTCGCCTGGGCCCTGAGCCGCCTGGAGACCCAGTCGCCGCGCGAGCGGGCGCTGCGCTCCCTGCGCGACGTGTACGCCGATCCGGCGCTGATGCACCCCGAGCCGGGTCCAGGAGGAGATCGACGAGGTCGTCCGGCGCGACCGCCTCGGCTACCAGGCCAGGTGCTGCTGGGCTCGGTCCGCTCGCTGGTGGCCGAGTACACCCGGCGCGGGCCCGGCAACCTGTGGCGCGACGCGGCCCGGGTCACCGCGCCCACGCTGGTCATCCACGGCAGCCACGACCGCCTGGTCAGCCCGGCCTCGGCGGCCAGGGCGGCGCGGTCCTTCCGCTACGGCCAGGCCGTCGTGCTGCCCCGGGTCGGGCACGTGGCCATGATGGAGCGGCCCGACCTGGTGGCCCGGCTGATGCGCGAATTCTTCGTCACGGCCGAGCCTGGCCGGCCCGACTCGGCCCTGGAACTGAATCGAGTACCTAACTGACCGCGCCCCGGCCGCTGGTGCTGACCGCGCCGCGCCTGGTCACCGGCCTGCCCGAGGCACCGATCCTGGCCCCCGGCTACGTCACCATCGCCGGCGGAGAGGTGGCCGACGTCGGGGCGGGCCCGCCGCCCGGCCCGGCCGACATCGAGCTGGACGACGGCGTACTGGCGCCCGGCTTCGTGGACCTCCAGGTCAACGGCTTCTTCGGCGACGAGCTGATGGCCGTCCGGCCGGACGGCTGGGCCGAGGTGGTCGAGCCGGCTGCCGGAGACCGGGACCACGGCGTTCCTGCCCACCTTCATCACCGCCCCGATAGAGCAGCTGACCGAGGCGCTGGCGGCCACCGCCCGGCTGCTGCCCGGTCTGCCGCCCGGCGCGCGGGTCCTCGGCATCCACCTGGAGGGCCCGTTCATCTCGCCGCTGCGGCGCGGAGCGCACAACGAGGACTGGATCACCGACCCCACCCCGGCCGCCATCGACGCGCTGCTCACCGCCGGCCGCGGCCTGCTCCGGCTGGTCACCCTGGCCCCGGAGCGACCAGGGGCGCTGGCCGCGGTCGGCCAGCTCACCGCCGCGGGCGTGCTGGTCAGCGTCGGGCACAGCGACGCCACCGCGGCCCAGGTGGCGCAGGCCGCCGACGCCGGCGCGCGGATGGTCACCCATCTGTTCGACGCCCAGCGGGGGCTGCACCACCGGGAGCCCGGCGTGGTCGGCCAGGCGCTGGCCGACCCCCGGCTGACCAGCGGCCTGATCGTGGACCTGCACCACGTCAGCGGGACGGCCTGCCTGATCGCGTTGGCACGCCGCGCCCGGCCGGGTCGTGCTGGTCACCGACGCCGCCGCCTGCGCCGGCATGCCACCGGGCCGGTACCTGCTCGGCGGCGAGCCCATCGAACTGCCGCCCGGGCTGGGCCAGCCGCCGGTGCGCGCCGACGGCGTCATGGCCGGATCGGCGCTGCGCATGGACACCGCGGTGGCCAACATCGTGTCCGCGGGCGTCGGCCTGGCCGATGCCGTGGCCGCCGCCACCCGGCTGCCCGCCGACCTCATCGGATGTCCCCAGCTGGGCAGAATTGCCCCAGGTGCGGCCGGGGACCTAGTCTGGCTCGGCCCTGACCTTCAGGCCAGGGCCACCTGGATCGGCGGACGGCAGGTCTTCGGGCCCGCCTGGTAACGAGCAACGGAGGGCGGCCGGTGACCGTGGCCACCGAAGAGGGACAGACCATGTCGCATATGGGCCGGGAGATCGCCGAGCAGCCCGCCGCGCTGCGGGCCACCATCGACGCCCTGCTGCCCCGCCGCCCCGAGGCGGCCCGGCTGGCCAGCGAGACCAGGGAGGTCCTGTTCATCGGCCGGGGCACCTCCGACAACGCGGCCGTCTACGGCAGCTACCTGATCCAGGCCTTCGCCGGCGGCTGGCCACCCTGGCCTCGCCGTCCATCGCGACCACCTACCGGGCCCGCGTCGACCTGTCCGGCGTGCTGGCCGTGGCCATGTCGCAGTCGGGCCGGACCGAGGAGATCGTCGAGACCCTGGCCTGGGCCAAGGACTGCGGCGCCCGGACCCTGGCCGTCACCAACGGCGCCGGCTCGCCGCTGGCGCAGGAGGCCGAGGTCGCGTTCGTGACCCAGGCCGGGACCGAGCAGGCCGTGCCGGCCACCAAGACCTTCACCACCCAGCTCGCCGCGCTGGCCATGCTGGCCCTCGGCCTGGGCGCCGACCTGGACCCCGGCGAGCTGCGCGACGTGCCGGACGCGGTCGAGGCCATGCTGAGCCAGCCGCCGGACTTCGAGCAGATCGTGACCGAGCTGACCACCGTGCCCGGCGTCGTGGTGTCCGGCCGCGGGCTGGCCTACTCGGCCGCGCTGGAGCTGGCCCTCAAGCTCAAGGAAGCGTGCTACCTGCACGCCATGGGCCTGTCCTACGCCGACCTGCTGCACGGCCCGATCGCGGTCGTGGACCCCGACACCCCGGCCATCGTGCTGGCCGCCCAGTCCGGCCCGACGCTGGCCGGCACCGTCGAGCTGGCCCGGCGGGTCACCGGCGCCGGCGCGAACGCCTACGGCATCGGCGGCGGCCCCGAGCTGGCCGCGGCGTGCTCGCGGTCGCTGCCCGGCCCGGACCTGCCGGAGTGGCTGGCCCCGATGGGCCTGATCGTGCCCGGCCAGCTGCTGACCGAGGCGCTGTCCCGCGCGCTGGGCCTCAACCCCGACGCCCCCCGCGGCCTGAGCAAGGTCACCCAGACCAGCTAGCCGCCCGCCCGGCTGGGCTCAGAGCTCGCGGTGGACCTTGTGCTGGGCGGCCTGGGCCAGCGGACGGATGACCATCAGGTCCACGTTGAAGTGCTGCGGCCGGGTGACGGTCCAGGCCACCGCGTCGGCCACGTCGTCGGCCGTCAGCGGCTCGGCGACGCCGGCATAGACCTTGGCCGCGGCGTCGGCGTCGCCGCGGTAGCGGTTGACCGCGAACTCGTCCGTCCGCACCATGCCGGGGGCGATCTCGATGACCCGGACCGGCTGCCCGGCCAGCTCCAGCCGCAGCGTCCCGGCGATGGCGTGCGTGCCGTGCTTGGCCGCCACGTACCCGCCGCCGCCCTCGTAGGCGACGAAGCCCGCCGTCGACGACATGAGCACGATCGTGCCGGCGCCGGTGGCGGTCAGCTTGGGCAGCAGCGCCTGCATCGCGTTCAGCGTGCCGATCACGTTGACCTCGTACATGGCGCGCCAGTCGTCGGCGGTTGCCTGCCGCCACTGTCTCGGCGCCGATGGCGCCGCCCGCGTTGGCGACCAGCACGTCACAGCGGTCCAGCGCGGCCGCGAAGGCGTCGACGGCGGGCCGGTCGGTCACGTCGAGCTGGTGGTACTCGGCCTGGCCGCCCTTCTGGGTGATCCGCTCGGCGACCTCGGCCAGCCGGTCGGTCCGCCGGGCGGTCAGCACCACCCGGTACCCCGCCTCGGCTAGCTTCACGGCGCGTGGCCGCTCCGATCCCGCTGCTGGCTCCGGTGATCACGGCTGTACGGTCCATGCCGCGATTCTGCCAGGAGCGGCGATGTGCCTCAGACTGGACGGGTGAGCGAGCGGTATCCGGCCCGGCCGCAGTGGCGGCGGGTCAGTCTCGGACGGGGCCACGTCCTGGACCTGCTGCACGCGCGGGTGGCGCAGGCCTTCGCGCCGCACGTGCACGAGGCCTTTGCATTGGGCGCGTGCACCGACGGCCTGGAGGTGATCAGCTACCGCGGTGGCCTGCACTACGCGGGTCCGGGCAGCGTGGTCATCCTGGAGCCGGGCGAGCCGCACACCGGTGCGCCGGCCATGGGGCCGGGCTTCGTGTACCGGGTCATGTACCCCGACGCGGACCTGCTGGCCGCCGAGCTGCTCCCCGAAGGGTCCGGGCGCACGCTACTGGCCGGCAGCTCGGGCTGGCCGCGGTTCCCCGAGCCGGTCGTCATGGACCCGGAGCTGGCCTGGGGGCTGCGCCGGGTGCACGCCGGGCTGAGTCAGGACCCCGAGCCGCTGGAGGCCGAGTCGCGCCTGTCCTGGCTGCTGGGCGAGCTGGTCCGGCGGCATGCCTCGCCCGCGCCCGACCTCGACGGACCGGTCGGTCGGCTGCCCGGCAGCGGGCGGCTCGCCAGCCAGGTCATGACCCGGCTGGCCGACCAGCTCACCTGTCCGCCGGGGCTGGCCGACCTGGCTGCCGAGGCGGGCCTGTCGCGCTACCAGCTCCTGCGGTCGTTCCGGGCCGAGGTGGGCATGCCGCCCTACGCCTGGCTGGCCCAGCACCGGGTGGCCAGGGCCCGGCTGCTGCTGGACCGGGGCCACCGGCCGGCCGAGGCGGCTGCCCTGGCGGGCTTCGCCGACCAGGCCCACCTGACCCGCTGGTTCCGCCGCGTGGTCGGCGTCACCCCGGGCGCCTACGCCGCCAGCGTCTCGCCCGGCCCCCCGCACCCGGCCTGACCCCGTTCCGGGCGCCGAGCGACCGGGGAGCGTGGCTTAGCATCGAAGACGTGCCAGAAACGGACGTCGCGGACAGCTCCTCACTCACGCCCCAGCCTGATCAGGCCCGCCCACTGCGCGGGGTGATCACCGACTGGGGCGGCGTCATGACCAACCCGATCATCCAGAGCGTGACCGCCTGGCTGGACGCCGACGGCATCGACCAGGCCAGCTACCGGGCCGTGATGCGGGCCTGGGTGGCGCAGGCCTACGCCGGCGGCGACGCGGTCAGCCCGATCCGGGCCCTGGAGCGAGGCGAGTGCACCGAGGCCGAGTTCGAGCGACAGCTGGCCGAGCAGCTGGTCAAGATCGACGGCGGCGCGGTGGTGCCGGACGGGCTGCTGGCCCGGATGTTCGCCGCCTCGGAATACGACCACGTCATGCACGACCTGATCCGGGCCGCGCGGCAGGCCGGGCTGCGCACCGGGCTGCTGTCCAACTCCTGGGGCGGCGGCTACCCGCGGGACCTGTTCCCCGAGCTGTTCGACGCGGTGGTGATCTCGGCCGAGGTCGGCATGCGCAAGCCCGAGCCGGGGATCTTCCGGCTGGCCGCGGAGCTGCTCGAGCTGGAGCCGGGGGAGTGCGTGTTCATCGACGACATCGAGGAGAACATCCGGGCCGCCGAGTCGGTCGGCCTGGTCGGCGTGCACCACCGCGACGCGGCACAGACCACGGCCCGGGTACGGGAGCTGCTCGGCATTTCCGGGTGACGGCATTTCCGGGTGACGGTTCGGGCACAGCCGGGACCGTGTGGGTGCCGCTGCCCTAGCCTGGATCGCTGTGGGCGACTATCCACATCCGTCTAGCCCGGGCCGCTCGGCGAACATGCGCGCGAACCGGCGCACCGACACCAAGCCCGAGATGGCGCTGCGGCGCGAACTCCACCGGCAGGGCCTGCGGTACCGCAAGGACTACCGCCTGGACCTGGACGGCGCACGGGTGCGCCCGGACATTGCCTTCACCGCCCGCCGGGTCGCGGTCTTCGTGGACGGCTGCTTCTGGCACGTCTGCCCGGAGCACGGCACCAAGCCGGCCTCGAACACCTGGTACTGGGGCCCCAAGCTGGCCCGCAACGTGGAACGGGACCGGGCGGCCGACGCGGCACTGGTCTCGGCGGGCTGGCGGGTGGTGCGGATCTGGGAGCACGAGTCGCTGGAGGCGGCCGTGGCGGCCGTGCTGGCCGCCGTCGGCCCGCGGCTGAAACCGGAGGCCGGGCCGTCCGATTCTCGCCATCGCCAAGCCCCTGATCGACTGAAAAAACGCCCGGCCGCCTGGCACACTCAGCAATAGATTCTTCTGCGCTGCGGGGACATAATGCGCGTCTACTTGCCAGCCACGCTTTCTGCGCTGGCCGAGCTGCTGCGAAACGGCCGAGGTCGGCCAGCCTCCGGTGCGCGGCTTCGCCGTCACGCCCGGGCTGCGGGAATGGTACTCCAGCGGCGATATGGAAGAACTGGAATATATCGCCCTGCTGCATGCCGCCCGAGCCTCGCTGCGGATGCTGCATGACGATCCGGCCGCGCCGCGCCGCCGGGTGGTGCTGGCCGCCGAGCTGCCCGACGAGCAGGTGGTGGGCAACGCCGGATTCGACGAGCCCGCGCTCGTCGAGGTCAAGCAGCCGGTGCTGCTCAGGCACGTCGTTTCCGGGCATATCGACGAGCCGTCCGCGATCGCGGAGGTCACCGCCGCGGCCGCCGCGCTGCCCGCGGCCGACGCGGGCGATGACGACGCCCGGTTCGCCGTGGACAGCGCCGAGGGTCACGAGCTGCTCTGGTACGCCACCCAGGAGCTGCGCCACATCTCGGAATGAGACCCCGGCCGACCCCGGCGTCCCTGCCGGACGCCCCGGGCCGCCGCCGGCGGCGGCGCCCGCCTACATGCGACGATGAGACATACCGCCACCGATGTCGGGTTAAGCAGGGAGCGATGCCGCAGTGGATGCCGTGACTAATGTCCCCGTGCCGGCCAATGAGCCGATCAAGGGGTACGCGCCGGGGAGCCAGGAGCGGGCGGCGCTCGAGCAGAAGATCAAGGAGCTGGCCGGCGACCGGGCCGAGCTGACCATGACCATCGGCGGCCAGCAGCGCATGGGCGGCGGCGGCCGGGTGGACGTGGTCCAGCCGCACAACCACCGGCATGTGCTCGGCCAGCTGGCCGACGCCACCGACGAGGACGTCGCGGCGGCCATCGAGGCGGCCCGGCTGGCCGCCCCCGGCTGGCGGGAGCTGTCCTTCGACGACCGGGCGGCCATCTTCCTCAAGGCGGCCGACCTGCTGGCCGGCCCGTGGCGGCAGACCGTCAACGCCGCGACCGTGCTCGGCCAGTCCAAGTCGCCCTACCAGGCCGAGATCGACGCCGCCTGCGAGCTGATCGACTTCTGGCGCTACAACGTGCACTACGCCCGGCGCCTGCTGGCCGAGCAGCCCGCCTCGCCGCCCGGCAGCTGGAACCAGCTGGAGTACCGGCCGCTGGAAGGCTTCGTGCTGGCCATCACCCCGTTCAACTTCACCTCGATCGCGGGCAACCTGCCCACCGCGCCCGCGCTGATGGGCAACGTGGTGGTCTGGAAGCCGTCGCCGACCCAGCAGCTCGCCGCGCACCACCTGATGCGGCTGCTGGAGGCGGCCGGCCTGCCGCCCGGCGTGATCAACCTGGTCACCGGCGTCTGGCCAGGCCGTCTCCCGGGTCGCGCTGACCCACCCCGACCTGGCCGGCGTCCACTTCACCGGCTCCACGGGGACGTTCCAGCACCTGTGGCGGACCGTGGGCGAGAACATCGCCCGCTACCGCGGCTACCCGCGCCTGGTCGGCGAGACCGGCGGCAAGGACTTCGTCATCGCCCACCCGTCGGCCGACCCCGCGGTGCTCACCACGGCGCTGGTCCGCGGCGCGTTCGAGTACCAGGGCCAGAAGTGCTCGGCGGCCTCGCGGGCGTACATCCCGCGCAGCGTCTGGAACCGGATGCGGGACGACCTCATCGGCAGCACCGAGGCGCTGACCATGGGTGACGTCAGCACCGACCTGTCGCTGTTCATGGGCGCGGTGATCGACGACCGGGCCTTCGCCAAGCACGCCGACGCCATCGGCCGAGCCCGGTCCCGGCCCGGCCTCAGCGTGCTGACCGGCGGCGCCACCGACGACAGCACCGGCTACTTCGTCCAGCCCACGGTGCTGGAGTCGGCCGACCCGACCGACGAGATCTTCACCACCGAGTACTTCGGCCCCATCCTCGGCGTGCACGTCTTCGAGGACGGCGACTACGAGCAGGTCGTGGCCCAGGCGGCGGACATCGCGCCCTACGCGCTGACCGGGTCGATCATCGCCCAGGACCGCGCGGCCATCGCCCGGGCCAGCGAGGCGCTGCGCTTCTCGGCCGGGAACTTCTACATCAACGACAAGCCGACCGGGGCGGTCGTCGGTCAGCAGCCCTTCGGCGGCGCCCGGGCCAGCGGGCACCAACGACAAGGCCGGCTCGATCTTCAACCTGATCCGGTGGGTGAACGCGCGGACCATCAAGGAGCTGCTCGTGCCGCCGACGGACTTCCGCTATCCGCATATGGGCTGAGCCGGTAGCCCCGCAGCGCGCTGACGCCGAACGCTAGGCCGTACAGGGCGGCGATCAGCACGAGCAGCCAGCGGTAGCCCAGTATCAGCGACGTGTACTCCAGCACGCCGCCCACCATCGCGCCCAGCAGGTTCGCGCCGAAGGCCACCGCCGAGTCCTCGGCGTCGCCGGAATCGCTGGGCGAACACCACGTTGGCGATGAAGATCGGGGCGAACGCGAGCGCCGCTGGCGGCACCGAACCGGGCCGCGGTCGGCAGGCCCGAGCAGCGCGCCGATGGCACCAGCCAGGCCACGGCCAGCGCGGCGAGCAGGCGCCAGGTAGAGCCAGCGCGGTGCTGGCATCCGCACCCGCCGGGATACCTCGACGGCGGCCAGCACCGCGACCAGCACCCCCGCGAAGACGAGGGCGTTCACGAACCAGGTCGTGCCGAACAGCAGCGCGAACCCGGACGAGGCTCTTGGTCTCCAGCAGCAGGAACGCCGCGCCCATGAAGAACAGGTCGACGTAGCGGGCGTCATCCGGCGGAACGGCCCGGCCGCCGGCCCGGACCGAGCAGCGACCGACGCGACCAGGATCAGGCCCGAGGGTCACGCAGGTAGTAGCCGGGATAGTCGGGTTGCCGTCAGGTAGAGGAAGGGGCGGTCGTCGGTCGCCGGCGGCGGTACCGTGCGCCGTGCGCCGCCACGCTGGCGCAGTGCAGCGGCGCGCCAGCGCCGCGGTGAGGACCGCGGTGCAGCACGGCCAGCGTGGCAGCGCTGACTTCGGCGCACGGCGCGTGGCCGTAGGCCACGTCCAGCGATCGTCGTCGCGAGCCGGTCGACGCAGCCACGGCTCGCGGTAGTAGTTGTACATCGCGAAGACCCCGCCGCGGGTTGAGGTGGGCCTTCGCGCCGCCTGCACGGCCTGGTGGGTGAACAGGTAGCTCTCCAGCCGCAGCGAGGACTGGCCCGGCGACCAGGGTCAGCGAGTCGGGCAGCGCGAACAGGATCAGGTCGTAATGCTTGCTGGTGTCCTGCTCGAGGAACGCGCGGCCGTCGGTGACGTGACGCGGTGACCCGGGGCTCTGGTAGGGGTGGTCCGGGTTGAGCTGAACCCCGAGCCGCTGCAGCTCGGGGTCGATCTCCACCGCGTCCACGTGCTGGGCGCCCTTGGCCAGCGCGATCGCCACGTCGTTGCCGGTCCCGGCGCCGATGATCAGCACGTTGGCGCAGCGAGTTCCGCGGCGGGCCTGCTGGTAGGGGTAGAAGTAGAACGCCCGCCGGTTCCGCTCGGGCTGGATGACCTGGTGCGGGACCCCGTTGGCCTCGATCTCGTAGTTCGGTCGCCGTGGTGCAGCACGGTGAGCCTGGTAGTAAGGCGACCAGATGTCGGCGGCTGC
Organism: uncultured Actinomycetota bacterium; assembly: GCA_963730265.1. GTDB lineage: Bacteria > Actinomycetota > Actinomycetes > Streptosporangiales > Streptosporangiaceae > DASUBV01. The sequence goes on from CAVSRG010000003.1 coordinate 287,591, forward strand.
TGGCCGACTCGGCGGCGAGCAGGCCCAGCACGCCGAGCAGGGCGACGACCTGCGATGACGCCGATGCGCTTGCGCGTACAGCAGGGCCAGCATCGCGCGCGGTGATCAGCCCCAGGTCCACGGCGCCGCGTCGATGAACGACAGCAGCGAGAACGCCGCGATCCCGGTCAGGCTGCCCAGGATGTCCAGCCGGTAGGCCTCCAGCGGCGGGAACAGGGCGAAGGTGCGGGCCACGCCCTCGCCGATCCATCATCATGACCGCGCGACGACCAGGAAGATCACCGGCAGGCTGACCCAGGCCGGCGGCCCGCTGGCCTTGACCGAGGTGCAAGAACAGCAGCTGCCCGCCGGCCCGGTTCACCTGGTCACCGGGAACACGCAGCACGAACAGGATCAGCAGGGCCAGCGCCACCGGCGCCCAGCGGAACAGGTCCACGCCGCGCCTTGGCCCGCAGGAAGCCGAGCCCGATGCCCAGGAAGCTGCCCAGCAGGACGAAGTTGGAGAAGTACGATCAGGTAGACGATGTTCGCGCCGGTCCAGCGGATCAGGGCCAGCTCCGTGAACAGCATCAGGAAGCTGAGGCCGAAGAGCCTGGCCCGCGGCATTACGGTCTGCATCGGCACCTCGGAGGTCATCTCCTCGAGCTATCGACCCGGTACGCTCAGGATGTCGCAAACGCTGGCCAATAGGGTCGAGCTCCGGCAGGAGGACCCAAATCGTTAACCGCCTTGTCTTGTGGAACATTGACCTCACCCTGATGGACGTGGCGCGGGTCTCGCGCGAGTCCTACGCCGAGGCCTTCCGCCGGGTCACTGGCCGCCCCCTGGTGGCGCTGCCGCAGCTGGCCGGCCGCAGCGATTCGGAGATCTTCTTCGAGTCGCTGGCCCTCAACGACGTGCCCTCGGCCGCCGAGGTCTCGGCGGGCGCCGTGCAGGCGGGCCAGGAACTGCTGGCCAAGTACGCCTGGGAGCTGGCCGAGGCGTTCGGCGCCCGGCGCGAGCTGCTGACCCAGCGGGGCCGGCTGCTGCCCGGCGCGACGGCCGCGGTCCGGGCCACCGCCGCCCTGCCGGGCGTCATCCAGTCGGTGCTGACCGGCACGATCAGGCCGAACGCGATCGAGAAGCTGGCCGCCTTCGGCCTGTCGGACTACTTCGACACCGACATCGGCGGCTACGGGGCGGACGCCTACCCCAAGGGCTCGCAGCTACTGAGCTGCCGCACCCAGGCCGAGGAGAAGTACCACACCCGGATCCCGGCCGGGGCCACCGTGTACCTGGCCGACTCGATCCGGGACGCGGAGGCGGCCCGGATCGCCGACGTGCCGTGCATCGCGGTGGCCAGCGGCCGTTCCACGGCCAGCGACCTGACCGCGGCCGGCGCCGACGTGGTCCTGGCCGACCTGTCCGATACCGCCGAGGTCGCGGCGGCCGTGGACCGGCTCACCCGGGTCGGCGCGGGCCGGTAACCGCCGGGAACCCCAGGGAACCGCGGGTCCGGCCGCCACGCACATTGGTATATAACTGGTCAGTCAACGGTGACGAGTTGCGCGGGAGTGGGGCGGGCGCCGCGATGATGCAGTTCAGGGGCTATGTCTGAGTCCCATGTGACGCATCTGTCGCGCCCGTCGCGTTGCGACCGCCAGCCGGACGGCGGATGCTGAGCGCTATGCCGACCGATACCGAGCTCCTCGCCGGCCGCGACTACGGTGACACCCTCTGGACCCCCGACGCCGCCACGATCGACCAGGCCAGGATCACCCGCTACGCGCGCTGGCTGGCCGCCGAGCGGAACGTGCTCACCGACGGTTACCAGCAGCTGTGGCAGTGGTCGGTGGCCGAGCCGGGCCCGTTCTGGGCCTCGATCTGGGACTATTTCGGCGTCCTCGGCGAGCGCGGGGAGGGCCCCTGGCTGAGCGGCGGCCAGATGCCCGATGTGACCTGGTTCGGCGGTACGACCATTAATTACGCCCGTAACATGCTGCGCCATGCTTACTCGGCTCCCGAGCGGACCGCGGTCATCTACGAATCCGAGGCGGGCCGGGCCGGGCAGATCAGCTACGCCGAGCTGGAGCGGCAGGTGGCCAGGGTGCAGGCGGGCCTGGCCGCGCTCGGCGTGGGCCGCGGCGACCGGGTCGCCGCCTACCTGCCCAACTGCCCGGAGGCGCTGGTCGCGCTGCTGGCCACGGCCAGCCTGGGGGCGATCTGGACGGCCTGCTCGCCCGATTTCGGCGCGACCAGCGTGATCGACCGGTTCGCGCAGATCGAGCCCAAGGTGCTGATCGCGGTGGACGGCTACGCCTACGGCGGCACGGCGGTTCGACCGCCGGGCCGAGGTCAGCTCCATCGCGGCGGCGCTGCCCGGCCTGGAGGCGCTGGTCACGGTGGACTACCTGGGCGCCGGGCGGCCCGACGAGATCGGCGCCCGCCAGCTGGGCTGGGCCGAGCTGGCCGACCTGGCGCGGCGCGCCGCCGGGTCCGCTCGCCTTCGACGAGGTGCCGTTCGACCATCCGCTGTGGGTGCTGTACTCCTCGGGCACCACCGGGCTGCCCAAGCCGATCGTGCACGGTCACGGCGGCATCGTGCTGGAGCACCTCAAGGCGCTGTGCCTGCACCAGGATCTCGGCGAGCGCGACGTGTTCTTCTGGTACACCACCACCGGCTGGATGATGTGGAACTACCTGGCCGGCGGCCTGCTGGCCGGGACCACGATCGTGCTGTACGACGGCAGCGCCGTGTACCCGGGCACCGACACCCTGTGGCGGCTGGCCGCCAGCACCGGGGTCACCTACGCCGGAACCGGCGCCCCGTACCTGCTGGCCTGCATGAAGGAGCAGCTCCGCCCGGGCGCCGAGCACGACCTGTCCCGGCTGCGCGGGGTCGGCTCGACCGGCTCGCCGCTGCCCCCGGAGGGCTTCCGCTGGGTCTACGAGGCGGTGGCCAGCGGGTCGGCCGCGCCCGCGTTCATCCTCGGCTCGCTACTCCGGCGGCACCGACGTGTGCACCGGCTTCGTGGGACCGTGCCCGCTGCTGCCGGTCCGGGCCGGGGTGATCTCCGGGCCCTGCCTGGGGGCCAGGGTGGAGGCCTTCGACGAGGCCGGGCAGCCGGTCATCGGCGAGGTCGGCGAGCTGGTGCTGACCCGGCCGATGCCGTCCATGCCGGTCGGCTTCTGGAACGACCCCGGCGGCGAGCGCTACCGGGCCAGCTACTACGCCGACTACCCGGGGGTCTGGCGGCACGGTGACTGGATCATGATCCTGCCCGACGGCCAAGGCGGGCAGGCGGGCTGCGTGATCTACGGCCGGTCCGACGCCACGCTGAACCGGGGCGGCGTCCGGATGGGCACGAGCGAGTTCTACCGGGTCGTCGAGCGCTTTGACGAAATCGCCGACAGCCTGGTGGTGGATACGGGGCGGCTGGGACAGGAGGGCGAGCTGATCCTGTTCGTGGTCCTGGCCGACGGCCACGAGCTCGACGCTGAGCTGGCCGGCCGGATCAAGGCCGCGCTGCGCGCCGAGCTGTCGCCGCGGCACGCGCCGAACGAGATCCGCCCGGTGCCCGGCATCCCGCGCACGCTGTCCGGCAAGAAGCTGGAGGTCCCGGTGCGGAAGATCCTGCTCGGCACGCCGGCGGCCGAGGCGGCCGACCCGCAGGCCCTGGCCAACCCCGAGGTACTGGAGTTCTTCGTCGCGGGGGGAGCCTGAGCATGTCCAGCAGCGTGAGCACCGGCCGCAGTTTCGGCGAGGAAGGCGGGCTGCTCACCTACGGCAGCTACCTGCGGCTGCCCGAGCTCCTCGCCCAGCAGGTCCCGCAGGTCGTCCCGCCGGCCCACGACGAGCTGCTGTTCATCACCACCCACCAGGCCTACGAGCTGTGGTTCCAGCAGCTCTTGCATGAGCTGACCGCGGTGCGGGACTCTGATGCTCGGGGTTCCGGGGGATCGCCGGCCGCAAGCACGAGCTGTGGCGGGCGCGGCAGCTGCTGCGGCGGGCGCACGTCATCGAGCGGCTGCTGGTCAGCCAGATCGACGTGCTGGAGACCATGACGCCGCAGGACTTCCTGGAGTTCCGGGCGGCGCTGGCCCCGGCCAGCGGGTTCCAGTCGGTCCAGTTCCGCGAGCTGGAGTTCCTGTCCGGCGCCAAGGATCCCAGTTTCCTATCGAGGTTCAGATCGCTCACCGAAGCCGAGCGCGCGCGGCTGGACCGCCGGCTGGCCGAGCCGTCCCTGTGGGACGCCTACGTCGAGCTGCTGGCCTCGCGCGGCCTGCCGGTGGCCAGCGACGAGGAGATCCTGGCCTCGCTGGTGGCCGTGGCCCGCGACCGCGACGGCCATGACGAGGAGTGGCAGCTCGCCGAGGACCTGCTGACCCACGACGAGCTGGCCGCCCTGTGGCGGGCCCGGCACGTGCAGATGGTCGAGCGGCAGATCGGCACGAAGTCTGGGACTGGCGGCTCAACGGGCGCACCATATCTGCACCGGCGTGTTCCGATGAGGTATTACCCGCTGCTGTGGGAACTGCGGGACTGGCTGTAACGACGGCAACGGCGCCGTAAGTGGAGGAGTGAGTTCGAGATGTCCGAGAACACGGGCGAGGCCAGGGACAAACTGCTGGCCGAGGCGGGCGAGGCGGTCGGGAGCCTGCCCGGCGTCGGCGACGTCCAGGTGTACCTGCGGGCCTACTATCGCCACGTCGCCGCCGACGACCTGGTCGCGGCCGGGCCGCAGCGGCTCGCCGCGGTGGCGCGCGAGCAGGCCGAGCTGGCCGTGATGCGGCCGCAGGGCCGGGCCATCGTCGCGGGTCCGCGCGGGCGGGTCGGCCGCGGCCGACCCGGCCTCCGACGTGATCGACATCGTCACCGATGACATGCCGTTCCTGGTCGACTCGATCACCATGGAGCTGGCCCGGCACGGCCTGTCGGCCCGCCTGGTCGTCCACCCGCAGCTGCGCATCCGCCGCGATGTCACCGGGGTCATGCGCGAGGTCGCGGGGCTGGTCAACGGCGACGAGCCCACGCACGACGAGCTGGCCGAGTCGTGGACGCACATCGAGATCGCCAAGCTGGCCGAGGGCGAGTCCAAGCGGCTGGCCGATGACCTCCAGCGGGTGCTGTCCGATGTCCGGGTCGCGGTCGAGGACGGCAGCCGGATGCGGACCAAGGCGGTCTACCTGGCTGAGGGGCTGCTGGACCAGCCCGCCGGGGCGGGCTCGGGCGAGGACGCCGAGTCGGACCAGGAGGTCGGCGCGCTGCTGCGGTGGCTGGCCGACGGCCGGTTCACGTTCCTGGGCTACCGGGAGTACGACCTGGTGCCGGGGCCGGAGGAGACCCTGGTCCGCGCGGTGCCCGGCACCGGCCTGGGCATCCTGCGCCACGACACGCCCGATCCCAGCGCGTTCGCCGCGCTGCCGCCCGAGTCCAGCGCCCAGGCCCTGGACCCGCACCGGCTGATCGTGACCAAGGCCAACTCGCGGTCCACCGTGCACCGGCCCAGCTACCTGGACTACGTGGCCATCAAGCGGATCGACGCCCAGGGCCAGGTGGTCGGGGAGCACCGGTTCCTGGGCCTGTACACCCACGTGGCCTTCTCCGAGAGCATCACCAGCATCCCGGTGGTCCGGCGCAAGCTGGCCGACGTGCTGTCCGGGCTGGGCCTGGCCGCGGACAGCTTCGACGGCAACTACGCGGCCGAGGTGCTCGAGTTCTACCCGCGCGAGGAACTGTTCATGGCCTCGGTGCCCGAGCTCACCGAGGTGGCCGCGGGGGTGCTGCGGCTGCGCGAGCGGCGGCAGACCCGGCTGTTCCTGCGCCGCGACACCTACGGCCGGTACATCTCCTGCCTGGTCTACCTGCCCAGGGATCGCTACACCACCCAGGTCCGGCTGCGCGTCCAGGAGATACTCCAGCGCGGCCTGAACTGCAGCCAGGTGGACTACAGCGTGCTGGTCGGCGAGTCGCCGGTGGCCCGGCTGCACGTCGTGGTCCGGGCCGACCGCGGTCAGTCGCTGCCCGACATGGACACCGCGGCGCTGGAGCGGGCGGTGGCCGCCGCGGCCCGGTCCTGGGACGACGACCTGGCCAACGAGGCCCCCCGGACCTGCGGCGACGAGACCGGCCGGGCCGTGCTGGCGCTGGTGGGCGGCGGGGACACGATCCCGCAGAACTACAAGAGCGACGTGCCGGCCTCGGCCGCGGCCTCGGACCTGGCCCGGATCTTGGAGCTGCGCGAGTCGGGCGACAACGTCGCGTTCGAGCTGTGGGAGTCCAAGGACTACGTCGGCGGGGTGCCCATCGAGCCCTCCGAAGGCGCGATCGCGGCCGACAGCGGGACCAAGCGGGTCTGGCGGATGACGATCTACCGCACCGGCGGCCCGATCACGCTGACCGACGTGCTGCCGCGGCTCCAGCACATGGGCGTGGACGTGGTCGACGAGCACCCCTACGAGTTCCCGGCCAGGGAGCCGTTCTGGATCTACGATTTCGGGCTGCGGCGCAGCTCGGCCGGGTCAGAAACGATCTCGGTGGAGCATGTCCGGGAGCAGGTGGAGGGGGCCCTGGCCGCGCTGTGGCACGGCGTGGTGGAGGACGACGGGTTCAACGCCCTGGTCCTGGACGCCCTCCTGACCTGGCGGCAGGCGGCCGTGCTGCGCGCCTACGCCAAGTACCTGCGGCAGGCGGGCACGGCGTTCAGCCAGGTCTACATCGAGCGCGTGCTGCGCTCCAACCCCACGGTCACCCGGCTGCTGGTGCGGCTGTTCGAGTCCCGGTTCGACCCGGAGCGGCAGGGCGGCGGCGAGGAGCGCAGCGAGGCCATCGCCGAGGAGATCCGGGGCGAGCTGGACGAGGTGGCCAGCCTGGACGAGGACCGGATCCTGCGCACCTACTGGGGCCTGATCACGGCCACGCTGCGGACCAATTACTTTGCCGGTGCCTTTGGCGACCGGCCGTACCTGGTGTTCAAGTTCGACGCGGCCCGGGTGCCCGACCTGCCCGCGCCGCGGCCCAAGTTCGAGATGTTCGTGTACTCGCCCCGGTTCGAGGGCGTCCATCTCCGGTTCGCCGACGTGGCCCGCGGCGGGCTGCGCTGGTCGGACCGCCGGGAGGACTTCCGGACCGAGATCCTGGGCCTGGCCAAGGCCCAGGAGGTCAAGAACTCGGTCATCGTGCCGTCGGGGGCCAAGGGCGGCTTCGTGTGCAAGGCGCTGCCCGACCCTGGAGACCGCGAGGCCTACCAGGGCGAGGTGCTGGCCTGCTACCGCATGTTCATCACCGCCATGCTGGACGTGACCGACAACCTGGAGTCGGGCCGGGTCGTGCCGCCCGCCGAGGTGGTCCGGCACGACGGGGACGACCCGTACCTGGTGGTCGCGGCCGACAAGGGCACCGCCACGTTCTCCGACACCGCCAACGAGATCGCCCAGAGCCGCGGGTTCTGGCTGGGCGACGCGTTCGCCTCGGGTGGCTCGGAGGGCTACGACCACAAGAAGATGGGCATCACCGCCCGCGGTGCCTGGGAGTCGGTGCGGTTCCACTTCCAGACCCTGGGCCTGGACGTGGACGCCGACGACTTCACCACCGTCGGCATCGGGGACATGTCGGGTGACGTGTTCGGCAACGGCATGCTGCTGTCCCGGCACATCAAGCTGGTGGCGGCGTTCGACCACCGGCACGTGTTCGTTGATCCCGACCCGGACCCCGCGAGCCAGCTTCGCCGAGCGGCAGCGGCTGTTCGACCTGCCTCGCTCGTCCTGGGCCGACTACGACGAGGCGCTGATCTCGGCCGGCGGCGGCGTGTGGCCGCGGTCGGCCAAGTCGATCCAGGTCTCGCCGCAGGCCGCCGCCGTGCTCGGGCTCGGTGACGGGGTCACCGCGCTGGCCCCGGACGAGCTGATCTCGGCCATCCTGGCCGCGCCGGTGGACCTGCTGTGGAACGGCGGCATCGGCACCTACGTCAAGGCCGCCGCGCAGTCGAACGCCGACGTCGGGGACCGGTCCAACGACGCGGTCCGGGTCGACGCCGGCCAGCTGCGGGCCAAGGTGGTCGGCGAGGGCGGCAACCTCGGCCTGACCCAGGAGGCCCGGATCGAGTACGCGCTGGCCGGCGGCCTGGTGAACACCGACTTCATCGACAACTCGGCGGGCGTGGACACCTCCGACCACGAGGTCAACATCAAGATCCTGCTGGACCGGGTGGTGCGCGACGGCGAGCTGACCATGCCGGCCAGGAACGCGCTGCTGCACGAGATGACCGACGAGGTCGGCGCCCTGGTGCTGCAGCACAACTACCAGCAGAACCGGGCCCTGGCCGCCTCACGGGCGCAGGACATCCCGATGCTGCACGTGCACGCCCGCTACATCCGCAAGCTGGAGCGCGACGGGCGGATCCGGCGGCGGCTGGAGGTGCTGCCGGGGGACCGGGAGGTCGCCGAGCGGCGGTCGGCGGGCACCGGGCTGACCATTCCCGAGTTCTCCGTGCTGCTCGCCCACACCAAGATCGCCGCCACCCAGGAGGTGCTGGCTTCCGGGCTGCCCGACGACCCCTACCTGCGCCGGGTACTGGTGGACTACTTCCCGACCCCGCTGCGGCAGCGCTACGCCAGCCGGATGGGCGATCACCGGCTGCACCGGGAGATCATCACCACGGCGGTGGTCAACGACATGGTGGACCGGTCGGGGACCACGTTCACCGTTCCGGCTCAACGAGGAGACCGGGGCCTCGGTCCCCGGAGATCACCGCCGCCTGGCTGGTGGCCAGGGAGGTCTTCGACCTGACCGGGTTCTGGTCCGAGCTCGAGGCCCTCGACGGCAAGGTGGAGAGCTCGGTGCAGATCGCCGCGCTGCTGGAGGGGCGCAAGCTGACCGAGCGGGCCGCCCGGTGGCTGCTGCACGCCCGGCGGCCGCCGTTCGACATCCAGGCCACGATCGACTACTTCGCCGACGGCGTGCTGGCCGTGGGCGAGGGCCTGCCGGGGCTGCTGGGCGGCCGGGACCTGGCCGGGTACGACGACCGCGTACGAGATGTTCGCCGGCCGCGGCGTTCCCGCCCGCGCTGGCCAACCGGCTGGCCTCGATGGTGCCCGCCTACTCGGCGTTCGACATCGTGGACATCGCCAGCGGGCACCGGGCGGCCGGCCACCGAGACCGCCGCGGTCTACTTCGACCTGGCCGACCGGCTCCAGATCGCCCGGCTGCGCGACATGATCACGGCGCTGCCGCGCGACGACCGGTGGACGACGATGGCCCGCGGCGCGATCCGCGACGACCTGTACGCGGCGCACGCGGCGCTGGCCAGGGACGTGCTGACGGTCACCGAGCCGGGCACCCCGGCCGAGCGGCTGGCCGCGTGGGAGCGCCGCAACGAGTCCGCGGTCCGGCGCGCGGCCCAGACGCTGACCGAGATCTGGGAGAGCAACTCGTTCAACGTGGCCACGCTGTCGGTGGCGGTGCGGGCGATCCGGACGCTGGTGGCGACCAGCGGGCTGCCGGCCTGAGCGGCGATCTGAGCGGCGGCCTGAGCGGTGGTCCGGGGGCGGGAGTCCGGGCGGCAGGTGCACGTAGCATTTGCACGTGCCGTCTGCACCGGACGGCTGCACTGACCGCTGCACGAGCCGCCTGCACCGTTCGGTTTGTTGCGGTACCTGACGCGGTCCGGTGCCCGGCCTCGCGTACGCTTCTACCATGGCAACCGACGCAGCGAGCGAGATCTCGGACCTAGTGTCGAAGCTCGCTAGCGTAGAGGCAGTCCTCAACCCAGATGCGATGCGCAAGGAGGCTGAGGGCCTGCGTGAGCGCTCGGCCGACCCTGACCTCTGGTCCGACCAGGAGCAGGCCCAGGCGGTCACCAGGCGGCTGTCCTACCTGGAGGGCGAGCTGTCCCGGCTTTCCGGCGCTCCGACGGCGGCTGGACGACGTGAGCGTGATGTTCGAGCTGGCCGAGAGCGAGAACGACCAGCCCACTCGCGAGGAGGCCGCAGCGCGACCTGGCCGGGGTCCGCAAGGAGATCGACCAGCTGGAGGTCCGGACGCTGCTGTCCGGCGAGTACGACGCCCGCGAGGCGCTGATCTCCATCAACGCCCAGGCGGGCGGTGCGGACGCGGCCGACTGGGCCGAGGGGCTGCAGCGGATCTACCTGCGCTGGGCCGAGCGGCACGGCTACCCCACCGAGATCTACGACACCTCCTACGCCGAGGAGGCCGGGATCAAGTCGACCACGTTCGGCATCAAGGCGCCCTACGCCTACGGGACACTGCGCGGCGAGCACGGCACCCACCGGATGGTCCGGATCTCCAAGTACGACAACCAGGGCCGGCGGCAGACCTCCTTCGCCGGCGTGGACGTGCTGCCGGTCGTCCAGCAGGCCGACCACATCGACATCCCCGAGGACGAGATGCGGGTCGACGTGTTCCGCTCCAGCGGGCCCGGCGGCCAGGGCGTCAACACCACCGACTCCGCGGTCCGGCTTACCCACCTGCCGACCGGGATCGTGGTGTCCTGCCAGAACGAGCGCAGCCAGATCCAGAACCGGGCCAGCGCCATGGCGGTGCTCCAGGCCAAGCTGCTGGAGCGCAAGCGCGAGGAGCAGGCGGCCAAGCTGAACGAGCTGCGCGGCGCCGGCGCGCGGAGCTGGGGCACCCAGATCCGCAACTACGTCCTGCACCCGTACCAGAACATCAAGGACGTGCGGACCGGCTTCGAGACGGGCAACACGCGGCGGTGATGGACGGCGAGATCGACGGCTTCATCGAGGCCGAGATCCGCTGGCTCCGCCAGCAGGGCCTTTAACCCGGCCCCTCGTCCCCGTCGCCCGCCTCAAACCACCCATCTAGGACAGCCCGTAATAACCCGGTAAGGAGCGTCGGCTTATCGGCCGGCAAGGGGGTCCGGGGCGGCGAAGCCCCCCGGTCTGGGGGTCCGGGGGTTACCCCCGGGATGCACCGCGTTACCCCACGGGCAGCACGTGCATGGCCGCCAGGCTCAGCAGCGCCGCGATGATCACCGCGGCCAGATGAGCGGCAGGCCAGGGCCATGACCGTCGTGGTGAACGTGGTCGCGGGCCAGGCGGCAGGACGGGCACCTGCCTTCGGAAACAGGCCCAGCACACTGAGCGCAGATCAGATGCTCGCAGCTCATTTGGCTTCCTCCGGGGCCGGCGCCTACCCGGTCACTTCGACGATGTTGGACGTTCCAACCCAGTTTCCCCCCTAGACTGGCCCGTGGCCAACCCAGGGCACCGATAGATCCCCCCAGCCCTTCGGGCGAAGCCTGTCAGAATCTCGTCGACGTCGTGTGATGGGCCAGTGATCCACTTCGATAACGTCACTAAGGCGTACCCGAATCAGAGCCGCCCGGCTCTGGAGAACGTCACCCTTGATGTTGAAAAGGGCGAGTTCGTCTTCCTGGTCGGGCCCTCGGGTCGGGCAAGTCGACCTTCCTGCGGCTGGTGCTGAAGGAAGAGCGGCCGACTGACGGCCGGATCCACGTCGCGGGCAAGGACCTGGCCCGGCTGACCAACTGGAAGGTCCCTCACCTGCGGCGCCGGATCGGCTGCGTGTTCCAGGACTTCCGGCTGCTGCCCAGCAAGAACGTCTACCAGAACATCGCGTTCGCGCTGGAGGTGATCGGCAAGCCGAGGCGCTTCATCCGCAAGGTCGTCCCCGAGGTCATCGACCTGGTCGGCCTGGAGGGCAAGCGGGACCGGATGCCCGACGAGCTGTCCGGCGGCGAGCAGCAGCGGGTCGCGATGGCCCGGGCGTTCGTCAACCGGCCGATGATCTTGCTGGCGGACGAGCCGACCGGAAACATCGACCCGGCGACCTCCATCGGCATCATGAAGGTCCTCGACCGGATCAACCGGACCGGAACCACTGTCGTCATGGCCACCCACGATGCGGCGATCGTGGACTCCATGCGCAAGCGCGTCATCGAGCTGGAATACGGCAAGGTGGTGCGTGACCAGTCGCGCGGGGTCTACGGCCAGGCCTACTAACCCGGCCTGCTAGCCGGGTTACCCGAGGGAATAGCGACATGCGCGCCCAGTTCGTCTTCCATGAGGTCTGGATCGGCCTGCGGCGGAACCTGACCATGACGATCGCGTTGATCGTGGTCGTGGCCATCAGCCTGTCGCTGCTCGGCACGGGCCTGCTGTTCGTCAAGCAGGTCGACAACACCAGGAACTACTGGCAGGGCCAAGGTGCAGCTGTCGGTGTACCTGTGCAACAACGACCAGCGTCAGCCCGCAGTGCACCAAGAACGGCCCGGTCACCGCCGACCGAGATCGACGCCGATCCGCAGGGACAGCTGAAGTCGGCGACTCCAGGTCGCGGGTGCTTCGAGTACGTCAACCAGACCCAGGCCTACCAGCAGTTCAGGCAGGAGTTCGCCAACAACCCCAGCGCTGGTCAGGGACACCCCGGCCGGGCGAGATCCCGAGCCTCGATCGAGGTCCGGCTCAAGAACACCGAGGCCGACGTCACCGAGCTGGCGGCCAACATGGGCGGCATGGCCGGGGTCGACCAGGTGGCCAGCAGAACTCCGCCATCCTGGACAAGTTCTACAAGCTGCTGGACGGCGCGCGGAACGCGGTGGTCATCATCGCGATCATCCTGATCATCGCGGCCATCCTGCTGGTGGCCAACACCATCCGGCTCTCGGCGTTCAACCGGCGCCGGGAGACCAGCATCATGCGGCTGGTGGGCGCGTCCAACTTCTACGTCCAGCTGCCCTTCCTGATGGAGGGCATGTTCGCCGGGCTGATCGGATGGCTGGTCGCGAGCGGGCTGCTGATCGCGGTGAAATCGCTCTGGCTGGACGGGCTGCAGCAGTACTTCCCGTTCAACATCCAGCTGAGCACCACGGACCTGGTCGAGGTGGTCATCCTCGCCATGGTCATCGGCCTGCGTGCTGTGCGGCGCCACGTCGTTCCTGACCCTCAGGCGTTACCTGCGCGTGCTGAGGCCGGCAGGTCGGCTGGCGAAGAACAGGCACGGGGCAGCAGAAGCGGGAAACGAAGATCGTCGCGCGGAACCGGCGCGCGCGGCATGACTACCACATCGATGATGTGCTGGAGGCCGGGCTCGTGCTGACCGGTACCGAGGTGAAGTCGCTGCGCGCCGGCCGGGCCTCGCTCGTCGACGGGTTCGCCCAGATCACTGACGGTGAGGCCTGGCTGCACGACGTCCACATCCCGGAGTACACGCAGGGCACGTGGACCAACCATGAGCCGCGCCGGACCCGTAAGCTACTGCTGCACCGCAAGGAGATCGACCGGCTGGCCAGTGCGACACGCGAGCGGGGCTTGACGATCGTCCCGCTCTCGCTGTACTTCAAGGATGGACGGGCCAAAGTCGAGCTAGCGCTGGCACGGGGCAAGCGCACCTACGACAAGCGTCACGACCTGGCTGAGAAGGACGCTGCCAGGGAGGTCGACCGTGCTTTGCGGCGCCGGAGATAGCGGAGTGGCGGATGATGCCGCGCACGCGTAGCCGCGGTGCGCACGCCGCCACTCATCGAGCCCCGCGCACGGCGCCCCGGCCAGGGCCGCCGGCGCGGGAGACCCCGGGGCAGGGGGCCCAGGGGGACGGGGCGGGGTCCGGGACCGGTAACGCGAACGGACAGGTCGGGGGAAGCAGGGTGGCACGACGACTGTCGCGAGCCACGCTCGGCAAGCTGGCTGCCGTCGTCGTGGTCCTCGGCGTCATCAGCTTCGGCCTGGTCAGGGCGGCACGCCGTCGGCCGAGCCGACCGTGCAGAAGTTCCTGCTGGCCTGGGAGCAACGGCAGTACAAGACCGCCGCCGGGCTCACCACCGGCAGTCAGGAGACCGTCGCCGACGCGCTGCACGGCGCGTACCGCCAGCTGGACGCGGGTGACCTGGTGCTCCAGATGGCCCGGCATCACCCAGCACGGCTACTTCGGCCAGGGTCTGGTTCAGCGCCTCGGTCGACCTCGGCAGCGGCGGACTGAGCTGGACAGTACCAGGGCAGCTTCGGCATGCGCGTGGTCGACGGCAGCTGGAAGGTGCTGTGGAGCCCGTCGGTCATCGTGCCCGGCCTCCAGCCCGGCGACCGGCTGGCTGTGCTGACCAGCGTGCCCAGCCGCGCCGCGCTCCAGGACTCCGACGGCCGCCCGCTCGTCCGTCCGTCGCGGGTCATCGTGCTCGGCGTCCGGCCCGATCAGCTCACCCACCCGCGCAAGACCGCCGACGCGCTGGCCGCCATCGCCGGCATCGGCTCCTCCAGCCAGGTGTACGGGCAGATCATCGCCGCGCCGTCCACCGCCTTCCTCGGCCTGATCCGGATGAGCCCGGCCACCTACGCCAGGCTGCGGCAGCGGCTGGCCCAGGTGCCGGGCCCGCTGATCGTGCACCGCCGGATGGAGCGGCTGTTCGACAGCATCGCCCCCGCCGTCACCGGGGCCGTCGGCACCGAGACCGCCAGCGTGCTGCGCCAGAACGGGGTGCCCTACCGGCCCGGCACCACCGTCGGCCTGTCCGGCCTCCAGCAGGCCTACCAGCGCACCCTGACCGGCTCCCCGACCATCGAGGTCGTGCTCCAGAACGCGTCCGGCGGCCAGGTCAAGGTGCTCAAGCGCTGGACGGGCAGCGACGGCAGCCCGGTCAAGACCACGCTCGACAGCCGGGCCCAGATTGCCGCCGACTCCGCGCTGGCCCGGCTGCCCCGCTCCGCGGCCATCGTCGCGGTACAGGCCGGAACCGGCCGGATCCTGGCCGTGGCCGCGCACCACGCCGGCCGGATGCCCGCCGTCAGCCCGCTCGCGGGCCGATATGAGCCCGGGCAGGTGTTCACCATCGTGTCCACCGCCGCGCTGCTGGAGACCGGGTTCGACCCCCGCTCGCAGGTTCCGTGCAAGAGCGAGAACACCGTCGGCAACATCCGGTTCACCAACCACCCGCGCGAGGTCGGGCTGGGCGCCCAGCCCCCGTTCTCGGTCGACTTCGCGCACGCCTGCGGCACTGCCTTCGCCGGGCTGTTCCAGCAGCTCACGCCCAGCGAGCTGAGCAGCGCCGCCAAGCGGTTCGGGATCGGCGCGACCTGGCAGCTGCGGGTGGACAGCTACTCCGGCACCATCGGCAGCCCCCCAGGGGTACGGCCAGATCGCGGCCACGGCCATCGGCGCCGACGGGGTCCGGGTCAGCCCGCTGGACATGGCGCTGGCCGTCGGCCTCGTGCAGTCCGGCGCCTGGCATGTCCCCGAGCTGGTCACCGGCCGGACCACCGCGCCGGGCCTGGCCGCCGCCGCCGGCCCTTCAGCAGCCAGGTCATCGGCGCCCTGCGCAAGCTCATGCGGTCCGCCGTGCGCCACGGCGCGGGCCGGGCCGCCGACGTGGGCGGCAGCCCGGTCTTCGGCCAGGTCGGCAGCTCCGTGCCGAGCCCGGGCGGCCAGGGCCTGCGTACGTCCTGGTTCGTCGGCTATCAGGGCAAGATCGCGTTTGCGGTGGTTGAGCTCACTCGGTCCCCCTCAATGTCGGCTGCCCCGCTGGCCGGCGCCTTCCCTGCGGGACCTGCACATCGGGTCGTCGACTCGCGAATTACTCGGTTTTTGCTACCAGGGAGCAACCTTTCGACTCACTCTCCGACGTCTTTCTAAGTGACTGGGGTGCCGCTTGGGGGGTTGCGGCCCAGTCGTGATGAGAACCGGGCCTCATCTCGGGGGAGGCCCGGGGCCTGAGACCGGCCCCGACCCTGCCGGTCGACCCCCGTGGGCGCGTCTTCGGCCACCGCCAGCGCCCGCGGGGGCCTCATCACCTCTGATGGATGCCCGATGGGGTCCGCGCTCTGCGGATGGCCCATCGGGCGTTCTGCGCTCCGGACGGCGTTATCTCCGCGTTCTTGCGGGTATATCCGGTTTGGTGGATGCAGCTCGGTCCGGGCATAACGGGCCTGCGGCCGTCGTTGGATCTACTGGAGCTCGTCCGGTAACGTGCTCTGTACAACTCAAGAGGGGGTGACAGGCTTCGACTTCGGTGGTTGATCCAGGGGAAGCGGGCCGAGGGTCGCGGTTTCTACCTCGTTAATCCAGGGATCGCAACTTACAAGTGCCAAGTCAAAGCGCACTCGCCTCGCCCTCGCGGCCTAAGAACCGCAAGTAAGAGGCTGTCAGCCCGGGAGCTCCTCCGGCCCGGTGTCTGGCATCAGCTAGGAGGATCAACCGTCTAGCCCGGTCGCGGGGCTAGGCGGGACATCAAACAGCGACTGAGCCCGTCGGCAGCTTGCTTGCGTGACTGCCGGGGCCGAGAAAAGCACAGCAGGCTGCGCCCGGAGAAGCCCTGGTGATGTACTGAAGGACGCGGGTTCGATTCCCGCCACCTCCACGTGCGGCCCGCGCCGCCAAGCCTTCGGCTTGGCGGCGCGGGCCTTCGTCGTGTTTGCCCAGGGGGTCCGACCCCCTGGAACCCCCACGCCCTGGGGGCTCCGCCCCCGGGACCCCCGGATCGCTTCTGGTTACGTCCGCGCGCCGGCTCCTGCGCTGGGTTACTTGGTGACGGTGAGGCTGTTGAACTGGACCGGGTACCAGCCGCCGGTGCTGATGCCGGCGTCGCCGGCGCCGTAGCTCTTGTCGGTGAGGGACTTGACCGTCGTGCCGTTGATGGCGGCGGTCAGCTTGGTGCCGTTGGCGGTCAGGGACAGGGTGACCGGGGTGCCCACGCCCACCGCGCCCGAGGACAGGGTGCCCGAGGCCAGGAGCGTGGCCTTGCCGCCGGACATGTTCTTGATCAGCTTCCACTGGCCCGTCTGGGTCAGCGTGAACTGGTAGGCATAGAAGCGCTGGGCCACGCCGTCGGCCTTGGGGTGGTTGAAGCGGGACATAACGCCCGCGCTCTGGCTTGCTCCGGTGAACGTGATCTTGGCGTTGACCGTGTAGTTCTTCCAGGTGTTGCCGCCTACCACGGCGTACGGGAAGCGCGTGTTCACCGGGTTCTGCCAGAACACGGGGCGGTTCACGGTGGTCTGCTGGAACGTGGTCGTGCTGCCCCCCACGTACTCGAAGGAGCCGTCCTGCGGACCGAGGTCGGTCGGCTCGTTCGAGGCGTCGGGCGTCGCGGTGTACGGCAGCGGCATGGTCGTGGCGGCCGGGATGTTCGGGCTTCCCTTGCCCTCTCCGGTGGTGGTGGTGAAGGTGTAGATGAAGTCGGGCTTGAGCGCGTAGCTGAAGTTGCCGTGCGAGAGACGCACCGTGCCCCGGTTGAACATCCAGGCTCCGGAGTGAGCGGTAGCCAGCCTGGTGCTGAATACGTGCACGGTCGAATCGGGCAGCCCGGAGTCGACGTGCACGGTGATGGTCTGGTCTCGCGGGGCCTGAGTGGTCTGGGCGACCAGGCTCCACGCGTTGTGGCTGGGCGACTCGTAGGTGGTGTAAGACCCGAACGAGCCGCCCAGCTGGCCGCTGGCGCCGTCGACGTGCCGCCAGCCGGGCTCGGTGAACTGGCTGGTCTGGGCGAGTACCCAGGCCATCTCGTTGACGCTGTAGTGCCCGCTCCAGGGCTGCGGGGCGTAGATCAGGCCCCGGTCCTCCTCGGGCAGGAACGCGGGCATGGAGCTGACCAGGGGCCACTCGATCAGCCCGGTCGCGTTGACCTGGATGAAGGCGTTGACGAGAGACCGGGCCATGGCCGGGACCCCGGTCGTCTCCCGCAGCGCGCCGATCTCGGACTCCCAGATCGGCTTGCCTGACTTCCGGGCGGCCGCCGGTACCGCGCAGTTATTGCCGGTGGCGGGATAGCGGCACAGGTTGTGGTAACCCAGGACCGCGACGGCCTTGCGGAACGCCGGGTGCCCGGGCAGGAAGCCGGAGACGTCGCCGGGCTTGCTGACCTTGGCGAACGAGTCCACGGCGACGATCTTCGTGCTCTTGTAGCCCGCCGAGTTGAGTGCCGTCCGCAGGTGGATGAACCAGTCCATGATGGCCGCGGTGATGCCGTGCGGGAGGTGCTCGTTCCAGCCGCCGATGTAGTCGACCTTGACGCCGTACTTGGCCGCGCAGTTCATCCAGTCGATGATGTAGCCGATGTCGGCCTGGGTCCAGCCGCCCTGGGTGCCGCCGACCCAGGCGGGCGCGTTCCACTGCAGGCCGTAGATCTGGAGGTGGGGGTTGAGCGCCTTGGCCTGCTGGGCCAGCCAGAACTCGTACCCGGCGGCGCAGTTGATGTTGCCCTTAGTCTGCTCGATCGAGGGCTCGGCGCCGTCGGTGGCGTAGGCGTCACCGCCGATCTCCAGCTTGAGGATCTGAAGGTCAGCCCCGTAGCCGGGCTTGAACAGGTAGTCCAGGATCTGCTGACGCTCCGGGTTCGGGTAGTCGATCAGCAGGCGGCTGTTGCCGCCGCCACCGCTGATCGCGCCGACGCCCTGGAACGCCGCCCCCGCCTTGGCCCCGTCGATCGTCACTCCCGTGACGTGCGCGCCGGCCGCTTTCAGCGCGGACGCCCTCGGCACGACAGCAACCAGCCCGATCAGCACGATGATCGCGCCGGCGTACACGTGGGCCCACCTCGGACGCATGAAATCCCTGCACTTTCCTGGGCCGCCTGGACGGGCCCTGGCCGACAGGCCGCAATTGACCTGGCCGATAGACCGACATGACTATATCGGGGGGATTGCTCCAGGTTAATCCCGTAGGTCTCGGATTCTCAGGTACTAGTGACACTCCGCGGCTGATACTGGTACTGGCATGACTATGCTGACGGGATGGCCCGATCTGGTGATCCGCAGGCGCTCGGGCAGCTACTCCGGTCCCGGCGCGAGCGCCTGGTCCCGGCTGACGTCGGCCTGCCGGCCGGCACCCGGCGGCGTGCGCCGGGGCTGCGCCGGGAGGAAGTCGCCCTGCTGGCCAACCTGTCGCCGACGTACTACACGTTCCTCGAGCAGGGCCGGCCGGTGCATCCCTCCGACCAGGTGCTGGACGCGCTGGCCGGCGCGCTGCGGATGACGGCCGCCGAGCACCGCTACCTGCGGGTGCTGGCCAACGGGCCGGCCGACGAGGACGGCGCCCCGGACGGCACGGCGGCGCCGCCGGAGCGGCTCGACCCGGGCGTGGCCGACCTCGTCCACCGGCTCGAGCCCAGCCCGACCTACGTCAAGGGGCGCCGCTGGGATGTGCTGGTGGCCAACCAGGCCGCGCGGGAGCTGTTCACCGACTGGGCGGCCCGGCCGCCCGGCGAGCGCAACCTGGTGCACTGGATGTTCACCGCGCCGCGGGCCCGCGAGGTCTACCTGGACTGGGAGTCCGAGGCCCGGGCCATGCTGGGGCGGTTCCGGCTGGCCGCCGCGCGCCACCCGGCCGATCCCGACTTCCAGGCGCTGATCGACGCGCTGCACCGCGACAGTGACCGCGTCCGCGAGTGGTGGCCGGCCCACGACGTGCGCCCGGTGGGCAGCGGGACCAAGAAGCTGCGCCACCCCCGGCTCGGCCCGCTCGACTACTCCCACGTCGTGCTCCAGGTCGCCGACAGCCCCGAGCAGACGCTGGTCACCTACACGGCGGCCAGCGCGGACTGATCACCAGGTCACCGGCCGCGACCTCGAAGCCGGGGTGCTCACTCCTCGGCGCGGCCGGACGGCTCCGCATGGGCGGGTGGCTGGGCGGCGCTGGCCCCGGCCTGCCGGGGCCAGGCGATCCGCGTGACCAGCCGCCGGCCGGGTCCGGGCCGGACCACGGCCAGCGTGCCCAGGCAGGTCGCGGCGAGCAGCACGTACGGGATCAGGTCCGAGGTGGCCTGGGCGATGGCCCCGGTGGCCCCGGCCGCGACCGCCTGCCCCGTGGCCCAGGCCAGGTTGGCCAGCCCGAAGGCCAGGCCCTGGTTCAGGCCCAGCCGGTCCGCGCCGCCGCTGAGCAGCGACATGGCCGGCGCGAACATCGTGCCGAACGATGGCATGCCGACGATCAGCACCGCGACCAGCACGAACTCCGGCGCGAGAATCGGTGCCAGCAGGCTGAGCAGCACGGCGGCGGCCAGCGACAGCTGGATGGGGCGAGCGGCCCGCGCCGGTCGGACAGCCGCCCGGCCAGCGGTGAGAGCCCGGCCTCCAGCGCCGGCGGAGATCAGGAACGTCGCGCCGATGATGGTGGCGCTGCCGCCCAGCGCGCTGATCCGGAGCGGCGCGAGCACGTCGAGCACGCCGAACGCCAGCCCCGGCAGCATGGTCAGCCACATGCCCGCCGCCACGTGCCGGTCGCGCACGGCGGAAGCGCGGCCCGCAGGCCCTGGGCCTGCGCTGCCGTGCGGCCGCGGCACACCGAACGCGGCGACCATCAGGACGGCTCCGGCCACGGCCGCCGCGGAGAAGGCCGGGCCCGGTGCCCGACCTGGCTGGCCACCGCCCCGATCACCGGGCCGAGCAGGGCGCCGCCGACCGCCGCGCCCAGCGCCGTGCCGAGCAGCTCGCCGCGCCGCTGCGGCGGGGCCACCGTCGCCAGCCAGGCCATCCCGGCGGCCCAGGTGCAGGCGCCGCCCACGCCCTGGACCAGTCGCGCGGTGTCCAGGATGGCCTCGGCGCTGGGCCCAGCCGAAGATGAACGTCGACACGCTCATCAGGGCCAGGCCGAGCAGCACCACCAGCCGGCAGCCCAGCCGGGAGGTCAGCACCCCGCCCGGCAGCGACGCCGATCAGGGTGCCGATGGGATAGGAGGCGACCAGCAGGCCCACGCCCGACTTCGACAGGCCCGGCCGTGTGCACATAGTGCGGGAGCAGCGGGGTCAGCGCGGTGAAGAAGATCGGTCTCGACCAGTACCAGCACGCAGACAAAGACCAGCAGGGCGCGGACCCGGCGGGGCAGCGGGGCCTTGGGGGCGGTCGCCTCAGGGCGCGGGGTCACCTCGCGTCGCGCCACGCCCGTCCCATCCTGCTGTCCTCCGGCCGGTCACGTCGGCGCCTGCCTGCTCATGATCGTCCGGGGCATGCCCGGCAGGCAACCGCGAATTCCCCCTGACCGCGGCCGGAGCCACGCCGATGGCGTGGTCGAACACCAGCTTCCCGCCGAAGTACGCGCCCGCGCAGGCGACGATGGCCGCCGTCACGGAGAGCGCGACGACGCCGGGCGGGGTCGAGGCCCTGGAGCTATAGTCGCTGAGGCGCCAGGCTACATCGCCCGCACCGATCATGAAAGCCGCGGCCATCACGCTGACGTGCGCGGCGACCGTGCCCAGCGGGTCCGGTGCGCC
Source organism: uncultured Actinomycetota bacterium (assembly GCA_963730265.1). GTDB lineage: Bacteria > Actinomycetota > Actinomycetes > Streptosporangiales > Streptosporangiaceae > DASUBV01. Next base: position 308,762 of record CAVSRG010000003.1, read on the forward strand.
GTCGGCCGGGTCTGCCGGAATGGCCCGGCCACTGCCGTATCAGGTCCCAGAATCCGGTCGCCATGGTGATCAGGCAGATGATCAGGCCGCCGATGAGCACGAACGTGCCCGCGTGCCAGAGCTGGCCCGCCCACCCGTACCCGGCGGCCCGCCGCTGCCGATGCGATATCAAATCCGGCCGCGAAAACATAGGCCGCGATGGGGAAATGGGTAAAAGGCGGGTGCACTGGCTTAATATGTGCACGAAAGCGATGAGATCTGCCGGTCACCTGTTCCGCCTTAAGTTCGCAGATTGCCGATAAGGTACCGCGTACCCTGGCTTCTAGCTTCTTTTTAACGTAAATCAGGCCGAGCCGGTTCAGGAGGCGCCGCGGGCGTCCGGGACCGCCCAGCCCGGGCCAGGCGGCGGCCGAGCGCGGCCGACGGGACTGGCCGCCGGATCGCCTTCGTGCTAGACAGAATTTAGAGGCCCGTTTACAGTTGACTGTATGGTCAGTCAACTGCGTTATCCTGCTGCTCCCATCGACCCCGCCGGGCTCGCGCGGACGCTGCGGCCTTTCGGCGATAGCAACATGCTGCCCAGAGCGGCCTACACCGCCCCCGAAGTGTTCGCCTGGGAGCAGCAGAACTTCTTCGGCGGCGGCTGGACCTGCGTCGGATTCTCCTCGCTGCTGGCCCGGCCGGGCGACCAGCGGGCCGAGCCGGCCTGCTCCGGGAGCGTGCTGCTGACCAGGGACGACGACGGCGTCCTGCACGCATTCGCGAACACCTGCCGGCACCGCGGGCACGAGCTGCTGGGCGTGGGCGAGACAGCCCAGCGCAACACTGTCATCTGCCCTTATCACTCCTGGACCTACAGCCTGGACGGCGCGCTGCGCTTCGCCTCCGGGTTCAAGCCCAGCTCCGGCTTCGACCGGTCGGCCTGGGGGCTGGCCGAGCTGCCGGTAACTGAGTGGCACGGACTGATCTTCGTGGACGGCTCGGGCGGGGCCGCCGGGCCGCTGGCCGACGCACTCGGCGAGCTCGAGCCGATTCTCGCGCCCTACGAGCCCGAGCGCCTGGTCATTGCCGGACGGCACCGTTACGACGCCGCCGCGAACTGGAAGATTCTGACCGAGAATTACCACGAGTGCTACCACTGCCCCGTTATCCACCCGGAATTGTGCCGAGTCAGCCCGCCCAAGAGCGGCGAAAACTATCACAATGAGGGGTCCTGGGTCGGCGGCTGGATGGACCTGCGGGACGGCATGGACACCATGTCGCTGGACGGCACCAGCCACGGCGTGCCGCTGCGCGGCCTGGACGCCACCGGCCTGCGCACGGTGATCTACGTCAACCTGTTCCCGAACGTGCTGCTCAGCCTGCACCCGGACTACGTGATGACGCACCGCCTGGTGCCGCTGGCCGCCGACCGCACGATGATCGAGTGCGTCTGGTCCTTCGCGCCCGAGGCGGCCGCCGACCCCGGCTTCGACCCGTCCTACGCGGTCAACTTCTGGGACATCACCAACAAGCAGGACTGGCTGGCTTGCGAGTCGGTCCAGCGCGGGCTGTCCTCCGAGCACGCCTCGCCCGGGCCGCTGTCACCGGACGAGGACGCGGTCTACCAGTTCGTCACCATGATCGGGCGCGCCTACCAGGGCGAGCCGGTCTGGAACCGGGCCGGCAGCACCGCCGTCGCCAGCTAACCGCGGTCGCCGGCGAACCGCAGTCGCCGACTAGCCGCGGTCACCCGCCGGGCGCTTAGGCGCCCATAGCTGGTCGGCGTCGCCGGCCTTCCAGCCGACCGCGGTAGACGTCGATCTTGTGGTCGATGACCTTGAGGTTCTCCTGCACCTCGGCCAGCCGGGCCAGCACCACGGCCCGGTGCTCCTCCATCAGGGCCAGCCGCTCCTGCTCGTTGCCCGGTCCGGCCGCGACCATCTGGGCGTAGCGGCGGATGTCCTTGATCGGCATCCCGGTGGCCCGCAGCTTGGTGCAGATCTTGATCCACTTCAGGTCCTCGGCCCGGTAGCGCCGGCTGCCGCCCTGAGTGCGGTCCACGGGGGTGATGACCAGCCCTGCCCGCTCGTAATAGCGCAGCGTGTGCGCGCTCACGCCGGTGTGGCGGGCGGCCTCGGCGATGGTCAGGCCCGCCGGGGGGCCGGAGCGAGCGGACGTTGGCGCGGGGCGCGGTTTGACTTCGAGCACGCTCTAAATTCTAGCGTCGAGCCTCAGACACGGGAACCCGCACTGCCGAGCGCTGGCGGTGCCTGCCGATTGGACCCCCATGCCCGAGCTCAGCCACCGCCGCCGACTCCTGGTGCTCGCGATCTGCTGCGCCAGCATCATCGTCGTGGTGATGGACATCTCCATCGTCAACGTCGCGCTGCCGACCATCCACCGTGACCTGCACACCTCGGAGTCCGGCCTGCAGTGGACGGTCGACGCCTACACCCTGGTGCTGGCCAGCTTCCTGGTCCTGGGCGGCTCGACCGCCGACCGCCTGGGCCGCCGCCGGGTCTTCCAGGCGGGCCTGGCCGCCTTCGGGCTCGGCTCGCTGCTGTGCGGCCTGGCGCCGGGCATCGGCTGGCTGATCGCGGCCCGCGCGGTCCAGGCGGTCGGCGGGACGATGCTCAACCCGGTGGCGCTGGCCATCACCGCCAACACCTTCCCCGACCCAGCCGAGCGGGCCCGGGCCATCGGGGTGTTCGGCTCGATGTCCGGCCTGGCCCTGGCGCTGGGCCCGATCCTCGGCGGCGTCCTGGTCGACGGCCTCGGCTGGCGGGCCATCTTCTGGGTCAACCTGCCGATCGTGGTCGCGGCCATCGTGTGCGCCGCGCGGTTCGTGCCCGAGTCCCGCGCGGCCAGGGGCCGCCGGTTCGACCCGGTCGGCCAGGTCCTGATGATCGGTGTCCTGGGCGGCCTCGTCGCCGCGATCATCGAGTCCGGCCGGCTGGGCTGGACCTCGCCGGTCATCCTCGGCCTGCTCGCCGTGGCCGCGCTCAGCGGGCTGGGCATCCTGCGCTACGAGCCGCGCCGGGCCGATCCGCTGCTGGAACTTCGGCTGTTCCGCAGCGTGCCGTTCAGCGCCGCGATCGTCATGGCCCTCCAGGCCCTGTGCGGGTTCAGCGCGTTCCTGTTCGTGACCACGCAGTACCTGCAGGACGTACGCGGCCGGTCGGCGCTCGCGGCCGGGCTGTGCCTGCTCCCGGTCGGGGTGCTGGTGCTGGTGCTGTCCCCGCGTACCGGCCTGCTGGTCGGCGCGCGCGGTCCTCGGCTGCCCCTGGTGGTCGCCGGGGCCGCGCTGGCTCTGGGCGGCGCCGTGTCGCTCGGGCTCGGGCCGGCCGACCCCGCTGCCGGCCGTGATCGCCAGCTACCTGCTGTTCGGCATCTTCCTGGGGACCGTGAACCCGCCGATCACCAACACCGCGGTCTCCGGGATGCCCCGCTCGATGGCCGGGGTGGCCACCGCGCTGGCCTCGGCCGGTCGGCAGACCGGCACCACGCTGGGCGTCGCGATCGCCGGGACGGTCGTGGGCTCGGCCCTGGCCCGCGGCGGAACGGCGTTCACCAGCGCCGAGCACGACGTGTGGTGGATGGTGCTCGGGCTCGGCGTCGGCCTCGGCGCGCTGGGACTGCTCAGCACCGGGCGCTGGGCCCGGGCCACCGCCGGGCGGGCGGCGGCGCTGTTCGAGGCGGTGGACCGGGGCGCGGATCCGGGCCCGGCCCAGCCGGCGGGCATGCCGGGCGGCCGGGCGGTGTTGGCCTCTTCGTGGGCCATGCCACTGACGCCGATCGCGAAGGAGCCCGAGCGTTGAGCCTGTACGACATTCCTCTCACCACCCTGGACGGCCAGCCTGGATCGCTGCACGACCTGGCCGGCAAGACGCTGCTGGTCGTCAACGTCGCGTCCAAGTGCGGCCTGACGCCGCAGTACAACGGCCTGGAGCGGCTCCAGGAGCGGTTCGCTGACCGCGGGTTCTCCGTCGTGGGCTTCCCCTGCAACCAGTTCGGCGGGCAGGAGCCGGGCAGCGCCGAGGAGATCGCCGAGTTCTGCTCGGCCACCTACGGCGTCACGTTCCCCATGTTCGAGAAGATCGAGGTCAACGGGCCCGACCGGCACCCGGTCTACACCGAGCTGACCGCGCTGCCCGACGCCGACGGCGAGGCCGGCGACATCCAGTGGAACTTCGAGAAGTTCCTGATCAGCCCCGACGGCAAGGCCATCGCGCGGTTCCGCCCCCGGACCGAGCCCGAGGCCGACGAGGTCGTCGCGGCCATCGAGGCCAGCCTCCCGGCCTGAGGCCCGCCGCCGCCCGTGGCCTGGCTGACCCGGCTCAGGCCGGTCCGCTCAGGCCAGGGCGCGCGGGCCGCGCTTGGTCATCTGGTCGGCGATGATCGCCCGCTGCACCTCGCTGGTGCCTTCCCAGATGCGCTCCACCCGCAGCTCGCGGAAGAACCGCTCGGCCACGTTCTCGCGCATGTAACCGCGGCCCCCGAATACCTGGACCGCGCGGTCGGCCACCCGGCCGGCCATCTCCGAGGCGTACAGCTTGGCCATCGAGCACTGCGCGTGCTGGACCTTGACGTCGACGCCCGCGTCGATGTTGCGGGCCGTCTCGTAGATCAGCGACCGGGCCGCGAACAGCTCGGTCAGGCTGTCGGCCAGCATGGCCTGGATCGCGCCGAGCACCGCGATGGGACGGCCCTGCACCTGCCGCTGCGCCGCGAAGCTGGTCATCTCCTCGGTCAGCCGCTGCGCCGCGCCCAGGCAGCGCGCGGCCACCATCATCCGCTCGAACCGGAACCACTCGTAGGCGAAGCTCATGCCGTCGCCCTCCGCGCCGACCAGGTGCGTCGCTGGCACCCGCACGTCCTCGAAGGCCACGATCGGGTGATGGTGCCCGATCGAGTGCGAGTACTCCGGGGTGCGCACCACCCGGATCCCCGGACTGGGCAGGTCGACCAGGAACATCGCGTGCTCACCGTCGTGCTCGCCGCCGACCAGCTTGCCCTGGAAGAACGCGAAGTCGGCCACGTTGTACGAGGTGACGTGCCACTTCTCGCCGCGGAGAACGTAGTCGTCGCCGTCCCGCCGCGCGGTCGCGACGATGGCGTCAACGTCCGAGCCCGCGCCCTCCTCAGTGATCGCGTAGCACTCCTCGCGCTCCCCGCGGATCGCCGGAATGACAAACTTTTCCATCTGAAACAGGGTGGCCACCGCCGGCATCCAGGACGGCGGGGTGGATGCCACCCAGGCCAGCGCGTTGGTGACCCGCCCGGCCTGCTCTTGCACCAGCACCTGCTGGAGCGTGGTGTAGCCCATCCCGCCCAGCTCCGTGGGCATGTTCGTCGCGCACAGGCCGAGTTCCCTGGCCCGGGCCGCGTGCCCAGCCGTGACTTCCTTGGGCAGCTCGCCGTCGTTGAGCTCGGCCTCCACCTCCGAGGGGATCAGCTCGTCCGCGAGCGTCGCGGCGCGTGCCTGAATCTCGAGGTCCTCGTCTGACAAGCCGTACATGCGCGCCCCGCTCATAGTCCATCGGTAGCCCTGGCCGGGAGTCTTGACTGAACGTTCAGTCTAGGCAAGAATCGGCCTCGTGCCAATGCCTTCAGCCAGCGACCAGCCAGCCTCGCTCCGGCTTCCCGCGGGCACAGCCGCCGACGCGGTGGTAGTCGGCGGCGGCACGGTTGGCGCGTGGTGCGCCTACTTCCTGCGCCGCAGCGGCCTGGACCGGGTGATCCTGGTCGAGAAGCGCACCCTCGGCCAGGGAGCCAGCAGCCGGGCCGCGGGCGTCGTCCGTACCCAGGGCGGCACGCCGTGGGCGGTGCGCCTGGGCGAGTGGTCCCGCCGCTTCTACCTCAGCCAGCACGACGAGCTGGGCATCGACTCGGGCTTCACCCAGCAGGGCTACGTGATCCCGAGCTTCACCGAGGCCGACGTCACCGCCGCCCGCGAGCGGATGGCCATGCAGAACTCGGCTCGGCCTGAACGTCCGGTGGCTGGAGCCCGGCCAGCTCGACGCGCTCAACCCGACGCTGGCCCCCGGCCACACCCTGGGCGGTACCTACTGCGCCGAGGACGGCTACCTGACGCCGCCGCGCAACGTCACCGCCTACGCCGTGGCCCTGGCCGTCAGCGGCGTCGAGGTGCGCGAGCGGCGTCAGCTTCACCGGCCTGGACGTGACCGGCGGCGCCGTGACCGGCGTGCGGACCTCGGCCGGACCGATCACCGCCCCGCTCGTGGTCCTCACCGGCGGTCCTGAGATCGCCGAGGTCGGCCGGCCTGGCCGGCGTCACCGTCCCGGCGGGCGGGGTCCGGCACCAGGTCGCCGTGACCGAGGCCCATCCCGACCTCGCCCCGGACCGGGTGCCCATGGTCTTCGACCTGTCGGCCGGCCTGTACTGGCGGCCCGAGGAGGGCGGCCTGCTGTTCGGGATGAGCAACCCGGCCGAGCCGCCCGGCGTGGCGGCCTGCGTGGACGAGCCCTACCTGGCGCTGATGCGCCAGCGCCTGGCCGAGCTGGTCCCGGTCACCGCCGATCTCGGCCTGCGCCGCCTGTGGTCGGCCACGATCGACTACACCCCCGACCACCTGCCGATCATCGGCCCGGCCCTGGCCCGCAACGACGCGGCCGACGGCGGGGCCGATCGGCCGGCCATCACCGGCGTCACTGTGGCCAGTGCGGGCGGCGCCGGGATGATGTGGGGGCCGGCCGTGGCCCGCGCCGCCGCCGACGTCGCCCTGACCGGCACCTCCGAGGTGGTCGACGTGACCGACCTCGGCCTCGACCGGTTCGACGCCGACGGCCGCAGCCGGCTCGGCACCGACCCCATCGCCCTGCCCTTCCCCGAGGCCCTGCACCAGGAAAGGACCCACGCATGACCGACATCACGACGCCCTATCTCGCCGCCGCGGTGACCGCCGACCTCGAGGACTGGGGCCCGCTGGAGGAGGCCACCGGCGAGCCCATGCAGACCTCCGGGCTGACCCTGTGGCAGGACGGCGACCAGGAGGTCGGGGTCTGGGAGTGCACGCCGGGCCCGTCCTACTGGAAGCTGGAGACCCACGAGTTCGTGCACATCGTGGCCGGCCGGATGACCGTCACGCCGGACGGCGGCGAGCCGCGGGAGATCGGGCCGGGGGACACGGCCGTCTTCCCCCGCGGCTGGGCCGGCACCTGGCAGATCCACGAGCGGATCCGCAAGGTCTACGTCATCTTCTAGCCTCCCGGCGGGGCCTTACCTGGTCAGCGCCGCGTCGATCCCGGCGCTGACCGTGTCCGCCCGGACGGTCACGACCGTCGCCCGGGCTGCCGAGGCTGCGTCCTTCCACCACTGCGTCGCGTAGCCGGCGGTGGTGTCGAAGAAGACCTGGGCCGGCTTTCTTTGCCCGGGCGTGGGAAAGCTGTTAAGCGATTCCGGGCGGCGGCCCCGTGTCCGCGCTCCCGGAGCGGGGTAATGCTCGCGGTATCTGCTGACGCCGCGCGGCACCGGCCGCGATGCGGCGCTCGCGGCACGGGTGCGGCCGGACGAATTAATAGTCGGATCACGCCGGGCGTCGGCAGCGGCAACGGGGGATCGGGGATTACGGGTGAATAGCAGCGCGCGGCGACGGGGCCGGGGAAGAATTGCTGTACTGGGCGTGGCCGCGGGAACCGCGGTGGCGCTGTCGCTCGCGGCGTGCTCGGCCGGGACGTCGGCCCGCACGACGGCCGCGCAAAAGCAGCACGCCGAGCAGCTTCCGCAGGTGACGATCGCCCCCGGAAATGGCTCATCCGGCATTCAGCCGGGCACCGCGATCACCGTGCGTGCCGCCCACGGTACCCTGCACAGCGTCCACATTGACGGCGGCAGCGGCCGGGTCCGCGGGCGGCTCAGTGACGATGGCAGCGCCTGGCGCAGCACCCAGCGGCTGTCCATGTCGCGCCATTACACGGTGACGGCGACGGCGACCGGCGCGGACGGGAAGACGGCCACCGCGACCAGCTCATTCAGCACGCTGAGGCCCCGGGCGACCTTCCAGGCCTCGACCATCGAGGGGTTCAGGCAGCAATACGGCGTCGGCATGCCGATCATCCTGAACTTCAGCCACCCGATAACCAATAAGGCCGCCGTCGAGCGGGCCATCAGCATCACGACCTCGCGACCGGTGGTCGGCGCCTGGTACTGGGACGGCGACAAGACGCTCTACTTCCGGCCCCGCACGTACTGGCCGCAGCACACCCGGGTGACTTTCGACGCCAAGCTCAATGGGGTGGAAGGCGCGCCGGGAGTTTACGGCGATCACGATCTCACCCAGTCATTCGACATTGGCGCCTCGCTCATTGTCCAGGTGAGCACCCGCTCGCATGACATGCATGTCTATTACAAGCGCCGGCTCTGGCACACCTGGCCGGTCAGCACCGGCCGGCCCGGCGACGACACGCCCAACGGGACCTACGTGACCATCGAGAAGGGCAACCCGGTCGACATGGTCGGCCCGGGCTACAACCTCGAGGTCCCGTGGTCGGTCCGGTTCACCTGGAGCGGCGTCTACATCCACGACGCCTACTGGTCGGTGGCCGAGCAGGGCGTCACCAACGTCAGCCACGGCTGCGTGAACACCTCGCCGGCGCACGCCGAGGAGTACTACAAGCTCGCCGTGCCGGGCGACCCGGTCACCGTCACCGGCAGCCCGGTCGCCGGGACCTGGGATGACGGCTGGACGGTCTGGTTCCTGTCCTGGCCCAAGCTGGTGGCGGGCAGCGCCCTGCACGAGGCCGTGCAGGCCGGGCCGGGCGGCAGCACGTTCACCAGTCCGTCCCAGCTGGCCACCGCCCGCGGTCACGCGCCGCTGGACCGCCCGCACGCCCGCAACGCCCGCGCCGACTGATCGAGGCGTCGCCGACTGATCGAGGCGGCGCCTGGCCGGGCTGGCCGGGGGCCGATCTACCCGGCGAGACGCTCCAGCCGGGCGGCATCCGCCGCGGTCGCCGGGTAGAGGATCACGATGCGGGTCATCGGGTCGTCGGCCACCAGCAGGGACGTGCTGTGCAGGGTCAGCGGCCCGGCGCTGGGGTGACGGAACCGCTTGACCCGGCGCTCAGGACCGGCCACGTCGCTGCTGGCCCAGAACCGGGCGAAGTCCGGGGATAGCCGGGCCAGCCGGGCGGGCAGCGCGGTCCAGGCCGGGTCGTCGAGGTGGATCGTCATCGCCGCCCGGTACATGGCGACGTGCCGGGCCGCCTCGTGCTCCCAGTCGGCGATCAGCGAGCGCCAGCTGGAGTCGGTGAAGCCCAGCTGCAGCATGTTCGCGGGCCCGTCAGGACCCGGGTCGAGGCCGCCGAACAGCAACCCAGCGGGCCGGTTGTGGGCCAGCACGTCGAACCGGCCCGAGATGGCGTACGCCGGGGCCGGCCCGAAATCCCGCACGATCGCGTCCAGCCCGAGACCGGCCTGCCCGGGCGCGTCGGTCTGGTCCGGCCCGCCACGGGCCTGGTCGATCGGGTCACGGGCCAGCGCGAACAGGTGCTCGCGCTCGTGGACATCGAGCCGGAGCGCGTCCGCGATCGCGGTCAGCACGCTGGTCGAGGGCTGGGCCTGGCGGCCCTGCTCCAGCCACGTGTACCAGGTCAGGCCGACGTTGGCGAGCTGGGCGACCTCCTCGCGGCGCAGGCCGGGGACCCGCCGCACGCCCCAGTCGGGCAGCCCCACGTCGGCCGGGGTCAGCCGGCCGCGGCGGGAGCGCAGGAACGCGCCCAGCTCGCGGCGCCGGTCCCGCACCGCATCGCGGGCCGGGCCGGTCTGCTGATCGCCGCGTGCAGCACCCATGGCCAGCCCAGGATCCCACGCCGAGCCGGCCCACTGCCAGGTAGTGGCGCTACCAGGAGCGCCAGGCGCAGGCTCGCGCACCGGGGAGCGGCCACACTGACGGCATGAACACAGTTGACCTGAAAACCGTCACCTCAGCCGACGGCACGACGATCGCCTACGACCAGCAGGGCGCGGGGCCGGCCCTGATCCTGGTCGACGGCGCGCTGACCGTCCATTCGTCTGGCTCCGGGTCGGAGCTGGCCCGGCTGCTCGCGCCGCACTTCACGGTCTACGGTTTCGATCGCCGCGGCCGCGGCCAGAGCGGGGACACGCTGCCCTACGCGGTCGACCGGGAGATCGACGACATCCAGGCGCTGGTCGAACGCGCCGGCGGCTCGGCGTTCCTTTACGGCCACTCGTCGGGCGGCCCGCTGGCCATGCGGGCGGCCCTGCGGCTGGGCCGCCAGGTCACCAAGATCGCCCTGTACGAGGCCCCGTACAACAACGACCCCGGCGCGCAGGAACCCTGGCGCCAGTACCTGGGGCAGCTGACAACGGCCCTGACCGAAGGCCGCCGGGGCGACGCGGTGGCCCTGTTTCTGCGGTTTGTCGGCATGCCCGCCGAGCAGGTCGACGGCCTGCGCCGGACGCCGTTCTGGCCAGCCCTCGAAGCCGTCGCGCCGACGCTGGCCTATGACCACGCCGCGATCATGGGCCCGTCCCTGTCGGTGCCGACCGAGCTGGCTGCGCGGGTCTCGGTGCCCGCCCTGGTGATGGCGGGCGACGCCGGCCTTCCGTTCATGCCCGGTACGGCGCGGGTGCTGAGCCAGGTCATCCCGCAGGGCCAGCTGCGGATGCTGGAGGGCCAGACGCATCAGGTGAAACCGGGCGTGCTGGCCCCGGTCCTGGCGGAGTTCCTCGCCTAACCCTGATCAATGCCGGTGGTGACCGAGCCCGCGGTGACGGTGACCGGCCGGGCGCCGCGCCGGGTCGTCGCGCCCTGGTACCACCGGGCCACGTAGCGAGTGTCGCCGCAGCCCGCGGTGAACTCGACCTGGTACCGGCCCGCGGCCAGGCCGTCGAGCTCGTAGCGGCCGTCCGCGGCGGTGATGGCCAGCGCCGTCGGCGCCGGCCGCCCGGCGCGAACGCGCCCACGCAGACCCCGACGACGGCACTCGCGCCGGTGCTGACGGTGCCCGATATCCCGCCATCGGCGGCCAGCCGGGCCCCGACGCCCGTGGTGACCCGGCTGGCGATCACCCGGGCCGACGTCGCCGTGGCCGTCACGTCGGCCGTGCCGAGCGCGCAGTCCGGGGTGAACAGCACCCGGTACCGGCCCGGGACCAGGCCGGTCAGCGTGTAGCGCCCGCCGAGGCCGGTCACGCCGGTGCCGGTCAGCCGCGATCAGGAACCGGTCTTAACAACGTGGTTGTTGCCGGCACGTCGCTGGTACGACGTGGCTGCAACAACCCCGTCGCTCGGGCTGGCGTGGCGGGCGCGTGATCATGGATTGCGGCGCGGGATGGCCAGGGCGTCGACGGCGACCGCGCCCTCGGGGCCGCAGATGAGCGGGTTCACGTCCAGGGCCTCGAGGTCGTCGCCCAGCTCCGCGGCCAGCGCGGACAGGCCGGTGATGGCCTGGAGCGCCGGGGCGAGCGCGGCCGGGGGCGCACCCCGCACACCGGCCAGCAGCTTGCTGACCCGCAGGCCGGCCAGCAGTTCGGCGGCCAGTGCCTCGTCCACCGGCGGGAGCGCCACGGCGCGGTCGGCCAGCAGCTCGACCAGGATGCCGCCGGCGCCGACCACAATCAGCGGGCCGAGGCCCGGGTCCCGGATCAGGCCCAGGGCCAGCTCGGGCCCGGCCGGGGCGGTCTGGCTGACCAGCACCCGCCGGCCCAGGCGCTCGGCCAGGTCGGCGTAGGCCAGGGCCAGGGCGTCGGGGTCATCCAGGCCCAGCACCACCCCGCCGACGTCGGACTTGTGGGTGATCTCGGGCTCGTCGGTCTTGAGCACGACCGGGTAGCCGAGCGCCTGGGCGGCGGCGAGCGCCCCGGCCTCGTCGGTGGCGGGCCGGGCGGCCACGGTCGGGATGCCGTACTCGCGCAGCAGGGCCAGCAGCGGCGCGCCCCCGGTCATCCCGGCGGCCAGCAGCGCGCGGGCACGGCGCTGCCGATCCGGGTCGACGGGGGCCAGCACGCGGCGGCCACCCGGCAGGCCGGGTCGGTCGGACAGCCCGGGCGGGCCGGACTGCGGGGCCGGGGCCGTCTGGCGGGCGTGGTCGAGGAGGTGGCGCAGCGCGAGCAGCCCGGTCCTGGTGCCCTCCAGTACGGGGACGCCGCTCTCGCGCAGCAAGCCGGCGATCTCGGGGTCGATGGCGCTGCCGAGGTTGCTCAGCACGGCCAGCGGCTTGTCGGTGCGCACCGTGGCGTCGAGCAGGGCCAGCGGGTAGGAGCGGTCACCGTCCAGCTCGTGGACCAGGTCGACGGCCAGCGCGACAGCGGCCACCGAGGGGTCGCCGGCCAGCGCGGTCAGCGAGGCGGCGAACAGCTCACGGGTGTCGGCGCCGGTGCCCCAGACGTCCAGCGGGTTGGCCGGCAGCAGGCCGGGGTCGAGCAGCTTGCCCAGCAGCTCGGTGGTGGCCGGGCTGATCTCGGCGAAGGGCACCTCGAGCTGCTCGGCGACGTCCGCGGTGTGCGCGCGCTCGAGGCCGGAGTCGTGCACGGTGGCGATGCCCAGCACCGGCCCGGCGGCCGCGGGCGACTCGCCCGGCTGGGCGGGGGACTCGGGCCGGACCAGCGCGGGCGGAATGACGCGCCGGCCGATGGCGAACAGCTCCAGGGTGTCGGTGAGCTCGGCCAGGTCAGCGACGCGGTGCACGCCGTAGGCCCGGGCCAGCGCCTCCCAGCCCCCGTCGGCCGCGGCCAGCGCGCCGGAGTGCGCGGCCACCATGGCCTGGCCGCTGGCCGACCCGCCGACGGTCAGCAGCACGACGGGGATGTCCCGCTCGGCGGCCGTGGCCAGCACGTCGGTCAGCTGGCCGGCGTCGCGCATGGCCTCGAGCACCAGCGCCAGCACCCGGGTCTCGGGCAGGCCGAGCGCGTACTCCAGGTAGGCCGGGGTGGTGGTGACGAGTTCCTGGCCGGAGGAGACGGCCAGCGAGAAGCGCAGGCCGCGGCGGGCGCGCAGCAGCGCGGAGAACACCGAGCCGGAGTGGGTAACCAGCGCCACCGGCCCGGCGGGCATGGGGCTGGCCTCGATGTAGCCGATGGCCCGCAGGCCGCGGCTGACGTTGATGAACCCCATGCAGCCCGCGCCGCACATGGCCATCCCGGCGTCCCTGGCGATGGCCGCCAGCCGGTCGCGCAGTGGGGGCGAGTCCCCCGACGCGGGCTCGTAGGCGTTACCGAAGATGAGCGCCGAGCGGTCGCCCCGCGCGGCGGCCAGCTCGAGCTGCGGCTCGAGCTGGCCGTCGGACACGGCCAGCAGCACCAGGTCGGCGGGGTCGGGCACGTCGGCCAGCGACGGCAGGCACCGGCGCCCGTCGATCTCGGCGTAGCGAGGGTTGATGAGGTGAACCCGGGGCCGGGACGGGCTCCGGGTCACCTCCTCGACCATCCGCTGCCCGAACGAGCCGGGCCGCGGTGACGCTCCGACCAGCGCGACGCTCCGCGCACCGAGCAGCGACTCCACGGTGGCAGTCATTTGTTAAGGAGCGGTATCCGGCTTCGTCATGACCGGCGGGTTACCTTGCGGAGCTGGCCCGACCGCTTGCTGGTCTTGCGGTCCGCGATCGCGGCCCGCGCGGCCTGCCAGCCGGGAATCCCGCAGACGCCGCCGCCGGCGTGGGTGGCGGAGCTGCCGTAGTACAGGCCGGGCACCGGGGTCCGGTAGTCGGCGTAGCCGGGGGCCGGGCGCATGTGGAACAGCTGCTCCAGGGAGAGTTCGCCGTGGAAGATGTTGCCGCCGACCAGGCCGTACTCGTGCTCCATCTCATAGGGCCCGACGACGTCCCGGTGCAGGATGGCGGACTTGAGGTTGGGCGCGAGCTCGTTGTAGCAGTCGATCATGCGGTCGGCGTAGGCCTCCAGCTCGGCGGTGTGCGGCTCCTCGTTCCAGTCGGACGGCACCCACTGGGTGAACAGCGACATGATGTGCGTGCCCTCGGGGGTCAGCGTCTTGTCGAACGCGGTGGGGATCACGCCGTCGCTGAACGGCCGGGCCGCGGGGCGGCCCTCCCTCGCGTCCTGGAAGGCGCGCTCGATGTACTCCATGGTCGGCGCCATCTCCACCGAGCCGGTGTGGTGCTCCTGGAGCTGCGAGCCGGGGTCGGCGATGAAGTCGGGCAGCTCGCCCAGGGCCAGGTTGATCTTGACGACGCCGCTGCGGGTCTTCCAGTGCTGGATGTCGGTGACGAAATCGTCGGGCAGGTGCTCGGCGCCGACCTGGTCCAGGAACGCGGTGCGCGGGTGCAGCGTGGACACGACCACCTTGGCCCGCAGTTCCTCGCCGTTGTCGAGCACGACGCCGGCCGCCTTGCCGTCCTCGACCAGGATCCGGGCGACCCGGGCGCCGGTGCGCACTTCCGCGCCGTGGCTGCGGGCGGCGGCCTCGATGGCGCTGGACACGCCGCCCATGCCGCCCTCCTGGAAGCCCCAGTTGCCGAGGTGGCCGTCGCCGACGTCGCCGATGGAGTGGTGCGCCATCACGTAGGCGGTGCCCGGCTCGTACGGGCCGGCCCAGGTGCCGATCACGCCGTTCACCGCCAGGGCGCCCTTGACCTGCGGGGACTCGAACCAGTCGTCGAGCAGGTCGGCGATGCTCATGGTCATCAGGCGAGTGACGTCGGCGATCGTGCGCACGTCGAGGCCGCGGTTGCGCCAGGCCAGGCGGAGCGTCTCGGCCAGGTCACGCGGCTTGCGGGAGCCCAGGTTGGGCGGCACGGTGAGCAGCAGCGGGCCGAGCACGTCGGCCAGGCCGGCCAGCCAGGCGTCCCAGCGCGGCATGGCGTCGGCGTCGGCCTTGGACCACTTGGAGACTTCCTCGTGGTTGCGCTTGGCGTCGTCGGCGTAGAGCTTGATCGAGCCGCCCTCGGGGAAGGCCTGGTAGTACGGGCCCATCGGGTAGATCTTGTAGCCGTGCCGCTCGAGCTCGAGGTCGCGGATGATCGTCGGCGGCATCAGGCTCATCACGTAGGACAGGCGGGTGACCTTGAACTCCGGCGCGTCGGGCCAGGGCGCCTCGGTGGTGGCCGCCCCGCCGGTCTTGTAGCGGCCTTCGAGCACGATCGTGCGTGCGCCCGACCGGGCCAGATAGGCGGCCGCGGTCAGGCCGTTGTGCCCACCGCCAACCACGATGGCGTCGTACGTTGCGGCCATGAGTGTGCCTCCATGCGGCCCGGATACGGATTGACTGAATGTTCAGTCTAGAAACCTGATACCGTATCGACAAGAGGGTGGGGCCAGTTGGACAGTGCTGACAGGGCAACGTTGAATGACGGAGCAACCTAGTCAGTACCGGCATCGCGGGAGAATGATGTGCCAGGTGCGGCACAACGCGATGAGAGGACTGCGGCGATGACAGTGCGACCTGGGAGCGGTCGAGCGGGCGAGAGCGCCGAGGCCCTAGGCGCCGACACTCCGGGCACCGCGGACCAGCGGCGCACCCAGATGGTGGTCGCCGCGCTTGAGGTCATTTCCGAGCGCGGCTACGCGGACACGCGCATCGCCGACGTGGCCAAGCGAGCCGGGGTCAGCCCGGCGCTGGTCATCTACTACTTCAAGACCAAGGACCAGCTGCTCACCGAGGCCATCCGGCACTACGAGGAGTCGTGGTACGAGGTCGGCCAGCGGCGACTGGAGCAGCTGCCCACGGCCGCGGCCCGGATCGAGGAGATCGTGGCCATGAACTGCCTGACCGAGGCCGATCCCTCGCCCGGCAGTTCGTGGCAGCTCTGGCTTGATTTCTGGGCCCAGGCGGCCCGCAACACCGAGGTCGGCAACGTGCGGCGCAAATCGGACGAGCGCTGGCGCGAGCAGATCAGCTCGATCGTGCTGGCCGGCCAGGAGGCCGGGGAGTTCCGCGACGTGGAGCCGATGGGGTTCGCGACCTGCCTGTCCAGCCTGCTGGACGGTCTCACCATCCAGATCGCGCTGGAGGACCCGGCCGTCGACCCGGTCGGGGCGTTCGAGATGACCATGCGGTTTGTGGCCGGCCAGCTCGGGTTCAGCTGGGATGCCGACCGGTCCAGGGCGGCCCGCGCCCGCGCGGTGCGGGCTTAGCTCTCCCTGGAGGGCCTAGCGGGCTGGGGGCCTAGCTGCCGGCCAGGGCGCCCGGAGCGGCGATGTCGATGGGGAGGTCGTCGCCCTGCTCGGCGACCTCGCCGCCGCCAGCCAGCACCCGAAGGGCCTCCGGGGCCAGGAACGCGTGCACCGGCGTGCCCTGGCTGTAGGCCGTCTGGCTGCCGTCGTTCTGGAGCACCGCCTGCAGGTCCGTCCCGGCGGCCAGGCGCAGGAATACCTGGGTCGCCGAGCCCAGGTAGACCAGCCGCTCGATCATGGCCGGCACCCGGTTCGGGCCCGTCGACCCGAAGTCCTCGATCTTGACCCGCTCGGGCCGGATCACCGCGTGCGAGTGGTCCGGGGCCTCCTGCCCGCCGTGGTCCACCTCCAGCACGCAGTCGCCCAGCTTGGCCTGGCAGCGGCTGCCCGGCCCGCGCTCGACGATGTCGACCTCCATGAGGTTGGACACGCCCAGGAAGTCGGCCACGTAGGTGTCGGCGGGCTCCTCGTAGACCTCGCTCGGCGACCCGATCTGCACGATCTTGCCGTCCCGCATGACCGCCAGCCGGTCGGACATGGTCAGCGCCTCTTCCTGGTCGTGGGTCACGTACAGGAAGGTAATGCCGACCTGCTCCTGGAGCGCCTTGAGCTCCACCTTGAGCGACCGCCGGAGCTTGGCGTCCAGCGCGCCGAGCGGCTCGTCGAGCAGCAGCACCGCCGGCTGCAGGACCAGCGCCCTGGCCAGCGCCACCCGCTGCTGCTGGCCGCCGGACAACTGGCCCGGCTTGCGCTTCTCGAACGACCTCAGCTTGACCAGGTCCAGCGCCGCCCCGACCCGGCTGGACAGCTCCGCGCTGGGCAGCTTCTTGTTGCGCAGCCCGAAGGCCACGTTGTCGAAGACGTTCAGGAACGGGAACAGCGCGTAGCTCTGGAAGACCGTGTTGACGTTGCGCTTGTGCGGCGGCACGGCCGACACGTCGGTGCCGTCGAGCAGGATCTTGCCCGCGGTGGGCTGCTCAAAGCCCGCGATCAGGCGCAGGGTGGTGGTCTTGCCGCAGCCCGATGGCCCCAGCAGCGAGAAGAACTCCCCGCTGGCGATCTGCAGGTCGATGTCGTCGACAGCGACCTCAGCGAAGCGCTTGGTCAGCGACACGAGCTCGATCCGGCCACCTGGCATAACCGATACCTACCCTTCTAGCGAACTCCGCTGTCCCGTTCCCGGGGTCACTCAGCTCTCGGCGCCGGCGATGGTCGCGAGGGCCTGCCTGCCGTCGATGCGCTGGCCGCGGGTCATCAGCCGGTAGCCCAGGAAGCCCAGGGCGGCCACGACGAACGACATCACGAGCATGATCGTGGCCAGCGCGTTCAGCGCCGGACCGCCGTTGCCGCCGTGCTGCGTGGAGTAGATGATCACCGACATCGGCGTGTTGCTGGCGCTGGACGACAGCAGGTCCACAATCACGAAGTCGTCGATGACCCCGGAGAAGACGAGGATCGCGCTGGCGAAGATGGCCGGCCACAGCAGCGGCATCATCACCCGCCGAATCGTCTGCCACTGGGTGGCGCCCAGGTCGGCCGCCGCCTCCTCGTAGTGTTTCCCGATGCCGACGAGCCGGGCCTGGACGATGATCGCCGGCCAGCTCACGTTCCAGGTCACCAGGCCCAGAATCTCGGCCAGCAGGCCGAGCTGGATGCCGGTGAACAGCTTGGTGAACACGAAGAACATGGCCACGCCGAAGATCAGCTCGGGCACCACGAACGACAGGATCATCACGAAGTTGAAGCTGGCCGAGATCTTGCTCCGCCACCGGTTGATGCCCAGCGCGAACGCGACCCCGATAGGCACCGCGATCAGCGTGGTGTAGGCGGACAGCTTCAGCGTGGTGAACACCGAGCTTTGCAGCGCCGGGTTGTGCCAGACCGAGTTGACCGGGTCACCGAAGTACCAGCGCCAGGACAGGCCCTGGTAGGTGGCCTGCGACTTGCCCTGGTTGAACGAGAACAGCACGGCGATCGCGATCGGCGCCAGCGACCACAGCAGGTACAGCCAGGTGAAGCCCTCGAGGAACCAGGAGTGGCGCCAGGGATTGCGCCACGGCGGCAGGCGCTTGCTACCGCCCGCGGTCTGCGCGGTCGCGCCGGAGGTGCTCGACCGGGCGGTGACGCTGGTCATGAGGCCTCCCTCGACGAGCGGTTGGTGGCCACCACGTAATAGATCATCGGCACGAGCAGCACAAGGAGCAGCAGCAGCGACAAGATCGCGCCCTGGCCCTCCAGGCCCGGCGTGTTCAGCTGGCCCTGGATCAGGTTGCCGATCATCGAGGTGTTGGGCGCCGCCGACAGCAGCGTGTTGGTGAAGTAGTCGCCGATCATCGGCAGCACCGTGATCAGCAACGCGGTCAGGATGGGCTGGCGCGACAGCGGCAGCGTGACCCGCACGAACGTCTTGAACCGGCTGAACCCGAGGTCACGGCCGGCCTCGATGAGCGAGGAGTCAATCCGGTCCAGCCCCGCGTACAGGACCAGGATCAGGTACGGGATGTAGCCGTAGACCAGCCCCAGGATCACCGTGTACGAGTGCCCGCCCAGCCAGTTCACCGGGGTACCGACGATGTGCAGGGAGGTGAGGACCTTGTTCACGTAGCCGTTGGTCTGCAGCAGGTCGATCCAGGCCAGCATCCGCATCATGTAGCTGATCCAGAACGGTGCGATCAGCAGGAGCAGGAACAGGCCCTTGCGCCGCCCCGCGAACCGGCTCACGAAGTACGCCGCCGGGTAGCCGATGATCAGGCACAGCGCGGACGCGACGGCCACGTAGACGATGGTCCGCAGCACGATCGGCCCGGCGAACGAGTCGGCGCCGAAAATGTCGTGCCAGACGTTGACCAGGTTGGCCGAGCTCCAGTGCAGCGGGTTGTAGACCGCGACCGGCGACGCGAACAGCTTGTTGAGCTTGCCCTCGCCGATCGCCAGCACGGCGTAGAACGGCACGATGAACAGGACCGCCAGCCACAAGATGCCGGGCAGAGCCAGCGCGATCCAGAACGGGCGGGACTGGCGGCCGCTGTCCGCGCCTCCCCGTCGGCCGGGCCGGTCGGTGCGCAGCTGCGGCATGCGGGTGGCCATGGCATCAGATCCCGTTGCTCGCGACGAGCCAGGCCTGCTGCCACAGCGCGTCGGCGTCCACCGGCAGCTGCAGCTCGCCGAGCCCGCGGCGGAAGTAGGAGGGCAGCACGGCGGTGGACATCAGGCTCGGCGGCAGCAGCTTCTCCTTGACCAGCCGCTGCGGCGTGATCTGGTTCAGCGGCTGCATGTAGCCGTTGAAGCTGATGTTCTCCAGCGCGTTGTGGAGGTCCAGGAAGTAATCGAGGAACAGATGGGCCAGCACCGGGCTCTTGGCCGAGGCCAGGACGGTGTTGGTGTCGTTGGCCACCGGGCCGCGGCCGTCGGTGGGGAACCAGTAGCCGACCACCTCCACCGGGACCCCCTTGGGCATGTAGTACGGCGCCGCCGCCATGTCACCCGACCAGGCGTGGTGGATCCAGGTCTGGCCGTCGGGAACCTCGGTGTAGTCGTTGTTGTCGATGTGCAGGTTGACCAGCTGGTCCAGCTCCTGAAGCGTGTGCCGGGACAGGTCGATCCGGGTCTTGCTGGTCGTGTTGAGGTCGTAGAGCCCGTTTTTCATCAGGCCCAGGCTGATGCCCTCGCGGTAGTCGTCGAGTATCGCGACCTTGCCCTTGTACTTGGACTGCCACGGCATCGCGTAGCCGTTCTTCATGGCGTACGGGTTCTCGTGCACGAGGTCTTTACGCCAGGAGATCCCGGTCGTGTAGATCGTGTACGGGACGGTGTACTGCCAGCCCCGGTCGTAGAACGGGTTGGTGAAGTCGGGCCACGCCTGGGTGATGTTCGGGATGTAGCTGTGGTTCAGCGGCTTGAGCAGCTTGGACGCGATGAGCTGCCCGAGCACGTCGACCGTCACGCCCATGAACACGTCGAACGACAGCCCGCTGCGCAGCTTGGCTATGGCCTCGTTCATGGTGTTGAACGTGGTCACCTGGACCTTGCAGTTGTACTTCTTGGCGAAGTGGTTGACGCAGGCCTGGTTGACGTAGGCGACCCAGTTGTAGACCTGCAAGGTCGCCCCGGTCTCCGGCTTGAGCCCGCTGGCGATGGGCTTGAGATCACCGGTCGGCCAGGTCACCGGGTTGGCGGGCCGGGGCAGCGGCACCGTCTGGGCGCCGGTCAGGAAGGGCGCGCACGCGTCCAGGAGGCCGCCGGCGCCACCCGCCAGCCAGGGCGGCGGCGGCACCGCGCTGCAGGGCCGCCCGCCGGGAGAGGCCTTGCACCCGACGGCGCCCGTCGGCTTGCCAGCCCTCTCGTGGGTGCATCGATCCCCCACCTTCCTGATTGAACAGTCAGCCAACAAGTTGTATCTGCCTAGGATTCTCTGGCCGGCCTGACCAGCGCAAGACCAGCCAGGTAACAAACCGAGGCTAGCTCGCGATTGACATCCAGCTACAGTCTTCCCATCGCGGCGGCGAACGTCGCGAAATTAGCTATGAACTTGTCGATATCTGCCTCGTCGTGCTGGACCGAGATGAGCCACTGCTCGCTCTTTCCCCACGGGGGCAGGAACACCCCGCCGTTGTGCTGGAACAGCCAGTGCGCATGGCTGTAGTCGTCCTCGACCTCGAGGAACCCGCGGAAATCGCGGACCGGCTCGGCCGAGAACACCACGCAGCCCTTCGCACCTACAGAAACGACGCGGGCCGCCAAGTTGTTACGCGCGATCTCGCGCTCCAGGCCCTCGACGGCGAGCAGTCGCAGCTTCTCCAGCCGCTCGTAGGCCTCGGCGCTGGCCACCTCGCAGAGCATGGCCCGGGTGGCGGCCATGGCCAGCGGGTTGCCGTTGAAGGTGCCGACCATCTCGTAGTCGCCGTTGGCCACGTGGGCCATGACCTCCTCGGTGCCGCCGATCGCGGCCACCGACACCCCGCCGCCGATGGCCTTGGCCAGGGCGATGATGTCCGGGACCACGCCGGTCAGCCTGGTCGCACCGCCGGGCCCGGCGGTCAGCCCCGTCTTGACCTCGTCGAAGGCAAGCAGCGCGCCGTGGGCGTGCAGCAGGTCCTTCAGGCCGGCCAGGTAGCCGGGCTCGGGCTTGATGATGCCCGCGTTCATCATGATCGGCTCGAGGATCATGCCCGCGACCTGGCCGCGGTGCTCGGTGAGCACGCGGTCCACGACGGCCAGGTCGTTAAAGCCCACGATCAGGGTCAGGTCGGTGATGGCGCGGGGGATCCCGGTGCTGGACGGGACGCTGTTGGGCCGGTCAGCGGGCCCGATCCCGTCGTCCGCGTCGGGGCAGACCGAGACCTGCACCGAGTCGTGGTGGCCGTGGTAGCAGCCCTCGACCTTGATGATCAGGTCGCGGCCGGTGATGGCCCGCATCAGGTGGACGGCGTCCATGGTGGCCTCGGTGCCGGAGTTGGCGAACCGCCACTGAGCCAGCCCGAACCGGCGCGAGAGTTCCTCGGCCACGGCGATCGCGGTCCGGGTCGGCTGGGCGAAGTGGGTGCCGAAGCCAACCTGGGAGCGCACCGCCTCGACGATGGCCGGGTGCCCGTGCCCGGCCAGCCCGGCGCCGTAGCCGCCGTGCAGGTCGACGTACTCGTTGCCGTCGACGTCGTAGATCTTGGATCCCTGCCCGTGGCTCAGCCAGACGGGCTGCGGACGGGTGATCTGCCAGCTGGAGGTCACCCCGCCGGCCAGCTTGCTGGCGGCCAGGTCGGCCAGGCGGCGCGACTCGGGCTGACGGCGGGTGAAGATCTGTTCCTGGTCGTTGATGATCATTTCCAGTGGCGTCATGCCCTGGCCTGCCTGTTCCTGTCGGTCACCGGGTTGCCCCGAGAGCGCCGGTCATGGCACTGACCAGCCTGTCATGCCAGCCTGTCATGCTTTGACTGAATGTTCAGTCTAAAACCCGGCCCGTCGGCTGGCAAGGATGCGGCGCTGAGCCTCTTTCTGCCTGGCGGCTATGGATGTCCGTCGGCCCTGTCCGGGGGCCGTCATGATCGCGGCAATCGGTCAGCGATATTCGCGGACCGGTTTCCGGGATCATGGACCACCCCATTCCGGGCCGGCCGCAGGAGGCGATCCGGGCGGCGACAAGGCGCACCGGCCCCGGATGGCGCATATCGACAGCGACGCCAGGGTGTTACCAGCGGGATATCCATGCGCGGATCGCGGGCTGGCGCGGGACGGGCGGGACGGGTGGGACCGGGCGGGTCAGTGGGCGGCGTTGAGGCGGGTGGCGACGATGCGGACCACGATGCGCCAGCCGAGGATGAACAGGCCCAGGAAGGCCAGCGCCACCACGATGAAGGCCGCCGCCGTGCCCTGGCCGGCCAGCACGCGGATCACCATGCCGACGGCGGCGGCGCCCAGCCAGGCCCCGAGCCCGGTCGGCACCAGGGCCAGCGGCCGCCGCCAGGCCCGTACGGCCAGCAGCCCGATGGCCAGTCCGAGCAGGAACGGCCCGGCCGTGTACAGCACGCCCGCCAGGCTGTCGCCGTCGTGGTGGGTGTGCCGCCCGATGGCCACGAACGCGAGCACGGCGCAGACGTCGAGGACGACGCTGATCACCGCGGAGCGCATGTGCGCCAGGCTATCGGCCGGACTGTCCGCCCGGCTATCGGCCCGGACAGCGGCCCGCACCGGGCGGGATCACGTCCCGGCGGCGGGATTGAGCCTGAGCAGACGGCCGCTGCGCCTATGCTGCGGGCAATGATCGTCGTTGTCACGCTCGACCCGGCCGTGCACGTCAGCTATGAGACGAAGCGGATCGTCCCCGGCCAGTCGCACCCGGTCGGGCGGGTCACGCTACCGGGCCGGAGGCCGCGGGCCGGCCGTCGCCCGGATGCTGCACACGTTCGGCCACGAGGTGGTGGCCGCGGGCCTGACCGGCGGCACCGCGGGCGAGCTGATCAAGGCCGAGCTGTCCCGGGTGGGCGTGCCGACCCAGTTCACGCCGATTGCCAAGGAGTCACGCCGGGTCGTCGAGGTGACCGATGTGTCGACCGGCACCACGACCAGCTTCGCGGAGCCGTCGCCCTACATCACGACCGAGGAACTGGGCCGCCTGGCCGCCGACTACCGCGCGCTGATCGAGGGCGCCAGCGGCGCGGTGCTGTGCGGCGGGGTGCCCGACGCGCTGCCGCCGGAGACGTTCGCCACGTTCGCCACCTACGCGGCGGAGGCCGGAGTGCCGGTGGTGCTGGACGCGGGCGGCAGCGCGCTGGCCCATGGGGTGGCCCGCCGGCCGGCGCTGGTCATCCCCGAGGATCCATCCGGCGAGGACTCATCCGGCGAGGGCCCTGGCCGCCCGGCCGAGATGCTGGCCGCCGGGGTCGGCGCGGTGGTCACGATGTCGGGCTCGGCGGTCACCGTGCTGACCGGCGAGCAGGAATGGCGCGCCCGGCTGGACGACTCGCTGCCGGGCCAGCCGGGCCGGCCGGGGGCCGGGCCGCGGATGTCCCGCGACGCGCTGGTGGCCGGGTTCGTGCCCGGCGTTACGCTGGGCTGGTCGTGGCCCGACAGCCTGCGGCACGCGGTCAGCCTGGCCGCGACGGCCGGCCTGTCGGGCCGGGTCGACCTGGTCACCTATGAGCGGCTGCTGCCCGAGGTCGCGGTGGAGTCCGTCGTCGCCGCGAAAGCGCAGGCTCAGGGCGCGCCGTAGTTGTAGAGGTTCTGGTTGGCCGGCGTCTGGGCCGGGGCGGCGAGCGCGGCGACTCCGTAGGCGGCCCCGGTGGCCAGGACCATGCCGGTGACGATGGACGCGATGATGAGACCCAGGCGTGTCACGATCACCTCCGGTTAACGCGAGGTACCCGGCATGTGCCCTGATAACGTACTGAATCAGAACCGGGTCTGAGGGCGTTATTGGTCTCCCGAAGGCACGGGGTCGACCACTGGGTCGCTGGCGAAGCCCGCCGGGAGGATCTATGCGTCGTGCCGCTGGCCTGACTCTGACGGCGCTCGGCGCCTTCCTGGTGACCCTGGCCGCGCTGCTGCGGCTCTGGGTGCCCGGGCAGGTGATCAAGTTCCCGCTCAACGAGTACTCGGTGACCACGCTCACCGGGACCGGGCTCACCTACTTCAACTCCTCCAGCCTCCAGGATTTCCGCGACACGCGGGCCACCGAGATCATCACGATCGAGGGCAACGTGAGCGCGGGCTCGCCGTCGACGGCGGTCTGGTCCAGCTTCACCGCCCTGGACGACGAAACCCGCCAGACGCTGATCAGCCGCCAGTCCCGGGTGGTGGCCTTCGACCGGCGCACCGGGGCGCTGCTCAACTGCTGCGGCGCGTCAGTGGGAACCAGCAGCCAGGTGCGGCAGTCCGGCCTGGGCTACCGCTTCCCGTTCGGCACCAGGCACCAGACCTACCAGGTCTATGACGTGACCCTGCGCCGGCCGGTGCCGTTCCGGTTCGCGGGCACGGCCACCGTCGACGGCATCGCGGTGGACAAGTTCACCGACCAGATCACCCGGGTCAAGGTCGGGCAGCAGACGCTGCCCGCCCAGCTGGCCGGGCTGCCCAACCAGGGCGACGTCACGCTGCCGGAGTACCTGACCGAGACCACGACCTACTGGGTCGACCCGGTCACCGGGATCCCGGTGAACATGGTGCTGCGCCAGCGGACGGACCTGGAGAGCGCCTCGGGCACCCCCCGGCTGGTGCTGCTGGCCGGCACCCTGGCCGAGACCCCGCGCAGCGTCCGTGCCGCGGTGGCCGAGGCGAACAAGGCCCACCCGCTGATCACCTGGGTCCAGGACCTCGGACCGCTGATCGGGCTGGCGGGCGGCGGCCTGGCGCTGCTCCTCGGCATCGTCTTGCTGTGGCGGTCGGTGAAGCCGTACGAGCGCGTATGACGACGAGATGATCGACGCTTAACGATCTTGCCCGGGTAGCGGCGGCATGCTCTACTCGGGGCAACGAGTCTCGGAGGTAAGCGGTGGGTTTCTGGCGTCGCGCGGAGCAGGATCCGAGCTGGATCGCGGTCATCGATCCCGATGGCACCGAGGTCAGCGCGGGCGACCTGCTCGGCCGGGTGAACCAGATCACCAGCGGCCTCCAGGCCGCGGGCCTGCGACCCGGTGACGGCGTCGCGGCGCTGCTGCCGAACTCGTCGGCGGCGTTCGAGGTCTACCTGGCCGCGCTCCAGGGCGGCTGGTACCTGACCCCGATCAACTGGCACTTCACGCCGCCCGAGATCGCTTACCTGATCGCGGACTCCGGGGCCAGGGCGTTCTTCGCTCACGAGCGCTTCGCCAAGGCCGGCCAGGCGGCCGCCGACCTGGCCCAGGCCGAACTGGCCGTGGCGGGCCGGGACGCCCCGGCCCGGTTCAGCTACGGCGAGATCCCCGGCTTCACCCCGGTGGCCGAGTTGCGGCAGGGCCAGCCAGCGGCCTCCCGGCCGACCGGACCGCCGGCGCGACCATGCACTACACCTCGGGCACGACGGGCCGCCCCAAGGGCGTTCGCCGGGCGCTGTCCGGCCTCGCCCCGGACGAGGCCGCGGATCTCGCCGCGCTGCTGCCGATGCTGTTCGGCGTGACCGAGGGCCAGCCCAACGCGCACCTGCTGACCTCGCCCGTGTACCACACCGCCGTGACCGTGTTCGGCGGCGGCGCGCTCCAGCTGGGGCACACGATCGTGTGCATGGACTCCTGGGACTCCGAGCAGGCCCTGGCCCTGACCGAGCGCTACCGGGTGACGAACTCGCACATGGTGCCCACCCAGTTCAAGCGGCTGCTCAGCCTCCCGGAGGAGACCCGGCGCCGCTATGACCTGTCGTCCATGCGCTGGCTGCTGCACGCCGCGGCGCCGTGCCCGGAGGGCATCAAGCGGGCCATGCTGGACTGGTGGGGGCCCTGTATCTACGAGTACTACGCGGCCACCGAGGGCGGCGGCACGCTGGCCACCCCGCAGGACTGGCTGGCCCACCCCGGCACGGTCGGGACGGCCTGGCCGGTCAGCCAGATCATGATCACTGACGATGACGGAAACGGCTGCCCGCCGGGCCAGCCGGGCGTCGTGTACATGAAGATGGACATGACGGACTTCGAGTACAAGGACGACCCGGGCAAGACCGCGGCCAGCCGGCGGGACGGATTCTTCACCGTCGGCGACATCGGCTACCTGGACGAGGACGGCTTCCTGTTCCTCTGCGACCGCCAGTCCGACATGATCATCTCGGGCGGGGCGAACATCTACCCGGCCGAGATCGAGGCCGAGATCATCATGCATCCGGCCGTGGCCGACGTGGCCGTCTTCGGGGTCCCGGACGTCGACTGGGGCGAGCAGGTCAAGGCGGTGGTCGAGCCGCTGCCGGGCGCGGAGCCGGGCGAGGCGCTGGCGGCCGACATCCTGGCCTCGCTGGAGGGCCGTCTGGCCAAGATGAAGTGGCCCAGGTCCATCGACTTCGTCGAGGCGCTGCCGCGCGACCCGAGCGGCAAGCTGATCAAGCGCCGGCTCCGTGACCCGTACTGGCAGGGCCAGGCTCAGGCCATCTGACTGAGCCCGACTCGATCCCCCTGCCCTGATAACAGCAAGAAGAGTCCGGCTCTGATAACAGCAAGAAGCGACGCACCCAAGCCCGGCTCAGGCGGGCACGTGATCGCCGGTGCTGGCCCCGGCCACCTGGGCCAGCACGTCGAGCAGGCGGGCGGTGGCCGGCGGGTCGGGCGGGTCTCCGTAGGTAATGGCGAACACGTGCCGCCGGGCCCCCGGCAGGGCGGCGGCCGTGATCCCCGGATGCCGGGCCGCGCGCAGGCACAGGCCGGGCAGCGTCGTCACCCCGAGCCCGGCCGCGACCAGGGCCTGGACCGCCACGTAGTCGTCGGTGGTGAAGGCCACGTTGGGTGTGAACCCGGCCCGCGCGCACTGTCGGATCAGGTAGCTGCGGCACCGCTCGCAACCCGCGATCCACCGGTGCTCGGCGTAGGCGGCCAGGTCCGCCTCGAGCTGGCCGTCCGCCGGCTCGCCCTGGCCGCCGGCCGCTGAGCTGCCTGAGCCGTGGTGGGCCGGCCAGTGCGCGGCCGCCGCGTGGCCGGAGCTGGCCGCCGTGACCAGGTGCACTGGCTCGTCGAGCAGCAGGCGGCCCCGGGTTCCCTCCTCGGCCGCGCTGGGCGGTTCCGGGTCGGTGTCCTGCTGGTAGTGCTGGAAGACCAGCGCCACGTCCACGTACCCGGCCCGCAGCATGCGGATCGCCTCGGGCGGCTCGGCCTCGGTCAGCATCAGGTCCATGCCCGGCGTCTCCGCTTCGAGGCGGGCCGCCGCGGCGGGCACGATCGTGCCCAGCGCCGACGGGAAGGCGGCCAGCCGGACCCGGCCCTCGCGCAGGCCCACGTGCGCGGCCAGCTCGGCCTCGGCCGCGTCCAGACGGCCGATGATCTCCTCGGCCCGCTCGGCCAGCAGCCGCCCGGCGTCGGTCAGCCGCACGCCCCGCCCGGCCCGCTGGAGCAGCCTGGCCCCGGTCTCGGCTTCCAGCCGGGCGATGTGATGGCTGATGGAGGGCTGGGCATAGTTCAGGGCACGGGCCGCGGCGGTTACCGACCCGTGCCGGGCGACGGCGACCAGCACGCGCAGTCTGATCACGTCCAGCATTCGCCAACTATAGACCGGCTCGATCTATCCCGGCCATCGCCGGGTGTCGGCCTATCGGAGGGCCGCCGCCCGCGCCCGGTGCCTGACTACCGGCCCGCCGACGGCGGCGGGGCGGCCGGCGGGGTGCGGCCCTCCAGCAGCGGCGCGTCCGGGCGCCGGGGCGGCGGGCCGCCCGTGCTGGCCGACTGCTCCCGGCGCCGCCGCCAGGCGATACCCGACAGCGCCTCCAGCACGACCCGGTTGGCCAGGAACGCCGTGACCTCGGCGTGGTCGTAGGGCGGCGCCACCTCGACCACGTCCACCCCGGCCACCGGCAGCTCCATGGCGATCCGCCGGACCGCGTCCAGCAGCTGCCGGGTGGTCAGCCCGCCCGGCTCCGGCGTGCCCGTGCCCGGCGCCATGCCCGGATCCACCACGTCTACGTCCACCGACAGGAACACGCCGTCGCACTCGTCCAGCGCGATCGCGAACGCCTCGGTCAGGCAGTCGTCCAGGCCCCTGGTCACGACCTCGGTCATCTCGAAGCTGCGCATCCGCTGCCCGGCCATCCAGTCCAGCGTCTCCGGTTCGGGCCAGTACCCGCGCAGCCCGACCTGCAGGAACCGGTCACCGCGGACCGCGCCGGACTCGATCAGCCGGCGCATCGGCGTGCCGTGCCCGTGCAGCGAGCCGAACTGGGTGTCGCCGGTGTCGGCGTGCGCGTCGAAGTGGATCATCGACACCCGTCCCCAGCCGACGTGCCGGGCCACCCCGGTGGCGTCGGGCAGCGCGATGGTGTGGTCGCCGCCCAGGATGACCGGGATCGCGCCGTGCTCGCTGGCCGTCTGCACCGCCTCCTCCAGGCGGCGCAGCGACAGCTCGGTGTCGCCCGAGGGCATCTCGACGTCGCCCGCGTCGGCGATCCGCAGCTCGACCAGCGGGTCCACGCCCAGGGCCAGGTGCGGCCGGGACCCGTCGTGCGGCAGGTAGTCGGTGAACCGGATGGCCTGCGGGCCCGAACCTGGCTCCCGGCCGGTGCGAGGTGCCGCCGTCGAACGGGGCTCCGATGATCATGACGTCCGTGCCGGCCCAGGATGCCGGGTCATCCAGGTCGGCCCGCGGCACGCCCAGGAACGTGGCATCGGGCCCGTACATATTGCCTAGTCGCGCCATCGGCCCTCCACCCAGCCACATCCGCAGCAGCAAGATCCGCACCAGCAACGCAGACGACGATAGCGCGGACCAGCCGGAGCCGGTCCGCGCTATCGCTCGGCGGACGGTCAGCGGACTCCGGCACGGGCGGCGTCGCCGTTCCGGGCCGGGGGCTCGATCCCGCTGTCACCGGCCGCCGGGCCGCCGGGCAGGATCCGGGCCAGCGGCCGCGGCAGCCACCAGTTCGCCTGGCCCAGCAGTTCCATCACCGCCGGCACCAGGACCAGCCGGACCAGCGTGGCGTCGATCAGCACCGCCACGGCCAGGCCAAGCCCGATCTGCTTGACCGACACGTTCGCGCCGAACACGAAGGACAGGAACACCACCACCATGATCGCCGCGGCGGCCGTGATCACCCGGGCCGTGCTGGCCAGGCCGGTGGCCACCGAGTCCGCGTTGTCGCCGGTCGCGTCGTAGGCCTCGCGGATCCGCGAGATCAGGAACACCTCGTAGTCCATGGACAGGCCGAACAGGATCACGAACAGGAACACCGGGACCCAGGTCGTCACCGGCATGGCCTCGGGGAACCCGAACAGCTGCCGCAGCCAGCCGTGCTGGGTGATCATGACCAGCACCCCGTAGGCCGCGCTGATGGACAGCAGGTTCATGATCGCTGCCTTCACGGCGACAGTCACCGACCGGAACATCGCCACCAGGAGCAGCATCGACACCAGGACCACGGCCAGGATCACCCAGGGCAGCCGCGAGCTCATCACGTTGGCGAACGCCACGTTGGCCGCGTTCGGTCCGGTGACGTAGGCCCGGATGCCGGTGCCCGCCGTCGCCCTGGGCAGCACCTTGTTAGTTATCTGGTTGACGAGTGTGTCCGTGGCCGGGTTCTGCTCGCCGGTCGTCGGGTAGGCGATCACCATGGCCGCCTGCCCGTCGGCGCTGGTCACGGTGGGAGTGACGGCGGCGATGCCGGGCGTGGCGCGCAGTGCGCCGGCCAGCGTGGTCAGCCCGGCCCCGTGCGCGCCGCCGGCCGGCAGCCGCGCGGCGACGATCAGCGGGGCATCGAAGCCCGGCCCGAACCCGTCCGCCATGGTGGCGTAGCTGGCGTAGCCCATCGTCCCGCGCGCCTGCGCCGACTCGTCCGGCATGCTCAGCTTGATGCCGAGGGCCGGTGCCGCCAGCACCAGGATCACCGCCGTGCTCAGGATGGCCGCCACGGCCGGCCGCCGCTGCACGACCGCCGCCCACCGGTAGGCCCAGGACCCGGATCCTGAACAGGGTTCGCTGGCCGGCTCGCGGCCGCGCCCTGGCCGCCGCAGCCGGATGGACCGCTGCAGCCGGGTGCCGCTGAAGCCGAGCAGCGCGGGCAGCAGGGTCAGCGCGGCCAGGACCGTCATGGCCACGGTGACCGCCGCCGCCACGGCCACGCCGTTCAGCAGCGACTGGCGCAGCACCAGCAGGCCCATCATCCCGATGACCACGGTGGTGCCCGCGATCAGCACCGAGCGGCCGGCCGTGCTCATCGTGGTGACCAGCGCGTCCTCCGGCGCCGCGCCCGATCGCAGGCCCTCGCGGAACCGGGTGACCAGGAACAGCGCGTAGTCCACGCCCACGCCCAGCCCGACCATGGAGGCCACGATCGGCCCGAACGACGGCGCCGGGATCAGGTGCCCGATCAGCGCGATCAGCGCCAGCCCGCAGCCAATGCCGAACAGCGCGGTCACGATCGGCAGCCCCATGGCCAGCACCGACCCGAACGCGATCAGCAGCACGATCGCCGCCGCGCTGGTGCCGATCCCGTCGGTCGCCCCGCCGTAGGGGGTCTCCGCGTTGTCCACCACGTCGCCGCCCAGGCTGAACCGCAGCCCGTGGCCCGACGCCGCCGTGGCGTCGTGCATCAGCGCCAGCGCCTCGCTGTTCGAGATCTTGGTGTTGGGCACCGAGAACTGGACGCTGGCGAACGCGATGTGCCCGCCCCGGCTGATCTGACCGGGGGCCCGGTACGGGCTGGTCACCGAGCTGACCCCGGCCGCGCGGGAGAACGGGACCAGCGCGCTGGTGATCCGGTCACGGACGGCCGGGGAGCTGATCGGCTGCGCGGACCGGATGGCCAGGGTGAGCGTGTCCCCGGACTGCCGGTGAAAGTGCTGGTTCAGCAGTGTCTGGCCGGGGTCGGCGGTGCCAAAGTTGTCGTCGGCCGGGGCGCCGAACCTGGTCCACAGCGTAATCAGGCAGGCCAGCCCGACCAGCCAGGTCACAGTGGTCAGCCAGCGGTGCCGGTAGCAGGCCCGGCCAGCCCGGCCCAGTAGTGAGGGGCGATACGGGTGGTGCGACATGGATGCTCATCTCCTGCGAGCCACGGGAGTTCTTCTCGCACTCCAGCCTCGTCACACGGGGCCCCCGGCACGTCCTGCGGCGGGAGGCAGTTGCACGGGCCGCTACTCGCCCCGGCGTACTTCCCGTGGAGTACAGCA
This sequence comes from uncultured Actinomycetota bacterium, assembly GCA_963730265.1. Lineage (GTDB taxonomy): Bacteria > Actinomycetota > Actinomycetes > Streptosporangiales > Streptosporangiaceae > DASUBV01. Next base: position 340,105 of record CAVSRG010000003.1, read on the forward strand.
GCCGCCGGGCCAGCCGCCGGCCAGCCTGGGCGCGGATGACACGATGACGGCATGACCAGCGGCGATGGGCGGCATATCCCGCTAATGGGCACCTTCAACATGCGCGATGTCGGCGGCTACCCGGCGGCCGGCGGCCGCACCACGCGGTGGCGGACGCTGCTGCGCTCGGACACGCTGCACCGCGCCGACGCCACCGGCCCGGTGCTCCAGGGCTACGGCCTGCGCACCGTGCTGGACCTGCGCACCGACTTCGAGGCCGACTTCGCGCCCAGCCCGTCCTGCGGGCCGGGCACCCGGACCGTGCGGATCTCGCTCATCGGCGAGGATGTGCAGGAGGTGCCGCAGCGGCTGGAGGCCTTCTACCAGTACCTGATCGACCGGCGCGGCGAGTTCATTGCCACCGTGATCGGCGAGCTGGCCGCGGCCGGGTCGGTGCCCGCGCTGGTGCACTGCAGTGCGGGCAAGGATCGCACCGGCATCGTGATCGGCCTGGTCCTGGCCGTGCTCGGGGTGCCCGACGAGGTCATCGCGGCCGACTACGCGGTGAGCGCGAGCCGGATCGACCCCAGCGTGCTTGAGGCCCTGAACCACATCCCCGGCAGCGCCGCCGGCACCGGCAGCCTGACCCCGGACCTGCTGGCCAGCCCGCCGTCGCTGCTGCTGGACGTGCTGGCCCGGGCCCGGGCCGCCGGCGGCGGCACGGTGGAGGGCTACCTGACGTCGCACGGTTTCCCGCCCGCCGGTCTGGACGTCCTCCGCGAGTCGCTGACCCACTAGCGCGCCTCTGGCCCCTCGCTGGCGGGGTTAGCGGGGCTGGTGTGACCGGGGGAGCGGGCCGGCGGCGGGCGGACCCGGGGCGGGCGTTGTCGGGGTGGCCAGGCCGCAGGCGTAGGCGATGACCACGAGCTGGGCCCGGTCGCGGGCGGCCAGCTTGATCATGGCCCGGCTCACGTGGGTCTTGGCCGTCAGCGGGCTGACGACCAGCTCGCCGGCGATCTCCTCGTTGGACAGCCCGGCGGCGACCAGGCCGACCACCTCGCGCTCGCGGTCGGTCAGCGCGGCCACGGCCGACGGCGCGGGTCCCGGCCGCGCGGCTCCCGGCGGCCGGCCGGAAGTGGCCGCTGCGGTCGCCTGGCCGGCGGTGAACGCGCTGATCAGGGCCCTGGTCACGCTGGGCGCCAGCAGCGCGTCGCCGCGGGCGACGACCCGGATGCCCTGGAGCAGGTCCTCCGGCTCGACGTCCTTGACCAGGAAGCCGCTGGCCCCGGCACGCAGCGCGCTGAACACGCTCTCGTTGTCGTCGAAGGTGGTCAGCACCACGACCCGGACCGCCGCCAGGGCCGGGTCGGCGGTGATCCGCCGGGTGGCGGTGAGGCCGTCCACCTCGGGCATGCGCAGGTCCATCAGCACCACGTCGGGGCGGTGCTCGCGGGTCAGCGCGACGGCGTGGCCGCCGTCGGCCGCCTCGGCCACGATCCGCATGTCGGCGGCCGAGTCGATGAGCATCCGGAAGCCGGCCCGGACCAGCGCCTGGTCGTCGGCCAGCAGGACCCGGATCATGACGCCCCTGCCACCTGGGGCCGCCGCGCCGCCGCCAGCTCAGCGGGCGGGGTCAGCGGCAGGCGGGCGGTCACCTGGAAGCCGCCGCCCGGCCGCGGGCCGGCCGCGAGCTCGCCGCCGAGGGCGGTCACCCGCTCGGTCATGCCGGCCAGCCCGTGCCCGGTGGTTGCGTCCGGACTGGCCGCCGGGGCGTCCGGGACGGTCGACGGGCAGGCGCCGTTGTCGGTGATCGTGATCGTCAGGGCGTCCGGGTCGTAACACAGGACCACGTCCGCGCGCGCGTCCGGGCCGGCGTGCCGGAGCACATTGGTCAGCGACTCCTGCAAGATCCGGTAGGCCGAATGGTCGGCCTCGGGCGGCAGCGCCGCCGGCTCGCCCCGCACCGTTACCGAGACCGGTGCCCCGGCCGCGCGGACCGCCTCGCACAGCACGTCCAGCCGGGCCAGGCCCGCGGTCCGGGTGACGGCCTGCTCCACCTCGCCGTCCTCGGCGCGCAGGTCGCTGAGCGTGACCCGCATGTCGGCCAGCGCGCCCTTGCTGGTCTCCCTGATCGCGGCCAGCGCGTCGCGCACGCCGGGGGTCGCGGCACTGGGGGTCACCGGGCTGGGGGTCGCGGCACTGGGCGGCGTGTCCAGCACGTGCAGCGCCGACGCCGCCTGGACGGCGATGGTGGCCATGCTGTGGGCCACCGTGTCGTGCAGCTCGCGGGCGATCCGGAGGCGTTCCTCGGCCACCCGGCGCGCGCCCTCGCGCTCGCGTTCCTCGTCGGCCAGGCGCAGCCGCTCGGCGGTCTCGGCGGCCAGCGCCCGGCGGTTGCGCACGGCGTCGCCGAGCAGGATGGCCAGCAGCAGCAGGACCAGCGAGGGCAGGAACTCCTCGGCCAGCGCCAGCGCGCCGGCGTGCTGGGCCTGGCCGACCAGGAACAGCCCGACGGTCATGTAGAAGGCCGGGATGATGATGGCCAGGGCCAGGAACCCGGCTGCCGCCGCGTCGTAAAGCGGCAGGCACAGCAGCGGCACGGGGGAGATGTCGCGCCGGTCGGTGGAGTAGAACAGCAGCAGCAGCACGGCGCAGGCGATCAGCGCCGCGCGCGGCCAGCGGTGGCGCACCAGCACCGGGAGGCCCACCGCCGCGCCCCAGCTCCAGGCCAGCGCGTTCAGCGGCTGCTGGGCCGGGCCGCTGGCCGTCGCGACGTTCAGCTCCACGGCGCCGATCACGGCGGCCGTGGCCAGCACGTCAACGGGCCGGATGCCCAGATCGGCCAGCCAGCCCAGGGCACGAAGCCGCCCCCCGGACCGCACGCCGACCGGGGTCGCGAGCCAGGCGCGCAGGCCGCTCGTCGCGCCGCCGACTCTGCCCACGTCGCCACGGTACGCGACCCGCAGGGCTCGGGAAATGGCAGGATCTAGGGCCATGCACGGACCGAGCCCGCGGCGGGCGACGCGATAGTGGCCTTCGACGACCTGGACCGGCGGATCGTTGCCGCGCTGGTGGACGACGCCCGGGCCACCTACGCGGAGGTGGGCGCGCAGGTCGGCCTGTCCGCGCCGGCCGTGAAGCGGCGCGTCGACCGGCTGCGGGCGTCGGGCGCGATCACCGGCTTCTCGGCCCGGGTGGACCCGTTCGCGCTGGGCTGGACCACCGAGGCGTACGTGGAGCTGTTCTGTCGCGGGCGCACGTCGCCGGCCGACATCAAGGCCGCCGTCGCCAAGCATCCCGAGGTCACTGACGCCTGCACGATCACCGGCGAGGCCGACGCGCTGCTGCACATCCGGGCCGCCGATGTGCGGCACTTCGAGCAGGTGGTGGAGCGCATCGGCGCGGAGCCGTTCGTGGTCCGGACACGCAGCGTGATCGTCTTGTCGAGGCTGGTCAACCGGCCGGCCCTGGTGCTGCCCGACAGCGACGGATAACTACCCAGGTCGCTCACGCCGGTGTGGACGTTTTCGCCTGGATCTCCGCTGACCGGGCGGTTCGGCGCAAGGCTTTCCGCTACAGTCGTGGCCATGCCTCAGCGTGACGACGATCAGGCAGCGGGCGCCGGGCGCCCGCTGACGACCGGTGAGTTCCGCGCCGCCCCCGATGTTTCCGCGAACACCGCGCAGTTCCGGGCGTTCGCGAACAACCAGGCCAGCGAGGCGCCCTGGGAGATGAAGGCGCCCGCCCGTAACATCGGGCGCCTGGCCGCCATCATCGTGCTGGTCGCCGTGGTGCTGGCGGTCATCGCGATCTTCGTGCTCAAGCTCTAGCCGGGCCCGGCCGTCCGGCCCGCTTACCAGCCTGCGCGGTTGCCGCCGCGTCGGTCGGCTTCCCTGCTGTTCGCTGTGCTTGGATTGCGCACATGAGCGCGGGGGATCGCGGGCGCGGCGGGATGCACCGGATTCACGGGATGCCACCCGAAGCAGCCGGGGCGACCACCGCTCCGGATGGCCCGGGCCAGGCGTCGGACGAGGAGCAGGAAAGCCATCGGCTAACCGCGCTCGAGGGACTGGCGGCGCTGTCCCTCGATGCCCTGTCCTCGGTCGCGTACGGTCCCGAGGCCATCGTCATCGTGCTGGGCGCGGCGGGCGCCGCGGCGCTGAACTACACGCTGCCGGTCACCATTGCGATCGTCGTCCTGCTGGCCGTGCTGGTGGTGTCCTACCGCCAGGTCATCGCGGCCTTCCCGAGCGGCGGCGGCGCCTACGCGGTGGCCAAGAAGCACCTGGGCACGATGCCCAGCCTGGTCGCGGCCGGCTCGCTGGTGGTCGACTACATCCTGAACGCCGCCGTCGGCGTGTCGGCGGGCGTGGAGGCCCTGGTCTCGGCGTTCCCTTCGCTGTACCCGGACCGGGTGATCATCTGCCTGGTCGTGCTGGCCGCGATCACGGCGGCCAACCTGTGGGGCGCGGCCGAGTCCGCGCGGCTGTTCATCGTGCCGACCGTGGTCTTCATCGTCGGGATCTTCGCCGTCATCGGCGGCGTGCTGATCCGGTCCCACCCGGTCATCCCGGTGCACACCAGCGTGCCCACCACGACTGAGACGATCGGGCTGCTGCTCCTGCTCAAGTCGTTCGCGTCCGGCTGCTCGGCGCTGACGGGCGTGGAGGCGATCGCCAACGCCGTGCCCTCGTTCCGCCGGCCGCGAGCCCGCCGGGCCCAGCACACCGAGATGTGGCTGGGCATCATCCTGGGCCTGATGCTGATCGGGATGGCCATCGGCATCCGCAAGTACCACGTGACCCCGACGGCGACCACGACCGTGCTGGCCGGGCTGACGTCGGCCGTGTTCGGGCACAACTTCGTGTTCTACGCCGTGCAGCTGATCACCACGGTGCTGCTGGCGCTGGCCGCGAACACCTCGTTCGGCGGCCTGCCGGTGCTCGCCTCGCTGCTGGCCAGGGACAACTTCCTGCCCCACCTGTTCTTCCTCAAGGCCGACCGGCAGGTGCACCGGTACGGCATCGGGGTGCTCGCGGTGGCCGCCGCGCTGCTGCTCGTCGTGTCCCAGGGCGACACCCAGGCCCTGGTGCCGTTGTTTGCGATCGGGGTTTTCGTCGGGTTCACCCTGTCGCAGATCGGCATGGTCCGGCACTGGCACCTTCAGCGCGCCCACGACCGCGGCTGGTGGCGGCGCGCCGCGATCAACGGCATCGGCGCCCTGTTCACCAGCGTCGCGCTGGCCATCGAGCTGTTCAGCAAGTTCCTCGAGGGCGCCTGGCTGGTGGTCATCGTGGTGCCGCTGCTGGTACTGATGTTCCACCGGATCCACAGCACCTACTGGCGCATCGGCCTGATCCTGGGGCTGGGCCGCAAGCCGCCCCCGCCGCACCGGTTCCGCTCGCTGGTCGTGGTGCCGGTCGGCGCCATCTCGCGACTGACTGAGGCCGGCATCTCGGCCGCACTCTCGCTGGGCGAGGAGGTACGAGCGGTGAACGTCAGCTTCACCGATCACGCGGACGCCGAGGCCGAGGCCGAGTTCCGGCGGCGCTGGGAGGACTGGCAGCCCGACGTGCCCCTGATCACCCTGGTCAGCGAGCACCGGTCCATCGGCCCGCCGATCGTCGAGTACCTGCGCGGCCTGGAGGGGGAGGACGCCGAGCGCCAGGTCGTGGCGCTGATCCCCGAGGTCCAGCCGAACCACGCGTGGCTGCGGATCTTCTTCAACCAGCGCGGCAGCGTGCTGACCCGGGCCATCCGCCGGGGCACCACCAACGTGGTGCTGTGCCGCCTGCGCTTCCGGCTGACCGCCCTGGCCACCCAGGGCGCGGCCCCGGTCGCCGACAACGGCCCGCCGCCCCCCGCGCCCGAGCACTGAGGAGGCCCGATGACGCGAGAGGAACTCCTGGCCTACTGCCTGGCCAAGCCCGGCGCCTGGCCGGACGAGCCCTGGGAGGGCGACGTCGTGGTCAAGGTGGCCAGCAAGATCTTCGCGTTTCTCGGCTCGAGGGCCGACGCCCGGCAGGTAACTACGCAGGTCGGCCTGAAGTGCGGGGCCAGCCGGGACGCCGCCGACGAGTGGCTGGCCCGCTACCCCGACGACGCGTCGGTCATGGCCTACATCGGCCGGTCGGGGTGGAACACCCTCCAGGTCGGCGGGTCCATCCCGGACGATGAGGTGCGGGAGGCCATCGACGCCTCCTACGACGCGGTGGTCAGCAAGCTGCCCAGGAAGGACCGGCCCGCCCCGCGGTAAGGCCGGTCAGAATAGTCAGAATCACTCAGAAGCCGCCGCCCAGCGACGTCCACGGGCTCCACCCGCCGTTGGCGAACGTGGACACCGCGATGCTCAGCCGGCCGGTCAGGATGGCCGCCTCGGGATTCCCGCTGGTGTTGGTCCAGGCCGTGGGGCTGCCCAGCAGGCGGGCGCCGAGCGCGGTCCAGCCCGTCCAGCCGGCCGGGCCGGTGCCCTCCTGCACGGCGTAGCCGAGCTGGCCGTTGGCCTGCTGGGCCAGTACCCCGACCTTGCCGCCGGGCCAGGCCGTGGCCGACGGCTGGTGCCGGATCTTGCCCGGGTCCGGCGAGCTGCCCCAGGCCCAGCCGCCGGAGCCCTGCCAGGCGTAGTCCAGCCGGCCCGACCGGTCGGCCGCGAACACCTCGGTCTGGCCCCCGGCCACCACCGCGGACGGCGTGCCGGTCAGCCGGCCCGGCCGCCCGCCCAGCACGTGCCAGCCGGTCCACTTGCCGCCGGCCTGGCGGTCCACCGCCAGGTCGCCGGCCGCCGTGGTGCAGAACACCTCCAGCTCCTTGCTCCTGTTCAGCACGGCCTCGGGCGTGCTCGCGCAGTCCCCGCCCAGGCTGGCCCAGGCCGTCCAGCCGGTGTTGTCATTGGCCGCCCGCTGCCGGGTGGTCTTCACCCGGCCGCTGGCCAGGGTCACGAAAACCGCCACCGGGCCGTGGCTGGTCCGGATCGCGGCCGGGTCGTCCACCGCCCGGCCGTGCAGCCGGGTGGCGCCCACCGGGCCGGCCCAGCGCCACTCGTTGGGCGCGCCGTCCTGCTGCCAGGCGTGCACGATCTGGCCCGCCCTGGTCCGGGCGAACAAGGTCAGTATGCCGTCGGCGTCCTGGGCCACGGCCGGGTTGCTGGCCACGTCGGCCGGGGAGTTGCCCACCGACCTGGTCGCCGACCAGGTCGAGCTGCCCACCGGGTGCTGGTAGTTGTGCCGGATGGTGTGGTTGGCGGCCCGGGCGAACCACTCCGCCGACCCGTTGCTGTTGATCGCCACCGCGATCCGGAAGCCCGGCCGCCGGGTGCCGCCCGTGGTCGGCGGTGGCGGCGGGGCGCCGCCACTCAGGGCCACGTCCAGCTGGTCGTTGTCGATGTTGATCGTCTTGCCGCCCCAGCGCTCGTTGTGCCCGCCCTGGTACTGGTGGATCCGCTGGTTGTTGGTCCACCGGTTGGACGGCATGTAGGAGCTGGTCGTCGTGGCATGCCCGTCCCAGTCCGCGTAGTGGATGACGTCCGGCTCGGTCATCTGCCCGGCCGCGCCGATCAGGTCGCCGATGTTGGAGAACGACTCGTAGATGCCGGCCACGTAGCCCTTGGCGTGCAGCTCGCTGTCCCACGCCGACAGGAACGTGATCACCGCCGTGTGGCAGCCGCCGCGGTAGGCCTCCATGTCGAAGATGATCGGCGTGCCCGACGGTATCCCCAGGTCACCCGCCTGCGTCACCGCGTCGTCGGCGGCCGCCTGGCCCTCGGCCGCCGCGCTGCCCGGCTTGATGGTGGCGTCGCCGAACCCCGCCACGCACGGCGCCTGGAGCCCGACGTACAGCGGGAAGTAGCGCCAGCCCTCGGCCTGGATGGTGCGCAGCCAGCCCGAGGTCAGGTTGGCCTGGGCGCAGGCCCGGTTCACCCCGCCGATGTAGACGCCCACCGCGCGGTAGGGCGAGCTCAGCCACTGCTTCATGGCGGCCGCCGAGGGTGCGGCGCAGGTGTCGAAGCCGGGGCCCCTCACGACCCCCTGCGGTGCCGACTGGCGGATCGCGGCGGGCCTGAGCGCCCGGACGGCGCGCGCCGCTCCGGTCACCGTGACCGACGATTCGATGGAACGGGCCAGCCCGGCGCTGGCCCCGTACGACAGGCTGATCTCGACCCCGGCGGACGGGACGATGTCGATGATCGTGTGCGTCACCGCGGCGTCCGGGTTGGTCCGGGCGGCGCGTCCGCCCACGGTCGTGGCCCGGCTGGCCTGCCGCAGGTCCGGGCTGGTCCGGCTGGCCGGTTCCAGGACCACGGCGGTGGTCCGGCCCTGGAGGTTCGCCGGGCAGGCCGGGTCCGGGCCCGGCGGCCCAGGTAGACCGCGTGCACGTTCAGCCGCGGGCAGGCGCGCGGGTCCCGGGCCAGGTTCACCACCGGCCACGAGGCGGGCACCCGCAGGCTGACCCCCTCGTACGGTCACCGTCCGCTGCGGGGCGCGGGCGGCCGCCACGGCCGAGGGGGCGGCACCCGCCACGCCGGAGCCGGCCACGCAGGCGAGCGCCGCGGCCAGGAGGAGCGAAGGCTTGCCTAGTCTCATGCCAGTACCCCGAGTGGTGAGCGGGCGGAGCCAGTGTGACGGGCTGGTGACGTTCTGTAGCGACACGACCACCAAGAGTAGCCCTATTAGAGGGAGATTAACGCAGGCCCGCCCGTTACTCGCCGGGCGGGTCGCGCCGGGCGTCTCCGCCCGCCGCCTCGTCGCCGGCCGCCTCGTCGCCGGCCGCCTCGTCCTCCGCCGCCTCGGACCCCGCCGCCGGGTCGGGCTGGAACCGGTAGCCCATCCCCGGCTCGGTGAGCAGCCAGCGCGGCCGGGCCGGGTCCGGCTCCAGCTTGCGGCGCAGCTGCGCCATGTACAGCCGCAGGTTGCCGGTGGCGTCGGCGTAGCCGGGCCCCCATACCTCGGACAGCAGCTGCTGCTGGCTGATCAGCTTGCCCGAGTGCCGCAGCAGCACCTCGAGCAGGTGCCACTCGGTGGGCGTGAGCCGGACGTCCGGTCCGCCCTGGCCGTCCGCGCAGCCCGCGGGCTGGCGGATCACCCGCTTGGCCGCCAGGTCGACGATCACGTCGCCGATCCGGACCCGCGGCACGTCGCTGTCGCTCTCCACCCGGCGGCTCACCGCCCGCATCCGGGCCAGCAGTTCCTCCATGTTGAACGGCTTGGTGACGTAGTCGTCGGCGCCCGCGTCCAGCGCCTCCACCTTGTCGGTGCTGTCGGCCCGGCCGGACAGCACGATGATCGGCGCGTCGGTCCAGCCGCGCAGGCCCTGGATGACCTCGACGCCGTCCAGGTCGGGCAGCCCGAGGTCCAGCACGACCAGGTCCGGCGGGTGTTTCGCCGCCACCTCGAGGGCCTCGGCGCCGGTCCCGGCCACCTGAACGTCGTAATGGCGCACCCGCAGGTTGATCCGCAGGGCACGCAGTATCTGGGGCTCGTCGTCGACGACGAGCACGGTGGTCATGGGACTCACCCTAGCTAGGGCCGGGGCTGGGCAGTCTGCCGTCCGGCACTACGGGCAGTTCGGCGGTGAACGGCTGGGCCGGGCCGGGCGCCGCGGGCAAAGACAAAGTCATGGTCAGTCCGCCGCCCGGGGTCTGTTCCGGCTCCAGGGTGCCGCCCATGGCCTCGGCCAGGCCGCGGGACAGGGCCAGGCCCAGGCCGACCCCGGTGGTGTTGTCGGTGTCCCCGAGCCGCTGGAACGGCACGAACATCCGGTTCCTGTCCTCCTCGGGGATGCCGGGCCCGCGGTCGATCACCCGCAGCTCCACCCGGTCGAGCAGCGTGCTGCCGCTGAGCGTGGGCGGGGCGCCGGGCGGGGAATAGCGCAGCGCGTTCGCGGTCAGGTTGGCGATGATCCGCTCCGCGATGCCCGGGTCCACCGAGACCTCGGGCAGCTTCTCTGGGATGGCCACCACGACCTCGCGGCCGGACGGGCCCAGGTCGTCCAGGGAGCGGGCCACGATCTCGGCCAGGTCGGCCGGCCGGGGGAAGACGGCCAGCGCGCCGGCCTGCAGCCGGCTCATGTCCAGCAGGTTGTCGACCAGGTGGGCCAGCCGGTCCAGCGACTCGTCGGCGGTGGCCAGCAGCTCGTCGCGGTCCTCCGGCGTCCACCGCACGTCGGTGGCCCGCAGGCTGGTCACCGCGGCCTTGGCCGAGGCCAGCGGGGTGCGCAGGTCGTGGCTGACCGCGGCCAGCAGCGCGGTGCGCATCCGGTCGGCCGCGGCGATCGGCCGGGCCGCCTCGGCCGCGGCAGCCAGCCGCTCCTGCTCCAGGGCGGTGGCCGCGTAGGCGGCGAACGCGCCCAGCACCCGGCGGTCGGTGGCCGCCAGCGGACGACCGCGCAGCGCCAGCACCAGGCGGTCGGTCACCGGCACCTCGGCGTCCGCGCTCTCCGGTGACAGCAGCGGCGGCTCGCCGGCCGAGGCCACCGGGACCCAGCGGCGGCCCGCGGCCCGGCGGTCGGGCTGGTCGGCGTCGCACTCCAGCAGGGTCACCGACTCCATGCCGAAGGCCTCCCGGACCCGGCTCAGCACCGCGGCCAGGGCCTGCTGTCCGCGCAGCACGCTGCCCGCCGTGGTGACCAGCAGCTCGGACTCGGCGCTGGCCCGCGCGGCCTGCTTGGACCGGCGGGCCGCGTTGTCCACCACGGAGCTGACCACGATCGCCACCGCCACGAAGATGATCAGCGCCAGGACGTTGTTGGCCTCGGAGATCGTGAAAAAGTGGATAGGCGGCGTGAAGTAGTAGTTCAACAGCACCGAGCCGACCAGCGCCGCTACCACGGCAGGCAGGAACCCGCCGACCAGCGCCACGGCGATCACGGCGACCAGGAACAGCAGCACGTCGCTGGTCAGGTTGATCTGATGACGCAGCGCGGCCAGGCACAGCGTGAGCAGCGGCGCCAGCGCCGCGGCCAGCACGTAGCCAGCCAGCTTGCGCCGCAGCGGCAGCCCGCCCTGGGTGCGCGGCAGCCCCCGGCCGCGGCCCATCTCGGAGTGGGTCACGATATGCACGTCGATGTCGCCGGAGTCCCGGATCGTCCGCATGCTCACGCCCGGCCCGGTCAGCAGCGCGGACAGCCACTTGCGGCGGCTGGCCCCGAGCACCAGCTGGGTCGCGTTCTCGGCCCGGGCGAAGGTCAGCAGGGCCTCGGGCACGTTCTCGCCGACGACCTGGTGGTAGGTCCCGCCGAGCGCCTCGGCCAGCCTGCGCTGCCCGGCCAGCGCGGCCGGGTCGGCCCCGGTCAGGCCGTCGGAGCGAGTCACGTGCACGGCGAGCAGGTCGCCGCCGGTGGAGCGGGCCGCGATCCGGGCCGCCCGGCGGATCAGGGTCTCGCCCTCCGGGCCGCCGGTCAGCGCCACGACCACCCGCTCCCGTGCCTCCCAGGTGCCGTGGATGTCATGCGCCGCGCGGTAGCGCTGGAGGCCCTCGTCGACCTTGTCGGCCAGCCAGAGCAGGGCCAGCTCGCGCAGCGCGGACAGGTTGCCGATCCGGAAGTAGTGGGTCAGCGCCGCGTCGATCTTCTCGGGCCGGTAGATGTTGCCGTGCGCCATCCGGCGGCGCAGCGCCTCCGGGGTCATGTCGACCAGCTCGACCTGGTTCGGCGGCCCGGACCACGGCGTCGGGCACCGTCTCCCGCTGGGGCACGCCGGTGATCTTCTGGACGACGTCGTTGAGCGACTCCAGGTGCTGGATGTTGACGTTGGAGATCACGTCGATGCCGGCCGCGAGCAGTTGCTCCACGTCCTGCCAGCGCTTCTCGTTGGCGCTGCCGGGCACGTTGGTGTGGGCGAACTCGTCCACCAGCGCCACCTCGGGCCGCCGGGCCAGCACCGCGGCCAGGTCCAGCTCCTCGAAGGTGGTGTCGCGGTAGGGCAGCTTGGCCCGCGGGATCACCTCCAGGTCGCCGATCTGGGCCTCGGTGTGCGGCCGGCCGTGCGTCTCCACGTAGGCGACGACCACGTCGGTGCCCCGCTCAGCCCGCCGGTGGCCCTCGTTGAGCATGGCGTAGGTCTTGCCCACCCCGGCCGCCGAGCCCAGGTAGATCCGCAGCTCGCCACGGGCGCCCGGTGGCCTGTAGTCAGGATTGGACCCGTAGCTGGCGGTTACCACTGGCTCCGTACCAGCGCTCATGTCACCCATTCCGACCAGTCATCATTTCCTGAACCCGACGATAAGTTACGGAGGTTACGGCTGGTAGCGGTAGCCCATGCCGGGCTCGGTCAGCAAGTGCCGGGGTCGTGGCGGGTCCTCCTCGAGCTTGCGGCGTAGCCGGGCCATGTGGAACCGCAGGTAGTGGGCGTTGTGCTCGAAGCCAGGCCCCCAGACCTGGGCCAGCAGCCTGCTGCTGGGCACCAGCTGGCCGGGAGACCGCAGCAGGATCTCCAGCAGCCGCCACTCGGTCGGGGTCAGGTGCACGGGCTCGGGCTTGGCTTCTCCCGCGGCCGCGTTGGCGCCGTCGCCGGCCTGCTGCCGGACCACGGAGTGCGCGGCCAGGTTGACCTTGGTACGGCCGATGGTCACGGCCGTGGCCGGCCGGACCGTGTCCTCCCGGCGCAGTGCGGCCCGCAGCCGGGCCAGCAGCTCGTCCATGGCGAAGGGCTTGGTCACGTAGTCATCCGCGCCCGCGTCCAGCGCGCCGATCTTGTCCTGGGCGGCCGACCGGCCGGACAGCACGATGACCGGCACGCTGGACCATTCGCGCAGCTCCCGGATGACTTCGGTGCCGTCCCGGTCGGGCAGCCCGAGGTCCAGCAACACCGCGTCCGGCGGCCAGCGGGCCGCCTGGTCCAGGGCTTCCTGGCCGCGGGCCGCCGTGTGCACCTCGTAGCCGCGCGCCCGCAGGTCGATGCGCAGCGCACGGAGCAGCGCGGGCTCGTCCTCCACGATCAGCACCCTGGTCTGGCCGGCGGGCACCTCGGGGGCCTGGCGTGGCACAACATCCGAGGCCGCGGTGCGGGCGAGCGCGGACGGACTGGCTGTCCGCCCGCGCTCGCTCATCAGCCCTGCCTCGCTGTGCTCGCCGTGCTCGCCGTCAGACCGGGTACTTCTCATCGAGCGCGATGTTGAGCTTGAGCACGTTGACCACCGGCTCGCCGAGGATGCCCAGGTCGCGGCCCTGGCTGTACTTCTTGACCAGGGCCTGGACGGCCGCCGGGCTGATGTGCCTGGCCGCCGCGACCCGGTCGACCTGGATGGCCGCGTTCTGCGGGGAGATGTCCGGGTCCAGGCCCGAGCCGGAGGCGGTCACCGCGTCGGCCGGGATCTGCGAGATCTTGACGTGGTCGAACGCCGCGATCTGCTGCTGCCGCTGCTTGATCGCCTTGATCAGCACCGGGTTATTGGGTCCCAGGTTGGACGCCGATGAGTAGCGCGGGTCGCAGCCGAAGTCGTTCTTGGCCCCGGACAGGATCGCGTACGACGGGCGAGGCTGGAAGTACTGCGGCAGCGGCTGGTCCTTGCTGTTCACGAACTCCTGGCACAGCAGGCCGGAGCCGACCACGCGACCGTGGAAGCTGACCGTCGAGCCGTTGGCCTGGTTGTGGAAGGCGCCCTGGCCGATCCCCCAGATGACCACCGGGTAGATGATCCCCGTGATCACGGTGAAGACCAGCAGCGCGCGCAGCCCGGCCAGGTGCTGCCGGACAAAGCTGGGTAGACGATTCATGGTCAGATCACCGGAATCCTGGAATGAACTGGATGATGAGGTCGATGATTTTGATGCCGATGAACGGGATGATCAGGCCGCCGAAGCCGTAGATCCACAGGTTCCGGCGCAGCATCGCGCTGGCCGACGCCGGCTTGTACCGCACGCCGCGCAAGGCCAGTGGGATCAGCGCGACGATGATCAGCGCGTTGAAGATGATCGCCGAGGTGATCGCCGACTGCGGGCTGTGCAGGTGCAGGATGTTCAGCTTGGCCAGGCCGGGGATCACGCCTTCGAACATGGCCGGGATGATCGCGAAGTACTTGGCCACGTCGTTGGTGATGGAGAACGTGGTCAGCGCCCCGCGGGTGATGAGCAGCTGCTTGCCGATCTCCACGATCTCGATGAGCTTCGTGGGGTTGGAGTCCAGGTCCACCATGTTCCCGGCTTCCTTGGCCGCCGAGGTGCCGGTGTTCATGGCCACCCCGACGTCGGCCTGGGCCAGGGCCGGGGCGTCGTTGGTGCCGTCCCCGGTCATGGCGACCAGCTTGCCGCCCTCCTGCTCCTTCTTGATCAGGGCCATCTTGTCCTCGGGGGTGGCCTCGGCGAGGAAGTCGTCCACGCCGGACTCGTCCGCGATGGCCTTGGCCGTGAGCGGGTTGTCGCCGGTGATCATGACGGTCCTGATGCCCATCTTGCGCATCTCGGCGAACCGCTCGGCGATGCCCTCCTTGACGATGTCCTTGAGGTAGATGACCCCGAGGGCCCGTGCCGTGCCGTGATCGGCCTCGGCCACGACCAGCGGGGTGCCGCCGACGCCCGAGATGCCGTCCACCATGCTGCTCAGCTCGTCGGGCGGGTTACCGCCGTTGTCCCGGATCCACTGGGCCACCGACGCGGCGGCGCCCTTGCGGACCTGCCGGCCGTCGGCCAGGTCGACCCCGCTCATCCGGGTCTGCGCGGTGAACTCCACGAACTCCGCGCCTTGCAGCTCACCCTCCTGGCGCTCGCGGAGGCCGTACTGCTCCTTGGCCAGGACCACGATGGAGCGGCCCTCCGGCGTGTAGTCGGCCATCGACGACAGCTGGGCGGCGTCGGCGAGCTCGCTCGCCTCCACCCCGCCGACCGGCAGGAACTCGGTGGCCTGCCGGTTGCCGATGGTGATCGTGCCGGTCTTGTCCAGCAGCAGCGTGTTCACGTCGCCGGCCGCCTCGACCGCGCGCCCGGACATGGCCAGCACGTTGCGCTGCACCAGCCGGTCCATGCCCGCGATGCCGATCGCCGACAGCAGCGCGCCGATCGTGGTCGGGATCAGCGCGACCAGCAGCGCGACCAGGATCACCAGGCTCTGCGGCGCCTTGGAGTAGAACGCCATCGGCTGCAGGGTGACCACGGCCAGCATGAAGATGATCGTCAGCGAGGCGAGCAGGATGTTCAGCGCGATCTCGTTGGGCGTCTTCTGCCGCTTGGCGCCCTCGACCAGGGCGATCATCCGGTCGATGAAGGTCTCGCCCGGCTTGGACGTGATCTTCACGACGATCCGGTCGGACAGCACCCGGGTGCCGCCGGTGACCGCGGACCGGTCGCCGCCGGACTCCCGGATGACCGGGGCCGACTCGCCGGTGATGGCCGACTCGTCGACCGAGGCGATGCCCTCGACGACGTCGCCGTCACCGGGGATGATCTCCCCGGCCTCGGCGATCACGAAGTCGCCCAGCGTGAGCTGGGTACCGGGGACCGGCTCCTCGCGAACATCCGTCTGGCCGGGCTTCCAGTCGATCAGCCGCCGGGCCACGGTCTCGCGCTTGGTCTTGCGCAGCGTCTCGGCCTGGGCCTTGCCGCGGCCCTCGGCCACCGCCTCGGCCATGTTGGCGAACACGACCGTCAGCCACAGCCAGACCACGATGGTCCAGTTGAAGATGGACGGCTTGGTGATCGCGGTGTACAAGGTCAGCACAGCGCCGACCTCGACCACGAACATGACCGGGTTCTTGATCTGGACCCGCGGGTCCAGCTTCTTGAACGCGTCCGGCAGCGAGCGCCAGAGCGTCTTGGGGTCGAGCAGGCCCCCGCCGATCCGGCCCTTGGCCGCGTCGGCGGACCTGCCGCCGCGGGCCGGAGCCTCCGGCTTAGTTGTCATTGCCATCTCAGTGCAGTCCTTCGGCGAACGGCCCCAGGGCCAGTGCGGGGAAGTAAGTCAGGCCGACGAGGACGAGGATCACGCCGACGACCATGCCGACGAACAGCGGCGTTCTGGTGTCGAGCGTGCCGACGCTCGCGGGCACCGGTTGCTGTCTAGCCAGCGACCCGGCCAGGCCCAGGGCGAAGATCTCCGGCGCGAATCGGCCTAGCAGCATCACGATGCCGCCCAGCGTCTGGTACCAGGTCGCCGCCGTGCCGAGCCCGGCAAAGGCCGAGCCGTTGTTGTTGGCCTCCGAGGCGAACGCGTAGACGACCTCGCTCAGGCCGTGCGGGCCAGGATTGAAGATCGCCGCCTGCCCGGCGTGGGTGCCGATCGACAGCCCGGAGGCGATCAGGACGACCACGGGCAGGGTCAGGAAGTACAGCGCCGCGTACTTCATCTCCACCGGCCGGATCTTCTTGCCCAGGTACTCCGGCGTGCGGCCGACCATCAGCCCAGCCACGAAGACCGTGACGATGGCCAGGATCAGCAGGCCGTACATGCCGGCCCCGATGCCGCCCGGCGCGATCTCGCCCAGCGCGATGTCGAACAGCGCGATGCCGCCGCCGAACGGGGTCAGCGAGTCATGGAAGCAGTTCACCGAGCCGGTGGATGTCACTGTCGTCGATGCCGCGAACACCGAGCAGCCGGAACTGCCGAATCTGGTCTCGACGCCCTCGTAGGCGCCATGGGCCAGATGCGCGGCCGTCGCGTTGCCGATCGCGGTGTGGGCCTCGAAGAAGCTGATCCCGCCCACAGCCGCGGCCCAGATGATGACCATGACCGCGACCAGGGCGTAGCCCTGCCGGTTGTCCCCGACCATCTTGCCGAAGGCGCGCGGGGTGGCGAACGGGATGAGCAGCAGGAAGAAGATGATGAACAAGTTCGTGAACCCGTTCGGGTTCTCGAACGGGTGCGCGGCGTTGGTGTTGAAGAACCCGCCCCCGTTGTTGCCCAGGTCCTTGATGCTCTCCATGGAGCCGACCGGGCCGCCCGGGATCGTCTGGTGCGCGCCCGCGAGCGCGTGGACCGTCTGGTAGGCGTTGAAGTTGTCGATGACGCCGCCCGCGATGAGGACGATCGCGCCGATGATGGACAGCGGCAGCAGCAGCCGGAACACCGCCCGGGTGACATCCACCCAGAAGTTGCCCAGCTTGTCGGTGCGGGACCGGGTAAAGCCCCGGATCATCGCGATCGCCACCACCAGGCCGACCGCGGCCGACATGAACTGCTGCACCGTCAGGCCGGTCATCTGGGTCAAGTAGCCCATGGTCGACTCGCCCGCGTAGTTCTGCCAGTTCGTGTTGGTGACGAACGAGGCCGCGGTGTTCCAGGCCGTGGGCGCCGGCACATTGGGCATGCCCTCGCTCAGCAGCAGGAAGTGCTGCAGGCGCTCGAAGCCGTACAGGAACAGCACGCTCACGGCCGAGAAGGCCAGGATGCTGCGGACGTAGGTGCTCCACCGCTGGTCGGCCTTGGAGTCGATGCCCATCAGCCGGAAGACGAAGCGCTCGACGCGCCAGTCCTTGTCGGTGGTGAAGATGTGCGCGATGTAGTTGCCCAGCGGCACGTAGCATGCGGCCAGGGCGGCGAACAGCAGCGCGAATTGCAGCCAGCCGGCGGCGGTGCTGCTCATCAGAACCTCTCCGGCTTAATGAGGGCCACGAATAGGTACACGGTCAGCAGAAAGCCGCCGATCAGGCCGATCCAGTTCTCAGCGCTCAAAGTTCTCGATCCCCTTCACAATGAGCCAGAGCACGCCGAAGACGACGATGGTCAGGCCGATATAGGCCAGGTCTTGCATGGAGCCCTCCTAGGCGTCAGACCCGTTAACCGGACCAGTAGAACCCCTGCTGAGCGGGGTCGATACCGGCCCTTGCGTGATCCATGCGGGGCGGCTGGGAGTCCTAACAAGGCCCATGCGCGGCGCGCCGGCCGTGGGCACCGCGTGAGCATGAAAGGGGCTTTGCTAACGAACTAGGGGCAGGCCGGACTCCGGGCGGGCCTGCATCACGGTGCCCTCAGGCGTGTTGCCGCGCAGGGCTAGCCCGGCCCCACGGGCGAGAGCTAGCTGGGGCTGGCCGCGTGCGGGTCGGCCGCGTCGCGGATCGGCAGCCCGCGCACGCCCAGCTCGTCGGCGCGGGACAGCAGGTCGGCGGGGTCGGAGTAGACCCGGTAGGCGCCGGCCCGCTCCAGTTCCTCGCGGCCATAGCCGCCCGACATCAGGCCGATGCCGATGGACTGGGCGCGCCGCGCGGCGAGCAGGTCCCAGACACTGTCCCCGACCACGTAGGCATGCTCCGGCTCGACGCCGAGTAGCGCCGCGGCGGCCAGGAACAGGTCCGGGTCGGGCTTGGCGTGGCGCACCATGTCCCTGGTCACCATCGGCGTGTCCGCCGGCAGGCCGAGCATCGGCAGGGCCCGCTCGGCGGTCAGCCTGCGACCGCTCGTGGCGATGGCCCAGCGCACGTTCTTGGCCGTCAGGTCGGCCAGCAGGTCGACCGCGCCGGGCAGCGGGCGGACCGAGTCGGCCAGCTTGAGGTACTCGCGGGCGTGGGCCTGCTGGAGCGACTCGATGTCCTGCCCGGACAGCCGGACGCCGGTCTCGCGCATCAGCGCCGACACGAACAGCCCGCCGCTCATCCCGATCCGCCGGTGGATCCGCCACACCGACAGGTCGATGCCGGCCTGCGACAAGGCCTCCCGCCAGGCGATCACGTGCTGGTACACGCTGTCGATCAGCGTGCCGTCCAGGTCGAACAGGAACGCCGGCGTCGGTGGCTCCGCATAGCTGGCCATGCCGCTCATGGCGGTAACTCTAGGGGAGGGGGCCCTTGGCAGGCGGCCCGGCCCGGCGTAGCGTCGGCCGCAGGTGAGCCGGGAAGCCTGGTCGGCGAGTTCGAGATGACAGCACTCGCACGCCAGGAGGCACCGATGACCACCGACCGCAGCACGGCTGACAGGACTGCCGCCGGCGGCAATTCACCCACCGCGTCGCCCAAGGTCACCGGGCTCTGGCTGCGCACCTCTCCGCCCCTCCCCCCGAGCTGGCCCTGGCTCCGCGGGGCGCTGCTGCTAGCCGGCGCCGCGCAGCTAGTCACCATCTCGTACCTGGTGGCCGCCCTCCCCGTGACCTGGTCGTCGCTGCTGCTGGCCATCGCCCCGGCGCCGCTGGGCGCGGTCGCCGCCTTCGCCCCGGCGCCGCTCGCCCGGCTAGCCGCGGTCTTCGGCGTCGCGGTCCTGATCGCGGGCACGGCAGGCCAGGCCACGCACGCCGGCCTGCTGTTCCTGCCGGCGCTGCTCGTGCTGGCGGTCGGCACCGTCATGATCTGGCGCGAGCCAGCCTGACCGCTTCGTCCCCCTGGTCCGGGCCGACGAGACCGGCGTCATCGCCGAGCAGGCGAACAATGGACGGCTCTCTTACCGCTGGTCAAGGCGGATCATCGGGGGCATGACAACGCTGAGAGAATAGCTGCGGAAGAAGCATCGCGCCGGGCTTGCTCTGGTTTTATTGCGGGTTCAGGTCAGAATTGATTTGTTAATCATCTATGATTTTTACGCCTTAGCGGTGATCATTACTTTTTGCGATGGCCGCCGGGACGGTTTATCGTCGGAGTGTGGTTGCCGCGCTCGCGCTCGCCGGAGCGGTCCTGTTCATCGTGGCCGGGCTGGGCGTGGCCGCGCGCCGGGTGCACATCGGCGGCCTGGACGCCCAGGCGCTGGCCGAGAAGCTGGCCGTGCCTCATCCCGTGTCCGCCCTGGACTGGCCCGAGCTCCGGGTCCGGGCCGTGGTGCCGCAGCCGGGCCGGCCGCTGGTTGTCGTGCTGCTGGCTGGCCGGCCGGGCTTTGACGACCAGGCGTCTACCCTGCTGGTGCAACTGGACGGCGACGGGATGCCGGTGCCGCTGCTGTCGCGCTGGTGCGCCGACGGTGCCTCGGTGGCGCCCCGTCGGCTCGGGGGGCTAGCCGCCGGCGGGCGGGAGTTCGAGCTGCGCCGCCGCCAGAGCCTGGAGCGGGTCAGCGGCTCGGTGCTGACGGAGGACGCCACGCCGCTGCCGCTCGCGTCGCGCCGCGGGCCCGACGGCCAGGGGCGCGGGCCTAGATGCTGATCCTGGAGGGGGTATTGCTGGCGCTGGGCGGCGCAGTGGCCGGGCTGGCCGGCCTGACCGGGCTAGCGCGCAACCGGCGGCTGCGCCGGGATGGGCTGACCGCCTGGGCCACCATCGTGCCCGCCCTGCGCGGCGACGACGAACCGGAACGGATCTCTGTCCAGTTCGCGCTGGCCGACGGGCGCGTCATCGAGCGCTCTGGCGGCCGCCGGGCCCGGCCGGGCGTCGGCGCTGGCTCCTGGCCAGAAGGTGCTGGTCTGGTACGACCCGGCGGATCCCGATGACGTCCTCATCTACAGGCGCGCGGGGCGCCGGTCGGACTGGACGTTCCTGGCGGCCGGCCTGCTGCTGATCTTGGCCGGCGCCGTAATCGCCTCGCTGCCCGGCTAACCCGCAGCCGGTGATCCGCGCGCCGATCGGGCCGGGGGCCAGTCAAGCCCGCGGCGGGGGCGCGGTCATCGGTCCATAACGCATTCCTAACGGGCCGCCGGGCACATGCCTACGGCTTGCAGGCGGCGCCCGTGAAACCCTAGGACGGGATGGACGAGCACGACCAGGACGGTCAGGGCGAGCGGGATGCTGCCGGGCGGCTCCGCATCTACCTGGGGGCCGCGGCCGGTGTGGGCAAGACCTACGCCATGCTCAGCGAGGGCCACCGGCGCCAGGACCGCGGCGCCGACGTCGCGATCGCCTTCGTGGAGTGCCACGGGCGGGGGCTGACCGAGCGGCTCATCGACGGCCTCGAGGTCATCCCGCGCCAGACGGTCAGCTATCGCGGCAGCCAATTGCAGGAGCTGGACCTGGCCGCGGTGCTGCACCGCCGGCCGCAGGTCGCGCTGGTGGACGAGCTGGCCCACACCAACGTCCCCGGCTCCGGCCCGCACGAGAAGCGCTGGCAGGACGTGCTCGACCTGCTGGCCGCCGGGATCGACGTGATCACCACGGTGAACATCCAGCACCTGGAGAGCCTCGCGGACGAGGTCGAGCGCATGACCGGGGCGCGAGTCCGGGAGCGGCTGCCGGACTGGGTCGTGCGCCGGGCCGACCAGATCGAGCTGGTGGACTCCTCGCCCGAGCAGCTCCGGCGCCGGCTGGTGCACGGCAACATCTACCCCAGCGAACAGGTGGACCAGGCGCTGACCGGCTTCTTCCGGCCCGAGAATCTCACCGCGCTGCGGGAGCTGGCGCTGCGCTTCCTGGCCGCCGAGACCGGCGACGAGCTGCTGCGGCACCTCAGCGGCACCGAGCCGGACGTGGTGTGGGAGACCACCGAGCGGATCCTGGTCGCGGTGGGCGCGGCGGCGGGCGGTGACGCGCTGCTGCGCCGGGCGGCGCGTATCGCGGCCCGGGTGCGGGCCGAGCTCGACGTGGTGCACGTCACGGCCCCGGACAGCCGGGCGGAGGATAACGGGGAGATCGAGCCGTTGCGTGACCTGGCCGCCGACCTCGGCGCGCGCTGGCACGACGTGCGCGACGACGACCCGGTGCGGGCCATCGCCCGGTTCGCCCGGCAGCGGCAGGTCACCCAGATCGTGATCGGGTCCAGCCAGCGCAGCCGGTGGCAGCAGCTGGTCAGCGGCGGATCGAACGTGCTGCGGCTGATCCGGGAGGCCGGCGCGGTCGGCATCGACGTGCACGTGATCGCCCGACGCGAGGTACCGCGTGTCGTCGACGAGCTGACCGGCGCCTACGAGCTCCCCGGCGAGCTCCCCGGCGCCGACGAGCCGGCCGCCGCCGATCCCCGGCGGTGACGGGGCGGCTAGGCTCGAACGCGGCCAGCGGGCGGGGCCGCCCGCGGCCGCAGGCCGATCGGGAGGTGCGGGCAGCAGTGCGGGAGCATGACTCATCCGGCGCGGAATCGTTCGCGGTTCAGACCTATGTGGCACTCGGCGACAGCTTCAGCGAGGGCGTCGGCGATCCGCGGGCCGACGGCAGCTGGCGGGGCTGGGCGGACCGCGCCGCCGAGCGGATGGCGGCCAGCTCGCCGGGCCTGCGCTACGCCAACCTGGCCATCCGCGGCAAGGTGCTGGTCCAGGTGATCGAGGACCAGGTGCCCGCGGCCGTGGCCATGCGGCCCGACCTGATCAGCCTGGCCGCGGGCGGCAACGACCTGCTCCGGCCGGGCACCGACCCCGACGTCCTGGCCCAGCCCTTCAACGATGCCGTCGAGCGGCTGGCCGCGGCGGCCGGCCGGGTGCTGCTGTTCACCGGGTTCGACCCCGGCCTGTTCCCGCTGATCCGGATGATCCGCGGCAAGGCGGCCGCGTTCAACGCCCATCTGCGGATCATCGCCGCCCGCCACGACTGCCTGCTGGTCGACCTGTGGTCGATGCGGGTGCTGGCCGACCCGCGGATGTGGGCGGCCGACCGGCTGCACCTGGGTCCCGAGGGGCATCGCCGGGTGGCGCTGCGGGTGTGCGAGGTGCTCGGCCTGCCCGTGGACGCGGACTGGCGCGAGCCGCTGCCGGCCGTCTCCGGGCCGGCCTCGGGCTACCGCGGCGCCCCGGCCTGGGCCGGGGCGCGCTGGCAGGATGCCCAGTGGGCACGGGCCTACGCCGCGCCCTGGGTGCGCCGCCGCCTCACCGGGGCCTCCAGCGGCGACGGCCGGTCGGCCAAGCGCCCCGAGCTCAGCGAAGTCACCGCGCCCGCGGAGTAGGAAGGTGGCGGGTGGGCACCGGAGGTGCTGCGTCCTGCTGGCCGGCCACGAGCGCGGGGCAGCGGCGTTTCCGCGGAAACGTCCGGCGCACGTGCGTCACGCACGTGCGCAGAACGCTTCCGCGGAAACGCGTCGGCCCGCCTGGTTCAGGGGCTGAGGTCGGCGAGCATGTCCTCGATGGCGGTCAGCGCGGACGCCATCCAGGGCAGCGCCACCGGGTCGGCGGCCGCCAGGGCGGCCTCGCGCTGCTCCTCGGTCTCGCCGTAGAGCAGGCCGGTGGCCAGCCGCAGCCGCAGCGCGTCCTCCGGCTCGCCGAAGGCGCTGGCCGGCAGCGCGCCCGCGCCGTACCGGTCGACCAGGTGCCGGGCCAGGTCGGCGCCGGTGTGAACGCCGCGCCGGCGCAGCGGCTCCCGCCACGGGGCAAAGTCGGGGTACAGGTAGAACGCCGCCTGCGGCGCGGGCACCAGGAGCCCCGCGGACCGGAACAGGCTGGCCACCGCGCGGGCCACCGCGGCGTGCAGGGACCGGCTGCGGTCGATGCGCCGGATGATGTCCGCGGGCTCGCTGAAGCCCACCGCCGCCGCGTGCTGCACCGGCCCCGCGGGCGCGGACCAGATCTCGCTGGCCACGCCGAGCAGCCGTTCGGTGAGGCCGGGGCCGAGCGGGCCGTCGGGGAGCCGGGCGGCGCCGATCCGCCAGCCGCCCAGGGCCAGGCTCTTGCTCAGCGCCGTGGTCACCACCGTGCGCTCGGGCGCGACGCTGGCCGGGCTCAGGAACTCGGCCTCGGGGTCGTGGACCAGGTCCCGGTAGATCTCGTCCGAGATGATGATCAGGTCGTGCCGCTCGGCCACGGCACACAGCTCGCGGACCGCGCCGGGGCTGGCCAGCCGGCCGGTCGGGTTGTCGGGCAGGGTCGCGATCACGGCGCGGATGACGCGGCCGCCCGCGGCCGCCTCGGTGACCACGCGGTCCAGGGCCTCGGCGTCGCACACGCCGCCCTCGCCGGGCGCCGCGGGCACGAAGTGCGGCCGGGCGCCGGTGAGCTGGGTCTGCGCGGCGTAGCTGACCCAGCTCGGGCTGGGCACGGCCACGTCGGTGCCGATGGCCAGGAGCACCGCGTACAGCAGCGGCTTGCTGCCCGGCCCGGCGACGACCCGGCCGGGCTCGGTGGGCAGGCCGCGGCGGGCCCAGTAGCCGGCCGCCGCCTCACGCAGCGCGGGGATGCCGGCGACGGGCCCGTAACTGCCGCTGGCGGCGGCCGCCGCGAGCGCCTCGCGCAGCCGCGGGTGCACGGGCAGCCCGGCCTCGCCGAAGGCCAGTGGCAGCACCTGCTGGCCGCCGCGACGGCGGCGTGCGAGAGCCTCGTTCGCGGCGAGGGTGGCGGATACGGGAACGCCGCTGCGACGCGACGTGAGGGGTGCTGGTGCGGTCGGTGTGACCGGCCCGGCCCAAGGCATGCGGGAGCTCCTAGCTGCGGGGTTATACACGGGGTGGGGTATGAGCACCGTCATTGGTGCGAAGGCGTGGCGTTGCGGCCGTTGCAGTGCCACTGACCAGGATGTCCATAGTTAAGCATTAGGACAAGCGGCTATCTCTGAGGCAGAGAATAAGCTGGGCTGATGCT
Source organism: uncultured Actinomycetota bacterium (assembly GCA_963730265.1). Lineage (GTDB taxonomy): Bacteria > Actinomycetota > Actinomycetes > Streptosporangiales > Streptosporangiaceae > DASUBV01. The sequence continues at coordinate 364,341 of CAVSRG010000003.1, forward strand.
AGACGTACACCGGCTGCGGTTGCTGCGGGAGTTCGCCGAGCGCGGCACCATCGCCGCCACCGCCGCCGCGCTCGGCTACACGCCGTCCGCGGTGTCCCAGCAGCTCGCCGCGCTGGAGCGGGAGGCCGGGGCGGCACTGCTGGACCGCAGCGCGCGGGCGGCCGAGCTGACCGACGCGGGCGGCGGCTGGTGGCGCACGCGGCCGAGATCCTGGCCCTGATCGAGGTGGCCGAGGCCGACGTGTCGGCCCAGGAGCCGGTCGGCCGGGTGGCCATCTCCGCGTTCCCCACCGCCGCCGTGGCCTTCGCCCCGGCGCTGACCCGCACCGTCGCGGGCCCACGAGGGGCTGAACGCTGCTGCTGCGCCAGACCGGGGGCAGCGAGGGCCTGCGCCAGGTCCGGGCGGGCCAGGTCGACGTGGCCATAGTCGACGACTGGACCGGCCGGACGCCCGCCGCCCAGTCCGGCGGGCTGCGCTTCTATCCCCTGGTGCGGGACTCCCTGGTGCTGGTCGTGCCGCGCCGGCACTGGGTGGCCGGCCAGCGCGAGCCGGTGGCGCTGCACCAGCTGCGCGACGAGTCGTGGCTGGCCCCCCCGGCCGGCGAGCCGTCCCGCCGGGCGGTGGACCGGGTGCTGGCCGGGGCGGGCGGCGTGCCCGAGGCGCCCTGGGAGTTCGAGGGCCTGGCCACGATCCTGAGCCTGGTCGCGCGGGGCATCGGGATTGCCGTGCTGCCGCGGCTGACGCTGGCCGCGGGCGAGGGCCGGGTGGTGGTCCGCGAGCTGCCCGGCCGCAGCCCGGCCCGGAACGTCTACGCGGTGGCCAGGGAGTCGGGCGTGCGGCGGCCCTCGGTGGCGGTCATCCTGGCCGCCCTCACCGCCGCGGCCCGCAACCTGGCCCGCCACGAACCCCCCGCCCGCCTGGCTAGAAGCGTTTCATGCCCGGGGGGTACGGGGGCTGTCCCCCGGGCTAGCAGCGATCGAGCGTGATGCGGAGGCGCCGCCGGCGACTCAGGCGTCACGCTCGATCGGGCAGGTCATGCAGCGCGGGCCGCCTCGGCCCCGGCCCAGCTCGCTGCCCCGGATCGGTGATGACCTCCAGGCCGTTCTCGCGCAGGTAGGTGTTCGTGGTCACGTTCCGCTCGTAGGCCACCACCACGCCCGGCGCGATGGCCAGCACGTTGCAGCCGTCGTCCCACTGCTCCCGCTTGGCCGAGCGAACGTCCTGGGTCGCGGTCAGCACGGTGATGCTCGGCAGGCCGAGCGCCGCCGCGATGGCCTCGTGCATCTGCTCGGCCGGGTGGTCGGTGACCTTCAGCTCACGGGCGCTGATCCCCGGCTCCACGGTGTAGGACGGCAGCAGGCCCATGCCCGCGTACTTCACCAGCACCCCGTAGTCGGCCATGGTCAGCACGGTGTCCAGGTGCATGAACGCCCGCGACTTCGGCATGTCCACGGCCAGCACGCGCTGCGCCGCCCCGGCCGAGAACAGCCGGTGGGCCAGCATCTCCACGGCCGGCGGCTGGGTCCGCTCGCTCATCCCGACCAGCACCGAGCCGTTGCCGAGCACCAGCACGTCGCCGCCCTCGATGGTGGCCGGGGCGCTGTCCGCGCCGCTGTACCAGATCTCGAACTCCGGCCCCGGCCGAACATCGGGTGCCACCGGTACATGGCCTCGTCGCTGATGGTCTCGCGCATCCGGGCCCGGCGGCGCATCGCGTTCACCGACACCCCGCCGTAGATCCAGCACGAGGTGTCCCGCTGGTACAGCAGGTTGGGCAGCGGGGCCAGCACGAAGCCGTCCAGGTCCAGCGAGTGGAACGCGATGCTGTGCGGCTCGGCGCCCAGCTCCAGGAACTCCCGCTTGGTGATGCCCGCCGATCAGGTACCCGGCCAGCGTGCCCGCGTCCAGCCCGCCCAGCGTCGCGCGCAGCGTGTCCACGGCCAGCGGGCCGTGCAGCCGCGGGTCGAAGACCCGCTCCAGCACGTAGTCGCGGGCGTCGCGTCGATGGCCAGCGTCTGGGCCAGCAGCTCGCCGTAGTAGTGCACGCGTCACCCCGCGGTCGCGCAGCGCCGCGGCGAACGCGTCGTGCTCGGCCTGCGCCTCGCTGACCCACAGCAGGTCGTCGAACAGCAGCTCGGCCGCGTTGTCCGGGGTGAGCCGCTTCAGCTCCAGGTCGGGCCGATGCAAGATGACCTGCCGCAGCCGGCCGACCTCGGAATCGACATGGAACATGGGCCTCCCTCGGTTTCAGGCCAGGTTATGCTGCCGCGAGTGACACTCGATCTTTCCGCTGACCGCCGCCGAGCTGACCGCCTGCCTGGTCGACATCGAGTCCGTCAGCGGCAACGAGCAGCCGCTGGCCGACCTGATCGCGGCCGCGCTGGCCGGCCTGCCGCACCTGACCGCTGCACCGGGACGGCAACGCCTCGTAGCCAGACCGTGCTCGGCCGCCCGGAGCGGGTGGCCATCGCCGGCCACATCGACACCGTGCCGCTGGCGGGCAACCTGCCGTCGCGGCGCACCGGCGGCGTGCTGCACGGGCTGGGCAGCTGCGACATGAAGTCCGGCGTGGCCGTCGCAGCTCGGCTGGCCGCCGCGGCTGACCGCGCCGTCCCGGGACATCACCTTCGTGTTCTACGACGGCGAGGAAGTCGAGGCCGAGCGCAACGGCCTGCTGCGGCTCAGCCCGCAGCAGCCCGGAGCTGCTCACGGCCGACTTCGCCGTGCTCATGGAGCCCACCGGCGGCCGTCGTGGAGGGCGGCTGCCAGGGCACCATGCGGGCCGAGGTGCGCGCCACCGGCGAGCGGGCGCACAGCGCCCGGAGCTGGATGGGCCGCAACGCCATCCACGAGGCGGGCGCGATCCTGGACGTGCTGCGCCGGCTACCAGGCCCGCCAGCCCGACGTGGACGGGCTGACCTACCACGAGGGCCTGAACGCCGTCGGGATCAGCGGCGGCGTGGCCGGGAACGTGATCCCCGACGAGTGCGTCGTGACCGTTAACTACCGGTTCGCGCCCGACCGCGGCGCGGCCCAGGCCGCAGGCCCACCTGGAAGAGGTCTTCGCGGCGCTGGGACGTCCGGGTCAGCGACGTCGGCCGGCGGCGCCCGGCCGGGGCTGGACCAGCCCGGCCGCGGCCTCGTTCGCCGCCGCGATGGGCGGCGACGCCGCGGGCCAAGTCGGCTGGACCGACGTGGCCCGGTTCGACGCAGCTGGGCATCCCGGCGGTCAACTACGGGCCCGGCGACCCGATGCTCGCGCATGCCCGGCACGAGCACGTGGCGCTGGCCCAGATCGAGCAGTGCGAGGCCCGGATGCGCGCCTGGCTGGCCGCCTAGCCAGGCCGGAGGCCGGGGAGCGCGGGCCGGTGCTCGATGACGTCTCGGCTGGCTCGCGTGCCCGGCCTGCGGTGCCGCGCTGGCCCGGGCCGCGGGCGCGCTGCGCTGCCCGGCCGGGCACGCCTTCGACATCGCCCGCCAGGGCTACGTCAGCCTGCTGCGCCAGGCAGGCTGGCGCCGGTCGGCGACACCGCGGCCATGGTCGCGGCCCGGATCGACTTCCTGGCCGCCGGGCACTACGGCCCGCTGGCCGACGCCGTCGCGGCGGCGGCGAGCGGAGAGGTGGCGGGCGGCGGCGCGCCGGGCGGAGCGGGCTGGGCGGCGCGGACCCGCCCGGCTGCGTGGCCGACGTCGGCGCCGGCACCGGCTACTACCTGGCCGCGGTGCTGGACCGGGCAACGGGCCGGGCCGGGCTGGCCCTGGACGCGTCGAAGTTCGCCGCTGCGCCGGGCGGCCCGCGCCCACGACCGGATCGGCGCCGTCGTGCGCCGACGTCCGGGCGGCGGCTGCCGGTGGCCGACGGCGCCGCCGCGCTGGCGCTCAGCGTGTTCGCTCCGCGCCACGGCGCCGAGCTGCGGCGGGTCCTGCACCCCGCCGGCCGCCTGCTGGTCGTCACCCCGGACTCCGACCACCTGGGCGAGCTGGCCGGGCCGCTGGGGCTGCTGGAGGTGGACCCGCGCAAGGACGAGCGGCTGACCGCGACGGCTTGGCCCCTACTTCGACCTGGCCGGGCAGCGCCAGCACCGGTTCCGCCTGTCCCTCGGCCATCGGGACGTGGCCGCCGCGGTGGCCATGGGCCCGAGCGCGTGGCACGCCGACCCGGCCGACGCTCACCGACCGGATCGCCGCCCTGCCCAGCCCGATGCCGGTGACGGTGTCCGGTCACGATGTCGGTCTTCCGGCCTGCACTCCCGAGCCAGCCGCTGGACCGAGACGGGATAGGCGCGTGCACCGGGCGCCTGCCCGAGCTGAGGAAGGGGATCATCGAGATGGACCTGACCGGCGCCATCTGGCAGAGGGCGTCCAGCACCGGCGAGCCCGACGAGGCCTGCGTGGAGATCGCCATCGTGCCCGGCTCCAAGGAGGGCAGCGAGCAGGTCATTGCCATGCGCGACAGCCGGAGCCCCGAGGGGCCCGTGCTGATGTTCACGCCCGACGAGTGGCGGGCGTTCACGGCCGGCGTGCAGGACGGGGAGTTCGACCTGGCCTGACCGGCCCCAGCGAGCCGAGAGCGCCGCGGGCTGACGGTCGCGGCGCTCTCGGCTTTCTGCTTACCTACTGAGTGGCTACACCGGCGGCTTGGCCCCCAGGACCAGGGTCCGGGTCTCCTTCTGGCCGGTGGACACCGCGACGAACGACAGCTTGACGTGACTGCCCGGCCGGAACTTGGCCATGATGCCCGTCAGCGAGTTCGGCGTGGTCACGGTCGTGGCCGTTCACCGAGGTGATGACGTCGCCCGAGGTGATGCCCGCCTTGGCCGCCGCCGTGCCGCACAGCTCGCCCAGCACCAGCGTGCCCGAGCTGGCCGGGGCGATCTGCGCCGGGATGCCCGGCCTCCAGGTTGTTCGGGACGCAGGCCGCGCCCGCCTTGGGCACGCCCGGGCTGCCCGCGCCGTTCTCGTCCTCCTGGATCTGCAGGCTGCGCTGCTGCGACGGGCTGGCCGCCGTGCTGGCCTTGCTCGGCCGGGACCAGCACGCCCAGGAAGCCGCTCGGAGCCGATCTGCACCGTGGGGCCGCCCCGGCCCGCGATGATCTGGTTGGCGATGCTCAGCGCCCGGTTGATCGGGATCGCGAAGCCGACGTCCTGCTGGCCGACCCCGAACGACCCGGTGGCCGCCGCCGTGTCCATGCCGATCACCTTGCCGTCCGTGCTGACCAGCGGGCCGCCCGAGTCGCCCGGCACGATGTTCGGCGTTGGTCCGCAGCATGTCCGTCAGCCGCTCGCTGGTGCCGCTGCCGTCGTCGCTGGCCGTGATGGTCTGGTTCAGGCCGGTGATCGTGCCCGTGACCGTCTCGGTCACGCCGGTGCCGCCCGCGTTGCCGAGCGCGACCACGCCGTTGCCGAGCTTGACCGTCGAGGAGTTGCCGAGCGGCACGGTCCGCATGTGTCGGGCTGGCTCCCGACGAGCTCACAGCTGGATCACCGCCACGTCGTCGTTCTTGTCGTAGCCCAGGAACTTGGCCGTGTAGCCTGGCCGGTGGCGACGACCGTGGCCTTCATCCCGGTGGTCCCGTTGATGACGTGGTTGTTGGTCAGCACCAGGCCGGAGCTTGCTGATGCACCATGCCGGTCGCCGCGGCCGTGCCGCCCTGGTAGCCCAGGTTGCTGGTGATGTCCACGAGGCCCGGCTGGACCGTGTTGTAGACCGCGTGCTCGATGGCGCTGCTGACCGGGGAGCGGCCCGGGCCCGGCCTGCAGCCTGAGCCGGGCTGGCCCAGGTTGCTGCCGGAACGGCCTGCTGGCCTGGCCCGCCGACGGCTTGCCCGCCTGGTGGTCGAAGACGTTGGCCAGCAGGACCGTGCCGGCGCCCGCGGCTGCCGCGACGGCCGCGACCGCGATGTAGGCGACCAGGCCGGTCAGCCGCCGCCGCGGCGGGTCATGCTCGATGTAGTCGCCGGGCGGCCCGTACCCGGAGGGTGGGGGCGGGAAGCCGCCGGGCCCGTAGCCGCCGTAACCGCCGTAACCTCCGCCGGAGCCGTATCCGCCGGGCCCGTACCCGCCGTAGCCGCCGTAGCCGCCCGGCTGGCCGTAGCCGTCGCAGCCGGCGGGGTGGGTGCGCCGGGGCCCGACTGGCCCGACCCGAGCTGATCGGCCGGGAGGCCGGGGCCGGGGCGGCCGGCCGCGGGGTCCCCAGCCGCGGGGTGGCCGGAAGCAGGGTGGCCGGGAGCGGGGTTGCCGGGAGCGGGGTGGCCGGAAGCGGGGTGGCCGTAGCCGCCCGGCGCGGTCGGCTGGCCGTAGCCACCGGGCGGGCCGTAGCCGCCGTGCTGGCCGTAGCCCGCGGGCGGGCCGTAACCACCGGGCTGACCTGGCTGACCGTAGGGGCCCGACGGCGGGGGATAGTTGCCGGACGGGCCGTACCCGCCGGGAGGCGGCGGCACGTAGCCATAGCCGCCCGGCGGCGTGTGGCCGCCCGGCGGCCCGTAGCCGTACCGCCCGGCGGGGCATAGCCGAACCCGCCCGGCTGGCCTCCGGGGCCGGGCCGGGCGTCGTCGCCGCGGTCCGCACCGTCCCGGGTCTGGTCCGGTGCGCTGCCTTCCGGTGCCGAGCCCTCCGGCGACGGGTCGGCGGCCGCGCTCCTGGCGTCATCCGGCGTCGATGAGCGGCGCGGCGTCCACAGCCCGAAGGCCGACATGAGGTCGTCGTCGGCGGACTCGTCGTCGCTGACCTGGTCATCTGCTGGCGCATCGCGGCCGCGGCCTCCTGGCCGTGCGAGTCCCCTGGCGCGGCCCAGGGGCTGCCGAATCTCGGCTGCTGGTCCGCGCCGTTCTGCTCGTCCTGCATCTCCACCACCTTCGCCCAGTGCCAGCCTAGATTCCCAGCGCCACTGCTCCTAGCGTCCCCGGGCAAACCGGCACCCCGCTGGCCGCCCGCTGGCCGCCCGCTTACCGCCAACTGGCCGCCCGAATCCGCCGCCGCCCTAGTCAACGCCAACGACCTGGGCGTTACCTGAACGTCCTCTGAGGAAGGCCTCTCGCCGCCCGGCGAATGACATTTCGCCCCGGCCCCGGCGCGGCGAAGGAGATATATCTTGTGATCCGGCGGCAGGAGATATATCTTGAGACACGTCGGATCGCAAGACTTGGGAGTCAGGATGTCGACTACAACCCGTCAGTCCAGCGCGGACCGAGAGCTGAGCCGCCGCGAGGAATTCTCCGTTTCCGGCAGCGTGCTGTCCGAGGCCCCCTGGGGCCTGGCCGCGGGCGCCGGCGTGGTCACCGCCGTCGCCGACGTGATACTGCACCTGGTGACCCTGCGTTTCGCCCTCACCGGGCCGATCGAGCTGGGCCTGGTGGCATTCTTTGCCGTGGCCGGCGCGGGCGCCCTGCTGCGGGCGCGGCGCGGGCGGGCCCTGGTCTGGGCACAGACCCACCCGTGGCGCTTCGCCCTGCTGCCCGGCGCGGCCTGCGCGGTCCTCGTCTTCGTGCTCTCGATGTTCGTGGACGGCGGCGTGGTCGGCAGCCTGTTCAGCGGACTCTGGCACGGCGCCGCTGCCTACGGCGTGACCGGCCTGGTCGGGTCGGTTGGCCGGCCCCGCCGGGCCCGCGGCTGAGGCAGCCAGGTGATGTTCGCGCGCCGTCAGGCTCCGGTCGTGCTGGCCGACGCCGGCCTCCCGTGCGCAGCCGGGGGACTGGCCGTCGGCGCCGTCGGTGCCCGCGCCGCCGTGCTGGCCCAGCGGCCCGACGGCCAGCCCGCGGCGGGAGCAGTCGTCGAGCAGCCGGGGCAGGGCGCCCAGGCGCGGCCCGCCAGGAGCCGGGCGGCGAGGTGCAGTCGGAGTCGTGGAGCAGGACGGTGACCCCGCCACGCAGGCGGCCCGACAGGCTGGCGTAGACCGAGTCGGGGGTGGCGCCGCGAGTCCATTCCCGGCCCCAGGCCCCCCACAGGACCGGGACCAGCCCCAGCCGCCGCGCGGCGACGCACGGCGGATCCGCTCAGCACCCCGTACGGGGGCCGGAACAGCCGCGGCCGGGTGCCGGCCGCTCGCGTGATGGTCTCGGTGGCCCGCCGGATGTCGTCGTACGTGGCCCGCGGCCCGCGCGGCGGCAGGTAGCGGTGCTCCCAGCCGTGCACTCCGACCTCGTGGCCGGCGGCCGTCGAGTTCGGCGGCCAGCCCGGGGCCCTGGCCACCATCTGGCCCAGCAGGAAGAACGTGGCACTGATCTGGCGGTCGGCCAGCAACTCCAGGAACTTCGGCGTGGCCGCGGGGTCGGGGCCGTCGTCGAAGGTGAGCGCGACGTGTCCCGGATCGCCCTGGCCCGCGAGCCGGGGGAAGAAGGCCCGGCGGACCGGACCGAGGCCGGTGATGCCGGGTCCGGCCTGGGCCACCGCGATGCCCGCCGCCAGGCCGCCCGCGGCCAGCGCCACGCTGGCCAGGCCGGCCTGCGCGAGGATGCCCGAATGCTCCATTCCCGGCACTCTACTGGTCGCCCGGGCCAGCGGTTGAGCACGTGACACGCCCGCCCGGATTCCGCAAACCCCGGCCATTGCTGGGATCATGTTGGTTGTCCGTGCTGGTATCCGCCGGGTCCGCTCGACCGGCGGCCAAATCCGAGGGGTTCCAGATTGGCTGTCTCACCAGCCCGGGTTGTCTTTCCGGCCGCTGACCGCGAGGAGATCGCGGCCGCCGTTACCGAGATTCTGGCCAGCGGAATGCTGACGCTGGGGCCCTACACCCGACAATTCGAGGCGGCATTCGCCGCGGCGCATTCCGGGCCGGATGCCCTGCCCGCCGATATCCCGCACGCGGTGGCCGTGTCCAGCGGCACGGCGGCGCTGGAAATCGCGCTGCGCTATGTCGGGGTCAGCGGCCAGGACGTGGTCGTCCCGGCGAACACGTTCTACGCGACGGCGGCGGCCGCGGCCAGGGCCGGGGCCGGCCGGTGTTCGCTGACATGGACCCGGCCACCTTCGCGCTGAATCCGGACACCCTGGCCGCCGCGCTGACCCCGCGGACCGCCGCGGTGGTCGTCGTCCACGTCGGCGGCCTGATCAGCCCGGACCTCGGCGAGCTGCGGCGGATATGCGGGGACCGGGGCATCGCACTGGTGGAGGACGCCGCGCACGCGCACGGCTCGACCTGGGACGGCCAGTTCGCCGGGACATTCGGGACCGCGGCCGCGTTCTCGTTCTATCCCACCAAGGTGGTGACGTGCGGGGAGGGCGGCATGGTGCTCACCTCATCCGCGGACTGCGCCGACGAGGCGCGGATCTACCGCGATCAGGGCAAGGGGAGCTTCACGACCAACCATCACGTCCGGGCCGGCTACGCCTGGCGGATGAGTGAGCTCAGCGCGGTCACCGGCCTGGTGCACCTGCGCCGGATGGCGACCGCCATCACCCGGCGCCGCGAGGTGGCGGCCCGCTACTCGGCCGCCCTGACCGGGCTGGACGGCCTGACGGTGCTGGCCGAGCCCGCGGGCTGCGAGAGCAACTTCTACAAGTACATCGCGGTGCTGCCGCCGGGCTGCGACCGCGCCCGGTTCAAGCAGGAACTGGCCGACCGGCACCAGGTCCGGCTGGCCGGCGAGGTCTACGACGTGCCGCTGCACCAGCAGCCGGTGTTCGCCGAGTTCGCGGGCGCGGCGCTGCCGGTGGCCGAGGACCTGTGCGCCCGGCACGTCTGCCTGCCGGTCCACTCGGACATGACCGATGACGAGGTGGATCAGGTGCTGACCGCGATGACCGCGGTGTACGGCGCCCTGGCCGGAGTGTGACGGGGCGTCAGGTAACGGGGCACGGCGCGGAAAAAGATTCGGCGCCGGCCCGCGGACGGGTAGAAAGGCACCCATGCGCGTAGCGGTAACGGGGGGCTGCGGCTTCATCGGCTCTCATGTCGTGGATCAGCTTGTGCGGGCCGGGCACGACGTGGTCGTGGTCGACCTGGCCAGGGGATGGCGGAACCCGGCCGCGGACTACCGCGACGTCGACCTGTTCGACCAGCCGGACCTGGTCGCCGCGCTGGCGGCCGCCCAGGCCGTGTTCCACCTGGCCGGGGCGGCCGACGTCAACGCGGTGGCCGCCGACCCGGTGCGGGCGGTCCAGCTCAACGTGGAGGGCACGGCCCGGGTGCTGGAGGCGGCCCGGCAGGCCGGGGTGGACCGGGTGCTGCTGGCCAGCACGGTGTGGGTCTACGGGGCCACGGTCGGCCAGGGCGAGCGGACCGAGGCCGCGCCGGTGGACCTGAGCCGGGCCGGTCACGTCTACGTCGCGACCAAGCTGGCCGCCGAGATGCTCGTGCACAGCTACCACGAGATGTTCGGCCAGCAGTTCACGATCCTGCGCTACGGCATTCCCTATGGCCCGCGGATGCGCGAGGCGCTGGTGGTGGCCCGGTTCGTCCGGGCCGCCCAGGAGGGCCAGCCGATCACCATCGCGGGCACCGGCGAGCAGCAGCGCAACTACGTCTACGTGGAGGACCTGGCCGACGCCCACGTGCGTGCCCTGGCCCCGGCCGCGGCGGACCAGACCCTGGCCCTGGAGGGCGGGGCGCCGGTCTCGGTCCGGGAGATCGCCGACACGGTGTGCAGCCTGGTCCGGCCCGTGCGGGTGGAGCACGTGCCGGCCAGGGCCGCCGACTACGAGGGCGTCCCGGTGTCCGGCAGGCTGGCCAAGGAACTGCTGGACTGGGCGCCGGTGACGCCGTTCGCCGAGGGCGTCCGGCGGTACCTGGACTGGCTGGCCGCCGCGGGTCAGCGGCCCGAGGGGGCCGGGTCATGAGCGAGCCGGCGGCCCGGCCGGGAACGGGGGAGCGCCGCAGCGCGCTGCTGGTATCGGGCTCGATCGGCATGGGTCACGACGCGCTGGCCGCAGCCTGCGCGGTCACGCTGGAGGCCCGCGGGCTCAGCACCCAGACGCTGGACGCGATGCGCCTGCTGGGCCGCGGCGGCAACTCGGCGGGCGAGCGGGTCTTCCGCGCCATGCTCGCCGTGCCCGGCCTGTTCGACGCCTTCCACTTCGCCGGCGCTGCGCACCGGCAGCAAGCTGGCCCTGCGGGCCGACGCGGCGGCCCGCCGCCAGCTGGTCCCGCGGCTGCGCCGGCTACCTCGACGAGCATCCCGCCGACCTGGCCATCTCGGTGTTCGCCACCGGCGCCTCGGCGGTCAGCTCGCTCGCCGGCCGGTACCCGGCCATGAGCCACGTGGTGTTCTGCACGGACGTGACGCCGCACCGGCTCTGGGTGCATCCCAACGTGGACCTGTACCTGGTGACCTCGCGGGTGGCCGAGGCCGCGGTGCGCCGCTTCGAGCCGGACGCGCGGGTGCAGGTCGTGCCCGCCGCCGGTCCGGCCGGTCTTCTACCAGGCGCCGTCCCAGGCACGCGGCCCGTGACGCGCTGGGCGATCCCGCGCGGCGAGCGCTGCGTGCTGCTCATGTCGGGGGCCTGGGGCCTGGGGCCGGTCGCCGACGCGGCGCGAGGCGCTGGGCGACGCCGGGCATGCACGTGCTCGCCGTGGCCGGGCGCAACCCGCGGCTGGAGCAGCGGCTGGCCGACGTGGCCGCCGGACAGCCGCGGGTGCGGGCGTTCGGCTTCACCGACCGCGTACCGGAGCTGATGGCCGCCGCCGACCTGGTCATCACCAGCTCGGGCGATACCTGCACGGAGGCGCGCACCATCGGCCGCCCGCTGCTGCTGCTCGACGTGGTGCAGGGGCACGGCCGCGACAACCTCCAGCACGAGCTGGAACTGGGCGACGCCGGAGTGACCTCGCCTGCCGCCGCGGACGTGGCGCGTGGCGCGCTGGCGGCGCTGGACCGGGTCAAGCCGCCGCCGGCCAGGCCCGGTCGGCTCGCCGGGCGCGTTCGAGGCCGCGTTCGGCGCCGCGCTGGCCTCGATCGGCCACTAGCCGCCCGGGCCGCCGGGCCTGGCCGCTAGCTGGGCCGCTGGCCGCCCGCGGGCTAGTCGCCGTTCGGGTGCCTGATCACGGTGCTGGTCCGCATGGCCGTCACGCCCTGCTTGATCTTGGCCCAGCTCAGCCCGCCGAGCTGGGTCTCCACGATCTTGTGGCGGGCGTCCAGGAAGTAGGCCGCCGGGACGCCGGGCACGTGGAACCTGGACGCCACCGCGAGGCTGCCGTCGGCCGCGACCGGGTAGGTGACCCGCATCTTGCGCAGCAGCTGGCGCGCCGCGTCCGCTGAGTCACGGGCGTCCACCCCGACGATCAGCACCCGGCCGTGCCGGGCGCGGTAGAAGTGCCCGAGCATGCGGACCTCGGCCGCGCTGGTCGGGGACCAGGTAGCAAAGAAGACGATGATCACCGGCCGGCCGGCGTAGTTGCTCAGCGAGATGTCGTGGCCGGAGTTGGCCAGCGGCGGGAGCGAGAAGGCACGCGCCTGCTCGCCGGTCGCCACCGCCCTGGGGCCTTCGCACGCCGAGGCCAGGAACCCGGCCGCGCACAGCGCGACCGCAAGCGCCGCGCGCCCGCCCCGACCCCCGATCCGGGCCCGCCGCGCGCGGGCATGCACGTCAGTATTCATGTTCGGTAGCAGTCCCCCCGATACCGCTCACCAGCTCCGGGTAATGTCCCGGCCCCCTCAGCCGATCATAGAGATCAGGGCGTAGCGCTTACCGCCGATCGGCCCACTGATACCGGTGTGATTCCCGGTGCAGCAGCTTATCCACCGCCGAGCCGACGCTTCCGTCCGCGGCGATCAGCCTGCGGACCACGACAATCATCAGCGGCACGGCCCAGAAATCCCCGCATATCCACAATATGCCCGCGCCGATCTGCTGATCAGGGAATGGCGGCAGAGTCACGCCGGGAATGTGGTTATAAACCGGATACCAGGAGTGCGCCGAGAAGATGCCCATGGCCATGGCCAGCACCCACATGACGATATTGGTCAGCAGCAGCGCCCCGATCTGTGACAGCGGTGACAACCTGATCCGCAGCGGCGGCGACTTGAGGAACTGCGCGAAGAAGGCCACGCCGGCCACGAAGAAGGTGCCGTGCATCAGCCAGATGTGCACCGCCCCGTTCCGTTCGGCCAGGTCGAACAGCACCGGCAGGTGCCAGGCGATCATCGCCAGGTTGAAGGCGGCGATCGCGACCCAGGGGCTGGCCAGCCAGCCGGCGACGGTACGCAGCGGGCGCGACCAGCCGCCCGCCAGGACCTCCCGGGTGGCGCTGCGCCCCAGGTGGCCGGGCAGCCCGGCCAGCAGCGGCTGCCACGGCGCGCCCGCGACGACCAGGCTGGGCGCGGCGAACATGAGTAGCAGGTGCTGGATCATGTGCACGAAGAAGTAGTCGTCGGCCCAGTAGTCGAGGGGCGAGCAGACGGTGACCAGGAGCACGGCCAGGCCGCCGTAGAACAGCCAGGAGCGCCGGCGCCGCTGCGCGGTCCGGTCCGGCCGCGCGCGCCGGGCCAGCCGGGCCAGCCCGATCTCGTGCCAGACGACCAGGAGCGCGACCACGGCCAGGAATGGATCGACCGACCAGTGGTCCAGTAGATAACTCAATGGCCCCTCCCGCCTGTCAGGTCCGGCGGCGTTCCGCTGGTCGTGTCATCCGGGCAGCGCCGGTCCGGTGGCGCCCGGTGTCAGCGCGCTGATCGCGGGCCGCAGCATCCGGCTCACCGCCGCGCGCTGCTGGTCCAGCTGGTGCAGCGCCTGGTGCAGGCTGGACATGGCGCCGGCCTCCCTGGCCGTGCCGCGGTCGGCCAGCACCCTGGCCACGTCGGTCGCGGCCTGCTCGGCGTCCGGGGCGGCCCAGTCGATCAGCCCGCTCACCGCGTTCTGGAGGTGGTAGCTGGCCAGCGACTCCGGAACCTCGTAGTTCTCCAGGTCGTCGATCAGCTCGTTGTTGGCCGGCGAGCACTGGGCCGCGCCGTTGTTGGCGATGCTGACCGCGGTCTTGAGGTCGTGGCTGGCGCCGGACTGGACCTGCTGGAGCGCGCTTAGCGAGTCGTGCACCGGGCCCGCGCAGGAGTCGATGTCGAAGGTGACCGCGTACAGGAAGCCGTGCATGTCGGTGGCCCGCTGCTGCGGGCTGGGCCGGTGCGCGATCCCGACCGCCACCGCGATACCGACCAGCACCACCACGGCCGGGAGGGTCCAGCGCGGCGTGCGGTGCACCGGCCAGCCGTTCGCGCGGCCCGGCAGCCGGATCCGGCCCGGATCGGACATCGGCTAGCTCCTGTCCCGGCTGAGCTGGTCGGCCCAGGCGCTGAGCTCGCTGGCCGTCACGTCGCCGAAGATGTGCCGCACGATCCGGTGCCGGGCGTTGAGGAAGAACGTCTGCGGGAGCCCGAGCACGCCGTAGGACACCGCCGTGTGGGCCGGGAACGGGTCCGTGGCGACCGGGTAGGTCACGCCCTCCCTGGCCACGAACTTCAGCGCGTTCGATGTCTGGTCGTTGCTGTCGATGCCGATGACCCGGATACGGCCGTGATGCTCGGCGTAGAAGCGGGCCAGCAGCGGGGTCTCCTTCTTGCACGGCCCGCACCAGGACGCGAAGAAGTTCACGATGACCGGCTGCCCGGCGTAGGTGGCCAGCGAGACGTGCTGCCCGGCCTGGCCCAGCTGCCCGAGCATGAACGCCTTGGCCAGCGGCTCCGGCCGGGCGGCCGGGCGAGCCCGAGGCCGCGACGGTGACCCCGAGTACGGCCAGCACCACCAGGCAGGCCGCCCCGGCCATCACGATCGCCGCCCGGGGCCGGCGCAGGAACTCCCTCATCGGACGCCTTCCCCGCTGTACTCGGTCCCGCTGTACTCGGTCACCGACCGGTCATCCCCGGCGATGTCGGCCATCAGCACCGGGAGCAGGACCTCGAACCGGCTGCCGGCCCCCAGCTCACTGGTGACCCGGACCTCGCCGCCGTGGCCGCAGGCGATGGCCTGAGCCAGAGCCAGCCCCAGGCCGGTGCCGCGGCGGGCCGGGCCGCGCTCGGCGGCCCCGGCCTCACGGGCCGCCCGGCCGCTGCTGAACCGGTCGAATATGTGCGCCAGCTCAGCCTCCGGGACGCCCGCGCCACTGTCCTCAATGACCACGGAGGCGAATGTAGCGCGTTCCCCGCCGACCAGTTGCTCCGCGGTCACCACCGAGACCCGGATGAGGTCGTGCTCGGCGGTGTGCTGCACCGCGTTCTCCAGCAGCGCGTCGATGGCCAGGGCCAGCCGGTCGCCGTCGGCGGCCACGACCGCGTGGTCGAGTTGGCCGACCTTCCAGCGCCGGGTGGCCGCGGGCCGCCACCGGCGCAGCTGCTGCACGGCGAACAGCGGCAGGGCGAGCGGCTCGGGCCGCAGGAAGTCCGGGTTCTCCGAGGCCGCGATGAGCAGCAGACGCTCGCTCAGGCTCTTCAGCCGGTTCAGCTCGCCGACCACCACGTGGATGTCGCGCTGGCCCTCCTGGCCGGCCAGGTCCCTGGCCAGCAGCTCGGCGTGCCCGAGCGCGATGGTGATCGGGGTCTTGAGCTGATGCGAGGCGTCCATGAGGAACCGGCGCTGCGCGGCGAGCAGCCGCTCGTTCTCCGCGCTGACCGCCGAGCGGGCCGCGTCGGCGGCGATGGTGCGGTGCGCGTGCCAGGCACGCAGGCCGTACAGCAGCGCGAAGCTGACCCAGATCAGGTAGAAGCTGAGCTGCCCCCAGCGCGGCTGGTCCACGATGATCGCCAGGCCGAGCAGGCACAGCCCCACCCACAGCGCTTCGGGCAGTCGTCCGCGCGCCACTTCACGACGTGAGCTGGTATCCGGCACCGCGCACCGTCTTAATAAGATCAAATCCGAGTTTGGAACGTAGCCGGCGGACGCAGACATCGACCACGTTGGAACCGGGATCGAAGTCCAGTCCCCAGATTGACGCTAGCAGTTCCTCCTTGCGCAGGGGCTGGCCGAAGTGCTCCGCAAGCTCTCTGAGCAGCAGGAACTCCAGCTTCGTCAGGGCCACGGGCCCCTGCCCGATGTCGGCCCGCAGCCGCCACACGTCCAGCACCAGGTCGCCCGCGCGGATGGTCTCGCCGTGCAGGTGCGGATCGTCGCGCAGCCGGACCCGGACCCGGGCCAGGAACTCGGCCAGCGAGAAGGGCTTGGTCAGGTAGTCCTGGGCGCCCAGCTCCAGGCAGGCCACCTTGATCGCGACGTCGTCGACGCAGGACAACACCAGGACCGCGGGCGACGGGCGGTGGCCCGCCTGCAGGCGGGCCAGGAAGGTGCGGCCGTCCATGTCCGGCATGACCAGGTCGAGGATGACCAGCCCGTACTCCTGGCCGGCGGCCAGCGTCAGGCCCGCTCCGCCATTCTCGGCGAAGTCGGCGCTGTAGCCGACATCCGCGAGCGCGCGGCCGATGAGCTCGCGGATCGCCCGGTCGTCGTCGACGACGAGGATGCGCGGGCCCGGCGCGGGCTGGGCCTTGAGTCCAGTGGTCATGTCGGAACACTTCACTCTGCGACGGTTTCGCTGCTGACGTACTCACTCTGCAATCGTGTGCAGCGTAACCGACGATGCTGGGCCGGTGGCGGGAAGACTTCAGTAGGAGAGGATCTACTCCATCGGGACATCAACGGTCAAGACCCCCCGCCGTGGTTACATAGCGTAGCCGATTGCTTGCATGACAGTTTAGTCATTTAACCCCGTGGACATTGATCAGCTCGGGGCGCGCCTCGGAAGATCGGATGCGTAACCGAGCCCCGCGGGTGCCGGCCAGTCGTGGCCGGCACTGGAGCTCGCCCGCACGGTGCTCAGCGCAGCGTGCCCGGACGTCTTTTGAGCGAGGTGATGGCTGGTGTCTTTGCCGGCCCGGGTCGTGACCCTGGTTGTGGCGTTCCTCGCCGTGGTCGCCGGCGCTTCCTTCCTGGTCATCCATTACTTTCTGGGCGGCCCGCCGGTCGAGGTCTACACGGCCTCCGCGGGCCAGGTGAACATCACCATGCAGGAAGACCCGCAGAACACGGTGACGTCCAAGCCCGACTGGGTGTCCTATTTCATGAAGAGCCCGACCACGGGCAAGTGGGTCCACACCACCCTGTTCAAGGTGCCCGCCGGAAGCACGGTCCACATGACCATCCTCGCCTACGACGGATGCACGCCGCTGCGGAACAACTTCTGGGGCAAGATCACCGGGACCACCGGCAACCGCGCGCTCGTCGATGGGAAGTCGGTGTCCGCGATCAGCTCCTGGAGCGGCTGCAATGTCGGGCATACGTTCTCCATCCCCGGCATCAATCTCAACGTGCCGATGGCCTCGCCGGGGATCAACGCCAGCCTGTGCGGCACCTCCCCGTGCACCTCGGGCCCGCACCGGGTGATGCAATTCAGCTTCAAGGTGCCTAACACGCCCGGCCAGACCTACTTCTGGCAATGCCGGGTCCCGTGCGGCGGCGGCTTCGTCACCGGGTTCGGCGGGCCCATGCAGACGATCGGCTTCATGACCGGCAACATGGAGGTGAGCTGATGGCCGCGTCCGAGGCGCCTCCCAGTGGGGCGTCCAGCGCCGGGTCCAGCCAGGCCGGCCGGGCCGAGCCTAACCACGGGCTGCGGATCTTCCTGATCTGGCTCGTGGTCGCGCTCGCCGCCGACCTGGTCATCTGGTTCGTCTGGGGCCCGCACCTGCCGCCCGGCGACATGGCCTCCGCGGCCAACGGCCAGCAGTTCGACATCCGGGTGATGGCGGTCATGGCCGCGCCCGTCATGGCCCTGGTGCTCGTCTACGGCGCCTACGCGATGATCGTCTGGCGGCACCGCGAGGGCGACGACGAGGACGGGCCCCCGATTCACGGGAACACCCGGATCCAGGCCACCTGGATCAGCGTGACCTCGGTCATCGTGCTGTGCCTGGCCGGATTCGGCACCTACGAGCTGGTCAACGGCCAGGGCGCGGGGGCGGGCGAGGGCCCGACCGCGATCTGGCACCCAACCGGCTCCAGGCCGCTTGTGGTGCAGGTCATCGGGCAGCAGTGGCGGTTCACCTACCGGTACCCGCAGCTCGGCGGGTTCGAGACGACCCAGCTCATGCTGCCGGTCAACCGGTGGGTTCAGTTCAACGTGACCTCGCTGGACGTCATCCACAGCTTCTGGGCCTACCAGCTCGGCGTGAAGGCCGACGCCAACCCCGGCGTCAACAACATCGCCTTCACCAAGCCCACTCACCTCGGCCAGGTGACCGTGCGCTGCGCGGAGCTGTGCGGTCTGTGGCACGGCGCGATGTTCGACTACGGTCACGTTCTCTCCGATTCGAACTTCCTGGCCTGGGCCGCCCGGACGCGGGTGCAGCTCGCCGCGGCGACCAAGATCCTCCCGCCTTACGCGACCACCTACGATCCGACCGTCGTCCCGACCATCAACAAGGCCCTGGTAAAGGGCGGTATCACCGGAGCGGCAGGCCTGTACTACCCGCCGCAGGACCCGTACCAGCCATGAGGGGCCCCGATATGAGCAGCGCAACCCGTTCCAGCAGGAGGAGGTGACCGGATGGCCATCGCGGCTCAGCCTCAGGCGAGTGAGTCCGGAGGCGGACAGGCCATCGCCGGACGGGGTCCCCGGCCCTGGTGGGGGCGCCCCAATATTCTGTGGGGTCTCGTCGGCGGCGTCATCGGCTACACGCTGGGGCACCTGCTGGGCGGCTACCTGACCGGCACGGGCACCGGCCTGTACCCGAATGTCGCGCTGTCGGACTCCGAGGACTGGCCGATCGTGCTCGGCTACGTGGCGGCCATCATCGGCTGGCTGGCCGGCCTGGGCGTCTTCAACGACATCCTGCGCCAGATGGTCGGCCGTCCGGCGGTTCAGGTCGAGGAGAACGAGGTCGGCGGCCTGGCCAAGTACTTCAGGTTCACCCACGACCACAAGGTGGTGGGGATCCAGTACCTGATCGGGATGATCATCTACTTCTGCACCGCCGGGCTGTTCGCCATCGCGATCCGGACCGAGCTGCTGTCGCCGGTGGACCACGTCTTCAGCTCCTCGGCCTACGTCGAGATCGTCGGCGAGCACGGCACCATGATGATGATGCTGATGAGCTCGGTGGTCGTGGGCCCGCTGGGCAACTACCTGGTGCCGATCATGATCGGCTCCAAGCGGGTGGCCTTCCCCCGGATCGAGGCGCTGTCGTTCTGGCTGACCCCGGCGGCGTTCATCATCTTGCTGTCGAGCCTGCTGCTGGGCGGTTTCCCGTTCGGCTGGACCGGCTACGCCCCGCTGTCGATCCAGGCCACCCTCGGGGCCGACTCCTACGCCGTCGCGTTCGGGCTCATGGGCATTTCCATGATCCTGGCCGGCTTCAACCTCATCGTCACGATCATCTGCTACCGGGCGCCGGGCATGCGCTGGAGCCGGCTGCCGATGTTCGTCTGGGCCATGATCGCAACGTCGTTCCTCATGGTGCTGGCGGCGCCGGTGCTGGTCGGCGGCATGTACATGATGCTCGCCGACCGGACGGCGCAGACCGCGTTCTTCACCGACACGCTCGGCGGCAGCAGTTACCTGTACCAGAACTTGTTCTGGTTCTTCGGGCATCCCGAGGTGTACATCCTGGCCCTGCCGGGCTTCGGGATCGTCTCGGAGATCATCCCGGTGTTCACCCGCAAGCCGCTGTTCGGCTACAAGGTCGCGGCCGCGGGCATGATCGGGGTGACGCTGCTGAGCTTCTTCGTGTGGCAGCACCACCTGTTCGCCAGCGGCATCAACCCGGACATGCGGCCGCTGTTCATGCTGACCACGGAGCTGATCTCGATCCCGACCGGGTTCATCTACCTGGTCGCCATGGGGACGTTCTGGAAAGCCAAGATCCGGTTCTCGGTGCCGATGCTGTTCGCGATCGGCATGTACTTCAACTTCCTGATCGGCGGCATCTCCGGGGTGTTCCTGTCCGATGTGCCCGCAGACACCACCGAGCACGGCAGCTTCTTCGTGATGGCCCACTTCCACTACACGATCATGGGCGGGCTGATCTTCGCCCTGTTCGGCGGCATCTACTACTGGCTGCCCAAGATGATGGGCGTCAAGCTCAACCAGACGCTGGGCAAGTGGCACTTCTGGACCATGTTCATCTTCTTCAACTCGACCTTCCTGCCGCTGTTCGCGGTGGGCATGGCCGGGCAGCCACGCCGGGTGTTCGAGTACGCGCGGAACCTGGAGACGCTGAACGACTGGGTCTCGATCTCGGCCTTCTGCCTGGGCGCCTCGATCCTGATCTTCGTGATCAACTTCGTCTGGTCCACGCTCTTCGCGCGGGTGCGCGAGGTCGGTAACCCGTGGAACTCACGCGGGCTGGAATGGCAGATCCCCTCGCCGCCGCCGCCGGGCAACTTCGACCGGGTGCCGGTGGTGCTGTCCGGCCCGTACGAGTACGGGGTCAAGAACGCCGAGCCCGTGGCTGACCTGTCGCCGCCGCCCGGCGTGCTGGCCGCGACGTTCAGCGCGCAGGACGCCCGAGCGGAGGCATGACCATGTCCGACACCTCGCAGGCGCCCAGCCTGACCCCCGAGCAGGAGGAGGCCGCCTTCTACCACGAGGCGGCGCTGAACGCGACCTGGAC
This sequence comes from uncultured Actinomycetota bacterium, assembly GCA_963730265.1. Classification (GTDB taxonomy): domain Bacteria; phylum Actinomycetota; class Actinomycetes; order Streptosporangiales; family Streptosporangiaceae; genus DASUBV01. The sequence continues at coordinate 384,866 of CAVSRG010000003.1, forward strand.
CGGGTCCCGGCTGCTGATCGGCTCGCTCTCGTTCGGCTTCGGCGCCTTCGTCTTCGCGTTCTTCTACCTGAAGTCGCTGAACTCACACGACCTGTGGTACCCGACGGGGACCAGCACGTTCAAGCCGCCGCAGTTCGGCCTGGGCACCACGATCATGGTGCTGATCGTGGTCAGCGCGCTGGTCCAGTGGGCCGGGCTGACCCGGATCAAGGCCGCCCAGCGCAACCTCTGGATGGGAGCGGCGGCGCTGGCCCTGGTGCTCGGCGTGGTCGCCGTCTGCCTCCAGCTCTTCCAGCTCGTCGACCTGCCGTTCTGGCCCGGCGCGAGCGGCTTCGCCAGCGTCTTCGTCGGCACCAGTCCGGTGTTCGCGGTCGTCGTCCTGGGGGCCATGGTCTACCTGGAGATCCTCATCATGCGCTGCCGGGCCATCCCGCAGATCTCCTTCGTGGAGCAGCCGCCGACGTTCGCCGAGGCGTTCGCGGTGCAGCGCTTCCAGTCGGCGCTCAGCGGCTTCACCCTGGTGTGGAATTACCTAGCCGTGATCGCCATCGTCCTGTGGGTGCTTTTCTACCTCGTGCACTGACGACGGCGGATTCCCCGAAGAGGAGGCAGCGGTGCACGGTCTGATACTGGCCTACGTGACTAGGGACAACTCGGCGGCTGGCTACAACTGGACGTTCGCGTTCCCGATGGCCCTGTTCATCGTGATCGCAGGCGCCCTGTACCTGATCTACAGCCGCCCGCACCGGGTGCCCGGCCACGGTCCGTTGCGGGTCTCGACCGCGGGGCGGCCGGGCACGGTGCAGCCCGGCAGCGTGCCCGACCCCGATGCCGCCCAGGCGGCCGCGACGGCCGCCGGCATGTCCACGGCGGCGGGCGGTGGGGCCATGGAGGGCACCCAGGAGCCCGCAGGTGCCCACGCTGCGAGCGCTAGTACTACATCCGGTAGCGTGTCGGAGGACGAGAACCAGGCGTCTGACGCCGGGCCCGCACCGGATCAGCCAGCGGCTCCGAGCGATTCGGCCGCCGGGACCCCACCGAACGAGGACGAGGCCAGCGAGTGACTCATGTGACGGACGCGCTTCCAGCCGCGGGGGAGGGAAGCGGTCCTCCCGGGGCGGGGGCCACGGCGACCGGCCGCCGCCCGGCTAGCGTGATCGTCCGCTCGCTGTTCCTGCTGACCAAGCCGAGGATCATCGAGCTGCTGCTGGTCGCGACGCTGCCCACGATGCTGCTGGCGGCGCGCGGCCTGCCGTCGGCCCGGCTCATCGCGGCCACGCTGGTGGGCGGGGCGCTGGCGGCCGGCAGCGCGAACACGCTGAACTGCTACCTCGACCGGGACATCGACGCGATCATGCGGCGCACCTCGCGCCGCCCGCTGGTGGCCAGGACCGGCCCCGACGGCCAGCCCACGATCAAGCCGGGCGAGGCGCTGGCCTCGGGCATCCTGCTCGGCGCCGTCGCCACCCTGCTGCTCGGCCTGCTGGCCAACTGGTTGGCGGCGGCGCTGGCGGACAGCGCGATCTTGTTCTATGTCTTCGTCTACACGCTGGGCCTCAAGCGCCGCACCGCGTCGAACATCGTGATCGGCGGGGCGGCGGGCTGCTTCCCGGTGCTGGTCGGCTGGGCCGCGGTGACCGGGCGGGTGAGCCTGCCGGCGGTGCTGCTGTTCGCGGTCATCTTCTTCTGGACCCCGCCGCACTTCTGGGCCCTGGCCATGAAGTTCCGCGACGACTACGCCGCGGCCAACGTGCCCATGCTGCCGGTGGTGGCCTCCCCGGCGGTGGTGGCGCGCAAGATCGTCTTCTACTCCTACGCGATGGTGGCCGCCACGCTGGCCCTGGTCCCCTACGCGGGCTGGATCTACGGCGTCTGCGCGTTCGGCCTGGGGGGCTGGTTCCTGGTCGAGGCGCACCAGCTCCGCGGCCGGATCGCCGCGCCCGTTGCGATGGCCGGCGGTTCCGTCGCCGGAGAAGTAACGGACTCGGTGGCCAAGCCGCCCTCGCCCGCACCCATGCGGTTGTTCCACTTGTCCATTGCGTACCTGACCCTGCTGTTCGCCGCGGTGGCCGTCACCGCCCTGCTCCCGTGGGGTCGCTGGTAGCGCAAGGTCGTCATTGTCCTGACCTGCGGGAAGTTATTGCCGGTAGTTGACCGGCTACTAGCTGCTTACAGCTCGGCCATGAGTCATGCTGACAACCATGAGCGGGCCAGCTCGTGGTTACACCCGCCGCGCCTTCCTCGGCCGCGCCGCGGTGGCCGCCGCCGCACCCGGCGTGGCCGCCGCCGTGGCCAGCTGCAGCGGGTCGTCGGCGACCGCCCACGCCGGCCTGGACCAGTCGGAGCGGCACGGCCGTCCGGCGCACCACCCCGTGCATAAACCGGTGCCGGAGAACGCGCGGCCCGGCGACCCCGGCTGGTGGATCAGCTCGCTGGGCGCCCCGGACGCCATCCTCGGCTACGCCGGCCAGGCCAGCGTGCTGCCCGGCGAGCCGGTCAGCCTGTACGTCTCGACCACCTCGCGCGAGTTCCGGGTCCGGGCCTTCCGGATGGGCTGGTACCGCGGTGACCTGGCCCGCAAGGTCTGGGAGTCCGGCCCGGTGCGCGGCCGCCGGCAGCGCGCGGCCCGGCTGGACCAGCCGACCAGCACCGTGCACGCCGACTGGGGCCCGTCGCTGACGGTGCCGACCGCAGGCTGGCCGGACGGCTCCTACCTGCTCCGGCTGGACGCCCACTCGGGCGCCCAGCGCTACGTGCCGCTGACCGTGCGCTCGGCCAGCACGGCGGGCAAGGTCGTGATCAAGAACGCGGTCGCCACCTGGCAGGCCTACAACACCTGGGGCGGCTACGACCTGTACAAGGGCCCCACCGGGGCCTACGCCGACCGCTCGCTGGCGGTCAGCCTGGACCGGCCCTACGACCTCGAGGGCGCCTTCCTGTTCCTGGTCTACGAGCGCAAGCTGATCAACCTGGCCGAGCGCATGGGTCTGCCGCTGGCCTACCTGACCAGCATGGACATCGCCACCGACCCGAACGCGCTGCACGGCGCCAGCGCCCTGGTGTCGCCGGGCCACGACGAGTACTGGACCCCGCAGGAGCGCCAGCACGTCACCGCGGCCAGGGACACCGGGCGTCAACCTCGCGTTCCTGGGCGCCAACGCCATGTTCCGGCGGATCCGCCTGGCTCCCACCGCGCTGGGCCCGAACCGCCAGGTCATCTGCTACAAGACCAGCTACCGGCAGGACCCGCTGTACGGCCGGGACAACGCCCTGGTGACCAACGACTTCCGCGAGCCGCCCGACCCCCATCCCGAGTCGTCGGTCACCGGCACCCTGTACGAGGGCTATCCCGCGGTGGCGGACTTCGTGGTCGGCGCGCCGGACGCCTGGATGCTCGCCGGGACCGGCGTCCGCCAGGGCGACCGGTTCCCGGCGCTGGTCGGCATCGAGTACGACCGCGTGACCCCCGGCTACCCGGTGGAGCGGCCGATCCAGGTGCTGTCCCACTCGCCGCTGGTCTGCAACGGCGTGGCCAGCTTCGCGGACTCCGCCTACTACACCCATGCCGGCGGGGCCGGGGTCTTCAACGTGGGCACCATGCGCTGGGTCGAGTCCTTCGGGCCGCCCCTGTATCACTGGGGCCTGAACCGGGCCTCCGGCCGGTTCACCCGCCGGGTCACCGCCAACGTGCTGCGGGCGTTTGCCGACGGCCCGGCCGCCGCCCGGCACCCGGCCAGGGACAACCTGGCCCGGATACACGAGCACGTCGGCGACCCCGTCACCGCGGGGACCGGGCTGTGATGGGGAGGTTCGCCGCTGTGGGCCAAACGCCGTATTGTGGGCAGCGGGCCAGCCGTCAGGCAGGCCACCCGCTGGAGGTGGGCGGATGGAGCGACCAGTAGATCACCCGAGCGCCCCGCTGGAGCGCGGGGCGTCGGGGCGGCGGCTGCGCAGGCGCCCGACGGCAGTCCAGCGGACCCCGCGAGCCGCAGGCGCGGCCGGTCCGCGCGGTGGGCCGTGCCGGGCGTTGCCGTGCTGGCCGTCGGCGGGGTGATCGCCGGGATGAGCGCGGCCGGGGCCCAGGCGGCGCCGGTCCTGCCCGCCCGCAGCGCGGCCCAGCTGCTCACCGACGTGGCCACGTCGGCCGGGCCAGGCGCGTTCACCGGCACCATCTCCGAGACCGCGAACCTGGGCCTGCCCGCCCTGCCCGGCTCGGACAGCCCGTCGGCGTCCTACTCGCTGCTGTCCGGCACGCACACCTTTAACATCTGGTTCGCCGACCCCGCGCACCTGCGGGTCTCCGAGCCGGTCCAGCTGGGCGAGAGCGACCTGCGGGTCAACGGGCGCCAGGTCTGGCTGTGGGACAGCAAGACCCAGACCGCGACCCATGTCGTGCCGTCCGCCCGGGGCTTCGCGGTGCCGGTGTCACCGCCGAAGCGCGCGTTCGCGGAGCCGCTGAAGCCCGGCTTCATGCCCCACGTTTTCCGGGTGTCCGGCCGGATGTGCGTGCTCCGGGCCGTCAAGGGCCAGGCCAAGCCGGTCGAGAAGTGCGTGAAGGCGCCCTTCCCGAAGGCCCGGGTCTACTTCGGATCGCATCCCGTTAAGCTGGCGCGGCCGTTCGGACGGGTCAAGGTCACGAAGCTGCCCGGCGGCCAGGTGCGCATCACCCTGCCCGACGGCAAGACGCGGACGATCACGCCGCCCAAGGGGCCCGCGCTGGTCCGGCCGCTCAAGCACCTGCCCGCCATTCAGGCGCCAACCCCGCAGCAGGCGGCCCGCCAGATCCTGGCCGCGCTCGGCCCGACCACCACCGTGTCGGTGCAGCGCAACGTCATCGTGGCCGGCCAGGCCGCTTACCAGATCTCGCTGGCGCCCAAGGACAGCCGCTCGCTGGTCAGCCGGATCCAGATTGCCATCGACGCCGCCCGGCACTTCCCGCTCCGGCTTCAGGTCTTCGCCCGCGGGTCGGCCACCCCGGCGTTTCAGGTCGGCTTCACCGCGCTGTCGTTCGGACGCCCGGCCGCGTCCAACTTCTCGTTCACCCCGCCGTCCGGCGCCAAGGTCAAGAAGGTCAGTGTGCCCGTGGGTCCGCTGGCCTTCCCGCTCCGCCTGGTCGCCCCGCTCTCGAGCACCGACCGGGGCATCGCCGGCGGTGCCTGGCTGCCGGACACGCTTACCCCCGGCACCGCGCCCAGGGTCCTGGGCCACGGCTGGCTGTCGGTGCTGGTCGTCGCGCCGCCCGCGGCCACCGGCAGCGTCCGGACGTTCTCCAACACCGGCGCGGCCGGGACGGGCGTGACCTATGTCTCCGCGAGTACCGGCCAGACCTCGGCCTATTCCAGTACCAGTAAGGTCGTCTTCATCGATGGCTCGACCCCGGTCGGCCGGGCCTTGCAACAGCAGGGCGCGCTGCTCGCCGCGAGCCCGGGCCCGGCGGCGCTCGGGCCGCTGCTGAACGCGGCCACGCCGGTCCACGGCGCGTGGGGCAGCGGGCGCCTGCTGCGGACCAGCCTGTTTGACATCCTGATCACCAGCAAGGGCGCGGTGCTGGCGGGCGCCGTGCAGCCATCCGTGCTCTACGCCGACGCCGCCACCCTCAAGTGAGCCCGCCGCACCCCTCCCAGCCAGACGAGATCAGCTTCGGCCCTGCCACCGACGGGGCCCAAGCGGACGGGGTGCAGGCGGATGGGGTGCAGGCGGATGGGGCGCGGGCGGATGGGGAGCGGGACGCCCGGCGCGAGGCCGAGCTGCGCTGGTCCGCCCGCGCCGAGCCGCCGGCCGAGGTGTCCGCCGAGCCCCGGCTTCCGTCCCGGCCCCGGCCGAGACCCAGCCCGAGACCCAGCCCGAGATCCAGGCCGAGGACCGCGCCGAGCCCCTGGCCGAGGCCGGTCCTGAGCTGGCCGGCGAGCTGGCGATCGCCACCCGCGGCCTGACCAAGCGGTTCCGCAGCGGCCAGCTCGCCGTGGACAACCTCAGCCTGGCCGTGCCGCACGGCTCGGTGTACGGCTTCCTCGGCCCCAACGGGTCGGGCAAGACCACCACCATCCGGATGCTGCTCGGCCTGGTGCACCCGACCAGCGGCCGCCACGAGCTGCTCGGCGTGCGGCATGCCGGACGGCGCCAACGACGTGCTGCCGCGGGTCGGCGCGCTGGTCGAGGGGCCGGCCTTCTACTCGTTCCTGTCCGGCCGGGCCAACCTGGCCCGGGTGCGACGCGGCCGACCGGACCGCCGACCCCCGGACGGCCGACGGCCCGGATCGGCGAGGCCCTGGACCGGGTCGGGCTGACCGCGGCCGGCGGCCAAGCACTACCGCGCCTACTCGCTGGGCATGAAGCAGCGGCTGGCCATCGCGGCGGGCCTGCTGCGCCCCGCGACCTGATGATCCTGGACGAGCCGACCAACGGGCTGGACCCGCAGGGCACCCGCGAGGTCCGCGCGCTGATCCGGCAGATCGCGGCCGACGGCACCACCGTGTTCGTCTCCTCGCACCTGCTGGCCGAGGTCGAGCAGATCTGCTCGCATGTCGGGGTGATGCGGGCCGGGCGGCTCGTCTTCGAGGGCACGCTGGACGAGCTGCGCGGCCGGGGCGCGGCCCGGATCCGGATCCGCGACCGCCGACGCCGCGCTGGCCGCCAAGGTGCTGGCCGACCTCGGGCTGGCCGACATCCAGACCGACGGCGGACCAGGTCAGCGCCCGGCTCGGCGACCAGGCGCCCGGAGGACATCAACGCCGCGCTGGTCTACGGCGGGGTGCGGGTGGCCGGGCTCGACAGCCTGCGGCCGAGCCTGGAGGACCTGTTCGTGGAGCTGACCGGGGAGGGCTTCGATGTCAACGGCTGAGCTGCCGGCCCGCCCCGGGCGGCGGCGCCCCGGCCGCCGGAGCACCGGCCCGCCCCGGCCGTGGCCTGGCTGCGGCTGCTGCGCTCCGAGCTGCGGCTGATCTTCCTGCGCTGGCGCAACCTGATGCTGCTCGCCGTGCTGGCCGCGATCCCGGTGCTGCTCGGCATCGCACTGCGGCTGGCGGGCCGCCGGCTCGAGCGGCCAGGGCCCGCCCTTCCTCGACCAGGTCGCCGGGAACGGCGTGTTCCTGTCCTTCCTGGCCCTGACCGTCATGCTCACGCTGGTGCTGCCGCTGGCCGTGGCCGTCGTGGCCGGCGACAGCGTGGCCGGCGAGGCGGGCCACGGCACGCTGCGCTACCTGCTGGCCGTGCCCGGCGGGCCGGACCCGGCTGCTGGCCGTGAAGTACATCGGGCTCCTTTGCTTCTGCCTGGCTGCAGCCTGGCGTGGCGGCCGTGGTCGCTGGCGGTCGGCGCCGCGGCCTTCCCGATCGGGCCGGTGACCCTGCTGTCGGGCAGTACCGTGCCGCTGGCCGACGGGCTGCTGCGGCTGCTGCTGGTGGCCCTGTACGTGGCGGCCGCGATGGCCGCGCTGGCCGCCATCGGCCTGGCCGTCTCGACGCTCACCGAGCACGCCATCGCGGCCATCGCCGCCATCCTGGTCATCGTCATCGGCAGCGAGGTGGCCGACAACGTGCCCCAGTTCGCGGTCGTGCACCCGTACCTGCCGACGCACTGGTGGCTGTCGTTCGACGGGCTGCTCCGCTCGCCGGTGGCCTGGGGCGACGTCGGGCAGGGCTGCTCTCGTTCGCGGTCTACGCGGTCATCTTCGCCGCCATCGCCTGGGCCCGGTTCAGCACGGCCGACATCACCAGCTGACCAGCGTCACCAGCTGACCAGCCTCACCAGCTGACCAGCGCGGCCGCCCGGCCGCCGGGGCGACGAGGATGTGCAGGTGGCTGCCGGGCAGCTCGGCGACGGGCCAGCCGCGCTGGCGGGCCGCCGCGGCCGCGGGGCCGTAGCCCGCGGAGAACAGCAGGTAGCCCGCGCCTGGGCCGGCAGGGCGGGCGGGCGGGACAGTTCTTCGGAGAAAAATGACAGCGGCAGCGGCCGGGCGTCGGCCTCGCACCGCCGCGCGGGCGGCCTCGCTGGGGAAGAGCTCGGCCGGGCCGGCCTCAGGGAACCACTGCGGCCACGGCGGGCACCACGCCGTCGCGCGCGATCTCGGCGCAGGTAAGGCAGGAAGTCGCCGTCCACGACCGGCGTCGGCCCGTCGGCGGCGGGCAGGCCGGCGTCGGCGAAGATGACGGCCACCCCGGCGGTGGCGGGAACGGCGGCCGCGAGCTGCGCGGCGAACGGCCCGGCGCCCGAGTGCACGACCAGGACGACCCGGTCCGCGCCCGGCCCGCCGGCCAGGGCCGCCGCGACCTGCCCGGCGCGAGCGCTGGACCAGCCGCGGCGCGTAGGGCGGCCCGCCGGCGGTGAAGCCGGCCAGCGACGGCACGATCACCCGGGCCGCCGCCGCGGTCAGCTCGGCGGCGACGGCTGCCAGCTGGCCGGGCCGAGCACGGGGGCGGGCACCAGGGAACATGGAGATCGGTCACCGCCTAGCCTGGCACCGGCCCTCGGCGGCGTCGGCTGGGATTCGCGCCGGCGTAGTGCCGGGCCGGAACCGGCGGTGGACCGTCCGTGGCCGTCGGGCGGAGGCGATAGCGTTCAGGCGTGTCTTCCGCCAGGCTCCGACCTCCGACGCGCGCCCGCGCCAGGCTCGATGCGCGGCTCGACGCGGCGGGGCGCTGCCCGGCGTCACCGAGCTGCTGGCCGCCGCGGTGGCCGACATCGGCGGGGCGGAGCGGCCGGGCCAGGTGCGCGATGGCGGAGGCCGTCGGCCGGGCCATGGAGACCGGCGCAGCACCTGGCCGTCCAGGCCGGTACCGGGACCGGCAAGTCGCTGGCCTACCTGGTGCCCGCGGTCCGGCACGCCATGGAGCAGGGCACCACGGTGGTGGTCTCCACCGCCACGATCGCCCTGCAGCGCCAGCTCATCGACCGGGACCTGCCGCGGCTGGCCGCCGCGCTGAGCGGCCAGCCTCGGCCGGGCGCCGGAGTTCGCGATCCTCAAGGGCCGCCGCAACTACCTGTGCCTGCTGCGGGCCCAGGGCGACGCGCCCGCCGACCCCGAGGACACGCTGTTCGACCCGGCCGCCACCTCGGCGATCGGCCGGCAGGTGAAGCGGCTGCACGAGTGGGCCGCCGAGACCGAAGACCGGGCGACCGCGACGAGCTGGTGCCCGGCGTGGAGGACCGGGCCTGGCGCCAGGTGTCGGTCAGCGCCCAGGAGTGCATCGGCGTGCAGCGCTGCCCGTTCGGCTCGCGCTGCTACGCCGAGCGGGCCCGCGAGCTGGCCGGTGCAGGCCGACGTCGTGGTGACCAACCACGCGCTGCTGGCCATCGACGCCATCGAGAACTTCGACGTGCTGCCCGAGCACGACGTCGTGGTCATCGACGAGGCGCACGAGCTGGTCGACCGGGTGACCTCGGTGGCCGCCGCCGAGCTGTCCGCGGCGGCGTCGAGGCGGCCGCCCGGCGCTGCGGCAAGCTGGTCGACGAGAAGCTGACCACGCGCGCTGCGCGACGCCGGCGACGGCGCTGGAGCGCGGCCTGACCGACGTCCCGGCCGGGCGGCTGGACTTCCTGGCCGAGGACGCTGGCCGTGGCGCTGGCCACGGTGCGCGACGCCGCCGCGGCCTGCGCCGCGCAGCTGCGGTCGACCGCCGGCGGCGGCGACCAGGACATGGACCGGGTGGCGGCGGCTCGGGCAGCGGCCGCCTCGCTGGACGAGCTGTCGGGCGCGGCCGCGGAGATGCTGAAGGCGTTCGCGTCGGAGATCGCCGCCCGGCCCGGACGTGGTGTGGCTGGACCGGCCGCCGGACGACTCCTCGCGCCCGGTGTCGCTGCGGGTGGCGCCGCTCCAGGTCGGCGGCCTGCTCGCCGAGCCGGCTGTTCGGCCAGCGCACGGTGGCGCTGACCTCGGCCACGCTGGCCCTGGGCGGGTCGTTCGAGCCGCTGGCCCGGCAGTGGGGCCTGCCGCTGACCGGCGCCCGAGGCCAGACCCGCGCCCGTGCCCGGAGCAGCGCCCGGCGTCGGCAGACGCCGGGGACAGCGAGCCGGATAGCAAGCGCGACGGCAAGCCGGGCGAGGCACCCGCAGCCGCACCCGCTGGACTGGACCGGGCTGGACGTCGGCTCGCCGTTCGACCACCCGCGCAGCGGCATCCTGTACATCGCCCGGCACCTGCCGCAGCCCGGCCGCGACGGGCTGCCCGAGGCCTACCTGACCGAGCTGCGCGAGCTGATCGCGCGCGGCGGGCGGCCGGACGCTGGGCCTGTTCTCCTCCATGCGGGCGGCCCGGCAGGCCGCCGCCGAGCTGCGCGAGCCGCTGGCGGGCTTCCCGCTGCTGTGCCAGGGCGAGGACTCGACCTCGCTGCTGGTCAGCAAGTTCGCCGAGGACGAGGCGACCTGCCTGTTCGGCACCATCTCGCTGTGGCAGGGCGTGGACGTGCCCGGCCGGTCGCTCCAGCTCGTGGTCATCGACCGGATCCCGTTCCCGCGCCCGGACGACCCGCTGGCCTCGGCCCGCCAGCGCACCGTGGCGGCCAGGGGCGGCAACGGGTTCATGACCGTGGCCGCCTCGCACGCGGCGCTGCTGCTGGCCCAGGGCGCTGGCCGGCTGCTGCGCACGATGTCCGACAAGGGCGTCGTCGCGGTGCTCGACCCGCGGCTGGCCACGGCCCGGTACGGCGGCTTCCTGCGGGCGTCGCTGCCGCCGTTCTGGACCACCAGCGACCCCGAGGTCGTCCGCGGCGCGCTGCGCCGCCTGGCCGGCCCCCCGCCGCCGAAGGCGGACGCTTAGAGGACGTCGTGGCCGGGGTGCGGCTCAGCCGGGATGCGGCCTTCTGGGCCGGGATGGAGCCCAGCCGACCCGCCTGGAAGTCCTCGAACGCCTGGGCCAGCTCGGCCCTGGTGTTCATCACGAACGGTCCGTAGGCCGCCACCGGCTCACGGATGGGCTGGCCGCCCAGCACCAGGATGTCGAGCTTGTCGCCGGGGCCGTCCATGCGGCGCTGCGCGCCGAAGGTGAGCACGTCACCGGGGCCGAACACGGCCAGCTGGCCGGTCTGCACCGGCCGCTGCTCCTCGCCGACGGTGCCCGAGCCGGCCAGCACGTAGGCGAGCGCGTTGAAGTCGGCCCGCCAGGGCAGCCGGAGCTGGGCGCCGGGCTCGATGGTCGCGTGCAGCAGGGAGATCGGCGTGTGCGTGACGCCGGGGCCGGCGTGCCCGGCCACCTCGCCGGCGATCACGCGGATCAGCGACCCGCCGTCCGGCGAGCTGAGCAGGGCGACCTGGCCGGCCCGGATGTCCTGGTAGCGCGGCGGGGCCATCTTGAGCGCGGGCGGCAGGTTGACCCAGAGCTGGAAGCCGTGGAACAGGCCGCCGCTCACCACCAGCTCCTCGGGCGGCTCCTCGATGTGCAGGATCCCGCCGCCGGCGGTCATCCACTGCGTGTCGCCGTTGGTGATCAGGCCGCCGCCGCCGTTGGAGTCCTGGTGCCGGAAGATCGCCGTCGATGATGTAGGTCACGGTCTCGAAGCCGCGGTGCGGGTGCCAGGCGCGTGCCCTTGGGCTCGCCCGGCGCGTAGTCGACCTCGCCCATCTGGTCCATGTGGATGAACGGGTCGAGCGCGGCCAGGTCCACGCCGGCGAACGCGCGCCGGACCGGGAAGCCCTCGCCCTCGAACCCGCGACGGGGCGGTGGTCACGCCGCGGACCGGGCGGTCCGGCCGCCACGGCGGCGTCGGGCTCCTCGATCCTCGGCAAGCAGCAGGATGTCCTCGACGGTGACCGCTGGCATGACTACCTCCTGGCAGGTTGGCGGCGCGACCTCATTCATGCATACCGCAGGCGTCAACGATAGTTGAACACGCAACATTCCGGTGCCCGGAATACCTGTGCTCAGAGCACGAGGCCGTTCTCGAGCTGGGCCAGGCCCGCGTCGATGCGCGCGAACATCTCGCGCACGTCCAGGTCATTGTCCGCGGCCCAGGGGATCGTGGCCGCCATGATGACCCCGATCAGCGCGCCGGCCATCACCCGCGCGGCGAAGTCGTCCGGCTCACGGCCCGCCCGCACCGCCAGAGCGCCGCCGATCTGCTCGATGGTCCGGGTCAGCTCGTCCAGGGCCCGCGCCCGGATCTCGGGCACCGCGAAGGTCAGCCGCGTCGTCTCGGCCAGAACCGCTCCAGGTCCTGCTCGGTCATCGCGGCGTAGGCACTGGCGGCCGCCCCCGGCATGGCGGCGATCGGGCTCAGGTCCCGCGGCTGGGCGTTCAGCGACTCGAGCGTGGTCAGGATGTCGAAGTCGTCCTGGAGCACGACGTCTTCCTTGGTCGGGAAGTAGCGGAAGAAGGTCGCGGGCGAGACGTCGGCCGCCGCGGCGATCTGCTCCACCGTGGTCGCGGCGTAGCCCTGCTCGCGGAACAGCCGGAGCGCGTGCTCCCGGATGGCAGCACGCGTCCTGGCCTTCTTCCGCTCGCGGAGGCCAGCTGGCCGGCCTGCGCGCGCCACGTCATCCATGAGGTCATTCTGCCCCGGCCGCCTCGGGATGCCTGCCTCCCGTCCGCTCTCGGCGCCTTCCACGTGGCCCGCCGTCCCGGCCGCGTCCGCCGGCGCCGTCTGGCGGGGCAGGAACAGCAGGGCCAGCAGCGCGGCGGCCAGCGCGATGGCGGCGCAGACCCAGAGCATCACGTCCAGCCCGCTGGCGTAGGCGGCGCGCACCTGGGCCAGCAGCGACAGCGAGCCGAGCTGCGTGGGCGACCCGCAGGCCGCCGGCCACGCTGGCGTGGGCCGCGCTCGCCGCCGTCCGCGGGCAGTCCGGTCAGGGTCAGGTGGCCCTGGTAGACCGAGTTCAGCACGGTCCCGAGCACGGCCACGCCGATGGCCGCGCCGACCTGCCGCATCGCCGTCATCAGCGCCGAGCCGGACCCGCTGCGCTCGGCCGTCAGCGCCCCGAGCGCCGCGTTCATGGCCGTGGGCAGCGCGATGCCCAGGCCGACGCCGACCGCCGCGAACCAGGCCGAGACGAAGCCGGTGCCGCTGCCCGCGTGGGTCCCCGTGCCCACGGCCAGCGCCACCCCCATGATCGCGAACCCGGCGCCGACCAGGGTCTTGGCCCCGGCCGCCGGCCCGCGCGAGGGCTCGCCGTCCGGGCTCTTGCGCGGTGTCTGGAGCCGCTGCCCGACGCCCAGGCCCAGCGCCAGCCCGCCGATCAGCGGCAGCATCCGCACCCCGCTGGCCAGCGAGTCGAGCCCGCGGACCTCCAGGAAGAACTGCGGCATCGCGAACGTGATCCCGAACAGCGCGAACTGGACCATCGTGGACAGGGCGGTGCCCCAGGTGAACCCGGCCGAGCGGAACAGCGAGAGATCCACCAGCGGCTGGCCGCCAGGACGCCGGCTCACCGCCCGCTCCCAGGCCACGAACGCCGCCAGGGCCACGGCCCCGGCCACCATGGTGGCGATGGCGATGGTGTCCGACCACCCGTCCTGCCCGGCCCGGATGATCCCGTAGGTCAGCCCGGCCAGCCCGGCGCTGGAGATCAGCGTGCCCGGCAGGTCCAGGCCCGGCCGCCGCTCGGCCCGCGTCTCCGGCATCAGCCAGGTCACCGCGACGACCGCGATCACCACGACCGGGACGTTGATCAGGAACACCGAGCCCCACCAGAAGTGGTCCAGCAGCCAGCCGCCCAGGATCGGGCCGACCGGGTAGCCCAGGAACGTCGACCCGCCCACGATCGCGATGGCCCGCGGCCGCTCGGCCGGGGTGAACAGCACCGGCAGCACGGCCAGCGAGAGCGGCAGGATAGCCGCGGCGGCCAGGCCCAGGGCCGCGCGCGCCGCGATGAGCTCGCCGGTCGAGGTGGAGTAGGCGCAGGCCAGCGAGGCGATCCCGAACAACACCAGCGCCCCGGTGAGCAGCTTCTTGCGGCCGATCCGGTCGCCGAGGAGGCCCGCGGGCAGCAGCGCGGCCGCCAGGACCAGGCTGTAGGCGTCCACGAACCACTGCAGGTCGCTGGTGGAGGCGTGCAGGTCGGCCGACAGGGTCGGCAGGGCCAGGGTGAGCACGAACAGGTCCAGCGCGACCACGAGCACGCTCAGCGCCAGCGCCCCCAGTGCCCACCAGCGACGCGAGCTGACGGCATTCATGGAGTTACCTTCTTTCGATACCAGCTCTTATCTGACTGTCTCACTGAAGTGATAGTAACTCTTAAAAGCGAGGAGCTGTCAAGCTGAGCGAGATGGGCGTGCATGAATTCCGCATGATGCGGGACCGAAACCGCTAGGGGTTCGTGAGCACGTGGCGCCGCTGGCCTGGGCGGAGTTAGCTAGGAGGTGAGCTGGGTAGTAGGCAAAAGTTTCCTGAAGGGAGCGGGACGGTGTCGGGCGTGCGGCGGGTCATCACGGGAGTCAGCGGTTCACCGGGCAGCCTGAGGGCGCTGCGGTACGCGGCGGAGGTAGCTCAGGTCCGGGGTGCGTTGCTGATCCCCGTGCTGGCCTGGGTGCCTCCCGGCGGCGATCTGGCCGACCGCCGCTGCCCGTCCACCTACTTGCGCGAGACCTGGCGCGCGGCGGCGGTCGAGCGGCTCACCGAGACCATCGACCTGGCCTTCGGCGGCCCGCCCGACGACGTCGTCATGCGGACCGCCGTGCTGCGCGGCGAGCCTGGGCCGGTCCTGGTCACCGCGGCCTGCGAGCCGGGCGACCTGATCGTGGTCGGCGCCGGCCGCCGCGGCCCCGTCGAGCGGATGATCGGCGGCCGCGTGGCCCGGTACTGCGTGGCCCACGCCTCCTGCCCGGTGATCTCCGTGCCGCCCGCCGAGCTGGAGCAGGCCTCGCGCGGCTTCCGCGGCTGGGCTCTCCGGCACCGCACCGTGGCCCCCGAGGACATCCTGGACGGCGCGGGGAGCCGGTAGGCGCGAGTTGCCCCGGTAGGGGAGACTGGGGGCTGGGGCCGGGCACCAGCGGGCCGGGCACCACCCGGCTCGCCGACGCGGAGGAGACAGACATGGCACAGCCACAGGGCGAGGAACTGGCCAGGGTCCGCGCACGCCGGGCCGAGCTGCGCGAGCGTTACCTGAGGCCCCTGGCCGACCGGCCGCCCAGCACCGTCAGCGGCGTGCACCACCTGGCGCTGATCTGCAAGGACACCGAGGAGACGATCAAGTTCTACCAGGAGCTGCTCGGCTTCCCGCTGGTCGAGCTGGTGGAGAACCGGGACTACGCCGGGTCCAACCACTTCTTCTTCGACATCGGCAACCACAACCTGCTCGGCTTCTTCGACTTCCCCGGCTACGAGCACCCCGCCTGGCAGGAGACCATCGGCGGCGTGCAGCACCTGGCCATCTCGGTCACCGCCGACCAGTTCCAGGGCGCCAAGAAGCGCCTTGAGCAGGCCGGCATCGACTACCTCGGCCCCGACCGCGGCGCCGACAACAGCATGTACTTCCGCGACCCCAACGGCGTCGGCCTGGAGTTGTACCGCGAGGATCTCGGCAAGTTCGAGGGCGAGCAACTGCTGCGCTAGCCCGGCCCGCCGGCTAGCGGTTCTTCCGGCGGATGACCAGCCGCAGCGCCGTCCACGTCGAGTCGATGGCGCACACCTTGTTGTCCACCAGCCCGGTGGGCAGCGCGATCTCCCGGACCGCGTCGTCGCTCATGTCGGTGGGCACCTTGGACGCCCGCTTGGGCCAGGCGATCCACAGCCCGCAGGCCGGGGCCATGACGGCGCGCAGCCGGGGCAGCTCGGCCTCCAGCTCGGCTCGCTCGGTCACGAACGTGACGATGACGTCGTAGCGCGCGTCGTCGGCCAGGTCGGTGTGCAGCGAGGCGATCTCCGGCCGGTCGCCCAGCAGGTCATAGAAGCCGTCCGGCGCGCCGATCAGCGCGACCTCGTCGTCCTCGCCGATGCCGAGCTTGCGCGCCAGCGGCGCGCGCTCGCCGGGATTACCGGCTGGGTCAGCGCTCAGAATGCGAACCCGCCCGGCTTGCCGTTGCGGTCGGCGATCAGCCCGGCGAGGGTCGAGATGGCGATCTCGGCCGGGGTCCGCGAGCCGATGTTGATGCCGATGGGCCGGTGTACCCGGCCGATCTCCCCGGGCGGCACGCCGAGCTCAGTGAGCGCGGCGACGTGCGGCCCCTCGTGCCGCGGATTGCCCATGATGCCGACCCAGCGCGCGTCGCTGGCCAGCGCGTCCCGCAGCATGAGGCCCAGCTCGGGCCGGTGATGGTCGGTCACCACCACGTCCGCGACCCCGGCCGGGAAGCCGTCCACGCTGTCGGCCAGGGTCAGCCCGCCGGCCTTGGCCGCCGCGGCTTTGTCGGTGTCGGGCTCGACCAGCACGGCCTGGTAGCCGGCGTCGGCGGCGTAGCGGAGCAGGAAGCCGGCCACCGGGGTGCCGAACACGGCCACGAGCACCTTGTCGCTGACGGGCTCGGGCACGGCGCCGTGGGCGACCGCGCAGGCGGGGTCTTCTATGGGGCTGCTCATGATCCGAGCTTGCCACCCCGGCGCCAGCGCGGGCAATCGCCCAGGCGGGGTGAGGGGCCGGCGCTGGCCTACTCGGTGAGGAGGCGGATGACCGCCTCGCGGAGCGGGTCCAGGCGGGCCGCGGCCCGGCGCCGGGCCTCGCTCAGCCGGCCGCCCGTCAGCGGCTCCACGATCTCCAGGTAGGCCTTGATCTTCGGCTCGGTGCCGCTCGGCCGGATCACCACCCGCGCCCCGGCCAGCCGGTAGATCAGCACGTCGGCCGAGGGCAGGCCGCCCAGCTCGGCGGTCAGGTCGCTGACCGAGGTCACCGGCTGGCCGCCCAGGAACGTCGGCGCGGCCGCCCGCAGCCGCGCGGTGACGTCGGCCGGGGCCGTGGTGGGCACCGTGACCTGGGCGGTCAGGTGGACCCCGTGCGCGGCCTCCAGCGCGTCGTACACCTCGAGCAGCGACTCGCCGCCCGACCGGGCCCTGGCCGCCAGCCCGAGGATGGCCAGCGCGGCCCCGATGCCGTCCTTGTCGCGGACCACGTCGGCCACCGCGTAGCCGAGCGCCTCCTCGTAGCCCAGGATGAAGCGGGCGTCCGGCTGTGACTCGCCCGCCCGGACGATCCACTTGAAGCCGGTCAGGGTCTCGGCGTAGCGGGCGCCGGCCGCGGCCGCGATGCGCGACAGCAGCGTCGAGGACACGATCGTGGACGCCAGCAGCCGGTCGTCCGGCCCGGCCGGCGGGGCCGGGAACCGGTCCAGCAGGTAGCAGCCCAGCAGCGCGCCGACCTGGTCCCCGGTCAGCGTCCGCCAGCCGCCGGGCGCGGCCGGGTCCGGGGACGGCCACGGCCAGCCGGTCGCCGTCGGGGTCGTTGGCGATCACCAGGTCGGCGCTCGATCCGCCGGGCCTGGGCCAGGGCCAGGTCCAGCGCGCCCGGCTCCTCGGGGTTGGGGAAGGCGACCGTCGGGAAGTCGGGGTCGGGCTCGGCCTGCGCGCTCGACCACGTCGGGCTCGGCGAAGCCGGCCTGCTCGAACGCGCGCCGGGCCAGGCCGCCCGCCACCCCGTGCAGCGGGGTGTAGACGAACCGCAGCCAGGCCGCGCCGGGCGGCGCGGGGGAGATGGCGCACAGCGCGTCCAGGTAGTCCCTGGCCACCTCGTCGCCGACCGGGCGGATCAGCGGGCTGCCGGGGTCGGCCACCGCGACCGCGGCCAGCGGGCCGACGGCGGCGATGGCCGCCTCGATCTCCGCGTCGGCGGGCGGCACGATCTGCGCGCCGTCGTCCAGGTACAGCTTGTAGCCGTTGTCGGCGGGCGGGTTGTGGCTCGCGGTGATCATGACTCCGGCGGCCGTGCCCAGCCGCCGGATGGCGAACGCCAGCAGCGGCGTGGGCTGGCGGGAGCGGCAGCCGCCAGACCGGGATGCCGGCCCCGGCCAGCACCCGGGCTGCCTCATCGGCGAACTCGTCGCTGCGGTACCGGGCGTCGCAGCCGATGACCACGCCCCGCTCGCGGGCCAGCCCCTCGTCGCGGCCCAGCAGCCAGCCGGCCAGCGCGGCGGTGGTGGCCCGCACGACGGCCCGGTTCATCCGGTTGGGCCCGGCCGCGACGGCGCCGCGCAGCCCGGCGGTGCCGAACTCCAGCCGCCCGCCGAACCGGTCGGCCAGCTCGGCCTCGGCGCCGTCGGCGCCGTCCGCACCGTCGGCACCGTCGGCGTCCAGCAGCTCGGTCAGCTCCCGCCGGTCCCGCTCGTCCGGGTCGTCGGCGATCCACGCGGTCACCAGGGACCGCAGCTCGGGGCTGATCACCTCAGCCGACCTCGGCAGCGGTGCTGGCCTGGGGGACGACCCCAGGCCCCCGCGGTCAGCTGAGGCAGGATCCGGGCCAGCAGCGCGCCCATCCGGGCTGCCGCCGCCTGGCCGGTGGCCAGCACGTCGGCGTGGTCCAGCGGCTGGTCGGACAGGCCGGCGGCGATGTTGGTGACCAGGGAGATGCCGAGCACCTCCGCGCCCAGGTGCCGGGCCGCGATGGCCTCCAGCGCGGTGGACATGCCGACCAGGTCGGCGCCGCAGGTCCGCAGCATCCGGATCTCGGCCGGGGTCTCGTAGTGCGGGCCCGGCAGGCAGGCGTAGACGCCCTCGGCCAGGTCCGGGTCGGCCGCCCTGGCGATGGCCCGCAGCCGCGCCGCGTACAGGTCGGACAGGTCGGTGAACCGGCCGGGGTAGCCCTCCGGCGGCGGCGGGCCGGCCAGCGGGGACCGTGCGGTCAGGTTGAGCTGGTCGCTGATCAGCACCGGCTGCCCGGGCCGCAGCCCGGCGCGGATGCCGCCGGAGGCGTTGGTCAGCACGACCACCCGGCAGCCCGCCGCGACCGCCGTCCGCACCCCGTGCACCACCGCGCTGACGTCATGCCCCTCGTACAGGTGCGTGCGGCCGAGGAAGACCAGCACCCGCAGCGGTCCGACCCGCACCGACCGCACCATCGGGACGTGTCCGGGCACCGTGGTGGCAGTGAAGCCGCCCAGGTCGGTCAGCGGTGATCTCGGCGTCGGGGGTGCCCAGCGCGTCGGCGGCGGGCAGCCAGCCCGAGCCGAGGACGACGGCGGCGTCGTGCACGCGGTAACCCGACATCTGCGCCAGCGCGGCGGCGCTGGCCGCCGCGACCGCGTAAGGATCGTCTGTCAAGGTGTGTTCCCCGCCCGCCTCGCTCGCCTCATGACTTGACGTAGGGCTTTCCGTCGGCGGCGGGCGCTCGGACCCGGCCGACCAGCCCGGCCACCGCGATGATCGTCGCGACGTACGGGGCCATCAGCAGGATGTTCGACGGGATCGGGACGTTGACGGTCGACAGCACCGAGGCCAGCTCGGAGGTGAACCCGAACAGCAGTGCCGCGGCCAGGGCCCCGAGCGGAGTCCACCGGCCGAAGATCAGCGCGGCCAGGGCAATGTAGCCGTAGCCCGAGGAGATGTCGGGCGCGAAGTTTCCCGACGATCCGATGGTCAGGTAGGCGCCGCCGATGCCGGCGATCAGGCCGCCCATGATGACGGCGGCGTACCGGGTGCCGAGCACCCGGATGCCGACCGTGTCGGCGGCCATCGGGTGCTCTCCGACGGCGCGGACCCGCAGCCCCCAGCGGGTGCTGAACAGCGCCGACCTGGACCAGGATCAGCAGCACGTAGGTGATGTACAGGAAGATCGTCGAGTCGAAGAAGACCGGGCCGATGATCGGGATGTCGCCCAGCAGCGGGATCTTCAGCGGCAGGTAGGTGGAGGGGGAGTTGAGCGTGTTCTGGTAGGGCACCAGCGCGCGGTCGTACAGGAAGCCGGTCAGCCCGGAGGCGAACACGTTGAGCACCACGCCGAGCACGACCTGGTCCACCAGGTAGCGGATCGCGAACACGGCCAGCAGCGCGCCGAGCAGCGCGCCCGGCCACCGAGCCGAGGATCAGGCCGAGCCACAGGAAGCCGAAGAAGCTGGCCGCTACGGCGGCGGCGAACGCGCCGAACAGCAGCTGGCCCTCGATCGCGATGTTGATGACGCCGGACCGCTCGCACAGGCACCCGGCCAGCGCGCCGAGGATCAGCGGGATGGAGGAGGCCAGCGTGCCCTGCAGCAGGTTGATGATGCTCAGCGGGAACGACTGCCCGACCTCAGCCCAGCACAGCAGCGCCACGACGAACGCGAACAGGACCACGCCGATGCAGACCCGCCTGGCCGCCTTGCCCAGCGGCACGGCCGCCCGCAGCAGCGCCAATGGCGATCGAGATCGCCCCGCAGACATAGGCCGTGGTGGCGGCGGGCAGGCCGAGGTTGGGCACCGTGACCTTCGCGAACTCCGGCGAGAACGCGAAGGTGGCGTCGCCGTGCTTGGCGTACATGCCGAAGCCGAGGATGTCGATCAGGCCGAACAGCAGGCACGCGGCGGCGGCGATGAACCGGCGGTCCACGCGCAGCGACCGCAGCGAGACGCGCGGGCCTGGCGAGCGCGGTCACCCGTTCCACCCCCTGGCGAGAGACTGGCCGGCGCCGCGGGCGGTCGCCTTGTGCAGCCGGAAGATGGCCCGCACCAGCGGCGGCGCCGCGACGAACAGCACGACCAGGGACTGGATCACGGTGGTGATCGTCAGCGGCGTGTTCGTGCTGGCCTGCATCGCGATACCGCCCGCGTGCAGCGCGCCGAACAGCAGCGCGGCCAGCACCACGCCCAGCGGCCGGGCCCGGCCCAGCAGCGCCACGGTGATCGCGTCGATGCCGTAGGTCCCGTAGCTCTGGAAGGTCAGCGTGAAGTCGGTGCCCTGGATGACCGCCGTGGAGGCCAGCCCGGCCAGCCCGCCGGCGATCAGCATGACCCAGGATCCAGGTCCGGGACACGCTCATGCCCGCGCTGCGCGCCGCGTTCGGGTTGGCCCCGACGCTGCGGAACTCGAAGCCGATCGTGCTGCGGCTCAGCAGCCACCACACGCCGACGGCGCAGGCCAGGGCGAGCAGGAAGCTGGCGTTGACCCGCAGGTGCGAGCCGAGCAGCAGCGGCAGGTGCGCGTCGCCGGCGATGACCGGGCTGATCAGGTCCGACCGGCCGGGCCGCTGCATCGCGGAGGTGCCCAGGATCCAGGACAGGAAGTACGCCATCACGTAGTTGAGCATGATCGTCACGATCACCTCGTGCGCCCCGGTGGTACGCCTTGAGCAGCGCCGACCAGCCAGCCGAGTGATCGCGCCGCCGACGAAGGCGCCGAGCACGCAGACCACGACGTGGATGAACGGCGGCAGGCTGACCCCGAAGCCGAGCCAGGTGCACAGGATGCGCGCCGCCGATGAACTGGCTCTGCGCGCCGATGTTGAACAGCCCGGCCCGGAACGCCAGCGCCACCGAGAGCCCGGCGAAGATCAGCGGGGTGGCGTTGACCGCCGTCTCGGAGATCGGGTTGAAGACCTGGCTGACCGTGCCGTCGCTGAACGCGGTCGCCCAGCGACTTCTGCTGGAAGATCGCGCTGACCGTGTGCGGGTTGAAGATCGAGCCCTCGAACATCGCCACGTAGGCGCCCGCCGCGGAGTCCCAGGCCTGGGCGATCGCGTTGCCGGGCGTCAGCAAAGAAGCTTGCCCCACGCGCTGAGCACGACCGGATCGGTGAAGGCGATCAGCAGGCCGCCGACCACGATGGCCACGATGATGGCCAGGACCGTCACGACGACGGAGTTGCCCTCCACGATCGACTGGACCAGGATCCGCCCGAACGGCCGCCCGGGGACCCTCCTCGGGCCTGGCGGCCGCGACGTCCGGGCTGCCCCCCGTGAGGTCCAGGGCCGCCGGGTCGGGAGCGGTCGGCGGCTCCTCCTCCGGGGTGGTCGGCGGCTGGGGCGGTGGCTCCTCGCTCATGATGACTCCCCGGCTGACTCATCGCCCGGCATCTCGGCGGACATCTCCCCGGCCTCGGCGGCCTCGACGTCCGGGTCCGCGCCCTCCTGCGCCGGGGGATCTCGGCCGGGACGATCGCGGCCTCGGCCGGGGCCGCGCCATCCTGCCCGGCCCGCGCCGGCCATCAGCATGCCCAGTTCCTCGACCGGGACCGTCGGCGGGCGGAAGCCGGTGATCCGGCCCTCGTACATCACCGCGATCCGGTCGGCCAGCGCGTACACCTCGTCCAGCTCGGCCGAGATGATGACCACCGCGACGCCCTTGTCGCGCTCCTCGATGATCCGCTTGTGCACGAACTCGATCGAGCCGACGTCGAGGCCGCGGGTCGGCTGGCTGGCCACCAGCACCCGCAGGTCGCGGCCGAGCTCGCGGGCCAGGATCACCTTCTGCTGGTTGCCGCCCGACAGCGTGCCGACCGGCGTGTCCACCGAGGTGGTGCGCACGTCGAACTGGGCGACCCTGGCCGTGGCGTTGTCCTGCGCCGCGGCCAGGTTCAGCGCGATGCCCCTGGCGTAGGGCGGGCGGTCGTACACGTCCAGGATCATGTTGTCGGCCACCGAGAACGTGGCCACCAGGCCGTCCGCCTGGCGGTCCTCGGGCACGTAGCCGATGCCGTCGCGGATGCGCTGGCGCGGGCTGTGGGCGGTGATGTCCCGCCCGGCCAGGCGGACCGACCCCCCGGCGGCGGGCAGCAGGCCCATCAGCGCCTCGCACAGCTCGGTCTGCCCGTTGCCCTGCACCCCCGCGATGCCCAGGATCTCGCCGGCCCGGACCTCGAACGACACCCCGTCCACCGCGTGCTGCCCGCGCTCGTCATCGACCCGGAGGTCGCTGACCTCGAGGACGACGCTCGCCGGGCTGGGCCGGCGTCTTGCTGACCCGCAGGGCCACCTGCCGGCCGACCATCAGCGCGGCCAGCTCCTCGTCCGAGGCCGTCGGCGGCCGCTGGCCGACCACCTTGCCGCGCCGGATGACGGTGATGACGTCGGCGATCGCCTGGACTTCCTTGAGCTTGTGCGAGATGAAGATGATGGACCGGCCGCCCGCCTTGAGCTGGCGCATGATCGTGAACAGCTCTTCGGTCTCGCCCGGCGTCAGCACCGAAGTCGGCTCGTCGAGAATGAGCACGTGGGCGTCGCGCACCAGCGCCTTGATGATCTCGACCCGCTGCTGCACGCCGACGGGCAGTTCCTCGACGCGGGCGTCCGGGTCGACCCGCAGCCCGTAGGTCTCGGACAGCTCGACGGACCTCGCGGCGCATCCGCCGCTGGTCCAGCAGGCCGAGCGGGCGGGTGCGCTCGGCGCCGAGCGTGACGTTCTCCGCGACGGTGAAGACCGGCACCAGCATGAAGTGCTGGTGGACCATGCCGAAGCCGGCCGCGATCGCGTCCTTGGGCGAGCGCAGCGTGACCGGCTCGCCGTCGGCCAGGATCTCGCCCTCGTCGGGCTGGGTCAGCCCGTACAGGACATTCATCAGCGTGGTCTTGCCCGCGCCGTTCTCGCCGAGCAGCGCGTGGATCTGGCCGGGCTCGACGGTCAGGCTCGATCTCGTCGTTGGCCACGAGCGAGCCGTATCGCTTGGTGATGCCCCGCAGTTCGAGCCGCACCGCTCCTCCCTCCGAGCCCCGTTGCCCAGGCTAAGTGTGGCCGGCTCGTGATCCAGACGGCCGCCGGCCAGGGCAGCGCTAGGGCCGCCCTGGCCGGTCATGGCCGCTGCGGACTAGACCGGGCTCTTGGTCGCCGGCTTGATCTTGCCGCTGATGATCTGCTGCTTGATCGTGTTCAGCTCGGACTGCAAGGCCGTGGGCACCTGCTTGGCGAAGTCGTGGAACGGCGAGAGCACGACCCCGTCCGTTGGCCAGGGTCGCCGAGGTAGTTGCCGCCCTTGAAGGTGCCGTTGGCCGCGGACAGCACCGCCGCCTTGACCGACGCCTGGATGCCCTTGGTCACGCTGGAGAGGAAGTACTTGCAGTACTGCGCGGCGCTGATGCAGCCGTCGGTGTCCACCCAGAGCATGTTGACCTTCTGCGAGCCGGCCGCGGCGTCCGCGTTCTGGACCGCCTTGGCGGCGCCCAGGCCGACGTTGCCCGGCCACCGGGAAGATCACGTCGGCGCCGTCGCTGATGAACGTCTGGGTCAGCGTCTGGCCCTTGGTCTGGTTGGTGAAGTCACCGGTGAAGCTGCCGTTCTGGGTCTTCTCGTTCCAGCCGAGCACCTCGACGTGCGTGTGGTGCTGCTTGTTGTAGTACTGCACGCCGTCCCAGAAGCCGTCCATGTAGATGGTCACCGTCGGCAGCTTCTGCCCGCCGAAGGTGGCCACCTTGCCCGTCTTGGACATGCCGGCCGCGAGGTAGCCGCCCAGGAAGCCGTCCTGGACGGTGTTGAAGACCAGCGCGTCGATGTTCTTGACCGCCGGGGAGTAGCTGAAGTCGACGATCGCGAACTTCTGGTTCGGGTTGGCCTTGGCCGCCGTCTGAGTGTTGTCCGCCCATCAGGAATCCGACCGTGACGATGATGCCGCACTTCTTCTGGATGAACTGATTGATATTGGGCGTGTAGTCGCTGCCCGAGGACGACTGCAGGTAAGTCACCTGCACGTTCGAGTTGGCCTTGGCCGCTTCCTGCATGCCCTGCCAGGACGAGGCGTTGAAGGACCGGTCGTCGATGCCGCCGGTGTCGGTCACCATGCAGCCCAGGAACTTGCCCGCGGCGGCTGCGGTGCTCGACGAGGAACTGGGTGCACTGCTGCTGCCACTCGAGCCAGCATTCGGCGCCGAGGTGCTGGAACCGCAGGCCGCGAGCAGCGCGACAGCGCTGACGGCGGCTGCGGTCCTGAGGGTCGCCTTCACCGATACCTCCTAAGTCAATGGCAGCCTGGCTGCCCAGAGAAAGCCGGATCCAGCCGCCGCCCTCGACCAGGACGGCCGCTCCCGGTTTCAATCCCCCCAAGGGATGCCCGAAGGGTAACGGTGCCCGAAGCCGGGGGAAAGAAGGGAGGCCTGTCTGAGGTGCCCTGTTGCAGAATTGAGACCCGCAGGTCGAGCCGCCGTGCTCGTGCCGCCATCACGGAGGTTCCATGCTCGGATCCACGGAGATTGACTGGTCAGCGCTGCGCGCCGCCGCCACCGCGGTGGCCGGGCGGGCCTATGCCCCCTACTCCCGGCTGCGCGTCGGCGCGGCCGGGCTGGCCCCGGACGGGACCCTGGTCACCGGGTGCAACGTCGAGAACGCCTCGTTCGGGCTGACCCTGTGCGCCGAGTGCGGGCTGGTGTCGGCCCTGCATGCGGCGGGCGCGGACCGGCTCGTGGCGGTCAGCGTGGTGGCCGGCGACGGGGCGCCGCTGGTGCCCTGCGGCCGGTGCCGCCAGCTGCTGCTCGAGGCCGGCGGCCCCGGCCTGCTGCTGGACGCCGACGGCGGCCCGCGGCCGCTGGGCGAGCTGCTGCCCGGCGCGTTCACCGGCGGCGACCTGAGCGCCCGGCGCGAGGACGGGGAGACGCCCGATGCCTGACGTCGTCGACCTGATCCGGGCCAAGCGCGACGGCGGGCGGCTCGCCGACCCCGACATCGACTGGCTGATGGCCGCCTACACCGGCGGCGCAGATCGCCGATGAGCAGATGTCCGCGCTGCTGATGGCGATCTTCTTCCGCGGCCTGGACCCGGCCGAGCTGCGGGCCTGGACCGCCGCCATGATCGCCTCCGGGGAGCGGCTCGACCTCAGCGCCGTGCCCGCCCCGACCGTCGACAAGCACTCCACCGGCGGGGTCGGCGACAAGGTCTCGCTGATCCTGGCCCCGCTGGTGGCCAGCTGCGGCGCCGCCGTGCCGCAGCTGTCGGGCCGCGGCCTCGGTCACACCGGCGGCACGCTGGACAAGCTGGAGTCCATCCCCGGCTGGCGGGCCCAGCTCGACAACGCCGAGATCGTGTCCGTGCTGCGCACCATCGGGTGCGTGATCTGCGCGGCCGGGGCCGGGCTGGCCCCGGCGGACCGACGGCTGTACGCGCTGCGCGACGTCACCGGGACGGTGGAGTCCATCCCGCTGATCGCCAGCTCGATCATGTCGAAGAAGATCGCCGAGGGGACCGGCGCGCTGGTCCTGGACGTGAAGGTCGGCAGCGGCGCGTTCATGAAGCAGATCGACGCCGCGCGGGAGCTGGCCCGCACCATGGTCGAGCTCGGCGCCGCCGCGGGCGTGCGCACCAGCGCGCTGCTGACCAGGATGGACACCCCGCTGGGCCGGGCCGCCGGCAACGCGCGTCGAGGTCGCGGAGTCGGTCGCCACCCTGCGCGGCGAAGGGCCCGCCGACCTGGTCGAGGTGACCCTGGCCCTGGCCCGCGAGATGCTCGCGCTGGCCGGGATCGAGGCCGACCCCGCCGCCGCGCTGGCCGACGGACGGGCGCTGGCCAGGTATCGGGAAATGATCGCCGCCCAGGGCGGCGACCCGGACGCGCCGCTCCCGGTAGCGCCGTACCGCACCGTCGTGGAGGCGGCCGAGTCCGGCTTCCTGCGGGGCCTGGACGCATTCGGCGGTCGGCGTGGCCGCCTGGCGGCTGGGCGCTGGCCGGGCCCGCAAGGAGGACGCCGTCAGCGCCTCGGCCGGGGTCATCTGCCTGGCCAAGCCCGGCGAGCAGGTCACCGCCGGGCAGCCGCGTGCTCGAGCTGCGCGCCGACGACGAGGCCCGGTTCGGCCGGGCCCTGGAGGCCCTCGACGGCGCCATCCAGATCGGCCCGAGGCCGCCCGAGCCCCGGCCCGCCGTACTGGAGCGGATCGGCGCCTGAGACATCGGCTTCCTGATACGGAGCTGACTCGTGGTGCAGGAGTCCTCGTCTGGGACAATGGCTGTCATGACGCCGACGCTGGCCGAGATCCGCCGGGTGCCCAAGGTCCTGCTGCACGACCACCTGGACGGCGGACTGCGCCCGGCCACGATCGTCGAGCTGGCCGCCGAGACCGGCTACCGCGACCTGCCCACCACCGACGCCGGCGAGCTGGCCGCCTGGATGGGCGAGGTCGCCCGGCGCGGCTCGCTGGAGCTGTACCTGGAGGCCTTCCAGCACACCGTCGGCGTCATGCAGACCAGGGAGGCCCTGCTCCGGGTGGCCGCCGAGTGCGCCAGGGACCTGGCCGCCGACGGCGTCGTCTACGCCGAGGTCCGGTTCGCGCCCGAGCTGCACCTGTCCCGCGGCCTCAGCCTCGACCAGGTCGTCGAGGCCGTGCTCGAGGGCTTCCGGCGCGGGAGCGCGGGCACTCCCATCACCGTCTACGCCCTGCTCACCGCCATGCGGACCGCCGCCAGGTCGCTGGAGATCGCCGAGCTGGCGGTCCGCCACCGCGACGCCGGCGTGGTCGGCTTCGACATCGCCGGCGCCGAGGCCGGCAGCCCGCCCAGCCGGCACCTCGACGCCTTCCAGTACGTCGCGCGGGAGAACTTCCACATCACCATCCACGCCGGCGAGGGCTTCGGCCTGCCGTCGATCTGGGAGGCGCTCCAGTGGTGCGGCGCCGACCGCCTCGGCCACGGCGTCCGCATCATCGACGACATCTCGGCGCCCCGCGACGGCACCGCCACCCTCGGCCGCCTGGCCAGCTATGTCCGCGACCGCCGCATCCCGCTGGAGATGTGCCCCACCTCCAACGTCCAGACCGGCGCCGTGGCCTCGATCAAGGAGCACCCCATCGGGCTGCTGCGCGAGCTGCTGTTCCGGGTCACCGTGAACACCGATAACCGGCTGATGAGCGGGGTCACCCTGTCGTCGGAGTTCCACGCGCTGGCGCAGGCCTTCGGCTACGGCTGGGGCGACATCGAGTGGCTGACCCTGAACGCCATGAAGAGCGCGTTCGCGCCCTTCGACGAGCGCCTCCGCCTGATCAACACCGTCATCAAGCCCGGCTTCGCCATCGCCCGCCCGGCCACGGGTAAGTCATGATCCGGGAGAGTTAGCGGGCGCCGGCGACGCAAACGCTACGGGATCATGAAACAAAGGCCCGCCAGGCCGCTCAGCCGAGGGCTAGCCAGTGGATGTGCCCGGCCTCGACGACGCCGGACTCGGCCGGGGTTAGCGGCTGGCGGCCGGTGACCTTGGCGATCATGGTGACGTCGTCCCAGCCCAGGCGCTGGCGCAGGCCGCCGCTGAGCCGTCCGGCAGCACCAGGTCCGCGACGGCGCTCGCCGCCTCGGGGGTCAGCCAGGGGTCGCGGTCCAGCCCGGTGGCCAGGTCCAGGCCGTGCACGGCCAGTTCCAGCACGCGGGTGCGCAGGAACTCGGTCAGCAGCATCAGGTCGCCGTGGCGGGTCCGGACCACGCGGTCCGGCGGGGCGGCCCGGACCGCGGCCCAGGCCTCGTGCCAGGCCGACTCGAAGTCCGCGGCCATGGCCTCAGCGGGCAGGCCCGCCGCGCCATGCTGGGCCGAGGCGATGCGGTCGGCGTTGGTAGCCGGGGAGAAGCGGTGATCGGGGCTGAAGTAGCCGGCCGCCGTCACGAGACTTTCGGCGTCCGCACTGGGCTCGCGCTCGGCCAGCATGTGGCTGAGCCGGGCGACGCCGGTCCGGACGTGGTAGAGCAGGTCGCCCACGGTCCAGGGCGGGCACGGGCTCGGGCGGGCGAACGCGGCGGCGGGCTCGGTGGCCAGCGCGGCCGCCAGCCTCTCGGCCTCGACTCGCAGGGCGGCTCGGACTGAGCTGTCGGTCACCGTCTCACGCTACGACCGCTGGTGCTAACCGGTTGGCCGCAGGGTAGCGTCATGGCGTGGGGATTGACTCAGTAACTCAGCCTGCCGCCGAGCGGTGGACCGGCGCCGTCGCGGACGTGGCCACGTCCGACGTGGCGCTCAGGCAACTGCTGCACGGCCTGCCCGGCGTGGACGAGGTCGGCGTGCGGGACCGGGTGGCCGCGCTGGCCACGCGGTCCATCAAGAACGACGCCAAGATGGCCGCCCTGGACCTGGCCATCCGGATGGTCGACCTGACCACGCTGGAGGGCGCGGACACGCCGGGCAAGGTCCGGGCGATGTCGGCCAAGGCCCGGCGGCCCGACCCGCAGGACCCGGCCGTCCCGCCGGTGGCCGCGGTCTGCGTGTACCCGGACCTGGTCGAGGTGGCCAAGCGCGAGGTCCAGGGCAGCCCGGTGGTGGTGGCCTCGGTGGCCACGGCGTTCCCCTCCGGGCGGGCGTCGCTGGCGATCAAGCTGGCCGACACCAGGGACGCGGTGGCCGCGGGCGCCGACGAGGTGGACATGGTCATCGACCGCGGGGCCTTCCTGTCCGGGCGGTACGGCCAGGTGTTCTCCGAGATCCGGGCCGTGCGCGAGGCCTGCGGCCCGGCCCACCTGAAGGTGATCCTGGAGACCGGCGAGCTGTCCACCCTGGACAACGTGGCCCGGGCCTCCTGGCTGGCCATGCTGGCCGGCGCGGACTTCATCAAGACCTCGACGGGCAAGGTCAGCCCGGCGTCCACGCCGCCGGTGGCCCAGGTGATGCTGTCGGCGGTCCGCGACTACGAACTGGCGGCCGGCCGCCCGGTCGGGGTGAAGGTGGCGGGCGGCATCCGGACGGCCAAGGACGCGATCCGCTACCTGGTGCTGGTCAACGAGACGGCGGGGCCGCGCTGGCTGACCCCGGACCGGTTCCGGATCGGCGCCTCGAGCCTGCTCAACGACCTGCTCATGCAGCGCAGCAAGCAGCTCACCGGGCAGTACGCGGGCCCCGACTACTTCACCATCGACTAGGGGACCAGGGATGACGCCAGCTCAGGGGACACGAGCCCTGGAGGACATCGCCGACTGGGCCTACGCCCCGGCGCGGCAGGCCACCGACGTGGTGCACATCGCCCCGGAGAACGGGCTGTTCATCGGCGGCGAGTTCGTCCCGGCCGCCGACGGGCGGCAGTTCGCGACGGTCAACCCGGCCACCGAGGAGCCGCTGGCCCGGGTGGCCGAGGCGGGCCAGGCCGACGTCGACCGGGCGGTGGCCGCCGCGACCACCGCCTACGAGCAGGTCTGGGGGCCGATGCCGGGCCGGGAGCGGGCCAAGTACCTGTACCGCATCGCCCGGATCATCCAGGAGCGGGCCCGCGAGTTCGCGGTGCTGGAGAGCCTGGACAACGGCAAGCCGATCCGCGAGTCGCGGGACGTGGACGTGCCGCTGGCCGCCGCGCACTTCTTCTACTACGCGGGCTGGGCCGACAAGCTGGAGTACGCCGGGCTCGGCCCGGCACCCCGGCCGCTGGGCGTGGCCGGGCAGGTCATCCCCTGGAACTTCCCGCTGCTGATGGCGGCCTGGAAGCTGGCCCCGGCGCTGGCCGCGGGCAACACCTGCGTGCTCAAGCCGGCCGAGACCACGCCGCTGACCGCGCTGCTGCTGGCCGAGGTCTGCCAGCAGGCGGGCCTGCCGCCGGGCGTGGTCAACGTGCTGACCGGGGACGGGGCCGCGGGCGCGGCGCTGGTCGCCCACCCCGGCGTGCGCAAGGTGGCGTTCACCGGCTCGACCGAGGTGGGCAAGGCGATCGCCGCCGCGGTGGCCGGCACCGGCAAGAAGCTGACCCTGGAACTGGGCGGCAAGGCGGCCAACATCGTGTTCGACGACGCGCCGATGGACCAGGCCGTGGAGGGCATCGTCGGCGGCATCTTCTTCAACCAGGGCCACGTCTGCTGCGCGGGCTCGCGGCTGCTGGTCCAGGAGTCGGTGGCCGAGCCGGTGCTGGACCGGCTGCGCCGCCGGGTGGAGACGCTGCGGCTGGGCGACCCGCTGGACAAGAACACCGACATCGGCGCGATCAACTCACGAGTCCAGCTGGACAAGATCCGCGAGCTGACGGACTCGGGCCAGCAGGAGGGCGCCGAGCGCTGGTCGCCGGCGTGCGAGCTGCCCGAGCGCGGGTTCTGGTTCCCGCCCACGATCTTCACCGGGGTCAGCCAGTCGCACCGCATCGCCCGCGAGGAGATCTTCGGCCCGGTGCTGTCGGTGCTGACCTTCCGCACCCCGGACGAGGCCGTGGCCAAGGCCAACAACACCCCGTACGGCCTGTCCGCGGGCATCTGGACCGATAAGGGCAGCCGGATCCTGTGGCTGTCCCGGCGGCTGCGGGCCGGCGTGGTCTGGGCCAACACGTTCAACAAGTTCGACCCCGCGAGCCCGTTCGGCGGCTACCGGGAGTCTGGATACGGACGGGAGGGCGGCCGGCACGGGCTGGCCGCGTACCTAGATGCCTGACGAGCGCCTGGCGGTGCGCAAGACCTACAAGCTGTTCATCGGCGGCACCTTCCCGCGCTCGGAGTCGGGCCGGTCCTACCCGGTGCACGGCCCACGGTCCGGGCTGCTGGCGTTCGCCGCGCAGGGCTCCCGCAAGGATGCGCGGGACGCGGTCAAGGCGGCCCGCGGCGCGTTCGGCGGCTGGTCCGGCGCCACCGCCTACAACCGCGGCCAGGTCCTGTACCGGGTCGCCGAGATGCTGGAGGGCCGGGCGGCCCAGTTCGCCGCCGAGGTGGCCGCGGCCGAGGGCGTGAGCCAGGCCGCCGCGAAGGCCCAGGTCAGCGCGGCCATCGACCGGTGGGTCTGGTACGCGGGCTGGCCCGACAAGGTGGCCCAGGTGGCCGGCTCGCCGAACCAGGTGGCCGGCCCGTACCTGAACGTCAGCACGCCGGAGCCGACCGGCGTGGTGGCCATCCTGGCCCCGGCCGCCCCGAGCCTGCTCGGGCTGGTCAGCGTGCTGGCGCCGGTCATCGCGACGGGCAACACCGCGGTGCTGGCGGCCAGCCAGGACCACCCGCTGCCGGCCATCACGCTGGCCGAGGTGCTGGCCACCTCGGACGTGCCGGGCGGGGTGGTCAACATCCTGACCGGCGATCAGGCCGAGCTGGCCCCGGTGCTGGCCGGGCACATGGACGTGGACGCGATCGACGTGACCGGCGCCGGCGTCGGCACCGACAGCGCGGCCGAGCTGGAGCGACTGGCGGCGGGCAACCTCAAGCGGGTCTTCCGCGGCGGCGACGAGGACTGGTCGGCGGACCCGGGTACCCGCAGGCTACTTATGTTCATGGAAATCAAGACGGTCTGGCATCCAGCGGGAATCTAGCCCACCCGCTATCCGACCAGCAGCGTGACCGTGTCGGCCACGCAGGCGGCCTTGCTCTGGCCCTCGACCTCGACGATGACCCGGCTGTAGCAGAGCTGGCCGAGGCTGGTCTCCTTGACGTCGCGCAGCGTGGCGCCGGCCCGGATCCGCGCGCCGACGGGCACCGGGGCCGGGAAGCGGACCCGGTCCAGGCCGTAGTTCACGGCCATGGTCAGGTGCTCGACCCGGTAGATCTCGTGGGTCAGCACGGGCAGCATGGCCAGCGTCAGGAAGCCGTGCGCGATGGTGGTCCCGAACGGCCCGGCGGCCGCGCGCTCGGCGTCCACGTGGATCCACTGGTGGTCGCCGGTGGCGTCGGCGAACGTGTTGACCTGCTCCTGCGTCACCTCGTGCCAGTCGCTGTAGCCGAGCTGCTCGCCCTTGGCCGCGGTGAACTCGGCCAGGCTGCTGAACACCCGCACGCTGCCCTCCTCAGATCTCGTCGGATCTCGTCAGATCTCGCCGAACAGGCGGTCGCCGGCGTCGCCGAGGCCGGGGACGATGTAGCCCTGCTCGTTCAGCTCCCGGTCGACGGCCGCGGTGACCACCCGGACGGCGATCGGCGTGTCGGTGGGGAACGCCTGCTCCATCCTGGCTACCCCCTCGGGGGAGGCCAGCAGGCAGACGGCCGTGACCGCGCTGGCCCCGCGAACCGTGAGCAGCTCGATCGCGGCCTGCAGCGTCCCGCCGGTGGCCAGCATGGGATCGAGAATGAACACTTCGCGGCCGGCCAGCTCATCAGGCAGCCTGGCCGCGTAGGTCGTCGGCAGCAGGGTTTCCTCGTCCCTGGCCATGCCAATGAACCCGACGTCGGCATTGGGCAGCAGCCGGGTCATGCCGTCCAGCATGCCCACCCCGGCCCGTAGCACGGGCACGATGAGCGGCACGGGCTTGGCCAGCTTGACTCCCTCGGCCTGGCCCACCGGGGTGGTCACGGTGGCGGGCTCGACCCGCACGTGGCGGGTGGCCTCGTAGGCCAGCAGGGTCACCAGCTCGTCGGCCAGCCGGCGGAAGGTCGGAGTCTCCGTCTGGATGTCCCGCAGCGCGGTGAGCTTGTGCGCGACGAGCGGGTGATCGGCAACCAGGGTCTGCATGCCGGACAGTCTGTCAGGAGTCGAGGGCCGGAAGCAGGCCCGGCGGGCCGGGAAAGTCGGCCGACACGCCGCGCGGGTGCGCCGGAACTGTCCGACTCGATGGGCATGATGAGCGCCGATGAGACTGCTGCACACCTCGGACTGGCATCTGGGGCGGGCCCTGCACGGCGAGAGCCTGCTGGCCCCCCAGGCCGTGTTCCTGGACTGGCTGCTCGCGGAGGCGGTCAGCCAGCAGGTCGACGCGGTCGTGGTGGCCGGGGACGTGTACGACCGGGCGGTGCCGCCGGTCGACGCGGTGCGGCTGCTGGACCGGACGCTGACTGCGTTCGCCCGGGCCGGCATCCCGATGCTCATCATCAGCGGGAACCACGACTCGGCGGTGCGGCTGGGGTTCGGCTCGGGCCTGAGCGAGGCGGCGGGCATCCACCTGCGGACCTCGCCGGCCGACCTGGCCCGGCCGCTGGTGCTGACCGATGGCGCCGGCGAGCTGGCCGTCTACGGCATCCCCTACCTGCTGCCCGACGCGGTCATGGCCGAGCTGGGCGCGGATCGCTCGCACGAGTCGGTGCTGGCCGCCGGGGCGGCGCTGATCCACGCCGACGCCACGGCCCGCGGCATCGGCCGGGTGGTGATCGCCGCGCACGCCTTCGTCACCGGCGGTCCGGGTGGTGACCCGGCGGGCGGAGCCCCGGAGAGCTGTGACTCCGAGCGGGACATCCGGGTCGGCGGGGTCGCGCACGCCCCGGCCTCGGTGTTCGGGAACGCCTGCTACGTGGCCCTGGGGCACCTGCACGGCCAGCAGCGGGTCGGCGCGGGCTCGGGCGCGGGCCCGACGGTGCGCTACTGCGGCTCGCCGCTGGCGTTCTCGTTCTCCGAGAAGGATCACCGCAAGTCGGTGTCCCTGGTCGACATCGGGCCCGTCGGCGAGGTGCTGGTCACCCCGCTGGCCACGCCGGTGCCGCGGCCCCTGCGCGAGGTGCGCGGCACCCTGGACGAGCTGGTGGCCCGCGCCGACGGTGACCTGGCCGGCCTGGCCGGGGCCTGGGTCAAGGCGGTGCTCACCGACCCGGTGCGGCCGGCCGCGCCCATGGAGCGGCTGCGGGAAAGGTGGCCGCACACCATCGCGCTGGACTTCCAGCCCGACGGCGGCCTGGTCGCCCCGGAGGCGGACCTGCGCCGGCTGGCCCGGGCCACCGACCCGGTGGAGATCTGCCGGCTGTTCGTGGAGTACGCGGGCGGCGGCCCGCCCGACGCCGGCCGAGCGACAGGTGCTGGCCGACGCGGTCGAGGCGGCCAGCCGGGCCGAGGCGGCGGAGGCGATGGCCTGATGCGGCTGCACGTCCTGGAGCTGACGGCCATCGGGCCGTACGCCACGCCGCAGCGGATCGACTTCGGGCGGCTGGCCAGCAGCGGCCTGTTCCTGCTCGAGGGGCCGACCGGCGGCGGCAAGACCACGATCCTGGACGCGATCACGTTCGCGCTCTACGGCGGGCTGTCCGGGGAGGGCTCGGGCCGGGACCGGCTGCACTCGGACTTCGCCGACCCGGCCGCCGAGCCGTCGGTGACCCTGGAGTTCTCGGTCCGCGGCGACCGCTACCTGATCCACCGCGTGCCCGAGTACGAGCGGCCCAAGAAGCGCGGCGACGGGTTCACCCAGCAGGCCATGCAAGTCCACCTGCAGCGCCTGGAAGGCGGGAGCTGGGTCAGCCTCTCGTCCAACAAGGCCGAGGTGGGCGAGCTGATCACCGAGGCCATCGGGCTCAGCCGGGAGCAGTTCACGCAGGTCATGCTGCTGCCGCAGGGCGAGTTCGCTAAGTTCCTGCGCAGCGACGACGACGAGCGGCGGCGGCTGCTGACCCGGCTGTTCGGGACCGAGCTGTACGACCGGATCACCGCCGAGCTGGAGCAGCGCCGGCGGGAGGCGTCGGCGGCCCGGTCCCAGGCCCAGGGCCAGATCGGCGCGGCCGCCGCCGCGGCCGCCGAGGCGGCCGGGCTGGACGCGACCGAGCGCGCGGACCTGCTCGGGCTGGGCCGGGCCGACCGGGCGACCAGGCTCAAGGAAATCGGCGCCGACCTGGCCGGGACCATGGACGTGAACCGCGAGGCGCTGGCGGTGGCGGCCGGGCGGCTGACGGTGGCCCAGGGGGCGGCGGAGCGGGAAAGCCGGGCGGCCGAGCTGGCCGTTCGCCTGGCCGATGGGCTGGCCCGGCTGGCCGGGCACGAGGCGACTCGGGCCGAGCACGATGAGCGGGTGGCCCGGCTGGACGCCGCCCGGCGGGCGGAGCCGGTCCGGTCGTTGCTGGCCGGGCTGGACGAGGCCCAGGCCGCGCTGGCGGCCGCCGGGGCGACGGTGACGAGGCTTGACCCGGCCGTGTGCGCTGGCGCCGTCGACGTGGCGGCCCGGGCCGAGCGGGCGGCGGCCGACGCGGACGAGGCCGAGCGGGCGGCGGCCGAGCTGGAGCACCTGGTCGGCCAGGAGGCGGACCTGCCGGCCCGCGAGGCCGAGCTGGGCCGGCTGAGCGACGCGGCCGTCGCCGCGGCCGACCTGGTCAGCAAGCTGGAGCGGGCCCGGCAGGACCTGCCGGGGCGGATCGACCAGGCCGGCGAGCGCCTGACCGCGGCCCGGCTCGCGGCGGCCGGCCTGGCCGACGCGGTGAGCCAGCGCGACACCCTGGCCGGCCAGCTGGCGGCGGCCAGCCGGGCCGCCGAGCTGGCCGGCCGCCTGGCCGAGCTGGACGCGGCGGCCCGCGCCGCGGTCGACACCCACCAGCAGCTCACCGACGCCTACCAGCAGGCCATGGCGGCCCGCCTGGAGAACATGGCCGCCGAGCTGGCCGGCGGCCTGACCGACGGCGACGCCTGCCCGGTCTGCGGCGCCACCGAGCACCCGGCCCTGGCCCAGCCCCTGGCCGGCGCGGTGTCGGCCGAGGACGTGGCCGCGGCCGCCGAGCGGCAGGACGCCGCCGCGGCCGCCCGCGAGCAGGCCGAGACCGCGCGGGACGCGCTGGCCGGCGAGCTGGCCGACATCGGCGGCGCCGCGGGCAGCGGGTCGGTGGACGGACTGCTGGGCGAGCTGGCCGTCCTGGACGACCGGATCAGCCAGGCCGAGCAGGGCGCCGCCGACGCCGAGGTCCTGGCCGCCGAGCTGGCCGACCTGGACGCCTCGCGGGCCCGGCTGGACGAGGAGCTGACCGCCGCCGCCGCGGCCAGCGCCGCGGCCGCGACCCAGGTCAGCCACGCCGCGACCGAGCTGGACCGGCGGCGCGCCGAGCTGGCCGCCGCCGCGGTGCCGCATGCGTCGGTCGGCGCGCGGCAGGCCGCGCTGCGGCAGTCGGCCGGCGCCGGCCGGGCGCTGGCCGCGGCACTGACCGAGCTGGCCGCCGCCGCGGCCGCCGAGCAGCGGGCCGCCGCGCGGGCCGAGGGCGAGCTGCGGGCGGGCGGCTTCGCCAGCCTGGCCGGGGCCAGGGCCGCGGTGCTGCCCGCGACCGCGCAGCTGCTCCTGGACGAGCAGGTCAGCACCTGGACCGCCGAGCTGACCCGGCTGCGGGCCGCGGCCCAGCCCGAAGCCGCCGGCCCGGCCCTGGCCGCCGATCCCGCCCTGGCCGCCGCCGCGGCCGCGGCGGCGCAGGTTCGGGCGCAGGCCGCGACCGCCGAGCTGGCCACCGCGCAGGCGGCCGAGCGCGAGGTCAGCGAGGCCAGCCAGGCGCTGGCCGCTCAGGACCGGCGGCTGCGCCAGCGGCTGGCCGAGCTGGCCGAGGCCGAGGAGGCCGCCGACCGGCTGGCCGAGCTGACCGACCCCGTGCTCCGGCTGGCCGGCCTGGCCAGGGGCATGGACGGGCAGCGGCGGATCGCGCTCACCACCTACGTGCTGCGGCGCTGGTTCGAGCAGGTGGTCGAGGCGGCCAACACCCGGCTCGCGGCCATGTCGGCCAGCCGCTACGAGCTGACCCGCACCGACGAGGGCGACCGCAAGAACCAGCGGTCCGGCCTGACGCTGGCGGTGATCGACCGGCACACCGGCGAGCTGCGCAGCCCGAAGTCGCTGTCCGGCGGCGAGACGTTCTACACCTCGCTGGCCCTGGCCCTCGGGCTGGCCGACGTGGTCCGGGCCGAGGCGGGCGGCGTGGAGCTGGACACGCTGTTCATCGACGAGGGCTTCGGCTCGCTCGACGCCGACACGCTCGACCAGGTCATGTCGGTGATCGACGACCTGCGCGACCGG
Organism: uncultured Actinomycetota bacterium; assembly: GCA_963730265.1. Lineage (GTDB taxonomy): Bacteria > Actinomycetota > Actinomycetes > Streptosporangiales > Streptosporangiaceae > DASUBV01. Next base: position 422,131 of record CAVSRG010000003.1, read on the forward strand.
GGCCGGGCGGTGGGCATCGTGAGCCACGTGGCCGACCTCAAGGACCGGGTCTACGAGCGCCTGGAGGTCCGCCGCCTGCCCGACGGCTCCTCCGCCGCCACCGTCGTGGCCTAGCTCCCCGCAGCGAAAATGTCCGCGCCGAGAGGCAACCTCCCGGCCCGGCCAGCGTCTGTTGAGCATGGAACTCGATAGTCCTCCGGGAGTTGGCGCCGTGCCGCCCTGGCCGGGCGCGCACCGCGCCGCGAGCCGGGACGCCGGGTCCGCGGCCGACCCCGCCGCGGCCGTCACCGCGCTGTACCGCGAGCACGCGCTGGGCTTAACTCGCCTCGCGCTCGTGCTAGTACGCGACAAGCAGACCGCGGAGGACATCGTCCAGGACGCGTTCTGCGGCCTGCACCGGCGCTGGAGCCATGTGCGTGACACCGACAAGGCGCTGGCCTACGTCCGGTCCGCGGTGCTCAATGGCTGCCGGTCAGAGTTCCGCCGCCGTCGCACCACCCGCGACCTGCCTCCCGAGGTGCCCGCCTGGTCGGCCGAGTCGGCCGCGCTGGCCAGCGAGGAGCGCCGCGAGGTGCTGCACGCCCTGACCCGGCTGCCCGCCCGGCAGCGCGAGGCCCTGGTGCTGCGCTACTACCTGGACCTGTCCGAAGCCGAGACGGCGAGCGCCATGCAGGTCAGCCGGGGCACCGCGAAGTCGTCGGCCGCGCGCGGCATCGCCTCGCTGCGACGGCTGCTGGGGGAGGAGTCATGATGGGCCACACCGAGGAGCGGCTGCGCGAGGCCACCACCGCGCTCGGCGGCACGCTGCAGGCGGCCGACATCCCGCCGCTGCACCTGCCCGACGCCACCCGGCCGTCACCGGCCGGCGGCTGGCGGCCCGGTCGGCCCGGCCGGCCCGGTCGGCCCGGCCGGCCCGCGTTCGGCCGCTGGCTGATCCCGCTGGCCACCGCGGTCGCCGTCACCGCCATCCTGGCCCTGGTCGTGGTGGTCCGGAACATGCCCGGCCCGCAGCGCGGCCGCCTGGCCGGCGCCGCGCGGCTGACCCGCTGGCCCATCCCCGGCGAGCCCGGCTGGTCGGCCTGGTCCGCGACCGGCCGCGACCGCGGCAGCCTCGGCATCGACACGGTCGCCGCGAGCAGCCCCACGAGCGCATGGGCGTTCGCCTCCGATAGCTCCGGCACCGGCCAGCGGCCCGTCGCCTGGCAGCTGACCGGGTCAGCCTGGACTCCGGTGCCCTTCCCCGGCTGGCGGGACGAGTCGGTCACCGCGGCCGCGGCTGTCTCCTGGTCCGATGCGTGGGCCTTCACCAGCGATAACCGGGCCCTGCACTGGAACGGGCGGGCCTGGCGGGCGATCAGCAGGCTCCCCGACCGCGACATCAGCGACGTCAGTGACGTGGCGGCGGTCAGCCGTTCCGACGTGTGGCTGTTCAGCGGGCTGTACCCCCAGAACGGCGGCGGGCACAGCACCTGGCACTTCGACGGGCAAACCTGGACTCGTGTCCCGGCCGCCGCGGGGCTCGAGACCGCCAGCGTCGTGTCGGCCCGCGACATCTGGGCCGCCGGCGGCGCGGTGATCGGGCACTGGAACGGCACCGCCTGGACCAAGGTCCCGGTGACCCGCCTGCTGCGGCCCCGTCCGCCCTACTGCGGGGCGACCGTGACCAGCATCTACGGCCTGTCCGCCACCGACGCCTGGGCCACCGACTGGCAGGGCTGCCAGGACACCGGCGGCCGGGCCGTGCTGCTGCACTACGCCGGCGGCCGCTGGCAGCGGGTCGCCCGCCTCGGCGACGTCGATCCCACGGCCATCGTGCCCGACGGCCGGGGCGGCCTGTGGATCCAGGTCAATCCCGATCCGCAGCAGCGCGGCCATGCCGCCCTGCTGCACTTCGATCACGGCGAACTGCACACCACTGCCTTCCCGGTACCGCACCAGGTCCAGCTGTCCGGAGCGGCGGTGCTGCGCGACGGCACCATCTTCGCGATCGGCGAGCGCCGGCTGGGCCGGAACGCCAGGGCCGGGTTCGTGCTCCGGTACCGGCCGTGACCCGCCCGCGCCGGGCGGCCACGCGGTAACTCGGCCGGGGCGCTGTGTTCCTGGGCACTGTGTTCCTGGGCACTGTGCTCCGGCCGGTACCAGATGCCGTTGCAGCCCGCGGCCCGGCAGCGGACCCACAGGTGGCCGCGGCCGGGCTCGCGCATGGCGCCCGGGCAGTCGCACGGCATCCAGCCGACGATCACGCGCCCCGGTGCCCACCGGTGGCCCGCCGAGCAGGTGAGCGGATAACTCCACCAGTCCGGATATCCCGGCCGGTCCGGCCGCCCCGACTCACTCATCGCACTATTAGAACACGAGTTCAATAAACCGGGACGACTATGCCAGATGTCTGTCAGAACCGGCTGGCACAGTGGGGGTGCCCGAAACCAGATGGAGGGATCATGTGCTGGAGCTGCGATCACCCCGAAGCGAGTCATGACGACTATCTCGCCATGATGCGCGACAAGATGAACTATTACGGCTGGGCCATCCAGGGGATCGAGCGGGACGGCGACCATCCGCCCTGGGCGTATACGGCCGGTCTCACCGAGCACGGCCGGCCCGAGCTGGTCGTCACGGGCATGTCCATGACGCGCGGAGCGGACTTACTGAACGAGATTGCGGCACATCTGCTGCATGCCCCGACCCCCCGGCCCGGTCAGCAGTTCCAGTGGCCCGGCGGCCCGCTGATCGAGATCGTCCGGGTCACCGAGCCGTCCGCGCACCTGAACCTGGCCATCGAGCTGTGCGGCCCGCGGGTGCGCGCACTCCAGCTGGTGCACGCCGATGACCGCGGCCAGTGGCCGTGGGACCGCTGGTACCGCGGCGTGCGCGGCGGCCAGCCCGTTCTCGGGCCCAGGGCCCCCGAGGACCAGCGCCGCCTCATCGCCTAGCGGCGGCCCGGGCGGCGGCTTCGAGCGCGGACGCCGGGAGCCAGCCGTCGTGCTTCCAGAGGATCTTGCCGGCCGGGGAGACCAGCACGAACCAGGGCTGGTCCTGCACGCCGTAGCCGTCGGCGATCTTGCCGGTGGTGTCCAGCCCGACGGGGTAGGCCAGCGGGGTCCCGGACTTGGCCAGCTGCGCCACGAAGGTCCTGGCGGTGTCGGGCGAGGGCTCGGTGACCGCCTCGTCCATGGCCACCAGGCCGGGGAGCTTGTCCCGGCGGGCGGCCTTGACGTAGGCGTTCAGGCCGGTGAGCTGCTGGCGCAGCGCGGAGGTCTCGCTGAGCCAGGTGGCGAAGAACAGCACCAGCCGCGGCTGGCCGGGGCCGAGCGAGACCGAGCCCGAGGTCGCCGACGGGACCTGCGTCTTCATCGAGGGGCCGATGCCGCGCACGAATGAGAGCGAGCGCAGGCTGCGCAGCCTGGGGTGGTGCGGCAGCAGGCTGGAGGCCTCCTGGGCCAGCAGCTGGCCGGCCTGGGCGATGGACGCGTAGGCCATCGTCGTCAGGTAGAGCCGGCGCTCGCGGCCGCGGGTGTCGATCACGTACAGGGCGGGCGTGTGGTCAACGGCGCCCTTCTCGATGGCCACGTAGATGTGGTAGGCCTTCCAGACGGCCCGGAGCTGAGCTGGCGAGCCGGTCAGGAAGTCCCACTGGTTGACCATGCCGTGCGAGCGGGAGTAGGCCAGCACGTCCGACCGCGCGGTGGCGACCGGATTGGCGTCGATGCCGAGCAGCTGCACCTGGTCGCCGGCCCGGCCGAGCAGATCCTTGGCCGCCACCATGCTGGCCGTGGTGAGCGGGCAGACGGTGGTGCACTCGGAGTCGGTGAAGGCCAGGATCACGACCTTGCCCCGGAACGCGCTCAGCGAGACGGGCTGCCCGAACTGGTTGGTCAGCCGGAAGGCGGGCGCCGGGGCGCTCATCGCGGTGCCCGGGTCCAGATCGGGGTTGGTGGCCGCGGAGTTCCCGGCCGCCATCATGGACGGGCCGCCGGGAGTGCCGCCGCCGTGGCTAGTGCCGCAGGCGGCCAGGGCCGCCGCGGTCGCGAGCGCGATCGCGATGCCGGCGGCCCGGAGCAGCGAGGCCGGGCGCTGTGTACCTTCTCCCACGGTCAGCCATCCTGCCACCCGGCCCCGCTGGATTCCGGGCTAGGGGATCGATACCAGCCGGGCACCACCGTCGGACTGGATGACGGTGCCGGTCAGGTTGGGGTTGGTGGCGGCCAGCACCACCGCGGCGGCCACGTCCTCGGCGGTCGCGATCCGCCGCGTCGGCAGGGCCTGCGCGACCTGGGCGAAGTACGGGCGCCTGACGTCCTCGGGCATGCCGCTCCACCAGGCCGTGTCCACGAAGCCGGGGGAGACCCCGGTGACCCGGATCGGAGCTAGCTCGACGGCCAGCGGCCGGACCAGGGCCTCCACCGCACCGTTGACGGCGGCGATGCCCGCGGTTCCGGGCATGGCGGAGTGGGCGCTGATGGCGCCGACCAGAGTGATCGAGCCGTCGGGAGTGAGATGGGGCAGGACGGCCTGGATGGTCGTCAGAAAGGGCCAGAACTTGGCCTCGAAGGCCCGGCGCAGCATGGTCAGGTCCAGGTCGGCGATGGGCCCGGGACCCTCGCTGCTGGCCAGTGTCACGACTAGCCAGTCGATGGCGCCGATGGCCTCCGCCACCGCGGCCATCTGGGCGAGGTCGCCGCCGTCGGCCTGGTGGCCGGTCAGCGCCGGGTCGGTCACGGTCAGCTCATCGAGCCGTTCCTTGCCCCGCGCGGCCACATGCACCCGCGCGCCGGCGGCGCTGAGCTGCCGGGCGGTGGCCAGGCCGATGCCCGACGTGCCGCCGACGATCAGAGCGGTGCGCTCGCTCATCTAGGTCACTCCCTCGGTGTCGGCCAGAAATCTGCTTCTGCTAGAAATCTGTGCCTGCCAGAAATCGAACCGGTACGTCTCGTTTCGATTCAGAGTAGCATGACGTCATGAGTCAGCGAATCGGGCCGGGCCGGGTGCGAGACGGCCAGCGGGCCGGCGGGCGCGGCGGCAGCGCGGGGGCGCCGGGCCGCAAGCGCAGCGACGAGAGCCGGCGGGCCATCCTGGCCGCCGCTATGGAGCTGGTCGGCGAGGTCGGCTTCGGCGGGCTGACCATCGAGGGCATCGCGGCCCGGTCCGGTACCGGCAAGCAGACGGTCTACCGGTGGTGGCCGTCCAAGGCCGACGTCCTGCTCGAGGCGCTAGCCGCCCAGGCCGACCTGCACATCCCGATCCCTGATGAGGGCAGTTACGCGGCCGACGTGCACGGGTTCCTGACCGCCACGTTCGCGCTCGGCCGCGACGAGCGAGTGGCGCGAGTGCTGCGCGTGCTGATGGCCCAGGCCCAGATCGACGCCGCCTTCGGTGAGCGGTTCCGGGCCGAGTTCCTGCGCCGCCGTCGCGACGCGCTGGCGGTGATCGTGGACCGGGCCCGTGAACGCGGGGACCTGCCGGCCAGCCCGCCGCCGGACCTGATCGCGGACATTGTGTTCGGGGTGATCTGGTACCGGGTGCTGGCCGCTTACCGGCCGCTGGCCGACGGCCTGCCCGACGGGCTGATCGCGACGCTGACCGGCGTGCCTTTTCCGGCATAGGCGTTTTAGCTCACCGACTCGGTGAAATCCCGTGGATAATCGCGGCGGATTCGCTATTCACGTCCGCGGACCGGGATGCTGCGCTACGGTCAAAATTTTGTAATCAAGATTTATGGCGTAGCGGGGAGCAATCGCCAGATGCAAGGAAAAAGAGGGGGTAAGTCATGCGCCGAATTACGGGGGCGTTCCTCAGCGTCGTTATGGTCGGCAGCGGGATGGGCGCGCTCATGGGAGCAGGCACCGCGAACGCCTGGCCGAGCCGGGTGTTCGTGTCGCCCACCGGGAGCTCACGGGGTGCCGACGTGTCCTGCCGCACGGCCGGGTTCAGCAGCATCAACCGCGCGATCAGCAAGGTGGCCACGCACGGCACGGTGATCGTGTGCCCCGGCACCTACCACACGCAGGCCGTGGTCACCCGGCCGATGAGCCTGATCGGCCGGGACGCGATCATCAACGCAGCGGGCCAGAAGCCGATCATCCGCAAGCTGCCCGGCGGCAGCGGCATCGTCGTACTGAAGACCCGCGACGTGCAGATCATGGGCTTCCGCATCAACCGGGCCGGATTCGACGCGATCCTGGTCGCGCTGAGCACGCATGTCCTCGTCTCGCACAATGTGCTGAAGCACAACGGCGACGTCGGCGTTGACTTCAACGGGACATCATTCTCGCGCGCCTCCCACAATGTGTCGAAGTTCAACCATGGCGGGGGATTCCTCGTCGCCGACGATGTCGGGTCGACCGAGCACGACATCATTAGCTGGAATGTGGCCAGCCACAATCCGGGCGGCTGCGGAATTATCATCGCGGGGCACAGCAAGTTCGGCGTCCGGGACAACTGGATCGCGCACAACTGGCTGGTCGAGAACGGGACGCTGCCGAAGTCCTCCGGCGCCGGCGTGGTCATCGCCACCGAGGTGCCGGGCGAGACGGTCTCGGGCAACACCGTGATCGACAACGAGATCTTCCGCAACGGCATCGCCGGCGTGACCATCCACGCCCACGCACGGGGCCAGAACCTCAACGGCAACCGGATCATCGGCAACACCATCGGCCGTAACAACGTGCTCGGCGACCCGATCCAGCTCAGCCCGCCGGCCAAGAACATCCCGGACCTGCGGACCACGGGCATCCTGGTCGGCGCGTCCAGCCACGTTCACGTGTGGATCAGGGGGAACCACATCTTCCGCAACCACTTCGGGATCTTCCTGGAGGGCCTGGTAACCGCTCACCTGCACCACAACCACTTCCACAACGTGCGCGTGCCGGTCAGGGTCGTCCCCTAGGCACCGCACCGCGGTCACGTCAGTGACTGGCCGCCCGGGTCCGGCACCCGCCGGGCCCGGGCGGATCGCCGGCGCCGCTAGCCGACGGCGCGGACGGTGACGCCGGAGCGGCACGTGGTCGGCGTGCGCGGGGCGTAGATGACCACGGCCCGGTTCTCGTACACCATCCGGTACCGGGTGGTGTCGGAACGGAAGCCGTCGAAGTCCGCCTCGTCGCCCAGCCGGTACAAGACGATGTAGCGCACGTCCTCGCGGGCCAGGATGTTGCCCACCTTGCAGCTCTGCGGGTCGCGCAGCACGTAGTAGGAGTCCCACAGCGGCCGGATCCCGGCCGTGGGCAGGGACCGCGGGTGCAGCAGCCGGGCCCACGGGTAGGACTGCAGCCCGGTGTAGTAGCCCATGGCCAGGATGGCCCGGTTGGTGATGCCCCGGTTCATGTCGGGCGTGGAGATGATCGAGCCGCCGGTGTTGTGCTCGTGCAGCCAGGCGCCGGCCAGGGCCACCGGCCGGGGCAGCACCTCGCGCGAGGGTCCACTGTCGGACACCAGGTTGCTGCCCGCCTGCACGATGGCGATCACCACCACGACCACCGTCGCGGTGGCCGCGAGGGCCTGCAACAGCCGCCGCGAGGGCCGCCACTTCAGCTCGACCACCGACTGCACGATGAGCACCAGGGCCAGCGCGCCCAGGATGGTCAGCGGCGCGCCGACGTCACGCTCGTACCGCTGCGGGAAGCCGTCCAGCGCCGTGCGGCTGCCCGCGTACATCACCGCGCACCAGGCCAGCACGGTCAGCGCGGCCGCGACCTGGGCCGGCTGCCGCAGGAACCGCACCGTCGCGGCGGCCAGCGCGGCGAAACCGAGCACGCCCAGCCAGATGATGGGCGAGCCGACCCAGGACATCAGGTCACCGGCCCTCAGTACCGACTGGCTGCCCACGTCCAGCGCGACCGTGGACCGGGTCGAGGCGTGCTTACTCAGCAGGCTGCCCAGGTGGTAGATGTGCCAGGCGTAGGCGACTGCCAGCAGGTCCAGGCCGCCCACCGACAGCACCAGCACGCGGGCGATGCGCCGACCCTCGCGGCCGCCCCACACCACCAGGTAGGGCAGGCAGACCAGGCACACGCCGGCCAGCGTCACGACCAGGTACTCGGCGCCCACCGAGTGGAACAGCACCACGGCCGCGCCGACCACCGCGAGCAGCAGGCCCGATCTCAGCGTGGGTGACTGGTAGAGGCTGACCAGCGCGCCGATCACCATCACCATGAGGAAGAAGGCCGCCGTCAGGTCCGGGTACAGGCCGCCGGCGAAGCTCACGTAGGGCCCGACCAGCACCAGGCCGGACAGCGCGGCCGCGGCCAGGCCGAACTCCCAGCCCCACAGCCGGGTGGCCACCGCGTAGGCGGCCAGCGTGGTCAGCACCAGCAGCGCAGGGGTGAGGACCGGGAACACCGACAGCGGCGGCAGGTCGCAGAACCGGCAGATCACCGCGCTCAGCGAGGACCAGCCCGGCGGATAGATCAGGTAGGTGCTGTACTGGCCGTGGGCCATCAACTGCTCGGTCATCACCGCGTGCGAGAACTGGTCCTCGCCGCGCAGGTACGGCCAGTCGTGCACGATGACGCCGGCGTAGCCGCGCACCAGGGTCAGGGCCAGGATGGCCAGCAGCACGGGCGCGCGCAGGGCCGGGTTGAGCAGCGGCCGCCGCTCGTCCGGGCTGGCCGCGGCCGCGGCGGCGGCCCCGGAATCCGCGGATTCGGCGCTGGTGGCCTCGGCGCCGGTGGTCTCGGCGCTGGTCGTCTCGGTGCTGGTCGTCTCGGCCTCGGTCGGGGCGGCCAGGAACGTCGGGCCCGCCGCCTCCGCCTGCTCCTGCGGCGCGGGGGCGCGGCCCTGGGCCAGCAGCCCGGCCACCACCAGCGCGGCCAGGATGACCAGCAGCAGCCAGCCCGAGCTGGGCAGGCCCAGCGCCACGGCCAGGGCCAGCCCGATTGCCGCCGCGATCAGCGCCAGCGCCCGGCCGTCGCGGATCGCCCCCAGCCGGGGCAGTGCGGGCGGCTGCACCGGCCCCCGTGCGGCCGCGGTCCCCCAGATCTTGCAGGCCAGCGCGCCGGAGCCGGCCACCAGCAGGACCGTGACGATGCCCACGGTCAGCGAGATGCCGGTGTGCAGGATCCGGGCCAGCGCGAGCGCGACCGCGGGCACCGTGGCCAGCGACAGCGCCGTGGAGTAGGTGAGCCGCTCGGCCAGGCCATCCGTGCGCCGCAGGAAGCAGGCCCAGAAGTAGCCCGGGAGCACGCCAGCAACGAAGCCAGCGGGCAGGGCCCTGGCGAGGTCTGCAATCAATGTGGCCACCAACGAGTACCGGTCAGAACACCAACTCTGGCCCGTTGTGGCCGGAGTTCAATATTTCGTCCGGACCATACAACATTCGGGCGGGATGCTGCCGCATCATACACCCAGCCTGATCAGGTGAATGCGTTGCGTAACGACGTGATTACACCCAGGTCGTAAAGCGGCCGTAGTCGCTGAGCCTGACCCGTTGCCCGGATACCCTAGTGGGTGCCATCGGTCAGCGCGGACCGTCCGCTCGGCTAGTTACGGGCGGGCGTAGTATCACGCGAATCAGGCCCTAACGGCGATAGTCTGTCAGCCAGATCATCTCCGCTACCTCGAAAACTGGGTGTCATGGGATTCGACTTGCCTGGCCTTCTGGAAGGTCGGCGAGGGCAGGGATATGAACTGCACACTCGCTACCTCAACCCCCAGCGGCCCCGGATGCTGCACGCCATCGGCTTCGACAAGGTCTACGAGCGCGCGGAGGGGGCCTACCTGTACGACCAGGACGGCCACCGCTATGCCGACTTCCTGGCCGGATTCGGGGTCTTCGGCGTAGGCCGCAACCACCCCGTGGTCCGCAAGGCCCTGCACGACATGCTGGACGCCGAGCTGGCCGACATGGTCCAGTTCCAGTGCGGCCTGCTGCCGGGCCTGCTCGCCGAGCGGCTGCTGGCCAAGGCCGACGGCCTGGACCGGGTGTACTTCTGCAACAGCGGCACCGAGGCCGTCGAGGCCGCGCTCAAGTTCGCGCGCTACGCCACCGGCCGGTCCCGCATCCTGTACTGCGACCACGCCTTCCACGGGCTGACCGTCGGATCGCTGTCGGTCAACGGCTCGGCCGAGTTCCGGCGCGGTTTCGACCCGCTGCTGCCCGACGGCTGCGTCCCCTTCGGCGACCTGGACGCGCTCGAGCGCGAGCTGCGGGCCGGCGACGTCGCGGCGCTCATCGCCGAGCCCGTCCAGGGCAAGGGCGCGCACGTCGCGCCGCAGGGCTACCTGGCCGCGGCGGCCAAGCTCCTGCACGACCACGGCGCCCTGCTCATCGCCGACGAAGTGCAGACCGGCATCGGCCGGACCGGGCGGTTCTTCGGCTACCAGCACGATGACGTCGAGCCCGACATCGTGACCGTGGCCAAGGCCCTGTCCGGCGGGTTCGCCCCGGTCGGCGCGACGCTGGCCAAGAGCTGGATCTTCGAGAAGGTCTACTCCTCGATGGACCGGGTCCTGGTGCACGACTCGACGTTCGGCTCCAACGCCGCGGCCATGACCGCGGGCCTGGCCACCCTGGCCGTCATGGAGGACGAGCAGCTGGTCACCAACGCCGAGCAGACCGGCAAGCTGCTCCGGGACGCGCTCCAGGACATGATCGAGGAGTACGAGCTGCTCATCGACGTGCGCGGCCGGGGCCTGATCATCGGCATGGAATTCGGCAAGCCGCGCTCGCTGAAGCTGCGGACCGGCTGGAACATGCTCTCCGCGGCCCGGCGCGGGCTGTTCGCGCAGATGGTGGTGGTGGCGCTGTTCGAGCGGCACCGGATCCTGACCCAGGTGTCCGGCGACTTCATGGACGTCATCAAGCTGCTGCCGCCGCTGACCATCACCGAGACCGAGGTCAACCTGTTCCGGGATGCCTTCGCCGACGTGATGAAGGAGGCCCACAAGGGCAGCGGCCTGATGTGGGACTTCGGCCGCACGCTGGTCCGGCAGGCCGTCACCCGCTGATTCCCGCTGACCCGGCCCGGCCGCCCGGCGCGGACGCACGTTTCCGCGGAAACGTCCGCCGCACGTGCGTGACGCACGTGCGTGAGACGTTTCCGCGGAAACGCGGTGGGCTCAGGCGTCCAGCTCTCGTACGGCGTCGATGACCCCGGCCGCCAGCGCCAGCGCCTGAGCAGGACCCGGGCACGGGCGAACCCCGTACCCGAAGGTCAGGGCCGCGGTCGCGGGTCCGTCGGGCGCGCCGACCGCGGCCACCTCGCAGACCACCGAGTCGCCCGCGGCAATCGAGCGATCTCCGAGCCGGGCCGGCGCCCGCGCCACCCGGCGCAGTGCGGGCACCGGCGGCCGGCGGTAGGCGGTCTCGGCCAGCAGCGCGTCCGTCGGGACATCGGCGGGCAGCTCGGGCCGCAGGCTCAGCGCGGCGGCGACCAGGTTGGCCGTGGCGTCGTAGCCCTGCACCAGCACGGTGATCCGGGCCACGACCAGGTCCTCGTCCAGGCCGGGCCCGGCCAGCAAGTCCAGCAGCGACTTCGTGGCCGCGTCGGCGGCCCGCTCGACGGGCTCGGCGGCGCCGGGGAAGTACGCGGCGGCCACCGCGTCCACCGCGGTCGCGACCCCGGCCGGGTCGAAGGCCCCGAACCGCTCCGCGAGCACCAGGGCCGGCACCCGGCGGGCCAGCCCGCCGACCGCCTCGGCGCTGGGCCCGGCGCTGGATTCAGCGCCGGATTCAGCGCCGGACTCCAGCGCGGTCCGCGCCTGGTCGCAGACGGCGGCCCGCAGCGCGGCCGGATCCAGCCGGTCCAGCTCGGCGACCACTAGGGCGCGGCGCCGGTCGTGCTCGGGCCCGTTGGCGAACCGGGAGACCGAGGCGCGCAGCCAGGCCACGGTTCCGGTCGGCGCCCCGGCCTCGGCCGGGCGCACGATGAACCGGTCGTCGGCCAGGACGGCGTGCACGTCGGCGAGATCGTTAACCATCCACTCGGCGGGTCGCCTGGTGTCGCTCATGAGGCCAACGCTAGGCCCGGATTACTTCGGCGATCCCCGAAACGTGCTATTCGCCGGCCGCGGCCGCCCCGGACGGGGTCGCCTCGGCCAGGACGTCCAGGATCTGCTGGCCGTACTTGGCCAGCTTGGCCTCGCCAACCCCGCTGATCGCGGACAGGTCGGTCAGGGTGCCCGGGGCCTGGGCCGCGATCTGCCGCAGCGTCGCGTCATGGAAGATCACGTAGGCGGGCATGCCCTGCTCCCTGGCCACCGCCCCCCGCCAGGCCCGCAGCGTCTCGAACACCTCGGCGGCGGCCGCGGGCAGCTCGGCCGCGGCGGCCGCGGGCCGGGCCGCCCGCGACGCCTTCGCCGCCCTGGCCCGCTCGGCCTCCCGGCGCAGCAGCACCTGGCGCTTCCCGCCCAGCACGTCGCCGCTGAGCGGGCTGAGCGCCAGCGTGCCGTAGTCGCCCTCCACGGCCAGCAGCCCCTGGGCCAGCAGCTGGCGGACCACACCGCGCCACTCGGCGTCGCGCAGGTCCTCACCGACACCGAACACGGTCAGGGACGCGTGGTCGTTGTCGATGACCCGCTGGGTCTTCTTGCCCAGCAGGATGTCGATCACGTGCCCGGCGCCGAACCGCTGCCCGCGCTCCCGGCTCAGCCGCAGCACCGCCGACAGCAGCTTCTGGGCCGCGACCGTGCCATCCCAGGTCTGCGGCGGGGCCAGGCAGGTGTCGCAGTTACCGCAGGGTGCGGCTTCCTGGCCGAAGTAGCCCAGCAGCTGGGCCCGGCGGCACTCGACGGTCTCGCACAGCGCCAGCATCGCGTCCAGGTGGGCGGTCTGCCGGCGGCGGTGGGCCGCGTCGCCCTCGGAGCCGTCGATCAGCTTGCGCTGCTGGACCACGTCCTGCAGGCCGTAGGCCAGCCAGGCTGTGGCGGGCAGCCCGTCCCGGCCCGCGCGGCCGGTCTCCTGGTAGTAGCCCTCCACCGACTTGGGCAGGTCCAGGTGGGCCACGAAGCGCACGTCGGGCTTGTCGATGCCCATGCCGAACGCGATCGTGGCCACCATGACCAGGCCGTCCTCGCGCAGGAACCGGGCCTGGTGAGCGGTGCGGGTGGCCGAGTCCAGCCCGGCGTGGTACGGCAGCGCGGTGATCTGGTTGGCGGACAGGAAGTCGGCCGTCTTGTCCACCGAGGCCCGGGACAGGCAGTACACGATGCCCGCGTCCCCCGCGTGCTCGGTGCGCAGCAGCTCCAGCAGCTGGCGCAGCGGCTCGGCCTTGGGCCCGATGCGATAGCGGATGTTCGGCCGGTCGAAGCTGGCCACGAAGTGCCGGGCGTCACCCAGGTTCAGTCGCTCCGCGATCTCGGTCCGGGTGGCGCGGGTCGCCGTGGCGGTCAGCGCGATGCGCGGCACCTCGGGCCAGCGCTCGTGCAGCTCGGACAGGGCCAGGTAGTCGGGCCGGAAGTCGTGCCCCCACTGGGCCACGCAGTGCGCCTCGTCGATGGCGAACAGCGCGATGTCGCCGCTGTCCAGCAGGCGCATCGTGGACTCGGCCCGCAGCCGCTCCGGGGCCAGGTAGAGCAGGTCCAGCTGGCCGGCCAGGAACTCGGCCTCGACCAGTCGGCGCTGGCCGGGATCCTGGGTCGAGTTCAGGAAGTCGGCCCGGACGCCCAGCGCCCGCATCGCGTCCACCTGGTCTTGCATCAGCGCGATCAGCGGCGAGATGACTACGCCGGTGCCGGGCCGGACCAGGGCCGGGATCTGGTAGCACAGCGACTTGCCGCCGCCGGTGGGCATCAGCACCAGCGCGTCGCCGCCGCCGATGACGTGCTCGATGATGTCCTGCTGCTCCCCCCTGAAGGAGTCGTAGCCGAACACCCGGCGCAGCGCCTGCGCCGCGTCGCCGTCGTTTGCAGCACTGAGGCCAGCCGGATCGTCCGGCGCGGGCCCGGTTTGCGGGAGCACGCCGCGATTCTACGAGGGGCCGCCGACGAAATCCGCTCCGCGGGACTAGTCGAGCCGGTTGACCTTGACCAAGGGGGAGGGCCCACAGTGAGGGCATGACGCAAGCCGACGAAGCCGACGTGGTGATCGCGGGCGGCGGCCCGACCGGGCTGATGCTGGCCAGCGAGCTCCTGCTGGCCGGGATGCGGCCGGTGGTGCTGGACCGGCTGCCGGAGATCAGCCAGGTGCCCAAGGGCAACGGGCTGATCGGGCAGATCGTGCCGATGCTGGACTACCGGGGCCTGCTGGACCGGTTCCGGGCCGAGGCGACCTACGCCGGGCCCGTTCCGCGCTTCGGTTTCGGCCAGCTGGAGCTGGACCTGGCCCGGCTGGGCACCAGCCCGCTGCACATCCTGGCCATTCCGCAGCGCCGGCTGGAGCGCCTGCTCGGCGACCGCGTGGCCGAGCTGGGCGGCCGCCTGCGACGCGAGCAGGAACTGGTCGGCCTGGCCCAGGACGACGACAGTGTCACGCTGGACCTGCGCGGCCCCGGCGGGGCCGGCCAGCTGCGTGCCCGCTACCTGGTCGGCTGCGACGGCGCGCACAGCCTGGTCCGCAAGCAGGCCGGCATCGGGTTTCCCGGCGTCACCTGGGCCGAGCTGTCCCGGATCGGCCGGGTCCAGCTGCCGGCCGAGCTGATCGTGGCCGGCACCGGCGAGATCGACGTGCCGGGCTTCGGCCGGATCACGCCCATCCAGCGGCACAGCACGCCGCGCGGCGGTTACTCCATCGCGCCCGTGGCCGCCCTGGACAAGAGCGCCCCCCGCGGCCTGTACATCGTCTGGACCAGCGAGGAGAACGGCCCGCCGGGTGACCGGGGAGACCGCGAGGACGGCGCGATGACCCTGGACGAGCTGAGCGCCAGCGTCCGCCGGGTGCTCGGGGCTGAGCTGCCCATGTCCGAGCCGCAGTGGCTGAGCCGGACCGTGGGCAACAGCCGCCAGGCGGATCGCTACCGGGCCGGCCGGGTGCTGCTGGCGGGGGACGCCGCGCACCTGCTCGGGCTGGGCGGCTCGCTGAACACCGCCCTGCTGGACGCGGTCAACCTGGGCTGGAAGCTGGCCGCCCAGGTCCGCGGGCAGGCCCCGGACGGCCTGCTGGACAGCTACCACGACGAGCGGCACCTGGCCGGGCGCCGGGCCATCATGCAGAGCCGGGCGCAGAAGGCCCTGTCCGGCCGCGACGAGGCCGCCGCCGCGCTGCGCGAGCTCGTGGGCGAGCTGCTGCGCTTTGACGAGCCGCTGCGGCACGTCGGCGAGCTGCTCGAGGGGTCCGACGTGCGCTACCCGATGCCCGGCAACGGCGCCTGGCCGCACCCGCTGGTCGGCCGCCTGGCGCCCGACCTGGCCGTCGACACCCCGGAAGGCCGCACCAGGGTCGCCGAGCTGCTCCGCCCGGCCCGCGGCGTGCTGCTGGACTTCACCCCGGATGGCGCGGCCGCGGCCGCCGGCCGGGGCACCCAGGTCACCCACGTCGCGGCCCGGATGGCGGAGCCGCCGGCCGACGCGCTGCTGATCCGGCCCGACGGCTACGTGGCCTGGGCCGGAACCCCGGTCCCGGCGGGCTCGCCGGACCCGCTCGGCGGCCTGCCGACCGCCCTGGCCACCTGGTTCGGCCCGGTCAGCCCGCCGCCAGCTTCTGGATCGCCGGCGCATAGCCGGTGAGGTCGCCGAACCGGGCGATCCCCGCCGCCTCCTCGGCCGTCATCGGGCCCGTGGCCACCTTCGTGACGCTGACCACGACCGCGCCGGCCTCCTCGCGCAGCCGGTAGTCGGTATCGAGGATCGTCCCCGGCATGACCCGCCCGCGGGTGGCCCAGCGCAGCGGCGGATCGTAGACCGTGACCTCCCCGTAGAGGTGGCCCCGGCCCTCCCCCCAGTCCTCGTAGTGCTGGCCGCCGACCCTGGGCTCCAGGACCACGCGGCGGACCCGGTCCTCACCGTAGGTCACCGGGAACCAGTCCAGGGACTGCTGGGTCATCACCTCGAACGTCCGCTGGGCGCTGGCCTCGATGCGGAGCTCGAAGGCCAGCCGGACGGTGCGGATCTGCTCGACGGGCTCGGACATGACGGACTCTCCTGTCTCGGCGGCTCGCTTGAGCGCGAGCAGGCTGGCCGCGCCGGTGTCGGCCATCGGCTGCACCCAGCGCTCGTACCACTCGCGCAGCGGAACCGGGTTGAGGTGGTTCACGCGGTCCCGGCCGCGGCGCTCGACGACCACCACACCCGCGTCGGTCAGGACGCCCAGGTGCTGCATGACCGCGAACCGGCTCAGCTCGGGCAGCTGGCTGGCCAGGGCGCCCGTCGTCGCCGGGGCGTCCCGGAGCAGGTCAAGCAGGCGGCGGCGCCACGGGCTGGCCAGGGCGCGCCACAGATCCGGTGCCGCGGCATCGGCCCGAGCCGCCTGTGTTGACATGTGATAAAAATATCACACGTGGACGCAGGCGGGCCGGGCTCGGCCGCCCGGGCGTCAGAAGTCGTCGTCGAAGGCGACCGTCGCCGCTGACGCCGACCTGGTAGGCCGAGACCCGGCGCTCGAAGAAGTTGGACAGCTCCTGCACGTCCTGCAGCTCCATGAACGCGAGCGGGTTGGCCGACCCGTAGAGCGGCTCGAGGCCGAGCTGGGCCAGCCGCCGGTCGGCGACGTGCTCCAGGTACTGCGCGCATGTCGGCCAGCGACAGCCCGGCGCACGCCCTGGCCGAGCAGGTCCTCGGCGAACTGCGACCTCGCACTCGACGGCCTCGGCCAGCATGTCGCGGACCTGGCCGGCCAGCTCGTCGTCGAACAGCTCCGGCTCCTCGCGCGCGGACGGTCTCGACCACGTCGAACGCGAAGGCCATGTGCATGGACTCGTCGCGGAACACCCAGTTGGTGCCCGAGGCCAGGCCGTTGAGCAGGCCGCGGGAGCGCAGGAAGTACACGTAGGCGAACGCGCCGTAGAAGAACAGCCCCTCGATGCAGGCCGCGAAGCAGATCAGGTTGAGCAGGAACGCCCGGCGGTCGGCGGCGGTGCGCAGCTCGCGCAGCTCGTAGACCGAGTCGATCCAGCGGAAGCAGAACTCGGCCTTGCGCCGGATCGAGGGGATGTTCTCGACCGCGGCGAAGGCCTCGGCCCGCTCGGCCTCGTCGGGCACGTAGGTGTCCAGCAGGGTCAGGTAGAACTGGACGTGCACGGCCTCCTCGAACAGCTGCCGGGACAGGTACAGCCGCCCCTCGGGGGAGTTGACGTGCTGGTACAGGTTGAGCACCAGGTTGTTGGCGACGATCGTGTCGCCGGTGGCGAAGAACGCGACCAGCCGGCTGACCAGGTGCCGCTCGGCGGGCTGAGAGCTCGGGCCAGGTCGGCCAGGTCGGAGTGCAGGTCGACCTCCTCGACGGTCCAGGTGTTCTTGATCGCGTCCCGGAACCGGTCGTAGAAGTGCGGGTAGCGCATCGGGCCGCAGGGTCAGGTCCATGCCGGGGTCGAGCAGCAGCTGCCGCGTGGCCGGCGCCCGCAGTGCGCCGGCGCCGCGGTCACTGGCAGGCCTCGCAGGACTCGGGGTTCTCCAGGGAGCAGGCCACGGCCGCCTCGTCCGTCGGCGTGCCGGCTGCGGCAGGCGACGGTCGGCCTGCTGGATGCGGGTCGCCGGACGCGACCGCAGGTAGTACGTGGTCTTCAGGCCGGACTTCCAGGCGTGCAGGTACATCGAGGACAGCTTGCCGATGGTCGGCGCGGCCAGGAACAGGTTCAGCGACTGGCTCTGGTCGATGAACGGCGCCCGGGCCGCGGCCAGGTCGATCAGCGCCCGCTGCGGCAGCTCCCAGGCCGTGCGGAACAGCTCGCGGACGTCGGCCGGGCAGCTCGGTCAGGCCCTGCACCGAGCCGTCCGCCCGCTTGATCGCGTCGCGGGTCTGCTCCGTCCACAGCCCGTGCGCCTTCAGCTCCGCCACCAGCGCGGCGTTGACCTGGAGGAACTCGCCGGACATGGTCTCGCGCTTGAACAGGTTGGACACCTGCGGCTCGATGCACTCGTAGCACCCGGCGATCGAGGCGATCGTGGCCGTCGGGGCGATGGCGATCAGCAGCGAGTTGCGCAGCCCGGTCGCCGCACCCGCTCCCGCAGCGCCGTCCAGCGCTCGGCCGTGTGTCCGGCCACGCCCCACAGGTCGGGCTGCAGCAGCCCGGCGGCGGCCCGGGTCTGCCCGAACGCCGGGTGCGCGCCGTGCTGCTCGGCCAGGTCGGCCGAGGCCTCCAGCGCGGTGAGGTAGATCTCCTCGGCGATCCGGGCCGACAGCTCGCAGCGCGCCCGCGGAGTCGAACGGCAGCCGGAGCGCGAAGAACACGTCCTGCAGGCCCATCACGCCCAGGCCGACCGGCCGCCAGCGCGGGTTGGACGCCGCGGCCTGCTCGGTCGGGTAGTAGCTGATGTCGATCACCCGGTCCAGGAACGGCACCGCGGTGCGCACGGTCGTCGCGCAGCTTCTCCCAGTCCAGCGGCCGTCCGCCGGTGACAGATGCCGGGCCAGGTTGATCGAGCCGAGGTTGCACACCGCGGTCTCGGCGTCGGTGGTGACCTCGATGATCTCGGTGCACAGGTTGGACAGGTGCACCACGTTCCCGGCCGCCCCGGTCTGGTTGCAGGTGCGTTGGCGGCGTCCTTGAACGTCATCCAGCCGTTGCCGGTCTGGGCCAGCGTGCGCATCATCCGGCCGTACAGGTCGCGCGCCTTGACCTGGCGGACGTAGCGGCCGTCGGCCTCGGCCGCCCGGTAGGCGGCGTCGAACTCCTCGCCCCACAGGTCGGGCAGCTCCGGCACCTCGTCGGGGTCGATCAGCGACCACAGCTCGTCGGCCTCGACCCGGCGCATGAACTCGTCCGGGATCCAGTTGGCCAGGTTGAGGTTGTGGGTGCGCCGGGCGTCCTCGCCGGTGTTGTCGCGCAGCTCCAGGAACTCCTCGATGTCGGGGTGCCAGGGCTCCAGGTAGACGCAGGCCGCGCCCTTGCGCCGGCCGCCCTGGTTGACCGCCGCGACCGAGGCGTCCAGGGTGCGCAGCAACGGCACGATGCCGTTGGACTGGCCGTTGGTGCCGCGGATCAGCGCGCCGCGGGAGCGGACCCGCGACCAGGCGATGCCGATGCCGCCGGAGAACTTGGTCAGCCGGGCGACCTGGCGCGTAGCGGGCGTAGATCGAGTCCAGCTCGTCGCGCGGCGAGTCGACCAGGAAGCACGAGGACATCTGGGGTGCCGGGTGCCGGAGTTGAACAGCGTCGGCGAGCTGGGCAGGTAGGCCAGCGAGGACAGCAGCCGGTAGAACCCGATCGCCTCGGCCGGGGTGGCGCGACAGCCCGCACGCCACCCGCAGCAGGAAGTACTGCGGCGTCTCGATCACCAGCCGGGTGGACGGGTGCCGCAGCAGGTAGCGGTCGTAGACGGTGCGCAGCCCGAAGTACTCGAACCGGCGGTCCGCCTCGCGTCGACCGCGAAGTCGAGCTTGCGGGCGTTGTCCTTGACGAACTTGGCGGTCTCGTCGCCGATCAGCCCCTCGGCCTGGCCCAGCGCCGATGGACTGGCTGAACGAGGCGATGCCCTGGCCGCGCACCTCCTTGTCGATGTAGGCGGCCAGCAGCCGGGCGGCGAGCCGGGAGTACTGCGGCTCCTCGCCGGTCATCTCGGCCGCGGTCTGGATGGACAGCCGGTCCAGCTCGGCCGTGCGTGGCCCCGTCGTACAGGCCGCTGATCGTCTTGGTCGCGACCCGCAGCGGGTCGACGTCGGCCAGGTCGTCCGCGCAGCGCTCGCACCGCTCGCACGATCTTGTTCACGTCCACGGGCTCGGTGTCGCCGTTGCGCTTGCGTACCTGCATCCCCGGCGCGTCGGTGCTTATCATGCACGGTCTCCTCGCAGGCTGACGCCGATCCCCGGATTCGGGGATCCGTCGGTGGTTTGAGAGATGGGGACCCATATGTAGGGGGTCTGACATTTGCCAGCACCACATATCGTGTCGGCGTGTCCCGTGCCACTGCGCCGCCGCCGGCCCGCTGCCGGCAAAGCCCTCTCACGGCCGGAAGCGTTCTGATATGAACAAAACGTAATGTTGTGGTTACGCCACTGGGGGGAGGCGGCGCGATGAGCGCTGCGGTGCTGGCGGAGGCCGGTCGCGAGGCACTCGGCGGCCTGTTTCCGCACTGGCGGATCTGGACCGATGAACACGGCTGGCACGCTCGCCGGCGGGGCGGCTACCTGCAGAACTTCCGCTCCGGTGCCCCCGCTTTCTGCGTGCACGCGGGCGGCCCGGCCGAGCTAGCGGCCCAGATCCACTGGCAGCAGGCCGCCGACGAGCACGCGCCCGCCGGCTGCTCCGCGCGCCGCTAGTCCCGCGCCGCCCGCACCGCGCCGCGGCCGGGCCCGGCGGGGCTAGGCTCCATGCAGGCAGGTGTGCGGGAGGCGCACTATGACGGCGGCGGGAGGGCGGCCCGCCGGCAACCTCCCGGTGACGGTTACCCGGTTCGTCGGGCGTCGCCGGGAGTTGGCCGAGGTCCGCAGGCTCATCGCACAATCGCGCCTGGTCACGCTGACGGGCGTCGGCGGGGTGGGCAAGACACGGCTGGCCACCGAGGCGGCGGCCCGGCTCGGCTCCGCGTTTCCCGGCGGGACCTGGATGGCGGACCTGTCCGCCGTGGTGGATGGCGGCCAGGCAGCGCAGGCCGTCGTCAACGCGCTGGGCGTCGTGGACCGGTCCACCCAGCCCGCGACCGACAAGATCATCGGACACTTTGCCGGGGCGGTGGCCCTGCTGGTGCTGGACAACTGCGAGCACCTGGGTGACGCGTGCGCGGTCCTGGTCGACCGGCTGCTGAGCCAGACCAGCGGCGTCCGGGTGCTGGCGACCAGCCGGCGGCCGCTCGGCCTGACCGGTGAGCACCTGCTCCCGGTTCCCCCGCTGTCGGTGCCCGACCCGGCCGATCCGGCCGGCCTGGCTGGCCTGGCCGGCGGGGACGCGCTCAGCCGGTTCGACGCGGTCACGCTGCTGGCCGACCGCACGGCGGCGCTGCGCCCCGGCTTCGCCGTCACCGATGCCAACGCCGCCGCCGTGGCCAGGGTCTGCGCCCAGCTCGACGGGCTGCCGCTGGCCATCGAGCTGGCCGCCAGCCGCCTGCGGACGCTGACGCCCGAGCAGCTCGCCGACCGACTGGAACGGCGGTTCGCGGTGCTGACCAGGGGCAGCCCGGTGGCCCAGCCCCGGCAGCAGACCCTCCGGGCCCTGTTCGACTGGAGTTACTCGCTGTGCTCAGCGCCGGAGCGGCTGCTGTGGGCCCGGCTGTCGGTGTTCGCGGGCACCTTCGACCTGGAGGCCGCCGAGACGGTGTGCGCGGGCCCCGGCCTGCCGAGCGGCGCCATCCTGGACCAGCTCGACCGTCTCGTGACCCAGTCCATCGTGCTGGCCGAGCCGCACGGCGACCAGATGCGCTTCCGCCTGCTGGAGACCATCCGGCAGTACGGCCGGGAGCGGCTGGCCGAGACCGGCGAGGAGCAGGCGATGCGGTGGCAGCACCGCGACTTCTACCTGGGCCTGGCCCGGGCCCAGGCGGCGGAGTGGTTCGGCCCGCGGCAGGAGGCGGGCCTGGCCCGGCTGCGCGCCGAGCACGCCAACCTGCGGGCGGCCCTGGAAGCCTCGGTCGCCGACCCGGCCGGCCCGGGCACCGCGCTGGCCTTCGTGACCGCGCTGCGCTGCCACTGGTACGCCGACGGCTACCTGGCCGAGGGGCGGACCTGGCTCGACCACGCCCTGTCGCTGCCCGCCAGCCCGGCCGCGGTTCGGCACCGCGTGCACGCCCTCTGGGTCGCGGCCTGGGTCAGCCTGCTGCAGGGCGACGTGTCCGCGCTGAGCCGCCTGGACGAGTGCGACGCGCTGGCCGCCTCGCTCGGTGACCAGCGGGCGGCCGGGTTCTCGCGCAGCCTGCGCGGTACCGCCGAGCTGTTCGCGGGCCGGATCGAGCCGGCCATCGCGCTGTTCGAGGAGGCGCTGGCCAGCTTCGGGCGCATCGGGGAGAACGAGGGCAGCGGCTGGGCCCGGTTCCAGCTCGCGATCTCCCTGGCCCACCACGGAGAAAGCGCACGGGCGCAGGCGGTCGGCCGGAAGGCCATCGGTGCCAGCGAGGCTCACGGCGAGCGGCTCTGCCGGTCCTACACCCTGTGGGTGCTGGGCTTCGACACCTGGCTCCAGGGCGGGCCCGACGCGGCCGACCTGGCCCGCTCCGCGCTGGCCATTCAGCGCGGCTTCAACGACCCGGTCGGGGTGGCGCTGATCATCGAGTTGATGGCCTGGATCGCCGCCTCGGGCGGCCAGGCCCGCCAGGCGGCCGCCCGGCTGGCCACCGCCGAGTCCGTCTGGGCGCTGATCGGTACCACCATCGCCGCCTTCGGGCCGGCGCTCGGCACGCACCGGGCTGCCTGCGAGGCCCGGGTCCGGGCGGCGCTGAGGCCGCCGGAACTGGCCGCGGCCAGCCGCCAGGGCCGGCAGCCCACCGTGGAGGCGGCCATCGCCTCGATCCTGGACCAGCCGGCCGCAGCCGAGCCGCCCCGGTCCGCTAGCCCGCTCACGGCGAGGGAGCAGGAGATCGCCGCGCTGGTGGCGGAGGGGCTGAGCAACCGCGCCATCGCCGCCCGGCTGGTCATCTCGACGCGGACGGTCGACGGTCACGTCGAGCGGATCCTGGCCAAGCTCGGATTCTCATCACGGGCCCAGGTGGCCGCCTGGTCGGTAACCGAGGGCCGTTAATCGAATCCTGACTGGTTAGCGGGTGCGTATCGGGCAGGCCTCGGCAAACGGGTACCGAGTGGGGTGATCTCCCCCTCCCCGTACTCGTGAGTAACCCCGATCCTGAAGGGCAATTTCGTGGTCGCTGACAAGGAGGCGTCATGACCGCGACGGTTGAGAAATTAGGGCTGCGGCCCGGCGACCTGTTCATCGGCGGGCGCTGGGAGGCGGCCATGGGCGGCGCCACCCAGCCGGTGCTCGACCCGTCCACCGGAGCCACGGTGACCACGGCCGCGGTCGGCGGCGCCGCCGACGTGGACCGCGCGGTGCGGGCCGCCAGGGCCGCCTTCGATGACGGCGGCTGGGCCCGGCTGCGGCCGCGCGAGCGGGGCCGGATCCTGCAGCGCGCGGCCGACCTGCTGCGCGGGCGCGCCGAGGAGTTCGCCCGGCTCGAGTCGCTGGATGTCGGCAAGCCGATCCTGTTCACCCGCACCGTGGACATCCCGACGGTGGTCGACACCTTCGAGTACTACGCCGGCCTGACCGCCGGGCTCGAGGGATCGGCCCGGCCCACGGCCGCGCCCGCCCTGGCCTACACCCGGCGCGAGCCCATCGGCGTGGTCGGCGCCATCACCCCGTTCAACTTCCCGCTCATCCTGTCCTCCACCAAGATCGCCCCCGCGCTGGCCGCGGGCAACACGATCGTGCACAAGCCCGCGCCCGACACCCCGCTGTCCGCGCTGCGGTTCGCCGAGCTGCTGGCCGAGGCCGGCGTCCCCGACGGGGTCTACAACCTGGTCACCGGGGACAGCGCGACCGGCGTCGCGCTCACCGGCCACCCGATGGTGGACAAGATCGCGTTCACCGGCTCCTCGGCGGTCGGCCGCGCGGTCGCGGGCCTGGCCGCGCGGACGCTCAAGCAGGTCACCGTGGAGCTGGGCGGCAAGGGCGCGAACATCATCTTCGCCGACGCCGACCTGGAGGCCGCCGTGAACACGGCCGTCTCGGCCTTCGTGTTCAACACCGGCCAGTTCTGCATGTCCGGCAGCCGGCTGCTGGTCGAGCGGCCCGTGTACGAGAGCGTCATCGGGGCGCTGGCCGCCGCCCTGCCCAGCCTCCCGGTGGGCGACCCGATGGCCGAGGGCACCATCATCGGCCCTATGGCCGGGCCGTCCCACCTGGCCAAGGTCCGCTCCTACCTGGACCGGGCCGCGGCGGCCGGCGTGCGACGGCACGACGGCGGCGACCCGCCGGGGCCCGCCGGATTCTACGTCGGCCCGGCCCTGCTGGCCGACGTGGACCAGGCCTCCCCGTTCGTCCAGGAGGAGATCTTCGGGCCGCTGGTCACCGTGCAGCCGTTCGACACCGAGGCCGAGGCCGTCGCGCTGGCCAACGGCACCGCCTACGGGCTGTCCGCGGGCCTGCAGACCGGCAGCATCGCCCGCGCGCACCGGGTGGCCGCGGCGCTGAACGCCGGCATCGTGTGGGTCAACGGCTGGTCGCTGCTCGACCCGGCGATGCCGTTCGGCGGCGTCGGCCAGTCCGGCTACGGCCGGGAGAACGGCCCCGAGGGCCTGGACGCCTACCTGCGCACCAAGTCCGTCCTCGTCTCGCTGGCCGGTCCCTAGGACCCGTCGGTCAGCGTGACCAGCAGCTCGTTGAGCTGGGTCACGAACGCGTTGGGATCCTCGATCCGGGCCCCCAGCGTCAGCACCGCCTGGTTGTAGAGCACGTGAGCCCAGTCGGCCAGCCGCGGGTCGGCCGGCGCACGGTGCAGCCGCCGGATCAGCGCGTGCTCGGGGTTGATCTCCAGCACCGGCTTGCTGGGCAGGCCCGTGCCGCGCATCCGGCGGACCAGGTTGATGTCGATCTCCGGCTCGTCGGCCACGATGCAGGCCGGCGAGGTGGTCAGGCGGCTGGTCACCCGGACGTCCCAGACCTTGCCCGCCAGGATCTCCTTGAGCTGGGCGAGCAGGTCGGCGTACTCGGTGCTGGCCTGCTCCTGAGCCTGCTTCTCCGCCTCGCCGGCCAGCGTGCCGAAGTCGGGCGCGCCCTGAGCCACCGACTGGAGCCGATGGCCCTCGAACTCGGTCAGGGTGGTCACCACCCAGTTGTCCACCGCCTGGCCGAGCAGCAGGACCTCGATGTCCTTGTCCCGGTAAGCCTCCAGGTGCGGGCTGCTGGCCGCCGCGCCCAGCGTCGGGGCCAGCAGGTAGTAGATCTTCTCCTGGCCCTCCTTCATCCGCCCGACGTAGTCGGCCAGCGACACGTCGGCCTCGGAGGTGGCCGACCGGGTGGAGGTGAACCGCAGCAGCCCGGCGATCTCGTCGCGGTTGGCGTAGTCGTCGGCCACGCCCTCCTTGAGGACCGCGCCGAACTCCTTCCAGAAGCTGGCGTACTTCTCCGGGCGGTCGGCGGCCAGGTCCCGCAGCAGCCGCAGCACCCGCTTGGTCGCCGTGGTGCGGATGTGGTCCACCACCCGGCTGCCCTGCAGCAGCTCGCGGGAGATGTTCAGCGGCAGGTCGCTGGAGTCGATGACCCCGCGCACGAACCGCAGGTACATCGGCATGAGCTGGCCCGTGTCCTCCATGATGAACACCCGGCGCACGTGCAGCTTGACGCCCCGGCGGGACTCGGTCACCCACAGGTCGAACGGCGCGCGGGACGGGATGTACAGCAGCAGCGTGTACTCGTAGGTGCCCTCGATCTTGGCGTGCACCCAGGCCAGCGGGTCGGTGAAGTCGCTGGCGATGTGCCGGAAGAAGTCGTTGTAGTCGGTGTCGGTGAGCTCGCTCTTGGGCCGGGCCCACAGCGCCGACGCCCGGTTCACCGCCGCCAGCCCCGGCTGCTCCCCGTCCGCCTCGTCCTCGCCCGGCTGGTCCTCGGCGGCCATCAGGATCGGCAGGCTGATGTGGTCGGAGTACCGCTGGATGATCGAGCGCAGCCGGTAGCCGTTGAGCAGGTCGTCCTCGCCCTCGCGCAGGTGCAGCACGATCGTGGTGCCCCGCTCCGGCACCTCGACCGCCTCCAGCGTGTACGTGCCCCGCCCGTCGGACTCCCAGCGCACGCCTTCGGCCGCGGGGCGCCCGGCCCGGCGCGTGGTCAGCACGATCCGGTCGGCCACGATGAACGCCGAGTAGAAGCCCACCCCGAACTGGCCGATCAGCGTCGCGTCCTTGCGCTCGTCGCCGGTCAGCGCGCTGAGGAACTCCCGGGTACCCGACTTCGCGATGGTGCCGATGTGGTCGATGACCTCCTGACGGCTCATCCCGATGCCGTTGTCAGACACCGTGATCGTGCGCGCCTGAGCGTCAAGGCCCACCCGTATCTCAAACGGGCCCCGGTCGTCATCGGCCGGGGCGGCCCCGGACACCTGCTCCAGCCGCAGCCGGTCGGCGGCGTCGGAGGCGTTGGAGATCAGCTCGCGCAGGAAGATCTCCTTGTTGCTGTACAGCGAGTGGATCATCAGATCCAGGATCTGGACGACCTCAGCCTCGAAGGAGTAACTCTCCTGGTCGGTTGGCACGCTCATAATTCCCTCGATCACAGTTTCCCGGTACGGGAAAATCCTATTGCGCTCCATAATGGCGGCAGTCCATTTCCCGGAGGAGGCCCCGGTGACTGACCAGCCGGACTGGGTGACACCCGAGGTCGACACCAGACGCGCCAACGTGGCCCGGGTTTATGACTACCTGCTGGGCGGCAGCCATAACTTCCTGGCCGACCAGGACCTCGGCCGGTCGATGGCCGCCGTCGAGCCTAACGTGCGGGTGTTCGCCCGGGCCAACCGTGAGTTCCTGGGCCAGGTGGTGCGGTTCCTGTGCGACACCGGGGTCAGCCAGTTCCTGGACATCGGCTCGGGCATCCCGACCCAGGGCAACGTGCACGAGGTGGCCCAGCGGGCCAACCCGGCCGCCCGGGTGGCCTACGCCGACATCGACCCGGTGGCCGTCGCGCACAGCAAGGCCATCCTGGCCGGCAACGACAACGCCACCGTGGTCCGGGGCGACCTGCGTGAGCCCGAGGCCATCCTGTCCGAGCCGGCGGTCCGGGGACTGATCGACTTCGCCCAGCCGGTGGGCCTGCTGCTGGTGTCGGTGCTGCCGTTCGTGGCCGACTCCGACGACCCGTGGCGGCAGGTAGCGACGCTGCGGGACGCCCTGGCCCCCGGCAGTTACCTGGCTCTGTGCCACGGCACGGCCGACGGCAACCCGGCCCGGATGCAGGCCCTGGGCAAGGTGTACACGAGCAGCGTCCCGGCCCCGGTAGACGGCCGCTCGCGGGCCGACATCCTGCGCTTCTTCGACGGCTTCGAGCTGGTCGAGCCAGGCCTGGTCTACATCTCGCAGTGGCGCCCGGCCGCCCCGGCCGCCGACCTGGGCGCCGACAGCCACGTCTGGGGCCTGGTCGGCGTCGGCCGCAAGCCAGCGTAGCGGGGCCGCAAAACCTGGTCAGGCTCGGCCCGCCGCCACGGCCAGGAAGAGCACGCCCAGGGCGGTCACGGCGGCCGCGACCGCCCAGCCCGCGGCGGCCAGCGGCCGGGAGATCGTCTGGCCGCCCATGACCTGCGGATCTCGGGCCAGGCGGATCAGGATCACCAGGCCGAGCGGGGTGCCGAGGCCGCCGATCACGCTGGCCACGACCAGCATGCGCAGCACCGGAATCCCGGCCAGGCTGACGGCGACGGCCAGGCCGATGGAGATGGCCAGCGCGGCGTAGAAGCCGCGGGCCCGGCCGATCGGCTGGGACAGGCCGCGGCGCCAGTCGAACTGCGCGCCGACCACGTGGGCGGTGCTGGCGATGAGCACGGGCAGGGCGACGACGGTCGATACCACCAGCCCGGCGGCGAACAGGTCCCCGGCCAGGGGCCGGCCAGCGGGCGCAGTGACCGGGCGGCGTCCTGAGCCGAGGCCGCGGCCTGGTGATGCCGGCCGAGCGTGGCGGCGGAGGCGACGAGCATCGACCACAGGATCATCGCGGTGAACACCGCGCCGGCGACGGCGCCGGTCCGGGCCCGCGCGAGCCTGCCGCCGCCCCGCTCCATGCCGCCGGGCTCTGCGCCGCCGGGCTCCTCCACGCCCCGCTGAACGGTCTCCCAGACGTAGACGTAGCTTGTCAGCGTGGTCCCGAGCAGGGCCAGCGACCCGGCCAGGTCGTGGCCGTGCAGCGACAGGCCCGGCACCAGGCTGGCCCGGAGCAGCCGGGGCCAGTCCGGGCGAGCCAGGACGGCGGCCGCGGTGAAGGCCAGGAAGCCGGGCAGCACCCACCGCAGCAGCGTCACCACCTGGCCGTACCGGCCGATCAGCAGCAGGGCCCCGAGGCCCGCGCCCAGCGGCAGCACCAGCCAGCGGGAGCTGACGCCGGCCAGCAGCCCGATCCCGGCCGATCCGGCCTGGAGGTCGGCGGCGATGGTCACCACGTTGACCACCACCACCGACACCAGCAGGACCGCGGCCAGGCCCCGGCCATATCGTTCCCTGGTCAGCGTCTGCAGGTCGCTGCGGGCGGCCAGGCCGACCTGGGCGGCGATGGCCAGCACCACGCCCAGCAGGGGAGCGACCAGGAGCGCGACCCAGGACAGCCGGTAGCCGGTCTGCGCCCCGACCACGGCCGCCGTGCCCACGTTGGTCGGGTCGTTGTCCGACGCCCCCGCGATGATCTCCGGGCCGATGCCGCGCAGGCCAAAGCGGCGTGCCCGCGCGTGGCGGCCCTGCCCCCGCCCGCTCACCTGCCCAGCATGCCCGGCCCCAGGTCAGCCGGGGGAAGGACACTCCGCTAGCGCCGGCGCAGCAGGTAAATCCGCGGGTAGTGCCCCTTCTGGAACACCCGCACCGTCTCCCGCAGCGCCCACTGCGGCTCAGCCGCGCGCAGGCACCGCTCCATGATCCGCACCTCGTGGGTGAGCACGGCCAGCCGGGCGCCGGGAGCGGCCACCGCGTGAGCCCGCTCGAGCAGCAGCGCGTGCAGGGCCGCGTTGGTCTGGTGCTCGCCCATCAGCGTGCCCCACGGCGGATCGGCCAGCAGCACGTCAAACGGGCCGCGCCGGCCCAGTCCTGATCGCCGATGTCGGCCCGCAGCAGCGTGACCCGGCCGCGCAGGCCCGCAGCGTCCAGGTTCTCGGCACAGCAGTCCACCGCGACGGGATCGGCGTCCACGGCGACCGCGAACCGGGCCTGGCGCGGCGCGCAGCCGCTCGATGAGCAGCGTGCCCGAGCCGCACATCAGGTTGGCCACCCGGTCGCCCGGCCGGGGCGAGGTCAGCTCGCTCATGGCCGCGGCGATGGTGGCGTTGGCCGCGCCGGGCAGGTTGGCGACCCGCCATGGCCGGCTGGACAGCGGCCGCGAGGACAGCCGGACCAGCACGTCCCAGCCGCCTGGGCTGGCCGGCCCCGCGCCGGGCGACCGGCGGAAGCGCAGCAACAGCTGGCCGTCCTCGGGCACCTGCGGCAGGCCGGTCGCGTCCTCCAGCTGGCTGGCCAGCCGCTGGAAGCCGGCCGAGTCGCTGCCCGCGGCGTCGATGCGGAACGTCTGCGGCGTCTCCGGGTTGATCCGCTGGACCAGCCGCACCGCGTCCATGATCTGCGGGAAGAACTCGCCGCTGGTCAGCGACCGGGGCCGCGGCACGGGAAAGCTGAGCAGCAGGAACGGGGCCACGATGGTGCGCAGGTCCAGCAGCCGGGCCCAGTCGCCGCGGTAGTCGGCGACCAGCGAGTCGGACCGGCCCGGCACCTCGCGCACCGGCCCGGCGTCCGGCAGCCGGTCGCGCACCTCCCTGGCCACCACGGGCCCGAGTCCGGGCAGGAACAGGAACTCGACCGGCGCGGCCGGCGGCGGCACATCACGGGACGGCGCTGTCGGACGCGGCGCGGGCCGGGCCCGGCGGGCGGGCGGCCGGCCAGGGCGCCCGCCTGGGCGCCGGTTAGTGGGCAACGAGGCTGAGCTCGAACGAGTACCGCGAGGCCCGGTAGATGTGGGTCCCGTACTCCACCACCCGTCCGCGCTCGTCGTAGGTCGTGCGCTCCATGGTCAGCAGCGGCGCTCCCTTGGCCTCGCCGAGGAGCCGGGCCTCGGCCAGCGTGGCCGCCCGGGCGCCGATGGTCTGCGCGGCGGCGTGCAGCGTGATGCCCTGCGCGCGCAGCATCTGGTACAGCCCGCGCTCCTGGAGCGCCTCGGTGGCCAGGCCGGGCACCAGCTCCGCGGGCAGGTAGTTGCGCATCCGGGCCAGCGGCTCACCCCGCGCGTAGCGCAGCCGTTCCAGCACCACCACCGGCGTCCCCTCGGCCACGTCCAGCCGGCGAGCGACCTCGGCGCTGGCGGGCCCGGCGTTGTTGGATAGCACGCTGGTGGTCGGCTGCTGGCCGCTGCCGACCAGGTCGTCCCACAGGCTGGACAGCTCGACCGGCCGCTTGACCTTGGTCTGCACGACCTGGGTGCCGATGCCGCGCTTGCGCACCAGCATCCCCCGGTCGACCAGGTACTGCATGGCGCGGCGCATGGTCGGCCGGGACAGCCCCAGCTGCTCGGCCAGCTGGATCTCGTTCTCCAGCCGGGCGCCGGGCGGGAGCTCGCCGGACTCGATGGCGCGCTCCAGGTACTGGGCGACCTGGAAGTACAGCGGGACGGGGCTGGTCCGGTCCACCGGGATCGTGCCGACGGATGGCGCCATGGTTAACACGCCCTTAGTGACATACGGCCGACTTCGTCAATATGACAGCACGTACCTTACAACTGATGACCGGCCGGCCCGAGCCGCCGATCGCCTGCGATCGCACATATCTACCATAGATAGTATGTCATAACAAACTATTGACATGGGGAGCCAGTGTCGATTTCATGGTGACGCGAGGCGGCGGCCGGCGGGTAGGAGGATCGTCATGAGGGTGCGGCTGCGCCGGGGGCGCCACGGGGTGACTCATGAGCCCGCTTGAGGTGCTGACCATGGGCCGGGTCGGCGTCGACATCTACCCGCTGCAGACCGGGGTCCGGCTGGAGGACGTGTCCAGCTTCGGCAAGTACCTGGGCGGCAGCGCGACCAACGTGGCCGTGGCGGCCGCCCGGCTCGGGCGCCGCGCGGCCGTGATCACCCGGACCGGCGAGGACCCGTTCGGCCGGTTCGTGCACCGGGCCCTGCGCGGCTACGGCGTCGGCGACCAGTACGTGACCCCGGTGGCCGGGCTGCCCACCCCGGTGACGTTCTGCGAGATCTTCCCGCCCGACGACTTCCCGATCTACTTCTACCGCTACCCCAAGGCGCCCGACCTGGAGATCAGCCCCGACGAGCTGGACTATGACGCCATCCGCGCGGCCGGGGTGTTCTGGGTCACCGGCACCGGCCTGTCGGCCGAGCCCAGCCGGTCGGCCACCCTGGCCGCGCTGGAGGCACGGGGCAAGACCGGCGTGACCGTGCTGGACCTGGACTACCGGGCCGTCTTCTGGCCCTCCCAGGCCGAGGCCCGGCGGCAGGTGCAGGCCGCGCTGCCGCACGTGACCGTGGCGGTGGGCAACCTGGACGAGTGCGACACCGCGGTGGCCGAGCGCGAGCCGCTCCGGGCGGCCAAGGCGCTGCGCGACTTCGGCGTGGACCTGGCCGTGGTCAAGCAGGGGCCGGGCGGCGTGCTGGCCCAGGACGCCACCGGGATCAGCGAGGTGCCGCCGGTCCCGGTGGAGGTGGTCAACGGCATCGGGGCCGGGGACGCCTTCGGCGGCGCGCTGTGCCATGGCCTGCTGGGCGGCTGGGCCGTCCCCGACATCCTCCGGTACGCCAACGCCGCCGGGGCCATCGTCGCCGCCCGGCTGGCCTGCTCCGACGCCATGCCCACCACCGCCGAGGTAGAGGCGCTGCTCGCGGGGCCCGCCGATGTTCGCTGAGCCGATGTTCCCCGCCCGGCTGGCCGAGGTCATCCAGACCCGCGCCCACCACCCCGAGGCCATCGCCAGGGCCGCCGCCCGCCGGGTCCGCCCGCCCGCGCTCATCGGCCCCGAGGGCCGCCTGGTCATCGTGGCCGCCGACCACCCGGCCCGCGGCGCGCTGCGGGCCGGCCGCGAGCGGCTGGCCATGGCCGACCGGGGCCTGCTCGGAGCGGCTGTGCATCGCGCTGGGCCGGCCGGGCGTGCACGGCGTGCTCGGCACCGCCGACGTGCTGGAGGACCTGCTGCTGCTCGGCGCGCTGGACGGGAAGGTGGTCATCGGCTCCATGAACCGGGGCGGGCTGGCCGGCACCGTCTTCGAGATCGACGACCGGTTCACCGGCTACGACGCCGCCGCCATCGAGGCCATGGGCTTTGAGGGGGGCAAGATGCTGCTGCGCATCGACCCCGACGACCCGGCCACCGCGGCCGCCATCCAGGCCTGCGCCGGGGCCGTGAACGAGCTGGCCGGGCGGCGGCTGATGGCCATGGTCGAGCCGTTCGTCTGCCACCGGGTCGACGGCCGGGTCCGCAACGACCTGTCGTCCGAGGCCATCATCCGGGCTGTCACCGTGGCCTCCGGCCTCGGCACCACCTCCGCCTACACCTGGCTGAAGGTTCCCGGTCGTGGCCGAGATGGAGCAGGTCATCGGCGCCTCGACGCTGCCCGCGCTGCTGCTCGGCGGCGAGGTGCCCGACGACCCGCAGGTGGCGTTCGCCAGCTGGCGCAAGGCGCTCACGCTGCCTAACGTCAAGGGGATCGTGGCTGGCCGGACGCTGCTGTACCCGGCCGGCGGCGACGTGGCCGCGGCCGTGGACACCGCCGTCAGCCTGCTGTAAAGACGAGAGCGGGGTACCGACATCACCGTGGAGAACAAGCTGCACCGCCCGGCCGGAACCCTGGCCGACGACCGCTACGCCCTGTCCGTCACCCCGGAGCAGGCCGGCTGGACCTACTCCGGCCTGCGCGTGCTTGACCTGCCGCCCGGCGGCAGCCGATCGAGCTCAGCACCGGCGCTGACGAGATGCTCGTGCTGCCGCTGGCCGGATCGGCCGTGGTCGAGTGCGAGGGGAGCGGTTCCGGCTGGCCGGCCGGGCCCGCGTGTTCAGCGGCGTGACCGACTTCGCCTACCTGCCGCGCGGCGTCCTGGCCCGGGTGCAGTCGGCCTCGGGCGGCCGGTTCGCGCTGCCCGGCGCCCGGGCCGCCCGGCGGCTGCCGCCCCGCTACGGGCCCGCCTCGGACGTCCCCGTCGAGCTGCGCGGCGCCGGCGCCTGCTCCCGGCAGGTGAACAACTTCTGCACGCCGGCGCCTTCGAGGCCGACCGCCTGATCGCCTGCGAGGTGATCACCCCGGCCGGCAACTGGTCGTCGTACCCGCCGCACAAGCACGACCAGGAGCGGCCGGGGGAGACCCAGCTCGAGGAGATCTACTACTTCGAGATCGCGCCGGGCCGGCGGCCCGCGGCGTCGGCTTCCACCGCGTCTACGGCACCGAGGACCGGCCGCTTGACCTGCTGGCCGAGGTCCGGGCGGGCGACGTGGTTCTGATCCCGCACGGCTGGCACGGCCCGTCGATGGCCGTGCCCGGCTACGACATGTACTACCTCAACGTGATGGCCGGGCCCGGCGCCGAGCGGGCCTGGCTGATCTGCGACGACCCGGCGCACGCCTGGATCCGGGCGACCTGGCCGGGCCAGCGCCAGGATCCGCGGCTGACCGATGCAGCGGAAGAGCGCCAGTGACCAGCGAGACTGCGGCTGACCGTGGCCCAGGCCCTGGTCCGGTTCCTGGCCGCCCAGCGCAGCGAGCGGGACGGCGCCGAGCACCGGCTGTTCGCCGGCTGCTTCGGGATCTTCGGTCACGGCAACGTGGCCGGCCTGGCCAGGCCCTGCTCGAGGCCGAGCTGAGCGAACCGCCGCCCTGCCGCTACTGCAGGGCCGCAACGAGCAGGGCATGGTGCACGCCGCCACCGCCTACGCGCGGATGCGCAACCGGATGCAGCCGTGGGCGTGCACCTCCTCATCGGTCCCGGCGCGACCAACATGGTCACCGGGGCGGCGCTGGCGACCATCAACCGGCTGCCCGTCCTGCTGCTGCCCGGCGACGTGTTCGCCACCCGCGCCTGCCGGCCCGGTGCTGCAGGAGCTGGAGCATCCAGTCAGCTATGACGTCTCGGTCAACGACGTGTTCCGGCCCGTGTCGGCGTACTTCGACCGGGTCTGGCGGCCCGAGCAGCTGCCCGCGGCGCTGCTGGGCGCGATGCGGGTGCTCACCGATCCCGGCGCAGACCGGCGCGGTCACCGTGGCCCTGCCCCAGGACGTGCAGGCCGAGGCCTGGGACTGGCCGGCCGCGCTGTTCGCCCCACGGGTCTGGCACGTGGCCCGGCCGGTGCCCGAGCGCCGCCGATCGACCGGGCGCTGGCGTGATCAGGACGGCCCGGCGGCCGCTGATCATCGCCGGCGGCGGCGTCATCTACTCCGAGGCCAGCGACGAGCTGGCCGCGTTCTGCCGAGGCGGCCGGCATCCCGGTGGCGGAGACCCAGGCCGGCAAGGGCGCCCTGCCCTACGACCATCCCCTGTCGGTCGGCGCCATCGGCGCACCGGCACCGCCGCCGCCAACGAGCTGGCCCCGAGGCCGACGTGGTGATCGGCGTCGGCACCCGGTACAGCGACTTCACCACCGCGTCGCCGGACCGCGTTCGCCGATCCCGACGTCCGGTTCGTCAACATCAACGTGGCCGCGGTCGACGCGGCCAAGCAGTCGGGCATCGCGCTGGTGGCCGATGCGCGCGAGGCCCTCGACGCGCTGGCCGCCGGGCTGGCGGACTGGTCGGTCGAGCGCCGAATACCGCGCCGCGGACCGCCGAGCTGGCCGCCGAGTGGGACGACACCGTGTCCAGCGCCTACACCTCGGCCACCAGCCGCGGCCCGCGCAGTCCGAGGTCATCGGGGTGGTCAACGAGCTGTCCGGCCCGCGGGACGTGGTCGTGTGCGCGGCCGGCTCCATGCCCGGCGACCTGCACAAGCTGTGGCGGGCCAGCGACCCCAAGGGCTACCACGTCGAGTACGGCTACTCCTGCATGGGCTACGAGATCGCCGGCGGCATGGGCGCCAAGCTGGCCGCCCCCGACCGCGACGTGTACGTCATGGTCGGCGACGGCTCCTACCTGATGATGGCCCGGAGCTGGTCACGGCGGTGGCCGAGGGCGTGAAGCTCATCGTCGTGCTGGTCCAGAACCAGGGGTTCGCCTCCATCGGCGCGCTGTCCGAGACCGTGGGCGCCCAGCGCTTCGGCACCGCCTACCGGTACCGCGACCCGGCGACCGGGCGGCTGGACGGCGGCGTGCTGCCGGTCGACCTGGCCGCGAACGCGCAGAGCCTGGGCGCGCGGGTGCTGCGGGCCCAGACCATCGGCGAGTTCCGGGCCGCGCTGATCCAGGCCAGGGAGGATCCGCGGCCCGGCCGGTGGTCGTGCACGTCGAGACCGACCCGCTGGCCCCGGCGCCGTCCAGCCAGTCCTGGTGGGACGTGCCGGTGGCCGAGGTCGCGGGCCTGGACGCCACCCGCCAGGCCCGCCAGGCCTACGAGGCGGGCCGGGCCCAGCAGCGCCAGTTCCTCGCGCCGGGTGCAGCAAACCCCAGCGACATAGGGGACCGGCCTTGACGGTCAAGGTCGGCATCGTCGGCGTGGGCCTGATCGGCCAGGACCACGCCCGCCGGCTGAGCGGCCTGGTCGCCGGTGCCCGGGTGGTCGCGGTGGCCGATGCCGCCCACGCCCGGGCCCGCCTGGTCGCGCAGCACCTGCCCGGCGCCCGCGCGCTGGACACCGGTTACGACGTGATCGCGGCCAGCGACGTCGACGCCGTCCTGGTCACCTCCTCCGGGCCGACCCACGAGGAGTTCGTGCTCGCCGCCATCGCCGCCCGCAAGCCCGTGTTCTGCGAGAAGCCGCTCGCGCCCGCCCCGGGCGCCTGCCTGCGCATCATCGCGGCCGAGCAGGCCGCGGGCCGCCGGCTGGTTCAGGTCGGGTTCATGCGCCGCTATGACCAGGGCTACCGGGCCATGAAGCAGGCCGTTGATGATCGCGTGGTCGGCGCGCCGCTACTGGCCCACTGCGTGCACCGCAACGCCGCCGTGCCGGCCACGTTCAGCAGTGACATGCTGCTCACCGACTCGGCCGTGCACGAGATGGACGTCATGCGCTGGCTGCTCGGCGAGGAGATCACCGCCGTGTCCGTGGTCCAGCCGCGGTGCAGCGGCCGAGCCCCCGGCGACCTCCAGGATCCTCAGCTGCTGCTGATGCAGACCGCCTCGGGCGTGCACATCGACGTCGAGCTGTTCGTCAACTGCGGCTTCGGCTACGACGTCCGCTGCGAGCTGGTCGGCGAGGCGGGCACCGTGTCGCTGACCAACCCCGCGCCGGTCAGCGTGCGCTCGGCCGGGATGATCGCCGAGCCGATCTACGCGGACTGGCGGGACCGGTTCGCCGACGCCTACGACACCGAGCTGCGGGAGTGGGTCGGCAGCGTGGCGGCCGGCGTGGCGGCGGGCCCGTCGTCCTGGGACGGCTACGCGGCGGCCGCCATCGCCGAGGCCGCGCTGACCGCGCGGGCCTCCGGCCAGCGGGTGCCTGTGGTTCTGGCCAGGCCGGCCCGACTGCTACGGCCCGGACTAGCCAGCGGCTAGAGCGCGACGGCGCCGGTCACGCAGGTGATCGTGCCGCCGCCGACCCAGATCTGGCCGTCGGCGTCCTGGGTGATCGTGACGCGGCCGCGGCGGCCCAGCGCCGTGCCCTGGCAGGCCACGTACGGCGCGGTGAGCCGACCGGTGCTGGTCAGCCACTGGGCCAGCGAGGCGTTCAGGCTGCCGGTGACCGGGTCCTCGACCGTGCTCACCAGCCCGGTGAAGGCGCGCACCTCCAGCGCCTCCGGCGAGCCCGCCGGGTACAGGCCGGCCACGCCGATGTCCCCGTCGACCAGCCCCGGCTCGATGGCCAGCACGGCGTCCGCGCTGGCCAGCAGCACCGCCACCCAGCCCGGGCCGTTGTCGGCCCACTGGATGTCCACGATGTCGGCGCGGTCGATGTTCAGGCTCCGGACCACCCGCTCGACGTCGTCGTCGGCGACCGGGCCGCCGCGGATCAGCGGCGGCGCGCTGAAGGCCAGGCCCGCCTCGGTCTGCCGGATCGGGATCAGCCCGGCCTTGCACTCCTGCACGGTCACGCCGTCCGCCGCCGGGCGGCCGCCGGCCTCCAGCCAGGCGTGACAGGTGCCCAGCGTCGGGTGGCCGGCGAACGGCAGCTCGCTGGTTGGCGTGAAGATCCGGACCCGGTAGTCCGCGCCGGGCGTCTGCGGCGTGAGCACGAACGTGGTCTCCGACAGGTTCGTCCAGTTGGCGAACTGCCGCATCTCCTCGTCGTCCAGGCCGTCGGCGCCGAGCACCACGGCCACCGGGTTGCCCAGGTAGGGCGTGGTGGTAAAGACATCAACCTGGCGGAAATCGCGAGTCACGTCCTGAGTGTAGAACGGCGGCCCGAGCCAGCAGCAGGTCGGTCGCCGGCTGGGTGGCCCGCCGTACCGCCCGCAGCTCGTCTTCGGCCCCGGCCCGGCCGGCCAGTCCCGGGCCAGCGACTCCACCACGACGCGGAAGACCAGCGCCCGGAGCAGGAGCTGGTCGATCTCCGGTTCGCCCGCCAGCTCGTCCAGGATGTCCGGCGGCGCGCCCGACCACGCCAGCAGGTCCACCGCCGCCACGGCCAGCGCGTAGCCCGGCGGCCGCCAGTACGGCGAGAAGTCGATCACTGCCGGGGACTGGCCCGCCGCCGGGGACTGGCCGGTCGGCCGAGACTGGCCCGCCGCGAACAGCACGTTGCCTGCGATGTCCCCGTGCACCAGCTGGCTCGGCAGCCGCACCGGCCGCATCGCCGCCAGCAGCGCGGTGACCAGGCCGGCCAGCTCCGGGGCCAGCTCGACCGTGGCCTCGCCCCAGGCCACCCGGTCCGCCACCGCCCACGGGCTGGCCCCCCGGCCCACCCAGCGCGGCAGGCCCCGCCCGGCCAGCGCCGCGTGGAACGCGCGGCTGACCTCGACCAGTTCGGGCCACCGGGCCAGCGGGTCCGGCTCGCCGTCGACCCAGGCCCAGGCCGCCCAGCCCGCCGCCACCCAGGAGCCGTCCACCGCCCGTATCGGACGCGGCACCCGGAAGCCCGGACCCGTCAGGTCCGCGAACACCTCGGCCAGCCAGGACGCCTCGGCCGGGTCCTGGCCCGGCTTGAGCACCGCGTGGCCCACCCGCCAGCAGGTGCCCTGGCCGCCCGCCAGCCGCGACGGCGTCCCCGTGAGCGCGAACGCGGCGGGCAGGTCTGGCGGCAGCTTGTCGGGCACGCCGTTAGGTTCCCTAGCGCCGGCGGCCCGGTCAACCCGGTTTTCCCGATCCGCTGGCGACTGGGCAGACTACCGATTGTGCCTATTCGTCCCCGTCGGCCCGACGACCTCGATGCGTGTGTCGCGGTCCTGCGCCGCGTTCACGACCGCAGCGGCTACCCGGACCGCTGGCCCGCCGACCCGGCCCGCTGGCTCACCCCGGACGGCCTGATCGCGGCCTGGGTGGCCGAGCATGAGGGCGCCATCGTCGGCCAGGTCGGCCTGGCCCAGGGCGACCCGCACCCGGGCTTGCTCCAGGCCGTCGGGCGACCCCTCGGTGAGCTGGCCGAGATCATCCGGCTGTTCGTGGATCCGGCCGTGCGCGGCACTGGCCTGGGCCGAGAACTGCTGGCGGTGGCGTCTGCCCAGGCCGTGGCCAGCGGCCTGCGCCCGGTGCTGGAGGTGGTCGACGACGCGGCACCCGCGATCGCGCTCTACGAGCGGTCCGGGTGGCAGCTGGTGGGCACCGGCACCGCGACCTGGACCACAGTCGACGGCGCGCACCCCGGGCTGCGCTACTACGTCAGCCCTGGTTCGACCCGCCCCTAGTCGGAGGGCGGGCGCCGTCACCGGCCAGCCCGTCCAGGACGGCGGGCAGGCCCTCGCTGAGCATCTTGGTCCGGACCCGGCCCAGGAGCCGGGCCATGAAAAGCCCGCTGACGCCGGTGAAGCCGGTGTGCTCGTAGGTGAAGCGGGTGCCGCCGCCGTGAGGTTCGAGCCGGTAGCTGACCTGGGTCACATCGCCGCCGCCGTTGCCGTCGGTCCACGAATAGCGCAGCAGTCGCGGCTCGTCCATCTCCAGGACCTCGCAGTCGACGATGCCGTTCCAGCCCGGCTTGGGCTTGGCGACGAACCGGAACCTGGTCCCCACGACGGGGGCGAAGCCTTCCGGCCGCCCGCCGGCGCCGGTAGATGTCCACAGCGGAATCAGCGCCGGGTCGGTCAGCGCACGCCAGACCGCCTCGACGGGATGGGGATAGTCACGCACGATTCGGATCTCGCTCACGGGCACTCCTCGGCTGGCCGACAGCGGCAACGACGCCGCTTCTGTCACTAAAAAATTATAGTAACAGAAAGTATTCTGGAGCTAAACTATGATGAGGACATGAGCACAGGTACGGCTGACTGGCCGGTGCCACCCGCCACGCCGGTCGGAGGACCGGAGGCCGTGGGGTTGCGGGAGCGCAAGAAGCGCCTGATGCGGCAGCAGCTATCCGACACGGCGACGCGGATGTTCCTGGAACGGGGGTTCGGCGCCGTGCGCGTGGCGGAGATCGCCGAGGCGTGCGGAGTGTCGGAGAAGACGGTCTTCAACTACTTCCCGACCAAGGAATCGCTGATCCTGGACCGCCTGGAATCAACGATGGCCGCCGTCCAGGCCGGGCTGGCCGAGCCCGGCGTCGCGCCGGTGCAGGCGGTGCTGCGGATACTGGACGAGGAACTGGGCGCCATGACGTCCTGGCTGGCCGCGCAGGATGACCCGGCCCTGGCCGGCGCCGCGATCCGCCGGTTCGGCACCCTGATCTGGGAGACTCCCTCATTGCGCTCCTACCAGAGCGACATGCTGGACCAGCTCACCTCGATGGCCGCCGGCATCCTGGCCGGGCGGGCCGGGCTGAGCCCGGACGACCCGGAGCCGCGGATCGCGGCTACCGCGCTGCTCGGTCTGTGGCGCATCCAGTACCGGGCCCTGCTGAGACACCTGGATGGCACCCGCACGCCGGTTCAGGTCCATCAGGCGGTGGCCGCGGAAGTCGACCGCGCGGCCCGCCTGATCAGCGCCGGACTGGACTCGCTCCCGGCCTTCGCCCGGCATTGACTAGAAGCTTCAGCCGTCGCCGGGTCGGTCGTGGGAGCCCTTCTTCCGGGCCGCCGAGCGCTGGCTGGCCCAGCTTTCGTAGTGGTCGATGAGGGTCTGCTCGGCCGGCCGGTAGCTGAGACCGAGGTCGCGGACGCTGCGCTGGTTGTCGACGGTGAAGCGGATCCCGAGGTGCTGGCGGATGTAGTCCTGGCTGAGCCCGAAGCGGGCGCCGATCAGCCGGACGACCCAGCCCGGGAACGCTCTTCCTCCCGGTTGCGGCCCCCGGGCAGAATGATCTCATGGTCTCCGCGCTGCTTTTTG
Source organism: uncultured Actinomycetota bacterium (assembly GCA_963730265.1). Classification (GTDB taxonomy): domain Bacteria; phylum Actinomycetota; class Actinomycetes; order Streptosporangiales; family Streptosporangiaceae; genus DASUBV01. The sequence goes on from CAVSRG010000003.1 coordinate 462,253, forward strand.
ACGTGTTCGGCACGGTGGTGGACTGGCGCAGCGGCGTCATCAGGGACGTCACCGAGCTGGCCCGCGCTCGCGGCGCCGAGGTGGACGCGGCGGCGTTCGCGGACGCCTGGCGGGGAGGCTACGCGCCCGCCATGGACCTGGTCCGGCGCGGTGAGCTGCCCTGGACCAAGCTCGATGACCTGCACCGGCGCACGCTGGACCGGCTGCTGGCGGAGTTCGGGCTCGGCGGGCTCAGCGAGGAAGAGAAGGACTGGCTCAACACCTGCTGGCACCGGCTCGACCCGTGGCCGGACTCGGTGCCGGGCCTGCGCCGGCTGAAGGAGAGGTTCGTGATCGCGGCGTTCTCCAACGGGAACGTCTCGCTGCTGGTCGACATGGCCCGGCGGGCCGAGCTGCCGTGGGACTTCGTATTCAGCGCCGAGCTGTTCCGGCACTACAAGCCCGATCCGGAGTGCTACCGGGGCGCGGTTGAGCTGCTCAGCCTGACCCCGCCGGAGGTCATGCTGGTCGCCGCGCACAACAACGACCTGCAGGCGGCGGCCGGCCAGGGCCTGGCCACGGCGTACGTGGCCCGGCCCGCCGAGGGGGGCCCGGACCGGCACCGCGACCGGACTCCGGGCGGCGACTACACCTGCGTGGTGGCCGGCCTGGAAGACCTGGCCGAGCTCCTCGGCTAGGAGTTCGCCTTCTGCTTCCGGTCGCGATGGCGCGTATCCCGCACGAAGAGCACCGGCTGCTTGCCGTCGCCCGAGCGGCGGCGGTCCAGCTCGAACAGGGTCGTCGCGGTCATCAGGTCGCTGAGCTTGGCGTAGCCCCAGTTGCGCGAGTCGAAGTCGGGCCGCTGCTGAGTGAGGATGTGGCCCACCGACCCCAGCTGGGCCCAGCCGTCATCGTCCGAGGCCGCCTCTACCGCGTGCCGTAGCTGGCCGACTAGCCCGGCATCCCGCTTGAGCTGGGCCGCCGTGGTCCGCGGCGTCGGCTCGATCGCCGCCCGGCCGGCGTGGTCGCGCTCTCGGTGTAGGTCAGGTTCTCGATGTAGATGAACTTGTCGCAGGCCGCCACGAACGGCTTGGGCGTCTTGCGCTCGCCGAACCCGTACACGGTCAGGCCCGACTCCCGCAGGCGCGCGGCCAGCCGGGTGAAGTCGCTGTCGCTGGACACGATGCAGAACCCGTCGAACCGCCCCGAGTACAGCAGGTCCATGGCGTCGATGACCATGGCCGTGTCCGTGGAGTTCTTCCCGGTGGTGTAGGCGAACTGCTGGATGGGCTGGATCGACTGGGCCAGCAGCTGGTCCTTCCAGCCCTTCAGGCTGGTGCCGGTCCAGTCGCCGTAAGCCCGCTTGACGTGCGCGGTCCCGTACTTGGCCACCTCGGCCAGCAGGCCCTCGGTGATCGAGGGCCGCGCGTTGTCGGCGTCGATCAGCACCGCGAGGCGGGCCGGGTTCTCGTCGACCATGTCAGGCCGCCCGGATGAGGGCCGGGGTCAGGGCGGCCATGGCCTGCCGGACGGGGTCCAGGCCGGGCCGGGCGGTGATGACCCGGACGATGGCCTCGTCCAGCCCGGCGCTGAGCCGGGCAAGCGCGGCGGGCGCGTCCGCGGCCGGGCCGAAATAGCCCACGGCATGGAGCATCGGGTCCGGCGCGGCGGCCACCAGCTCGGGCCAGGCCGCGCCCTGGTCGCGCCGCTCCTCGAGCTCGCGCAGCTCGGCGTCGTAGCCCATCTGGGCGAACAGGCCGCGGTAGCCGCGCATCTGCGGAATGCCCGGCCGGCCCATGGCGTAGCCCAGCACCTGGGCCCCGAAGGCCTGCCGCGCGGCGTCCAGATCGTCGTCAATGCAGACTCGGATGTACATGGTCATCGGCACGCTGCCGGGCGCGCGTCCGGCCCGGGCGCTGCCCTCGTCGATGCGGGCCCGGCTCTGCGCGATGCGCTCGGGCGTGGCCCAGTTGAGCAGCGCGCCGTCGGCGATCTCGCCGGCCAGCCGGAGCATCTGCGGGCCGAGCGCGGCCAGGTAGACCGGCGCGCCGGCAGGTCCCTGACGCCCAGCGAGGCGGGCCGGGGCCAGCCGAGGGTGCCGCCTTCCGCGTCGTCGTCCTCGGACGGGCCGTCGGTGACCGTCTTGCCCGGCTACCAGGGCCCTGACCTGGGTGACGTAGTCGCGCATGACGGCGATGGGCCGGTTGGCCAGGCCGACGGAGGCCCAGAACCCGGGCCGTAGCCGCCGGTGCCCAGGCCGAGGACGAACTGGCCGCCGGAGAACTGGGCCAGCGGTGGCGGCCTGCGCGGCCAGGCTCAGCGGGGTCCACATGCGGGCCGCCGGGCACCACCGAGATCCCGGTCCGCAGCCCGGTATCGTGCGACCAGGCCGCGCAGACATGGAATGAGTCGGGCACGCCGCCCGCCGGGGTCCACAGGCTCTCGAAGCCCGACGTCCCTGGCCTCGCGCGCGGCGGTGCGCAGGTCGTCGAACGGCAGGCCGAGCCGGGCATCCAGTCCCACGCCGATCAGCATGAACAGCAGTATGCCGGATCCCGGCAGGCCGATCAGCGCTCAGCCAGCGCCGATCAGCGCTCAGCCAGCGGCATCGGCCGCCGGATGGCCGCCATGGCCGCCTGGAGTCAGGGCAGGCGCCAGAACGGGCCGGTCAGCCCCGAGGCCTCGAGCAGGGCCTGGTTGTGCTCGCGGGTGTGCGGTACGAAGTCCTCGCGCAGCCGGTCGCCGTACCACGGCTGGGCCAGCTTCCAGACCGAGCCGGCCGCGGCGACCTGGCCGTCGGACTGACCCGTCGCGGCCGCCCAGCGCTGCGCGTGGTCCTGGTCGCAGCACAGCCGGATCGACGTGCAGGTCCGCACCACGTCGTCCCACCAGCGCGCCGCCGGGAGCGGGAACCAGACCGCGAGGTTGTCGTCGGCCGGCGCCCGGCTCGGGCCAGCCGGCACCCGCAGCGGCAGGCCGCAGTCCGGGCAGGCAGTGTCGATCAGCACGTCCAGCTTCAGCGCGGCGCTGATGCCGAACGAGTCCCACGCGCAGCCGCCCCACCAGCGCCGGTCGTCGGTCCCGTCCAGCGGGGCGACCACGAAGGCCATCGGCGCCGCGGAGAACGGGTGCGCCATCCGGACGGCGTCCCCGTCCGGAGTCAGGACGAGGGCATGCTGGCCGGCCAGCATGGCCAGCCCCTGCCCGGCCTCGTCCGGCGTGCAGCCGGCCCGCGGCCAATCTCGCGCAGCGATGGCGCCCGTCCCTCGGCGGCCAGCGTGTCGTACACCACCCGCCGCAGCGCAGTGAGGTCGGCGCCCGTCATCGAGCCCACGATACAAAGCAGCCCGCCGCCGGACTCAGCCCGCCGTACCGGATCCGGCCAGGAACTCGCGCCCGGCCCGCAGTACCGTCCGGCGTACCGCCTCCCGATCGTCCAGGCCCGCCCCGGCCCTGGCCCCGTCGTGCAGCAGCACCAGGACCAGCCCGGCGTACTCGGGATCGGGATGCCCGGCCCGCTCGGCCAGCCCGGCGACGGTGTTCCGCAGCCAGGCCCGGTGCTCGGCAATGACCGCCCGCACCGGGTCGCCGGCGTCGGGGTACTCGGCGGCCGCGTTGACGAACTGGCAGCCGCGGAAGCCGGCCGCCCCGATGATCGCGGCGGTGTGGTCGAGCAGCACCGTGAGCCCTTCCGCCGCCGGCGTACGGGCGGCCGCGGCCTCCAGGCCGGCTCGCAGCTCGGCGTCGGCGGCCCTGAGGTAGGCCACGACCAGGTCCTCCTTGGCCGGGAAGTGCCGGTAGAAGGTAGCCCTGGTGACGCCGGCCTCGGTGACCAGCCGGTCCACCGGCACGGTGTGGATGCCCTCGGCATAGAACAGCCGCCCGGCCGCGTCCAGCAGCCGCTGCCGCGGCCGTTTCGATGCCATGCTCGCAGTATAGAAACAGAACGTTCTGTCGATGCGCGAGCGGGTACCGGCGCTAGCCCCGGTCGATATCCGTGATGGTCACCGGGGTGTCCAGGACGCGGTCGGAGCCCGCCACCCGTACGGGGCCGGTCAGGGTGAACGCCCCGCGCAGCGGCAGGCGGTCGGACGCCCCGCCGACGCCGACCTGGATCTCGCCCGGCTCCACGATGCGCTCGCCGGTCAGGCCGCAGAACGCGGTCCGATCGGCGTGCAGCCGGAATGTCACCCGGCGGGCCTGGCCGGGCGCCAGGTCGAGCCGGGCGAACCCGGCCAGCCAGCGCACCGGCTGCACGACCTGGGCCACCGGGTCGCTCAGGTAGAGCTGCACGACCTCGCTGCCGGGCCGGGCGCCGGTGTTGCGGACGGTGCAGGCGATCTCGGCCAGGCCGTCGGTGGGGATCTGCGCGGCCGCAGACGGCCAGGTCGGAGTACCCAAAGGTGGTGTAGGACAGGCCGTGCCCGAAGGCGAACAGCGGCACCGGGTCGATGGAGCTGCCGGAGTGCCCGGAGGCGAGCCGGGACCGCAGGTAGGACGAGGGCTGCCCGGCCGCCGAGCCCGGCATCTCGACCGGCAGCCGGCCGCTGGGCACCACCCGGCCGGACAGCACCCCGGCGATCGCAGGCCCGCCCTCCTCGCCGGGGAAGAACGCCTGCACCGCGGCGGCGAGCCGCCCGGCCACCTCGCCGATCGCGTACGGGCGCCCGGTGACCAGCACGGCGACCACCGGCGTGCCGGTGTCGGCAAGCGCGTCCAGCAGGTCCTGCTGCACGCCGGGCAGCTTGAGGTCGGTCACGTCGCAGCCCTCGCCGGAGGTGCCCCGGCCGAATAGTCCGGCCTCGTCGCCGACCACGGCCACGGCCAGATCGGCGGCCCGGGCCGCGGCCACGGCCTCGGGAAACCCGGTCCGGTCGCCGGAGCGGACGGCGCAGCCGCGGGCGTAGCTCACGTCGGGCAGCTCCCGGCGCAGGGCGTCCAGCACGGTGACGACCTCCACACCGGGGTCTGGATGATCACGGCTACCCAGGTGGCGCGGCATGCTGTAGCAGCCGAAGAACGCCAGCGGTTCATCGGCCAGCGGCCCGACAACCGCGACCCGGCTGGCCGCGGCGATCGGGAGCGCGCCGGCCGGGTTGGCCAGCAGGATCACGGACTCCTCGGCCAGGCGGCGGGCCAGGGCCCGACTGCGCGGGCGGGTCCAGGTCCGGGCTGGCGGTCGCGTCCGGCACGGGGCTCCAGCCGGGGTCCAGCAGGCCCAGCTCGCACTTCTGCCGGAGCACCCCGGCCGCGGCCTGGTCCACCAGCTCCGCGGTGACCTCGCCAGCCTCGGCGGCGGCGAGCAGCGGCGCGCCGTAGCAGCGGACGCTGGGCAGCTCCACGTTCACGCCCGCGGCCAGGGCCAGGGCCGCGGCCCCGGCCGGGGTCGCGGCGACCGCGTGCTGTAACTCCAGGAACGAGATGGCGTAGTAGTCGGAGACGACCAGGCCGTCGAAGCCCAGCGTGCCGCGCAGCGTCGCGCCGAGCAGCCGGGTATCGCGCGGTGGCGGGCACGCCATCCACGTCGGTGTAGGAGGGCATCACGCAGCGTGCGCCGCCCAGCCGGACGCCCATCTCGAACGGGGGCAGGATGACATCGGCGAGCTCCCGCCGGCCGATGGCGACGGGGGCCATGTTGCGGCCCGCGCGGGACGCGGAGTACCCGGCGAAGTGCTTGAGCGTGGCCTGCACCCCGGCCGACTGGAGGCCGCGTCACGTAGGCGGTGCCGATGGCGCCGACCAGGTAGGGGTCCTCGCCGATGGTCTCCTCGGTCCGGCCCCAGCGGGCATCGCGGGACACGTCGAGGACCGGGGCCAGGCCCTGGTGCACGCCGACCGCGCGCATGCTGGTGCCGATGGCGGCGGCAATGTTCCGGACCAGCGCCGGGTCGAAGCTGGCGCCCCAGGCCAGCGGGGTGGGGAAAATGGTGGCCGACCAGGCGGCGAAGCCGGTCAGGCACTCCTCGTGGGCCACGGCGGGGATGCCGAACCGGCTGGCGGCCACGATCCGCGCCTGGAGCCCGGCCAGGGCGCGGATCCCGGCCGCGGGTGGCACGGGCCGGGTGCCGAACACCCTGGTGAGCTGCCCGATCCCGTGCCGGATGAGCTCGTCCAGTGGCGGCCGCTGGTCGCTGAACAGGTCCTGCATGGGGGCCACGCCGTCGCCGTCGGCTGACGCACCAACCCAGACGCTGCCGAGCTGAGCCAGCTTCTCCTCCAGCGTCATCCGGCCGAGCAGGTCGGCAACGCGGTCGTCGGCGGATCGCGACGGGTCACGCCAGATCTCGGTGGTCTGAGCCGACTGGGTCACCGCGGGTCCACGGCCGCGGTGGACTCGCGCACGATCAACTCGGTGGACAGCTCCACCCGGCCGGGCCGCAGCGGCAGGCCCTCGATGAGCTCGCCCAGCATCTGCGCGGCCGCCCGGCCCATCTCGGCCAGCGGCTGGCGCACGGTGGTCAGCGGCGGGGAGACCCAGCGCGCGACGGGCAGGTCGTCTAAACCGACCACGCTCAGGTCCTGCGGGATCCGCAGGCCGCGCTGGCGGGCCGCCTCGTAGACGCCGAACGCCTGCTGGTCGTTCCCGGCGAAGATCGCGGTCGGCGGCTCGGGCAGGCTGAGCAGCTCGCGGCCGTGGATGAAGCCGCCCTCGTGCTGGAAGTCACCGTGCCGGACCAGCGCCGGATCGAACGACACCCCGGCCCGCTCCAGGGCCGACCGGTACCCGTCGATCCGGGCCCGGCTGCACAGGAAGTCACCGGGCCCGGCTATGGCGGCGATCCGGCGGTGACCCAGTCCGAGCAGGTGCTCGGTGGCGGCCAGGCCCGCGGCCCAGTTGGTGGCGCCCACGCTCGGCTGGTCGGCCGGCGGCGGGTTGACCGGGTCCACGACCACCAGCGGGATGCCCGCGCCGCGCAGCTGGCCGAGCTGGGTGTCGGTCAGCTCGGAGGTCACCAGGATCACCCCGTCGGTGTCGTGACTGGCCAGCGTGCTGGTCCAGCTGGCCGGGCGGGCGTTGCCGTGCCGCACCGCGGACACGGTGATGCCGGTCTCATGGATGGCGCCCCATTCCTCCACGCCCCGCAGGATCTCCACCGCCCACGGGCTGTCCAGGCCGTTGAACACCAGGTCGATGAGCCCCGACCGGCGGTGCCGGCGCATGCCGGTGCGCGAGTAGTGGTGCTCCTCCAGCAGCTGCTCGACCCGGGTGCGGGTCGCGGGCGCCACGTCCGGGCGCCCGTTGACCACCTTGGACACCGTCGGCAACGAGACGCCGGCCTCGGCCGCAATGGCGGCCAGCGTCGTGCGGCCCCCGACCCTCACTCTCTGACTGGGCAACGCCCGCTCCCGGATTCCGAAACCTTTCGATCACGACATCGTAACTCAACTGGCATGATCACCACAGTAGGTCGGTTTACGGGATCAACATAGCAAGCATTAACAAAGGGTTGACCACGGTCTTATGGATCCTTAGTATGTCAGGCACGTTCCGAAATGTTTTCTAAAGGTTTCGCAGCTATTGAGGGGCCAAGCACCCGATCGAGACCGGGAGGAAACGATGGCTGACACACCCGGACGTCTGGCCCGGCGGGCTCGCCGCCATACCTGGTTAGCAGCGCCCTTATTAGCGAGCGCCGTTCTCGCGCTGGCCGCCTGCGGTTCCGCGGCCGGCGGCGGCAAGCAGTCCCCTAACGGCGGATCGGGCGGCACATCGGTCACCATGTGGCTGGTCACGACCGGCCCGAGCCCGGCCAATACCGCCGCGCAGAGCCTGGTCACCGCGTTCGAGAAGAGCCACCCGAAAGACCACATCACCCTCGACTTCGTCGAGAACCAGTCCTACAAGCAGAAGATCCAGCTCGCGATGGGCGCAGGCAACCCGCCGACGATCTTCTGGACCTGGGGCGGCGGGATCCTGCAGCAGTACATCAAGGCCGGTGACGTCTACGGCCTGGGCCACCCGTCCTGGCTGAGCTCGTTCCTGCCGTCGTCGCTGGGGGCGGTCACCTACAACGGCCAGGTCTACGGCGTCCCGGTCGAGGGCACCCAGCCGGTGTACTTCTTCTATAACAAGTCCATTTTCGCCAAGTACCACCTGACGTTCCCGACCACGTTCAGCGGCCTGCTGTCCACGGTGGCCAAGCTCAAGTCGCACGGCGTCGCGCCGATCTCACTGGCTAATGGTGATCAATGGCCCGGGCTGATGTACCTGGAGTACCTGACCGACCGGGTCGGCGGCCCAACCGTGGCCAGGGCCCTGCAGTCCAATACGGCGAGCGGCTGGTCCAATCCGGCCGTCACCACAGCGCTGGAGGATATCCAGCAGCTGGTGAAGGCCGGCGCGTTCCAGAGCGGCTACGACTCCCTCCACTACAGCGGCGGCGGTTCCGACGCGCTGGTGTACAGCGGAAAGGCCGCCATGCAACTGATGGGTGACTGGGATATCTCCAGCATCCTCGGGTCGGACAAGTCCTTCGTGAATGGCGGCAAGCTGGGCATGGCCCCGTTCCCCGTCGTGGCCGGCGGTCACGGCAACCCGGCCGACCTGGCCGGCAACACCGCCAGCTACGTCGGCATCGCCAGCCACGCCACGGCGGCTCAGAAGGCCGTCGCCGTGGCCTTCTTCAAGGACGAGCTGACCTCGGCCAGCTACGCCAAGGCCGAGGTGGCAGCGGGCGAGGTGCCGGTCACCCAGGGCGCGTCCTCGCTGTTCACCGGCCAGCCGCTGGCGGCCTACGACACGACCATCTACAACTCGGTCACCAACGCCCCGAGCTTCCAGTACTCCTGGGACCAGGCGATGACGCCGCAGGTGGCGACGACCATGCTGACCAACCTGGCCCAGGTCTTCGAGCTCTCGGAGACACCGCAGAAGTTCGAGTCGCTGCTCAACAAGCAGGCCAAGTCCGGCTCATGACCCAGGGCGCGCGCCTCCAAGACCGCCCGGCCGCCGCTCCGCCACCCCCCCGGCGGACTGGCGGCCGGGCCGCCCGCCGCGGCACACGGCTGGCCGACCTAACCGGAGTCGCCCCGCCGATGCTGCTGTTCGGCCTGTTCATCATCGTGCCGATGATCGCCGCGGTGGTGCTCAGCTTCGTGCGGTGGAACGGGCTCGGCACTCCGCACTGGGCGGGCGGGTCCAACTGGGCCGAGTTCTTCCGCGACCCGGTGGCCCGCACCTCGGTGATCGTCACGGCCAAGGTGGTGGTGCTCAGCTATGTGGTGCAGACCCCGATCTCGCTGGCGCTGGGCCTGTTCACCGCGGGCCAGCAGCGCTACCGGTCGGTCTACGCGACGATCTACGTGCTGCCGCTGCTGCTGTCCACGGCGGGAATCGCGCTGATGTGGGAGTCACTGCTGGACCCAAGCTTCGGGGCGCTCAGCGCGCTGGCCAAGTCGTGGCACCTGAGCTTCCTCCAGCAGAACTGGCTGGGCAGCCCGAGCCTGACGCTGTACGTGGTGGTCGCGATCATCGCCTGGCAGTTCATCCCGTTCCACACGCTGCTGTACGCGGTCGGGCGCCGGCAGATCCCGGCCGTGCTCTACGAGGCGGCGACGCTGGACGGGGCCAGCCCGCTGCGCACGTTCTGGCGGATCACGCTGCCGCAGCTGCGCTACACCATCGTCACGTCGGGGATCTTGATGATCGTCGGGTCGCTGACCTATTTCGACATCATCTACATCATGACCGACGGGGGTCCGGGCTACACGACGCGCGTGCTGTCGCTGGACATGTACAACGTGGCGTTCCTCCAGGATCAGTACGGCTACGCCAGCGTGCTGGCGGTCCTCCTGGGCGTGGTCGGCATCGCGGTGGCGGTCGGCCTGGTGCGCTTCACCGGCTTCGCGTCCATGGCCAGCCAGCAGGAAGGGGCCGCGTGAGGATTCGGCCCGGGCGAGTGATCGCCTTCGCGCTGGCCACCGTGTGGCTGGTGATCGTGATCGCGCCGCTGTACTACATGATCCTGGCCAGCTTCCGGACCCAGGGCACCTACCTGACGGCCAGCCCGTGGGTGCCCTCGGGCGGCCTGTCGACCAGTTCGTACACCACCGTGTTCCACGCCGGCCTCGGCCGCTACCTGGTCAACAGCGTGGTGCTGACTGCGGCGTGCATCCTGCTCACCGTCACGCTCTCGCTGGCCGCGGCATTCCGCATCGTCCGGCGGACCTCGCGGGCGGTCGGCGTGGCGTTCGTGACCATGCTGTTCGGCCTGGCCATCCCGGTCCAGGCCATCATCGTGCCCATCTACGTGCTCATCTACAAGATGCACCTGTACGACACGCTGTTCGCGCTGATCCTCACGCTGAGCGCGGCGGCCGTCCCGGTGTCGGTGCTGATCATGGTGAGCTTCGTCCGGGACATCCCCCGCGAGATGATCGGCGCGATGCTGGTTGACGGCGGCACCGAGTGGACGGTGTTCCGGCGGCTGGTCTGGCCGCTGTCCCGGCCGGTGCTGGCCACGCTGGCCATCTACAACGGCCTCAACGTATGGAACAACTTCCTGCTCCCGCTGGTCCTGACCCAGAGCGGCAGCGTGGCCGTGCTGCCGCTGGGCCTGACCAAGCTGGAGGGCCTGTACTCGATCAACGTGCCCGCGGTGATGGCCGGGGTGCTGCTGTCGGTCCTGCCGCTGCTCATCTTGTTCGTGCTGATGCGGCGCCAGGTCATGACCAGCCTGGGCGGGCTCGTCGCGCGATAGGGTCGGCCCGTGACCCTGATGCCCCGGATTGGCCTGGTGATCCGCCCGGAGTGGCCGCCCGAGCGGCTGCGCGCCTGCGCCGCGGCCGTCGAGGCGGCCGGGCTGGACGACGTGTGGCTGTGGGAGGACTGCTTCTTCTCCGGCGGCGTGGCCGCCGCCTCGGCCGCGCTGGCCGCGACCAGCTCGGTGCGGGTCGGCCTGGGCCTGATGCCCGCGCCGCTGCGCAACCCGGTGCTGGCGGCCATGGAGATCTCGGGGCTGGCCCGGCTGTATCCCGGCCGGTTCGTGCCCGCGGCCGGGCACGGCGTGCTGCCCTGGATGGTCCAGGTGGGGGCGGCGGTGGCCTCGCCCATGGGCCTGCTGCGCGAGTGGGTGCCGGCGGTCCGGGCCCTGCTGCGCGGTGAGACCGTGACGGTCAGCGGTGAGTACGTGCGGCTGGACCGGGTCACGCTGGACTGGCCGCCGCCCGAGGTGCCGCCCCTGCTGGTCGGCGCGCGCGGGCCGAAGACCCTGGCCCTGGCGGGCGAGCTGGCCGACGGGCTGTGCCTGGACGCCAGCCTCACCGCGGCCGGCGTCGCGCAGGCCATCGCCCAGTCGGCAGCGGCCCAGTCGGCAGCGGCCCAGTCGGCAGCGGCACAGTCGGCCGCAGCCAGGTCCGCGGAGGTCGTGGTCTACCTGCCGACCGGCAGCGCGCCGGGCAGCGCGGAGCGGATCCTGACCCAGCTGCGCAACCCGGCCGACCCGCTGCGGGAGCGGACCGCGCTCGGTACCCCGGCCGAGGTGGCCGCGGCCATCCGGGCCTACGCCGAGGCCGGGGCCACCACCGTGGCCCTCCAGCCCACGCCCGACGACCCCGACATCGAGGGCACGCTCGCGCTGGCCGCGGCGGCCCGAGCGCAGCTGCGCGGCGGGAGCTAGCGGCCCGCACCGCGCAGGCCGCCGCTGGCCGGCCTTTTCGCCCGCCAATTTCGCCTTAGCCAGGCTATTCACCTTCTTCGCACGATCTAGACCTTGATTGCCTGCCGGAAGGCACGTAAGTTCCCCGGCTGAGGCAGTCGTGCCCTGTCTTTGTCTGCCTCGGCAGCTAGCCGTTTCGACGCTAGGAGGTCCGACATGACAATCGAGGTGAGCCGGCGTCAGCTGATGGCGTCGGCGGGCGGGATGGCGCTGGCGTCATTCGCCCTCCCGCCCAGCCTGCGCAAGATCCTGGACGGCGCTCCGTCCTCGGTCACCGGAGCGCAGCGGCCCGCGCGGCCGATCTCGGAGATCGAGCATGTCGTGGTGCTGATGCAGGAGAACCGTTCCTTCGACCATTACTTCGGCACCATGCCGGGCGTCCGCGGGTTCGGCGACCCGAGCGTGTCGAAGAAGCTGTTCTACCAGGCCGACGCCGATAACCCCGACAAGTACCTGCTGCCCTTCCACGCCGATACGCACAGCACGTCCGCCCAGGCCATGCCCTCCACCAGCCACAGCTGGGGGCCGCAGCACACGAGCTGGAACAACGGCCAGATGGACGGCTTCGTGACCGCGCACCTGGCCTCCGACGGGGTGGCCGGGCAGTACACGATGGCGTACTTCAAGCGGGACGACATCCCGTTCCACTGGGCGCTGGCCGACGCGTTCACGGTCTGCGACGGCTATCACTGCTCGATGCTGGGCCCGACCTGGCCCAACCGGCTGTTCCTGATGACCGGCACGGTCGACCCGGCCGGCGACAAGGGCGGGCCGGTCTACTCGAACTACGTGCCGCCCGAGGCCTTCTCCTGGACCACCTACCCGGAGCTGCTGACCAAGGCCGGCGTCCCCTGGAAGGTCTACCAGGAGAACGACAACTACGGCATGAACGTGCTGGAGTACTTCGACCAGTACCAGGCGGCCACGACGTCGTCGCCGCTGTACCAGAACGCGATGCGCTTCTACCAGCCCGGCCAGTTCGAGTACGACGCGCTGCACGACCGGCTGCCCACGGTGTCGTGGATCATCCCGACGTCCTACCAGTCCGAGCACCCCGATTTCATGCCCGCCGCCGGGGCCGACTTCGTGGCCAGCAAGATCGCCGCCATCGCGGCCAACGAGCACGTCTGGAACAAGACGGTGTTCATCCTCATCTACGACGAGAACGACGGGTACTTCGACCACGTGGCCCCGCCGACCGCCCCGGCCGGCACCGCGGATGAGTACATCACCGTGGACGGGGTCAGCGACCCGATCGGCCTGGGCTTCCGGGTGCCCTGCGTCATCGTCTCGCCCTGGACCGTCGGCGGCTTCGTCTGCCACGACACCTTCGACCACACCTCGGTACTCCAGCTGCTGGAGAAGGTGACCGGGGTGGTCAACCCCAACATCAGCGCCTGGCGGCGCCAGACGGTCGGTGACTTCGGCGCCGCCCTGGGCGCGGTGCCGCGGCGGCGGTTCCCGCGGCTGCCCGCCACGACCAGGGAGCTGGAGCGGGCCGAGCAGCAGGTGGAGCATTTCAGCCTGCCCGCCATCCCGGGCCAGAAGCAGTCGTTCCCCCACCAGGGGCACGGCCACCGACCGGTGCGGAACACGGCCGCCGCGACGACTGTGACGGGAGTGTGAGCGACATGAAGATACGCATGAACGGCCGCGGCCGGGCCTACTCGATCGCCGCCGGCACGACCGCCGTGATGGCCGGGGCGGCGGCCGCCATTGCGCTGACGGCCGGCGGACACGCGGCCGCCGTCCGCCACCCGGCTTCCGGGGCCCGGCTGATCGCCTCGAGCTGCAGCGGCCCGGCCGGGGCCGCCTACGTGTCCGACTCGGGCTGGGACGGGTTCAGCGCCATCGACACGGCCACTTGCCAGGTCATCCAGACCTACAACGTGGGTGACACCCAGGTGCCCGGTGACCCCGGGGACTACAACTACTCCTCCACCAACGAGGGCCTGGCCTTGCACGGCAGCACGCTGTACTTCGCCGACACGGGCAATTCCACGGTGGCGGTCATCGACACCAAGACCCTCGACCCGAGCAACTACAACCCGGCCGAGAAGCTGATCAACGTCGGCCTGTTCCCGCAGGACCTGGCGGTGACGCCGGACGGCCAGCAGGTCTGGGTGGCCGAGACCGGCCCGCAGACCTCGGCCTCGTCGCCATCGGGCATCAGCGTGATCTCCACGGCGACCGACAAGGTCACCGCGCATCTGCGCACCGGCGCCCAGCCGAGCCAGATCGCCTTCTCGCCGGCGGCCGCGGCGTACGTCGTCACGTCGCAGGGGCTGTGGATCTACGACACCGCCACCGGCCGGGTGGCGGGCGAGGTCCGCGGCCTCGGCGACCCGCGGGGCGAGGCCATCGCCCCGGACGGCCGGACGGTCTACGTGACCGACACCAGCCACGCGAGCCTGGACGTGATCAGCACCCGGACCGACCGGGTCGTCCGGGTGATCCGGGTCGGCCAGGAGCCGTGGCAGGTGGTCGTGTCGGCCAACGGGCAGACGGTGTACGTGGCCAACCCGGACTCGAACTCGATCTCGGTGATCAGCGCGGGCACGGACACCGTCACCCGAACGGTGCCGGTCACCGGTGACCCGGACACGCTGGGCCTGACCCCGAACGGCCAGCAGCTGTGGATCGGCCAGGCCAGCTCGGCCTTCGTGACCGTGCTGAACACGGCTGATGACAGCGTGGTCGGCTCGATCAACCTCGGCGGGACCACGGCCCAGTCGGGTGACGGGTACGAGCCCACGGGCATCGTGCTGACTCCCGCCCCGACCGCGGGGTCGTAGGCCGGGCCAGGGTTCCCCGGGGATGGCCAGGCCGGTCGGCCCGGCCATCCCCGGGCTCCTTTGTTAATGGTCGTGGTCTGGGGCCGGGGGGGAGGACCGGGGTCAGGGACTGAGCGCGGCGCGGGCCAGGTCGCGCAGCTCGGCGTCGGGGATGGCGCCGGCGCGGTCGTGCCGCAGCCGCAGGGTGGCCTTCCCGGACAGCAGGTCCGGGTGCCGCTCGGAGAACCCGCCGTCCCGGTCGGCCTGCCAGCCGTACAGGGACACGCCGTGCTTCCAGGCGGCCAGGTACAGTCGCCGCTTACCCAACCGGTAGGTCGGGATCTGGTAGGAGATGCTGACCGTCGCCTCGGGATGCGCGTCCATGATCAGCCCGTGCACCCGGTCGAACAGCGCCCGGTTAGCCGGCTCGATGCCGTCGATATAACGGCGCACGGCCTCGTCCATGACTCTAAGTTACCGGCCCCGCGACCGGGGCCGCTGATGGCCGCCGCCCGGTGTTTGCGGAGGTTCGCGCCGGGCACCTTCCGCGCGGCAGGCTCCGAGGGGAAGGCTAGGTTCATGCACGGCACGCGGGTATGGGAGAGCGTGGAGCGGCGCCAGCTGAGGCGGCGCGGCCCGCGCATGGAGCGCCGCCAGCCCGGCCAGCGCCCGGACGAGGCGCAGCCGGCGGGGACCGACCTGCTGCCGCCGATCAAGCACATCGTCGTGCTGATGATGGAGAACCATTCCTTCGACAACTACCTGGGCACGCTCGGCCGCGGCGAGGGCCTGCCGGCCGGGGCCGACGGGCAGCCCGACGCCGAGAACCCCGACTCGCAGGGTCGGCCGGTGCGCGCCTACCACCTGCCCGGCACTGAGCAGCACGATGGCGTGCCGTGCCAGAGCTGGAGCGCCACCCACGCGCAGTGGGCGGACGGCAAGATGACCGGGTTCGTGACGGCCACTGAGGACTCGGCGCCGCGCGGCGAGAAGGCCGCGGCCATGGGTTACTGGACCGAGCAGGACCTGCCCTTCTACCACGGCCTGGCCCGCACGTTCCCGCTGGCCGACCGCTGGTTCAGCTCCTGCCTGGGGCCGACGTTCCCGAACCGCCGCTTCCTGCTGGCCGGCACGGCGCACGGGCTGATCGACGACCTGCCGGTCAACATCCTGGACCGCCCGCCCGCGGGCACCATCCTGGACCAGCTGACCAGGTACGGGATCTCCTGGGCCAACTACCGGCCCGCGGCCGAGGACGAGTCCCGGTTCCGGCAGTACGTGCACTTCCGGCGCAGCCGGGCCAAGCACCACGGCCGGGCGCTGGGCCCGCCCTTCCAGCAGATGAAGGACGGCGTGAAGCGGGAGCTTCAGTTCACCGCGAGCCTGTACCCGCTGGGCCTGGCCCGGTACATGGCGCACGTGCGCAGCATCGGCCAGTTCGTCGACGACGCCGACGCGGGCACGCTGCCCGGCTTCTCCATCGTGGACCCCGACTTCGACGAGTACTCGGAGGAGAACCCGCAGGACGTCCGCAAGGGGGAGAGCTTCGCCTCGGAGATCATCAACCGGGTGATGCACGGGAAGGGCTGGCGGGACACCCTGCTGATCTGGACCTACGACGAGCACGGCGGCTACTACGACCACGTCGCGCCGCCGCCGGCGGTGGAGCCCGACGACGTACCCGGGCGCAGCCTGGTCGCGCACCGGTCGCTGCTGCGCAGCGTGCTCAAGCCGCTGTTCCCGGCCTACGTCCGGCACGCCGAGCAGCTGATCTCCGGGTGCGGGCTGCGCTACGACACCTACGGCGTCCGGGTGCCCGCGGTGATCGTCTCCCCGTTCGCCCGGCCCGACTGCGTGCTGTCGGAGGTGTTCGACCACACCTCGGTGCTCAAGCTGGTCGAGGAGAAGTGGAACCTGCCCGCGCTGACCCGCCGCGACGCCGCGGCCAGCTCGCCGCTGGGCGCACTGGACCTGTCCGCGCCGCCGGCCTTCCTCACCCCGCCGCGGCTGCCCGCCCCGGGCCTGGCCTGGGGCTCCTGGTAACTAGGCCCGCCCAGCCCGGCCCGCTCAGCCGATGTGGTGGCGGTGCGCGTAGCCGATCGCGGCGGCCCGGTCCCGTGACCCGGTCTTGGCGAAGATCCGGCTGATGTGCGTCTTGATCGTGTGGTTGCTGAGGAACAGCGCCGCGGCGATCTCGGGGTTGGTCATGCCCCGGGCGATGAGGGCCAGGATCTCGACCTCGCGCTGGGTCAGGCCGTCGGGCGGCGGTGCCGCGGTGGCGGGCTCGCGCTCGGCCCGGGCCGGGGACGTCGCGGCGGCCAGCAGCGTGGCCTGCACCCGCGGGTCGAAGACGGCCAGGCCGCCGGCGGCCGCGTGCAGCGCCCGGGCGATGTCGACCCGGTCGGCGTCCTTGGTCAGGTAGCTGCGCGCCCCGGCCCGGAGCGCGTCGAGCACCGAGCCGTCATCGGCGTAGGTGGTCAGCACCACGACCGCCACGCCCGGATGCTCGGCCGACAGGCGCCGGGTGGCCCCGATGCCGTCCAGCACCGGCATGTGCAGGTCGAGCAGGATCGCGTCGGGATGGTGCGCGGCGACCAGCTCCACGGCCTGCTCGCCGTCCGCGGCCGCGCCCACCACCTCGATGTCGGGCAGCCCGCCCAGCAGCAGCACCAGTCCCTCGCGCACGCTGGCCTGGTCGTCGGCGACGATGATGCGCAGCGGCGGATCAGCGGCATTCACGAGGATATGGTCTCAGGCTCCGGCCGCGGCAGGCACGCGGTGACGATCCACTGGCCGTCCCGGCGGCCCGCCTCCAGGGTCCCGTTGATCATCCGCAGCCGCTCCCGCATGCCGGTCAGCCCGTACCCGCCGTTCACCGTGCCGACCGCGGGCGGGGTCTCGCTGCCGGGGGCCAGCGGGTTGCTCACGGTCAGCCGCACCCCGGCGTCGCCGTAATCGAGGCGGACCGTGACCTGCTGCCCGGCCGCGTGCCTGGCCGCGTTGACCAGGGCCTCCTGGGCGATGCGCAGCAGCGCGATGGTGGCATCGGGCGGCAGCGGACGCGGCTCGCCGCCGGTCTCGAAGCTGACCGCCACCCGGTAGCGCTGCCCGTAGGTGTCGGTGACCCTGGCCAGCTCCTCGTTCAGTGGCCGGGTGTCGGTGCGCAGCGCGTGCACCGCCCGCCGCGTTTCGGCCAGGCCCTCGGCGGCCATCCGCTGGGCCGCGGCCAGCAGCTCGCCGGCCTGGTCGATGTCGGCCCGGTCGGTCAGCACCGACCGGGCCGCCTGGATCTGGATGCCCAGCGCGCCCAGGGAGTGGGCCAGCACGTCGTGGATCTCGCGCGCGATGCGGGTGCGCTCGTCCAGCAGGTCGGCCCGCCGCTGCTCGGACTCGAGCTGCTCGCGCTGGGCCAGCAGCGCCGCCGACTGCTCGGCCTGGATCCGGTACGCGCCGCGGTTGCGCCCGATCAGCAGCCCGGAGACCACCAGCGCCGGCAGCGCGAGCAGGTTGGTCAGGTTGCCGCCGAAGGCCAGCGCGCTGACCTCGGTGGCCAGCACGCCGGCGGCGGTCACGGCCAGGCCCGCGGTCAGGCTGGCATCGGCCCCGGCGGCCAGCGTGGCCACGAAGCCGAAGATGACCAGGAAGGTGCCGCCGCTGCCGGCCGCCGACGCGAAGCCGGTGGCGACGGCGATGAGACCAAGGAACAAGGGAATGCCCGCGGTGCCGAGCCGCCCCGGCAGCGGGCGGATGTCGGCCAGGATCCAGCCCAGCACCCCCAGCCCGGCCAGGCAATAGCCGGCGACCTGCACGGGCAGCGCGTAGGCGCCGTGCGGCGGCGAGATGACGAACGTCACCACGCCCACCCACGCGAAGCCCAGCCCGCGAGCCAGCCAGTTGACCCAGCGCAACATGACTCCAGTGTCGCCTGTCCAGGCCAGCCCGAGTCCGGACATCCACCCTCCCCCCTGCGGTCGTGATCGCGACGTTACGGCCGGGCCCCGGCCGCCCGCGTCAGCCCGCGGGCTGACGCCGGGCTGATTCCGGCCGCCCGGCCTGGTACCGGCCTGGTACCGGCGGGTGCCAGCCCAGGCCGGTCCGAGTCATGCCGCGGACCAGCCCGCGCTCCGATCCCGAAAACGCCGTCCGCGACGAGGGTTGGTGTCGTCAGCAACGACCGGACTAACGAGGAGCACAAGATGCTTTCCCAGCTCACCGAGGCAATGATCGTCAACGGCGTCGTCCTGGCCACGGTGCTGGCCACCGATGTGGGGCCGGCCAGGAAGATCGGGCCCATGCGCCTGCTGCGCCCCCTGATCGCGGCAGTCGTGATCATCCCGGTCTTCATCCAGCGGCCGGCCAGCCACGGCTCCGGCCTGGCGGTGGAGATCGCGGGCGTGGCCGCCGGGGTGCTCGGCGGGCTGGCCGCCGCCGCGCTGATGCGGGTCTACCGCAGTCCCGGCACGGGGCGGCCGGTCAGCCGGGCGGGCTGGCCGTACGCGATCTTCTGGACCGTGGTCATCGGCGCCCGGGCGCTTTTCTCCTACGGCGCGGCGCACTGGTTCACCGACTCGATCGTCGCCTGGGCCGTCACCAACCAGGTCAGCGAGGCGGCCATCGCCGACGGGCTGATCTTCATGGCCGTGGCCATGGTGCTGGTGCGCACCGCCGTCATCGGGATTCGCGCCAACCGGCTGCCCGGCCAGGTCCCGGCCGTCGAGAATGCCTGACCGCGCCGCAGCACCCATCCGGGCCGCCGCCCCCTACCGGGCCGGCGGCCCGGATTCCGCGTACAGCAGCACCTCGATTGCTCCCCTGGCGCCCTGGATCGGGGACGGGCCTGGCTCAGCACCCGCCAGCCGTGCTGGCTGATGGCGTCGGCGACGGCCAGGTAGGAGCTAGCCCTAGCGGAATGGCATGGTCGTCATGCTAGTGACCGATCCGGGGAGATCAACTAGGGTGCAGCCGTGACCAGTTCGGGGGCCGCCGAGGCGGATGGCGGGACACTCGACGTCATCGTCATCGGGGCCGGGCTGGTCGGCCTGGCCACCGCGATGGCGTTGCTGGCCAGCCGACCCGGGCTGCGGATCGCCGTGCTGGAGAAGGAGTCCTCGGTCGGCGTCCACCAGAGCGGCCACAACTCCGGGGTCCTCCACGCCGGCCTGTACTACCAGCCGGGCAGCCTGAAGGCGCGGTTCTGCACCGCGGGGCGGCTGGCCATGATGGAGTTCGCCCGGGCGCACCAGATCCCGTACCGGCAGACCGGCAAGCTGGTCGTCGCTACCAGGGACAGCGAGCTGACCCGCCTGGCCAGCCTGGCCGAGCGCGGACGGGCCAACGGGCTGGCCGTCCGGGAGATCGGCGCGGCGGAGATCGCCGAGATCGAGCCGTCGGTCCGGGGCATCCGCGCGCTGCACATCCCGGAGAGCGGTGTGATCGACTACCGGCAGGTCGCGGCGGCCTACGCGGCGACGGTCAGCCAGGGCGGCGGGCAGGTCCGGTGCGGTCACGGCGTCCGCGGGCTGACCAGGGACGTCGGCGGCTGGGTCGTCGAGACCGGCGCCGGTCCGGTCCGGGCCAGGGCCGTGGTCGCCTGCGCCGGCCTGCAGGCCGACCGGATCGCCGCCATGACCGGCCAGGGGCGCGAGGAGTACCGGATCGTCCCGTTCCGCGGTGACTACTACACCTTCCGGCCGGCCGCCGCCGACCTGGTCCGCGGGCTGGTCTACCCGGTGCCCGACCCGGCGTTCCCGTTCCTCGGCGTGCACTTCACCCGGGGCGTCGACGGGACCCTGCACGCCGGCCCCAACGCGGTGCCCGCGCTGGCCAGGGAGGGATACGGGCGCACGGCGGTGAACGGCCGGGACCTGCTGGACAGCCTGCGCTTCCCCGGCCTGCGCAAGCTGGCCAGGACCTACGCCCGCACCGGCGCCCTGGAGATCTGGCGCGACCTGGTCAAGCCGGCCTACCTGGCCGAGATGCGCCGGTACATCCCGCAGGTCAGCTCCGGGGACATCTCGTTCGGGCCGTCCGGGATCCGCGCGCAGTGCCTCAGCCGGTCCGGCGCGCTGGTCGACGACTTCCTCATCGAGGAAGGTGACGGCGTCATCCACGTGCTCAACGCGCCGTCTCCGGCCGCCACCGCGTCGATCGTGATCGGCCGCCACATCGCCGAGCGCGCGGTCGCCTCCTTCGGCCTGTAAGCCGTGTTCCGGGCCGCCGCCGCGGGTAGGGCGGGACGAGGAACATTCGGCGCGACGCGACGGGAGGCAGGTTCGTGGCTGGTTGGACGAGCGACGAGTTCACCAAGGTCGGGGGAGCCGACGAGCTCCAGGTCACCTCGCTGCGATCGGACGGCAGGCTGAGCAGCCCGCGGACGATCTGGGTGGTTCCGTACGGGGACGACCTGTACGTCCGCTCGGTCAACGGGCCGGGTGCGGCCTGGTTCCGCGGCACCCAGGTCCGCCACGAGGGCCACGTCAGCGCCGGGGGCGTGGACCGGGACGTCACCTTCACCGACGCGGACCACGCCGTCGACGACGAGATCGACGCGGCCTACCAGACCAAGTACCAGCGGTATCCCCAGAACATCACCGACTCGGTGAAGACACCGGGCGCCCGCTCCACGACCATGCGCCTGCTCCCCCGCTGACCCCACTGCGTACCGGGCCCGCCAGCCCCAAACGCCTCAAGATCGTCTGTGGATGGCCCGGCGCGGCAGCGCGACCCGGCTGGACCACCCCGCGCGCCCCGGCTGCACCGTCCGCCCCGCTCAGTACCCGGCCAGATCCCGGCTTTCGGCCCACCGAAATAGTCGCATCCATGACCACCCGGATTTTTCAGTCACTATCGCTGAAAAGTCCGGGTGATCATGAACGGCGTCCAGCACCACCGGTGGCGGACGCCGGGGCAGGATAGGCGGATGGGCAGAATTGAGTTCCGGGCGCCGCTTCAGTCGCGCGGGCCGGCCGCCGCCGTGGTGCTGGACGACGCGCAGGTGGCCGAGGTCGGCGAGGGGGCCAGGCGCTTCCCGGTGGTCGCCACGGTGAACGGCTATACGTGGCGAACCAGCGTGGCCCGGATGGGCGGCGAGTTCCTGGTCGGGCTGAATCGCGAGGTGCGCCAGGGCGCGGGCGTGGCGGCGGGCGACCAGGTCGACGTGATCCTGGAACTGGACCAGGCCCCACGCGAGGTCGAGATGCCGCCGGCGCTGGCCGCCGCGCTGGCCGGGGACGAGCAGGCCCGGGCGGCGTTCGAGAAGCTGGCCTTCACCCATCGCAAGGAGTACGCGCGCTGGGTGGCCGAGGCCAAGCGGGAGGAGACGCGGGAGCGCCGCGTCCAGCAGGCCCTGGAGATGATCAAGGCGGGCCAGACCCGATCCTGATGCTCCGGTGCCCGCCGGCCTGCCGCCCCGCGACGCGTAGCGCTGCGGCACGTTTCCGCGGAAACGTCGCCCCGGGAGCTGACGATCCGGTGGCCCGTCAGGCTCCCGCGCCACGACGCGTAGCGCTGCGGCACGTTTCCGCGGAAACGTGCTCCCCGGCCCCGGGCTGATGCTCCGGTGGCCCGCCCGCTCTCGGCCCGCGACGCGTACGCTCTGGCACGTTTCCGCGGAAACGTGCTCCCCGCCCCGGGGCTGACGCTCCGCCGTGGCCCGCCCGTCCCGGGGCCGACGGGCCACCGCGGATGACGCGCTACGACGGGGCGGGGACGTGGGTGAACCCGGCCGGGATCCGCGGGTGGTTCACGAGCTGGACCAGGGCGGGGGAGCGCGCCACCCAGGACTCGCTGGCCGCGATGCGGTCGTGGCGCAGCGGCCCGGGCTGGTCGGCGAAGTCGGCGATGATCACGCGCACGGGCTGGTAGCTGCCCGCGTCGACCCAGATCTCCAGGTACCCGCGAGCCCAGGGGCCCTTCAGCCCGATGGCCCGGCGGCCGTTGATGACCCGGTGACCGATGATCCGGTAATGGCCCGCGGACAGCGAGGCCCTGATCTGGGCCGGAGTGCCGGCGGCGCCGCCGTAAGGACCGGCGGGCGGCGCGCCCTGGATCGGTCCGGCGGCGTGGATGACCTGGGTCCACCAGGTCCGGGGGCCGTAGTTGACCTGGGTGGTACGCCAGTGCATGACGCGCGCGACCAGGTAGGTGCTGCCCCAGGCGACCAGCCGGGCGGCGCCGCGGCCTTCCTGCAGGTAGGTGTGACCGGTCCGCGGGTCGGTCCACAGCGTGTAGGGGCCGCTGGACGAGCGCTCCTGATCCCTGATGATGTAGCGGTCGATCTGGGCCAGCGCCGACTCGGCGTGCGCGACCACGTAGGCCGCAGTCTGGACCTGCGGCGCGGCCTTAGCCTTGGCGGCGGCCGGCCTGACCGGCCTGGCCGGGGTGCTGTGGGTGCCGAGGGCCAGGCCGCCGGCGGCCAGCACCAGCACGCCGACGCCGGCCGCGCCGCGGATGGCCAGGCCGCGGCGGCGCCGCGCGCGGCCCCGGCGCTCGATGGCGTCCAGGTCGGGCGCGCCGGGCGGGTCGCCGGCGAGCTGGCCGCCGGCGAGCTGGCCGCCGGCCAGGTGGCGGAGATCGTCGCTGAGCTGGATCTCCTGTGCGGTCTTCATAGCCGTGATTCCGTTCTGCTCAGGAAGGTTCTCAGTGTGGCGAGCGCGCGGGCGCTCTGGCTCTTGACGGTGCCCTGGCTGCAGCCCAGCACCGCCGCGGTCTCCAGCTCGGACAGGTCCTCGAGGTAGCGCAGCACGATGGTGGCGCGCTGCCGCAGCGGCAGCGCCAGCAGCGCCTCGAACAGCCCGGCCCGCCGGGCGACCTCGTCGGTCGCGTCGGCCACCACGGGTTCCGCGCCGAAGCGCGCCACGGGCACCGTCCGGTCCCGGCGCCGCCAGCGGCCGCGCACCTCGTTGAGCAGGATGCGGCGGACGTAGGCATCGGGGCTGTCGGCCCGGCGGACGCGCGGCCAGTGCTGGTAGGCCTTGACCAGCGTGTCCTGGACCAGGTCGTGGGCCAGGTGCCAGTCACCGCACAGCAGGTAGGCGGTCTGGTGCAGCGGCGACGCCCGGCTGCGCGCGAACTCGCGGAACTCCTCGTCCCGTGTATCCCGCCCGCCGGGCGCGGGCTCTGTCGGTCTCATGGCTAGCTAGATGATGCGGCCGCGGAAAAAGGTTGTCAGCCCTGAGACATATCCCGTATTCGGTTACCAGGGCACGGGCCCGGTCGCGTCGAAGTAGCCTCCGGTCGGGCCGTCCGGGCCGAGCCGGGCCAGCCGGACGATGATCTCGGCGCCCTGCTCGACGGTCTGGATGCCCTGGTGGCCGTTCAGGTCGGTATCGGTGTAGCCGGGATCCGCGGCGTTGATCCGCATGGCGGGCAGGGCCTTGGCGTACTGCACGGTGATCATGTTCAGCGCGGCCTTGGACGCCGGGTAGGCCACGCCCGGGTAGGCGGCCGACGGCGAGCCCGCCTCGGTGATGCGGGTCAGCGAGCCCAGGCCGCTGCTGACGTTGACCACGACCGGGCCGGCCGACTTCTCCAGCAGCGGCAGGAAGGCGTGGATGACCCGGACCACGCCGAAGGCATTGGTCTCGAACATGGCCCGCATGAAATCGGCGGTCGTGTCGGCCGCGCTGACCACGCCGTTGTCGGCGGTCCTGGCCTCGATGCCGGCGTTGTTGACCAGCACGTCCAGGCCGCCGTCGGCGGCGATGGCCGTGGCCGCGGCGGCCACGGAGGCGTCGTCGGTGACGTCGATGAGGATCATGCGCGCGCCCAGCCGCTCGGCGGCCCGGCGCCCGCGCTCGGCGTCGCGGCTGCCGGCGTAAACGGTGTGACCGGCGGCGATGAGCTGGCGGGCGGTCTCGAAGCCCAGGCCCTTGTTCGCGCCGGTGATCAGTGTGCTCGTCATGCTTCCAGGCTGCCCCCGGCTGGCCTGGTCAGCCAGTCGTCCGGTCTTCCCGGGACTGGCGGTACCAGGTAGCGGCGGGCCGCCGGGGGCAGACTGGGGGCATGGCGACGGCGGAGTTCGGGCAGGCGTTGCGCCGCTGGCGGGACCGGGCCTCGCCCGAGGCGGCCGGGCTGCCCGCGGGCGGTCACCGACGCGCGGCCGGGCTGCGCCGGGAGGAACTGGCCCTGCTGGCCGGGATCTCCGTGGACTACATCACCCGGCTGGAGCAGGGCCGGGCCACCAGCCCGTCGGCACAGGTGGTCGAGGCGCTGGCCAGGGCGCTGCGGCTGGCCCCGGAGGAGCGCGCGCACCTGTTCCGGCTGGCCGGGCTGATGCCGCCGGGCCCGGAGACGGTGCCCGGGTACATCGCCCCGAGCGTCCAGCGGCTGCTGGACCGGCTGACCGGGACGCCGGTCGCGGTCTACGACGCGGCCTGGACCCTGCTGGTGGCCAACCCGCCCTACGCAGCGCTGATGGGCGACCCGTCGGGCTGGCGCGGCCACGAGCGCAACGGGGTCTGGCGCAACCTCACCGGGCTCCGCGGCCGGGTCCGGCAGACTCCTGAGGAACGGAGCGCACTCGAGGAGGCGCTGGTCGCCGACCTGCGCGCCGCGTCCGGCCGTTATCCAGCGGACCGGCGGCTGCGGTCACTGATTACGGACCTGCGCAGTAACAGCGCTCGGTTCTGTCAGCTGTGGGATTCCGGCGTCGTCGGTCAGCAGCGGGCGGCGCGCAAGATCGTCGATCACCCGCAGGTGGGCCCGCTGACGCTGGACTGCGACGTGCTCACCGTGGCGGGCAGCGACCTGCACATCATGATCTACACCGCCGAGCCGGGCACCCTGGACGCCGAGCGCCTGGCCCTGGTCACCGTGCTCGGCACCCAGGCCCTGGTCGGCTAGCTAGCTTCGTCAGTGGTCACGGCAGCGGACCAGCGGGCCTCGACGTTGCCGAACCGCCAGTAGGCCAGGGCCGCCACCCACACGGCCAGGAACAGCCCGGCGATGCAGAACCCGGCCACGTTGATGTTGAAGTTCGCCATCAGCGACCAGAACGGGCCGGTCAGGTGCTCCTCGCTGGTCAGGATGCCGAGGATCTCAATGGTGCCGATGATGAACGCCGCGCCGATGGACAGCCCGGTGATGACCAGGTTGTAGTAGACCTTGCGCACCGGCCGGGCGAACGCCCAGCCGTAGGCGAAGTTCATGAAGCAGCCGTCGAGGGTGTCGAACAGCATCATCCCGCCCGAGAACAGGAACGGCAGCGCCAGCACCGCGTAGTAGGGCAGCCCCTGGATCGCCGCGTAGGCGGTCGCGGCCAGCAGCACCACCTCGGTGGTGGTGTCGAACCCGATGCCGAAGATGAGCCCGACGAAGTACAGCTGCCAGGTGTGGTTGATGGAGCGCATGAACCGCCCGAAGAACCGGTACATCAGCCCGCGGGCCTGGAGCTGGGCCTCCAGCTCGGCTTCGTCGTAGTGGCCGGCCCGCATCCGCCGGAACACCTTGAAGATCCCGCTGAGCACGATCAGGTTCAGCACCGCGATCAGGTACAGGAACCCGGCCGACACCAGCGTCCCGATGGTCCCGCCCGCGGTCTGGTAGGCCGAGGTCGGGTTGACGACCGCGCCGAACACCGCCCGCGCCGCGATCGTGATGCCGACCCCGACCACCATGATCACCGTGGAGTGGCCGAAGGAGAAGAAGAACCCGCTGCCCAGCGGCCGCTGGCCGTCCGCCATGAGCTTGCGGGTGGTGTTGTCGATGCAGGAGATGTGATCGGCGTCGAAGGCGTGCCGGAAGCCGAGGAACCACGCCGTCACCGCCACCCCGAGGCCGACGCCCAGGCCGGGATTCCCGGCGACGCCGTGGTAATTGAAGTGATGCGGCATGACGCAGAGCACGTAGATGCCCCAGCCCGCGGCGTTGAGCGCGAGGATGAAGCCGAACATGGCGGCGAGGCGGCCCCACTCGGGGGCCGACAACTCACGGAGCCGCTGCAGACCGGACACGAAACCGCCCTTCCTCCGAGGACTGGTGCGCGCGGCGGCCGGGCCAGGCGACCGGACTCATCCCCTGCCGGGGCATCACCGTTGCGGGACAGTGCCGGGTTCACACCGGACTTCGCTGAGCTGGCTGCCACCCCGTGGCGCGGAGCCACGGGGCAAGCAGGAAGCTACCGGCCACCTAGATCATCGTCAAGTCTGATTGGATGATCAGATTTCGCGTCGCGGCGGGCGCGGGCCAGGTCGCGCGCGGCGGGTGTGCCAGACTGACCGGCGTGCATCTCCTGCCCGCGGACCGGGCCGATCAGCGGATCATCGACGGCGAGCGCGTCTGCCAGGCCATCGCCGCGATCGGCGACGCGGCCGGGATCCAGGCCCGCGCCCAGCGGTTCGCCATCCTGGCCGACCCCACCCGGCTGACGATCCTGACCTGCATCCAGGCCGCCGGGCCGATCAGCGTTTCCGACCTGGCCGCCGCGACCGGCATCAACGACGCGACGGTCTCCCAGACCCTGCGCTACCTGCGCGCCGCCCAGACCGTCAGCACCGAGCGCGACGGCCGGGTGATCCGCTATCAGCTGGCCGACAGCGCTGTGGGGGAGTTGCTGGCCCACCGCTGACGCGGGCGTCCTGGCCTGGGTGCGGTCAGGCGGTGTTGTCGGTCCGTGTTGTCGGACCGAGTTGTCAGGCCGTGTTGCCAGGGTTGTCAGGCCGCGTCGGCGCGGACCGCGGTCAGCACCACGGTCGTGTACTGGCAGACGAAGCTGCCGCCGACCGCGTCGATGGCCGCCCCGGACTCGGCCAGCACCTCCGCCACCGCCTCGGGCGGGGCGGTGGTCAGCACGCCCGTGGTCGGCATCTGGTCCAGCCAGGCGTCGCGGGTGTAGGTCCACTCCCACTCGAACCGCCACCGCTCCGGGTCGCCGAACCCGCCCGCCTGGTACAGCCCGTCCTCGACCTTGCCGAAGCCAGCCAGGTACACGTCCGCGGCCGACGTTCGCGCAGGCATGCGGAACGGCGAGTCGGGCAGGGCCCGTCTGAGCACTCCCGAGAACGCCTCGGCCAGGTCGGGTGGCGGCTGGAAGGCGTTCCAGAACAGCGCCAGCCGCCCGCCGGGGCGCAGCGCGCGGGCCGCGGTGGCCGCGCCCGCGACCGGGTCCACCCAGTGCCACGCCTGCCCGGCCACCGCCGCGTCGAACCGCCGTCCGGCCGGGTCCCACTCCTCGATCCGCGCCACCTCGACCTCGACCCCGGTCTGCCGGGCCAGGCCGGCCATCCGCGCGTCCGGGTCGACCCCGAGCACCCGGCAGCCGGCCGCCTGGAGCTGCCGGGCCACGATGCCCGTGCCGCAGCCGATGTCCAGGACCTCGCGGCCGGGGCTCCCGTCGATGATCGCTCTGATCAGCGCCTCCGGATAGCGCGGCCGGGCCCGGTCGTAGCGCTCGGCGTCGGTGCCGAACGACTCGGCCACCTGGCGGTGCGCAAAGGCCTCGGTGCTGGGCGGCGGCGGGACGGGGAGGCCGTCGGCGGGCGGGGTAGTCATGCCGCCGACCGTAGTGGGCACGTGCCCACTCGTCAACGCGGTACGCTCACGGTGAACTCAGGGGAGGGAGGCGCGGTGCCGACCGGGGTAGCAATCCGCGACGTGCGCGAGCAGTTGTTCGACGCCGCCGAGCGCGTCCTGCTGCGGGCCGGCCCTAACGGGCTGACCAGCCGCGCCGTCACCACCGAGGCGGGCTGCGCCAAGGGCGTCCTGCACCGGCACTTCACCGACTTCGACGCCTTCCTGGCCGACTTCGTGCTCGACCGCATCGGCCGGCTGGACACCCAGGCCGCCGCCCTGCGCGCCTGCGCCGGGACCGGCACCGTGACCGGCAACCTGGCCGCCGCGCTGACCGCCCTGTACGGCTCGGTCGCGGTGGCCACGGTCGGCCTGGTCGCCGCCCGTGACGGCCTGCGCGAGCGGCTGCGCGAGGCCTGGCCGGCGGGCGTCCCCGTGCTTACCGAGGGCATGGTCATGATCACGTCCTACCTGGCCGCCGAGCGCGAGCTGGGCCGCATCGCGCCAGACGCCGAGGTGGACATGCTCGGGCCAACACTGCTCGGCGGCGTCCACATGCTGTTCGTGAGCCGGGAGAACGTGCCGCCCGAGCCCGAAGCCGTCACCAGGGTCGTGACCACGGTCCTGGCCGGGGTGGTGAGCTAGCTCATGCTGATCCGGCCCGCGACACCGGCGGAGATGGCCGATCCGCCCGAGTTCACGGTGGGCGACCCGGTCGGCGCCCTGGATGCCGACCGGCTCCGGGACGAGGCCGCCGGCGGCCGCATGCGCCCGGAGTGGACCTGGTTCGCGGCCGACGGGTCCCGGATCGTCGGGCGGGCGGTGTGGTGGGGGCGCGCGGACAGCGAGCGCCCGCTCGCCCTCGACTGCCTGCACGTCGTACCCGAGGTGCCAGACCGCGCCGCCCTCGCCGCGCAGATCCTGTCCCGCGGGCAGGCCGAGTTCGGCGCGACCCCGCAGTACGACCTGGTGCTGCGAACCGGCTGGGGCGACGATCCGGACATCGTCGCCGCCGTGGCGTGGCGCGCCGACGCGGCCAGGGCGGCCGGGCTGACCGACGTCAACGAGCGGCTCCAGTACGAGTGGACACCCGTCGCCGGTGTGCCCGCTCCCTCGGACCGCCTGGTCTTCCATCCCGCCGGGGACGAGGAGTTCCTCGCCGTATTCCGGCAGGTCGCCGTCGGCAGCCTCGATGTCACCACGCAGCGGGAGGTGGCCGCGACGGGTGCCGACAGGCAGGCCCGCGACGATCTGGAGTTCTACCGCTCCTGCCCCGGCGACCGGTCGTGGTGGCGGCTGGCCGAGACGGCCGACGGCGGGCTGGCCAGCTTCGCCATCCCGTCGGCCACGCCGTACCACCGCAACGTCGGGTACCTCGGCGTCGTGCCCGAACTGCGCGGCCGGGGGTACGTCGATGACCTGCTGGGCCAGATCACCCGGCAGCACGCCGCCGACGGCGCCGACCGCATCACCGCGACCACCGATGTCACCAACGCTCCGATGGCCGCGGCGTTCAACCGCGCGGGCTACCAGGTGACGGAAATCAGGATGGTCTTCGAGGCCCCAGCGGGCTGAGCCGGGGCCGGGGCTGGCGAGGTCGGGTCCTCCAGGCTGCCGGGGATGCCCAGCGTCTGGCCGCCGTCGATCACGATGGTCTGGCCGGTGATGTAGGCCGCGTCATCGGAGGCCAGGAACGCGACGCTGGCCGCGATGTCGGCCGGGTCGGCGAACCGGCCGAGCGGGATCGTCTTCAGGTAGGCCGGGGCCAGCTCGGGATCCTGGACGACCAGCGCCGCCAGCGGCGTGTCGGCGACGCCGGGGGCCACGCCGTTGACCCGGATGTGATGCTCGGCCAGGTCGATGGCCGCCGACCGGACCAGGGCCCAGACCGCCGCCTTGGTCACGTTGTAGACGGCGTGCGTCTGCTCGACGAACCACGCGTTGATCGACGAGGTGCACACGATGGCTCCGCCGCCCGACCCGACCATGGCCCGCGCGGCCTCGACGACGCAGTGCATGGTCCCGTCGACGTTGACCGCCATGTGCCGGCGCCAGTGCTCGTCGGTCATGTCCAGCAGCGGCAGCGGGTCCGCGATGCCCGCGTGCGCGCACATCACGTCGATCCGGCCGAACTCACTGACGCAGGTTCGCACGGCCGCCTGGCAGTCGGCCCGGCTGGCCACGTCCCCGGCGACGGCGACGCAGCCGGGCGGCAGGCCCGCCACGGCGGCCTCCAGGGCGGCCGCGTTCCGGTCCACGGCGACCACTCGTGCGCCCTCGGCCAGGAACCGGGTCGCGATGGCCAGCCCGATGCCCTGCGCGGCGCCGGTCACGACGACGCCCTTGCCGGTAAACCGCGGCACGTGCTCTCCCTCCGTGCGACATACCCGTGCCGGGGGCGGGCCTGCGAGCGGCCGGCCCGCCCCCGGACATCACGGTCCTAGCGCTCGCCTTCCGGTGATGGCAGCTGGTCGTGGGCCAGCACGCGCTCCTCGATCGCCTGCTCGACCGCCTCGCCCATGGCGAGGCCCGCCAGCGCCAGGTCATTCGCCCGCCGGCCCCGGTAGACCGCGAAGACCACCACGATGCCGACCGCGAGCCAGCCCAGCACGATGAACGGCGCGATCGAGACCGGCCAGGCCGGCAGCGGTACGACCGAGTAGTAGACCACCACGGCCAGCGCGATCGAGCCGATGGCCGGGATGACGCCGTGCTTGAGCCAGCTGAACTCCGTTGGGTGCTCACGGCGGTAGAACACGTACAGCCCGACGTTGGCCACGATGTAGACGAACGCCAGCGCGAACGTGAACCACGTCCCGGTCACGTTGTAGACGTTGGCCACACCGATGATCACGGGCAGGATCAGCCCGAGCACGATGTTGATGCCGGTCTGGGTGATCACGGCGTTGGTCGGGGTCTGGTTCTTCGGGTGCACCTTGAGCAGCCAGGACGGCAGCGCCTTAGCCCGGGCCATGCCGTACAGGAAGCGGGTCGAGGCGTTAGTGCAGGCGATCGAGACGGCGATGGCCGAGTTGAACAGCGCGATCAGCACGATGATCCAGGCCCCGCCCCAGTACCGCTGGCCCAGGACAAAGGCCGGGAGCTGAGCCGAGCTGGCGAACGCGCCCAGCTTGCTGGTGCCCCAGCCGGTGGTCTGGCCCCACGAGACCAGGACCAGGAACACGCCCATGATGAGGATGGAGCCGAGCACCGCGCGCGGGACGGTCCGCTTCGGGTCGCGGCTCTCCTCGGCCAGCGGCGCGGCGGCGTCCCAGCCGGTGATCGCGAAGATCGCGAACACCACGCCCAGGAACAGGCCGTGCAGGTTGGAGCCGTGGAAGGAGTTGGAGACCCAGTGCAGGTTCACGCCGCCGGCACCCGGGCTGGCGAAGCCGTTGATGGCCAGCGCGAGCACGATCACCGCTTCCAGCACGCCGAGGACGATCATCAGGTTCACCGACAGCTCGATGCCGCGCCAGGCCGTGAACGCCACGAAGACGATCAGGAAGACCATGAACCACCACCACTCGAAGGTGATGTTGTACTCGGCCTTCAGCGCCGACTGCAGGGTGGAGCCCATGAACGACCCGACCTGCGCGATCACCACCGGGTAGAACAGCAGGTAGACCCAGGCGACCAGGAAGCCCCACCGCCCGCCGATCGAGCGGGACACGAAGGTGTAGTAGCTGCCGGTGGAGGACAGGTGCTTGCTGAACTGCATGAGCGTGTAGCCGAGCAGCAGCGCGATGATGAACGCGCCGAGGTAGGCCATCGGCGCGCTGACGCCGGCGTTCAGGACGATGAACGGCACCGTGAACATGCCGGCGATGGCCGGGGCGATGCTGGTGACGCTCTGCATGAGGACGCCGGGGAGCCTGATGGCCCCGGTTTTCAGGCTGGGGCTGGCCTCGGCCGGCGGGCTGACGTCCGCGGGCCCCGTGGACTGGGTCATGGTCTTGCCTCCTTGGTTACCGAGGCGGACGCCTCAGCTGACGGCAGGGCTGATGGAGCTGAGCTAGCCGAGATGGCCGAAATAGCCGAGATAGCCGATATAGCTGGCCGTACGAATTCCTCGTAGGCGTGCTCCGGCTTGGCCGATTCGTGCACCACGGCGCGAATGGCGCGGATCATCGCGACCGGATGGTCGCTCTGGAAGATGTTGCGGCCCATGTCGACGCCGGCCGCACCGCCGTCGATGGCCTGATAGGCCATGGCCAGGGCGTCACGCTCGGGCAGCTTCTTGCCGCCCGCCATCACGACCGGCACCGGGCAGCCTGCGGTCACGGTGTCGAAGTCGTCGGCACAGTAATAGGTCTTGACCACCTGCGCGCCGAGCTCGGCGCAGATCCGGACGGCCAGCCGCAGGTACCGGGCGTCCCTGGTCAGCTCGCGGCCGACCGCGGTTACCGCGAGAACGGGCATGCCGACGCGCTGGCCCTCGTCGACCAGTTGCGTCATGTTGCGGACCGACTGGGTCTCGAACTCGCCGCCGATGAAGACCTGGACGGCGACCGCGGCGGCGTTGAGCCGGACCGCGTCGTCCATGGCCACCGCGACCCGCTCGTTGGACATCTCGCGGAGCACGCTCGGGCCGCCGCTGGCCCGCAGCACGATCGGCGTCCCGGAGGTCGGCGGGATCGTCGAGCGGACCATCCCGCGCGTGGTCATCAGCGCGTCGGCGAACGGCAGCAGCGGCACGATCGACAGGTCGACCCGCTCCAGCCCGGTCGTCGGTCCCTGGAAGTAGCCGTGGTCGATGGCCAGCATGACGGTCCGGTTGGTGGCCGGCCCGAACACCCGGGCCAGCCGGCTCTGCATGCCCCACTCCAGCGCGCCGGCGCCCTTGAGCTTGTTGACCAGGGGCGGGGCGGCCAGCTCGGCCCGGAACCGGGCGCTGTCGGAGTTATCGACGGATTGTCGACGACTGTCATGCTCGACGGAGTGATCGTCAGCATCAGGCATCTGGTCCGTACCTCCCGGGTGCTAGGCGCCTGCCGCCCGCCACAGCGGGCTGAGCAGGCCGTCGTCCGACATCGCGAGCATCCGCCGGTACACCTCGCGCCACGTCGCGTACCGCTCGTCGAATACCGTGACCGCGGCCGGGTCGGGTTCGTAGGAGCGGGCCCGCGGCCGCAGGTCGGACTCGAGGTCGGACAGGCTGGCGTAGATGCCGGCGCCGGCGCCGGCGCAGATGGCGGCGCCGAGCGCGCTGCTCTCGGTCACCGCCGGGACGTGCACCGGCACGCCGAGGACGTCGGCGATGATCTGCGGCCACAGCGCGCCCTTGGCCGCGCCGCCGGTGAACGTCGAGCTCGCCGAAGCCGATGCCGGTCAGCTCGGTGATGATGTCCCGGTGCCCGCGGGCGACGTAGGCGGCCGCCTCCTCGATGGCCCGCACGCAGCCCGCCTGGCCCGAGCCCGGCCGCTGGGCGCCGAGGTCCAGCTGCAGGAACGACGGGCTGGCGTGGGCCCAGTGCCGCGCGTTCATGACGTTGGACAAGATGGCCAGCACCGCCCCGGCTGGCGCCTGCGCCGCCGCTTCCTCCATGACCACGTAGGGGTCCACGCCCCGGCGGCGGGCCTCCTCGACCTCGGCGCGCGCAGAACGCGTCGCGGAACCAGCGCATGCTCATCCCGCAGTAGAAGCCGATCCCCTCCAGCATCCACTGACCCGGCAGCACGTGGCACAGCGTCCGCAGCCGGATCTGCGGGTCGATGAGCGGCCGGTCGAGCAGGATCGTGTTCTGCCAGAACGTTCCGGCGACGACCGTGTACTCGCCCGGCCGGGCGCCGGCGCCGAGCAGCCCGAGCTGAGTATCGGCGCCGCCCGCGACGACCGGCGTGCCGGGCCGCAGGCCGGTCTGCTCGGCGGCGGCCGCGGTGACGGCGCCGATCACGGTGCCGGGGTCGTGCACCGGCGGGAGCACGCTGGCGGGCAGGCCGCTGAGGGCGGCGATCTCGTCCGACCAGGCCCGGTCAGCCAGGCTGAACATCCCGGAACTCGACCCGCAGGACGGCTCGGTGGCCAGCACGCCCGACAGCCGGGTCGCGATCCAGTCGCTGAGCATGCCCAGGCCGCTGGTCCGGGCCAGGATGTCGGGCCGGTGCCGGGCCAGCCAGCGCAGCCGGGCCGGCGACGTGATCGCCACCCAGTCGCCGCCGAGCGCGTAGATGCGGTCGGCCGCGCCCTCGCGGATCAGCTCGACGGCCTCCTGGCCCGCGCGGGAGTCGACGTTCGGGCAGGCCCAGATCTCCTGGCCAGCGCCGTCGTAGAGCACGATGCCCTCGCGCATGCTGGTCGCCGCGACCGCGCGGACGCTGTCCCCGCTGGCGCCCGCGGCCGCCAGCACGTCCTGCACGCAGGCGGCGATCGCGAGCCAGTTGGCCGTCGACGTCGAAGTCCTGGCCGCCCGGCACGTCCGGCGGCTCGCGGTGCGACCCACTCGCGCAGGCTCGCGGCGACCTGCTCGCCCTTCTCCGTGAACAGGACGGCCCGGCAGCTGCCCGTGCCAGCGTCGATAGCAAGCAGGTAGCAAGGTCTGCTCATGGCCGGCCGCCCGTCGAATACCTCGGGGTTGACCACCGCGGCCGGGCGGCGCCCGGCGATGAGGTCGGCGACGGCGGTCGCGGCCTGCCCGGCGCCGCGGGCGAGGGTCTGGATGGTGGCGCCGCCGAGGTGCGGGGTGATGAACACCTGCGGCAGGTCGAGCAGCGGATGCCGGGCGCCCGCCGGCGGGCGGCTCCACCACGTCGAGCGCCGCGCCGGCCAGCTGCCCGCGGCGCAGCGCGTCGGCCAGCGTCGGCCTCGTCGACGAGCGACTCGCGCGCGGTGTTGATGAAGCTGGCGCCGGGCTTCATCAGCGCGAAGGCCTTGGCGCCGAACAGGTGCCGGTTCGCGGCCGTGGCCCGGGCGTGCACCGACACGATGTCGGACTCGGCCAGCAGCTCATCGAAGCTGACCAGGGTCACCGCGTCGGGCACCGGGCGCGGGCGGCAGCGGGTCGTGCGCGAGCACG
Source organism: uncultured Actinomycetota bacterium (assembly GCA_963730265.1). Lineage (GTDB taxonomy): Bacteria > Actinomycetota > Actinomycetes > Streptosporangiales > Streptosporangiaceae > DASUBV01. Next base: position 497,185 of record CAVSRG010000003.1, read on the forward strand.
GTGAAACCGAGCGCCGCGGCCCGGACCGCCGCCTGCTGGCCGACGTGGCCGAGGCCGACTAGGCCGAGCACCGTGCCGGGGGCCTCGCGTGCCGAAGAACTCCCCGCCCTCGAACGTCGACTCCGCCAGCCGTGCCGCCGTCGGCGATGAACCGGCTGGCCCGGGGCAGCCCGCGGATGAGCATGAGCGCGAACGCGATCGTCAGCTCGGCTACCGCCTCGGCGTTCTTGCCCGGCGTGCTGACCACCGGGATGCCGCGCTCGCTGGCCGCGGCGACGTCGACGTTGACCGGCCCGCCGCGGGCACAGCAGACCAGCCGCAGCCCCGGCGCGTCGAGGACCTCGGCGCTCACCGGGGCGCCGTGGCACACCAGCACCTCGTGGCCGACGGCGGCGCGCGCGACCTGCGCCGGGTCGCCGGCGTACTCGCGCAGCCGCCGCTCCGACGCGGTCCGGGCGGGCTCGCCGTCCGTCCGGGTGATCTGCAGCTCGGTGACGCTCACGGCGTCGCCGAGGCGGGCCAGGGCCGCGGCGAAGCTGGCGGCCGGCATGTACGGGTCGCCGACGGCCAGCACGCGCAGGGGCTGGTTCTCAGTCACGGGCAGCTCGGTCATGGATAGCTCGGTCACGGGTAGATGTAGCTCGGCTTCAGCTCGATCGCGTGGCCGTTGCCCGACTCGAGGACCCACTTGATGATCGGGCCGGTGTCCAGGTAGTAGAACTCGATCGAGTCGCCGATCCGGCCGCTCATCAGCACATCGGCGCCGCGCTCGCGCCAGTGCCCCTTGAGCGCCTCGCTGTCGTCGTCGTTGTGCTTCATGCACGCGATGTGCTGCACGCCCTCGCCGTAGGTGTCCAGGTATTCCTGGTAGATGCTCGGGCCGCTGACCGGCTGGATCAGCTCGAACCCGAGCCCGTCGACCTTGGTCTCGGCGCCGATCATCCGGTACTCGACCGGCTCGCCGCGGACCATCGTGTCGTGCAGGAGCGGCGGCTTGTAGTCGAAGACACTCCAGGGTCCCCAGCCGAGATTCTCGGTATAGGCCTTGAGCGACGCGTCCATGTCCCGGACCACGATCGCGATCTGGGAGATCGTCATCGGGGTCGGCGGGGTGATGATCGCGGCCGGCGGATCCGGCTGCGGACTACGGTCATCAGGTGCCTCCTAGTGCCGTGAGCATGGCGGACAGGTTCCCGGCCGGGTCGCGGCCGTCGAAGATGGCGCTGCCGCTGACCACGAGGTCAGCGCCCCAGCTGGCGACCTGCGCGGCGTTGCGCAGCGTGATGCCGCCGTCGACGCCGACCAGGACCGGGTGGTCCGCTCCGGCCACCAGCTCGCGGGCCGCCTCGATGCGGCCCGCGGTGCCCGCGAGCGGGCGCCTGCCCCGGCCAGCCAGGGTCGACGGCCAGGACCAGGACCAGGTCGATGAGGTCGAGCACCGGCTCGATGACCCCCAGCGGCGTGCCGGGATTCACCGCGTAGCCGCGGATGACCGGCCGGACCTCGGCCGACAGCGCCGTCAGCTCGCTGAGCACCCGGTGCGGGTGCCTGCTGGCCTCCGCGTGCACGGTCACGATGGCGGCGCCGGCCGCGACCACCTCGGGCAGGAAGCGCGCTGGCTCGTCCACGAGGAGATGGGCATCGACGGGCACGCCGGCGGACGCGGCCGCGGCGATGAACGCCGGGCCGACGGTGAGCTGCGGGCAGAAGCTGCCGTCCATGACGTCGACATGCGCGTACGCGGCCCGGCCGCGCAGCAGCTCCAGCTCGGCGCCGAGCCGGGTCAGGTCGGCGGTCAGGATCCCCGCCGACAGCTCGCTCATGCCGGCACCGTGGCCAGCCGGGCGGCCTGGTTGGCGAACTCGCTGATGGCATCGGCGCCGCTGAGTGCGCCGATCTCCAGCTCGTAGTGCCGCTGCTCACCTGGGGCCAGGAAGCCGAGCTCGCCGCGCTGGCGGGCGTCGAAGCGCCCGGCATCGCGGTTGGTGCTCGGCTCCATCGCGACCACGTAGGTACCCGAGCCGAGCTGCCGCCAGGTGATGTGATGCGGCAGCTGGTCACGGCGGTAACGCTGGTAGACGCCCAGGCCGGCGGCCCGGTTCAGCACGGCGGCCCGGACATAGCCGTCGTCGCCGGGCGCCATGTCGTGCTCGTAGCATTCCTCGACGAAGGTGGGCTCGGGTTCGGCGAGCGCGCGGTAGTCGTCGGTGTGCGCGTCGCTGACGCAGACGCCCTTCGGGGCCGGGTAGCTCAGCTCGGCGGTGTCGTCGACCACGGGGAACCCGATGTTGCAGTGGTACAGCATCATGTGCGGGCAGGCGGTCGGGCCGGTGTTGGTGACGGTGTCGGTCAGCCGCACGGACGTGCCGCCCAGGTCGGCCTCGATCCGGCGGCTCAGCAGGAGCTGCTCGCCGAAGACGGCCATCTGGGCCACCTCGGCCTCGGCGTAGAGCACGCAGTCGTCACCGTCCCACCGCGTGCCATAGGCAGCCAGCCGGGCGGGCAGCCCGGTGTACCGGCCGTGCAGCCCGTAGGTCTCGGTCTGGCGGTGCGGGTAGTTGAAGACGCTCGAGTCGTCGGTGCCGCCGAGCAGCGTGTGGTCGAGCCCGCAGGTCGAGACCAGGCCGCCGGGGAAGCCGCGGAACCAGCCGACGCCGGCCGGCTCGTGATACCAGGGCCCGATCAGGCCGACGGGCGACCACCAGGCCAGCGGCCGGCCGCCCAGGAAGGCCCGGCCGATGTCGAAGCCGCGGTCCACCAGCACCTCGAAGTCGAAGCCCGCGCCGGTGGCGAACCGCAGCAGGCGCACGCCCCGCTCGGCGCCGTCAGCCGCCTGCACGAGCTGCACGCCGGCCAGCTGCTCCAGGCGGCCAACCCGGGCCAGCAGCTGCGGCCGGGTCCACTGTCGTCCCCACAGCTCGACCACCGGTGAGCCTCCGCTGCTGGCTTGGACATCTGCTCAGAGTCAGAACATTTGCTCAATCATGACGACTCCCGAGGTTCCTGGCAAGAGTCCGGTGTGACCAGTTTGTTAATGGCCCTGATTTAACCGGCCTGCCGGAGCGCGGTCAGGAAGCCCGCGTGACCTGGCCCGCGCGGGAAGACCGGCCACACGTCGGCGACCCGGCCGCCGTCGATGGCGAAGATGACGTCGTGCAGGTTGACCGTGGTCGGCGCGTAGCCGCAGATCAGCCGGGCCCGGTCGCCGATCTGAGCGGGGAAGCCCGGATCGGTGTCGAACAGCGCGTGCTCCTCGGCGTAGTACCGGGCCTGGTAGTCGTAGCCCTGGATGGGCGGCAGCACGAAGTCGATCCCGACCGACTTGCGCCCGGCGTCGAAGATCACGGTGTCGCCGTGCCGCGCGAGCACGGTGGTGAGCACGGTCAGCGACACGGCGAAGCCGGGCACCAGGCTGCCGTGGAAGGCGTCCATGAACACGTAGGAGCCGGCCTGCAGCTCGGTGACGGCGGGATTGCGGCCGGTGATGTTGTAGGTGCCGGTGCCGCCGGCCGACAGGACCTCGGCGGGCAGGCCGTCGGCCAGCAGCAGTTCCTTGACCGAGACGGCGTAGGCCATCGCCTCGGTCGCGAGCCGGATGCGGGTGTCGCGGTCGGGCTCAAGCATGCAGTGACCTTCATAGGCCTGGACGCCGCGCAGGTCGAGTCCCGGCGCGGCGTGCGCCTGCCGGGCCAGGCCGAGCGCCTGCTCGGGCGACCGCGCGCCGCAGCGGGCCATGCCGACGTCCAGGTCGACGAGGATGCCGGCCTGGCTGCCCGCGGCGGTCATGGCCGCCGACAGGTCGGAGATGTTCGCGGCGTCGTCGACGGCGATGATCAGGTCGGCGTGCCGCGCGAGCGCGGCCGCGGCGGCGATCTTGTCCGGGCCGATGACCTCATTGGCGACCAGGATGCTCCGGACCCCGGCGGCGGCCATCGCGGCCGCTTCCCAGATGGTCGCGACGGTGACGCCGATGGCCCCCGCGTCGACCTGCAGCAGCGCGATGTCCGGGCTCTTCTGCACCTTGGTGTGCGGCCGCAGGCGCGCGGACTGGCCCTCCAGCGCGGCCATCATGGCCACGATGTTGGCGGACAGCAGGCCCAGCTCGACGGTCAGCGCAGGCGTCGGCAGCGTGTCCGCCGGGGTTCCGGTGTGGTCGCCGTACATCTGCTGCACGCGGTCGCGGGCCTGCAGCCAGGGCGCCCGCCAGTCAGCCACCGTGAACCTCGAGCCGCGCGGTGCCGTAGGGATTCAGGGTCATCAGCACGGTGCCTCCGGTACTAGCGACCTGCGGGGCGGTTCGCAGGAAGGACGTCAGGTCGGTGGCGGCGCGCTCGGCGGAGTGCTCGTCCAGGATCCGGAGCGTGGCGGGCGCTCCGGCGGCGGCCGGGAGCGCGACGGCCACCTCGCAGGTCCCGGCGGTGAGGTTGGCCAGCAGGACGGTGGTGCGGTCCGGCTGGCGCACCGCGATCGCGGCGACGCGGGCCGGGTCGGCTCCGGAGACGCGGCATACCCGCCCGCCCGCGAGCCGGGCCGCGTCCGCGAGCACGACCGCGAGCGGGTACGGCGTATCGGGCCGGGAGAAGAACTCGGCCGGCGCCGGGCTGCCCGCCGGGCTCTCGATCACGCCGGCCGGGCCGACGGTGTCGTAGTAGGTCAGGCCGTCCGCGCCGGCGCCGCCGAGCGCGGCGATGCTGCCCAGCGTCCAGGCGGCGCCGAACAGCGACGGCTGGCGGACGTCGACCGGCCCGGGCAGCGTGCCTTCAGGGAACGTGCCGGCCGGGAACTCCTGGTCGGTGACCGCCACCGCGTTGAACCGCGGGCGCAGCGTGATCGGCGTGACGAACAGAGCGCTGCCCGGCGCGAAGGACCGGGCCGTGGCGATGGTGGCCGGCTGGGCCTGCAGGTTCTCCATCAGCGACAGGTCGTCGAACGCGTGGATCTGCGGGTTCACCGACCAGGCCAGCGCCGGCCGCCCGGCCCGGCGGGAGGCGGTGCCGGTTGAGCTCGTTAAAGTAAATGTTCGTCCCGGCGACGACGGGCACGCCCGAATCAGCCGGCCTGCGCCAGCGCCGAGCCGACCGCCGCGACCGTGGCGGGCGAGCTCGACTCCTCGGCCTCGGAGAAGGCCAGGACCCGGACGAGCGGCGGCCGGGTGGCCCGCAGTTCGCCGGCCAGCCGGGCGACGGCGCCGGTCACGTCGCCGGCCGGCAGGAACACGGCTAGCTCGAGGCCGCAGCCGAGATCGGCCGCGTGCCTCGCGGCGGCGGCCAGTCCGCCCCCGGCCGCCGCCGGGTACAGGTCGGCGCGCAGGTGGGCCGGGCCGATGGCGCGCAGGACGGCGCGGGCGCGGTCGGACCAGCCGGCGGCGGGATCGGCGCAGCGCAGCCCGACGGGCGGGAACTGCGGCCCGTCCGCCTCGCCGACGCTGATGGTCACCCGGCCGGTGTCCGGGCCGGCCTTCGCCGCCGCGAGCGGGAATCCCGCGGCCCGGATCGACCACCTGCTGGTCGAACTGATCGCCCGCGGCGGCCTCGTGGTGGTAGCCGAGGCTGGCCGGCGTGCAGGCCGACTTGTACGAGGCGTCGGTCCAGTTGCGCTGGTCCTCCATCTCCCACAGGTCGCCGCTGAACTCGAAGCGGACCACGCCCCCGGACTCGTGCGTCACCGCCAGGTCGCTGACCGGCTCGAAGAGCGGCAGGTCGGTGCCGTCGTCCAGGTGAATCTGCGGGCCGATGGCATCCGGCAGCCGGCCGCTCGACCGGCCCGCCGGGGGCGGCGCCGTGGTACAGCTGGCCGGCGAAGCCGTCGGTCGGGTGATGGATGCAGATGCCGATCTTGGCGTACGGGAAGGCGGACAGTGCCGCGCCGTGCATCTGGTACCGGATGGTGCCGTCCGCCTCGCCGTCGATCTCGGCCTGCCACTGGTAGTCCAGGCCGCCCGACCGGTGCCGGCGGGTGAAGCGGATCCGGAACTTGCCGCCGTCATCGGCGATCTGCAGGTCGCTGATCTCGCCGGGCAGCGTGTTCCAGTCGAGGTCCCGGATGGCCACGTAGATCCGGCGGACGATCTCGGTGCCGTCGCGGCGGACCTGCCGCAGGTCGCCGTCGGCGAACAGGACGCGGACCGGCCCGGCGTGCAGCACGACGCCCTCGGCGGCCGGGCGCTGCCGTTCCCGTCCTGATGACCGAGGCGCCCGGCTCAGTCACGATGCAGCACCTGGCCGCCGTCCAGCGGGATGACCGCCCCGGTGAGGAAGGCGGCGAACGGGCTCAGCAGCAGCGCGATCCACCGGGCCACCTCGTCGGCGGTGCCGATCCGGCCGAGCGGCACCTGCTCGGCCAGCCAGCGGTAGGCCTCGTCCAGGTCCTGCGCCCAGGTGGAGTGGATCGGCGTGTCGATGGGCCCGGGCGCGATGCAGTTCACCCGCACACCGGACGGGGCCAGCTCGCCGGCCAGGGTCCGGGTCAGGTAGTCGAGGGCCGCCTTGGTCGTCCCGTACACCGACTGGCCGGTCAGCTGCAGCGAGCCGGACGAGGAGCTGATGTTGACCACGGATCTGACCGGTGAGGCCAGCAGGTCCGGCAGCACCGCCTGGATGAGGAAGTACGGCGCCCGCACGTTGGTCGCGAAGTGCTCGTCGAAACCGTCGGTGGTCCACTCGGCGATCGGCCGGTGCCGGACCACCGCCGCGTTGTTCACCAGGCCGTCGATGCGCCCGTACCGCTCGCGGCACGCCGCCGCGACGACCTGCGGGCTGTCCGGCCGGGCCAGGTCGGCCGGCACGCAGTGGGCCGCCCCGCCCGCCGCGGTGATGATCTTGGCCTGGGCCTCCAGCGCCTCCGCGCGGCGGCCGACCAGGACGACGCTGGCGCCCGCTGCGCCCAGCCGCCGGGCGGTGGCGGCGCCGATCCCGCTGCCCGCTCCGGTGACGATGATCGCGGCCCCGGACAGACCGAGGTCATCCGGGCCGGCCCGAGCCGAGCCCGGCGCCGAGGGCGCTGCCATCCGACCTCCAGACCTCGCGACGGGGGAGATTGGGTAAGATCCTGCTACATCACCCTGGGCATATGTCAAGGCTCTGAGCGGTCGCTCAGGATCGCTGGCTGGCCAGCCAGCCCGGAGTTAAGCTTCGGGGGACCTGTCCCGGGGTGGAGGACACCGCTGGCGGCCGCCCCAAGCGAGGCAACGAGTGAAGAGCACCGGGATCGACGTCGGACGCTGGAGTTCGGAAGAGCTGCTGCTGCGGGCCGCGTGGTTCTACTACAAGGACGAGCTGACGCAGGACGAGATCGCCAAGCGGCTGTCGGTGTCCCGTGCCTCGGTGGGCCGGCTGCTCGAGCGGGCCCGCCGCGTGGGCCTGGTCTCGATCAATCTCAACGCCGAGTACCTCGACTCCTTCGAGCTCAGCGCCGAGCTGCGCCGGGTGTTCGACCTGTCCGAGGCGCTGGTCGTGCCCGACCATGACAAAGAGCCCGCCGATCACCACGCGATTAACGCCCGGGTGGGCCTCGGCGGTGCGCAGTTCCTCAGCACGCACCTGCGGCCGGGCGGGAGCCTCGGCGTCGGGTGGGGCGAGACGGTGTCGCGGGTGATCGCGGCGACGAACTTCGGCGCGGTGGGTCCGATCCACATGGTGACGCTCACCGGCGGCGTGGACGGCTACCTGCAGACGATCTTGTCGTCCAAAGGGGAGTCGGCCGCCGACGGGGACCTGGTCACCACCGCGGCGGTCATCCCGGCGCCGATGTGCGCGTCGTCGCCGGCGCTGGCCGCCGCGCTGCGCGAGGAGCCGACCATCCAGCAGGTGCTCAAGCACGCCTGCGAGGCCGAGCAGGCCGTCGTCGGCGTGGGCACGCCGACGCTCGATGCCACCATCGCCCAGCTGGGCTATATCGGCCCGGAGGACGTGGCCATGCTCGACGAGCACAACGTCGTCGGCGACATCCTGGGCCAGTTCTTCGACGCCAACGGCAACGTCGTTACCCTGCCGCTGCACGACCGGCGGATCGGGGTCGAGCTGGCCGACCTGAAGGGCATCCCGAAGGTGGTCGGCGTGGCCGGCGGCGTGCACAAGGCGCGAGCCGTACTCGGCGCGCTGCGCGGCGGCTTCCTCGACGTTCTGGTCACCAACGAGCTCGCCGCCATCTCGCTCCTGGCGCTGGAGGGCGGGCAGGCCGAGCCGACCGCGAGCTAGATGCTCCAGAGAGCCCGGGTGGGGGACAGGCGGGCGGCGCGGATGGCGGGCAGCAGCCCGGCGGCGGCGCCGATGAGCAGGGCGGCGGCCAGGCCGCCGGCCCAGGCCTCGGGCGGGATGACGACGGCCCAGCCCTTGGCCCGAGCGTAGCTGGCGGTGGCGGCGGCGCCGAGGACGACGCCCGCGACGCCGCCGGTCAGGGACAGCAGGATGGCCTCGGCCAGGAACTGGGTGCGGATCTGGCCGCGGGTGGCGCCCAGCGCCCGGCGCAGCCCGATCTCGGAGCAACGCTCGAGCACCGAGATGACCATGATGTTGGCCACCCCGACCGCGCCGACCAGCAGCGCGACCGCGCCCAGGCCGAGGAACAGGGTGTCCAGCGCGCCGCTGGCGTCGGCCTGGGCGGTCAGCGCGGCCGAGGGCTGGGACACGTCGACCTGGCCGGGGTCTTCCGGGCTGGCCTGGGCGGCCAGCAGCCGGTCCACGGCGGTGGTGACGGCCGGGCGGCCGGCGGTACGGACGTAGATCTGCGACGGGTGGCCGTCCAGGCCCAGGTAACGTGCGGCGGCGGGGAAGCCGACCAGGACCGACGAGTCGATCTCGGGGGCGTAGGTGTCCCGGCTGAGGATGCCGCTCACGTAAAACCACATCCCGCCGGCCGGGCACTGGGCGCCCTGATCGCAGACCCAGATCCGTTCGCCGGGCCGGATCCGGTCGATGCCCATCCGCTGGGCCGTGGCCGCGCCGAGCACGGCGACGGGCTCGCGGGCGGTGGCGGCGGTGAGAAACCGGCCCTCGGCCAGGCTGGTGCCCGCCGCGGCGGGCAGGCCCGGGCTGGCGGCGGCCACGGTCAGCGCATTGGTCTCGTCCGCGGGGATGAGCGGCGACTTGTAGGCGCTCGCGCCGTTCACGGTGCCGGTGTACTGGACCGCGGTGACGCCCGGCAGCCGGGCGATCATGCCCGGCGCCGCCGTCGGCAGCTCGGCCACGTCGCCGTTCAGGGTCTGCCCGTTGGTGACCGTCAGCAGGTTGGTGCCCAGCGCCCGGATCTGGGCCAGCAGGCCGGCGGTCGAGGAGGCGGCCAGGCCCAGCACGCCGACGATCGCGGCCACGCCGATGGCGATGCCCAGCCCGGACAGCGTCGCGCGCAGCCGGCGGGTCCGCAGCCCGATGCTGGCCAGGGCGGCCAGGTCGCCGGGTCGCAGCCGGGCCGCGGGCGGCACCGGCGTGGTCCTGGGCCGCGGCGATGTGGTCGTCATGACGATGCTCCCTGGACGGGCTGGCGGCGGCTGTCGGGGCTGCGGCTGGTGCCGGTGATATCGGTGATGAGGTGCCCGTCGAGCATCTCGATGCGCCGCCGGGCCCGGGCGGCGACCGCGTGGTCGTGGGTGATGACGACGACCGTGGTGCCCTGGGCGTTGAGGTCGTCCAGCAGGGCCAGGATGACGGCGCCGGTGGCCGAGTCCAGGTTCCCGGTCGGCTCGTCGGCCAGCACCACCGGCGGCGCGGCGGCCACCGCCCGCGCGATCGCCACCCGCTGGCGCTCCCCGCCCGACAGCTGAGTCGGTCGGGCGGCGGCCTTGTCACCGAGCCCGACCCGGTCCAGCGCGTCCTGCGCCAGCCGCCGTCGCTGGCCGCGGCGCACGCCGGCGTACAGCAGCCCGTCGGCCACGTTGCCCAGCACGGTCTGATGCTCGGCCAGGAAGAACTGCTGGAACACGAACCCTATCCGGGCCGCCCGCAGCGCCGACACCTCCCGGTCGGTCATCGCCGCCACGTCCAGGCCGGTGACCCGCACCGTCCCGCTGCTCGGCCGGTCCAGCGTGCCCATCAGGTGCAGGAGCGTGGACTTGCCAGAACCAGACGGCCCGAGAATGGCGGTCAGCTCTCCGGCGGCCACCGCCAGGCTGACCCGGTCCAGCGCCCGCACGGGCGGCGACCCCGGATACTCCCTGGTCACCCGGTCCAGCTCCAGTACTGGAGCGGGCGGCGCGGCCCCGGTCACGGCACCGCCACCACGACCCGCTGCCCGGGCGTCAGCGGCCCGGTCACCTGCACCAGCCCGCTGGCGACGTCGAAGACCGGCCCCACCCGCACCGGCACGTACCGGCGCGCGTCGCCCCGGCCGGCGACCTCCACGACATATCCCTGCGGGGACCGGGCCAGCAGCGCTGTCACCGGCACCGCCAGCGCGGCCCGGGCGGCGGCCGTGGTGATGTTCACCGTCACCGGCGCCTGGTCCAGGCGGCCGGCCGCCGCCGGGCGGGTCAGCCGGACCTGCACCGGGATCGTCGTGACCGGGCCCTGATCCTGCGACCCAGGCGTGGTAGTCGCCACCCGGCCGACCGACGAGACCACGCCGGGCGTGGTCGTCCCGTCCGGCAGCGTCACCGTCACCGGGTCACCCGCGCGGACCTCCGGCTCCTGGGAGACATCCAGCGCAACCAGCACCACCGGCCGGCTGGAGGTCGCCGTCAGCACCGGCCCGGACGCCGGGCCGCCCAGCGCCGGCCAGCCGGGTGACCCGGATCGCCCCCGGCTCGAACACCACCTGCCCCAGGGCCAGGGAGCCGGACGGGTAGGTGACCCCCAGGTGCCCTTCCAGCCGCTGCACCGCGTACGCCGTCTCCGCCGAGTAGTAATCCCAGCCCGCCGCGGCGATGTCCGCGCGGCTGGCGTAGCGCAGGCGCACCAGGCCGTGATTGAGCTGGGCCACATCCGCGCCGGTCACGCCATCGCCCAGGGCCCGCCAGGCTGGTACCCGGCCGTACAGCAGCGCCACCGGGGATGCGTTGCCGGTCCGGTAGAGCGCCTGCCCCTGGCGGATCACCTGCCCGGGCCGCGGCAGCCGAGTCAGCGTCCCGCCGCCCTGGCCGACCACGGTGTAGGACCCGGCGTATCCCAGCGTCGCGGCCACCGGTGTCGTGGCCGTGATGTCGCGCCGCACCACCACCTGCGTGGCCGGCGCGGGCAGTCCCGTTCGCTCGCTGCCCGGCGGGCCGGCGGCGGTGAACACCCCGGCGCCCCAGGCCGCCGCCCCCGCGCCCGCGCCCAGGGCCACCAGCACCGCCGCCCCGGCCGCCGCCCGCCGGCGCGGCCCGGACCGTGACCCGGCCATCAGCCGTCTGATCCGCTGTAGGGCAGCCCGGCCGGGATGAGCCGCTGGCAGATCTGCCGGGCGTGGGTGACCTGCGGTGAGTTGATGTCGATGCCCGCAGGAATGGTGAAGTGGGCGGTTCCCTGGGAGAACGTCGGGTCGGGGAAGCTGGCGATGCCGTGGGCGCGCATGCAGGCCGCCGCTCTCAGGTAGTCCTGCTGCTGCCCGGCGGTGAGCGGCGGCGGCCCGGCCGGGAGCAGGTGCCCGCACGCGGTACCGGCCGCCCGGAACACCGAACTGCTGACCTGGTGCGCGGCCTGGATGATCGCGGCCTTGGTGGGCCGCCCGTCGCTGCCGGGGTCGGGGAAAGCCGGGACGCCGTGGGCGCGCATGCACCGGGAAAAGGCGACTTCCGACGAGGAGCTGGCCGACCCGCCCGAGGCGGCCGCGCCACCGGATGCGCCGCCGGAGGCGGCGGGCGGTCGGCTGCCACCACAGGCCGCCGCCAGCAGGGCGGCGGCGGACACGACGACAATGGCGGCCGCGCCACGGGCCCGCCCGTGCCACCGCGTCGGAGCGCCAGACTGGCCCCGGGCTCCTGTCGTTAATTTGCCTGCTGGGGTTCATGGCAACCAGCGTCCCGGTGCCGGCGGGCAGGCACATCACGCGCCGGAGGTAGCGCGGGTACCTCCCTGGAGGGATACTCCGCCGGGTGGCGCGGAGGTAACGTGCAGGTGTGCTGGACCGCGTGCTGCGCCGGGCGTGGGGACTATCGGGCCGGCTGACCGCCTCCTACATCCTCGTCACGCTGGCCGTCGTGGTGCTGGTCGAGGCGCTCGTGCTCGGCTTCCAGGTGCCCTCGCTGGTGAACGGCGCCCAGCTGCAGGCCCAGGTGGACAGCGCCGCGCGGAGCTACTACCGGCAGATCACCCGGCAGTACCCTCGCGGCGTGCCCGCCGGAGCGGTGCTGGGCGACCGGGGCCAGCCGGCTCAGCCGGGCCTGGCGGGCGCGGGCACGGATGGCACGCTGACCGTCCCGGCGATCAGCAAGCCGCTCGGCAGCGCCCCGGCGGTGTCGGCGATCGTCGCCCTCGCCGCCAGCGGCCGGGTCGTCGGGTCCTCGGCGCCGGCCCGGTACCCGCGTGGATGGACGGCGGCCCGCGAGCTCCCCGTCCCGGCGAGCGCGGCCATCGACGGCGGCCAGGGCAGCCTGTTCATCAAGCACGGCACCCTGAGCACCCCGTACGGCAGCGTGCTGTGGACGATCTGGCCGACCAGCCGCGCTGGTATCGGCCGCCCGCCCGGCGGGCCGGACCAGGTCGCCTTCGTCTATGTCCAGGCGCCCTGGTCGCCGGGGTTCATCAGCCCCATCCGCGCCTGGCGCGAGCTGAGTGAGCTGGGCGAGGACGGCCCGTTCTTGTCCGGGCCCCTCGCGCTGCTGGTCGCCATCCTGCCGGTCGGCGTGCTGTTCGGCCTGCTGGCCTCCTGGCGTCTCGTCCGCCGGGTCCGCCGGCTGGACCGGGCCGCCGTCGCGGTCACCGACGGCGACTACACCGTCACGCTGCCCGCCTCCGGCCGAGACGAGGTCGGCCGGCTGGAGGCCAGCTTCACCACCATGACCCGCCAGCTTGGTTCCGCGCTGGCCGCCGAACGGCAGCGTGCCACCGGCGACGCCCGAGCCGCCGAGCGAGCCCGGATCGCGCGGGAGGTCCACGACGCCATCTCCCAGCACCTGTTCGCGCTGCGGATGATCGCCTCCGGGATGTGCCGGGCCGACCCGGCCAATCAGCAGGCCCGGGCGATCGAGCGCATCAGCGAGGAGGCGCTGCGCGACATGCAGACGCTGCTCACCGAGCTGCGCCCGGCCAGCCTGGACGGGGCCGGACTAGTCCCGGCGCTGGAGGAGATCTGCACCGCCTACCGCGACCGGCTCGGCGTGACCGTCGACGCCAGCCTGGACGAGGTCACCGTGCCCGCGCCGGTCGAGCACGCGCTGCTGCGCATCACCCAGGAGGCCTGCGCCAACGCTGTCCGGCATGGCCACGCCCGCCGACTGGCCGTCTCGATGACCCGCTGGGACGGGCAGGTCGAGCTGGCCGTGCGCGACACCGGCGACGGCTTCGACCCGGCCGCCCCGCACGGCGGGTTTGGGCTGGCCCACATCCGTGACCGGGTGGCCGAGCTCGGCGGCACCGTGGACATCGACAGCGCACCGGGCCAGGGCGCGACGCTCACCGTCCGGGTGCCGGTGCCATGACCATCCGCGTGGTGATCGCCGACGACCACCGCGTGGTCAGGGACGGGCTGTGCTACCTGCTGGCCCAGGAGCCGTCGGTCCAGGTCGTCGGCGAGGCCGGAGACGGCCGGCAGGCAGTGGACGTCGTCGCCGCCACGCGCCCCGACGTGCTGCTGCTCGACCTGTACATGCCCGCCCTGGACGGGCATGCCGTGCTGGCCGCCCTGCGCGACGCGCCCTGCCGGCCCGCCGTCGTCGTGCTCACCTCCGCCACCCACGACGAGCACCTAGTCCGGGCCATGCACGCCGGCGCGACCTCCTACCTGCTCAAGACCGCCTCGGCCGACGAGGTCATCACCGCCGTCCGCGACGCCGCCGCCGGCACCGCCAGCCTCAGCCCCGAGCTGCTGACCCAGCTCACCCAGGCGCTGCGCCGCCCGCCGCCGCCCGACCCGCTGCGGCCGCTCTCACCCCGCGAGCGCGAGGTGCTCGCCCTGATCGCCCGCGGGCACAGCAACCGGCAGATCGCCAGGGACCTGGCCATCGGCGAGCAGACCGTCAAGACTCACGTCCGCAGCATCCTGGCCAAGCTGGGCCTGCAGGACCGGGTTCAGGCGGTGATCTTCGCCCTCCGCCACCAGCCCGGCGGCCGCTCCGCTTACCGGCCGGGCGGGGAGCCGTGACCGGGCCGGACGATGCCCTGCTCGTAGGCGTGGACGGCGATCTGGACGCGATCGCGCAGATCGAGCTTGGCCAGGATGCGGGCGATGTGGCTCTTGACGGTGGCCTCGCTGAGGTACAGCCGGCCGGCGATCTCCGCGTTCGACAGGCCCTCGGCCACCAGCCGCACGACGCCGAGCTCGCGTTCGCTGAGGCGTCCGGCGCCGGTGGCGGCCAGGGGGCCGGGGGCGGGCCCGCGGCAGAAGTCCTCGATCAGCCGCCGGGTGATGGCCGGGGCGAGCAGCGTCTCGCCGGCCGATGCCGCGCGCACGGCGGCGGTCAGCTGCTCGCGGGTGGCGTCCTTGAGCAGGAAGCCGCTCGCGCCGGCCCGCAGCGCGTGGTAGACGTACTCGTCCAGGTTGAAGGTGGTCAGCATCAGGATCCGCGCCCGCGACCCTTCACTGACCAGCCGTGCGGTGGCCTCGATGCCGTTCATCTGGGGCATGCGGACGTCCATCAGGATCACGTCGGGGTCCAGCCGCCGGGCCTGGACCAGGGCCTGGCCGCCGTCGCCGGCCTCCCCGGCGACGGCCAGGTCCGGCTCGGCTTCCAGCAGCATCCGCAGGCCCTCGCGGACGAGGTCCTGGTCATCGGCGATCAGGACGCTGATCACGGCGGCCTGTCCGCCAGCGGCACCCGATCCTGCCTAGCGGCACCCGGGCGCCTAGCGGCAGCCGGGCGCGCACGGCGAACCCGCCGCCGGGCCGCGGACCGGCCTGGAACTCACCGCCGAATATCGCGGCCCGCTCGCGCATCCCGGCCAGCCCGTGCCCGCGGGCCGGGACCCGGGCCATGGCCTCCCTCGTGCCGTCATCGGTGATCTCGATGGTCACCGCTTCCTCCGCGCAGCCGATCGTCACGTCCGCCCGGGCCTGGCAGGCGTGCTTGAGTACGTTGGTCAGCGCCTCCTGGACGATGCGGTAGACCGACAGGTCAACGGCCGCGGGCAGCGCGGCCGGATCACCGTCGATGACCAGGTTCACCGGCAGCCCGGCCGCACGGACGGTGTCGGTCAGCGCGGGCAGCTCGCCGATGCCCGGCCGCGGGGCGAGCCCGGTCTCCTGATCGGCGTCGTGCAGGACTCCGAGCAGGCGGCGGGTCTCGGCCAGCGCCTGCCGTCCGCTGTTCTCGATCTTCTCCAGGGTCGTCTCGGCGGACTTTCCCGAGGCCCGCGCGCCGGCCGCCTGAAGCACGATCACGCTCAGGTGATGGGCGACGATGTCGTGCAGCTCCCGCGCGATCCGGGACCGCTCGGCGGCTGCCGCCTGCTCGGCCTGCCGCTCGAGCGCCGCGTTCTGCCCGGCCAGGAACGCGGCCTGGCGGCGGGCGCGGACGAGCACGCCGGCCAGCCAGAAGCCCAGGATGGGGATGACGGACAGACCCGAGCGGGCGCTCAGGATCAGGACCGCGCTGATGCCCAGGCCGGCTGCCGCGCGGCGCAGGCTGGCGTGCGCGCCCAGCGAGTAGCCGCCCGCGAACAGCACGAGCAGCTCCAGGACCTGCGGCGGGTGCCTGGTGATCAGGCACTGCACCGCTATGCCCGCCGATATCGCCAGCAGCATCACCACCGGCGCCCGGACGCGCAGGGCCAGCGCCGCGCCCATGAGCAGGGGCAGCAGCGCCAGCAGCCACACCGGCCCGGCCGCCCTGGTGCCGACCAGGCCGGCCGGGTCCCACACGGCGACGGCGGTCAGCCCGGCCCCGGCGACGGCCATCCCGGCGTCCGCGAGCACGCCGGGATCGCTGCCCGCGAGGCGCCGGACTAGCTGCATACATCGAACGTAGCGCTGAGCCAGGCCCGGTGCATCAGCCGTGCGGCGGCCCGGATTCATCCTTGTGGATGAACCGGTTTCGTTCCCGTGGCCGCAGACGCGCGGGCCCTGATCCGGGGACCGTGGAGCACATGACCACTGTTTCCGACTGGGCCGTCGAGGTGCGCGGGCTGACCAAGCGCTTTGGGCCCCGGACCGCCATCGACAACGTCGACCTGCTCGTGCCGCGGGGCGTGGCGTTCGGCTATCTGGGGCCGAACGGGGCGGGCAAGACCACGCTGATCCTCGTCCTGCTCGGCCTGACCAGGGCCGACCGCGGCACCATGTCGCTGCTCGGCGTCCCGGTCCCGGCCCAGCGCGGCCGGGCGCTGGCCCGGGTGGGCGCGATCGTCGATGAGCCCCGGTTCCACGGCCACCTGACCGGCCGGGAGAACCTCAAGATCCTGGCCGCGGCCAGGGGCGCAGCCGCCGGTCAGCAGATCGGCCCGGCGCTGGACCGGACCCGGCTGACCCAGCGGGCGGACGACAAGGTCGCGGCCTACTCCATGGGCATGCGTCAGCGTCTGGGCCTGGCCGCCTGCCTGCTGGCCGACCCGCAGCTGCTCATCCTCGACGAGCCGATGAACGGACTGGATCCGGCCGGGCATGCACGAGATGCGGGACCTGATCCGCGGGCTGGTCGATGAGGGACGGACGGTCATGCTGTCGTCGCACCTGCTGGACGAGGTGGAACGCACCTGCGACGCGGTCGCCATCGTCGACCACGGCCAGGTCATTCGCCAGGGCCCCATCAGCGAGCTGA
This sequence comes from uncultured Actinomycetota bacterium, assembly GCA_963730265.1. Lineage (GTDB taxonomy): Bacteria > Actinomycetota > Actinomycetes > Streptosporangiales > Streptosporangiaceae > DASUBV01. The sequence continues at coordinate 514,007 of CAVSRG010000003.1, forward strand.
CCGAAGCGGCCGGCGTGGCTGTCGAGGTCCAGTGCTCCGATCCGCCCGCGGCGGTACGCGCCCTCGGCCCGGCCGCCGGCGGCGGCCGCATCGCCCTCACCGGAGACGGACTGGTCGTGACCCTGGCCGCCGGTCCCGCGCGCCAGCAGGCGGCCGAGATCAACCGCCGCCTGGTCGGGGCCGGGATCTCCGTCTACGGCCTGCGCCAGACGCACGCCCGGCTGGAGGACTGGTTCCTGTCCGTGACCAGCCGCTTCGGAGGAGAACAGTGACCCCGCCCAGGACTCAGCCCGTGACCCAGCCCTACTTCGCCACCGGCCGCGCGGCGCCTGGCTGCCCACCTGGCCCCTGATCGGCGCCCGGCTCCTGGAGCTGCGCAAGCGCCGCGTCCTGACCACCGTCACGGTGGTGTTCACCATCGCCTTGCCCGTCCTGTTCTACGGCATCCGCCTGATCTATCACCTCAGCGATCCGGCTCGCTACGCGCCGGCCGGCGCACCGAACGCGTTCGCGACGGCTGTCACCCTGATGGACGAGTTCGGGTTCCTTATCGCCACCGCGCTCGGCGCGACCGCCGGGACCGGCGACCTGACCGACGGCGTGTTCCGCCACCTCGTGATCACCGGCCGGTCCCGGCTCGCCCTCTACCTGGCTCGCATCCCGGCCGGGCTGTGCATCCTGCTCTCGCTGGCCGCCGTCGGCTTCACCGTGGCCTGCCTGGTGACCGCGTTCCTCGGCAGCCCGCTGCCCGCCGGCGCATTGACCCCCTCGCCGGGTGCCATGGCCGAGGCCGGCCTGTGGCTCGAGCTCGACCTGGTCATCGCGTTCACCGTTGGGCTCGGCCTGGGCTCGCTTATGGGCCAGCGGACCGTGCCGGTCATCCTGCTCATCCTGCTGGAGATCATCATCACGCCGGCGCTGGCCGATCACGCACTGCCCCACTTCATCAACGGCGAGCGCCTCGTCGTCGGCGTCGGCATGGACCAGCTGAAACCGGCCGCGCTGGCCGGGGGCATCACGGTCGGGCCGGGCGGCGGCCCGCGCCAGCTGCACCTGCCGCCGATGCCCGCCTGGGCCATGATCGCCGTCATCGCTGGCTGGATCATCGGGTGGTCGGCCATCGGCGCCTGGAAGATGACCACCCGCGACGCCTGACCGGCAGCGTCACGAATTCCCGCCCGCCGGACCAGAGAAAGGAATAGCCAGCGATGACAATCGCCCTGGCCATCGGCACCCATAACCTCAGCGCCGTCCCCATCATCCTGGTCGTGATCATCATCGCCATCGCCGGCTACTTCAGGTGGCGGCGCAGAAGCCAGCCGAACGGCCACGACAAATGGTGAGCAGGCCCCGGCTGGCCGGCCAGCCGCGCTGCGATGTTCAAGGTGCCGGCCGACTGGGCCGGGCTCAAGTCAGCGCGAAAGGCGTCGTGACCTTCTCCTGGTCACCTCACCGCCCCGACCGCAGCGCGGCATCGGTGGCGCGATCTTGGAGCAGGCGCTGTTCCGCCGTGTTCGCGGTCCGGGCCGCGGCCCGGCGGAACGCGGCCTCGGCCTCGTCGAAGCGGCCGAGGCGGGTGAGCAGGTCGGCGCGAACAGCATGCTTCTCTTCGCGTCAGGGAGCCAGCGCTGGCCCCTCATCTAGACATCGAACGGGGATCGCCGGAATCGACATCAGCTCCCCGGGTCGCGCCGGCCCGGTGATCGTGCCCGGCCCATGGCCAGGCCGCGCAGGCCAGGTACCGACCAAAGTCGGTGCCTGACCCTGCTTTGGTCGGGCTCGGTCCATGCTCACGGCCGGCGCGGCAGCGGCGGCGGGCGGCCCAGCATGGAGAGATTCACCGGGCTCGGACGCGGGGGATACCCCCCGCAGATATCGGGGGAATCCCTGATGGACTTGCGATGTATCGCGTCGGTAGCGTCTATGGCGTGGCGACGTTCGGAACGAGTGACACAGCGATGAGGCCCTCGGCCGCCGTGACCCGGCCGGGTGCGGCATCACCGGCCGGCGGCCCGGATGCGTTCCGGTGACCGCCCTGGTGTGGGCGCTGACCGCCGCCGTCCTCTACGGAACCGGCGCGGCGCTGCAGCAGCGCCAGGCCGCTGCGACGCCCAGCCAGGCGGCGGGGCGGCCCCGGCTGCTCCTGCTGCTGGTTCGGCGCCCGTGGTGGCTGCTCGGCATGGTCGGCGAGCTCGGCGGCTTCGCCGCTCACGCGGTCGCGCTGCGCACCGGCCCGCTGATCATCGTGCAGATGCTGGTCGCCTCGTCGCTGCTGTTCAGCGTGGCCACCGTCCGGGTGTGGTCGGGCCGCCGGCTGGGCTGGACCGCCTGGGCCGCGGTGCTGGCCGTCATCGCCGGCTGGCCTCGTTCGTCGCGGTGGCCTCGCCGGCCTCCGGTCATGCGAGTGTCCCGGCCGGGTCCGGGCCGACCGGGCTGGCCGCCGGGTGCCTGGCCGCCTGCGCGGTGCCGCTGGCCGTCGTCGGCCTGGCAGCGGCCGGCCGTCGCCGCGCCGTCGTGCTGGCCGTGGCCGCCGGGCTGGCCGACGCCGGGATCGCCGTCGTGACCATGGCCTTCTCGCATGCCGCCAGCGGCGGGCTGACCGCGATGGCCGGCTCCTGGGCGACCTACGCCCTGATGCTGGGCGGTCCGTGCTCGCTGCTGCTGACCCAGACCGCCTACCAGGCCGGGCGGCCGATGATCACCCTGCCGGTCACCAACGTGGTCACCCCGGTGGCCAGCCTGGCCGCGGGCAGCCTGCTGCTCGGCGAGTCGCCCCGGCTCGGGCTCCTGAGCGGTATGGTCGCGGCCCTGGCGGTGCTGGCCACGCTGGCCGGACTCGTGGTGCTGGCCCGGCTGACGACCGAATCGCCCGGCCCGGCGCGCGGCGGCGCCGCCCGGCGCCAGCGCCCCGCGCGACGGCGCCTGCGTCCCCCCGGCGGCCAGCCGCTGGCCACCTTGTGCATCCCGTGTGTACCGCTCATGGGCCTGGCGGTCTGGACTTTGCCAGCCGGCGCTGTCGATCTCGCCGCGCTCGACGAGAACGCCGAACCGGAACCGTGCCTGGTTCGCTAGGCGCTGGCCGGCCGCTCATCGGCGCAGCACGTCGTCGAGGGCCGCCAGGGCGCGGTCCACGTCGTCGCTGCTGTTGTAGAAGTGCATCGAGAAGCGGGTAGAGCCGACGCGCGGGGAGACGATCACGCCGCGCCTGGGTGAGCGCGGCGGCGATGGCCTCGCCGTCGTGGCCGGGGAAGCGGGCGGTGACGGTGCCGGCCCGGCGGGCCGGGTCGCTCGGGGTGAGCAGGCGCGCGCCGCGCTGGGTCAGGCCGTCGGCGAGCTGGCCGGCCAGTTCGCGCGTTGTGCGCGGCGACCTCGCTCAGGGACAGCCCGGAGATGTAGCTGATGGCGCGGCCGAGCGCGATCGCGGCGGCGTAGGACATGGTGGAGTACTCCATCCGCCGGGCGGTGGCGGCCAGCGGGAAGCCAGCGGGCGTCGAGGGAGTAGGGGTGCTCGGTGCTGCGCCAGCCCGTCATGGGCGGCCGGAACCTTCTCCAGCACGCCGGGGCTGAGGTAGCACACCGCGGCGCCGAAGGTGCTGCACAGCCATTTGTAGGACCCGGAGATGAGGACGTCCGCGCCGCAGGCCGTGACGTCGATCGGGACCTGGCCGGCGGACTGGGTCGCGTCCACGATCAGGATCGCCCCGTGGTCGTGGGCCAGTGCCGCGAGGTCGGCCAGGTCGAGCAGGTGGCCGGTGAGGTACTGGATGTGGCTGATGCAGATGGCCGCGGTGCCGGAGTCCACGCTGTCGGCGATCTTGTTCACGTCGAAGCCGTCCGGATCGTCCAGCACGCCGACCAGCCGGACCTGGACAGCCGGTGTCCTCCGCGATGCGGTGCCAGGGGTAGGTGACGCTGGGGAAGTCCACCTCCGAGGACACCACGTTCTGGCCGCGGCCCGGGCGCAGCCACCAGGCGACCTGGTTCAGCGCCTCGGTGAAGCTGGTCGCGATCGCGATCGTGTCCGGGCTGGCGCCGAGCAGCGCCGCGGCGCCGTTGCGGGCGTCCTCCAGGATGCCGATCTCGGTGTCCTCGTCCATGCCGGTGGTCCCGGCCTGCGCTAGCTCGAGCTCGAACTCGTGCGCGGGGATCACGACCGAGGCCGGGACCAGGCCGGTCGAGGCGGTGTTGAGGTAGGTCAGCCGGTCCAGGACGGGGAAGTCCTCGCGGCGCAGCCCGGGCACGGACATGGCCCCTCCCGTCATCTCGTTATCTCGCCGGAATATATCTTGCCGGATTGCCGGACAATCTGGCAATCTAGTGCACGGCAGGCCAGGCTTCAAGACAGGAGGCTTCATGGTCCGGGTCCTTGACCGCGATGACATCCAGCGGCTGGTCACGATGGCGGAGGCGATCACCGCGGTGCGCGAGGCGCTCGCCGCGGCCGACCGGGGCGGCGCGATCATGCCGGCCCCGTTCGGGATGCACCTGCCCGAGGCCGACGGCGAGGTGCACGTGAAGGGGGCGTACCTGGCCGGCGCGCCGGTGTTCGCGGTCAAGACCGCGACCGGGTTCTACCGCAACGCCGAGCGGGGGCTGCCGGTCAGCGGCGGGATGACGATGGTCCACGACGCGACGACGGGCACGCTGCGGCTGCTGATCGCCGATGGCGGGCTGCTCACCGAGCTGCGGACGGCCGCGGCCGGGGCGGTCGCCGCGGACCTGCTGGCCCGGCCCGGCGCGCGCTCGGCGGCGGTGATCGGCACCGGCGGGCAGGCCCGCTACCAGCTGCAGGCACTGCTCGAGGTGCGCGACATCGAGCGGGTCACGGTCTGGGGGCGCCGCCGCCAAGCCGCTGAGCAGTACCAGCGGGACATGGCCGCGGCCGGGGTGGCGGTCTCCCTCGCGCCGACCGCCCGTGAGGCCGTCGCGGGCGCGGAGGTGATCATCACCGCGACCAGCAGCACCGGGCCGCTCATCGAGGCCGGCTGGCTGGCCCGCGGCGCGCACGTGACCGCGGTCGGCTCCGACATGCCGCACAAGCAGGAACTTGACCCGCGGATCCTGGCCGCGGCGGACAAGTACGTGCCGGACAGCATCGAGGGCGCCGCGGACTCGGGCGAGCTGCGCCACGCGCTGGCGGCCGGGATATTCGACGGTGGGCTCGGTGCACGGCGAGCTGACCGCCGTGGCGTCGGGGCGGCTGGCCGGCCGCGCCGCCGACGATGAGCTGACCGTGGCCGACCTGACCGGCCTGGGCATCCAGGACGCGGCGGTGGCCGCCCTGGCCGACCGGCTCGCCGGCGAGCACCAGGCGCGGCCGGGACGTGCCGCTGGGAGACTGGTGACGGTGACCAGCCCGATCGCGAGCCCGATCGCCGGACTGGGCGCGAGCATCCAGCGGCAGAGCACCACCGAGCAGGCCGCCGACGCCGTCCGGCAGGCCATCTTGTCCGGCCGGCTGCTGCCGGGCACCCCGCTGCGCGAGGCCGCCCTGGCCGAGGAACTCGGCGTCTCCCGCAGCACCCTCCGCGAGGCCGCGCGGGTCCTGGCCAGCGAGGGCCTGGTCCGCTACCAGATGAACCGCGGCATCGTCGTCGCGGACATCACCGGGGCGGATGCGGCCGACATCTACGCGGCCCGCGCCGCCGTCGAGCTGGCCGCGGCGGACGCCCTCACCGGGCACCGGGACCCGGCCGTCTACGCCGAGCTAGCCGACCTGGTCGAGCAGATAGAACGGGCCTTCGACCGCGGCGACGTCGCCGCCGTGCTCGACGGTGACCGGCTCTTCCACGCCACCCTGGTCGCGGCCACCGGCAGCCCCCGGCTGCGCCGCTTCTACGGCCAGCTCCAGCAGGAGCAGCGCCTGGCCCTGGCGCTGGCCGAGCGATCCAGCCGCGAGCTCGGCCGGACCGCCGACGACCACCGCCAGCTGCTCGACGCGCTGCACGGCAGCCGGGCCCAGGCCCGGGCGCAGCTCACCGCGCACCTGGACGCGGGCGCCGCCGAGCTGCAACGGCTGCTCGACCTGCTGGCCGACAGGAAAGAACTCGCCCGCCGCAAGGAAAGAGGGACGACTCGTGACTGACCACAGCGGCGACGGCTGGGACGTCATCGTCACGCCCTGGCACCTCGATGAGCACATCCCGGCCTTCCCGGTCCCGTCGGGCGTGACCGAGACGATCTGGCCGCCCCTCCCGGACGGCCCCGCGCCCGGCCGGATGACGCTGCTGTACCAGGCGGTCGCCGACGCGGTCGCGCGGGCGGCCAGGCCGTTGCTGCTGTCCGGTGACTGCCCCACTGCTCTGGGCGTGGTGGCCGGGCTGCAGCGCCGCCATCGCGACCTGGCCGTGGTGTGGCTGGACGCGCACGGCGACTTCAACACCCCGGCCATCACGACCAGCGGCTACCTCGGCGGCATGCCGCTGGCGATGCTGACCGGCCGGGCCCCCGAGCTCTTCTGCGATGCGCTCGGGCTGCGGCCGGTGGCCGACACCGACGTCGTGCTCGGCGGCGCCAGGGACCTCGACCCGGCTGAGCGTGACGCCCTGACCGTCAGCCAGGTTCGCCGCGTCCCCGCCGACCCGGCCGCGATCACCTCCGCCCTCGACGGGCTCGGCCGCACGCCGGTCTACCTGCACCTCGACGTGGATGTCATCGACAGCGCGGAACTGTCCGGCCTGCGCTTTCCCTCGGGCCCCGGGCCCTCCCTGACCCAGATCGAGGAATGCCTGGCCGCCGTCTGCGCCACCGCCGACGTGACAGCCGCCTGCATCGCCTGCGCCTGGCTCCCTGATCGCGTCAGCGACCAGGCCACTCGTGATGCCATCACCCGGCTGGGCCGGGCGCTCGGTACCGACCTAACATGGCCTGAACCCGCCAGATCAGCGAGAGGCGCTTCGCCGGGCATAGCCATGGGAGATCGCCAGGCCCGCAGCTCACCGCCATCGGCTCGTAACGCCGCGGCGGTGTGGGACATCACGGTGCCGTCGCGGCCGGGCCGGATGGCCGGGGTCCGCATGGCCGGATTCAGCGATCGGGCCAAGGACCCCGTCGACCTTCAGGTGGTCCCTTACCCGGCGGTGACGCTGTTCCTGGACCTTGGCGACGGGGTCCTCGTCGACCACGCCAGCGGCCGGACGAGCGCGGCAGCCTCGCCGTCGGTCTCGCGCCCGGCGACGTCCGAGGGCGCGGCCTGGACATCCAGCGCCTGCAGGTACGGCTGTCGCCGGTGGTCGCGCACGCGGTGCTGGGGGCCGCCGCGGAGCTGGCCGAGACGGTGGTCACCCTCGATGAGCTCTGGGGGCGCGACGCCGTGCGAACCGGGGAGCAGCTGCGCGCGGCCCGGTCCTGGGACGAGCGGTTCGCGATCACCGAGGCCGCGCTGGCCCGGCGGCAGCAGGCCGGCCGGATGGCCGACCCGGAAGTCGCCTTCGCCTGGGGGCAGCTGGTGGCCAGCCGGGGCTGTCTTCGGGTCGAGCGGCTGGCCGCCGAGCTGGGCGGAGCCGCAAGCGCCGTGGTCCGGTTCCGGTCGCAGATCGGCCTCACCCCCAAGCGCGCCGCCCAGCTGGTCCGCTTCGACGACGCGGCCCACGACCTCGCCGCGGGCCACAGCGCTGCCCTGGTCGCGGCAGACAGCGGCTACGCCGACCAGTCCCACCTCCACCGGGACGTCAGGACGTTCGCCTGCGTCACGCCCGCGGCGGTTGCGGCCGCGCCCTGGCTCGCCGTCGATGACATCGCCTGGCGCTGAGGCCAGAGCGGAACATTTCTCCAAGACACCCGGCCGCGCGCCAGCGAGGCTGGCCGCCATGAACCTACCTGTGGGCACGACAACTCCCCGGACGGCTGGCCGGCTGATCGGCGAGCCGGATCAGCGGTCTGCGCCGGGCCAGCTTCGCCGCCTTCGTGATGCTCGTCGCCCAGTTCGCTCTCGGCATCTACGTCAACCTGTACGTCACCGTGCCCGGCGCCGACCACGGGCACGGGCTCGGGCAGGCGATCGCCAACGGCCCGGCCGGGCTCACCGTGCACATCGTGCTCGGACTGCTGCTGATCCTGGCCGCGCTCGGATTCCTGGTGCAGGCCGTCCTGGCCCGGACCCCGGCGCTGATCGCCACCGCCGCGGCGGGGCTGCTGGCCATGATCGGCGCGGCGGCCTCCGGTAGCGCCTTCACCGGCCGTGGCCACGACGGCGCCTCGATGGCGATGGCGCTGCTGGCTGCCGCGGGGCCGCCGTGCTACGGCGCCAGCCTGTTCCTCCTGCCGCGGCCGGCGGCCGGAGACCTGACCGCTGAGGGCCGGAGGTAAAGCGATGGCGCGGGACATGCCCGGCGATCCGGGCGCTGACGGCCGGCGCGTTCGCTGGCCGATGGTGATCTGCATGTGATGGAGGACGGCCGGCCTGATGCGCCCGGCTTGCTGCTGATCCACGGCTCCGCGGGCTCGACGGCCTGGTGGGACCCGGTGGTCCCGGCCCTGGCCAGCGCCTGCCGCGTTATCCGTGTCGACCTGCTCGGCCACGGCCGGTCGTCCAGCGCGGCCGGCGGGTACGACATCCCCGCCTACGCCCGCCGGGTCGGCGCCGCGCTGGACCGGCTCGGCGCGGGTCCGGTGACGGTGGTCGGGCATTCCATGGGGTGCCTGGTGGCGACGGCCCTGGCCGAGCAGCGACCCGACCAGGTGGCCGCGGTGGCGCTGATGGACATGGGTCCGAGCCTGGACGCCGCGATGCCGGACGGCGTGCTCGTCCGGCTCCTGCTGACCCGGTTCCCCGGGCGGCTGCTATGGCGCCTGCGAAATGAGGCCACCATCCGCAAGGCCCTGCGCTCCGCCTTCACCCGCCCGGTCGACGTCCCCGGCGCCGTCATCGAGGCCGCGCTGGGCATGACCCACCACGCCCTCGCGGGGACGGCCCGCGGGTCCGAGGACTACATGAGGCAGCAGAGCCTCCCCGGCCGGCGTAGCCGTGCTCGGCATCCCGGCGCCGGTGATCTTCGGCACCGAGGACGCGCGGTACCCCTCCGCCTCGGCGGCCGCCTACCGCGCCGTGCCCGGCGCCCGCGTCGAGCTGCTGCCCGGCGTCGGGCACACCCCGATGATGGAGGACCCGCGGGCCACTGCCGCATTGCTGCTGAACTTCGCCGGAGCCCCCTCGCGCGTCGCGGTTGACGGCGGCGGCGGACAGCAGGGTGGCGACGGCCAGGGAGGCCCATAGGGCGGCGGGCCCGCGGGCGGCCAGGGCCGTGATGACGGCCGCGAGACGGCCAGTCCGAAGCCGGTGGACAGCTGGAATCGGGCCAGCGCGCGGCCGACCGCCTGCTCGGGGGCAGTGGCCGCCACCAGGGCCGTGGAGCTGCCGGCGTAGATCGATCTCGCCGAGCGTGCACAGCACGGACACGCCGACGACGGGGGGGGGGCGGCCGCAGCCGTGGCCGAGCTCGACGCCGCCCAGGAAACCCAGGAAGAGACGGTGAGCACGATCCCGGAGAAGGCCAGGGCGGTGCGGCGCGAGTAACGGGACATCCGAGACGGTCACGGGCACCGGAACATGACGCACCAGCACCGTGTTGGTCACGAAGACTCCCGCCGCCCACACCGGGGACGCGTGCAGCTGCGCGACCAGTACCAGCGGGAGCGCGACCTCCGGAACATTGAGGCAGAACACGTAGCTGACGTTCGCGGCGAGCAGCAGGCGCATCCCCGGGGCGAGGGCGGCCCGCGGCGCGGGCCGCGACCGGGGTCGCGGGAGGGGACGGGCTGACGGGCGGCGCGGATGCGGACGGACCAGGCGAGGGCGGCGGCCGAGCAGGAGCTGAGCCCGGTGCCGGCCGCGCAGCGCGCGCAGGGCCGGGGCGCCCCGGCGAGGCAGGCGGTGGCGATCAGCGCGCCGAGGCCGAGGCCGGCGTCACGCACCGAGCGGCCGGCCCGCGAGCGCGGCATCGCGCTCCTGGCCCGCCGAGACGGTGGTCACGAGGGCGGCGGGGGCCACCGGGAAGGCCTGGTTGCCGATGCCGAGGAACAGCGCGGCGACCGCAAACCGCCACACGGCGCCCGTGCCGGCCGCGGGGGCGACCAGCAGCAGCGCCGTACCGACGACGCGGACCAGCATGGAGGCCGCCACGGCCGTGCTGCGCGCGCCCCGGTCCAGCGAGCGGCCCATCGCTGGCGTGCCGGACAGCCCGCGGCCACGCCCGCCGTCATGGCCAGGCCGGCGGTCAGGGCCTGGCAGGCGCAGCACGTCGACCCCGTACAGGAGCAGGAACGGCCGCAGCAGGCCGGTGCCGACCGCGTCCACGGCCAGGGCGATGGCGTAGCGCGGAGCCGCTGAAGGCGCGGACGAGGGCGGGCAAGCGGGCCGTCATCGCCACGCGGGCTGCGGCTGCCCGAGCGCGGGCCCGCCGGTCGACGGCATCCGTCAACGCAGCGGCGGCCAGAGCGCCTGGCCAGGGACGACGGCGGGATGACGCTGCGCATCGACATCACCGGCCTGCCGCCCGAGCGGGTGTCGTTCGCGGCCTCGCCGCTGGCCGAGCTGACCGCGACGCCGCACGCGCTGGCCGCGCCCGGGCATCACCCGCACCTGAGCTCGTGGGCCGCTGGCGTCCGCGCGGGGGCTGCGGCCAGAACTGGCCGAGCGCCTGCAGGAGGCCGAGTTCCTGTGGGGTCCTCGCGGCGCCGACTTCCTGCTGCCCGCGCAGCCGCGCGAGACGCTGACGGCCGAACTGGACGACGTCGACCGGATCACCGACGAGGCGATGCCACCTCCGCGCTCGTCACCACGTGCGGCAGCAGCCGGTCCATTTCGGCGGGCCTTCCCCGCTCACCGACGCGGACACGCCGCGAGCGCGCCCTGGACGAGGGCGCAGGCCCGCGGCGCGCTCCAGGAGGCGTTCGCCGGACGACTGCTCGCGGATCCCCGCGCGGCGCGGGCCAGGGTGCGGGATAACCTGGAGCAGTGCGCGCGGCGTTCTTCGACGCGGCGTGGCCCGTGGCCGCCGCGAGGATGGCCGCGGATCAGCGGATGAAAGGCCGACCGGCGGGACTGCCACGGACTCGCCGCGGCCCTGGCCGCGGTGTCCGGGGCGATCGCGCTCGCGCCCGAAGGCGACCGATCGTCGTGGACAAGCTCCCAGGAAACGCCACGAGCGCCGGGAGCGCCGGGGTGACCTTCATCCCGAGCGTGTTCGGGCGTCCGACCTCGTGACGGTGCACGCGCCGGGCTGGCGGCCCGTGGTGCAGATCCGGTCGCCGAGGCCAGCGCCGCCCAGCCGGTATCGCTGGACGCGGTCGCGCGCCTGGCGGCGCCCTGGCCCACCCGGTCCGGCTCCGGCTCGTGCGCACTCTGGCCCGCAGCCCGC
>CAVSRG010000004.1:0-368228 GCA_963730265.1 uncultured Actinomycetota bacterium
TCGGGGCGCTGGTGGCCGAGCCGCTGTTCCTGCTCGCCGACTCAGCCATCGTCGGCCGGATCGGCACCGTGCCGCTCGGCGGCCTGGGCGTGGCCAGCCAGGCGCTGACCACGCTGGTCGGCATCTCGATCTTCCTGGCCTACGGGACGACCGCCGCGGTCGCCCGGCAGCTGGGCGCCGGGAATACCCAGGCGGCGATCCGCCAGGGCATCGACGGGCTGTGGCTGGCCGCCATCATCGGCGCCGTCGTGCTGGCGGCGGGCTGGCCGCTGGCCCCGGCCATCGTCGGCGCCTTCGGCGGGTCGGCGGCCGTCACCGCGCAGGCCGCGATCTACCTGCGGATCAGCCTGCTCGGCGCCCCGGCGATGCTGGCCGTGCTGGCCGGCACCGGGGTGCTGCGCGGGCTCCAGGACACCCGGACCCCGCTGCTGGTGGCGGTGGCCGCGAACATCGTGAACGTCATCCTGAACGCCACCCTCGTGCTGGGCCTGCACTGGGGCATCGCCGGCTCGGCCTGGGGCACCGCCATCGCGCAGACCGGCGCGGCCGCCGTCTACCTGGTCGTCGTCGGCCGCGGCGCCCGGCGGGCCGGGGTCAGCTTCGCGCCCGACCTGGCCGGCCTGCGCGCGGCCGCCTCGGCCGGCCGCGTCGCTGGTCGTGCGGACCATCGCCCTGCAGGCTGTGCTGATCATCACCACTGCCATCGCGGCCCGCCAGGGCAACGCGGCCATCGCCGCGCATCAGGTCGCCTTCCGGATCTGGGGCCTGCTGGCGTTCGCGCTCGACGCCATCGCCATCGCCGGGCAGGCCATCACCGGCCGCTACCTCGGCGCCGGCGACGCGGCCGGCGCCCGGGCCGCGACCAACAGGATGATCGCCTGGGGCGCCGTCTACGGCGTCATCTTCGGGCTGGTGGTGCTGATCGCGCGGCCCTGGCTGCCCGGCCTGTTCGCCGTGGCGCCCCATGTCCGCGACCTGCTGCTGGCGGTGCTGATCATCGTGGCCGTGCAGCAGCCGGCCGCCGGAGTGGTATTCGTGCTGGACGGCGTGCTGATCGGCGCCGGCGACCAGGATTACCTGGCCGTGACCGGCCTGGTGAACCTGGCCATCTTCGCCGTGGCCGCGGCGGCGGTGGTAGCCAGCCACGGCGGCCTGATCGCGCTCTGGCTCGCGTTCTCCGTCTGGATGCTGGCCCGGCTGGCCACCCTGACCTGGCGGGCGCGCGGTTCTCGGTGGCTGGTCACCGGGGCGTCCATCGGGCGGTTCTCCGATCGTCGTACCTTCGTCAGGCATCAAGCCCAGGAGAACCAGCGGACAGGAGAACCAGCCGTGAAGTACATGATGTTCGTCGTAGTCGATCCCGCCCTTCAGGCCGAGCCCTCACCGGACGACCTGACCATCGACCAGTGGCTGGCCGAGGTCGACGGCCGGGGCCAGCGCATCACCGGGGACGCGCTGCGCCCGCCCCGCGAGGCCGTCACGGTCAGCCTGCGCCACGGGGAGGTGCTCGTCACCGACGGGCCCTTCAGCGAGACGAAGGAGTGGATCGCCGGCTTCGACATCCTCGAGTGCGACAGCCTGGACGAGGCCATCGCGATCGCGGCCCGGCACCCGCAGGCCAACGGGGGCAAGCTCGAACTCCGCCCGTTCTGGACGGACGAGGACTGGTCAGCCCATCAGTGACCCGCGGCCAGCTCGACGATCCTCAGGACGACCACGCCCATCGCGACCACCAGGTAGACCCACATGCCCAGCAGGCTCACCTTGCGGCCCACGGAGATCGGCGGCACGGTGAGCGTGGCCAGCGGCGGCATCCGCCAGCGCTCCTTCTCCGCCTTGTCCGCCACCACGTCCGCGGACACGGGAGCCGGCTGGCCGCGGCGCTTGAGCTGGCCGCGGGCCAGCATCCCCGCCCCGCCTAGCAGCGTCGCGGCGGCGCAGACGAACAGGATCGTGATGATCTGGCTCGCCTTGATGTGCGGGAACGCCACCGATGCGGTGAGGACCAGCGACAGCGTGATCAGCAGCGCGATGACGCCCCCGGCGAAGGCGTTGGTCCGCCGGCCGTTCACCCACGGGCCGAGTACGGCCTTGTCGTTGCACAGCAGCAGCAGGAACACCGTCGCGCTCGGCAGCAGCACCCCGGCCAGCACCTGCACGCCCTCGGTCAGCAGGCCGAGCGGCGAGCCGGGAATGAGCACGATCGCGGCGGCCAGGCCGATCAGGGCCGCGTACATCACGTAGAAGCCCTTGGCCTGGCGGGCGCCGCGGTGCAGTGAGTGCTTCAGGCCGAGCACGTCGCCCAGCGCGTAAGCGGTGGACAGCGATACCGCGAACGCGCCGATCATGGACGCGTCCAGCAGCGCGACGGCGAACAGCGCGCCCGCCGCCTTGCCCGCGTAGGCGGTCAGCCCGGCGGCCAGCCCGGCCGCGTCGGTGTAGTGCCCGGCCGCCGCCGTGCCGGCGAATGCGGCCGCCATCGCGCCCATCAGGGCCGCGCCGCCGATCACCACGATGCCGATGCCGATGAGCAGATCGACCTTCTCGTATCGGATGAACCGCGGCGTGATCCGCTTGTCGATCACGTAGGACTGCTGGAAGAACAACTGCCAGGGCGCCACCGTGGTGCCCACGATCCCGATGATCAGCAGCATGACCGTGGCCAGCTGGCCGCTGCCGCCCGGCATCGACGGGATGAAGAAGCCACTGGCCATCTGGCTGCGTGCCGGGGTGGGCCAGCACGTAGACCGGGACCAGCAGCAGCGATCCGATGCAGAACATCATCGCGATTCGCTCGAACCGCCGGAAGCTGCCCGTCATGCGCCGACGCCACGATGACCAGCGCCGGCCAGGCCCACCGCGATGACCTTGGGTACCCCGAGGTAGCCGGCGGCCAGCGTGATCCCGATGAACTCGGTCACGATCGTCAGCGCGTTGAGAATGAACAGATCGATCACGCTGAAGGCGCCCCAGAACCGGCCGAAGCGCTCCAGGATCAGCTTGGCGTGGCCCACGCCGGTGACCGCACCCAGGCGCAGCACCATCTCCTGGTTGATGTACAGCACTGGGATCAGCAGCAGGAACGTCCACAGCAGCTTGGTGCCGTAGTTCTGGCCGGCCTGGCCGTAGATGGAGAACGCGCCCGCGTCGTTGTCGCCGACCATCACGATGAGGCCGGGGCCGACGATGGCCAGCAGGGTCTTGAGCTTGGCCGGCATCGACCGGCGCGGGGTCAGGTCGTCAAGCGAGATGGTGCCGAGCGCGCCGCGGATATCGCCGACGTGCGCCGAGTCCAGGGTCGCGCCCGCGGTTCAGGGCCGTACCGCCGTGCAGGTCGTGCGTCGCGGAGGTCATGGACAACACCCCTTTCGCCGCCTGAGCTCAGGCGGGATTGGGGGGCACGCGCAATGCGAGTCGTCATGCGTCAGCCAGGCATGGCTGAAAGTCGGGGGATGGCGGGACGGCGCCGTTACGGCGCCTGCGCGTGCCCGCAGCAGGCAGGGTTAGCGGCAATATGGGCCGATTTTCGGCCCGGACTATCGTGGTCCATTGCTCGCCTCCCTCCGTCGCGGCACCGCAGCGCCCGCGGGCAGGGGCCGCACTGCGCGCTCCGCGCACAGCACACCCGCGTGCTCGACACACCCCAGAGGCAACCCAGGCCCATGCCGGGCCATCAGGCACCTCTCTCGTAAGAGCTTTGGCACTTCACGGCGTAGCAGCCGGCGGATCACCGCCGGCGCAGCCACCTGGCCTCACCCCTTAGGCCGGGGAGAGGTGTCCTGATCCGGAGCGTCTCTCGACGGGTGGGATCAGTGGCCTGTGTCCATGAAGACGCCTCACCGAACGAGGTGTCCTTTCCTGTAAAACCTCTCCGAGGATGCCCGTCCGGCTCGTGAGTGTCAAGCTGACCTGCGCCGGCGAGTATTCCCCTGGCGCCAAGTCAGCAGGTCAGCTTGACACTGGCCGCTCACTCCGGCGAGCCGCGGTGGGCGTCGGGCGGCTGCGCGGCCTCCCGGCGGCGCCAGTCCTCGGGCAGGGTGACCTCCAGCACGTCGTCCACGGTGATCACGCCGAGCATCATCCGGCGCTCGTCGACGACCGGGACGGTGATGAGGTTGTAGTCGCTCATCAGCACGGCCACGTCCACCACGTCGGTGTCCGCGCCGACCCGGACCGGGTCGTCGTCGCACACCGCGGCCAGCGGGCGCGGCCCGGTCGGCCTGGAGCAGGCCGACCAGCTTGCGCCACCCCGCCAGCCGTCCGCGCGAGTCCAGGGCATGCACGCTGGTCAGCGCCTCGGGCTGGAGAGTGGTCGCGGTCGGCCACCGCCGCGATGGCCGCCGCCACGCTGGCAGTCCGCGGGCAGCGCCACGAAGTCCATGCCCATCAGCCCGCCCGCGCTGGTCGGGTTGTAGCCCATCAGGGTGAGCACCTTGGCCCGCGGGCCGGGCGGGAGCAGGTCGAGCACGGGCTGGCGGCGCCGCTGCGGCAGCTCGGCGATGGCGTCGGCCGCGTCGTCGGCCCGCATCCGGGCCAGCACCGCCGGCGATCTCGCCGTCCGTCCGCGCGCCGAGCAGCCGGGTGGCCAGGTCCTCGTCCAGCTCCTCGAAGACGTCGGCCTCCAGCTCAGGGTCGGCGTGCACCTGGCCGAGTATCTCGGTCTCCTCGTCCTTGGACGCGTCTTCCAGCAGGTCGGCGATCTGGGCCGGCTTGAGCCTGCGGATGCGCCCGAACGGGCCGCGCAGCAGCGCGCTGCCCGAGTGGCCGATCAGCGGCTCGAACTGGGCCCACTCCCGGAACGCGTGCTCCCGCTCGTCGCCGCCCGCCGCCGGGGTCCAGGGCAGCCGCCGGGGCCGCCGGTGGCTGTCCACCCCGGTCACCACCCAGCCGCCGTCCCGCCAGGCCAGCTCCAGGTCGCCGGCCCGGATCAGATGCGCGCTCTCCACGTCGATGAGCCGGTGCCCGAGCACGTCGGCGCGCAGCAGCACCTCGCCGTCCCGGCGCTCGAACCGGCGCAGGTCGAGCTTGGCGCTGGTCAGCCGCAGCCCGCCGTCCGCCGTCGCCGGGCCGCCCGGCTCGCCGGTCCCGAGGCTGGCCACCTGATCGATCGGCACGAACACGGCCCGCCCGCCGACGGTGGCGACCAGCCCGGTCACGACCGGATCATCAGCGCCGCGCAGCCGCACGATCACGTCCGACAGCCGCCCGATCGACTCGCCACCGCGGTCGGTGATCGGCCGCCTGAGCAAGCCCGATAGGCGCAGTTTGGCCGGACTTCCAGCTCGCGGAGCCGGGACGGCCGGTGTCGTACTCATGTGACGAGCCTTCCGCCATCTTCCCTGGCCGGGACAACCGGTGCCTTAGTTCTCATACCCTGATCACCTTGCCACGGCCGCTGAGCTGGAGCAGGCCGTGAGGCGGTCTGCTGCCTGGCAAGTTGTTAGTGGTATGAAGTCCACGTCAGCGGAGTTGTCTTGAGGAGGGCCTGCGTGGCCATGCGCAGAGCGGCCGGCTCGCTCGTCGGGCGTAATGACCGCGCCGAGGGCTTCGGCTACGTGCTCGAAACGCCGGCTTCTCGGCCGGCCGCTGATCAACGAGCAGCTAGGTGACCAGCGACTGTCCAAGGTCCTCGCGCTCGGCGTGCTGGCCCCGGACGGCATCTCCTCCTCGGCCTACGGTACCGAGGAAATCCTCATCGAGCTGCTCAAGGGCGGGCTGGCGCTCACCGCGTTCGCGGTCATCCTGCCCCTGACCGGCGTCGTCCTGTTCGTGATGGCGCTGGTCGTGCTGTCCTACCGCGAGGTCGTCGCCGTCTACACCCGGGCGGGCGGCTCCTACGTCGTGGCCAGGGAGAACTTCGGCCCGCGGGTGGCTCAGGTGGCCGCCGTGGCCCTGCTCATCGACTATGTGGTCACCGTGGCGGTCCAGGTCGCCGCGGGCACCGCGGCGGTCGCCTCCGCCGTTCCCGCGCTGAATAGCCCCACGATCATCACGCTGATCTCCATCGCGATCGTGATCTTGATGTGCTACGGCAACCTGCGCGGAATCCGAGAGGCCGGGCGCGCGTTCGCGGTGCCGACCTACCTGTTCTCGGCCGTGGTCATCCTCATGATCGCCGTGGGCCTGATCCGCGAGGCCCTGGGCGACCTCGGGCGCTACCCCTACCCAAGGGTGGTGGCCGGGGCCCACCAGTATGGGGCGCACACCGCGCACAGCACGAGCAGCCTGATCGCCTTCGGGATGGTCTTCGTGCTGCTGCGCGCGTTCGCCAACGGCGGCTCCTCGCTGACCGGCATCGAGGCCGTCTCCAACGCGGTGAGCGCGTTCAAGCCGCCCGAGGGCTTCAACGCCCGGCGGGTGCTGGTCGCCGAGGGCCTGATCCTGGGCTCGCTGGTGGCCGGCATCTCCTGGCTGGCTCACGTTACCCACGCGGCGCCGTTCACCTCCGGGGTGCCGACGGTCATCTCCCAGGAAGCCAAGATCGCCTTCGGCAGCGGCGTCTTCGGCAGCGCCATGTACTTCCTGGTCCAGGCGGCCACCGCGCTGATTCTCTATACCGGCGGCAACACGAGTTTCAACGGCTTCCCGTTCCTGGCCAGCTTCGTGGCCGAGGACGCCTTCCTGCCCCGCTGGCTGACCAAGCGCGGCCACCGGCTGGTGTTCTCCAACGGCATCATCGTGCTGGCCGTGCTGTCGTCCGTCCTGCTCGCCGTGGTCGGCGCCAACGTCAACAGCCTGGTGCCGTTCTACGCCATCGGCGTGTTCACCGCCTTCACCATGGCCGGGTTCGGCATGGCCAAGTTCCACCACCGGACCAGGGAGCCGCACTGGCGGCGCAAGCTGGTGATCAACTTCTCGGCCGGCGTGACCTCCATGATCGTCGTGCTGATCTTCGTGGTGGTCAAGTTCACCGAGGGCGCCTGGCTGGTGGTGATCTTGTTCGCGGCCGGCGTGCCCGCCCTGATCTGGCTGAACCGGCAGTACGGCCTGGAGGCCACGGTCCTGGAGACGATCGGCGACCGCCGGCAGAAGGCCAAGTCGCCGCCCGAGCCGGTGACCTACGCCCGGCGGACGGTCCTGGTCTTCGTGGACGACCTCGACCTGGCCACCCTCGCCGCCCTGCGCTACGCCCGCAGCCTGCGGCCGACTACGCTCCAGGCCGTCCACTTCGTGGTCGACAACGTGCAGGCCGACCGGCTGCGCCAGGACTGGCTCCGGGCCAACACCGGCATCTCGCTGGAGTTCGTGGACTGCCCGGACCGCCGGATTGCCGCGGCGGCCGGGGCCATGGTGAACGCCGAGGCCACGCTGCCCGGCGTGGGCGTTACCGCGATCCTGCCCCGGCGCAGCTACGCGCCGGTGGTCGGCCGGCTGCTGCACGACCGCACGGCAGACAAGATGGCCCAGGTCATCAGCCGGATCCCGTACGCGGTGGCGACGATCGTGCCGTTCGACGTGCGGAGCCGGGTGGAGAGCCTGGCCGCCCGCCAGGCCGACGGCGCGCGCCGGGCGGCCGGCGTGGTGACCGCGGCGACGGCCGCCGACCCGGGTCCGGACCCGGCCGAAGCGAGCAAGGCGGTCGCCACCAAGCCGACCGACGCCGAAGCCGCTGAGGGCGAGGAGGAAACGGACCGTCCCATGCGCGAGTCGGCGCAGGCCGAGGCCACCCACTCCACGGCCGAGCAGGGCCTGCGGGCCTCCGACGGCACCGACTACGACCGCCCGGCTCCGCCCGAGGGCGTGAGCCCGATCGGGTCGCTGACCAAGCCGGCCCGGGCCGTGGTGCAGGGCCGGGTGCACGCGGTGGAGATCCGCCCGGTCGAGCACAGCACCGTGCTCGCCTGCGACGTCGCGGACTCGACCGGCGAGCTGACCGCGCTGTTCTATGGCCGCTCCAACATTCCCGGCCTCCGCCCCGGCAGCAAGGTCCGGCTCCGCGGGCAGGTCGGCATCAGGGACGGCCAGCCGGTCATGATCAACCCGGCCTACGAGCTGCTGGCCCACGCGGACGACTCGGGCGGCAAGCCCAAGCGCGGCCGTGGTCGCAAGGGCCCTGACGACCAGGGCACCTAACCGGGCCGGAGCAGGTCACCGCCGCATCTCTGGTGCGGCAGGCTACTGGCGAGTAGCGTGACAGGTGTTCACCGCCTGGGGAGGTGCTGTGGCCACCTACGATCACTACACAACGCCGGTCCCGCCCGGAACCTGGGACGTGCCGGCCGCCGGGGCGACCCGCTTCAGCTGGGAGTACGACGACGGCCGCAGCCGCCTGCTCGACCTCTACCAGCGTGGCAAGGACAAGCAGTGGGACGCGGCCAAGCGGATCGACTGGAGCCTGCCGGTCAATCCCAGCAACGTCATGGAGCAGAGCGATGAGTTCTGCCCGATCTACGGCTCCCGGCAATGGGACGTGCTCTCCCAGGCCGAGCGTGACGAACTCGGTCACCACCTGTCGGCCTGGCTGTTCAGCCAGTTCCTGCACGGCGAGCAGGGCGCGCTGACCGTGGCGGCCCGGATCGTGGAGTCGGTGCCGGACATGGACTCCAAGTTCTACGCCGCCACCCAGGTCATGGACGAGGCCCGGCACGTCGAGCTGTACGCCCGGTTCATGCGGGAGAAGATCGGCCTGTACTACCCGGTCAACCCGGACCTGGCCCAGCTCCTGTCCGACGCGCTGTCCGACTCCCGCTGGGACATGCCCTACCTGGGCATGCAGGTGCTGATCGAGGGCCTGGCCCTGGCCGCCTTCGGGGTGCATCGCGACATGTCCAACAACCCGCTGGTGACCCAGCTGCTGGCCTACGTGATGCAGGACGAGGCGCGGCACGTGGCGTTCGGCCGCCTGGCGCTGCGGGATTACTACAAGGAGCTGACCTCGGCCGAGCTGGCCGACCGCGAGGAGTTCGTGGTCGAGGGCTGTTACCTGATGCGCAACCGGTTCATCGCCAGGGAAGTCTGGGAGCGGATGGGCTTCGACGTGCAGGAGTGCGTGGAGTTCACCGAGCGCTCCCCCGTCCAGCAGGCCTTCCGCACCCTGCTGTTCTCCCGGATCGTGCCCTGCGTCAAGGACATCGGCCTGTGGGGGCCGAAGATCCAGCGCGCCTACACCGACCTGGGCGTCATCGACGCCGCCGAGGCGAACCTCGACGACCTGATGCGCAACGACGAGGAGATCGCCGAGCAGGTGGACGAGCAGAGGTACGCGGCCGAGCTGGCCGCCCGGCGCAGCGAGGTGGACACGGCGGTCACCGAGGGCGCCGCGGCGAGCTAGGCCCCGGAGACAGCAGGCCGAGGTCGCGCAGGGCGGTGCGGGCGGCCCAGTAGCCGCACATGCCGTGCACCCCGCCGCCGGGCGGGGTGGAGGCCGAGCACAGGTACAGGCCGCGGGCGGGCGTGCGGTAGGGGTTCCACCGCGGCACCGGGCGCAGCAGCGTCTGGGTCAGCGTGCCCGCCCCGCTGTTGATGTCGCCGCCCACGTAGTTCGGGTCATAGGCGGCCAGGTCCGCGGCCGTGCGCACGGACCGGGCCAGCACCAGGTCGCGGAAGCCGGGCGCGAAGCGCTCGATCTGGGCCTCGATCCGCGCGGACATGTCGACCGTGGACCCGGACGGCACGTGGCAGTACCCCCACAGCACGTGCCCGCCCGCGGGCGCGCGGCCGGGATCGGCCACGCCGGGCTGCGCCACCAGGCAGTACGGCCGGTCCGGATGCCGGCCGGCCGCCACCTCGGCCTCGCTCGCCGCCACCTCGGCCAGCGTGCCGCCCAGGTGCAGGGTCACCGTCTCCCGGCAGGCCGCCGCGGCCCACGGCACCGGACCGGCCAGGGCCCAGTCGACCTTGCACACCCCCGGCCCGTACCGGAACCGGCGCAGCGCCCGCAGGTAGCCCGCGGGCAGCCGGCCGGCGGCCAGCCGGGCCAGCTGGCGGGGCGTGACGTCCAGCAGCACCGCGCCAGCCGGCGGCAGCTCCTCGACCCGGTGCACCCACCGTCCGGTCTCGACCCGGCCGCCCAGCTCGGTCAGCTCCGCGATCATCGCGTCGGTCAGCCGGGCGCTGCCGCCCGCCACGACCGGCCAGCCAGTGGTATGGGCCAGCAGCCCGAGCAGCAGGCCGAACCCGCCGGTCACCGGCGCGGTCAGCGGCAGCATCGAGTGCCCGGCCAGCCCGGCCAGCAGGGCCCGGCCCTCCTCGGTGCGCAGCCGCCGGGCCAGCAGCGTGGCGGGCAGCACGCCCTCGGCGGCGAACCGGCCGGCCGCCAGGAGCGCCGCTGGTTGCGCCGGAACCCGCCGCAGCGGGGCCAGGAACTGGTCCGTCAGCGGCCCGGCTTCGCGCACCAGCGGGCCCATCAGCCGGGTGTAGGCGCGGGCGTCCGCGCCGAGCGATGCCGCCGTGTCGGCCACCGACCCGCTGACGGCGGCCGCCCGCCCGCCATCCAGGGGATGGGCGAAGGCGACCGGGGGCGCCACCAGCCGGGCCCCGCGCGCGTCCAGATCAAGGCTCCGAAACAAGGGGGACGCCGCGGCCAGCGGATGCACCGCCGAGCAGACGTCGTGGGCGTAACCCGGAAGGGTCAGGGCGCTGGTGCGGCAGCCGCCGCCCGCCGTCGGCGCGCCCTCGATGACGTCCACCGCCAGCCCGGCCCTGGCCAGGGTCAGCGCGGCGGCCAGCCCGTTGGGACCGGACCCGACCACCACGGCGTCCGGTTGCCTCACCCGCCACCCGCCCACTGGCTCACCCAAGAACTCACAGGTCCAGCATCCCGCCGTCGGCCGCGACCGTGACCGGCACCGGCGCGTCGCCGAACTCGGCCGCCAGGCGGTCCAGCTCATCATCGGTCCGGTCCGGCCGGTGGTGGGACAGCACCACCCGGGCCGCCCCGGCGCGCGCACCCAGCCCGACCGCGTACTCGGCCGCCGCGTGTCCCAGCGCGGCGTCCGGGACCAGTTCCGCGGCCCGCCAGAACGCGTCGTGGATGAGCACGTCGGCCCCGCGGGCCAGGGCCAGCGCGGCGGGGTGGTACTCACCCCAGCCGTCCGGCCCCGGCCCCAGCCGCGTCGGGCAGTGGTCGGGCAGGTAGGCGACCGCGCTGTGTCCATCACTGACCCGGTACCCGAACGTTCGTCCGCCCTTGTGCGGGATCTCCCTGGCCTCCAAGGTGAGCCCATCGACCTGGCCCCACCCAGGGAGGCGGCCCTCGGCAAGGCTGCCGAACGTCCAGCGGCCGCGCAGGTCCCGCGGCCGGATCGGGAAGTGCGGCGGTGACATCCCGCGCTCCAGCACCGCCTCCGCGCACTCCCCGTCCTCCTGCTCGGGCAGCAGCAGCCGGACCTCGGCGTCCTCCCGGTCGCCGGCCCGGAAGAACGGGAGCCCGTGCACGTGATCCCAGTGCAGGTGGGTCAGGGCGATGGTGCCGCGGAACGGGCCCCCGCCCAGCAGCCCGGTGACCTCGCGCAGGCCGGTGCCTGCGTCCAGCACCAGCGCCGGGACCCGATCTCCGCGGGCCGCGATGGCCAGGCACGAGGTCCGGCCGCCGTAGCGGAGGAAGCCGGGTCCCGTGGCCGGCGTAGAGCCGCGGGTGCCGCTGAGGTAAAGGCGCACGCTCAGACCTGCCCGCCGTCTTCGCGCCGGTGCCCCGTGGCCAGTTCCTCCAGCGCGGAGCGGTCCAGGTCAGCGGCGTCCACCGCGGCTACCCGGCACGAGGTGACGGCGACCAGTGACGAGGTCCTGACGCCGCCCTCCAGGTGAGCCCGCTCGCCCAGCAGCGCGCCGGGGCCGTACTCCGCCAGGGCCTGGCCGTCCCGGTCGACCCGGATCACCCCGTCCAGGACCAGGTACACGTCCGTGCCGGGCTCCCCCTGGCGGACCAGCGCGGCGCCCGCCTGGAGCCGGCTGAGGCGCGGCTTGCGGCCCCCGTGCATAAGCCGCACCGACAGGTCCCGCTCCAGCGCCGTCTCCACCGCGGTGACCAGCGCCGGGGAGTCCGCGTCGCCCCACGGGCTGTGCCGGCCGAACGCGCTGCGGTACCAGTCACGGAAGTCGGTGAGCCCGGACTTGCCCGAGAGCCGGCCGTGATGGTCGTAGACCCAGTGCCGCGGGAAGGGGCTCGCCCCGGTCACCGACGGCTCGGCGCGGCCGTCGGCGTGCAGGGTCAGGGACAGCGTCGTCCACACCAGCGGAGCCTGCCACTGGACGAACGGCGGACGGCTGACCCGGCGCGGCGCGGGCAGCCCGGTCCGGCCTCCGGTGGTCTGGGTGAAGCGGATCCACCCGGCACCGTGCTCCGGATCGCGGCACAGCTCGGGCAGGGCCACCGCCTGGAACCGGCGGTGGATGCCGCCGACACGGACCGTGGTGGCGCCCATCAGCCCGCCGCCGGCGTAGCCGGATCCGGTGATCCGGCCCGCCGGGTCCACCTCGATCCAGGCCCGCAGGACGTTGGCGAACCGGAACCGGTCCGCGTCCCGCAGTGCCTCGAGATCATCGAGCTGGTCCGGCGGCGGGTCGTCATAGTGGGTGAACCCGGCGTCGAAGGCCAGCCGGGTGCCGCCCTCGACGGCCTCCGACGGGATCCACGACAGCGAGGTTACCGAGCTTTCGTACCGCATGGCTGGTCGTCTCCCCGGTGCTCCGGACGCCTACTTCACGATCCGGATGACGCGCTCCATGCCCAGCTGGGTGTGCTCGCGGCCGTCCTGGGTGTCCATGAAGCAGGCCAGCACCCAGTAGCCGGGCTTGCTGCCGACGACCAGCTGCTGGGCGCCGCCGTGCGAGAGCAGGTTGGCGTAGGAGGCGAACCCCGTGGCCAGCTTCTGGGCCCGGCCGTCCCGGCCCTCGTGCAGCAGCCGCGCGATCTGCCGGGCCCCGGCCAGGCTGGATCCGCGCATGGCGACGATCATGTGGACCAGGAATCCGCGGTTCTCGAATCGGACCAGCTCGCCGTCGTGCAGCCGGCTGGCACCGCGGAACGCGAACTCGATCGACGCCACCGTGGCGCCCGGACGGGGCAGGCTGGCCGGTGCGGTCGCCCGGGTGACCGTGAATGTGGTCAGCGGCGGCACGCCCGATGCGGCGACGTCGCCCGCCACGTACTGGCCGGGCGCCAGGCTGGTCTCCAGTGAGCTGGTGCCCTTCGACACCATGGCCGACATGACGATCGCGCCGATGCCGTCCAGGTTGTTCGGGTCGGCGGCGATGGCGGGCAGCGCCTTCTCGAACTGCGCGAAGGTCACGCCCGGATCCAGCCGGATGAATGTCGGCTGGCCGCCGTTCTCGCCGGTCACGCTGGATACGATCCGGACGCCGCCCGACTGCAGGGCGCCGGACACCGTGATCTTCTTGCCGGTCATCGCGACGTGGATGACCGGCAGCGCGCCCGCGGTCCGGGTCGCGGCCGACGTTGTCGCGGCCTGCGATACCGCCCACGGAGCCAGGGCCAGGCCCGTTGCTGCGGCGGCGGCGCTGACGGTGGTGATGCTGCGCTTCATGACTAACCCCTCCAGGTGGTGCCTGATGCTGAGTGAGCAGTCCTGACGCTGTCAGCCGGGTCAGGCGCGAGCCAGGGTGCTGCCTGGCGTCCGCGGGCGTGCTACCACCACTGCTGGTCGTGTGGCTCACTCACTGGCGGCGGGCCGCTCAGGTGCGCAGACTTGGCCCATGACCGAGCCCGATCGCCCGCCGCACGCGACGATCGACGTCTTCCTGGCGGACGACAACCTGATCGTCCGCGAGGGCGTGCGCGCGCTCATCGAGCGCCAGCTCCGATCTTGAGGTCGTCGGCGTGGCCGCCGACTACGACGAGGTGGTCAGCGGGGCGGCCGCGACCGCAGCCCCAGGTGCTGGTCACCGACATCCGGATGCCGCCGTCGTTCCGGCACGAGGGCATCGACGCGGCCAAGGAGGTCCGCAAGCGCCATCCCGGCACCGGCGTGGTGGTGCTGTCGCAGTACGACGACCCCGAGTACGCGGTCGCGCTGCTCGCCGAGGGCTCGGCGGGTTACGGCTACCTGCTCAAGGACCGGGTCGCGGAGGGCAGCCAGCTGGCGGACGCGATCCGCAGCGTAGCCAGCGGGGGCACCGCGCTGGACCCGGCGATCGTCGAGCGCACTGCTGCAGCCAGTCATCGCGCCAGGCGGGCTGGCCGCCGCGGAGGAGGAACTGCTAGCCATGGTCGCCGAGGGTAAGCCGATCAAGGCAATCGCCGTCGGCCCGGGAATGCCGCCGGAAGCCGTGGACGCCGAGGTGGAGGCCGTGTTCCTCAAGCTCGCGGCAGGCGTATCGGCCGGACAGCAAGGCGCCATCCAGCGGCTCCGGCTGCTGCACCAGGCGATCGTGGACCGCGAGGAACAGGGCGAGACGCTATCCCGGCTGCTGCCCGGCGGGCTGGCGGAGAAGCTCCGGCAGCGGGTCGCAGCCGATCGGCGAGACCGAGCGGGTCATCGTGACCGTGCTGATGAGCGACATCAGGTCGTACTCGACCATCGCCGAGCACGCTGACCCAGCCAGCTCGCCGGACAGCTCGGCGCGCACCGCGCGGCGATGAACAAGGCAATCCTCGGTCAGGGCGGCACCGTCATGCAGTTCGTCGGAGACGCTGTCATGGCGGTGTTCGGAGCCCCCTTCCCGCAGCCTGACCACGCCGACCGGGCCGTGGTCGCCGCGGCCGCGGATGCATGCGCTGCAGGCCGAAATCAACACTCGTGTGGGAGGGCCAGGGAATGCCGCCTTCGGGCTCGGCCTCGGGCTGTCCACCGGGGAGGCGGCGGCGGCGCTTGCTCGGGTCGCCGAGCGGCTGGAGTACACGCTGGTCGGCGACACGGTGAACCTCTCCCAGCGGCTGCAGCAGTTCGCCGCGGCAGGCGAGACCGTGCTGTCCGAGGCCACCATGCGAGGCGCTGGCGGCGCCCGTGGACTGGTCCCGCTGCCACCGCAGCTGGTGAAAGGCCGCGACACGCCGGTGGTCGCGTTCAAGCTGACACAGGAGTGCCGGCGGCGCCGACCAGACTCTTTACCGAGGGGAGACATGACCATGGCGGACTGCGACCGGCGCCCGACGCCTGATCACTGCGCGGGCGTTCGCAAGACCTTCGAGGCCGAGAACGCGCCCGTGCGCGCGCTGCGCGGCGTCGACCTCGACGTCAGCCGCGGCGAGTTCGTCGCGCTAACCGGGCCGTCGGGCTGCGGGAAGTCGACGCTGCTGAACCTGGCCGCCGGGCCTCGACCTGGCCGACGAGGGCACCATCACGGTGGCCGGCGAGGAGATCACCCGGCGCGAGCGAGGACGAACTGGCCCGGATGCGGCGCGCGCACATCGGCATCGTCTTCCAGTTCTTCAACCTGCTCGAAGGCATGACCGTGCTGGAGAACGTGGCCCTGGCCGCGATCATCGCCGGACGCAGCGGCGCCAGGCCGCGGAGACCAGGGCGCGCGACCTGCTCGACTTGCTGGGCCTCGGCGACAAGGCCAAGGCCGCGCCCGGGCGTGCTGTCAGGCGGCCAGCGCCAGCGGCTGGCCATCGCCCGGGCGCTGGCGAACGAGCCGACGCTGGTGCTCGCCGACGAGCCCACCGGCGCGCTGGACTCCGACGGCGGGCAGGAGGTGATCGAGCTGCTCCGCCGGCTGCACGCATGGCGGCCAGACCATCCTGCTGGTCACGCACGACGCCGCCGTCGCCGCCGCGGCCGAGCGGGTCGTGCGGATGCTCGACGGGCGGATCGCCGCGTCGCCGACCGGCGACGGCGAGCGCGACCAGGGCATCCCGGTCCTGGTCCCGGTAGGTCACGTGGACAGTAGTCGCGCGGATTACGCCCTCCGCACCGCCCGAGGCGCGGGCCGTGGGCTGGTCGCCGGCCTGGGGCTGCCCGCCGGTCACGCTCGCGGTCGTGGTCGCGGGCCTGCAGCCGGACGCCGGGCCGCTGCCCGCGGTGGTCGGCGTCGGCTTCGGCCTCGCGCTGATCGCGGCCGTGTCCGGCGCGGTCAGCGCGCGGGCCGCGGAGCGGACGCCGCAGTGGCAGGTGGCGTTCGGCTCGCTGGCCGCCGCGGTCGCGCTCGCCGCGGCGCGCCTCGCCGACGCCTCGTCGGGCGGCGAGCGGGCGGCGGCCCGCGGCGTGGTGACGGTGGTCGTACCGCTGGTCATCGCGATCTCGTTCCACCTGATCCTGGCGCTGCCGGACGGGCACCTGGGCGGCCCGGCCCCGGCGGGTCGCCGCCGGCCTGGGCTACGCGGTCGCGGCCGGCGCGCGGCCTGACCCTGGCCCTAGCGGGTCAGGCCCTGCCGACCGTGGCCGTGGTGCTGGCCTGGAGCCTGGCCGTGGCCTGCGCCCTGCCGGCCGCCCGGCTGCGCTACCTGGCCGCGACCGGTCGGGACCGCGAGCGCATGCAGTGGATCGCCACCGGGACCGTGCTCGCCGCCGACATTGCGCTGATCGCGGCCGTGCTGCACGTGCTGGTCGCCTGGCCGACCCTGGTCGCCGCCGTCGCCGCGGGCGGCGCGGTGTTCCTGCCGCTCGGCATGCTCGCGGGCGGGTTGCCGGCGCTGGGCCCCGCGGCGGACGAGTGCTGGTGCGGGTGGCCGCCGCGGCGGGCTTCACGGTCGTGGTCGCCGCCATCTACCTGGTGATCGTCCTGGGCATCGGTCGGGCGCCGCAGGACACCGGCGACCGCGACCTGCTGGGTCTGTCGATGCTCGCCGCCGCCATGGCCGCGGTCGGGTACCTGCCCGCCAGGGAGCGGCTCGCCGCCGTCGCCAAGCGGCTGGTGTACGGGGCGCGGGAAGCGCCGGACGAGGCCCTGCGCACGTTCGGCAGCCGGCTGACCCGGGCCATTCCGATGGATGAGCTGCTGCTGCAGCTGGCCGAGTCACTGCGCAAGACGATGTCGCTGGCCAGCGCCGAGGTCTTCACCGGCGCCGGCGACGTGCTGGAGCGGTCGGCCGCGGTCCCGGACGCCGGGTCGCGCTCGCTGATCCTGACCGACCGCGAGCGTCTCGTCGTGACCAGGGCCGGGGTCAGCGGCAGCGCCTGGGTGTCGGTCTGGCTGCCCGCCTTGCTGGACGGCCGGGACGACGCGCTGCTGCGGGTCGCGCCGGTCAGCCATGCCGGCGAGCTGCTCGGCCTCATCGTGGTGGAGCGGCCGGCCGACGGCGACGCGTTCACCGACGAGGACGACCGGGTGCTCACCGAGCTGGCCCGGCAGGTCGGCCTGGCCTTGCATAACGCGCAGCTGGACTCGGCGCTGCAGACCACCCTGGACGAGCTGCGCCACCAGGCGCAGGCCCTGCGGGAGTCCCGGGCCAGGATCGTGGCCAGCGGCGACGCCGAGCGCCGCCGCGTCGAGCGCGATCTGCATGATGGCGCCCAGCAGAATCTCGTCGCCCTGGCCGTCAACCTGCGGCTGGCCCGTGACCTGCTGACCGACGACCCGGCGGCGAGCGCCGAGCTGCTGGACCAGCTGGCCGCCGACCTCAAGGCAACCATCGACGAGCTGCGCGACCTGGCCCACGGCATCTACCCGCCGCTGCTCGCCGACAGCGGCCTGGACCAGGCGCTGCGAGCGGCGGCCGGGCGCAGCCCGCTGGCCGTGACCGTGCAGCGCGGCCGGCGTCGGCCGGTATTCGCCGGAGGTCGAGGCCGCCGTCTACTTCTGCTGCCTGGAGGCGCTCCAGAACGCGGCCAAGCACGCCCCGGCCGCCTCGGTGCAGGTGCGGGCCTGGGAGGAGGCGGGCGGGCTGCTGTTCTCGGTCCGCGATGACGGCCCGGGCTTCGACGCCGCGGCGGCCCGGCGCGGCCACGGCTTCACTAACATGGCCGACCGGCTCGGCGCCATCGGCGGGACGGTCCGCTGGCAGTCAGAACCGGGGCACGGCACCGAGATCACGGCTCGATCCCGCTGGCCTGAGCCCGGGCCGCCTGGGCAGCGCGGGCCGGCCGTAGCCGTTGCCGGGCCAGCCCGCCGTCCGGTTCTCCCACAGCTCGCGCAGCAGGGCCGCCCCCAGGCGCTCCTTGTGCACGTACCCGCTCGCCCCGCTGACCGCGGCCGCGGGCGGCAGGTCGCTGACGGCGTAGGTGGAGCACAAGATGACCACCACCTCCGGCTGCGCGGCCAGGATGCGCCGGGTGGCCTCGATGCCGCTCATCTCGGGCATGTTGATGTCCATCAGGATCAGCGCCGGGCGCAGCCGGGCGGCCAGCTCGATCGCCTCCGGCCCACTGGCCGCCTCGCCGGCCAGCTCGAATTCGTCCAGCCGGCGCAGCACGGCCTTGGCCGCCAGCCGGAACGGCGCCTGATCGTCGACGACGAGGACAGGATGCGGGCCATTCATAATGTCAGCGTGGCATGGCGGCCGCGGCAGCGCCGGGGTGCTGGCTTCCGGTCTTCTGGGTAGGCAGCATCACCGCTCCGGGTCCTGGGCCTGGCTCAGGAACAGCAGCACCGCCTTGACCCGCCGGTTCACGTCCTTCTCCTCGGACAGCCCGAGCTTGGCGAAGATCGAGTTGGTGTGCTTCTCCACGGCCCGCTCGGTGACGCTCAGCGAGACCGCGACGGCCGCGTTGCTCTTGCCCTGGGCCATCTCGGCCAGGATCTCCGACTCGCGCGGGGTGAGCGTGGCCAGCCCGGTCTGCCGCTCCGCGTGGCGGGCCCGGACCAGCTCGTCCACCACCCGGGGGTCGATGACCGAGCCCCCGGCGGCCACCGCACGGATGGCCCTGGCCAGCTCGTCGACGCTGCCGACTCGCTCCTTCAGCAGGTAGGCCCGCCCGGCCGAGCCGTGTTCAAGCAAGGCGACCGCGTAGCCGGGCGCGGCGTACTGGGTCAGCACCACCACGCCCGTGGCCGGGTAGTGCTCGCGGATCCAGGCCGCCGCCTGGATGCCCTCGCTGGTGCCGGTGGGCGGCATCCGGATGTCGGTCACCACCACGTCAGGGACCTGCTCGCGCACCACGGCCAGCAGCGCGGGCAGGTCGCCGGCCACGCCCGCCAGCTCCAGGTCCTCGCTGGCCGCCACGAGCCGGGACATGCCCTCGCGCAGCAGGACATGGTCCTCGGCCAGCACGACCCGGATCCTCCCCATAGCGGCCGATCGTAGTGGCCCGGCGGCAGGTGGTGGTGGCATCCCGCCGGCGGTGGTGCCCGCACTCCTGCGCGGCGGACCGGTACCGGCGCACAATGGCTGCCATGCCAGGGCCCGGCCGTCCAGAAGCGCAGCTGAGCGCCGCGCCGCGGCTGGCCTTCTACCTATGGCGCGGGACGTTCCGGCGGACCTGGCCGGCGACGCTGGCCATCATGCTGATCAGCGGGCTGCTGGGCGCCGTGGCGCTCGCCGCCGTGGCGGGCGCGCGCCGCACCGACTCGGCCTACGGCCGCTACCTGACCTACATCCGGGCCAGCGACGCCTTCGTCAACGTGCCGGGCCAGGTCCCCGGCCTGCCGATCTCGCAGCCCATCGAGGACATCGCCGGGCTGCCCGGCATCTCGTCGGCCGCGGCCTACGTGGGCCTGAATGCCAACCCGGTGGTGCGGGGCCGCGTCGTCGACTCGTTCGTGACCGACAGCCTGACTGGCAGCTACGCCCTGCCGCACATCGCGACCTCCTACTTCAGCCAGGACCGGATGACGGTACTGGCCGGCCTGCTGCCCGCCCGCTCCGCGACCGGCGAGATCGCGCTGACACCCGGCATCGCCCGGCTGTTTCACGTCGGGGTCGGCGGCCAGGTGACGTACCAGTTTTACAAGGTCAACCCCCTCACGTACGCCACGAAGGCGACGGGCCGACACACCTTCAAGGTGGCGGCGATCGTGGACATCCCACCTGTTCTCTCCGACCAGACCGACGAGGTGGACAGCGGCGTTCTGCCCCCGGCCGCCACCCGGCGCCTGCTCGGCTCCTACGAGTTCGCCTGGGTCGGCGTGCGCCTGCGGCGCGGCCCAGCCGGGATCCCGGCGCTCCAGCGCCGCCTGGCCGGGCTGGCGCGCCGGGCACTGCAGCAAGTGCGCGCCGCGACGCACCTGAAGCTGCCCGGCCTGACCTTCGGCATCAGGAACTTCGCCCTGCTCAAGGCTCAGGTTCAGCAGGCCATCCGGCCACAGGTCATCGCCCTGGCCATCTTCGCGGCCGTGGCGGCGGCGGCCTTGCTGGTGCTCGTCGGCCAGGCCCTCGCCCAGCTGCTGAGCCGGTCGGGCCCGGACGTCTCGGCTGTCCAGGCCCTGGGCGCCTCCCGGAGCCAGGCCGCGCTGGCGGCGGCCATGCCCGGTCTGGCCGGCCTGGCCGGGGGGACGGTCCTGGCCGTGGCCGGGGCCGTGCTGCTGTCACCGCTGGCGCCCGTCGGGCCGGTCCGCCAGTTCGACCCGGTCCGCGGCATGCGACTCGACGCCCTGGCCGTGCTCGGCGGCGCGCTGATCCTGCTGGTCGCCGCGGTGCTGGTGCTGGCGGCCATGGCCTGGCGGGCGGTCCGGCGGCAGACACATCCGGCCGAGGGCCGACGGTCGGCCGTGGCCAGCGCCGCAGCGGCGGCCGGCCTGCCCGCGGCGGCCATCATCGGCAGCCGGAACGCGCTTGAGCCCGGCTCGGGCCGCCGGGCCGTGCCGGTCCGGGCCACGCTGACCGGCTCGGCCGCGGCCGTGACCGCCGTCGTGGCCGCCGTGGTCTTCGGGGCCAGCCTGACCGGCCTGCTCCAGCATCCGGTCCAGTACGGCTGGAACTGGAACGTCCTGCTCCAGGCGGAAGGGGGCTACGGCAACTTCGTTCCCCCGACAGACATCAGCCGCCTGGTCAATGCCCAGGCCACCGTGGCTGGCTGGTCCGAGTTCGGGTTCGGCCAGCTGCCGGTCGACGGGCAGGTGGTCCCGGTACTGGGCCTGGAGCGCCAGCGCGGGACCGTGGAGCCGCCCACCACCAGCGGCGTACCGCTGACCGGGAACAACCAGATCGAGCTCGGCGCGCTGACCCTGCACCAGCTCGGCAAGAAGATCGGCGACACGGTGCTGGTTGGCCGACCGCCGTTCCAGCGCCGGCTGACGATCGTCGGGACCGTGACGCTGCCATCCTTCGGCGTCAAGCTGAGCGATCACGTGTCGCTCGGCCAGGGCGCGATGCTGCCCGAACGAACGCTGCTCGCCGCCGTGGGCGCGACCTCGGCGGACCTGACCGGGGAAAGTACGCCTCAGCAAGCCCCGTCCGCGGTAGCGATCGACCTGGCCCCCGGCACAACGGCGCGACAGCGAGCCCGGCTGATCAGCGCGATCACCGCGAAGAACCCGGATGGCACCCCCGGCGGGACCTACGCGCTGCGCCAGGTGCTCGCGGCCTCGGTCGTTAACGCCTCGCAGATGGGCAGCCAGCCGCTCGCCCTGGCCCTAGGGCTGGCCGCCGCCGCGCTGATCTCGCTGGCCCTGACCGTGCTGGCCGCGGTCCGCCGGCGGCGCCGCGAGCTGGGCCTGCTCAAGACGCTGGGCATGACCAGACGCCAGGTCCGGGCGATCATCGGCTGGCAGACCACCGTCATCCTGACCGTGGCGGCGCTGGCCGGCATCCCGCTCGGGGTGGCCGCCGGCCGCTGGGCCTGGACCGGCTTTGCTGACTCGCTGGGGGTCGCGCCCGCCCCCCAGGTCCCCGTCCTGTGGCTGGTCATCGGCTTCGTCGTGCTGCTCGGCGTGGGCAACCTGCTGGCCCTGGTGCCCGCCGAGGTGGCCGCTCGGATCAGGCCCGCGGCCACCCTGCGGGCCGAATAGCCGGGCTACGATCGCCGAATGACAGACGGGGCGACAGACCTGGCCATGCCGCGCTTCCCGGACGGGTTCCGCTGGGGGGTGGCCACGGCGGCGTATCAGGTCGAGGGTGCGGTGGCCGAGGACGGCCGCCGCGACTCCATCTGGGATACCTTCTGCCGCCAGCCCGGCCGGATCAAGAACGGCGACACCGGCGACGTGGCCTGTGACCACTACCACCGCTGGCCGCAGGACGTCGCCCTCATGGCCGAGCTGGGCATCGACACCTACCGGTTCTCGATCGCCTGGCCCCGGATCCAGCCCGCCGGCACGGGCCCGGCCAACGGCCCCGGGCTGGACTTCTACGACCGGCTCACCGACGGGCTGCTGGCCCGGGGCATCACGCCGATGCCCACGCTGTATCACTGGGACCTGCCGCAGCCGCTGGAGGACGCCGGCGGCTGGCTGTCGCGGGACACCGCGGCCCGGTTCGCCGACTACGCCGCCCTGGCCGCCGAGCGGCTGGCCGACCGCATCCCGCTGTGGATCACGCTGAACGAGCCGTTCATCGTCACCGCCTTCGGCTACGCGCTCGGCATCCATGCGCCGGGCCGGGAACTGATGCTCGACGCCCTGCCCACCGCCCACCACCAGCTGCTCGGCCACGGGCTGGCGGCCCGGGCGCTGCGGGCGGCGGGCGCGGGCCAGGTGGGCATCGCGAACAACTGCTCCCCGGTCTGGCCCGCCTCGGACGGCCCGGCCGACGTGGCCGCGGCGACCGCCTACGACACGCTGCACAACCGGATGTTCACTGACCCGCTGCTGCTCGGCCGCTACCCCGCCCTGGGCGCGTTCGGGGTGGGCGAGGCCGGGCTGGACTGCGTACGGGACGGCGACCTGGCCGTGATCGCCGCCCCGATCGACGCCCTCGGCATCAACTACTACAACCCGACCCGGGTGTCGGCGCTGCCGGACTCGCCCCTCCCGTTCCAGCTGGAGCCGATCCCCGGCTACCCGGTCACCGCGTTCGGCTGGCCGGTCGTCCCGGCCGGGCTGACCGAGCTGCTCACCCAGTTCGCCGGCCGCTACGGCGACGCGCTGCCGCCCGTCTACATCACCGAGAACGGCTGCTCGGCGGTCGACGAGCCGGCCGCGGACGGGACGCTGGACGACCAGCCCCGGATCCGCTACCTGGACGGGCACCTGCGGGCCCTGGCCGACGCGATCACGGCCGGCGTGGACGTGCGCGGCTACCTGGCCTGGTCGCTGATGGACAACTTCGAGTGGAGCGAGGGCTACGACCAGCGCTTCGGCCTGGTGCACGTGGACTTCGCGACCCAGGCCCGCACGCCCCGGGCGTCGTTCGCGTGGTACCGGGACGTGATCGCCACCCAGCGTATAAAGCCCAGCGCATAACCCAGCGGAGCGGCTAGTAGCCCAGCGACGGCGCGGCGTGCACCCAGTCGTCGTCCAGCAGCGCGCGCTCGATGAAGTCGGCCACGTCCGCGCGGGCTATCTTCCGCCCCTGGGGCGGCGGGTAGTCCGGGCGGACCCGGTACCGCCCGGTGCCCGGCGTGTTCACCAGCCGGGTGGCCCGGACCAGCGTCCAGTCCAGGTCGCTGGCCCGGATCACGGACTCCATCTGCCGAGTGTCCGCGAACGGCCGGGCGAAGATGCGCGGCAGGATGGCCTTGGTCAGCGCACCGGTGTCCGGGTCGCCCTGGATGAAGGCGCCGGCCGCCGAGACGCAGATCAGCCGCCGGACCCCGGCCCGGGCCATGCCCGCGGTGATGTTCCGCGCCGCGCCCGCGAGCAGGTCCGGCGACTTGGCCCCGCGCGGCCCGAGCGCGGACAGCACGGCATCGGTGCCGCGGATCACCGCGGCCACGGCCGAGGCATCCAGCGCGTCCCCGGCGGTCGTGACCAGCGAGCCGCCACCCGGCCCGGCGGCCACGACGGGCTGCCGGACCGCGGCCAGGGCCTGTGGGTCGCGGGCCAGGGCCTGCACCTCGTGGCCGGACTCCAGTGCCCAGCTCAGCAGGTGGCCGCCGATCCGGCCGCTGCCGCCCAGTAGTGCGAGCCTCATGGTCAGCTCCTCTCCGTTGCCGGGACCGCTGCCGGGCCCGTTGCCGGGCCCAGCTCGCCCCGCGCATCAGACGCCGACTCCGTGCGTCGCCCCGCCCCGCGGGGCAGCGCCAGCATCAGCAGGAAGGCCAGGAAGAACACGCCGACCTGGTACCACAGTGTGCGCTCCACGGTCTGGGTGAAGTCGTGCCGCACCGCGGCCTGGCCGCTGCTGGCCAGCACCCGGTCGGCGGCCGGCGGCAGCCGGCGGGCCGCGCCGGTCGGCCGGCAGGACGCCGGCGTCACCGTCGGGTCGGACGCGACCAGGCGGTCGTGCAGGCAGACCCGGAACTGGGCCTGGACGTGCCCCATCGCCGCCGCCGGCGCCCCCACCGCGGCCAGGCCGGACCGCAGCTGCGGGGCGACCGCCGTGGCGGCCGGCCCGGACTGGCTGCCCAGCAGCCCGAAGAAGATCACGCCGATGACCGCGACGCCGACCGACGCGCCGAGCTGGAGGCTGGTGTTGAACAGGCCCGATGCCGACCCCGCGTGCTGCGCGTCCACCCCGGCCAGCAGGATGTCGGCCAGCGGCGCGATCACCGTGCCCATGCCCAGGCCCGCCACGATCAGCGCGGGCACCATGTCCCAGGTGGTTACGGCCGGGCCGTAGTGCGAGACGGTCGCGATCAGGCCGGCCATGCCCGCGGCCATCACCAGCGCGCCGGTCATGGTCACTCCGCGGCCGAACTTCGGCGCCAGCCGGGCCGCCGCGCCCGAGGCGATCAGCACGCCGCCGGAGAATGGCAGGAACGTCAGGCCCGCGTGCAACGGCGTGAAGCTCAGGCCGACCTGCAGGAACAGGGTCAGGATCAGCGCGAACGAGGTCACGCCCAGGAAGAACGTCACCGCGATCGCGATGCCGATGCTGAACGAGCGCCGCGCGAACAGCCCCAGCTCCACCAGCGGCGAGCCGTCGCGGCGCAGCTTGGTCCGCTCGTACCAGATGAACAGCGCGAGCACGGGCACCGAGGCGGCCATGGCCACGAACGTCCAGGCCGGCCAGCCCAGCTGGCGGCCCTGCACCAGCGGGTAGAGCAGGAGCAGCAGCGCCGTCGTCATCAGCGCCACGCCGCCCGGGTCCAGCCGCGGCGGCCGGGGCGCCCGCGACTCGCGGACCAGCACCGCCGACACGATCACGGCGATGATCCCGATGGGCACGTTGATCAGGAAGATCGGCCGCCAGTGCAGGCCGAGCAGGTTGTGCTGAGTAAGCAGGCCGCCCAGCAGCGGGCCGCTGACCGTGCCCAGGCCCGCGGTCACGCCGAAGCCGGCCAGGGCCTTGATCCGCTCTTTGGGCGGGAAGATGACCTGGATCACCGCCAGCACCTGCGGGATCATGATGGCGCCCATGGCGCCCTGGATCACCCGGCAGGCGATCAGCATGCCGGGCGTCTGGGCCGCGCCGCACAGCGCTGACATGATCGTGAAGCCGGTCACGCCGATCAGGAACAGCCGCTTGCGGCCGTAGGCGTCGCCCAGGCGCCCGCCGGTGATCAGCACCACCGCGTAGGCCAGCGTGTAGCCGGCCAGCGCCCACTGCACGTCCGCGTAGCTGGCGTGCAGGTTGGCCTGGATGGAGGGGATGGCGATATTGACGATCGAGATGTCGAGCAGGTTCATGAACGCGGCCAGTAGCAAGATGCTCAGGGTCAGCCAGCGCCGCGGGTCCGGCGGGACGCTCGCGTCCGCCGGAGGAGTCGCGGGTGCCAGGATCTGAGGATCGGAGTTCATCGCAGGTCTCCGCTCTCGGGACAACAACTTCAGAAGCGAAACTAGCATCTTGGATAACTATTGTCTAGGCTAGCTAGATAACTCCGAGGTGATAGCGGGAAGGTGAAGCATGCCGGAACATCCCTGGGAGCTCCCCTGGGCCGAGCCGTTCGCGAACGGCTCGCCCGAACGGGCTCAGCTGGCGATCGAGTTCGCCGCCGCCGTACGCAAGACCGGCTCGCTCATGCAGCTGGTCGGGCAGTTCGCCGCCGACCGCGTCGGCATCAACGCCACCGACCTGAACTGCCTGAACATCCTCAGCTTCAGCGGGCAGATGACGGCCGGGGACCTGGCCAGGGCGACCGGCCTGACCACCGCTTCCATCACCGGCGTGCTCGACCGGCTGGAGGAGGCCGGCTACGTGCGCCGGGAGCGGGACAGCAAGGACCGCCGCCGCGTGGTCGTGCACCTCGAGCTGGAAAAGGCCCTGGCCAACGTGGCCCCGCTGTTCCTGCCGATGGTCCGGGACTGGCAGGAGCAGGTGGTGGCCGACTACACCGACGACGAGCTGCGGCTGATCGTGGACTTCTACGGCCGCATGGAGCAGGTCTTCCGGGACCAGGTGATCCGCTTGCGCGGCGACGCCTGACATGTAAGGAGTTGGCTATGCCTACAGACCGCGCCGCCGGCCCGCACCCGCTTGACCCGCTCAGCGCCGCGGAGATCGCCGGGGTCTGCGCCAGCGTCCGCCGCGAGCACGCGGCCGGCCCCGGCTGGCGGTTCGCGTCGGTTGACCTGGCCGAGCCGGGCAAGGACGAGCTGGCCGCCTTCGCCGCCGGCCAGCCCGTGTCGCGGGCGGCGGTCGCCGTGTGCTGGAACGCCGCCGACGGCCAGGCCTACCGGGCCACGGTCGCCCTGCCTGGCGCCGCCGTCACGTCCTGGCACCACCTGCCCGGCCAGCAGCCCAACATGACCGCCGACGAGTGGCACGAGTGCGACGTGATGCTCCGCGCCCACCCCCAGGTCATCGCCGCGCTGGCGGCGCGCGGGCTGACCGATCCCGCCCTGGCCCTGACCGACGTCTGGGCCTACGGCGCCGACCTGGTCCCCGAGCGCTACGCCGGGCGGCGCCTGGGCTGGGCCGACGTCTGGTACCGGGCCAGCCCGGACGGCAACCCCTACGCCCATCACGTCACCGGCCTGCACCCCGTCGTCGACCTGAACCGGATGGAGCTGCTGGAGCTTGAGGACGGCCGGGAGGCCGAGGGCCCGGACGGGCTGCCCGCGATCGACGGCGAGTACCTCCCGCGACTGCTCCGGGCGCCGCTGCGCGAGGTCGCGCCGCTGACGGTGAGCCAGCCCGACGGCCCTTGTTTCTCCCTCGAAGGCCGGCTGCTCCGCTGGCAGAACTGGTCGCTGCGGATCGGCTTCAACGGCCGCGAGGGACTGGTCCTGCACACCGTCGGGTTCGCGGACGGCGGCCGGGTGCGACCCGTCGCGCACCGGCTCTCGTTCGCGGAGATGGTCGTCCCCTACCGGGACGCCACCCCGGACCACTACCGGCGCACCGCGTTCGACATCGGCGAGTGGGGCCTGGGCTACATGACCACATCGCTGGAGCTGGGCTGCGACTGCCTGGGCGAGATCGCCTACCTGGACGCCGTGCTGCCCGACTCAAGCGGCGAGCCGCGGGTCATCCGCAACGCGATCTGCGTGCACGAGGAAGACGACGGCATCCTGTGGAAGCACGTGGACGAGCACACCGGCGCCGAGGTACGCCGGGCCCGGCGGCTGGTGATCTCCTGCCATGCCACCGTGGCCAACTACGAGTACCTGGTCTACTGGCGGTTCTACCAGGACGGCAGCATCGAGTGCGAGGTCCGCGCCACCGGCCTGATGGTGACCTCGGCGTTCCCCGCGGGCCAGCCGCCGCCCACCGGGACGGTGGTGGACGACCGCACCTACGCCCCGTTCCACCAGCACTTCATCGTGGCCCGGCTGGACCTGGACGTGGACGGCCCGGACAACACCGTGCTGGCCTGCGGCTCGGCCGCGCAGCCGGTCAGCCCGGCCAACCCGCACGGGCTGGACCTGGTGGTCCGGGAGACCCCGCTGCGCACCGAGCTGGAGGGCCGGCAGGACTGCGACTGGGCGTCCCAGCGGACCTGGAAGGTCGCCAGTGCCAGCGTCCGCAACCGGCTCGGCGCCCCGACGGCCTACAAGCTGGTGCCGGGCGGGGCGTTCCCGGCCCTGTTCGACCCGTCCGCGCTGCCGATGCGCCGGGCCGAGGTCATCGGCCACCAGCTCTGGGTGACGCCGCACCGCGACGACGAGCGGTGGCCCTGCGGCGAGTTCCCCAACCTGAGCGCCAGCGACACTGGCCTGCCCGCCTGGACGGCCGCCGACCGGCCCATCGAGG
Source organism: uncultured Actinomycetota bacterium (assembly GCA_963730265.1). Classification (GTDB taxonomy): domain Bacteria; phylum Actinomycetota; class Actinomycetes; order Streptosporangiales; family Streptosporangiaceae; genus DASUBV01. The sequence goes on from CAVSRG010000004.1 coordinate 27,953, forward strand.
GCACCGACGTGGTGCTCTGGCATGTGTTCGGGCTGCACCACATCACCCGGCCCGAGGACTGGCCGGTGATGCCGGTGGACCGGACCTCGTTCTGGCTGAAGCCGTGGGGATTCTTCGACCGCAACCCGGCCCTGGACGTGCCCGCTACCCCCCACCGATAACAGCCCCCGGTGGCCCGCCCCGGCCGGACCCTGGCCCTTGGCCCTGGCCCGGCCGGGGCGAACCCGATGACCGGTCCCCCCGGTTTCATCAGTTGGGTCCCCCACGCACAGGATGACATCCGCCGGTTGCTGACCGTAACCGGGGCCTGCTATTCGCGTAACCGGACCCGCTGCCGCCGGACATAGCCCGCAAGCACGGCTCATCGTGTGAAAATGAGCCATGCCTACCGACCCGGCCGACGACGAGTTCGACCGTCAGCTGCGCGCCCTGACCGGAGGCGCGGCGGGCCAGGCCGGGTTCGCCGAGCCGTCCGCGGCCGAGCGAGCCCGCCGCGCGGCCCGCCCTGCCCGCGTGCGCTCGGCCCGGCGGCGTGAGTCACGCCAGGCCAGGAAGCTGCGCGAGCCGGTGTACCTGGCCGACCAGGCGCCGACCCGCCCGGCCCGCCGCCGCTCGGCCGCCCAGCGCTGGAGGGCCAGCTGGTTGGCCGGGCTGGCGCGCCGCTACCAGTCGTGGCTCCTGGTCATCCTGATCCTGGCCGCGCTGGTGGCCACCTCCGTCGGCCTGAGCTGGCTGTCAACCCACTGACTAGCCACTGACCGGGCGGGGCGGGCTCAGGATCCCGTCGCTGACCGCCCGCTCGACCAGGTCGCGCGCGTACCGGCCCAGCTCCGGCGAGCCATCCTCGATCAGCGTCACCTTGGCCAGCACCTGGTCGGCGGTGATGCCGTGCTCGCGCCAGGTCCCGCCGTCCGCCTGGATGTTGGCCAGCATGGGCTGGAGCCGGTCCAGCGCGCGGGCGAACCGGGCCTCCGCGGTCCGCCGCTCCTCGAACTCGTCCCACAGCCCGCGCGCGCTGGCCGCCTGGTCGGCGGGCAGCAGGCCGAAGATCCGGTCCGCCGCGGCCCGCTCGGCGGCCTCCTGCCGGGCCTGGGCGGCGGCATCGGCGTAGACGAACAGGTCACCCGCGTCGACCTCAACCAGGTCGTGCACCAGCAGCATGGCCGTGACCCTGGCCAGGTCGGTGCCCGGCGGCGCGTGGTCGCCCAGGGCCAGCGCCATAACGGCCAGGTGCCAGGAGTGCTCGGCCGAGTTCTCCCGCCGGGCCGGCCGGGTCAGCATGGTCTGCCGGAGCACGCCCTTGAGCAAGCCTGCCTCGGCCACGAAGGTCATCTGCTGTTCGAGTCGCCGCATGCCCCTATTGCACCAGTCTGACCCGGCCCGGCCGCGGCCCGGGGGCGGGGTGCTCGACCACGGCGATGACCCGGCTGACCATGAAGCGGGCCGTGCGCACCGGCGTGCCGCCCCTGGTCAGCTCGCTGACCTCGACCTGGCCGCGCCGGGTCACCACCTCGACCCGCCGGCCTGGCCTTGGTGGCCGCCACCTCGTAGGTCTTGGTCGCGTCGCCGGCGTCGATCACGATCTCGACTCGATCGCCCCTCATGGGAGAGTTGTGCCCCGCGGCGCGGAGCTTGAGACGTTAGAAGAAGATCAGGCGGATGACGGAGATCAGGCCGATCACCACGATGAAGATCCGCAGCGCCAGCGGCGGCAGCTTGCGGCCGATGCGCGCGCCGAGCAGCCCGCCGATGGTCGAGCCCACCGCGATCAGCAGCACGACCAGCCAGTTCACGTGGGCGAAGATGATGTACACGATGGCCGCGGTGCCGTTGACCATCCCGACCAGCACGTTCTTGGCGCCGTTGATGCGCTGCATGCTCTCGTCGAGGAAGGTGCCCAGCAGGCCGATGACCAGCACGCCCTGCGCCGCGCCGAAGTAGCCGCCGTAAACGGCCGCGCCGAACACGCCGCCGGCCAGCACCGGGCCGCCCCTGGCCGCCTGGTCCGCGTTCGCGGCACCGCCCTGGTCTCCGGCCTGTTCCCTGGCCCGCTTGCGGCGGGCGGCGATCCGGGCGCTGAGCCGAGGCTGGAGCAGCACCAGCACGCAGGAGGCCAGGATCAGCACCGGGACGACCAGCTTGAACGCCCCGGCCGGGAGGGCCAGCAGCGCCGCCGCGCCGGCCGCCGCGCCCAGCACCGAGAAGATGCCCAGCCACATGAGCCGGGGTCGCTGCCCGGCCAGCTCGCGCCGGTAGCCCCAGGCGCCGCTGAAGTTGCCCGGTACCAGCCCGACGTTGTTGGACACGTTGGCCACCACCGGCGGGAAGCCGAACGCGAGCAGCGTCGGGAAGGTGATCAGCGATCCCGAGCCGACGACTGCGTTGACCGTGCCCGCCGCCGCCCCGGCGACAAAGATCGCGAATGCCTCAGCTACGTCCACACGGTCCTCGCATGAGCATGATCGTAAGCCAGGCTCACGATCACCTCGCAGGTCAGCGCCGGTAGTGTGGCGCGAACCACAGTCAGGGCAGCTCGACCGCGGTGGCCGACCACCGGCCGCCGTGCCGGGAGATCCGCAGCGGCAGGCCGAAGCAGCGCGACAGGTTGCGCTCGGTGAAGACCTCGTGCACCGGCCCGGCCGCCAGCACCGCGCCGCGGCGCAGCAGCATGGCGTGGGTGAACCCGGCCGGCACTTCCTCGACGTGGTGGGTCACCATGACCATCATCGGCGCCCGCGAGTCGGCGGCCAGCGCGCTGATCCGGCGCAGCAGGTCCTCCCGGCCACCCAGGTCCAGCCCGGCGGCGGGCTCGTCCAGCAGCAGCAGCTCCGGGTCGGCCATCAGCGCCCGGGCGATCTGGACCCGCTTGCGCTCGCCCTCCGACAGCGAGGCGAACCGCCGCCGGATCAGGTGCGCGCAGCCCAGCGCGTCGAGCAGCTCCACCGCCCGGGTCAGATCGAACGAGTCGTAGCTCTCCGCGCCGCGGCCGATGATCCCGTAGGACGCCGTCAGGACCAGGTCGATGACCTTCTCCGAGGACGGCACCCGGTCGGCCACCGCCACGCTGGCGAAACCGATCCTGGTCTGCAGGTCGGCCAGGTCAGCGTCCTCGATCGCCTCGCCCAGGATCTCCACGGTGCCCGCTGTCGGGGCCAGGGTCCCGCCGGCCACCTGGAGCAGGGTGGTCTTGCCGGCCCCGTTCGGGCCGATGACGACCCAGCTCTCGTCGCTGTGGACGGTCCAGTCGACGTCGCGCAGCAGCATCGACTTCTCATAGCTGACGGCTACCCCCCGCAGCCGCAGCACCTCGTCTGACACAGGTCGAACCTACGGCATGCGAAGACCTGGCTGGTTACCGGCCCGAGTGGCGGACGGCGACCAGGGCGGCCTGGGTCCTGTCGGCCACGCCGAGCTTGGCCAGCACCGAGCTGACGTGCGTCTTTACCGTCTTTTCCGACACTCTCAGCAGGCTGGCGATCTCGCGGTTGGACCGGCCGTCGGCCAGCAGCGCGAGCACCTCGCGCTCCCGGCCGGTGAGGGCGTCGATGCCGGTCACCGCCGCGGCGCGGCCGCGGGGAACCAGCAGACCGGCGGCCTCCGGGGCCAGCAGGGTGTGGCCGTCGTGGACCGAGCGCACCGCCCGGACCAGCGCCTCGGGATCGACGTCCTTGTACAGGAAGCCGGCCGCGCCGGCCTGCATGGCCAGCGCCACCAGGGCGTGGTCGGCGGCGCTGGTCAGCACCAGGGAGCGGACCCGGCCGCCCAGGCCGCGGTCGCGCAGCTCGCGCAGCACGCCCACGCCGTCCAGGCCCGGCAGCTTGAGGTCGAGCAGCAGCACGTCGGGCTGCAGCTCGGCGGCCAGGCGGACGGCCTGCGGCCCGTCGGCCGCCTCCCCGGCGACGGCGATGTCGTCATGCACGCTCAGCAGCACCTGCAGGCCCTGGCGGACGACGGGATGGTCGTCCGCGATGAGCACCGTGATCTTCCCGGTCATGAACAAGGGCCGGGGGCGGAGAGCGGCACGGTCAGCCGGATCGTGGTGCCCTGGCCGGGGGCGGATCGGATGGCCAGGCTGCCGCCGATGGCGGCGGCCCGCTCGCGCATGGACGCCAGGCCCAGTCCGTCGGGCGGGGCCTTGGCCACGAAACCCTGGCCGTCGTCGGCCACCTCCAGGATCACCCGGCCCTGGCGCGCGGTCAGGCTGACCCGGACCTCGGCGGCGCCGGAGTGGCGCAGCGCGTTGTGCAGCGCCTCCTGCGCGACCCGGTACACCGCCGCCTCTCGCTCGGCGCCGAGCTGGGGCAGGTCGCAGGCGACTACCCGGACGGCCACGCCGTAACTGGTGCCGGCCAGCCGGGCGTAGCCGCGCAGCGACCCGGCCAGGCCGCCGGCGGCCAGGTCGGGCGGAGCCAGGCCGTCGATGACGGCCCGCAGTTCGGCGTGCGCCTGTCCGGCCAGCTCGGCCACGCTGCGGATCTCGGCCACCGCGCGGTCCGGGTCGCGCTCCACCAGCACCGCCGCAGCGGTGGCCTTGGCCCGCACGCTGAACAGCTTCTGGGACACGGCGTCGTGCAGGTCTCTGGCCAGCCGGGCCCGCTCCTGGAGCACGGACAGCTCGCGGCCGCGCTCGTAGAGACGGGCGTTGGACAGCGCGATGGCGGCGTGCGCGGCGAACAGGCCGACCAGCCGCTCGTCCCGCTCGGTGAAGCCGCCGGGGGCCCGCTTGCAGGCGGCGAAGATGAAGCCCAGCACCTGGCTGCCGTCCGCCCGACTGCCGTCCTTGATCGGCACGGCGAGCACGTCGGACAGCTCGGGGTGGGCGGCGGGCCAGCCCTCGAACCGGGGGTCGGCGCGGATGTCGGCCAGCCGCAGCGGCTGGCCCTCGCGCAGCATGACGCCGAGCATCCCGTGGTGGCGGGGCAGCGGGCCGATCGCGGCCTGCTGCCGCGGGGAGATCCCGTCCACCACGAACTCGGCGAACGAGTCGTGCTCATCGGGCACGCCGAGCGCCGCGTACCTGGCGTCGGCCAGGGTCCGCGCGGACCGGACGATCATCTGGAGCACGTCCCTGACGCTGACCTGACGGGCCACGGCCTGCACGACCTGGCTCACTCGCTCGAGTACCTCGTCCCGGCCCTCTGCGTCCAGCTGAGGGCCGGGCTGCCGCTGCTGCGCGCCCATGCTCCGACGGTACCGGCGGCGGGCGCGGCGAGCATCGGGCGCGGGTCCTAGGACCATGGACCTAGGACCAGTGGCCTACGACCATGGGCCGGCTGCTGACGGGACGCGGGACCGATGTGCCCGGCCTGGCGGCCGCCTAGCTTGCGGGTATGAGCTATTCACCTGTCGCAGTCATCACCGGCGCCTCGCGCGGCCTGGGCTTCGCGCTCGCTGGCGCCCTGGTCCGGAACGGCTACTCGCTGGTCATCGATGCGCGGGAGGAGGCGCCGCTGCGTGCCGCCGCCGCCGGGCTGGCCGCGAGCCAGCCCGCCGCGGCCGACGGCGCGGCGGCCCCCGCCGTCGTCGCCCTGCCCGGCGACATCGTCGATCCCACCCACCGCGCCGCCCTGCGGGCCGCCGCGGCCGACCTCGGCGGCCCGCGCCTGCTGGTCAACAACGCGGGCACGCTGGGCGCCAGTCCGCTGCCCGCGCTGGCCGACTACCCGGTCGCCGCGCTGCGCGAGAGCTTCGAGGTCAACGTCATCGCACCGGTCGCCCTGACCCAGCTGCTCCTGCCCGACCTGCGCCGCGTCAGCGGCGCGGTGCTGTCCATCACGTCGGACGCCGCGGTCGAGGCCTACGCGGGCTGGGGCGGCTACGGCGCGGCCAAGGCGGCGCTGGAGCAGGCCTGCAGCGTACTGGCCGCCGAGGAGGCCGCGGTGCGCGTGTGGTGGGTCGACCCCGGCGACCTGCGCACCCGGATGCACCAGCAGGCCTACCCCGGCCAGGACATCTCCGACCGCCAGCTCCCCGAGGCGGTCACGCCGGGCTTCCTGCGACTGCTGGCCGAGCGGATGCCCAGCGGCCGGTACCGGGCCGCCGACCTGATGCCCGCGGGAGCCCGCCCATGACCGTCGCCTTCACCCTCCCCAGGTCCCTCGAAGCCCACGAGCCGCCCGAGGCGCGGGGCACGACCAGGGACAACGTCGCGTTGATGGTCAGCCGGCGGGCCACCGGCGAGATCAGCCATCACGAGTTCGCCGACCTGCCGGGACTGCTGCTGCCGGGCGACCTGATCGTGGTCAACACCTCGGGCACGCTGCCCGCCGCGGTGGCGGCCGGCGAGGGCCTCACGGTGCACTTCTCCACGGCCATGCCCGACGGCGACTGGCTGATCGAGCTGCGCGCGGCCCGCGACCAGACCACGGTTCCCTACGGCGGCGGCGTCCCCGGCCAGGTCATCGAGCTGCCCGGCGGGGCCCGGCTGCACCTGGCCGCCCGGTTCACCCAGCGGCTGTGGCGGGCCCGGCTGTCCACCGCCGTGGTGCCCTACCTGCTCCGCCACGGCGCGCCCATCCGGTACTCCTACGTGGACCGGGCCTGGCCGGCCGAGGCGTACCAGACCGTGTTCGCCACCCGGCCGGGCAGCGCCGAGATGCCCAGCGCCAGCCGGCCGTTCACCCCGCCGATCGTGACCCGCCTGGTCACGAGCGGCGTCATGATCGCGCCGCTGACGCTGCACACCGGGGTCTCGTCGCTGGAGGGTGACGAGGACCCCTACCCGGAGTTCTACGACGTGCCGCCGGCCACCGCCCGGCTGACCGCCCTGACCAGGGCCAGCGGCGGCCGGATCATCGCGGCGGGCACGACCGTGGTGCGCGCGCTGGAGTCGGCTGCCATCACGGGCGGCGGCGAGGTGGCCGCCGCCTCGGGCTGGACCGAGCACGTCGTCACGCCGGATAGCGGGGTCCAGGCCGTCGACGGGCTGCTGACCGGCCTGCACGAACCGCGCTCGTCGCACCTGAAGATGCTGGCCGCGTTCGCGGGCCAGGACCTGCTCAGCCGGTGCTACGCCGAGGCGCTGGCCCACGACTACCTGTGGCACGAGTTCGGCGACGTCCACCTGCTGCTGCCGTAATCCCGAGCCGACGGCCCTCCGGCCGCGGGTAGCGTGGGCAGCGCTATGGCGGACCTGCCCATCACCCAGCGGATAACCCTGCTCGTGACGCTGACCGGCCGCGACCGGCCGGGCGTCACCTCCCGGCTGTTCTCGGCCCTGGCCCCGCACGAGCTGAGCGTGGTCGACGTGGAGCAGGTGGTGATCCGCGGGCGGCTGATCCTCGGCGTGCTGCTGGACTGCGGCCCGGCCCCCGACCTCACCGCCATCCACCGGCAGGTCACCACCCTGGCCGCCGACCTGGGCATGGAGGCGGAGATCACGGTCGGCGCGGGCGAGCCGCCGCCGCGGCGCCGGGGCAGCCTGCACGTGACCGTCCTGGGCAGCCCGCTGACGCCGGCCGTGGTCGCGTCCATCGCGGGCCAGATCGCGGCCAGCGGGGCCAACATCGACCGGATCGGGCGGCTGGCCCACCGGCCGGTCACCTGCATCGAGTTCGACGTGTCCGGGGCGGACCCGGTCACGCTGCGGGCGGTGCTGGCCCAGGAGTCCGTCCGGCTCGGCGTCGACGTGGCCGTGCAGCGGGGCGGGCTGCACCGGCGGGCCATGCGCCTGGTAGTGATGGACGTGGATTCCACGCTGGTCCAGGACGAGGCGATCGAGCTGCTGGCGGCCGAGGCGGGCTGCGGGCCGCAGGTGGCCGAGCTGACCGCGGCGGCCATGCGCGGTGAGCTGGACTTCGCCCAGGCCCTGCACCAGCGGGTGGCGCTGCTGGCCGGGCTGGACGTGGCGGTCATCGACAAGGTGCTCAGGAACCTGCGGCTGACGCCGGGCGCGCGGACCCTGATCAGGACGCTCAAGCGGCTCGGCTACCGGTGCGGCGTGTGTCAGCGGCGGGTTCACCCAGTTCACCGACTGGCTGACCGGCGAGCTGGGCCTGGACTACGCGGCCGCGAACACGCTGGAGATCGCCGACGGCAAGCTGACCGGGCGGGTCACCGGCGAGATCGTCGACCGGCCGGGCAAGGAGCGGACGCTGCGCGAGTTCGCGGCCCGGGCCGGGGTGCCGCTCAGCCAGACCGTCGCCGTCGGCGATGGCGCCAACGACCTGGACATGATCGCGGCGGCCGGGCTGGGCATCGCGTTCAACGCCAAGCCGGCCGTCCGCAGCGCCGCCGACACCTCGCTCAGCGTGCCCCACCTGGACGCGATCTTGTACTTGCTCGGCATCTCCCGGCACGACGTCGAGGCCGCGGACGCCGAGGCGGCCGGGTCGGGGGACTAGACCTGCCGGGCCTGCGCTACTGGGCGCCCGTCTTGGGCGTCCAGTGCGCGATCAGGTCGCCCTGGTCCGCGGCCAGGCCGGCCCACGGCCCCGGCAGCCCGATGACCGCGATGGCCGCCGTGGGGAAGTGCAGCTCCGCGCCCGGTCAGGTCGTGGCGAGCTGGGCCGCGGCCGGATTGTGCCCGACGTACATCAGCGAGGTCACCGGGTCCGGCGTCTGCGCGACGATGTCCAGCAGGTCATCCGCGCTCGGCCAGGTACAGCGCCGGTCGGAGCGGACAGCTGGGCTCCGACCCGAGCTCGGCCGAGACCTGCTGCCAGGTCTGCCGGGTCCGCCTGGCCGCCGAGCAGATGACCGCCTCGGGCACGAAGCCGCTGGCCCGCAGCCAGCGGCCGGCCGCGGCCGCGTCCCGCCGTCCCCGCTCGGTGAGCGCCCGCTCGACGTCGGGTCCGCCGGGCAGCTCGCCCGCCTTGGCGTGCCGCATCACGATCAGCCGAAGCTGCATGGCGTCCATCGTCGACTACCTCCTGGCCAGAAGCCCGGCGACGCGCAGTGCCGCCGCGAAGCAAGTGCCCCACGAGCCACTTACCTGTCCAGAAAGCGGCGGGCGGGTGAGAAGCCTCACCCGCCCGCCGGCGTCCTCAGTGAACCTCTCAGGCGGTAGTCGTACCCGCCGATGCCTCTGCGCTCTCGCTGGTCCCCGGCTCCCCGCTGCCCGACGTCCCGGGCTCGGCGTCGGCCGATCCCGCGCTGACCCCGGAGGCCCGGCGCTTGGACACCACGACCGCGCCGACGATGATCGCCACCGCGACGATGGCCACCGCCGCCCGCAGGCCGAGGTTGTGGCTGTAGCGGACCACGCTGGTCGCGATCAGCAGCGAGACCAGGTTCATGACCTTGATCAGCGGGTTGATGGCCGGGCCCGCGGTGTCCTTGAACGGGTCGCCGACCGTGTCGCCGATGATGGTGGCCTCGTGGGCGGGCGAGCCCTTGCCGCCGTGGTTCCCGTCCTCGACCAGCTTCTTGGCGTTGTCCCAGGCGCCGCCGGAGTTGGACAGGAACACGGCCATCAGCGCGCCGGCCGCGATCGCGCCGGCCAGGTAGGCGCCGAGCGGCGCGTAGCCGAACGCGAACCCGACCGCGATCGGGGCCAGCACCGCCAGCAGGCCCGGCGTGGCCAGCTCGCGCAGCGAGTCCGCGGTGCAGATGTCCACCACCCGGCCGTACTCGGGCTTCTCGGTGTAGTCCATGATCCCCGGGTGGTTGCGGAACTGCTCGCGGACCTCGAACACCACCCGGCCGGCCGCCCGGCCGACCGCCATGATGGCCAGGCCGGAGAAGAAGAACACCACGGCCGCGCCGATCATCAGGCCGAACAGGATGTTCGGGCTGGTCGATGGACAGCGAGAAGGTGCCCGCCGCCTTGCCCAGCGCGCTCTCGACCTGGGTCCGGAACGCGCCGAACAGCGCGGTCGCGGCCAGCACCGCGGTGGCGATGGCGATGCCCTTGGTGATCGCCTTGGTGGTGTTGCCGATCGCGTCCAGCCGGGTCAGCACCTGCGCCGCCTCGCCCTCGACCTCGCCGGACATCTCCGCGATGCCCTGGGCGTTGTCGGAGACCGGGCCGAAGGTGTCCATGGAGACGATGACGCCGACCGTGGTCAGCAGGCCGGTGCCGGCCAGCGCGACGGCGAACAGCGCGATGGTCGCGTTGCCGGTGCCGAGCAGGAACGCGCAGTAGACGGCGCCGCCGATCAGCAGGGCCGAGTAGACCGCGGACTCCAGGCCGACCGAGATGCCGGACAGGATCACGGTGGCCGGGCCGGTCAGCGAGCTCTCGCCGATGTCCTTGACCGGGCGCCGGGTGGTCTCGGTGAAGTAGCCGGTCAGCAGCTGGATGGCGCTGGCCAGGACCAGGCCGATGAGCACCGCGCCAGGATGGCCAGCACCCGCGGGTTACCGCTGTGGTGCAGGATCGCGCGCCGAGCTGACGCCCTTGAGGTCGCTGAACTTGGCCGGCAGGTACACGAACGCCGCGATGACCACGAGCACCAGCGAGAAAATGGCCGAGATGAAGAAGCCCCGGTTGATCGCGGTCATCCCGCTGCGGTCGCTCTTGCGCGGGGCGACGACGAAGATGCCCAGCATCGCGGTGATGACGCCGATCATCGGCACGATCAGCGGGAAGACCAGGCCGTCCGAGCCGAACGCCGCCTTGCCCAGGATCAGCGAGGCGACCAGCATGACCGAGTACGACTCGAACAGGTCGGCCGCCATGCCCGCGCAGTCACCGACGTTGTCGCCCACGTTGTCCGCGATCGTGGCGGCGTTGCGCGGGTCGTCCTCGGGGATGCCCTTCTCGACCTTGCCGACCAGGTCGGCGCCGACGTCGGCGGCCTTGGTGAAGATGCCGCCGCCGACGCGCATGAACATGGCCAGCAGTGCCGCGCCGAAGCCCGAAGCCCTCCAGCACGCCGGAGGCGTTGGCCCGATAGATGATCACCACGATGGCCGCGCCGAGCAGGCCCAGGCCGACCGTGAACATGCCGGCCACGCCGCCGGTGCGGAACGCGATCCGCATGGCGCTCGGTCGTCGTCCGACTCTTTGGCCGCAGCGGCCACGCGGACATTGCCGCGGACCGCCAGGTACATTCCCGTGAATCCGGTCAGCGCCGAGAACAACGCACCGACCAGGAAGAAGATGGAGCGCCCGATGCGCACCGACGTCGCCGTCGGCGGGCAGGATCAGCAGCATGAAGAAGATCAGCACCACGAAGACGCCGATCGTCCTGAACTGGCGCCGCAGGTAGGCGGCCGCGCCCTCCTGGACCGCCGTGGCGATCTCCTGCATCTTCGGCGTGCCCTGGCTGGCCGCCAGCACGTCCCGCACCAGCCAGCCCGCCACGGCCAGCGCTAGCAGGGCGACCACGCCACGACGATGACCCACGTGAGGTTGGAGCCGGTGACGGTGGCTGCTCCGCTCGCCAAGAGCGGGGTTAGAGCCTCGACATCTGTCCTCCTTGACAGGGGAAAACAAGCTTCGCCCGAGCCGCTGCCCAGGTGGCAGGGGCAGAGCGTACCGGCGTGGCCCGGCTGGGAGCAAGCTGGCACGCGGGCCACGGATCGGTGCCGGGGAGTCTAACGCATGCGGGGCAACGCGATGGTAAATCGGGTCCGGTTATCGCCCGCGTCCCGGCCGATTTGTGATACCGCCTGGCGCTGTGGTCACCGAGAATTACTCAGAAACAAGGGTCGCCCGGCCTGGCCGCCCGCCGCGCGGTCTCGGGCGACGGCTAGCTGGCCGTCACCGCCGACGGCCAGCTCATCCGGATGCTCGTGCCCGCCGAGGTCTCGCTGATCTGCACGTCGTCGGCCAGGCCGGCGATCACCGCGATGCCGAACCCGCGCGGGCACGGCCGGGCCGCTGCCGGTCCGCCGCCGCGCGCAAGCTGGTGTCGGTGACCTCGACCTCGAACCGGCCCGCCTCCTCGGTGAGGGCCAGCCGCACCGGCTCGGTCGGGCAGTGCAGCCGGTGCTCCTCGACCGCGCGGGAGCACGCCTCGCCCACCGCCAGCCGCACCTCGTCCAGCAGCGACTCGTCGACCCCGCTGCGGCGGGCGACGGCCGCGGCCACCAGCCGCGCGGTGCGGACATGCGCGGGCAGCGGGGTAAAGCTCAGCTCGACCGTTGCCATCTCGGGGACTTGCGCCTCGCCTACTTCTCTGGACTTCTCGCTGCGCCGCGATGGCCTCGTCCACCGTGTCGTGGATGCCGAACACCTTGGTCAGGCCCGTGATCCGGAAGATCTTCAGGATCCGCTCCTGCGTGCAGACCAGGTCCAGCGACCCGTCGTGCGCCCGGACCCGCTTGAGGCCGCCGACCAGCACGCCCAGGCCGGTCGAGTCCAGGAACTCGACCTTCTCCATGTTGACCACGAGCTGGTAGAAGCCGTTGTTCACCAGGTCGATCAGCAGCTCACGCAGGCGGGGCGCGGTGTAGACGTCGATCTCGCCTTCCACATCGACGATCTCGATCCCGTCCTTGGTGTGGTGATCCAGCTTCAGATCCACAAAATCCTCCAGCGCCATATTGGCTCTCGTGTGAGCGGTCAAGCACGCCCAGCAGCGGATGCCAGGCAGCTTGCTCCGTCGCGCATTCAACCACGCTCTGAGGCTCATGTCTATACCAGAACGCAGTTGGAGGCACCTTGCCTCGTGATGACACACTGAAACCCGATGCCTACAGTCAAGCTACCGGCCTCCCGCCGACATGCCACGGGCCAGCATGGCACGGGCCGGGGCGCGGCGTCCGGTTACCACGGTGACCGGCACCGGATCGACAGAAACCCGGCCGGCCGCGACGCCGGACGATGCCGCACAGGTCCGATCTGTGACTGATACATCTGCGCTCGACCGGGATGCCGCGGACAATACGGTCGGCCACCTCCTTGTTTCGGAGCATGCCGTAACCGGAACCGCGGGCAACGGGTCTGCTCCGGCCAGTTCTGTGCTGGCCAGCCTGGCGCTGGACGGGATGGCCCAGGCGCGCATCCTGCGCCGCGGGGCCGACACCGGCCGGCTGACGCACATCCAGCGGATCCCCGCGCGCCGCGGACGGCGCGCCGACTGGCCGGACTGGCTGCCCGCCGGGCTGAGCGAGGCGCTGGCCGGCACGGGGCGGCGCGGCCGTGGACCCACCAGGCCAGGGCGGCGCGGCTGGCCCGCGAGGGCCGCAACGTGATCATCTCCACCGGCACCGCGTCGGGTAAGTCGCTCGGCTACCTGGTCCCGGCGCTGACCGCCGTGCTCGAGGGCGGCACCGCGCTGTACATCGCGCCGACCCGCGCGCTGGCCGCCGACCAGCTCCGGCTGGTCACCTCGCTGGGGCTGCGCCGGCGTGCGCGCCGCCGTGGTGGACGGCGACACGCCCGTAGGCCGAGCGGGCCTGGGCCCGCTCGCACGCCAACTACGTGCTGACCACCCCGGACATGCTGCACTACAACCTGCTGCCCCGGCACGCCTACTGGGACGGCTTCTTCCGGCGGCTCGGGCACGTCGTGGTCGACGAGTGCCATACCTACCGCGGCGTGTTCGGCTCGCACATCGCGCACGTGCTGCGGCGGCTGCGGCGGGTCATCGTGGCCCGGCAGCCGGCCGCGAGGCCGTGTTCCTGCTCGCCTCGGCCACCATCAGCGAGCCCGCCGAGTGCGCGCGGCTGCTGACCGGCCTGGCCGCCACCGCGGTCACCGCCGACGGCGCGCCACGGGCCGAGCTGACGCTCGCGCTGTGGGAGCCGCCCATGACCCCGTTCCGCGGGCGAGGCCGGCGCCCTGGTCCGGCGCAGCGCCACCGCCGAGGCCGCGATCCATGCTGGCCGACCTGGTCGTGGACGGCGTACCCACGCTGGCGTTCGTCCGGTCGCGGCGCGGCGCGGAGTCAGTGGCGCTGGCCGCGCGCCGCCAGGTCGAGGAGGCGGGCGGCGCCGAGCTGGCCGCCCGGGTGGCCGCCTACCGGTCCGGCTACCTGCCCGAGGACCGGCGGGCGCTGGAGGACGGGCTGCGCTCGGGCGCGATCACCGCGCTGGCCACCACCACCGCGCTGGAGCTGGGCGTGAACATCGCGGCCTGGACGCGGTGCTGATCGCCGGCTGGCCCGGCACCATGGGCCGCGCTCTGGCAGCAGGCCGGCCGCGCCGGCCGGGCCGGGCGCGGCGCCGTCGCCATCCTGATCGCCCGCGACGACCCGCTCGACACCTACCTCGTGCACCATCCCGAGGCGCTGTTCGGCGCGCCCGTCGAGGCTACCGTACTCGACCCGGCCAACCCCTACGTGCTCGCGCCGCACCTGTGCGCGGCCGCTGCCGAGGTGCCGCTGACCGAGGCTGACCTGGCGGGAATTCGGCCCGGCCGCCGACGAGGCCGCGGCCCGGCTCGAGCCGCGAGGGCCTGCTGCGCGAGCGCGACGGCCGGTGGTACTGCACCCGCCTGGGCGCACGCCGCCCGGACCGGCCTGCGCGAGCCGGCGGCCAGCCGGTGCGGATCGTCGAGAGCGGCCACCGGCCGGCTGATCGGCACCGTGGACGAGCCGTCCGCCCACGTGCTCGCGCACACCGGGGCCGTGTACCCGCACCAGGGCGAGATGTACCTGGTCAGCCAGCTCGACCTGGCCGACGGCGTGGCCCTGGCCGAGCCCGGCGACCCCGGCTACGCCACCTCCGCGCGCCAGCTCACCACGGTCGAGGTGGCCGGCCGAGCTGACCAGCCAGGCCTGGGGCGAGGCCCGGATCCAGCTTCGGCGACGTGCTGGTGACCCGGCAGGTCGTCTCGTTCGTCCGCCGCAGCCCCGACAGCGGGCGGCCGCTCGGCGAGGAGCCCCTCGACCTGCCCGCCCGGACGCTGCGAACCCGGGCCGTGTGGTGGACGCTCGGCCCGGCCAGCGGGCCGAGCTTGAGCGCCTGGGCGCATGGACCTGGCCGGCGCCGCCCATGCCGCCGAGCACGCGTCGATCGGGCTGCTGCCGCTGGTCGCTTCATGTGACCGCTGGGACGTGGGCGGCGTGTCGGCCGACCCGCACCCCGCCACCGGGCTGCTCACCGTCTTTGTCTACGACGGGCACGACGGTGGAGCCGGGTTCGCCGAGCGCGGGTTCGCCGTGGCCCGGCCGTGGCTCGAGGCGACGGCCAGGGCCATCGAGAGCTGCGCCTGCGCGGCCGGCTGTCCGTCCTGCATTCAGTCCCCCAAGTGCGGAAACGGCAATTCTCCCCTGGACAAGAGCGGCGCCGTCGCCCTGCTGGACTGCCTGCTACGCGGGTCCGCCGCCTGACCGCGCCGCCCGCGCGATGCTCAGACTCGCGGGCCGTCGGCGCTGGCCCCGGATCTGCGTCTGGTGGATTTGCGTCCAGTGGATCTGTGTCCGGGCGCATGTGTCCGGCCTGGGGCGTCCGGTGGGTGTCTGCCTGAGCCTGGCCATGTCCGGCCGAAGGTGTCCGGCCCGGCCCCGCTGCTGAGCAGCGCGGGCCGGGCCGACCCTAAAAATGGGGCGACCCCCGCCGGGGGGGAGAGCGGGGGTCGCCAGACGGTCTCCGGCTCCGGGGGGGCAGAGCCGGGCACCGTTACCCATGAAAGCCTACGCGGGAAGGGGCAAAGTTACCAGTCAGTTGGACTGAACGAGATTCGGCCGGCGGGTCTTCCCCTATGCTGCCTGATCGTGGCCATATCCGTCGAGAGTGCAAGCCCGACTGCGGCCGCGTTCTTTGATCTAGACAAAACAATCATCGCCCGGTCGAGCACCCTCGCCTTCGTACCTTCGTTCTATCAGCATGGCCTGATCACTCGGTCTGAGGCAATACGTGGCGCATGTGCGCAGCTCATTTTTCGGGCCTACGGGGCCGGCCCCGACCGGATGGAACGGATCCGCGGCCAGCTCGGCGAGCTGTGCCGGGGCTGGTCCGCCGATCAGGTGGGCGAAATCGTGCGAAGGCACCTGGCCCAGAAGATCGTCCCGTACGTCTACGCCCGCGCCCAGGAGCTTCTGGCTGAGCACAACGCCGCAGGTCATGACGTCATTATCGTCAGCTCGTCCGGACAGGAGATGGTCGCCCCGATCGGCGCGCTGCTCGGTGTGTCCCAGATCATCGCGACTCGCATGCAGGTCGCGGCGGGCTGCTACACCGGCGTAACCGAGTTTTACGCTTATGGCGAAGCCAAAGCCCAGAGCATCCGAGAACTCGCCGCTGAGCGCGGCTACCGGCTCGCCGAGTGCCACGCCTACAGTGACTCAGTCACAGATGTCCCCATGCTGGAGGTCGTCGGTCACCCCCATGTGGTCAATCCTGACCGGGCCTTGCGCAAGATCGCGCGCGACCGCGACTGGCCGGTGCTGGCTTTCACCGACCTGGTCGCGGGCAACTGGCCCGAGTCCGGACATAAGCCCGAAACAGTATGCGGAATCGCCATACCCGACGCCCAGTCCGGCGCATGAGATCACGGTTTTCAATCGAGATCACGAATTCGTCACGGCCAAGGGGTTTCCAAGACCGCGGATCCGTCGTAGAAAGGTCTCACGGACGGTAACGTTCGGGCACGGCAGCCGGGTACCCACGCGCGACCAGCCGCGGGAGGCGTGCCGTGGCAGGTGAGCCCCGCTGTGCGGGCACCCTCAGGTGCCCCGGAGGGAGTCACCTGCCCGGCGATGACGTTGCACGCTTGGTAACCCGGTGTGACGTGTTTGGCAACGGCGCCCCTTCCAGGGGCGCCGTTCGCTATGCCCGCCCAGGCTCGCCCACCATGCCGGGCGCCACCCACTCGCGCTCACCACTCCGGCACCCACCCAGTCCGGCACCCACCCAGTCCGGCACCACGCGGCCCGGCACCACGCGGCCCGGCACCACGCGGGCCGGCACCACGCGGGCCGGCACGCGGGCCGGCGCGGGCCGGCGAGCCCGGCGCCGCACGCCAGCCCAGCCCCGTCGTCAGCCTGCCCGTGCGCCAGCCTGCCCGTGCGCCAGCCCTGCCCGTTCGTCAGCCCGCCCGTGCGCCAGCCCGCCCGTGCGCCAGCCCGCCGGGTACGGCCGCCCGCCCGTCACCGCCTGCCCAGCGCGCCAGCCCGGCGACATCATGATCATGACCGTTTGACCGCACTCAGAGGGGGGTCAAACGGTCATGATCATGGACGAACACCGACGGAACAGCAGCGGGCAGAGCTGGCCATGGGGGCTAGCGGTGACTAGTGCCCTGAGTCGGCGGTTCGCCCTTACCGGATCGCGTCCCGGCTGGCTGGCACGACCGGTCTCCGCTGGCCTCTGCGCGTCGCGTCGGGCCGGATCCGGGGACTGCGGCCAGGCCGCAACCCTGACTCATTACTACGGCAATCCGTCAGCGGATATCGCTGGCCAGTTTCCGCGATCATGAGGACCCCCATCACGGACAGCCGCACCCGGGCCGTGCCCAGGCCGGCCCGGCCGGCATACCGGGGCCGACAGCACCGGCGGAATCCGGCCCTACCGCCCGATCACCCCCCGCGCTACGGCTCATCAGGCCGCCGTAGAGCCTGACTGCCTTGCCGCGAAACGCCGACTGACCCGCCGCGGAATGCTGACTGACCCGCCGCGCGGAACGCTGACTGACCCGCCGCGGAACGCTGACTGACCCGCTGCGGAGCGCCGACGGGCCCGCCGCGGCCGGGTTGATCGACCCAGGGTCGATTATTTCTTTAAAGATCTTCCTTTTGACTGACCATGAATCTTGTTTCCGGCCGACCGGAATCGGATCGGCCGCCGGCGTCGACCGCGTGGCTACCCCCGTCGGCGGTCGAGAACGTGTTCTCCTATAGGCTGCTTCGGCGGTGCGATGGCACCATGCCGGGTGGGCTACGTCTTCGGGCCAGGTGCGGTCTGAACACCTCTGATCACATAGGCCCGGTCCGTCGCGGTCGCCCCGCAATGCGCTGGTCCGGATACTTGTTGTGGTTTCACCTAAATTCCGGTCATCTTGATCATGGAAAGCGGTCCGCGATATTGGCGGACGGATTACCTTGATCATGAAGCTGCATGAACACACATGGACTGCGTGGCCCGGGGCAAGTCCCCAGGACCACCGGGGTGTGGTCAGGCCCGGTGCGGTGAGGCCGAGTGCTGCGGTGACGTCGGGCGCCATTGTTCCTTTACCGGCACGCCGCAGGAATGCCGGTAAACGGCATGAGCAAGACTTGACGTGACAGGAGCCTAGAGGGGAGAGCACCGATGGCCGAACCGGCAGGGCGTTACCCGGCAGGCAGCACCAACGAGGCGAGCGTGGGGAGCCTCGTATCGCTCGCGATGAAGGACGTCTCACAACTGCTGAGGTATGAGCTTGACCTGGCCAAGCTGGAGCTGAAGGCGGACGTCAGGCGGCTGGGCATCGGCGCGGCGCTCGTCGGTGTCGCGGCGTTCGTGGGCTGCCTGATTCTGATGCTGCTGTGCTTCGCGTTCGCCTACGGCCTGATGGCGCTGGGCATCTGGGGGTGGGCCGCGTTCCTCATCACGGCGGGCACCTGTGTGCTGGTGGCCGGCGTGGCCGTGGGCATCGGCATCCTGCTCTTCAAGCGGGTGCGCGGCTTGCCCAAGACCCGTCGCACGGTCCAGGACGACATGGCGCTGCTGCGCCGGGGCGACGGCGCCGAGGCGGCGCCGCCCGCCCAAGCCAGGTAGCCCCGTGCCTGGGCGCGGCGACGCGACGATCTATATCGACGGCCCCTGGTCGCACCGATCGGTCAGCGCCAACGGCACCCGATTCCACATCGCGGAAAGCGGCGACGGGCCGCTGATCCTGCTCTTGCACGGGTTCCCGGAGTTCTGGTGGACGTGGCGCGAGCAGCTGACCTCGCTCAGCGCGGCGGGGTTCCGGGTGGCGGCGGCCGACCTGAGGGGCTATGGGGGCAGCGACAAGCCGCCGCGCGGCTACGACCTGGTGACGGCGGCGTCGGACGCGGCGGGGCTGATCCGCTCGCTGGGCGAGGCCAACGCGGTGGTGGTGGGCCATGACTGGGGTGGCCTGATCGCCTGGACCATGGCGGCCTACTTCCCGAAGGTGGTGCGGCGGCTGGGCGTGGTGTCGGTGCCGCACCCGCTGCGGCTGCGCGGCGCGGTGCTGTTCGACCCGCTCGGGCAGGGCCGCAGCAGCGGCTACGCGCTGGGCTTCCAGCTGCCGCTGCTGCCGGAGCGGCAGCTGCTGCGCGACGGCGCGCAGCGGGTGGGCAAGATGCTGTCGGCCTGGGCCGGGCCCGGCTGGCCGGACCCGCCGACGGAGCGCCGGTACCGGGACGCCATGGGCATCCCGTCGGTGGCGCACTCGGCACTGGAGTATCACCGCTGGTTCCTGCGCTCCCGGTTCCGGCCGGACGGGCTGCGCTACATCCGGGCTATGCGACGGCCGATCCAGGCCCCGACGCTGCACCTGCACGGCGCGCTGGACGGCTGCGTGCTGCCCAGCGCGTCCCGCGGCTCGGGCATGTACGTGGACGCGCCCTACCGGTGGCGGCTCATCGACGGGGCCGGGCACTTCCCGCACGAGGAGATTCCCGAGCGGTTCGACAAGGAGCTGCTGTCCTGGCTGGCGGACCCTGAGCCGGAGCGCTAGTCATGCCCCCGGCACCACCCGGCCGGGACCGCGATGAGGCGGGCCGGGCCAGGAACGCCCGCCCGCGCGACGGGCTGGGGCGGCCGCTGGAGCGCGGCGATGCGGGGGAGCCAACCCTGCCGGACGGGGTGGTGCTGGACCCGGCTGACGCGCTGGACACGGCGCAGCAACTGCTGGACGCGGGCCGGCCGTTCCATGCCCATGAGGTGCTGGAGGCGTCCTGGAAGTCGGCGCCGGCGGCCGAGCGTGACCTGTGGCAGGGCCTGGCCCAGCTGGCCGTCGGGCTGACGCACGCGCGGCGCGGCAACGCGACCGGCGCGGCGGCGCTGCTGCGAAGGGGCGCGGAGCGGGTCAGCCAGTACGGCACGGGCGGCCGGTGCGAGGCTGACCTCCACGGCGTGGACGCCGACGTCCTGGTCGCGGCCGCCACCGGGCTGGCCGACCGGATCGAGGCGGCCGGGCTGGACGGGCTGGACGGGCTGGCGCAGGACCAGCTCAGCCTGCGGCTGCGAGCGCAGTAACAGACGCGGCTAGCTCTGGCCCTGCTCGGCTAACTCTGGCACTGCTCGGTGGAGACCGACTGGGTCTGCTGCTCGCCGCGGACCGCATCGCTGGCCACCTCGGTGGCGGTCAGCGCGTAGCCCGTCTGGTGGAGCGAGACGGCGGCCGCGAACACGACGCCGTACACCTGGCCGCCGGGCGACAGCAGCGGCCCGCCGGAGTTGCCCGGCCTGACCAGCGCCCTGATCGGGTAGATCTGCCGCTTGACCTGCGCGGTCTGGTAGATGTTCGGGCCGATGGCCGACTCGGCCACGTCGATCCGCGCCGGGTCGGCGGTGAACGGGCGGCCGAATGGGTACCCGGCCACGATCGCGCTCTGGCCGTAGCTGGCCTGGAAGTTGAACTGGAGCGGCCGCGCTCCCAGGCCCGGCACGTACAGCACCGCGAGGTCCCGGTTCGGGTCGTACAGCACCACCTGGGCCCGGATCCGGCGACCCCGCACCGTGGTGACGTACGGGCCCTCGGTGACCCCGGCCACCACGTGCGCGTTGGTCAGCACGTGCTGGGGCGAGATAACGAAGCCCGAGCCCTCGATCTGCTTCGAGCAACTCGGCGCCACGCCCACGATCTTGACGATGCTGTCGTGCGCGCGGGCCAGGCCCGCCGAGTTGAGCACCGCGTTGTCGGGTGGCGGGAGGGTCAGCGCGCTCTCCGCGCCGAGCGCGCTGAACACCTGGGTGTACGGCCCGCTGGCCAGCAGGCTGCGCAGCGGCGGGAAGCCGGGCAGGGTCAGGGCGCTCTGCGGCACCAGCTTGTCGACGGTCCGGAGCACGAACGAGTTATTGACCTCGGACGAGATCGCGGGGAATGGCGAATAGGCGACAAACGTGCCGATCAGCCAGGCGACCAGCAGCACTGCGGCGACGTTGACGAGCGCGCCGCCGAGGGAGTCGACGACGGTGGCCGGCCGGCCGCGCACCCGCGAGCGCAGGGCCACGCCGAGGCTGGAGGCGATGACCATGCCGATCACGGCGGCGGCGAACACCACCAGGATGGCGATGAAGGCCTGCCAGGACAGGCTGTTCGCGATGGCCTGAGAGATCTTCGGGGCGAACACGGCGCCGATGGCGACCCCGCCGAGGAAGCCGGCGAAGCTGAGCACGCCGATAATGAAGCCCTGGCGATACCCGGCGACGGCGAAGGCGGCCGCCAGCACGATAAGGATCAGGTCCAGCAAGTCACCTGGCACATGCTCAACTTATAGCGCCATAGGGCCTCGGCAGGCCGATCCGCAGGGCTAGAGATTACGGTCCGGGGCGGCCTCGCCGCCCCGCGCGGTCAGCACCGACGGGGGCAGGCCTTGCACGTTGCCCGCGTCCCAGGGCTGCTCCCAGCCGCCCAGGGCCAGCAGCCGGTCCACGATGTAGCCGGTGAATCCCCAGATGAGCATGCCCGCGGTGCGGAACGCCGGGCCGCTCTGGCCGGTCGGGTAGCGGATCGTCAGCCGGTTGGCCGGGTTGGCCAGGTCGGCCACCGGCACCCGCCGGACCGCGGTGACCTCGTCCGGGTCGCCGGGACCCACCGGGCCCGGCCGGCGCCACCAGGCCAGCACCGGGGTCACCGCGAACCCGCTGCGGGTGATGAACAGCCTCGGCAGCTCGGCCAGCACGTCCACCGAGGCCGGGTCGACCAGCGCCTCTTCGGCGGCCTCGCGCAGCGCCGCGGACACCGGGCCGCCGTCGGCGGCGTCGATCGCGCCGCCGGGGAAGGCGGGCTGGCCGGCGTGCCCGGCGCAGCCACGGGCTGCGCTGCACCAGCAGCACGTCGGGCCCGGTCTCGTCCTCGCCGAACAAGATCAGCACCGCCGACGGCCGGCCGCCCGTGGGCGGCGGCCGCATCGACGGCCGGCACGACCATCTTCCGGGCCGCGGCGGCCAGCCGGCCCAGCCAGGCCGGCGCCGTCCCGTCAGCCCCGGCGGCTCAGCATCCGGCAACTCAGCCCCCGGCAACTCAGCCCCCGGCGGCGCCGCGGCGGGCTCGTAAGGATCCGGCTCGGCGCTGGCGTCGCTGGCCCCGGCGGGCACCGTCACGAGAACGGGCCCGGCTTGACGAGCTTGCGCGCCGTGGCCTCGTCCGTGGGTCCCAGGCCGTAGGACGGGCACAGCGGGCCCACCCCGCAGGCGCCGCAGGCCGGCTTGCGCGCGTGGCAGACCCGGCGGCCATGCCAGATCAGCCGGTGCGACAGCATGGTCCAGTCCGACTTGGGGAACAGCGAGCCAACTTCGGCCTCAACCTTGACCGGGTCCTCGTCGGTGGTCCAGCCGAAGCGGCGGGAGCAGCCGGCCGAAGTGCGTATCGACCGTGATGCCGGGCACCCCGAAGGCGTTGCCGAGCACTACGTTGGCCGTCTTGCGGCCCACTCCGGGCAGCGTGACCAGGTCCTTGAGCTTGCCCGGCACCTCGCCGCCGTACCGCTCGCACAGCGCCTGGCCGAGGCCGATGAGGCTGTTGGCCTTAGCCCGGAAGAAGCCGGTCGACTGGATGATCTTCTCCAGCTCGGCCCGGTCGGCGGCGGCGTAATCCGCGGCCGCCTGGTACCGGGCGAAAACCACGGGCGTGACCATGTTGACGCGCTTGTCCGTGCACTGGGCGGACAAGATCGTGGCGACCAGCAGCTCGAGCGGCGTGGTGAAGTTCAGCTCGGTGTGTGCGTCGGGGTAAAGAAGCGTCAATTCGCGGTTGATCCGGCGAGCGCGGCGCACGAGCGCGGTCCGGGTCGGAGGCGGTGTGGGCACCGCTCTAGCCTATGCACCTGCGCCTGCCGCCCACGCCCGCACGGTGAACCCACCCGGCGGCGATCTTTCTGCAACAGTTCGGTCCTGGCCAGTCGGCACCACGGCGGCACGAGATACGCTAATCCGTAGTCCCGGCCAGCCGGCCCTGGCCTGCATGGTTACCCGGAGCCCTGCCGGGGGGGATACCACCAGAGTCGTCGCGACGAGAGCGCGCTTGGTGCGCTGCGGCGATCACCGCCAGCCAAGATCGATCGAGCCATAGTCGGGACGACCTTCATGCGAATGCCAAGCACCAGCGGCCAGGAGTCCGCCGCGGGCGAGGTGGTGCCCGCGGGCGGCGCCAACGGCTCGGCCGCCACCGAGGGCAACGGTGCTGGTCCGGAGCACGCCGCCCCCCCGGCCGCCCCCGCCGAGGCTGAGGCCGGGACTGAGGCCGACTCGTCCGGCGCGACCGGCGAAGTGAGCCCGCCAGCGGCCCGGCAGGCCTGGCTCAGCCGCCCGCTCGGGCTCCTGCGCCGGAACTGGCTGGCCACCGCGCTGCTGGTCCTGGGCCTGGCCCTGCGCGTCCTGACCCAGGTGTCATTCTCCCCGGCGCTGCTGTACATCGACTCGGTCAAGTACCTGTACGGGGCCTGGCCCTACGCCGACCCGCTGGGCTACGACCTGCCTCTCCGGCTGATCCTGGCCGTGGGCAACCTGTCCGCGGTGGAGGCGGTGCAGCACCTGCTCGGTCTGGGCATGGCCGTCACCATCTACGTGGTGCTGCTGCGCCGCGGGGTGCCCCGCTGGCTGGCCGCGCTGGCCATGGGGCCGGTGCTGCTGGACGCCTACCAGCTCCAGATGGAAGCCACGATCATGCCGGACGTGTGGTTCGAGGCGGCCCTCCTGGCCGGCCTGGCCGTCCTGGTCTGGGTGCCGCGGGCGACCGTGCGGATCTGCCTGCTGGCGGGCTTCATCCTGGGCCTGTCGGCCACCATCCGTCAGGTCGGCGAGGTGCTGATCATCCCGCTGCTGATCATCGTCATCGCGATGGGCGGCGGCTGGCGGAAGGTGCTGGGCAAGACCCTGGTGACCGCGCTGGCGTTCATCATGCCGATCTTCTTGTACATGTCGGCCTCGCTGTACATCAACGGACATTTCTGGCTGTCACGCAACGGCCAGGAATCCGCCTACGGCCGGCTGGCCGGGCTGGTCGACTGCACCACGCTGAAGATCCCGTCCTATGAGCAGCCGCTATGCCCGACCACGGCCGAGCAGTCCTACGGCGCGGACTGGCTCGACCACTCGCTCACCTCGCCCCTGCGCAACTACGTGCTTCAGGGCGCGGACGTACCGCCGGGCCTGACCCGCGGCCAGGCCATCAAGCACTTCGATGAGAGCATCGTCCGGCAGCAGCCGGTGCGAGTCGCCAGCCGCATCGCCACCGACTCGTTCAAGCTGTTCTCGGTGACCCGGCACACCGACGCCGGGGACACGCCGATCTCGCGCTGGCAGTTCCACACCGCCTACCCCAACTTCCTGCCGACGATCGCGATCGCCAAGGACGGCACGATCGTGTTCGGCCTGAAGCTCGCGGCGGGCGCGGGCGCGCTGGTCTACCACCAGCTCGACACCGCCTACGGCGGAAACGCCCACGTCTGGGTGCCCGGCGCGGCGTTCCTGCGGCGCTACCAGGTCTACGGCGGCTATACGCCCGGACCGCTGCTGCTGCTCTGCGTCCTGGCCGGGCTGGCCGGCGCGCTGACCATCTTCCGCCGCCGGGCCAGCCCGGCCCAGCGCCAGCTGGCCCTCGGCGCGCTGGCGTTCATCGTGACTGGCATCGTGATCCTGCTGCTGTCGAACCTGTTCGAGTTCACCTGGCGCTATCAGCTGCCCGCGCTGGTCACGCTGCCGCCGGCCGGGGCGTTCGGCATCGCAGCCGTGCTCAGGTTCGCCCGGCGCCGCAAGCTCATTCCCATCCGGGCGCCGGCCCGCCAGGAGGAGCGGGTTACCGCCAAGGCCGGATAGTCAATTAACAAAGGACTACCCGGCGGGCCTGGGCTCTACAGAAATCCGCGCTTGCGGAACAACCAGTACAGGCCGCCCACGGCCAGCGCCTCCGTGCCGATGCCGAGCAGCAGGAACGCCGGCAGGCCGCCGAGGTGGCCGACCAGCCAGCCGAAATTCTGGCCGAAGAAGCCGGTCAGGAACGACAGCGGCAGGAACACGGTGGCGATGATCGTGAGCTGCTTCATCACCTCGTTGAGCTTGTTGGACACCATCGACAGATACGCGTCCATGGCCCCGCTGAGCAGGTCGCGGTAGCTGTCGATCAGGTCGCTGATCCGGATCACGTGGTCGTAGAGGTCCCGCATGTAGGGCACGGCGCCGTCCGTCTGGCCCGGCAGCTCGACGACGCTGGCCAGGATCGCGGCCATGACGTCGCGCTGCGGCGCCACCGTCTTGCGCACGCCGACCAGCCATCTCTGCATGCGGAGCATGCTGGCCAGGTTCTCCTTGCTCGGCCCGGCGAAGATCTCCTCCAGCACTTCGTCGATCTTGTCGTCGATATCGGACAGCGGCGAGAAGAAGCTGTCGATCATGCTGTCCAGGACGTGGTGCAGCATGACCCCGCGCAGCGGCCGATCGGCCGGCACGTGCAGGCCGCCGCCGAGCTCCACCCGCCGCCGGACCTCGTCCAGCGAGTCGCAGCCCTTGCGGCGGGCGGTGACCAGGAAGTTCTCGGCGTAGAAGAAGTGCACCTCGATGAGCTCGCCGAGCACCGAGGTGGCTGCGTAGGCCACGATGTAGACGACGTCGCCGAACCGCTCGGCCTTGGGGCGCTGGCCGAACTCGCCCACGTCCTCGAGCGCCACGGGGTGGAACTTGAACACCTCGTCCAGCATCAGGACGGCCTCGTCGTCGGGCATGCGCAGGTCAAGCCAGAGCAACTGGTCGGTGCTCAGCGCGGCTTCGACGGCCGTCCGGCTGGCCGGGGCCGACGAGCCGTCGAGGGTGACGATGTATCCATCCACGGCGGTATCGTCCCAGCCGCCGAGCCTGCTGTCCCTGGTAAGGGGTGTTTAGGCGGCGCGCTTGCCCTGCGCGCGGTGCGCGAGCAGGTCGCTGACTGTGTCGACGGTGCTGCCCAGCCCGCCGAGGCTGGCCCCGCCGCGCGCCGCCTGGCCCGCCGTCCGGCGCAGGACGGCCAGGCCCAGGCTGACCGCCTCACCGGTCATCCGGCGGGCCTCCGGCGAGTCCCTGATCGCGATCAGCGATTCCCGCAGCCGCGTCAGGCCTTCCTTGCCCTCCCGGCAGCCGGTCAGGTACGCCGGCCACGAAACCCACGAACGTCTCCATCTGCGTTCCCTGCCTGTGTTTACTGCCTGCGGTCGAGTCTCATCTGGCCGCCGGAGGCGGCACGGGGGGCAGGGGGGTCGTCCCCCCTGACTGGCGCAGCTACATGTCGCGCAGCTCGAGGTACCGCTTCACGTCGGGCACCGACTGCACGATGACCGCGAGAACCGCGGCCACCACGGCGGCCTTGATCAGCTTCGAGATCATCGTTCTGCCTTTCTGTGGGTTTCCGGGGACACCAGGGGCTCCACCTCGTCGGGAGCGAAGTACAGGAACCGGCCGTGCTGGCGCTGGAGGTCGGACGCCGGGTCATCGACCGGGAGCACGGCCAGGTGGACCTGGCCGTCCACGTCGTGCAGCACGGCCTCCACGATGGCCTCGCGGCCGGCCAGGAACAGGTCCTGGGCGTCGGCTCGCCGACTCCCCGGCCGCATCACCACCCGGCTGTGCCGGGCCACCCGCACCCCGCCGACCAGCACATGGTCGGTCTCCGGAGACACCGTCGAGTCCGAGCCAGGATCCCACCACGGCACCTTGGGCCGGTCGGTGATCAGCGCCTCCGGGTCCGCCGCGGCGCCATTCAAGCCCGGCGCCGTCACCAGTTCGACGCGGCGCTGTCGGACGTGGAGGCGCGCCCCGGCGGGAGCCGTCGCGCAGGTACCTGATCGCGCCGTGCAGCCGCTCCAGCATCTCCGGCGGCAGGTCATCCAGCCGGTCCATCATCTCGGCGACCCGGCTGTCGGTGGCCCGGGCCTCGCGCTTCTCGGCGTCGGTCAGGGCCAGCGTGCGCAGGGTCAGGATCTCGTCGATCTCGGTGGAGTCGAACAGGCTGCCCGGCGCTCTCGGCCGCCACCTCCGGGTGGTCGTAGAGGATCACCGGAGAGGACAGCAGCAGGTCACGGCAGTCGGGCGGGCCGGCCAGCACCGGCCAGGTGCCGATGTTCTCGCAGGCCGACACCTCGGCCGCGGCCCACTCGGGCGGGTCGGTCATGGACAGGAACCGGCCGCCCGGCACCGCGATGAGCAGGTGGGCCGCGATCATCGCGTGCCGCAGGCCGTCCTCCCGGACCGCGAACTCGGCCCGCGGCGTGGAGCTGTTCTCCAGCCGCAGGCGCAGGCGCAGCGCCTGGTAGGGGCCCGCCACCCGCTCGGCGTGCAGCCTGATCGCGCCGTCCAGGGCGGACCAGCTCCGGACCAGGCGGCCGGCCTGCCGCCCGGTCTGGTCATTGATGTCCTCGGCCTGCTCGCCAGGCCCGATGTGAAACTCCAGGTCCTCGTCCCCGGCCAGCAGGTCGGCCACCGTCACCGTGGCCCGCTGTTCCCGCTCGGCGGCGTCGCTCCAGGACGTGTACTCGGTCCCGTCCACGTACAGCGCGCCGACGTCCTGCAGCTCGCCGGTGTCCGGGGAGACGCTCTGCACGCACCGGTCCTGCAGCTGGAGGAACCGGGCCAGCACCCGCACCTGCGCGTTGTCCGGGCACTCCAGCAGGCACTCGGTCTGCTGGACGGCCGGCTCGTGCGGGTCGACCTGGGCGTAGCCGGGCGGCATCAGCACGCCGAACTGGAACCGCACCTGGTTCTTCTGCGCCGCCTGGTGGTAGGGGTACAGCAGGTAGCCCTCGTAGAGCACAGCGTCGGCGACCTGCCGCGCGTGCGCCAGGTGCTCAGGATTGAGGCTCATGTCTGCTCCGATGCCTGTGTGGCTGCGGCCAGCAGCGCAAGCAGCGTGGCCTCCCAGGTCGGCAGCGCCGCGCGGGTCTTGAACCGCAGCAGCTCGTCGAGCGTGCTGTTACTGATCTTGATCCAGGCGCTGTTGGGGAAGTGCGCGTCGATCGCCTCGCGCCAGACCGCCACCGGCAGCCGGTAGCTGGCCTCCTTGCTCCACGGCACCTGCTGCACCGACAGCCGGCCGTCGCTGGTGCCGAACACCGTGCCGCTGAACAGCAGGAGCAGCGGCACCTCGCCGTCCTCCAGCCCGGCGAAGTAACGGGTGGCGCCGATCTCCATGTCGTAGGTCAGCGGGATCGGGCAGGTCCAGCTCGGTGCTGCCGGTGAAGCCGGGCACCATGAGCGCCACGTTGGTGAACTGGACCGGCTTGAGCGTCTCGGCCCAGCGCTGGGTCTCGCCGAACAGGTCGCCGAGCCGCTCGGCCTCGGCGTCGGAGTACCGCCGCCGGGCGGGCTCGATCCGGATCTGGCAGCGCAGCGCGATGGCCTCGACGCGCTGGCCGCTGGTCTCGCTGATGCGCAGGGTCAAGATCATCGAGGGCACGACCGCGAACTTGTCGGCCCGGGCGCCCACGCAGTCAAAGACGAGTTCACTCATGTCGCGATCCCGGCGGCGAAGACCGTGGCCCGGGACCGCACCGTGTTCGAGGAAATCGGCAATGCTGGCCCGCGCCTCCGCGCCGCCGTCGAAGCCCCGCCACTGCAGCCGCATCCGGCCGACCAGCTCGTAGCAGGCGTCGACGGGCACCAGGAAGTACTCGACCTCCCGGTCCCCGCCGTCGCCCCGGCTGATCAGCGCGGCCTCGACGTCGGCCATGGGCTCGCCGAGCAGCGGATGCTCGGCGGTCAGCCGCTCCCAGGCCCCCAGGTCAAGCACGCACTCGGTGGCCCCGGCGGGACTGGGGTAAAAGCCGATGACCCGGCCGGCGGCCGAGCTGTTAAGGAAGAAGGCCAGGCCCACGGGGATCTCCAGCTGGTCGAACTCCGCCGGGGTCAGCGTGCGCTCGGGGTCCTTGAGGTAGCGGTCGGGGACGGCCCGGTAGCGCATGCGGGTGGCGTTGGGCCGGGTGAACAGGAGGTAGCAGGCGCGGCAGGCGCATTCCAGGGTCTGGTTTTCCAGGTCGGCGATATGGCCATGCTCGGGCGGGAGCTCGACTTGCGCAGCAGCTCGCAGCGCTCGGTGTCCGGGGCCGGGGCTGGGGAGGGGACGACGGCGGCGACCCTCCGCTGTCTCGCGAACGACAGCTCCGGGTCGCCACCGTCGTCTGCAGCCAGGTCGGTGCCTTCAGGGACGGCCGCCTGAAGTAGTTCGGCCACCAGAGGGGGCAAGGTGCTGGCCGCGGCCTCGGCGGAGGAAGGGGGAGCTGGGGATGTCTGCTCCGCCGGGGCGGCT
This sequence comes from uncultured Actinomycetota bacterium, assembly GCA_963730265.1. GTDB lineage: Bacteria > Actinomycetota > Actinomycetes > Streptosporangiales > Streptosporangiaceae > DASUBV01. Next base: position 57,162 of record CAVSRG010000004.1, read on the forward strand.
TGGGATGGGGTAGGGCGGGCGAAGCGGCGCAGGCCGCTGGGAGGCCTGGTCATGGCTGGGTGGCCGGTTCAGGGAGGGCTACTCGGACGCCTTGGCTGTCGGAGAGCAGCGGCAGCGGGCTCAGGTGCGCGCTCGGGTCGGCCAGTGATCTGCCGGCCAGGCGGACGTTATAGGTCGTGGAGCAGGCCGGGCAGGTCGAGCTCCTCGCGGTTGAGCGGTGCCCGGCGGCCAGGCTGGAGCCGCAGGTGGCGCAGGCGTCCAGGTAGGCGTAAAGGGTGCCGCGGACGGCGCAGACCAGGATCTGCGGTGCCGTCGGCGGTCGCGCTAACCGGGCGGGAGCTGGGCGGGCCGATGCTCGGCAGCGTGACCCACGCGGCTCCGGACTCGGCGGGCGGGGCCGAATCCGGGGCCGCGGGGTCGGGCGGGCGGCGGCCTATCTGCAGCAGCCCCGGTTCGGGCGCGGCGGTCATGCCCTCGACGGCCACGTCGCTGACCTCGGGGGCGGCGTCCTCGATCGCGGTGCTGATGGCGAGCTGGACGGTCACGGTGGAGGACGGGCAGCCGTGGCAGCTGCCTTCCAGTCGGAGCCGGGCCACGCCGTCGGTCACGCCCAGGTACTGGACGCCGCCGGCGTGCGAGCCCAGGTAGGGGCGGACCCGATCCAGCGCGCGCTGGATCCGGGCATCCACGTCCAGCGGGTGCAGGTCGTGCAGCAGAAGCAGCGCCCTCGACCTGCGGATCCTCGGCCAGCTTGGCCAGGATGGCTGACCCCGGCCTGACCTTCGCCGGCCAGGATCTCGGTGATCCGGCCAGGCCGTCGCCGTACAGGCCGACCAGCAGCCCGACCAGTTCCTCGGCCGCCGCCGCGGCCGGGCCGAAGCCGCCCGTCGACAGCGAGCCCAGCAGTTCCTCGACCCGCGCGCCCGTGCTGCGGACCCCCGGCGACACCGTCAGCTCGACAGGGTGACCGCGGACATCGGCGAGTGCACCTTCTGGAGCGTCTTGCCGTTACCGAGGTACATGTGCACGCCGCAGGGCAGGCACGGGTCGAAGCTGCGCACCGCGCGCATGATGTCGATGCCCTTGAACTGGTCGGGCGGGTTCTCCTCGAAGATCGGCGTGTTCTGCACCGCGTCCTCGTACGGGCCCGGCGTGCCGTAGCTGTCGCGCACGCTGGCGTTCCACGGGGTCGGCGGGTACGGGTGGTAGTTGGCGATCTTGCCGCCGCGGATCACCATGTGGTGGGACAGCACGCCGCGGACCGCCTCGGTGAACCCGAGCTGTTGGCCTCGTCCGGGACCGAGAACGGCTCCCAGGTCTTGGTCCGCCCGGCCCGGATCTCGGCCAGCGCCTGCTCCATGAAGTACAGCGCGCACGCGGCCGCGTAGGCCTGGAAGTAGGTCCGGGCCCGGTCCCGCTCGATCGCGTTGGACAGCGGCCGGCCTTCCTTGTCGACCGGGATCGTCCACTCGAAGCTGACCTCGGGCTTGGTCACGGTGCGGGGCAGGTTGATCTGCACGCTGTGGCCGGTCGACTTGACGTAGCCGAAGTCCACCAGGCCGCCCAGGGCCGTGGCCCACAGCCGGGCCAGCGGCCCGCCGCCGGTGTCGGCGGCCAGGTAGTTCGTGCCGTCGTACCAGCGTGGCGACATGACCCAGCTGTACTTGTCGTCGAAGTTGCGCTTCTGCGGGCGCGGGATCGTGTGCTGGTTCCACGGGTGCCGGCGGTCCACCGGGTTGCCGAGCTGGTCGCGGGTCACGAACGTCTCCTGGCCCTCCCAGTCCTCGTAGAACGAGGAGCCGAGCAGGATCCGGATGCCCAGGTTGATCTCGACCAGGTCGTTGGTGATCAGCTGCGCCGTCGCGGATGACGCCGGGGGTGACGAACATCTTCCGGCCCCAGTTGGTCATGTGGTCGTAGCGGAAGTCGCAGTGCTCGGGGTCGTTGAAGCTGCCCCAGCAGACCATGTCCGCCCGGCGACGGCCGACCTCCTCGTAGCCGGGCAGCGCCTCGTAGAAGAAGTCGAACAGGTCGTTGTGCATCGGCACGACGCGCTTCATGAACTCGACGTAGCGCATCAGCCGGGTCAGGTAGTCGGTGAACAGCTGCACCGTCGGCGTGGTGCCCACGCCGCCCGGGTACAGCGTCGAGGGGTGCACGTGCCGCCCCTCCATCAGGCAGAACATCTCGCGGGTGGACCGCGATACCTGGAGCGCCTCGCGGTAGAACTCGCCCTCCAGCGGGTTCAGCGACCGCATGATGTCGCCGATGGTGCGGTAGCCGTGGTCGGCCGCGTGCGGCGCCTCGGTGGAGTTGGCCCGCTCCAGCACGCCGGGGTTGGTCTCGCCGACCATCCGCGCGCAGAAGTCCACGCCGACCAGGTTCTCCTGGAAGATGTTGTGGTCGAACATGTACTCGGCGGCCTCGCCCAGGTTGATGATCCACTCGCCGAGATGCGGCGGCCGGACGCCGTAGGCCATGTTCTGGCAGTAGACCGAGCAGGTCGCGTGGTTGTCACCGCAGATGCCGCAGATCCGGCTGGTGATGAAGTGCGCGTCCCTGCGGGTCCTTGCCCTTCATGAAGATGCTGTAGCCGCGGAAGATGGACGAGGTGCTGTGGCACTCCACGACCTTCTTCTGCTTGAAGTCGATCTTGGTGTAAATACCCAGGCTGCCGACGATTCTGGTGATCGGGTCCCAGGCCATCTCGACAAGACCGGTGTCTTCCGTCGTCGTCATCGCTGATCCCTTCTCCGTCGGGCGGGAGGGCCGGTCGGGCCGCCGACGCCGGTCTGTGTCACCAGGTCTTCGTTGTAGCCGGTCAGCAGGTCGTCGCCCTTGCTTGCGCCACTTCGGCTCCTCGTCGGCGGTACTGGGCGGTGAAGCCGCGCAGCGTGCGGATCACCGTGCCGTACAGCGTGCTGGCGGTGGCCGACACCTTGGGCGCCCGGCGGCTCGTCCATGAACGGCATGAACTTGTCCGGGAAGCCCGGCATGGTGCAGGCGATGCAGATGCCGCCGACGTTCGGGCAGCCCGCCGACGCCGTTGATCCAGCCGCGCTTGGGCACGTTGCACTTCACCACCGGGCCCCAGCAGCCCAGCTTGACCAGGCACTTGGGCGAGCCGTACTCGCTGGCGAATTCGCCCTGCTCGTAGTAGCCGCCGCGGTCGCAGCCCTCGTGCACGGTGTTGCCGAACAGCCACGTGCGGCCGCAGGGCCTCGTCCAGCGGGATCATCGGGGCCTGCCCGGCGACCTGATAGAGCAGGTACAGGATCGTCTCCGACAGGTTGTCCGGGATGGGTCGGGCAGCCCGGCACGCAGACGATCGGCAGGCCGGCCTTGGAGCGCCAGTCCCAGCCCAGGTAGTCGGGCACGCCCATGGCGCCGGTCGGGTTGCCGGCCATGGCGTGGATGCCGCCGTAGGTGGCGCAGGTCCCGGCGGCCAGGATCGCGGTGGCCTTGGGCGCCAGCCGGTCCAGCCACTCGTTAGTGGTCATCGGCTGGCCGGTGGCCGGGTTATTGCCGAACCCGCACCAGTAGCCCTCGGACTTGATCGCCTCGTTCGGGATGGACCCCTCGACGACCAGCACGAACGGGTCAAGCTCGCCGCGGTCGGCCTTGTGCCACCACTCGATGAAATTGTCGGCGCCGGTCTCCGGGCCGCACTCGAAGTCGATCAGCGGCCAGTGCACCGCGACCTTGGGCAGTCCGGGCAGCGCGCCGAGCACGATCTCCTCGATGCTCGGCTGGGTGGCCGCCGTCAGGGCGACCGAGTCTCCGTCGCAGCCGAGGCCGCCGTTCATCCACAGGATGTGGACAAGCGGGCTCTCGTCCGTCGGCGCCTGAGATGTTCCGGCCTGGTGTGCTCAGTGGCCATAGCGAGGCCACCTCCTCGCTGCTGGGGCTGCAGTGCTACAGGAAGCTGGGCTACAGGCAGCTGGGCTACAGGAGCCTTGACGGCAGCCAGTTGCGCCGCACCCCGGCGGGCACGGATGCGGGCACGTGATGGACGTGACTTGGCCGCACGGCACTGGTCCGCGGCGCCGACCGCGCGCACGCGGTCAACCGCGTCGCGAGCAACTGCGTCGCAAACAGCTCTGCCGCGGGCAGTCATCGCTAAGTGCCCGGCGACACGAGTCCTGCGAGATGACGCTCTCGCGCAGAAGCGAGACATGACGCACCTCACCTTCGGTGATGCGCAGGTGCCGCCACTCTAGACCGGGCCCCGTCCGGCTTCAAGACGAAACAGTCAGTTGACCGGACAGAAATGTCTGGTCGCGGCAAGCGGCCCTCGCATTGCGGTCAAACCTCGTCACTTGCCAGGTCAGCGGGCGGACGCGGCCGCGCGCGGTAGCCCGGCGCCCGGCACCGCTGAAGTAACGGAGCCGCCGGCACAGTCCGGCCAAAACTGACCCGTGCCCGCGACTGAAACCGCGCGAGAGGGTTTCCCCAACGGCGGCAGCACGTAATCTGATCGCAGCCCTGCCGTCCGCCGCGTGGGGCGACGGAAGAGGGGACGGACCAGTGGCGGAGCCCGTATACGGTGCCGCGGGCGAGCCCGATCGAGGTCGTGCCCGTCGTGGTGCTGTCGCAGGTCTTCACGGCCCGGCCGTCATCGATCCCGGACATCAGGGACTTCGTCCGACGCTGCCTGGCCGAGTCGCCGCTGACCGCGGAGGGCACCCGCGAGGTCGGCGAGACCGTGTTCCGCGCGCTCCTGGACGCGGCCGGGCCCGACCGGGTCCATCCAGGTCGCGTTCCGGATCTTCCCCGAGCACGTCGAGGTCGACGTGCTGCACTCGGACACCGTCGATCCAGCCGCCGACCATGCCAGGCCCGCCGGTCGCGACGTTCAGCCGGCCCAGGTCGCCGCGCAGCTCGGCCGAGCGCGGACCAGCGGTTCGCGCAGGCCGCGGCCGGGCTGGACGGGCCGGGCCGTCCCGGCCTCGGCGCCCTGCCGGGCGCGGCGCTGCCGGCCGGCGGTCAGCCAGGCCAGAACGCGGCCGGCGCGGGCCGGACGGAGCGGGACCGTCAGGCGACGGATCCGGCCGGGCCGGACGGCTGACGGAGCGGGGCTCGCCGGAGACGTTCGCCGCGTGGATGTCCAGCGCGCTGCGCCGGGAGGGCCTGACCCAGGAGGCCGCGGCCCGGCAGCTGGGCGTGTCGGTCAAGACGGTCAGCCGCTGGGTCGGCGGGGCCACCGAGCCCCGGATGCGCGACCTGCGCCGGATCCAGGAAGTCTTCGGCGAGGTGCCCCTGCCCTAGGGCAGGCGCGCGGTCGGCCTATAACCCAGTTTCGGGCCTGTCCGGATCCTGGCCCGCCTGATTGAGGACCTTGGTCCGCGATCATCGCGGACGCTTTCCGTGATCATGGAACGGGGCGAGGAGGCGGGCATGATCGTAGCGGGCAGATCGGCCGGCCGGGTTGGCCGGCTGGCCGGAGCCGGACTGGACTGTCGGGTGCCCGTGCCGCGCGCGGTCACGCCCGGAGGCTTTCGGCCCCGGCAGATCGGGTTAAAGCGGGACGCGCCGTACCGGAGCTGCGAGCCGGGCCGGGCCGGGCGGACACGGCGGGCCGCCAAGAGCCTCCTCACATGGTCAGACATGTCCTGCCCGAGCCGCTGGACGCGCCCCCCACAAGTGTCCTACGGTGCTGGTATGCCGATTCAGGCCGGACGCCACCACCTCGGTCCTGAGCACGGCCAGATCCTCTTAAGAACCTTCCGTGACGGACTGGCAGCTCAGGCTGGGCATGATCTGATCATCGAGATCTCACGATGGTCGGGTGAGCTCGCGATAGGTGACGACCTGGCGCCGACCAGCCTGGAGGTGCGGATTGACATGGGCTCCCTCGTTGTCCGCGAGGGCACCGGCGGCCTCAAGCCGCTGACCGACCGCGACAAGCGGGAGATCGCGGTGACGGCGCGCAAGGTGCTCGCCGCCGACCGGCATCCGGAGGCCACGTTCAGCGCGACCGGCTTTACCGCGGCCGCCGGCGGCGGCGAGATCAGCGGCACGCTGACCCTGGCCGGGCGGTCCCGGCCCATCCGGCTGCGGGTCAGCGAGTCTGGCTCCGGCTACGAGGCGGCCACGTCGGTGGTGCAGACCGAGTTCGGGATCAAGCCCTACTCCGGCTTCCTGGGCGCGCTCAAGGTCCGCGATGCCGTGGACGTGCGGGCCGAGGTAGCACTGCACGACGGCGGGGAAACGCCATGACCAGACCCGGCGAGCGCGCCCCCGCGGCGTCGCACGCCGGCGATCAGGTGAGCGCGCTGTTCGAGCGGCGGGAGCAGCCCGTGCGCGAGCTGGCCGACCAGGCCGCGGCGGTCGCCGCCGCCTGTCACGACATGGCGATCAGGTTCCACCGCGGCGGCAAGCTCGTGGTGTTCGGCGTGGGCGGTGCGAGTACCGACGCCCAGCATGTGGCGGTGGAGTTCGTCCACCCGGTGATCGTAGGGAAGCGGGCGCTGCCCGCCATCTCGCTGACCACCGACATCGCCACGGTGACGGGGATCGCCGCCGGGGAGGGGATGGCGGCGATCTTCTCACACCAGCTCGGCTGCCTGGCCGAGCCCAGTGACATCGCGCTTGGGATCAGCGCCGGGGCCGACGATCCCAGTGTGCTCGCGGGCCTGGAGACGGCGCATGACCTGGGCCTGCTGACCATCGCCCTGGCCCGGGCCGACGGGTCCGTCGCCACCAGCAAGGCGGTCGACCACGCGCTGGTCACCAGCGCGACCGACCCGCGGGTGGTGAAGGAGGTCCACGTGACCGCCTACCACGTGCTGTGGGAGCTGGTGCACGTGTTCTTCGAGCAGCCCGGAGTGCTGGACCCGGGGGTGGTGACATGAGCGGTGACATGACCGCCGCCGATCGGCCCGCCGCCACCGCGCCGGCCGCCGCGCAGTGCCACGATGAGGTGTGCATCACGTGCGGTGACACCGCGGTGCCGGTCCGGATCCTGCGCCTGCTGGAGGACGAGATGGCCGTCGTCGAGACCGGCTCGGGCCCGGAGGAAGTCAGCGTCGCGCTGGTCAGCGCAGCCGTGGGCGACACCATCCTGGTGCACGCGGGCGAGGCCATCGCGGTGATGCCGGGATGAGCCAGCCGCCGCGCCGGCGGCCCGGCCCCGGCAGGCTCGATCGAGTCCCTGTACCCGTTCCTGTACGCGGGCCAGACAGATGTGTCCGCTGTGCTCGAGCAGGTGCGCGCGTCCACCGTGGCCAAGGCGGCCGAGGTCATCGAGCTGCGCCGGGCAGTGCGCGAGGCCGACGGGGCCCGGCTGGCCGCGTGCGCGCGGGAGATGGCCGACCGGTTCCGGGCCGGCGGCCGCCTGCTGGCCTTCGGCAACGGCGGCAGCGCGACCGACGCCCAGCAGATCGTCACCACGTTCCTGCAGCCGGGACCTGACGCCGTGCCGCTGCCCGCCCTGGGGCTGGCCAGCGATACGTCGGTGCTCACCGCGCTGGCCAACGACATCGGCGTAGACGTGATCTTCGCCCGCCAGATAGCCGCCTTCGGCGGCCGGGCCGACATCGCCGTGGGGCTGTCGACCAGCGGCAACTCCGAGAACCTGCTGCGCGCCTTCGACGAGGCCAGCCGCCGCGGCCTGCTCACCATCGGCATCGCCGGCTACGAGGGCGGCCAGATGGCCGAGCTGGATTCCATCGACTACCTGTTCGTGGCGCCCTCGTCCTCGGTGCACCGCATCCAGGAAGCCCAGACCACGATGTACCACGTGCTCTGGGAGCTGTGCCAGGCCGAGTTCGGCCCGCGGGCCGGGGCCGGCGCCAGCGGGGGTCGCCATGACGAGCGGCATGCTGGTCGCGGGGATCGGCAACATCTTCCTGAGCGACGATGGCTTCGGGGTCGAGGTGGTGAGCCGCCTGGCCGACGCCGAACTGCCCGACGGGGTGCGGGTCCTGGACTACGGCATCCGGGGCATGCACCTGGCCTACGACCTGGCCAGCGGCTACGAGGCCGCGATCCTCATCGACGCGGCCCCGCGCGGCGAGGCGCCGGGCACGGTCTACGTCATCGAGCCCGACCTGTCCGCCGGGCCAGCCCCAGCGGACCCTCGCCCGGACGGTCCGGGCCTCCAGCCTGATGCGCCCGAGGCCGACGGGGCGCTGGCGGCCAGCCCGTTCTTCGACGCGCACGGCATGCAGCCCGATGTCGTGTTCACCATGCTCGATCAGCTTTCCGAACAGCGACCCGGCCGGATTCTCGTCGTCGGCTGCGAGCCCGCCACCGTCGAGTACGGCATCGGGCTGAGCGAGCCCGTCGCGGCCGCGGTCGACGAGGCCGTCCGCGTCGTGCTCGGCCTGGTCGCCGGGCAGGCCGAGCACGACGCGGACGCGCCATCCCACTCGGCCGTCCCCGGCCCCGGGCCCTTATTAGCGGAGGAGTAGGCCATGTGCCTTGGCATTCCCGGTGAGGTGATCGAGTTCCTTCCCGATCAGCCCGACCTGGCTCGCGTCAACGTCAGCGGAGTCAAGCGGGTAATCAACATCGGCCTGCTCGCCGATGATCCGCCCCAGCCCGGCGAGTGGGTGCTCATCCACGTCGGGTTCGCCCTGTCCAAGATCGACGAGGACGAGGCCGCAGCCGCGCTGTCCTTCCTGGAGGGGATCGGCCAGGCCTACGAGGACGAACTGGCCGCCCTGCAGGACTCGCGGATCGAATAGGAGCTGACTGATGCGATTCGTCGACGAATTCCGGGACGCGGACAAGGCGCACGCGCTGTCCGCGAAGATCACCGCGCTGTGCGAGCCCGGGCGGCAGTACAAGATCATGGAGGTGTGCGGCGGGCACACCCACACCATCTACAAGCACGGCCTCGAGGACTACCTGCCCGAGCAGATCACGCTGGTGCACGGCCCCGGCTGCCCGGTCTGCGTGATCCCCATGGGCCGGGTGGACGACGCCATGGCGCTGGCCGCCCAGCCCGACGTCATCATGACCTCGTTCGGCGACATGATGCGGGTGCCCGGCAGCAACGGCTCGTTCTTCGACGCCAAGGCCCGCGGCACCGACATCCGGATGGTCTACTCGCCGCTGGACTCGCTGAAGATCGCCCGCAGCAACCCGGACAAGCGGGTGATCTTCATGGCCATCGGCTTCGAGACCACGGCGCCGTCCACCGCGATGACCGTGCTGCGCGCCGCCGCCGAGGGCCTGGACAACTTCGCCGTCTTCTGCAACCACGTGACGATCGTCCCGGCCATCAAGGCCATCCTCGACTCGCCGGACCTGCGGCTGGATGGCTTCCTCGGCCCCGGCCACGTGTCCACGGTCATCGGCTGCCGGCCCTATGAGTTCATCGCCCGCGACTACGGCAAGCCGGTCGTGGTGGCGGGCTTCGAGCCGCTGGACATCCTCCAGTCGATCTACATGCTGATGCAGCAGCTCGCCGAGGGCCGGGCCGAGGTCGAGAACCAGTACGCCCGGGTCGTGCCGTGGGACGGCAACACCGGTGGCCCTGAAGGCGATCGGCGAGACCATGGAGCTGCGGCCCTACTTCGAGTGGCGGGGCCTGGGCTTCATCTCGCACTCGGCGCTCAAGGTCCGCGAGAAGTACGCCAGGTTCGACGCCGAGCTGCTCTACTCCGTGCCCGGCGTGCGAGTGGCCGACCCCAAGGCCTGCCAGTGCGGCGAGGTGCTCAAGGGCGTGCTCAAGCCGTGGGAGTGCAAGGTGTTCGGCACCGCGTGCACGCCCGAGACCCCGATCGGCACCTGCATGGTCTCCCCCGAGGGCGCCTGCGCCGCCTACTACAACTACGGCCGCCTGACCCGGACCAGGGTGAAGGAGGCGAGCACGTCATGACCACCGGCAGCGCGGGCTGGGTGGAGGAGGCCCTGCGCGCGCACGACGAGGCCCAGCGGGACGAGGCCCAGCGCGACCAGGTGCAGCGCGACCAGGCGCAGCGGCAGGACCAGCAGCAGGAACAGCGGCCCGAGCGCAAGGGCTCGCCCCAGCCGCTGCCCGGCACGGTGCGCGAGGAGATGGTGCTCGACCGCATCGACCGGGCCCGCCGGGCCCGCCCGCGGGTCAAGGAAGAGCGGATCACCATGTCGCACGGCGCGGGCGGCAAGGCGACGCAGACCCTGATCGAGGCCATCTTCCTGGACGCGTTCCGCAACCCGCTGCTCGAGCCGCTCGAAGACTCCGCCCGCCTGCAGGTCAACGGCACGCCGGTCGCGCTCACCACCGACTCCTACGTAGTGTCCCCGCTGTTCTTCCCCGGCGGAGACATCGGCGACCTGGCCGTCAACGGCACCGTCAACGACCTGGCCGTCTCCGGAGCCACGCCGCTGGCCCTGTCGGCCGCGTTCATCCTCGAAGAGGGCTTCCCCGTCGCCGACCTGACCCGGATCGTGGCCTCCATGCAGGCCGCGGCGCAGCGCGCCGGGGTGCAGCATCGTCACCGGCGACACCAAGGTGGTGGAGCGCGGCAAGGCCGACGGCTGCTACATCAACACCGCCGGGATCGGCGCGCTCCGGCCCGACGTGACCCTGGGCGTGGCCACCGCCCGACCCGGCGACGCCATCCTGGTCTCCGGGCCGATCGGCGACCACGGCGTGACGATCATGCTGGCCCGCGGCGAGCTGGACATCGAGGCCGACGTGTCGTCCGACACCGCCCCGCTCAACGGCCTGGTCGCGGACCTGCTCGAGCAGGTCCCAGGGGGCGGAGGGGGCGGGGTTCGGGCGCTGCGCGACGCGACCCGCGGCGGGGTGGCCACCATCCTCAACGAGATCGCCAGGGCGGCCGGGGTCGGCATCCTCGTCACCGAGGACGACATCCCGGTCCGGGCCGAGGTCCGCGGCGCCTCCGAGCTGCTGGGCATCGACCCCATGTACGTGGCCTGCGAGGGCCGCCTGGTCGCCGTCGTCGACGGCCAGGACGCTGACCGGGCGCTGGGGGCGCTCCGGGCCCACCCGCTGGGCGAACAGGCGGCCATCATCGGCCGGGTGACCGCCGAGCCACCGGGGATCGTCCAGCTCAAGACCGCGTTCGGCGGAACCCGGATCGTCGACATGCTCGTCGGCGACCCGCTGCCGCGCATCTGCTAACCGAAAGAGCGTCTACCGTGCACGAACTGGCAATCACCGAGGGCGTCGTGGACGCGGTGACCGGCCGCCTCCCCGACCGCCGGATCACCTGCGTGCGGCTGGAGATCGGCGCGCTGTCCGGCGTGGTCGCGGACTCCGTCCGGTTCTGCTTCGACCTGGTCACCGAGGGCACCAACCTCGAGGGCGCCAGCCTGGAGATCAGCGAGCCGCCGGGCCTGTGCAGCTGCCGGGTCTGCGGCGTGAACTTCGAGCCCGTTGGCCCCATCGCGCTGTGCCCGTGCGGCAGCGCCGAGGTCACCGTGCTCAGCGGCCAGGAACTCACGATCACCTCCGTCCAGGTTGGATGAGCTATGTGCGCGACATGCGGTTGCTCCTCAGGTGGCGGTGCGCGGCTGATGACCGTGAGCCGCGGACATGGTCACGCGCATCCTCACGGTGCCGCGCTCCACGCCGACCATGACCACGGCGCACCCGACCTCAATGGTCACGAGCACCACGACCACGAGCACGAGCACGACCACGAGTTCACTCAGGTCGAGGTGCTGTCCGCGGCGGACGGCGAGCGGACCATCGAGCTCCAGCAGAAGGTGCTGGCCAAGAACGACCAGCTCGCGGCGGTCAACCGGGAGTGGCTGCGCGGCCGCGGCGTCCTGGCCGTGAACCTGATGAGCTCGCCCGGCGCCGGCAAGACGACGCTACTGGAGCGGACGGCCAGGGAGCTGTCCGACCGGGTCGCCATCTCCGTGGTCGAGGGCGACCAGGAGACCGCGCTGGACGCCTCCCGGATGCTGCGGCCGGCAGCAACGTGGTGCAGATCAACACCGGCGCCGGCTGCCACCTGGACGCCGAGATGCTGTCCAGGGGGCTGCGCAGCCTGGACCCGCCTGCCGGTTCCATCGTGATGATCGAGAACGTCGGCAACCTGGTCTGCCCGGCCCTGTTCGACCTGGGCGAGCAGGCCCGGGTGGTGCTCGCGTCGACCACCGAGGGCGCCGACAAGCCGCTCAAGTACCCGCACATGTTCCGGCAGGCCGACCTGGTCCTGCTGAACAAGATCGACCTGCTCCCCTACATCGACTTCGACGTCCGCCAGTACGCCTCCGGGCTGCGCAAGGTCACCCCGGACGCGCTGCTGCTCCAGGTGTCGGCCACCACCGGCGACGGCATGGACGCCTGGTACGACTGGCTGCGCCGCCGCACCCTGGCGCCACCCGACTAGCGACCCGGGTTCACACTGAGGGCATGGCCATCGTGACCTCGCCGCGCCCGCGGATCTGGCCGTTCTTCGCCTGGGCCGCGGTCGGGCGGGCGCTTGCCTGGCCCTGCTCGGAGTGCTCAGCATCGGCCTGTTCGTGCTTCCCCTCGTCCTGGCCGCCCTGATCGCGCTGCTGCTGTGGCCGGGCGGCCGCACCGTCGCCGCGCTCGGCGCCGTCTCCGGGCTCGGCCTCGTCCCGCTGTTCGTCGCCTACCTCAACCGCGGCGGCCCCGGCAACGTCTGCACCACCACCGCCACGAGCCAGTCCTGCACCACGGAATGGAGCCCGTGGCCGTGGCTCGGCGCCGGTCTCGCGCTGGTCGCGCTCGGCGCGGTGGCCTTCGGCCTGCTGCGGGCCCGGCTCAGCCAGGCACCGTCCGCGCCGCCGCCACTACGGCCTGGCCCAGGCTGATCCCGCCGTCATTGCATGGCACCCGGTGATGCACCAGCACCCGGAACCCGCGGTCGGCCAGCTGCCCGGCCACCCGCTCGGTCAGCAGCAGGTTCTGGAACACGCCGCCGGACAGCGCTACCGTGCCCAGGCCGGACCGGTCCCGCAGCTCGGCGCAGACGCGGCTGATGGCCGCCGCCACGCCGTTGTGGAACCGGGCCGCGATGACCGGACGGGCGACCCCCGCGGCCAGCTCGTCCGCGGCGGCCCGCACCAGATCCGAGCCCATGATCCGCAACGGGTCCCGGCCCTCCACCCGCGCCGGGTACCAGTCGACAACGGCCGGGTCGGCGAGCTGCTCCAGCTCGATGGCCGCCTGGCCCTCGTAGCGGATGGCATCACGCACGCCGAGCAGCGCGGCCACGGCGTCGAACAGCCGCCCGGCGCTGGACGTGGCCGGGGCGTTGATCCCGCGCCGCGCCATCGTCAGCACCGCCGCCCAGGACGGCTCGTTGCGGGTCATCACGGCCAGGCCGTCGGGCACCGGCCCCGCGGCGGCCAGGTAGCTGGCGGCCATCCGCCAGGGCTGGCGGATGGCCGCCGCCCCGCCCGGCATGGGCACCGGGGCCAGGTGCCCGGCCCGCTCGAAGCTGGCCAGGCTGGCCAGCAGGAACTCCCCGCCCCAGATGGTGCCGTCCGGCCCGTAGCCGGTGCCGTCGAACGCCACCCCGATGACCGGCCCGGTCTCGCCGTTGTCGGCGAGGCAGGAGGCGATGTGCGCATGGTGATGCTGGACGCCGATCAGCTCGACGCCGGTCAGGTCCTGCGCGTACTTGGTCGAGAGGTAGTCCGGATGCAGGTCATGCACCACCTGTTTCGGATGGATGTCGAACAGCCGGCGGAAGTGCGCGATCCCCTCGGTGAACGAGGCCAGCGTCTCGGCGTTCTCCAGGTCCCCGATGTGCTGGGAGACGAAGGCGTGCTCGCCGCGGCCCAGGCAGAACGTGTTCTTCAGCTCGGCGCCGCAGGCCAGCACCGGTTGGGCGAAGGCCACCGGCACCGCCAGCGGCTCGGGGGCGTAGCCGCGGGACCGGCGCAGCACGGTCTCCCGGCCGCGGAAGGCCCGGACGACGGAGTCGTCGGTCCTGATGTGGATGGCCCGGTCGTGGACGAGGAACGCGTCGGCGATCCCGGCCAGCCGCTCCAGCGCGTCGGCGTCCCGGTAGGCGATGGGCTCATCGGAGACGTTGCCGCTGGTCAGCACCATCGGCCCGGCGAACGCCCGGAGCAGCAGGTGGTGCAGCGGGGTGTAGGGCAGCATGACGCCGAGCTGGCGGTTTCCCGGCGCCACCGACGGGGCGACGGGGTTTGAGGCAGGGTTTGGGGCGGTGTCCGGGCGGCGCGGCAGCAAGACGATCGGGCGCCGGGGGCTGGCCAGCAGGGCCGCCGCCGTGTCGTCCACCTCGGCCAGCTCGCGCGCGGCCGCGACATCGGCCACCATGACGGCGAACGGCTTGTCCTCGCGGTGCTTGCGCCCGCGCAGCGCCGCCGCGGCGGGCTCGCTGGCGGCGTCGACGGCCAGGTGGTAGCCGCCGAGGCCCTTGACCGCCAGCACCTGCCCGGCCCGCAGCACGGCCGCGGCGGCCGCGATCGGGTCGGTGCCCGGCCGCGCGGCCCCGGCCGCAGTCCAGCAGGGTCAGCCGCGGCCCGCAGGCCGGGCAGCAGACCGGCTGGGCGTGGAACCGCCGGTCGGCCGGGTCGTGGTACTCGGCTGCGCACCGGTCGCACATGGCGAAGCCGCTCATCGTCGTCAGCGCCCGGTCGTAAGGCACGTCCCGGACGATGGTGAACCGCGGGCCGCAGTTCGTGCAGTTGATGAACGGATAGCCGAACCGGCGGTCGGCCGGGTCGGCCAGCTCGGCCAGGCAGTCGGCGCAGGTCGCGGTGTCGGCCGACACCAGCGTCCGGCGCTGCGCGGCCCCGTCCGCCCCGGCGGCCGCGCTGGGCGCGATGGCGAACTCCGCCGATCCCGTCGGCCGCAGGCCGGAGGTGGTGACCCGCTCGATGCGGGCCAGCGGCGGCGCCTGCCGCTCCAGCAAGACCAGGAACCGATCGACGGCCTCGGCGTCCCCCTCGACCTCGGCGAACACGCCGTCCATGTCGTTGCCGACCAGCCCGCCCAGGCCAAGGCTGGTGGCCAGCGCAGTAGACGAACGGCCGGAAGCCCACGCCCTGGACGATGCCCTCGACGCGCACCGCGGTCCTGATCCGGCTGCTCACCCGTCGAGTCTCCCCTGACCAGGCGCCGAGGCCACCCGGACTGCGGTGGACGCGCCCTTTTCTTGCTGTTATCAGATCTTGCTGTTATCAGCCTGAGCTCGGACCGGGGTTGGCTCGCTACCGGGCCGGAGTCTCCGTCCTCTCTCCGCGAATCGAGCGGCCCCTCTGATCCGGGACCGCCATCAGGAGCCGGTCACCGGCCGCCACCACCGGGTCCTCGCCGACGCCGAGGATGAACTTCCCGTTGTGGACCAGGCCGAGCACCAGGTCGTCGCGCTCGTCGCGGACCGCGCTGAGCAGCTTCCCGGCCAGGGCGCTCGCGTCGACCTCGGTCAGCTTGTGCTCGGGCGACTCGACCAGGTGCACCATCATGTCGGCCGCGTGCGGCGCCTCCAGGCTCTTGGCCAGCGTGCCCGCGATCAGCTCGTGGGCCGACACCGTCTGCTGCACGCCGAGGTCGCCCAGCGCGGCCCGGACCCCGGCCGAGCCGACCAGCGCCGTGATCGTTAGGTCCGGGGCCAGCTTGCGCAGCAAGACCGCGCTGACCAGCACGTCCCCGTCGGAGGCGCCGGTCACCAGGGCCTGCTCGGCGTCCTGCGGCCGGGCCTTGCGGAGCGTGGCCTCCTGGGTCGGGTCGCCCCGGATCACGTGCACGCGGCGCTCGACCGAGTCCGGGTCCACCTCGGCCACCAGCACCACCGGCACGTCGGCCCGGGCCAGCTCGTCCAGGATGGCGGGCATCATCGGGCTGGTCCCGACGACCAGGCGGAAGACCCCGTCGGGCGCTCGGCTGCTCATGGCCATGATCCTCCGCAGTCCTTCCGCGGCCGCCCGGCCGGTCGCGAGCGCGAAGACCGAGGCCAGCAGCGGGATGGTGGTCAGCATGGTGGCCGAGGCGATGATCCGGCCCGCCGCGCTCTTGGGTGTCACATCGCCGTAGCCCACGGTCGTCGCGGTGGTGATCGCCCAGTACCAGCCCGTGGTGACCGGCAGGTGCTGGGTGGCGGCGAACAGCGCCCCGCCGAGCAGCACGCAGGCGACCGCGCTGGCCAGCAGGATGGCGATGTTGCGCCGGTGCCGGGCGGAGAACACCCGGACGAGAATGGCGATCACGGCCCTATGGTGCCCCCGCGCGGTCCTGGTTGGCCGCGGACCTTACCGATCGGTGACTCACTTGGCCGGATTAACCCGAAATAGCGGGTGACGTCGGCCGGGAATGGCCTCGCGCGGGCGGCCCGGGCGCGGCTGGCAGACTAAGGCCCGTGACCGGGCTCGCTGACGCACGCGCCTCAGGACCAGTGCCCCAGGCGGCCGAGGTGCCGGAGGTCGTCGCGTTCTGGCGGGAACTTGGCCTGCCCGGCCTGATCGACGTGCACACCCACTTCATGCCGGACAACGTGCTGGCCAAGGTGTGGGCGTTCTTCGAGGACGGCGCGGTCCGGCGCGCCGTGGCCGATCGCCTACCGGCTGCCCGAGTCCGAGCGGCTGGCCCTGCTGCGCGCGTTCGGCGTGCGCCGGTTCACCGCGCTGCTGTACCCGCATAAGCCCGGCATGGCCGCCTGGCTCAACGAGTGGTCGGCCGAGTTCGCCGGCCGGACACCCCGATGCCCTGCACAGCGCCACGTTCTTCCCCGAGCCCGCCGCCGCCGGCTACGTCGCGGCCGCCATCGGTGCCGGTGCCCGGGTGTTCAAGGCCCACGTGCAGGTCGGCGCCTACGACCCGCGCGATGAACTGCTGACCCCGGTGTGGGGCCAGCTGGCCGAGGCGGGTCTGCCGGTCGTGGTGCACTGCGGGTCGGGACCCCATCCGGGCCGGTTCACCGGGCCCGGGCCGTTCGCCGACGTGCTGGCCCGGCACCCGGGGCTGGTCGCGATCATCGCGCACCTGGGCGCGCCCGAGTACGGCGAGTTCCTGGACCTGGCCGTCCGCTACCCCCGGCGTGCACCTCGACACGACGATGGCGTTCACTGACTTCTTCAGCGCGAGCGCGGCCACGGCGTTCCCGCCCGAGCTAGTGCCCCGGCTGGCCGCCCTGGGCGACCGCATCCTGCTGGGCAGCGACTTCCCCAACATCCCCTACGCCTACATCCACCAGCTAGCGGCGCTGGCCCGGCTCGGCCTGGGCACGCCCTGGCTGCGCGCCGTCTGCCACGACAACGCGGCCCGGCTCCTGGGCCTGTAGGCGGAGCCTGCCGGGCTGTAGGCGCTGGCCCGCGGGCCGGGCCCGGGGGCCGGGGGCGGCGGCTAGCGCCGACCGGGAGCGCAGCCCGCTGGGCTGGTTAGCGCAGGCCGGCGAACAGGTCGGTCTCCGGGACCGGGGCGCCGGTGGTGTCGGTGACCCGGACGAAGCTCTCCTGCCCGAACGCCTCGGCCGCCACATCCTCTGGGATCTTGCTGAACCAGGAGTCGGCGATCTGGCTCGCGTGGGCCAACAGCGCGTTCCGCTTTACTTCCAGCTCGTCCCGGATGTCCACCGTGGTCGTGATGCGCCGCTCCTCCTCTTCCATCTGCTTGATCATCTCCGGGGTGACCTCGTCCCACTCACCCACGTCCTCGCCCGCCGCGCGCAGCGCCTCCATGACCTTCCGCCAGGAGCTACGCCGCATCGCGATCTGGTAGAACTTCGCCGGCACGGCCCGACGACGCCACCGCCGCGGCCGCCGACCGGGCCGCGTGCACGTGGTCGGGGTGCTGGTAGGCGCTCTTGTCGTCATAGGTAACGACCACTTGCGGCCGGTACTGCTCGATCAGCGCCACGATCCGGGCCGCGACCAGCTCCTGTGGCACGTTGCAGAACGCGTCGGGCCGGTTGCGGTAGTCCCACTCCGGCATGCCCGAGTCGTGGTAGCCGAGCAGTTCCAGGTGCGTCACGCCGAGGATCTTGGCTGACTCGCGCAGCTCGCTGAGCCTGATCTGGGCCACCGCCTGCTCGTCGTGTCCGTCCGTGCCCGGCTTGACCTGGCCGGGCGCGTCCCCGAACTCGCCGTTGGTGCAGGTCACGACTACCGTGCGGATGCCCTCCGCCGAATATTTAGCCAGCACGCCCCCGGTGCTCGAAGCTTCGTCGTCCGGGTGCGCATGTACTGCCATCAAGGTCAGTGATTCCGCCATGGTCCCAGCCTGCCTGATGGCACCGACATCCGCCGAATCGACGGGCCCGCCCAGCCCGGCGGATCTGCTATGCAGGGCTGATGACCTCGCCATCGGACGCCCGGCGCCGCCTGGCCGCGGACCGGATCGAGACCCTGGACCGGCTGTCCGGCCTGGAGCGCGAGCGGTCGGGCATCGTGGCCGCGGCCGAGTCGGCCAACAGCGACGACGAGCACGACCCCGAGGGCGCGACGATCGCGTTCGAGCGCGAGCACACTACCGCGCTGCTGGAGCGGGCCCGCGAGCACCTCGGTGAGATCGACGCGGCGCTGCGCCGCCTGGACGAGGGCGGCTACGGCACCTGCGCAGCCTGTGGCCAGCCCATCGCCGCCGAGCGCCTGGCCGCCCGCCCCACCGCCACCACCTGCATCAGCTGCGCCACCCGCCCCCGCCCCTGACGCGGGATAGCCGACCCCGGCGCGGGGCCCAGCAACGTGAAAGGGCCAATCACGTCGCAAGAGCGGCATGAAGGGGCCAATCATGTCGTTCCGGGTCGGGGGAGATCTCCGTGGGCGTGACCCAAGTTACGAGGCGGGCGGCTGAGGCTGGGCGGGACCGGACATATCGACCTGGCCGCGCCGGCGGCGCAGGTAGCACGGCGCTGAACGACGTGGTTGTGGCAACCACGTCGCTAGTACGACGTCAGAGCTACAACCACGTCGCTCCTCCGCTCCACCAAGATCATCCCCGCATGGAGTACTGGGGCTCGGGCTGAGTGATGGGGCTCGAGTTGCCGACTGGGTCTGGGTTACGAGTCGCGCGGGTCAGAGTGGCCCGGGGCAGCTTGGGAGGGGCCTTGAGCCGAGCGGGACGGGCCGACCTGGCCGGGAGCCGGGCCTGGCGGGCCCGGGTGGCCTTGGGCCGGGTCGGACTGGCCGGGGTGGCCTTGGGCCGGGTCAGACTGGCCGGGGTGGCCTTGGGCCGGGTCGGACTGGCCGGGGTGGCCTTGGGCCGAGCCTGGGGGGCCGAGGGTGCCGGGGGCGGGGTCGGGCGTGCCGATGCGGCCGGGGATCCAGACCGTGCCCAGGGTGCCCTGGGCCGCGTGGGTGCCGGTCGTGCCGCCGCCGGGGCCGCGCAGGAGGTGGGCGATGCCCACCGCGGCGGCGGCGCCGATCAGCGGGCCGGCCACGTAGGCCCACCAGGAGGTCCAGTCGGCCAGCACCAGGGCCGGGCCCAGCGACCGGGCCGGGTTCATGGACGCCCCGCTGACCGGGGCCCCGAACAGGCCAGCCAGCGCAATGTAGCTGCCGACCCCGATCGCGGCGATCGGGCCGAGTTGCTGGGCGCCGGACGCCGTGCCGAGGATCACGCTGACCAGCCCGCAAGTCAGCAGGGCCTCCCAGAGCATCGCCGAGGCTGTCGGGATGCCGGGGCCCGGCAGGGCCAGGCCCGCCCCGCCGTGCCGGCCGACGAAGGCCCACAGCGCCAGCGTGGCCAGCACCGCCCCGGCCAGCTGGGCCAGGACGTAGCCGGGGACGCGCCGCCAGGGAAAGTCGCCGCGCGTGGCGAAGGCCAGGCTGACCGCCGGGTTGAGGTGGGCCCCGGACACGTTGCCCATGAACAGGATGACCGCCATCACCATCAGGGCCGGCGCCACGACCAGGGCCGGGCCGGGGATGGCGTGGCCGCCGAACCGGGCGTTCACCATCGGTCCGCCGACCGCCACCAGCACCAGGAAGAACGTGCCGAGCAATTCGGAGAAGACCCGGCGGGCCTCGTAGCTGTCGTCCCAGAAGTCGGTCTGGCGGACGGCGGCGTTGGGCTGGCCGAAGGACCGCAGCGTGGCCGCGGCCCGCGGCGAAATCCGCATCGCCGGCACGGGCTGCCAGCCCTCTGGGGCGGGCGGAACCTGCTGCCCCGCCGCCTCGGGCCAATCGGCTTCCGGCGACTGACCAGCGCCCGGCGACTGACCAGCGCCCGCCGACCGGCCCGCACCGTCCGGCTGGGCGGCACCATGCAGCAGCCAGCACCGTCCGGCTGGGCGGCACCGTCCGGCCCGGCCGACGGATCCGGGCCGCCTGACTGGCTGCTCATCGCCGTCTCCTCCGCTCGCGTGGACCGAGCTTATGTCCGGGCCCTGGCCAGGTGAACCCAGATCCTCGCCGGGCCGTTCAGGTAACGGGCCGTCCTGCGAGAGAAGGGTGGTACACGCGATGAGAATCCCGCTGCCAAGAGCGATCGCCGGGCCGGCGGCGCGCTGGGCGGGCGGCACCGTGCTAGCGGTCGCGCTAGCCGGAACCGCCGTCGTCGCCGGGCCGATGGCCGCCTCAGCTCAGGCGGTGCCCGCTCACAGCTCGAAGTCGGCCGTAGTCGTCAAGGAACGGACTCGTCACCATTTCGGCAAGATCCTGGTCACGCCCAAGGGCCGCGCCTTGTACGTGCTGCCGCACGGGTCCTGCACCGGCGCCTGCCTGAGCATCTGGCCGCGGCTGGTCATGCCGCACGGCAAGACCATGCCCAAGGGGGCCAAGTGCCTGGGCACGGCCAAGTTCGGCAGCCACGGCCGGCTCCAGGTCACCTACCACAAGATGCGCCTGTACACGTTCGCCGATGACAGCGGGACGAGCGTGAACGGCAATGGCGTGGCGGGGTTCAAGGTGGCCAAGGTGGTCAGGTGCCGCTAGGACCCCACTGGCCAGCCGCCACTGAGTCATCACCGAGCCGCTGCTGAGCCACCACTAAGCCGCCTCGGCCGACGGCTCACGGGACAGAGCCGCCTCGTGAGCCGCTGGCCGGGGCCAGCCGCGGGTTAGTCGTGGGCTAGCCGGCCATCCGGTCCAGCACCTGCCGGACCAGGTCCAGCGGCGTGTGCGGGTGCAGGAACGCGAACCTGGCCACTGTCTCGCCCTCCCACGAGGTGGGCGGCAGGAACGCCACCTGGTCGGCCAGCAGCTGGTCGGCCCAGCGCGTGTAGTCATCGGGGCCCCAGCCGCGCCGCCGGAACAACACCACGGACAGGTCGGGCTCGCGGATCAGCTCCAGGTAGTCGCGGGTGCGGATCTCCGCGGCGGCCTGGCCGGGCCAGCGTGATCGCGGCCTCGATGGCGCTGGTGTAGGCGCGGACGCCGTGCACGGCCAGCGAGAACCACAGCGGCAGCCCGCGCGCCCGCCGGGTCAGGTGGTAGGCGTAATCGGTCGGGTTCCAGTTGATCGGCTGCTCGTGGATCACGTCCAGGTAGGACGCGTCCTGCCGGTGCACCGAGCGGGCCAGCGCCGGGTCGCGGTACAGCAGGGCCGCGCAGTCGTAGGGCGCGAACAGCCACTTGTGCGGGTCGACCACGAACGAGTCGGCGTACTCGATCCCGGCGTAGCGGTCCCGGACGCTCGGCGCGAACAGGCCCGCGCCGCCGTAGGCGCCGTCCACGTGCAGCCAGAGGCCGTACTGGCGGGCCGCGACCGAGATGCCGGCCAGGTCATCCACGATGCCCGCGTTGGTGGTCCCGGCGGTGGCGACCACGGCCGCGACCGAGGCCGGGTCGTCGTCGGCCTTGAGCGCGGCCTGTACGGCCTCTCCGGTGAGCCGGTGATCGGGCGAGGGCACGATGAGCGGATCCATCTCCAGCAGCCGCAGGGTGTTCCCGATCGAGGAGTGGGCGTCGGATCCGACCGCCACCCGCCATCGGCGGCCGGCGTTCCCGGCGCCGGCGGCCCGCTTGGCCATCTCGCGGGCCACCGCGAGCGCCGACAGGTTGGCCGCCGAGCCGCCGGAGACAAAGCAGCCGCCGGCCTGGGGCGGCAGCCCGGCCCGGCGCGCGATCAGGGCCAAGACCTGGTTCTCGGCGTGGATCGCGCCGGCCGCCTCCAGCCAGGAAATGCCCTGGATCGAGGCGCAGGAGACCAGCATGTCGAACAGCAGCGCGGCCTTGGTCGGCGCTGCGGGGATGAAGCCCAGGAAGCGCGGGCTGTCGGCGGAGATCACCGCGGGCGCCACCGTGGCCGCGTACACGCCGAGCACCTGGTCGGGGTTATGTCCCTCCTCGCCGATCAGCCCGGACATCGCGGCCTCGAGGTCGGCCGGGTCCTGGCAGCCCTGGTCCAGCGGCACGGGGTCCAGCCGCAGCCGGTTCTCGGCGTAGGCCAGCACGGATCTGATCATCTGCTCGGTCGTCGCATCCACGCTGTGCATGAGCCGAAACCTAGATCGCCGCGACCCGGCTGGCAATGGCCGGGCCCGACGGGCGGCTAACCGACGGGCGGCCAGCCGACGCCCGGCTAGCGGAGGATCTCGACCATCAGGACCCAGACGTTCAGCAGGCCGCACATGAACGCCACCAGCACCGACGGGATCAGCCAGTACAGGCCGCCGCCGGCCTGGGCGAGAAGTGTGCCGCCCGCGATGGCCAGGCAGCCGGCGTTGACCGCGGCCGGGCCGATGCGGCCGACCAGCCAGGTCACCCTGGTCTCGTACTCGGTGAGCTGGTTGCGCAGGTCGAGTACCACCTGGGCGGTTCCGATCACCAGGCCCAAGATGAGCAGCTCCAGGCCCAGCGCGAGTCTGGCCTGGGGCACGAGCAAGAGCAGGGAGCTGAGGAGCGGGGTAGCGAGCAGGACCACCGTGAGCCCGGCTCGGCCGGGCAGGCTGGGCGCGTCCAGGATCTGGCGCAGATTGATCGACAAGGCGATGAACAGGAAGCCGACCAGCGCGGCGGCGGCGGTGGCCGCGGCAACGCCGAAGTCGGTCCAGTCGCCGGCCGAGTACGCCGCGCTCACCGAGCCGGGCCCGGCTCGTCCTCGGCCGCGTCCTCCGGCTCGGCGACCCAGGCCGAGAACACCGGGACTCCGCGCCACGGGCTGGCCTCCCCGCCACCTCGGCTACCGCCCGGACCGCTGCGCGCCGGATCGACGGCCGCGGCGACGACCGCGTAGGGGTGCGCGAACCGCAGCTCGGCTACCCGGCGGACCTGGCGCCGGGGCATGGCCATGGCCGCCACGGCCAGTCCGGTGATCGCGGCCGCCTCGAACCCGGTCCGGCTGTACCGGGCCTGGGCGGCCTGGGCCGCCTGCCAGGGGTCCGGGCCGGCCAGGGCGTGAGCCGCAGCCCCGAAGCCCAGGTCGGGGGCGTTGAGCGTGATCTTGCTGTCGGCCGACCAGGCGGGCAGGACCGCCGTGTACAGATCCTGGCTGCTGCTGGCCGAGGTCTCCTCGCGGATCCGCCATAGCGGCGCCTCGCCGAGCGGCAGGTCGGCCAGCAGGCGCCGCGGCACGCCGCGATCTCCCCGCCGCCGGACAGGCTCCCGTCGCCGGCGGCATAGGCGCAGGCGATGCGCTGCGCGGCGGCCAGGACATCGCCGTAGGCCACGCCCTCGGCGGCGGCCACGCTGGCCACCAGCAGGCCGTCCCTGGCCGCGGCTAGGTGCACGGCGACGTCGCCGGCCTCCGGGGTGATCGCGATGAACTGCGCGTGGCCGCGACCACGCGGGGTCCTGAGTACCTGGCCGAGCTCCCGCGCCCACGCGCTGCCGGAGCCCAGCTCGGCCGCGGGCGCCAGGTCGAACGGCGTCTCCCAGGACACCCGGGTGGCCAGCGCGGTGGCCAGGACCAGGTAGTCGGCCGGAGTGATGTCGACCGGGAACCGGTCGATGAGGCCGAGCGTGTGGTCCCGTGCCCACGCGTCCAGCCCGGCCTGGTCCGGCAGGTCGCCGGTCACCACGGCGGCGGGCAGGGCCGCCCGCCAGTCGTGGAACCCCGGCCCGAGTGGGGCGCCCGGCCGGGTCCAGACCGCGGCCGCCGAGGCAACCAGCGGATGGGGATGCGCGAGCAGGCCGGCCGCGAGCCCGGCCGCGGTGTCCGCCTCGCAGCCGAGCACGTCGGTCAGGGTCTCGCGGTCGGTCCCCGAAGCCGCGGGGGCCACCAGCGCCAGCAGCAGCCAGGCGCCGAGTGGCGAGGCGACGTGGTGCTGTTCGCCGAAGGCGGCGTGCAGGCGCCGGGCATACCGGGCCAGGCAGCCGGTCAGCGTCTGGGTATTGGTCGTCACGATCCCACTCTGCCGCAAAGACACGGCCGTAAAGGCACGGCGAGGAAGACGACCGACTGACCGCAAAGTCCGGTCCGCAAAAACCATCCCGCAATAAGTGCGATACGACCGTGATCAACGGACGGTAGAGTCCCCGGAACCAGGTTCGCGACTAGGAGCGGCCGAGAGGATTCGAGGGCCATGAGAACAGCCGACGTGCTTGCTGACGCTTTCGGCAGGGTTCGCTATGAAGTGCACCAGTGCGTGGACAATCTCGGACCCGACGAGCTGGCCTACCGCCCGGACGGCGCCGCCAACTCGATCGCCTGGCTGGTCTGGCACCTGACCCGGATCCAGGATGACCACGTGGCCGACGTGGCGGGCACGGAGCAGGTCTGGACCGCCGACGGCTGGGCCGACCGGTACGGGCTGCCGTTCCTGGCCTCGGCCACCGGCTACGGGCATGGCTCGGCCGAGGTCGCGGCGGTGCAGGTCAAGTCGGGCGAAATGCTGACCGGCTACCACGACGCGGTCTACCAGCGCACGCTGCGCTACCTGCCGGGGCTGACCGACCAGGACCTGGACCGGGTCGTTGACCCCAGCTGGGACCCGCCCGTCACCCTGGGCGTGCGGCTGATCAGCGTGATCTCCGACGACCTCCAGCACGTGGGCCAGGCCCAGTACCTCAGGGGCCTGCTGACTGCCCGGTGACCTGCCCCGCGGGGTCGGCCCGCGGCACCTCGCGGGCCCGCTCGCGGCCGTTCAGCAGCACCAGCGTGATCAGCCCGGCCAGGAAGACCAGGATGGCCGACAGGAACAGCGCGGCCCGCAGCCCGGAGTAGAAGGCGCCGTAGGCGGCCGCGATCACCTGCTGGACCAGTGAGGCATGCCCGGCCCCCTCGGCGCCGCCGGCGCCCTTGTTGTTGCCGCTGGAGGGCACGTAGCCGGTCTCGAGGGCCTTGATCACGATGGCCTGGAAGTTGGCCGGGATGCCCAGGCGATTCAGCCGGCCGATGAGGCTGGAGTGCAGCTGGGAGTTCACCAGCGCACCCAGGATGGCCACCCCGGTCACGGCCCCGATCTCCCGGCTGGTGTTGGTCGCCGACGCCGCCATGCCCGACCGCTCCGGCGGCACCGCGGACAGCGCCGATGAGGTGATCGGCACCACCGTGGTGCCGATGCCGATGCCGGTCAGCGCGAGCGACAGGGCCAGCGGAGCGTAGCTCGGGTTCTGGCTCAGACTGAAGGTGGTCAGCAGCAGGCCGGCGCTGAACAGCATGCAGCCGGCGAAGATCGACCACTTGGGCCCGACCGCCGCGGTCCACCGGCCGGCCACCAGGGAGGCCGCGATCATGAGCGTGGTCATGGGCAGGAAGGCCAGCGCGATCTGGTAGCCGGTGTACGCCGACGACCTCCTGGAGGTACAGCGCGGTGAAGAAGAACACGGCGAACGTCGCGAAGTAGGCGCAGAACGCCACCATGTTCGCGGCCACGAACTCGGGCACGCGCAGGAACCGCAGGTCCAGCAGCGGATGCGCGGCCCGGCTCTCCCGCCAGAAGAACGCGGCCGCCGCCAGCGGCGCTGACGCACAGCAGCAGGATGACCGCGGGCGCGCCGAAGCCCAGCGTCTCGCCGTTGATGATGGCGAACGTGAAGCGCGGTCAGCGCGGCGGCGCCGAGCAGCGCGCCGGCCGATATCCACCCGGTGCGCGTCCGGGTCGGCGCTCTCCGGCAGCACGAGCAGGCCCGCCGCCAGCGCGGCCAGCCCGAAGGCCAGGTTGAACCAGAAGATGCCGCGCCAGCTCCAGACGCCGACCAGCGCGCCGCCGATGACCGGCCCGGCGGCCAGGGCCAGGCCGGACACCGCCGACCACACGCCCAGCGCCCGGGTCCTGGCCCGCTCGTCGGTGTAAAGCGTGGCGCAGCATCGACAGGGTGCCGGGCTCGCTGGCCGCCGCGCCCAGGCCCATGATCGCCCGGCCGGCGATCAGCACCCCGGCGTTGGGGGCCAGCGCGCACACCACCGAGCCGGCGCAGAACACCCCGACGCCGGACAGCATCACGATCTTGCGGCCGAACTCGTCGCCGATCATGCCGCAGGCCAGCATGGTGCCGGCGAACGTCAGCGCGTAGGCGCTGACCACCCACTGCAGCGCCGTGACCCCGGCGTGCAGGTCGGCCTGGACGCTGCCCAGGGCGACGCTGACGACGGTGTTGTCGAGGAAGGTCAGGAACAGGATCGTGCACAGCACGGCCAGCGCCAGCGGGCGGCCGCCGTGCCGGGCAGCCGGCGCGGGCCCCGCCGGCCGGCGGGCTGCCCGACGCGGTCACACGCTAGCCCGCGGCCTTGCAGGCGCTCGGGCAGGCCAGAGGTCTTGCCGCCGGCTTCCAGGGCCAGCAGGCCGCAGAAGCTGGCCACGCCGACCTTCCAGGTGCCGCCCTGCTTGACCGCGACCCCGGTCTTGCCGGACAGCGCGGGCTGGCCGCCGACCAGGATGTCGTAGGTGACCTTGGCCTGGGTGGGCGTGGTCACGGTGACCTTGGTGACCTTGGCGCTGGCCGAGCCGGCCAGGCCGCGCCGGCCTGCGACTTGATGATCGATGGCGAACGCCGAGCCGTCCTGAAGCAGGGCGATCCGCTTGCTGGTCGGCGTCTTGGCGTTGAAGAAGGCGACCCAGTTAGCCGCGATCGCCTTTTCCGCGGCCGAATTTCCCGACGTGGCGGCGGAGGTAGACGTGCTGGCCGGAGCGGATGAGCTCGGCGGAGCGGAGGAACTCGGTGGCGTGCTGGCCGCCGTACCACTGCTCCCGCTGCTCCCGCAGGCGGCCACGCCGATACCGAGCGCGCACGCCAGGATGATCAGGAGTGACCTATTAGTTCTCATCGCGAGTAATCTCCAACTCCTCACCGATCGCGGTGCTCAGGGCTGAAGTTGTTACTCAGCTTATCCCCAGCCAATGGCCGGAGCGAGCGACGAAATGACACCCAAGTCAGCCCAGGGCGATGATGTGCGGCGTTGCCTCGCGGGCCAGCGCCTGCGCGACGGCCATGGTCGGGGCCCGGTACTCGGCCACCGGGTCGTCGCCGCCGCCCAGGGCCACGTCCACCTGGGCCCAGGAGATCGTGCCGCGCCGGGTGGCGGCCAGCGCCTGGCGGCCGTCGATCGTCACCGGCTTGCTGTGCAGCGACCGGTCCACCGCCTGCGTGCCGGTCCAGTTGATGCTGGCCGAGATGCCGACGTACAGCTGCGCGCCGCTGGCCCGGCCCTGGCCCCGCTTGATCCACTGGCAGGTGACCGCGACGCCCGGATGGCTGGTGTAGACGGGCGGCGCCGTCCGGGCGTGCAGGATGCTGACCGCCTCGGCGGTGGACAGGACGCGGCACAGCTGGCTGCGCCGCAGCCGGGTCAGCACCAGCAGGTGCGACTTGGCCAGCGAGTCCTCGGCGGTCTTGCCGGATACCGCCTGGCGGGTCGAGCCACTGGGCTGGCCGGCCGCGGCGTTTTTAGTGCCGCCGCCGCAGCCGGCCACGACCGCGGTCAGGGTCAGCACCGCCGCCGTCGCGGCGTAAAACGGGCTAATTGTCGTTAGCTTGCGCTCCATGACGTGCTCCTTTTCCGGTCACCGAATCGGCCACCGAAGCCAATAACCGGCACAATCGGCCGCATTCTCTCGGGGTTGCCTGCCGATTGCCTCGGACCAGAATGCCGTTCTTTAGCTGGCGCGTCGCGAGAATACGGAAACGCCCGGTCGTTTATTCGGGCTATTTGGCGGCGTATTAATCAGTTAGTCCGCCAAGTCCAGGAGAATTGCGCTGGTCCCAGCCCTGCGGTCGCCGTGGCCCGCCAGCCCGCCCGTCTGTCCGCGAGCGGGCGGAGCACCGCGCCAATAGCTTTCCCGATCGCCTCATTGGCCCCGGCGGTCGCAGCACACGACAAACAAACAGACAAGCACCCTGGCGGCCGAGATCAACGCGCCGCCCGTTCCGTAGTGACCGAGCGGACATAATCTCCGAAACAGGGATGCTTTCGCCGCATCGGGCCAGGAAAGCCGGACCGGGCCCAGGCGCGAAAGATCAGTTGTCCACCAGGTCCGGACCCCACAGCGAGTCCAGGGCGTGATCCACCGTCTGGGCCAGCCGGGCCAGATGCGGGATCAGCGGCCGGGGCGGCGCCGCGTCGATCACCTCGCAGCGGGCCAGCGCCCCGGCGTCCAGGAACCGGGTCAGCAGCGCGTAGCCGTGCCGGTCGTCACGGCCCGTCCGGTGGATATGCATCCGCAACGGCGCGTACAGGTAGAGCTGATCGCGGGCCCTGGTCACCGCCACGTAGAACAGCCGCTGCTCCTCGGCCAGCCCTTCCGGGGTAGACAGCGCCATGTCGCTGGGCACGGCCCCGTCGACGAGCTGCGGCAGGTGCACCGCGGGCCACTCCAGGCCCTTGGCCGAGTGGATGGTGGAGATGATCAGGAAGTCGTCGTCCAGCCGGGGCCGGCCCGGCCAGGTCCGACCCGGACGCGGGCGGGTCGAGGGCCAGCTCAACAAGGGCGTCGTGCAGCGACGGGCGGGTGGCGGCCGCGTCGGCCAGCCGCTGCAGGTCGGCCAGCCGGGCCCCGGCGTCGGGATAGCGGGCACTGATCGGGTCGTGCACCGCGGCCAGCACCGCGGCGGCCCGGTCGGCGGTCCGCTCCAGCGCCGGCCGCGGCGATCAGGCGTCCGACGGTGCCTGACACCGCCGGGCGGGTCCGCGGCGGCAGGCAGTCCGCCGCCTCCGGCCACCGGTCCAGCGGCGAGGGCTCGGTCAGCCGCAGCGCGTCGATGACCCGCCGGGCCAGTACCGGCCCGATGCCCTCGTGCAGCCGGAGCAGCCGGAACCAGGCCAGGTCGTCGGCCGGGTTGGCCACGATCCGGGCCGCGGCGATGAAGTCCTTGACGTGCGCCGCCTCGGTGAACCTGAGCCCGCCATACTTGACGTACGGGATGCCGCCGGGCGGACAGCTCGATCTCCAGCAGGTCGCTGTGATGCGCCGTGCGGACCAGCACGGCCTGGTCCTGGAAGCGCAGCCCGGCCTCGTGGGCTTCGAGCACCCGGGCGCAGATCTCCCTGGCCTGGGTGGCCTCGTCGTGGCAGCGGACCAGCAAGGGGGGCGGCCCGTGGCTGGCCGCCCCGCCCGGGTCACGGCTCAGGTCACGGCCCGCGGTCAGCGCCAGCTCCAGCCCCGCGGACTGCGGCCGGACCACGTTGGCCAGCTGGAGCACCGCCTGCCGGGAACGGTAGTTGCGGACCAGCCGGACCACGGTCAGGTCCGGGTAACCGGCCCGTCAGCGCGCGCAGGTGCGCCGGGTCGGCGCCGCGGAAGGCGTAGATGGCCTGCGCGTCGTCGCCGACGCAGGTCAGGCCCGCGCCGTCGGGCCGCAGCAGCCGGACGATGTCGGCCTGCACCGCGTTGACGTCCTGGTACTCATCGACCAGCACCGCGTCGAACAGGCCGCGCAGCGCCGGGCCGGCCGCCGGGTCGGCCAGCGCCGCGCGCCACAGCAGCAGCAGGTCGTCGAAGTCGACCAGGCCGTGGGCGCGCTTGTGCGCTGTGTAGGCGCGGAACAGCCCGCCGAGCTGCGTGGTGAAGTCGGCGCACCAGGGGAAGCCCTCGGCCACCATCTTGACCACCGGGGTGCCGGTGTTGACGCAGCGCGTGTAGATGTCGGCGCAGGTCGCCGCCCGCGGCGCCCGGCGCCGGGTGCCGACCAGGTCGTGGTCGGCGCGCAGCGTGTCGAGCACGTCGGTGACGTCGGCCGGGTCGATGACCGTGAACTCGGGCGGCAGCGAGAACGACTCCGCGTGGGCCCGGATGAGCCGGTGCGCGATGGCGTGAAACGTGCCGCCGGTGATCCGGTCGGCGGCCGCCGCGTCGGGCGGGTGCGCCCGGGCCAGCATGTCGTCGGCGGCCCGGCGGGTGAAGGTCAGCAGCAGGATCCGGCTGGCCTGGGTGCCCTGGTCGCGCAGCCAGGCGGCCCGCGCAACCAGCGTCCCGGTCTTCCCGGTGCCCGCCCCGGCCAGGATCAGCAGCGGGCCGCCCGGCGTGCGTGGCCGCCGCCCGCTGCTCGTCGTTGAGGCCAGCGAGGGTCGGG
Source organism: uncultured Actinomycetota bacterium (assembly GCA_963730265.1). Classification (GTDB taxonomy): domain Bacteria; phylum Actinomycetota; class Actinomycetes; order Streptosporangiales; family Streptosporangiaceae; genus DASUBV01. The sequence continues at coordinate 87,399 of CAVSRG010000004.1, forward strand.
GGCTCTCCCCCGGACGGCACGGTCATGGCTGGGAATGTAGCCAGCCCCTCTGACAGCAACGTCGAGAAGTGGACCGACGCCAACAACAACGACGGTGGCCAGGTGACCGCCGGTACTGACCACTCCCGGCGGGCAGGCATGCTTAGGCGACGGCGGCTTGGCCGGATTGAGCCGGGATTGAGCGGAGATAGCCCAGGTGACTCGGACGCTTCAGGGCGCGCTGCACGCCATCGTCGCGCTGCAGTCGCACCTGCCCGTCACGACCTCCGCGCTGCTCGGGGTCGGCGCGCTGGGCGCGGCCACCCTGCCCGGCATCTCGCTGCTTACCCAGCACTTCAACACCATGGCCCACGAAGGTGCGCACGCCGCGATGGGCTCGGTCACCGGCCGCCGGGTCACTGGCGTGAGCCTGCGCGGCAACGGCGAGGGCCGCACCACCCTGCAGCCGGCCGCGGGGCCTCGGCTTCCTGCTGGCCGGGGTGGCCGGCTACCTCGGCCCCAGCCTGTTCGGGCTGGCCGCGGCCAAGCTCATCGAGGTCGGACACATCGTCGCCGTGCTGTGGCTGAGCCTGCTCGCGCTGGTCTGCCTGGCCGTCATGGTCCGCCGCAGCGGCTTCGGCCTGGCCGCGGTGCTGGCCAGCGGCATCGTCCTGTTCCTGGTCGCCCGTTACGCACCGCTCGGCGCGGAGATCGCCGTGGCCTACGGCATCGCCTGGTTCCTGCTGGTGTCCGGCGTCCGGGTGGTCGTCCAGCACGGGCGGCACGCCAGCGACGCGGTCATCCTCCGTCAGCTGACCCACGTGCCGCCCGCCATGTGGGCCGCGTTCTGGCTGCTCGGATCCGCTGCCGCACTGCTACTCGGCGGCCGCTGGCTGGTCTAGCATGCCGCCTATGGCCACGCCCGAGGAGATCGCCCGGCAGCTAGCGGCGGAGGCGGTGGCGGCCGACGACCCGACGGGCTGGTTCGAGCGGGTCTACGCCGCCGCCGAGGCCGGCGAGACCCAGGTGCCCTGGGACCGGGCCGCGCCCAACCGGCTGCTGGTCCAGTGGGCCACCGACGGCGGCCTGTCCGGCGGGGGGCGGCGCGCCGTCGTGGTCGGCTGCGGCCTGGGTGACGACGCCGAGTTTGTCGCTGGGCTGGGCTTCGCGACCACCGCGTTCGACATCTCGGCCACAGCCGTCCGCGCCGCGCGGCGGCGCTACCCCGACACGCGGGTCAGTTATGCCACCGCCGACCTGCTCAGGCTGCCCGCGGCCTGGCTGGAGTCCTTCGACCTGGTCGTCGAGAGCATGACTTTGCAGGCGCTGCCGGACCCGCCGCGCGCTGCCGCCATCGCCAGCGTGGGCCGGCTGGTCGCGCCCGGCGGCACGCTGATCGTCATCGCCCGGGCCCGCGAGCCCGGCGACCCCGACGATGGCCCGCCGTGGGCGCTGACCCACGCCGAGATCGACGCGCTGGCCGGCTCCGGGCTGCGGCCGGTGCGCGTCGAGGACCTGCGCGACCCCGGGCCGCCATCCGCGCGGCGCTGGCGGGCCGAGCTCACGCGCCCGGCGGTCCGCCACCCATGACGGCGCCCGCCCGACCGGCCCGACCGCCCCGGCCCACGCAGGCCGACCTGGCCGCGGCACGGGAGCTGACCATCCCGGACGTGGCCGCGCCCGGGCTGCGGGTGCTGTTCTCGGGCATCAACCCCGGCCTGTACTCGGCCGCCACCGGCTACCACTTCGCCCGGCCCGGCAACCGCTTCTGGCCCGCCCTGCACCGGTCCGGGTTCACCCCGCGCCAGCTCGACCCGAGCGAGCAGGACCAGCTCCTCGGCCTCGGGCTGGGCATCACCAACGTGGTGGCCAGGGCCACCGCGCGAGCCGACGAGCTGAGTCCGGCCGAGCTGCGCGAGGGCGGCGGGCTGCTCCTGGCCAAGGCGGAAACGCTGAGGCCACAGTGGCTGGCGGTGCTCGGCGTCACCGCCTACCGAGCTGCGTTCGGGATAAAAGGTGCCGTCGTCGGGCCTCAGGACGAGATGTTCGGCGCGACGCGGATCTGGGTCCTGCCCAACCCCAGCGGCCTCAACGCGCACTGGACCGCACCTCAGCTGGCCGAGGCGTTTCGCGAGCTGAAGGCGGAGTCAGGCGTACGCGGCTAGGCGGTCCAGGCAGGCGGTCCAGCCGGCGCCGTGCTCGGCTCTCGCATTTTGGTCAGGTATCTGGACATGCTCGACCGTGACTTCGGTTCCGGCGGCACAGGCCGCGAAGGTGACAGTGACCAGCTCAGCGCGGACCGGGCCGGGCTGGAGCTGCCACGTGTAGGCGAGCTTGCGTGGTGCGTCGATGACGGTGAACCGGCCAGAAATGATGACCGTCGAGCCATCCGCGAGCGTGTTGTCGAGTCGGTAGCTGCCACCGACGATCGGGTCGACGCTGGCATGGGTGCAATGGCCCCCTGGGGGCCCCCACCACTGACGCAGGTGCGCCGGGGACGTCCACATCTCGAATAGCCGTTCTGGCTGGGCCGGGATCAGCCTGCTCGTCACGAGCCGCAAGCCGATGGCGTCGGTCACGCCGGGTCCTCGCTCACGTAATCAGCCAGCGCGTCCAGTGTGTGATCCCAGAAGGCCCGGTAGTGAGCGATCCACTCGTCGGCCGAGCGCATGACGGCCGCGTCGAGCGTGCACCAGTGGACTCGCCCGTCGATGGAGCGCCTGATGAGCCCGGCGTGCTCGAGGACGCGCACGTGTTTCGAGATCCCCGGCAGTGACATCTCGTGCGGGGCGGCCAGCTGGGTGATCGACGCAGGCGCCTGGGCTAGCTGGGCCAGCAGTTGCCTGCGGGTGCGGTCAGCGAGCGCGCCGAAGACAAGATCGAGGCGCTCGTCAGTGGACGTCGTCATCGGGATCCGTTCGCTGGGCGGGTCACGGCGTATCCGTTGCAGATATTAAACCATGTGGTTAATCTTCTTCCTGCCACGGTGCCGCTTGCCTCGGGTACCCCGACAAAGTTCAGGGGAGACATCATGACCTCGCACATCCACCAGGAACAGACCTTCGCCGCGTCTCCGGACGAGATCTACGCGGCACTGACGCAGGAGACGGAGTTCACCGCGATGACCGGAGCCCGGTCGCGGATCGATCCGGCACCGGGCGGCGAGTTCGCGCTCTTCGACGGCATGATCCACGGCCGGAATATCGAGTGCCTGCCGGGAGCGCTGCTCGTCCAGGCATGGCGGGCCAAGAACTGGGAGGACGGGTTCTATTCGGTGGTGCGCTTCGCGCTGACGCCCGAAGGCGAAACGACGCGAATCGTGCTGGATCACGCGGGCTATCCAGACGGCACGGGCGAGCATCTCGAAGCGGGCTGGCACCCCAACTACTGGGAGCCACTGGCCCGCCGGTTCTCGTAACGCTGGCCTGCCGTCACGACCGCTCCGGCGTGTCCGGCGGCGCCTAAGCTCGTGGAGGCGTTCCGAGTGTTGAGGCTATGCGTGGAGGGCTAAGCGCCCGCTTCTCACGCCGCAATTCGAGCATTGCCCCCCCGGTCACGATCAAGGTCCCAAGATAGGTCAGGGTGCTCGTCCAGACCAGTGCAAACACTAGGCGGGGATCGTTCCCCAGCGGGGACAGGATCAAGGCCGCCCATACGCCCGCGTAAAGCACGCTGGCCGCCCTGATCACCCGGCCCGGCCGCAGAAGTGGCGGCTGGTTCTGCGCCCAGGTCGGCTCCGGCAGCGGGACTAGGCTCAGCCCGGCGGGGATGTCAGCCGTGACCGCGGTTAGGTCCGCATGGGTTCGCGACGCGAACGTCTGATCCACCCGCAGGTCGAATTCGTCCTTGTCCAGCAGGCCCTGCACGAATGCGGCCTTGAGGGTGCCGATCACCTGCTCGCGGTCAGCGTGCGACGCGCGCATCCGGCCACGGTCTGCTGCCCGTGCGGCCATCTCGTCTCCCCGCCATGCCATCGGCGCCTCCTCGCCACGACGATGCAGGTCAAGCCTAACTCGGCGGCTCCCTTTGGCGGACATCCCGGCCGGAGCCTCGATCCGGTGGCGCGGGCCGGTGAGCTCGGCCGCCTGGAGGCGGCCAGCTAGCCGGCGTGTCCCGCACTGGTTTTCGCCCGCTTTGGTTAGCATTCCGTCGCCGACAGGCAGCGGGATGGGCGAGCGCCAGACTGGCGGGCGGAGGGGCGGGCGGACCGATGCTGGGACACTCGCACGCGCTCTCGGGCGCGGTGACCGGCCTGGCCACCGGCGTCTTCCTGGACCTGAGCGGGCCTAGCACCGTCGCCCTGGCCGGCTTCACCGCCGGCATGGCGCTGCTGCCCGACCTGGACAAGTGCGGGTCCTCGCCGGCCCGGTGTCTCGGCTTCCTGTCCGAGGCGGTGGCCTGGACCATCGGCAAGCTCAGCGGCGGCCACCGGCACGCCACGCACTCGTTCCTGGGCATCGCCGCCTTCACCGCGCTGGCCTGGGTCGCCTGCCAGTACCGCGGTGACTGGGAAGGCAAGGCCGGGCTCGCGCTGCTGATGACGCTCACCGTGGCGGGCGGCCTGGAGGCGCTGCACCTCGCGCGCAGCCACGCCGCCGACATCATCGGCATCGGCGTGGCCGCCGCCGAGGTCTGGTACGGGTTCGGGCTGCGGCTGATCCCGCTGGCGGTCTGCGTCGGGTGCTGCACGCACATCGCCGGGGACATGCTGACCGACTCCGGCTGCATGCTGCTGTTCCCGCTGTCCCAGCATCGCTTCCACCTGCTGCCCCGGCCGCTCCAGTTCACCACCGGCACCCGTCCCGAGCTGCTGTTCGTCGACCCCGTGCTGACCGGGGCGCTGGTGGTGCTGGCCGGCTGGGTGGCCGATCCCGCGTTCGTCAGCGCGCAGTGGCATCAGCTCATCCACCGGCCCTGACCACGGGCGGGCTGGTTACCGGCCAGTAGAGCGTGTTAAATTCTTAGCGGTGCAATTCCACGGTGCGGCCATATAGCTGGCCAGGCTCCGCCGGCGGGCGGAGTGACCCGGTGTGACTCCGGGGCCACGCGGTCAGACCCCGCCCTGCGCCCGCTGCTGCCGGGTGCCGGAGCCAGTGACGCTGGCCGCCAGCGTCGTGATGCTGAGGGGCTGTCCGAGATGTTCACTGGGCACATTCGCGAGCTTGGCCTGATCGAGAGCTTCGACGGCGCGCAGGTCCGGGTGCGCGCGCCGCAGACCGCGGCCGCCGTCGAGCCGGGCGGGTCGGTCTGCGTGAGCGGAATCCGGCTCACCGTGCCGGAGGTCACCGGCGCCGTGCTGGCGGCCACGATCGCCACCGAGACCCGGCGCCGATCTACCTTCGATTCCCTTAACAAAGGTGCCCGCGTCAACCTGGAACTGCCGCTGGCGGCCGGGGACGCGCTGGACGGCCACCTCGTCCAGGGCTACGTCGACGGCGTCGGGAAGGTGGCCAGGGTCGACGCCGAAGAGGGCTGCCTGCGGGTCTGGATCCGCCCGCCCGAGCGGATGATCTCCCGGCTGGTGGCCAAGTCGCCCATCGCCGTCGACGGGGTCAGCGTCACCATCGCCGACCGGCTGCGCGACCGGTTCTCCATCGTCGTCGTGCCCGCCACCGCCGCCGCCACCACCCTGGACCGGCTCGCCCCCGGCACCCGGGTGAACCTGGAGCTGGACCTGGTCGGCCGCCTGGTCGGTAGCCGGGGCCGCGCCGCGCGGGGCGACCTGCCCAAGGTCACCGCCGCGCTGGGCCGGGCCGGCCACGTCGGCGGCCGGGCCGGGGTGGACCAGGCCCTGGCCCAGCTCGCGGCCGGCGGCGGGGTGGCCGTCTGGGATCCCGACGCCGAGTCCGAGGGCGACGTCGTGTTCGCCGGGGAGCGCATCCGGCCCGGCGCGTTCCGGTTCCTGCTCACCGAGGTGTTCGGGCACCCCACCGTGCCGTGCGCGCCCGAGGTCCTGGACCGGCTGGACATCAGCCCGACGCCGGGCGGCGGCGACCACCACGGCACCGCCTTCCACATCCCGGTCGACCTGGCCAGCGCTCCGGGCACCGGGGTGTCGGCGGCCGAGCGGGCCGCGACGGTGCGACGGCTGGCCAGCCCGGCCGCCGTGCCGGGCGACTTCGTGATGCCCGGCCATGTGCATCCGCTCCGCGCCCGGCCCGGGCTGCTGAGCGAGCGCTGCGGCCACACCGAGGCCACCGTGGCGCTGTGCGTGGCGGCCGGCCTGGCCCCGGTCGGTGTGTGCTCGGAGGTCATGAACGCCGACGGCACCATGGCCGGCCCGGCCGACCTGGAGGTGGCGGCGCTGCGCTGGGGGCTGCCGCTGGTCGAGATGGCCGACCTCAAGACCTGGCTGTGAGCGGCGGGGCGGGGGCCGCTGGCCGGGCGGTGCCGGGGGCGGCGGTGTATGACGACCCGTTGTTCTTCGCCGGGTACCGGGACCTGCGCGCGGACGGCGGCGGGCTGAACGAGGACCTGGAGCAGCCCGCCCTGGCCGCACTGCTGCCCGACGTGCGCGCCGCCTGCGTGCTCGACCTCGGCTGCGGCGACGGCGCGCTGGCCCGGCGGCTGGCCGGGCCGGCGCGCGGGAGGTCATCGCGGTGGACGCCTCGGCACGGATGCTGGCCGCCGCGGATCCGCATCCGCTGGTGCGCTACCTGCGGGCCGACATCGAGACCCTGGACCGGCCCGCGGGCCGCGCCGACCTCGTCGTCAGCAGCCTGGCGCTGCACTACGTCCGGGACTACGCCGGGCTGATCCGCCGGATCGCCGGCTGGCTGCGGCCCGGCGGGCGGCTCGTGTTCAGCGTCGAGCATCCCGTCTGCACCGCCGCCAGCCCCATGACCGGCTGGCTGTCGGTGGGCGGCGCCTCGGTGTGGCCGGTCGATGATTACGGCGACGAGACCGCCCGGACTCAGGACTGGCTCGGCCGCACGGTGGTGAAGTACCACCGGCGGGTGGCCACCCTGGCCGGCGAGATCCTCGCCGCCGGTCTCGTGCTCACCGGCCTCGACGAGCCGTGTCCCGACGCGGCCGCCGTGGCCAGGAAGCCGGCCCTGGCCCAGCACCGGCGCCGGCCGCCCCTGCTGATCCTGGCCGCGCGCAAGCCGGGCTGAGCGCGCGGCCCATCGGGCCGGACATAACACGGGACATAACAAAGGCCCCGTCCCGGATTCCGGGGCGGGGCCTTTGACTAAGCGCCTGGAACAATTAATGAGCTACCCGGCGGGGTTCAGCGCCGTGGTGGTCACGTGCAGGGCGTTAAGGGCGTAGCTTCCGGCGCCGGTGTCGGAGTCGTAGCCGAAGGCGTACACGTCCAGGGTCTCGCCTGCGGACGGAACCTTGATCTCGGCCGACCCGCTGAAATAGGAGTTGATCGGGTCGGTGTTGATCTCGCCCTGAGTGGCCTGCTCAAGCGCGCCCGACCCGACATTGAACAGGTCGTTCGAGAAGTTCGACAGCTGAGCGCCGTTGTAGATGAAGACCTGGGGGAAGACCTGGCCGGTCGTCACGGCGTTCGGGGTGGCCACGAAGTTCACGTTCACCAGGTAGGTGCCCGCCTTGAGGTTAACCGTGCCGACCTTGGTCTTGAGGTTCGTGAAGCTGCCGCCTGTGGCCACGTTCATGGCCGCGCCGGTCACCAGGCTCGCGTCCGAGGTAGAGACGACGCCGGACGGGCCCTTCGGACCCTGCGGCCCCCGAGCACCCTTCTGGCCCTGCTCATTCCAGGCGATCCGGGTTCCCCTCGAGCAGTGGTGGAGGCTGCTGGCCGGGCTGTGCACGTCTTGCAGGGTGCGGCTGCTCCCGGTGATGCAGCCGGCGATGGTGCCCGAGCCGGCGATGGTGCCCGTCGCGGCGAGCGCGCCGCCTGCGGAGCCCAGGATTATGACGACGCCGGCGGCGACGCCGAAAGCCTTCTTCGTAACGGATGGCGTGCTGAAGCGCATGAGGTACCCCCTTGAGCGGAATGGGTCGTTAGTTTGACGTACGAAAGTACCGGGGGGATTACGGCACTCGTAACTTTCCTTCCAGTCATCCCGAATTGCGGAAAGAGCTTGACCTCGCTTTGACCTGGCCATGACCGGAGGGTAAGACGATCATTTCCTCCAGGTAAGTCGCGGTCAGCTGGCCGGGACCAGAATGCGGTAAAGCTGGAGCGCATGATTTTTGCTGGGCAGGGAGATCTCGAACTGCTGACCCCGGAAAGGCGCGATCACCTGGAGGGCGGCCCAGGTCCGGCCGGCGACGCTGATGGCCAGGGCACCCCGGGAGTCGTAGGCCCGCTTGACGACCGCGGTCACCGGCGCTACATCGGCCGCGGGCACGGCGACAAATATCCCGTACGAAGCCGCCGGTGCCGCGTGGCCGGAGGGAGCATGTGGCCGGTTGGTGTCGACCGACGAGACCGCTGCGGAGGTGATCGTTACCGGCGTGCCCAGCTTGCGGTAGCACGTTCGGGCGCTGCCTGCCACGGAGAGCGCGACCCAGCCGGCCGGGCACCCGCCTGCTGGCGTAGGCGGCTGGCTGCGCATGACCTGCAGGATGATCGGTGACCCCAGATGACTGGGAGACGCTGGCATGGCAACCGGAGGCGGAATGGCGCCCGGGCTCTGGTCGGGCCCGATCGGGGCCACGTGGCCGCAGCCGGCGATGCCCAGCATCAGGCTGGCGGCCAGCACGCTGGCCAGGGCGAGCAGTCGGCGTGGCGAGGGCTGGAACGGCATCGCCCGGGTCCTCCCTAAGTAAGCCATCGTGTTCTCATCCCGGCTGCGGAGACGGCGGCAGCGCGGGCGCCCCGGCCTGGGCGCGGACAGCGTCCGGGACGACCAGCGCGACCGCGGCCACCAGGATGACCAGTTCCGCCAGGCTCACCGCGATCAGGTGCGGGTCCTGCGGGTAGTCGGCGATCGAGAAGATCCGGTACGCCCCGGCGTCCGCGGCCAGCAGGGCCAGGGTCAGCGACCATGCGCCCGAGCCGGCGACCGGGGAGACCAGGCCCAGGGCGCGTGGGCCAGGCAGGCGAGAGCGACCAGGATGCAAAACAGGCCGGAGAAGTCCGGCACCCAGGCGAAGTTGCCGGTCGCCTGGAGCACCAGCAGCGGCACCACGACCAGCAGGTAGCTGGCGGGCAGCGCCAGCAGCCAGGGTCGGCGAGCGGCGGCGGGGCGTTCCGTGGAACGCGGTCATGGCCAGGACCGGAGCCAGGTTAAGCAGGATCCAGAAGGTCCACGGCCCGATGGGGGTGGCCGGGAAGCGGCCGGCGAACTGGCCCTGCAGCACCCAGATCAGGTAGGGGACGATGGCCGGCGTCGCGATGACCCGGGCCATCCGGTAACGCCCCAGGACCAGCGACACGAAGGCCGCGATCCAGGCGCAGGCCACCAGGTACCACACCACGGGCGGCACGATGCCGGAGGAGAACGGCGCGACCACCAGGCTCGCGGGCGGCGCCGGGAGCCAGCTGAGCAGATCGCGACTCCAGGCCGTCTGCACCAGCACGTCCAGGCCCCGCACCGCCTGGACCAGCGTCATGGACAGCACCGCGCACCGGATGGCCTGGCCCCAGGCGAACCGGCGAGCGGTGCCCGCGCCGCCCAGGTGCAGCCGGACGGCCAGGCGGGCCACGCTGGCGGCCTCCGCCCAGCTCGGCCCGGCGGCCCTGGTGATGTACTCGTCGGCCTCCGGGTCGCCGGTCAGCCAGCTATCCAGGAAGGCGGCGACCATGTCCTGTTCCCATCGCTCCCGGTACCAGCCGGGCAGCAGCCGCAGCACCCGCCGGTAGCGCCGCTCCAGGTTGCCGCTCATCCGGAGGCCTGGGCACCGGTCAGACCCAGCCTGGCCCGCACGACGAGAGCGGTGGCGGCGCGAAGCTCGGCCTCCTCCGCCAGCGCCTGCCTGCCGTCCTCGGTCAGCCGGTAATAACGGCGCAGCCGGCCGTCGTGGGCTTCCTCACGGTCGGGCTCGATCAGCCCATCAGCGGCGAGCCGGTCCAGCACCCCGTAGAGGCTGCCGATCTTCAGCTTCACCCGCCCCTGGGAGAGCTCCGCCACCTCGCCCACGATGCCGTACCCGTGCCGCGGGCCGTCGGCCAGCGCGGTGAGCACGAAGAACGCCTGCCCGGTCATGGACCTGTCAGCCACGCCACCAATATATTGGAATCCATGATATTAGTCCAGAGTAGATATCAGTCGTCGGCAGGCGTGCCCGGCGCAGCGACCGTCAGACGATCAGCAGGCGAAGGCCAAGCGTCATACAACTGCACGCCGAGTTAGGGCCACACCACCCTTTTGTCGGTCCACGTGACCCCTTCGTGGCGGCACAGGCAGAACGGATGCCCGGCCGGGTCGGTGTAGACCTGCCAGCCGTAGCCCTCGGGTCCGATGAAGTCCTTCTGCAGTGTCGCGCCGAGCTCGACGACGCGGCGCTGCTCGGGCTCGATTTCGTCCACTTCGAAGTCGAGGTGGTACTGCTTGGGGTGCTCGTCGTCGGGCCAGCGCGGAGGGCGGTAGTCCTCCACCCGCTGGAAGGTCAGATCGACCTCGCCGAAGGTGATGCCGGCAAAGTTGTCGGAACTGCCCTCTATGAGGGCGCGGCCTGTCATGTCGGAGTAGAAGGCGGCCAGCTTCATCGGGTCCGGGCAGTCGATGATGAAACCCAGGAGTTGCAGCATCAGGCGATCCTGCCACAGAGCAGGGCGTAGCCGCTCAGTAAGACGCTCGCTCGGTACGAAGACCCTAGCCGCGGCAATCCGCAGACACGACATAGCTTGACGTTGATCGAGATATTACTTATTCTCATGATGACGGACTGAGCCGCTTCCCAATGGGCAGGAGGCAGTCCAATGAGGTATAGCGCGAAGCGCGGCAGCACTCGCGGATCGTTACTGCTGCTGACCTGCCTGGCCGCGGCGGGGTTGTCCATGGCGCTGAGCGCGTGCGCCTCGGCGCCTGCGGCGGCAGGCTTGCCGATCGGCCAAGCCGGGACGCAGCCAGTCGTGTCATCGCCGGTGCGCGTCGCTCACACCAGCCTCGGTGCCGTCGACTACCGTATCGTCGGCAGCGGTCCGCCGCTGGTCATGATCATGGGCTATGCCACCGCCATGGAGTACTGGGACCCGAGGTTTGTGGATGCGCTGGCCAGGCACTACCGGGTCGTCATCTTCGACAACGCCGGGATCGGGGCTACCCGGCAGCTGCCCGGGCCCCTCACCATCGACGCCATGGCCAGGCAGACAGGCGCGCTCATCGACACCTTGCGCCTGTCCAGGCCAGCCGTGCTCGGCTGGTCGATGGGAGGCATGATCGCCCAGGCGCTGGCGGTCCTTGACCCATCCAAGGTGCGCCGCCTTGTGCTGTGCGCCACATTCCCGGCACGGGTGCCGTAGTGCCGTCGGCCACAACCGCAGCCCTCACCAGGCTCGACCCGCAGCAAGTGGAGACCGTTCTGTTCCCGCCGAACCAGGCCACGGCATACAACGCGTTCGCTGCGGCGATCTCCGGCTATCCGCCCGCCGCAGCGCCATCGGCAGCAGTGCTGGCTGCTCAACGGCGCGCGGTAACCCAATGGTGGACCGGCAAGGACCCAACGGGCCAAAAGACGCCGGAATCTCCGCGCCGACCCTGATCGCCGACGGCTCGGCCGACTGGGTCGACCCGGTCGCCAACGACCGCACCCTCGCCAGGCTCATTCCCGCCGCAAGACTGGTTCTCTATCCGGACGCTGCGCACGCATTCCTGTTCCAGGACGGAACGCGGTTCGCAGCTGTGGTCGAATCCTTCCTCAAAGCCTGATACCTGGTACATCGACACTCGCGATCCGAATGCACGGCCCGAGATGTCCGGGGGGAGATGGTCCGTCGCTGCGTCGGAACGGCACTGCCTACTGGCGGGCCTTGTTGATGGCGTTATGGAGCTTGTTGAACCCCACCCATCCCCAGTAGACCCGGTGGTGGGTGATCAGCCCGTTCTCGAGATCCATGGACTCGACCACGTCCGTCTGGTCGCCCTTCGGGGTTTCGCGCGGATACTCCCAGATCAACAACCGCCCGTCGGAGAAGTACCGCCCGCTGCGGAACCAGTCCTCGAAGACCCCTTCGCCGCTGCGAGCCTGGAAGCTTTGCGCGAAGAACTGCGCTATGGCGTCTCTGCCGTGCACGACGGCGTCCTCGCGCTCGGGCCACAGGGCCAGCACGGCCGGGGTCTCGAGCACCCCGTCGTGCGCGTAGAGGGCGGCCATGCCCTTGGCGTCCTGGTCCTTGACGGCCCGGTGCCATTCGTCGAAGACGTGGCGGATCTGCTCGTCGGTGTTGTTCGGCGTCATATCTGCGCTCTCCTCGTATTCGTCTATCGCCGGGTCGCGTTCGGCGCCGGCCTGGGCCGGGCTGGCGGTGAGGTGCATGTCAGCGGGCGACCTCACTTGCGCTCTGACTGCCTACCCACGTCGAAGTTCGAACATCCGCTATGTCGCGATGACGATCTTGCTGGCGTCGCTGACTGACGGCGGGAGCGTCCTCGGCGGCCCGGGTTGGTGCACGGGGCACCCTGCGGCGAGCGGACCGGGATCCGGTTCATGCATCGCGCAGGCGCAGGAGCAGGCCCCACGGCCAGCAGCGCGGCCGCGGCCCATCCCGCCAGAACGCGCCGCGCGTCCTCAGAAGATAAAGGGGATCAGCATTTTCGTGGACTGCTGGTACTCCGGGTAGGCACTGGGGAAGAGCCTGGTCATATTGCGCTCCTCCACGAAGGCGCTGTAGATGAAATACCCGCCGATCAGTGCCACGGCGATCAGCCACCAGACGCTGACGGCGATCGCCGAGCCGATGATCGCCAGCAGGATGCCGGTGTAAATCGGGTGCCGGATCGTCCGGTACGGCCCGGATGTGACCAGCTCGGGGTCTTCCTTCACGGACGTCGGCATTCCCCAGTTCCGGCCGAGGTAGATCCGCGCCCAGACGGCCAGTCCCAGGCCGAGGACCCAGATGGCGAGGCCGACGCCCCACAGGACCGGGTCTGCGACGTATCCGACGCCATGCCCCGTCAGCGCCCGCAGCCGGACCAGGAGCACGACGACCAGGATGAGCACCACCCGGACGCCCGCGAAGCGCGCCCAGTTGCCCCGTCCCCGCTGACCCCGCTTGGTCCCGGCGGATGCGGCGAACCAGCCCACCCAGAAGATGACCCAGCCCACGCCGATCACGATGTCAACCACTCGCATCGAGGTACCCGTCCGTGTCCGGATCGCCGGCAGTGCGCACGTACCGCCGCTGACCGTCATGGTCGTCCCGGCGAGCTGCCCCGCGTGTCATGCGGCGCCGGCCCGGTCGCGCAGCGGGAGGGCGATTTCGCTGCCGCCGCGCCTGTCGGCATCGGTCACTGGCGCGGTGGTAGTCAGGAGGGTAACGCGCAGGGGCAGGTCAGTGGGCAGCCGCTGCTGCTCGGCCGCCCAGGCCATGACCGAGTCCCCGACGAGCTGCGCCTGCGCCTCCGTCGCGCCCTGGTCCAGGTGGGCGCAGGCCTCCTGGTGCGAAGGCTCGGTGCGCAGGGTGAGTGCGGGGAAACTGGCGGCGAGCTGGCCGGCCAGGTCGTGCGGCACCGGCCAGCAGAACTCGACCGGGCCGTCGCTGTCCTGGTTCACCTCCCCGTAGTAGATCAGGAACGCGGCCCCGGCGACGCCGTCCACCCGCGGCGGCGGCTGGGCCTTGAGCATGCCGATGACCTCCTTGCCCAGGTCCCAGACTTCCTGCTGATTGCTGGCATGCCGCAGCAGGCAGAGCAGGCTGCGGCGGGGGATATCGCGGACCTTGACCTCGTACATGACGTTCCTCCTTCCAGTCAGGCGGTCAGCGAGGTAGCCGGCCAGGTCCCGGCGGGCGGCATGGTCGGCTTCAGTCCCTGACCAGTAAGCGCGGACGTGCGCCGCAGCGGCCTCCGGTTCCAGGCTGAGGATCAGCTGGATCTGCGCCAGCGGCACGCCGATCTGGCGCAGCGACGCGACCAGCCGAGCGTTGTCCAGCTGACCGGCGGCATACCAGCGGTAACCAGAGTCCGGATCGACCCGGGCGGGCGGCAGCAGTCCCAGCTCGTCATACAGGCGCAGCGCCTTCGCCGACAGGCGGGACAGCCTGGCGAACTCACCGATGCTCATCAGGTCCACCGACGGCTCCCTCGTGACGGGCCGACGCCCGGCTCCCCAGACTGTGCGGCTTCCCCCAGGGTGAAGGTCAAATTAGCGGTCTGCCGCCCTGCCGGTCAGCCAGGCCGAGCTGCAGGCACTGGCTGCGCAGCACCTCGGCCAGCTCGCGGCGTCCGAGACCATGCCGCCATACCGCCGGACGTTCAGCGGGGGACACCGAGAACGGGACATTCAGTAGCCGCCCGTACGCAGGTAGATACTCACTGGGCTTGATTCAGCCCCTAACGGGCGTACGGGGTGCCTGTGAGCTGGAGCCGCCTATCGGAATCGAACCGATGACCTATTCATTACGAGTGAATCGCTCTGCCGACTGAGCTAAGGCGGCCTGCTGCCCGCAACGAGGCAGCGGGAAGGAGTCTACCGGTCAGACGGGGTGTCGTGGGCACCACCGTACTTCGCCTCGTAGGCCTGGCGGGATCCGCAAACGCTGGCCTTGGGGCACGCGCAGCGACGGCCGTCCTCGGCCAGTTTCACCACGACCTGGTCGGCGGGCACGTTGTGGCCGACGACTGTGCCGGCGCCCTCAGGCGTCTCCACGGTCTCGCCCAGCTTGGGCGCCTTGGCCCGGAAGTCCTGGTAGAGCGGATGCTCATACTTCAGGCAGCACATCAGCCGTCCGCAGGCGCCGGCGATGCGCAGCGGGTTCACGGGCAGGTCCTGGTCCTTGGCCATCCGGACCGAGACGGGCTCAAAGTCCTTGAGGAAGGTGGCACAGCACAAGTCGCGGCCGCACGGGCCGATGCCGCCCTGGAGGCGGGCCTCGTCGCGCGGGCCGATCTGGCGCAACTCGACGCGGGCCCGCAGGCGGCCGGCCAGGGCCCGGACGAGCTCACGGAAGTCGACGCGGTGCGGGGCGCCGAAGTAGATGGTGAAGACGTTGGGCTCGTCGAGGTAATCGACGCCGACGACCTTCATGGGCAGGCCGTGCTCGCGGACGAGCCGCCGGGCGGCGGCCTTGGCCTCGGCCCGGCGCTGGCGGTTGGACTCGTCCCGGCTCATGTGCTCGTCGGTGGCCAGGCCCTCGCAGACGGGCAGGCCGTCGATGTCATCATCGACCCACTGGGGCGCCCAGATGCACTCGGCCACCTCCGGACCGGAGTCGGTGGGCACCAGTACCTTGGTTCCGACCGATGCCTGGTACGGACCGGGGTCGAGGTAGTACAGTCGCCCGTTCCGCTGGAAGCTGACCGCCATCATCATGCCCATCGACCCAGGTTACGGTGCGATCACGGCTGCCGTGCGACCAGGTTGCCCAGAGTGCCCACCGGCCTGGATAACGTGGCATATCCCATCAGCAACACCAATCACGGGAGGTTGCCATGCCGGGCCTGCGTGACAGGCTTACCGACGCCGGTTACGGCCTGGGCTGGACGGTGGTCTGCCGCCTGCCCGAGGCCTGGGCGGCGCGGTGCTTCCAGTTCGTCGCGGACCTGGCCTGGCGGCGGCGCGGCCCCCGGGTCCGGATGCTGGAGGACAACCTCCGGCGGGTGATCGGGGCCACCGCGGCGGAGGAGCGCCTGCGCGAGCTGTCCCGGCTGGGCATGCGGTCCTACGCGCGGTACTGGATGGAGGCGTTCCGGCTGCCGGTGATGCGGCGCGAGCGGCTGACCGGCGGCGCGGCGCCCTCGGGACACTTCCAGGACGCGCTGGACCACCTGGCCGCGGGACGCGGCGTGATCTTCGCGCTGCCGCACATGGGCAACTACGACCAGGCTGGCGCCTGGATGGCGGCCCAGGGCGCGGGCACGGTCACGGCGGTAGCCGAGCGGCTGGAGCCGGAAACGGTCTTCAACCGGTTCGTGGCGTTCCGCGAGCGGCTGGGCATGGAGGTGCTGCCGACCTCCGGCGGCTCGGGCAACCCGTTCGGCGTCCTGGCCCGGCGGCTGCGGACGGGGAACATCGCCGTGCTGGTCTGCGACCGGGACGTCACCGGGGGCGGCATCGAGGTGGAGTTCTTCGGCGAGAAGGCCCGGATGATGGGCGGCGCGGCGGCGCTGGCGGTGCATACGGGCGCGGCGCTGATGCCGGTGATCCTGTGGTTCGAGGGTGACCACTGGGGCGTGCACGTGGCGGAGGAGATCCGGGTACCCGAGCACGGCAGCAGGCGGGAGCAGACGGCCGCGATGATGCAGGAGGTGGCGGCGGCGTTCGAGACCGGGATCCGGGCCCATCCGCAGGACTGGCATATGCTCCAGCCGGTTTTCTCGGCCGACGTGGACTCGGCCGGACCGCGCTAGACCGGGCTGCTAGCCGGACGGAGGCCGTCCACCAGGGCGATGGTCATCTCCTCCACCGCCAGCAAGGGAGCCACGGCGGCGGCCAGCCGCTCGCGGCACTTCAGGATGGCCTCGATCCGGCGCACGGTGACCTCGGGGCGCGAGGCGACGGCCACATCCGCGACCTGCTCGCGCTGCCCGGCGTTGGCCAGCTCGACGTCGGCGCCGAGCTGGACGGCCAGCACGTCACGGTAGAACCCGGCCAGGTCGAGCAGCGCCCGGTCCAGCGAGTCCCGCTGCACCCGGGTGGCCCGCGACTTCTGCCGGCCCTCCAGGTCCCTGAGTGCCCCGGCCGCGCCGCGTACCGCGGTGGCCACGCCCTTGCCGGTCGAGCCCTCGCCGAAAGCCCGGCGCATGGCTTCGCGCTCCGGCTCGTCCATCTCCCCGGTGACCGCCTCGGCGTCCGCCTTGGCCGCCTTGACCAGCGCGTCGGCGGCGGCCAGGGCGTCACCCAGCCGACTGACCTGGAACGGCACCGCGAGCACCCCGGCCCGCCTGCGGGCCGCCTCGGGGTCGGTGGCCAGCCGCCGGGCCCGCCCGATGTGGCCCTGCGCGGCCTGGGCCGCTGTCAGCGCGCGGGCGGGATCCACGCCCTCGCGCTCCAGTACGGCCGCCACCGAGGCCGTGGGCGGCGTGCGCAGGGTCACCAGGCGGCACCGGGACCTGATCGTGGTGGGCAGGTCGTCGGCGTACGGGGCGCACAGCAGCCAGACGGTGCGCGGGGCCGGCTCCTCGATCGCCTTGAGCAGCGCGTTGGCCGCCTGCTCGGTGGCCCGGTCGGCGTCCTCGAACACCACGATCCGCCAGCGCCCGCCGACCGGGGCCGTCGCCGCTTTGAGGACCAGGTCCCTGGTCTGCTTCACGCCGTAGGAAAGCCCGTCCGGGCGGACCAGCAGCAGGTCGGCGTGCGAGCCCACCTCGACCTGGCGGCAGGACGGGCACTCGCCGCAGCCCTGCCGGTCGCACAGCAGCGCGGCCGCGAAGTCGCGGGCGGCCACCGACCGACCCGAGCCCGGCGGCCCGGTGAACAGCCATGCGTGCGTCATGCCCTGGGCCCCGGCGGCTCCGGACCGGTCGCTGGCCGCGCGGACCGCCCGGCGGAGCTGGTCCACGACCGCCTCCTGGCCGATCAGCTGGCGGAATACGCCCGGGCCAGCCAGGGCTTGCTCATCGGTCATTGGCGGGCCTCAATCGCGCACCGCCGGGAAGCTGCCGGTGGTCTCCTCGGCCGTCATGGGCACCGGGTCGGGCAGCAGGTCACGCACCCTGGCCTGGATCTCGCGACTGATCTCGCCGGGCGGCCTGATCGCGTCCAGCACCAGGTAACGCTCCGGATCGGCCTGGGCGATGGCCAGGAAGCCGGCCCGCACCCGCTGGTGGAACTCCATCGGCTCGGACTCTAGCCGGTCTCCCGACCGCGCCGCCCGGCTCAGGCCCTCTACGGGCGTCAGGTCGAGCAAGATGGTCAGGTCGGGCGTCAGTCCGCCGGTCGCCCATTTGTTAATGCTCGTGATCTCATCCGCGGAGAGCCTGCGGCCCGCTCCCTGGTAGGCCACCGAGGAGTCCACGTAGCGGTCGGTGACCACGATGGAGCCCCGGTCCAGCGCCGGGGCGATCACCGCGGCCACGTGCTCGGCCCGGTCGGCCGCGTACATCAGCGTCTCGGCCCGCGGCGCCAGCCCGTCCATCGTGTTGTCCAGCAGCAGCGCGCGCAGCCGCATCCCGACCTTGGTCGCGCCCGGCTCGTGCGTCGCCACGACGTCGAAGCCCTGATCACGCAGCCAGATGGCTAGCAGCCGGGCCTGCGTGGACTTGCCCGCGCCTTCGCCACCCTCGAGGGCGAGCAGCAGGCCCCGGCGCTGCCGCGGCGTGTCCGCAGCGGTACCCGGCACCGGGCCGGGGGAATCACCGCGGAACGTCGCGGTCAGGTCGTGCAGCAGGGGCACGCCGCGACGGTCGTCCATCTGGTGGTAGGAGGCCCGGCCGAGCGCCAGCGCAACCAGCGCGGCGATCAGCAGGACCAGGTTGTCCCCGATCCGGCCATAGGTGACGTTGGCGACGGTCAGCGACTGGCTGCCAGTGATCGCGCTGACCAGGTCGCCGAGGCCGCCCGCGATCAGCGGCGCGACGGCGATGACGGCGAACAGGATCACCCGGATGCCCGACTGGAGGAACGCGAACGTCCGGCCCCTGGTGTCGTCATCGACCTCGAGGCCGGTCACGGTGTAGCCGGTGACGTAGGCGACGCCGGCGCACGCGCCCAGGATGAGGACCAGGATGGCCACGATGACCAGGTTCGGGATCAGCGCGATCAGGGCCAGCGGCAGGGCGGCGAACGCGATGGACAGCCCGAACAGCCGGTGCCGGCTGAATCCGCGCAGGATGCGCAGGCCGAGGAACATCCCGGCGGCCAGGCCCAGGAAGATCGCGGCGAACACGACGCCCCAGCCGGCCCCGCCGCCGTGCAGCACGGTCTTGACATAGGGCGCGCCCAGGCCGACCACCACGCCGCCGGCCGCGAACGCCCCGGACATGCCGATGACGATGCCGCGCACGATCCGGTTCCGGCCCACGAAGCGCCAGCCGTCCCAGATCGACCGCAGCACCGACGGCTCGGCGGGGCCGCCGTCTCCGGCCGGCGCGGCGTGATGCCGCGGCAGTTGCAGGGTCATCACGGTCAGCGCGGACACCACGAAGGTCAGGACGTTGAAGTACAGCGCCAGGTCGACCGGCTGGGCGGTGAAGTAATGGGACAGCGAGCCGAGGAACCGGCTGATCAGGGAGACCAGGGAGAACAGCAGCCCGGCGACCGGCGCGGTGCCGTAGGTGGTGAACAGGCTGAGCTGGTTGGCCTGTTCCAGCTTGTCGGGCGGCACCAGGTTGGGCACCGAGGCGTCCTTGGCCGGGGTCCAGAACAGCGACGCGGTGGAGGCCAGGAACTGGGCCACGTAGAGCCAGGTGAGTTTGTCGACCACGCCCAGGCTCAGGTTGATCGGGATCGACAGGTAGAGAACGGCCCGGACCACGTCGCCGATGATCATGATGGTCCGGCGGTCGAACCGGTCCGCGATCGCCCCGGCCAGCGGGCCGAACAGCAGCGCGGGCAGCAGCGAGGTCAGCCACACGCCGCTGACCGCGTATGTGCTGCTGCTGCCCTTGCCGCCGAGATCGGTGGCCAGGATGGAC
Organism: uncultured Actinomycetota bacterium; assembly: GCA_963730265.1. GTDB lineage: Bacteria > Actinomycetota > Actinomycetes > Streptosporangiales > Streptosporangiaceae > DASUBV01. The sequence continues at coordinate 107,030 of CAVSRG010000004.1, forward strand.
AGCGCGAGCAGGCTGAGCCAATCCCCCAGGCTGGAAAGCGACAGCGCTATCCAGAGCCGCCGGAACGGCTTGATGGACAATACGCCGTCCCTGCGCGAGCCCAAAGGGGACTTAATGTTCACTGCGCCAGAGTATAGGCACCGGGCCCCCCTGACCGGTGAGCCGCCGAAGCCGGGCGATCACCCATTGCCGGCCTCACCTGTCGCCCCGCGCTCAGCTGTCCCCGGCGGCCTTGGCCTTCGGCTTGGCCTTGGCCCGCCCGGTCCCGCTCGCGCGCGACGAGCCGCTGCCGCGGGCCGGACTGGCCCGCCGCTTGGGCGCGGGCGCCGCGGCCCGCCGGTCGGCCAGCAGCTCGATGGCCCGCTGCGTCGTGATGTCCTCGACCGCGTCGCCCTTGCGCAGCGAGGCGTTCGTCTCGCCGTCGGTGACGTAGGGCCCGAACCGGCCCTCCTTGAGCACGATCGGCTTGCCGGTCGCGGTGTCCTGACCGAGTTCCCGCAGCGGCGGAGCCGCCCCCCGTGCCGCCCGGCCCCTGGTCTTGGGCTGGGCGAATAGCTCCTTCGCCTGGTCCAGGGTGACGGTGAACATCTGCTCCTCGGACTCCAGCGAACGGCTGTCCGTGCCTTTCTTGACATAAGGACCGTAACGTCCGTTCTGGACCGTTACCGGCTCGCCGTCCAGCTCGCCCAGCGTCCGGGGCAGCGTCAGCAGCCGCAGGGCGTCCTCCAGCGTGACGCTGTCCAGGTCCATGGACTTCAGCAGCGAGGCCGTCCGCGGCTTGGCCGACGCCGGCGCGCCCTCCTCCAGCTGCTCGGTCACGTAGGGCCCGTAACGGCCGTCCTTGGCCACGATCGTCTTGCCGGTCTGCGGGTCGGTGCCCAGGATCTTCTCCCCGCTCGGCCGCGACAGCAGCTCGTCGGCGAACTCCGGGGTCAGCTCGTCCGGGGCCGTGCCCTCGGGCACGTTGGCCCGCTGCCCGTCCCGTTCCAGGTACGGCCCGTAGCGGCCGACCCGGACCACGATGTCCGTGCCGACGAGCGGGAACGAGCTCACGTCCCTGGCGTCGATGTCCGTCAGGTCGGTGACGAGCTCCTTGAGCCCCTCCTCGCCGTCCGCACCGAAGTAGAACCGGCGCAGCCAGGGCACCCGCTCCGCGTCGCCCTTGGCGATGTCGTCGAGCGCGTCCTCCATCCGGGCGGTGAAGTCGTAGTCCACCAGCTGGGTGAAGTGCCGCTCCAGCAGCGTCACTACCGCGAAGGCCACGAACGACGGGACCAGCGCCGTGCCCTTCTTGAACACGTAGCCGCGGTCGAGGATGGTCCCGATGATCGAGGCGTAGGTGGACGGCCGGCCGATCTCCCGGTCTTCCAGCTCCTTGATCAGCGATGCCTCGGTGTAGCGGGCCGGGGGCCGGGTCGCGTGCTCCGCGGCGGCCAGGCGGAGCGCGTCCAGCGGGTCGGCCTCGGCCAGCGGCGGCAGCCGGCGCTGGTTGTCGTCCAGCTCCGCGTCCGGGTCGTCCGAGCCCTCCACGTAGGCCTTGAGGAACCCGTAGAAGGCGATGACCTTGCCTGAGGCGCTGAACTCCGCCGTCCGCCCGGCGATCGTCTCGGCGGCCTGGCTGCCGGAGCCGGTCACCGTGATCGGCTCCGCCTCGCCGGTCCGGCCCTCGACCCGGACGGAGACCGACTCGCCCGTCGCGTCCTTCATCTGCGACGCCACGGTCCGCTTCCAGATCAGCTCGTAGAGCCGGAGCTGGTCACCCGACAGCCCGGCCTGGGCCGGCGTCTTGAACGAGTCACCCGCCGGGCGGATCGCCTCGTGCGCCTCCTGGGCGCTCTTCACCTTGCTGGCGTAGGTGCGCGGCGTGTCCGGCACGTACTCCGCGCCGTACAGCTCGCTGGCCTGCCGCCGCGCCGCCGTGATGGCGGTCTGCGACAGCGTGATCGAGTCGGTCCGCATATAAGTGATGTGGCCGTTCTCGTACAGCCGCTGCGCCGTCTGCATCGTGTACTTGGTCGAGAAGCCCAGCTTGCGCGACGCCTCCTGCTGGAGCGTCGTGGTCCGGAAGGGGGCATACGGCTGTCGGCGATAGGGCTTGCGCTCGACGGATTTGACAGAAAACGAGGCTGCGCCCAGGCGATCCGCCAGCTGAGCCGCGGCTGCTCCGTCCAGATGCAGGAGCGGCGCCGCGGCGTCACCCGAGCGCAGCGAGCCGGTCGAGGTGAAGTCGCGGCCCTGGGCGACCCGGCGCCCGTCCACCGAGACCAGCTGGGCCGAGAACGCGGTCCGCTCGTCCGCCGTGGCCCTGGCCGCGTCCTCCAGGTGCTTGGCGAACTCCGCCTCCAGGTCCCAGTACTGAGCCGGGCGGAACGCGATGCGCTCCCGCTCCCGGTCCACCACCAGGCGGATGGCCACCGACTGCACCCGGCCCGCCGACAGCTGCGGCATGACCTTCTTCCACAGCACCGGCGAGACCTCGTACCCGTACAGCCGGTCCAGCACCCGGCGCGTCTGGTACGCCTCCACCATGCCCAGGTCCACCTCGCGCGGACTGGCCACCGCCCGGGCGATCGCCTCCGGCGTGATCTCGTGGAAGACCATGCGGCGGGCCGGGACCTGCGGCTTCAGCTCCTCGAGCAGGTGCCAGGCGATCGCCTCGCCCTCGCGGTCCTCATCAGTGGCCAGCAGGAGCTCGTCGGCGTCCTTGAGCAGCGACTTGAGCTTGGAGACCTGCTGCTTCTTGTCGGAGTTGACGACGTACAGCGGCTCGAAGTCCGCGTCCACGTTCACGCCGAGGCGCGCCCAGGGCTCCTTGCGGTACTTCAGCGGGATCTCGGCGGCCCTGTCTGGCATGTCGCGGATGTGGCCGATGCTGGACTCGACGACGTAGCCGTCGCCCAGGTATCCGGCAATCGTGCGCGCCTTGCTCGGCGACTCGACGATGACCAGCCGTCTGCCGCTGGCACCGCCGGCACGGCCATTGGCGCGGCGGGCACCGCCATTGGCACCCGCCGCCTTGGCGGCGGTGGTGCCCTTGCCCTTGGCGGACGCTCCCGTCCTAGCTGCCACGATCTTCCCTCACATCCCCGGTCGCCCTGGAGGCTACCGCAGGCGTCCAGCCAGCACTGGCGCTCTCGTTACACTACGGCCCCTGCGCTAGGACCCCGAACTAGCGGGCGGCAGTCTAACCAGCCGGCGGGTCCGCTGCGGTCCCATCTCGCATAGACAACTCGGCCGACCGGGGTGAGTGTTCCCTAACCGCGCGCTGCGGATTTCCTCAAGGTGATTGAACCACCGCCGTCGGCGCGCACAATAAAGGGTGATGGCCGAGTACTCCTACCTGGTGCTCAACCTGCCGCGCGACATGACACGTGACGCGGCACGACGCCTCCTGACCGACCACGCCGAGTACGGCCACTGGGAGCTGTCCCGCATGCGACTGTATGCCGACGGCAGCCGCAAGGCGACGCTGCGACGCACGGTTATCCGCGCTGTTCGCACACAGTTGGGCGGGCCGTCGCAGGCTGGCTACCCGGGCGGCCCGCTGTTCCCGCCCCGTTAGTCGGCTGCTGACCGGTGGACGGCCGCTGACCTGGCGCTAGTCCGCCGCGCTTACCGGGCCGAGCTGTCGCAGGCCGAGCTTCCGGCTCATTCCCCTGGACCGCGGCGATGATGCCGCCGCGTGTCGTGCCGCCGGTCGATGGTTGTCCGGCCACGGCTTGCTGTCGGGCCTACTGTCGCTGCGCCCGCTCTGCCGGTGCTTGCTCTGGTAGGCCGAGGCCCGGCGGCGCTGCCCCGGCTCGTCGCCCAGTTCTTCCTCCGCCGTGGCCGCGGGCGGCGGTTCGGCCTCCGGGAACGTCACGGGCACCACGGCTGTGTTGGCCTCCGCGGCGGCCACTGCGGCTGGCACCGGCGTCACCGGCGCGGACGTCGTTTCCGGCGCGGGGACATGGGGGCGGCTGGAGCCGGGCAGGCTCGGCCGCCGCATCTCTCCCTCCAGCCACTCCTCCAGCCGCACGCCCGCCTGGAGCACCACCTCGTTCGCCGCGTCCGCGAACGGCATGAAGCTCGCCGGTGAGCTGCCTCCCCCGAAGGGACTGACATCAGCGTACGGATGAGTGCTCAGCGCCGGAGTGCTCAGCACCGGGCTGACCTCCGGGTCTGCCCCGAAGGACGCCGCCGGCTCGTCCAGCGCCATGCGCGGGCCAGGGTCCTCGACCGGCGCGAACATCTCTGCCTCGACCGGCGCCGCCAGGAACGGCGCCGGGTACTGGCCGAGCGCGGCTTCCGGCGCCGGCGTCTCGTCAGTCGGCCCCGCTGGGATCTCACTCACCTGCGTAGCGCTTGCTCTCGCCGGCCGCCGCAAGGCCCGGCGCTGAGCCAGGATCAGCAAGAACACCGCGCCCGACAGCAGCATCCCCGCCGCGAACCCGTCGACCGTGCCCGTGCCGATCGGAGCCGTCAGCGGCGAACCATGTCCGGAGGCGATAACGGCGGCCTCCTGCGCCGCGAGCAGAGCCAGCATTACTCCAGGGCCTTTCTTTCCTGAGCCCCGGTCAGTTGATCCCCCGCCGAAGCTCTGTGTCTTCAGTTAATGACTTAGAGTTACCTTGTTGGGCGTGCGTCGATCCCGCTGACCGGTCAGCGGGCCCTAGCTCGGTCAGCAGCGGTGCCGGATGGCCGGGAAGTATGAGGCGGCCACGGCCGCGCGCGGCCCGGAGGCAGCGTCGCTGATCCGTGGCCGCCGGAGCGGGCGTGCACCCGAGTGACTAGCCGCGAGGATCCAGCAGCCCAGGCGCCAGGCCCGCGCACTGACAGCGGTCGCGCGCCACCCTGCCCTGGCGCGGCCGCGGGCCAGCGACCGCGGACCATGAGCCTGTTCCGGCAACACAGGCGACCCTCCTCGACGACCAGGCGTTCGCGGTTCCGGGAGAGCCCTCCCGGAACCCGCCAAGCGTGAGACCAATGACCGGAACGCCGCACATGGACCCCGCGCTCCGGGGGTTCAGCCCCACACAATGCGTCACGTTACCACTACTGAACGTGCGCATACGACATTCCGCTGGAAGGATCTCCCATCCGGACTCGTCCTTGTGCTCCTATTGGCGTGGTATTGGTCCCTGACCTCGGCAAAGGGCTAGCAGCGGTCCAGGAAGTCGTCCAGCACCCGGACGCCGAACCGGAGCGCGTCCACCGGCACCCGCTCGTCCACCCCGTGGAACATCCCCGCGAAGTCCAGGTCCGCCGGCAGTCGCAGCGGCGCGAAGCCGAAGCACCGGATGCCCAGGCGGCTGAACGACTTAGCGTCCGTCCCGCCCGACAGGCAGTAGGGCACCAGCCGTCCCTCCGGGTCCTGGGCCAGTACCGCTTCGCCCATCGCCGCCACCAGGTCACCGTCGAAGGTCGTCTCAACCCCTGGGTAGTTCCGGATGAACTCCCGCTCCACGCCCGGCCCGAGCAGCTCGTCCACCACACCGAAGAACTCGTCCTCATACCCCGGCAGGAAGCGACCGTCCACCTCAGCCGTGGCCGTCTGCGGCACCACGTTCACCTTGTAGCCGGCCCGCAGCACGCTCGGATTGAGCGTATTGCGGGTGGTCGCACCCACCATGCGCACGATCGGCCCGAGCTTGCCGAGTACGTCAGGGACCTTGTTAAAGGAAAATTCGACGCCCAGCGCCGCGCTGGCCTCCTTGAGGAACGCGAACGCCGCCTCAGTCTCCCTAACCGGCCACTCGTGCCGGCCCAGCCGTCCGACCGTCTCTGCCAGCGTGGTCACCGCGTTGTCCGGCTGCACCATCGATCCGTGACCAGCCGTGCCGCGGGCCGTCAGCCGCATCCAGGCGATGCCCTTCTCGGCCGTCTGGATCAGGTACAGGCGCTGCCCGCCGATCGTCACGCTGAACCCACCGACCTCACTGATCGCTTCTGTTACGCCCTCGAACAGGTCCGGATGGTTGTCCACCAGCCAGCCCGCACCGTAGTTGCCGCCCGCCTCCTCGTCGGCCAGGAACGCCAGCACGATGTCCCGGTTCGGCGCGCGGCCCTCGGCGAGTCGCTGGCGGACCACGGCCAGGATCATCGCGTCCATATCCTTCATGTCGACCGCGCCGCGGCCCCAGACGCAGTCCTCGGTCACGTCGCCGGAGAACGGGTGAACCCGCCAGTCATTCGCGTCGGCGGGGACGACGTCGAGGTGGCCGTGGATCAGGAGGGCGGGCCTTGAGGAGTCGGTGCCGCTGATCCTGGCGATGACGCTGGCGCGCTTAGGGTGGGACTCGAGGATCTGCGGCTCGAGGCCAGCGTCGGCGAGGATGGTGGCGACGTACTCGGCCGCGGTGCGCTCACCGGGACCTGAGTTGTCACCGGGGTTGCTGGTGTCGATCCTGATCAGTTCGCTGGCCAGGGTGGCGACGGTGTCCTCGCCGGAGGTGCTGACGGCGTCCTCAACTGGCCCGCGCTGGCCCGCGGCGGCAGAGTTCTCGGTCATCTCGTCATGGTCGCACCCTGGGGGGTTGGGTGACTGCTATGCCCCCAGTCAGGCGGAACTCGTCTCGCCGTCTGGCCCTCATGTTTGCTATCGTGAGGCCGGCCCGGCGTGAGCCGCGGCCCACGTCCGGGTGGCGGAATAGGCAGACGCGCTAGCTTGAGGTGCTAGTGCCCCAAAAGGGCATGGGGGTTCAAGTCCCCCCTCGGACACGACCTATAACCCCATGGCTGATCTCGCCGAGGTTCGCGACGGCGGTGACTGTCCGAGCCTCAGGCTTGAAGGTCAAGACCAAGCTGAGTCCGCGGTAGATCGCGGCCTTGTCGGCTGGCTGAGCCATAGCGACGACGGCTCCGATCTGGGTGAAATGGGCGATCAGGGCACCTCGTCCCTGCGCTGGCGGTTCCACGCACCTGACGGCTAGCCCGCTCAGCTGCGCAACGTCGCAATGGCTTGGGCTGCTATTCGCTGGGAGCCTTCGGTTCGGTCGACGTCCCAGGATGGCCAGCCGTCATCCAGGGTTGGCGTGTGCCCGCTGCGCACAGACTGTCGATACTGGAAGCAGGCCAGGTACAGCGGCTTCATGTTGAGGATCCCGGGGAGTCTTTCGATCTCTTCGTCGGTGAGTTGGACGTGCTCGGAGTAGCCGCTCATGGCCGCGTCGACCAGGGTTAGGTCGACCTCGGCTGCGGTCGTCAGCAGCCAGGCGAGGGCGGGCAGTCGCGGTCCGCGACCGGATCCCGCCCAGCCAACGATGACCAGGTTTCCGGGAGCGCCGACGGCAGACCAGGCGTGATAGTTGCCGTGGGTGAGGGCTTCGGGCAGGCCTTCGGCGTCGTCGGCGTTCTCGACACGATCACGTAGCAGCTCGAAACCTTCCTGGCCCTCAGGGGCGACGGCATCTTCGACGCTGACCAGGAGGCTCATCGCGGTGGCAAGGTCTTCTTTGGGTCGTCCGACGTGGAAGCCGCCGGCGGATTCGTCGGACCCGCCGTCCCGGGCTACCGCGCCACCAGCTGACGGGAGGGTGTGCAGCCGCCCGAGTAGACTCCCGAGTTCGTGTTCGACCGCGGGTGCATCGTGCGGTTCGGTCGGACGTCCACCTTCGACGAACTCCGTCACGATCACGCCGCTGCCGTTGAATACCGACACGGGCTTCTCATGCGCCACGCGTTCGGCGGGGAAGTGGTGCGCGGCGAGGAAACGAAGGAGTTCTCCGTCGCCCTCCACACGGCTGACTCGGTCCGCGGGTGAGGAGAAGATTCGGGCAATCCAGGGCGGCCCATCCTTGCGCTTGAGAAGCAGTGTCGCGGGGTAGTGACCGGGCCACGAGCCGCGCGGACGCGTCTTGGGGTCGTCGTCGATAGATGCCAATGAGGTGATCCGAAGCCCGTATTGCGCCTCAAGGTGGGCGGTGAGCGCTGCGTGCTCGAAGGGGCGAGCGTGGACGAACGCCTGCCTTTCGGCAGTCTCCAAGTCGGCCCGCGCCTCGGTGTACCGCTGTCCGGTCCTGCGTGCATGTCGACGTACTGCACGCTTAAAACTGCCCTGCTTAGTCATGACAAGCCTCCTCGACGTGCCCTCGCCCCCCAGCAGCGCGACACTCGAAACAGGCCTGGAAAAAGCAGCGACATTGAGGGCAGATTCCCCTTCGCCATCACGAAGGCCCGGCTGGGGCGGTCCTCAGAGGCTGGGCGTCAGTCAACGCCAAAACCGATCCTGCGGTAGGCATCACAATCGTGTCAACCACCACCCCCTAGGGGGTGTCGCCCTGCAGCAAGAGGGCCTGATCAGGCACCTGAGCGTCAGCAACGCCAGCGCAGAACAGATCGCCGACGCCCGGCCAATCGCCGGCCGTCGCCGCGGTGCAGAACCTCGACTCCGTCGGGGCTGCGCGCAGCCCCGCACTGCTCGCCGTAACTCCGGTTCATGCTTCCAGCCTAGAACTAGGCGGTTGACACTCAGGAGCTTAACTCCTAAGTTAGGAGTCACTCGACCGAAGGGAACTCTAGATGGATGCACGGATGGCCAACCCGGCGATGGTCCTGGGCGCGATGCAGCCCATTCAGCAGCTGTTCAAGTCGGTCTACGCCGGCGGCGTACCGCAGACCACGCTGGAGCTGGTACACCTGCGGGCCAGCCAGATCAACGGATGCAGTGCCTGCGTGGACTCGGGCGCGAAGTCAGCCCGCAAGGCCGGAGAGACCGACGAGCGGCTGGCCGCGGTGGCTGCCTGGCGCGAGGCGCCCTACTTCACCGCCGCCGAGCGGTCAGCGCTGGCTCTGGCCGAGGCAGCCACCCGGCTGGCCGACCGGCCCGACCCGGTGCCCGATGAGGTCTGGGCTGCGGTGGCCGCGCACTACGACGAGAAGGGCCGGGCCGCGATCGTGCTCATGATCGCGGTGACCAACCTGTTCAACCGGCTCAACGCAACTACCCGCCGGATCGCCGGCGCCTGGGGCTGAGCTGATGCCGCCCCACGGCCGGCGGCCGGCCCAGCCCGCACCCCGCCACGGACTTAACCGGAAGGACGCCGAGATGGCCGTCGTCAGGATCCACACGTACTCCGTCACCGCAACTGAGCTGCCCGAGTTTCTGACCAGGCGAGCAGCCGCCATCGCCGCCATCCGCGCGGCGCACCCCGGCTTGTCCCACTCTCAGCTGACCCAACATGGCGATGACAGCTTCACCGACGCCTGGCGCTGGGACACCGAGGAGGAGATGCAGGCCGCTCTCGCGACCATGCCGATCCCCGAGGCTGCGGCGGCCCTGTCGCTCACCCGCGACACGACCGCGCGGGACGGCGAGATCGTCGACGAGCGGTAAGCACGCCTGCCTCGGCGCGGGTGGCGGCGATCACCTGCTGCCGTCCGCGCCGAGGCAGAACCATATCCCCGGCGGCCCGCCGCGGATGCATGCACTTCCCACAGCCGCCCGTTACGGAAGGCACGTAATGCGACCTGCGGACATGCGCGAGACTCTGGCACCGGTCAGGCAGAGTCCGGCGCTGCGGCGGCTGCTGCCCGCATTCGCCGCTATCGGCGATTGGCGACGGGATGAGCGCCGTGAGCGTGGCATGGCTGGCGATCCAGATCGCGTCGCCAGGGAACAGCGGCTTGCTCGTGGGTGTGGCGGTCGCCGCCTATACGCTGCCGGGTGCTGCCGGGTGCTGCCGGGGCGATACTGCTGGCGAGACCGCTCCGAGCGCTGGCTGTCAGTTCCGGGATGGCGGCCTATGTCATCGGCCCGCTTCTGGCCGGCCTGGCAGCATCGGCCGGCGGCCCGGCATTGCCGGTCGCCGCAGACGCCGCCTCCTTCGTGATCCTGGCCATCGCGGCAATCACGGCCAAAGGTCGGCCGGGGATCGCCGGAAGCGACGAGGGCAACCGGCCGGAACGGGCGCGCGGTTTCGCGGCCATCGCCCGCAGCAGGCCGCTGGTCGGGCTGCTGCTCCTTACCGTTACGTACTACTTCCTGTACGGACCAGTCGAGGTAGCGCTGCCGCTTTACGTGACCGGGCCGCTGCACGGCAGCGCTACGCTGCTTGGCCTGTTCTGGGCGATGTTCGGCATCGGCGCGACCTTCGGCAGCGTGATCGCCTGGCCTGGCCCGCCGCCTGCCGATATGGCCGGTCCTGGTCGCGGCCGTCATCGGCTGGGGAGCCGCGCTCGCCCCGCTCGGCCTGCTCCGGCTGCCTGTCATCGCGATGGCCTGCTTCGCTACCGGCGGTCTGATGTACGCGCCCTGTCCGCCACCTTGTTCCAGCGGGAAAGCCCGCCGGCGCTGCTCTCTCAGGTGCTGGCCACCCGCGGTGCGCTGACCGCGCTCGCTACACCGCTGGGCACCGCGCTCGGTGGCCCGCTCACGACCTGGCTCGGCCCCAGCCCATCCTGCTCGGCTCGGCAGCAGCCACCCTCGCATGGGTCGGGGCCGGCGAGACTGCCCCGGCGCATTGAAGCAACCGACGGAACCCGCTCTGACCTGCCATCACCCAGAGCTTGAGAGCTGAGAGCTCACGATGTTGGAGGCGGACATGTCGGGGGAAGCGTAACTGTCCCTGGCCGGTGGTTGAACGTCGTCATGGTGAACCACTCATCGAGCTGCGGATCGTAGAGATTCTGAAGGCCGAACTGCAGTACCTGCCACCACTGGCTCGGGTCCTTCTGGTCGACGTAGATGTCGGCCAGCGCGAGCGGAAACCGAAACTCCTTGCCCGGCCGCGTAGAGCCTGCGACGAGGCCGACCCGCCAATGATAGACACGCCGGTCTGGGGTCCCTTGCAGTATCTCGGCTCCCACGAACCGCGCGGTCTTCAGGCCGTTGTTCAGGTCCTGAAGGCTGAAGGCACCGATCTTGTCACAGCGGCGGCGCGGGTTCAGCGGGATATTCGGCCATTTGTAGGTGACTGTGTAGAAGGTGTTGCGGAAGATCACATTGATGAACCAGATCGGGTAACGCGGGCCTCCGGCGATCATCTCACTGTTACCGCGGCTGCCCTGCCAGGAAAAGGGAACGTTTACGCCCAGGTCGCTGACGATATACCGGCCCTGCCCCTGGAAATTCGCCGGAAGTCGTGGAGGAGACGGCGTGGTCGGCCCGGTGGGCACGGTCACGCTGGCCAGGGCCGTACGGGGAGGCCGCGGGGCATTCGTCACGCCCGCCGCGGTCAAGGTGGCGGTGATCAGGCCGGTAGCAGCTGCCCAGGTCAACGTCCGGCGTAACCGGGTCGATGTCATATCCACGCTCCCCGCAGGTACTAAGAATGGACCGAGATCCGTGGCTTATGCCCCAGCAGCCGCGCCCTGGGTCAGCCTAATCCAGGAAGCGCAGGCCAGAAGGAAGGACAGTAATTTCGCCCAGTCGAGTCGTCGGCCAGTTCAGCAACGACCTATCAAAGGCACTTCTTACCTGAACAGAACGGCCTCAGCTGTCATTCAGACGAAAGCCTAGTCGGTTAGCATGAGCGGCATTACGTCGCGGATCTGCTGGCATAGCTCATCCAGGGCGTCAGCGTGACCGGCGACGTGGCCTAGCAGGGCCTGCTGGAAAAGGCCATCCAGCATGGCGTAAGCGGCCGCGGCGCTGAGCCGGATGCCCTGGCCGGCGAGATCGGCGTAGCGGCTGAGCACTCGCCAGATCATCTCCTCCAGCGTCCGGTCGATGAGCGTGACGGCCTCGCGCAGGCCCGGCTCGAACATGCTCTGGCACCGCAGGTCGTACCAGAGGCTGTGCATCGGCCCCTCGTCGCGAATGGTCTCGGCCAGCTTGGCCGCGAAGGCCTCGACCAGGCCGCCGGCGGAGGTGGCGTCCGCGATGACATCGTCGTAACGGGTGACGCAACGGGCCTTGTAGTACCGGACGCAGTAGACGATCAGCTCGAGCTTGTCGGCGAAGTAGTAGTGCACGACGCCGTGGCTGAACTCGGAGTTGCTGGCGATCTCACGCAGGCTAGTTCGGGCATAGCCGAGCTCACCCAGGGTGCGCAGAGCCGACTCGGCCAGTTCGCTGCGGCGTTTGTCGTGCTTGTCGGCGGGCGCGACCCGCGCCCGGTTGACCCCGGCCATCATCCCTCCTGCGTGCTCCTACTCGGCCTTGATCCCTACCCTAAGTGATCACCCTCTCAGTCTTGACAGCTGCCAAGGTTTTTCTAGGCGAATGTCAAGGAAAAACTTGACACGCGTCAAGGGTCGCCGCCTAGGTTGTGATCAACCCCACTGCCCGAACGAATCGAGGAGAGCGGCGATGACTGATCTCGACCTCACTGGCCGCAAAGCGCTGGTGACCGGAGGCGCGCAAGGCCTCGGCGAAGGGATGGCCCGCGCCCTGGCCGCCGCGGGGGCGGCCGTCGTCATCGCCGATCTGCAGGACGAGGTAGGGACGAAGGCGGCCGGATCGCTGGGCGGCACGTTCGTACACCTCGACACCACCGACGACGCGAACTGGGAGTCAGCAATAGCCGAGGTGGTCGACCGCCTCGGCGGCCTGGACGTCGTTATCAACAACGCCGGTGTCGAGATCACCAGCCTTCTGGTGGACCTGGACCCGGCGGGGGCGCGCAAGCAGCTCGAGGTCAACCTCCTGGGTACCGCGCTCGGCATCAAGCACGCCTTCCGTGTCATGCGGCCCGGCGGCGCGGCGGGTGCCGGCGGGACAGTCATCAACGTCGCCTCGGTGGCCGCCACGATCGCCTTCCCCGGCATCGCGATCTACTCCGCGACCAAGTCCGGGGTTGACCGGCTCACCCGCGTAGCCGCGATGGAGTCGGGCAAGCTCGGTTACGGGGTCCGCGTGAACTGCCTCTATCCCGGGCTGGTGCCCACGGCGATGGGCGCTGGGCTGGCCAATGACATGGCCGGGATAGGGCTCTTCGGCTCCGCCGAGGAAGCAGTAGGCGCCGTGGTCGAGCTGACTCCCTCTGGCCGGCTGGGCACGGTCGAGGACATGGCTGACGCGGTCGTGTTCCTCGCCTCGGACGCTTCACGATTTGTCAACGGCGCCGGGCTCCCGGTCGACGGCGGAATGGGGATGTGACCATGTCAACCAAGCCCGTCATCGTCTACGGAGCCTCCGGCTACACGGGTCGCCTGGTCTGCGAGTACCTGCGTGAGTACAACGTTCCCTTCCTGGCCGCAGGCCGGGACGAGACCCGGCTCAAGTCCTCGATGGAGTCGCACGTAGCCGGCATCGAGACTGCCGATCACGAGGTCGTCCAGGTCGGCCACGACCCGGCCGAGCTGCGGGACCTGTTCGCCGGCGCGTCCGTGGTCTGCAACACCGTCGGGCCGTTCCGCACGCTCGGCCCGGAGGTGGTCGAGGCCTGCCTGGCCACGGGCACGCACTACCTCGATACCACTGGCGAGCAGGACTGGCTGGTCACCTGCGATGAAAAGTACGGCGCTGACTTCGCCGCCGCCGGCCTCCTGCTCGCTCCCGGCGTCGCCCAGATGTACACGACCGGCGAGATCGCGGCCGAGTTGTGCCTGGAGTCCGCCGGTCTTGACACGCTGGACATCGCGGTCTTCTGGGGAGGCAGCCCGACGGTCGCATCGACCTTGACGATCCTGGTCAATGCAGCCCTGGCGGGTGCTTACTACCTGGAGCAGAACCAGTATCAGCCGTGGGATCCGGACGCCGGGCTCTACCAGCTGGCGATCCCCGGACAGCACGAACTAGCCCTGGCGCTGCCGTGGGGAGGCACCTCACATCCCGTCTGGTATCGCCGGGATCCGCGCGTGGCGAACGTCAAGGCCCTCGGCGGCGTCTTCAACAAGCCTCTTATGCAGGGCGTACCGCAGATCGTCGCCGCGGCCGTCGAGGCGACCAAGGACATGGAGCCTGACGAGCAGTACGCGGCCCTGGTGGCGACCGCATCTCAGGTCATGAGCCAGATGCCGCCCAGGGAGAACCCGCGGCTGAACAAGTCGCTGGACTCAGTCCACGCGTCGGGTCCGCTGGGTCGCGCCCACTGCGTGATCCACGGCAACCAGAACTACAAGCAGACGGGGGCTTTGCAGGCCTACGGGGCCTATGCGCTGCTCCAGCAGCCACCCCGGCGCGCCGGTTTCGCGTCGGGCTGCCAGGCATTCGGCCATCGGGAGCTGCTGGGGGTGCTGCGTAGCTTCGGCCTGGTCTCTCAGCCAGTTCTCACCCGCGAGAGCTGATCACCAGTGCGGCTCGCTGATTACCTGGACAAGGGCGCGTCCCTCGATCCGGATGCGCCGTGCCTGACCACTGATCAGGACGTCCGCACGTATGCCGAGGTGCGGGAGCTCAGCTCCCGCATCGCGGCAGCCCTGGCGGGCCAGGGCGTGGGTCCGGGCGACAAGGTCGCGATCCTGTCCGCCAACGACCCGGTCGCCTTCACTACGGTGTTCGCGATCAGCCGGCTGGGCGCGGTCTGGTGCCCGATCAACCCGCGGAACGAAGCAGCCGAGAACCGGGACCTGCTGGACCTCTTCGAGTGCCGGGCCCTGGTGTTCCAGGCGAAGTTCGCCGGGCTCGTCGACCAGATTCGCGGCGACCTGCCGCAGCTGGCGACTCTGGTGTGCCTGGACGGCGAGCTCGACGGCGCCCTGAGCTGGCCGCAGTTCCTCGACGGCGGCACCGAGTACCGAGAAACCGCCCCGCCTGACGACCTGGCGATGATCGTCGGCACCGGAGGGACGACCGGCAAGCCCAAGGGCGTCATGCTCACCGGAACCAACCTGGAGATCATGACGGCGATCGTGCTGATGAGCTACCCCTTCGAAGGGCGGCCCGTCTACCTGGCCCTGGCTCCGCTCACCCATGCCGCCGGGGTGCTGTGCTTCCCGATCCTCGCGCTCGGTGGCGAGATCGTGGTGATGCGGACCGCGGACGTGGGCGCCTTCCTGGACAACCTGGAAGGCCATCGCGTGACGCACACATTCCTGCCGCCAACCGTGATTTACATGCTCCTGGGTCACGAGCGGCTGGACACGACGGACCGATCGGCGCTGCAGTGCTTCTGGTACGGGGCCGCGCCCATGTCGGCGGCCCGGCTTGAGGAATCACTGCGGCGCATCGGACCGGTCATGGCGCAGTTGTTCGGCCAGACCGAGGCGCCCATGATGATCTCCACGCTCCCGCCGCGCGATCACTTCCGGGCCGACCAGAGCATCGCCACCGAGCGGCTGGCGTCGGCGGGGCGCCCGGCGCCCCTGGTAACGGTCGCGATCATGGGTGAGGACGGCTCGCAACTGCCCCGGGGCGAGCGCGGCGAAATCGTGGTCCGCAGCTCGCTGGTGATGGCTGGCTACTACCGCGACCCTGACGCCACCGCTGCCGCGTCAGCGCACGGCTGGCACCACACCGGCGACATCGGTTACCTCGATGAAAGCGGATACCTCTACATCGTCGACCGCGCCAAGGACATGGTCATCACCGGCGGGTTCAACGTGTACTCCGCCGAAGTCGAGCAGGCGCTCATGGCTCACGATGCCGTCCGCGACTGCGCGGTCATCGGGCTGCCCGACGACAAGTGGGGCGAACGCGTCTGCGCCGTGGTGCAGCTTCAGCCCGGCAACCTGGTCGAGGCCGAAGAGCTGACGGCCTTCGTCAAGAAGCGTCTCGGCAGCGTCAAGGCACCCAAGCAAGTCGAGATCTGGCCAGATCTGCCTCGCTCCGCGGTCGGCAAGGTCCTCAAGACCGAGATCCGTTCGACCCTGACGAAGGGCTCCTAGCCGAGGGCTTCGTTTTAGCCGAGGGCTTCGTTGACGCAGCATGCACTCTGGTACACAATCATGTATACAGAATAGAACCGAGTGCGTTCGTCTGGCGGTGACGATGTCTACTCTTGCGCCGAGGTTTGCTGGTGAGTTGCTGACCCGCGCCGGGCTGGGGGTTCCGGGGGAGCGGGAGCGATACGTGATCCGCCGGGATCTGACCTTGAAGAAGGTCAACGAGCTTTTGCTGCCGGCGATGCGGGCCCACGGGATTGACATGTGGATCGTGCTGGACCGGGAGTATCACCCTGACCCGCTGTCGGTGGATATCGGCGGCGAGGCCGGGGTCCGGAACGCGGCGGTGTTTTATGACACCGGGGACCGGCTGGAGAAGATTTACATCTTCTCCCATCCCGCGCGTGAGGACCTGGTCGGCCTGATGTATGACGAGCTGATCAATTACGGGTACCGGCCGGAGGGGCTGCGACCGCACCTGGCCAGGGTGGTGTCGGAGCGTGACCCGCGGCGGATCGGGCTGAACATGTCGCCGACGCTGCCGATGGCTGATGGCCTGAGCGTGGAGCTGAAGCGGTACCTGGATGCGGCGATCGGCCCGGATCTGGCGGCCAGGGAGGTGTCGGCTGAGCTGCTGGCGCGTGATTTCCGGGCGACCAGGCTGCCGGAGGAGACCGAGCTGTACCGGCGGATGGTGGGGTGGACGGTGGCCTGGGAGGAGGAGGGGCTGAGCCGGGCGGCCATCACGCCTGGGGTGACCACGGCTGATGACGTGCACTGGTGGTGGCGGGAACGGGCTAAGGACATCGGTCTCGACATCGCCTCCTTCCTACCGGGGCTGCGAGTGATCAGCGGCGGGCGGCGCGTGGCCACCAACGATCCTGACGAGCCCATCCGCCCGGGAGACGTCCTCAGCATCGACGCCGGGCTCAGCATGATTGGCTATCACACCGACATGAAGCGGATGGCGTATGTGCTGCGCCCGGGAGAGACCGATGCCCCGGAAAGCCTGAAGCGGGCGTACCGGGACGCGCGCCGGGTGACCGACGTGCTGTGCGCGAACATGCGGCCTGGCCGGCTGGGTTACCAGGTGTGGGAGCAGACCACGTCGTGGGCCGCGGGCCAGGGGTACGAGATCGGGTACGCGATGCAGCCGCCGGCGGACCGCAAGCCTGAGGTCGGCGTGTACTGCCATTCGGTCGGCACGTCGGTGCATGACATCGGCGCGCGGACCAGCGAGAACAACCCGCACGCGTTCGGGGACCGGGTCGGCTATCCGCTGGCCAAGGACAACTGGTACTCCGTCGAGCTGCACGTCAGCACCCCGGTACCGGAATGGGATCAGCAGCCGGTGATGTGCACGATCGAGGAGTCCGCGCTCCTGACCGACGATGGCCCGCAGTTCTTCGTGCCGCGCCAGGAGGACTGGATCCTCATCCCGTCCGACTGATCGCGGCCGTGCCTGCCCGCCCTCCCGGTTACATCCAGCCGGTGAACCCGGTCCGGCGATACGCCGACAATGCCCAGGTCACGAAGGTGGTGAAGTCATGAACCGGCAACCCGGTGGCGCGCGCGATGTCGGCGGCGTAGGGCGGCATGTTCGTGCATTCGAGCACGATCGCGCCGACATCCGGGTACCGCTGCAGCAGCAGCCGCGCCGCGGCCACGTGCTCGTCTCTGGCCCGCTGGACGTCGAGTTCCAGTGCGTCCGTCACGATCATGTTGACGAAGTGCCCGCCGGTCTCCTCCATCCCGACCACCGGGACATCAGGCTCCAGCCCGGCGGCGGCCAGGTGCGCCGCGGTGAGCGAGGCGCGCTCCACCGTGAGGATCCCGACCCGGCGGCCCGGTGGCATCAGCGACTGAAGCCAGGGAACCTGCAGCAGGCTGGAGCTGACGAACGGGACTCGCAGCTGCGCCTGGATCTGCTGCTGGTACAGGACCAGGAAGCCGCAGTTGGTCGTCACCAGCGCGGCGCCCTCGGCCTCAAGCTCGCGAGCGGCGGTGGTGAACGAGCTGAGGAAATCGGACTCGGCCAGGTGGCGCACGACCGTCTCCGGCGTGGCGTCCGCCACCACGCGGTAGCTGACGGGGAACGGCCAGGTCGACGCGTTGCCGGCGTCGCCGGGAATCCGGGGGAACCGCGACTGCAGCATGAGGATGCCGAGCGGGCGGCCGTAGAGGTTCTGGCCGCCGCGGACGACGTCTGCGATCTCAGGGGGCACGGGCGCTCGATTCGCTGGCCGTCGGCTGGAGGACACGCTGAGAGGTCCCGGGCGTCGTGAGCGTTCTGACTCGCGGTGGCCGGGTGATCATCGTAGGCGCCGGCATCGTCGGCGTCTCGATCGCTTACCACCTGGCCCGCATGGGTCACCCAGACGTGCTCGTGCTTGATCGCGGACTGGTGGGCGAGGGCTCCACGGCCAAGGCCACCGGCGGGATCCGGCAGCAGTTCACCTCCGAGATCAACGCCACGCTGGTGCACCGGTCGGTCAGCGCGTTCACCCGGCTCCCCGACGAGACCGGCGAGCCGTTCGAGTTCCGGCAGCACGGCTACCTGTTCCTGCTGACCACTGGCGATCAGATGTCGGCCTTCGGCGCCGCGGTGGCCATGCAGAACAGGCTGGGCATTCCGAGCCGGATGCTCGCCCCTGACGAGGTGCGTGAGCTGCACCCGCAACTGTCGCCCGACGGAATTCTGGGCGCGACGTACTGTGCGACCGACGGCTCCGGATCACCGACCGACGCGGCGGGCGCCTACGCCAGGTCGGGGCGGCGGCTCGGGGTCAGCATCAGGACCAGGTGCGCCGTCGAGGGCTTCCTGACCGGGCCGGACGGCGAGGTACGCGGGGTCAGGACCAGCAGTGGCGACGTCGAGGGCGAGGTAACCGTGCTCGCCGCCGGACCGCAGTCTCGGCCGCTCGGCCGGGCGGCGGGAGTGGAGCTGGCCGTCTCCCCGCACCGTCGGCAGGTCTTCGTGATCGACGCGCCGGCCTGGCTGCACCGGGACCTGCCGTTCACCGTCGACCTGGCCACCGGAGCGTACCTGCACCCGGAGGCGGGCCGCGGCCTGATCGGCGGCAGCGACCGCGACACCGAGGAAGGCACGGACACCACCCTCGACTGGCAGTTGCTCCCGCCGCTGCTCGAAGCGCTCACCGCCCGCTGGCCATCGCTGTCGGCCGCGCGGGTCGCCTCGGGGTGGGCCGGGCTGCGGGAGATGACCCCGGACGACCACGCCCTGGTCGGGCCCGTCACCGCGGCGCCCGGACTGTGGGCGGCTACCGGCTTCTCCGGGCACGGCTTCATGCAGTCGCCGGCGATCGGCGAGGCCGTGGCACAGCTGCTGCTGACCGGCCGCAGTGACGTCGATCTCGGCCCGCTCCGGCCCGATCGGTTCGCGGCCGGACAGGCGATCGCCGAGGCGGGGGTCTTCTAGATGTCACCCGAGACAGGACCCGACGTGACCGCGCACCCGCAGCCCATGGCGGCACCAGCCGGGCCGGTCAGCCTGGCTCCGGGGCGCCGATCTTCTCGCCGAGGCCCTCATCGCGGAAGGCATCGATACTCTCTTCGGCGTGCCTGGCGACACCGGTGTCGCCTTCTACGACGCGCTGTACACCCGTCAGGACCGGCTGCGGCACGTGCTGGCCAGGGACGAGCGTCATGCCGGGGCCATGGCCGACGCTTACGCGCGGATCCGCAACCGGGTGGGCGTCGTGGAGGTGTCCAGCGGCGGCGGCACCACCTATGTCATCGGCAGCCTCGGTGAAGCCAGCGCCGCCGGAGTGCCGGTGCTGGTCGTCACCTCCGATATTCACCGGAGCAGCCGGGAAACTGGTGCGCTGACCGAGATCGACCAGGTCGCGCTGTTCGCCGCAGTGACCAAATGGCATGTCGTGGTGAATCGGGCCGACGACATCCCCGGTGCCGTCAGGGAGGCGGTGGCGGCGGCCGTTTCCGGCCGGCCAGGGCCGGTCGTCGTCATCGTTCCCGAGGACGTCCTGGACGAGCCGGTCACGCCGGGGCCGTTGCGGGCGGACGCGAACGCGACCGCCGTCCCGGCCTCCAGGGCGGCGGCGGCCGGGGACGACGTGCGGGCGGCGGCGCTGATGCTGACCCACGCGGTCCGGCCGGTCATCATTGCCGGCTCCGGGGTGCACAGCTCCCTGGCGTGGGACGAGCTCGCCGCCGTCGCGCAGCGCCGGGCCATTCCGGTCGCGACGACGATCCACGGCAAGGGCGCGATCGCCGACAGCCATCCGCTGTCGATCGGGGTCGTGGGCAACAACGGCGGGCGCAGTTACGCCAACGACATCGCGGCGGCGGCCGATGCCGTGCTGATCGTGGGCAGCCGGGCCAACGCCACCGATACCAACAGCTGGACCGGTCCGCCGCGCCAGGGTGTCCCGGTCGCCCAGATCGACGTGTCCGCCGAGCGTGCCTGCCGCAACTTCGCCGCGGCGACCGGGCTGGCCGGCGACGCCAGGACCGTGCTGGCGCAGCTGCTCGCGCACCTGGACCCGATCGAGCAGGCTGTCCTCGACGACCGGATCCGCGACATCAGCGAGCGGCGCGCCGCGTGGGTCAGGCAGGGACCACCGGGGACCACCGAGGTCCGCGACGGTCAGCTGGAGCCTGGCGAGGGTGGTGACGCTGCTGAACCGGGTGCTCGGTCCCGACACCCTGGTCCTCGCTGACCCCGGCACCCCGACTCCGAACGTCGCCTGCTACTGGGAGACGGCCAGCCCCGGCCGGACGGTGATCGCGCCGCGCGGGCACGGGCCGATGGGGTATGCGATTCCCGGCGCGATCGGCGCGTGCTTGGCCCGGCCCGGCCGGCCCGTGCTGGCGGTGACCGCCGACGGCAGCCTGGCGATGTCCTGCGGAGAGCTGGAGACCGCGGCCAGGTTTCGGCTGCCGATCTTGTTCGTGCAGCTGACCAACTTCAGCCTCGGCTGGATCAAGATGCTGCAGCATCTGTACGCCGAGGGCCGGTACTTCGGCGTGGACCCGGGCCCGATCGATGCCATCGGGGTCGCCAGGGCCTGCGGCCTGGACGGCGAGCGCGTCACCAGCCTGGCTCGGCTGGAGGAGCTGGCCGTCGGCTTCGCCGCCGATCCGCGGCCGTTCTACGTCGACATCGAGGTCCCGCATCCGATCGAGTACACACCGCCGGTGTCGTCCTGGGTCGACGCGCTGAACGGCAACACGGCGAGGCCCGTCTACTGACACTGCCGCGCTCGGGCTCGGCCGCCAGCGGCGGTGTACCCTCGGCGCAATCCTGTTACCAGGGAGGTCTCGACGCGTGGGGTACGAAGCTGAGGCCAGCGTCCACGGTGACGCCAGCGCCGGCGCATCGCTCGGCGAGGACGTCTACTGGCAGCTGCGCCGCGAGATCGTCCGGGGCGATCTGCGGCCGAACCAGCCGCTGGCGGAAATCGAGATCGCTGAGCGGCTGAACGTGTCGCGCACACCGGTGCGGGAGAGCATGCAGCGGCTGGCCGCCGACGGCCTGGTCATCTCGCGGCGCCGCCGGTGGTTGGTCTACGAGCACTCCAAGCAGGAGATCGAGGAGATCTACGAGGTGCGCCTGGCGCTGGAAGGGTACGCGGCCCGGCTAGCCAGCGAGCGCATCACCGACGCGCAGGCCGAGCAGCTCGCACGGCTACGCGAGTCGGCCGCCGCCGACGGCCCGGTGGCCGATCGGGCCGAGCGAGTCGAGCACAACGAGACCTTCCACAATCAGCTGATCACCATCGCCGGGAACGAGCGGCTGGCGAGCATGCTGGCCCACAACCGCAGCTTTGCCTTCAACCGCCAGGTGGCCTCGCTCTACACGCCGGACGACCTGGCGGTTTCCCGGGCCCAGCACACCCGGCTGGTCGAGGCGGTGCTGGCCCGCGACGGCAATGCGGCCGAGCGGACTGCCCGCGAGCACATCCAGTCCGCGCTGGAGATCATTATCGCCCGGCTGCCCTGACCTCTAGTTCCGGTCGCCCGTGGGTTCATATCGGACGGCCGGCACTTCCGGGTACGGCGGGGCTCCACTAGCGTCTGGCCCATGACGGGCTTTGCGGTGGAGGTCTTCCAGAACGAGTACCTTCCCGAGGGCGGCCGGGAGGTCAGCGCGATCGTCACCGTGACGTCAGCGGACGACGACCTGGCGCCCGACGACGACCCCGGCGGCGCCGAGATCATCATGATCGACTGCTCCGGGTCGATGGCGGGACGCGGCAAGATCGCCGCGGCCCGGCAGGCCGCCGCCGTGGCCATCGACGCGATCCGGGACGGGGTCACGTTCGCGGTGGTCGCTGGCAACCAGAAGGCCCGCATGGTCTTCCCCGCCGACGGCGGCCTGGCCGTCGCCGATCCGGAGACCAGGGCGGCGGCGCAGCAGGCCGTGGCGGGCCTACGCGCCAGGGGCGGCACCGCGATCGGGGAGTGGCTGCGCCTGGCACACCAGCTGTTCACCAGCAGCCCGGCGGCTCTGCGGCACGCCATCCTGCTGACCGACGGCAAGAACGGCGAGCCGTCGAGCCAGCTGGACGCAGGCGATCGCCTTGTGCGTGGGCGTCTTCACCTGCGACTGTCGCGGCGTCGGCACCGGATGGAACGTCAAGGAGCTGCGGAAGATCTCCACTGCGCTCCTCGGCACCGTCGACATCGTGCCCGACCCGGCCGGGCTGGCCGCGGACTTCGCGTCGATGATGGGGACCGCGATGAGCAAGACGCTGCCCGACGTCGCGATCCGACTGTGGACGCCAGCGCACGCCAGCATCCAGTTCGTCAGGCAGGTCGCACCCGCGGTCGACGACCTGACCGGCCGGCGCGTGCCCGCGGGCCCGCAGGCCGGCGACTACCCGACCGGCTCCTGGGGCGCCGGGGAGAGCCGCGACTACCACGTGCGGGTGGCCGTCACGCCCGCGGCGGTCGGGCAGGAGATGCTCGCGGCCCGGGTCAGCCTGCTGGTCGACTCCCAGGTGCTCGGCCAGGGCCTGGTCCGCGCAGTGTGGACCGACGAGGAGGCGCTGTCCACCCGGATCAGCCCGCAGGTCGCCCACTTCACCGGCCAGGCCGAGCTGGCGCAGGCGATCCAGGAGGGCCTGGAGGCCCGCAAGCGCGGCGACCGGGAGACCGCGACCGCCCGGCTCGGCCGCGCGACGATGCTGGCCCAGCAGTCCGGCAACGAGGACACCGCCCGGCTGCTGGCCAGGGTCGTCGACGTGGTGGACGCGGCCAGCGGCACGGTCCGGCTCAGGAAGCGGGTGGACGACGCCGACGAGATGGCGCTGGACACCCGATCGACCAGGACGGTGCGGACCCGCAAGTAGCCGGGCTCGATCGCCACCCTGAGCACCTTGCGCGGCTTGCCCGGCCAGCCGGCACGGAGCCGGTTGCGGCGTAACAACATCGGCGGCCAGGTCGCTTTGGCGGTGTT
This sequence comes from uncultured Actinomycetota bacterium, assembly GCA_963730265.1. Classification (GTDB taxonomy): domain Bacteria; phylum Actinomycetota; class Actinomycetes; order Streptosporangiales; family Streptosporangiaceae; genus DASUBV01. Next base: position 130,155 of record CAVSRG010000004.1, read on the forward strand.
CGTCAGCTGCCTCAGGACCTGAGGCCCAACCGAAGGAGACCCATGCGCGCAGTTCGAGTGTCCTGGCCGACACGAGCCGGCTCGGCCGCAGCGGTTGCCGTTCTGGCCGTCGGCGGCGTGCTGGCCAGCGCGGCCGGGGCGAGTGCCGCGGCGGGGCACGGCCACGCCAAGCTGCCCACGACCCTGCGTATCTCCAACAAGCTGGTCGCCCATCACCATCACCACGCCGACGCCGTCACCGGCGTGCTCGACTCCCGCCGCAAGCCCGTTGCGGGTGAGACGGTCACCCTGAAGGGCCGCGCCGGGAAGCACAGGAAATGGGTCGTGGTCGGCACCAGCACCACCGACTCGAAGGGCACGGTCACCTTCACGATCGGCCTGCCGACTAAGACCGCTCAGGCTGAGCTGTCTTCGCCGGCGACTCGAGCTACCGCAAGAGCCACAGCAACGTCATCACCTTGAAGAAGTAGCCAGCGGCACCGCTCAGGCAGGGTCGTACGCCGGATCAGAAGCGGAACAGCATCCGTCGGCGTGCGGCCCTCCTTTGCGTGCGGAGGCGGCCTTTATGGCCGGCCCGGTGATGGAGGCAGGCGGGTGGTTCCCCGCGACAGGATGTTGCCGGCCTGCTCGCCCAGCACGGCCATCTCGCCGGAGACGAGGCCCATGTCAGAGTCCGCGGCGGCCAGTGCGGAGAACGCAATGGTGTCGCTGATGGCCGTCACGACCAGCAGCCCGCGTTCCATCGCGACGACAATCTGGACGACTGGTCCGGCCCCGAACATCCGGGCCGCACCGCCGACCAGGCTCGTCAAGCCGGATGTCACCGCCGCCAGCTGATCCACCAGGTCAATTGGGAAGCCGTCAGAGCATGCGAGCGGAAGGCCGGCGAAGGAAACGATGGCAGCATGGCTGACGTCGGGAACGCGCTCGATGAATTCCGCGATCAGCGAATTCAGGTCTTCTGCCACGCCGAGGACCGCGCCGGGCAAGCCGCAGGCTGGTATCTCAGGCATCTCACCGCCAAAGCGCACGGCGCGCTCAGATCGTTACATCACCCTGGTCCGCCCAGCTCGGCAGGATTTGCGTTGCCGGTTCATGCTGCAGCGAACGATGGCGCGGAGAATACTTGCCGGGTGATCGGCGCAGCGTTCGGGACGGCCCTGGCCGATGCGCAGGCTGGTGATGAGGAGGCCTTCGCCTGCTTGTTCCGCGGGGCGCAGCCGGCGCTTGCTCGGCTACCTGCGGGTCATCGCGGCCGAAGCCGCTGAGGATGTCGCCAGCGAGACGTGGCTGCAGGTAGTAGCCGGCCTCGGCGGCTTTCGCGGTGGCGAGGCCGCGTTCCGGGCCTGGGTCTTTACCATCGCCCGGCACCGCGCAGTCGACGCGGGCCGCGCGCGGGCCCGCCGTCGTACCATCCCGCTGGACCAGGACGACCTGCCGCGGGGGCTGACCGCCCCGGATGCGGGCGAGGCGGCCCTGGAGGCGATCTCGACGCAGGCTGTCGTGGCCCTGCTGGCGACGCTGCCCAGGGATCAGGCGGAGATCATCTTGCTGCGCGTGGTAGCGGGCCTGAGCAACCGGGACGTGGGCCGCCTGGTGGGCAAGAGCCCCGGCGCGGTGCGGGTGGCCGCCCATCGCGGTCTTCGCCGGCTCGCCAACCTGGTGGACCGGGAAGGTGTAACGGCATGAGCGGGCCGAGCGCTTCCCCGGGTGACATGCCTGGGTTCTCTTTGGTCCGCGGGCCAGCCAGCGAGCTGGATGACTCTGTGCTGGACATGCTGCTGACCGGCCAGCCGCTTCCCGACGATGCCCCCCGCCAGGCGCGCATGACCGCGGATGCGCTCGCCAGCCTGGGCGATCCGCAGCGTCCGGGCGCGCTGGCCGGGGAAGCCGCGGCCCGGTCGGCCTTCACCCGTAAGGCCAGTGCGCCGGCCACTGACTCGCCCGCGACCCGGCCGTACGGGCGCCGGGCTCGGCTGCGGCGATCCGTGCGTGTGCGCCCGAGGCTGGCTGCCGTGGCTGCGGCGGCTGTGTTGCTCGGCAGCACGGTCGGGGCAGCGTATGCGGGGGCACTGCCCGCACCCATCCAGGATTTCGCGCACCTGACCGTCGGCGCTCCCGCCCCGAACCACGTGGCACCGAGCCCGCATCCGCACAAGGACGCGCGGCGGCCCTCTCTTGGGGTGCCCGGTGCCGCACCGGCGCACCACGGCGCGCTCGGGCACGGCGCAAAGGCCCATTCCGGTCATGGCAAGGCGCTTGGGAAGCGAAACTCAGGCCACCCGCCGAACCCTCATGCGCACCATAAGGCCGGTGCTGAGCCCAAGGCCCATCAGCCCCACGCGCAGTCCAAGGCCCACGCCTAGCCGGATTCCCCGTGGTTCCAGGCGGGTGTAACGCCTACGACCGCGTTAGCGCTCCGGTCCTGACATTGGCCGGCAAGCGAAAGGAATCGCGTTGGCTGCTGCGAGCCCGAGGTGCCATCACAACGACCGCGGCCTCTGGCAGTCCTGGACACGCGGCGGGCTGTCCTGGCCGGGGCTGGCCAGATTCTGCGAGCTGTCGGCCGTCGCGGCCGTGCTGATTACCGTGACGATCAGCCTGGTAGCGGTTGTCATCAGCCAGTGGTAACCGAGACGCGGCTGGTCCACGCGTCGTGGAACAATGCCTGATGGTGAAGAAAGCGGACATAACTCCCGAGCTCGTCTCCCGGCTGGTGGCGGCCCAGTTCCCGCAGTGGGCCGAGCTGCCGGTCCGCCGGGTCGATGTCGACGGCTGGGACAACGCCACTTTCCGCCTCGGGCAGCACATGTCGGTCCGGCTGCCCAGCTCGCCGGCCTACGTCGAGCAGATCGACAAGGAACATCGCTGGCTGCCGGTCCTGGCCCGCCAGCTCCCGCTGCCGATCCCGGAGCCGCTGGCCAAGGGCGAGCCGGGCGGCGGCTTCCCCCGGCCCTGGTCGGTCTACCGCTGGATCGACGGCCAGACCGCCGAGGCCGCGAAGATCGCCGACGAGTGCGAGTTCGCTGCCGACCTGGCCGGCTTCCTGGCCGCCCTCTACGCGGCCGACCCGGCTGGCGGCCCGCTGCCCGGCCCGCACAACTTCTTCCGTGGCGGGCCACCGGCCTACTACGACGCCGAGACGCGGGCGGCACTGACCGCGCTGCGCGGTGTCATCGACACCGACCTGGCGGCGGAGGTCTGGGAGGCGGCCCTGGCCGCCCGGTGGGACGGCCCGCCGGTGTGGTTCCACGGCGATGCCCAGCCTGGCAATCTGCTCCTGGACTCGGCCTGCGCTGAGCGCGGTGATTGACTTCGGCACATCAGGGATCGGCGATCCGGCCTGCGACACGACCATCGCGTGGACGTTCCTGTCCGGGGACAGCCAGCGCGTGTTCACCGAGCGCCTGCCGGTAGACGAGGCGACCTGGACCCGCGGCCGCGGCTGGGCGATCTGGAAGGCGATGATCGTGCTGGTCGACGAGCTGGGCAGCGACACAAACGGCCCGGACCCAGACGGCGCCGACTTTACCAAGAACGTCATCAGCAAGATCATCGCTGATCACCGCGACGCCCGGTGACACCGTCCCGCTGATCCGCCATCGCGTGGGCTGCGCCGCGGCTGAGTACTTGTACCGATGCGGACCGATACGCCCGGGCGGGACTATCGGCCGTATGAGCAGAAACTCGGGCCGGATACTGGGCTGGTGGGCGCTGATCCTGATCGGGGCGGGAGCAGCGCTGCTAATCGCCTGGCTGGCCCGCGTGGTCAGCGTGCCGCTGACGACGCTGCTGACCGTCGGCGCGGTCGTCATCGCCCTGTCCTGGCTGATCGTCCTGGTCACGGTGCCGTGGAACCTGCATTTCGCGGCCCGCCGGGCGGCGGCGGAGATGGTCGTCTCGCGCGAGCGGGGCATCAGCGTGCGAGCTGCGTACGACACCGAGGCGGCCCGGATCTCAGGGCGGATGCTGAGGTTGGCGCTGGGCGCTCACCTGGCGACCGCCGTTGCCGCCGCGGTGATCGCCTACCTCTCCGGCAGCACGGCGGGCTACTACGTGGCCGGCGTTTTCCTGCTGTCGACTGTCTTCCGGCCCGCTGGCGCCTACGTGGCCCACGTGCGCGAGCGGATCGCCGTGCTGACCCGCGAGAGCACGCACCCGCGCGACGACGTCGCGGCCCTGCGGGAGAAGGCCGAGGAGCTGGAGCAGGCCGTCGACGAGCTGCGATCGGATCTGCGGCACAGCCGCGACGACCTTCGCGGCCGGGAGGCCGCGCTGGCCGACAGCATCGCGCACGTGCGGGAACTGCTGACCACCGACCTGAGCCGACTGCAGGACGGGCAGGCGGCGGACCGGATGACGTCCCATTCCCGTGATGAGGCGCTGGGGCGCCGGATCGATCAGATGGTGCGCCGGATCGAGGCCGCGCTGGATGGCATCAGTGATCACCAGGAACTGCTGACCGGACTGCGCGCCCTGGTGCGAATGGTCAGATCCGACCCGGCCTGAGGTGACCGGAGCCCAGGTGACCGGAGCCGAGGTGACCGAGCCCAGGTGACCGAGCCCGGGGTTACCTCTCGACGATGAGGTACCGCCACCCGCTGACATTGTTGCGATTGGTCGTGTCGTTGCTGCTGCGGACGTAATCGGCGCGGATCCGGTAGTGGAAGCCGATGTTGGCCTGCGTCAGCCTGAAGGCCGCAGATGCCTTGCTGGTGCGGCTGAGGTGGACGCAGGGGGTGGCCGGGCTGGAGTGCCAGGCGCCGCGGTAGAACTCCTGCACCTCGAACGTGACGCACTGTCCTGACTTGTCCGGGGCGACGGTGGCGTGCGCGCGCATGATGCTGTGACGGTGGAAGAGCCAGTAGGTCCGGCCGTGAACGCGGGTACGGCGGTACTGGCCGGTGAGAGACTCGGACACCCTGGCCCGCACGTAGATGACGTGCGTGACTGTCCTCGCCGCGTAGTCCGCATCGCCGGAGAAGACTGCACTGAAGGTCGTGCTGTGCGCTGCCGCGTAGCGCACCGTCAGGCTGCCGCTGGAGTTCACCCGGCCGGTCTTGACCAGTGTCTTGGCAGTGCGGCCGAACGGCTCGGCGTAAATCGACACCGTGCGGTTGGTGTGCGTCTTACCGAGGTGTGCGGTGACCCGCACGGTGGGCTTGTAGGTAAAGGTCGCCGAGTTGGTGGTCACGGTCAGCGAGGTCGGGATCCGGGTGACGTTCACGGCGAACGACGTCGTCGCCGGCGCGACGGCAGCGCTCCCGCCGTAGCTGGCTGCGTAGGTGTACTTCCCGAGCCCCGGCGGCGTGTCCGTCAGTGCGTAACTGCCGTTCGCCGCGGTGCTCAGGCTGAAGGTCTTGCTTGTCCCGCCGGGGACGGAGCGGACCACGGTGATGGGGGTCCCGGCGGCCGGGGTTCCCTTGCTGAGCATGAGCTGGCCGGTCAGCTTCACGGACCGGCCCAGGAAAGCGGTCGAGGGACCGGTCAGGGAAAGAGCCGACTGAATGAACGACGGCTCACTGACGACCTGCAGGTCGTAGCCGGTACCGGCGCTGTCCTGGAGCACGGCGAATACCTGCGAGCCGTCAGCCGCCCAGGCCAGGCCGCGTGGCATGAGATCGTCACCCGAGCTGTTCAGGGGGAACGTGTTCAGCGGGGTACCGGCGTCCGCCTTGAAGACGTAGAGATCCGGGTTGGTCGGGCCGTTCTGGGTGCCGGCGGCGACAGTGCCGTCGGCATCGATCGCCACGGCGTTCGGGTAAGGGCTGGTGGGGTAGAACCCCGCCACGCTGAGGTCGGCGGTGCGGTAGCGATAGTGGTCATAGGGAGAACCGCAGGCCAGGACGAACTGCGCGCCACCGGGGGCCACGGCCACGTCCCGCTCGTTGTCGCAGTTCTGGAGCGACGTCGGCGGTGCGGTCACGGTGACCGGATCAGCCGTCACGTTGTAGCTCGCGACCGAGGTCGGTGAACTGCCCGGTTCGGCCGCCACGAGCACTCCCGTGTCCTGCGGATCAGCGGCGAGCTGGGGCGCGGCGTACCAGCCGCCCATGGCGGCCTGCGGCTCGAAGGCGGGCGACGTCGCCGACAGGTCGATGTCGCCGATGGCGGACTGGCCGACGGTCCCGGTGTCGTAGCTCACCCAGACCTTGCCGCTCTGCACGGCCACATCCGCGGGCGTGTTGCCGTCCCCCAGCGGGTAAGACGCCGTCTGCTGCAGCGTGGTGGTGTCGATAGCGGTAACGGCGTGGCTGAACGCGTCGGCCGCGTACAGGGTCTTGCCGTCGGACGAGAGCGCGATGCCCGTCACGCCGTCCTGGCCGTCGATCGTCGCGACCTGCTGGCCGGCCAGGTTCGTGACGAGGATCTGGTTCTCGGCGCTCTTCGTCCCCTGGCTGATGAACAGATGACCATGGACGGTGTCCGCCACGATCTGGTAGAAGCTCGTGATCGGCAGCGTCGTGCTGGTGGCGGCCTGGGCGCTGGCCGCGGCCACCGGGCCGGAGACCGCCAGCAGGCCGGAGACGCTGAGACCGAGCGTCAGACCCAGGGTGAGCATCCGTTTAGGCACTGTTTTTTCCCCATTTAAACGGAAATGGCGGAGGTAGCATCTCACCGCAGAGGTCGTGAAGCAACCGAATGGGTCACGGCTATGGGGAAGGCGGCCGCGAGGGGCTGCTTTCCTTCCGAGGCCAAGACCGTGATCCTCGAGGGCCCCCCGCAGGGCTACTGAGCTAGTGGCACGGGCCCGGCGGCCCGGGCCACTAGCGTTTCCCCCCGGGCGGGGGAACCTGCAAGATCAGCACGGCGGTGTCGTCGCTGATTTCTCCGCCGCTGAAGACCAGGACAGCTTCCTGGATGGCATCAGCCATGTCTGTAGCGGGCATGTCGGCCAGGCCGGCGACCAGGTCGTGGAGCCGGTCGTCTCCGTACAGGTCGCGGTCGAGCGGGCGGCGAGCCTCGGTGACGCCGTCGGTGAACAGGATGAGGCTGTCCCCCGGCCGCAATGACGTCCGCGAGTCATACAAATCAGGATCGGGCAGCACCCCGAGCAGAGTTCCGGGCTGCCCGAAGGTCTGTACGCGCCCGTCCCCGCGGCGCACCAGGGCCAGGGGATGACCCGCGGAACTTACCTGCACCGAGGCGCCGGCCGGAGTCGGCCGCACCGTGGCATAAATCGCGCTGAGGAACCGCGGGTCGTCGGTGAGCCAGTCCAGCAGGGCCTGGTTCAGGGCAGCCAGAATCAGGCTGGGCCGGCCATGCCGGTGGGCCTCGGCGCGGAGGGTGTAGCGGGCCAGCGCCGTGCTCTTGGCCGCCGGGACGCCCTTGCCGCACACGTCTCCGACGACCAGACCCCAGCTTGTCCGCACGGACGGGAACACGTCGTAGAAGTCCCCGAGCACCTCCACCCCTGTCCCGCCGGCCACGTAGCGCGCGGCGACCCGCAGGCCCGGGATCTCCGGCAGTCGCGGCGGCAGCAGGCTCTCCTGGAGGGTCCGCGCCAGCTCGGCACGTTCGGCGCCATGCTGGAGTGTCACCTGCAGCGCGATTTCGCCTGAGGCGACATGAGACAGAATGTCCAGGAGCTCAACTTCTCGCGCGCTCCATTTGCGCGGCCCGTGGTCGGCCACGCACAGCGCTCCGACAACGACGCCATCCGGATCACGCACCGGGAATCCCGCCCAGGCCCGCACTCCTCCCGACTCGAGCGGGCCGCTCGCGCCCGCGCGCGGGTCCAGGCGGACGTCGTCGATTATCACCCGGTCCCCGGATTCGATCACCGACCGCAGCAATGACTGCTCAAGCACGCTCTGCCGGTCAGCCAGGTCCGGGATTGCGGGCGTCCTCAGGCCAGAATCCGTCCGCAGCCCGGCGACGGTGACGGACCCCGGCGAGGTACCCAGGACCATCTCCGCCAGCCGTACTGGACGGTCGAAAGGCTCACTCGCATCGGCGCCCAGGGCGGCCGTCTCAGACCGTCGCACTGCCCGCCCGGGCGCCTCGGTGCATTTCTGAGCGCTGCGGGACACAGCGCTGCGGGAGACAGCGCTGAGGGAGACGTGGTCACCCGCGCCGGTCGCGCTCACGCCCGGACATCTCGGTCGAACTGCCTGGGAGTACGGGCGGCAGCCACCATCCCTGAGAGTTCCGCTGGGCGATACGTGCGGCATAGGTACTGCGGTGCTTCTGCTGCCGGTACACATAGGGCACGAGCTCAGGCAGGCCATTCTGCGGCGAGGAGCGCTCGCGCGGGGCTGTCCTTACGGCCCTGATGGCGGTCATGATCTTCACTTCCCCGGTGATGGGGCCGCGGCTGATCGCGCGAGATGGGCACGATCCGGGCCAGCCCCTGCGAGTCCTGAGCCCTGATCCTCGGCTGTACCTCCGGGCGGGCCCCTGGTGACTCGGAGTAATACCTGCGAGTCTACGCGCGATGTCCACGCAGCCCAGGCAAGTCGCTGCCGGGCGGCCCGGTCGAGGTCCATAGCCGGCACTGTCCTTCGGCTATGCTGACGCTGCGTCCACTACGCGAGGCCGCGGAGGACGCTCAGCCACTGCTCGGGACATCTGCGGGCACGCGAGGCCATCCGAGCCAGCCTCGGGCCTACCATGCCAATCTCGCTGAACGATTCCGCTCCGGAACCAGAGTCTCCGGGGCTAGCCCGTGCGTGATGGCGCAGCTGGCGCCCGTTTCACTCGAAGATCCGCTGGCGCTGCAGGCTGCGTCGACAAGGAGCCGTTCATGCCGACGAAGTACGCAGTGCTCAGCACCTACCCGCCGACGCAGTGCGGGCTGGCGACATTCAGCGCGGCGCTGCTCGCGCATCTGCCGCAGCCGGGCGATCACATCGGCGTCGTGCGCGTACTCGACGAGCCAGCCCCGCGGTCTGCCGATGAGGTCGTACACGATCTCGTGAACGGCTCCGCCGCGAGCGCGGCAGCTGCTGCTGGCGTGCTTAACGGCTTCGATGTGGTGATCGTGCAGCATGAGTACGGCATCTACGGCGGGCCGGACGGCCAAGATGTCGTCTCGCTGCTCGAGGCGCTGTACGTGCCGAGCATCGTGGTCCTGCATACGGTGCTGTCACATCCAACGCCGCGGCAGCACATGATCCTGGAGCGGGTCATGGCCAACGCGAGCGCGATCGTCACGATGACGCAGACGGCCCGGTCGCGACTGCTCGATATCTACGGTGCACGGCCCGAGGACGTCTACGTGATACCGCACGGGGCCGCCGACAATCGCGTTGCGCTCTCATCGACCGCGAAGGCAGGCCCGCCCAGGGTGCTGACCTGGGGCCTGCTGGGACCGGGCAAGGGGATCGAGCACGCGATCGATGCGATGGCACTGCTTCGCGACCGGGGGCTGCGAGTCGATTACCAGGTGGCCGGCCAGACCCATCCGCGGGTACTCGGACGCGATGGCGAGGCCTACCGGCAGCGGCTCCAGGCGCTCGTACGGGCCCGCAATGTCGCGGACCGCGTGCACTTCGATTCTCGCTTCCTGCCCGCCAGTGCTCTGAGCCGTGTTGTCAGCTCCGCAGACGTTGTCCTGCTGCCGTATGACTCGCGGGAACAGGTGACCTCCGGGGTCTTGATCGAGGCGGTCACCGCCGGCCGGCCGGTGGTGTCGACCTGTTTCCCGCATGCTGTGGAGCTTCTCGGCGGCGGCGCGGGGCTCCTCGTCGAGCGGCAGGACCCGGCCGGCATCGCGGGCGCGCTGCACCGCGTGCTCACTGAGCCCGGTCTGTCGGCGCGGATGAGCCGCCATTCGGCGGGCCTCGCCCCGCAAATGCTGTGGCCTGCGGTGGCGCGCTCCTACCGGGAGCTCACGGCGACGCTCACCACGGCCCGGGCCGGGGCTGCGGTATGAGATACCAGGATGCGCCGTTCCGGCACCTGTACCGGCTGACCGATCAGATCGGGATACTGGAGCACGCCAAGGGCATCATGCCCCGGCACGAGCACGGCTACTGCGTCGACGACGTCGCCCGCGGTCTGGTCGTGGTGTGCCGGGAGCCGTCACCTCCGCCGGAACTCATCACCCTCGGGCGCCGCTACCTCTACTTTCTCGGGCAGGCGCAGGCGCCAGACGGGCAGTTTCGTAACCGCCTCGGCTACGACCGTCGCTGGCGCGACGAGCCCGGAACCGAGGACTGCTGGGGCCGTGCGCTGTGGGCACTCGGCACCGCTGCGGCACGGGGACCCGCCAAGGGGATCCGCGAAGAGTCCTTCGCCCGCTTCGAGCGAAGCGCGCAAGTGTCCTCCGCGTGGCCGCACGCCATGGCGTTCGCGGCGCTCGGTGCCGCGGAGATACTCGACAGATCGCCCGGTCATTCCGGCGCGCTGGCGCTCCTGAACACGGCCGTCACCGTCATCGGCGAGCCGCCCGAGGACGCGGGATGGCCGTGGCCGGCACCCCGGCTCACCTACGCCAACGCGGCCATCGCCGAAGCCGTCATCATCGCGGGCTGGAACCTAGGTCATGATCGGATTCTGCGCAACGGCCTGCGCATGCTCGAGTGGCTGCTCGCTAGAGAGACCCGACACGGTCACCTGTCGGTGGTACCGGTCGGCGGCTGGAGCCCCGGTGAGGCCCGCCCCGCTTTCGACCAGCAGCCGATCGAGGTGGCCGCGCTGGCGGACGCGTGCGCCCGGGCGGCGGCGGTCACCGGCGACAGCAGCTGGCTGGCCGGCCTCACCATGAGCGTGGCCTGGTTCCTCGGCGACAACGATGCCCAGGTTCCGATGCTCGACGAGCAGACCGGCGGGGGCTGCGACGGCCTCAGCGCCACCAGCCGCAGTCGCAACCAGGGAGCCGAATCGACCCTCGCGATGATGTCCGTGATGCAGCACGGCCGCCGCCTGGCCGCGGCGCCGGGATGAGCGAGGCCAGCCCCGCGGGCCCGCTGCTGGCCCGAACGCAGCACCGGCTCAGGCCAGACGCCTCTCGCACCCTCTGCCGGCTGTTCGTGCCGGGCCAGGAAACCCTGATCCGAGGCGGATCGCGCGCGATGGCCGTCATCGACCGCGTCCTCGACCTGAGCGACCAGGAGGCGGAAACAACGCTGGCGCGCACGCTGGCCCGGTTTTCCGGCCGGCACCGCGACCTGGCCGGGACGCTGGAGCAGAATTTCAAGCTCGTCGGGCACCGGCTCGGTGCCGGGACCACGATAGGGCGATCCCGCCGGCAGCTGATCGGCGCCTATTTCACTCAGGAGTACGCGCTCGAGGCCGCGGCCCTGTTCAACCCGTCGATCGTCGCGCACCCCGACCAGGAGGGATGCCTCCCCGGAGAAATCCGGTTTGTCATGAGCCTGCGGGCGGTCGGGGAAGGACACCTGTCGAGCATCGAGTTCAGGACGGGCACGATCGGGCCGGAGTCCGAGATCCGCCTCGACCCCCCAGGGCGGTTCCTCGACGTCGGCCACCGCCGGGCCGTCTCCTACGATCGGGACCTGTTCGCAAACAAACTCGCCGAGCTTGGCCATGCGGACGAGAACGCGCGATTCGTCTGGAAAAGCCTGCCGTCCCAGTTCACTGCGGCCGAGCTGGACGCGGCGCTGGCGGAGCTTTCCCGGCAGCGACTGACGCGGGAAGACTCCGCGGTACTCGCCGACCGGGCCCGGTGGGTGGCGGCGTCCAGCTACACCGTCGAGTTCGATGAGGACTGCGCTGTCTCCGAGCGGGTTCTGTGGCCCGCGGGCCCGGCCGAGAGCCACGGCATGGAAGACGCGAGATTCGTACGCTTCACCGGCGGCCAAGGCCCGGTCTACTACGCGACCTACACGGCGTTCGACGGCTCGCAGGTCGAGCCGCACCTGCTGGAGACTAGCGACTTCCGGACGTTCACGGTCTCCCCGCTCTCCGGCCCCGCGGCCAGCAACAAGGGCATGGCCCTGTTCCCCCGGCGGATCGGCGGGCGCTACGCCGCGCTCTCGCGCTGGGATAGGGAAAGCAACGCGATCGGCTACTCAGACGACGGTCATCACTGGTCGAAGGCCGTCACGGTCCAGGCGCCTGCGCGCCCGTGGGAGCTGATCCAGCTGGGCAACTGCGGCTCGCCGATCGAGACCCCGGCGGGCTGGCTGGTCCTCACCCACGGCGTCGGGCCCATGCGCGAGTACGCCATCGGCGCCATCCTCCTGGACCTGGACGATCCCGAGCAACTGATCGGCGCGCTACCTGAGCCACTCCTGATCGCCGACGACTCCGAGCGCGAGGGCTACGTCCCTAACGTCGCGTACTCCTGCGGCTCCATGCTCCACGGCTCGACCGTCGTCCTGCCCTATGGCTGCAGCGACTCGTCCGTGAGCATCGCGACCGTCAACCTCAGCCTGCTGCTCGACCGGCTCACACCCGGCTGAAAGCCCCGAAGGGATTTGCATGCCACACCACGGGACGGCGCCCACTGGGCGGCGGATTGCCCTGATCGCGCACGACAATAAAAAGCGCGACATGCTCGAATGGGCGGAATACAACCTGGACCGGCTGACCGGTCACGAGTTGTTCGCTACCGCCACGACCGGTCACCTGCTGGAAGAGCAGCTCGGACTCCCGATTACCTGCTTTCGCAGCGGCCCTTATGGCGGTGACCAGCAGATCGGCGCCCGGATCGCCGAGGGTGAGATCGACCTGCTGGTCTTCTTCTGGGACCCGCTGGAGCCGCAACCGCATGACCCCGACGTCAAGGCCCTGCTGCGGGTCGCGGTGGTCTGCAACATCCCGGTGGCCTGCAACCGGGCGACCGCGGACTTCATCATTTCCTCGCCGCTGATGGACCGTAGCCATCAGCCGTGGGACCCTGCGCTCGACCAGGCCCGTCACAACCATGCCACCCTGACCGTAGTCCGCGCCGACTGATGCGGCATCCATGACCACCGATCACCTCGACACGTATTCCAGGCCGTAAGCGATCGGGTCCGCGGCGGCCCGGGCCCGGCCCGAGGAACAGGCCTCGTCGAACTCCGCGGCACCAAGGCCCGCCTGCACCACCGCGAGCAGCTTGCGGTGCTCAGCCTCATCCGGCGGCGGCAGCGCCTCGCCGGCCTGCTCCCGCAGCATGGCCGCAGCACCTAGCAGGCCCGCCGCGTCACTCAGCTGCGATCGGCTGACGGCGATCTCGGCCAGTCCCTGCAAGCAGTAGGCCGTGCTCCACTGGTTGGCCAGCTCGCGGTCGAGCTCGAGGCCGCGGCGATACAGTTCCACCGCAGCGTCCATATCGCCCTGCCGGACGGCCACCTGGCTCAGGTTGTTAATCGCGACGCTCTCGCCCATCAGGTCGTTGCCCCGGCGGAACATCACCAGGCTTTCCTCCAGGAACGACCTGGCCCCGGACAGGTCGCCCTGGTCCAGGGCCAGCATGCCCAGGTTGTCGAGCGATAGCGCGATTCCCTGGACGTCGCCCACGTCCCGGCGTACCTGCAGGCTCTCCTGCATCAGCTGCATGGCGTGCTCGAACTGCGACTGGTTCGCCGCCAGCAGTCCGAGGTTGGCCAGCACGCCGGCGGCGTCGCGCTGGGCACCGGCCGACCGGAACAGCGCCAGGCTCTCGGCGTACCGGCTCGCCGCATGCTCGTAGTCGCATAGCTCGTGCGCGAACACTCCGCAGGATCGCAGCGCGCGGGCGCGCAGCAGCCCGTCAACCGCGGGGTCATCGAGAGCCCCGTCAAGCAGCCGCCGCCCTTCGCCGACCTCGCTTTGCACGAGGAAGAACCGCCACAGCGCCGAGACGAGCCGCGCCACCCCCGGCATGTCGTCCCGCGAGGTGAGCTCGCGCAGCGCCACCCGCAGATTGTCCTGCTCGCGCTCCAGCAGGCGGAACCACTCGGCCTGCGCGGCGCCGCCGTCCAGGTGCTCCTCAGCGGCCTGGGCCAGGCGCAGGTAGTAGGCGGCGTGCCGGGTGCGGGCCAGCTCCGTCTCGCCGCGCCGGGCCAGTTGCTCCGCGGCGTACTGGCGCAGCGGCTCCAGCAGGCGGTACCGCACGCTGCCCTCGTCGCGTTCCACCGCGACCAGCGAGTGGATGACCAGGCGCGAGAACACGTCCAGGCCGTCATCCTCGGCCATTTCCTCGGCCGCTTCGATGCCGAAGCTCCCGGCGAAGACCGACAGCACCGCGAACAGTCCTTGTTCGCGGCCGGTCAGCAGGTCATAGCTCCAGTCCATGGCCTCGCGCAGCGTCCGCTGGCGGGCCGGCCCGTGCCGGGCCGCGTCGCTGAGCAGGCTCAGCTGCTCATCGAGTCGCGCCGCGATCTGTGTCACCGACAGCAGCCGGGTCCTGGCGGCAGCCAGCTCAATCGCGAGCGGGATCCCCTCCAGGCGGCGGCACACGGTCGCGATCGCCGCGGCGTTCGACTCGGTCAGCGCGAAGCCGGGCACCACCGCACCGGCCCGGTCGACGAACAGGCGGACGGACGGGTACTCGCCGAGCTGATCCTGCGGCGGAGCCCGCCGCGCATCGGGCACCGGCAACGGCGGAACCGGCCATTCGACTTCGCCGGGGATACCCAGCGGGATCCGGCTGGTGGCCAGGATCTGGAGGTCCGGGCAGCCAGCCAGCGCGCGGGCGGCGAACTCGGCGCACGCGCCGACGAGATGCTCGCAGTTATCCAGCACCAGCAGCAGGTCACGATCGCGGAGCTGCCCGATCAGCTGATCGCGCGACTCGCTGGCCAGCCCGTCCCGGACGCCGAGCGCTAGCGCCACGGCGCGCACTAACCCGTCCGGGTCAGTGCTGGCGCTCAGCTCGATCAGCCATGTCCCATCTCGGTATCGGTCCAGCACCGCCTCGGCGACGTTGAGGGCCAGACGCGTCTTTCCGCACCCGCCGGGGCCGGTCATCGTCACCAGTCGCGTCGTGGCCAGCGAACCGGCGACCTCGGCCGTCTCGGGCTGGCGGCCCACGAAACTGGTCAGCGCCGCGGGCAGGTTGTGCCGGGCCGCCGAGGCCGACTGGTCCGCGACGGCGGAAAGACCGGCGGGCAGCTCGCTGCGCAACACCGCGGTCTGGGCGCCCCGCAGCGCCTGGCCGGGATCAACGCCGAACTCCTCGGCCAGCTGATCCCGGACGTTATCGAACACCGCGAGGGCCTCCACCTGGCGGCCGCTGGCCGCCAGGGCCAGGACCAGCTGCGCGTGGATGCCTTCCCGGAAGGGATGCTCCCGGGCCAGGGCGCGCAGCTCGGGCAGGACCTGGGCCGCCGCTCCCTGGCCGATCCGCAGCGTCGCGCGGATCTCCACACCCGACAGGTAGAGGTCGGTCAGCCCGACCCTGGCGGTGGATACGAAGCTGACCTCGTCAAGGTCGGAGAACGGCAGCCCAGACCACCGGCTCAGCCCGCGGTCCAGCCAGTCGCTCGCTGCCACTGCGCCGCCGGCGCGCAGCCCGGCCGACAACTCCTCGCGGAACAGCGTCACATCAACGGCTGCGGCATCGTCCAGCGCGTAGGCCCGGCCGCTGGTGCGGATGGCCGGCGGCCCCAGTAGCTTGCGCAGCCCCGAGACATATACCTGGAGCGCGTTCGTGGCCGAGTCGGGCGGCCGGTCCTCCCAGATCTCAGCTATGAGCTGGCTGGCCGGCACGAACCGGCCCTCGGCCAGCGCCAGCCGGGCCAGCAGGAGCCGCTGCCGCCCCGATGCCAAGCTCACCTCGGCCCCATCAAGACGCACCTGCATCTCGCCGAGCAGCCGAAGCTCCAGCAATGTCCGCCCTCCCCCGGGCAGTGGCCACATCCGCTTACGACGGTGGTCCTCCGCGGCCGTACCAGCCCGGCCCACACCCGCCACGCGGGCTCCGCGCCGCGATGGCACCCCCACTCCGACCTGCTCCAGACCTGCCCCGGCCAGCGCACTTTAAGCGTTCTTTAAGCGATCTATCGGATGGTTCCGGCATCGGGCTGAGGCGAAGGCAAAAGGCACACCTCATCGGGCCCGCCGTTCAGGAAGGAGCCACGATGTCGCGAGTCCAGCTCACTACCGCCATTCGCCGGGACGCTGCCCGGTCATCCGCGGTGCCGCAGACGGCGCCGGAGACCAGGGGCGCGGGACGACGCCTGCTGGGAGTCGCCGCCGCCGCGGCGACCGTCGTGGGCGTCGGCATCGCCGCCCCGCAGGCCTTGGCCGCCCCGGTCAGCAGCCATCAGCACGCTGCCGGGTCACCCGCGGCCATGTCGAGTCATGTGGCCTCGGCCACCAGCAGGAAGCCGTTCCGGATCAAGGCCGGCCGGATTTACGACGTCATCGCGACCGTGCGCGGCGTCCGTACCGGGGAGCGCCTTGGCCTCGAGGTGTATTACTGGCACCGCTGGCACGTGAAGGGCAGCTGGAAGATGCACCGTGGCAGCTACCACTTCCGCGGCGCCGCCCGCTCCACCCACCCCGGCCTCTACACCATGCGGGTGCAATTCCTGAGCAAGCGGCACAAGCCGATCAAGGGCACCCAGAGCAACCGGTTCCAGGTCCGGGTCCTGGGCTTCCACGTGCCTAAGGCCCATCGGCCCAAGAAGTCCGGCAGCAACGCCGTGCCCGCCACCAAGATCAGCGACTGGACTGACATCCAGTGCGCGGAGACGCTGCCCGGCCTAGGCCACGGCCTCATCATCCCCAGCCCCGTGTCGCGGCTCGACGGGAGCGGCGAGGTCAACCAGGTCGTCTGGGCCCGTGACGCGCTCCCCGGTGGCTACTACGGGAACTGGTACATCGCCAATACGGACAAGCAGTACATCCATCCCGCTGACCCCGGCATCATCACGATTACTGGCCAGGGTGACCTCAAGGACACCTCCTACCTCGATGACATCTACCTGGAGTACCCGGCCCAGACCGAGTACCACCAGATCGCCTGGGACCTGCAGATCCAGGCGAGCAACGGCAACTGGTACTACGTCAGCAGTTCGTGGTTCACGCCCGCCTCGTATATCCAGTGGGACCAGAAGGGCATCAGCACCTCGCAGTCCGATAACTGCCTGACCTACCAGACCGCCGGACACTGAGCCGACCAGACACTGAGCTGGCTAGAACGAAGGCACACAGGTCTCCCCGTCCGCACTCGCGGACGGGGAGGCCTGCTTCATGGACAGCAGGACCTTCCCGAACTGGGTGCCGCTGCGCAGGTAGGTCTCGGCCTCGGCGCAGTCAGCCCAGTCGAAGGACCGGTCCCAGACCGGCCGGATCTGCTGGCTGTCGAGCACGGGCAGCATCTCGCGGATGAAGCGAGCGACCACCGCGCACCGCTCCTCGAAGGTCCGGGTGCGGAACGTGATGCCGGTCATCTGGATCCGCTTCCGGGCGAACTCGTCCAGGTCCAGCTCGCCGCGCGGACCGCTCACCCGGCCCAGGCAGATGATCCGGCCTTGGATGGCGGCGGCCGCGACGTTCTCCGTCAGGGCGGTGCCCCCGAGGATGTCGACGACCACGTCCGCGCCGTGTCCGTCGGTGGCCGCCGCGACGCGGTCGGCCACGTCCATCGACCCGCGTACGACCGGGATGTGGCAGCCGACCGAGCGCAGGCGCTCGGCCTTGGCGGCACTGGACGTGGTGCCGAGGATGGGCTGGGCTCCGACATGCCGGGCCAGCTGCAGCACGGCCAGGCCCGCGGCGGTCGTGGCGCCTTGCACCAGGACGCTCTCGCCGTGCGCCAGCCGCGCCGCGGACGTCACGCAGTCGTGGGCGGTGATGTAGGAGACCGGGGTGGCGGCGGCTTCGCTCCAGCTGAACCGGTCGGGGACGGGCACCGCCAGCCGGTAATCGACCGTGGCCCGCTCGGCCCACGCCCGGCCGGTCATGGCCATGACCCGGTCGCCGACGGCGAAGCCGGTGACGCCCTCGCCCAGCGCGATCACGACGCCGGCCAGCTCGAGTCCCGCGATGGCCGGTCCTGACTCTTGCTCCGCGGCCGCGAAGTGCGTCCGGGCATGCCGGAGGTCGGCCTGGTTGATCGCCGAGGCGTGCACCTCGACCAGCAGGTCGGCCGGCCCGGCGGTCGGCTCGGGCACCTCGGCGAGCGTGTAGCGCGCCCCAGCCGGCGTCGCGGTGCTCGTGATGGCCTTCATCAGGGGGTACTTTCACCGATTCCGTCGAAGAAACGCAGGCATCTGGCGGTCAGGGCGGCGGGCGCGGTGTGATGGGCGGCGTGGCCTTCGCCCGCCAGGGCGTCCAGCTGAGCACCCGGGATCATCCGCGCCAGCCGCGCGGCGAGCTCCCGCTTGGGCGGGACATTCCGTTCCCCGTCCAGGACCAGGACCGCCTGGCTGATCTCGGCCAGCAGTGGGCCGCTCTCGCGCGAGAAGGCCTCGTCGGCCTGGCATTCCCGGACGACCGACCAGGCCGCGGCAACCCGCACCGGCCAGACTTCCGAGTCCGCCAGCACCTGAATATCCTCGGGCGGCATCCCGATCACGTCACGGAACACCAGCCTGAGGGCGGCATCCGGATCGCTCTGCCTGATCGCGGCCTCGATCCCGTCCAGCGAGCCGGGCGGGTACTCGGCACCGAAGCCGGGGCTGTAGGCGACTACGCTGCGGATCGCGTCGTGCCCGGGTGCGGCCCCGAGCGCTACGTACGCCCCGAACGAGTGGGACAGCACATCAACCGGCGTGCCCTCGGCGGCGGCCACGAGCTCGGCGACCGCCACCGCATCCGCAAACTCCAGCTCCAGGCGGTAGGGCTCCTCGGCCGGGCCATCTCCGCTTAGCCCGCGGCCGCGCCGGTCGTACCGGTACACGCGCCGGTGCTCCTGGAGGTGCGGCACCAGCTCGTCGAAGGTGCTGTGGCTGGAGGTGGTGCCGTGCACCAGCAGCACCGGGCGGCCAGCGCCCGAAGCCCAGATGGCCAGGTTGACGCCGTCAGCCGAGGTCGCCGTGGCCGTCGGCGGCTGCGGTCCGGCCATCAGGCGCCCGGCACGGGGAGAGAGAACCCGAAGAGCTCGGCCGCGTTGCCGCCGGCCGCCAGGCGGAATCCCTCGTCATCGGCGATGGCGGCACGCAGCTCGTCTACCGGCGCGATGGGCGCGCTTGAGAAGGAACAGTCGGTGCCGATCATGATGTTCTCCGGGCCGGCCTTCTCGACCAGGAACCGCAGGGTGTCGACGTCGTAGACGAGGCTGTCGAACATGATGCGCCCGACGTAAGACCAGGGCTCGCTGGGCAGATCCCGGAGAGCCTGGCCGGACCCGGATGTAGTTGCGCAGCCGCCCGACGTTATAGGGAAAGAAGCCGCCCCCGTGTGCGCCCACGACGCGCAGGCTCGGGTACCGGTCGAGGTGGCCGGCGCAAACAAGCCGCTCCAGGGCGATGGTGGTCTCGAGCGGAAGGCCGATGATGGCGCCCAGGTTCCAGTCGGCGAAGGCCTGGATCTGCAGCTCGTAGCCGGGATGGATGAAGACCGGGACATTGAGTCGCTCCACCGTCTCCCAGAAGGGGTCGAGGGCGGGGTCGTCCAGCCGGCGGCAGGCGGCCGAGGTGCCGACCTGGACGCCGGAAGCGCCAAGCGCGATTGCCTCATCCAGGATCTCGGCCGAGGCCTCGGGCCAGCCGAGCGGCACGTGGGCCATCCACCGCAGGCGATCGGGATGGACGGCGCAGTACTCGGCCAGGCCCAGGTTGGTCTCCTTGGCCACCGCTGACTGCGGCGCGAGCGGCAGCTCGAAGAAGTACAGCGGCTTGGGGGCGATGGACACCACCGCCCCGTCGAGGCCCTTGCCGTCCAGTTCGCGCAGCTTGGCGTCGGGCGACGCCCACGCCTCGACCAGTGCGAAGTCGCCGATGTTGGGCCCGTGCCAGGTGCCGCCGGCCAGGCTCACGCCATACTCCGGCTCCCGTTCGACCAGGTCGAAGACTCGCTGCGGGATGGCGTGGTTATGAATGTCGATGTTCACGGTGCCTCGCTTTCATCGGCGGCGCCTGGACCAGGCGAACTGGCTTCGGTGGTGGCGTGCAGGCCACGCAGCATCTCGGTGGCGGTGCTCCGGATGAGCGCGGCATCGGTGGCCACGGCGACGATGCTGTAGCCCATCTCGGCGTACTGCGTCACGGCCTGGGAGGTACCGCCGAAGATCCCGGCCGGCATCCCGTGCTCGCGGCAGGTCCGGGCGATCTCGGCCAGGGCCTCGGCGTGCTGGCCGGCTATCGCGCCGCGGCGCGGCGTCAGGCCCATGTCGACGGCGAGGTCGCTGGGCCCGACGAAGACGGCGGTCACGCCGGCTACCCGGACGATCTCGTCGAGGTTCCGCACCGCGTCGAGGGTCTCCACCATGACCAGGCAGTGCACCCGGTCGTTGGCCCGCCCCGCGCTGTACTCGGCATCGCCGAGCATCAGGCGGGCGGGGCCCCAGCTCCGGATGCCGTCCGGCGGGTAGCGGCAGGCGGCCACGGCCGCGCGGGCCTCGGCCGCCGAGTTGACCATGGGGACGATCACGCCGGCCGCGCCGGCGTCCAGGGCCCGTCCGATCATCCCGGCGTCCAGGCGCGGCACCCGGACCAGCGCCGGGGTCTGGGTGATGGCCGCGGCCTGCACCATCGGCACGAGGCTGTCGACGGCGGCGAACCCGTGCTGCAGGTCAATGCAGATCCAGTCGAAGCCGCAGCTGCCCAGCACCTCCACGACGTAGGAACTGCTGATCGAGCACCACGCGCCGAACCGGCCCAGGGTCACGTGCTGACCTCCGGTCCGTCCGCCGCCATGTAAGAACTGCGCGCCCCGGCGATCTTGAGCGAATACCGGTAGAGCGAGGTCCGCGCGCAGATATACAGGTCGGACCAGGTCGGTCCGCCCCAGTTGAGGTTGGCAGGCTTCTCGGGCAGCTCCAGCGTTCCCAGCTGGCGGCCGGCGTCGTCGAGCACCAGGATCCCGGTCCCCTCCGGCCCGGTGATGTAGATGTTGCCGGCCTGGTCGCATTTCATCCCGTCGAAGCCGGTGATCCCCTCGACCAGGATCGACCGCGGGCCGACCTGGCCGCTGGCATCCACGTCGTAGCGGCAGATGCGATGCCGGCGGCAGTCGTTGACGTACAGGACGTCCTCGGCCGGCGAGAAGCACAGCCCGTTGGGCTGGTCGTAGTCCTCGTCCAGCAGCTCGAGCTCGCCACCCGGCGTGATCCGGTACACGCCCTGGAAGCCCAGCTCCTGGTCGCGGAGGATCCCGATGTCCTCCCGGGTGCGGCCGAAGGTGGGATCGGTGAAGTAGACCGCTCCCGACCGGCTGACCACGACGTCGTTGGGGCTGTTCAGCTCCTTGCCCCGGTAGTGCGACGCGATGACCTGCACGCACCCGTCCGCTTCCCTGGTCACCTGGCTGGTGGCATGTTCGCAGGTGATCACTGCCATGGCCGCGTCGTAGGTCATGCCATTGCCCTTGTTGTTCGGCTGCCGGGCCACGGTGTTGCCGTCCCGCTCCGACCATCGCCGGCGGGCATCGGCCCTGATGTCGCTGAAGTAGAGGCACTGCTCGCGCGGGTTCCACACCGGGCCCTCCACGAACCCGAACCCGGTGCCTAGCTGTACCGGCTCGGCCGCCTCGTCAACGAGCGCCGCCATCCGGCGGTCGGCCATCTGCACGCTCACCGGCCGACCGCCGCCACGTTGATGTCGATGTCCACGCTCACCCGGATGCGCCCTTCAGCTGCAGGGCGGAGAACGTGACCAGCGTCTTGTACTGGCCGGACAGCTGAGGCTGCACGCAGACGAACGGGCCGTACACGTTGTGGTGGGCGTTGTAGTAGAACGGCCCGCTGGCCCCGATGTAGGTGATGTGCTTGCCTGCCTTGAGCGCCTTAAGCCCCTGGCTGTAGCTGTACACCGGGGTGCCGCCTTGCGCCGTCACCTTAGAGATGGCGGCATTGAAGCTCGACCCGGAGGTCGAGTGGCTCTCGTCCATGGCCAGCGCGGCGATGATGACACCGTCGTAGCCGAATTCGGCATTGGCCTGCGGAGCGGCGCCGCTGGTCTTCTTCACCTGGGCGGTGAAGACGCCCGTGGCCGGGCTGGAGAACAGGCCTGCCTCGCAGTTGGTCATGATGTGGTGCAGCGTGGATGCCCCGACCGCCTTGATCATGTCGGAGCCGATCATGGTGTCGGTGCCGATCACGGGGATGTTGGCCGCGCCGAGACTGGCCAGCTCGCGGACGATCACCGACATCGTCGGCGGGTCGGTCTCCGTGAGGATGACCTGGGGGTGGCTGCTGACGAGCCCCTGCACCGTCGACTCATAGGACTGCTGGCCCGGCTCGATGGCGATGTTGTCCACGATCGTGCCGCCGAGCCTCTTGATCGTGGCCTCGACCACGGCCCGGAGCTGCTGCTCCACGCCGGTGCTGAACAGCAGCGCCACGCGCTTGTACCCCTGGTGGTGGGCCCACAGCGCCATGGCCACGCCGAGCTGGTTGTCTGACGGCGTCAGCCGCCACAGCAGCGGGTCGGTGTTGGTGTCAAAGAACGTGTCCCCGCCGGGGGTCAGGAACGGGATACCCGCCTTGGTGAAGATCTTGTAGATGGCCTGGGCGTCGGGCCGGCCTCGCCGACCTGGACCTTTACGTGGTCCTGGCTGACCAGCAGGTTGGCCTTGGGAACCGAGTCGACGGGGTCCGAGGCGTCGTCCACCACATCCAGGGCGATCTTGTGCCCGAGGACCCCGCCCGCCCCGTTGACCGCCGCCTCAGCCGCCTTGAGCCCCTGGCTGACGCCCGCGCCGAATGGCGCGAACTGCCCCGTCAGGGAGATCTCCGAGCCGAACACGATCGCACCGGGCGGCGGTTTGCCGCTGCCGCCGGCGGCGGCGCCGGAGCCACCGGAGCTGCCGCAGCCAGCCACGGCGAGCAGCGCCGTGCACACTGATGTCACCAGGATCAGCCCTCGGGCCCGATAGCCCGGTCTTGCGGCCATGTTGTCCATGACGTCTCTTCCCTCCTCCGTGCGCTGACAGACGTTCTCGCCGCGGCGTCCCGCCACGATCCGGACCCGCGCATCGCGGCCTGCGCCGGCCCGTTCCCGTGCCGTGCTAGTCGGCCTCCGCGATGACGGCGTCGACGCCCAGATAGCGCGCGGCCATCTCCTTGTCCTGGAGGAGGTCCTGGCCGGAGCCGCTCATCGCGATGGTCCCCTCGACCATGAGGTGGGCGACGTCGGCGATCTGCATGATCCCGCTCACGTCCTGCTCCACCACGAGCAGCGCGACGCCGGATTCGCGCAGCCGGACCAGGTGATCCCAGATAAGGTCCTTGAACTTGGGCGACAGCCCGGCCGACGGCTCGTCGATGAGAATGATGCTCGGCTTCTTGATCAGCGCGATGGCGATCGCGAGCATCTCGCGCTGACCGCCGCTGAGCTGGCGGGCCAGCCGCTTGCGGGCCGCGTAGAGGTCCGGGAACAGCTCGAACATCTCCGCCTGCCGCTCGCGGAGCTGGTGCCACTTGCGCCGGGACACGCCCACCCGGAGGTTCTCGAGCACGGTCAGCGACGGGAACGTGTTAGCCAGCTGCGGCACGTAGCCGAGGCCGTGACGGGCTAGCTCCTGCGGCGGCCGACCGGTCAGGTCCTGCCCCGGCTCGTCGCCGAGGATCACCGTGCCGGCGGCGGGCGTTATCACGCCGCTGATCGCCTTCAGCAGGGTCGACTTCCCGCAGCCGTTCGGGCCGACCAGGGCGCCGATCTCGTTGGCGCAGATGGTCAGGCTCACCTCCCGCACGACCAGATCTGCGCGGTAGCCAGCCGACAGGTCATTGACGCGGAGCGCGGTGCGCGCGGCCGGGGCGTTGACCGGGGCGTTGGTCTCGGACGGCATCTGCTACTCCTGGGCCGTCTTGGGCACGCGCTTGCCCAGGTAGGCGTCGGCGAAGGACTCGGACTGGGCGAGCGACTGGACCGTCCCCTGGGCGACGATCTGTCCCGCATCCATGGCCAGCACGTGCGGACACAGGGCCGAGACGACCTTGAGGTTGTGCTCGACCAGCAGGATGGTGACGCCGCGGGTGCTGTTGAGCTGCCGGATCTGCTCCACGATCGTGTCACCCATGACCGGGTTGACGCCGGCCAGCGGCTCGTCCAGCAGCGCGACGGTGGCCCCGGACATGACGATCCGGGCGAATTCGAGCAGCCGTCGCTGGCCACCGCTGAGCTCGCCGGCCAGCTGATCGCGCATCGGCCACAGGCCGACGTCGTGCAGGCTCTCCTCAGCCCGACGCAGGATCCGAGCCTCGCCGCGGGCCGTCGAGTGCGGGAGCAGCATGCCCCGCCACAGGGTCTCCCCCGGCCGCGACGGGGCGGCCACGAGCAGGTTCTCGGTGACGGTGAGCTTGTTCCACACCCGGGCCGACTGGAAGGTCCGGGTCGAGGCCGGCGTGGGCCCGGCGACTCGGCGTCCACCGGGTGATGTCCCGGCTGCCGAGCAGCACGCGACCGCTGTCAGCGGCCACGAAGCCGGAGATGACCTCCACCGCCGTGCTCTTGCCGCTTCCGTTCGGCCCGACCAGGCCGACAATGCCGTGTTCGGGGAGCCGGAACGAGCAGTCGTCCACGGCCGTAATGCCGCCGAACCGCTTGGTGATGTTCCGGACCTCGAGGGCAGCCGGCTCGGCCGCCCCCGGCGCCGTCGTCCCGTTGGCGCCCGCCCGGTCCCGTGGCTGCACCACGATCCGCTGCACGCTGCTGGCCCGCACCGGGTCACGGGTGGCCTGGGTAGTCAGCCCGCTGCGCCGCTCGAGCTTGGCCACCGACCCGGCCGGCTCGCTCAGCAGCCCGTCGGGGCGCCAGCGCATCACGGCGATCAGCAGGATGGCGGTGGCCATGACCTGGACCTCGGCCAGCACTTCCGGGTTGCTGGCCGCGAAGTGCACCAGGCTGGGCACCTGCACGAACAGGGTGACGATGATGGCCGACGCCAGCGCGCCGCCGAACATGTTGCCGGACCCGCCGACCATGATGCAGGACAGCGCGAAGATGGTCTCGCCGACCTGCCAGGACGCCGGCGCGAACGCGCCGACGTACAGCACGGTCAGCGCTCCGGCCAGGCCGGCGATCATCGAGCCCAGCACGAAGATCTTCAGCTTGGCCCGGAACGGGTCCTTGCCGAACACCTGCAGGGCGCTCTCGTCCTCCCGGACGGCGCGGCTCAGCCGGCCGAACGGCGACCGCTGGACCCGGTGGGCGATCACGAACACGATGGCCGCGATCAGCGCCAGCAGCAGCAGGAACCACAGCCCGAACGCCGTGGACGACAGCGAGGCGCCGAATATCGGCGGGACGTTGATGAGTCCCTCAACGCCGTTGACCAGGTTGGCCTGCCCGCTCAGCACCGTGGACATGGCGATGACGATGACCAGGGTCAGGATCGCGAAGTACTCGGCTTCGAGCCGGCGGCCCAGCACGACGACGCCCACCACCAGGGCGAGTACGCCGGCCGCCGCGATGCCGACCAGGATGCCAGCCCAGGACGGCCATCCCAGGCCGAGGATGTAGTTGGTGCCGCTGGCCAGCGTCGCCTTAGGCATGACCACGAGCGCCGTCATGTAGGCCCCGGTCGCCATGAAGCCGATGTAGGCCAGGTTGAGCAGCCCGGCGACGCCCCACTGCAGATTGAGCCCCAGCGACAGGATGATCTGGAAGCCGACGAAGGTCAGGATGACCAGTGCGAATCCCATGGCTAGCCGAACGCCCTTGTGTCGGCGGCCCGCGTGTTAAACAGGCCACTCGGTCGGACCAGGACGACGATGGCCAGCAGCCCGAGTGCGAACAGCTGGTTGTAGCCCTGGTTGGTATAGGCGCCCGCGACCGAGGTGACCACGCCGAGGATGAGCCCGGCTAGGGCCGCGCCGTACAGCTTCCCGATGCCGCCGACGATCATGGCCGCGAAGGTGACCAGCAGGAAGTTGAAGCCCAGCAGGTTGTCGAAGGTGCCGGAGTAGACGGCCAGGGTGGCCCCGCCCAGTCCGGCCAGGAGGCCGGTGACGACCCACGTCCAGCGGATGACCCAGCTGGTATTGACGCCGCAGACGCGAGCCAGGTCGGCGTCGTCGGCGACCGCTCGCTGCGAGCGTCCGAACGAGGTGTAGCGCAGCACCACGTGGGTGATCAGGAAGGCGGCCAGGGCCAGGATGATCACGGCAATGTCGGTCGAGGTCCACAGGAACGGGCCGACGTGCCGGGCGTTGGTCACCGGGACCTGCAGCGTGACGTAGTTGGCGCCGAAGATCAGCGCGAAGGTGGCTTCCAGGACCTGCGACGCGGCGGCCGTGACGACCAGCAGCGTCACCAGCCGCCGGGTCCGCGTGCGGAACGGCTTGAACACGTACTCGTCCAGCACCACGGCCAGCAGCGCGGCCACGATCAGGCCGACCACCCCGTCAATCAGGATGTTGTCGGTGTAGTGCTGCATCGCGATCATCGCGTAGGCGGCCACGGTCAGCAGCTCGCCATGGCTGAAGTTGGCGTGCTTGGTCACCGAGTGCTGGAGCGACATTGCCATCGTCGACAGCGAGATGACCGCGCCGGAGACGATGCCGAACCCGATCGCGTCAGACAGGACCGACATCGCTCACAGCTCCCTCCGCCAGCACCGCACTGGACTGACTCTCTGTGTACGGCGAATGACCCTTCGCAGTAGTTAGCCCCACATAGTGGACTTCATCACCACCTTGTGGGGTACGTTAGGACTGGCCTCAAACGGTGTCAAGACCCACAGGAGAAGCAGATTTGGCGACAGAAGGGCTCCGGCCGGGCTGGCCATGGGCGTCCGCGCGCAAATCGCGAAAGTAGGGCGAGAATGGTCCGTGCCGCCTAGTCGTGAAGCGGCAGGGACGGGCGCCCGACCGGCGTGCGCCCGCTAGCCGATCGCTCCTTCACTGGTATTCGTTGAATTAGGAGTCCCGCCATCACAGCCACCGATCCACCTCGCGGGGCGCAGGCGATCCTTCGCGCTCTTTCCGTCCTGCAGGCCTTTAGCGCCGACCGAGCGCAGATGTCGGCGGCGCAGGTGGCCGAGGTCACCGGCCTGTCCGCGGCTACCGCCCACCGCATTCTCAAGACCCTGCAGAGCCAGGCCTATCTGGAACAGGACCCGCAGACCCGCACTTACAGCCTCGGTATCGGCATCCTGAAGCTGGCCAGCAACATTGCTGACCGCCATAACGAGGTCGCGCTCCTGGCCGGCACGATGAACCAGATCCGGGAAATTACCGGCGAGACGATCAGCCTGCACCGCCGGGTGGGCGACCGCCGGGTCTGCATCGCCGAGAAGGTCTCGCGCCAGCCGGTCCGGGTGGCCTCAGGGGTCGGGAAGTCCTATCCGCTCAATGGCGGAGCCGCCAGCAAGGCGATCATGTCCATGCTGCCCGATGAGGAGATCGAGAGGATTCTCGACCTGGGCAACACCGACCCCGGACTGTATCCGCCGTCCCGCCAGTCCTTCCTGCGCGCCATCGCTGAGACACGCGAGCGGGGGTATGCCTCGAGCCGGGGCGAGACCGTGCCGGGCGCCGTGGCGATCGCGGTTCCTATCCGCCGGGCTGACCCGCTCTCGCCCGGCGCGATCGACCTGGCCGGCCCGAGCAACCGGTGGAGTCAGCAGCTCGTGGAGAAGGCCCTGCCGATGATGCGCGAGGCGGCTCGGCAAGTCATGGATGTTAACGCGCCCTTCGGCTCCCGCGGCTGACGCCGGCGCTACCCGGCGTCACTTCCCCCTCGCCGGCGGCTGGCCGGTGACGGCGGCCGGGCCGCTGGTCGCGTTGAGGATCGCCGTGCCCAGCTTGCCCTCGGGCGGGGCCGCCGGGTCGCGGACCGCGTCGATGGCCGGGGTGGACTTGGTGTCGGGCGACGTGGCCGCGGTGCTCGGCGCGCTGGCCGAGCTGCCCGGGTACGGGGCCGCCTTCAGCGCCAGCGTCAGCGCTCCGGAGCCCAGCGTCGTGTACGCCGACAGCTCGCCGCCGTAGGCCGAGCCGAACGCCGCGCCCTTGGCCGTCCCGACCTTGGTCCCGTTCGGCGCGGTGACGGGCACCGAGGTGCCGGACGGCCCGGTGATGGTGACGGTGCTGCCCTGCACATAGCCGCTGACCGTGCCCGCGGCGCTGGCCCACTGGTCCTGGCTGTGCAGCGCCGCGCCGGCGGCCGACAGCCGCTGGTTGACGATCGGCGCGTTGCCGACGAACACGGCGCGGTAACTCGACAGGACCCCGTTGACCACCGGGTACAGCAGCCGGTAGTTGGTCAGGTTCGACTGGTGGAACATGAACGGCCGGGGGTCGTTCTGCACCACGGAGGTCAGCATGGTGGTGATCTGCCGCGGCAAGATGAACGAGTCCCAGCCGGACTTGAGGGTGAGCGGTCCGAGGCAGGGCGTCCCGGCGGCGGTGCACAGCCCGCTGCCGCCGTCGGCCGCGGAGTCGTAGATCCAGTTGTACTCGGACACCTCGTTGGCCTTGGTGCTGACGTTGTAGAACACGTCGATGGGGTGCCGGGGCACGCCGAGCGCCGAGCCGATCGGACGCATGGCGGGCTCGCGGCTGGCGTCCAGCGGCACCCACTTGATCCCGTTGCTGGTGATCGCCTGGACCAGGTTGGGGTTGTCGACCGGCTGCTGGGGCAGGATCCGCAGCCCCGAGTACTCACCGGGGGCCAGCTCGTCCGGCTCAATGGGGATGCCGTTTTGCTGGGCCCACTGGATGTTGTTACTTATTTCGCCGTTGATGGTGGCGGAGTCCACCCACTGGGTGCTGCCGCTGCCATCGGTGGCGCAGCGCCATGGGGTCACGGTGAAGTCCTGGACGCAGCCGAGCCACTGGTGGGTGTAGGTGTGGTTGACCCACCAGAAACTGCTGGCGACCGGCTTGACCGCGCTCAGCAGCGGGTCAGTTCCGTTGACCTGGAACCGGGATGAGGCGCCGCCGTTGTACAGAAACTCCAGCTTGAAGTTGTGCGAGTTCTGCCAGCTGGTGGCGAAGGTGACGTCGGCCGGGGTCATCCGGCTCGGCGTGGTCGCCGCGGTGCCGGGCGGGCAGGTGCTGTCGTTGGGCGTGCACTTGCCCTTCTGGCTCCACTCGGCGTCGGCGTTGAACACGTCGTCGGAATCGACGGTGAGGTAGTTGCGCCAGTAACCCAGGTGAATCCCGCGGGTCACCCAGTCGGCGATGCCGTGGGCCAGGTAGCGGTACTGGAGCTGGAAGTAGTTGTAGCCGAAGCCGACCACGAGCTGCTCCCGGCCGCTGCTGGAGTAGACCCCGGCCAGCGTGCCGGTCGTCGAGGTGCCGGGGACGGTCTCGGTCAGGTACGGGGTGAAGCTGGCGGTCGACGTGTTGGGCATGGGCTGGGCCAGGTAGCCGTAGGACTGCGAGCCGCCGGCCGTGCCCTGGAAGCTGAATGACCCCTTCAGGTAACCGAACCCGCCGGCCTTGGCGGCGGCGGTCACGGTCGCGGCCGAGCCGTCGAGCGATCCGCCGAAGGCGGGCGGGGTCAGGCCCACGTTGGCGTTGGGGTAGGTGTAGGCGTCCACCTGCCGGACCGAGAATGCGGTCTCGTAGCTGGCCAGCGCGTTCAGCTCGGCGGCGGACAGGGCCGCGGGCGCGTCGTTGGACAGCACGACGCCCTGAAAGTGGCCCTCCGGGGTCCCGTCGGCCAGGGTTCCGGACAGGAACGAGCTGTCGATGGCGGTCCGCCCGGACTTATTGAGGTCCACGACCGTGACGGGCACGCCCTCCGAGCTCAGCTGCTGGCGGATGGCCTCGACCCAGGGGTTGCCGTCGGTGACCACCAGCACGCCGAGGTCCACCCGGGGCGCGGTCGCCGCCGCGGCGCTGGGCGCGGCCTGGGCCGCGCCCAGGGTGATCAGTCCTGTCGCCACCAGCGCGGCCGCGGCTCCCGCGATCAAGGACCGCAGCCGCGCCCTGGCTGTCTTGAGCACTTCCCGTCGTGGCGCCATCCGCGTCCCCTCTCGTGTGTGGCTGACGACCGCCCGTCACTTCACGTGAGACACGACGCTGCCAGGAGCAGCCCGGCGAAAGATCCCCCAACGGGGTGAGCGAAGGTAATCTGCCCGGCCGAGGCACGCGCGGAATCAGCCGGGCAGTTCAGGCGTCCTCAGGTGGCGTGCGCCGTCCCCGTCCCGTGGCCACGCCCGTGAGCGGCCGCGCGCAGCCGCGTGGCCACGCTGATCTCCATGAGGCCGAAGACCAGCAGCCAGACCCCGACGATTACCGCCAGCGCCACGAGGGACAAGCCCGGATAGACCAGCAGGACCAGCCCGGCCAGGATGCTGAGCAGCCCGAGGATGCTCATCCAACCCCGGTGGTGGACCTCGCGGTGCGACAGGGCGGTGAACAGCTCGACCGCGCCGTTGGCCACCCAGAAGATGCCCAGCAGCAGGCCGAGCGCGAGCAGGGTAATCAGCACGTGCCGGAGCGCGTACAGGCCGATGATCAGCGACAACACGCCCAGCAGGGCGTACAGGATCCGCGCGCCGGCGGTCAGGTCCGGCCCGAAGGCGGCCACGAACCTGAAGATGCCCAGCACCACGAGCTGGATGCCGACCAGGATGGCGATCACCAGCAGAGTCGGACCGGGCCAGGCCAGCACGGCGATGCCGGCCACCACGGTGATGACCCCGTAGGCCATGATCCAACCCCAGTGCCGCCCAAGACGGCCAAGCACGTCGCTGGCGTCCAACCGCGATCCCGGTCCCGTCATGGACCTCTCCTTTTCTGTACTTTTCGGGCGCTATGTAGCTATCTCACTTCGGTATGCCCACCCGGCGCACGGGCCCAACGCTCGGGGTCGGACTGGGCCGCGGCCGTCTTGGCCGCGACCTCCTCCAGGTACTGCCGCGCCTCGCCGCGGGTGGTGATGCCCGCGACCCGGGCTTGGATGGCCGGGTGCTGCGCGGCGGGCGAAAGCGCCTGGTCGTACCGCTCGGCGATGTGCAGGAACCCCGGCAGGCTCCCGTTGTCCACCGAATCGCCGTCGCCCGCCTTCCCGGCCAGCTGGGCCAGCACCGGCGTAGCCGCGGGAGCGGCCGCCACCGCGGGCAGCGTCTGCGGAGCAGACCGAGGCTCGGCCAGGGAGAGCAACGACGTCACGTCACGGGCGTGCCGGTCGCGCTGAGTCAGCGGCGGGATCCCGAACAGCTTCTCCACCATGGCCGGGATGGAGGCGTGATCGTAGGTCCGGTGGTCGATCAGGTTCTGCGGGATACGCGGCGACACGATCACCGCGGGCACCCGGGGGCCGTACTGCTGGAAGGTGAAGCCGAACTTGTTCACGCCCCCCGGCGTGACGACCTTGTCGCCCGGTGACACGGCGCCGCCGGGCACCGCGCCGAGGTGGTCATAGAATCCGCCGTGCTCGTCCCAGGTCACGACGAGGAGGCTGGTGTTCCACAGCGGCGAGCCGCGCAGCGCCTCGTAGGTGGACTTGATCAGCTTCTCGCCGGACCGCACGTCATCGAGGGGATGCTGGGACTGCCCGCCGCGATAGGTGGCGCTGGTGAGGTCCCCGTAGTTGGGCTCGATGAGCGTGAACTGCGCGGGATAGCTGCCGACTGAGATGTCGGACGCGAACTTGCTGTACGGGTGAGGATCCCAGGGCGCTATGCCCTTGAGGCCGCCCGCCACGGGAAAGCTCCCGCTCAGCGGTCCCTGATCGCCGTGGTAGATGCGCCAGGCCAGCCGCGCGCGGGACAGCGCGTCGAACACGCTCCCGTGCTCGAAGCCGAAGCCATCGACGGTCATCCACTCGGCGATCTGGGCGACGTTCGGGCTGTGATCCAGCCCGCCGGACGAGGCCGCCATCATGAAGAAGCGGTTGGGCCAGGTCGGCCCGGGCATCGAGGCCCGCCAGCCGTCGCAGACGGCGAACTCCCTGGCCAGGGCATTCAGCACGGGCAGCTGAGCCGGGCGGAAGCACTTCATGATCTCGCCGGGATTGGTCGCCCCGCCCGACTTGACATAGCTGTCCACGTATCCGGTGGCGTTGACCGCCGGGTACGCCCCGCCGGGATGGTAAACGGCGCCGGGGCCGCAGAGCTGGACGAGCACGTCGGTGAACTCATGCCCGGGATCGAGGGGCATGGACCAGTCGGCGGGCTGGGTGACGTGAAAGGTCAGCCCGTTATAGGTGTTGGACTCGCTCCCGCTCAGGCCGCTGATCGCGGCGGGCCGACCGGTCTGCGCGTCGGTTCCGGTGATACCGGAAAAGCCGAGCATGTGGTCCAGGGAACGGTTCTCGAGCATGAGCACGAATACGTGCTCGACCAGCCGAGTCGCATCAGCGGCCACCACGTGCCTCCCAGCGCCTGAGGGACCTGCCCCAGACACTACGAGGTTGACATGCAACTCACGCAAAGGTCACGCACAGGTCTGAGAACGACCCGCCAGAGTTGCCCTGTGCCCGCGCTCCGGCGTGCTCCAGCCCGAACGGAGCCCCCAGCGGGAGACAGCAGCAATCGGAGGCCCTCGTGACGCAGCTAGGCTCCCCGGCCACAGGCCCGCCGGAAACAGGCTCCGTGGATACAGGCTCCGCGGAAACAGGCTCCCCGAAAGCGGAGAGCGACCCGCACGGCACCGCTCACCCGGCACCGGGACACGGCTCACGGCTCGCCCGCCGGCGCCGGGTGCTGCTCGGGGTGGGTATAGCCGCGGCCCTGCTAGCCGCCGGGGGCCTGATCGGCGCCTCGTTCGTGAAGTCGCCGCAGCAGCTGGCCGCGGACACCGCGGCGCCGCCGCCCACGCAGACCACGGCCGCGGTCGTCTCCCAGGTTCTCACCTCGTCGGTGCAGATGCGCGGCGTGGTGTACCCGGCCACCGAGTATGACGTCTACCCCAGCGCTCCGGAGTCGGACAGCAGTACCGGCGGCGCCAGCGGCAGCGGCAGCGCGGGCAGCTCGGCCGGCGGCGGCGGGTCATCGGCGGCCGGGGGGTCGTCGTCCGTATACATCTCCAGGCTGGACGTATCGGCCGGAGATTCCCTAACAAATGGCAAGCTGCTGGCCGAGATCGACGGCCAGCCGCTGTTCGCGCTGGCCGGACCCGTGCCTGCCTGGCGGGACCTGCTCCCCGGCGAGGCCGGCCCGGACGTGGCCGAGCTGCAGAAGGCCCTGGCCCGGCTGGGCTACTACGACGACGGCGACACCCCCGGGGACTTCGGCGGGGCCACCGAGGAAGCGGTCTACCTCTACTACGAGCACCTGGGCTACACCCCGCCGTCCACTGGCGGCGTGCCCATGTCGAACGTGGTGTTCCTGCCGTCGCTGCCGGCCACGGTGGTCGCGGTGAACGGCGCGACCGGCCAGGAGCCGGGCCAGCCGTTCCTGGCGCTGGCGGCCCGCGGGTCGCTGGCCCTGACCGGCGAGCTCCCGCCTGCCTACGCGGGCCAGGTGAAGCATGGCCTCAAGGTCAGCATCTACGACGAGGTGACCGGCATCCACGCCACGGGGACGGTGGCCGACGTGGGCACGGCGACGACGCTGGCGCCCGTTGGGGCGATCGTGGACGTCGGGGGCGGCTCGGGTTCGGCGGGCGCCACGGGGTCCGCCGGCTCCGGGTCCACCGGATCCGCGGGCTCCGCGGGCTCGAGCAGCAGCTCGGGCAGTTCAAGCAGCTCAGGCAGCTCGGCGACGGTGTTCATCCCGCTGGCCGTGCACCCGTCCAAGCCGCTGGCGGCCGCGCTGAACGGCGAGAACGTGCTGGTCACGGTCGAGACGGGCCGGACGGAGGGCCCGGTGCTCACGGTGCCGGTGGCCGCGATCGTCACCACCGCCTCGGGCACCAGCTACGTCACGGTGGCGGGCGCACACGGCCAGCGGACCGAGGTCCGCGTCACCCCCGGCCTGTCCGAGAATGGCTACGTCCAGGTGACCCCGGCGACCTCAGGCGCGCTGGCCGCCGGCGACCACGTGGTGGTGAGCGGCTGATGACCACCCCCGTGGCCGAACCCACGTGGGCCGACCGGATCGGCACGCCGGTCATCGAGCTGCTCGGCCTGGCCCGCACCTATCCGGGCTCACCCCGGTTCTGGCACTGCGGCCGACCGACCTGGTCATCGAGGCGGGCGACTACGTCGCGGTGACCGGGCCCTCGGGCTCGGGCAAGTCCACCCTGCTGCACCTGCTCGGCCTGCTCGACTCGCCGACCCAGGGCCGCTACCTGCTGGACGGCATGGACACCAGCACCCTGAACGACCGGGATCGGTCCTCCCTGCGCGGCCGGCGGATCGGGATTGTCTTCCAGTCCTTCCACCTCCTCCCGTACCGGTCGGCGCTGGAGAACGTGCTGCTGGCCGAGATGTACAACCAGACCCCGCGGGACGGCCGCGTCCAGGCGGCGGTCGACGCGCTCCAGGCCGTGGGGCTGAGCCACCGGATGCACGCCCTGCCCACGACGCTGTCGGGCGGCGAGTGCCAGCGGGTCGCGATCGCCCGGGCCCTGGTCAACCGGCCGAGCCTGCTGTTGTGCGACGAGCCGACCGGCAACCTGGACTCGCGCAACGCCGCGGCGCTCATGGACTTGCTGGATGAGCTGAACCGCGCCGGCTTCACGATCGTAGTGATCACGCATGACCAGAAGGTGGCCGCGCACGCCGGCCGGATGATCGCCATCAGCGACGGCGTCCTGACCGAGCTGGCCAGGGCCGAGCTAGCCACGACCGAGCGGGCCGGGGCCGACCATGGCTAGCGCAGCCCCCAGCCGCCCTGCACCCAGCCTGCCCAGGCCCCGGCTGGCCGCCCGCGACGCCGCCGCCGAGGCCGTGGCCGGCATCGTTCAGCGCCCCGGCCGGGCCGTGCTCACCATGCTGGGCACGATCCTCGGCGTGGGCGCGTTCGTCGCCGTGCTCGGCCTGACCGCCACCGGTGCGGGCCAGATCTCGCGCCAGTTCACCGTGCTCGAGGACACCACGGTGACGGTCGAGGACAACGGCCCGGCCAACAACGTCGCCGCGCCCGACACCAACCCGCCCATCGGCTTCCCGGCCAACGCGGACGCGGTCGCCGACCGCATCAACGGCGTGACCTCGGCCGGGGTCTGGTGGCCGGTCACCATCCCCGAGGGCACCAACTTCACCGGCTCGCAGGCGCTGTCCGCCACCGCCTCCCAGACGATCAACCTGCTGGCCGCCACGCCCGGCGCGGTGCGGGCCATGGGCCTGCACCTGGTGGCCGGCTCACCGCTGAGCGCCTACGAGAACGACACCGGCCAGCACGTCGCGATGATCGACACCAACTCGGCGTCCGCGCTGGGCATCTCCCCGGCCCGCCTGGCCAGCCATCCCGCGGTGTTCGTGAACGGAATCGCGTACACGGTCGTCGGCGTCTACAGCTCGGCCCAGCGCGTGGTGACCAGCGAGAGCGCGATGCTGATCCCGGAGCGGACGGCGCTGGCCGACTACGGCAACCCCGCGCCCGGCATCGGGAACCAGGACGAGGCCCAGATGGTCGTGGCCACCCGGATCGGCGCCGCCCACTCGGTGGCCAGGCAGATCGCCGCCGCCGAGCTGCCCACCGACCCCAGCCGCCTGGTCGTGACCTCCCCGTCCAGCCCGCAGACCCTGCAAGGCGAGGTCAGCGGCGACCTGCAAGGCCTGTTCCTCATCCTGGCCCTGGTCAGCCTCCTGATCGGCGCGGTCGGGATCGCGAACACCACGCTGGTCGCGGTGCTGGAGCGGACCGAGGAGATCGGCCTGCGCCGGGCCGTCGGGGCCCGGCCGCGGCACATCGCCGCGCAGTTCCTGGCCGAGTCCACGGCGCTCGGCACGCTGGGCGGGCTGGTCGGCACCTGCATCGGCGTCGGCCACCGTGGTGATCTTCGCCGCGCTCAAGGACTGGACCGCGATCCTCAACCCGGCCTACACCCTGCCCGCCCCGCTGATCGGCAGCGTCGTTGGCCTGCTGGCCGGTGCCTACCCGGCGCTGCGGGCCGCCCGCATCAGCCCGCTGGCCGCGCTGCGGCACGGATGAGCCGCGGTCAGAAGGAGAGACGATGATGCGATTCCGACCGGGCCTCGCACTTCTGATCGGCTGCTGCGCGGGGCTGACCGCGTGCGCCGCCAGCGCCCCGAAGGGTCCGAACGTGACGGTGCACGCCCGCTGTCGGCCGGCCACAGCCGCCCGCCTCCGTCGAGGCGGCGCTATCCCGCGACGCCTTCTCCCCCTACGCCGCCCTGGGCGAGTCAGACAACGACGGCCTGGCGCCCAACGAGTCACAGTTCGCCCTGGCGCAGGCCTGCATGAGCGACGCCGGCTACGCGAACGTCAATCCCGGCACCGTCCCTATGGGCATCCGCATCGATACGGCGGGCCTGGCCTTCGCCCAGCCCTGGGGCGCCTGGGGGTACCTGGGAGACGCCGCGGCCCAGCAGTACGGCTTCCTGGCACCCGCGGGCTCGGCCCTGACCCAGCTGGGCGTGGACTTCCAGCCCACGGATCCGGCCACCCTGCCCCAGGCCGAGCAGACCGCGGCGGGCAAGTGCGCCACGATCGTGCAGAACTTCAGCACCGCCGTGCACGACGGGCCGCTGGCCGATATCGCGACGCTGAGCAACGACATCGGCAGCGACGTGCAGAAGGACCTGGCGGTCAAGAAAGCCACCCAGACCTGGTCCGCCTGCATGACCAGGAACGGCTATAGCTTTCCCAGTCCGGGGCAGGTGTTCTTTTCCGAGCTTCAGACCATTTACGGGAGCAAGGGCTCGGATCAACATCGGCGCCTCGGTTAGCTCCTCGGCCCAGAAAGCGCAGATCGCCGCCGCGACCACCGACGCCAACTGCACCGACTCCAGCGACCTGGCCGGGATCTACTTCGCCGTCCAGGCCAGCTACGAGCAGCAGCTCGTCAACGCCAACCAGCAGGCCCTCACCGCCGCGGT
Source organism: uncultured Actinomycetota bacterium (assembly GCA_963730265.1). Lineage (GTDB taxonomy): Bacteria > Actinomycetota > Actinomycetes > Streptosporangiales > Streptosporangiaceae > DASUBV01. The sequence goes on from CAVSRG010000004.1 coordinate 166,985, forward strand.
TCACCGGTACCGTGCCGCCTACGCCAAGGAGCTAGGCCAGCTCAAGGCCCTGCTCCGGACGGCCAAGGCCATCCCGTTCCGGCGCGGCCCGGGGAAGATACATGTAAGGGGACCAGCGTGAGGGGACGTATCGCGCGCATCCGCACCGGCCTCGGCGCGCTGATCTGCTGCTGCGTCGGCCTGACCGCCTGCACCGCTGCCCCGCACCAGGGCCCGGTCGCGACCGTTACCAAGCCCAGCGTGGGACGGCCCGCCGCCCCGGCCTCCGCCCAGGCCGCCATGTCGAGCGAGGCCTTCACCCCCTACGCCGCGCTCGGCGCCAGCACCGACGACGGGCTGGCCCCCGGCGACACCTACACCGCTTTGCACACCGCGTGCATGAACGACGCGGGCTATGGCCAGTACGCCAGCAGCACGCTGCTGTCCGTCCGCGAGAACCGGGGGCTGGCCTTCGCCCTGCCGTTCGGGCCCTGGGGCTACCTCGGCACCGCGCTGGCCGCCCAGGAGGGCTTCAACCTGGGCTCAGGCCCCAGTCCCGGCGAGCCCAGCCAGCCTCAGCCCGAGCACCAGCCTGCCCGCCGCGGCGCAGGCCGCGGCGGGCAAGTGCCTCAACATCGTCATGGACTTCAACAACGCCCAGTTCGCGCACTCGATGGCGGGAGTCGAGACGATGAACGACGACATCAGCACCGACGTGGTGCAGGACCCGGACCTCAAGAAGGCGCAGAAGGCCTGGTCGGCGTGCATGGCCAAGAACGGCTACACCGCTCCCGACCCGGACAACCTGGCCCTCCAGCAGGAAACCGCGCTGGGCCTGCGGGGGGTGGGCCCCGGCGGCCCGAGCCCGTCCCCGTCCCCGTCCGCCGGCCAGAACCAGGCCCAGATCGCCACGGCGGTGGCCGACGCGAACTGCACCGACGTGACGGATCTGGCCGGCATCTACTTCGCCATCCAAGACAGCTACGAGCAGCAGTTCGTCAGCGCCAACCAGCAGCAGCTCAACGCCGAGGTCCGGCAGTACAAGGCGGCCTTCGCCGCCGAGCTGCGCAAGCTCCCGGCCCTGCTGCGCACCGCCTCGGCCACCCCCCAGCTCCCGAGTGGGCCGGTGGGCAAGGCTCCTGGCCGGCGCAAGGGGCCACGACCGACAGCAGCCAGCCGATTATCACCGCGTCGGTGGCGGGGGCGGTGGTGGACAGGGCCAGGTCATGCCCGGTGTCCGGGATGACGACGACTCTCAGGTGCGCGGCGGCCGGGTAGAACTGTGACTCGTAGCTCTGCACCGAGCGCGGCTCGGCGCAGTCGTACTCGGTGACCGCGGCGCAGAACAGCTGATCGTCCGCGCCGACCACCTCCAGCGCCGGCACGGTGATCTGGGCGGTGGGCTGCTGGGTGGCGGGCAGACCGACGATCGTCGTCGCGCTGACCAGCTCGGGCACGGTGACGGTGTCCTTGGTGGCCTCGTCGGTCGCCACCACGGCCGGGTTGGCCGTCGCCGGGTCATAGAAGATCGACCCGCGCGTCCCAGGCTCGGAGGTCAGGTAACCGGGGTCCAGGCCCGAACCGGCGAACCTGAGGTCGTCGGCGGCCGGATACAGCACGCTCTCCACGGCGCCGATGTCCGGGCTGATCGCGTGCAGGGCGCCAGTGGCGATGACCGCGTCGACGTCGTGATATCGACCAACCTCCAGCCAGGCCGCGTAGGAGCCGATGGAGTGGCCGACCAGGACCACCCGCGCGAAGGCGTGACCGTCCACGGCCCCGGAGCGCAGCGCGGTGATCACGTCGTGCAGGGCGACGGCCTGCGCGTTCAGGTCGAGCTGACTGCTCGGCGGGTGGGAGCTCTGGCCGGCCCCGACCGGGTCGACGTCGAACGTCGCGTAGCCGACGGCGGTGGCGGCGTCCACGTAGGAGTAGTAGCCGCTGCCGTACGGGAAGTTCCAGTACAGGTGGCTGTAGGTCGCTCCCGGCATGAGCACCTGGACGGCTCGCGGCTCACCGCCCCGGTAGCAGAGCTGGCCCCACATGGTCTGGTCGGCCGGACCGGGGTCGGTGATGCGCACCGGCAGGCTGTAGTCGGTGCAGGTCAGCGCGGGCAGCGCGGCGGCGTGCGCCGCGGCGGCCGGGGCGGCGGAGACCGCGGTTGCCGCGGCGACCGCGAGGATCAGGCTGCGGGCTCGCGCGCGCCGCGGGCGCCGGACACGTCGATGGTCATCCCCAGACATCGGTACCTCCCGTGGGTGTCACCTGGGCCTAGTCGAGATCCTGGGCCGCCGGCCCGGCGGCCCGCATTACGGTGACCACCACGAGATTTGGCTGGCCTCTACGCTTATGGCCATGCGTGGCCAGGTTCGCGGCCCGTTACTGGACCGGGACGCCGAGACGGCGGTGATCGCCGCCGCCATCGGCGCGGCCCGGGCCGGGGCGGGGTCGGCCCTGATCGTGGAGGGCACCGCCGGCATCGGCAAGACGGCGCTGCTGGCCCACGCGGGCCAGGCCGCCGCGGCGGCCGGGATGAGCGTGCGGTCGGCGCGGTCCGGGGAGTTCGAGGGCAGCTACCCGTGGGGGGTCGTGCGGCAGGTCTTCGACGAGATCGTCCGGGACGACGCGGCGGACGGGCCACGCCGGCTGCTGCGCGACGCGGGCCGCCTCGCCGCCCCGGCACTCGGCCTGGGTGACGCCGGCGCGGCGCCGGGCCGACAGCGCGACGAGGAGTTCGCGATCCAGCACGGACTGTACTGGCTGACCGCGGACCTGGCCCGGACCTCGCCGCTGCTGCTGCTCATCGACGACCTGCACTGGGCCGACCGGCCCAGCCTGAGCTTCGCCGCGCACCTGGCCCGGCGCCTGGACGGGCTGCCGGTGCTGCTGATCGCCTCGGCCCGGCCGGTGCGGCCGTCCGAGGACCAGGGCCGGCTGCTCGGCAGCCTCCTCGATGAGCCTGCCGTCAGCGTGATCCGGCCCGGTCCGCTCGGCGAGCGGGCCTGTGCCCGGCTGCTCGGCGACGTGCTCGGCGCGCCGCCGGGCTCGTTCACCGCAGCCTGCCAGGAGGTGTCGGGCGGCAACCCGTTCCTGCTCCGGGCGCTGGCCGACAGCCTGGCCGCCGACGGCGTGCGCGGCCAGGACGGGGATGTCGAGCACGTCCGCCGGATGACCCCGGCCGCGGTATCCCGCCGGGTGCTGCTTCAGCTCGGCCGGATGCCGCCGGCCGCCCTGGCCGTGGCCAGGGCCGTCACGGTGCTCGGGCCGGGCGCGACGGTCGGGCGGGTGACCGAGCTGGCGGACGTGGGCCCGGCGACCGCGCTGGGCTCGCTCGAGGCGCTGGTCGCCGAGCGGCTGATCGCCGGGCAGGATGCGCTGGCGTTCGTGCACCCGCTGGTCCGGTCGGCCGTCTACCAGGACATGGCGGTGCCGGTCCGCCAGCATCTGCACGCCCAGGCGGCCCGGATGCTGGCCGCGCAGCAGCAGCCGGTCCAGGACATCGCGGTGCACCTGCTGGAAAGCGGGGCCGAGACCGGGGGCTGGGCCGAGGGGTGGGCCGAGGCCACGCTGCGGGAAGCGGCCGGGGATGCCCGGCGTCGCGGCGCGCCCGGCGCGGCCATCCAGTACCTGGAGCGTGCGCTGGCCGAGGTCCACGAGCCGCGGGCCAGGGCCGAGGTGCTGGAAGAACTGGGCCGCATCGAGGTCGGCCAGGCCCCGGACCGGGCCGCGGAACACCTGACCGAGGCCCTGGAGCTGGTCACCGGTCCGGGCCGCCGGGCCGCGATTGCCCTGCCGCTCGGTCATGTGCTGGCCCAGGCCGGGCGGTTCGGCCCGGCCGTGGACGTGCTGACCCAGAGCATCGCCGAGCTGGGCGACGCCGACGCCCAGCTCCGGGCCGAGCTGGAGTCGACTCTCATCGATACGGGTCGCTGGGATCCGGCCTGCCATCCGACCGCCGACCGGCTGCTGGACGACCTGCGGGCCCGGGCCGACCGGGGCGAGCAGATCGCCGCCACGCTGCACGCCAGCCTGGCCACCTGCCTGACCTCGGCGCTGCTGGACCGGCCGCGGGCGCTGCACCACGTTCGGCTGGCGCTGCCCGCCGCCACCCGGATGCTTGAGTTCAACGCGCCCATCGTCCCGGAGACGATCTCGGTCTTCCTGTTCGCCGACTGCCTGGACGAGGCGCGTCAGGCCGCGCACGCCTGGCTGGGCCTGGTCCAGGACCGCGGACTGCCGCTCGCCTCCTCGGTCGCGGCCTCGTTCGCGTCGCTCATCGCGCTGCACGCGGGCGCGGTCAGCGAGGCCGCGGCCCGGGCCCGCCAGGCGCTGGACGCCAGCGGCCGCATCTGGGCCGCGCCGATTGCGGTGGCCCTGCTGGTGCAGAGCCTCATCGAGCGCGGCGAGCTGGCCGAGGCCAGGGCCGAGCTGGCCGGGCGGGAGCTGCTCGGCGACCTCCCGCCGACCTGGCCGGCCAACCGGCTCCGGTATGCGCGCGGCTGCCTCAGCGCCGCGAGCGGCGACCACCGGGCTGCCGTCACCGACCTGCTGGCCGCCGGCGAGCTGGCCCAGCGCTGGGGCATCCGCAATCCGGCCATGATGAACTGGCGGTCCGCGGCGGGGATCTCGCTCGCGGCGCTCGGCCGCGACGCCGAGGCGAGAGCGCTGTGCGCGGCAGAACTGGAGCTCGCCACGGAGTGGGGCACCAGCCGCGGGATCGGCATCGCGCTGCGCGCCGCGGGGCTGGTCACCGGCGGACCGCGCGGGCTTGAGCTGCTCACCGAGGCGGCGGACGTGCTGGGTGACAGCCCGGCCCGGCTGGAGTGCGCCCGCGCCCTGACCGACCTCGGTGCCGCGCTGCGTCGTTCCGGCGCCCGCGCCGAGTCCAGGGTGCCGCTGCGCGCGGCGCTCGGGCTGGCCCACGATCAGGGCGGGCTGGCGCTCGCCGAGCGGGCGCTGGCCGAGCTGGTGATCGCGGGCGGCCGGCCCCGGCAGCAGGCCATCCGCGGCCGTGACGCGCTGACGCCCAGCGAGTTGCGGGTGGCCCAGCTGGCCGCTCAGGGCAAGACCAACCGGCAGATCGCCCAGCTGTTGTTCATCACGCTGCGGACGACGGAGACCCACCTGACCAAGTCGTACGCCAAGCTCGGCATCACGTCGCGGGACCGGCTGGCCGCGGCGCTGGAGGAGCCGGGTGGGCCGTGACCGGCTACGTCATCGGGCCGTAAGACGGGGGGGCCGCGCCGGGCTGGGTGGCCCAGTTGGTGACGGGGCTGGTGCCCAGCACGAAGCGCAGGGTTCCGCCGTCGGCGAGGGCCTGAGCTGGTGCGCGGGCACGGTTCCAGGGCTGACCGTGCCATGTTGCGGATTCCACGTAGGGTGCGCCCGGGTAGGCGCCCGCGCCAAGGACGGTGAGCACCCGGCCGGATGGCAGGCTGATCACTGAGCGGGGGAACACGGGTGAGCCGAGGGCCAGGTCGGACGTGCCGGGGGTCATCGGGTACAGGCCGAGGGCCGACCAGACGTACCAGGCGCTGAGGCCGCCGAGGTCGTCATTGCCGTCACCGTCACCGTCGGGGGTGTCGGACCACAGCTCGTCCTCGGCCTGCCGCACCGTGGCCTCGGTCTGCGCGGGCTGGCCGATGTAGTCGTACTCCCAGGGCAGCTCGAGGCTGGGCTCGTTGCCGAGCCAGGCGTCGCCGCCGGCGCCGGTGAGGTTGTCCAGCACGGTGTTGAGGTAGTCGGACATGGCCGCCCGGCCGCCCTTGGCCTGGGTCAGGCCAGGCCAGGTTGAACGGCACCATGCCGGTGTAGACCAGCGAGTCGGCCTCGACGAACCCAGACGTGCTGCGCGGCTCGAAGCCGGGCTCCCAGCTTCCGTCCAGGCCGCGGCGCTGATCCAGGCGGCTGACCGGGTTGAGCACGTTGCGCCAGTCCTGGGCCCGGGCCAGGAACCTGGCCTGCGCGGCGTGCTGGCCAAGCGCCCCGGCCAGGGCCGAGATGGCGAAGTCGTCGGTGTCGTACTCCAGCGTGGTGGAGACCGGCTCGTAGTAGTTGCAGCAGCCGTAGTCGCCGCCGACCGGCACGTAGCCGAGCTGCTCCAGGTAGCTGAGGCCGGGCCGGGCCGGCCCCGGCCTGGTCGCCTCGGTCATCATGTCCGCGAGCGCGGTGCGGACGTCGAAGTGGCGCGCGCCGAAGGCGTAGTAGTCGGCCAGGACCGGGTCGGCCGGGTCGCCGACCATGAAGTAGGTCTCGACGTTGTTCTGCATCCACTTGGGCAGCGTGCCGCCCTGGGCGTAGTCGTCGAGCATCGACTGAGCGGCGTCGCTGGCCGCGTCCGGATCGACCAGCGCCTCGAGCTGAGCCTGGGCCCGGTAGATGTCCCAGCCGGAGAAGTTGGTGTAGAACGCGGCGTGGCCGGGGTCGACGGTGTGCACCTGGCCGTCCACGCCCAGGTACTGGCGGTTGTCGTCGCTGAACACGCTGGGGTACAGCAGCGAGTGGTACAGCGCGGTGTAGAAGACGGCCTGCTGAGCGGCCGGGCCGCCGCCGATCCGGACCCGGCCGAGCAGCGCGTTCCATGCCGCGGTGGCCCGGTCGCGGATGGCGGCAAAGCTCCAGCCGGGGTCCTCATCGGCCAGGTTGAGGCGGGCGTTGGCGGCCGAGACGTAGGAGATCCCGGCCTTGGCCAGCAGTCGCCCCCCGCTGGTGCCGAAGCTCAGCGCCACCGTGGCCGGGCCGCCCCCGACCTGGCCGTTGCTGGTCACCCCGGTGAACGGGCGGCTGAACCGCATGTCGAAGTGGATCGTGTACTGGTTCCCGGCCCCGCAGAAGTTGCCCGAGGTGGCCGAGCCCTCGATCTCGGTGTGGCTCACCACCGTGAAGCTGGTGCCCAGGACCTGGCGCTGGCTGCCCGCCAGCCGCAGGATCAGGCCGGCCTGCTCGTGCGCCGGGAAGCTGAAGTCGGCCAGGCCGGTCCGGGTGGTCGCGGTCAGCTCGGTGGTGACGCCGTTGGCCAGGGCGACCCGGTAGTAGCCGGCGCTGGCCCCCTCGTCCGCATGCGAGAACGAGTCGGACGCGGCGGACGCGGCGGTGGTGAGCGCGGCCGGGCCGACCACCGGCAGCACCGGGATGTCGCCGGCCGCGCGGCAGCCCGGCCCGCCCAGGTGGGTCAGGCTGAAGCCGGTGATGGCCGAGTCGCCGTAGGCGTAGCCGCCGCCGTCGGGCCGGGACACGGTGTCCGGGCTCCACTGGAGCATGCCGAACGGCGTGTCCGCGCCGGGGAAGTCGTTGCCGTCGTCGGCCGTGCCGATGAACGGGTTGACCTCAGCCGCCGGGTCGGGCACCAGCGCCGCGCTCGCGGGGTCCGCGGTTGCGAGCGCCCCCGGCAGGATCGCGGCGGCCAGCAGGGCGGCCACCGCGGCCACCGTGACCAGGCGCTCCCGAACCGCCGAAGCTGCCATGGCGCCACTCCCCGAAAGCCGTCGATACCGACGACGCTGCTCCAACCTGGGCATTTGCCAGATCTGACGGTATCAGCCATATCACTCCGATCAAGGCATAAGTCCGTGCATGCGAACTTCTGATCTGCTCAGGGAATCCTGAGCGCACGGCCATCCGGCCGACCAGGTTTCAGCGGGCATTCGGTGTCCGGTCATCCAGCGCTCAACCGGGCGACAGGCGGACTCCGCAGCATGAAGCGGAAACGTTTGCCTAACCGCGGTCGCGGTTGCGGCCGTACGGGCCGCCCCGAGCCGACCCCAGCGAAAGGACCCCGATGACCGACACAGCCACGCCTCCCGGCGGTACTGGCGGCTTCAGCCGGCGCCGCCTGCTCGGCGGCGCCGCCGCCGCGGGCGGACTCGCGGCGGCCTCACTCGCGCTGCCGCCCAACGTCCAGAAGGCCCTGGCCGCGCCCCAGCCCTCGCGCCGCCGCCTGGCCGACATCAAGCACGTCGTGCTGCTCATGCAGGAGAACCGCAGCTTCGACCACTACTACGGGACCCTGTCGCGGCGTCCGCGGCTTCAGCGACCCGCACCCGGCCCGGCTGCCCAACGGCCGCCCGGTGTTCTACCAGCCCGACCCGTCCAACCCGGACGGGTTCCTGCTCCCCTACCGGCTGAACACGCTCACCAGCGCGGCGGCGGCCGTCCCGTCGCTCAGCCACGACTGGGGCCCGCAGCACTCCGCGCTCGATGGCGGCAAGATGGACAACTGGGTGCCCGCGCACATCGCCGCCGACGGCGCCACCAACGGCCCGTACACCATGGGCTACTACACCCGCGAGGACATCCCGTTCCAGTACGCGCTGGCCGACGCGTTCACGATCTTCGACAACTACTTCTGCTCGGTGATCGGCCCCACCGGCCCCAACCGCGACATGTGGCTGAGCGGCACCATCGACCCCAACGGCCTGGCCGGCGGCCCGTCGCTGACCACCAGCGGGCCCGACGCCGAGTTCACCTGGACCACCTACCCGGAGCGCCTCGAGGCCGCGGGCGTGAGCTGGAAGTTCTACCACGAGGCCAACACCGCGACCGGCCTGCCGACCCTCCAGCACTTCACCCAGTACTTCGACGCTCAGCCCGGCGACCCGCTGTACGACAAGGCCATGGCCAACTCGACCGGTCGGCAGCTTCGAGTACGACGTGGCCAACGACCAGTTGCCCACCGTCAGCTGGCTGCTGCCGCCCGCCGGGTTCGACGAGCACCCCAACGCCTCACCCGCCGCGGGCGCCACCTACGTGGCGGCCAAGATCGACGCCCTGGCGGCCAACCCCGACGTCTGGGCCAAGACCGTGTTCATCCTGTCCTACGACGAGAACGACGGCTTCTTCGATCACGTCATCCCGCCGATCCCGCCCGCCGGCACCCCCGACGAGTACGTCACGCTGACGTCGAAGAGCGGCACGGACGGCGACGACCTGCCCGTCGGCCTCGGCTACCGGGTGCCGTGCATCATCGTGTCGCCGTGGACCGTCGGCGGCTGGGTCTGCACCGAGCTGTCCGACCACACCTCGCAGCTGCGGTTCCTGGAGCACATCACCGGGGTGGCCGGAGACCAACATCAGCCAGTGGCGCCGGGACACGGTCGGCGACCTGACCTCGGCCTTCCGGTTCGGCCAGCCCGACTACAACCCGCCGTCGCTGCCCGACACCAGCGGGCAGTACAACCTGTCCCAGTACGAGATCAGCCAGTTCCCGCTGCCCGCGGTGCCCACCGACCAACCAGCAGATGCCCCGCCAGGAGCCGGGCCGCCGCCCGCACATCCCCTAGCTCAGGGCTCGGCTAACGACGTCAAAGGGCCGTTCACGTCGCTCCTACGACGTGAACGGCCCTTTCATGCTGCCGGTGGTTATCGGCTTCCGCGAGGCGGCCAGTAACCAGCCCTGGCCACGTACGGGTCAGAAACGGTAGAAGACTGTCATGAGACGGAAAGCGAACTGGGCATGTACTGCGCTGGCCGTGGGCACGGCCATCGTGATGTCGGCCGCTCCGGCCCAGGGCCAGACGGTGCCCGGGTGGCGGATCAGCAAGGTCTTCGGCCAGACGGACCGGCTTGACCTGCAGGCGGTTGCCGCCAGTGGCGCGGACAACGCCTGGATCCTAGGGCTCGTGCCCAACCCGGAGCCGACCTTCGTGACCGAGCGTTGGAACGGCCGTCGCTGGGCTAACGTCCCACTGCCCGCCCGGCTCACCAACGTGATCGGGCCGTGGGAGCTGTTCTCCAGCGTCTACACGACGTCACCCAAGAACACCTGGTTCTTCCCCGTCCTGCCCAAGCGGAGCCTGGTAGCGACCCAGTACGCGCTGCACTGGAATGGCACGGCCTGGAAAATCTCCGAGGTCACCTCCAGCCCGGACACCGTCCTCGACGCAGCGGTCTTCAGCAGCCGGAACGTGTGGACGTTCGGTGAGGCTGGCACCTCGTTCGCCGACTACGGGCCCGCGGTGGTACGGCACTGGAACGGCCGGACCTGGCAGAAGGTCGCGGTGCCGGTGGGTACGCCGGTGACCGTCGACGGCGTCGCGCCGGATGACATCGGGGCCCTCGGGGTGTCGAGGGCACGGTGAATCAGCCGCAGCATGAGGCCACCATCGTGATGGACTGGAACGGACGAAGTCGGGCCTCGCCCCGGCTCCGTGCTCCGGCCGGTGAGAAGGGCACTGGCCCCTCGGTCGCGCCGCGGATATCGGCCGCGGGTCCGCGCAGCGTGTGGGTGGCCAGACTCCGCAGTACAATGAGCAGAAGGGCACCGGCCCCGCGGGCCTGACCCTGCTGCACTGGAATGGTTCCACGTGGAACACGGTGGCCAGGGACTTGAAGCTGAGCGGCGCAAACGGCCTCACGCCCGACGGCCACGGCGGCTTCTGGCTGACGGCCACCGACCCGGCGCGCTCCACCGCGAGCGACATCATCGACTACCGCCACGGCCGGTTCACCAGCCAGCCACGCCAACGCAGCCGGGCTACGCGGGCTCGGCCGCCGGCATCGTCGCAGTCCCGGCACCGGGTCGTTCTGGGCGACGGGGCGGCCTGCCCGCTCGAGTCCGGCTCCTTCAAGACCGACATCCTGCGCTACCTCCCCTGAGGTTCACCGCGAGCTCGATCCACCGGGTCTCGCCGAGCGGCCAGATGTCCATCAATGCAGCGGCCTATCTGTTCACGACCCATGCGGCCGAATACCCACGCGCCATGCCGGCCACCTGACCACGCGCTCTGGAGCACGGCTCCTGAGCGACGCCACCGCCGAACGCGCCGGGGAACAGGCTCGTGGGGGCCATCTCATGATGAGGTGGAGGTAGCGATCCACGCGAGTGCCCGGCGGGAGGCTGACGGCTATGGACCGCGAGGCGGCGGTGAGCAGCTTCGAGCGGCTGGCCGCCGTGCAGTCCGGCCACGCCGACGTGAGGCCGGCGCCGGATGTTCGGGCGGGACGGCCTGACCGTCAACGGCAAGTTCTTCGCGTTCCTCGACGCGGACCGGCTGCTGCTCAAGCTCCCCCTGGCCAAGCGGGATGCCCTGCTGGCCTGAGGGTCACGCCACCTCGGCGATGTCGGTCAGCCCGACGATGGGCAAGTGGGTCGCGATCCCTTACGCCTCCCGCGCGGCGGACTGGGACGCCCTCACGGACGAGGCCCGACAGTTCGTCAGCCCAGTCCGCCGCCTGACCCTGGTCGCCTCACCCCAGCCCCGCTGGGCCCGCCTCTCCCAGGAGAGTTCCTCGACGCTGGAATAAATCCGTGAGGAACCTCATTATGACAGTCATCAACTTGAGATCCGTCATCTTGAGACGGGTAAGGAAAAGCAGTCAGAGGGGCAGCCATGGTCACTCCAGCGGAACTGGGTGAGCGGTACCTCGCCGTGCATCACCGGATGTTCCGGGCCATGAACGACGAGATGAGCCTGTGCGGCCTGTCGCTGGCCCGCGCCAAGGTGCTCATGCACCTGAAGGAGCGGGCCCGACGCGGCAGAGCGTGCTGGCCAACACCTTCGGGCTGTCCCCCACTCCATCACCGACATCGTCGATGGGCTGGAGCGCGTGGGGCTGGTCGAGCGCCGACCGGACGCCACCGACCGGCGGGCCAAGCTCGTCGCCATCACCAAGGCCGGCGAGAACTGCCTGGGCGTGGCCAACGCCACCGCGAGCGCCTGCTCAAGCAGATCTTCGGCGCGCTGAGCGACGAGGACCGGGCCACGTTCCTCCGCCTGCTGGACGCCATGGACGACGGCACCAAGCCGCTGACCAGACCGGAAGCCGATCCCGGCCCAGCCAGTGTCCCAGCCACCGACCCAGCCGAACCTAGTCCCGCGGTCGCGACGGCGTGAGCGCCCCGCGCCGCGCCGCCACCGCAGCCAAGCCAACAGCAGTCAGTCTTCTCTACCGGAAGGTGCCGCCCGTAATGTCATCCGTATCCTCGGCCACCGACGGCCGTCGCGCCGTCGCGCCGAACGATCACCGGTGGCTGGTCCTCGTCATCGTCGCCATCGCCCAGCTGATGGTCGTGCTCGACGCCACCGTCGTGAACATCGCCCTGCCCGTCGGCGCAGCACGCCCTCGGCTTCACCAACAGCGACCGCCAGTGGGTCGTCACCGCCTACGCCCTCGCCTTCGGCAGCCTGCTGCTGCTCGGCGGCCGCCTCGGCGACCTGTTCGGCCGCAAGTGCGATCTTCATCGGCGGGCTGGCCGGCTTCGCCGCTGTCGTCGGCGCTCGGCGGCGCCGCCCCGTCGTTCGGCGTGCTGGTCACCGCCCGCGCCCTGCAGGGCGCCGTTCGGCGCGATGCTCGCTCCCGCCGCCCTGTCCACGCTGGTCACGCACGTTCCGCGATCCGCGTGATCGCGGCCGCGCGTTCGGCGTCTTCGGCGTCCGTCGCGGGCGGCGGCGGCGCGGTCGGGCCTGATCCTCGGCGGCGTGCTCACCGAGTACCTGTCCTGGCGCTGGGCGCTGTACGTCAACCTGGTGTTCGCCGTCGATCGCCGGCGTCGGCGCGCTGGTCTACATGGCAACGAGCGGCCGGCCGTCCGGCCCCGCATCGACGTCGCCCGGCACGGTGCTGGCCTCGGCCGGGCTGTTCGCCTGGTCTTCGGCTTCTCGCACGCCGAGACCGCCGGCTGGTCGTCGCCGCGTGACGCTCGGCTTCCTGGTCGCCGGCGCGGTGCTGCTGGTCGCGCGTTCGTCGCTGGCCGAGCGCGGGTCGAGCCACCCGCTGCTGCCGCTGCGGGTCGTCGCCGACCGGACCCGCGGCGGGCGTACCTTCGCGTGGTCGCATCGCCGGCGTCGCCATGTTCGGCGTGTTCCTGTTCCTGACCTACTACCTGCAGCTGGTCAAGGGCTTCAGCCCGGTCACCTCCGGGCTGGCCTTCCTGCCGATGATCGCCTGCGTGCTGATCGGCCTCGAACACCGTCCAACATCGTGCTGCTGCCGCGAGCTCGGCCCGCGGGTCGCTGATCACCACCGGCATGGTGCTCGGCGGCGCCGGGATGCTCTACCTGAGCCGGCTCAGCGTCGACTCCAGCTACGCCGGCGGCGTGCTGCCCGGCCCTGCTGGTCCTGGGCCTGGGCTTCGGCATGATCATGGCGCCGGCGATCAACACGGCCACCGCGGGCGTCGCCCGCAGGACGCCGGGCGTGGCCTCGGCGCTGGTCAACACCATGCAGCAGGTCGGCGGCTCGATCGGCACCGCGGTGCTGAGCACCATCGCGCTGACCGCGACGGCCACCTACCTGGCCACGCACCACGCGACCCGGCTGGCCGCGGCCGTCGCCGCGGTGCACGGCTACACGGTGGCCTTCACCATCTCCGCCGCACTGTTCGCGGTCGGAGCGATCGTCGCCTTCAGCCTGCTGCCCCCGCGGCGGCGTCTCGAGGAGCTACGTAACAGGGCTCTGTCGCCGACCGAGCCCGCCGTACCCAGCGCCGTCTCGTCCCAGGCGACCGACACCCCGGCCGTCAGCACGGTCACGGTCGCCGCTCCCGACTCCCGCTGATCAACTAGTCCGCTTAACCGAATCGAATGCCCCGCCGGGCTCCGCCCGGCGGGGCATTCGACGTGCTGACCAAAACCGGGTGCCCCGCGGCTCCGCCCGGCGGGGCATTCGACGTGCTGACCAAAACCGGGTGCCCCGCCGGGCTCCGCCCGGCGGGGCATTCGCGTGTTGACTAAACCCGAGCGCGTTGACAGCCCTGCGCCCGGTCTCGGACGATGGCCGCATCCGGTCCCGGCTTACCGAGAACCGCGGGGCTGGCTGAGGAGGACGACCATGGCGCTGCACCGGCTCACCCGCGTCACCATCGGCGTCCCGGACGTGGCCGCGACCGCTGAGTACTACGCCGACTTTGGCCTCGACCCCGGCGCCGAGCCCAGCGTGGCGCGTTTCCGCACCGCGGACGGCGGCGAGCAGCTGCGCCTGGTGCCCACGCCGCGGCGCCGCCTGGTCGAGCTCCGCATCGGCGCGGACGACCCCGACGACCTGGCCCGGATCGCCGCCGGGCTGGCCCGGCTGGACGTCCCGGCCCAGCGTGACGCCACCACGCTGACCGCCCGCGACGCCGGCACCGAGGTCTCCGTGGTGGTGGAGATCGCGGCCCGGCTGGACCAGCCGGAGACGCCGGCTCCGCCGTACAACTCGCCCGGCCACATCGGCCGGGCCAACGTCCGGGCTCCCGGCATCCTGCGCGAGGACCCCGTGCGGCCGCGCAAGCTGGGCCACGTCGTGCTCGGGTCCACCGACCAGGAGCGCTCGCAGCGTTTTTTCACCGCGGGCCTCGGGTTCAAGGTCAGCGACACGGTGCCCGGGCTGGCCGCGTTCCTGCGCTGCTCGACCGATCACCACAACGTGCTCGTTCAGCAGGCCCCGTTGGCCTTCCTGCATCACACCTCATGGCAGGTCAACGACGTCGACGAGGTGGGCCGCGGCGCCAGCGTGATGCTGGCCAAGGATCCGGCCCGGCACGTCTGGGGCCTGGGCCGACGCCACGTCGGGTCGAACTTCTTCTGGTATTTGCGCGACCCGGCGGGCAATTTCTCCGAGTACTACTCCGACCTGGACTGCATCGTGGACGACGCGCTGTGGACGCCGCGCACCTGGGAGGGCGCACGCGGGCTGTACAGCTGGGGCCCGCCCCCGCCGCCGTCGTTCCTGGCCCCCGACGACCTGGCCGCCCTGATGACGGGGGCTCACGCCCCGGACTGATGCCCGGCCAGCCCCGAGCCGCCAGCTAGCTCCAGAACGCGGCCACCTCGGCCGCCTTGGCCAGCCCGATTTCCCGGCCCGCCCGCGCGGCCGGCGGCCGGGTCAGCGGCGACAGCGGGTTGGTCCCGAACGCGGCCACCGACGCCTGGTCGGCGTACAAGACCAGCGCCCGGCCCGGCCGCAGGCTCTCGATCTCGTCGTCCAGCCGGCCGAACGGCTCGGGCTGGCCCTCGAGTGCCGGGATGATGACCAGGACGCGGTCCGACCCGGCGGCCAGGTCCGCGTTGGCGATCGAGCGGATCCCGCCGTCGATGTACCGGCGGTCGCCGACCGTAACCGGCGGCCAGATGCCCGGCACCGCGCAGCTCGCCGCGACCGCGTCCACCAGCGCGACCCCGGAGTCCCTGGTGAAGATGACCGGCTCGCCGGTCGCCGCGTCCACGGCGGGCAGCATCATGGCCCGGTCCGGCCAGGCCGGCACGGGCAGCCGCGAGGCCACCGCGGCCAGCCGGTCGGACTCGGGCACCGTCGGGGTGGCCAGCGCCAGCTCGCCGATGGCCCGCTGCATCTCCTGCCGGTCGGTGACGCCCGACACTGCGGCGGCGAACCGGGCCAGCAGCTCGTCCATGTCCAGCTCGACCTCGAGCTCGGCCGACTCCTCGCTGAGCTGGGCCGCGTACAGATCATCTAGCGGCACGCCGCTGGTGACCTGCGCGGCCACCGCCGACCCGGCCGAGGTGCCGACGATCAGGTCGGCGTCGATGACCCGGCGGGCCAGGCCCGCGTCGGCCTCATGCACGCCGCGCAGCACCCCTAGCTCCCACGCGATGCCCGCCACGCCGCCGCCCGCCAGAACCAGAGCCCGCTTCACAGCCGTGATCCCAGCCGCCCGGGCTGCCGGCCAGCATGATCGTCGGCGTTCTGGTGCTGCTGTAGCGTCACCAGAGGGCCAACGACGACGCTGGCGTGCCGCACCCGCGCCGTCGGCCATTTCCCCCCGGCCGCTGGCCAGCTTTCCGTTATCCGCGGGCCTCCGCCGGGGTCTCCCTTGTTTATGAGGATCTTTACCAGGACTCTGACGGCGGCGGTGCTCGCGGCCGGCTGCCTGGCCAGCGCGGCCCCGGCGGCGCAGGCCGCCATCACGGCGCAGGCCGGCACGGTGCCGAAGGCGCCGTTGGGCTGGCGGACGGTGTTCAGCGACAGCTTCCGGGGCCGGGCCGGGACGCCACCCTGGCGAGCCAACTGGTTCTACGACATCGGTACCAACTACGGGACCGGGGAGATCGAGCGGACCACGCACTCGACCCGCAACGTCTACCTGGACGGCCGCGGCCACCTGGTGCTCAGGGCACTGGGCCACGGCGGAAGCTGGACCTCGGCCCGGATCGAGACCACCCGGGACGACTTCACGGCGCCGCCAGGCGGCGAGCTGAGGCTGACCGCGTCCATCGAGCAGCCCAACCCGGCCGACGGGCTGGGCTACTGGCCGGCGTTCTGGGCCCTGGGATCGCCCATGCGGACGGGCGGCACCTGGCCGACCTCGGGCGAGATCGACATGATCGAGGACGTCAACGGGCTGAACGAGGCCTCGCAGACGCTGCACGACGCAGCGGGCAGCGCCGGCCACCCGCTGACCGCGTGCCCCGACGCGGGCTCGACCTGCCAGACCGGTTACCACACCTACACCGTGCTCGTCAGCCGCCGGAACACCCGAGCGGAGTACCTCCAGTTCCGGATGGACGGCCGGACCATCGACACCATCACCGAGGCCGGGGTCGGCGCGACGGCCTGGCGCCAGGCCATCGACCACGGGTTCTTCATCATCCTGGACCTGGCCATGGGCGGGAACTACCCGGACGGGGAGTGCAACTGCACCGCCCCGACCGCCGCGACGACCTCGGACGGCGCGATGCGGCTGGCCTACGTGGCCGTCTACGAGAAGGGCGGGCACGCCCAGCGCCTCCCGAAGCCCACCGCGACCGCGCAGCTGACCGGGTTCCGGCAGCGGTGCCTGAGCAACTCGGGCTCGCTGAACACCGAGGGCAACCCGATGTTCGCGCGGTCCTGCACCGGCCGGGCGGGCCAGCGCTGGTCGGTCTACCCCGACCGGACGCTACGGACCGAGGGCGGCTGCCTGGACGTGGCCGGCGCCGGGAAGGCCAGCGGGACGCCCGTCGACTGGTATCCGTGCAACGGCACGGCGGCCCAGGACTGGACCCACGCGGCCCTCGGCGGGCTGGTGAACCCGGTGTCCGGCTTGTGCCTCACCGATCCCGGCGGCCGGCGCGGCTCGCGCCTGGACATCGAGACCTGCACCGGCTCGGCGCAGCAGCGCTGGACCCTGCCGCGCCGCTGACGCCGGGGGCGGACTAGCTGCCGCCAGCCCGCCCAGCTTGCAAAGCTAGCTTTAGAAAGTTAGCTTTAGCATATGAGCGATGTACCGGACGCCGACGAGGTGGCGGCGGCGCTGCACGTCAGCATCGGGCTGCTGCGCTGGCGGCTGCGCCAGGTCCAGGTGACGGGTGAGCTCTCGCTGCCCGAGCGCTCGGCGCTGGCCCGCCTGGAGCGGGGCGGGCCGGCCACGCCGAGCGCCCTGGCCCGGCTGGAGCAGATCACCCCGCAGGGCATGGGCGCGACGCTGGCCGGGCTGGAGGCCCGCGGCCTGGTCGAGCGCCGCGCCGGATCCCGGCGACGGCCGGCGGGCGGTGATGTCACTGACCGAAGCCGGGCAGCAGGCGCTCCTGGACCGGCGCAACGCCCGGACCGAGCAGCTCGCCCAGGCGCTGGCCGCCGGGTTCACGCCGGACGAGCTGGCCCAGCTGCTGACGGCCGCGCCGCTGATCGAGCGGCTGGCGCAGAGCATTTGATGGCGGGCATCTGATGGCGGGACGCCTGACCGCTGGAGCCGCCCGGAACCGTACGGCCGAGGACCGCTACCGCTGGGTGGCGCTGGCCAACACCACCGCCGCCATGTTCATGGCCGCGCTGGACGGGTCGATCGTGATCATCGCGCTGCCCGCCATCTTCCGCGGCATCCACCTGGACCCGCTGGCGCCGGGCAACATCGCCTACCTGCTGTGGATGATCATGGGCTACCGGCTGGTGCAGGCGGTGCTGGTGGTCACCCTGGGCCGCCTGGGCGACATGTTCGGCCGGGTCAGGATCTACAACGCGGGCTTCGTGGTGTTCACCATCGCCTCGATCCTGCTGTCGTTCGACCCGTTCGAGGGCGGGCACGGGGCGCTGTGGCTGATCGGCTGGCGGGTGCTCCAGGCGGTGGGCGGGTCGATGCTCATGGCCAACTCGGCGGCGATCCTGACCGACGCGTTCCCGGCCGACCGGCGCGGCTTCGCGCTGGGCATCAACCAGGTCGCCGGGCTGGCCGGGCAGTTCATCGGCCTGGTCGCGGGCGGGCTGCTGGCCGCCTGGGACTGGCGGGCGGTGTTCTGGGTCAACGTGCCGGTCGGGGTGTTCGGCACGCTGTGGGCCTACCTCCGGCTGCGGGACAACGGCGAGCGGCACCGCGAGCGCATCGACTGGTGGGGCAACGTCACGTTCGCGGTGGGCCTGGGCTCGGTGCTGATCGCGCTCACCTTCGGCATCCAGCCCTACGGCGGCCACACCATGGGCTGGACCAACCCGAAGGTGCTCGGCCTGCTCATCGGCGGCGTGGCCCTGCTGGCCGCGTTCGCGGTGATCGAGACCCGGGTGGCCGCGCCGATGTTCCAGCTCGCCCTGTTCCGCATCCGGGCCTTCACGGCCGGCAACATCGCCGGCCTGGTCGTGTCCATCGCCCGCGGCGGCCTGCAGTTCATGCTGATCATCTGGCTCCAGGGCATCTGGCTGCCGCTGCACGGCTACAGCTACGCCGACACGCCGCTGTGGGCGGGCATCTTCCTGCTGCCGCTGACCGCGGGCTTCCTGCTGGCCGGGCCGGTGTCGGGGACGCTGTCGGACCGGTTCGGCGCGCGCGGCTTCGCCACCGCCGGGATGATCGTGTTCGGGGGCAGCTTCGTCGGCCTGCTGCTCCTGCCGACCGACTTCCCGTACTGGGCGTTCGCCCTGCTCATCGCGGCCAACGGGATCGGCAGCGGGATGTTCGCCGCGCCCAACACCTCGTCCATCATGAGCAGCGTGCCCGCCCGGCAACGCGGCGCGGCCTCGGGCATGCGCTCGACGTTCCAGAACTCGGGCACGGCGCTGTCCATCGGGGTGTTCTTCTCGCTGATGATCGCCGGG
Source organism: uncultured Actinomycetota bacterium (assembly GCA_963730265.1). GTDB lineage: Bacteria > Actinomycetota > Actinomycetes > Streptosporangiales > Streptosporangiaceae > DASUBV01. The sequence goes on from CAVSRG010000004.1 coordinate 185,903, forward strand.
CTGGCCAGCACCCTGCCGACCACGCTGAGCAGCGGGCTGCGCCAGCATGGCGTGGCGGCCGGGGTGGCCCACCACCTCGGCTCGCTGCCGCCGGTGTCGTCGCTGTTCGCGGCGGTGCTGGGGGTGAATCCGCTCCGGCACCTGCTGGCGGCCAGCGGCGAGCTGGCCCGGCTCCCGGCGGCCAGTCAGCGCGTCCTGACCGGCCGGGAGTTCTTCCCCAACCTGATCGCCGGGCCGTTCCATCACGGCCTGGGCATCGTGTTCGGCGTGGCGGCCGGCCTGGCCGCGCTGGCCGCCCTCGCGTCGCTGCTGCGCGGCGGCCGCTACATCCACCCCGGCACCGAGCCGACGCGGCCGGTCGGGCCGCCCCAGCCGGCGGCGCCTCCGGCCACCGGTCCCGGGCAGGCTCCCGTCAGGCCGAGCGCAACTCAGCCAGGAAGTGGTCCACCAGGGCATCGGTGAACCGGGGCGGCACGGCCTGCCGGGTAATCAGCAGCCGGTAGTAGACCGGGCCGGCCAGCCGGTCGATGGCCAACTCGATGTCGGTGCCCTCGGGCAGCTCACCCCGTTCGCGGGCGCGCAGGAACGGCGCGCGCTCGCGGTCACGCTCGCGGGCCACGAACTCGGCCTCGAACCGGGCCGCCACGTCCGGGTCGTGCTGGGCCTGCCCGGCCAGCGCCCTGGCCACCGCGCCGGCATCGGTCTGGCTCAGGAACACGGCCAGCTGGCGGAACTGGCCGCGCAGGTCGCGGCCGAGGTCGCCGTGGTCGGGCACGGTGAAGAACTCGGCCGCGTCAGCGACCAGGGCGTCGAAGAGGATGTCGGTCTTGGACGCCCACCAGCGGTAGATGGTCTGCTTGGCCACGCCCGCCCGGGCTGCGATGCCCTCGATCGTCACCCCGGCGAATCCGCGCTCGACCAGCAGGTCGTCGGCGGCCTCCAGGACGGCCAGCCGCGCCTCCTCGCTCCGCCCGTGCCGGTTGCCGTGGTGGCGGGGCTCGCTGGCCATCATGCCGAGCATGATACTGACTCTTGTCTAGACGCAACGTTGCGTCTAGACTGCTTGCCATGACCAATACGCTGGCTACGCCCCAGCTCGACTCCGTGCTTACCCGGTTGCTCGCCGCCGCCGACAAAGAGGGCGACGACGACGCGCCCCCGCCGCCACCCGGCCTGGCCTCATGGGCGGCCGCGGCGGCCAGCGAGCGCGCCGAGGCGTTCCGCGACTTCTACATTCCCATCTCTCCCGAGGCTGGCCGACTGCTGTACGCGCTGGTCCGCGCCGGCCGCCCGGACACCGTCGTGGAGTTCGGCACCTCGTTCGGCATCTCGACCATGTACCTGGCCGCCGCGGTGACCGACAACGGCGCCGGCCACGTCATCACCACCGAGCTGAGCGAGCACAAGGTCCAGGCCGCCGGGGCGAACCTGGCCCAGGCGGGCGTGGCCGGGGCGGTGACGATCCTGGCCGGCGACGCGCTCGAGACGCTGGCCGGCGTGCCCGGCCCCATCGGGCTCGTGCTGCTGGATGGCTGGAAGGAGCTGTGCCTGCCGGTGCTGCGCCTGCTGGAGCCCCGGCTACCGCCCGGCGCGCTGGTGGTGGCCGACGACAACACCCACGCCAGCCTGGGCGAGTACCTGGCCTTCGTCCGTGACCCGGCCAACGGCTACGTGACCGTGGACTTCCCGGTCGCCGACGGCCTGGAGATCAGCTGCTGGACCGGCCGCTAGCCGCTACTGCCACGGCCGGGCGGCGCGGGTGGCCCAGTAGGCGGCCGGCTCCTCGGCCAGGCCGAGTGCGGGCAGCGGGCCGACCGTGAGCGCCGCCAGGTTCGCGGCCAGCTGGCCCTCCGTAACCGCGCCGGACAGCACCACCGTGGCCCACGGCCGGGCTAGCGCGGCGGCCAGCGCGATCGCGTCCGCGGTGACGCCGCGGGCCCCGGCCAGCGCCGTCACCGGCTCGGGCGCCGGGCCCGGGGTCAGCCGCCCGTTGGCCACGCCCTCCTTGACCAGGACCGCCCAGCCCGCCGACGCCGCCTCGGCGGCGGCCTCGTCCACCGAGGGCTCCAGCAGGTTCCACGTCACCTGGGCCGTGCTGAACAGCGGTCGCCCGTCGACGGTCAGGTCCAGCGCCTGCCGGAGCGTCGTGGCCTGACCCGGCCCGCTGGTGGTCAGCCCGACCAGCACGCCGTCGGACCGCAGGCCGGCCAGCGCGCGGAGCAGGGCGGCGTCGGCGAACAGCGGTGAGTCCGGGGTCAGCGAGTGCACCTGGTACAGCGCCAGGTGCTCGCCCAGCAGCGCCCGGCTCTCGGCCAGCTGGGTCGTGAACATGGCCAGCGAGTGCTCCTTGACCTCCTGCCTGGCCGCGTCCAGCCGCCAGCCGCCGGTGTAGCGGTAGCCCCACTTGGAGCCGACCACGACGTCCCGGTAGCCGCGCTCGGCCAGCCATCCGGCCAGGAACTCCTCGGCCCGGCCGTAGGAGCGCGCGGCGTCGACGTACCTGACTCCGGCCGCGTAGGCGGCGTCCAGCATGGCGAAGGTCCTGGCCCGCAGCGCGGCCACGCTCCGGTCGGGCAGGTCCTCCGCCCGGCCGCCGGTGATGTAGGCCGGCCGGCCCAGCGCGGCCAGCCCGAGCCCGATCCGCGAGACCTCCGGGCCCCCCGGCCCGAGCGGCACCATGGGCAGGCGGGACTGAGCCGGGCCCTCGCTGGTCATGCGGTTACGGTAGCGGGGCCGCGGCCAGGTACTCGGCCAGGCGCTCGACCGCGGTGCGCAGGCGGCGGAAGTAGGCGGCGCGGCTCAGGCACAGCCGGGACGCGGCCTCCTCATGGCTGCGCAGCGGGTCCAGGTACCCGTAGACGAGCACGCTGTGCAGCAGCTTCTCGGTCTCGCTGTCGCCGAAGGCCTGCCGGGCGCCGTCCCGGACCAGCCGCCGGACCGACTCGGCCCGGGCCTGGACCGTGGTGCCCACCGCGAGCGGGCTGCGGGCCAGCTCGCGCGGCACCCGGAAGTTCTTGAGCACCTCGCGGACGGTCTCCAGGTCCACGGCGGGCCCGGGCGGCGGCGCCGGGGCCAGCAGGCCCAGCTCGCTGTAGACCGCGTCCCGCAGGTGGTCGAGCAGGCCGGCCGGGCCGTAGTCCAGCCGGTAGCAGTGCACCTGCTGGCCGCCGATCTCGGCGTCCAGCTCGGTCAGGTGGGCCGCGCCGATGGCCTGGGCGAACTCGGCCGCGCCGGGGTAGGCGGGGTCGATGGGCAGGTAGGCGAACCGCATGTTGCCCGTCCCGGTGCGCAGCACACCCGCCATGCCGAGCATGGCCTGGACCTTCGCCTGCCCGGTGAAGTCCACGGCCGCGTGCCACAGCACCGAGTCGCCGTGCGTCGCCTCGCGCCGGGCGTGGGCCAGCCAGGGCCCGATGAGCGGATCGGCGTCGGCGAACGCGGGGGCGGTGGCCGGGGTCATGCAGGCCATGTAGCCGCAGATCTGGTCGCTGCGGTCCCTGGCCACCGCGACGTGCTCGGGTGACTCGGTGAAGAACCGGCGGGTGAGCTGCCACCACAGCCGGGGCTGGCGGTCGCCGTGCCCGGCCTCGATGCGGTCGGCGTCGTCGCCGCGCACGTTGTCGATCCGGAAGCTGACGTTGCCGTCCCAGCCGAAGCCCCAGCGCTTGAGCGGGTCCTCGACCAGGTGGACCAGGTCGATCAGCAGCAACGGCTCGCCGGCCTTGGCCCGCGCGTACAGGTAGTCGACGATGCGGCGGCGCAGGTCGCGTTCCAGCTCGGGGTTGCGCTGCCGCAGGTCGGCCAGCAGCGCCTTGCGGACCAGCTCGTGCATGGTGAAGCCGTCGCCGAGCGGCTCGGTGACGGTCAGCCCGGAGAGCTGGCGGTAGCCGGTCTCGGCGTCCTCGTCGGACAGCACGCCGCGCACCAGCTCGCGGGTGGTGGTCCGGGCCACGACCGCGATGCCGAGCGCCGAGGGCCGGATGTCGTGCAGCTCGGTCTCGACCAGCCGGTGCAGCAGCGACTTGATGATGTCCGGCCGGTCGGGCCCGGTGGCCGCGTTCCAGTCGGCGTCGGCCAGGGCCGCATCGGCGGCCAGCGCCAGGGCCAGGGGCGAGCCGGCGGCCCAGTCCACGATGTCCGGGACGCGGCCGTCGTCGAGACCGTAGGCGGCCAGCAGATGCCGCGCGTCCCGCGGCTCCAGCACGTCCAGGTCGAGGCGTGCGGTCACCGATTCCCACCCGCCGGTGAACCAGCCGGGATCGGGCGTGCCCCGGCCGGCGATGACGACCAGCGCCTGGTCGGGCAGGCCGGGCAGCAGCTCGCGGCGCAGGTAGGGCCCCAGTGCGGTCATCCGCTCGTAGGAGTCGAGCAGGACCAGCGGCCGGGAGTGCCGCGCGGCGTCGCGCAGCGCGGCTTCCAGGATCTCCGGGGCCGGGCCGAGCTCCCGGCCGTCGATGGCCACGACGCTGATGCCGCGGTCGCGGGCCCGGCGAGCGGCCTCGCGCAGCAGCGTGCTTTTGCCGATGCCGCCCGGTCCGGTGACGAGGACCACGCTGGCGGCCGGGTCGGCGTCGTCCAGGCACCGCTCGAGGAAGGCCAGCTCGGCGGCCCGCCCGGTGAATCGGGAGCGATCCCGGTCCGCCAGCCGGGCGGCCAGCGTCCGACGTGGTGGGCCGTCCCCCATTTATCCCGTCCTGCCTGCGGCTTCAGGTCCTGGCTGCTGACTTCAGCGTGACACGGTGAGGGTACCAAAGCGAGACTCAGGTGACATTGCGGCGCAAGGGGCCATATCGCAATGTAGGGGATTGCGCGTCTAAAAAGTCGCTCCGGTCGGCCCTGGCCGAGCCGGACGCCTCCTGCTGAGGGGGACGTGCGTCGCCGTCCGGCGCCAATCTGGCGGCGACGCACGGCAGGAGGCCAGGCCGCGCCGCGCTGGCCACCCCGGCCGGCCGCCGGTCGGCCCAAGGCACCGACACGGGCCCCCGCTGACATGACATTCTGTGGCATAAGGGCTGGGTCATGACGGCGGGGAGAACGGGGCGGGCTGGCCAATGCAGCCACTGACGCGCGACGACCCCGAGGAGATCGCGGGCTACCGGATCGGCGGCCGGCTGGGCACCGGTGGCATGGGCCGCGTGTACCTGGCCTTCACCGAGGGCGGGCGGCCGGTCGCGCTCAAGGTCATCCGGCCCGAACTGGGCGATGACCCCGACTTCCGGCACCGTTTCCGCCAGGAAATCGCGGCCGCGCGGCGAGTGCATGGCCTATATACCGCGCAGGTGCTCGACGCCAACCCGGACGCCACCCCGCCGTGGCTGGTCACCGCCTACGTGCCGGGGCCGTCCCTGCAGGAGACCGTGACCAGCCACGGCCCGATGCCGCCGGGCACGGTGCTGCTGCTGATGGCCGGGGTGGCCGAGGCGCTGCAGGCGATCCACCACGCCGGCGTGGTGCACCGCGACCTCAAGCCGTCCAACGTGCTGCTGGCCCCGGACGGCCCGCGGGTGATCGACTTCGGCATCGCCTGGGCGGCCGAGGCCACGGCGGTGACCCGGACCGGCATCCGGGTCGGCTCGCCGCAGTTCATGGCGCCCGAGCAGATCTCCGGGGTGGCCGTGGCCCCGGCCATCGACGTGTTCTCGCTCGGCTCGCTGGCCGCGTTCGCCGCCACGGGCCGGCCGCCGTTCGGTGAGGGCGGCATGGAGGCGGTGCTGTACCGGGTCCTGCACGAGGCCGCGGACCTGCGCGGCTGCCCGCCTCCGCTGCGCGACCTGGTGGAGCGCTGCCTGGCCAAGCAGCCCGCCGACCGGCCCGCGGTGGCCGACATCGTGGCCGAGGCCCGGCGGCTGGCTGCGGGCCAGGGCCTTCAGGTGTCGCAGTCCTGGCTGCCGGCCAGCGTCGCCGCCGCACTGGCCCAGCACGCCCCGCCGCCGGTCCCGATGGCCACCATCGCGCCGACGGCCACCGCCGCGCCACCCCAGGCCGGACCCCAACCGGCCGCACCCCCGTCCTTCGCCCCGCAGCCGGCCGCCCCGCAGGCCGCCGCGCCCCAGTCCCCCAGGCCTCAGTACGCCGGGCCTCAGTACGCCGGGCCGCACCCCGGCTGGGCCGCCGCGCAGGCCGCGGCCGTTTACGGCGCGCCCCCGGCGTCGCCCCACGCCGGCGCACCCCATCCCGGCCAGCCCTACCCCGGCCAGCCCTACCCCGGCCAGGCCTACCCCGGCCAGGCCTACGGGGGGCCGCCCGGCGGCACCGCGCCGCTCACGCCGCCCGCTCCGGCCGGCGCCGGCTCCGGCCCTGGCCGTCCGCCCGGGCCGCGCACCTGGACGATCATCGGGATCATCGCCGCCGTAACCGCGGTCGCCGTGCTGGCCGTGATCCTGCTGGCCAGCCGGCTGCACGGGAAGCAGCACGGCGACGCCGGGCCGACCCTCAACCCGTCCAGCCACTCCAGCAACCCGCACCGAGGCGGGACCGCCGGGCACCGGAGTCGCCCCCGGCCGTCGGCCAGTTCGCCGGCCTCCTCGCCCCCGGCCGCGCGGCGCTGGTTCAGCGGCGTCTGGCTCGGCACCGCCAGCCAGCCCACCGGGGAGGTCACCCAGTGGAACATGGACCTGACCTTCCCGGTCACGGGGAAGGCCGGCGCGTTCGTGCTGCCCACCCTGCACTGCTCGGGGCTGCTCCTGATCAGCGGCACCGGGCCCGGGCGGGTGACGCTGCGCGAGGTCGTGCTCAAGAACACCCGGGAGCTGTGCGCGCCCGGCGCGACGATCACGCTGACCAGGTCCGGCCCGGGCGAGATGCACATGAACTGGCAGGACGCCCAGAACCCGGTCAACGTGGCCACCGGCACGCTGACCCGCCTCGGCGGCTAGCCGGACAAGATATTCCATTAACAATGGAGTCCGCGGTCAATGCCACCGTCGGATTTCCGATCAGCCAGGCATTTCCCCCGGCGTTTAGCCGGAATGCCGCGCCAGCTATTTCCGGCCGGTCGCGCGACGAGCCTATTGTGTCGCATTTGGGGCAATGCGATACTGAGCCGGTGAAATCGACGCGGCGCGGGTTCCTGCGGTCCGCCGGCCTGACCGGCCTGGGTGCGAGCGCCCTCGGGGCGGGCTCGCTGACGGCCGGAGCGGGCCCGGCCGATGCCTCCGCCACCTCGGGCACCAGCGGCGTCGTCCCGTTCTACGGCACTCATCAGGCGGGCATCGCCACCCCGACCCAGAACTACCTCCAGTTTGCTGCCCTGGATGTTGTCGGTAAGTCCGTGGCCGACCTGCGCCAGCTGCTGAAGACCTGGACCGAGGCGGCGGCCCGCATGTCACGGGGCGAGGCGATCGGCTCGATGCAGACCGGCACCAGGCCGCCGGTCGACACCGGCGAGGCCGTCGGCCACGGGCCGAGCGAGCTGACCGTGACGTTCGGGTTCGGGCCCTCGCTGTTCGGCACCGCCAAGCACGACCGGTTCGGGCTGGCCCGGCACCGCCCGGCCCCGCTGGTCGACCTGCCGAAATTCCACGGCGACCAGATCCAGCGCTCGATCAGCGGCGGCGACCTGGCCATCCAGGTCTGCGCCAACGATCCCCAGGTCGCCTTCCACGCCGTGCATGACCTGATCAAGCAGGGGATCTCGATCGCGCAGCCCAGGTGGCTGCTGGCCGGATTCGGCCGGACCGCGAACAGCTTCAGCCAGGCCCTGCCCAGGAACCTGATGGGCTTCCAGGACGGCACGGCCAACATCATGGGCGAGGACGCTGCGGCCATGGACGACTTCGTCTGGGCCGGCCGAGCCGGCGTCCCCGGCCTGGATGCGCGGCGGCTCGTACCTGGTCGCGCGGCGCATCAAGATCTCGCTCGGGCTGTGGGACGGCACCAGCCTGGACGGCCAGCAGAAGGCCATCGGCCGGGCCAAGCTCAGCGGCGCCCAGTTGTTCAACATGCCGCCCGCGGCGCACATCCTGCTGTCCTCGCCGCAGCGCAACCACGGCCAGCAGATCCTGCGCCGCGGCTACTCCTACGTGGACGGCGTCGACCCGGTCACCGGAGACGCCGCCGCCGGCCTGCTGTTCCTGTGCTACCAGAGCGACCCGCGCCGCCAGTTCATCCCCATCCAGCGCCGGATCGCGGGCCGCGACGGGCTGAGCCAGTTCGTCACCCACATCGGCAGCTCGATCTTCGCCTGCCCGCCCGGTGTTAAGTCCGGCGGCTACATCGGCCAGCAGCTCCTGGCCTAATCACGGGGCCGGGAGTAAGGCCCGTCGGCCGCGAGACGTCCGCCCGTCGGGGCGGTCCGGTACGCGGCTAGCCGACCGCGCCGGACTGCTCCGACGGGCTGCGCGGGGCGGGCCCGTCCACCGCGTGGCGGCGAGACGCGCTCCGCCCCTGGCGGCGGGCCCGGAACTGGGCCACCAGCACGCTGACTCCCAGGACGCCCGCGGGCGGCAGGGTGACCAGCGCCGGGAGCTGGTAGCGCCAGGAGAACTCGGTGAAGTCGGAGATCAGCAGGATGAGCACGGCCGTGGCGAAGAACAGCAGGCAGGCGGTGGCCAGGTCCCGCTGCGGGGTCCCGCGCTGGCGGCGGCGCAGCACGAATAGCGTGCCGATGGCGCCCAGGATGGTGGCCAGGGCCAGCAGCGGACCCGGCGTGTACCCGCCCTTGAGCTGGTAAGACCTCAGGAACGAGGCGATCGGCTTGTCCACCTGGGCCCGGCCGCCGTAGGACGGCCTGAGCAGGCGCTCGTGGAACGGCTCGTACGGGGCGCGCTGGATGCCGACGATGATCTTGTTGCCGGCCCCCAGGCTGACCTCGGGCGGGAACACCGGGTAGTGCGTCTGGAACTGCCAGCGCGAGATCGGCGTGATGCCCTGGATCGCCGTCCGGGATCCGGCGAACAGCCGGGCCGAGTCGCGCAGGAAGCTGCCCAGCACCCGCAGCGGCTGCTGGTGCTCGATCGCCGACTCCAGCTGGGCCAGCATCTGGCCCTTGGTCATGCCGGGCGGGACCACCGGGTTATGCAGCGGCGAGTTCTTCGAGTGCTCCAGCCAGTCCGCGCCGTTGGCCTGGGCGCTCGGGCTCGGGCACATCTGGCGCAGGTAGGAGGGCAGCTTGAGGGTCGCGCAGTCCGCGGACACCGCCAGCCGGCCCAGGTTCTGGTCCGCGCTGGAGGCCAGCCAGAAGTGGCCGGTCACGTACAGGGAGCCGGTGCAGTAGACGAGGATCGGCAGGACGAACGCCGCGACCAGGACCGCCGACTGGCGCAGGATCCGCCGCCAGCCGCCGTCGACGGTCAAGATCAGGTAGGCCACCGCGGGCAGCACCAGGATCTCGCCGATCTGATGGACCGCGGCCGAGGCGCCCAGGATCAGGCCAGCCACGATCGCGAGCCGCGTCGTCACCACCGGCCGCCACAGCAGCACCACCAGCCCCGCGACGATCATGACCTCGAACAGCACGTCGGGCATGATCATCTGCTCCATCTGGAGCTGATAGGCGTCCAGCAGTACCGGCGCCGCGGCCACTGCCGCCAGCCAGCGGGCCGCGCCCCGGCGGACCAGGACCGCGTACAGCGCCACCGCCATGGCCAGGCCCATCAGGTGCTGGAGCACCGCCATCGCGCCCAGGTCGGTGACCGACAGCATGACCTTGAGCAGCACCTTGTACCCGAGCGGGTCGGCGCCGGGCCATTCCTTGTACAGGTACTTGAGCGTGTCGACGTAGAGCAGCGCCGGGTGATACGCCATGAAGGTCAGCACGCGCAGGACCACGCCCGCGACCAGCAGCAGCGAGATCAGCCAGTGCCGGCGCAGCAGCACCAGGGCGGAGGCGCGGGACCGGGCGGCGGGCACGCTGGCGGCCTCGCCAGAGCGCTCCGGCTGGCCCGTACCGGGCCGGGCGATCACGGCATGGACCCGAGCGGCGAACTGCGGCACGGTCATGCCACGCAGCCCACACGGTTCAGGCCGTCACCTGGCACGCAGGGGGCGGGCGGGGGCGCGCCGGAGCGATCGGCGTTGAGCCGGGTTGCCCAGGGCAGCATTCATGGCTCCTTGGTAACGGGCGATGACACTACATTCGCGACCCGGACGCCCGCCGCGGGTGCACTTGCTCAAAGTTTTGGCCGATCGCCGCAATACAGTGTCCCGATGTTCCCGCATTGTTCCGACGATGTACAGCTACTTGCCCTGAACTGTGCCTAGGCTACCGCGCGGCGCTCGCGGGGGCTCCGGCGCGTCAGGCTACCCGCTCCGGCCCCATCACACGTCCTACGTCACAGGCCGCACGCCTGGGCAACCGCCTCCGCCGCCGCCTCGCGGTTGGACGCCGCCGGGATGCCGGGCCGCTCGAAGTATGTCATATAGACATAAGCCGCGTCGGTGGCGCTGCTGGCCGAGTTCAGCATCGGGATGTACTGCGCCCACTGCTGGTTGTAGGTGAGCAGGGCTTCCAGCTGCGTCTCCAGGTCAGCCGAGACGTTGCCGGTGACGAAGCCCGCCGGCAGCGGGGTCCAGCCGATGAGGCCGCCGCCGCCCGAGCCGACCGACTCCGGGTCGCCCTTGGACTCCTGGTAGATGTTGCCCGCGATGCCCGCCGCGGCCAGCCCCGTGTACCCGTGCTGGGTCAGGAACGAGACGATCGCGGCGTAGTTCTCCGGCACCATCCCGGCGCTGGCCGAGCACTGCACGGTGGTCGGCGTGGGCGGGCCGGACGGGGCCGGCGAGCTCGAGGCGCTCGGCGACGGGTGCGGCGCCGGGGAGTGGGTGACGGGCTTGCTGCTGCCGCCCACGTGGCGGGCGGCGGGGGTGCTGTGCGCTGGCCTGGCCTTGGCCTTGTACTGATTCAGGCTGTCCGTCGTCGGGGCCGCTGCCTCGTCGGACAGGGCCGCGCGGTCGCGTACCTGGTGGGTCACGGTGGCGGTGGGGGCGGAACTGAACGCCAGATCCCTGATCTGCGGGGCGGCGGCGAGAGCGCCGACCACCGCGACGGCCGGGGCGGCCTTGCCCGCCCGCTGGGCCACTTTTCCTACCTGTGAGGGCGCCGAGTGCCGCCCCGTCTTGCGGATCTTCCTCTTGCTGGCGTACGGACTGCCATACGCGCGTTCATACGAGCGGTGCGAACCCAAATACCTGCCCAACGACGGATCCCCGCCCAGTTACTCAGCACTTTTTGCGCTTCTCACCAGGCCTGACACAACTTCAATCCGGCAGCATGCCAGGGCACTTGGGCTCATGTCGGTGATTCCGACTAAATGACTAATTCAGCTTGCGGCTGGACATCAGCCCTGGTAGACGCGACGAATCGCGCAAATCGCCTATGACACAGGGCTTTTCGTGTCACATGCGCACCGTGCGACTCGGCGAGGCGGTCGTGATCGGGGTGTGATCTATTTCTCGTTCCGACCCAGGCTTTTAGGCCACGGCGGTCGGACCCTCGTGTCCGGGCGCGACCGGGCGATTCCATAGCGTGTTCCGGACTGGTGGCGATCCGTGGCGGTCCGTGGGTGTGCAGCGTCTTGAGCCCGTCGGGGCGGCGGCGGCGGTGGTGCCGTAGGCGTGGAGTTGCCGCCGGGAGATGATGGGCAGATGTCGGAATCGGCGGCAACCAGCTTCGCGGGGCGTCTGCGCGCCCTTCAGTGGCCGGGGTCTCCCAACGGCGTGGGCTGGCGCGGCTGGCTGCCCGCCTGGTCGGTGCCGGCCCTGATGCGCGCCGTGCGGGCGACGCTGGTGGTGCCGGTCCTGTTCGCGATCTGCCTGAAAGTCATCGGCAACCCGCAGATGACGCTGTTCGCGGTGTTCGGAGGGTTCGCCTCGCTGCTGCTGGCCTCGTTCGGCGGCAGCCGGCGCGACAAGGCGGTGGCGCACCTGGGCCTGGCCGTGGTCGGCAGCCTGGCACTGATCATCGGGACCTTGGTCAGCGGCAGCACCTGGCTGGCGGCGGTGGTCACTATCCCGGTCACGTTCGCGATCTTCTTCGCGGGCGTCGCCGGGCCGAACACGGCGTCCGGGGTGACCGGCGCGCTGCTGCTCTACGTGCTGCCGGTGGCCACGGCGGGCCCGGCCAGCACCATTCCGTGGCGGCTGGCCGGCTGGTGGCTGGCCTCCGCCGCGGCCGTCGCGGCGGTCCTGCTGCTGTCTCCGCGCTCGCCCGGCGACAAGCTGCGGGAGAGCGCGGCCGCCTCGGCCCGGGCTCTGGCCCGGCACCTGAGCCGGTCCGTGGACGGCACCTCGGACCAGGCCGACTGGGACGCGGTGCTGGCGGCCAAGCGCGACCTGCTCGACCGCTTCGGCTCGACGCCGCTGCGGCCCACCGGGCTGGCTACGACGGACCAGGGGCTGGCCAACGTGGTCGAACTGCTGGAATGGTGCACCTCCCTGATCGGCGACACGGTGACCAGCCATCAGGACCTCGAACAGGCGGCCCCGGTGGACCGTGAGCTGCTCGGCGAGGCCGCCCTGATCCTGGACGGGGTGGCCGACCTGCTCGCCGGCCAGGCCAAGATCCCCGACCTGGAGCGGCTGGAGCAGGTCCGAGTGGCCAGCGCGACCCATCAGGGCGAGCTGACCGGCGACCCGGATCAGCTGCGCGTGCTCGCGGCGAGCGCCGCGCACGCCCAGGTCATCGCGGTCGCGGCGCGGGCGGCCATCCTGGACGCGCTCATCGCGAGCGGACGCGCCAGCCCGGAGCTGATCGCTGCGGAGCGCCGCCGCTGGCTCGGCCGCGCGAGCGAGGCCGAGGGCGGTGGCGGGCTGCCCGCGCTGACCAGCGTCACCGGGTTCTTCGCGCGGCACGCGAGCATCCGGTCGGTCTGGTTCCGCAATGCCCTGCGCGGCTCGGTGGCCCTGGCCATCGCGGTCGCCGTGGCCGACCTCAGCGGCGTCCAGCACGGCTTCTGGGTCGTCCTGGGCACCTTGTCGGTGCTGCGCACCAACGCGGCCGCCACCGGGTCCACCGCTCTGCGGGCGCTGGCCGGGACGGCCATCGGGTTCGTGGTCGGGGCCGCCCTGCTGATCGGCATCGGTACCGGGCCGACCGCGTTGTGGGTCGCCCTGCCGTGCGCGGTGTTCGTGGCCGCCTACGCGCCGGGCACCACGCCGTTCGCCGTGGGCCAGGCGGCGTTCACGATCACCGTCGTGGTGATCTTCAACCTGCTGGTCCCGGCAGGCTGGCGGGTCGGGCTGCTGCGGATCGAGGACGTGGCCATCGGCTGCGCGAGTCAGCGTGGTGGTCGGCCTGCTGTTCTGGCCGCGCGGCGCGGCCAGCCTGGTCGGCAACGACCTGGCCGATGCGTTCCGGCGCGGGAGCAGCTACCTGGCCCAGGCGGTGGACTTCGCGCTGGGGTTGCGCACGGCGGTGCCGGACACGGCGATGGCTGCCGTGACGGCCGGCATCCGGCTGGACGAGGCCCTCCGGGCCTACCTGACCGAGCAGGGCACCAAGCGGCTATCCAAGCACGACCTGTGGGGCCTGGTGCTGTCCACGGCGCGGCTGCGGCTCACCGCCTACTCGGTGGCCAGCCTGCACGAGCTGACCGGCCCCGGCGCCCCGCCCGGCCTGACCGCCAAACCGGTGGCGGAGGCCGGTCCCGCCGGGGACTCCACGCCCGGCTCCCCCGGCCAGTCCAGTACCGGGCCGGCGCCGGGGCCCGCGGCTGTCCCCGCCGACGACGCCGGCCGCCTGGACCGGGACCGTTCGCAGTTCCAGCACCTGACCACCGAGCTGGTGGTGTTCTACGACCGGATCGCCGACCAGCTCGCGGGCACCAGCCCGGACGACCTGCAGCCCACTCAGGTGCCGGCGCTGACCGGGCCGTCCTTGCCGGTCGGGGTGGCCTGCGCCGGCAACACGCCCGCCGAGTACCAGCCGGACATGCTCTGGGTCGGCGAATACCTGTTCCATCTCGGCGAGCGCGCACAGGAGGTCACCGGCCCGGCGGCCCAGATCGCCAGCCTTCGTCAGCACCCCTGGTGGCGCTAGGGCTCCCCGCACCGCCCTTGACACTGGCCGGAGGCGGCGAGACGCTTCGCCAGGGTATACACGGGGTCGTGCGGTACGGGTGATTTCGGCCGGAGGTGGGCAGATGGCAGCGTCGGCGCACAGGCGAGGGCGGATCGCCGGGACCTTAGCGGCGGTCCTGGCCGCCTCGGCGGTGATCCCGCTGGCGGCGGTCAGCGCGGGCGCCAGTACGGCCGGCGCGGGCCGTCAGGCAGCCGCGGCCGTGGCCGCGCCGGACGGCCCCGGGGCGATGTCGTACTTCGACCTGGCCCGCAAGGACTGCGTCGGCACGGCCAGGGACACCGGGTCCAAGGTCTGGTACACGGTGGCCGGCGGGGTGCTGTCGGACACCTACGAGCCCACGATCGACAACACGAACGTGAGCACGCTCCAGTACGTCGTGACCGACGGGTCCAGCTTCACCGACCTGCAGACCAGGGACATGACCTACACGGTGCGCGCCGACCCGACCGGGATGGCCTGCACGGTGACGGCGACCGACGCCGCGCATGGCTACCAGCTCACCACCACCTACATCACCGACCCGGCCCGCGACACCGTGCTCATGCACACCCGGCTGACCGCGATCCCCGGCTCGGGCACCAACGTGGCCGGCCTGCACCTGTACGCGCGCCTGGACGCCCACGTGAACGGCAACGGCGGCGGCGGGGCGACCAACGCGGGGGCCAACTCCGGTGTCATCGACACCTCGGCCGGGTCCGCGGTGCCGGTGGTGTCCAGCACCAACACTGTCACCGACGCGACGAACCGGTCCTACGCGGTGCCGACCTACATGGCGCTGGCCGCCAGCCGCCCGTCGCCGCAGGCCAGCGTGGGCTACGCGGGCACGGCCAGCGACGGGCTGACCCAGCTCGACACCGCGCACGCGCTGACCACTTACACCTCAGCGCCGGACGGCCACATCGTGGCTACCGAGGAGCTGACCCCGGCCAGGGACGGCACGATCACGCTGGCCCTGGGGTTCGGCCGGACCGAGGGCCAGGCCGTGGGGACGGCGGCGGACTCGCTCCAGTCGCCATTCTTTTCGATAGAACAAAGGTACCTGAGCGGATGGGTCCGTTACGACGCCGGTCTGCGTCGGCCGCCGGCCCGGCTGCCCGGTGAGTCGGCCGGGCAGACGCTGCGCCTGGACGACACCTACTACCTGTCCGCGAACGTGATCAAGGCGAGCGAGGACAAGACGTTCCCCGGCGCCATCGTGGCCTCCCTGGCCAGCCCCTGGGGTCAGTCGGTGCCCGCGGGCACCGAGCAGAATGGCCAGCCCGCCTACTTCGGCTCCTACCGCGAGGTGTTCGCCCGCGACCTGTACGAGGCGTTCACCGGGCTGCTGGTGGACGGTGACCTGGGCACGGCGCGGGCCGCCGTGCGGTTCCTGTTCGACCGGCAGCAGCTGGCCAACGGCTCGATGCCGCGCAACTCGTTGCTCAACGGCCAGGCCGCCCCGGACACCGGCGGCCTCCAGCTCGACGAGACGTCCTACCCGATCCTGATGGCCCTGCAGGCGGGGCTGGGCGGCGACAGCCAGTTGTGGCTAAACCACATCCGGCCCGCCGCGGACTTCCTGGTCGCCAACGGGCCCTCGGACGGGGTGGAGCGCTGGGAGGAGCAGACGGGCTACTCGCCGTCGACCATCGCGGCCGAGATCGCCGGGCTGACCGCGGCGTCGGCGATCGCGGCCCAGCAGGGCGACCCGGCGCGGGCCCGGCTGTACCAGGCCACGGCGGACGACTTCCAGCGCAGCATCAAGTCCTGGGCGGTCACCACGACCGGCCCGGACGGGCCTCGGTACTTCATCCGGCTGTCCAAGACCGGCGACCCCAACGCGGCGATCAGCTACAGCCTCGGCAACGGCGGCCCGACGGTGGACCAGCGCGCGGTCATCGACGGCGGCTTCCAGGAGCTGGTCCGGCTGGGCGAGCTCCCGGTCACCGACCCCGACATCCAGGCCTCGCTGGGCGTGCTGGACAAGCAGATCTCGGTCAGCACGCCGAGCGGGACCGGCTACTACCGGTACGGCAACTCGGCCGCCGCGGGCAGCGCGGACGGGTACGGCGACTGCTACCAGCCGAGCCAGACGTCGTGCACGGTCAGCGGGGCGCCCTGGGCGCCGACCGACACCGGCACCGGGCACCTGTGGCCGGTGCTGTCCGGCGAGCGGGCCGAGAGCGACATCGCCGAGGGCGCCAGCAGCAGCGCGGCCGGACTGCTGAACGCGATGCGCAACTTCTCCTCGGGCGTCGGGCTCGTGCCCGAGCAGGCCTGGGAGGACCCGGACCTGGCCGCCTCGCCCTACGGCAGTGACCCGGCCACCGCGTCCATCGGCTTCATCGACGGCCAGGCGGCCGGCTCGGCCTCGCCGCTGACCTGGGCCCAGGCCCAGGAGCTGCGCCTGATCCTGGACCTGGGCGCGGGCCGGGACCTGGAGTCGCCCGCGGTGACGACGCAGCGCTACATCACCCACGGGCCGCCGGGCGCGCTGACCGTCAGCCTCACCGCGCCGACCTCCGGGGCCACGCTGGACTCGGCCACGACCACGGTGACCGGGACCACGGCGCCGGGCGCGCAGGTGGACGTCGCGTCGGCCGACACCACCACCGGGGCCGCGGCGACGGTCACCTCGGTGACGGCCGCGTCCGACGGGTCGTTCTCGGCCAGCGTGCCGGTCGGGTTCGGCGACGACGTGATCACCGCGACGGCCACCGCGGCCGGGGGCCGGAGCACCGGCTACGCACAGGTCTCGGTCATCGGCGACGTGACCGGCGGCACGACCGTGCTCTCGGTCACGCACCCGTCGGGCACCGACAACGGCCCCGGCACCTACCAGTACCCGACCTCCCCGGACTTCCTGCCCGGCGCGTTCGACCTGACCGGCTTCCAGGTGATCACCAGCGGGTCGACGGTCTACCTGCGGGCCAACGTGGGCAACGTGGCCCCGACGTTCGGCTCGGCCTTCGGGGCCCAGCTGCTCGACGTCTACGTGCACAACCCGGCCGCCACCCAGACGTCCACCGCGGCCGCGTTCAGCACGCGGAACTACAGCATCGCCTCGGCCGGCGCCTGGAACGAGCTGGTCGAGGCCCAGGGCTTCGCCGCGCCGAGCTGGACCAGCCCCGGCGGCGGGTCGGTGGGCACCGCGTTCCAGGTCGTCGACCAGGCCACGAACACCATCACGATCGCGCTGCCCGAGGCGCAGTTCGGCACGCCCGGTCCCGGCTGGGCCTTCAGCGTGGTGCTGACCGGCCAGGACGGGTTCTCGCCCGGCCAGGCCCGGCAGTTCACCGCCACGCCGGGAGCGTTCACCTTCGGCGTCTGCGCGACGGGCAACCCCAGCCCGATCTGCTCGGTCGACCCCGGCTCGGTGCCGCAGGCCATGGACGTGATCACCCCGCCGGGCGTGGACCAGGACACCGAGCTCAACCCGGTCCTCGGCCCGGTGGTCATCCAGCCGGTGGTGGTGCCCTAGCCGGCCGCCATGGACCTTGGCGAGCACCGGGGTTCAGATGCTCCACAGCGCCTGGGTGGGTGACAGCCGGGCGGCGCGGATGGCGGGCAGCAGCCCCGCGATGGCGCCGATGAGAAGGGTGGCGGCCAGTCCCCCGGCCCAGGCGTCGGGCGGGATGACGATGGCCTCGCTATGGGCGCGGGCGTAGCTGGCGGTGGCGACCGCGCCGGCGACGACGCCGGCGACACCGCCGGTCAGGGACAACAAGGTGGCCTCGGCCAGGAACTGCATGCGGATCTGGCCGCGGGTGGCGCCCAGCGCCCGGCGCAGCCCGATCTCCTGGCGGCGTTCCAGCACCGAGATGACCATGATGTTCGCTATCCCGACCGCGCCGACCAGCAGCGCGACCGCGCCCAGCCCGAGAAACAGGTTATTGAACGCGCCGGCCGTGTCGGCCTGGGCGGTCAGCGCGTCCGACGGCTGGGCGACGTCGACATCGCTGGGACTCTCGGGGTTGGCCTGCGCGCCGAGCAGGTTGTCGACGCGGGTCGCGGCGGCCTTGGTGTTCACGGTGCGGATGTAAATCTTCGACGGGTGGCCGTCGAAATGCAGGTAGGTCTGCGCGGCCGGGAAACCGACCAGGATCTCCGAGTCGATCTCCGGGGCCAGCACGGCCGGGTTAAGGATGCCGACCACGTAGAACCACTGGCCACCGGCCCAGATCCGCATCCCAGGCCGGATCCGGTCGATACCCAGCAGCTGGGCCGCCTGGTAGCCGAGCACCGCCACCGGCACGCGGGCGGTGGCGGCGTTGAGGAACTCGCCTTGGGCGAGGCTGGTGCCTGCTGCCGCGGGCAGACCAAGGGTGGCGGCATCCACGCTCAGCGCGTTGGTGTCGATCGCCGGGATGAGCGGGCTGCGGTAGGCGCTGACGTTACTGACGGTGCCGGTGTCCTGCACCGACAGGACCCCAGGCAGCCGGCCGATCATGCCCGGCGCCGCTACCGGCAGCTCGGCGGGGGCACCGGAGAAGTTCTGCCCGTCGGTGACGGTCAGCAGGTTGGTCCCCAGCCGGGCGATCTCGGCCAGCAGCGCGGCCTGGGAAGAGCTGGCCAGGCCGAGGACGGCCACGATCGCCGCCACCCCGATCGCGACGCCCAGCGCTGACAGCCCGGCGCGCAGCTTGCGGGTCCGCAGCCCGATGCTGGCCAGCCCGGCCAGGTCGGAGAAGCGCAGCCGGGCAGCGGACGGGGCGGCCGGCCACGGCGACATGGTGGTCATGGTGGTCCTTCCCGCGCGGCCGGCCGGCGGGCGGGCCGGCCGCCGGGGCCGCCGCCGGCGGCCTCCTGGCCCGCCACGAGGACGGGGCTGGTGTCCGCGATGATGTGACCGTCGAGCATCTCGATGCGCCGCCGCATCCGGCCGGCGATCGCGTGATCGTGGGTGATCACGATGATCGTGGTGCCGGCGGCGTTGAGCTCCTCCAGGAGGGCCAGGATGGATGCGCCAGTGGCGGAGTCGAGGTTGCCGGTGGGCTCGTCGGCCAGCACCACCGGCGGGCGGCCGGCGATGGCCCGGGCGATGGCGACCCGCTGCCGTTGCCCGCCCGACAGCTGGGTCGGCCGGGCGCCCGCTCGGTCCGCGAGCCCGACCCGGGCCAGCGCGGCAGTGGCCAGCCGCCGCCGCTCGCTGCGGCCGGCCCCGGCATACAGCAGCCCGTCGGCGACGTTGCCCAGCACGGTCTGGTGCTCGGCCAGGAAGAACTGCTGGAACACGAACCCGATCCGGGACGCCCGCAGCGCGGCCAGCTGGCGGTCGGCCATCGCTGCCGCGTCCAGGCCGGTGATGCGCACGGTCCCGGTGGTCGGCTTGTCCAGGGTGCCTATCAGGTGCAGCAGCGTGGTCTTGCCTGACCCGGACGGGCCGGCGATGGCGGCCAGCTCGCCCGCGTTGACCGCCAGGCTAACCTCGTCCAGCGCCTGCACCGGCGGCGAACCGGGATACACCTTGGTCACCTGGTCTAGTTCCAGGACCGGAACCGGCAGCGGACGCCGGGCCGCGGCCACAGCGGCCGACCGGGCCGCCTGCGCATCAGCGGTCACGTCGCCGGCACCACGACGCGCTGCCCAGGGGTCATCGCCCCGGTCACCTGCACCAGACCGTAAGCGTCGTCGAAGATGCCGGTCGTCACCGGCACATAGCGCCGCGTGTTCCCCGGGCCGACGACCTCGATGTCGTACCCCCCACCCGCAGCCCCATCCCCCCTCGCGTGGGCCAGCAGCGCCGCCACGGGCACCACCAGCGCGTTCTTCGCGCTCGCGGTGGTGATGTTCACCGTCACCGGCGCCTGATCCAGGGTGCCCGCCGCCCCCGGATCGGTCAGCGTGACCATCACCGGGATCGTCGCATTGCTGCCCGACCCGGACGCCACCCGGCCCACCGAAGAGACCCTCCCCGGCGTGCTGGACCCGTCCGGCAGCGTCACCGTCACCCTGTCGCCCGCCGCCACCTGCGACTGCATGGCGGCATTCAGCGGGATCATGACTACGTGCCGGTCTGAGGTCGCCGCCAGCACCGTCCCCGACGCCGGGCCGCCCAGGCTGCCGGTCACCCGGCTGACCCGGATCGCCTCCGGCTCGAACACCACCCGCCCCAGCGACAGCGACCCCGGCGGAGCGGAGACCCCCAGCGCCGACTGCAACTTGGCCACCCCGGCCGCCGTCTGCGCGGAGAAGTAATCCCAGCCCAGCGCGGAGACCTCCGCGCTGTCAGCATCCCCCAACGCCACCAGGTCGTGGTTGAGCTGGGTCACGTCCGCGCCGGTCGCGCCCTCCTCCAGGGTCCGCCAGTCCGGCACGCCGCCGTACAGCAGCACAACCGGGGACCCGTTACCGGTCTTGTACAGCGCCTGCCCCTGGCGGATCACCTGCCCGGCCGACGGCAGCCAGGTCAGCGTCCCGCTGGCCCGCCCGGCCACCGGGTAGAACCCGGCATACCCCAGCGTCGCGTTAACCGGCGTCGTCGCGGTGATATTTTCCCTGGCCACCGTCGCCGTCGCCGACGCGGGCGCACCCGGCCCGGCCCCGGGCGAGGCGGCCCGCGAGAACACCCCCGCCTGCCACCCGGCCACCACTACGACCGCCACCACGACCACGACGCCCCCGGCCACCCAGCGGCCGCGGCCGCGTGCCCCCCCTGCCTCAGCGGACACCAGGCCCGCCGCCCGCCGCCCGGCCTCCCGGCCACGCGAAACCGTCCTGCTCATCACGAGCCCACCGGATTCGCGTGCTCGCACGCCTGCAAGGCAGCCGAGACCACCGGCGAGTTCGGGTTGACGCCAGCATCTTTCAGCGCATTTACCGCGGTGTTGGGGGCGAGGACGCTGTAGGGGTTGATGGGGCCCGGTTCTTCCGGGTAGGTCGGCACGCCGTGTGCGTGCATGCACTGGGCGAACTTCAGGAGCTGGCGGCCGTCCTCCTGTGCCTTGCTCACGCCGCCAGCCGGCAGCAGGTGCTTGCAGGCGTTAAAACCCATTCCGAAATGCGGGCTGTCCTCCATCTGGGCCGAAATTCTCGTGAACTGGCCGTTAGAGCCGGGGTCGGGGAAGTCCGTCACGCCGTCCGAACGCATGCACTGGGCGAAAGCAAGATTCTGCTGCGCCTGCGTTGACCCTGCTGTGTTCGATGAACCGCCCGTGCTCGATGAGCCGCCGGTGCTCGATGAGCCGCCCGTGCTCGATGAGGCGGCCATGCTGGCCGAGGCGGCCGGGCTAGATGAGCCGCCTCCGCATGCCGCCACCAGCAGCACGATGCCGGCCGTGACGGCCAAGACGCCCGCTCGCTGGGGAAGCGCCCGGCACAGACGCCAGCGACCGGCGGCGGGTGCCGAGCGGTGCACCGTTGTGATCTTCATGCCGGACCTCCGAGTGCGCGGTTATGCAGCTGGGATCCGTTGTAGAAGACAGCACCTACCACGGCCTTTACACCGCCTGGTAGGCGCCTGGTAGGTCGCCGCGGTCATGATGGTTCATGACCGTCGCGAATCATCGCAACCTAGCCGCGATAGAAAGCCAGGGACCAGCATGAGCCTCACGCGGCCAGTCCGGACCCTGCGCGGCTGGGCGCGGCGTCCGCATCTGCCGCTGCGCACCGTGCGCATGCGCCTCACCTTGTTTTACGGCGCGCTGTTCCTGCTATCCGGAGCGGTGCTGCTGGCGATCACCTACGGGCTGGCCTGGAATGCCACCAGGCCCCAGGTAGGCCCAGGCAGCGCCGGCAACACTGTCATCGTCGCGCCGCAGATGCGGGCCAGTCGCGCGCAGCAGAATGCTGCCGAGGCTCACCAGCGAGCCGCCGACATGCATCAGCTGCTGGCCAGCTCCGGGATCGCGCTGCTGATCACCGCCGTCCTGTCCATCGCCTTGGGCTGGCTCGCCGCCGGGCGGGTACTGCGCCCGCTGCGCACCATGACCGCGGCCACCCAGCGCATCGGCGGGCAGAACCTGCATGAGCGGCTCGCGGTCGCCGGCCCCGATGACGAGCTCAAGCGGCTAGGTGACACCATCGACGGCCTGCTGGGCCGCATCGAGACAGCTTTCGACGCACAGCGCCGCTTCGTCGCCAACGCCTCCCATGAGCTGCGCACCCCGCTGACCATGATGCGCACCGCGCTGGATGTGGCCACCCGCAAACCCGGCCCGCCGCCAGGCGCCACCGCACTGGCTGGCAAGGTCCGGGCCGGGCTCGACCGGGCCGACCGGCTGGTGGAAAGCTTCCTGACAATGGCCCGCGCCCAGCACGGCGGCGCCGTGCACTGCGACACGGTCGCGCTGGACAAGCTTGCCACCACAGTCGTGGCCGAACACTGCGCCGCGATCAGCGGCATGCTCCTCACCGTCGGCCAGGATCATCACGACGCACCCGTGCCCGGCAACCAGGCGCTGCTCACCCACCTGACCGGCAACCTGATCGACAACGCCATACGGCACAACCAGCCCGGCGGCTGGATCCGCGTCAGCACCGGAACCGGCACGGATACGGCGCGGCTCGTCGTCGAGAACAGCGGACCGGTCCTCGATCCGGGCCGGGTCGAGGAGCTGGCCCAGCCGTTCCGACGCGCGGCACCGGACCGCACCAGCGCCGACGACACCGGAGTCGGACTCGGGCTCTCGATCGTCGCCGCCATCGCCACCACCCACCACGGCACGCTGGACCTGCACGCCCGCCCGGACGGCGGGCTGCGCGTCACCGTCACCATCCCGCTGGCCGACCGCCCGGCGCTCACTGCGGCAGCATCATGAGGGTCCTGGTCGTCGAGGACGTGCATGGCCTGGCCGATGACATCGCCGAAGGGCTGCGCGACGAGGGTTTCGCCGTGGACGTCGCCTACAACGGACTCGACGCCGCCGCCAAGCTCGATACCAACTCCTACCAGGTCGTCGTTCTCGACCGCGACTTGCCCGGCATCCACGGCGACACCCTCTGCCGGATAATCACCGAAGGCGACCGGCCGACCATGACCCTCATGCTCACCGCCGCCGCCTCCAGCGACGACCGCATCAGCGGGCTCGGCCTCGGTGCCGACGACTACCTGACCAAGCCCTTCCACTTCGCCGAGCTCGTGCTCCGCATACGCGCCCTGGCCCGCCGTCAGCCCGCCGCCCGGCCCCGCGTGTACCACGCAGCTGGTCTCACCCTCGACCCGCAACGCCACAGCACCATCCGCGACGGGCGGCCCCTTGACCTGTCCGCCAAGGAGTTCGCCGTCCTGGAGGCCCTGCTCCGCGCCGCGCCCGCCTTCCTGAGCACCGAAGAGCTGCTCGAGCAGGTCTGGGACGAAAACGCCGACCCCTTCACCAACACCGTCTTCAACACCCTCAGCCGACTGCGCCGCAAGCTCGGCCGCCCGTCCCTCATCGAAACCCGACCCGGCGTCGGCTACCGCATCGCCGGCGAAACCGGCGGCTGATCAGGGCAGCAGCGTCACCTCGGCCTGGCGCAGCACCTCGGCCGCCTCGTCGACGGAGATGGCCAGCACCGCCCGACCCAGTGGCCCCTCCAGCTCCACCGTGGTGCTGGACTCGCCGTCGCCGGCCCGGAAGGCGCCCGCCGCGCAGCGGCCCGCCCAGGCGGCGGCCACCGCCAGCCGCCGGGCCAGCTGGGTGGTGTCTACGTCGTCGGCCACCGGCAGCCAGTCCGGCCACTGCGGTGAGCCGTCGTTGAGCAGCCCGATCAGCGCGTCGAGCAGCCGCAGCAGCACCGAGCCGGGCGCGGGCGGGACGGCCAGCCGCAGCGACTGGACCAGCGGCTGGACCAGCGGCGCGAGCCCGATCTCGGCCTGCACGGTGCCCCGTTCGCCGCGCAGCCACCACCGGCAGTGCGCGGGCGAGTCGAACTCCGGCGGCCGGTCGGGGTCGGGCTGGAAGTCGCCGATCCGGTCGCGGATCCGGCCGATGACGGCGCGGCGGTCGGCGAACGGCTGGTCCCAGGCCACGTTGGGCGAGAACAGGCGGGCCGCCACCTCGTCGTCCCAGCGGCGCAGCAGCTGGTCCACCTCGGCCCGCGCGGTCAGGGTCTGGGTCCAGGGCCGGCCGTCGCCCGGCGCCGGGCCGCGAACCGCGCCGGTGCCCGTGCCCGCCGGGCCCGCGCCGGCCTGGCGGAGCAGCTCGGCTAGCAGCTTGGCCGCCAGCTGCCCGGCCGCCGCGTAGGTGCCGTTGCCGAGCACGACGACCCCGAGGCCGGTGGGCGGGTGCCAGCGCATCTGGCTGCCGTAGCCCGGGTAGCCGCCGCTGTGCTGCACCACGGTGCCGAATACCGGGTCCTCCTCGACGAACAGGCCCATCCCGTAGCTGAACGTGAACGCGTCGGGGAACGACCCGGCGGGCCGGGTGACGATGTCCACCTGGGCCAGCTGCATCTCCCGCCGCGAGGCCCGGCTCAGCGGGTGCGGCGGGTCGTCATCGCCGCCGCGGGGCGGGAACGCGGCGGCGAAGCCGCTCACCCACCCGGCCAGGTCCGCGACCGTGCTGAAGACCCCGCCCATCGGGGCGTAGGCCCCGTTGCCGTCCGGGACCAGCTCGTTCCAGCCGTCGCCGCCCCGGTGGTAGCCGCGGGCCAGGCCGTCCGGGTCGAACTCGCCGGCCTCGTAACCGGTCCGGGTCAGGCCGAGCGGCCGCAGGATCCGGGCGCGGACGGCTTCGGAATAGGGCTCGCCGGTGACGGCCTCGACCACCTTGCCGAGGATCGCATAGCCGGTGTTGGAGTACTCGAATCGGGTGCCCGGCGCCCAGGCCAGCCGCATGCCGCCGCGCAGCAGCGCGGCGAAGTCGGCGGCGGCCAGCCCCTGCTGCCGGTCCCCCCAGGGATCGTCGGTCGGGAACCCGCCGGTCATGGTCAGCAGGTGGCGAAGCGTCGGCCGCGGCGAGTCCGCGCTGGGCAGCGGGAGGTCGCGCAGCTCGGGGACGTAATCCTCGGCCGGGTCGTCGAGCCGCAGCGCGCCGCCGTCGCGCAGCAGCAGGATCGTGGACGCGGTGAAGCTCTTGGTCATCGAGGCGATGCGGAACACCGTCTCCGCGTCCGGGGCCGGGCCGCCCAGCCAGCGCTCACCCAGGCCGCCGGAGTGGACCAGCGCGCCCCCGGCCACCACGCCGTAGGCCAGGCCCGGCTGGCCGTCACGGGCGGCGAAGTCCTTGGCGAGCCGGTCGATCTCCAGGTAATCCGTCACCGCTGGTACCTCCTTGCGGGCATGATCTACCACAGGCAGGGCTTTCACCCCTCCTGGGGAAAGGACCAGTAAATCTTGTCCCATCTGCGACTTCCCGCCGGGGTACGGGCTGAGGAGATCACCACCTCCCGGCTGACCACCCACGTGCTGGAGGCGGGATCGCGCTCGGCCCCGCCGCTCATCCTGGTTCACGGCAACGTCTCGGCCGCCGCCTTCTTCGCTCCGCTGATGGCCGACCTGGCCGGTCAGTACCACTGCATCGCCCCTGACCTGCGCGGATTCGGCCGGTCCGAGCGCCTGGCCGGTGGACGCCCGGCGCGGCCTGCGGGACTTCTCCGACGACCTGCACGCACTGCTGGCCGAGGCCGACTTGATGCCCGAGGGGACCGCACCGATCCTGCTGGGCTGGTCCCTGGGCGGCGGCGTGGTGCTTCAGTACGCGATCGATCATCCCGCAGATAGCTCCGCCGGCAGCCCCGGTTCGGCCCGCACCCTGGTGCTGGAGAGCCCGATGGCGCCGTTCGGGTTCGGCGGCACCCGCGATGTGGCCGGCACGCCCTGCTATCCGGACTTCGCCGGGTCCGGCGGCGGCACGGCCAACCCGGAGATGGTGCGCCGGATCAGCGCGGGCGACCGCACCGACGAGGACCTGGTCTCGCCGCGCCGGGTGCTGACCACCCTGTACGGCCAGCCGCCCTTTGACCTGCCCGCCGGGACCGAGGACGACCTGGTCGAGGCGATGCTGGAAATGGCTATCGGCGACGACAACTACCCCGGCGACGTGGTCACCTCGCCCAACTGGCCGGGCGTCGCGCCCGGCGAGCGGGGCGTGAACAACGCGATCTCGCCGAAGTACTGCGACCTGTCCGGCTTCGCGGAGATCCCGGACCGGCCGGACGTGCTGTGGATCCGCGGCGGTGCCGACCAGATCGTGTCGGACGCCTCCCTGGTGGACCTGGGGCACCTGGGCGCCCTCGGCGCGGTGCCCGGCTGGCCCGGCGCCGACGTCTTCCCGGCTCAGCCCATGGTCACCCAGATGCGCGCGCTGCTGGACCGCTACCGCGCGGCCGGCGGGCGGTACACCGAGCACGTGCTGGCCTGCGGCCACTCGCCGCACCTGGAGCGCCCGGCCGAGTTCCGCTCGCTCGTCGCGGGCCTGGTGGCGTAGCGTCACAGGTATGTGCCGAAGCATCAAGACCCTGCGTGAGCCCTATACCGAGAGCGTGACCGAGGCCGACATGCGCGCCGCCGCCCTCCAGTACGTGCGGAAGGTCAGCGGGTTCCGTACCCCGGCCGGGCACAACGCCGAGGCCTTCGAGCGGGCCGTGGACGTGATCGCGGCCGCCACCGCGGACCTGCTTGGCCACCTCGAGGTGCGCGGCGCACGGGCCTCATGATCAGCTAGACCTGACGAGCCGGTGCTCGGGGCCATGGTGCCTGGCGCCCGCTCTAGGAAAATGCCGCGGCGTAATCGACGGCGAACTGCTCGAAGGAGCGGGCTGGGCGGCCCAGCACCGACGGAACGTCCTGGGTGACCCATTCGGCGTCGCCGGCGGCGGTCAGGCTGAACGCCTGAGCGTTCATCTCCGCGATCTGCTCCGGGATTCCGGCGCTGATCATCTCGTCCTTGTTCTCCGCGAAGGTGAGCTCCCGGTAGCTGATGGTCCGGCCGAGCAGCTTCGACAGCACGGCGGCCACGTCGTAGTTGGAGACCAGCTCCGGGCCGGTGAGCCAGTAGGTCTTTCCGGCCTGGGCCGCAGGCGAGGTGATGATCTCGGCGGCCACCGCAGCGACGTCGCGGGCGTCGACCAAGCCGGAGCGGCCCTGGCCGGCGGAGGAGCCGAAGCTGCTCGTCGCGGCGATCGCCGGGGCCAGCGCCAGTACGTTCTGCATGTAGGCGTTGGACCGCAGCAGGGTGTGCGGGATTCCGGAGTCAGCCAGCCCGGCCTCGATCTCGGCCTGCCAGCGCCGCCGCGCGATCGGCGAGTCGGCCGGGGCCTTGCTGGTCGCCTTGACGACATGGCCCACGCCGGCCTTGGCGGCGCTGGCGACGACGCTGAGTTCCTGGGCGGGCACGGCCGGGCTGACCAGTACCACGCCGCTGATCCCCCTCATCGCCTCGTCGATGCTGGCCGGCACGTCCAGGTCGCCGGTGGCGATCTCCGCGCCGGCCTTGGCCAGTGCCCTGGCCGCGGCCTTCGCCGGATCCCGCACCAGCACCCGGACGGGCACGTCCCGCTCGCGGAGCAGGCGGGCGGTCTCGGAGCCGACCTTCCCGGCTGTTGTCACAAGGATCATGGTGAGCCTCTTCCCTACCGAGAATGGGTTGCAGGACCCACTCTGGCCCTTGCAGAATGGGTTGTCAAACCCAGAAAGTGATAGCGTGCAGGCGTGGGAAGCGAAGCAGGTGACCGCTCGAGGCTGACGGCCAAGGGCAAGCGCACCCGGGCCAGGATCATCGAGGCGGCGGCCGGGCTCATCTACGAGCGCGGTGTCGCCGGCGCCTCGCTGGATGAGATCAGGTCAGCGGCCGGGGTCAGCGGGTCCCAGCTGTCGCACTACTTCGCCGGCAAGGACGAGCTGGTGCAGGCGGTCATCGGCTACCAGGCCGCGATCATCACCGGTAACCAGCGGCAGGCCGATCTCGGCCGCCCTCAGGGACTCCGGGCCTGGCGGGACATGCTGATCGCTGAGGTGGAAAGCAGCCAGGGCCAGGGCGGCTGCCCGCTCGGCTCGCTCGCCGGGCAGGTGGCCGAGACCGACGCGCAGGCTCGCGCCCTGCTCGCGGCCGGATTCGGGCAGTGGTCAGCCGCCATGAGCGACGGACTGCGCCGTCTTCACGCCGCCGGGCACCTCCCGGACGGTATCGACCCGGACAAGCTCGCTGTCACGCTCCTCGCCACACTCCAGGGCGGCCTCATCCTGGCCCAGGTCCAGCGCGACACCCGCCCGCTCGAAACCGCCGTCGATACCGTCCTCGAACTTGCGCAGCTGAGCCGCCGCTAAGGTCAAGGGGCCGCAGCGCTCGGGCATAATGATGCGTCATGCCAAACGACTGGAATAGCAAGATCATCGAGGAGTTCCGGGCCAACGAGGGCCGGGTGGGCGGGCCGTTCGAGGGCGGGACGCTGCTGCTCCTGCACACCACCGGCGCCCGCACCGGCCAGGAGCGGGTCAACCCCGTCGCCTACCAGAAGCTGGACCACGGCTACGCGGTGTTCGCGTCCAAGGCGGGCGCGCCGACCAACCCGGACTGGTACCACAACCTCGTCGCGCATCCCGCGGTCGAGGCGGAGATCGGCACCCAGAAGCACCGGTTCACCGCGCGGGTCGCCCAGGGCGAGGAGCGGGACCGGATCTGGTCGGCACAGAAGGCCACCAACCCGGGCTTCGCCGAGTATGAGCAGAAGACCTCCCGGCAGATCCCGGTGGTCATCCTCGAGCCGCGGGCTGACAGCTACGCCGGGGTCTTTTGTTTATCGTCGGGCTTCTGGTCGTCCGGCGGGTCGGCGGAGGCGAGTATCTCGTCGGGCAGGTCCAGCAGATGGCCGCCGAGCCTGATCTCGAACCGGGCCTGGGCCGGCGATGACACGCCGGCCAGCCAGCGCCGGGTGGCGGCCGTGAACACGTCGGCCACCACCGGCAGCGCCGCCTCGTGCGCGGGGCTGAGCGCGCCGCCGCCCGCCGCGACGTGCCTGATCACCCGCAGGTGGGCGCGCTCGATCCGCTCGATGACCTCGCGGTAGTCGCGGATCGTCTCGCTGATCGCGGCGTACAGCGCGCTGGTCAGCTGGGGCTCGCGCTGCTCGGCCCGGAACTCGCGGAGCAGGTGCGCCGTCACCCGCTCGCGGACCGTGCCGGGGCGGGCGGGCTCGGCGGCGACCCGGGCCAGCGCCCGCTCGTAGCGGTGCAGGGTGATGGCCAGCAGCACGTGGTCCTTGGCCGGGAAGTACCGGTACAGGGTGGCCAGCGAGACGTCGGCGCGCTGGGACAGCTCCTTCATCTGCAGTGCCTCGGGGCCGCCCGCGGTCAGCATCTCGGTCGCGGCCTCCAGGATGCGGTCGTGCCGGCCGTGCTGGGCAGGCGTCGACGGCACCGCCGGGACTACCGTCGGCGCCTCCCGCGACGTCGATCCACTCATATCCCCGGGTCAAGTCTCCAGGTCAGATACGCAGGGTGGCCGCGAGCCGGTCGAGCTGGTCGCCGGGCCCGCCGAGCAGCACCTTGCCGGACAGGGCGTTCTTGTAGAACAGGTGCGCGTCGTGCTCCCAGGTGTAGCCGATGCCGCCGTGCAGCTGGATGGTGTCGGCGGCCGCGGTGAAGTAGGGCACGGAGGTCAGCACCCGGGCCACCGACGCGGCCGCGGAGAAGTGCTCCGGGTCCTCGTCAGCGGCCCTGGCCGCCTCGCGGATCGCGGCGTGCGACAGCTCCCAGGCCGTCTCCATGTCCGCCAGCCGGTGCTTGACCGCCTGGAAGGCCCCGATCGGCTGGCCGAAGGCCACCCGAATCTTGGCGTACTCGCTGGTCATGGCCAGGCAGGCGGCCATGGCGCCGTTCTGCTCGGCGGCCAGGGCCAGGTTGGCCAGGTCGGCGGCGGCGGCCAGCGCGCGGCCCGCGTCACCGGCCAGCGGCCGGGCCGGCGTGCTGTCGAGCCGGATCCGGGCCGCCGCCCTGGTGTGGTCGACGGTGGTCAGCGGCTCCCGGCTCAGGCCGTCGGCGGCCCCGTCGACCAGGTAGATCGCCACCGTCTCGGCGCCGGCCGCGGGCACCAGCAGCACGCTGGCCTGGGCGCCGTTCAGCACCGGGGCCAGCTCGCCGGTCAGCCGCACCGCCGCGCCGCTGCCCGTGGCCGTGACGTGCCCGCCGGAGGCGCCCGGCTCGCCCAGGCCGCGCGGGCCGCCCGTGATGGCCAGCGTGGCCACCAGCTCGCCGCTGGCGATACCGGGCAGCAGCTCGGCCCGCGCCGCCTCGTCGTCCAGGTGCAGCAGCGCGCCGGCCGCCAACACGGCCGAGGCCAGCAGCGGCGAGGGGACCAGGCCGGCGCCCAGCTCGGCCAGCGCGACCCCCAGCGCGGAGTGCCCGGCCGCGGCGCCGCCGTACTCCTCGGGAATGATCAGGCTGGCCAGGCCGAGCTGGCCGGCCAGCTGCTTCCACACGGCGGGGTCGTAGGCCTCCCCGGCGGCGATCAGCTCGCGGATGGCCGGCAGCGCGCTGCGCTCGGCCACGAACCGGCGCACGGAGTCGCGCAGCGACTGCTCCTCGGCGGTCAGTACCAGGCTCATTGACGCCCCTCACTATCGCTTCTGGGTTCCGACCCGCAGCTGGTTGAACGGGGTATTGCGGTCCACCCCCGGGTCCTTGGCCAGGCCGAGGACCCGCTCGCCGATGATGTTGCGCTGGATCTCGTTGGTGCCGCCGGCGATGGCCATGCCGGGCACGGCCACGATCGCCGTGGCCACGGTGCTCAGCTCGGCCTCGTGGTGCCCGGAGCCGCCGGCCTCGTACCCGGCCAGCTCGTCACCGAGCACGTCGGCGGCCACCTCGGCGGCGAACGCGCCGAGCTCGGCGGCGGCCAGCTTGGCCACCGAGCCGCGGGCACCCGGCATCCGGCCGGTCATGACCTCCTCGCGCAGCAGCCGGGCGAACAGCCCGACCCCGCGCTGCCGGGCGTACAGCTCGGCCAGCCGCCTGCGGTTGCCGTCGTCCTCGAGGCGGCCGAGCTGGCCGGCCAGGTCGCGCAGCGACTCGAAGCCGAGCGGGTTGTGCTGCGAGGCGGCCATCGTCCCGATGTTGACCCGCTCGTTGCGCAGCATGACGACCGCGGCATCCCAGCCCTTGTTCTCCTCGCCGATGAGCGCGTCGGGGGCCAGCCGGACGTTGTCGAAGTAGACCTCGTTGAACGGCGCCGAGCCGGTGGCCACCCGCAGCGGGCGGACGGTCACGCCGGGGGCGTGCATGTCCACGATGAACATGCTGATGCCGTGGTGCTTGGGCTGCGCGGAGTCGGTCCGGGCCAGGACGGCGCCGTAATCGCTGTACTGGGCGCCGGAGGTCCACACCTTCTGGCCGTTGAGCACCCAGGTGTCGCCGTCCCGCACGGCCGTGGACTGGAGGCTGGCCACGTCGGAGCCCGCGCCGGGCTCGGAGAACAGCTGGCACCAGATCTCCTCGCCGCGCAGCATCGGGGGCAGGTAGCGCTTCTTCTGCTCCTCGCTGCCGCACTCCAGGATCGTGGGCCCCGGCATGCCCGATCCCGATGAAGAACACGCCGACCGGCAGCGCGTACGGCCGGGCCTCCTCGCCGAAGGCGGTCTGCTCGGCGCCGGTCAGCCCCTGGCCGCCGTACTCCTCGGCCAGGTGATGCCGACGAACCCGGCGTCGTACAGCCGGGCCTGGAAGGCCCGCTGGGCCGCGACCCCGGCCTGGTCGCCGGTGTCCTCGGCGTCATCGCCGTCGGACCGGCGCGGCGCGTTGTCCGCCAGCCACGCCCGCGCACGGGCGCGGAACTCCTCGGTCTGCTGCGGGCTCACCGTCGACCCCTACCCGGCCCCTCGCCGGGCAAAAACTGAAATCGGTTATGCTTATTGCTGGCTCCGAGCGAATCACAGCGCCGGAGCCAGCGCAACCCTGGGGGCGACCCCCTGGAACCCCCGATGCCGCTGGCGCGGCGCGGGGAGAGGAGCGGGGCCGCCAGTGCAGGTGACCGGCACGCGGCAGCGCGAGGCGTGGCTGGCGCGGGAGTTCCCGCCGGTCGAGGAGGTCACCGGCGGCGTCTGGTCGATCCCGGTGCCGATACCGGACAACCCGCTGCGTTACGTGCTGAGCTACCTGATCGAGCACCGGTCCGGCTTCCTGATGGTCGACCCCGGCTGGAACCACCCCGACAGCTGGACCGCGCTGACCAGCCGGGCTGGCCGCGGCGCAGATCCCGATGTCGGCGATCACCGCGGTAGTGATCACCCACGTGCACCCCGACCACCACGGCCTGTCCGGCGCCGTCCGGAGCAGTCCGGGGCCTGGATCGCCATGCACGAGCGGGAGGACGCCTGGCCTGGCCGGCATGGCCGAGCCGAGCGCCATCCGCGACCGGGATGATCAGCTACATGCGGCTGTCCGGCGCCCCGGCCGAGCACCTGGCCGAGCTATCGGCCCGTCAGCCTGCCGCGCGGGCCGGGCCGCGGAATGGCCAGGGCCGACCGGACTCATCGACCCACGGCGACCTGCATCGACGTGCCCGGCCTGACCGTGCGGGCCGATCTGGACGCCCGGCCACTCGCCCGGCCACCTGTGCTTCCATCACGAATCGCGCGGGCTGCTGCTGACCGGCGACCACGTGCTGCCGCGGATCACGCCCAACATCTCCGTCCTACGACCTGACCTCCAGCCCGCTGGACGACTACCTGGACTCGCTGGCCGCACTGCGGGGCATCGAGCCGGGCGAGGTGCTGCCCGCCCATGAGTACCGGTTCACCGACCTGGACGCGCGGCTGGAGGCCCTGGCCGAGCACCACCAGGAGCGGCTGGCCGAGATCGCGGCCGGCGCTGAGCGCGGCCCCGGACGGGCTGTCGGCCTGGCAGGTGGCCCTGCGGGTGTCCTGGTCCCGGCCCTGGGACCAGCTCGGGCCGTTCCAGCACCAGGCCGCGCTGGGCGAGGTGTCGGCCCACCTGCGCCACCTCGAGCGGCACGGCCACGCCCGGCGCACCGAGGTCGACGGCACCGCCCTGTGGCACCCGTTGTCCGGATAAGCACGGTCCGGGCCAGCCCGATACGCTGGGGGCCGTGGGCAGGGACGCCGACCGCCAGAATGTGCCGGCGCCGATGCGCCGGGATGTCCGCCTGCTCGGCGACATCCTGGGCGAGGTCATCAGCGAGTCCGAGGGCCACGACCTGCTCGCCGACGTGGAGCGCCTCCGGCACGCCGCCATCGCGGCCCGGCGCGGCCCCGGTGAGCACGCCGATCAGCAGGCCGACGAGAACATCGCCGCGCTGGTGGCGGCCTGGCCGCTGGAGCGCGCCGACGCCGTGGCCCGCGCGTTCACCGTCTACTTCCACCTGGCCAACCTGGCCGAGGAGCATCAGCGCATCCGCACGCTGCGCGAGCGCGACACCGGCGGCGAGCCGCTGCGCGAGTCGCTGGCCGCCGCGGTGCCCGTGCTGCGCGACAAGCTCGGGCCCGATGGCCTCGGTGAGCTGCTGGCCGACCTGCGCGTGCACCCCGTGCTCACCGCCCACCCGACCGAGGCCCGCCGCAGCGCGGTGACCGAGACGCTGCGGCGGATCAGCGCGCCGGCTGGACGAGCTGGACGACGATCGGCTGGGCGCCTCGACCCACGGCGAGGCCCGGCGCCGGCTGCGCGAGGACGTGGACCTGCTGTGGCGCACCTCCGCACTGCGGGTGCAGGCCATGCAGCCGCTGGACGAGGTCCGTGCCGGCACCACCGCCTTCGACCAGACCCTGTTCCGCGTGGTGCCCGCGCTGTACCGGTCGCTGGACCAGGCGCTCCAGGGCGAGGACTCGGGCCGGGTGCCGCCGCTGGCTCCGCCGTTCCTGCGCTACGGCAGCTGGATCGGCGCCGACCGGGATGGCAACCCGTTCGTCACCGCCCAGGTCACCGTCCAGACCGCGCAGATCCAGGCCGATCACGCGCTGCGCGCGCTGGAGAACGCGGCCACCCGGATCGGCCGCGCGCTCACCGTGCACGCCCCGCCGCCACCCCAGGGCTCGGAACAAGGGGTCGCCCTGGCCTCCGCCCGCCGCATCGATCCGGGGCTCATGGCCGAGCTGGCCGCGCGCTCGCCGCAGGAGCCGTACCGCGAGTTCGGCCTGCTGATCGCCGCGCGGCTGCGGGCCACCCGGCGGCGGGCCGCCGCCGCGGCGGGCGGCACTCCGCCGCCGTCCGGCCTGGCCTACCTCGATCCCGGCGAGCTGCTCGACGACCTGCGGCTGCTCCAGCAGGCCCTGGCCGACGCCGGGGCCAGCCGCCAGGCGTACGGCGAGCTGCAGCGACCTGATCTGGCAGGCCGAGAGCTTCGGCTTCCACCTGGCCTCGCCTCGAGGTCCGCCAGCACAGCGCCGTGCACGCCAGGGCGCTGCGCGAGCTGGAGGCGGGCGCGGCCCGGTCGGCCATGACCCGCGAGGTACTGGGCACGCTGGCGGCCATCGCCGAGATCCAGCAGCGGTACGGACCGCAGGCCTGCCACCGCTACGTGATCAGCTTCACCACCTCGGCCGCCGATATCGCCACGGTCTACGAGCTGGCCCGGCGGGCCGTGCCGCATGGCACCGCGCCGCCCCGGCTGGACGTGATCCCGCTGTTCGAGAGCGGCGCGGACCTGGAGAACGCGACCAAGATCCTGGACGACATGCTGGCCCTGGAGCCGGTGGCGCAGCGGCTGGCCGCGGGCCACCGGGAGCTGGAGGCCATGCTCGGGTACTCCGACTCGGCCAAGGAGCTGGGCCCGGTCAGCGCCAACCTGCGGCTGTTCGCGGCCCAGCAGCGGCTGGCCCGGTGGGCCGCCGAGCACGACATCCGGCTGACCCTGTTCCACGGCCGGGGCGGCGCACTGGGCCGGGGCGGCGGGCCGGCCGGGCGGGCCGTGCTGGCCCAGGCCCCCGGCTCGGTGGACGGCCGGTTCAAGGTGACCGAGCAGGGCGAGGTGATCTTCGCCAGGTACGGCCATCCCGCCATCGCCCAGCGCCACCTGGAGCAGGTGACCTCGGCCGTGCTGCTGGCCAGCGCCACCTACCGGGCCGATCCGGGCCTGGCCCGCGGCGACTCGGTACCCGCCGAGTTCCGGGCCGTGGCCGACCGGATCGACGCCGCCGCGCTGCGCGCCTACCAGGAGCTGACCGGCGCGGAGGGCTTCGCCGAGTGGTTCGCGCGGATCTCGCCGTTGGCCGAGCTGGGCGGGATGCGGATCGGCTCCCGGCCCGCCCGGCGGGGTATCGCGGCTCTCGACCGGCCTGGACGACCTGCGCGCCATCCCCTGGGTGTTCGCCTGGGCCCAGACCCGGGTGAACCTGCCCGGCTGGTACGGCCTGGGCAGCGGGCTGGCCGCGGCCATCGGCACGGACGGCACCGGGCTGGCCGGGCTTCAGGCCGCCTACCGGCGCTGGCCGCTGCTGAACTCGCTGCTGGACAACGCCGAGATGAGCCTGGCCAAGACCAACCGCCGGATCGCCGCGCGCTACCTGGCCCTGGGCGGCCGACCCGAGCTGACCGAGACGGTGCTGGCCGAGTACGACCTGACCCGGCGCCTGGTGCTGGCGGTCACCGGGCACGACCGGCTGCTCGGCCGGCCGGCGCGTGCTGTCCCGCGCGGTCGCGCTGCGCGACCCGTACGTGGACGCACTGTCCCATCTCCAGCTACGGGCGCTGACCGCGCTGCGGGCCGACGACGGCGGGCCCGCCCTGACCGACGCCGAGCAGGAGCGGCTCGGGCGGCTGCTGCTGCTGACGGTCAACGGCGTCGCGGCCGGCCTGCAGAACACCGGCTGACCCCTGAACCCCGCGCCGGTCACCGTCGTCATGATGACGGGACGGGAAAATTACCGCACAGTAGGAACAGTGACCGCAATGCGGACGGGGATGTCACGGCGGATGGAGCGAGGATGACGACGCAGATGGTGACCAGCCCGACCGGGTCCAGCTTGCAGCGCCTGGCCGAGCGGTCGTGGGAGCGGACCGCGGCCGGGTCCCAGCTGTTCTACGAGGACCAGAACTGGACCGGGATCCAGCTCGCCGAGCGGTCCCAGCGGCTGGCCGGCGGCCTGCGCGAGGCCGGCCTGCGGCCCGGCGAGCGGGT
Organism: uncultured Actinomycetota bacterium; assembly: GCA_963730265.1. Lineage (GTDB taxonomy): Bacteria > Actinomycetota > Actinomycetes > Streptosporangiales > Streptosporangiaceae > DASUBV01. The sequence continues at coordinate 221,888 of CAVSRG010000004.1, forward strand.
CGTGATCTGCATGGCCAACTGCCCCGAGGTCAGCGTCAGCTACCACGCCATCTGGCGGGCGGGCGCGGTGGCGACGCCGGTGCTGTTCCTGCTCAGCGAGGACGAGCTGCGGCATGTGCTCAGCGACAGCGGGGCGGTGCTGGCCATCACCACGCCGGAGTTCCTGCCCAAGGTGACGGCCGCGGCCGCGGGCGTGGACGCGGCTCCGGGCCATCGTCGTCGCCCCCGCCGTCCCCGAGGAACTAGTTCCTGAGGCACTGGTTTCCGGGCCACTAGTTCCCGGGGAACTAGTACCGGGGAAACTAGAGTTCCTGTCGCTGGCCGACCTGGAGGCCGCGGCGCCCGCCGGGCTGATCGACAGCGACCCGGCGGCCCTGGCCGCGCTGCTGTACACCGGCGGCACCACCGGTCGCTCCAAGGGCGTGATGATCTCCCACGACGCCCTGGCCGCGTCTGCCTGGGCGGCCACGGCCACCTCGCACGACCCGGCCAGCAGCACGGCCCTGCTGACCCTGCCGCTGTCCCACGTCTACGGGCTCATGGTCAGCGTGATGAGCCTGCACTCGCCCGATCCGGGCACGACGGTGCTGATGCGCTGGTTTGACCCGGTGACCTGGCTCCGGCTGGCCCAGGAGCACCAGGTCAACCTCAGCCCGCTGGTGCCCTCGATGCTGGCGATGCTGCTCCAGCAGCCGCTGGAGGACTACGACCTGTCCGCGCTGCGGCGGCTCAACAGCGGCGCCGCGCCGCTGCCCCCGCAGGTGGCCGCGGACCTGGAGCGGCGACTGCCGCACGTCGAGATCGCCGAAGGTTACGGCTGCACGGAGACGGCCGCGATCATCGCCACCTCCCCGCTGGGCCAGGCCCGGCGGGGCAGCGTGGGCACCGCCGGCGCCCAACGTCCAGGTGCGGATCGAGCGGCCCGACGGCACCGAGGCCGGTCCCGGCGAGGACGGCGAGATCTGCGTGCGCGGCGCCGATGGTCATGACCGGCTACTGGAACGCGCCGGCCGAGACCGAGCAGACGCTGCGCGGCGGCTGGCTGCACACCGGCGACGTGGGCCGCCTGGACGACGGCTACCTGTACATCGTGGACCGGATCAAGGACCTGATCATCCGCGGTGGCTACAACGTCTACCCGCGCGACGTCGAGGACGTGCTGGTCCAGCACCCGGACGTGGTCGCCGCGGCGGTGGTCGGCCGGCCGGACCCCAAGTACGGCGAGGAGGTCGTGGCCTTCGTCCAGCTCCGCGCGGGTGCCGAGGTCAGCCCGGCGGACCTGGTCGCGTTCAGCAAGGAGCACCTGTCGGCGGTGAAGTACCCGCGCGAGGTCCGGGTGATCGACGCCATCCCGCTGACCAGCGTCCTGAAGACCGACCGCAAGCGGCTTCGGTCCGAGCTGGCGGGCTAGCGCGGCCTCAGTATGCCGACGGCCAGGGCGAGAACCGCCGCGTTATAGAAAAAACACAAGACGCTGTGCATCATGACGTGCCAGCGCATCGACGGCGTGACCACGGCGACGTCGGAGACGGCGAACGAGGTGCCGAGGGTGAAGGAGAAGTAGAAGAAGTCCACCACGGTCGGGTGATCGTCGCGGGGAAAGGCCAGCGGGGCGCCGCGGCCGCGGGCCACGCTCTCGTAGTACAGGGCGGCGTAGAAGCGGCCGTAGCCGGCGTGCAGCAGGATCCAGGCGAACACGATGGCCAGCGCGCCGACGCCCTGGAGCGCGTCGATCTTGCCGGTGGCGTAGTAGAGCACGGTCACGGCGCTGCTCAGGCCGGCCAGCCTGGCGCCCAGGATGGTGGCGAACTCGAAGCGCGCCCCGCACAGGGGGCGGAGCCAGGGCCCGACATCGTGCCAGGCCGATGGGCGTGGCCCGCTGGCCGCGCCGGCGGCGGATGGCCAGCATCCCGAGCAGCACGTAGATCGCGGCCACGATGTCCCAGACGGCCAGGTACCGGGCGTGCGACCGCTCGCCCACCGCGATCACGATGAAGCACAGCCAGATCAGGATCAGCGTGAGCTCGAAGAACTTGGCGGCCAGGAACCCCGACACAAGACCCGGACGGCCCGATGGCCGTCCGGGTCCTGCGGCGGTCTCGGCGGCTATGGCCGGCTACCGGGTGCCGGCCTGCCCCGCACCCGCGAACTCGCGCGGGGACCGGATCGGCTCGACGCTGGAGCGGACCACCAGGGTCTTGGCCATGTGGTCACCGACACGCTGCCGGTAGCGGGAGAACATCATGGTGATGATGCCCACCAGCAGGGACAGCGGGGTGAACAGGACGAGCAGGATGGAGCGGACGACCAGCTGCGCGAAGGTGGCCGGGCCGCCGTCGCGGCTGATGACCCGCAGGCCCATCAGCTGCATGCCCACGGTCTGCCCGGTGTGGCCGAACGGCCAGTAGGCCCAGTACAGGAAGTACCAGATCACGTCGAGCACGATGAGGACGATGTACAGCGCGGCATGCACGCCGCCCGTCCCGCGGTCCAGCGCCCAGGACACCACCGCGGTAATGATCCCGAACAGGATGGCGTCGATGATGTACTGCACGATCCGGCGTCCGGTGACCCTGGTCTCCATCTCGTTGATCGGCGAGATGGGCATGCCCATCATCGGGCCGCCGCCGGGCTGACCGGGCGGCGGGTACTGGCCGCCGTACCCCGGGGCGTTCCCGTACTGAGGCTGCCCGTACTGGGGCTGCTGCCCGGGCGGCGGCATGCCGCCCTGGCCCGGCCCGCCCGGCGGGGGCCCGCCCTGCGGCGCAGGGCCCGGCCCCTGGCCGCCCTGCGGCGCACCGCCCTGGCCGGGCGTGCCCTCCCATTGCTGTCCGGCCGCACCCGCCTGCGGGTCGTGTCCCGCGGCTGGCCCGGCTCGCCCCCCTGAGGCATGCTCATGTGTCCCCCCCGATTCACGACCCGCGCTTCGCGGGCATATTCGGAGTAGATACCCACCGTGACGCCATAGGCACATCGGTCACGCAGAGTTATTTTCCCAGGCTAGGCGGCGGGCAGGGCGGCGTAGGCGACGGCTACCTCGGCCGCCAGGGTCGCGTTGTCGGCGATCAGCCGCTGGTTCACCTGCATGCTGCGGCCGCCGCTCAGCTCCTCGACCCGGGTCAGGATGGCGGGCGTGACCGCCTGGCCGGTGACGCCCTGCGCCGGCCACCTGGTCGACCGCCTCGGCGATCAGCGCCTCGATGTCCAGGCCGTCCACGGGCGGCCGGGCCAGCAGCAGCCCGACGCGGCCGGCCAGCTGCCCAGTGCGCGGCCGCGATCCCGGCCGCCTCGGCCGCCGCGGACACCACGGCGGAGACCGCGGGACCGCCGTCGGCGGTGTAGAACAGCGGCAGCGTCGGGGTGTTCCAGCCGAGCACCGGGATGCCGAGCGTCTCCAGCAGCTCGCTGGTGGCGCCGACGTCGAGGATCGATTTGGCCCCCGAGCACACCACCATGACCTGGGTGGCGGGCGATCCGGGGCAGGTCACCGGAGATGTCCAGGCTGTCGGCGAAGCCGCGGTGCACCCCGCCGATGCCGCCGGTGGCCATGAAGCGGATGCCCGCCGCCGCGCACACCGCCAGCGTGCCGCCGACCGTGGTGGCGCCGAGCGCGCCCTGCACCACGCACGCGGCGATGTCCCGGGCCCCGGCCTTGCGGGCGGCCGTCCCGGCGGCGGCGAACCGCTCCAGCTCGGCGTCGTCCAGGCCCGACCCGGATCACGCCGTCGACGATCCCCACCGTGGCCGGCACCGCGCCCGCCGCCCGGACGCGCTCGCTCCGCGGCCAGCGCCGCGACCAGGCCGCGTCCGCCGGAGAAGCCGTGCGAGACCAGGGTGGTCTCCAGGGCCACGACCGGCTCGCTCCGGTCCAGGGCCTCGGCGACCTCGTCGGAAAGCACAGGGGCGAACGTCACGGCATGCGCTCCCATCGTCGCTACGGCCCGCGCCGCCGCCGCCAGCCCGAGGGCGACCCCGCCCAGCAGGTAGCCCGGCCGCGAACGCGTCGCCCGCGCCGGTGGAATCGACGGCTTCGGTGGCCGCGGCCGGAATGCACGCGCCCGCCCGCCCGCACGCCGCGGGCGCCCAGCTTAACCACGATCTCGGGGCCGGGAAGCTCACCGATCAGGGCGGTCTCGGCCTCGGTGCCGAATACCACATCGGGACGCAGCCCGGCCAGCAGGGCGGCGAACCGGGCCGACGCCGAACTCGGCTCAGCGCCGCCGTGGAGGACAGGTCAACGCTCAGCCGGGCCGAGCCGGCGCGCCGCGGCCGCCACCGCGGCCCGGGCGGCGCCGCTGATCGGGTCGTTGACCAGGCTGTAGGCGGGCAGGTGCAGCCAGGCGCAGCCGTCCAGCCAGGACTCGCTCGCAGCGCGTCCGGCCGGAATCGCGGCCCGACGCCGCGGTCGGTGATCATGGACCGCCGGGTGCCGCCGTCCGACAGCGACACCACCACGCCGGTCCGGCCGTCGACTACCGGCCCGGCCAGCTCCACGCCCCGGCCGGTCAGGTCGGCCGCGACCAGGCCGGCCGCCAGGTCGGTGCCGCGGGCGTAGAGCAGCCGGCTGCGGCCGCCCAGGGCGGCCACCCAGGCCGCCACGTTGGCCGCCTGGCCACCCGGCCCGACCAGCGTGCGCGCCGGGGTGTCGGTGTCGTCGGCCAGCGGACCCAGCTGCCGGACGACCACGTCCAGGTGGGCATCGCCCAGCGCCACGATCACCTGGTCAGGATGCCACCTTGATCAGCACGATCGGCTTGGTGGTCGGCTGCCGGGTGCCGCCGGCCGGCTCGACCGTGACCCCACCACGTCCCCCGGCACCAGCCCGGAGGCCAGCACCGGTTCGGTACGGCCCTGGCTAGCCTCGGGCAGCAGCCCGGCCGAGGTGGCCCCGGACGGACCGATCAGCCAGAGCTGGTACACCTTCGAGCTGGCCAGCACGGGCAGCCCGGCGCTGGTGAAGACCAGCTCGTGCAGCCGCCTGGACGCCACGACCGTGGCCGTGCCGCCGACCGAGGTGCGCCCGGCCAGGATCCGGGCGTCCGGCGCGGCCAGCACCGCGGCCACCTGGTGCTGCTGAGCCCGCTCGGTGTCCAGCTGGCGCCGTTGCAGCACCAGCGCCACGGCCAGCACCACGACGAGGACCGTGGCTACCGCCCCGAACGCCATCGCCAGCCGGGGCCGCCGGACCCGGCGCGGCTCGGCCGCGGGCCTGGTGTCGGCCAGCGGCGGGTGCTGGCGGGTGCTGCGCCGCCGCCGGCCAGCACCGCCGCCTTGAACCCGGGCGGCGGCACTCGGGCGACGGCCAGCGCGAGCCGGGTCGCCGTCTCCTGGAGCCCGCGTACCTCCTGGCCGCAGGACTGGCAGCGGTTCAGGTGATGCTCGAACCGCTCCCGCTCGGTGCCGTCGATGGCGTCCAGGGCGTAGGCCCCGGTCAGGGTGTGCAGGTCGTGGCGCAGCAGCTTCACCAGCTCACCCCGATGCAGTCGCGCATCCGGATGAGCCCGTCGCGGATCCTGGTCTTGATCGTGCCGAGGGCCACGTTCAGCAGCCGGGCCACCTCGCGGTAGGTGTAGCCGCCGTAGTAGGCCAGGGTCAGCGCCTCGCGCTGGATATCGGTCAGCGTGCCCAGGCAGCGGCGGACCCGCTCCCGCTCCAGGCTGGCCTCGACCGCCTCGGCCACCTCGTCGATGTCCGGGGCTAGCGCCGCGACGGCCGACTTCTTGTCTCGCTGGGCCTCCGCCGTGGCCGAGCGCACCCGGTCCACCGCCCGCCGGTGGGCGATCATCATCACCCAGGTCGTGCCGCTGCTCTTGGCCGGGTCGAAGCGCGACGCGCTGCGCCAGACTTCCAGCAGGACCTCCTGGGCTACTTCCTCGGACTGGGCCGGGTCCCGGACCACCTTGCAGATCAGGCCGAACACCGGCCCGGCCAGCCGGTCATAGACCGCCTCGAACGCTGCCTGGTCACCTCGGGCCACCAGCGCGATGAGCTGGTCGAGGTCGAAGCCGTTCCCGTTTCCGTCGGCGTCGCCGACGTCCGGCCGCGGGCATGTGCGGACTGGTCATGTTCCGTATTCGACACCAACCCACGGGCCGGATCGGTCCGTATGGCTCGGATTTCCGGCTGGCCGGCGGCCAGGGCTTGGCCCTGGCCGCCAGCCGTACGGACCGGCCAGGGTCAGCCGGCGGCCGCGGCCGCGATCCGCGACCAGGACCAGTGCGGGTGCCGGGCCAGCAGGCCCAGTTCCGGGACGAACCAGCGCGCGTCGACCGTGCCGACGCCCGACGCCAGGTCATAGCCCGGGTGGCCGCGAAGCCGCGCACCGTGTGCTGCTTGCCGCCCTGGGGGAACGACACCGTGTTGTTGCCGCGGGTGACGTCGGCCAGTCCCGGGCGCGGTGCGCCTCCAGTGCGTAGAGCAGCGGGTTGATCAGTCCGAGCGGGTGGCCCGCGACCTGGTCGGCCAGCGCCACGATGCCCGCGAACTCCGGCGTCGCCTCGCTGGTGCCGCAGGTCGGGTACCAGCCCGCCGGCTGCCCCGCGAAGCTCTGGTACATGTCCGCCGCGCCGTTGCAGGCCCCGCTCATCGAGATGTCCGGCACCCCGCGGCGGCCGCCCACCACGCTGGCCACGCCGTTCTGGTAGGCCGGGCGGCTGAAGATCACCGACTTGCCGCCCCCGCCGGCCAGCGGGTTCGGGCCCTGTGTCGCCCTCGATGTACTGCTGGGTCGGCACGTTGTAGGTGTCGTTCCAGACCGTCGCCGGGCCCGGCTGGCCGGCCGCCCCGCTCAGGTGCAGCTGCGTGCCGCCGACCCCGGTGACCAGCGGGTCGCTGTCCGGCCAGGACGTCACCGGGTGCAGGTAGTAGGTCGAGCCGTTGTACCTCACGTCGGCCGCGCCGCTGTCACCCGAGGCGGCCAGCACGGTGACGCCCGAATGGGCCGCCTGGATGTAGGCGCCGCGCAGGTTCAGCAGCCGCGACGGCGTCGTGAAGCTCTGCTCCGTGGCGCTAGAAGCTCTGGCTGATCACGCCGCCCAGGTGGTGGCGGACCACGTACTTCTCGGCCTTCTCGATCTGCGGGAAGCCCGTCGTCCCCTCGTTCTCCGAGGTCGGCGTCTCGACCAGCAGGATGTTCGCGCCCGGCGCGATCGCGTGGGCGTACTCCACGTCCAGGTCGGTCTCGCCGGCCCAGCCCTCGCGGTTCCCGTTCGGCTTGTACGGCGCCACCTTGCCCGCGGGCTGGATGATCCGCAGCGACGGCGGCGCCGGCAGGTGCGCCGCCTTGTCGAAGACCGCCAGGTCGTGCGCCGACCGTCGGGGATCCGTAGGAGTCGACGATGACGATCGTCTGGCCCTGGCCCGTGATGCCCCGCCGGTACAGCGCCGGCAGGTTGTAGGCCTGCTCGATCTGGCCCGGCTCATAGCACGCGATCTTGAAGTGCTTCTCGCAGAACGCCGTGCTGGGCGGCGCCTGGCGGGCGGCCGCCACGTGGACCCCGCCCGGCACGATCTCCACGATCGGCGCGACCGTATGGCTGGCCATTCCGGCCAGTCCCGTCACCGGGGCCATCGTGACCGTGCCAGCACCCAGGGCGCCCAGCGCGAGCGAGCATGCGGCCGCCGCCGCGGTCCGAGCGGGATGAGCTAGGCGCATCCGTTGTTCCCCTCAGCCAGGGCAGGCGCAGTCCGCCCGCCAGCACCAAACTGTGTCGGCACGGGCGAGTCACTCGATCCCATGGCCCGGTCCTGCGGCCGATTATGGACAGATTCTCCGGCTTTGGGAACCCCGCCGTTCTCCCGGCGACCGGGTCGGCGCGGCCTGACCAGGCGGGCCTGACCGGGCGGGCGGCGCGCGGGTACCTTGGTGTCACCGCCGTATGGGAGAGACGCGCCGATGAAGCTCACGCTCGACCTGCACGACATCTACAACCGGGGCCACGACATCGACCGCGCGCTGCGGAACATCATGGACGAGGCGGCCAGGAAGAAGGCCCCGGTCGTGGAGATCATCCCCGGCAAGGGCTCGGGGCAGCTGAAGAAGCACGTCCTGCGATTCCTGGAGCAGAAGGAGATCAAGGCGCTGTACCACCGGGTGGAGAAGGACTCCAAGAACTTCGGCCGCATCTTCGTCCACTTCCGCTGGAAGTAGCCCCTCGGCGTTACCGCCCTGCCTCATCTCACGCACGCCGTCATCCCGCAGGCGATTTCATCCTCGGCCAGATCAGCCTCGACTCCAGGATCGTCTACTCATGCGTCAGCGACATCGCCGCCGTCCGCAGCAGCCCGCCTCAGATGGTCGAGGACGTACTCGGCGAGCTTGAACGCAGCGGCCTGCTGAATCGGCCGCCGCGTTGCGCCAGTCGCCCCGAAGCCCTGGTCAGGTCGGCGGCTAGGCCCAGTAGCGGCGGACGGTCGTGGCCGGTTGGCGGACGCGTTGCGGGGATGGCGAAGGGGCGGTGTCGGGGTCGGTGCGGGCCAGGGCAGTGATCCGGCAGGCGACGGCCTGACCGCTGCGGGCCAGCAGCGTCGGCCGCCGGTGCCGCGGGCCGCCAGTCCATTCGCGCGCCGCCACACTCCCAGACCCGCGCGCAGACACAGTAGACGCAGACACAGTAGACACAGACACCGACGTGGGCACGACGGCACGGCCCGTGTCGTCAGGCACCCAGGCTAATCCCATCCCCGCTCCCCCTCGCGCTCGGTCGCCGGGTAGCGAACCGAGCACGTTTAGTCATCCCCAGGAAGTGATCTTGGCATGTCGGGCGGCGGGGTGTCCAGGGAATCGCCTGGTCGCGGCAGCGTGTCGGGCCGGCGGCCAGGCCGGATGCGGCCGGGGTGGCTGGTGCGTCGCTTGATACCGCCCGATTTGGGAGTCTATGGAAGGATGACCTCATGAAATTCGTGCTTCGCGTGCTGGTCTCGGCGGTCGCGCTCGCCGTTGCGACGTGGCTCGTGCCGGGAATCGAGCTGCACGCCAGCACGACGGTGAAGAAGATCCTCACGCTGATCGTGGTGGCGCTCATCGTCGGCGTGGTGAACGCGGTGATCAAGCCGATCGTGAAAACGGTGGGCTGCGTGTTCTACATACTGACGCTGGGCCTGATCGGGCTCGTGGTCAACGGCCTGCTGCTGTGGCTGAGCAGCTGGGTGGCGGGCAAGCTGCACCTGCCGTTCCACATCACGGGGTTCTGGCCGGCGTTCTGGGGCGCGATCATCGTCGGCGTGGTGGGCTGGCTGCTCAACCTGCTGGTGCACGACGACGACAAGGCCGACGCCCGCTAACTCACCACTCTCAGCCCGAACGTCACGAACGGGCCTAGCCGGGACCGGGTGTCCGGATTTACGCTCGTGGCCGTGGCGGAACCTAGACAGGCCCGGCCGCGGATCAGGCGGCTGACGGGCGGCGGCGCGATCCTGGCCGCGGCGGCTACGGCGGCAGCGCTGGTGGCGCTGCCGGTGACGGGCTCGCCGGCGGCGCAGGCGGCAGCGGCGCAGGTGGCGCGGGCGACCACCGCGGGCAGGCCCGCGACGCGGGTCGGCCGCGTGCGGGTGCATCCCTGCTCGAAGGGCTCGCGGCTGCTGTGCGGCGGGATCCGGGTGCCGCTGGACTACTCGTCGGCGGCGAGCCCGCGCATTCACATCGGCTTCCAGTGGCGGCCGGCCAGCGACGGGCACGCGGCGGGCACGGTGCTGGCCGTCGAGGGCGGCCCTGGCTACTCGTCGACGGGCTCGGGCTCGCTGTACCGCGCGATGGCGGGCCCGCTGCTGCGGACCCGCAACCTGCTGCTGGTGAACCTGCGCGGCACCGGCAACTCGACGCTGGTGAACTGCCCGGGCCTTGAGCACGCGGGGCCGAAGCAGTACGGCGCGCGATTCAACCGCCTGGTGGCGGCCTGCGGCGCACAGCTGAACCACACCTGGCGTTACTTGAAGGGTCGCTTGAGGAATCACTGGGTGCACGCCTCCGACCTGTTCAACACGGCCAACTCGGCCCGTGACGTGGCGGGCGTGATGCGGGCGCTGCGGGTCGGGCGGGTGGACCTGTACGGCGACTCTTACGGCAGCTGGTTCAGCCAGGTCTTCGCGTCTCGCTATCCGGGGCTGCTGCGCTCGGTGACCCTGGACTCGACCTACCAGGTCCTGGGCCTGGACCCGTGGTACACCACGACGGTGGTGACCGCGCGGCGGGCCTTTGACCAGGCCTGCGCCCGGTCGGCGCCGTGCGCGGCGGCGGCGGGCCGCCAGTCCTGGAACCGGATCGCGCGGCTGGCCGGTCGGCTGGCCCGCCGCCCGGTGAGCGGCGAGAGCACCACGGAGAACGGCACCAGGGGCCGGGTCACGGTGACCGTGCTCACGCTGGTCAACCTGGTCAACAACGCGGGCTTCGACCCGGTGGTGTACCGCGACCTGGACGCCGCGGCCCGGGCGCTGCTGCAGCACGGCGACGCGGCGCCCCTGCTCCGGCTGGCCGCGCTGTCGGTCGGCTTCGACGACACCAACGAGCCGCTGGATGGCTTCAGCGACGGCCTGTACTTCGCGGTCTCGTGCACCGACTACGTCCAGCTGTTCAGCCGCGACGCTCCGCCCGCGGTGCGGGCCCGGCAGTACGCGGCCGCGCTGCGGCGCGAGTCCCGGCGGACGTTCGCGCCGTTCAGCGTCACCCAGTGGACCGAGATGGACCAGTACACCGAGGCCTACAGCGCCTGCCTGAACTGGCCGTCCCCGGTGCATCACGCGCCGCCGATCACCCGGCGGCCGCCGCTGGTGCCGGCCCGGCTGCCGGTGCTGATCCTGTCCGGCGGGCTGGACTCGCTCACCCCGCGGCTGGACGGCGCCACGCTGGTGGCCCGGCAGATGGGCCGGTCGGCCCGGCTGGTGACGGTGGCCAACCTGACCCATGTCACCGAGCAGGACGGCGACAACGGCTGCGCCGAGTCGATCTACCGGCGGTTCGTCGCCCGGCCGGGCGACCTGCGCCGGGAGAACACCGCCTGCGCCCGGCGGGTGGCCCCGGTGCACACCGTGGGCGCCTACCCGGTGCGGCTCGCCGGCGCGGTCCCGGCCCGGCCCGCGCCCGGCAACCGGGCCGGGCGGACGGCCCTGCGCGCGGCCGCGGTGGGGCTGGCGGCGGTGGGGGACGAGATCAGCCGGTGGCCGCTGCTCGGCGGCGACGTCGACCGCGGCCTGCGCGGTGGCCGGGTGCGCTTCGCGGGCGGCGCCACGCTGCGCCTCCGGCTGACCGGAGTGCGCTGGGTGACCAACGCGGTGATCGACGGGACCGCGCGGTGGCAGCAGGCATCGGGCTGGGTGACCGCACGGCTGACGGTCCGCGTGGCGCACGGCGTCGTGGTCCGGCTGACCGCCCGGTGGCGGGTCTACGCCAGGCCCGGCCAGCGGGCGGTGATCACCGGCTCGGCCGCCGGCGCCCGCCTGGCCGCGACCGCGACCGCTCCCTGACCGAGCGCCCGAAGTTAGGTGAGCGTTAACCACCGCGTTCCTGCCTTCAGCCGGCAACGCCTCGCCGTATGGTGGGATCTCCAGAGGTCAGCGGATCGGTGCCGGTCGATGCCGATGTGCGGCACCGGCGGCCCGCCGTCCGGGCCGCCGCGGGGTGACGCGCGGTGCGCCATAGCACCTGGAGACTGCGGAGATGACGGTTCAGCAGCACGGTCCCGGGCCGACTGTGAGCTGGCCCGTCCGAACCGGGCCGGTGCCCCCGGTCGCGGCCTATTTCAGTGCCCGCCCGGAGACTGGCTTCGGCACCGGGGCGGGGCTGGCACCCGATCAGCAGCGGCCGCTGATCCGCGGCGACGAGGCGGGCAGCTATATCCTCACCGGGCCCGCCGGGGCCGGTAAGACCCAGCTGGCGTCCGCCTACGCCAGCACGCTGTGGCAGTCACGGGACATCGAGCTGCTGGTGTGGATCAGCGCCTCCAGCCGGTCGGCCATCATCACCGGCTACGCGCAGGCCTTCCGTCAGACCAGCGGGGCGCCGGGCGGCCCGCCGGGCCCGGGCCCGGCGGGAACCAGCTCGCAGGTGCCCGGCGCCGACATGACCGCCGCCCCCGGTCCGGCGGGCGGCTACGGCGGCGGCCAGGATCAGGAGGAGATGGCCCGCCAGTTCCTGCGCTGGCTGGCCGTCAGCACCCGGTCCTGGCTAGTGGTGCTGGACGACCTGGCCGACTCCGCGGACCTGGCCGACCTGTGGCCGCGCGGCGCGATGGGCCGGACGGTGCTGACCACCCGGCTGCTGCCCGCTTCCATCTCGCCGCCGTCCCAGCACGCCAAGCTGGTCCAGGTCGGGCCGTACAGCCGGCGCGAGGCGCTGGCCTACCTGACCGCGCGGCTGTTCGAGGACACCGCGCAGCGCAACGGGGCGCTCGACCTGGCCGAGGAGCTCGACCGGCTGCCGATCGCGCTGGCCCACGCGGCCGCGCTCATCGCCGACCGCCGCATCGACGGCCGGGACTATCAAGCCCAGTACGACGAACGGCGGCGGGCCATGGGGCTGGGCTCGCACAGCACCCCGACCAGCATCGTGGCGGTCACCTGGTCGCTGGCGCTGGAGCGCAGCGACCAGGTGCTGCCCTCGGCGCTGGCCCGGCCGGTGCTGGCCATGCTCGCGCTGCTGGACGGCAACGGCATCCCGGCCGGGGTGCTGACCAGCAAGGCAGCGCGGGAGTACGTGGGCAGCTACAGCCCGGACCGGGCCCCGGCCACCGACGAGCAGGTGCGCGGCGTGCTGACCGGGCTGGCCCAGGTGGGCCTGCTCACCATCGACCCGTCCAGCGCGGCCCGGACCGTCTACCTGCATGCGCTGGTGCAGCAGGGCGTACAGCAGGTGCTGCCGGCGGCGGTCCGCGACCAGGCGGCCGTCGCGACCGCGAACGCGCTGGCCCAGGCCTGGCCCGACCGCAACCCCGAGCCGTACCTGGACCAGGCGCTGCGCGACTGCCTGACCGCCCTGACCCAGGCCGCGGGCGGCGCGCTCTGGGCACCCGACGGTCACCCGGTGCTGCTGCGAGCCGGGCAGAGCCTGGACGCGGCCCGGCTGAAGGGGCCGGCGCTGGCCTACTGGCAGGCGCTGGCCGAGCAGAGCGCGCGGGTGCAGGGCGAGGACAACCCGCAGACTCTCCAGTACATGCAGTACCTGGCCGCGGCCTACGAGGCCGCCGACCAGCTCGACATGGCCATGGACATGCTGGTCCGGTCGCTGGCCCACCTGGAGGAGGCGCTGGGTCCTGGCCACGCCGAGACGCTGACCGCGCACAGTCACCTGGGCAAGCTGTGCCTGTCGGCCGGCTGGCTCGACGAGGCGCTGCCGCACTTCGAGCGGGCGCTGGCCGGCCGCGAGTGGGTGCTGGGCCCGGACCACCCGGACACGCTGGCCTCGCGCAGCGACCTGGCGGGCGGCTACCGGGCGGTGGGCCGGATCGACGACGCGATCACCGTCTACCGGCGGACGCTGACCGACCAGGAGCTGATCCTCGGCGAGGATCACCCGACGACCGTGGCCACCCGGGGCAGCCTGGCCGCCGCGCTCCAGGCGGCCGGGCGGGTGAAGGACGCCGTGCAGCTGTACACCCAGACGCTGGCCGACCGGGAGCGGGCGCTCGGCCCGGACCACCCCGACACGATCACCGCCCGGGCCAGCCTGGCCTACGCCTACCGGTCCGCGGGGCGGATCAAGGAGGCCCTTCCGCTGTACGTCCGGACGGTGGCCGACCGGGAGCGGGTCCAGGGCGCCGACCACCCCGACACGATCACCGCCCGCGCCGTCCTGGCCGGGGCCTACTTCGGCGCGCGCAAGATCAGGGAGGCCCTCCCGCTCTACGAGCGGACGGTGGCCGACCGGGAGCGGGTCCAGGGCCCCGACCACCCCGACACGATCACCGCGCGCGGCAACCTGGCCTCGGCCTATCACTCGGCCGGGCAAGCTGGTCGTCGCGACCCAGTTGTACGAGCGGACGCTGGCCGACTACGAGCGGGTGCTCGGGCCGCATCACGAGAACACGCTGACCTCGCGGGTCAACCTGGCCATGGCCTACTACGCGGCGCACCGCATGACCGACGCCGTCTCGCTGCTGCGGCACACGCTCAGCGACTGCGAGCGGGCGCTGCCGCCCGGTCACCCGCTGACCCAGTCGGTCCGCGAGAACCTGGAGGCAGCCACCCAGGCCTGACCCAGCGCCGGACCCGGCCCGACCAAGGCCCGGCCCGGCCCGGCCCGACGAGGCCTGGCCCGGACCGCCCGCGGGCGGCTACCCTGGAACCATGCAACGACGTACCGGCTCGTGCTGGTGGTGGCCGCGCTAGGCGGCCGCCAGTCTTTGCTCATGCGACGGCTCGCCCCGAGGCGGCCGTCGTGCTCTGTAGCAAACACAGTGTGTGCGGACTAGTTCGCCTGTGCCGGGGTGCTGCCGTCCCGAACCAGGAGGAACGTCATGTCCGACCCGACAGCATCCGGCTCCCTGCTCGCCAGCGAGCAGCGGAGCACTGACCTCGAGCTCGCCATCGCCGCCCGCCCGTCGGCGTTCCGCGTGCTCACCGGCGACCGGCCCACCGGCCCGCTGCATATCGGCCACTACTTCGGCACCCTGGAGAACCGGGTCCGGCTGCAGGACGCCGGCGTGGACCTGATGGTCCTCATCGCCGACTACCAGGTGATGACCGACCGGACGATGCCCGGCCGGGCTGCCCGGCGACGTGCTCGGCCAGGTCGCCGACTACCTGGCCGTGGGCATCGACCCCGGCCGGGCGACGATCTTCGCGCACAGCCAGGTGGAGGCGCTCAACCAGCTGCTGCTGCCGTTCCTCAGCCTGGTCAGCGTGGCCGAGGTGGGGCGCAACCCCACGGTCAAGGACGAGATGGCCGCGGCGGGCTCGGCCGTCCTCACGGCGCTGATGTTCAGCTACCCGGTGCACCAGGCGGCCGACATCCTGTTCTGCCACGCCAACGTGGTCCCGGTGGGCAAGGACCAGCTGCCCGCACGTCGAGCTGACCCGGTCCATCGCCCGCCGGTTCAACGACCGGTACAGCCCGGACCAGCCCTACTTCCCGGAGCCGCAGGCGCTGCTCAGCGCCGCGCCGCTGCTGCTCGGCCTGGACGGCCGCAAGATGAGCAAGAGCCTGGGCAACACGGTGCCGATCCGGGCTACCGCCGATGAGACGGCCGCCCTGGTCGGCGCGGCCCGGACCGACGCCGAGCGGGTCATCAGCTACGAGCCGGAGCGTCGCCCGGAGGTGTCCAACCTGCTGCTCATCGCCGCGCTCTGCCGGGGCGTCGCACCGCAGGACCTGGCCGACGAGATCGGCGCGGGCGGATCGGCGGCCCTGAAGGCGCTGGTGACCGAGGCCATCAACGACCGCTTCGCGTCCATCCGCAGCCGCCGGCTGGAACTGGCCGGGGATACGGACTACCTGCGCGCCGTGCTGGCCGACGGTAACGAGCGAGCCAGCGTGATCGCGACCAGCACCATGAACACGGTCCGGGAGCTGATGCACACGAGGTACTAGCCGTAGCCCCGGTCAGCTCCGAGCACGCGGCTTGGCGGCCCTGGGCGCCTTGGGTGCCTTCGGTGCCTTGGGCGGCAACGACGCGACATAGGCCAGCGCCCGGTCGATCCAGGCGCTGGCCCGGCTGGCCGCCCAGTCGCCCGGCAGGGTCACGTAGCCCGACATCGGCCGCTCCGCCGGCCCGAACGGCCCGGCGCCCGGCACCGCAAGCAGTTCCAGCCGCTCCTCCTCGGGCAGCTTGACCCCGATGTCCGGGCCGAACAGGCCCATGAACATGTTGCCGTGCACGAACGCGCCCAGGTTCCCGAACATCGGCTTGACCTCGACGTCCGGCGCCTCGGGCACCAGCCCGGCGAAGCGCTCGCGGTCGGCGTCGGCTGGCTTGGGGATCTGCACCGGCAGCCACCTCCCCCATCGGTTCCCGCCCGGCGGCGGCCTGCCTCCGCGGCGTACCAGGCACGCTACCCCCAGAGTCGCCGCCCTGGGCCGGACCGAGCTGGCGAAAGCTCGCGGGGTATATACCTAGCTTGTTATATGTCTCATGGATTATATTAGCGGTGATGACGACCGCGTTCGAAGTCCTGGCCGAGCCCAGCCGACGGGCGATCATGGACCTGCTGCTGGCGGGCGAGCGTCCGGTGGGCGAGCTGGTCAGCGAGCTGCAGATGAGCCAGCCGGCGGTGTCCCGGCACCTGCGCGTGCTGCGCGAGGCCGGGCTGGTCCGGGCCCGCATCGACGCGCAGCGCCGGCTGTACCGGATCGAGGCGGCGCCACTGCGCGGGGTGGATGAGTGGCTCGCTCCCTACCGGCGCCTGTGGGCGGCCCGGCTGGACGCCCTGGGCGAGCACCTGGACGCCATGGACGACGAGCCGACCGAGCCGACCAGGCCGACGGAACAGGCCGAGCAGACGGAGGAGAGCAGCCCATGACGCAGGACCAGTACAGCGACTACGGCGAGCTGGATCGAACGGGCGGGCGGGCCACGCTGCGATTCACCCGGCGGCTGGCCCACCCGCCCGCGAAGGTGTGGCGGGCGCTGACCGAGCCCGAGCACCTGGCCGCCTGGTTCCCGACCACGATCGACGGCGAGCGGGCCGCCGGGGCCAAGCTGAGCTTCGCGTTCCGGGACATGGACCTGCCAGCCCTGGACGGCGAGATGCTGGTCTGCGATCCGCCGTCGCTGCTGGAGCTGATCTGGAGCGACGAGCGGCTGCGCTTCGAGCTGACCCCCGACGGCGACGGCACGCTGCTGCGCTTCACGGCCAGCTTCGACGAGCTGGGCCGGGCGGCCAGGGACGGTGCGGGCTGGCACGCCTGCCTGGACCTGCTGGCCTGCGACGTCAGCGGACAGCCGGCCACCTGGGGCCCGTCGCAGCGGTGGCGGCAGGTGCACCCCGGCTACGTCCAGCGGTTCGGGCCGGAGGCGGCGACGATCGGGCCGCCGCCGGAGTGGCAGGACGCGCACGGCCCGGCCGAATAGCCGCCCGGCGTCAGGTCAGGCGGCGCTCGGTGGCCCACCTGGTGAGCTGGTGCCGGGTGGAGAGCTGGAGCTTGCGCAGCACCGAGGAGACGTGGGTCTCGACCGTCTTGACCGAGATATACAGCTCCCTGGCGATCTCCTTGTAGGTGTAACCGCGGGCGATGAGCCGCAGCACCTCGCGCTCGCGCGGGGTGAGCTGGTCCAGCTCGGGGTCGAAGGACGGCTGGCCGACATCCTGCGCGGGCCCGGCGGCGAACGCGTCGAGCACGAACCCGGCCAGCCGCGGCGAGAACACCGCGTCGCCTGCGGCGATGCGGTGCACGGCGGCCACGAGTTCGGGCCCGGAGATGGTCTTGGTCACGTAGCCGCGGGCCCCGGCCCGGATCACCGCGATCACGTCCTCGGGGGCGTCGGAGGCCGACAGGGCCAGGAACAGCACCTGCGGATGGACCGGCTTGGTCGCGGCGACCACGGCCTGCCCACCGCCGCCGGGCAGGTGCACGTCGAGCAGGACGACGTCGGGAAGCAGCTCGGCGATCAGCTCGATCGCCGGCTGCACGTCATCGGCCTCGCCGACCACCTCGACCTCGTCGCCCAGCTCGGACCGGACCCCGGACCGGAACAGTCCGTGGTCATCGACGATCACGACCCGCGGCCGGGGCCGGCCTGTGAGCCGCGGATCGCGGTTGGCGGCAGCACCTGGCGTGTTCATGTCTTACTCGGCTCCCCGCTCGCTCGGCTGCCGGCGGAGCGCGGCATGGTCAGCGATACCTCGGTGCCCTGGCCGGGGGCGCTGCGCACCCGCGCCGATCCGCCCCGGCGGCTCATCCGGGCGTGGATGGACTCGGCCAGGCCCTTGCGGTCGCTGGACACCGCGTCCGGGTCGAAGCCGCGGCCGCGGTCCCGGACGAAGATCGAGATCTCCTCGGGCTCGACCTCGGCGAAGACGGACACCACCTCGGCGCCGGACCACTTCGCGGCGTTGACCGTGGCCTCGCGGGCCGCGGCCAGCATGGCGGCCAGGTCCTCGTCCAGGTCGCAGTCACCGACCAAGACCGCCTCCACGGTGATCCCGTGCTGGGCCTCCACGTCCTGCTGGATGAGCCGCACCCCGGCCGCGACGGTCGCGGCCGAGTCCAGCGAGCCCGGCGCCCGGCCGTTGAACAGCAAGTCCCGCAGCTCGCGCTCCTGGGCCCGGGCCAGCGCGACGACCTGCTGGGGGTCCTGCGCCCGGAGCTGGATCAGGGCCAGCGTCTGGAGGACCGAGTCGTGCACCCGGGCCGCCATGTCGGCCCGCTCCTCGGCCCGGACCCTGGCCTGGCGCTCCAGGACCAGGTCGCGGGCGATGCGCAGCCACCAGGGGCCGAGGACCACCGCGATCGCGGCGATGACCACGAGGACCCCGCCGAGCAGCTGCAACGGCGGCCCGTTCTTCGGCGTGGTGGTGGCCAGTACGACCCCGAGCACCAGCAGCACCAGGGCAATCACCATGCGCAGGGTGAGGTGGAACTTGACCCGCCCCTCGGCCAGGCCGATCAGCGGCTCGGCGAAGTGCTGGATCATCTCCTGCTCGTCGGCGGAGGCGTTACGCCAGATGAGCACGACACCGGCGACCGTGATGATCAGCGGAGTGGCCACTGAGTCGAGCCAGCTGGCCCGCAGCTGCGGCGCGATGAGCAGCACCACGAACAGTACCGAGACCAGGGCGCCGGCCAAGGTGATGCCACGCCGGTCGGTCATGGCCTTGCTGGCGATGCTGGTGCTCTCCCCGGCCATCGGCAGCAGCAGCCAGGCCAGGACGTAGGCCGCCGCGCCGAACCCGCTGACCAGCGCGGCCAGCACGAACACGCACCGCACCACGGTGACGTCCCAGCCCCGGCGCTCGGCCAGGCCCGCGGCCACGCCGCCGACCATCCGGTCCTGCCGGGCCCGGCGCAGCGGCCCGGTGCTCGGCAGCTTGCGCATCTGGCGGCGCAGCCGACGCTGGCGACGCCGGGACTCGTGGCCCGTCAGCCAGGGCATCGGGTCCGGCGGCGGCCCCGGCTGAGGCGACCCCGGCTGAGGCCCCGGCGGCGGTGGCCCCGGCGGCGTCCGAGAGCTGGCACGTCCTTTCACCTGTCTATCATCGCCCCCCGGCCGCTCGACCGCTATCGGGGCAAACCCTGAACCCCGCCGGGGGCGGCCAGGGCCGGGCCAGGGTGGCTCCAGGGTCGTTCCCGATGGTCACGGGCTTGTAGCGGACGCAGGCTGGAGCCATGAACAACACCACCGCGAACCCAGACACCGACACCCGACCCGAGCCCGAGCCCGAGCCGCAGCCCCAGCCCCACCACCAGTCCCAGTCCAGCTCGCTGGTCCGTCCCGTCGAGGACCGGATGATCGCCGGCGTCTGCGCCGGCTTCGCCCGCTACCTGAACGTGGACGTCACCATCCTGCGCATCGTCCTGGCCGTGCTGACCGTCATGGGCGGCGCCGGCGTCCCGCTCTACATCGCCGCCTGGCTGCTGATCCCGGAGGAAGGCCAGGAGCTGTCCATCGCGGCCGCCTTCATCCAGGGCCGCCAGACCAGGTCCCTCTGATCAAGATCACTCGGACAGGAGGTCACATCACCATGCCAGCGCCGTCCAGCCCGCCACCGGGCCCCGGGGGCTCCCGCGCCAGCTACGCGAATCCGGACATGCGGATCTCCGACGCCGAGCGGACCGAGGTCGCCGACCGCCTGTCGCTGCACTACGGCGACGGGCGGCTGGACCAGGAGGAGTTCGACCGCCGACTGCATCAGGCGATGAGCGCCGTCACCCAGGCCGACCTGAACGGCCTGTTCGCCGACTTGCCCGACCCCGGCACCAAGGCCGCCGCGGCGGACGCACCGCCACCGCGCCGCGTCAAGGCCCCGCCCGCGCAGCCGGGCGGCGAGGTTGACCGGCGGCCGCCGCGCCGGCGGACCAGCCGGGTGATCGGCCTGGTGCTGATCATCCTGGTGGCCGTCGCTGCCGGCCACGCCGTGGCCCACCTGCTGCCCTGGCTGCTGATCGCCGTCCTGGCCATCGCCCTGCTCGGCGCCCGCCCCCGCAGGCGCAACTGACCTGGAGGCGTGCCCGTCGGGCGGGGCTACGATGTGGAAGCGATGAGCACCGCACCAGCACCGCCCGACGCCGCGGGCCTCCCCGCGGCCCAGACCGACACGGCCGTCATCCACACCGAGGGCCTGACCAAGGTCTACGCGGGCACCGACTTCGCCGCCGTCGACCAGCTCAACCTGGACGTCCAGGCGGGCGAGATCTTCGGCCTGCTCGGCCCCAACGGGGCCGGGAAGACCACCACCGCCGGCATGCTGACCACCCGGGTCGTCCCCACCTCCGGCCGGGCGTTCCTGGCCGGGGTGGACATCGCCGCGCACCCGGCCCTGGCCAAGCAGCTCAGCGGCATCGTCTCGCAGCAGAACACCCTCGACCGGCAGCTGACCGTCTGGGAGAACCTGTACTTCCACGGCCGGCTGTTCGGCATGGGGGCCAAGGCCTCCCGGCGCACCGCCGACGAGATGCTCGAGCGGTTCCAGCTGGCCAAGTGGGCCAAGGCGTCGGTCTACGCGCTGTCGGGGGGCATGGCCCAGCGGCTCATGGTGGCCAGGGCCATCTTCCACCGGCCCTCGGTGCTGTTCCTGGACGAGCCGACCGCAGGCCTGGATCCGCAGAGCCGCCTGGCGCTGTGGGACCTGCTCGGCGAGCTGCACGGCGACGGCCAGACGATCATGCTCACCACGCACTACATGGAAGAGGCCGACCAGCTCTGCGACCGGGTGGCCATCATGGACCACGGCAAGATCCTGGCGCTGGACACCCCGGCCGCGCTCAAGCGCAGCGTGGATGCCGACACCGTGGTCACGATCAAGGCCAGCGGCGACCTGGACCGCCTGGGCGAGCTGCTCAGCCAGGACGTCGAGGGCGTGACCCTGACCCGCCGCGTGGACGGCGGCCTCCAGCTGCACGTGCAGGGCAGCGACCGGCTGGTGCCGCGCATCGTGCTGGCCGCCGAGCGGGGCGGCTTTGACCTGGCCGACCTGTCGATCTCCGAGCCCAGCCTGGAGACCGTCTTCATCAACCTCACCGGCAAGGAGCTGCGTGACTGATGGCGACCTCCGTAAGCTCCCAGGCGCCGACCTCGGCCCGGCGGATCGGCGGCGGCCCGACCCGGTCGGTGGCCGCGGCCAGCTGGACCGCGCTCGGCGCGCTCATGCTCCGCGACCTGGTCGTGCTGCGCAAGCACCTGTGGGAGTTCGTGCTGCGCACGCTCATCCAGCCGTTCCTGCTGTGCTTCGTGTTCCTCTACGTCTTCCCCAAGATCGGCCAGGGCATCGGCGGCGGAGGCAATCCGGCGGCGGAATCGGCGTTCGCCACCATCCTGGTCCCCGGCGTGGTCGGGATCTCGGTCATGTTCCAGGGCGTGCAGTCCATCGCCCTGGCCATGGCCCAGGAGTTCGGCTTCACCAGGGAGATCGAGGACCGGGTGCAGGCGCCCTGCCCGATCTGGCTGGTGGCCGTGGCCAAGGTGCTGTCCGGCGCGGCCCAGGGCGTGCTGTCGGCCATCATCGTGCTGCCGATCGCCTCGGTCGTGCACGCGCCGGGGGTGCATGCCCACCTGACCCTGCACTGGTGGCTGATCGTCACGTTCGTCCCGCTGGCCTGCGTGGCCATGGCCGGCCTGGGCCTGGTGCTCGGCACCAGCTTCGAGCCCAGGAACATCGGCCTGATGTTCGGGTTCATCATCCTGCCGATCACGTTCCTGGGCGGCACCTACTACTCCTGGACCAGGCTCGCCCCGGTCACCGTGGGCGGCTGGCACTGGCTGCAGACCGTCGTGCTGATCAACCCGCTGATCTACGTCAACGAGGGCATGCGGGCCGTGTTCACCACCGCGCCGCATATGCACCTGTACATCATCTATCCGGTCGTCCTGGCGTTCGGGGCGGTGTTCCTGGCCATCGGACTGCGCAACTTCCGGCGCCGCGTTCTCTCGTAGATTTCCCTTAACAGAGGTGGCCCCCGCTCAGACCGCCTCGGGCACCTGTACCCGCATCGGGCGGGTCGCCTCCAAGGCCGTCTTGATGCTCTGGCCCACCGCGCGGGCCACCGGCGGCGGGAACGCGTTGCCGATCTGGCGGTAGGCCGCCGTCTTGCGGCCCCAGAAGCGCCAGTCGGCCGGGAAGCCCTGGAGCGCGGCGGCCATGGGCAGCGTCAGCCGGGGCAGGTGGTGCAGCGGGGCCGCGGGCCCCGGCGCGGCGTCGGCCAGGCCCTTGCCGTCTACGTGCAGGGTCAGCCAGGCCGCGCGGGCGCGGGTCGGGCCCAGGTCGGGGCCACCGTGCTTGCGGGAGCCGCCGACCAGCGTCGGGCCGATGCCGCTGGCCCGGCGCGCCCACGCGTCGGCGCCCGGCCAGCCGTTCGCCGCCATCAGGTCCCGCAGTGTCTCGCCTACGGTCGGCGGGGCCGGCACGGCCTGCGGCCACTCGAACCGGGCGTAGGCGTCCGGCCGCAGGGCAACCAGGATGAACCGCGGCCGGAGCTGGGGCACGCCGAACTCGCTGGCGCTCAGCACCTGCCAGTCCGCGGCGTAGCCGAGCTCACTCAGGCGGCCGAGCACCTGCTCGCGGTAGCCCGCGAAGCGGGCGGTGGCCAGGCCGCGCACGTTCTCCAGCATGACGGCGGCGGGCTCGCACTGCTCGACCAGCCGCAGCGCCTGCGGGAACAGGTCGCGCTCGTCATCGGCGCCGAGCTGCTTGCCCGCGATCGAGAACGGCGGGCAGGGCACGCCGCCGGCCAGCAGATCCACGCCCCGGAAGGCCGGGCCAGCGAAGTGATGGACGTCACCCTGCTCGACTTTCCAGCCCGGCCGGTTGAGCCGCAGTGTCTCGCAGGCGTCGGGATCGATCTCCACCGCCGCCACGTGAGCGAAGCCCGCCTGCTCCAGGCCCAGGGACTGACCGCCGGCGCCGGCGCAGATCTCCAGGCAGGTCAGCCCAGGCAACGAAATCCCCCTCGGCGAGATGACGGGACCGGACCCGCACTTTACCGGTCCCCATGATCAACTTCCATGACCGTCTCGCACATGCGTTCGACGTGTCGGAACGGCGCGGAACCGGCGCGTGAACATCTTCGTTCGCTGACCCCTGGTCGAAGATGCGCTGAACCTGGCCGCCGCGCGCCTCGTATTACTCACGGTGAGCACCATCGCCTTCGTGGTGCTCTGAGCGCAGCATCGGCTGGGATGCTCCGGATACTAGGAGTAACGATGACGCGACAGAAAGTCACCAAACGAGCCTACTCTGACGGACGGGGAACCATGTCAGCTGTCACGGAGACCATGGGCTACATGCCGGACCTGCCGGTGCGCCTTTCCGGCGCGCTGCTCGCGCTGGCCATCTCCACCGTGCACGTGGCCGACCAGGGCGGCATCACCGCCATGGCCTCGCCGAGCTGGATCGGCTGGAGCTACCGGCTCATCGAGGTCGGCGGCGTGCTGACCGCGCTGGCCCTGCTCATCCCGTGGCGGACGCTGCTGTCCCGGTCCGCGACGCTGTCCCGCTCGCCCCTGATGCCCGCGTCAGCCGGCGTCGGCTGGGCGGCGGGCGTGCTGCTCGGCCTCGGCCCGTTCGTCGCCTACATCGCCTCGCGCTCGGTGGGCCTGCCCGGCGACCCCGGCGACGTGGGGAACTGGGGTTACTGGGTGGGAACCGTCTCGCTGTTCGTCGAGGCCTCGCTGGTTGTGCTGAGCGCCACCGTGCTCGTGGCCTTGTGGCAGAGTTCCCGGACCGTCCGCACCCAGCTCCTCCCGGCCGAACTGGCCGAGCACGCCGCGGAGTCCCGCTCGCGCTGACTCCGGCTTGCGCTGACTCCGCCTTGCGCTGACCGTGAATGTCCCGGAGGTAACACGGCCGTGTTACCTCCGGGACAACGATTATCTGTGATAGCTGTCGAAGTGGCCGCCGCTCGTTCGTATAGGGGGTGACAGCGGCCGGCGAGGGATCGGCCGCGTGACGGAAGGACCGGCCATGACGCAATACCTGCTCAGCATCTACCAGCCCGACGGGCCGATCCCCGAGCCCGACGTGCTGGCCCGCATCGGCCGGGACCTGCACGCGCTGAACGAGGAGATCAAGGCGGCCGGGTCGTGGGTCTTCACCGGCGGCCTGCACAGCCCGGACTCGGCCACCGTGGTCCGCGAGCGGTCCGGGGACCTCATCATGACCGACGGCCCGTACCTGGAGGGCAAGGAGCACGTGGGCGGTCTGTGGATCCTGACCGCGCCCGACCTGGACGCCGCGCTCGGCTACGCGGCCGCCGCGACCAGGGCCACCGGCCTGCCCATCGAGGTCCGGCCGTTCCAGGATGCCCCCGAGCACTGAGCCGGGGCCCGGCGCCATCGGCATCCCTGAGATCGAGGGCGTATTCCGGGCCGAGTACGGGCGCGCGGTCGCCGTCCTGACCCGGGTCTTCGGCAGCATCGACGTGGCCGAGGACGCGGTCCAGGAGGCCTTCGCCGCCGCCGTGGCCACCTGGCCGACCGCCGGCCAGCCGCCGGCCCCGGCGGGCTGGATCATCACCACTGCCCGCCGCCGGGCCATCGACCACCTGCGCCGCGAGGCCTCCCGTGACGACCGGCAGGCCCAGGCGGCGCTCATCCACGCCCGTGACGAGCCGGCCGACCCGCCGGGAGCGGACGGGGAGGCAGGGGAAGGGGTGGGATCCGTGCCTGACGAGCGACTGAGGCTGATCTTCACCTGCTGCCACCCGGCCCTGGCCCGCGCCGCCCAGGTGGCCCTCACCCTGCGGCTGCTCGGCGGCCTGTCGACGGCGGAGATCGCCCACTCGTTCCTGGTCAGCGAGGCGACCATGGCCCAGCGGCTGGTCCGGGCCAAGGCCAAGATCCGCGACGCGAACATCCCCTACCGGGTGCCCAGCGAGGCCGAACTGCCCGACCGGCTGCGGGCCGTACTCGCGGTGATCTACCTCATCTTCAGCGAGGGCTACGCGGCCAGCTCCGGCGAGCAGCTCGTCCGCGACGACCTGTGTGCCGAGGCGATCCGGCTCGGGCGGCTGCTGGCCCGGCTCATGCCCGACGACCCGGAGGTTCAGGGACTGCTCGCGCTCATGCTGCTCACCCAGGCCCGGCGCGGCGCGCGGACCACGGCGGACGGGGCGCTGGTCCCGCTGGCCGAGCAGGACCGGAGCCGCTGGGATCACGAGCTGATCCGCGAGGGGCACGCCCTCGTCCGCGCCTGCCTGCGCCGCGGCCAGCCCGGCCCCTACCAGATCCAGGCCGCGATCAACGCGGTCCACACCGACGCCGCCACCGCCGAGGCCACCGACTGGGACCAGGTGGTGCGGCTCTACGACCAGCTGCTCGCGGTCGACCCGAGCCCGGTGGTGGCCCTGCACCGGGCCGTCGCGGTGGCCGAGACCGACGGGCCCGCCGTGGCCCTGGCCCTGGTCGACCGGCTCGACCTGGACGCCTACTACCTGCTGCACGCGGTCCGCGCCGACCTGCTGGACCGTCTCGGCCGGCGCCGCGAGGCCGCCGCGGCCTACGCGGCGGCCATCGAGCGGACCGGCAACCAGCCCGAACGCGACCACCTGGCTCGGCGAATGGCCGAGACCGGGCTCAGTCGAATGACTCAAGCCCGGACGGGCCCCGCGGTCGTAGCGTGGCTGGCACAGTCATGAGACGGGCACAGTCATGAGACTGGCACAGCGTGGGAAGGGACAGGCTATGGATCTGGGTCTAGCCGGGCGGGTCGCCGTCGTCACCGGGGCCAGCCGGGGCATCGGGCTGGCCATTGTCCGCGCGCTCGCAGCCAGCGACGTTCGGGTCATCGCGGGCTCGCTGAAGACCTCCAGCGAGCTGGACGAGCTGGCCAGGGACGGCCAGGTGCGCGTCGCCGAGGTGGACCTCAGCCAGCCCGACGCCCCCGGCCGGCTCACCGCCTTGGCCGGCGACCAGATCGACATTCTGGTCAACAACGTCGGCCGCGCGCCGGCCCGCACCGGCGGCTTCCTGAGCATCACCGACGAGGACTGGCTGGCCACGCTGACCCTGAACCTGCTGGCCGCCGTCCGGGCCACCCGCGCGGCGCTGCCGGTCATGCAGGCCGCGGGACGGGGCGCCATCGTCAGCATCTGCTCGGTCAACGCCCGGCTGCCCGACCCCGCCGTGCTCGACTACAGCGCGGCCAAGGCCGCCCTGGCCAGCTTCTCCAAGTCGCTGTCCAAGGAGGTCGGGCCGCACGGCATCCGGGTCAACACGATCAGTCCCGGCCCGGTGGCCACCGACCTGTGGCTCGGGCAGAGCGGCGTCGCGCAGACCGTCAGCCGCGCCACCGGCGCCCGGCCCGAGGACGTCGAGCGCCAGGCTGCTCAGCAGATGGTCACCGGCCGGTTCACCCGCCCCGAGGAGGTGGCCGACCTGGCCCTCTTCCTGGCCAGCGACCGGGCCGCGAACATCACCGGCGCCGACTTTGTCATCGACGGCGGGCTGCTGCAGACCCTGTAGGCGCGGCTACTGGCCGATGCGCCCGTCGATGCGCTCGCGCAGGAAGTCCGCGTGACCGTTGTGCCGCGCGTACTCCTCGATCATGTGCACCAGCACCTCGCGCATCGATATGAACCCCTCGCCCGCCGGGGCGCGGACACCCAGGTCGGGTGTCTGCGCCACCAGCCGCTCGGCGAACTCCACCTCGGCTCGCCAGCACGCCCAGGCCTCGGCCACCACCTCGGGATCGGCCACCGCGCCGGTGAACGCGGCGTCGCGGTCCGCCTCGGTGCGGTAGTAGCACGGCCCGGCCTGTCCGGCCATCACCTCGCGGAACCAGTACCGCTCCGTGTCGGTCAGGTGCCGCACCAGGCCCAGCAGGGACAGGTCCGAGGGCGGCACCGAGCGGCGGGCCAGCCCGGCCGCGTCCAGGCCCGAGCACTTCATCTCCAGCGTCAGGCGGCGGTCCCGCAGGTAGGCCACCAGCGTGTCCCGCTCCCCGGTGAGCTCTTCCTCGGTCCGCGGGTCATCTTCGGGACGGACCCACATGTCCCACCAGCCGAAGCTCCGGGCGGGCTCGGTTTCCAGCGGTCGGTCACTCCGAGGGTTGGCGTCGGCCATGCCTGTGAGCATCGGCCGTCCGGGCGCGATCCGCCACCCGTTTTCCGACGGCCAGGTAACCCACGAAGGTGGTCGACAGCCCCGGCCAGCCCAGCGCCTCCAGCCGGCCGCGGACCCGGCCGAGGAACTCGGCTCTCCGGGCCTCGCCCAGCGCGTGGGTCCCCGACTGGGTGGCCAGGATGGCCAGGTAGTCCCCGGCGCTGTAGCGGACCTGGAACGGGTAGCGCCGCGAGGCCACCTCGGTGAACAGCGGCGCGGCCTCGGCCGGGAAATGCCAGGCGTCGATCTGCTCCGGCGGTGGCGGCGGCTCGCCCCCGTACCCCACCGCCCGGTAGTCCTGCTGCACGTCGGTCCAGAACGGCTCGCCGTCGGCCGGCCGCGCCCACGCGCAGCCGCCCACGATCATCGCGCCACCCGGCCTGAGCAGCTCGAACGGCTTGACGTAGCGCAGGGCGGGATCGATCCAGTGCAGCGCGCTGAACGCCAGCACCGCGTCGAACGGCGGGCCCGACGGCACCCAGTCCTCGAACGAGCCCGTCACCACCTCCGCCGCGGGAAACGTCGCCAGCCGGCGCCGGGCCACCGCGGCCAGCTCCGGCCCCAGCTCGACCGCCGTGACCGTCAGTCCGCGCTCGGCCAGCGGCACCGTCGCCTGGCCGGTGCCGCAGCCGATCTCAGCGACCCGGTCTCCCGGCCCCAGCCCGGCCAGGCGGATCAGGTCGTCGAAGACCTGCGGCGGGCAGACCGGCCGGGTGCGGTCGAAGTCCTCAGCGGCCAGGTTGAATACCGTGCGCAACTGCTCGCGCCGCGGGACGTCGTCCACGAACCGGATAATTCACCGCCAGCGAGCTTCGGGCAACCGGGTATATCAGGGCAGCGGATCGGTGCGCAGGATGCTGTACATCAGGCTGTCGCGCCACGCCCCGTCTCGCCAGCCGCTCCCGCGCATGATCCCTTCCCTGGTGAACCCGGTCTTCTCCAGGGCCCGCCGCTCCCCCACGTTGCCGACCTCGGTGACCGCCTCGATCCGGTGCACCGTGGTGTGCGCGAACAGGTAGCGCACCAGCAGCCGGTGCGCCTCGGTCCCGTAGCCGTGGCCGCGGGCCTCGGGCAGCAGCTCGATGCCCACCTCCCAGCAGTGCGCGCCCGGCGTCGTCTCGTGGCGGCGCCAGTTCACCGCGCCGAGCAGCTCGTCATCCCGGACGACCATCAGGATGCCGCCGTCCGGGCCGATCAGGCCGTTGTCGTCCCAGCCACGCTGCAGCGACCGCAGGTCGTACCAGCCCGACCACTCGAACTCGCCAGTGATCTCGGGGTCCTGGGTCAGCTGCTCTAAGACCGCCACGTCGTCCGCTGTAACCGGCCGCAGCATCACTCGCTCGGTCATGCCCCGATCATGTCACGCAGCGTGAACGATCGTGTCGCTGGATAACCGGCCGTCGTCGCGTCGTCCTCGATTTGCCGCCCTGACCCGCGACCTCTCGTGCTGGCCCGGAGCTGGGGCTAGCCTGGCCCTATGCGTCGAACCGGGCAGGTCATCGGCGCCCTTGTGCTGCTGCTGGGAGTCTTCTGGACGGGGCGAGAATCCGGCCACGGCCTGACCGCCCTGTGGGAGCACTGGTGGTGTCCGATACCCCTCGTGCTGGTCCTCCTGGGCCTGGCCGCCCTGCTCGCCTCCCGGCGTCCCACGCCTTCTGCTGAGTGAAGCGCCCTCAGGCAGATGCGCTTGCGAAGACCTACGGCATGTGGTGTCCCGGGCCCGGTTCAGCGGCGGCGTCGTCGCTGGCCGGCGGGTTGGGCTGCGACGGTCTCCCGCCGATGAAGTCTTCCCAGTCGGTCTGGAGAGGCGTCCAGCGCCGATCGAAGTCGGCGGCGCGGCGCGTCGCGCGTTCCAGGCGCCCGCCCTGGTAGCGATACCGGGCCCAGATCGATGCCGGGCGCGCGAGACGCAGCGCGCCCACCAACCCGACGGGCGGCAGGAAGAGCCCGAACAGCGCCGTCCGGTACTTGCCTTTCAGTACGCAGATGAAGGCGAGCAGGCCGTCGGCGAT
Organism: uncultured Actinomycetota bacterium; assembly: GCA_963730265.1. Lineage (GTDB taxonomy): Bacteria > Actinomycetota > Actinomycetes > Streptosporangiales > Streptosporangiaceae > DASUBV01. Next base: position 251,079 of record CAVSRG010000004.1, read on the forward strand.
GAGAATCCCGGTGGCGGTCAGCCGCAGTGACAGCTCGATATGGTCGACGTCCTTCACGCCGAACGGGCTGAATCCGACGAGGGCCAGCCCGAGGCAGGCGGCCGTGAGGCTCACTGCCTCGACCGAAAGCTGGCCCTCGCCGCTCCAGTAGACATCCTGCAGATGCAGGATCAGCGCGAACTCATCCAGGACCAGCGACGTGCCGATGCCGACCGCCACGGCGGCGAACGAGCGCCAGCCAAGCGAGTCAGGACCGCCGACCGCCGTGAAGGCTCCGATGATCAGCAGGATGATGCCGGGGACAGAGTGATGAATGTGCGTCCCGCTTGCGGTCACCTGGTTCCGAAATGGGCCGCGGCCGTCGCGGATCATGCGCGTGATCGTCCGGGTCAGCACAAACGTGACGACGAAAGCCAGGAAGCACAGCATCAGCGGCAGCTTGCCCGCCGCGATCACATCGCGGTGCCACCATGAGGCCATGCCGCCACCCTAGAGGCCAGCCGGGCCGCGGTCAGTCCGGGCCAGGTTCCGGCCCTATGACAAGGTCACCGAGGTGAATACGGCCGGGACGGACGATGTCACACCAGACGCCGAAGGTGATGTCGTTCTTGCCGCGCAGCCGGGCCAGCGCATGCAGAACCCGCGCGTCAGTGGCGCCTGAGTCCGGGTTCCGGGTCGTGACGACACAGCGCGGCACGGGGGCTATGACGCGCAGGATGGCCTCGCCGATGGCGACCTGCTGCCCGCCCCAGCCGTGCTCGGCCCATGGGTCAGTCCCGTTCATCGTGATGGACATGCGGAACCGGCGCGGGTCGGGAGCAGAGCCATCGAGCTCCGGTGCGAGCGCTTGCAGTGATGCCTCGGACATCAGCGTCACGGGCTCATCATCGTGACCGAGGTGCTTGGACTCCCGCCAGAACAGGTGCACCTCCCGGCCGAGGAAACCGGACAACGCGGCGCTGAGCGGCCCGGGGATGATCCGCCCGGATATCTCCCGCCCGTCATACATCCTGGTGGTCGCGAAAGCGCCGGGCTCGGGCGTGTCCTGGACCACGCTGCCGTCCGGGAAGCACAACGTCAGGATCTCTCGCTCCTGGTCCCAGGCGGGCTCGATTTGCAGCAGCGCCGGGGTCCGGCCGGTCAGCAGCAGCTGGCTGTCCTCGCCGATGACCAGGAACTCTCGATCACCTGTTACGCCGTGCTGCCCAAGCCGGATCTCACTGGCGCCGTGCAGCCGCATGCCCTTGACCGGCGCGATGGCCAGCCGAGAAACGGTGACCGGCAACTCTTTCCACCTCCTGCCCGGAGCCTTAGCGATCTGCCCTAGCGATGCGCGAGACCGTCGATCATCAGGCCGATGGTGAAGTCGTAGCGATCGTGGCCGGTTCCGGCGGTCAGCTCGGCGGCGTAGCGCTTGGTCTGCGGGAAGGTGCCGGGCAACGCGGCGAATCGGCGCAGCAGTTCACCGCGGCTGACGACCCAGCTGTCCTCATCGTCGGTGACCCGCTCGTCCACCAGAGAGACTTCGAGGCTGTAGGCGCTGACATAGAGGAACAGCGAGTCGACGGCCCAGGCCGCGGTCTGCGGAGCCACGCCCCCGGCGAGCAGGATGGCGAGCATTCCCTCGCTGACGCGCAGCGTGTCCAGATTCGTCGGAGCGACAGCGAAGGCCGCGCGCGAGATGCCGGGGTAACGCAGGTACTGGTCGCGCAGCTGGGTACAGACGCTCGTAGCCTGCTGCTGCCAGGTGGCGGGGTCCGGCTCGGGCAGGTTGATCTCAGCACACAGACGGCCGATGAGCAGTTCGTCCAGATCCTCCTTGTTGACCACGTGAGCGTAGAGCGACGACGGTCCGGTCTCCAGCGCGGTCGCCACTCGCCGCATCGTCAGGGCTTCGTATCCCTCTGTCTCGACGATGCCGAACGCGGTGCTGATGATGGCATCGACCGTGATCGGCTTCTTGGTACCTCCGGACGGGCCGCGCCGGGCCGCAGGAGTACCGGCACCGGGCTGCTGGTTCCGCTCTGCGCGTCGTTGCAGCGGAGTAGGTGACATGCCAGCATGCTAGCCGACGAGCGAACGGTGTTCCATCTCATAAAGAACATTGTTCGTATTGACCAGGACACTGCTCTGATGTAGAACGGTGTTCGTGTCCATTGACCAGCGCCCATCTCCAGCACCCGCCACCAGCACCCTGCCGCTGCGCACCGCGTGGCTCGTCCTGACCGTCGTCGTCATCGCCGACATCATGGATCTGATCGACTCCAGCATCGCCAGCCTCGCCGGCCCGTCCATCCGCGCCGACCTCGGCGGCGGCCAGGTCACGGTGCAGTGGGTGCTGAGTGCCTACACCGCGGCCTTCGCGCTCGGCCTGGTCACCTCGGGCCGGCTCGGGGACCTGCTCGGGCGCCGCCGCCTGTTCCTGCTCGGCATGGCCGGCTTCACCCTGGCCTCGCTGGCCTGCGGCCTAGCCCCCGATGTCGTCTTCCTGATCGTCGCCCGCGTGCTGCAGGGCTTGTTCGGATCGGTCATGATCCCGCAGGGCCTGGCCCTGATGAAGGTCGTGTTCCCGCCCCAGCACCTGCGCCAGGCACTGATTCCGGTCGGCCCGCTGATGGGCCTGGCCACCGTGGCCGGGCCTATCCTGGCCGGCTGGCTGCTCCACCTGGACCTGTTCGGCAGCCAGTGGCGCTCCATCTTCCTGATCAACGTCCCGTTCGGCATCATCGCCGCCGCGCTCGGCTGGCGCGTCCTGCCCCGCCGCGGCGGAGAGGACCCGGCCGCCCGCCTCGACCTCACCGGCGTCGGCCTGCTCACCGCCGCCTCGGCCCTGCTCATCATTCCGCTCATCCAGGGACGCGACCTCGGCTGGCCCGCCTGGACCTACGTCATGATGGCCGCCGCGGTCATCCTGCTCGCGCTGTTCGTCGTCTCCGAACGACACAGCCAGCACCCGGTCATCACCCCGTCGCTGTTCCGCAAGCGCAGTTTTGTCGTCGGCCTGATGATCGTGGCCGGGTTCTACGCCTCGCTCAGCTCGTTCGTCCTCGTCATCAACCTGCTGCTGCAGCTAGGCATGCGCTGGACACCGCTGCACACCGGCTTCACGCTGATCCCCTGGGCCCTCGGCACCGCCGTCGCCGTCCTGCTTGCGGGCGCAGTGCTGGCCGAGAAGCTGGGACGCGCCAGCCTGCACCTGGGGCTGTCCATCGCCGTCATCGGCCTGCTGGCCTTGTGGTGGTCCGTCGCCCACTGGGGCACCGCCATAACCGTCTGGAAGCTGGCCCCCGCGCTGCTCTGCACCGGCTTCGGTGCCGGGCTCGTGTTCGTCCCGCTGGTCGACTTCATCCTCGGCGACGCCACCACCGAAGAAGTCGGCACCGGCGCAGGCATGCTCAACGCCGTCCAGCAATTCGCCGGCGCCATCGGCGTTGCCGCCCTCGGCACGGTGTTCTTCGCCCGGGTCGGGCACCCGTCCGTCCGCTCCTACCTCGCCGCCGCAGAGCTGGTCTTCGGCATCGCCGCGGGCCTGTACTTCCTGACGCTGCTGCTGGTGGGCCTGCTGCCCAGGCACGCCCAGCAGGATCAGTTCTCTGATCCGGCCGCTCAGGCCCCGGTGTCTGGCCCTTGACCGTCAGCGGGGCTCGATCTCGCCCATCGGACCGAAGCCGTCATGCGGCGTGTCGATGTAGATGATCTGCGGTCGCGCGGACACGAGGTCGGGCGCCATATCGAAGAACCTCTTCACGTACGGCTGCTGGACGTGGGTGGCCCCAGCCTCGGCGTCCCTGAAGCCCTCGATGCAGATGAACTCGTTCTCATCGGTCAGGCTCCGGGCGAACTGGAAGAACAGACAGCCATCCTCCGAGTTGACGTCCGTGGCGTAGGAATCGGCCAGCGCCAGCCACTCGCCCATCTTGTCGGGCCGGATCGGCATCTTGATGTTGATCAGGATCATGCGATCGCTCCTTCGAGATGACTGTCGTCATCATCGTGATGCGATCATCGGCGACCAGTCAAACGCCCGGCCCGGATCCCTGCTAGCTCGGCGCGCGCTGGTCGGAGCGGGTCAGGCCGTACGGGTCACGGTCAACCGTTGATTATCTGAGGCCTTTGTCCCGTAGCCGTCAGATAAATTGCCTGCCATGACTGAGCTTGGACCGATCGCCTGGCCGCCGGCCCCGATCAGGACCGAGCGGCTGGTGCTCCGTGAGCCTCAGGCCCGGGACCGTGCGGCGGTCATCGAGCTGCTGGCCTCGCCAGAGGTGAGCACCTACCTCGGTGGCCCCCGGCCGCGCGGCGACCTTGAGCGCGAGATGCCCGGGGCGCCCGAGCGGCGCCCCGGCCTTTTCATCGTCGATCTCGACGGAGCCATGATCGGCCAGGTCATTCTCCGGAGAGCCACGGGGCACGGCCCTCCGGCCGCGGCCGGACAGGCCGAGCTCGGCTACCTGTTCCTGCCGGAGGCGTGGGGATTCGGGTACGCCGCCGAGGCCTGTGCAGCGGCACTCGGCTGGTTCGCTGGCGAGCTTCCCGGCGAGCCGGTGGTGCTCTTTACCCAGACCGCCAACGCCCGCTCGATGCGCCTCGCGGCGAAGCTGGGCTTCACCGAGGTAGAGCGGTTCGAGGCCTACGGCGCCGAGCAGTGGTTCGGCGTGTGGTCTCCGGTCACGCCGCCCAGTTGAAATCGTGCCGTTCTCTGCCGGGCCGATGAGATCCGGGCGCCGGTGACGTCACCACTGCGGACCGCGGGCAGAGGCTCGTGACGGATAAGGGAGACGCGGCTGTGGCAATCGAATTCGACGGCTCGGCGGTCGTGAGATGAGCGGCAAGGTAGTCGTGAACCGGTCGATGTCGCTGGACGGCTTCATCGCCGGCCCGGATGACGCGATGGACTGGATCTTCGACTTCGTGACGCCGGACGCGACCTGGCTGACGGAGATCGCGGCGGCCACCGGCGCCATGCTCGTCGGCCGGCGGACGGACGAGGTGGGCGACAGGATGGACGCCAACCAGGAGCGGGGGGCAGCATCGAGCGACGAAGGCTACCCCTTCTCCGGACCCACGTTCGTCCTCACCCACAGGCCCCCGGACCCGCCGGCTCCGCAGGTCACGTACCTCACCGGTGACATCGGGGAAGCGGTCGCCACGGCACTGAACGCCGCAGGCGGGAAGAACCTCGAAGTCCTCGGCGCTGACGTGGCCCGTCAGTGCCTGCAGCGGGGTCTCGTGGACGAGATCCAGGTCTACGTCCTGCCGGTGCTGCTCGGCGACGGCATCCGGTTCTACTCCTCCCCGGGGCTGGCGAGGATCGACCTGGAACCGCTCGACGTTACGCGGCACGGAGCCGTCACCATCCTTCGCTTCGGCGTCCGCAAGTAGTCAGGGAGTCTCATGACCACCGGGTGGACGGTGACGATGGACTGCGCCGACCCGGCCCGACTGGCGGCCTTCTGGCGCCTGGCACTGGGGTACGTGGAGGCGTCGCCGCCGCAGGGGTTCGCGAGCTGGCCAGAGTGGTTCACGCACTTCGGCGTTCCGCAGGAGGAGTGGGCTGACGGTGCTTACATCGAGGATCCCGCCGGAGCGCAGGCCAGCATCTCCTTCCTCAAGGTCCCCGAGCACAAGGTGGCCAAGAACCGCGTCCACCTTGACGTGCAGGCGGGAGGCGGCCGCAGTGAGCCCTGGGAAGTCCGGTGGCCTCGGGTGACCGAAGCCGTGGAGCGCCTGACGGCGGCTGGCGCGACCGTCATCCGCGAGGACATCCAGGCCGGCACGCCCGACCATGTCGTCATGGCCGACCCCGAGGGCAACGAGTTCTGCGTCCTCTGACCCTGGGCGATCCCGGTAGGCCGGGTACAGCCAGCTGGCCCGGAAGAAGATCCGCGGCGGACTGAGCGCGATGAGCTGGGAAGAGTCTGGCGCGCTCGGAGGGACTCGAACCCCCAACCTTCTGAACGAGCTTGGCCCGGCAGGCCTGATCCGCTGGGCTCGTCCTGGTCGATGGCAGGCGGGATGAATCAGACCCACATCACCCACCGACTGGCTTAAGCCGGTCATGGCCGCCAGTCATCCCCGGAGCCGGAGACCAGGCTACGGTGTCGCGATGAAGCTTCTCCTTACCTCTTCTGGTGTCAGGAATGCAAGCATGCTGGCGGCGCTGGTCGATCTTCTGGGCAAACCGATCGCCGAGGCCAGCGCCCTTTGCATCCCCACCGCAGGATACGGGGGCCCTGACGGGGATCCGGAGGGCCCATGGCGTTTCATCAGCGGGCGGTCCCCTGATCCCATGACCGAGTTGGGGTGGAAGTCGGTAGGCGCTCTGGAGCTGACCTCCCTTCCCAGCATCGACAAGGACCGCTGGATCTCCTGGGTCCGGGAGGCAGACGTTCTGCTGGTGAACGGCGGCGACGCGCTGTATTTGTGCCACTGGATGCGGGAGTCCGGACTGGCCGGCCTCCTCCCGTCGCTGCGCGACACGGTCTACATCGGGCTCAGTGCCGGGAGCATGGTGCTGACCCCCCGCATCGGTGAGAAGTTCGTCCGCTGGAAGCCGCCCACCGGTGGTGACAGCATGCTGGGAGTTGTCGATTTCTCCATCTTCCCGCACCTCGACAGCCCGGATCGCCCGGACAGATCCATGGCCGAGGCGGAACGGTGGGCCGCCGCGATAAAGGGCCCGGCGTACGCCATCGACGATCAAACCGCTATCAAGGTGACCGGCGGCAGCGTTGAGGTCATCTCTGAGGGGCACTGGAAGCTGTTCAACCCGGCAGGATGAACGTCGACGTCTGCACCTCCCTCCCGATCACCACCGCGATGAGCCGTTTGGATCTGCGAATCGGTGTCAGCCTGCCCGGGCCGCTGCGGCAGGCAGGCCTCCCAAGGCCAGAGCCCGACGCGAGCGGAACCGGGCGCGGCGGCGCTAGCGCCGCCGCCTTGGCATCGAGGAACCCAAGTCCCGCAACGGCAAGCGGACCCTCCCCCTGGACGACGCGCTCGTCACTGCTCTGACAGCTCTGCACAAGCTCCAGCTCCGCGAGAGCGCGGAGGCGGGTACGCGTATTAGGCCGGGCTCGACGTACTCGACTGGTATCAAGGCGGCGAGTACGTCATCACGGACGAGCTGGGCATACCGGTTCACCCCGAGTGGTACTCGGACGAGTTCGGCCGACTGCTCAAGCGGGCTGGCCTGCGCCGGATCACCCTGCGCGACTTCCCGCCACACCACCCTGACGCTGATGGAGCACGCGGGCGTCCCGATCTCGATCATCAGCAAGTGGGCCGGGCACTACGACTCCGCGTTCACGCAGAAGACCTACGTCCACGCCAGCGACGATGACCTGCACCAGGGCCGCGCGGCGCTGGCCAAGATTCACAAGATCGCCTAGCACCTGTGAGAAAGTGTGAGACGCGTGGCCCCTGGACAGCGAACAGGGCCTCGCTCTCACTGGAGAACAAGACCCTGACCTGCGGCTGCGGAGCGCGCTCGGAGGGACTCGAACCCCCAACCTTCTGATCCGTAGCGAGATCAAGGCTGTCCAGGATGGTCCAGCCCGGTCAGGCTTGGCTGCTGGTCGGCCTTGCGAGAGTCGAGGCACTCCAGCCGGATCCGGGCTCGTCCAGGCCTGTTGTTAGCAACGGTGTGAGCAAGATCCTTGGTCTGCGACCTCTTCCTTATCAGGGATGCTCGGCCATGGCCGCTACGTGCTGCGATCCAGGTCGGCAGGCTTGCCGGTCTGTCCGCGAGTGACCGTGACAGTCCCTGACCGACCGTCCCATCGGGCACGTAGCGGGCATGACCCTGCTCGCCCCCTACATCGCCGCCGAGGCGATCCGGCGCTGGTGGCCGGTGAGCGGGCCGAGACCAGCATCGTCGGCCTGGCGGCGCGTATTGGCACACCGCGCCGCCAGGGCGACAATGACGGGATGGCTCGTGGTGACAGCAGGGCCCAGTTGCAGCGGGTGGCCTTGATGCTTCTGGACGGGGCCAGGCCCTCGACGACGCGCGGATGGGTGAACCTTGTCGCCCCCGTTGTTGTCCAGGCCGCCGCCGGGGCCGGGCACTGGGCCGCCGGGCGTCGGCAGCGGGCCCTGGCAGAGTGGGCAGGCGCTGCTGGCTTCGGGCTGGTGGCGTGGGGCCTTGGCACGGAAGCGCCGACCCCGGCCGAGGTGGAAGAGAACATCCAGCGGCAGCTAAGGGACCTGATGCGCAAGCGTGGCACACAGGCCCCGGCTACCGCCGGGACGGAAACACCCGCAGCCCGCCGGGTATCGCGGTTCTTCCGCCGGTACGGCCTTGTTTCCCCTGTAGCGTGGATGGTCCTCAGCGTGCCGTGGCGCCTGCGCCACCCGCGGCGGCTGACGGTGCTCGCGATCGCCGTGGAAGCCCCGAACGCCGTGTATGGCGTCCTCCGGGCGGCCCGGGCCGTGCAGCGGCGCTGGCCGAGGATGGCCGTCGGCTCAGCCCTGGTCGCAGCCGGATCGCTAGCCCGGCTACGGGCAGCATCGGCTGAACCGCTCCGGTAACAGCGGGCCCGCAGCGGCCATCTTCGCCCGTGCAGTCGAGGCCGGTTGATGACCGCTGTTAGCAGATCCGTTAGCAAGAAGGCCCCTCCCGGCTGGGGTAGGGGCCTCTGACCTGGCGCGCTCGGAGGGACTCGAACCCCCAACCTTCTGATCCGTAGTCAGATGCTCTATCCGTTGAGCTACGAGCGCGGGATGCCCCGATAGTCTACGGCACCTCCGGAGTCGTCGTGCAGAGCCAGCGACATGAGCCTGCACGGCAGACGACGGCGTGTCCGTAACAGATGATCGTCCTGTCCGCTTCGGGAGCAGACGCTACGGGACAGATCAGAAACTGACAGAAATGTCAGTCCGGAGGCATCCCGGAGAGTTACCGGGCGCATTCTCTGCGCCGAAGAAGGACCGTGCATATCGCTCCGAGAATCGATCTCATTCCGGCCGACCTTACGTTCAGCCCATATAGGCGTGCCATCTCGTGCCACCCCGTTCCATCGGCCACAAGGCCTGTGAACTGCTGATACACCATCGTCAAGGACCGATATGCCCCAGTTCTTTAACTTCCCTTGACTCGGCCTGCATGAGCCGTTATGACTTATCTCGCCGGGACTGACGGGGACCGCATTAATTGTGCCGGAAAATGCTTGTCGTTCCTGTTGCCATACGGAGGACAGATGGACGCAACGGGCGCGCCAGAGCTTGACGCACTGGCGGCGAAGGTTAGCGAACTAGCGCAGGTGTGCACGCGGCTGAGCCAGGAGAACGCCTCACTCCGCCAAGAGGTGTCCCGGTTGTCGGCCGGTACGAGCCGTGCGGCCGAGTCGGCCGTGCCGTCGAGTGCCGCTGGGGCTACCACGAAGCTGGAATTGCCGACTGCTGGCCCGACCCGGCCACTGGCCGGCAAGGTCAGCCGCCGGATGATGGGCCGGGCCGTCGGCGCGGCGGCGGTCACGGCGATGGGGGCGGCGGCCCTGGTGGAGGCGGGTGCCCAGCCGGCGGCGGCTGCGACGGCCGCCCCCGCCAACGGCACCGCCGTCACCACGGGCAACGTCGCCAAGGGCGAGTCGCGGACGTCGGTGCTTTACGACGGCGCGTCGAACTTTGCCGGGGTCGTGCTGCTCGGGAACGACTCGACCTACGACGGCGGCAGCGCTAACTACCCGGCCGGGCTGGGCGGTTGGGCCGGCGCGGGATCGACAGCCGGGAAGGGCGGGGTGGCCAATGGCATTTACGGCTACACCGACAACGGCGCCGGCAACGGCGTGGTTGGCTACAACAGCAACCTGGTGTCTGGTTCCGGGGCGGGCGTGCTGGGCTTGGCCTTCGGTGCCAATGCCGCGGGAGTGAGGGGCACTAACACCGCCGGGACGGCGGTCTCCGGCACCAGTAGCAGCACCGCAGGCGACGCTACGGCCATCATCGGCGTCATCTCCAGCACCTCGCCCGGCGGTTTCTCCTCGGCGGTCCGGGGCCAGAACAACGGCACCGGCGGCCTCGGGATCGGGGTCTGGGCTTCGCATGCCGGCGGGCTGGGGGGTCTACGGCACGAGCGCCAGTGGCATCGGGGTCCTCGCTAGCGGCGGCACGGGCACTGGTGTCAGCGCCAGCGGACACACCGGCGTGACCGCCTCCGGATCGGCGGTGGGCCTGTCAGCTAGCGGAACGGTCGCGATTCAGGCCGCAGGTGGAGCCTGGCCAGGGCATCAACGCGACCAACGACTCGGGCACGCTGGCCACGATCAAGGCGGTCAACTCGGGCACGAACTCGGGCATTCACGCGACGAGCAACGGACGGGGCGGCGTCTTCGGCGGCACGTTGGCTCAGATCCAACTCTCCCCCGGATCCGGCGCGACCCACCCGAAGGGCGGCAGCCGGGGTGACCTGTACGCCGACAAGAACGGCCGCCTGTGGTTCTGCAAGAAGGGCGGCACCACGGCAACCTGGCACCAGGTCGCCTAGGGAAAGCCGCGAGGTGAGCGGCCGCTCCGGTCGGGGCGGCCGCTCACATCGCCATGTCGACGAAGCGGCTGTAGTGGCCCTGGAAGGCAACCGTCACCGTGGTGGTCGGACCGTTGCGGTGCTTGGCCACGATGAAGTCCGCTTCGCCCGCTCTGGGAGATTCGCGTTCATATGCGTCTTCTCGATGTAGAAGTATAACCATGTCCGAATCCTGTTCGATCGAACCGCTTTCACGTAGATCGGACAGCATTGGGCGTCTTGTCGGTGCGCTGCTCCGGACCGCGGTTGAGCTGGGATAGTGCGACCACTGGGACGTTCAGTTCCTTGGCCAGCAGCTTCAGCGACCGGGAGAGCTCGGAGACCTCCTGCTGGCGGTTCTCCACCCGCTTGGGCGAGCTCATCAGCTGCAGGTAATCGATGATGACCAGCTTCAGGTCGTGCCGCTGCTTGAGCCGCCGGCACTTGGCCCTGATCTCCATCATCGACATGTTCGGCGAGTCGTCGATGAATAGCGGGGCGTCGGCGACCTCGCTCATGCGGCGAGCCAGCCGGGTCCAGTCGTCGTCGCTGAGCTGGCCGGTCCGCATGTGGTGCAGGGCCACTCTGGCCTCGGCCGAAAGCAGCCGCATGGTGATCTCGTTGCGGCTCATTTCCAGACTGAAGATCACGGCCGTCTGGCCCGCGTGCACGGAGGCAGCTCGCGCGAGGTCTAGGGCCAGAGTCGAGTTGTGAGTGGGGATCATGGATCGACTGGCGAGGTACAGCCGGTCGGCGCTGTCCACCTGCACGCAGCGGACCGGTCGGCTCGGAATCGGACGTGCTGCGGTGATGTACCGACGCCTGGTTCTAGCCGTGACCCGGGCCGGTCGGCGAGCTTCGTGCACTACTCGCTTGCGGGCTAGCCAGAACACGTCATCCGTGGTGGTGAACGTGACGACGTAGCTGATTGACGACTCCGTCGTACGACCCTTCACGGGCTTTTCCGCCCATCCGCAGCGATAGCCGAGCGACATGAGTAGTTCCCGGAAGTCCTCTGCCAGGCGTCGGTGACTTACGGAGAACTGCACCGATCCGGTGTTATTAACGGTTCCGTCAGTGTCCAGGAGGCCGGCCAGGAGGGCTCGACGCTGGCTCTCAGAGGATCGCAGGTACCGCGCCGGGATGTGCTTGTTGCCGAGGACGCCAAGAACACGGAGTTGTGCCTGGACGGACCCGTGCTGGCGAAGGCACGCCTGACACAGGCCGTATCCGGCCGAGATGCCCGTAAACGGCTCACTGCACCGGCGGCAGGTCGGCTGGACGCGCCGATGCCCACGGCGTGCAGCCTTCGCCCCGCAGGATCTTCCGCAGGTCATCACCTCAGATGTCATCGCCGTGAACTCTTTACCGCAGGTTGTGCAGTTGCGAGGCGGGATCTGCACCCGCTCGTCGGGCAGTCGCAGGCCGTACCGCATCTTTGCGCCGACCTTCGGCGCAAGGATGCCCTCGGACTCCACATGCAACGCAACCTCTGGGTCATCTGAGGTGAACGACGCGCTGGCCGTTGTGCCGTCGCCCAGCCAGATTCCCAGCGTGTAGGGCGGGATTAGCAAATCAGCGGCCGGGAGCTGGAGCGCACCCGCTACGCCGATCACGTGATTTCGCCGACCGTCACTAGTTGACAGGAGCGTCTCGGCTATTTCCCGAGTCGTCTTCACGGAAGCGAACGTGCGCTGGCTCACCTGCCGACTGTTGCTAGAGGCGGCGGCAACCGCCGACTTCCTTGAGGCATGCGTTTCCGTCAGCCACTGGTGCTCGGCATCGGCGACGATGGCGGTACCGTCGTCGAATTCCACCTCATAACAGGGTCGGCCCGGCCATGACCTCGGTCGCCGCCACGACGCGAGTGGGCCGACCGTCGGCCCCGAGCAGCAAGTCGCCGGCCTCGAACCTCGCCCATCGTGGTCCAGCCCGCAGGCGTTGGCAGCGGCGTGTCCAGCGCGAGAGCCTTGCCGATGGCGGGCCGGGCGGCGATGACGATCATCTGCCCGGGATGCAGGCCGTTGGTGAGCGCGTCGAGGTCGGCGAAGCCGGTCGGCACGCCGGTCAGCGTGCCGCCCCGGCTGCCGATGGCCTCGATCTCGTCCAGCGCGCCCGGCATGATCTCCGACAGCGGCGCGTAGTCCTCGGTGACCCGCCGGTCGGTGACGCCGTAGACCTCGGCCTCGGCCCGGTCGACCAGCTCGTCGGCGTCGCCGTCGCCGGAGTAGCCGAGCTGCACGATCCGGGTGCCGACCTCGACCAGGCGGCGCAGGATGGCCCGCTCGCTGACGATGCGGGCGTAGTAGCCGGCGTTGGCGGCGGTCGGCACCGAGGCGATGAGCGTGTGCAGGTAGGGGGCGCCGCCCATGCGGCCGATGTCGCCGCGCCGGGTCAGCTCGGCGGCGACGGTGACGGCGTCGGCGGGCTCGCCGCGCCCGTACAGGTCGAGGATGACCTCGTGGACGATCTGGTGCGCGGGCCGGTAGTAGTCGGGGCCCTTGATGACGTCGAGCACGTCGGAGATGGCGTCCTTGGACAGCAGCATGCCGCCGAGCACGCACTGCTCGGCGGCGATGTCATGCGGCGGCGTGCGCTCGAACTCGCCGCCACCGCCGTGCGGCGTGATCTCCGCCACGCTCACCGGCGCACCTCCCCGTGTCCGTCGCCCTACCAGCCCGCCATTCCCCGCAGCCGCCCGGCCGGGGATTTACGACCGTTCTATCGAACGGTTCGGACAGTCTCCCGCTCGACGCGCCGCGCAGCGAATCGCGCTGTGCACAGGGCTGTGGACAGGCTGTGCAGACACGCCGTGGACGCTGTGCGCAGCATGGGGACATCGCTGTGGATATCGCCGGCGAAACTTCACGCAGAGACGGGACAGCCTGCGGAAATGCCCTCCACCCGCTGTGCAGAAGAAAAACTTCAGCGAGCCGGGCCGCGGCCCGATGGCCCGAAGTTATCCACATTGGGAACTTAACGTCGAACGTGAGGTGTCAGGACTCGAGCGCAGGTCAGCGCCGGGTCGCCCGGATCTCCCGAAAAGGCGGGCGGCCCGTGGCCGCAGCTCCCTAGGGTTCGAGTATGTGTTCGAATCCAGGCGGGCGCTGCCGCTCAGCCTAGCGGGGCGTACCGCGGGGCAGGAAGATCTGGACCGGCTTGGCGATGGCGATCGACGGGCTGGCCGACGCGGCGCGAGCGGACGCGGCCAGCGCGCAGGAGCTAGCCGGGCGGCTGGCCGAGGTCTGGGAGATGGTGGCGGAACTCGACCCGGAGCTGGCCCGGAGGCTGGCCGGGTACGACCGTTAGCGGCAACCCGGCGCCGTCCAGGCGCCCGCGCCGAGGCGATGGAACACGGGAACCCGGAAACACGGGAACCCGGCCGCGGACCTGCCCCGCCGGGCGGGTTCCCGTGATCATGGAAACTAGATCCGGCCGGGCCTGATCAGGCGGCGCTGACCTCGACGGTGAGGGTGGCGCTGACGTCGGGGTGGAGCCGCACGGAAACCTGGTGCGCCCCGACGGTCTTGATCGGGTTCCGGACTTCGATCTTGCGCTTGTCCAGCGCGGGGCCGCCGGCCTCCTTCACGGCCTCGACGATGTCGCGCGGTCGAGATGGAGCCGAACAGTCGCCCGCCGCCGCCGGCGCGGGTCTGAAGCCGGACGGTCATCGAGGCCAGCCGCGTGGCCGCCGCCTTGGCGTCGTCCAGGCTGCGGATCTCGTGCGCCGAGCGCGCCCTGGTGATCAGGTCGATCTGCTTCTGGGCGCCGCGCGTCCAGTGCATGGCGAGCCCGCGCGGAACCAGGTAGTTACGGCCGTAGCCGGGGGCCACCTCGATCACGTCGCCAGGCGCCCCGAGACCGGAGACCTCCTGGGTCAGGATGAGCTTCATGGGCGTACCGCTCATCGGTCGCTACCTCCCCGGCCTCAGCGAGCCGTGCTCGTGTAGGGCAGCAGCGCCATCTCGCGGGCGTTCTTGATCGCCGTGGCGACGTCGCGCTGGTGCTGCGTGCAGTTGCCGGAAACCCGCCGGGCACGGATCTTGCCGCGGTCGGAAATGAACTTCCGCAGCAGCCCGGTGTCCTTGTAGTCGACCCGGGTGATCTTCTCCTGGCAGAACAGGCAGACCTTCTTCTTGGGCTTGCGAACTGGTGGCTTGGCCATCGTGGTGCTCCTCAGCAGAGCCCCGCCTGCGGCGGGGATGGTCGGTTACTGGATTGGTACCGGACGTTCTGGGTTAGAACGGCGGCTCGTCGGAGAAGGAGGCATCGCCGCCGCCGCCCGCGTCGGATGCCCACGGGTCATCGGTGCGGCCGCCGCCGCCCCCGCTGTAGCCGCCGCCGCCCTGGCCGCCCTGTCCGCCTTGGCCGCCGCCGCCGAAGCCGCCCGAGCCGCCGCCCGACCGACCGGACTTGGTGACCTTGGCCGACGCGTATGCGCAGCGATGGGCCGACCTCGTCGACTTCGACCTCGACGACGGTGCGCTTCTCGCCTTCCTTGGTCTCGTAGGACCGCTGGCGCAGCCGGCCGGAGACGATCACCCGCATGCCGCGCTGAGGCTCTCGGCCACGTTCTCCGCGGCCTGCCGCCAGACGAGCAGTTCAGGAAGAGGGCGTCGCCGTCTTTCCACTCGTTGGTGGTCTTGTCCAGGAACCGGGGAGTGGAGGCGACGGCGGAAGTTCGCCACCGCCTGGCCGGTCGGGGTATAGCGGAGCTCGGGATCGCGGGTGAGGTTACCGATGATCGTGATCTGGGTGTCGCCTGCTGCCATCAGGGTGCTCCCGGTCGCTCGGGTTCAGTCAGGGGTGCCGGAGCCGCGGCTAGTGCGCGTCCGGCCGCAGGATCTTGGTCCGCAGGACCGCCTCGTTCAGGTTGAGCTGGCGGTCGAGCTCCTTGACCGCGTCCGGCTCAGCGGTCAGGTCGACGACGGTGTAGATGCCCTCGGACTTCTTGTCGATCTCGTAGGCCAGCCGGCGCCGTCCCCAGACATCGACCTTGTCCACGGAGCCGCCCGCGGTCGTGACGACCTTGAGGAACTGGTCGAGTGACGGCTGGACGGTACGCTCCTCGAGCGAGGGATCGAGGATGATCATCATCTCGTAGCGGCGCATGCGCTTTACTGCCTCCTCTGGACTTACGCGGTCACGGTCTTTCCGTGACAGGAGGGTCGCCCGCCGGAGCCCGCTATCATCACGTGCTGTAGCGGCCGGTCGCGGCTGACTCAGCCTACCAGCCACCGCCGACAATCCCGTCCGCACCGAGATTCCGCACGTCCGAGGCCACCCGCGGGCCAGCCGCCGGCCGGTCGCCCGGCCGGGTGGTTCCATTCTGGCGCCGACGGGAAGACACTGGGCACAGGCAAGTCAGGCGGGAAACGACCAGGTACTCGTCAAGGTGGTGGCGCTACAGATGCCCGAGGTCGCGAACACCCAGTCACGCAGCCAGGATCCTGCACCTGACTCTGAACAGCGACGGCCGGCGGCACCCGATACTCAACATCGCGGCCGTCTTCTCCTTCCTGGCCGGAGTCGCGGCCTTCGCCTGCGGCTTGATCGTCCGGGCCCACACGGTGGGCACGATCCTGGGTATCGCGGCCTTCGCCGTCGGGCCTGCTGACCCAGCTGAACTCGGCCACCAGAGAGCAGCGGGTCATCACCGTGGCCGGGATCATCGCGGCATTCGTCGGGATGGCCCTGGGCATCGCCCACGGCGGCTTCTACTAGGCAGCGAGCGCTCCGATCAGGAGGGCCAGACGCCCGCGAGGCTGTCGGTCCTCCCGGCGCTAGGCTCGCCCTATGACCGTGATCGGAGCACACCTGCACGAGGGCGACCCGCTGGAGCAGGCCCAGGCCATCGACGCGGACATCGTGCAGTTCTTCCTCGGTGATCCGCAGGGCTGGAAGGCCCCGGTGTTCCCCGGTGAGCCCGCCGAGGTCGCGGACGTCCTTCGAGGCCGCCGGGGTGGGTGCCTACATCCACGCCCCGTACGTCATCAACGTGGCCTCGCCCAACAACCGGATCCGGATCCCGAGCCGCAAGCTGCTGGAGCAGCAGCTCAAGGCGGCCGCGTCGATCGGGGCGCGCGGGCTGATCGTGCACGGCGGGCATGTCACCGCCGGCGTCGACCCGGCCGAGGGCTACGACAGCTGGCGCAAGGCGATCGAGCGGATCGGGCGGCCGCTGCCGATGCTGATCGAGAACACCGCGGGTGGTGACGGCGCGATGGCCCGCAGCCTGGAGAACATCGCCCGGCTCTGGGAGGCGGTCAACTCCGCGGCGGACGACGCGGGCGGCGGCGAGGTCGGCTTCTGCCTGGACACCTGCCACGCGCACGCGGCCGGCGAGGACCTGGCCACCATCGTGGACCGGGTCAAGGCCATCACCGGCCGGATCGACCTGGTGCACTGCAACAACTCGCGGGACGAGTTCGGCTCGGGCCGGGACCGGCACGCGGGCCTGGAGTCGGGCCAGATCGACCCGGCGCTGATCCTGGACGTGGTCCGCGCGGCCGGGCGCCCCGCTCATCTGCGAGACGCCCGACCCGGCCACCGACATGGCCTGGCTCCGCGCCCGGCTGTCCTGACGCGGAGCCAGGCCAGCCACCGACGCTAGCCGCCGCTAGAAGAACGCGGCTAGAAGCACCGCCAGGGCCTTGACCAGCGACGATCCGTCCGAGACCTTCCTGGCCGGGGCCTCGTCGTACACCGAGCCGTTCGCCAAGGCGTTGCTGACACCCGTGCTCGGGGTAACGCTGGTGCAGCCACCGCCCACGAACGGCGTGCAGCTCGGCGACGGCGAGCCGGACGTGGTCGGCGGACTTGACGTCGTGGGCGGGGACGTCGAGCCACCCGGCTGGCAGGGGCGGAACGGCGACGGCGTGCACGTGGGCCCGGGGTGCGGCGGCGGCGAGATGCTTCGGGTTCGGTTCTTCTTGTGCTTCTTCGGCAGGTTGCCGACCTGGTTCCACTTCGCGTACCCGGTGTAATCAGGCGTCGCGAGCTGCTTGATGGGCAGATTCGCGAACTGGGTCGTCATGAAGCTGTCCCAGATCTTCGCGGGCCAGGTACCGCCGAGCCCGCCGGAGATGCCGCCCAGGCCGTCGATGTTCTGGGACTGCTTGTTGGTAAACAGCGCTACGGACAGCGAGTACTGCGGGATCGCCCCGTTGAACCAGGCCTCCGAGGCGAAGTCCCCGTTACCCAGCGTTCCGGTCTTGGCCACGACCGGCCGGTCCCAGGCGGCGTTCGGGTACGCGGTGGCGCCCGGGTACTTGGCTTGGTTGTCGAACGACAGGGCGTAATCCACGTCTGCCGCCTGCGAGGCGGTCAGCGGCGTGCTGTGCAGCACACGGGATGCCATGACGGTTTTATTGGGCTCAACGATCCGGGCGACGATGTGCCCGGTCGCGTAACGGCCGTCGTTCGCCAGCGTCGCGAAGGTCGTGGACTGCTCAATGGTGGTGAGCGGGCCGCCACCGAGCGCGATCTGGAGCGATCCTGAGACGGAGCCGTGCTTGCCGTAGAGCCCGTCCAGGCCGTTGCGGCCGGTGAGGTCGTTAACGCCGTCGGCGTTGAGCGGGTTCTGGCCGATGCCAAGCGAGGCGGCCGTGTCGATGATCTGATTGTCGCTGACCCGGTGGGCCAGATCCTCGAAGGCCGGGTCCGAGGAGATCGCGGCGGCCTCGGCCACGCCGAGCGGGCCGGTGTTCTCGGACCGTTCGGTGAAGGGAGTCCAGCCGAAGTCGCTAAGAGGTTTGGTCCGCTGGGAGAGTTCCTGCCGGTCTGCAAGGGTCCAGTCCGGCGGGATATAGATCGGCGCGAACCCGTTCAGGATGCTGTTCTGCACGTCCATGCCCTGCTTGACCGCGGTGGCCAGCACGTACGGCTTGAACGAGGAGCCCACGGGCTCCGGCGCCTCCGCGAAATTGAACTCACACTGAATGCGGACGCACCTCTTCTCCTGCCTCTTGCTGGTGCTGGCGTTGTAGCCGGGGCCGCCATAGAAGGCCAGGATGTCCCCGGTTCCGGGCTGCACGAGGGTGGCGGCGACGTGCGCGTACCACGGCAGCCCCATACCGCCGTCGGTCATGAGCCGCTTGTTCTTCTCCACCGCGGCGGCCAGACCCCGCATCAGCGCCGGGCGGATCGTCGTCGTGATCTTGTAGCCGCCGGTGTCCAGCTGCGTGGGGGTGAGCTTGTACGTCTTTCCCAGCTCTTGCTCCACCATCGTCATGATGTAGTACTTGGGGCCGGTCCAGGCGCTGGCGAAGTGGTAATGCTCCTTGGGGAAGTTCTTCGGCTTCGTCGGGCACGACGTGGTCCCGGCTGAGGTGCAGCCCGACATGTTCGTGAACTCCGGCAGCGTGATGTTGCCGTCCCGGTACATGTTGTAGAGCACGTACTGCCAGCGCGCCACCAGGGCGGTGTACTCGGAGCCGGCGTTCGGGTCGGGGTTGAACACGCCGGGCGCGTTGACCAGCGCGGCCAGCATGGCGGCCTGCGGGACGGTGAGCTTCGCGGCTGGCTCACTGAAGTAGGTCTCGGCTGCGGCCCCGACGCCGGTGGCCCCCTCGCCGAACGGGACGGTGTTCAGGTACTGGGTGATGATCCACGACTTGGACTTCAGGTGGGCGAGCTTGATCGCCACGATGACCTGCTTGAGCTTGTCGGTCAGCGTCTTGTCCGTGTTACCGGCGCCGGTGAACCCGGTGTAGTAGTTCTTGACGAACTGCTCGGTCAGCGTGGACCCGCCCTGAATGTAACTGCCGCCTTTGAGGTCCTCGTAGACGGCGCGCGCCAATCCGGTGATGGAGATACCGCCCTCGGTGTAGAACGAGCGGTCCTCGGCCGCGGTGATCGCCTGGTCCATGACCTTGGGGATCTGTGACGACTGGAGGATGACGTGGCTGACGCCATTATTGGAGAACGAGGCGACGGCCTTGCCGTTGCTGTAGTAGACGGTAGACGGCTGGGACAGCGCCGCCGCGGCGACGTCGGTCGGCATCGTGATCGACTCGTAGGCGTACGCGAACGCTCCGACGACGATCAGGATCAGCAGCAAGCAGCCGACGCCGAGCAGGCCGAAGACTTTTTTCCAGGTCCAGCGGCGCCACCAGTCGCCGGACTTGAACCACTCTCCGAGGCTCCGGCGACGGCGCTTTCCGCCCGGCCCGCCATCCCGGCCTCCGCCGCGCCCGCCCCGGCCGCGGGAGCCGGAGTCCTGCTCCAGGTCGCCCGGGCCGCGCCGCGAGCGCGGGCCGCGCCCGGCTGTAGCCCTCATCGGCGTACCCGACCGCCGGGCGTGACCCACGGCCGCCCCGGCCGCCCCGGCCGTCCCAGTCGTCCGCTCCGTCGGCCGGGCCGGCCGCGCGGCCGCCGCGGACGCCCAGCCGCTCGCGGAGATCCTGGGCGACCTGCCCGTTGCCACGCTCGGGGCGGGCACCGCCACGCGGGCCGCGGCCACCCGGTGCGCCGGGGGCGCCGCGATAGCGGGAATCGGGGCGCGCCGCGTCCCGCGGGTCCTGCTCCCAGTCGGAGCGGCCCCGGCCGCCACCGTGCCGGCCGCCACCGCCCGCGCTGCCGCGCGGCTGATAGTCGGCCGCGGCGGCCGGCCGCCGGGCCGGGCCGTCGCCACCTGGGCGCGGCGCCGGGCGGTCCCGGTAAGAGCCGCCTGGTCCGCCTGGCCGCCCCGCGCCACGGCTGCCGCCGCCGTAGCCGGGGCCGCTCGTAAGCGGCCCCGCCACGGCCCGCTGCGGCCGCGACGGCCGGCTCCCCCGTAGCCAGCGCTGCCATAGTCAGCATCCGGTACTGGTCCGGCCCGGGTCCTCGGGTACGGGCCGGGCACGTCTGGGTTACTCACGCGTCCTCGCTGGTCGGGGATGTATACGGGCTTAGCGGTCTCGTAGCGAGCGGTTGACCCGCCGGACAACACGTTACCTGGCGGTACCTATCCATCCCGGCATATCTCGTGACTCGCCCTCGCGCTTCCCAGGTCACGGCTCGGTCGGCGAAGCAGCGCAACGCCGTGGCCGCTTACTCGCCGACCCGGGCTCGCCGGCTCCGCCGGGTGGGCGGCTCGCCCGTGTCCCGAGAACGTAGGACGACGCGAGGTGGTTCCACGCACAACTCTGGCAGACCTCGACCACGTAGACCTTGAACTCTGCGTATTCCGCTGCCATTTCGTCTAGTTCTGGGCCCTGCTTGACGCGGCCCTCATACCGGCCGAGCTCGTCGCCGTAGACGTACGTGACGTGCGTGAGCTTGATCTTCCGGCAGATGGGGCAGGTGACGTCGGTCGGCTCGCCGTGGAACTTCGCGGCCCGCAGCAGATAGGGATGTGCGTCGCAGACGTCGGTCACGGTGGTGCGGCCGGCGAACACGGAGGCCAGCGTCGCGCGCCGCGCCAGTCCGTAGTCCACCACCGATCGCCTCATGCCCGACAGGTTACGACGGAATGCCCGGCCGAGCCCGGACCGCCGAGTCGCCGGCCCCGGATCCACAGGGCAGGCTTGCGCCATGACAGGACTCCGCATATCGTGGCGATGTATCGACCCGATACATCGATTCGATAACAAAGGTGCTTGGCGCCAGGCCAGTCTTAGCCTACGCGCCGGTGATCGCACGGGCTGCGGAGGTGCGAGCGGAGTGAGCGGTCAGCGCTCCGGAGCACTTGAGCTCGCTGTCCTCGGCGCTGCTGCACGAGACGCCCGATGCACGGGTACGAGCTGCGCAAGCGGCTCAACTCGCTGCTCGGCGCGTTCCGCGCCTTCGGGTACGGGTCGCTGTACCCGTGCCTGAAGGACCTGCTCGGCCGAGGGCCTGATCGCCGACGACGTCGTCGGCGGCCCGGCCAAGCCGCTGGCCGGGCGCCGGTCGAAGATCGTCTACCGGCTGACCGCCGAGGGCAAGGAGCGGCTGCAGGACCTGCTCGGCCAGTCCGGGCCCGGCCTCCTGGGAGGACGACGGCTTCGGCGTCCACTTCGCGTTCTTCGGCCTGACCCAGGCCGACATCCGGATGCGGATCCTCGAGGGCCGCCGCAGCCGGCTGGAGGAGCGGCTCGAGGGGTTCCGGGCCGCGGCCACCCGGACGCGCGAGCGGGTCGACAGCTACACCCTCGAGCTGCAGCGGCACGGGCTGGAGTCAGTGGAGCGCGAGGTCCGCTGGCTGAACGAGCTGATCGCCACGGAACGGCAGTCGGGCACTGAGCTCCGGCAGCGACGCCGGGGACAGCACCATAAGGCGGCGCGACGAGCACGCCAGGCCAGTGCGCGGACTGGCGCTGGCATCGTCGCGCGGCACAGATAAGGAGCAATCCTCATGGGTTCGGTTCGGGTAGCCATCGTGGGCGTCGGGAACTGCGCCAGTTCCCTGGTCCAGGGCGTGCACTACTACAGGGACGCCGACCCGGCCAGCCGGGTGCCAGGCCTGATGCACGTCCAGTTCGGCCCCTACCACGTCCGCGACGTCGAGTTCGTCGCCGCGTTCGACGTCGACGCCAAGAAGGTCGGCCGCGACCTGGCCGAGGCGATCGTGGCCAGCGAGAACAACACCATCAAGTTCTGCGACGTGCCGCCGACCGGCGTCACCGTGCAGCGCGGCCCGACCATGGACGGCCTGGGCGAGTACTACCAGGAGATCATCACCGAGTCCGACGAGCAGCCCGTCGACGTGGTCGCGGCGCTGCGCGAGGCCGCGGTCGACGTGCTGGTGTCCTACCTGCCCGTCGGCTCGGAGGCAGGCGGACCGCTTCTACGCCCAGTGCGCCATCGACGCCGGGGTGGCGTTCGTCAACGCGCTGCCGGTCTTCATCGCCTCCGACCCGGCCTGGGCCCAGAAGTTCACCGACGCCGGGCGTCCCGATCGTCGGCGACGACATCAAGTCCCAGGTCGGCGCCACCATCACCCACCGGGTCATGGCCAAGCTGTTCGAGGACCGCGGCGTCGAGCTGCTGCGCACCTACCAGCTCAACTTCGGCGGGAACATGGACTTCATGAACATGCTGGAGCGCAAGCGCCTGCAGTCCAAGAAGATCTCCAAGACCCAGTCGGTGACCTCCCAGATCCCGCACGAGATGGCCAGGGCCGACGTGCACATCGGGCCGTCGGACCACGTGCCGTGGCTGGATGACCGCAAGTGGGCCTACGTCCGCCTGGAGGGCAAGTCCTTCGGCGACACCCCGCTGAACCTGGAGTACAAGCTCGAGGTCTGGGACTCCCCGAACTCGGCCGGCGTCATCATCGACGCCGTCCGCGCGGCCAAGATCGCCAAGGACCGCGGCATCGGCGGCCCGCTGCTGTCGGCCTCGTCCTACTTCATGAAGTCGCCGCCCGAGCAGTACAGCGACGACGAGGCCCGCGACGCCGTGGACAAGTTCATCAGCGGCGAGGTCGAGCGCTAGCCCGAGCACACCTGGGCCGCTCCGCCAACCAGCCGACTAGGCTGGCGGAGTGGCCCATGTGCTCGGCTGGCTCACCCGGTCGTCGTTTGTCTCCGACCTGCGTCAGGTCCTTCGCGAGCACGACTTCCGGCGGCTGTTCGCCACCCGGCTGGTGTCCCAGACCGGCGACGGCATCTTCACCGCCGGGCTCGGCACCTACGTCTTCTTCAACGCCACCACGTTCCCCAACCCCACCGCCGGGGCCGCGGCCTTCGCCGTCGCTCTACCTGCCCTACTCGCTGATCGGGCCGTTCGCCGGGGTGTTCATCGACCGCTGGTCGCGGCGGCAGATCCTGGTCGTGGTCGGCCCTGATCCGGTTCGGTGCTTCGTGGCGGGCACCGCGGCGCTGTGGCCGCCGGCGCCCTGCGGCCTGCCGCTGTACATGGCCGTGCTGCTGGTGCTCGGCGTGAACCGGTTCTTCCTGTCCTCGCTGTCGGCCGCGCTGCCGCACGTGGTCGGCCCGCGACAAGCTGGTCATGGCCAACTCGGTCTCGCCCACCGTCGGCGGCATCATGGCCGCCATCGGCGGCATCCTCGGGCTGGGCGTGAACGCTGGCCACCGGCGGCGGCCGAGCGCGGCGCCGCCGTGCACCCTGCTGGCCGCGGGCGTCTGCTACGTGATCGCCGGGCTGGTCGCCGCCACCATGCGCCGGGACCTGCTCGGACCCGCCCGCGAGCCGGATCGGCCGCGCCGCGCAGCCTGACGGGCGAGCTGGCGATCGTCGCCGCCGGCCTGGTCCAGGGGCCCGCTACGTGCTGCGCCGCCGCGGCCGGCGGCCGCGCCCTGGCCGCGACCGGCGGGCAGCCAGCTTCTTGTTCGGGATCCTGATCCTGATGTCGGTCCTGCTGTACCGGAATTACTTCTACGCCCACAGCGCAGCCCGGCGGCCGAAGCTCACTACACGGTGCTGGTGATCCTGGCGGCGGTCGGCTACGGCTGCGCCGCGCTGGTCATCCCGCCGGTCACCCGGCGGCTGACCAAGCCGGCCATCGATCACGCTGCTGTTGGCGGCGGGCGCGGTCGCCATCGGCGTCCTCGGCGAGACGCTTCGCCCAGGGGGCCTTCCTGGCCATCGGGCTTCTGCCTGTGCCTGGTCCGGCAGGGCGTGGCCATCTGCTCGACCACGATCCTCCAGGAGGAGGTGGGCGACGCCTACCGCGGCCGGGTGTTCTCGTTCTACGACATGATGTTCAACGTCACCTTCGTGGCTGGGCGCGGCGGTCAGTCGCGCGCTTCATGCCGGTCACCGGCCAGTCACCGGTGATCATCGGCGTGGTGGCCGCGGGCTACGCGGTCGCGGCGGGCGGCTACTGGCTGCTCAGCCGTCAGCCCGTCGGTGCCGGACCCGGCGCGGGCCGGGCCCGGCGCAGCCCGCTCGCCCGTCGGCCCAGCCCAGCAGTTCCTGAACGGCCCGGTCGTGGCCGAGCGGGCCGTGCTCCAGCCGCAGCTCGAGCAGGAACCGGCGGGCCTGGCCGACCAGCGGCCCCTGCTCGATGCTTCAGGATCGCCATGATCTCGTCGCCGTCCAGGTCGGGCCGGATGGCGGCCAGCTCCTCCTGGGCGGCCAGCTCGGTGATCCGCGCCTCCAGGCCGTCGTAGGCGCGGGCCAGCCGCTGCGGCCTTGGCCTGGTTGCGGGTCGTGCAGTCAGCCCTGGTCAGCGCGTGCAGCCGGGTCCAGCAGCGGGCCCGCGTCGGTCACGTACCGGCGGACCGCCGAGTCGGTCCACTCGCCCGTCGCCGTAGCCGTGGAACCGCAGGTGCAGCTCGACCAGGCGGGAGACGTTCGGCGACGACGTCCTTGGGGAAGCGCAGCGCGGTCAGGCGCTTGCGGGCCATCTTGGCCCCGACCACCTCGTGGTGGTGGAACGCCACCCGGTTCCGCCGGGCAGCCGGGACCTGGTCTTCGGCTTGCCGATGTCGTGCAGCAGCGCGGCCAGCCGCAGCACCAGGTCCTGCGCGCAGCCCGTAGCGCGTCCTCCAGGGCGATGGCCTGGTCCAGCACGGTCAGCGAGTGCTGGTAGACGTCCTTGTGCCGGAAGTGCTCGTCGGTCTCCAGCCGCAGCGCCGGGATCTCCGGCAGCACCTGGTCGGCCACCCCGGTGTCCACCAGCAGCCGGATCCCCGCCGACGGGCCGCCGGGCAGCGGCGACAGGATGAGCTTGGTCAGCTCGGCCGATCACCCGCTCGGCGGACACGATGGCCAGCCGCGGGGCCAGCTCGGCCATCGCGGCCACCGCACCTCCGGGCGCGGGCTCGAGGCCCAGGCGGGCCACGAACCGGGCGGCGCGCAGGATGCGCAGCGGGTCGGCGTCGAAGGACTCCTGGGGGCTGGCGGGCGTCCGCAGCACCCGGGCCTTGAGGTCGGCCAGGCCGCCGAACGGGTCGACCAGCTCGTAGCCGGGCAGCCGGGCGGCCATCGCGTTCACGGTGAAGTCGCGCCGGGACAGGTCATCCTCGAGCGACGTGCCGTAGGTCACGTCCGGCTTGCGCGAGCCGCGCTCGTAGTGCTCGCTGCGGTAGGTGGTGATCTCGAAGTCGGTCGCTGCCCTTGCGCAGCCCGACGGTGCCGAAGCCGATCCCGATCGTCCAGACCTGGTCGGCCCAGCCGCGGATCATCTCCAGCACGCGCTGCGGCGGCGCGTCGGTGGTGAGGTCCAGATCGCCCGGCCGCCGGCCCAGGAACACGTCGCGCACCGGCCCGCCGACCAGGGCCAGCTCGATGGCCGTGGCGGCGAACAGCCACCCAGCTCGGCCGCGAGCGGGGATACAGCTGGCCAGCAGCGCGGCGGCTGCCTGCAGCTGCTGCTTGCTCATGGGCTGCTCGTTCCTAGGCGCTGAATCAGGCACGGGCATTGAGGGTAGGTCCTGAGCACTAGCTGGCAAAAGCCGGGGATGCCGGAGAGGGTCAATGCGGGACATTCGCCAGCGGGCAGCGCGGCCATCGGCCACTAAGCGCCAGACTGCCCGACACGACCCGCCGCGCGGCAATAGCATTTCGGCCATGCCATCCGCGGTGAGACGGCGAGCGCAGCGACGGACCCGGGCGCCGGGGCCGCCGCTGGCCCGGCTGATCCTGGTCGCCGGCCTGCTGGCCGGGCGTGGCGCTGCCCGCGCTGCGGCCCAGCGGCGCCATGGCCAGCGCCGCCCGGGCCAGTGCGGCCAGCGACGGCGGCCGCCGCGCCGTGGGTGGCCATCACCTCGATGAGCCCGCCGTTACGCCTCGGCCCGGCCAGAAGATCGGTCGTGCACCGGCACGGTGACCAACACCGGCCGCGGCCGCCGCTCAGCGGCGTGACCGTCCAGCTGCTGTCCTCCGCCACGCCGTTCTCCGACCGGGACGCAGCTGCAGACACTACGCCGCCGGGCAGAACCCGTCCGCGGTCGGGCTCGAGGCCCGGCGCGCTGGACAAGCTCCGCGGCACCCTGGCCGCCCGGCGTGACCACCCACTGGACGGCCGTGCTGCCAGTGAACGAGGTCGGCATGAGCGTCTTCGGCGTCTACCCGCTGGCCGCCCAGGCCACCGACAGCCTGGGCACCGTGCTCGGCACGAGCTGGACGTTCCTGCCGTTCTGGCCGACCGGCCAAGAGCAAGCTGCGGTCCCGCCGCGCGACGACATCGCCTGGATCTGGCCGCTGATCGACACGCCCGACCAGGGTCCGTGCCCCGATCTGCTGAACAACCACCTGGCGGCCAGCCTGGCCAGCGGCGGGCGGCTGGCCGAGCTGCTCAGCGCCGGCGGCCGCGCCGGCCGGGCAGGCGGCCAAGCTGACCTGGGCGATCGACCCGGCGCTGCTGTCCAGCGCGCAGACCATGGCGGGCGGGCCGCACAAGTGCCTACCGGGTCGGCGCCAAGCTGGGCTGCGGGCAGGCCAGCGCCTACCCGGCCAGCAGCGCGGCCCGGAGCTGGCTGGCCCGGCTGAGTACGGCGGTGGCCGAGCCAGCCCTCGTTCATCACCCCCTATGCCGACGTGGATATCGCCGCGCTGGTCCAGCAGCCAATCTGGACGATGACCTCCACCAGGCGTTCGCGCACGGGCGCTCGGCGGCCAAGAAGATCCTCGGACCCAAGGTCGTGCCCGCCCGCGGTCGGGCGGCCAGGTCCGGCGAGCCTGACTCAGCGCGGCGGCGTGGCCCGCCGACGGCATGGCCAACTACGCCGATGCTGGAGAACCTGGCCGCCGCGGACGGCATCAAGACGGTCGTGCTGAGCAGCGCGGCCATGCCGCCGCGCGACGAGTCGCTGTCGTACACGCCCAGCGCCGTGACGCCACACCCCGGACGGCGAGGGCGGCGAGATGCGGGTGCTGCTCGCGGACTCGAACCTGACCCAGGTACTCGGCCAGGCCAGCGCGGCGAGGTCGCCGGCGGCGCCGGTTCTCCGTGAAGCAGTTGTTCCTGGCCCAGACGGCGATGATCGCCGCCCAGGCGCCGCACCTGTCGCGGGCCATCGTGATCGCCCCGCCGCGCCGCTGGGACCCGCCCAAGGGCCTGGCCAGCGCGCTGCTCGGCGAGACCAGCCACGCGCCCTGGCTGACCCCGATCAGCGCGGGCAGCCTGGCCGCTGACCGGCGCGCGCCGGGCCAGGCGGCCCGGCAGGCGCCCGCCAACGACGGGCCGCAACCGGTTCAGCCCGCCCGCTGACCAGTGCCATCGTTGCCGCCGACCGGGGCATGCAGCTGGTCCAGGGCCTGCGGGTGACGCCCGACCCCGCAGCTCACCGCGGCCCTCGCCGGTGTCGAGTCGTCGGCCTGGCGCAGCACCCGCCGCGGGCGCCGGCAGGCCCGGGCCATGCTGCGCCGGATCAGCGCCTACGTCGTCCAGCAGGAAAACGGCGTGTCCATCATCGGTGACGGCCGGGACGACGCTCGGCGGCCAGAAGGGCTCGGTACCCGTCTCCATCGACAACCGGCTCAGCTACGCCGTCCGGGTCAGGGTCCGGCTCTACATCGACCAGGCTCCCGACCGCCAGTTCACCGTGCTTTCTGGCTCCGGCGTGCGCATGGTCACCTCGGACGTCGCCGTGACGGACCCGATCGAGGTCAAGCCGCAGAGCCTGGCCACGACTAAGCTCCAGGTCAAGGCGACGGGGGTGGGCACGACGCAGATCGAGATGCGGCTGCTGAACGCCCACGGCCAGCCGGTGCCCGGCGCGCAGGCCAGCATGAGCGTCAAGACCACTCACTTCGGCACGCTCGCGCTGGTCATTCTCGCGGCCGCGCTGGGCATCTTCATGATTACCTCCGCGGGTCGCGCGGTCCGCCGGGGCCGCACTCCGGGGACCGACGGCGAGGACAGCGATGACCAACACGGCCAGCCCCCCGTGCCGGACCCGGACGGACTCCAGACCCAGGTCAGCGGCAACGAACCGGCCCGATCTGGCGCGCGGGAAGGCGAACAGCCGGAAGAAGCAGATAACGTCGGTCATGACCGCGCCCGGTCCGATGCGGCCGGCACCGACCAACTTCTGACGGAGGACGCGGATGACGACGCCCGGGTCCCGGGCTGGGCATACCGGGGCTGATGGCTCCGGCCCGGCTTCCGCGGACCAGGGCGGGACACGGGGGCCGGGGCGACCATCCCACCCCAGCCGAGGCCGCCATTCGGCCGATCGCGGCGGACGGCCGCCGGACGATCCTGATTACGAGGAGGACGTCTACCGCGACCTGTACCGGCGCGATGACCGGTACCCGGCGGATGACCGGTACCCGTCGACCGAGCGCTACGGCGAGCGGCCCGCCGACCACCGCGACGACGACCGGTACCGGGAGGACGACCGGGCCCGTCAGGACGGCGGCTACCGCGACGACGGCGGCTACCGGGAGGACGACCGGTACCGAGACCACCAGGGCGCGGACCGGTACCGCGACGATGACGACGTCTACAACAGCCTGTACCGGCCCGAGGACCGGCCCCGTCAGCCCCGCGGCTACTCGCCGCGCGACGGTCGCGGGCGGCGCCGGCCTGAGGAGTACCCGCAGCAGGGCGCGTACCGGGAGACCGAGAGCTACGACCAGCCCCGCGGCTACACGCGGACCGGCGGGCACCCGCCGACCGGCAACTACGACGAGACCGACCTGCATCCGGCGGTTAACCCGGACGACCCCCCGCGCCGGGGCACCGTCCGCCGCTACGGCGCGGCCCGGCAGGACTCCACCGACCTGTTCCCGGCGGCCAGCCAGGCCGGCGCGGGCTGGATCGAGCCCGACTTCGCCACTGGCGAGATAGCGGCCGTCGAGGCGGGCTGGCGGGCCAACACCGGCCAGTGGACGGTGCCCGTCCGCCGCCCGGGCGCGCGCCAGGCCCCGCCCGCGGCCGAGCCGGCGGCAGAGCATCACCCGCTCCAGCGGCGTCATGGCCATCGGGACCCTGGCCTCACGGGGAACCGGCATGCTCCGGACCCTGGTCCAGGCCTACACACTCGGATCTCTCGGGCTGTCCGTTGCTTATAACAACGCCAACACGCTGCCCAACGCGGTCTACAACCTGGTCATCGGCGGCATCCTGACCAGCGTGATCGTGCCGCTGCTGGTCACCGCGGCCAGGCGTGACCGGGACCGCGGCGAAGCCTACGACCAGCGCATGTTCACGCTGGTCACGTTCGCGCTGCTGGCGCTGACGATCATCGCGACGCTGGCCGCCGCGCCGCTGGTCGACCTGTACAAGGGCTCGATCAGCGGCCCGGACCTGCACCTGATGATCATCCTGGCCTACTTCTTCATCCCGCAGATCTTCTTCTACGGGGTGAGCGCGCTGGCCGGCGCGATCCTGAACGCACGGGGCAGCTTCGCCGCGCCCATGTGGACTCCGGTCATCAACAACATCGTGGTCATCGTGATCCTGCTGATGTTCATGCGTCATCACGCCCACCAGCCTCGCGTCCTCTAATAGCCCTCATCTGACCGCGGGCGAGGTAGGGGTGCTGGGCATGGGCACCACCCTGGGCATCGTGGCCCAGACCGCGGCGCTGATCCCGGCCATGCGCCGGGTCGGCTTCCGGTGGCGGCCGCGCACCGACTTCCGGCGCGCAGAGGTGTCAGAGATCGGCCGGATGGGCGGCTGGATGTTCGGCTACATCGCCGCCACCCAGGTCGCGTTCCTGGTCACCACGACCATCGCGAACACCGTGACGCATGTCGCTCAGCCACACGCTGTTCAGTTATGCGAACTACACCGCCTACACCTACGGCTGGCTGCTGTTCCAGATGCCTTACGCGATCGTCGGGATCTCGGTCATCACCGCGCTGCTGCCCCGGATGAGCGCGCACGCCACCGAGGGGGACCTGGACCGGGTGCGCGACGACTTCTCTCTCGGGGTCCGGCTGGCGTCGGTGATCGTGGTCCCGTGCTCGCTCGTGCTGGCCGTGCTGGGGCCGTCGATAGGCGCGTTCCTCCTAGCCCACCACAGCACCAGTATTGCCGCCGGGCGCTACGAGGGGCTCGTCTTCGCCCTGTTCTGCCTGGGCATGCTGCCGTACATGTTCTTCCAGCTCCAGCTACGGGTGTTCTACGCACTGCACGACAGCCGGACCCCCGCGATCATCGGCGTGATCACGATGGTCACCAACATCGTCGTTAACCTGCTGGCCCTGGCGCTCCTGCCCACGCGTGACGTGGTGGCCGGCCTCGGGATCGGCTTCGGCCTGGCCAACCTGATCGGCGCGATCGTCGCCTGGCGGATCCTCAGCCGCCGGCTGGGCGGCCTGGACGGCCGGGCCGTCACCCAGACCCTCGTGCGGATGCACGTGGCCACCATTCCGGCCGCGATCTTCGCGCTCGCCGTCTCGGTCATGGTCGGGGCCGCTCTCGGGATCGGCCACCTCGGCGCCTTCGTCACGCTGCTGGTCGGCGGCGGCGGCGCGGTCCTGCTGTACCTGCTGTTCGCCAGGGCCTTCCACATCCGCGAGCTCGCGGACCTGACCCAGTCGGTGACCGTCCGTTTCCGCCGGTAGCCGACCCGCGGCCGGGATTTCGGTCCGCGTTCGGACGTCTCCGAGCGGTAACGGTTTGCGTAGCTGCGGTGCGCAGACCTGCCAGCGGCGCTCCGGCCGCCTAGCATGTTGTGCAGCATCATTGTCTTATCTGGTCCTGTTGATCACTTACGGCCCGGGAGGGAGCCGAGGGTCGGGCCCTTGGACTGGCGTATGAGCACGTTCATTTCTGAACCGGGCACCAGGCTCGGCGGCCGCTACCGGCTTGAGGACCGGGTCGCCGCGGCCGGTGGCTGGGCTGCCTGGAAAGCGATCGACGAGACCCTGGCCCGCGCCGTGACGGTGGTGACCTTCGCGGCCGGCTTCCCGCGGGTCCGTGAGGTGCTGACCGCGGCGCAGGGCCGCGAGCCGGCTGACCGACGCCCGCCTGGCTCAGGTCTTCGACGTCGAGGACGACTGGGACAACGCCTACATCGTGATGGAGTGGGCCGCCGGCGAGACCCTGGGCGACATGCTCGCCGCTGGGCCGGTCGAGCCGGTCGCCGGGGCCCGGATCATCGCCGAGGCCGCCGCGGCGCCTGTCCGTGGCGCACGCGGCCGGGCTGGCCCATCTGTGCCTGACTCCCGAGTCGCTGCGCTGGACCTCGGGCGGCGGCGTCAAGGTGACCGGGATCGGCATCGACGCCGCGCTGTCCGGGACCACCGCCGAGGACCCCTCGCTGGCCGACACCCACGGGCTCGGGCGGCTGCTCTACGCGACGCATGACCGGCATGTGGCCCGGCCCGGACTACCCGTCCCTGCCGCCCGCCCCGTTCACCGACGGGCATCCGCGGCGGCCGCGGCAGGTGCGGGCCGGGGTGCCCGCCGCCCTGGACGACGTGACCTGCCAGGCCATGCAGATACCGGGCCGAGACGGCGCGGTGCTGAGCACCCCCGGTCAACTGGCCGGCGCGCTGGCGGCCGAGATTCCGCCCGAGGAGGTTCCGCCGGCCGGCCCGGCGACCCGGCCAGGGACCGCGGCCAGGGACCGCGGCGACGAGTACTGGTCCAACGGCGGCGCCCCGCCGACCCGGCAGGACTGGCGGGCGTCGCGGCCGCCGCGCCAGCCCCGACCGCCTCGCCAGCCCGCCAGGCAAGCGGCGGCTCGTCGCGGGTCCGGGTGGTCGTGATCGGCGTGCTGGCGCTGGTCGTGGTCATTGGCGTCGCCGCGGCCGCCCGCTCGTTCCTGCACAGCGGCAACACGCCCAAGCCGAGCGCCAGCATCGGCGCGCACCCCAGCTCCGGAACCAGCAG
Organism: uncultured Actinomycetota bacterium; assembly: GCA_963730265.1. GTDB lineage: Bacteria > Actinomycetota > Actinomycetes > Streptosporangiales > Streptosporangiaceae > DASUBV01. Next base: position 283,244 of record CAVSRG010000004.1, read on the forward strand.
CGCGGCCACGGACCTGAGCCCGGTGTCCGCCCAGGGCTTCGACGCTCTCAACCTCAGCGACACCGGGGACGAGAACACCAACCAGGCCATGAACGTGATCAACCACCAGGGCCAGGGCTGGAGCTCCCAGCAGTACGCCACCTCGGCGCTCGGCAGCCTGAAGGCCGGCACGGGCCTGATCCTGGACATGGGCCACACCGTCCGGCTCAGCTCGGTGACCATCCAGCTTCCAGACCAGCATCGGTGCCGACGTCCAGCTCAAGCTGGGCAGCTCCGACGTCAGGAGCAAGGCCAACCTGGACTCGATGGCCACCGTGGTCTCGAAGAGCGACATCGGCGGCACCGTCACCTTCCAGGTGACCAGCAAGGCCACCGGCCGGTACCTGGTCATCTGGTTCACCAAGATGCCGCCTGCCGCCGGGGGCAAGTATACATGGCCCAGGTCTTCTCGGTCAGCGCCCGCGGCACGGTCGTGTCGGGCTAGCTGGCGCAGGAGGAGCGACGGAACGGCGTGATGCGGGCCCAGTCCGTCCAGCTCCTGCCCCCGAGCCCGACGGACCGTCCGATGCCGAGCTGCTGCGGCGGCACATCGCCGGCGACGCGGACGCGTTCGGCGAGCTCTTCCGGCGCCACAAGGACCGGCTCTGGGCCGTGGCGCTGCGCACGCTCGGCGATCCCGAGGAGGCCGCCGACGCGCTCCAGGACGCGATGATCTCGGCCTTCCGGCGCGCGTCGAGCTTCCGCGGCGACTCCGCCGTGACCACCTGGCTGCACCGGATCGTGGTCAACGCCTGCCTGGACCGGATGCGCCGCCGGGCCGCCCGCCCCGCCACCACCGGCAGCGACCAGCAGGCGCTGGACATCGCCGCCGTGGCCCGGGCGCTGCCCGACCCGTCCGCCGACAGCGACACCTCGCTGGACGTCATGGCCGCTCTGCGCATGCTGCCGCCCGACCAGCAGGCCGCGCTCGTGCTGGTGGACATGCTGGGGTACCCGGTGGCCGACGCCGCCGAGGTGCTGGGCGTGTCGGTCGGCACGGTGAAGAGCCGGTGCTCGCGCGGTCGGGTCCGGCTGCTGCCCCATCTGGCCCATCTGCGAAGGAACCAAACCGGGCGACCTCGCGTCCAACCTACTCAGGAGGGGGGTAGCGACCAGCCATGACGCGACATGTCAGCAACGAGAACCTGGCCCGGTTCCGGGCCGACGATCTGAGCCCGGCACGAGCCCGGCGGGTCGCGGCCCACCTGCGCGATTGCGCCCGCTGCCGGGGGACGAGCGACGCCCTGGCCGAGGTGCCGTCGCTGCTGCTGCCAGGGTCGAGGTGCCGCCGATGCCCGCGCACCTCGCCGCCCGGATCGAGACGGCGCTGGCCGCCGAGTCGGCCCACCGCGCGGCCGGAGCACCCAGCGCACCCAGCCCAGCCGACGCAGCGCCCGGCCCGCCCCGCGGGCGCCCGGCGCAGGCATCGCCGCCCGGTCATCCTGTCCGCCTCCGCCCTGCGCGTCCTGGCCGTGGCCGGGGCCGCCGTGGTCCTGGTCGGCGGAGGGGTCGAACTGCTGAGCCACGCCACCGGCGCGAGCTCGTCGTCGAGCGGAGCGTCGGGCTCCTCTGCCAATGCGCCAGCCGCCGCGCCCGCCAAGCACAAGGCGGGCAGCACGGTGCTCGGCGGCCGCTCGTCCGCCGGGCAGCCTGCAGAACGGGGTCGGGTACCAGCGCGACGGCCATACGGCCTTCATCACGCCGGTGCGGACCGGCACGCATTTCCGGTCCGCCCGGCTCACCCAGCAGGTGGACGGCGTCCTCGGGGCGAGCCGGGCCGAGCTCCAGACGATGAGCCCCAGCGGGAGCCCGACCGTCAGCGGGGGCCCGAACACCAACGTGACGCCCCCGAACGCCCTGAGCGGCTGCGTGAGCCTCATCGCGGCCGGGCGGAAGGTGCTGCTCGTTGACATCGCCACGTTCGACCGGAAGCCGGCCACGATCATCGTCACCGCCCGGAAGGGCCCGGCGGCCGCTCAGGTCTGGGTCGTGGGCTCCGGCTGCTCCTCCACCACCAGGGATGTCCTCGCCCATCGGGCCCTGCCCGGGCACTGAGATCGGGTCCGCCACGGTACGGGAATCTCCTGGCCCTAGGATCGGTTGACTCCGGTGCGATCGAGAGGGGCAGGAAGCAAGTGACCGAGCTTCGGGATGTCATTATCATCGGATCGGGGCCAGCCGGATACACGGCCGCCCTGTACGCGGCGCGTGGCAAGCTGAACCCCCTGCTGTTCGAGGGGTCGGTCACCTCGGGCGGCGCGCTGATGAACACCACAGATGTGGAAAACTTCCCCGGCTTCCCCGACGGAGTGCTCGGGCCCGAGCTGATGGACAGCATCCGCAAGCAGGCCGAGCGGTTCGGGGCCGTGCTGCTGCCCGAGGACGTGACCGAGGTGGACCTCGCCGCCACCCCCAAGGTGGTCAAGGTCGGCGAGGACACCTACCTGGCCAGGACGGTCATCATCGCCACCGGCTCGAGCTACCGGGAGCTGGACGCGCCCGGCGAGAAGCGGCTGTCCGGGCACGGCGTGTCCTGGTGTGCGACCTGTGACGGGTTCTTCTTCCGGGAGTCCGACATCGCCGTGATCGGCGGCGGCGACTCGGCCATGGAGGAAGCGACCTTCCTGACCCGGTTCGCCCGGTCGGTCACGATCGTGCACCGCCGGGACAGCCTGCGCGCGTCCAAGATCATGCAGGACCGGGCGATGGCCAACCCGAAGATCAAGTTCGCCTGGGACAGCGAGGTCGCCGAGGTCCTCGGCGACGACCGGGTGTCCGGGCTGCAGCTCCGCAACGTCAAGACCGGCGAGGAGAGCACCCTGCCGGTGACCGGGATGTTCGTGGCCATCGGCCATGACCCCCGCAGCGAGCTGTTCACCGGGCAGCTGCCGCTGGACCCCGAGGGTTACCTGCTGGTCGAGCACCCGCTCCACGCAGACCGCGATCGACGGGGTGTTCGCCGCGGGCGATGTCGTCGACCACATCTACCGGCAGGCGGTGACGGCTGCCGGTACCGGCTGTGCCGCCGCGCTCGACGCGGAGCGGTGGCTGGCTGATCACGAGGACTAGTCCGCGCCATCGCGTGCCGGGTCGCCCGGCCGTATCAATCGAAGGAAGGAAGTCCTGAACCGTGGGCGCAACCAAGCCGGTAACTGACGCGAGCTTCGAGGCCGATGTCCTGCAGAGCGACAAGCCGGTCATCGTTGACTACTGGGCCGAATGGTGCGGGCCGTGCCGGCAGGTCGGTCCCGATCCTGGAGGAGATCGCTGCGCGCACGACGAGGAGTCCAGCGTCGTCAAGCTGAATGTTGACGATAACCCCCAGGTCACCCAGCGCTACGGGATCATGAACATCCCGACCATGAGCGTCTTCAAGAGCGGCGAGGTCGTCAAGGAGATCGTCGGCGCCAAGCCGAAGTCCAAGCTCGCCACCGAGCTCAGGGAAGTCATTCCCGACCTCGCCTGAGCTTGACGCGCCTGCGTACGACACCAGGCAGCTACAGACACCACGAGGGCCAGCACGATACGTGCTGGCCCTCGCGTGCGCTTAGCTTGTTAAGGAAATTAAAGCTGCGCCGTCACCGCCTTGACCTCGGTGTAGTTGTTCAGGACCTCGTGGCCCATCTCGCGGCCCCAGCCGGACTGCTTGTAGCCGCCGAACGGCAGCGACGCGTCGAACACGTTGTAGCAGTTGATCCAGACCGTGCCGGCCCTGAGCTTCTTGGCCAGCGCGTGGGCCTTGGAGATGTCCCTGGTCCAGATGCCCGCGCCGAGCCCGTAGTCCGAGTCGTTGGCCACCGCGGCGATCTCGTCCAGGTCCTGGAACGGGGCCGCCACCACGACCGGGCCGAAAATCTCCTCGCGCACCACCCTCATGTCCGGACGGGTGTTGGTGAGCACCGTGGGCTCGATGAAGTAGCCCCGGTCGCCGAAACGGCCGCCGCCGGCCAGGGCGGTCGCGCCGTCCGCGGCGCCTGACTCCAGGAACCCGCTGACCCGCCGGAACTGCTCGTCCGAGACCAGCGGCCCCATCTGCGTCCCGGCCTCCATGCCGGGTCCGAGCTTGATCGACTTGGCGATCTCGGCTACACCGTCGACGACCTCGTCGAACCGGCTCTGCTGCACGAACAGCCGCGAGCCGGCCACACAGCACTGGCCGTGGTTGAAGAAGATCGCGTTGGCGGCGCCCTCTACCGCGCCGTCCTCAGCGTCGTCGAACACGATGTTGGGGCTCTTGCCACCCAGCTCGAGGGTGAGCTTCTTGAGGTTGCCGGCCGCGGCCTGGACGATCAGCTTGCCGACCTCGGTCGAGCCCGTGAATGCCACCTTGTCGACGTCGTTGTGGGCCGCCAGGGCCGCGCCGGCCGTCTCGCCGAAGCCGGGCACCACGTTGACCACGCCCTCGGGCACGCCCGCCTCAGCGATCAGCTCGGCCAGCCTCAGCGCGGTCAGGGGCGTCTGCTCGGCCGGCTTGAGCACCACGGTGCACCCGGTCGCCAGCGCCGGGCCCAGCTTCCACGCCGCCATGAGCAGCGGGAAGTTCCACGGGATGATCTGGCCGACCACGCCGATAGGCTCGCGCAGCGTGTAGGAGTGGAAGTTCGCGCCCGGCATGTAGGGCACGGAGATGTTGATCGTGTTGCCCTCGATCTTGGTCGCCCAGCCGGCCATGTAGTGGAACAGGTCGGCGGCGAGCGGCACGTCCGCGGCCGCGGCGACCGCGACCGGCTTGCCGTTGTCCAGCGACTCGAGCTGGGCCAGTTCCTCCACGTGCTCCAGGATCAGGTCGCCGATGCGCCAGATGATGCGGCCGCGCTCCGACGGCGACATGCGGCTCCACGGGCCGGAGTCGAAGGCCCGACGGGCGGCGCTCACCGCGCGGTTGATGTCCTCGACGTCGCCCTCAGCGATCCTGGCCAGGGTCTCGCCGGTGGCCGGGTTGGGGGTCTCGAAGGTCTTGCCTGACGCGGCATCGACCCACTGCCCGTTGATGAACAACTGCCGCGGCGCGGCGATAAACGCCTCAACGCGGTTGTCCAAGGTAACTGTCATTGCGCTGCTCCGTCCCCTTCGTCTTCGCAGCTCGGCGCGGGGCCCGGGGCGGCAGTAGGCCACTCGCGACGGTACCGGGGCCAGCTGGCTGGGATCCTTGGTAGTCACAATGAGACTACGGACAGGGCACGGAAGACAAGGGGTCGCAGTTCAGGACTAACACGAACGGGACTCGGTTGACCGGGGTCAGGTGGCTGCTACCGCCACGGCCTCGTCCAGGAAGCGCAGGGCCGCCGACACCGTCTCGTAGCGCCACAGGGCCAGTGTCCGGTCGAACCCGGTCGCGCTGGTGAGCTTGTCCTGCAGCGCGGTGGCGATGGGCTGAAGCTGCTCGTGCTGGGCGGCCAGCAGGGGCCGCGGGTCCCGGCTCGCCCGGTCCAGCAGGGCCAGCTTGACCATCAGCTCCGACCGCACGTCCCGGATGTGGCCGACCGGACGGCCCAGCCAGTCCGCTGCTGCCTCGCGGCCCCTGGCCGTGGCCTCGACCAGCGAGCGGACCGGCCCCAGGCTGGTGGGCTGCTCGCCGACGACGCGGACCAGGCCGAGGTCCTCGAGCCGCGGCAGCGCCCGGTAGATGACCGGCTTGGGCACCCGCCAGACCTGACCCAGGCTGCCCTGCTGGCTGAGCAGCCGCGCGATGGCGAAGCCATGGGTCGGGCCCTCGCAGGCCAGGCAGAGCACCAGCCACTCGGTCAGCGACAGCGCTGGCCAGGCCGGTCGGTTCCGAGCCGGGCCCGGGTTGTGTGCGGGCATCCTACGAGGTTATAGACGATTGCCCGGGGATGGCGCGGGGGTTGACCAGAGCCGCGGGGTTGACCGGAGCGCTGCCCCGCAACTGAGATGGGGAACAGCGTCAGCCACAGCTCGTGACGGGAGGCCCCATGCCGAAGATCGTGATTCTCACCGGTGACGCCGCCGAGTCCCTTGAGGTGATGTACCCCTACCAGCGCCTGCTCGAAGAGGGATACGAGGTCGACATCGCCGCGCCCTCGGTCAAGAAGCTCCAGTTCGTCGTGCACGACTTCGTGGACGGCTACGACACCTACACCGAGAAGGCCGGGTACACCTGGCCGGCCGACATCGCCTTCGCGGACGTGAACCCGGCCGACTACGTCGCCATGGTCGTGCCCGGCGGCCGGGCACCCGAGTACATCCGCAACGACCCCGACGTGCAGCGCATCGTTCGGCACTTCATGGAGGGCGAGTATCCGGTCGCCCAGCTCTGCCACGCCCCGCTGGTCCTGGCCGCCGCGGGCACCCTGTCCGGGCGCCGGACGGCCGCCTACCCGGCCCTGGCGCCAGACGTCGCCGCCGCGGGCGCGGAGTTCGTGGATGCCGCCGCGGTCGTGGACGGGCAGATGGTGTCGGCCCGCGCGTGGCCCGACCACCCGTCCTGGATGCGCGAGTTCGTCCGCATCCTGCGGGCCAAGGCGCCGGCGAGCTGACGGGTTGTTACCCGCACCCGATCCGGCGGATCTCCTCCAGCGGGTACGGGGTCTGCCTGCTCTCTTGCCGGAGCTTGCGGAAGAAGTCCGCCATCACCACAGTGAGCGGCGCATGGCGGGCGATGATGGCGGCGGCGGTCTCCGGTATCCCCATGGGGCGCTCGCCGCGGGCATACGCGCGCACCTGCGCGTCGCGGTCCTCCATGCCGAGCCCGTACAAGGCGGTGACCAGCCAGTTCACCAGGTACGAGGCCGTGTAGCAGCGGTCGTAGGTCCGATGTCGGCCGAAGAAGGCGACCTCCTCCGGCGACAGCTCGAACCGGGAAGAAATAGCGAGACCGTAGTCGGCGAAGAAAAGGCGCTGGCCGTCGGTCAGGATGTTCTCGAAGTGCGCGTCGAAGTGCAGGAGGCCGTGGCTGTTCATGAACGAGATGACGGCTTCCAGGTCCCGCTCGACAATGGTGCAGGCTCGGTCGGCGGCCTGGCCGCCGGCCTGCACCTGCTGGCCTAGCCACTGGTACAGATTCTGCGGGATGTACTCCAGGAATAGCGCGATGCTCGCCGAGGACTGCTGGAGGGCCTCCATCCGGCGGCGTACCTGCGGGCCGCCGCCCCAGTAGGCGACGGCGCGTTCGAGGTCAGCCAGTTCCTCGGACAGGGGTATCGAGACTGGCAGCACCCGCCAGTGGTACATCAGGGGGAAGCTCTCGCATTCGCCCGCGAGTGCCCAGTTCGTCGTCATGATGTGCGCGGCGAGCTCCCGCCAGGCCCCGAAGCACGGGCTGACGATGCCGTACTGGCAGAAGACCGGCAGCGCGAACAGGTTCGCCGTGGACCGAACGCTGTCCGGCTGCCGCTCCAGATCGGTGAGGGGCACCTGCTTCACGAACACCGGCGTTCCGGCGACCTCCAGCAGGGCCGACTTCCCGCCGATCCCGGCGCCGATCGGCACGGCCTGGTCCACGAGCTCGTGCAGGGCACGATCACTGCGCAGGGCCAGTGACGTGGAGACGGCACCGTGGGCGGTGAGACGCGCACCGCGCGACATGTCCGGACATTGCACTGCGGCCTCCACCTGGGCACCGGCGCGCGGAGCACCGATCACCCGCTCGCTGATCGCCTGCGACCACTCATCATCTCGTCAACTCGGAACGACTCGTCTCCGACGTGCTCCCTCGGAATGTCAGTGCCGGTCGATACTATGAGCGAAACTTGGCAACTATCTTCGGCGGGACTCGTACTGATTGACGGAGGTGACGCCGGTGGATGAATGCGATGAGCAGCCGTTTGATCCGCGCACGCTCCTGATCGACGATGCCGGTGATGTCGACGAGCCGTGGCCGGGTTACCCGTTCAGCCCGGACAACGCGCCGCCCGACCCCGATGACGATGTTGTTGTCGGTGGTCTGTGGACGGGTGCGGGTGAGTCGATTCCGGTGGGGTTCTTGCATCGCCAGGGGGGCCGGCGGGGGTCGGGGTTCGCGGCGGGCGGGGTGCTGGACGGGCTGGTGCCGGGGCCGGTGCTGGCCGGGTTTGTCGCCGAGGCCGCTGAGAACGGCCGGGGCCTTGTGGAGCTGGGCGAGAGCGAGCTGATCGGCTTTATGTGCGCCAGCGAGCGGATGGCGTCGTGGGCCGCGGCGCAGAAGGCCGAGGCGGTGATCACCTTGTGCCGCCGCCGCGCCCGGCAAGCTCGTGAGCGGAAGAATAGGCACCTGATTGAGCATGTGGCGGATGAGGTCGCGGCTGCGCTGACGTTGACCAGGCGGGCCGCGGACCGGCTGGTAGCGGTGTGCGGGTACCTGGAGCGGCTGCCCGCGGTCCGGGCTGCGCTGGCCGCCGGGGTGATCGACTGGGCCCGGGCGGTGGTGTTCGCCGATGAGCTGGCCGGCTGCGATGACGAGGCGGCCCGGAAGATCGCCGGGCGGGTGCTGCCCCGGGCCGGGGAGATGACCACCGCGCAGCTGCGCCGGGCCCTGCGCCGCGAGGTCGAGGCGGATGACCCGGATGCGGCCCGGCGGCGGCGGGAGCGGGGCCGTAAGGACGCCGCGGTGCACCGGTGGGACGAGGGATCGGGCAACAGTGCCCTGGCCGGCCGGGAGATGACCCCCGCCGACGCGACCGGCGCGGACGCCCGGCTTACCGCCCAGGCGAAGTGGCTGCGGGCCCGCGGCGTGCCCGGCAGCCTGGACCGGCTCCGCGAGGCCGTGTTCGCCGCGGTGCTGAACGGCCGCGACATCACCACCCTGCTACCCGCCGGCCCCGGCAGCTCAGCTGACGCCAGCCCCGGCGGCACCGACCGGCCCGGCGGCACCGGCGGGCCGGCGGCACGGGCGGCGAAAACGGTGCCGGGCGGGACCCGGCGGGACCCGTCAGCGGGGCAGCCGGGTCGTCGATCACCGGCAGCGTGCACCTGACCATGCCCCTGTCGGCGTGGCTGTGGCTGACCGACCGGCCCGGCGAAGTCGCCGGGAGCGGCACCGCCGACGCTGACACCTGCCGCGACCTGGCCGACCGCCTCGCCGCCCACCCCGCCACCAGATGGTGCCTGACCCTCACCGACCCCGGCGGCCACGCCGTCGCCCACGCCTGCGCCCGCCACGGCCCCCCGCCCGTGCCACCCAGACGTCTCAGACCTCCCACACCTCCCCGGCCGTCCGGGCCACTCGGGCCGCCAAGATCCACCGGGCCGCCCGGCCCGGTCACGGGCTGGCTGGCTGACCTGCGGCCGGTGTTCCTCGAGACCGGGACCTGCACTCACCAGCGCGAGGCCCCCGGCTACCGGCCGCCGGCCTCTCTGCGCCACCTGATCACCGTCCGCCAGCGCACCTGTGGCGAGCCAGGGTGCCTGCGCCCGGCCCAGAGATGCGACCTTGACCACACCGTCCCGTACCACCGGGGCGGCAAGACCTGCGAATGCAACGTCGCCCCGATCTGCCGGCACGGCCACCGCGCTAAGCAGGCTCCCGGCTGGCACCTCGATCAACCCGAGCCGGGTGTGCTGGTCTGGACGCTGCCGAGCGGGCGGACGTACACCACTCGGCCCGACCCCTATCCGATCTAGGCCAGCCCGATCCGGCCCAGCCGGATTCAGACCAGGCGGATCTAGGCCAGGCGGATTCAGGCCAGGCGCAGGTTCCGCTCCGGGGTCATGGAGCCGAGCAGCCGCTCCAGCGCGACCTCGACATCCTCGCGCCAGGAGAGGGCGGTCTTCAGCTCCAGCCGCAGCCGCGGATAGCGGGCGTGCGGGCGGACCGTCTTGAAGCCGACGGCCAGCAGGTAGTCGGCCGGGCACAACGCAGGTCGGCGCGGACCACTTCAGGTCGCCGAACGCCTCGATGGCCCGGATTCCGCGGCGGGTCAGGTCTTTGGCCAGTCCCTGGACGAGCATGCGTCCGAGGCCGCCGCCAGTGAACTCCGACAGCACGTGGGCGGTCATGAGCAGGACGGCGTCCGCGCTGACGGGACTGGTCGGGAAGGCGACCGAGCGCGGGACGTATAGCGGCGGGGCGTACAGCATGTGCCCGGCCGGGACGCCGTCGACGTACACGATCTTCCCGCAGCTGCCCCACTCGAGCAGGACGGAGGAGATCCAGGACTCCTTTTCCAGGCCGGGATCACCCTCCTCGACCGCCTTGGCCTGGCCGACGGGGTCGAGCTCCCAGAAGACGCAGCGGCGGCATCTGGGCGCAAGGTCATCCAGATTGTCTAGCGTGATACTCGCGAGACGGCGCGACACGTAGCACCCCTGTGGTCGAACGCACTTGGCTGCTGCCCGGCAAGATTACCCAGCGCAGCGACACCCGCCGCGACTGGCCACGAGGGACATCGTACCCAGCGCGGGACGACCTGACTCGCATCGCCGGTCGATGCTCGCCGTCGGCCCATCGCTAGGCTCAGCTCGTGACAAACCAGCAGCGTAAGAGCTTCGGCAGCGACAATCACTCGGGCGCGCACCCCCTGGTCCTCGACGCCATGGTGGCGGCCAATACGGGTGACGTGACCTCCTACGGGGCCGACCCGCTGACGGAGCGGGTGACTAGACAGCTATGCGACGCCTTCGGGGCGGCGGGGGCGTTCCTGGTCCTCGGCGGCACGGCAGCCAACGTGCTGGGCCTAAGCCTGATGCTCCAGCCTTGGGAGGGAGCCATCTGCGCCGAGTCGGCACACGTGAACGACGACGAGTGCGGCGCGGCCGAGCGCATCGTGGGCAGCAAGCTGCTGGCCGTGCCGACCGCGGATGGCAAGCTCACGCCGGACCTCATCGCTACCCGGCTGACCGGGCGCGGCAAGCTGCGCCGGACCCAGCCCCGCGCGGTAGTGATCACACAGGCCACCGAGATGGGCACCTGCTACTCGCGGGACGAGCTGCGCGCGATCGGGGAGTTCTGCCGGGCCGAGGATCTCCTGCTCTACATCGACGGCGCGCGGCTGGCCAACAGCGCCGCGTTCCTCGGCTGCACGCTGGCCGAGGTGAGCGAGTACGCGGACGTGCTGAGCTTCGGCGCCACCAAGAACGGGGCGGTGGGAACCGAGGCCCTGATCGTGCGGAACGCGGACCTGATGGCGGCCGCTCCCTACCACCGGATGCAACTGCTCCAGGCCGCCTCGAAGATGCGCTTCATGGCCGCCCAGTTCGACGCGCTGCTCACCGACGAGCTGTGGCTGAGCAACGCGCGCCGGGCCAATGCGATGGCGGCGCGTTTGGCGGATTCGGTGAGCGATGTGCCGGGGCTGCGGCTGGCCTACCCGGTACAAGCCAACTCGGTGTTCGCGATCCTCCCCCAGGAGCAGACCACCCGGCTCCAGCAGGACTGGAACTTCCACGTCTGGGCCGGGCTGGACGACCAGGAGAGCGTGGTCCGGTGGATGGTGTCGTTCGACACCAGCGAATCCGACGTGGACGAGTTCGCCGCGGCCATCCGGGCGGCCGCAGGGGCGGTCAGCCAGCCCGCGCGTTGACCATGGGCCCAGCACGAGACAGCGCCCGGTCCTTGTTTCACGTGAAACAAGGACCAGGCGCTGCGAGCGTTCAGGGCCGTGGCCGAGCCTAGCCGCTGACGCTACGGTTCCTGGGCTGAGTCAGCTCCGGCGCGATGCTCCCGACGATCCGCTCCAGATCATCGAGCGTCGCGAACTCGACCACGATCTTGCCCTTGCGCTGACCCAGCTCGACCTTGACCCTGGTGTCGAACACGTCGGAAAGCCGGTCGGCCAGATCCTTGAGCGCGGGCGCGACGGGCGCCTTGCCGGCCCGCTTGCGGTTCGCCGGCGCCGCGGGGGTACCCGCGGCCCCAGCGCCACGATCTCCTCGACGGCGCGCACCGACAGTCCCTCGGCGACGATGCGGTGGGCCAGGTGCTCCTGGGTCGCGGCATCCGGCACCGAAAGCAGGGCCCGCGCGTGCCCGGCGCTCAGGACGCCGGCGGCGACTCGCTTCTGGACGGCCGCGGGGAGGTTCAGCAGCCGGATGGTGTTGGAGATGTGCGGGCGGGAACGGCCGATCTTGCGGGCCAGCTCGTCGTGGGTGGCCGAGAAGTCGTCCAGCAGCTGCTGGTAGGCGGCGGCCTCTTCGAGGGGGTTCAGCTGCTCCCGGTGCAGGTTCTCGATCAGCGCGTCTCGGAGCAGGTCGGTGTCCGAGGTCTCCCGGACGATGGCCGGGACCACGTCGAGCCCGGCGAGCTGGCAGGCGCGCCAGCGCCGCTCGCCCATGACGATCTCGTACTGGCCGAGCTCGACCTGCCGGACCACAACGGGCTGAAGCAGGCCCACGATCTTGATGGACTCGGCCAGCTCGGTCAGCAGATCCTCATCGAAGACCTGCCGGGGCTGCCGGGGGTTGGGCGTGACCGCGCCCACGGGGATTTCCTCGAAGTACGCGCCCGCCACGCCGGAGGCGTATTGCGCCTCCTGGTAGTCAGCGCCCGGAGGATAGACCGGCCCCGGAGCCATGGAGGCCGGGGCCGTCGGGATCAGGGCCCCGAGCCCCTTGCCAAGCCCTCGCTTCGGTTGTGGCATCATCTCTCCTCGCGTTGCCCGCGCCACGCCATGTGCATGCCATCCTGCCAGCTACGCGGAATGCGGCAACCACCATCCCGGCTAGCTGGCCGCGAGCTGCCCGTTCCGGAACGCGACTTCCCTGGCCGCCTCGAGGTAGGCCTGCGCCCCGCTTGAGCCGGGATCGTAGGTCATCACCGACTGGCCGTAGCTGGGTGCCTCGGAGACCCGCACGCTACGCGGGATGACCGATCGCAGCACCACATCGCCGAAGTGCTGCCGGACCTCATCGGCGACCTGGGAGGCCAGCCGGGTCCGGCCGTCGTACATGGTGAGCAGGATCGTGGTGACAGCGACCTGCGGGTTGAGGTGGCTGCGCACCAGCTCGATGGTGCGCAGCAGCTGCTCCAGGCCCTCCAGCGCGTAGTACTCGCACTGGATCGGGATCAGTACCTCGGGCGCCGCGACGAGCGCGTTGACGGTCAGCAGGCCGAGCGAAGGCGGACAGTCGATGAGGATGTAGTCCAGGTCGTTCGCGTTGAACTGGCCGACCGCCCGGGCGAGCCGGGACTCGCGCGCCACCAGCGGCACCAGCTCGATCTCCGCGCCGGCCAGGTCGATGGTCGCGGGCGCGCAGTACAGGTGCTTGAATCCCGCGACCCGCGAGATCACCGCGGCCAGGGGCTGGCCCTCGACCAGCACGTTGTACACCGAGCCGATGCCGGAGTGGTGATCGACGTCCAGTGCGGTGGACGCGTTGCCCTGCGGATCGAGGTCGACGACCAGCACCCGTGAGCCATGCATGGCCAGGCTCGCCGCCAGGTTGACGGCGGTGGTGGTCTTGCCGACGCCGCCCTTCTGGTTGGCCACCGTCATGATGCGGCACGAACGCGGCCGCGGCCATTGCTGACCACCGGAGCGCGCCACCACCGCAGCCTGCGCCGCCCTCGCGATCGGCGTGTCCGCCGACCCGCCCGGAATGGCCACCTCGTCCTCGCTCTCGCCCGGTTCGTCTTCTGAGTTGCCGTCGGTGGGCCGGGGCGCCGCCATCATCGGCGCGGTCACCCCGGATACGGGTCCATCTGGATACGGGTATCCGGGCGCACCGCCGCGCGCCGGAGCCTGCCGATTAATCGCCGTCGCGCCGCCCGCGGAAGCGGCTCGCGGCGCCGTCGTGGCGCTCGCGGCGCTCGCGGCCGCCTGGCCGCCGGCCACAGTTTCACGTGAAACACCGGACAGGACCTCACGCAGCCGCGCGGGCGGTGGCCTGCTATCCGCGCGCTGACCGGCGGGCACCGCGCTCGCCGGCACCGCGCTCGCCGGCACCGCGCTCACGGGTACCGCGCTCACTGACGCGGCACTCGCGGGCCAGCCCAGGCCGACGGCGCCTGGCGCCGTCCCATTTCCGTCTGCGCCGTGCCCGCCGTTCCCAGTCGCCGGGCGGGCCGGAACGAAGCCGCCCATGACCGGGAGTCCATTCGGGTACGCCTGCGGCGGCCAGCCGAGACCGGCAGTGGCCACCATCATCCGCACGTCACCTCATCAAGCCGTGCCGCCGCATCCAACCGTCCGGCCGCAACCGGGGAACGCGCCGCCATCTCCATCATCGGTCTGATTCCGCCCGATGGCACGCCGAACCGGCGGCGAGCCCGCGCCTAACTGTCACCCGGTCCGGCTTGCGACGGCCGTCCGGCTCTCGCACCGCTCGGGCGCCGCTTCGCCGCCGATCGAGCACCGCCTCGCGACCGCGAATTCCGCCGCGATTGCGAGCCGCCCGGCCGCCGGGGAGCGACCAGCCTTACTACTGTGGCAGCCTCACCGAGCCTATCGCTACCGACCTGAAGAACAGCCACGTCCGCGAGGCCCAGGCGGCGCAGGGCCGGGGCCGCGGCGGCCACCTCGACGCTGGCGCTGGCGCCCTTGATGGCCAGGATGGTGCCGCCCGGCCGGCACAGGCCGACGGCCCAGCCGGCCAGCCGGTCGAGCGGGGCCACGGCCCGCGCGGTCACGATGTCGGCCGAGATCTCGCCGGCCAGGTCCTCGGCCCGGCCGCGCACCACCCGGACGTTGGCCAGGTCAAGCGCGCTGATGCACTCGTCCAGGAAGGTCACCCGCCGGGCCATCGGCTCGACCAGGATGAGCTCGGCCGCGGGCCGGAGGATGGCCAGCACGATACCGGGCAGCCCGGCTCCCGAGCCGAGATCGGCCACCGTGCTTCCGTCCGGCACCAGCTCGGCTATCGCGGCGCAGTTGAGGAGGTGCCGGTCCCAGATCCGGCCAGCCTCGCCGGGCCCGATCAGCCCGCGCTCCACGCCCGGGCCGGTCAGCAGGGCCGCGTAGCGCTCGGCCAGTGGCAGGGCCTCGCCGAACACCTCGGCCGCGCCGGGCGGGGTATCCGCTGACTGCGTATTCACTGATGTCACGCTCACTGACGACATTGCCCGCAGGCCCCGGCCGCATCGGGCCGTACGCCTGCGGGCAATACGCCTGCTAGTAGCTGGGTCAGCTGACCGGAAGCACGACGACCCGGCGGTCGGGCTCCTCGCCCTCGGACTCGCTGCGCAGGCCGGCGGCCGCGACGGCATCGTGGACGATCTTGCGCTCGAACGGGTTCATGGCCCACAGCCGCTTCGGCTCGCCGGTGCGCTTCACCTCGTCCGCGGCGTCCCGCCCGGTCTCGGCCAGCTCGGCCCGCCGCTTCTGCCGGTAGCCGCCGACGTCGAGCATGATCCGGGTCCGGTTGCCGGTCTGCCGGTGCACCGCCAGCCGGGTCAGCTCCTGGAGGGCCTCCAGCACCTCGCCCCGCTGGCCGACCAGCTCGTCCAGGGTGGCGCCGACCACGGACACGAACGCCCGCTCGCCTTCCACGTCCATGTCGATGTCGCCGTCCAGGTCGGCCACGTCGAGCAGGCCCTCGATGTAGTCGGCGGCGATCTCGCTCTCCTGCTCAAGATCGGCGACGCTCGGCCGGCTCCCGTCGCGAGCATCGTCCCCGCTGGCCTCGCTGGCCTCGCCCGCCTCGCCGGCCGCTACTTCGACGAGGTCATCCTCATCCTCGTCCTCATCGGCGTCCTCATCAGCGTCGTCGTCATCATCGACGTCATCAGCGTCGGCCTCGTCGACGTCGGCCTCATCCAGCTCGACCTCATCCGCGTCGGCCAGGTCGGCAGAGATCTCGTCCGCCACGGCCTCCTGCTGACCAGGCACGCCCGCCTCCTCCTCAGGTTCGGCCATCACGTCATCCCCTTGCCTCACGCCAGGGCCTCCTCAAGTCTGCGTCCTCATGTACCGGTCACCTATGACCGGCAAGTCAGCTGTGCCCCCCGGCAAAGCTCCGCCGCCGACCAGCCCCGGCTACCAGTAGCCGGGCCGTGTCCGGCCGACAGCGGCAGAAAACGGCGCGCGGCAGCCTAGCGCTTGCCTGAGCGCTTGCTGCGCGTCTGACGCTGCTTCTGCTGCCTGACGAGCTTAACTTCCGCTGGCTCCGGCTGCTCCGGTTGCTCGGCGCGACCCCGGCCCAGCTTCCGTTTCACCCCGCCGCCGCTGCCACCCGAGCCACGGCCCGAGCCGCCCGCGCTCCCGCCCGTCCCGGACCTGGCCGGGCTGGACCCGTTGGCCGACGGCCCGCTGCCGTTCTGGCCGGTGGCGCCGCCCGCCTTGGTGTCGGTCTTGGCCGTCGCCCCGGAGCCCTTGCCCGCCGAGCTCTTGACCACCGTGGTCTTAACCGTCGGCTTGTTCGGCGCCAGCGCCCGCGCGCCGACCGTGCCCGCGGCACCCGCCGTGGCCGCGACGGTGCCATCCGCCGACGGCGGCGTCCACGGGTAGCGCTTGAACAGGGCCCACTGCTGGATGAGCGTCCACACGTTGGTCGTGACCCAGTACAGGACCAGCCCGAACGGCCAGTACAGGCCGGTCAGCGCGAAGAACGGCATGATGTAGGCCATGTACTTCTGCGAGTTGCCCATCGGGTTATCCGGGCTGGCCGTCGGCATCATGCCGCGCTTCATGCTCTGGCGCACAGTCAGGTAGGTCGTCGCCATGCTGACCAGGACCGCGAGGACGATCACGATCTTGGCGTGCAGCGGGACGTGCACGGTCCCGGTGAACAGGACCTTGTCCGCGATGCTGACGCCCAGGATCTTGGCCTGCTTGGCGCTCTGCACCATGGCGATGGGCAGGTTGTACTTGGGCGTCCCGCCGGTGTACTCGGCGATCGCCCGCAGCACGCTGAACAGGGAGAAGAACAAAGGCAACTGGGCCACAACCGGGAGGCACCCCATCAGCGGGTTGACGCCCGCCTCCTGGTAGAGCTTCATCGTTTCCTGGTTGAGCGTCTGCTTGTCGTTCTTGTACTTCTTGCGCAGCGCCGCCATCTGCGGCTGCAGCGAGGTCATGGCGCGCGTCGTGTGCATCTGCTTGATGAACAGCGGCACCATGACCAGGCGCATCAGGACCACGAGGATGATGATGGTCAGCGCCCACGTCCAGCCGCTGGAGGCACCGAAGACTGGCTTCAGCACGTCGTAGATCCGGGTCAGCACCCAGCCCACGGCTTCATACAGGGCGTTCAGTGGGTTACCCACCTGCTAGCTCCCTTGCGCTCTGATCAGAAAACTCGGTCCGGCTGGTGCGATGGCCGCCGAGATGGCCGCGACCTCGCGGGCGGCACCGGATCCAGGCCCCCGGCGTGGAACGGGTGGCAGCGGCTCAGCCGCCGCACCGCCAGCCAGGACTCCGCGCAGGGCACCATGCACCTGCACTGCCTCCAGCGCATAGGCGCTGCAGGATGGGTAGAAACGGCAGGACGGCGGCAGCAGCGGGCTGACAAAGCGGCGGTAACCGCGGATCGCGCATGAACCAGCACCCAGCTCGGGATGGCCGCGGCCGACCGCCTGCCCGGTGCCTGCTGACCGCCTGTGGTCGTCACCGACACAGCGCCCTATCCTGCCGCCGAAGCAGTGCTGCGATTACCAGGTCGAGTTCGGCGGCGAGATCCTCCTGGCGTGCCGTCGCGGCGCGAGGGATTAGCGCGCAACACAAGCAGGCTACCTCCAGGAAGCGACCGCAGATGCCCGCGGGCCAGGTGGCGGAGGCGGCGACTGACCCGGTTGCGCACCACCGCGGGGCCGACCCGCGCGCTGACGATGAAGCCGACCCTGGCCGGCTCGTCGCCCGGATCGCACCAGCAGGTGCCCGGAAACCAGGGGCTTTCCGGCGCGGCTGCCCTGCCTGGACGCCAGCGTCGAACTCCGCCTGGCGCCGCATTCTCGCGGCTGCGGGAAGCATCGGCCGTCACCGCCCCGGACAAGTTCGCAGGGTCAGTCAGACGCTGACGCGCGCGCGGCCCTTCCGCCGCCTGGCCGCCAGCACCGCCCGGCCCGCCCGGGTGCGCATGCGCAGCCGGAAGCCATGCGTCTTGGCACGGCGGCGGTTGTTCGGCTGGAACGTGCGCTTGCTCACCAGAGACTCCAGGTGCTGCTGAGAGCTAGCTACAGGGAAACGCTGCATGACCGCGGGCATCCGGCATTACAGGCCGCAGTCCGCCGGCGCGAGGCCATGCTTCACCCGCGCCGGACTAGCCGGGCTAACAAACGCGTACGCGGCCCCGGCCGCGCCGGTCAAACTGGCCCGGCAGCCCGGCCAGCCGGCCCGGCGCAGCCTCGCCCGCTTGCCATCCGGGCCGCCGCCGCCCACCATGACCCTGGCCGTTTCCCAACGCGCCGGGAAACGGCGGCCCTAGGCTGTGGATAGCGGTGCCGGTCGCGGGGATCTGGGCCGTCCCCGCGATGACCGGCTCCGTCCGCGGGGCGGCGCACGACCTAGCGCAGCGCACCTTTGCAACGTGCACATGCTGTGGAAAAACCTGTTGATCAGTTGTGGGGGGCGCGAGGTGAGCTGCTAGTGAGAGAAGACGACCTCGCAGCCGTATGGGCCCGGTCCCTGGCTGACCTGGCCGACATGCAGATCGAGCCGCACCAGCGCGCCTGGCTCCAGCTCACCCGGCCGCTCGGGCCTGGTCGAGAACACCGCGCTGATCGCCGCGCCGAACGATTTCGTCAAGGAGCAGCTCGAGACCCGGCTGCGAGCGCTGATCACCAATGCCCTGTCCCGCGAGCTGGACCGCAGCATCCAGCTCGCCGTGACCGTGGACCCGAGCGCGACGGCGGCCCGGCCGGTCGCCCGCCCGGCGGCCGTCTCCCGAGGCGATGCCGGTCCCGTCCGGCCGGACGAGCGCGCCCGGCCTCGGCCGATCCGATCCGGACCTGCCGCCGCGGACCGGCGCCGCGGACCACCGGGCCGCCGCGGCTGGCATGACCGTGCCGGGCAGCCGCGGACGACGGCCACGGCCTGCGGCCGCCCGCGACGCCGCGCCGCACGCCGCCCGGACGGCCGCGCCGAGCGGACCGCCGATGACCGGGCTGTCCGGCCGGTTGCCGCGGCCCGCCGTGAACAGCCGCGGTATCGGATGGCGCCTCCGGCGACGCGCGAGATCCCCGGCCGGCGGCCTGCCGCGCCCTCGGCGGGCCCAGCGGCGGATCGAGCCAGCTGCCCCGGCCCGGCCCAGGCCCGGCTGAACCCGAAGTACACGTTCGAGACCTTCGTCATCGGCTCCAGCAACCGGTTCGCCCACGCGGCCGCCGTCGCGGTCGCCGAGGCCCCGGCCAAGGCCTACAACCCGCTGTTCATCTACGGCGACTCCGGGCTGGGCAAGACGCACCTGCTGCACGCCATCGGGCACTACGCGCAGAGCCTGTACCAGGGCGCTCAAGGTCCGGTACGTGAGCTCGGAGGAGTTCACCAACGACTTCATCAACATGATCCGGGACGACAAGCAGGACGGCTTCCAGCGCCGCTACCGGGACGTCGACGTGCTCCTGGTCGACGACATCCAGTTCCTGGAGAACAAGGAAGGGACCCAGGAGGAGTTCTTCCACACCTTCAACACCCTGCACAACGCCAGCAAGCAGATCGTGATCTCCAGCGACCGGGCGCCCAAGCGGCTGGTCACGCTGGAGGACCGGCTGCGCAGCCGGTTCGAGTGGGGGCTGCTCACCGACGTCCAGCCGCCCGAGCTGGAGACCCGCATCGCGATCCTGCGCAAGAAGGCGGTCCAGGACCGGCTGAACGCGCCGCCCGAGGTGCTGGAGTACATCGCCAGCCGGATCTCGACCAACATCCGCGAGCTGGAGGGCGCGCTGATCCGGGTCACCGCGTTCGCCAGCCTCAACCGGCAGAGCGTCGACCTGCAGCTGGCCGAGTTCGTGCTCAAGGACCTCATCCCCGAGGCGCACGGCCCGGAGATCACGGCGGCCACGATCATGGGCCAGACCGCCTCGTACTTCGGCCTGTCCATCGAGGACCTGTGCGGCACCTCCCGCTCGCGGGTGCTGGTCACCGCCCGGCAGATCGCCATGTACCTGTGCCGGGAGCTGACCGACCTGTCGCTGCCCAAGATCGGCCAGCAGTTCGGCGGCCGGGACCACACCACCGTCATGCACGCCGACCGCAAGATCCGCTCGCTGATGGCCGAGCGCCGGTCGATCTACAACCAGGTCACCGAGCTCACCAACCGGATCAAGCAGCAGGCCCTCTCCGGATGAGCGACCAGCGCCATGAACTGTGGTTACTACTTTCCGCTCCCGATTGACTACAGAAATCGGTCGGATCGTGCATTCAGCGCACACAGGCTGTGGATGACGCTGTGGACGAGCTTGGGACAGGCGGCGGATAATTCCGTCCGACCCGGGGGCAACTCGCGATGTCCTGCGGACGACGGGCGGGTGTCCACACCCGCGCCACCGCCCGACCCCGGGCTGACGGCGCCCCTGTGGACGCCGGAAGCCGTCCTGACCTGGCCCTTGGCGAGATGTCCCCGGGATCCACCGACCCTATGACGACTACGTTCCTCTATCTATCAAGCAATCCACGTACCAAGCAGGCAAGCTCCTGCCCCGACACGGGAGGCAGCGTCAGGTGAAGATCGTCCTTGAACGCGACGTGCTGGCCGAGGCAGTGGCCTGGACCGCGCGAGCGCTGCCCAGCCCGGCCGACCGTGCCGGTGCTGGCCGGGCATCCGGCTGCGGGCCGGCGCCGACCTCACCTTCTCCAGCTTCGACTACGACGTATCGGCCCAGGCGACGGTGCCGGCCACCCGGTGGACGAGGAAGGCTCGGCCCTGGTCTCCGGCCGCCTGCTGGCCGAGATCAGCCGCAGCCTGCCGGCCCGCCCGGTGACAGATCGCCACGGACCCTGGCTCCGGCCGGGCCGTGCTCACCTGCGGCAGCGCCACGTTCAACCTGCTGACCATGCCGGAGGACGAGTACCCGTCGCTGCCGGAGATGCCGCCGGCCGCCGGGTCGGTGGGCAGTGACGCGTTCGCCACCGCGGTCAGCCAGGCGGCGATCGCGGCGGGCCGCGATGACACGCTGCCCGCGCTGACCGGGGTGCGGATCGAGATCGAGGGCGACACGCTCACGCTGATCTCGACCGACCGCTACCGGCTGGCGGTGCGGGAGTTGCGCTGGAACCCGCAGCGCCAGGACCAGTCGGCCGCGGTGCTGGTGCCCGCCCGGGCGCTGAGCGAGACGGCCCGGGCGCTGACCGCCGGCGCCGAGGTGTCCATCGCCCTGGCCCTGCCCGGCGATGAAGGCCAGGGCGGCGACGGGATGATCGGCTTCGAGGGCGCGGGCCGGCGCACCACGACCCGGCTGCTGGGCGGCGAGTTCCCCCGCTATCAGGCGCTGCTGCCGACCAACCTCCAGGTCACCGCCGAGCTGTCGACCAGCGTGCTGGCCGAGGCGGTCAAGCGGGTGGCGCTGGTGGCCGAGCGCAACACGGCGGTCCGGCTGTCGTTCAGCACCGGCCAGCTCATGCTGGAAGCCGGCACCGGTGACGAGGCCCAGGCTCAGGAGATCCTGGAGGCCAGCTTCGAGGGTGACGACCTGTCGATCGCGTTCAACCCGCAGTACCTGCTCGACGGTCTGACCGCGATCGACTCGGACACCGCCCGGATCTCGTTCACCGAGCCCGGCAAGCCCGCCCTGATCACCGGCAAGCCGGGCCCGGACGGCGCCCCGGACTACCGCTACCTGCTGATGCCGATCCGCCTGGGCAGCTAGCCCAGGGGACTAATCTCGGCGCTGTGTACCTGACCCGGCTGGCGCTGACCGACTTCCGCTGTTACGCGTCGGCCGACGTACGGCTGGAGCCGGGGGTGGCGACGTTCACCGGCGCCAACGGCCAGGGCAAGACCAACCTGGTCGAGGCGGCCTGCTACGCGGCCACGTTCGCCAGCCACCGGGTGACCGCCGACGCGCCGCTGGTCCGCCGCGGCGCGGACCGGGCGATCATCCGGGCCGCGATCACCGGCGGCGGCCGGGACAGCCTGGTCGAGATCGAGGTCAACCCCGGCCGGGCCAACCGGGTCCGGCTGAACCGGGCGCCGGTACCGCGGCCGCGCGAGGTGCTCGGCGTGCTGCGCTGCGTCCTGTTCGCGCCCGAGGACCTGGCCATCGTCAAGGGCGACCCGGACCAGCGGCGGCGGTACCTGGATGACCTGCTGGTCGCCACCCGGCCCCGGTACGCGGGCGTCCGGTCGGACTACGAGCGGGTGGTGCGGCAGCGGTCGGCACTGCTGAAGTCGGCCCGGGCCAGGGGCGGCGGGGTGCCCCGCGGACTCGAGGTGTGGGACGACCAGCTCGTCGCGGCCGGGGTGGAGCTCACCGCCGGGCGGCTGGAGCTGGTGCAGGCGATCCGCCCCCTGGTCGCCCGGGCCTACAGCGCCGTGTCCGGCAGCGGCGGGCGATACCGGACTCCGGTACCGCCAGGTGTTGCGGAACGAAGGCGAGCCCGAGCTGGAACGGGAGAAGCTGGCCAACGACATGCGCGCGGCGCTCGCCGAAAGCCGCCGCGCCGAGCTGGAGCGGGCGGTATGCCTGGTCGGGCCGCACCGGGACGAGCTGGAGCTGAGCATCAGCGGGCTGCCCGCGCGCGGCTACGCCAGCCACGGGGAGTCCTGGTCGATGGCGCTGGCGCTGCGGCTGGCCGCCTTCGAGGTGCTGCGGGCCGACGGCGAGGATCCGGTGCTGATCCTGGACGACGTGTTCGCGGAGCTGGACGTCGGCCGCCGGGGCCGGCTGGCCGAGCTGGTGGCCGGGGCCGACCAGGTGCTGGTGACCGCGGCGGTCGGCGCGGACGTACCGACAGAACTGTCCGGTCGCCGGTTCTCGGTGGCCGACGGGGTTATCAGCGGGGTGATCACCGGTGAGTGAGCAGGGCGGCCGGGATGCCGCTGACCGGTCCCGGCGGGCCCGCGAGGCCCTGGCCGCGGTCAAGGCCGACGCCCTGGCCAGGGGAAACTACCCCGCCCGGCCAGCCAGGACGTCGGGGTCCGAGTCGCCGGGCCGCCGCGAGCGCCAGGAAGATCCGCTGGCGCTGACCTCGGCCATCAACGGCCTCGTCAGCGAGCAGGGCTGGGAGCTGGCCGCCGCCACCGGCGCGCTGTTCGGCCACTGGGCCCAGATCGTCGGCCCCGAGCTGGGCGACCACACCAAGCCGGAGTCCCTGGTCGACGGCGAGCTGACCGTGACGGCCGACTCCACCGCCTGGGCCACGCAATTGCGCCTGCTGGCCGGGCAGCTGGTCCACCGGCTGAACGTGGAGCTGGGCGACGGGGCCGTGCGGCGGGTCAAGGTCCGAGGTCCAGCCAGCGCTCAGCGCCGCCGGGGGGAATGGCGGGTGCGCGGCGGGCGGGGCCCCAGGGATACCTACGGGTAGCCACGCCGCGCGGACTCGTGGCTAACGGCTGAGCAAGGTGGTTCGCCCAGGTAAAATAAGGATGCGCACCTGGGCCGTCGCAGGGGGGAATCGCGGCAGCCTAGTGTCCGCCTGTTCCAGGAGGAGCTTCAGCTTTGTCGTATGACGCGCGTTCGATCACGGTTCTGGAGGGCCTGGAGGCTGTCCGCAGGCGCCCGGGGATGTACATCGGCTCGACCGGAGAGCGCGGACTGCACCATCTGGTCCAGGAGGTTGTCGACAACGCCGTTGATGAGGCGCTGGCAGGCTTCTGCGACCACATCGAGGTCACGCTGCTGGCCGACGGCGGCGTCCGCGTCGTCGACAACGGCCGTGGCATCCCCATCGACGAGCATCCGGTCGAGAAGCGGCCGGCCGTCGAGGTGGTCCTGACCACGCTGCACGCGGGCGGCAAGTTCGACAGCCAGTCCTACGCGGTCTCCGGCGGCCTGCACGGCGTCGGCGTCTCCGTGGTGAATGCGCTGTCCCGCCGCCTCGACGTCGAGATCCGCAAGGACGGTTATGTCTGGCGGCAGTCCTACGCCGTCAGCGAGCCGATGGGCCCGCTCCAGCGCGGTGAGCCCACGGACGAGACCGGCACGATCATCACGTTCTGGCCGGATCCGGACATCTTCGAGACGACAGAATGGTCGTTCGAGACGCTGTCCCGCCGGCTCCAGGAAATGGCCTTCCTCAACCGCGGCCTGGCCATCTCGCTGACCGACGAGCGGCCGGAGCACCGCAACGGCGAGCCGCACGTGGCCAGCTACATGTACGAGGGCGGCATCGCCGACTTCGTGCGCTACCTCAACGCCTCCAAGGACCCGGTCCACGAGTCGGTGATCGAGTTCGGCGACGAGGACGAGGGCATCGCGGCCGAGGTCGCGATGCAGTGGACCGGCGCGTTCTCCGAGTCCGTCCACACCTTCGCCAACACGATCAACACGGCCGAGGGCGGCACGCACGAGGAGGGCTTCCGGGCGGCGCTGACTAACATCGTCAACAACTATGCCCGCGAGCAGAAGCTGGTCCGCGAGAAGGAAGAGCGGCTCACCGGTGACGACGTCCGGGAGGGCCTGACGGCCATCATCCACGTCAAGTTGTCCGAGCCGCAGTTCGAGGGCCAGACCAAGACCAAGCTCGGCAACACCGAGGCCCGGTCGTTCGTCCAGCGGGTGTGCAACGACCACCTGCGGGCCTGGTTCGAGCGCAACCCCGGCGAGGCCAAGGCCGTGGTCATCAAGGCCTCGCAGGCGGCGCGGGCCCGGATCGCGGCCCGCCAGGCCCGTGACCTGACCCGCAAGGGCCTGATGACCGGCTCGGGC
Organism: uncultured Actinomycetota bacterium; assembly: GCA_963730265.1. Taxonomy (GTDB): domain Bacteria; phylum Actinomycetota; class Actinomycetes; order Streptosporangiales; family Streptosporangiaceae; genus DASUBV01. The sequence continues at coordinate 307,893 of CAVSRG010000004.1, forward strand.
CTGCCCGGCAAGCTGTCGGACTGCCAGTCCACCGATCCCTCGCAGTGCGAGATCTACGTGGTCGAGGGCGACTCGGCCGGCGGCTCGGCCAAGGGCGGCCGGGACCCGCAGTACCAGGCCATCCTGCCCATCCGCGGCAAGATCCTGAACGTGGAGAAGGCCCGGATCGACCGGGTGCTCAAGAACAACGAGGTCCAGGCGCTGATCACCGCGCTGGGCACGGGCATCCACGACGACTTCGACATCAACAAGCTGCGCTACCACCGCATCATCCTGATGGCGGACGCCGACGTGGACGGCCAGCACATCGCCACGCTGCTGCTCACCCTGCTGTTCCGGTTCATGAAGCCGCTGATCGAGGCCGGCCACGTCTACCTGGCCCAGCCGCCGCTCTACAAGATCAAGTGGGAAGGCCGGAGCGCGCCGCCCGGCTATGCCTACTCCGACCGGGAGCGGGACTCGGTGATCGAGGCGGGCATCGCCGACGGACGCCGCGACCCGCGGCCGCGCGACGGCGTCCAGCGGTTCAAGGGCCTGGGCGAGATGAACGCCAGGGAACTGTGGGAGACCACCATGGACCCGGCCCGCCGCGTGCTGCGCCAGATCACCCTGGACGACGCGGCCCAGGCCGACGAGCTGTTCAGCGTCCTGATGGGCGAGGACGTGGAGGCTCGCCGCGCCTTCATCCAGCGCAACGCCAAGGATGTCCGTTTCCTGGACATCTAGGGGCGTGGCTGGCTGCCCGATTCCGGACATCCAGCTTGGATCTAGTAAGGGGATTGAACAGTGCCCGACGTGAGCACGCCTGACGCTCCCTCTGGGGGGCACCGGACCGAGCCGGTCGACATCCAGGTCGAGATGCAGCGCAGCTATATCGACTATGCGATGTCGGTGATCGTCGGACGAGCGCTGCCAGACGTCCGCGACGGCCTCAAGCCGGTGCACGTCCGCATCCTGTACGCGATGTACGACGGCGGGTTCCGGCCCGAGCGCGGGTACTCCAAGTGCGCCCGCGTCGTCGGGGACGTCATGGGCGTCTACCACCCGCACGGCGACAGCGCGATCTACGACGCGCTGGTCCGGATGGCCCAGCCGTGGGCCATGCGACTGCCGCTCATCGACCCCCAGGGCAACTTCGGCTCCCGCGGCGACGACCCGCCCGCGGCCATGCGGTACACCGAGTGCCGCCTGGACCCGCTGGCCATGGAGATGCTGCGGGACATCGACAAGGACACCGTCGACTTCCGGCCCAACTACGACGGCCGGTCCGCCGAGCCCGTCGTGCTGCCCAGCCGGTTCCCCAACCTGCTGGTCAACGGCTCGGAGGGGATCGCGGTCGGCATGGCGACCAAGATCCCGCCGCACAACCTGCGCGAGGTAGCCGCCGGCGCGCAGTGGTACCTGGACAACTTCGAGGCCACCGACGAGGAGCTCCTTGACGCGCTCATGGAGCGCGTCAAGGGCCCCGACTTCCCCACCTCCGCCCAGATCGTCGGCCGCCGGGGCATCCGGGACGCCTACACCACCGGCCGCGGGTCGATCACCATGCGCGCCGTGGTCGAGGTGGAAGAGGACCGCAAGGGCCGGGCCAACCTGGTCGTCACCGAGCTGCCCTTCCAGGTCAACCCGGAGAACGTGGCCAAGAAGGTCGCCGAGCTGGCCAAGGAGGGCCGGGTCACCGGCATCGCCGACGTCCGGGACGAGACCAGCGACCGGACCGGCCAGCGCCTGGTGATCGTGCTCAAGCGGGACGCCGTGGCCAAGGTCGTCCTGAACAACCTGTACAAGCACACCCAGCTGCAGGACACCTTCGGCGCGAACATGCTGGCCCTGGTCGACGGGGTGCCGCGGACCCTGCGGCTGGACCAGATGATCCGGTACTGGGTCGCGCACCAGATCGAGGTCATCGTCCGGCGCACCCGCTTCCTGCTGCGCAAGGCCCAGGAGCGGGCGCACATCCTGAGCGCGCTGCTCAAGGCCATCGACCAGATCGACGCCGTGATCGCGCTGATCCGGGCCAGCGAGTCGGCGGCCGCCGCCCAGCAGGGCCTGATGGGCCTGCTGGACATCGACGAGATCCAGGCCCGCGCCATCCTCGATATGCAGCTGCGCCGACTGGCCGCCCTGGAGCGCCAGCAGCTCCTCGACGAGTACGAGGAGCTGATGGCGCATATCCGCGACTACGAGGACATCCTGGCCTCGCCCGAGCGGCAGCGCCAGATAATCGGTACCGAGCTCGGCGAGATCGCGGCCAAGTTCGGCGACGACCGGCGGACCGAGATCATTGCCTACGACGGCGACATGTCCGTCGAGGACCTGATCGCCGAGGAGGACGTGGTCGTCACCATCACCCGCGGTGGCTACGCCAAGCGGACGAAGGTCGACCAGTACCGGGCCCAGCGCCGCGGCGGCAAGGGGGTGCGCGGCGCCCAGCTGCGGACCGACGACATCGTCGATCACTTCTTCGTCACCACGACCCACCACTGGATCTTGTTCTTCACCAACAAGGGCCGGGTGTACCGGGCCAAGTCCTACGAGCTGCCCGACGCCGCGCGGGATGCGCGCGGGCAGCACGTGGCCAACCTGCTGGCCTTCCAGCCCGACGAGCAGATCGCCCAGGTGCTGGCGCTGCGCGACTACACGGTCGCGCCGTACCTGGTCCTGGCCACCAGCTCCGGGCTGGTGAAGAAGTCGCGGCTGACCGACTTCGACTCGCCGCGCTCGGGCGGCATCATCGCCATCAACCTCATGCGCGAGGACGACGAGGTGATCGCCGCCGAGCTGATCTCGCCGGACGAGGACCTCCTGCTGGTCAGCAGGCACGCCCAGGTCGATCAGGTTCCACGCCGACGACGAGGCGCTGCGGCCGATGGGCCGGGCCACCTCCGGCGTGATCGGCATGCGGTTCACCGACGGCGACCAGCTGCTCGGCATGTACGTCGCCCGGGCGGGCGCCGACGTCCTGGTCGCCACCGGCGGCGGCTACGCCAAGCGGACCCCGGTCGACCAGTACCCGGTCCAGGGCCGGGGCGGCCGCGGCGTGCTGACCGCCCGCATTGTGGAGCAACCGCGGCGAGCTGGTCGGCGCCCTGATGGTGCACCCCGAGGACGAGGTCTTCGCGATCACCTCGGCCGGCGGCGTCATCCGGACGTCGGCGGCCGAGATCAAGCAGTCCGGCCGGCAGACCATGGGCGTGCGCCTGGTCAACCTGGCCAGCGGACAGACCTTGGTAGCTATCGCCAGGAACGCGGAGACAAACGGTACCCTCGGCGGTGAGGATCCGGAGCAGGCCGAGGCCAGCGCGGACCTTGCCGGCGATGACCTGACTGGTGATGACCTGACTGGTGATGATCTTGCTGGCGATGACACCGAGAGCGATGACGGTGCCCCCGCGGTCGCGGGCGACGACGGTCAGGAGCCCGAGGCAGACTGATTCACCGTGTATTGTGCAAGTACGTGCTGTATATGGGCATGTGCACACGGGGAACGTAAGGATCTGGTCACGTGCGGATGGCGTGACCCACAAGACGCAACGAACCACCGCATTCGGGCGTCTTAACTAGTGTCACCGCAGCAAGGCGGCAAGCAGAACCCACGTCCTGGGGATAACCTCAACTCAGGAATCGGTTCGGAGGAGGACGGGGTGGAGAACCGCTCGGAGCCACAAGGGGTGGCTGACCGACGGCAGTCCCGGCGATTCCGGCTCGACGCCGGAAGCCGATCAGGCCTCCGTGAAGACCGTTCCGCCGATGTTCGGGATGGGACCAGCGACGACCGATGACTCGGCCGACGCGGAGGCGGCCAAACCAGCCGCGACCCCGGACGACGCGACGCCCGACTTCCCCGAGCGCAAGCCGTGGGACGCTCGGATCTCGGACTCCTCAGCCGCTGGCAACGGGAACTCCAGCAGCAACGGCCCCGCCGCCCCGGTGGGCTGGCCGCCCTCCCCGGCCAGTCAGTCCGACGGCAGCTCGTCGGCCGACCTGTCCAGCGGGCCCGGAGCGCCGCCAATCTCGGACCGCTACTCCCCGGCGGACAGCTCGTTCGGCAACGACAGTTCCTTCCGCAGCGAGAGCTCCTTTGGCTCCGACAGCTCTTTTGGCTCGGACACCGCATTCGGCGGCGGAACCGGGACCGCTCAGTTTCCCCGCCCGCTGACCAAGGGCAAGATCCGGCCTCCCCGGCCCGCCAAGGCCCCGCGGAAGCCGCAGAACCGCCCCCAGCGCTCGGCGACCTCGGCCTTCCCGACCCAGGGTGCCGGGTCCAGCCGCAAGGCCCAGCTGGCCGTCAGCCGCATCGAGCCCTGGTCAGTGATGAAGTTCAGCTTCATGATCTCACTCGTCGGCTGGGTCATCCTGTTCGTCGCCGTGGCGATCATGTACTTCGTGGTCGAGAAGCTGGGCGTGTTCACGAGCATCGAGCACACCGTCGGCCTGGTCACCTCGACCAAGGGCAAGTCGGGCACCAACGCGGCCAGCTGGTTCGCCGCTTCCCGCGTGCTCGGCTACACGATGCTGGTCGGCGCGGTGAACGTGGTCCTGATCACCGCCCTGGCGACGATCGGCGCGGTGCTCTACAACCTGGTCACGATTGTGGCGGGAGGTATCGAGGTCACCCTCAAGGAGGCCGAGTAACCGCCAGGCTCCCGGTTTGCGGTAACCTAACTCACCGTGCCGCCTAGCGGGCTGGCACGCTTCGGGCCTGTAGCTCAGCTCGGTTAGAGCGCTTCCCTGATAAGGAAGAGGTCGATGGTTCAAGTCCATCCAGGCCCACACTGTCTGTCCAGCTAACAGGCCCGTTCATCGTCAGGTCTGCTTCGTTCCAAGATCTTTTGTCATCGACTTGTCAGCCAGGACCAGGCGGTCCTGGCTGACAGAAGTCAGACTCTCGCGACGTGGTCAGGTTCTGCAGGCGGCCGGGATCGGGTAGCTGGTGATGGACGAGGTGTTGTAGGTGTAAGGCGGCTTCAGGGCGTTGACGTAGACCGTGCTGCCTGAGGCGGCGAGAGCGACGACCATGCCGGTGACCGGCAGGGTGGTGACCGGCCCGGTCGTGCCGTCGGCCGTGAAGCAGGTAAGCGAATGGCCGCGCGCATCGGTGGTGACCCAGACGGTGCTGCCGGCGGACCAGACGCTCTCCGTCCGGGCGAGCACCGGGCTGGACTGCACGGCCGCAGGCGTGGTCGGCGATAGCCGGCTGTTCAGCCGCACCAGCGGGCCGTCGAGCGCCCGATCGCCGTCACTAAGGGTGTAGATGGTCACCCATAGGGCATTCCCGGTGCTGGTCATAGCGCCGATGTGCGTGTCCCGGGTGCCGCCATAGCGCAGGCCCGGCGATCCCGCGATGACGACGTGGCCGTCGTTCGCGCTCCCGGTGGTGACCATTACTGCTACCCGGCGGCCGAGTTGATCGGACGGGAAGCCCGATGGCGCGCGGGCGCTGGGGCCCAGGCTGCTGCCAAGCTCCAGTTGCTGGGTGGCCCGGCCCGGCTGGCCCGGGGCCGGGATGTGCACGCGGAGCAGGCCGCCCTGTCCCGGGACCCAGGCCGAGGTCCGGCCGGCCGCGACGATAGCGGGCGCCACGATGCCGGGATCGGCTGTGTGCCGCCCGAGATCCGGGGTCAGCAGCCAGATCCCGGCCGGGCCGCGGCCCTGATCCGGGGAGAAGCTGACCCAGACCAGGCCGCCGGGACCTACCACGAGCGCGGACGCCCGCGACGGCAGCGTGACCCTCCGGACTAGCTTCCCCGTATGCCCGGTCATAGGCGGTCAGCAGCGAGTTCTGGCCGCCCAGCACGTACAGGTAGCGGCCGCCGATCGCGAGTTGGGTGACCGGGTAGTCGACGGTCGCCAGGGTCTGCGAGGACTTGCCGGCCTGGGTCACGGCGGTGGTGCCCCGGTGCTGGCTGACCCCGGCGTACGTGGTTCCGGCTATGGCCAGCAGCAAGGCGGATGCCGCGGCCGTCGCGGCGAGCGCCCGGCGGCGCCTCCTGCGGGCGCCAGCGCGGACCCGGTCGGCGAGCCCGGCCGGTGCCGCCACGAAGTCGCTGGCGGTCTCGAATACCGCTTTCAGTTGCTGGTCGAATTCGGTGTTCATGTCGTGCTCCCGTCCTGCTGCTGTGGCACAAGCTCGCGCAGCCGCGCCATCGCCCGGGCGTGCTGGGACTTGACCGTTCCGACTGAGCAGCCGAGCACCCGCGCCGTCTCGGCCTCAGTGAGGTCCTCGAAATAACGCAGCACCAGTACGGCTCGTTGTCCGGCCGGCAGCGCGCGCACACAGTTCAGCAGCGCGGCCCGGCCGGTCACGCCTTCGATGGCCGGGTCCGGCTCGCCGGGCAGTTGCTCCTCATGCAGCGGACCGCTGCTGAGCTTGCGCCCCCGGGCGGCATCAATAGCAGAGGTGAACAGGATCCTGCGCACGTAAGCCTCCGGCACGTCCTTCTGCCGGACCCAGTGCCAGCGCCGGTACGTCCGCTCCAGCGCCGTCTGCAGCAAGTCCTCGGCCTCGGCCAGATCCCCGGTGATGAGATACGCGCTCCGCAGCAGGCGTCGGGATGATGCCCCGACAAAGGAGGTGAATTCAGCATCGTCAGCCGCCCGCACGCCACCTCCCTGCACTGCGAGGTCGCTTCGCCGCTTACCCGGCTCAGTCCCTCAGCAGTCCAGACGTAAACGAAAGCCCCGATGGTTGTCACCAACAGGACGACACAGTCCCGTCATCTGAGCACAGAGCGGTGGCGTTCGTGGCCCTAAGGCGGCCCATAGATTGGGCCCGATGCACCAGCACCCGTTCCTAGCTCCGACTGGACCAGCTTGCTCAGGCTGTCGGCTATCTCGCGTTGTCGTCTATCGCTTCCGTGCAGGTAGATCAGCGCTGCCCTGGTGCTGCTGTGCCCCATCCGGTCCATCAGTTCGCGGAGCGTGGCGCCCGTTCCGACGGTCAGGTTGTTGCCGGTATGTCGGGGGCGAATAGTAACGTAGGGGCAGCGTTACACGGCATCGTGCGAAGGCCAGGGCGGACCCTCTCGCAGAGCGTTGAGGAATGCGACTCCGGATTGTCTCCCGCTCGGGTGCTGGTCGTCGCGACTCCAGCGGTGCGCTGCGATAATCGCCAGTACGACCCCCCGGAACTCGCCGACCAGTGCTTGGTCCGCGTCCGGATAGCGCTCGCTGACCTCTTTGGGGACCCAAGCAAGATCGAATTCGACGGGGCCATGGACAGAATCCTCGAAGTCCATGAAAAGCGGCCCGTTCTTCGTCTGGAGCACGTTCCCCGGGTGCGGCTCGCCGTGCAGGATCTGCTCGGCCGCGCGCCGGTTGACAATCGTTTCGCTCAGATCTCGCAGCGTGTTGGCGAGAAGCGCCCGATCGGTCTCGGCGAGATCGGGAGTGACGTCACGGCTCGCAACGTCTTGTTGAGTCGCCGCCACGCGATCCATGAAGTGCGGCGTCGGGACGTCGATCTGCCGCAGGCCGGCATGAAGACACTCGAGTACCTGCGCGTAGTCGGCCGACGGAAGTATTCGGCGAACAGGTGCAAAGTAGGTCCACATGGTGATTGCAAAGCCATCATGCACAAAGACGCGTGGCTCGACTCGAGGGTCGAGTCCAGCAACCGGGCTGTCGTTCTCTGCGAGCCGTTCCACAACTTCAACTTCCGTCGCCAACCTCGCTTGATACGCCTCCCCGCTGAGCCAACTCGCCCTGGCCGTCACGGGTGCCAGAGCCTCTGGGGGCGTGACCCGCGCAACGACATCGCATGGCATCAGGCGGACGACAAGGCGGTTGGAGTCGTTGAGAACGACTGTGGCGTCGACCGGCAAGTCGAACGTCGAGGCGGTCGACCTCGCTGCAGCCACCGCACGCTGCGCTACCGATGCTTGCACCTCGGTGTGCCCTCCTCCACGCGGGACCCGCACGGCTGCATAAGCTACACGGTCGAGGTCGATGGTTCAGGTCCATCCAGGCCACCCCCCGGAACCCCAGCTCACCGCTCACTCTGAGCCTCGTCTCCGCTCTCCCGGCCCGCTGCCTGCTGCTTTCGTGTCCGCCGTGTACTTTGCTGACATGACGGATAGGGCATTTCAGGTCGTGTGCGAGATCGAGCCGCCGACCAGGCCTGACCTCATGCATGTGCGTCACCAGATCGGGACGCTCAGCAAGGCTGCGGATGCTTTCCTGATTCCGGACAATCATCTGGGCCGGGCGACCGTGTCCAGCGTGGCCGTAGCGCACGAGGTCGAGGCCATGGGCGGCCGCAGCATCGCGTGCCTGAATTCTCGGGACAGGAACCTGCTGGGCCTCCGCCGCGACCTGCTCACGGCTGCGTCCTATGGCGTGGAGCGGTTCTTGTTCGTGCACGGCGACAAGCCCAGCTCTGGCGGCCGGACCAGCGAGCTGACCGTGCGGGCGATGATCGAGGAGGTCCGCGCGCTGGACGCGGACCCGGCCTACGCTGGTAGGCCAAAGTTCCGGGTCGGTGCCGCCGCCGCGCTGCGCCCGCTACCTGCTTGGAAGCAGGCTGCGGACTTCTTGTTCACGCAGGTCAGCTTTTCCGTGGAGGGGCTGATGCGGTGGCGGGACGCTAACCCGGTCGAGGTGCCGGTGTTTGCGGGAGTGATGGTCCTGGCCAGCGAGGCGCATGCCCGGCGGATGGCATCTGTGATACCCGACATTGACATACCTGGTGACCTGATCGAGCAGGTGCGAGTAGACCGCCTGGCTGGTGTCGAGGCAGCCTGCGACCAGGTGATCCGGCTCCATGACTCGGGCGCTTTCGCTGGCGTGCACCTGGTCCCGGTGGGCCGGTACCGAGAGATGGCCGCACGGTTGGAGCAACTTCGGCACATCCGCGGGATCGGCCCGGCGGGAAAGTGGCCCACCCCCGGAACACCAGCTCACAGCTCACTCTGAGCCTCGTCTTGGCAGGGGAACGCCCAGACTCTAGGGCAGAGTCGCGCACACCCACGGGCCCCTCCCGCCTCCGCCTGGCGCGGTTTGCACCGAACCGGCCTCGATGTCGGCCAGCATGACGAATGCCGTCACCACACTGTGGTCGGGGCTACGGGGGACAAAACCTGGACTCTGAACAAGAAACCGGGCACGCTCCATCAGCTCGCGGTCGCTGACGCCGCCTACCGTCGCCACAGCTTCCTCCAGGCGTTCGACGGACTCTCCTTCACTGGTGGCGACCGTCTGGAACTTGTCTGAGACGTAGTGGTTGGTATGTGCGGCCCAAGGTCGCTCCTGGGTGACATCGTCGATGGCCGCCGAGGTCTCGACGACCTGAACGCCCGTCGGGGTGACGATGACGAACCCGTTTCCACCTGAGCGGTAGTGTCGCGTCGCTTCCCGTACCGCCTCGGCGGCCGACAAGGCGCAGAGTGCGCTTCTGCTGACCATGGCACGCGGGACGCCAACCCTCGCGTCGCGTGAAGAAGTTGACTGCACGCCCGTGGCGAATCCACTGCCGTTCAGGCCCACGCCGGTTAGAAACCCAACACAACTGACAGTGATCACCGGCGGTCCGTCGGTGGGCTCGGAGATCAAGACGGCATAGTCGGTGTGACTGGCAAACCACATCTCGGCGTGGAGAAGAAACCCGGCCCGGCCTGCGGTGGTGCAAGCGTCAACATCGAGCAGGTCCTCGAGCAGCTGCATGAGCAGTACGTCCTCGATCGCGAGACGCGATCCTTGCGCGACCCCGACCAGCTCATCCCACCTGGCTGGAAGTTCTTGAGCGTAGGGGATGTAGTCATCGATCCGAGCCTTGAGGCCCGTGCGGTCGTGTCCTGCCGCTATCGCCAGCTCCTCTATTGCACGAGAAGCATGCGCAATTTCGGCGCGGAGTTCCTCACCGTATTGCCGGCCTATCTCGAGCCAGGAGCCTTTGCAGCGGATAACGCGCGGCCCCTCCGTATGCTCGGCCATTGGCTCGTCAGCTCCTTCCTGATGACTCCATCATCGTCCATCGTCGACGCAGCCGAATATGTCGCGTGACAGCCTCACGACACGCTATCCGGCGCTCAGGATCTGCTCTCGAAGGATGTCGGCGTGGCCGCAATGCTGAGCGAACTCACGAAGGACGTGCAGGTAGACCCACCGCAGGGGAAGTGGCCCGAAGCGGTGTCCCCGGAGCACGTCATCCAGGCCGAGGCCGGTTGTGGCCTGGCGAGACGCGTCGCACGCTTCGTCGTGCGCGCGGCGGATCGACTCGATGGTGTCGTCGCGGGTGAGGATGAACGAATCGCCAGCAGCTGACGGGAGCCCGAGTTCCTGACGCGGGCGCCCGGTAATGGTTTCGCCGAACCACACCCTTTCCGCGTAAATCGCGTGCTTGAGCAGGCCCAGCAAGGTGGTACGGGAAGGGACGAGGGAACGCCGGGCTTGTTCCTCGGTCAGGCCGTCAAGGCACGCATGCAACGCGGCCCGATGCTCATCGAGGAACGTCTCCAACTGAACCTTGAGGGGTTCGGCGGCCACGTCGAGCGGCGTCCGTCCGTGCCGGATAGTCATACGGCGATTATCCTCCGCCGAGGGCTCACCTCACCGCTCCGCTGTACCCCGAGACGATCCTCAGCGCGGTGACGCGGGGCTCGTGTCGTGCGGCCAGATGGCGCTGAGCACGCGGTCCGGCCAGTCGTCGGGGATGCCGGCGATGGTGACGTATCGGCCGTAGAAGGAGCCGATGAGCATGCTGGTGAGCGCGTCGAGGTCGGCGGAGTCCGGGAGGTCGCCGGCCGCTAGTGCTTGCCGGAGCAGCGCCCGTCGGGGCTCGACGAGGCGGGTCTTGAAGAGGTGGAGCAGTTCGGGGTGGCGTTCCTCTTCGGTGAGCAGTGAGCCGAGGATGGCCAGCGCGGGGATGGCCCGCAGGTTGCTGTGGAAGTTCTCCAGGATCGCCAGGGCGTGGGCACGGGGGGTCGGGGCGCCGGCGGGTGGTTCCTCGACCCGTAGCGAGCCGATGACCACGGCGACCAGCTCCGCCTTGTTCCGGTACCGGCGCCGGAGGCTGGGCACGGTGGTGCCCGCGGCGGCCGCCACGGATTCCAGCGACATGCGGGCGTAGCCGACCTCGCCGAGCTGGCGGGCCGCGGCCGACAAGATCGCCCGGTCCAGGGCCGGGTCCCTCGGCCGCCCGGCCTTCGCCTGTGGTGTGCTCATTATGTTATGATAGTGCATCGGAATATAATTAGACCGAGGAGTGGAATCACCATGACCGAGTCGTTGCCTGCGACCGCGTTTTTCCGCGTCTCGCCCGGCACCTTCGATCCGAGCCGGTTCGCCGAGGTCGACGCCATGAACAAGAAGACCTCGGAGTACCTGATCCCGGCCGTCAGGCGGCTGCCGGGGCTGATTCACTTTTATGCGGGCGTCTCGCCGGAGGGCTCGGCAGTCCATGTCAGCGTCTGGGACTCCGAAGAGCATGCGGCGCAGTTGGACCGGCTGAAGGAGATGGCCGTAGACGCGCGCGGGGAGGCGGGGGCGTCTGGCGTGACGTTCCACCCGATCGTCAACTACCCGATCAACTGGACCATCTGAAGTAGCGCCAACGGCGTCGCGGCGCCCGACAAGGAGAAACCACGGCGACCTCGACGCGATCGAGAGGAAGGACCAAACGGAACAGCCGGACAGCCCTTAATGACGGCTGACCAGCAGCGTTATGACCATGACCACGACTGCGCAGAGAACCACGCCCATGATGATCACCCCGGCGTTGGTCAGGCCAACCAGGTGCAGCCGCTCTGCTCGCGCTTCGGAGCGGTTTTCCTGTTCGCGCTCGGCCTTACTCGGCTTCGGCGGCGGTCCCGGCGGCGGCGGAACGCGCGGCCCGCGCCCGCTTCGGCCGCTGAAAGGCCGCCACGTCTGCCCTCTCGACCAGTTCCATGACAAGTTATCCCGGCTGTACGGGTCGTCCGGGTCATCCATCGGCCACCTCGCGAGTGAACGCCCTGCGTACCTCCGAGTATGAGGCAATCAGACGCAGGTCAGCGCGTGTTCGACCCTGCTGACATGAGCTCATGCCTGCTCCGCTGGAAACCGCAATTACTCAGAGACCGATTCCTGTGGATCGAGCAGTGACCTCAGGAGGCCTTCCACGTTGTCGTAGTTCGCCTTGAGGCCATCGGTCTTCTTCATGTGGTCACGGCCAGCCTGGTCGCGGAACACCAGCCGATGTGTCAGCTTCGTCACTCCGTCGGCTTCGCGCAGCTCCACGGTCTCGACGGCCTCCACACCTGGCCAACCGTCGTACAGCCACGTCTCGACGGTCCGGGTCGGCGGCTCGACCTCCAGGAAGGTTCCGTGGAATGACATGTCGGTTCCGTCGTCGCTCACGAAGACGAAGTGATAGTTGCCACCGACGCGCAGGTCGATCGAGCAGACCTTCACTTCCTCTCCATAGGGAGCGATGGTCTTGCGCACATGCTCCGGCTTCGTCAGTACGTCGAAGACGAGTTGGATCGGAGCATCGAAATCTCGGGTAAGGACAATCTCGAGATCGTTCGGGAACTCGATGTGTGCCGATCCACGCCGGTTAGGTGTCACTGCCGCCTCCTTGTTGTAGCTCTTTCAGGTAGTCATCCACCCGGTCCAGCCGGTCGTTCCACGCCTGCTCGTACTTGGCCAGCCAGTCGTGCAGTGGCCGCAGGCGTGCGGGTTCCAGGCGATACAGCCGGCGACGTCCCTCCGCCCGGTACCTGACGAGTCCCACCTCACTGAGCACCCGCAGATGCTTTGACACCTGGGGCTGGGACATCGAGAGGTCGTTGACGATCTCCCCGACCGCCTTCTCGCCTGTGATCAGCGCGTCCAGGACCTCTCGACGGTGCGCCTCGCCAAGGGCATTGAAGACATCCGACGTCGTAGAAGCACGGGCCACGAGCTCATGGTATTCCTATATCGGCATACGTCAAGGCCAGCGGTTCGCCTAGGACCCATCCGGCCGGTCAGGCAGGCCCCCGGCGGGGTCCCCGGACCCGTAGTTCTAGCCTTACGGACTGTCGGGCCGTTCTGCCGGGGCTCGGCTAGTCCGCTTCTCTAGCGAGGCCCCATGACCCAGGTGATCATGCTGAACGGCGGCTCCAGCTCGGGCAAGTCCTCGATAGCGCGAGCGCTGCAGGAGATCCTGCCGGGCCAGTGGCTCACGTTCGGCGTGGACGTCCTGGTCGAGGCGCTCCCCGGCCGGGGAGAAGACCCGCGCTCCGGGCTCGTGCTGGAGCCGGACGGCACCGTGACCGTGAAGCCGGAGTTCCGGGCCATCGAGAACATCTGGTACCAGGGCCTGGCGGCCATGGCGCATCGCGGAGCACGCCTGATCCTCGATGAGGTGCTTCTGGCCGGCGGTGCGGGGCAGCAGCGGCTGCGGGGCCTGCTGAGCGGCCTGGACGTGCTGTGGGTCGGCGTCCACTGCGATCCGCTGGTGGCTGCCGGGCGCGAGGCGGCCAGGCCCGACCGGGTCTCCGGCATGGCGATGGCCCAGGCGACCGCCGTGCATGTCGGCGTCGCCTACGATGTCGAGGTCGATTCCACCGAGTGTTCTGCTGACGCCTGCGCCCTCCAGATAGCCGGTTACTGATAGCCATGAGCCCACTGCCCGCCAGGATGGCCGACCGGTGGCACGCCCGTGCTGAGCCAGGGCCCGGACAAGCTCAGCTCTACTGGCACCTGCTGATGCGGGATCAGCCCCAGGTCCGTGCCCTCGCCGCGGTCGCCCGCGGTCGCCTGAGCGGCTTCGGCGGTCTGCACTTCACTCCGGAGCAGTGGCTGCATCTGAGCATTCTGCGGCTCGGCCTGGCCACCGACGTCGCCCGCGGTGAGATCGAGGCCATGGTCAGCCGGGCCAGGCCGCTGCTCCAGCGGATACCGCCGGTCACCTTCACGCTCGGCCAGGTGCTCTACCACCCCGAGGCCATCACCCTGGGCGCCAGGCCAGGGGGCGCCCTGGATGCCGTGGCAGTGGCCGTCCGCCAGGCCGCCGCCAGCACGCCCGACTGGCCCGCGGATGTCGCGACCCCGTGGATTCCCCATGTGACGGTGGCTTACAGCACTCAGGACCAGCCGGCTGATCCGATCATCGCCGCGCTGGGTCGTGAGCTGCCGGAGTGCCCGGTCACGATCGACGCGATCCACCTCATCGCCCAGCACGGCCCCGAGCGGGCCTGGAACTGGCAGTCCCTGGCCCGGATCGCACTGGGCCCCTAGCCGGGTCGCAAGCGAGCCGGGACCGGCACCTATCCAAGCCTTTGCGCACGTCACCAGTCGGAGGCCGGCCAGTCGCCCATGGCAAAATCGGTTAGGTGCAGATCGGGATGCTTGGCTCGTTCGAGGTACGCATGGACGACGGCGTCCTCGCCGACGTGCCGGGCGCCCGGCTGCGCGCGCTGCTGATCGCCCTCGCGCTCGAACCTGGTCGCGCCGTTCCGAAGGCGACGCTCGTCGACTGGATCTGGGGCGAGCACCCGCCCTCCGAAGCAGCGAATGCCTTGCAGCGCCTGGTCTCCCGGCTGCGGAAGGCGCTGCCGGAAGGGCTGGTCGAGGGGCAGCCGGACGGCTACCGGCTGAGGCTGGAACCCGGCGCTGTCGACGCCGTGCGGTTCGAACGCCTCGTCGACCAGGCCCGCACCGAGGATCCGCGGCGGGTAACGCTGCTGCGCGAGGCCCTCGCGTTGTGGCGTGGTGCGGCCATGCAGGACGTCGGCCTGCAGGAAAGTGCCGCGTTTGACGCGGCGGTTACCCGGCTCGAAGGGCTGCGCCTGACCGCCCTGGAGGATCGGTTCGATGCGGAGGCCAGCCTCGGCCACGGCGGCGGGCTGGTCCCGGAACTGACCGACCTGGTCGCCGCGCATCCGGTCCGCGAACGGCTTGTCGCTGCGCTGATGCGGGCCCTGGTCGCGGCCGGTCGCGACACCGAGGCGCTGCTGGTGTACCAGCACACGCGAGAAGCGCTGGCCGATGCGCTCGGCGTCGACCCCTCCCCGGAGCTGTCCGCCTTGCACGTCGCGCTGCTGCGGGGCGAGCTCGGACGACGGGAGGAAAGCCGGAAGACCAACCTGCGCGCCGAGCTGACCAGTTTCGTCGGCAAGGACGCTGATGTGGCCGCGGTCCGCGAGATCATCGCCGAACATCGGCTCACCACCGTGATCGGGCCCGGCGGCTCGGGGAAGACCAGGCTGGCCACGGAAACCGCGCGCACGCTGCTCGGCGGCCTGCCGGACGGGGCCTGGCTGGTGGAACTGGCGTCGATCGGTGCGAGCGGCGATGTGGCGCAATCGACGCTCGCCGCGCTCGGCCTCCGGGATGCGCTGCTCGGCGGGGCAACGGACGCGGAACCGATGGACCGGCTCATCGCCGCGATCCGCGAGCGGGAGGCGCTGCTGATCCTGGACAACTGCGAGCACGTCATCGAGTCGGCGGCGGCGTTCGCCCACCGGGTGCTCGGAGAGTGCCAGAGGCTGCGGATCCTGGCCACGAGCAGGGAACCGCTCGGCATCACTGGTGAGGCACTGTGGCTGGTCGAGCCGCTGGCCCTGCCGGTGGCGGACGCCAGCCCCGGCGAGATCGAGTCGTCTCCGGCCGTCCAGTTGCTGCGGGACCGGGCAGGCGCGGTCCGCCGGGATCTCGCGGTCGACGCCGACACGCTGCCGACCATGGCGCGCGTCTGCCGGGCGCTGGACGGGATGCCGCTGGCGATCGAACTGGCCGCGGCCAGGTTGCGCACCATGTCCCTCGATCAGCTCGCCCAGCGGCTCGACGACCGGTTCCGCCTGCTGACCGGCGGCAGCCGTACCGCGCTGCCACACCACCGGACGTTGCGCGCGGTGGTCGACTGGAGCTGGGAACTGCTGACCGACGCCGAACGGATGGCCTTGCGCAGGCTGGCGGTGTTCTCCGGCGGAGCGAGCCTGGACGCGGCCGAGCAGGTCTGCGCCGGTGATGCGGTCGAGCAGGAGCAGGTGCTCGAGTTGCTGAGCGCGCTGACCGAGAAATCGCTGCTCCTCACGGAGGGAGACAGTGCACCGCGCTACCGGATGCTTGACACGATCAGGGAGTACGCGGCGGAACGGCTCGGGGAGGCGGGGGAATCGGACCTGGCGCGCCACGCGCATCTGGCGTACTTCACGGGACTCGCCGAAACCGCGGACCCGCATCTGCGCCGCGGCGAGCAACTGGGCTGGCTGGCCACGCTCGAGGTCGAGCATGACAACATCGCTGTCGCCCTGCGCGGCGCGCTCGCGGCCGGCGAGGCGCACGGGGCGATGCGGCTCGCGGCTGCGGCCGGCTGGTACTGGTGGCTCGGTGGGCACAAGGCCGAGGGCCTCGAGCTGATCACGGCGGCCATCAACATGCCCGGCGAGGTGAGCGATGAGATCCAGGCCATGGTGTACGCGCTCGGCGTGACGTTCATGACCGACGGTCCGGCTGACCAGTACCAGGCGGAGGAGTGGATCCACCAGGCCTACCGGTTCACCCAGCGCGGCGGGGGCGGCAACCCGCTGCTGGGGTTCGTCGCCCCGCTGGAACGCATGCTGGAGGCGCCGCACGAGGTTCTGTCCGCGTTCGAGGCGCTGCTCACCGACGACGACCCGTGGGTGCGCGCACTGGCCCGGCTGCACCTGGGCAAGATGCGGATCATGATCGGCCAGGGCGAGCTGGACGGGCGGGATGCGGATGCCTATCTCGAGATGGCGCTAGCTGAGTTCCGGGCGCTCGGCGAGCGGTGGGGGATTTCGTTCGCCCTGACCGAGCTGGCGGACCGAATCGCCATACGAGGCGAGTTCGCCCGAGCGTGCGAGTACTACGACGAGGCGATCGCGGTGGCCATCGAGCTCGGCGCCATCGAAGACGTGGTTCAGTGGCGGTCGCTCCAGGCTCAGCTGTACTGGCTGCTGGCTGACGAGGAGTCGAGCACGGCGGCCATGGCCGAGGCACAGCGGTACGCGGACCGGGTCGTGTGGCCGTCCGCGCTGGCCGCCCTGGCCCTGGCCAAGGCGGAACTGGCCCGCTGGAGCGGCGACACCGAGCAGGCCTACCGGCAGCTCGGCGTCGCGGCAACCGTGCTGGGCGACGAAGCGGAGCGGGCGCATGTCCGGGCGGTGACCCACGACCTGCTCGGTTACCTGGCCGACAGCCCCGACCAGGCCCGTGCGTACCGCGGTGCGGCGTTCCAGGCCGCGTCGGAGGCGGGGCATGTGCCCCTGATCGCGAAGGTACTCGTCGGGATCGCGGACCTGGCCCTGCGTGGCGAACAGTACGAGCAGGCGGCGCGGCTGCTCGCGGCCAGTGCGAGCCTGCGCGGACTGCTGGACCGGTCGCAGCCGGATGTGGCCCGCATCGAGCGGGCCACACGGCGTCGCCTCGGCGAAGAGCGGTTCGCCGAGGCGACGCAGGAGGGGGCGCGGGCGAGCTGGCACGAGCTGGCCGAAGCTACGCTCGCTTGTTGAATGTGGCCCGCGACCATAGGTACCCGACCAGGGCGATCCCGGCGCACCAGGCGACAGCGGCGGCCGCGTAGCCGCCCGACGGGGTGCCGGTGAGAAACCCGCGCAGCGATTCGATGATCGGTGTGAAGGGCTGATACTCCGCAAATTGCCGGACACCCTGTCCCATCTTGGCGGCGGGCACGATCGCACTGCTCACGAAGGGCAGCAAGAGCAGCGGCACGACGGTGAGGCCCGCGGATTCCGGAGTTTTCGCGGCGATGCCCAGTGCGACCGTGAGCCAGGCCGACGCGAAGGCGGCCGCCACGATAATGCCGATCGCGCCGAGCCAGTCCAGGGCGGTCGCAGGCGAACGGAACCCGAGCGCGAAGGCCATTCCGATGATGACCGCAATGGCGACCGAACTGCCCAGCATGGTGGCCGCGACGTGACCGTTCAGGACGGCACCGCGGGAGACATTCATCACCTTGAACCGGTTGATGATGCCCTTCGTCATGTCGGAGTTCACGGATACCGCAGTGGCCGACAGTCCGTAGGTGATGGCCAGCAGGATCAGGCCAGGTGTCGCGTATTCGATGTAGTGCTCGCCGACATTGAACGCGTTGCCGAGCACGTACACGAACAACAGCATGATCACGACCGGCATCAGAGCCCCGTTGAAAATCGTGACCGGATTCCGGAGGATGTGCTTGAAGTTGCGGCGCAGCATGATCCGAGAATCGGTCAGCGGCGCTGAAATGGTGCTCATGATGTGATGGCCTCCGTGCTTACGTGACTGGTCAGGGCAAGGAAAACGTCATCGAGGTCCGGCGTGTGCACGGACAGCTCCTCAACGTCGATCGAGTGCTCGTCGAGCTGTGCCAGCAGAGCCCGCAGCGACCTCACCCCGCCATCGCTGGGAACCCGCAGGGTCAGGTCCTCGTCGTCCGGGGTGGAGCCGGTCAGGACCCGCGCCGCCGCGTCGAGTTCGCGGACGGCGGTGAAGCTGAGCCGGACGTGGCTGCCGGGGATCTGGCGCTTGAGCTCGTCGGGAGTGCCCTCAGCGACCAGGTGGCCCTGGTCGAGCACCGCGATCCGGTGGGCGAGCTGATCGGCTTCCTCGAGATTCTGGGTGGTGAGGAAAACGGTCACGCCGTCAGTCACCAGCTCACGGATGATCTTCCACATGGTGAGACGACTGCGCGGATCCAGTCCCGTCGTCGGCTCGTCCAGGAAGATGATCTGGGGCCTGGTGACCAGCGTCATGGCCAGATCCAGCTTCCGGCGCATGCCGCCGGAGTAGGTCGCCGCCGTCTTCTGCGCCGACTCCACCAGATCGAAGCGTTCCAGCAGCGAGGTGACCACTCGCCTGGCCTCGCTGGCCCGCAGGTGGTGCAGATCCGCCATCAGCTGCAGGTTCTCCTGGCCCGTCAGCAGCTCGTCCACCGCCGCGAACTGACCCGTGACCCCGATGACCGCCCGCACCGCCCTGGTCTCGGTCGCCACGTCATGCCCGGCCACCCGTACCGTCCCGCCGTCAGCCTTCATCAACGTGGTCAGCACGTTCACCGTTGTCGTCTTGCCCGCCCCATTCGGGCCGAGCAGGCAAAAGACGGAGCCCGCGGGAACATCTAGGTCGATGCCATCGAGCACGGTCTTCTTCCCGTACGCCTTCCGCAGCCCGGAGACTGCGATCGCTGAATTCCTCATGCCCCCACCATCGGCGCCGTCCCTGACACGGACCTGACACGCACCTGACGCGACCACTGACACGGGCGCGACATGAGCGCGATGAAACCTGATCAGTTGATGCCGAGATCGGCAATATTGCAGACATCGGCAATTTTTGTTAGTGTCCGGTCATGGTCGACGCAGGGCTGCGAGAGCGCAAGAAACAGGCGACACGGGCGGCGCTGGGCCGGGCGGCGTGGCAGCTGACCATTGAGCGCGGCTACGACCACGTGCGGGTGGAGGACATCGCGGCGGCGGCGGGCGTGTCGGTTCGCACGTTCAGCAACTACTTCGCCAACAAGGGCCAGGCGCTGCTGTCAGTCGGCGAGGATCGCGGCCAGCGGATGGTGGCCGCGCTGCGGGCCCGGCCGCCGGGCGAGGATCTGTGGGAGGCGCTGGCGGCGGCCACGGCCGACCAGTTCACCGGGGGCGGCGAGGTGCCGCGCGACTACGCCAGCTCGGTCGCCTATCCGGCGGAGCTGGCCGCCGCTCAGCGTCGGCTCAGCGCCTCCATCGAGGCCGCGCTGACCATCGCCATCGCCGAGCGCACGGGCACCGACGCCGAGCGCGACCTCTACCCGCGGCTGGTCGCGGCGGTGGCGGTGAGCGCGACCCAGACCGCCTTCGACTACTGGCGCGGTGCGGACGCCGAGGGCGGTCCGGACGCTCGGCCGGGCGAGCCGTTCGACAGCTTCCTGCGCCGGGTCCTGCGGCAGGTCGCCGCGGGACTGACGCCCCCGCCGACTGACGCCGGAGAGGCCAGAGATGAAAGAGGCAGTTCCTGATGAATGAGACAGACGCTGACGTCGTCATCGTGGGCGCCGGCCCGGTCGGCCTGACGCTGGCCGCCGAGCTTCGGCTGCACGGGGTCCGCGCCCTGGTCCTGGAGCGGCTGGCCGAGCCGACGGGCTTGTCCAAGGCCCTGGGGCTGATCGGCCGGTCGGTGGACACGCTCGACTGCCGGGGACTGCTGGGCCGGTTCCATGCCCGCGGGGCGGTGGCCTCGCCCAGCCTGCTGCACTTCTCGATGATCCCGCTGGACGGGACGAAGGTCGACGGGCTGGGGCTGCGCGGCGTCTTCATCCAGCAGGCGGTGACTGAGGAGATACTGACCGATATCGCCGCCGAGCGCGGGGTGCCGATCCTGCGTGGTCACGAGGTCGTGGCGCTCGACCAGGACGACGAGGGCGTCAGCCTGCACGTCAGCGGACCGGACGGGGACCGGCGGCTGTGGGCGCGATACGTAGTCGGGTGCGACGGCGGGTCGAGCGTGGTCCGCAAGCAGGCCGGGATCGGGTTCCCCGGCATCCCGCCGACCTTCCTGCTGCGCCTCGGCGACGTCACCCTGGCGGACGGGCTGACGCCGGGGGACATCCCGGGGCTGCGGGTGCCGCTGATCCCGCTCGGCGGTGGCTATTACCGCGTGATCGTCACCGAGCCGTACCCGGACGGCCTGGACCGGGATGCGCCGATGCCGCTGGACGAACTGCGGGCCAGCATCCGCCGGGTCAACGGGGCCGACGTGCCGGTCAGCGGCGCGCGCTGGCTGTCGAGGTTCACCGACTCCAGCCGCCTGGCCGACAGCTACCGGGCGGGCCGCGTGCTGCTGGCGGGCGACGCCGCGCACATCCACCTGCCGGCCGGCGGCCCGGGCCTGAACACGGGGCTGCTGGACGCGTTCAACCTGGGCTGGAAGCTCGCCGCGCAGGTGCAGGGCGGGGCGTCGCCGCACCTGCTGGACACCTATGGCGCGGAGCGCCGGGCCGAAGGGGAACGGGTGCTGCTGCACACCAGGGCCCAGGGTGCGCTGCTGGGCTTCGCGAGCAACGAGCGCGTGACCGCGCTGCGCGAGGTGCTGCGTCAGCTTCTCCAGTTCTCCGAGCCGGTGCGCCACCTGGTGAGCCTGATGTACGCGCTCGACACCCGCTACGACACCGGCTGCCCGCACCCGCTGGCGGGCCGATGGCGGCCCGACCTGGCGCTGACCGCGGGCGCGGAGCGGGCGGCAGAACTGGGTCGCGGGATCCTGGTCGACCTCACTGGGGATGGCGTCATCGCCCGGCTCGGCAACGGCTCGCTGGGGCACAGCTGGAAGGACCGGGTGGACTACGCGACCGCGGCCGGCCCGCTGCCGCCGGCCGACGGTGCCCCGGTGGCCGCCCTGCTGATCCGGCCCGACGGCTACGTCGCCTGGGCCGCCGCGCCGGACGACCTCGACGCCGACGGGCTGCGGCATGCGCTCAGCACCTGGTTCGGGAGCTAGCATCGCGCCATGAGCCAGGACGCATCGAAGCTGTTCACCAGGCTGGCCCCGGTCCTGAACGTGAGTGACCTGGCGGCCGAGCGCGCGTTCTACGAGAAGCTGGGCCTGCCGGTGATCTACCAGGGCCCGGAGTACCCGGACTTCATTGCCTTCGGCACCGACACGCTGCACTTCGGCATCCAGGCCGCGCCGGCCAGCAACGATCCGCCGACCGTGCTGACCTGGCAGATCGGTGTCACCGACATCGACAGCGCCGTGGAGCGATGCCGCTCAGCCGGGATCAGCTACGAACTTGAGGAGAACCATCCGGCGCCCGGCTGGACCTACCGACGCCTGCTGATCCGTACCCCCAGCGGCTACCGGCTCGCGCTCGAGGGCCCGACCGAGTAACCGGCAGGTCGGTTCGCCAGCCGCTCCCGTCAACCCGGGCCGTCGAGGAACGCGTTCACGGTCGAGACGAACTGATCAGCGTCATCGAGCCAGGGATAATGGCCAGCACCACATTGGATAACAAGGTGCCCGGCCGGGAACAGCTTCGCGCACTCAGCGAGCACGGCCGGGGGCCGGGACAGGTCCACGCCGCCGGCCAGCACCAGCACCGGGGCGCCGAACGCGGCCAGGGTCGCCCGGGTGGCGGCCGGGTCGAAGGCCCCTTCGCCGAGGAAGCCGCTGGCCGCGGCGTGGTTGGTCTGATCCTCATCCGCGGCCGCGTGCGCTCGGGCGGCGTCATCCCAGCGGCCGTAGAAGAACGGGGCGATGGCGGCCCAGTCCTCATCCTCTCCGCCGCCCGCGTCGATCCGGTCGAAGGCGGCGACGGCGACCGGGAACCAGGGCTCGTCCTGGCGCCGATTCACGACCTCGCGCCGCGTCACGCTGTCCGGCTCCAGGTCAACGGCCCGGCCGCTGGGGGTGATCAGCGCCAGCTTGCTGACCCGGTGTGGATAACGGGCCGCGTACTGCAGGGCGATGTTGCCGCCCGCCGAGTGGGCCAGCAGGTCGATGCGGTCCAGGCCGAGGTGGGCCTGCAGGGCGGCGACGTCGTCGACCTGGCGGTCACAGCGGTAGCTGGCGGGGTCGTCAGGGATGGCCGACTGGCCGGTACCGCGCAGGTCCAGCACGATGAGCTGCCGGTGGGCGGCCAGGCCGCCGAGATCGCCGAGGTAGGCGCTGGCCCGCATCGGGCCGCCGGGAACGCACACCAGCGGAGCGCCGGTGCCGTGGACCTGATAGGTGAGCCGAGTCCCGTCGGGGGCGGCGAACGTGGGCATGACCGCGATGCTGACACGGGCCCCCGGCCGCCGCAACCGGCTTACCGGCTGGCCGGTGCCGGGGCTAGGACTCAGCCGGGCTGGCGAAGTCGATGTTCTTGGTCTCGACGGTCCCGGCGGTCCGTCCCGGCGCCCGGTGATAGGTCCAGTACAGGTTGGTGTGCGCGATGACCTGGTCCGGCGGCGGTGCGCCCCACGCGGTCTGATCCTCGGTGGTGTGGGCGTCGCTGACCAGGATGGCGTCGTAACCCCGGACGATCGCGCCGTGCAGCGTGGAGCGGATGCACTCGTCGGTCTGCGCCCCGGCGACGATGAGCCGCCCGGCGCCGAGGCCGGCCAGCACGGTCTCGAGCGCGGTGTCCTCGAACGAGTCGGCATAGGTCTTGTCGAGGACGGGCTCGGTGTCGCCGGGCGCCAATTCGGGCACGATCTGCCAGTCCTCGCTGCCCCGGACCAGGTTCTCGGGGTCGCTGTGCCGGAACCAGACGACCGGGACCTGCTCCCGGCGGGCCTGGTCGACCAGGAGGCAGATGTTCGCGATGACGGCGTCGCGCTGGTAGTTGCCGTCCACGACGCCGTTCTGCGTGTCGAGGATGAGCAGCGCGGTGCCGGGCCGGTTCTGCAGTGTGGTCATGGACCCACGGTAGGGCGGCCGGCTGACAGCTGACCGGGATCGCTGGCGGTGAGGATCGCGGCGCGCAGCCGGGCGAGTGCGTCGTTCCTGGCCCCGGCCAGCGCGGGCTCGACGGTGTGCTGGGCGGCCCGGACCGCGATGCGCCGGGGCAGTTGCGCGATCTCATCGGACAGAGTGTCGAGGATGACGGGATGGCAGCCCCACGAGCCGCCCACGATGATCAGCTCGGGATCGGCCAGCGCGACGATGGCGGCCAGCACACCGCTGACGGCCCGGGCCAGGGCGCGCCGGGTGGCGGTCGGCTGAGCCTGCGGACCGCTGGCCGCCGCGAGGAGGCGGGGCACGTCGATCGCGGTGGACCGGGGCTGGCGCAGGCCCAGCTCGCCGAAGACCTCGATGAACGGCCGGGCCTGGCCGCTGGGGCCGGTGGTGATGAGGTGGGATACCTCGCCCGCGAGCCCGGCGTGGCCGCGGCTGACCTGGCCGTCGCTGACGACGGCGCAGCCGAGGCCCTCGCCGAGGAACAGGTAGGCGAAGTCGGCCAGCGTGGCGTCGGACCGGCTGGCCTCGGCCCGGGCGGCCCAGTTGACGTCGTTGTCGACGGTGACCGGGCCGTCGACCAGCGGGGCGAGGACCTCGACCGGGTCGAGCTCGCCGAGCAGGAACGGTGCGTCGCGCAGCTGGATGAGCCGGCCGCTGGCCCGGTCGACGGGGTCGGCCGCGCTGACCACGGCCAGGCGCGCGGCCGGGTCCGGGGTGCGGCTGACCGCCTCGGCGGCGGCGGCGCGCAGGGCGGGGACGACATGCTCGGGCCGGGCGGGCCGGGTGATGGCCTCGGTGGCACGGGACACGGTGTCGCCGTGGGCGCTGACGCACTCGGCGACGATGCCCTCGGGCGCGATGCTGATCGCCAGGGCCAGGCCGAGGTCGCCGGCCAGGGCGTAGTACGTGCCGACCCGGCCGCGTCCGCGTCCGCCGGCGGTGCGCTGGCCGGTGTCGACGACCAGCCCGGCCTCGGTCAGCCGGCGCACGCTCTCGCCGACGGTGGGCTTGGAGATCCCGGTCTCGGCGGCCAGCTCGGCCCGGGTCAGCCGCCGCTGGCGCATGAGGGCGCCCAGCACGTGCTGGTCGGTCAGCGAGCGCAGCAGCTGCAGCGAGGGCTTGGCGGGATCCACAGCCCGATTCTAGTCAGGAGTCTTGCCTAGAAGGATCCAGTGGCTTACGGTTCTTCTAAGTAAGGAGACCAGCCTAATCCCAGAAGGAGGACCGCCATGTCCGCCCGCTCGCTAGCCGACCCCGCGGCGCGGCCCGCGCTGCCCCACTGGGAGCAGCCGCCGCCGGACCTGCCGGACGCGATCAGCCAGATCAAGACGGCCCTGCGGGCCCGCATCGCGGCCTCGGGGCGCACCGTCGAGCAGGTCGTCGGGGTGGTGGAGCGTCAGCTCGGGGCCGAGGTGGAGGAGATCGCGGCGGCCCGGGAGCGGGGCGAGACGGCCTGGCCGGTGATCAGTTACGCCGACATCGCGGCGGGGACGGTGCCAGCGGCGGCGCGGGCACTGCTGCGGCGGCGGGGCTGCCTGGTCGTGCGCGGGCACTTCGACCGGGACCAGGCCGTGGGCTGGGACCGGGACATCGTGCGCTATGTGGACGACAACGGGTTCTTCGCCAGCTACCGCGGGCCGGGCGACGACTTCTTCGCCAGCGTGGGCTCGAAGCCCGAGATCTACCCGATCTACTGGTCTGCGGCCCAGATGCAGGCCCGGCAGAGCGACCGGATGGCGGGGGTCCAGGCCTTCCTCAACAGCCTGTGGAAACACGACTCCGGGGGCGTGCGCTGGTTCGATCCGGGGCGCGATTCGCTGTATCCGGACCGGATTCGGCGCCGGCCGCCGGGCACGGACTCGGGCGGCCTCGGCGCCCACCTCGATCCGGGCTCGCTGGACCTGTGGATGACCCGGGCGTACCAGAACGCGTTCCGGCACCTGTTCGACGGCAGCGTAGAGCAGTACGACCCCTGGGACGCGGCCCATCGCACGGCGGCCGCGCAGTACCCGGGCACGACGATGTGCTCGGCCTTCCGCACGTTCCAGGGCTGGACCGCGCTATCGGACATGGCTCATGACCAGGGCGTCCTGCACACGATCCCGATCCCCGGCGCGATGGCCTACCTGATGCTGCGCCCGCTGCTGGCGGATGTGCCGGACGGCGACATGTGCGGCGTGACGCTCAACCGGGCCTTCCCGGTCAGCGAGCGGTGGCACTCGCTGCTGCTGCCCGCGCTGAGCGGCATCCCGGACGTGCAGGCGGGCGACTCGGTCTGGTGGCATTGCGACATGATCCACAGCGTCGCACCGGTCACCGGCCAGCAGGGCTGGGGCAACGTCATGTACATCCCGGCCGCGCCCTGGTGCCCGCGCAACGAGCGCTACGCGGCCAGCGTCCGCGAGGCGCTGGCCTCGGGCTCGAGCCCGGCCGACTTCCCGGCGGAGCACTACGAGCGGGACTGGGCCGGGCGCTTCCCGACCAGCGACCTGAACGAGACGGGCCGCCGCGGGCTCGGCCTGGGCGGAGCATGACCTGACCTGGCCGGGGATGGCCGTCGATTCACGTGAAACCAGCCGCCGGGCCTTTACATTATTAGGCATCTGCCTAATACTTAGCTACATGGCTAATGAAACCGTCATCTGCACGTACCGGGTCCGGCCGGAGGCGGAGGACCAGTTCGCCGAGCTCCTCGGCCGGCACTGGCACACGCTGCACGAGCTCGGCTTCGTGACCAGTGCCGAATCCCTGGTGTTCCGCTCGCTGGACCAGCCCCTGACCTACGTCGAGATCTTCACCTGGGTCGAGGGCGGCTTCGACCGGGCGCACGAGCACCCCGACGTGCTGGCCATCTGGGAGCCGATGGACCCGCTGCTAGAGGAGCGCGACGGCCTGCCCAAGTGGGAGTTCCCGCACTTCGAGCGCGTGCAACTGGGGGCGTGACCGGCTCGCCGCGAGGGCTCGCCGAGCTGGACGCCTTCGACGCGGTGTTCGGCGCGCTGGCCCACCGGTCGCGGCGCACCATCTTGTCGGTGCTGCACGCCCGCGGCGGCGAGATGACATCGGGCGCGATCGCGGCGCGGTTCGACTGCTCATGGCCGACCACGACCCAGCACCTGAAGATCCTTGAGGAGGCCGGGCTGGTCACGATCCGGATGAACGGGCGTGAGCGCCTCTACCGGCTGGAGTCCGAGCGGCTTCGCTCGGTGGCCGGGTCCTGGCTCGACCGGCTCGCCTGAGCCGCGGCGGCGCGGGCGCGCTCGGCGGACAGCTCGCGCTCGGGGGTATTGCTGGTCAGCTCGGCGGCCCGCTCGAACTCGGCCCGGGCCTCGGCGGGCCGGCCCAGCTTCATCAGCAGGTCCCCGCGCACGCTGGGCAGCAGGTGGTAGCCGCGCAGCGACGGCACGGCGAGCGAGCTGGTCGACGAGGTCCAGGCCGGCCTGCGGCCCGTAGGCCATCGACACGGCGACCGCCCGGTTCAGCTCGACGACCGGGGACGGCGCGCGCTGGGCCAGCGCGGCGTACAGCGCGGCGATCCGGGGCCAGTCGGTCTCCTCGGACCGGAACGCCCGCGCGTGGCAGGCGGCGATGGCCGCCTGCAGGGCGTACGGGCCGGCCCAGCCGCCGAGCTGCTCGGCCCGGGCCAGGGCGGCCAGGCCGCGGTTGATCAGCAGCCGGTCCCAGCGCGCCCGGTCCTGATCGAGCAGCAGGACCGGCTCGCCGGCGGGCCCGGCGCGGGCCCGGAGCCGGGACGCCTGGATCTCCATCAGCGCCAGCCAGGCCGTGCACCTCCGGCTCGTCGGGCGCGAGCCCGGCCAGCAGCCGGCCCAGCCGCAGCGCCTCCGCGCACAGGGCGGGGCGCATCCAGTCGTCGCCCGCGGTGGCCGAGTAGCCCTCGTTGAAGATCAGGTAGATGACCTCGAGGACCGACGACAGCCGGGCGGGCCGCTCCGCCGGGCCCGGCACCTCGAACGGCACCTGCGGCGCTGGCCAGCGTCTTCTTGGCCCGCACGATCCGCTGCGCGACGGTGGGCTCCGGCACCAGGTAGGCGCGGGCGATCTCGGCCGTGGTCAGGCCGCCGAGCAGCCGCAGGGTCAGCGCGACCCGGGCCTGGACGGCCAGCACCGGGTGGCAGGCGGTGAACATCAGCCGCAGCAGGTCGTCGTCGATCTCGTCGGAGAAGGCCGGTCGAAGTCCGGGGTGACGGCGTCGCCCTCGGCCTCCAGGGCCCGGCCGATCTGGGCGTACTTGACGCGCAGCTCGCGGTTGCGGCGGAACAGGTCGACGGCGCGCCGCTTGGCCACGGTCATCAGCCAGGCGCCGGGGTTGCGCGGGACGCCCTCGCGCGGCCACTGCTCGAGGGCCGCCACCAGGGCGTCCTGGGCCAGTTCCTCGGCCAGGCCGACGTCACCGGCGTAACGGGCCAGCCCGGCGATCAGCCGGGCGGACTCCATCCGCACGACCGCCTCGACCGCGGTGTGCGCCTGCGAAGCCGTCACGACATGCCATCCCACCACCGCCGGCCGGGCCGAGGCAAGGAACGGCAGGTCAGCGTCGGCCCGGCCGCCGGTGATGCGGCCGGCGGCCGGACCGCGCCGGACTAGTAGACCGGCCGGATGGTGGACTCGCCGTCGCCGGCGATGGCCAGGAACCGCTTGGTCCACTCGATGGCCTCGGCCTTGTCCCGGGCCTCCATCAGGGCCCAGCCGCCGATGAGCTCCTTGGCCTCGGTGAACGGGCCGTCGACCACGGTGAACTTGTCGCCGGACTTGACCACCTTGCTGGCCTCGCTGACCGGGCCGAGGCCGCCGGTGGCCACCAGCACGCCGGCCTTGGTCGCCTCCTCGATGAACTTGCCCATCTCGGTCATGTGCTCCTGGCTGGGCGGCGTCACCGGCACCGAGGGGTCGCCCAGGGTGTATCCGAGGAAACGCATCATCCTGCTCCTTTACTCTGGTCAGTAACCGCGCTTTTGCGGTCCTGCTGGCCATGCGTCGAACACGGCGGCGCCAGATCGACACCTGGCGGCCCCTGGTTAGAGAAAATTCTGACCGGGCAGCCTGGCCGCGGCCTTACGGCGGCCGGACGGCCGGGCCGGAGCGCGAATAAGAGAAGGCTTAATCGGCGGTCGCCCGGACGCGGCGTCCGGCCTAGGGTCGTGGTTAGACGGGAGTACCCGGCGGAAAGGTACCTAGACATGAGCAGCGAGCCGAACGAGGCACTTGAGGTGCTCCGCGA
The DNA here is from genome assembly GCA_963730265.1 of uncultured Actinomycetota bacterium. Taxonomy (GTDB): domain Bacteria; phylum Actinomycetota; class Actinomycetes; order Streptosporangiales; family Streptosporangiaceae; genus DASUBV01. The sequence goes on from CAVSRG010000004.1 coordinate 336,484, forward strand.
GGTCTGGAGCGCCCAGGGCCAGGACAGCGCGTCGCTCGAGGAGACTGCGGCCCGGCCAAGAGCTGCAAGCGCATGACGGACGTCGGGCTTTGACGGCATGGCCGGCCCGGACGGCGACCTGCGCGCGGCGTGGAAGGCCAAGCTGGAGCGCGAGGGCAAGCTGAGCTCCGCCGGCGGCAGCGTCCGTGACCTGGTGCTCGGGCCGTCCAGCCCGAGCCGCTGACGCTGGATGGACCGTCCGCAGAGCGTCGGGCAGCTCGCCGGAATCCTGCGGCAGGGCGGTTACCTGGCCGACCGGGGCCTGGCCACCGCGCTGTTCGTGGGCCTGTCCCTGCAGCGCCCGATCCTGCTGGAGGGCGAGGTCGGGGTGGGCAAGACCGAGGTGGCCAAGGTGCTGGCCGCGGTGCTCGGGCGGCGCCTGATCAGGCTGCAGTGCTATGAGGGCATCGACACCAACCAGGCGCTGTACGAGTGGGACTACGCCCGGCAGATGCTGGCTATCCGCGCGCTGTCCGAGCGGCAGGTGGCCGACGAGCGAGGCGGTGGACAAGCTGTTCGGCCCCCGGTACCTGCTGGAGCGGCCGCTGCTGGAGGCGGTCCGGGCGGGCGACCAGGCGGTGCTGCTGATCGACGAGATCGACCGGGCCGACGACGAGTTCGAGGCGTTCCTGCTGGAGGTGCTGTCGGACTTCCAGATCAGCATCCCGGAGATCGGCACGATCCGGGCCGAGACCGCGCCGCTGGTGGTGCTCACCTCGAACCGCACCCGCGAGCTGCACGACGCGCTCAAGCGTCGCTGCCTCTACCACTGGATCGGCTACCCGCCCGCCGAGCGCGAGGTGGAGATCGTGCTGATCCGCGAGCCGGGGGTGTCGCAGACGCTGGCCCGCAAGGTGGTGGCGGCGGTCAACCGGCTGCGCGAGCTGGACCTGGCCAAGCCGCCGGGGGTGGCCGAGACGATCGACTGGGCCCGGACACTGGACTTCCTGGCTGGCGAGCGGGGCGGCGACGATTTCACGACGGCGGCCGCGGCGGACACGCTCGGCGCGGTGGTCAAGGAGCGCGACGACCTGGAGCTGGTCCGGGACAACCTGGAGGAGATCACCTCCGGTGGCTGAGGCGACCGCCGGGCGGGCGACACGGGACGCCGGGTTCGTCGGCGTGCTGGCGGGCTTCTCGCGCGAGCTGCGCGCGGCCGGGGTGGCGGTGGGCACCGGCGACATCCTGACCTACTGCGCGGCCATGGCGCCGCTGGACCCGACCGACCTGCTGGACCTGTACTGGGCGGGCCGGGCCACGCTGGTCAGCAAGCGCGACGACATCGCGGTCTACGACGCGGTGTTCCGGCGCTTCTTCCTCGGCGGGGCGGACCCGGTCCGTGAGCTGATCACGCTCAAGGCCCGGGTCGGAGGCGGAGGCCGAGGCCATGCTGGCCGCCCCGGCCACCAGCCCGGACGCCGAGGGTGAGCGAGGAAGAGGCGGTGCTGGGCTGGATGGCCTCGGACGTGGAGGCGCTGAGGCGCAAGTCGTTCGCGGCCTGCACGCCCGAGGAGCTGGCCGCGCTGCGGCGGATCATGACCCGGATCCGGCTGACCCCGCCCCGGCGGCGCACCCGGCGCACGGTGTCCGCCAGCTCCGGACGCCAGCCCGACCTGCGGCGGATGGTCCGCGAGTCACTGCGGCTGCACGGCGAGCCCGGCCCAGCTGGCCTTCCGGCAGCGCCGGGTCAAGCTGCGGCCGCTGATCCTGATCCTGGACATCTCCGGCTCGATGGCCGACTACTCGCGCAACCTGCTCCAGTTCGCCTACTCCGCACACCGCGCGGCGGCCCGGGTCGAGGTGTTCTGCTTCGGGACCCGGCTCACCCGGGTGACCAAGGCGCTGCAGACCCGGCGGCCGGACGACGCCCTGGAGCGCGCGGCGCGGGCAGTGTTCGACTGGGAGGGCGGAACGAGGATCGGCGAGTCCCTGGACAGCTTCGTGCGGGACTGGGGTCGCCGCGGCCTGTGCCGGGGCGGCGTGGTGGTCATCTGCTCCGACGGCCTGGACCGCGGCGATCCGGCCGTGCTGGCGGCGGCCATGGAGCGGCTGTCCCGGCTGTGCCACACACTGGTGTGGATGAACCCGCACAAGGGCAGCGACCCGGCCTTCCGGCCGAGCACGCTGGGGATGATGGCGGCCGCGCCGCACATCGACCGGCTGCTGTCCGGGCACGACCTGGCCAGCCTGGAAGAACTGGCCGCGCTGCTGCCCGCATTGAAGTAGGAGGAGCTGTCGTGAGGTGGAGCGTGGGGATCGAGGCCGAGGGCGAGCGGGTGCTGACCCGCGAGCAGGTCGTCGACCTGGCCGACGCGGTCGCCGCCAGCTCCGGCATCGCCACGGGCATCGGTACCAACCGCTACGGCGCGCAGCTGGTGGTGGAGGCAGTCAGCCGGGAGGCCGCGATCGAGAAGGCCACGGACGAGTTCACCCGCGCCGCGGCGACCGCCGGGCTGCCGCCGGCGCCGATCGTCCGCACCGAGGCCGTGAGCGAAGTAGAGGAGATCGAGCCATGATCCGCCTCGGCTCGCTGGCCGGATACCCGTTCGAGGGGCCGCGGCTGCTGGGCGGCTGGACCGCCCCGGCCCTGGCGGCGGTGTACGCGATCATGTACAAGCCGGAGCCGGAGGCCAAGCCGGACCGCCACGCGGTGATCTACGTCGGGCACGCCGACGACCTGTCGGCCCAGCGGTTCCCGTTCCAGCACGGCCGGGCGGCGTGCTGGATCCGCCGGGCGGGCTCGCGCTGGAAGGTCTACATCGCCACCTACGAGGTGCCGGGCGGGACCCGCGCCCACCGGGAGCAGATTGCCCGCGAGCTGATCGCCATCTACCAGCCGCAGTGCAACGACGAGCAGTACAGCCACGCCTGGAAGGACGAGTGGATCGGCGAGTACTCGGCGCCGACCACCGGCCCGGTCGCCCGCCGGGGCCCCGACGGCAGCGGAGGATGACCGGGCCGGATTCCTGCCCCCGGGTCCAGCCGCGGGACTCAGCCGCGGGGCGTGAAGCCGACCGCGTCGTGCAGCCGGGAACGGCGGCGGCCCGAGGCCGGGCGGGCTACTGGCGGCTCGGCCGGGGCCTCGGCGCGCGGCGTGACGTCGGTGACGATCTCCTCGGCCATCCCGTACAGCAGCGGCAGGGCCCCGGCCACGACGCCGCCGGTCCGGTTGATGTGCTCCACGCCCGGCCGGATGACCCGGGCGTGGTCCACGATCGTGGCCACGATGCCGGACGCCGCCTCCAGGTTCCCGGCGATCCTGGTCAGCAGCGTGCCGACCCAGAACAGGAAGAAGGCCAGGCCCGCCGCGAGCAGCACGATCTCGAGGACGGTCAGGACGACCAGCAGCGTCATGACTTCACCTTTCCGAGCACTCGGCCGAGGAATAGGTGGTGCTGCAGGCCCTCGGCCAGCACCGCCTCCACGCCGCCGGCGACCTGCGGGATGAGCGCCGCGTCCGCGGTGTTCTTCTCGGCGGCCTGGAGGGTGCCCCCGATGGCCACCACCCGGCGGTCAATGATCTTCACCAGGTAGATCAGCAAGCTGAGCAGCGCCACCACGGCGAGGATCACCACGAGGCCGACGATCAGCGCGCTGACCCACAGGGTGTGCTCGGTGGAATTCATCGCGATCGGTGTGTGCGACAGAGCCATGGCGTCAGCCTCCTAGCCGGGCGCGGCCGCGGGCCAGGCCGCCGATGATGATCGTGGCGTGCTCGATCGTGGTGCGCAGCGCGCCCAGCGGGGCGGTGTTGTGCACCGCCTCGGTCAGCGCGTCGTTGATCGGCACCGCTTCCCGGCCGATCGACCGGGCCAGCAGCAGGATCGGCACGACCAGCGCCACCACGACGAGCACGATGACGATGCCGATGACGTAGCCGATCCACCAGCCGGTCGTGCTGTAGTGGCCGGCCGCGGCCACCAGGTGATGGGCGGTTAGCTGTGCGTCAGTCATGGCGGCCTCAGACCTTCTCGCAGAAGTCGCGGACCGGCTTGAGGTTCGCGTTCACCGATGGGAGCACCACCGGCACGGTGGCCGTGCGCTGGGCCACGACGTGGACGCCTCCGTTGACCGCGGCGAGCGTCTGGCGCACGTGCCTGAGGTGGATGATGACCCGCAGCAGGCCGATCGCGGTGAACGCGATGATCAGCGCGGACACCACCAGGGTCATCCAGGCGGCTGCCGGCATGGCCGGACTCCCTTCATCAGTCAGCCGAGGAACACTCAGCCGAGGAACTCAGCCAAGAAGCTTGGCCACGGAGCCCGCGTACCGCGTGGCCCCGACCGTGACTTCCTTGATCGTCTTGTCGGTCGTGGCCAGCAGGTCCGGGACCCCGTCGAGCTCGCCGGCCAGCGCGACGCCGCCGGCCAGGATCTCGTCGGCGGCCCCCCGGATCCGCTCCACCGCCGCGAGCACGCGGTTGAGCAGCGCGATGACCACGGGCAGGATCACGACCAGCAGTACGACGTTGCCGATCCACCACAGCACCATGGCGGGCCCTCCTTTCTGGACGTGAACATCAGCTCTGGCTGGGCTGGTAGGGCAGGAAGAACCGGCGGAACACCCGGGCCAGGGCCATCCGCGCGGCCCGCAAGCCGAGCGCGAACCCGCTCGCCGGGGCGGCCGTCGCGGCGGTCACGGACTCGCCGCGGTCGGCGGCATCGATGGCCCGGGCCAGGTTGGCCGAGAAGTCGCGCATGAGCACGGTCGTGACGTCCGAGATCATGCCCCGGCCGTACTGGGCGGCGGCGCCGGACAGCTGGAGGTCCTGGGCCACGCCGACCTTGGTCCCCTTCCCGGATCGGCTCAGCGTCGCGGTGACCACCATGGCGGCCTGGCCGCGGCCCCGCGCCTCGGCGCCACTGGCGTCCACGACCAGGCGCTTGGCCGCCTCGTCCCGCTCGGTGATCTTCGCCTTGCCCGCGAACGAGAGCTTGACCGGCCCCATCCGGACCGCCACGGTGCCCTCGTAGGAGTCGTCGCCCAGCTCGGTGGTCAGCTCGGTGCCGGGCAGGCAGGCGGCCACCTTGGGGATGTCGCCGAAGAACTCCCAGACCTTCTCGACCGGCTGCGCGACCTCGAAGTCGTTCTTGATCAGCATCGGGACTCATTCCTCGCGTTGCTGGCGCTCGGGTTGCTGGTGCTCGCCTTGCTGGCGTAGGCAGCCGGATCACGCTCGAACTCGGTGCGGCAGCCAGCCCGGCAGAAGTAGTAGGTCACCCCGTCGTGCTGCAGCGGGTACGAGCCGGGCCCGGCGTCCACCGTCATCCCGCACACCGGGTCCACGGCGGTCGGCGGGGCCGGCGCGGGCGCCGTCGTCGGCACCTGGCCCGCGGCCCGCACCTGGACCAGCTCGGCCAGGATGGCCACCGCGATCTCCTGATGTGAGGTCGGCCCGAGGTCCAGGCCGGCCGGCACCCGGACCCGGTCCAGCTGGTCGCGCGGCACCCCGCGCTCGGCCAGGTAGCCCAGCACCGCCGCGCCGCGCTTGTGCGAGCCGACCAGGCCCAGGTAGGCGGGCCGGGCCCGGACCGCCTGGGCCACCGCCTCCTCGTCGCCGTGCCCCTGGGTGGCCACCACGACCATCGTCCGCTCGTCGGCGTCGGCCGCGGTGAAGTCGTCCCCGGCCACCAGCGTGGCCCGCCAGCCGACCGCCCTGGCCAGCTCGGCCAGCGTCTGGGCCATCGGCGAGCGGCCCACGATGACCAGGCTGGGCGCGGGCACCACCGGCTCGATGTAGACCTCCAGGGCGCCCTCGCTCTGGCACGAGATCGGCACCACGGTCATCCCCTCGGGCACGGCCGCGCCGAACTGGTCGGGCGAGCCGAGCAGCAGGAGCCGTGCGGCGCCCTCGGCGATGACCTGGCGTGCCTCGCGGATGACCGTCGGCTCCGCACACGCGCCGCCGATCCAGCCGCGCAGCTCACCCGAGGCCGTGATGATCGCCCGCGAGCCCTGCTTGCTGGACGACGGCCCCTGCCGCCAGACCACCGTGGCCAGCGCGAATGCCTCGCCGCGCCGGACCAGGTCGCTGGCCTCGGTCAGGACATCCCAGCTATCCACGACCATGCTCCCGTCAGTCCGTCCGCACGGGCGGGGCGCCCGAGACGTCGCGGCGGTACTTGATCGCCTCCCAGACCCGGTCCGGCAGCAGCGGCATGTCGATGTTGCGCACGCCGGTGTCCGAGATCGCGTCCATGACCGCGTTGACGAACGCGGCCGGCCCGCCGACGGCCGCGCACTCCCCGATGCCCTTGGCGCCGATGGGGTGGTGCGGGCACGGGGTCACGACCTCGCTGTGCAGCTCGAAGCCGGGCGTCTCCCAGGCCGTGGGCAGCAGGTAGTCCATGTAGTTGGAGCCCACGCAGTTGCCCTCGGCGTCGAAGGTGATGAACTGCATGTTGGCCATGGCGTAGGCCTCGGTCAGGCCGCCCATGATCTGGCCCTCGACGATCATGGGGTTGATCCGCACCCCGCAGTCGTCCACCGCGACCATGTTGAGCACGTCCCACACCCCGGTCACCGGGTCCACCTCGACGGTGACGAAGTAGGCCGCGAACGGCCAGGTCAGGTTGGGCGGGTCGTAAAAGGCGGTGTTCTCCAGGCCCGGCTCCATGCCGTCGGGCATGTTGCTGTAGGCGGCCATCGCGCACTCCTGGATGGTGACCCCGCGGTCCGGCGCGCTGCGCACGTAGAACCGGCCCAGCTCCCAGTCGACGTCCTCCTCGGACACCTCCAGCAGGTGCGCGGCCAGCTTGCGGGCCTTGGCCCGGATCTTGCGGGACACCATGGCCACCGCCGCCCCGGCCACCGGGGTGGAGCGCGAGGCATAGGTGCCCATGCCGAACGGGGCGGTGTCGGTGTCGCCCTCCTCGACCACGATGTCCTCGGCCGGGATGCCCAGCTCGTGGGCGACGATCTGGGCCCAGGTCGTCTCGTGGCCCTGGCCCTGGGTCTTGGCCCCGGTCCGGACGATGGCCTTGCCGGTCATGTGGATCTTGAGCTCGGCCGAGTCGAACATCTTGATGCCGAGGATGTCGTACTCCCGGCTGTTGCCCGCGCCCAGCGGCTCGGTCATCGTGGAGATGCCCAGGCCGAGCAACCGGCCGTTCTTGCGGGCCTCGGCCTGCTGGCGCCGGAAGTCCTCGTAGCCGATCGCCTTGAGGCCCACGTCCAGGCACTTGGCGTACTGCCCGGAGTCGAGCAGGAACCCGAACGGCGTCCGGTGCGGGAACTGGTCGTCGCGCACGAAGTTCATCCGCCGGAACGCGGCCTGGTCCATGCCCAGGTCCTGGGCGGCCGCCTGGATCATCCGCTCCTGGAAGAACATCGCCTCGGTGACCCGGAACGAGCACCGGTAGGCCACCCCGCCGGGGGCCTTGTTGGTGTAGGTGCCGCGGGCCATGATGTGGCCGACCGGGATGTCGTAGGCGGCGAACGTCGAGTGCATCAGGCCGATCTTGAACTTGCTCGGCTGGGCGTCGGAGAAGAACGCCCCGTGATCGGCGTCGGTCTTGATCCGGACGGCCAGGATCTTGCCGTCCTGGCGCAGCGCCATCTCGCCGTCCAGGTAGACGTCCCTGGCGAAGCCGGTCGAGATCAGGTTGCCGGACTTGTCCTCGATCCACTTGACCGGGCGTTCCAGCAGGATGGAAGCCAGGATCGAGCAGACGTAGCCGGGATAGACCGGGACCTTGTTACCGAATCCTCCGCCGATGTCCGGAGAGACGATCCGGATCATGTGCTCGGGCAGCTCGGCCACCAGCGCCACCGCGGCCCGGATGATGTGCGGGGCCTGGGAGGTCATGTAGACGGTCAGCTTCTCGGTGGCCCGGTTGAAGTCGGCGATCGACCCGCAGCACTCGATCGGCGACGGGTGCGAGCGCGGGTAGTGCAGCTGCAGCCGGGAGACCAGGTCGGCCTGCTCGAACGCGCGGTCGGTGCCCTCGCGGTCGCCGACCTCCCAGTTGTAGATGACGTTGTCGGGCTGGTTCTCCTTGTCGTCGCGGATCACCGGCGCGCCCGGGGCCAGCGCCTGCTTCGGGCTCACGATCGGGGGCAGCGGCTCGTAGTCGACGTCGATCAGCTCGCAGGCGTCCTTGGCGATGTACGGGTCGTCCGCGATGACGCAGGCCACCTCCTGGCCCTGGAAGCGGACCTTGTCGGTGGCCAGCACGGCCTGGGTGTCGTAGGACAGCGTGGGCATCCAGGCCAGGTTCCTGGTCGCCATCATCTCGCCGGTCAGCACCAGGTGCACGCCGGGGATCTCCCAGGCCCGGCTGGCGTCGATGGACCTGATCCGGGCGTGGGCCAGCGGGCTGCGCAAGATCTCCATGTGCAGCATGCCGGGCAGCGTGATGTCGTCGGTGTAGTTGCCCTTGCCGCGGATGAACCGGCTGTCCTCGACCCGCTTCCGGCTGGCGCCGAGGCCGCCGATCTTGATCTCGTCTAGTGCCTGCGACATGGTGCTCACCTTTCCTGGCCCCCCGGGCTGTCCTGGCTCTCCGCGCTCTCGGCGCGGAGCTTCTCGGCGGCCCAGAGCACCGACTTGACGATGTTCTGGTAGCCGGTGCAGCGGCACAGGTTCCCCGACAGCGCCCAGCGGATGTCCTCCTCGGACGGGTCCGGGTTGTCGTCCAGCAGCTGGCGGGCGGCCAGCATCATGCCTGGCGTGCAGAACCCGCACTGGAGGCCGTGCTCCTGGCGGAAGCCCTCCTGGAGCGGGTGCAGTTCGCTGGCCGTGGCCAGGCCCTCCACCGTGGTGATCTCGTGCCCGTCGGCCTGGACGGCCAGCATGGTGCAGGACTTGATGGCCCGGCCGTCCACCAGCACCGTGCAGGCACCGCAGTTTGTCGTGTCGCAGCCCATATGGGTACCGGTCAGCCCCAGGCCGCGGCGGATCAGGTGGGCCAGCAGCAGCCTGGGCTCCACCTCGGCGATCTTCTTCTTGCCGTTGATCGTGAACCGGATCCGGCGCAGCGGTACCTCGCCCGGCTCGGCATCGCTGACGTCGTCATACACGGTCGTCATGTCGCACCGTCCCGATTATTCGGTTCATCTGGCTAGGCCGCCTGCTGCGCGGCTGGTTCCACGTGGCCCAGGATGCGCGTCACGAACGTGTGCACCATGTGCCGCTTGTACTCGGCGCTGCCCCGGTGATCGGTCTTGGGCTGAGCCGCCTCCGCGGCCAGCGCGGCCGCCTGCTCGATGCGCTGGGCGCTCAGCGGCTGCCCGGCGAGTGCCTCCGCGGCCTGCGTGGCCGAGATCGTGGCCCCGCCGACGCCGGTCAGGGCGATGCCCGCCCTGGTCACGACCTCGCCGGTGAGCTCCACGGCGACCGCGACCCCGACGGTGGCGAAGTCGCCGACCCGCCGCTCCAGCTTGAGGTAGCCGCCCGCCCGCGTCCCCGTGGCCGGCGGGATCACCGCCTCAACCGCCACCTCATCGAGTTCGAGGGCATTCTCGAACGGGCCGCTGACGAAGTCGCCGATCGCGATCCGCCGCCTGCCTCCGGGTCCCTGCGCGATCACGGCGCCGCCGAGCGCGGTGACCACGGAGGCCCAGTCGCCCTGCGGGTCGGCGTGACACAGGGAGCCGACCAGCGTGCCGCGGTTACGGACCAGCGGGTCGGCGATCAGCGGGGCGGCCGCCCTCATCGTGGGCTGGCTGGCGTCCAGCAGGCTGGAGTGCTCCAGCGTGGCGTGGCGGCACAGCGCGCCGACGTGCAGCGTGCCGTCGGCGTCCTGGCGGTGATAGTCCAGGCCGGGCACGTTGTTGATGTCGACGATCAGCTCCGGGGAGGCGAACCGCAGCTTCATCAGCGGGACCAGGCTCTGGCCGCCGGCCAGCACTTTCGCATCCTCGCCGCCGTCGTGCAGCAGGGTGATCGCCTCATCGAGCGACCGCGGCGCCTCATAGCGGAACCGAGACGGATACATCCGATCCCTCACTGTCCTTTCTGGGCCTGATCGCCGGCCGGGTCATCCGCGGGGTCGCCCGCAGAGCCAGCCACGGGCCGCGAGGCCCGGGACGGGCGGGACGCCTCGGGGTCGGGCACGGCCACCGGCAGCGACTCCTCCTCGGGGTCCGGACGCGGCTCCTGGTGCGGCGGCCACGGCCCCGACACGGGCTGGCCGGCGATCTTGAGGTAGTCCATCAGCTCGGGCCACGCCCACACGGTGGGGCTCTTCCCGGTCTTGGGCGCGTGCTCGACAAGCTCGAACAGCCGCGGATTACCCTGGCTATGCCCGCTGGACTCAATGCGCATGCGCACGCTCCCGCTTCTGCCGGCGCGCCGTCGGCACCGGGCGCCGTTCTACGCGATAGCAGTCATCTTTCGCCTGGTCACGCGGGCATGCAACCGCTGAATAAGCGCTTGCTTAACTGGGCTGGCCGGGCTGTCCCGCCATCGACAGTGCGGGAACGGGCGCTAGTTGCTGGGCTGGGGAGTGGCGCAGTGGATGTCGGGGTTGACGCCGACGTAGTTGAGCGGCCCGGCCAGCACGGTCACCGCGACCGTGCCGGCCTTGCTGCAGCTGTCGAGGCCTGCGTGGTAGTCACCGCGCTGACCGGCGGCGACGCCGCCGATGACCAGCCAGACAACCAGAAGCAACGATCCAATATGCACGTCGACCTCCGCCAGAGCCTAGGGTGCCGCTCGCGAATCAGGTTAGCCGCGCCCATCTGCGCAAAAGCCCGCATAAGGGACAGTCCATGGTTCTTCCAGGAACCTGGAAGTTGCCGGAGGCGGCTAGCTCCAGATGGTGACGTAAACGGGCGGGCGGAACCGGGACGGCGGCACGCCGGCCGCCGGGGCGCGCATCAGCTGCATTGCCTCGGGGGTGCCCAGGAACCGGCGGAACGCGCTGGCGGCCGTGCTGCGGTGCTGGCGCTCGAGCAGCGTCACGTGCCAGCAGGCGTCCACCGGGGACCCGGTCAGCTCGACCGGCGACAGCTCGCCCCGGCGCAGTTGCTGGGCGACCAGGTGCTCCACCGCCGGGGCCACGCCCGCGCCGTCCGCGGCCGCGGCCCAGGCCGCGGTCTGGTTGGGGAACACGCCGATCCGGTCGTCGGGGACGCCGATCCTGGCCAGTAGCTGCCCGGTGTCGCTGTCCGGGTCGGTGCCCGAGGGATCGACCAGCCAGCGCCACTGGCCGGGGCTGCCGTGCGGGCGGGCGTGAGCGCCGGCGACCACTACGAGGCGGTACCGGAAGATCGGCTCGGTGACCACGGCCAGCGCCGGGTCGGTGCCCGGGCTGGAGCCGACTGCGACGTCGGCCAGCCGGTTGGCCACCAGGACGCCCATCTCCTTGGTCGCGGCCACGCCGGTCGACACCTCCACCGAGCCCGCGTACCGGCGGATGAACGCCTCGGTCAGCGGGCTGAGCACGAACTCGCCGATGGCCGAGGTGGCCACCACGCGCAGCTGTTCTGGCGCCCCCTGCGCGGCCCGGACCGCGGCATGCGCTTCGGCGCCGAGCACCACGATCTGCGAGGCGGTGGCCAGCAGCCGGGCCCCGCCCGCGGTCAGCGTCATCCCGCCCGGGCCCCGGCTGACCAGCGGGTCGCCCAGATGCAGTCGCAGCGCCGACAGTGCCTGGGACACGGCGGGCTCGCTGACACCGAGCGCGCTGGCGGCCGCCGTCACCGAGCCCAGCCGGGCGACCAGCACGAACGCGTTCAGCTGCGTGAGCGTCATGGCACTGTCGATTATCACCCAGCCATAACCCAGCTACGACCCGGCGAGCGCGGCCCCGGGACCGGGAAGAATATCGATGTCGCCCGCGTGCATTGGCTGGCCGCACTGCGTGCAGTGCAGGTCGACCTGGGCGATCTGGCCGCAGGCACGGTGCCGGTACAGCACCGGCGGCCCGGCCTCGCCCGCGGTCCAGCGGTCGCCCCAGCGGACCATGACCATGAGCAGCTCGCACAGCTCCAGGCCCTTGGCGGTCAGCACGTACTCGAACCGCGGCGGGTGGCTGGAGTACTCCCGCCTGGCCAGGATGTCGTTGTCGGCCAGCCACCTCAGTCGCTCGGTGAGCACCTTGCGGGAGATGCCGAGATCGGCCTGGATCTGGTCGAAGCGGGCGATGCCTACCCATACGTCCCGCAGGATCAGCGGCGACCAGGGCTCGCCGATGATGTCCAGGGTCCGGGCGATCGAGCAGGCCATGTCGCTGAACTGGGTTCGCTGCATACCCGGAGACTATCCGAAATAAGTTCCCTGAGGGAACTCACTGTGCTAGCGTCAGCCCGTGAGTTCCCTTAAGGAACTTTTGAGGACCTCTACTGGCGAAGGAGAACCCGATGACCACCACCGCGAGCGACACCCACGGCGCCGGCCCGCTGCCGCAGGGCGATCTGCGGCTGCTGGACACCGACCTGGCCCGCGAGCTGCTCCAGGCGGCCATTCCGGTCCGGATGGCGTTCGTGGCCGCCGACGGCACGCCGCGCATCGTGCCGACCTGGTTCCACTGGGACGGCACCGAGATCGTGATGGCCACCTACATCGCCCGGCTCGGACATCGGCATCCGCCACCCGGCCGCCCGGGTGGCGGCGCTGCGAGCCAACCCGCGCGTCGCCCTGACCATCGACACCGAGGACAACCCGCCTCGTGCCCTGAGCATCCGGGGCTCGGCCGAGGTCACCGAGGTCGATGGCCTGGCGCCGGAGTACGTCGAGTCGGCCCGGCGCTACCTGGGCCAGGAGGCAGCGGCCGGGATGATCGCGGCCATGGACCAGCCCGGCACCCGGCAGGCCCGGATCAGCGTGCGACCCGACTGGGTCGGGCTGATCGACTTCGTGACCCGGCGGCCCAGCCCGCTCGGCGGCGTCGGCGCCTGAGCGGCCAGGGACAGGCAGGAGCAATCTCGTCATGACCAAGGTCTTCACCGCGCTGGCCACCCAGCCGCGAGGTCTTCGACGGCCTCGCGGCCCGGGTCGGCGCCACCCTCGCGGGCCGGACGACCTACGACCACTCCGGCGGCTGGGACGGCCGGGGACCGCATCCGACGGCACCGCTGTTCGTGCTCTCAACCCGGCCCCCGCCCGCGCGGCTGGCCGACGCCCCGCAGGTGTTCGTGAGCACGGGCATCGAGGACGCCATCGCCCTGGCCAGCCAGGCCGCGGGAGACCTGGATGTGGCGCTGATGGGCTCGGGCATGATCAGCGCGGCGCTGCGGGCCGGCCTGCTGGACGAGATCACCGTGCACCAGGTGCCGATCCTGCTGGGCGGTGGGACCCCGTTGTTCGCGGTGCTGCCCGCCGCCGTGGAGCTGGACGTGGCCCGGGTGGTGGCCGCGCCGGGGGTCACCCACCTGACCTTCGCCGTCCGGCGGTGAGTCGCGCCGCTCGTACACTCGACTCGCGTGCTGAACATCGGGGAGGGACGCGTGCAGGTACCAGCACATGTCGAGTACGAGCGGGCGACCAGCGTCGAGCACGCGCTCAGCCTGCTGGCCAGGTTCGGCCCCGAGGCCCGCATCCTGGCCGGCGGGCACAGCCTGATCCCGATGATGAAGCTGCGGCTGGCCCAGCCCGAGACCCTCATCGACATCAACGACCTCGGCGAGCTGGCTCAGCTCGGCGTGGTCAACGGGCAGTTGCGGATCGGCGCGCTGGTCCGGCACGCGCAGCTGCTCGACCACGCCGAGGCCGGCGAGTTGTTTGCGATATTGCACGATGCCGAGCGCGTCATCGCCGATCCGATCGTGCGCAACTGGGGCACCATCGGCGGCTCGGTGTGCCAGGCCGACCCGTCCGAGGACCTGTCGGCCACGTTCGCCGCCCTGCAGGCCACCATGGTCATCCGCGGCCCGGACGGCGAGCGGACCGTGCCCGCCAGGGACTTCCACACCGGGCCGTACGAGACCGTTGTCCGGCCGGGCGAGATCCTGACCGAGATCCGGGTCGCGCTTCAGCCCCGCCCCGGCTCCTACCGCCGGGGCAGCGCCTATCAGAAGGTCGGCCGCCGGGTCGGGGACTGGCCGGTCGGCGCGGCCGGGGCGGCGCTCTGGCTCAGCGACGGCGTCGTGGCCGAGGCGGGGATCGGCCTGTCCGCGGTCGGCGCGCGGCATTTCTCGGCCGCCGAGGCGGAGGACTTCCTGCGCGGCGGGCCCGCCAGCGCGGCGACCTTCGCGCGGGCCGGCCAGATCGCCGCGGAGCACTGCCGGCCCAGCTCCGACCAGCGCGGCCCGGCCGACTACAAGCGGCACCTGGCCTGCGAGCTGACGATCCGCGCCCTGGACCTGGCCCTGCGCCGGGCCCTGGCCGGGGCTGATCCAATCCGCGCGGAACGCGCACCGGGGGGTCCGGGGGGCCGCCCCGCCGGGTCATACGGAACGGGCTGATATGGAGATCACGGTCATCGTGAACGGCGCGGCCTGCCGGCGCGAGATCGAGCCGCGGCTGCTGCTGATCCACTTCCTGCGCGATGAGCTGCGGCTCACCGGATCGCACTGGGGCTGCGACACCTCCAACTGCGGCGCCTGCGTGGTCTGGCTGGACGAGACCCCGGTGAAGTCGTGCACCGTCCTGGCCGCGATGGCCGACGGCCACCGGGTCCGCACGGTGGAGGGGCTGGAGCAGCGAGGGCAGCTCGACCCGGTGCAGGAGGGCTTCGCCCAGTGCCACGGCCTCCAGTGCGGGTTCTGCACGCCGGGCATGCTGATGACCGCGCGCTGGCTGCTTGACCATCACCCCGATCCGTCCGCGGAGCAGATCCGGGAGGCCATCTCGGGGCAGATCTGCCGGTGCACCGGCTACGAGAACATCGTTCGCTCGATCCAGTGGGCCAGCAAGCACCCGTCGGGCGCGGCGGCTGGCGAGGGAGAGGCGCCGTCATGACCGACGTGCACGAGCGGCCGGGCAACGGCGCGTACGGACCACTGCCGCGTAAGGAGGACGCGCGGTTCATCCGCGGCAAGGGCCGGTTCGTGGATGACATCCAGCTGCCGGGCATGCTCTACGGCGCGGTGCTGCGCAGCCCGCTGGCGCACGCCCGGATCGTGTCCGTGGACGTCGCCAACGCGCTGGCCCATCCCAAGGTCAAGGCCGTGATCACCGGCGAGATCCTGACCGAGCGCAACCTGGCCTGGATGCCGACCCTGTCCAGGGACGTGCAGGCCGTCCTGGCCACCGACAAGGTCCGATACCAGGGCCAGGAGGTCGCGTTCGTGGTCGCCCAGGACCGCTACTCGGCCCGCGACGCCCTGGAGCTGATCAACGTCGAGTACGAGCCGCTGCCTCCCGTGGTGGACGCCGAGCGGGCGCTGGACCCCGGCGCCCCGGTGGTCCGGGACGACCTGCCCGGCAAGGCCGACAACCACATCTTCGACTGGGAGGCCGGCGACCAGGCCGCCACCGACGCGGCGTTCGCCGCCGCCGACGTGGTGGTGACCCAGGACATGCTCTACCCCCGCTCGCATCCCGCGCCGCTGGAGACCTGCGGCATAGTCGCTGACCTGGACGCGGTCAGCGGCAAGCTGACCCTCTGGTGCACCTCCCAGGCGCCGCACGCGCACCGCACCATGTACGCGCTGATCGCCGGGGTGCCCGAGCACAAGATCCGGGTTGTCTCGCCCGACATCGGCGGCGGGTTCGGCAACAAGGTCCCGGTCTATCCCGGCTACCTGTGCGCCATCGTCGGGGCCATGGTGACCGGCAGGCCGGTCAAGTGGGTGGAGGACCGCTCCGAGAACCTGATGTCGACCACGTTCGCCCGTGACTTCCACATGCACGGCGAGATCGCCGCCACGAAGGACGGCAAGATCCTGGCCCTGCGGGCCAGGGTGCTGGCCGACCACGGCGCGTTCAATGCGACCGCCCAGCCGACCAAGTACCCGGCCGGGTTCTTCCACATCTTCACCGGCTCCTACGACCTGTCGGCCGCGCACTGCCAGGTCACCGCGGTGCACACCAACAAGGCTCCCGGCGGGGTGGCCTACTCGTGCTCGTTCCGCATCACCGAGGCGGTGTACCTGGTCGAGCGGATGGTGGACCTGCTCGCTCGCGAGCTGGACCTGGACCCGGCCGAGCTGCGGATGCGCAACCTGCTGCGCCCCGAGCAGTTCCCGTACACCGGGCCGACCGGCTGGGAGTACGACTCGGGCAACTACCCGCGGGCGCTGCGGCTGGCCATGGACATGGCCGGCTACGAGCAGCTCCGGGCCGAGCAGGCCGAGAAGCGGGCCCGCGGCGAGTACATGGGCATCGGGCTCAGCTTCTTCACCGAGGGGGTCGGCGCCGGGCCGCGGGCGCACATGGACATCCTGGGCCTGGGCATGGCCGACGGTGCCGACCTGCGCATCTACCCGACCGGCAAGGCCGTGCTGGCCATCTCGGTGCAGACCCAGGGCCAGGGCCACGAGACCACCTTCGCCCAGCTCGTGGCGGGCGAGCTGGGACTGTCCCCGGACGACGTCGAGGTCGTGCACGGCGACACCGACGCGACCCCGTTCGGGCTGGGCACCTACGGCTCCCGCTCGACGCCGGTCTCCGGCGCCGCCACGGTCATGGTGGCGCGCAAGGTCCGGGAGCGGGCCCGCCTCGTCGCGGCGGCCATGATGGAGGTCTCCGCCGACGACCTGGACTGGGTGAACGGCCGCTGGCAGGTTCGCGGTGACCCGGAGCAGTCGGCCGGGATCGCCCAGATCGCCATGGCGGCGCACGGCTCGCTGGAGCTGCCCGAGGGCGTCGAGGGCCACCTGGACGCCGAGACCGTCTACAACCCGCCCAACCTCACGTTCCCGTTCGGGGCCTACATCTGCGTGACCGACGTCGACCCCGGCACCGGCGTGGTGAAGGTCCGCCGGTTCATCGCCGTGGATGACTGCGGAGTGCGGATCAACCCCATGATCGTCGAGGGTCAGGTCCACGGTGGCCTGGCCGACGGGGTGGGCATGGCGCTGATGCAGGTCATCGCCTTCGACGAGAACGGCAACTGCCTGGGCGGCTCGTTCATGGACTACCTGCTGCCGACCGCGCTGGAGTGCCCGTCCTGGGAGCTGGGCGAGACGGTGACCCCGTCGCCGCACCACCCGGTCGGGGCCAAGGGGGTCGGCGAGTCGGCCACCGTGGGCTCGCCGCCGGCCGTGGTGAACTCGGTCCTGGACGCCCTCGCGCCGTTCGGCGTACGGCACGCGGACATGCCGCTCACGCCGGCCGGCGTGTGGTCGGCCATCCAGGGCCGGCCTCTCCGCACCGACCTGGCGGTCTCGTGACCTGCTGGCCTGCCGCATCATGGACGAATGAGGATCTTCGTGAGGGTCTATGAGTGAGCTTGCCGAGCAGCTGCCCGACGTGGGCGCGCTGCTCACCGCGCTGGACTCAGTCAGCTACCTGGCCGACGAGCCGCTGGGCACCGCGCTGTTCCTGGCCGCCCGGATGGGACAGCCCATCCTGCTGGAGGGCGAGCCGGGAGTGGGCAAGACCGAGGCGGCCAAGGCCCTGGCCCAGGTGCTGGACACACCGCTGATCCGGCTCCAGTGCTACGAGGGCCTGACCTCGGCCGAGGCCATGTACGAGTGGAACTATCCCCGCCAGCTGCTGGCCATCCGGCTGGCCGAGGCCCGCGGCGAGACCCCGCGCGAGGCCGACCTGTTCAGCGACGAGTTCCTGCTCGAGCGCCCGCTGCTGGCCGCGCTCGACCACCCCGGGCCCCGGCCCGCCGTGCTGCTGATCGACGAGGTCGACCGCGGCGACGACGAGTTCGAGGCGTTCTTGTTCGAGCTGCTGGCCGAGTCCGCCGTCACCATTCCCGAGCTGGGCACCCGCCGGGCCGCGTACCCGCCCGTCGTCGTGCTCACCTCCAACCGCACCCGCGATCTGCACGACGCGCTGAAGCGTCGCTGCCTCTACCACTGGATCGACTACCCGGACACCAGCCGGGTGGCCGCGATCATCCGCCGCCGGGTGCCCGGCGCCAGCGTGTCGCTCACTGAGGAGGTGGCCTGGGGCGTGGCCCGGCTGCGCGACCTGGACCTGGCCAAGCCGCCGGGCGTGGCCGAGGCGATCAGCTGGGCCGGGGCCCTGCACATGCTCGGCGCCCCCAGCCTGAATGCCGCGGCCGCGGAGCGGACCGCGGGTGCGGTGCTCAAGTACGCCGAGGACTACCGGACCGTGCGGGAGGCCGGGTTCGCGGTCGTCGTCCCTGGCGGTGCTGTCGGTGCTGTCGGTGTCGGCGGTGCTGACGGTGTCGGCGGTGCTGACGGGCCGGAGAATGGCGATGGGCCACGGGATGCCGATGGTGGCCACGGCTCGGGCCGCGCCGCCAGTGCGGGTGGTGCCGGTTCCGGTGCCTGACGACCTGGCCGAGGTCAGCGCCCGCTTCGGCGCGGCGCTGCGTCAGGCCGGGCTGCCCGTCGGCCCTGGCCGCTGTGAGCGCTTCGCCGCCGCCGTGACCGTGGCCCGGCCCGCCAGCCTGCGCGCCCTGTACCTCTGCGCGCTAGCGACATTTGTGTCCAGCAAGGATCAGGCCGAGCTGCTGGAGGCAGTGTTCGTCCAGGTATTCGGGGCTCTCGACGGGCCGCCCGGGGTGGCCGACCGGCCCGGCAGCCAGGAGGCGCCCGGTCCGGCCCAGTCGTCCAGGGCCGATGACCTGCTGGCCCAGGCGGCCATGGCGGCGCGCAACCATACCGCCGGGGTGATGGCCGCCGCCGAGGATGCCGCTGATCAGCCCACGGAGCAAGAGGTCGAGCACCCCTACCTCGGCAGTACCATCGAGCGGCTTGCCGCCCACGACTTCGCCGAGCTGACCGAGGCCGAGCTGGCCTCCCTGGCCAGCCTCATGCGCGGCATCACGCTGGCCGTCCCGCTGCGCCGCTCCCGCCGCGAGCGGCGCCGCCCCGGCGGCCCGCGCATCGACAT
The DNA here is from genome assembly GCA_963730265.1 of uncultured Actinomycetota bacterium. Lineage (GTDB taxonomy): Bacteria > Actinomycetota > Actinomycetes > Streptosporangiales > Streptosporangiaceae > DASUBV01. The sequence goes on from CAVSRG010000004.1 coordinate 355,389, forward strand.
GCGCGCCACCCTGCGGCAGGCCCGGCGCACCGGCGGCCACGCGTTCGCGCTCATCGGCCGGGCCCCGGCCCGTCGGCCCCGGCGGCTGGTCGTGCTCTGCGACATCTCCGGGTCGATGGAGCCCTACGCCCGGGCCATGATCCAGCTCCTGTACTGCGCCGCGGGCGGGGCCAGGGCCGAGGTGTTCAGCTTCGCCACCCGGCTGACCCGGCTCACTCCCGCGCTTTCGCGGTCGCTGCCCGGCCCGGCCCTGGAGCGCGCCGGGCGGGCCGCCCCCGACTGGCTGGGCGGCACCAAGATCGGGGAAGCACTGCGCGAGTTCAACGACTCCTACGGCCGCCGGGGCATGGCCCGCGGCGCCGTGGTGCTGATCGTGTCCGACGGGTGGGACACCGGCGACCCGGACCTGGTGCGCCGGGAGATGGAGCGCCTGTCGCTGGTGGCGTACCGCATCGTCTGGGTGAACCCGCGCACCAAGAACGCCAGCTACCAGCCGCTGGCCGGCGGGATGGCGGCCGCGTGGCCGCACTGCGACGCAGTGGTCAGCGCGCACACGGTCCAGGCCCTGGGCCAGCTCACCGCCGCCCTGGCCGACCCGATGCGCCGGCGGGTCCCCGTCCGCCCGTGCCCGGTTTCGTCGGCACTGTCCGCGGCTCCGGGTTCGGCCTGTCCGTAGTTGCCGCTAGGCAGGTTCGTCCCGGCGAGTGGCCGCCGTCCGCGGCCCAGCTCAGTCCCGCAGGTCGCTCCAGCCACAATCGCCCCACCGCCCTCGCGGGTAGCGGCGTTGGGGGGACGACTCGGCGGTGCCGAGCGTCATCGATGGCCCTCTGGTGATGCTAGAGCAGCACCAAAGCTCCGACGATCATGTTGATAGAGGCGGCGCGGGCTGCTATCTGGATCAGCTGGACTCGATGCGGATGGTGGGGCGCCTGCGGCCCTTGTCTTTGCGGCGCTTGCGCTTGACGTCGATGCCGCCCAGCACGCAGGTGCCGCTGATCCGCAGCACGGGCGCGTCCGGCTGCGCCGACTCCGGGCTGTCGCCGGTGATCTCACGGCCGCCGAGGACCGAGGACCCCGAGTCGATGACCCGCATCTCAGGCGGCACGGTGATCTCCACGCCGCCGAGCACGCAGGTCACCGTCAGGTTGACCTCCTGACCCGGCAGCACCGCCTCCCGGAAGTCAAGCTCGACGCCGCCCAGGACCGTGACGATGTCCATGACCGGCTCGACGTGCCAGGCTCCCTTCCTGCTAGCGCCGCTCAAGATGGCCAGGATGCGGTTCACCGGGCCCGCTGGGGCCAGCGCGCCGGGCCTCGGGACCGGCGCCACCGCCGTGCCCTGACCAGGCAGGTCGTCGAGCAGCGGCACGATGTCGGCGTGGGTCTTCGCGGCGTAGACCGCGTCCAGCCGCTCGGAGTGCTCGTCGACGGTGAGCCGCCCTTCGGCCATGGCGTTGTTGAGCACCGCCGCGGCCTGGTCGCGGTCGGCGTCCGAGGCGCGAGCCGGGAATTGTCGCTGATGCCCTGCGGGTCCATGCGGCCATTGTCGGGCATACGCCACGGCTGTTTCCACCGCCGGGCCTGGTCGGCTGGGCATAACCCGGTAAGACTGGCGGGGCCGGGCATCCAGGCGGCAGAAAACCCGTTGAACTGGGCGGGCAGGCAGCGTTTAGTGTCATGGGGCCGTTGGCCGGAGCGGCCCGGCGCCCGGTACGGCCGGCCGACGAAGACGAAACGGGGAGCTGAGATGGGCCACGTCGAGGCGGCGCATCTGAGCCACATGCTGCCGGACGGCCGGGTATTGCTCGATGACGTCTCATTCCGGGTCGGCGACGGCCTGGTCGCGGCGCTCGTCGGGCCGAACGGGGCGGGCAAGACCACCCTGCTGCGCCTGGTCACCGGCGATCTCATCCCGCAGTCCGGCACGGTCACCTCTAGCGGCGGGCTAGGCGTCATGCGGCAGTTCGTCGGCGGGATCCGGGACGAGTCCACGGTCCGGGACCTGCTGCTGTCGGTATCGCCCCAGCGCGTGCGGGACGCCGCGGCGCGGCTGGACGAAGTCGAGCTGCTGATGATGGAGCGCGACGATGAGCCGACCCAGATGCGGTACGCCCGGGCGCTGGCCGAGTGGGGCGACGCCGGCGGCTACGACGCCGAGGTGCACTTGGACGCCTGCTGCGTGGCCGCCCTCGGCGTCAGCTACGACCACTGCCGGTGGCGCGAGGTGCGCACCCTGTCCGGCGGCGAGCAGAAGCGCCTGGTGCTCGAGTCGCTGCTGCGCGGCAAGGACGAGGTCCTGCTGCTCGACGAGCCCGACAACTACCTGGACGTTCCCGGCAAGGTCTGGCTGGAGCAGCAGCTCGCCGCCACCTCCAAGACCGTCCTGCTGGTCAGCCACGACCGGGAGCTGCTGGCCGCCTGCGCCCAGCGGATCATCACGGTAGAGGACAGAAGCGTCTGGGTGCACGGCGGCGGGTTCGCGACCTACGCGCAGGCCCGCCGCGAGCGCAACGACCGCCTGGACGAGCTGCGCCGGCGCTGGGACGAGGAGCACGAGAAGCTCAAGCAGCTCGTGCGCATGTACCGGCAGAAGGCCACCTACAACTCCGACATGGCCTCGCGGCTGCAGGCCGCGGTGACCCGGCTGCGCAAGTTCGAGGAGGAGGGGCCGCCCGAGGAGGCGCCCCGAGACCAGAACGTGCGGATGCGGCTGCGCGGCGGCCGCACCGGCAAGCGCGCCGTGATCTGCGAGCAGCTGGAGCTGACCGGCCTGATGCGCCCCTTCGACCTGGAGGTCTGGTACGGCGAGCGGGTCGCCGTGCTGGGCTCTAACGGCTCCGGGCAAGTCGCACTTCCTGCGCCTGCTGGCCGGGGACGACGTCCGCACACCAGGGCGTGGCCCGGCTCGGCGCCAGGGTGGTGCCCGGCATGTTCGCGCAGACCCACGCCCGGCCCGACCTCGACCGGCGGACCCCGCTGGAGATCCTGATGACCGAGCACGCGCTGCTGATCAACGAGGCCATGTCCGCGCTGTCCCGATACGAGCTCCAGGTGTGCGCCCGGCAGCCGTTCCGCAGCCTGTCCGGCGGCCAGCAGGCCCGGCTGCAGATCCTGCTGCTGGAACTGGCCGGGTCCACGCTGCTGCTGCTCGACGAGCCGACCGACAACCTCGACCTGGCCAGCGCGGAGGCCCTCCAGGAGGGCCTGGAGTCCTACGAGGGGACCGTGCTGGCCGTCACCCACGACCGCTGGTTCGCCCAGTCGTTCGACCGGTTCCTCGTGTTCGGGTCCAGCGGCGAGGTCTACGAGGCGGCCGGGCCGGTGTGGGACGAGACTCGCGTGGAGCGGCAGCGCTGACGGCTGCCTTGCTAGGCTCAAGAGTCGCCGTGCAGGTAGCGGGCCGTGGCGCCGCGGTCGGTGGAGCCGGGATCTAGAAGGAGTGCACCCGTGAAGAAACTGCTCGTCATCGCCCTGCTGGGACTGAGCGCCTTCGCCGTCTGGCGGAAGGTCCAGGCGGACCGCGCCGAGCTCGACCTGTGGACCGAGGCGACCACCGCGGACGATTAACCCGCCCGTGGCGGCTGCCGCCTGCGGGGGCGGGGGTGAAGCAATGCGGCGTACACGCTCGCCTGCTTCGGGCTGATCGGCACCACCGTGGCTGACGACGGCACCTTGGAACGCGCCTACGCCGAGGCGATCGCGACGCAGGGGGTCGTGACCGGGACCACGGCCTACGCCCGGGGCATGGCGCAGGTCCACCGGTCCCGGGGCAAGCCGTCCATCGACGTGCTGCGCGAACTGTTCCCCGGTAACGAGGCCCGCGCCCAGGCGGCCTACCTGGCCTTCGAGCGAGTCCCTCAGCGGCGCTGTGAGCGCCTCGGCGTCAGCCCGTGCCGGGCGCCCCGAGGCGCTGGACGAGCTGGCCGCGGCGGGCTGGCGCACCTGCGTGATCAGCTCTTTCTCGCGCCGCCAGCTCGGTGGCATCCTGGCCGCGCTCGGCTGGCAGGACCGCTTCGACCTGGCCGTCAGCGCGGACGACGTGCCGCGCGGCTGTCCCTGTCCGGACCCCGTCCTGCGCGCCATGCTGGGCCTGGGCGTGGACGACGTCCGCGACACGCTCATCGTCCAGGCCACCGAGAGCGGCGTCCGGTCCGGCCAGCGGTCTGGCGCCGGGCTCGTCGCCGGGGTGCTGACCGGCGCTCACCCGGCCGCGCGGCTGCGGTCGGCCGGGGCCGCGCAGGTACTGGGCAGCGTGGCCGACCTCCCCGCCATGCTGGCCGCCGCGGGGCCGGGGCACGCGGCCTCGCTGGGACCGCGGCCGCGGCCAGGCCCGGATGACTGGTGCCCGGCCGGTGGCCGAGGGCCGGCGGCCGAGGACCGGTCCGGAGGCCGCCCGTCAGCCGGGGAGGGCCTGATCGCTCGCGGCCAGCCCGGCTGCGGCGGTGCCCGGCGAGCGGTTTGTAGGGTAGCCTTGGACGGCACGCCTTGGGGCTATAGCTCAGCTGGAAGAGCACCTGCTTTGCAAGCAGGGGGTCAGGGGTTCGAGTCCCCTTAGCTCCACCTTCCGATAGCCGCATGTCACAGATCGCCCGGGTCTAGTTACTTCGCTCCTTCCGCAGGATGGTTTCCTCGATGCTCGCCTTCCTGCCGGGAGCGAAGGAGTTCTCGGTTCCGATGACCTGGAAGCCCGACTTCTCCAGGACGCGGAGCGAGGCGGCGTTGTCGCTGGCCGCGTGGCCATACAACGGCCGAGCGGGGACCAGGTCCAGGAGCAGCTCCAGGGCGCGGCTGGCGATGCCGCGTCCCCAGGCCGCCCGGTCGACCCAGTAGGTGACCTCGGTCGCGCCATCGATGACGAAGGCGGCGATGCTGCCGACGAGCTGGCCATCGCAGGTGACGGCGCGGTGGGTGATGCCGGGCGCGGACCGCACCCTGGCCATGTGCGCGTCGAAGGCGGCCCTGTCGTCCGGGTCCTCGGGAGTGAACGCGGCCATCTGGACCGACTCGGGATCTCGCATCTGCTCGAACAGCGCATCGAGGTCGGCGTCCGCGACGGGTCGTAGCGCGATAACCGGCATCTCCCCATGATCACCGGTGCTGCTGACACTCCGGGTGCTGAGCCGGGTAGTTATGACCCTGCGGCGCCATTCCAGTGCAGCAGCGCGCCGCTGGATGGCGGTGTCGTGGGCGCAGTGCTGCTGCAGGTGTAGGAGTTCGTGTCGATGAGCGCTAGCGCGGTGTCGCCACCCCTGGAGACCTGGAAGGCGCCGACGCTGAGTTCGGTTCCGGCGGGCATGGTGGCGGGGTTGATCGTGACGGTCGGGTCCTGTACCTGCTGCTGGCCGCTGTCTCCCTGGAATGCCGGGGAGAACCTCACGACCTGCGAGAAGCCGCTGGGGGCAGGGTCGCTGGAGCAGAAGCTGCCGGTGGTGACCTTGGCCGGGATGCCGTACTGGGCGAGGTCGCTTTGCAGTGCGCTGGGGTCGAACAGTACGCGCGGGTTGATAGTCAGGGTCGCGGTGCCGTTGGCGTTGCGGGTGATGGTGAAGGCTGCGGTGCGGATCGTGTCGGCTCCGGTGGCCGGGGATGAGCCGAGGCCGCCGGACAGGCCCAGGCCCAGCGCCACCGATCCGGCGGCCGCGGTGGCAGTGATGCCTGCGGTGAGCCGCCGGTGGCCGCTGCCGGGCCGGTAGTTGTGCTGCAGCAGCCGCTGGCGAGCCTGTTCGGGGTGCTGGTAGCCGGCTGCGGCTGAGGCGAAGGCGCGTCGGAGTTCGTGTTCAAGTTCGTCGGTGGGCATCAGGTGCGTCCTTTCATGTGTGCGGCGCGGCGGGCCTGGTGGCGGGTGGGCTGGCGTGGGCGAGGATCTCGGCCATCCGGGCGGCTGCCCGGGATGCGGTGCTGGTCACTGTGCCTTCGGTGCAGCCGAGGATGTCGGCGACCTCGGCGACGGGCAGGTCAGACCAGTAGCGCAGCACCAGCACGGCCCGCTGCCGAGCGGGGAGCCGGGCCAGCGCCCAGCGGAACTCGGCCTGGTCATCAACCTCCCGCAACGCGCGGGCTGCATTGTCGTCGGCCAGCTCAGCCGCACCCTCAGGCGGCTGCAGCTCCGTCCGCTGCCGGGCACGGCGATCGGCGTCGCGCAGGACGAGGTTGATCAGGATCCGGCGGGTATAGGCGGCCGGGTGGTCCATCGACCGCACCCGGCTCCAGCGGCGCGCCACCCGCAGCAGCGTTTCCTGGACCAGGTCCTCGGCGTCTTTAGCGTTGCCCGTCATCAGGAAACTGGTGCGCAGCAGCGATTCCGACGCCTCGGCCGCGAAGCGCTCGAACTCGCGGCTGGCCGCCCTGTTCCTGACCCACTCCATTCCGCATCTCCCAGTCGTAGCTTGTCCCTCACCTGTATAAGCCCTGCCAGACCGCCCCAGACTGAGAGCAGGTAGCCCAGGAATCAGACTTCTGAGTAACGGGTCGCTGGGAACTACCTGGACGGACAGCTGGCCGGACCTCGGTTGCCAATGAGGACCAGGCCGCCGCCGGGCAATCACTCACCGCGAAAGATCACCACCAAGGTCGTGCGTCCTCGCTGCGCTGTCGGAGCTCCGCCTTGACACTGATCTTCCCCGGCAAGACCTCGGCACCTATCAGGAGGACGGGGCCGTGGGAGGCCCAGGCGGCGTGGCCGGTGTAGCGGAGCGATAAACCAGTTGCCGCCTTAAGGTCTTGTCTTATAGTGAAAGAACAGAAAGGCGGACTATGAAGTACGAAGAACTTATCAGCAAAGCTGAATCGGTCCTCAACCGCAAAACTGTAAACGGGCGACTCCACGGTGATGTCGGTGCGGCTCTCATCAGTGAAAAGGGTGACATCTACACCGGCGTCTGTGTCGATACCTCCGGCTGGGGTCTTTGTGCTGAGCGCAGCGCTATTGCTGCCATGATTACGGCTGGAGAGTACAGAGTCAGAACTATCGTTGCCGTCTGGCGTGAAGACAAAGCGATCGACCCCTACGGCAAGCTGCATGTTCTGTCTCCCTGCGGCTACTGCCGTCAGTTCATGCGAGACATCAACGAGGACAACCTGGAAACCCAGGTAATCCTCGGCTTGGATAAGGAAGTCAAGCTGAAAGACCTACTGCCACACGGCGCGCACATCGACGGGACCGGTGAATGACCCCGCCGGTGTCCGCACCCCGAAGGTGGCCGACTACAGACTTCGACCTCCTGCTCCTGACCACGACGGGCCGCAAGAGCGGCCTGGAGCGGACCACGCCCCTCGGCTGGGTCTCCGACGGGAACGGCGGCTGGCTGATCGCAGCGTCGGCCAACGGCGCGGCTGGCATCCCCGCTTGGTACCACAACCTTGCCGCCGCCCCCGATAAGGCACGCTTCGAGATCCATGGAGCCGCCTGCCTCCGAGGTGCCCCCGAACGGCCATCCGGCTCGGTCTCGAAACCGCTGTGGGTAAGGACCAACGAGTCGGTCACAGCTGGTTCCGAGGGCTGTAGCTGGAATGATGGGTTCGTGGACGCCGAGCAGCTGGTAGTCGCCGAGGGCACTAATGATGACGGGCTGTCTTGGGTGATCTTGGCCCAGTGGCACGGTACGGAGCTTTCGTCCACGATCCGGGTTGCTGGCGCTGACGGTCGCATCCTGCACGGAGGGGGCGCGAGCGGGCCACCGCTGCACCCTGGACGGCTTATGAGCGTCAGCACTGGTGGCAGTGACGGCAGCCCGTACTGCCTGCTCGCTCGCGTTCACCCGACTATCCGCCGGGTCGAGCTGATCACGACGGCCGGGCAGGATATGGATGTGCCGGTCTATGACTCGGCAGGCTTTCCCGAGGTGAGGTTCGCGGCCCTGCTGATTCCCCGTGATCTTCACTTGGACTACGTAGCCGGGTTCGGCGAGTCTGGCGCCGAGTTGGAGCGCTTCAGCCTGGCCTTTCATCAGTCCTTCTGGCACAGAGATCGGCACCGTAGGTAAGGGCTCCGGGATCGCCCGCCGAAACTTCGGGCCGCTCGGTCTACCTATGTAGATATTAGGTCGCTACTTATGTAGAGTCGCCGCTGTGGGATCACGTGCTGAGTTCTCGGTGCAGACGCTGTCGGTGCTGGCAGCGCTATGCGAGGAGCAGTCGCAGTGGCGGCACGGGTACGTGCTGGCCGGGCAGACGGGGCTGAAGTCGGGCACGCTGTACCCGATCCTGATCCGGCTGGCTGACCGCGGGTTGGTGGAGGCGCGCTGGCAGGATGAGCCGACGCCGGGCCGGCCGCGGCGGCACCTGTACCGGCTGACGGACGCCGGGCTGGCCAGCGCGACGGCGGCGCTGGCCATCGCGGCCGGGCCGGCCGGTCGGCCCGGGGTGCGGCCGGGGGTGCGAGCCGTCCGGACCGGTCGCGATGCGGTAATGCCGGGGGTGGCCGGTGCGGTCTGAGCCGGGGCACGACGGCGGGAATGCCGCAGGCAGGCTAGGCCGTGCCGCGGCGTGGCTGGCGCCCGCCGGGCGGCGTGACTGGGTCCGGGCGATCTGGGCCGAAGCAGGTGAAGCGCCGCCCGGACTCAGGCGGCTGACCTGGCTGGCCGGCGCGGTTTATGTGACAGCCAGGGAGGCGCTGGTGATACGCCGGACCGGCAGCTTCCTGCTGTTCGCGGCCGCCGCGGCGGCCGCAGTCCGGGCCTGCTGGCCGGGTTCGCCGGCCGGGTTTGCCACCGTGGTCGCCAGGATCGACGTGGTCACGGCCGTGCTGTTGCTGGCCGGGCTGGTTCCTGCGCGCCGGCGCGTGCGCCGCTGTCCTGGCCCTGATCGTGGCCAAGGCCGCGTTTCCCGGATCGCGCCAGCTCCGGCGGCCGGGACGCCTGCGCGAGAGTTCGACTGGTTCACCCAGATCGTGTTCCTGGTCGTCATAGCCGGGTATGTGGCCGGCATCCTCGCCGTGACGGCGCGGCGGTCCCGCATAGCCCCGGCCACGCTGGCGATCGGCACCGGCATGGGCATCGCGCTCGGCGTGGTGATGTACGCGGTGGCCCCGCTCGGACTGTCCAAGTACGCGACCGAGCCGTGGCTGGCAGGGTCAGCAATCGATCCGGTCGTGGCGCTGGCGTGGATCCTGCTGCTGGGCGCCCCGTTGCTGGGTGGCGCCGTGGCCGGGCTGCGCTACCGCGGGCAGGGCAGCCCGGAGCAGCCTGCCAGGGCGACGATCGCACAAGGCGGAGCGGCGGGATTCCTGGCGACGGGGGTCGGCGCCGTGATGGTCGCCGTGCTGGGCACCGGCACGATCGCGCTGCTGCGGCAGGCGGCGTGGATTCAGCACTGGCTCTACCCGGGTCAGCACCTGGACCCGGCCGTCGCTTACCGCCACGAACTCGCCGCCAGCAGCAGCGTCGGTGGCTACGGGCTGATCCTGCTGGCCTTCCCGGTCATCGGGCTCCTGCTCGGCCTGTACAGCTCGGCGGTGGTGCCCGTGGGTGCGCCCGGCCGGGCGGCGGACGGCAGCACCGCACGGGAAGAAGCAGACCCCGCGCTTCCTTAGCAAACGCCTGGGATCGAAGAGCTGGGCCTCCGCAAGCTCCTTGGCCATGTTCCTGAACTCACTCGACTCGCTACGATCAGCGCGTGCGCCCGTCGATATGGCTTCGGTTCCGCCTCAGCTTGTCCACGACCTGGGGACGGTTCTGGAGCTGGCTGGAGAAAGGCCAGTCGACTGAGCAGCCCGCTAGCGTCCGGATGGCGCTCCGGCACTTCCAACGAGGGCACCATGACGACGGTCCGGATGGGAGATAGCGCCTAGATCCCGTCGGTACCTCCTGCGGCTCCGGCCGGCCGGGGACCGTGATCTCGTCGGTCCAGTTGCCGCTCATCGGTAGCTCCTTTCGCAGGAGGTAGGGCTTCGCGCGACGTTGGGCGAGTGTGTAGTCTCGGACACGGCGCGCGGGGCGCCGCCGGGTCCGCGGACAGGGCCGAGCCCACCCGAGCAGTGGTCACGAATGGTATTGGCTGTTCAGCCTCCTTTCGGCCTGACGATGCGGACCGCAGGCGGTGAAAAGGGGGTTGGCACATGCCATCCGTATCTCTGCCCGACGACGCCAGCCTGGAGCAGCTCCGCAAGCAGGCCAAGGACGTGCGTGACCTGGCCCGCGCGGGCGTGCCCGGAGCCCTGGATCTCGTCGCCGAGTATCACCCGAAGGGCGCGCACCCGGTCACGCTGACCGGCGCGCAGCTCGTGGTCGCCCGGCACTACGGCTTCGCCTCCTGGGCGCGCCTGCGGCAGTACCTGGAGATGATCGAGCGGTACGGCCGGTCGCCCGACGAGGTCGACCAGACCTCCGGCGCGGCGGCCGAGTTCCTCGCGTTCGCGTGCCTGCGCTTCGGCGGCGACGATGAGCCTTCGCGCTGGGAACGGGCGGCCCGGGTGCTGGCCGCCCAACCGGGGCTGACCCGCTCCAGCATCCACGTCGCGGCCGCCGCGGCGGACGAGGCGTCGGCACGGGCGCAGCTCGCGGCCGACCCAGCGCTGGCCAGCCGTGAGGCGGCCCGTACGGCTGGGAGCCGCTGCTCTACCTCGCGTGCGCGCGGCACAACCCGCGGGATCAGCCAGGAAGCCACGCTCGGCACGGCGCGGGCGCTGCTGGAGCACGGCGCCGATCCGAACGCCGGGTACCTGTGGCACGGCCTGTACCCGCCGTATACGGCGGCGACCTGCGTGCTGGGCAGCCACGACGAGGACGAGCACCCGCACGCGTTCGCGCTGGCCGGGCTGCTGCTGACCGCGGGCGCCGACGCGAACGACGGCCAGTTGCTGTATGACCGCCAGTTCGGCCGCGACGACCGGCACCTGGTGCTGCTGTTCGAGCACGGTCTCGGCCGCGGGGACGGCGGGCCGTGGGCGGCGCGGTTCGGGGACAAGGCCGACTCGCCGCGGGAGATGCTGCGCGGGCAGCTGTGGTGGGCGATCGTGCACGACATGGGCGACCGGGTCCGGCTGCTGGTGCAGCACGGCGTCGACTTCCGCACGCCGTACGCGGCACCGGGCGGGCGACCGACGGCGCTGCGGAACTCCGACGGGCTCACCCCGGCCGAGCTGGCGAAGCTGAGCGGGTACCCGGAACTGGCCGAGTGGCTGGTCGCCCACGGCGCCGCCCCGCCGGCCCTCGACGAGGTCAACTCGCTGATCGCCGCCGTCCTGGCCGGAGACCGGGAAACCGCGAACCGGCTGCGGGCCCACGCCCCCGAGGCGCGCGAGCGGCGACCCGGCCTCATGGCCTGGGCGGCATCGGGCCGCAAGCTCGATGCGATCGCGCTGCTGGCCGAGCTCGGCTTCGACGTGAACGCCCGCGGCCGCCTCGACATCCCGCTCGAGCAGCAGTGGTTCACGCCGCTGCACGAGGCGGCCCAGACTGGCGACGTGGAGATGGCCCAGCTGCTGCTGGGGCTGGGCGCCGACCCGAACATCAGGAGCGAATGGGGCGCGACGCCGCTGGAAAGCGCCCGCCAGCACGGCCAGGAGGCCGTCGCCGAGCTGCTCGCGCCACTGACCGGGCCTGCCTGACCGGGTCGGCATAATCGTTCGCTCGGTGCTGGCCGGGCGTCCTTTGCGGCGGGATCCGGTCGCCGGATCGCCACGCGGCGGCGGACGGAGATCGAATGTTTACTCGTGGTAGCGTCGCCTGCAGGCTCCGTCGTGAAGCGGGTGTGAGACCCAACCAGTGGAGGTCCCGGATGGCCGAGCTCCCACCGCCCCCAGAGGGAATGGTGCTGACCCACTTCATCGTCTCGGACGATGTCGAGCGCTCGCGGCGCTTCTACACCGAAGTACTCGGCGGCCGGGTGGCCTTCCCCGGAGATCCGGTCAATGTCGCGCTAGCCAACAGCTGGATCGTCATCAATCCGGCGGAGGCCGACCGACGACAAGCCTACGGTCATCCTGGAGACGCCGCGTGATCCCAACCGGGTCAGCAGCTTCCTTAACATCCGGGTTAAAGACATCGACGCCGTGTACGCGGAATGGAGCGCCCGGGGTGCTGAGTTCCTCACGCCGCCGAAACAGCACCAGTACGAGAAGCGCTGCTACATTCGCGATCCCGACGGACATCTGATCGAAGTGGGTCACCACGGACCCCGAGGGAGCCTGGTCGCCCGCTCACTGGCCGTCGAGTACGCCCGACTAGGAGCCGCGGTCAGGGTCGAGTCGCGGTGAGGCGTTTCAGCGCTGCGTCTGCTGGCGGTTCCCCACGTGGCTTTTCCACCCGGGCGGCCGTGGACTCCGGCATCGCCGATGAGCAGGCAGACGAGTGCCTTGCAGCGCCCAGCCGCGAGCGCGGCGCAGGGTCGCTGGGTCAGCAGCCGACGAGTAGCCCTGATAGAAACGGTCGATGACCCCATCGGGCAGGAGCATCCAGCAGGCGGCCAGGTCACAGGCCGGGTCCCCCGCGCACATGTCGCCAAAGTCGACCACGCCGCAGAAATTGCCGTCTCTAGTCAGAAGATTAGCCGGGTGCAAGTCCGCGTGCAGCCACAGAGACGGACCTCTCCAGTCAGGCGCAGCTACGGCATCCTCCCAGATCTCGCGTACGGCGTCCGGGTCGGAAATCAACCCGCGATCGGTTGTCTCCTTCAGGAAATGCGCGAAACCTTCGCCGCAGTCGGCCAGCGGACCACCGCGATTGTTCCGGCCGGCCTGCGCGTCGTCAGGTGCGGGCTGATGTAGGGCGGCCAGGAAAGCCGCCAGGGCATCGGCTGCCTCGGCACCGCGAGTCGCCGGGGCGCGGTCGGCAGGTTCACCGGCAACCCAGGTCGTGACGATCCAAGGGCGCGGAAATAGCGCGCGGACGGCTGGCCTAGACG
>CAVSRG010000005.1:0-548018 GCA_963730265.1 uncultured Actinomycetota bacterium
CGTCCTCCAGCGCGGCGCGGTACTCGGCGAGAAACTCGGCATGCCAGCTGGCCGGCAGGAGCCCCAGGATCCCGGCCGGGTCGGCCGGGCCAGGCGTCGCGGATCGGTTGCGCGCTCATGCAGCTACCGTACCGGCCGGGCGGCGGACATCACTCCAGGCCTGCGCGCGCCGGCCCTGGCGGGCTGCCGGATCGCCAGGGCGCGGCCGGGCGGACACGACACCGCGCGGGCTGCTGCCCCCGGGTCAGTCGGACGCGGTTATGAGCTGCCTGGTGTGCTCGTGGTGCGGGCTGTCGAGGACGTCGAGGGTGCGGCCCTGCTCGACGATCCGCCCCTGGTACAGCACCACGATCTCGTCGGGGTAGAGATGCCGGATGACGGCGGCCAGGTCATGAGAGACGATCACCAGCCCGCGGGTCCGCTCGACGGTGAGCTCCAGGATCAGGTTGATGATCTGGGCCTGGACGGAAACGTCCAGTGCCGAAGGTGGCTCGTCGGCGACGAGCAGCGTCGCGTTTGACGCCAGCGCTCGCGCGATGGCCACCCGCTGGCACTGCCCGCCGCTGAGCTGCCGGGGCTGCGCCGCCCGTGCTCGGGCGACAGGCCGACCGCGGCCACAGTTCGTCGGCTACGGCGGCGGCATCGGGCGGGCGCAGGCCCCGGCCGACCTGGACCGCTTCGGCGATCGCCGAGCGGGCGGTCAGATGCGGGGTGAGCTGGCGACGGGTCCTGCTGGAATCAGATCCTGCACGTGACGGCGGAGGACGTCACGCCCGGGCGGACGGAGCGCCACGGCGTTCCGTTGACGACGACGTGCCCTGGGTCGGGGCGCTCAGGCGCGACCAGCAGCCGGGACAACGCGCTCTTGCCCGATCCGCTCGCCCCCACCACGGCCCCGAGGCGCTTCGAGCTGTCCGCGGTGAGGGTGATGTCTGTGGAGCACCGCGTGCTGGCCGAACCGCATGCCGGCCTTGGTCATGTCGATGACGATGCGCTCGCGGCGCGGCGCCGCCGCGGTGCATGGCCGGGCTCCTGGCTGTGCGTGCGATCTGGGCGCGGGCTCGGCATGGCGGAGCCGGGGGCGCGTCGTAGTTCTCCGCCCAGACCGCGGGAATGGGCTGGCCGGGGACCGCCAGCCCGGGCCGCGACAGCAGCAGCGACCGGGTGTAGGGGTGCCCGGGCGCGGAGATCACGGCGTCCGTCGGGCCGGATTCGACCGCCCGGCCCCGGTGCAGGACGACGACGTGGTCGGTGGTGGACCGGATAGCGGTGAGGTCATGCGATACCGGGACGAAGGCGAGAGTCGCGTCGCGGCGGAGTTCGTTCAGCAGGTCGAGGATCCCGGTGCGGAGCGGAGCAGGCAGTAGAGGGCGGTGGTCGGCTCGTCGGCGACGAGCAGCGCCGGGCGCACGGCGAGCGCGAGCGCGATCACGACGCGCTGGCGCATCCCCCCGGACAGCTCGTGGGGATAGGCGCGGGCAGCACGCGCGCGGCTGGGCTCAAGGTGAACCATGTGCAGGAGGCGCCTGGCTTCGCCGCGCCAGTCGCAGGCGCATCGCCAGGGCGTGCTTGATGGTCTCCCTGAGCTGGCGGCCAACGGTCATGATCGGGTCGAGGCTGGACAGGCTGTTCTGGGGCACGAGGGCCAGCGTCCTGCCCCGGACCGCGTTCCACTGCCGGTCGGAGGCTGCGGACATGTCCCGGCCGCCCAGGGTGATCGTGCCCTGGGTAACACGGCCGTGGATCCGCCCCAGGAGGCCGGTCGCGGCCCGGACGGTCATGGTCTTGCCGGATCCTGATACCCCGACCAGGCCGACGGCACGGCCCTGCTCGACGGTCAGTGAGATACCCGAGAGCACCTCCGTGTCGCGAATGCGGACCCGGACGTCGGTCAGCACCAGGGGCGCGGTCATCTCAGTCCTCCCGTGCGTCGGCGATCAGCGAGAAGCCCGCGCCCAGGACCACCAGCACCAGCCCGGGGATGACGGAGATCCACCAGGCCGTCTGGATGAGCGGCGTGCCGCCCTGCATGATGGCCCCCAGTTCCGGGGTCGGCGGCGCGACCCCCGCGCCCAGGAACGAGAGCGACGCCACCGCGGCGGTGATGAGCACGGTGCGAGGCCAGCGACACGCTGGGGCCGAGCACCTCGGGGATGACGTGCCGGACGAGCGTCCGCCCGCGGCTGTAGCCGAGGAGCCGGGTCGCGGCGATCGAGTCGCGGCGGACGAGAATCCGCGTCTGGACGGCGGTGATCCGCGCGTAGTTGGGCCACCCCGTGACCGCCAGCGCGATGACGATGGCGCCGACGCCGGGCGGGGCGAAGGCGACCACCTGGTGGCTGCGCGTAAACGCGACGATCGCGAGCACGAAGACCAGGTAGGGAATAGCCAGGACGGCGTCAACGCAGCGCTGCAGCACCTCCGCGGCCGGGCGCGGGCTCAGGCCGATGGCCAGGCCGATCCCGAGGCCGAGGAGGAGGCTGAGGAGCACCGAGGCCACGGTGATGCCGAGGTCGACTTGGATGGCCGACATGACCCGCACGAACAGGTCGCCGAGTTCGTCGGTGCCGAACCAGTGGGCGCCGGAGGGCGGCGCCGACGGCGCGGCGACGAGCTTGTCTGGGGGGTACGGGCTGAGCGGGGGGATGATGATGCTGCACAATGCGGCGACGGCGAGCACCAGGACGCCCGCCGCCCGCTCGGCCCGGACGGTGGTCCACGTCATGCGGCGCCGGCCGCGCTGCCTGACGCCAGCCGGGCGGGCCATCTTCAGGGCCGTCAGGCTGCCGCCCGGGCCCGCGGCGGCCGTCTCGGTCGTCGTCGGCTTCATGCCCTGAGCCTGGGATCTACGAAACGCTGGCCGATTTCCGCGCACACGTTCGCGAGGGTGACGAGGATGCCCGACAGCAGCGCGACCCCCTGGAGCACGGGCAGGTCGCCGGACGCGACGGCGGAGGTCCAGCACCTGCCCGAGTCCCGGCAGCCCGAAGATCACGTCGGTGATGATCGAGCCGCTGAGCAGGGCACCGAAGTTAGAACCGAGCACCGGTGAGCAGCGGCCCGCAGCAGTTGGGGATCACATCTACCTGACCACGACCGACCGGCGGGGAACACCGCGGGCGACGGCGGCCTCGACGGTACGGCTCCATGCGAATATGACGATGGCGCGCTCGCGCACGACCCGGACGAGGATCGGGCTGAGGTAGACGGTGAGGGTGGCCACGGGCAGGACCAGGTAGGGGACATCACTCGAGCGGTGCCGGAGCCCCAGCCGCAGGCCGGGAGCAGGCCGGTGCGCACCGCCACGATCAGGATGAGGACCGGGCGACGAACGCGGGGGGCGTGGACAGGGCGGCCAGGGACGCGCCCGGATCAGGTAGTCGGAGACGCGGCGCTTCCGGGCGGCCGCCACGATCGCCACGGGGACCGCGACCAGGGCGGACACGATGACGGTGCAGATCGCCACGCTGGCGGAGACCGCCAGCGCCCAGCCCGAGCGAGGGTCCACACGCTGGTTCCCCTGGAAGGCGTACGACTGGCCGAACAGCCCGGCCGTGCAGCAGGTTGGAGCAGGTAGCGGCCGAACTGGACGGCGACCGGATCGTTGAGTCCCAGCCTGCCGTTGAACTCGTCCACCGCCTGCTGGGTCGCGGTGGTGCCGAGGACGAGCGGGCCGGGGTCGCTGAGCACGGCCTTGCCGAGCAGGAACGTGATGACGACGACGAGGAAGGCGACGGCGGCCGCCTTCACGAGCGGATTGATGACGGCCCGGAGGCGGGCTGTCCGGCGGATCCGGACAGCCCGGCGCGGGGGAAGCGGTCGTGGCAGCCGACATTCGGGGACCTCGCTTAGCCGATGTTGAGCTTCCAGCCGATGGGGCTGGCGATGACCGACTCGGGCAGGCGCGATACGTCCAGGAACGTGAGCGTGGTGAGCGGGACCCACGGCATGTCCTTGGCGAAGGCGGCGTTGATCTCGCTCTTGAGCTGCGCGTCCTCGCTCGCCGGGGCGACGGCGAGCTGCTGCGCGAGCGCGGCGAGGTCAGGGAAGGCCGGCGTCGTTCCCCACCACTGCCAGGCCGTGAGTGCACCGGTCGCGATGGAGCTGTCGGTATCGACGTCGTATCCGGGATCGAGCACGGCGCCGTCCCAGGAGTCCGGCGCGACCTTGCTGAGCGTCGCGATAGGAGTGTTGACCAGCTGCACGGTGATGCCGATGTCCGCGAGGTTCTGCTGGACGACGGTGGTCACCAGCGGGAGCTGCCAGTTGAAGTCGGGGATGTCGAGCAGCCTGATCGTGCAGCCGTTCTGGCACGCTGTGCCGTGCAGCAGCTGCTTCGCTTTCCGGACGTCACGGCTGACGGGCGGCGCCAGGCGCCGGCTGGTCGATCCAGGGCAGGCCGTACAGGGGCGCCATGTACCCGCTGAGCGCCAGCGAGACGATTTGCTGGCGGTTGACGGCGAGGTTGATCGCCTGCCGGACGCGGACATCGGTGGTGACGCTCTTGCTGCCGGCACCGTCGTTGAAGACGAGGTGGATCATGCCGCCGGGAAAGTTGACCGGCTCCACCCGCAGGTTCTTCGGCAGGTCCTTGAGGAGGTTGGCCGGGATGCTCTTGGCGTAGTCGACCTGCCCGCTCTCCACCTGGGCGAGGCGGGTCGCGCCGTCGGAAACCGTGGTGAAGACGATGGTCCTCACCTCCGGCTTCGCGCCGTAGTAGTGCGGGTTGGCGGTCAGGGTGAATGCGCCCTTCGCCAGGTTGGCGGCCGTGATCTCGTAGGGGAGGCGCTAACGGGGCGGGCGAAGAACCCGCTCGCGGACAGCTTCCAGGCCGGGTAAATCGCCGCGGTGTTAATGGTCAGCGACTGCGGGAAGTCCGCGTCCGGCTGCCCGAGCTTGAACACGACCGCGGAGCTGCCCTGAGCGGTCACGCTGACGATATTCTTCATCACGTCGAGCGTCCCCTTGAACGGCGGCCGCAGGTAACGCTCGAACGAGGCGACGACATCCGCGGATATCAGCGGGCGGCCGTCGGAGAACTTCAGGCCGGGCCGCAGTACCGCCGTCCACGTCGTGTCGCCGCCGGCCGCGGTGAGGCTCTGCGCGAGCTCGGGCTTCCCCGACGGGAACTGGGTCAGGTACCCGTAGGCCAGGTACTCCACCCGGCGGCACTCTGTGTTACCGCAGGCGGTCGGGTCGAGGGTTCCGAGCAGCGCCTCGTTGACGATCCGCAGCTCCGTCGGTGAGGTCTGACGGAGACAGACGCGGCGGTGGTGCCGGCGCAGCGGCGACGCGAGAAGGGCGGCCGCGGCGGCGATCGCCGCCGCGGCCTTGCGGCGGTGCAGCAGGTGCCTGAGCCGGAGGCTCATTCCAGTTTCCATGATGCGTTTCATCCATTTCAAAAGGTCGGGGATAGGTGCGGGCTGGCCTTATCAGCGGAGGGTGACGAGTTCGAGGTCGGCGAGCACGCCGTAGTGATCGCTGGGTGCCGGATCGGAGTCGAGGACCACGCGGCACGAGGTGACCGTGCTGAGCACGTCCGGGTGGTCCTCGAGGAGAAGCCGGCCGAGGATGTAGTCGATGCGGCGGCGGTGCGGTACTGGATCCACCCGCTGGCCGCAATGCCCGCGACCCAGGCGTTGTCGCTGGTCCAGGTGTGCCCCGGGCCGCCGCTCCGGCCAGGGCGCAGGCGGATCGCGGAAGTGGACGCTCTGCCCGTCCAGCGGGGCGCGCCCGGTATAGAAGCGCATGCACTCGTTCCCCGGCTCGGCGTCGAAGTCGCCGGCCATGATGGTGGGGGCCGCCTGCCGGAGCCGCCGCTCAAGCGTGCTGATCTCTGCTGCCTGGCGGCATCGGGCGGCTTCGTCGGTGAACTTGTATGACGGCTTCACGCCGAGGAACAGCAGCTCCGTGCCGATCGGAAGGGGAACCACGGCGGCGATCGCCGTCGGCCCGGGTCCGTCGGCCGCCAGGCGCTGCGCCTCAATGTGCTTCGGCGCCCAGCGGGCGGCGACCGCCGTCCCCCACGTGGCGCCGCGGACGAGGTCCGTGTCGTGCACCAGGTGCAGGCCGGTTCCGCCGAGGAGATTGTCGAGCTGGTCGTGGTCGCTGGTCTTCACGACCTCCTGCAGCGCTATGAGGTCCGGGTTCAGGCCGCGGATACCGTCGCGCATCCGCTGCTGGCGATCCGGCGGGCCTTCGGTATTCCAGACGTTCAAGGTGAGCACTCGCAGCCTCATGCCGCGAGGCGGGGCGTTTTCCGGCATGCGCGGTCTCCTTATCCGGCGCCGTCGCGGGCGATGGTGGTCGCCTCCGGCGGCTCGCCGAGGCTGAGGCGGGTGATGTCAGTGACGGTGTCCTGCTCGGCCGTGATCAGCACGGCGCCGACGGTGGGGGCCCCGGCCGCCAGCTCGTAGGGGGGCAGCGCGCTGATGTCCTGGCCGCGCAGGGCGGCGGCGAAATGAGCCGGGTCGAAGCCAGCGCCAGTGAACTGGAGCCGGCCGGTCATCCCGAGTTCCGTGACCAGCCCGGCGCCGGCCGGGAGGATGTGCCCGCGCAGTGACGGGTCGTGGGTGTGCGTGCCGACGACGGCGGTGACCTGGCCGTCGACCGCGGTGGCGAAGGCCATCTTCTCCCAGGGCGACTCGCCGTGGAGATCGATCACCACGGCGCCGGCCGAGGATGCCGCTCTCCGCAGCCGGAGCCACGCGGGCCAGATGTCGTCCGGCTGCGGCGCACGCATCCCCGGCAGCTGCGCCGAGGGACTGAGCAGGTTGACCACCGTCAGCGTGGAGTCGCCGCGCGTGACGGTGGCGGACGCCCCGGCCGAGATCGCTGTCCACGTTCCACGGGCGCACGACGCTGGGGTGCCCGAGCGCGGCCTTCGTGTCGTCTCCGTCCCAGGAAAGGTTGCCGCGGTCACAACGTCCACCCCGGCGGCGGCCGAGTGGCCCGCGGCGGCCTCGGTCATGCCCGAAGCCATCCATCGGGGACGGCCCGGAGACGGTGCAGTTCTCGGCGTTGACGATGATCCAGTCGACGTCATACGCCCGCCGCACCGACGGCAGGAGGCTGGCGAGAAGACCGAGCGCTTCTTCACCGACGATGTCGCCTACGGCGAGGATCCGGGTCGTCATGGGTCTCCGTTCTGCGCGTCTCGCGTATTTCGGGCGTGCTCGGCTGAGGAGCCGCGGGCGCGGTCCCTGGCGGGGTGGTGTGGCGCCGGCACTCAGACAGCAGGCAGGGGTCGCAGAGCTGATGCTGAGTGGATACGTGGTGATGGGCCTCGAGGGCCTCACGGGCAGCGGCCTGGTCCCGCATGGCGAGGGCGACGTAGAGCGAGTCGATGACGCAGATGTGGGCGAGGCGGCTCGCCATGGCCTCGACGCGGAATCCAAGCTGGCGGCCGCCGGCGATCAGAGCGTAGTCAGCAAGCTCGGTGAGCGGCGAGCGGGCGTAACTGGTGATCGCGGCGGTTATGGCGCCGCGATCTTGCGCTGACCGGACGACGTCGAGGGTCTCTCGAGTCGCTCCGGTGTGACTGACCGCAATGCAGACGTCCTGCGGGCGGAGCATGGCCGCGGCGAGGTGCTGGGTGAGCGGGTCAACGGGCGCGTCGACCCTGACCCCCAGAGTGCGGAAGCGGTATGCCGCGTCCTGCGCGATGGGCGACGAGGGGCCGAAGCCGGTGACGAGCACCTGGCAGGCGCGGGCGATGGCCTCGACGATGACAATGAGCCGGTCTGGGTCGACGGAGGTAGCAGCATCGGCCAGGACCGCGGCCGACCCGGCGAAGATCTTCTCGATGATCTGCGGTGCTGCGTCGTCGTCATCGATCTCGTCGGCGAGGAAGCGGGTCGGGGACTGGGTGTCCTTGGCGATCGCGAGCTTGACGGCCTGGAAGCCGCTGAACCCGAGTCGCTTGCAGGCGCGGATGACGGTGGACTCGGCGACGCCGGCCTCCTGTGCGACTTGCGTGATTGAGCACGACAGGATGTCGGCCCCCCGGTTCGAGATCACCTGAGCGGCGCGCAGGTCGCTCGGCGGCAGCGACGGCAGCATCGCACGGATGCGCCCGAGTGCCGAGGCGGTCGCCGGGAACTCGTCGTTGGGGATGCTCACGGGTGAATCCTGGCATCGCGGACCGCCTCAGCGGGTTTCCGGATCATGAATCTGAAGGAAAGTTTCCATGTATATCTAATTTTGGAAACTTTATTCCATGGCGGCGGGACTCGGCCGGGGGAGCAAATCGCGCAGGCCAGTCCCGGTCTTGTCTTCCGCGGGCGATGGTCACCACGTTCGCCGAGGCCGCCCTGGCTACGGTCGTGGCCGCGTCGAACCTGCTGGGGTGCTGGCGCGGCGCATGGTGACGCTGGCCGAGACCCTGGCATCACCCGCCGGCGGCCGGGGGGGCGTGCTGGCTGGCCATCCTGCCGGGCGGGCCTCCGCGCCTCGGAGCTGGGGGGCGTCTACGCCCGCGGCGGCCAGTCACGTTGCCAGAATCAGGTACCGGAGTTGCGGACTTCGACCCGAATCGCATAAGGCAGTAGGAAGGCAAATTGCAGCACATGCCTGATGAGCCTGCAAATGCTGCGGCTTCGGCTGGTGCGTTTCCAGTCACTGAAGTAAAGACAAACCTCATACATAGGTAACCGCGTGCCTGCGACGGGGGACTATGTTACGTTGCTTCAGCCCAGAACGCCTGACAAGCTCTGAGCGTTCATTCGTCTAGCCCCACGGGGGGACCATATGGAGACCGTTGCAACGCGTTCCCCGGCAGGCTTAGTCTCCAAAGAGCGTGCACGGTTCTGGGATCGGCCGGTGCGGAACATCGCCCTGGCTGCCGGGTCTCTGGTCGTAATCGTGCTCGCCGCAATGTTCGTGGTCGGGGGCAGCACTGGGTCAGCTGTTGTTTCGTTCAAGCTGACTAGCTACGCCGTCCCAAGTCACAACATCGTCGTATACGGCAAGGTTACCAGCGCGTCGCACACGGCTGTCGGAGGCGCGGGAAGTGAAGGTATACCGACTCGTTCGCGGTCGCACGGAAGTGCTGGAGAGGACCTTCAGCAGCCGGCAAGGGCTGTACCGGATGACACTGCCGGTAAATGGGTCGATACTGCACGTCCAGGTCACCGACCGCCTCCGTGGGACCGAGTACCGGGGAGCGCTCGAGTTCCACGCACGGCGTGGCCATGCTTACGATGTGAGCGGCCAGCTGCGGCGACGCGGTTCGGTGCTCTTCCTTCCCGTCTTCAGTTACTGAGCGCTTAAGGCTGCCGGGCGCTCCGGTACCCACCTCCGTCCGCAGGATAATCGGACGCTGTCACGCCAGGACGGCGAAAGGCTAATGCACGGATGCTTGTAGTTAACGTGACTTGGCTCAGCTGGCTGATGTTCGCTGTCGTTGGATACTACGCCCTGATCGTTATAGTCTTGCTCGTCCGCCGGTCGCGCCGAAGGCAACAGCGGATCGATTCATGCCCGGCGCCAGCCATTCATGGTCCTGGTGATTCCGGCGCACAATGAAGAAGCGGTAATCGGCAGAACATTGAACACGCTGGAATCCCTGGACTACCCGGACCGCTTGGTGCTGGTGATGGACGACGGGTCGACTGACGCCACGGGAGCAATCGCTTCGTCGTTCACGTGGCTTGGCCGGGTAGAGGTGGTGCGGCGCAATCCGGCGGTTGCTGGCCAGGGTAAGGGCGCAGTGCTCAATCACGCCTTCGCGCTGATATGCCGAATGGTCGCAGAGCACGACAAGCGTTTTGGCGGGCGCTGCGCCGACGAGATCGTGATCGGCATCATCGACGCCGACGGCCAGCTTGAGTCAGGCAGCCTTACCGCGGTGGCCCCATATTTCTTAAACCGACAGAACGGGCAAGTAGGAGGCGTTCAGATTGGAGTGAGAATTGCCAATGCGACCGCCAATCTGCTCACCCGAATGCAGGATTTCGAATTCGTCGGGTTCTCGGCCTTAGTACAAGAATCCCGGAACAGCCTTGGATCGGCCGGACTGGGGGGGAACGGCCAGTTCACGCGGCTGTCCGCGCTGCAGGGACTGCGGCGAGAACCATGGACGGCATGTCTAACTGAGGACCTCGATCTCTCTCTTTCCCTGGCGGAGTCTGGCTGGGACATCCGCTACTGCCCGGACACTTTCGTTGCCCAGCAAGGCCTGACCCGCATACGGCCTTTGATGAAGCAGCGGACACGATGGATCCAGGGTCACTACCAGTGCTGGCGGCACCTGCTACCTATCTGGGGCAGCCGACGGCTGCCGTGGCGAACTAAGCTCGACCTATCTGTCTACCTGACGATGATCGCATTCGTATTGGTAGTCTTCGCCAGGCCTGGTTATCAGCTTGCTCGGCTGGGCGGGTGTACTGATTCCCGTCAACAATTCTCTCGTCGCCATTAACAACCCTTATCTCCATAATTGCGTTCAGCTGTCAATGTCGATAGGCCCCCTCGCTGCTTTTGTCGCTGTCTACCAGCTCCAGCTCTCACTCCACTGCGGTGGTGGGAACTTCCCTGTGTCGGATTCCTGTTCGCAGCTTATGCGTACCTGTCGTAATATCACAGGTGTGGGCCTGGGCTCGCATAATAGCCAGGCGTGACAGCTGGGCGAAGACTCCCAGGGTCCGTGCTGAACTCGCAGCAGAACTCACGCCGTTACCTGCCGCGAGCTCTCATGCCAGGACGCATCGGCCATCCGCACCACGCTGATGGCAGCTCTTGCCGGGCGCGCGCCATGCGCTGGCTCTGCTGCGGTCCGGGCTGCGGGCGGCTCGCAGCCGCTGTCGCGTTACGACGGCAGGACACTGGGCTGGTCGAGGATCCAGAGCCAGCTGCCGTCGGGCTGGCGGCGGGCGATCTCGACGGTGGCGTTGCCCACCCTGGTGGTGGAGGTGAGAGCCAGGTCAGGACCGTAGTGGATGGCCGGGCGGATGTCGCCGTCGAGCCTGGCCCGGGCGGCCAGCAGTTCGGTGTAGACCGCCCGGATGGCCTCGGTGCCGACCGCGAGTGTCCCGGCCGGGAAGGCCAGTACGGCATCCGGCTCGTAGAGCGCGACCACGCCGTCGACATCGCCGGCGCTGGCCCGCTGCAGGAACAGCCGGTCTAGGTCCTCCGGTGTCACCGCGGGCTCGCCCGACATGGCCGTCGCCTCCTCCAGCTCGACTCGATGCGCCGATATTGCCATCCCGCGCCGACACCCTGGCGCAAGACTCCCGGTCCACGGGCACAGCCCGCGCTGCCCCAGCCTGACGTGCCGTCCGGGCTGGCCGGTAGACTCAGCGCCGAAGGGGAGTAGTTCCTCGCTGACGGATCGACATGCTGGTGCGCCGATGGCACCCGGTCCTCAGGCCCTCATGCCAGGGGTGAACGAGACCTTCGCCGGTGAGTTCAGCTCACCCTGGCGGAGTCTCGTGACGACGGCCGGGCGGGCTGGACCGGGGAGGCGCTCTCGGTGTCTGGCTTCTTGCTGTTGGCGACCGTGTTCGCGGTCACCTTCGTAGCGGAACTTCCGGATAAGTCGCTGTTCGCGTCGCTGGTGCTGGGCACCCGGTACCGTCCGGCGCACGTATGGATCGGCGTCGCGGCGGCCTTCGCCGTCCACTCCGTGCTCGCCGTGACGGCCGGTGGCGTGCTGGCCCTCGCGCCGCGGCCGGTGGTGGACCTGATCAGCGCGGCCTTGTTCGTCGCCGGGTCGGCCTATATGGTCCGGTCCGGCGTTCACGACGACAGCGAGCCCGGTCCGGACGCCGCGCGGCTCGGCGCCCCGGTCCCGTCCTGGTGGAAGGTAGCGGCGACCAGCTTCGCCGTGGTGTTCGCGGGCGAGTGGGGGGACGTCACCCAGATCACGACGGCCAACTTCGTCGCCCGCTACCACAACCCCCTGATCGTCGGCCCGGCTGCCCTGCTGGCTCTGTGGACAGTGTCAGCTGTCGCGGTGTTCGGCGGGTCTAAGCTCCTGGAGCGCGTTCCGGTCCGGTGGGTTCGCCTGGGCGCCGCCGGCGCCCTCGCCGCGCTTGGCCTCTACAGCCTTATCCAGGCCCTCACCAAGCTGGCCTGACCGTGCGAGCGGCAGCCGTGCTCCGGCGCCCAGGCGAGTTGTCGTGCCCGCCCGCGCGAGGCGCCGACGACCGGCGGCACTGTCCCGCATCCGCCCGTTTCCGTTCCAGCCGGGCAGACGGCATCATGTCAGGCGCCAGCGATAGATACAGCAATGCAGCGAGATCGGTGCAGGTGGCGGGGCGGCGGGCCGCCGCGCTACGAATGTTCCCGGCCGCATGACGACCGGGCCAGCGGGAGTGTCTGGGAGAGATCATGGCCGTGCGTCCTTCTGCCCCTTCGGTGTCTGCGCTGCGGGCCCGGTATGAGCAGCGCGTCGAGCGGCTGACGACGCTGCGGCATGTCCGCAGCGAGCTGGTGAGCCTGGCCGGGCTGATCGGCAAGCCGGTGATCAACCAGGCCGGGCAGCAGATCGGCCAGGTGGCGGACGTTGTCGCCCGGTGGGACAGTAACCAGCGCGTACCCGCCGGTGACCGGGCTGATCGTGCGGGTCGGGCGGCGCCGGGCGTGGCTGCCGATCGATGCGGTGGAGGAATTCGGCCGTGACCAGGTCCGGCTGCGCACCGCGCGGCTGGACTTGCGGGACGTCGCGCGCCGTCCCGGGGAAGTCGAGCTGGCCCGCGATGTCATCGATCACCAGCTGGTCGATACCGACGGCGCGCGGGTTATCCGCGCCTCGGACCTGTACCTGGCCCGGGTGGCCGGGGTGGTGCAGCTGGTCGGCGTGGACGTCGGGTTCAACAGCCTGCTGCGGCGGCTGGGCCCCGCCCGGTTCCGGTCCCGGCCGACCCCGGACAAGGTCATCGACTGGGCCAGCATCACGAGCTTCGGCTCGCAGCGCGGGCCGGGCGGCACGCTGCAGGCATCAGGACACGGCCTGCAGCGGCTGCGGCCGGGTGAGCTGGCTGACCTGCTGGAGGACCTGGGCCGCACCGAGCGCCGGGACCTGCTCGCCCAGCTGACCCCGGCGCAGGCCGCGGACGCCCTGGAGGAGATGCAGGAGGAGGAGCTCGTCCAGCTGCTGCGCGAGTCCGACACCGCGCGAGGCCGCGGCGCTGCTGGGCCGGATGGAGCCGGACGAGGCCGCCGACGGGCTGCGCGAGCTGGATCCCGGCGAGCAGGAGAAGCTGCTCGCCGCCATGCCCGCCGAGGCGCGCGACCGGGTGGCGACGCTGCTGGGCTACGGCGAGCGGACCGCCGGCGGGATCATGACCACCGTCCTGGTCACCGCGACCCCGGCGGAGACGATCATGCAGGTCCGGGACCGGCTGCGGGCGAACCGGGAGCACGACGAGGACCTGGCCGGCGTCATCGTGCTCGGGCGAAGACGGGCAGCTGCTGGACGACGTGACGATGACCGAGCTGTTCCTCGCCGACCCGGAGGCGACAGTGGATGACCTGATCGGGCCGCCCTGGCCGGTGACCGTCACCCCCGACGCGGACCTGGAGGAGATCGCCGAGCGGCTCGTGGAAACCCGGCACTCCTCGGTGGTGGTGGTCGACGAGGAAGAGCGGCCCGCTGGGCCGGATCCTGGTCGATGACGTGCTGGACATGCTGGTGCCGGACCGGCCGCGGTTCCGGTTCCCCCGGCGGCTGTCGTGAGCGGCGCGCGGGAGGATGCGCTGCCGCCGCCGGGCGACGTGGCGCCCGGCCCGGGCCGCCGCCCCGGGCCAGGCCGGCGGCCGTTGCGCCGCCGGATCCTGATGCTGCTCGCGTTCATGGGGCCGGGGATCATCGCGGCGAACGCGGGCAACGACGCGGGCGGGATCGCGACCTATGCCAGCGCCGGGGCGCAGTTCGGGTACCGGACACTGTTCGCGATGGTGCTGGTGACCGTGGCCCTGGTCGTGGTGCAGGAGATGTGCGCGCGGCTGGGCGCCTACACCGGGCGAGGGCCTCGGCGCGCTGATCCGCGAGCAGTTCAGCATCCGGGTCACGGCGTTCGCGCTGCTCGCGCTGATCGTCGCCAACGTCGGCCTGGTCGTCTCGGAATTCGCCGGGATCGCGGCCGCGATGGAGCTGCTCGGCGTCTCGAAGTACATCAGCATCCCGGTGGCGGCCGTCTCGATCTGGGCGCTGGTGGTCTTCGGGTCCTACAAGTACGCCGAGCGGCTGTTCCTGGTCCTGAGCCTGGTGTTCTTCGCCTACCCCGTTGCCGCGTTCCTGAGCCACCCCGACTACGCGCAGGCCGGGGCGCAGCTGGCCTACCCGCACTTCCTGGCGACCAAGGCGTTCCTGCTGCTGGTCGTGGCACTGATCGGGACCACGATCACCCCCTACATGCAGTTCTACGTGGCCGCCGCCGTCGCCGACCGCGGCATCGGCCCGGCCGACTACCCCGGCGAGAAGCTCGACACCATCGCCGGGTCGATCTTCTGCAACGTGATCAGCATCTTCATCATCGTCGCGACCGCCGCGGCGATCCACGTCCGCGCCCCGCTGGAATCGGCGAAACAGGCCGCCCAGGCGCTCGCGCCGGTCGCCGGCCGGTTCGCCACGCAGCTGTTCGCGGTCGGCCTGCTCGGCGCCAGCGCGCTGGCCGCCGCGGTCGTCCCGCTCTCGACCGCCTACGCGATCAGCGAGGCCACCGGCGCCGAGCGCAGCGTCAGCAAGTCCTTCCGCCAGGCCCCGCTGTTCCTCGGCCTGTTCACCGGCCAGGTCTTCATCGGCGCGGCCGTCGCCCTCATCCCCGGCAACCTCATCCAGCTCCTCGTCGAGGCGCAGGTCCTGAACGGGCTCATCACCCCCATCCTGCTGACCTACGTGCTGATCCTCGCCAACCGCACCAGCGTCCTCGGCGACGCCGCGAACGGCCGCGCCTTCAAGATCGTCGCCACCATCAGCGTCGCCGCCGTCGCGGTCCTGTCGGCGACCGTGCTCGTGCAAGCCGTCCTCAGCGGCCTCGGCATCGCCTGACCGGGCGGCAGCTGCGCGCGATCCCGGGGCGCCGATGTCGGCGGCTAGCCCAGGGTCTCGCCGGGGCCGCCGCGCCGGCTACGGGGTGGCCGTGTCAAGGGTCCGTTCGAGGCCGTCGAGGATAAGGTCCAGCCCGAACTCGTATTCGTCGCCGTAGTCGTAGCCAGGCTGCAGGACGTGCTTGACGGTGAGCTCGGTGAGGTGCGGGTACTCGCTTGGCGGGAACTGCGCCATGATCATCTCGGCTAGCTCGGCCGTCTGCTCGCCAGCGTCAAATGGCAGGCTCGCCTCCTGCAGAGCGAATCCGTAGCTGTAGCTGTCGAGGACGGAGAATGCGTGCGCGGCCATCTGGACCGAGAAGCCGGCCCGGCGGAGGCTTCCGATGACGGCGTCATGGTGTCGCAGCGTCGCGGGTCCGGGTGAGGTCCGCGACTCCATCAGCCCGATCGCCCAGCGATGGCGCGTGAGTGCCTGGCGGGCTGAGACCGCCCGCTCGCGCATGGCCTTCTTCCAGCCGGTCCCCTCGGCGGGCAGCTCGATCTCGCTGAAGACCAGGTCGATCATGCCGTCGAGCAGTTCACCCTTGCTGGCGACATGGTTGTACAGCGACATCGCCTCGACACCGAGGACCTCGCCGAGCTTGCGCATGCTGAGCGAGCCGATGCCGTGCTCATCGGCGAAGGCCACGGCCGCGCGCAGTACCTGGTCGCGGCTCAGCGGGACCCTGCCCGCGGTCGCGGGCCGGGCGGGTCCGGCCATCGGCATCAGTCCTCTCGCCGCCTTGACAGACTTACGGTGTAAGCATAGCGTGTGGCTTACAGCGTAAGCCTAGCGATACCGTCGAGACGAGCGGCGGCAGGGATCTTCGGACTCTGCCGGCCTGGTCACGGAAGGTCGGATGCTGCAGGGCGCAGAGCCCGCGCCGGCACCCGCCGTCCCTGCCCGGGCGGCACGAGTGAAGGAGTACCCGTGCCCGTGCCTGCCGCGCATCCTCCAGCTAGAACTTCACGCAGGCCGCCGCATCACCCGGTGGCGTCCCCTCGTGCAGGGGCTGCTGGCCATCCCGCACGGCGGCCCGGCTCCAGCAGTTAGTTCCCTCACGCACGGCAGCACCAGCACGGAGAACCCGTTTCGTCGGGACGGACCTGCCGAACACGCGAGGCCCAATCTGATATCCGCCAGCAACCGGGGAGAGGCCATGAAAACAGTAACCTCCGCGCGATCGAGCGGGGCGGCAGCCGCCATGGCCGGCAGCGGCAATGATGTCGGCGATTGTCCAGGACGGATACGGCCCGGCCGGGGTCCTGCGCCTGGCGCAGGTGACCGTGCCGGGCATCGCGGACGACGAGGTGCTCCTGCGGGTCCGGGCGGCCGGGCTGGACCGGGGAACCTGGCATCTGATGACCGGGCAGCCGTACCTGCTGCGCCTGGTCGCGGGCCTGCGCAAGCCGAGGAACCCGGTGCCGGGGCTCGATGTCGCGGGCACGGTCGTCCGAGGTCGGGCCGGCGGTGACCAGGTTCCCGCCGGGGACGAGGTGTTCGGGTTCGGCCGCGGGTCGTTCGCCGAGTACGCCGTGGCCCGGGAGAGCAGGCTGGCCCCCAAGCCCGCGAGCGTCACCTTCGAGCAGGCCGCGGCCGTCCCGGTGTCGGCCGTCACGGCCCTGCAGGCGCTGACCGGGCCGGCCGGGTCCGCCCGGCGGACAAGGTGCTGATCACGGGCGCGTCCGGCGGCGTCGGCAGCTACGCCGTCCAGCTGGCCAGGGCCTTCGGGGCGGAGGTCACCGGTGTCTGCAGCGCCGCCAAGGCGGAGCTCGTCCGGTCCCTGGGCGCTGACCATGTCCTCGACTACACCGCGGGCGACTTCGCCGACGGCACGCACCACTACGACCTGATCATCGACATCGGCGGGAACCCTGGCCTGTCCCGGCTCCGCCGCGCGCTGGCGCCCGCCGGGACAGCCGTCATCGTCGGCGGCGAGGAAGGCGGCCGCTGGACCGGCGGCATGGGCGGCAGCTGCGCGCCCTGGCCCTGTCGCCGTTCCTGCGCCAGCGGCTGACCATGGTCGCCTCACGGCAGCGCCCAGCGACCTCGAGCACGCTCGCCGGCCTCATCGAGTCAGGCAAGGTGACCCCGGCCATCGACCGGACCTACCCGCTCGGCCAGGTGCCCGAGCCATCCGGCACCTGGCCGCCGGGCACGCCCGCGGCAAGTCGCCGTCACCACCGCAGCGGCCGCGCTGCCCCGGCCCGCGTCCGGGCCGGCCCGGGCCGAAACGGCACCCGCGTGAACGGGAACGCCGCGGCCCCATGGCCGGCCGCGCTGCCCATGAGATCTGCTCCGGGCCGGCATCACCGACGGGCTCCGGCGGACCCGGATCGCATCTGCCTGAACCGCTGGACCCAAAGTGAACGTACTGGCAGGTATGGGCAGCATTGTATGGGAGGCCTGCTCGGGACCGTGAGCAGCAACGGACCGTGCGGCGCAGTCCGGCTGGAGCTGGGGGTC
Source organism: uncultured Actinomycetota bacterium (assembly GCA_963730265.1). Classification (GTDB taxonomy): domain Bacteria; phylum Actinomycetota; class Actinomycetes; order Streptosporangiales; family Streptosporangiaceae; genus DASUBV01. The sequence goes on from CAVSRG010000005.1 coordinate 17,498, forward strand.
TACCTGCTCGGAGCCATCGAGCCCGCTGACCGCAGTATCGTCGACCGCCACCTGGCGGACTGCGCCGGTGCCGGGCGAAGCTGGCGGGCTGGCCGCGCTGCCCGGACTGCTGCGCGGGCCTCCCCGCAAGAAGCATCCTGCGGGCCGGGACAACCCTAGCCCTGGTCGCGGCGAGAACCTTGCGTCAGGCCCCGGCGCTGCGGCACCTGCTCGCGGAGCGGCCGGGACCGCCGCCGCTACGTGCGGTCTCGCGTCGCGATCGCGGCCGGGGCCGGGCTGGTCGCGGGGGCCGGCGTGATCACCGGCTGGCACGCCGCGCACCGCGCCGCCGAGCGCCCGGCCGCCTCGGCGCCAGCCTGGGCCGTACCGTCTCGTGCCGCCAACCCGCGGACAGGCGTGACCGCGACCGTCAGGTACGCGGCCAGGGCGTGGGGGCTGCAGCTGAGCGTGCAGGTCAGCGGCATACCGGCCGGACCACGGCGAACTCGACGTCATCAGCCGCCAGGGGCAGGTAACGGCAGCCGGGGGCTGGACGATCGGCGGCGGGCGGGCCAGCTGGTACCCCGCATCCTCCCCGGTCGTGCTGGCCGACGTCCGCGGCTTCGCCATCGCATCCGGCTCGAGGACCCTGGTGAACGTCCCGGTCGGGGTCCATGGCCAGGCACCGGGCACGACCCGATCGGACGAAACGCGGTGATCGCCCGGCGGGCCGCACCGTCCGGCGCGGCTCCCCGGCGTCCAATCGGGCAATGCCGCGTTGAGCTCCGCGCGGGCCCCGGCGCCTAAGCAGAACGGCCGCCCGGCGGCCGCTAGTCCAGCAGCAGGACCGCCTGGCCGTTGAGCTTCCGCAACTCCGCGATCACGCCGAGAAATCTCCCGGCCGGGAAGTCGAAGGCGACGACGTGGTCTGGCCGACGCAGTAAAGCCGACCGCCAGGCCCGAACCGCAGCCCGCGGGGCCTGGTGAACTCACGGCGGGGTCGGGTGCCACCACGCGGACCAGCCGTCCGGTAGACGGGTCGTATTCGTCGTGGCCGCGGCGCTCGGCGAGCCGAACGGCCACTCGCTGGAGACAACGAGGTGCCCGTCAGGGGCGATCGCCAGGTCGAGGGGGCTTAGCTCGGGGTCGCTGACCAGCCGGGGGTTACGAGCCGGCCGTCGCGGCCGAACGCAGCGATGGTGTTGTCACCCTCCCCGGAAGGGCCGATTCCCGAGGACAGGTACAGCTGGCCGTCTTCGCCGAAGCCGAATCCCCGGGGGAACGGAACGACGCCGTCAGGCAGGAGCGGCTCGCCTGCGGAGTCAAGCCGGGCTGGCAGGGCCAGGATCGTGCCGCGGCGCCGCAGGGTAACGCAGTAGCGGCCGTCCGGTGCGAACGCACCGCCGCCCGCGTCCAGGCCCTCTTTACGGCCCGAGTCCAGAGCGACATTGCCGTTCCTGCCGAGCGCGAGCACCCGGTCATCGCCGCTGGTGACGTATATCAGGTCACCGTCCGGGCTCAGGCTCAGGCCGCGCGGATCAGTGATCCGTGCGTCGTCGCTGAACGGCCCCGCCAGGTTCCCCGCGGCGGCGAAGCAGAGAAGCGTGCCGTATCCATCGCCGTTCGCGCCGCTGGCGCTCGTGACCAGAATCCGCCCGATGGCTGTCACTGGTACTCCAGCCGCAGTTCGCAGTGACCCTGTGGTGCACCCGGGCCATCGCCCGGTAGCACGCGTTCTTAGTGGTCCCGGTCAGACGGTCGGGCCAGGCCTTGTGACTGACCCGGCGGGCGGCGAGGCGCACGGTCGGCCCAGAAAATCACGGAGATGAACAGGATGAGGGCGAGGAACGCGAGGATTACCATCACGACGATTCCCGTCGTGGTGCCGTCTAGGTGGGCCTGTGTCGTCCCGGCGGCCAGGCTGAACTGCATGGCTTACCTCCTCAGAAGCGGAACACCCGGGCCGGTGGCCAGGGCCGGGCTCCCTCGGCCCGGCCGGCTGGCGGCCAGGACTGGGCTGACGGCGTCCTGCCGAGCTGCCGCCACCTTGCAGACTTTATCCGCGCCCGCCACCTCCGTCACGGCGGCCCGGGTACTACTGAGGGCGCGGCTCGCACCGCCGACGTGCCCGCCCGGCAGCCGCCGCCCAGGTGGGACTTAATAAGGTCGGAGCTCCTCGTGCATCGTGCCCCGGACGGCGGTCCCGGTCTGATCTGGCCGTTGCCGCTCCAGCCCGATCCATCCCCGCTTGCGCCCGTTCGGGTCAGAAGATAAAGGGGATCAGCATTTTCGTGGACTGCTGGTACTCCGGATAGGCACTGGGGAAGAGCCTGGTCATATTGCGCTCCTCCACGAAGGCGCTGTAGATGAAGTACCCGCCGATCAGTGCAACGGCGATGAGCCACCAGACGCTGAGGGCGATCGCCGAGCCGATCAGCGCCAGCAGGATGCCGGTGTAAATCGGGTGCCGGATCGTCCGGTACGGGCCGGATGTGACCAGTTCGGGGTCTTCCTTCGTGGACGTCGGCATTCCCCAGTTCCGGCCGAGGCAGATCCGCGCCCAGACGGCCAGTCCCAGGCCGAGGACCCAGATGGCGAGGCCGATGCCCCACAGCACCGGGTCTCTGACGTATCCGACGCCATGCCCCTTCAGCACCCGCAGCCGGACCAGGAGCACGACGACCAGGATGAGCACCACCCGGACGCCCGCGAAGCGCGCCCAGTTGCCCTGTCCCCGCTGTCCCCGCTTGGCCCCGGCGGATGCGGCCAGCCAGCCCACCCAGAAGATGACCCAGCCCACGCCGATCACGATGTCAACCACTCGCATCGAAGCACCCCTCTGTCGGCGCCGTCGCTCTAGGCCAGGAAGGTCGGTTCCGAGATCTCCAGCTCGCGTCGGATGGTCGTGTGATCGAAGGCCAGCCGAGTGCTGACGCTGATCAGGCCATTCCCGTACACGGTCCCCGCGTCATAGATCACGCCCGTGGTCTTCATGCGGGGGCAGCGCCTGCCAGTCAGCCCAGGACAGGTCCCGGCCGATGCAGCGCGGGCGGGCGAATGGCCAGGCGGCCCCGATCCAGCGCGGGACCAGCTCGTCCAGGTCGTCCTGCAGCCCGGTGCCGGCCTTCTCGTCGACCACCCACCAGGAGACCTCCGCGTCGGCGCCTGCTTTCTCCGGCGGGTCGATGTAGACGCAGCCGAGCAGCGCGGTCTCTGCGTCGTCGAGGAGGGCGTAGTTGAAGGACTGGTGCGCGGCGATCTCGGCCTCGTGCCGGGCCAGGTCATCGCGGTCCTGCTCGTAGGTCATGGTGGCCGCCGGCCACCTCCAGGCGTCGCCGAAGACGGACCACAGCCGGTCCCGCGACCCCATCACCGCGGGGTAGTCCAGGTCCGTGTCCGCTGCCCGGATCGGCCGCAGGTGATACCCGCCCGGGACCGGCACCCGCACCGGGTGCACGAAGTCTGCTGGCAGCCAGCTCATAACCAGACCTTACTGGCAGGCACCGCCCGGCCGCTGTCTGCGTGACTTCCGCCGTCAGCGGCGCGGTGTCTCGTCGGACTGGGTAAGGGCCGACGCAGCCAGCGCAGGCGGCCTGTGACCACCCGGCGGCGCTCGCCGGCCAGACCGGCGGGCCCGCCGAGCAGGCAACTGCCTGACTGGCCCGCCTGCTGCTGACGCTGTGCGACAACTGCGGCCAGCGCTTCAGCTGGCCCGCCAGGGTCCCGGCCGGCACCGAACCCTTAATCACGCTGCAGCATGAGCCATCCAACCGCGGAGCCAGGCGTCGTCAGCCTGCGGTGACAAAGTCGGAATCTGCGCGAGCCCGGCCCGAGCGCGAGCTAACGATCGTGCTGACCCGATCGGGCCGTGGCGGTCAGGGGCTCGAGCAGCTCGGCGACGGCCTCCCGGGCGTGCTGCCTGGCGCTGTCCAGCGGCGTCGCGCCCCATTCGCTCCTGATGTTCGGGTCGGCGCCCAGCCCCAGCAGCAGCTGGGCCATGTTGACGTCGCCCGTCTGCGCCGCCTCGTGCAGCGGGGTGAACCATTGCTGCTCGAGCGGGATGTCGAGTCGGCCGCGGGCGTTCACGTCGAAGCCGAGCTCGGCAAGCAGCGCGATCGCCTCGAGCTTGCGGCCCGATGCCGCCCAGGCCATCAGGCCGGGCCGCCGCTGGCGCGCCTCGGGGGCGAAGGCCCGCAGCCGCGTCGCGGTATCCCGGTCTCCGGCCAGGACGGCAGCGATCAGCGAGTTGACGTCGTCGAGCGCCGGCGGGGCGGCGCCGCGGCTGACCAGCCACCCGGCCAGCTCCGGGAACCCGCTCAGCTTCGCCAGCTCGGCCGGGGTGAGCCCGTCGGAGTTCCGCAGCGCGGTCGGCCGTCCGCCCGGGGCCGCGTAAGGCGTGCGGAAGTCGACGCCGTGCTCGACCAGCAGCCGGACCCGGTCGCGCATGTCGTGCACGACCGCCCACCACAGCTGCCCGCGCAGCATCTCGCGCGGCGACTCGGCCCTGTCGCCGAACCGCATCGCCCACGGTCCGCCGTCCCCCGGCCGAGGCCATGCTCGAACAGCAGTACCAGGTGCCGGTCGTCGCGGCCGAACTGGCGGTCATACAGCAACTGCCCGTCGTTCGCGTCGCCGCCCGCGGTCAGCAGCAGCTCGGCGAGCGCGAATGCGTGCGGGTGCTCGTCATCGTCGTGGCTGCCCAGCGCGCAGGTCACCGCCGTGTACGGCGGGTACAGGCCGTGCCACAGGTAGCCCGCGTTCGGGTCGCCGCCGTGCTCCAGCAGCGCGCGGGCCGTGCCGAGCGTGGCTTCCTCGCTGATCCGCGGGTCGTGCCGGGCGCTCGCGAGATACAGCAGCGGCTCCCACCCGTACGGGCCGCCCTCGCGGCTGGCCAGCGCCGGGTCGGCCGCGACCTGCGCCCGGACCGACGCCTCGTCGCCGGCGGCGGCCGCGACATAGATGCTGGAGCGGGTCAGCTCCGGGTGGGCGGCCAGCACCCGGGCTGCTCGTTCCCGGCGGGAGGGCTCGTCGTCGCCGCCGAAGCGCAGGCAGGCGAACACGAGGAACTCATCCGCCGCTCCGGGGGTCTGGTCGACCTCGTCAGGGGACCGGCGGTACCGCTCGATCATCTCCAGGTGCTGCTTCAGCCGGGCCCAGGACGCGAACCCGTTGTGCCGGGCGACGACGAGCTGCGCGCCGGTCAGCGTGACCGCGTGCGCGCCCTTCGGGTGATACTCGGCGACCAGATCCAGGGCTCCGGGCACGCCCGCGCGGGCCAGGTCCCGCACGTCCTTGGCCTGCTTGCGCAGCTGCTCCAGGCTGGCGTCGTCGGGTAGAGATACGGATGGCACGTTGCCAACCCCCATTCACTGCCTGCGGTCCGCATCGTCAGGCCGAAGGAGGCTGAAACAGCCACTACCGTTCGTGACAAACCAGCTCGGGTGGGCTCGGCCCTGTCCGCGGACCCGGCGGCGCCCCGCGCGCCGTGTCCGAGACTACCCACTCGCCTTGCGTCCGCGAAGCCCGACCTCCTGCGAGAGGAGCTACCATCTCCTTCTCCTGACGCTCCCGCGAACGCATGCGCTTTCCAGGGCAGTCAGTTGTCCGGGGCGATATCGGGTCCCGGGGTGCTGACCTCTGCCCGCTTCTTCAGGGCTTCGTTCAGCTCGGCGAAGCTGGCCTCGGCGCGGGCGAGGGTCTTGCCGGACAGCGGCACCAGCAGGCCGCGGAAGCTCTCGCTCTGCACCACCTGAGTGCCGCTGCCCGCGGGACTCAGCGCGAAGCTGTGCTCGCCGCTCATGATGCCGGGCAGGCTTGCTGCCCATCGCAGCTCGACGCCAGCCTCGGCCGTGACGATCTTCGGCTTGACGGTCATCATGCGCCCGTTGGCCGGATGGACGCTTCGAAGCCGGATCCTTGCCCCGGCGGCGATCTGTCCGGAGGCTTCCCGGAAGAGGGGATTCCACTCGGGGTAGCGGCTCAGGTCGGTGAGAACCGTCCACACGTCCATGGGCGGGGCGTCGATCAGGATTGTTGCGGACACGGTCTTCATCTGCGCTTCTGCCTGCCTCGCCGGCCGCGTGCGAGCCGGGGATAGAAGGGACCCGGGAAAACACCGTGCATCACACGGTGTTTGCTAAGATACTACTTACGCTGCACGCCACAAGCTAGGGGCTGCGATGGCACCGACCGGCGATCCGGGCACCGGCCCCACGGCGAGGGCGGGCACGGACGCCGGGCGAAGGTCCGCGCCCGGGCCAGGGGCAGGTCCCGTTGCGCCAATCTGGGATCTCCCTGCCCGCGGCCGCCGGGGCCCGAAGCAGCGGCATGACCGTGCGACCATCGCAGCCCTCGCTGTCGAGATCGCCGATGCGGACGGCCTGGACGCGCTGACGATGCGGCGGGTGGCGCGCGCGCTGGGCATCCCGACCATGTCGCTGTACACCTACGTGCCCACCAGGGACCACCTCGCGCAGCTGGTGATCGATCACCTGGCGGGTGAGTTCACCTATCCCGCCGTTCCCGTGCCTGCTAAGCGCGCGGCGGTCCTGGACCTGGCCCGGCAGGGCCGGGATATCGCGCGCAGCCACCCCTGGATTCCCGGGCTGCTGAACCGTCCCTCGCCCCTCGGCCCCAACCGCCTGCGCTACCTGGACTACTTCCTGGGACTCCTCTCGGACTCCGGGCTCGACACCGGGGCCAAGATGGAGATCCTCGCCCTGATCGGCGGCTTCGCCACGATGTATGGCGCGATGCAAGGGGCGCTCGCCAGCGAGCGGGCGTCCGGCGCGATAAGCGCGGAGGAGGAAGCCGCCGCGCAGCTGCAGGCGCTGGCCCGTGCCGCGGCCAGCGGTCACTACCCGAACCTCGCCGCCGCGCTCGCGGTGGCCGGCCCGCCGCGCGATGAAGACGACATCTTCGAGTCCTGCATCACGCGCCTCATCGACATCGCCGGCCTGGACAGCTAACCAGGCGGGCGCAGAGCCACGACGGCACGCCGGCCTGGCGCGGGCTGCGGCAGCTCTGCCATCAGCCGGCCGGCAGGCCAACGCTGGCGCGACGATGGTGATCTCGCTGAACCCCGTCAGCTGGCGGATAGGCCGGGCGGCCCGGCCGGCCGGCCGGAGTGGTGATCTCGCGGGCGGCGACGGCCTGCCCGGGCGAGCGCGATTCTGCTCGGCCGCCGCGGTCGACAACCACCTGACCGCGCACCAGGACCGTCTCGGGCCAGCCGGTGACTTCCATCCCGTCGTAGGGACTGTAATCGGTCGCCATGTGCAGCTCGCGGGCCTGAACCCGCCGGGTCGCCGCCGGGTCCCAGATCACCACGTCCGCGTCGGAGCCAGGCAGCAACTCGCCCTTCTGCGGCCAGATGCCGTTCGCCTGCGCGGGGGCCGTACAGCAGAGCTCCACGAGCCGCTCGACCGGCAGGCCCCTGGCGTGGACGAACTCGCTGAAGGCGACCGGCATCCGGAGCTCGACTCCGGGCAGCCCGTTCGGCATCGCGCGGACGTCCTGCATTGCGCTGGTCTTCTGCTGCGTGTCATAGCAGCAGTGATCGCTGCCGATCGTCGTGATACTGCCGTTCCACAGGCCCGCCGCCATCGCATCGACGACCGGGCGCGGCCGCAGCGGCGGACAGCACACAAACCGCTCCGGGTTCGGGCCGGCATACTTGCCGTCATCCAGGACCAGGTGATGCGTCACCGCCTCGGAGAACACGCTGACTCCGCGTAGCCGCGCGGCCGCCGCCAGCGCCAGGCAGTCCGGCGTCGACTGGTGCACGAGGTAGACCGCTGTGCCCAGCGCCTCGGCCATCGAGATCACGCTCGCCACCGAAGCGGACTCGGCGACCGACGGGCGAGTCTCGCGGTGATAGCGCGCGGCGATCCGGCCGGCCGCCGCGCTGCGCTCCTGCTGTTCCTCGATGATGTGGTTGGCCTCGCAGTGCACGAACGCCATGCCGCCGAGTCCGCGCAGTTCCTTCATGACCTTCCAGACGGTCTCGTCGGACGCCATCGTCTCGTCGCGGTAGGTGGTGAACATCTTGATCGTCCGCACGCCCATCGCGGCCATCTCCCGCAATTGCCGCGGCACGCTGTCGTCCCACTCGACGACACAGCCGTGCAGGGCGCTGTCGCACCAGCCTTGCGTCGCCTTGGCCTGCTGACGGCGCGCGACGTCGAGCGGTAGCTCGCCGGGCCTCGGGATCGCGAAGTCGACGATTGTCGTAGTACCGCCGAAGACCGCGGCTTCGGTCGCCTCCGGGTAGCCGTCGAGGGTCGTGAACGCGCCGGAGGTAAAGCCGACGTGACAATGCGGGTCGACGCCGCCCGGCAGCACGAGCCGGTCCGTCGCGTCCAGCTCGGCGGCGCCCGGGCCGGCGTCCCGGGTTCAGCCAGCGCGTGCACCCGGCCGGCGGCGATCACGACATCCGCCCGCACGGCCGCGTCCGGGCCGACCACGGTGCCGTTGCGGATGACCAGGTCGGGACCCCCGTCGCCGGCCAGGCTCACTCGGCCTGCCCCGGACCGGCGGGCGAGGTATCGCAGCCAGCCACCCTGGTCGGTGATATCCAGGACTCCGGCCGCGTCCAACGCCGCAGCCCGCATCCGCATGGCCAGCGACCCCGATCCATCCGCCAGCTCGATGATGCCCAGCTCGAGCTCTGGTGGCTCGGCCGGGAGCAGGCTCTCGCGGAGTGTCTCGTAGCTGACTTCATACAGCTCGCCGGGGATGCTGGCGCCGCCGGCCGGGACCGGGTGCAGACCGGGGAATTCGTCCCGGACCGAGTAGAACCGGTAGCGGGGCGCTGTGCTTTGCGGGCCGCAGAAGGCCGCCGCGCGCAGGTTCACGTGCAGGCGGCCGCCTGACATCGCCTCGCCGTTGACGAACATCCGCACGGTGCCGGTCATGTTGCCGCTCCTTCTGTCCAGGCGTGATTCATTGTCGTAGCGGACGGCATCGCCGGCCCGGGCTAAGGCCCGTGAGCGGCACAGGCGGCTCCCGGCCCTCGATGATGGCGGCCAGGCACCGCGCCCACAGCGGCGCGAGCGTGAACGCGTACGTGCCGCCGGCCAGGAAATAGCCGGGCCAGCCGGGTATCTCACCGATCACGGGCATCTCGTCCGGCGTGGCCGCGAGCGGGCCGCCCACATCCGCAGCAGGCGCAGCCGGGAAAGGAACGGCAGGATCCCGACTGCGAGGGCGAGATTGCCGCGCAGGCTGTCGGCCGAGGCAACGCTGCGCCCGCCGAGATCCAGTGTCCTGGCCGGCCAGCCCCCGCCGACCAGGACCTGACCCGCGGCTACCTGCTTGACGGACAGACCGTGCCCGATGTGCTGCACCAGGCAGTCCATCACCGGCGGGATCCGGACGGTGAGGTGCATCTGGATGGCGACCGGATTCATCGTGATCTCGATCCCCGTGAGCGCCGCGACCGGCGTTATCCACGGTCCCGCCAGGTTCACCACGACCGGCGCTGACCACTGCTGCTCGCCGGCGGTCACGAGGTAGCCCGCCCGCTGCCGGGCAATGCCGGTGACCGGGGTGAACGCGTGTACCACGGCGCCGTGCCGCGCGGCCGCATCGAGATACGCGCCGGTCACCAGCAGGGGATTGGCATAGCCGTCCGAGTCGCACCAGTCGGCCATCGCCACTCGGGGAGACAGGAGCGGGAACGCCGCGCGCGCCGTGTCGCCGTCCATGAGCTCGGTACGCAGGCCGGCTGACGACTCAAGCGCGTGCTTGCGGCGCAGTTCCGCCATCTCCGCGGCCGTCTCGGCGATCATGAAGCCGCCAGCGCGCCGCAGCTCGACCCGGCGCTCGAGGTCATCCTCGATGGTGCTCCAGTACCGCGACGCCATGACCTGGAGCGGCAGCATCCGGCCGATGTCGACCGGGGCGATCTGGCCCGGCCGCCGGGCGTGAATGGCCTGGATATGCACGTTGCCCGCGGTCGTGCCTGAGCCCTCCCGGTTGACGGGGCCGCGTTCCAGCACCACGACCGCGTGCCCGGCCGCGGCCAGGTGGTAAGCGGTCGCGGCGCCGAGGATGCCGGCACCGACGATCAGCACATCGCTGGTCTGGCTACGGCGGCCACGGCGGATCAGCCCTCCCCGTCCGTCCGGGTCAGCAGGCTGCTGACCGGCACCGGCTTGATCGGCATCCGGGCGGCTATCCGCCGGCCGGCTTCGCGCCGGTCGCCGCGGCGGCCAGCGCAGCCAGGGCGAGCCCGCATTGCCGGCCCTGACACGCGCCCATGCCGGCTCGGGTGCCGGCTTTCACGCCGCTTACCTCGCTGCGCCCGGTCGCGGCGGCCTGGCGGATGACCCCCGCCGTGACGCCTTCGCACCGGCAGACCATGGTCGCGTCGGGCATGGCCAGATAGTCGGCCGCGCTGACCGGGTACAGCCGTGCGGTGAGCGCCGCGAACCGCAGTTCGGCGGCCAGCCGAGGCCCTCGCGGCGCGCAGCACCCGGGGCTGCGGGGGCGGCAGGCCGAGGTCCGCGGCCGCGGCCGCCGCGGCCAGTTGCCCGCTGGCGAGTGCGGCCCGCAGGCCGGCGATCCGCGCGGTCTCGCCCGCCACGAAGACGTGGGGCACGCTGGTCCGGCCGGCGGGATCCACGACCGGGAATTCGTCCCCGAGTTCGTCCCGCTCGCAGTCCGCGCCCAGCAGCCTGATCAGTTCCGATGAAGGCCGGAAGCCGTAGCCCACGGCGAGGCCATCGACGTCGAAGGTGCGCACGGGGCCGGGCTGGTTACCGGCGGCCCTGGCCGCGACCTGAACCGCCTCGACCCGCCCGCTGCCCTGCGCGGCCACGACCCGCTGTCCTTGCAGCACCTCGACTCTTCCGGCCGCGAGCACCGCCGCGTACCCGGCCAGCTCACGCAGCCGGGACGGAAACCTGATCGCTCCCGCAGCGGCCCGGCCGGGCCGGTAGGGGGTGTTCAGCTCGACGATAGCGCGGACCCCGCCGCCGGCCCGCAGCACGGCCGCGGCCGCGGCCAGCAGGAACGGCCCGGTCCCCGCCACCACCACGCGCTGCCCGAGCGCGATCCGCTCGCAGGTCGCCAGGTGCAGCGCGTGTCCCGGCGTGACGACACCCGGAAGCTGCCAGCCAGGCATCGGGATGGCCCGTTCGTAAGCCCCGGTCGCGACGATGCACGCCCGCGCGCGCACCGCTGTCGTCGTGCCCGAGCGCGGGTCGGACGCCAGCAGGCGTACGCCCGTCATCATCGACGCCCCAGACGAGATGGCCGGTCAGGCACCGGACGCCCGCCGCGCGGGTGGCGGCGATGAGCCTGCTGCCCGCCGGCCGGTAGTCCCCGTAGCGCGCCCGCACGGCGCCCAGGCGCCGCTTGTAGTACTGTCCGCCGAGCTCGCCGGCTTCCTCCAGCAGCACGACGTCCGCGCCCGCGGCGGCGAGCTGCGCGGCGGCCGCGAGGCCGGGCCGCCGCCCACCACCACGACGTCGCCGCGCAGCGCGGTCCGCGACTGCTCCGGCGGGCTACCCGGGTCACCAGCTGGCATCGTCATCGCTCGTCTCGATGCGCAGGCCGTCGCGGACGCGCGTCAGACAGGCCCGAGTGCCCGGTATGCCGTCCACCGTCAGCTCGCACTCGAAGCAGACACCCATGCCGCAGTACGCGCCGCGTGGCTCGCCCGTGACCGGGTTCCGCCGCAGCACGGCGACCCCGGCCTTATGCAGTGCACCGGCCACGCTCTGACCGTCCAGGGCCCGGACCGCGCGCCCGTCGACCATGATCTCCACCATGTCGCCCGGCCCTGGCGCGGCAGTGCGCTTCCTCATGCCGGCGCTTCGCCTGCGGCCAGGCGCAGGCCGCCCGCCTGCAGCGCCGCGCCGATCGCCGCCAGCGTGGCCGGATCGTCGACATTCGCCAGCGGTGGCCGGACCCGGCCGCCGGGCTGGCCGAGCAGGTTCATCGCCGTCTTGAGCTGCGCGGTCGGGGAGGCGAACCGCCCGCTGTAGTCCGCCGTGATGAGCTCACTGGCCAGGCGGGTGTAGGCCGCTCCCAGCTCGCGCGCGGCCTCGAGGTCCTCGCGCCACAGCGCCTCGAAGTACGGTGCGGCGAACGCCGCGCCGAGGCCGCCGCCGTCGATGTTGCCATCCCCGCCGAGCTCGCGCGCCAGGGCCATGCCCCGGCGGTGAATGAACCGCCCGAAGAACCTGGACCGAACCGGCGACGGCCTCGCATGTCTCCGCCGACTTCAGCTCGTCCGCCGTGCTGTCTTTCAGCGCTGCCACTCCGTCGAGCTGCGCGAGCCGGACGCACGTGCTGACCTGCAGGTCAACGGCGGTGCCGCGGGGCCAGTTGTACACCATCCAGGGGATCTCGACGGCCTCTGTCACCGTCTCGAAGAACGCGACGACCTCGTCGTCCGTGGGATGGGCGTAGGGCGGGGGAGTGGACGCGGCGCCCGCGGCTCCGATGTCGCGCGCGTGCTCGGCCAGCCCGATCGTCTCCGCAGGCGTGAAGCTGGTGCAGCCGATCACGACCGGCACCCGGCCCGCGACCTCGTGCACCGCGACTTCGGCCACCTCGCGGCGTTCGCTCGGGCTCTGCGCAAACCATTCGCCGGTGGTGCCGTTGATCAGCAGCCCGTGCACGCCCTGGCTGAGGTAGAGCCGCAGGACCTCGCGGAATGCCTGCTGGTCGAAGGCCAGGTCTGAGCCGAATGCCGTCGGCGCGGCCACCCAGTAGCCCCGCCAGGCAACGTCGTTCCTGTTCATGATCCGTTTCCGCTCTCTCGACGGCGGCTCCGGCGCGGCTGCGGGCCGCGCGACGCTCCTCGAATTGCGCCAGCGCGATCCGGACTGGCCCGCTGGTGTACATCTCCTCCACCCGCGGGGCGACCGAGGGCAGGGCGCCCGCCATCGCCTGCCGGGTGCCGGTGGCCTCGTCGACCAGTGTCTTGATGGCAAGCACCGCCCGTGGCGACTGAGCCGCGATCTGCGCCGCGTTTGCGCGGACTGCGGCCGGCAGGCCGGCCGATCGCACCACGCTCGTCACCAGACCCCGGCTAAGGCTTCCGCGGCCGGGAACTGGCGTCCGGTCCATAGGAGTTCCTTGGCGCGGCTACGGCCGGCCAGCAGGGCGAGTCGCTCGGTGCTGCCGCCGCCTGGGAAACAGCCGAGGCCGATCTCGGGCTGACCGGACACGGCATCCGTCGCCGCGATCCGCAGGTCGCTGGCCATCGCCAGTTCGAGACCGCCGCCCGGGCAATAGCCGTGGATGCCGCACAGCACCGGCTTGGGTCCGAACTCGGTCTCGTCATAGGTGAGGTGCTCGATCGTGCTGCGTTCCTGGCCGCCCCCCGAGCCGCAGGCTATCGCGGAATTGGTGGTCCTCGTCGTGCCGGACGACTGCGGCGTCAGGCCCCATGGCTGGCCTCCTCCGGTAGCGGCGCGGCTGTGGCGAAGTGGATCCGGTCGTAGCCCGCGGCCACGCTGGCGACATTATGCCCCTGATGCACGCAGTGTCATACCGGCTCCCGCCGCACGGGGAGGTCGGCGGCCAGCATCAGGAACATGGCAACCGCTCCCGCGGCGAGCTCGAAGTTGCGCACCGACAGCCACTTGTCCGCGGCATGTTCCTGCTGGCCGTGCAGGCCCGAAGCCGAGGAACAGTACCTCGCCGATCTGGTCGGCCAGGGCAGCGGCGATCGGGATCGCGCCGCCTTCCTTCATGGACAGCACCTCCCATGGCGCCAGCAGCTCGAGTTCCCTGCGGATGCCGACGCCGCCGCGATAGCGGCCCGCGCCACCGGAGCCGGGTGTCAGCCCGGCCCGGTGGTGCAGCAGTGGCGCCCGCTGCTCTAGTACCTGGATCGGCGTGTTGCGCAGCACGCTCTGGGAGAGGTGCTGCTGGCCGTTGGCGCCGTCATGATCGCGGCCCGCGCCCCAGCTGACGCCCTCGTTGCTGCTGATGACGAAGTCCCGGCCGGTGCGCGGATCGAACCCGACGGCCATGAAGCCAGGCTCGTCCCCGCCCGAGGACGCCGGGATCGTGGGCACGCCGAACTGTCAGCCGGGTCAAAGGAGATCGCGTCTACGAACGCGCCGCCGATGTCGATGGCGACCCGGATGTCAGCGCGCCCCATCGGCACCCCTGCGGTCATCACGCACCACCGAGCCCGCGGCCAGCACGAACGAGATCTCGCGCATGGCGGTCACTGACCGGGTGGGGTCAGAGTCGACCGCGACGAGGTCGGCCAGGAAGCCCTCCTGCACCTGGCCGAGTTCGTGTTCCGCGCCGAGCAGCCGGGCCGGGTTGACCGTGACGGTCTGGAGTGCGGCGGCCGGATCGAGGCCGGCCTCGGCCATGAACTCCATCTCGTGCACTGCGACGACGGCGCCGTCACCGGGCTCCCCTGGCGGGTAGTCGGTCCCGTTCACGAGCGTCACCCCGGCATCGACGGCCCGCTTGATGCTGTCCATGTGCTGCGGGCCTGCGGCCATGGCCCGCTCGACCTGATCGGGGGTGAACGCGTGCGCACGCATCCAGTGCGGCATCCGGGTGACGCAGAGCGTCGGCGTCAGGAACGCGCCCTGCGCGGCGATAGCTCGCGCGGTCTCGTCGTCCAGCTCGTAAGCGTGCTCGAACGACCGCACTCCGGCCTGCAGGGCCTCCCGGATGGCAGCCGAGTTCGCGGCGTGCGCGACTACGTACTTGCCCCGCTCGCTGGCGGCCCGCACGGCGCTGCCGACCTCGGCGGCGGTGACCTGCATGCCGGTCATGACCTCGTCGGCGTGCGCGAGCCCGCCGGTGATGAAGACCTTGACGTGGTCGGCGCCAGCCGCCAGCTCAGCCCGCGCCGCGGCCAGGAACTGGTCGGGGCCGTCGGCGTAGCTGCAGCCCGAGCCCCAGCCGTGACCGCCGGTGGTAGACAGCGCCTGGCCAGCCCCGAAGATGCGCGGAACTTGCACCCAGCCCTGGCTCGCGGACTGGCGCAGCAGGAGATCGGCGCGATTCTGCTCGTGCACGCACCGGATCGTGGTGATACCGGACAGCAGCGCGTCCCTGGCCCTGGCGGCGGCCCTGGTGGTAGTCAGGCCCGCTGACTCGTGCTCGTCGGTGTCGTCGAACGGAAAGACCACCGAAAGGTGTGTATGGCAGGAGATCAGTCCCGGCAGCAGGAACCTGCCGCCGAGATCGTAGCTCTCCGTCGCCGCGGTCGGCGCCTCGGGCGGGCTGGTCAGAACACGCGTTATCCGGCCACCCTGAATCTCCACCGCGGCTGACGGCCGGACCGATCCCGTCACGACGTCCACTACTTGGCAGTTCGTCAGCCACATGCTGGGGGTTCCTTTCTAGTGCGGGCCGCGGCCGAGGGACAACGCCGGTCGGCCGCGCTCGCCCGGACGCGGCGCGCCGGGCACTGATGCGATCAATTGTCTGTTGTATGGGTGCTCCGGAGTGGCCAGGATGTCCTCGACGTTGCCTTCCTCGACGATGGCGCCCTCACACATCACGATCACCCGGTGGCAGCTGAAGCGGATCACGGGCTTACGCGGCTGGAGCTGGCCAACGCGATCTTCGAATACCTCGAGATCTCCCACAACCGCCGACGGCGGCACTCCGCGCTCGGAATGCTCACGCCGATCGAATACGAACTCACCCAGACCATCGCCGAGCCCGTAGTATGAGCCCGCGGTCCAGCATCCCGGCTCCGGGAAACACGGGACACATCAGAGCCTCCGGAAACTCCGGAGCGGTTTAAATAGCCATCGCTAGGTCAACGACTGCTGTCCGCCCTCAAGCGCACGTCAATGGCGTCCCGCAAACCTTCACCGATGAAGTTGAAGCCAACAACCACCGCGACGATGCAGAGTCCAGCAGGCCAAATCTGCCACCAGTATCCTGCAAACGTATAGTTGACACCATTGGCGAGCATGCTCCCCCAATTCGCTGCCGGCGGCGGTATGCCCAGGCCCAAGAAGCTCAGGGCCGCCACCGTCAGAACTGCATCCGCAACCTGAAACGTCGCATTCACGACAACGGTGCCGAGAACATTGGGAACCATGTGCCTGAGCACAATCCGCACTCCACTCGCCCCTGCGACTTTCGCTGCCTCAACAAAGGGACGCCCCCTTAGGCTGAGCACCTCAGCCCGCACCAGCCTCGAGGGAACGAGCCATGCAAGCGCAGTGATCACGAAGATCAACACGATCACCGAGGGCTTCAGGATCGAGTTCAGGAAGATCAGCAGAAAGATCCCGGGAATGGCCAGGGCAGCGTCCACGATACGCATCATCAAGTTGTCCACGCTGCCCCGGCTCACGCCAGCCACACAGCCCCAGATCAGTCCGATGCTGGTAGCCAGTACTGCCACAACGAGAGCAACAATCAGCGTGATCTGCCCGCCAACCATCAGCCGCCCGAGCTCGTCGTATCCGACCGAGTCTGTGCCAAGCAGATGTTTGGCGCTCGGCGGCCGGTTGGCTAGCGGAACGTCAGTCGCAATTTGATTCGTGTGGTAGAAGACTGGCCCAACAAAACAGAAGAGCACGAATCCAAGTACAATTATGAACCCAGCGAGAGCGAGGCGATTTTGGCGAAAGACAATCAATGCTGTCGTCCGCAGCGGGGTACCCCTGACGCCGCTATAGTCCCCAATGACGTCGGCTTGCGCGACGCTCATTGTTCCCTTCCCGCTTGGCGGCTCATTGCCGATCACTGGTACCGAACCCTAGGGTCGGCAACTCCGTAGAGAATGTCGGCCAGCAGGGATCCCAGGACCACTCCCAGGCCCACCACCAGGCTGGTGCCCAACATGACTGGGAAGTCCTCGGTTTGGGCCGCATTCCAGAAGAGCAAGCCCATGCCCGGATAGTTGAAGAGCGATTCGACGATCAAAGCGCCACCCAGGATGCCGGGCAAGCTCAGCCCCACCAACGTGATGATCGGCAGCAGAGCGTTGGGAAGTACATGCCGGAAGAGGATGCGAAAGCTTCGCGCCCCTTTCGCTTTCGCCGTGCGCACGTAGTCCTCGGCAAGATTGTCGAGCGCTGCCGAGCGCATGTATCGACTGAATAGGGCCACCGTGATCAGCGTGAGAGTTGCCACTGGCAGGACCAGATTCGGAATCTGCGAGGTCAGCGAAGCCGTCGCCACGGGCCCCGTCGAGGGGAGGATCGGGATGTCATCGCTGAACACAATGATCAGCACCAGCCCAAGAAAGAAACTGGGCATCGAATAGAAGATGAAGGCGAATCCCGTCAGGACGTAGTCAACCACCGAGTTGCGCCTGACGGCTTGGAGCAAGCCGATCGGAACGGCAATGCCGATGGCTATGATCGTGGCTGACCCCGTCAACACCAGGGTCCGGGGGATGTTTTCGACAAGCAGCGAGTCCACGCTCTGGTTCAGCTTGTAGGAGAAGCCCAGGTTCCCCCGGAGCACCTGAGAAATCCACACCACATACTGGACCGGCAGTGGCTGATTCAGCCCATATTGGGCATTGAACAGCTTGATTGATGCGGGGTTCGCCCGTACGCCCAGGCTTGCTCGGGCCGGGCCACCCGGAAGCAGGTGGAGAAGCACGAACACAATGAGGGACACCCCAAATAGAACGATCACTGCGTGGAGGGTCCGTCGGATCAGGTATGCCGTCATCTCAGCTTTCTCCGCGCCCAGACGCTGCTCGCATTGACCTCATCTTCCGCGATGCAAGTCTGTCCGCCGAGCCGCCAAACCACCCAATGGGATGGCGGCAACAATCTCCGCGCTGGCGTGCGGACCCCAGTGGTCCGCACGCCAGCATCGTGCTTGGTTCCCAGCAGCGCTCAAGACGACAGCGACCAATTCTGCGGGTACAGATTCAGGTTCGGATCTTGAGGCAATGCCCCGTGAAGCTTCGGGCTGATGACCGAGATTTGGTAGGCGTAGTCAGGCTGCCAAAGGCACGGCAGCTGCTGGGCAGCATACTCGGCCAAGTTCTGAATGGCCTGGATTGACCCACTGGTGTATGTCGTGGAGATCAATTGATCCATCTTGGCGTCGCTGTAGCCTCCGACGTTATTAGCCGAATCCGTGCCGAACCATGGCCCGGGCGCAGGCAGGTACTGGGGCGAGTACGTCGCTGTGGACCCAGGCTGCCCAATGTTTGCCATATCCCAGCCGCAGCCCGCGTTCCCACCCGAGCAAGGCTCGAGTGAGGCGAAGATGGCGGACTGCGACTTTTGCTGAATGGCCACGCTGATGCCGGCGCTTCTCCAGCTGGAGACCATGTCCTCTACTTCAGCCAAGAACGGCGAGGAGCCCGTGGCTACCTCCTGCGTCATGTCAAGCTTGGCTCCCGCGGCTATCCCGGCCCCGCACTGCGTGGGCCCGGTTCCGGGCTTGGCGCAGGTGTCGGTACCGTTGGGCACCACGTTCCATCCGTGTGACTTCAGCAGGGACTCCGCGTGGCTCAGGCTGTAAGGATACGGGTTCTGCTTCAGAGTGCTGGACAGGTAGGAGCTGCTGGGCGTCGGGGGAATTGGCCCGTACGACGGAAACGCGAAGCCGTTCCAGATGTCCTTAGAAATTTGCGGCTGGTTGATCAGAGTCTGCATGGCCTGGCGAATGTATAGCTGCTTGAGGAACGGCCCCGCCGTCGGGCTTGTGTCGTTCAGCAGGATGCCGTTGAAGCCAAAGTCAGTCCACTTGCTTACCGTGTACCCGCGACTAGTGAAGTAGCTGGCCTGGGAGGCGTCCTCTGGCGGCAGATAGCCGTAGTCAACCTGGCCAGACCGGAGCGCATCAAATTCGGCACTGGTACTGGTGAAGGGGAGTTCCTCGAACTTCGCGATCTTGGGCTTGTTAGGTCCGGTGTAGGACTTATTGGGCACGAACGTGGAGGCGCCGGTCACGGTCGAGAAGCCGCTGAGCTTCCACGGTCCGTCGACGACCTGCCAGAGAGGATTGGTGGTGTAGGTGCTCTCCTGGGTTGACTGACCGTTGAGGAACTTCCAGACCGCCTTGACCCCGGCCGGGGTGGTGTCGTAATTGCCGACGGGAGACGATGCCGAGGTCTTGTCCCACGTGTCCTGGGGGACGGGCACGATCTCGCTGAGCTCGTCGTAGAGCACCCAGAGATGACTGTAGGCCTTATTGAAGGTGATGCTGAACTGGTAAGGGCTGGATGCCGGGAAACTCATGCTGCTGATGTCGTCAGGAATGCTGCCGGGGCTGTATCCCAGGTACTCGCCCTTCTCCGCCTTCAGGAGGTTGAGCCAGAGCTCGACGTCGCGATTGGTCACGGGCTTCCCGTTTGACCACTTGAACTTTTTGTTCAGGGTGACGGTGACGGTCTTCCCGCCGTTTGAGTAAGTCGGGACACCCGCCATGCTCTGCTGGTAGTTGATGTTCGGCGTCCCGTTGATGCCGTACCAGTAGAGCGGCCGCCACATGAAAGGCGTGAACTGGAACAGATCGATATTGTTCGAGACGGGTCCGCTCACGAACGGCGATATATAGGTGGGGATGGTACCGGCCGGCAGCGCGAAGGTGACCGTGCCGCCGGTCCCCGAGGAGGACCCTGATGTCCCCGTCGAGCATCCGGCCACCAGAAGCGCTACGGATGCCGCGATTGCGATCGCCCATCGTCTCATGATTGTGCAGTCCCTCCCTATTGCACGGTCGGAGGCCGGACTGTCCTGAGGCCAGCCGTCCAGGCGGCCTGACAGGCCGCGCCGAACCATCCACTACCTCACATCGACGACTTCGTTGTACTTTGGGTGACTTTGTGTTCTCATTAGGTGAACTGAGAGTTCATCTGGTGCAAAGCATAGGACCACCCGTTCCGGAGGGTCAAGAGAAGGCGGGCACACCCGGCCAGAAAGGTTGTGACCGCGCTTTGCCCGGCGCCGCGAGCGTCCTCAAGAGCCGCGCGGAGGCTCATGAGCTTCGCGAAGACCGCAACGTTGCTTCATGGGCACGGCAGGTGGTGAGCGGTCAGCGCCCGACCCCACCGAACCAGAAGGAAGTGCAACCCAGTGGACCTCGTCCAGACCGCGCGCGACCACATGCAGGTGGCGCGGTGACAGTTCATCATCTTGAGCCAGTCCCAGAAGCCGTGACCCAGTTCTACTCGGCCTCTGCCCCGGCCGTCGTGACCGTGGACCCGGGCGACACGCTGATGGTCCGCACCCTTGACGCCCACGGCTACCTTGAGCGGCCGGAAAGCTGGGATGTGGACCCGCCGCGCATGTTCACGCCCAGCCGCGGCCACTGCCTCGCCGGGCCGATCGAAGTGCGCGGAGCCGAGCCGGGCCAGGTGCTGGCCGTGCACATCGAGTCGATGCGGCCCGCTACCTGGGGATGGACAACGGCCGGCGTGGCCGACGAGGACCTCAGCCAGGCGCTCGGCGTCGCCGCCGGTCCCGTCGAGTTCCTTTCGTGGGACCTGGACCCGGTCAGCCTCGCTGGCCGCGCTAACGGCTTCACCGTTCCCCTGACCCCGTTCCTGGGTGTTATCGGAATGCCGCCGGCCGAGCCAGGCGAGCACTCGACCACACCCCCGCGGACGCTCGGAGGCGGCAACCTCGACTGCCGCGAACTCGTCGCCGGATCGACCCTGTACCTGCCGGTCACCGTGCCGGGCGCGGCGCTGTGCCTGGGCGACGGCCACGCCGCACAAGGAGACGGCGAGGTGAGCGGAACCGCGATCGAGTGCGGCATGACCTCGACAATCACCCTCAGCCTGGTCGATGATCCGCCCCTGTCCACTATTCACGCCGTCACTCCGGCCGGCCGGGTAACGTTCGGCTTCAGCGCCGAGCTGAACGAGGCCATGACCGCCGCCCTCAACGCCATGGTGACGTGGATGACCACTATTTACGGCACGAACAGAGCCCGGGCGCTCGCGCTGGCAAGCGTCTCGGTCAGCCTCCGGATCACGCAGGTGGCCAACAAGACCTGGGGCGTGCACGCGCTCCTGCCCAGCCAGGCTCTCCGCCGGGCCGAGACCACCTAGTGTTCCTCGTGGACATGCGCGCCGACCGGCTGGTCGATGCTTGTACTCAGGCAGCCCGGTCCACGTGCCTGTTCGCCGTCGCTCCCCGGCCGGTTGCGGGTGGTACCGGATCGCCTGTAACCCGATATGCGTCCTCTACCTGTCCTCGGGCTCGGCGGTTATGGGCTTCGTGAAGGAGACGGCCTACACTCCCGGCAAGCAGGGCGGGGGAGCAGGTCGGCCCGGCCGATCTGGCCGGCGAGGTCGGGCGGGCCGTGGGGCAGGATGCCGGTGGCGGTGGTGACCAGGTCGGCGGCGGTCGGCAGCTGGTCGATTCCGGGCAGGCTGCGGGAGCGCAGGACCCTTCGCGTCTAGCGCCGGCATTTGTGTTCCTGTCTGGCGTAGACGCGAGCTTCGCAACTGGACAGCGCTTTAACGCCTTCCATCTGTCAGAGGCGATGCGGTCCGCCACGGCCTGAGCGATGGTTATATGCGACCCCCAGCCTCCGAGCGACCGCTAATCGACGGGGTGGAGATCGGCGGTGACCATGGATGATCGCAGCCAGCGCCTGAAATCTTCGGCCAGAATGGCAGGATCCTCCACGAAATAACGGACCGGGAGCTGCGCCGTCCCGATGCGCACCCTGATGAGGACCGGTCCTTCCGTCTCGAGGGCCCAGTCTGTCGCAGCTGCGAGTTCCTCGGCGGTCCGCACTTCGCGGGCACCTCGCCAGCTGCAGGCAGTCGCCACAGTAACTAGGTCGATGTCGGCTGCGGCCGTCGGCTGACCGCCGGTCGCTTGGTACACGCCGTTGTCCAGCACGTACACGAGAAGCCGATGTGGTTTGAGGTGGCCGACTGTGCTGAGCACCGACAGCCCCATCAGCAGTGATCCGTCACCTTCGACCGCAACGACCTTCCCGGTCGTGTCGCTATTTTCGAGTCCGAGCGCGAGTCCGAGCGCCACCGAGATGGTCTGACCCATCGCGTCGAGACTCACGAAGTGATTTCCCTTGCGGCCAGCCACCGCGAGCATCTCTCGCGCGATCCCGCCCAGGCTCAGCACCACCGGCGTGTCCGGCGCCGCTGCGTCGATGAAGCTCAGGACCCGTGCGCGGTCAAGCCCGGCGGCGTCGGTGGTGCCGGTCAAGCCGAACGCGATCAAGACCTGGCGCGAGGGCGAGGTGCTGTCGGGCGCGAAGTCCGACGCCGGGGACGCCGCGGTGATCGCCGAGTACCTGCGGCTGCGCGCGCACAAGCTGCGGATCGCGGCGCCCTACTCCGACGAGACGAAGGCGCTGCGGACCGTGGTGCGCACCCGCGGTGACCTGGTCGAGATGCGGGTCGCGGCCACCGACCAGCTGTCGGCGCTGCTGGAGGCGCACTGGCCCGGCGCGGTGGCCATCTTCGCCGACGTCGAGTCGCCGATCAGCCTGGAATTCCTCACCCGCTACCCGACCCCCGCCAGGCTGCCGCGCTGGGCGAGAAGCGCATGACCGCTTTCTGGTCAAGCACGGCTACTCCGGCCGCCGCACCGCCGCCGAGCTGCTCGCCCGCCTGCGCCACGGCACCGGCCGGCCTGCCGATGAGACGCTCACCGAGGCACTGCGCGACGCCGTGCTCGCCGCCGTGGCCGTGCTCACCGCGCTGAACGCGGCGGTGAAGACCCTGGACCGGTCCGTCGCCGCCCACCTCGGGGAGCACCCGGACGGCGAGATCTTCACGTCGCTGCCAAGGTCGGGTCAGGTCAGCGCCGCCCAGATACTCGCCGAGTGGGGCGACTGCCGCCAAGCCTACGCCGCCCCCGACGCCGTCGCCGCCCTGGCCGGGTGCACGCCCGGTCACCAGGGCATCCGGCAAGCGCCGCGCCGTGACGTTCCGCTGGGCCTGCAACAAGCGCCTCCGCGGCGCCGTCACCACCTTCGCCGACAACAGCCGCCACGCCAGCCCCTGGGCCGCGGACATCTACCAGACGCCCGCGCCAGCGGCAAGGACCACCCGCACGCCGTCCGCGTCCTGGCCCGCGCCTGGATCCGCGTCATCTACCGCTGCTGGATCGACGGCAACCCCTACGACCCCGCCAGGCACGGCGCCGCCACTGCGCTCGCCGACGGCTTGAGCAGATGAAGCTGAGGTTGACACAGGGGGTCATGAGCCCATCAGGTTCACGAGTACAAAGACCGGTCGGTGGGTCGTCCGCGCGAAAGCCCATGCTCGCTCGATCTCCGCGGCCCAGCGATCGACCGGAGTGCGGGCGTCGAGCTGAAACCAGCGGACACTGGCTGCATCGAGTAGTGCCTCTGTCCGCTCGCTGATGGTGTGGATCAACGAGTTGTACTCACCCAGGCCTCCTCGTCGGCTCACGATGGCGAGCAATGGCAGGTGGTACGGCTGACAAAGCGTCAGCAGCGCTGTCAGCAGATTTCCTATGCCGTTGTCCTGGAAGATCAGCACCGGACGAGCTCCAGCCAGCTCAAGCCCGGCGGCGATCGCCACGCCTTCCTCTTCTCGCGGCATCGCGAAAACGCGTCGTCCCGGTCGGGCTCCCGGACCATCAATGAAATGCGAGAGAACAATCTTGAGTGTGCTGCTCGCCAAGTGCAACACGTGATCCGGATCGATGGTCTCGATCCCGGCGATGACGGCGGCGCTCCGTTGTTCCAGAATCTCCTGCTGGCCCATGCGCTCATCTTCGGCGACTATGCTGCTGCTCGTCACAATTGCACGCCCTTGGTCAGCGCCCCGTCGACCACCAAGTTGGTACCGCTCGTGAAGCCCGACACCGGACTGGCCAGGAACACGACCGCGGCAGCCATCTCGGCAGGGGTGCCCATTCGGCCGGCCGGGATCAAGGAAAGCACCGTGTTGAAGAACTCCGGCCGATTCCGCTGTGCGTTGCCCCAGCTGCCGCCCTCGAAGAGCGTGTTCCCCGGAGAGACGGTGTTGGCCCGGATACCTTTGGGCGCAAGGCGGCGGGCGAGCCCCTGGGTGTAGTGAATAAGCGCGGCCTTAATCGAACCGTACGGCCCTTCGAAGAAGTCGACTTCCCGGCCGGACACGCTGGAGATCGTCACAATTGACGCTGCGTTGCTCTGCTCGAGTGACGGAAGTGCCGCGTCGACCATGCGGACTGTGCCCATCAAGTCAATTCCGAAGCACTTAGCCCAGTTCTCCTCGGTGTCGGCCGTCGCCATCGCACTGACGTTAGCGACCAGGATGTCGATACCTCCGAGCACGGCTGCCGACTCGGTCACCCACGTCGCCAGCGCCGCTCCATCGCTGACGTCGGCCACCGCTCCCACCACTGTGGCGCCTGTCGCGCGAAGCTCCGCCTCTGTGGTGGCCACTGAGTCGGGATCCCTGGCACAGAAGGCCACGTGAGCCCCTTCGGCGAGCAGGGTCTCTACGATCGCCCGGCCGATTCCCCTGGTCCCACCAGTAACGAGCGCTCTGAGGCCAGCAAGGTGCAGGTCCATTTCAGTCGGATTCCCTTCTGCTCACGTGGGTGTAGAGTCGTGCGTTTGCTTCGACTGGCTGCGATACACATTCATCCAGCACTGCCGGCTGCGTATCCGAGACGCTGGGAAAATTCGGCCGCCAGCTTCTGCACCTGCCCGATAAGATGCTCATGGCTAGCGCCAGCGATCCTAAATGCGGGCCCCGCAGCGCTGATTGCCGCGACGACTCGCCCGGAGTGATCACGCACGGGTGCGCCTACTGCGCGTACGCCGATCGTTCGCTCCTCGGCATCCAGCGCATAGCCCTGACTTTCCACTTTGACGAGCTCTTCTCGCAACCTACCGATATTAACGATCGTATTGATAGTCATCCGTGTTCGCTCGATCCGGGAGAGAAGCGCCTTAGCTTCCGGCCAGTCAAGGTCTGCCATGAGAACCTTGCCAAGAGCGGTGCAATACACAGGGTGGCGTGTTCCAACGTTCGACTGGATCCCGAGTTCCCTCTGGCCATGCGCGATGGCTAGATAAAAAACCTCGTCTGAGTCGAGAATGCCTAGGCTAGCGGTCTCCCCGGTCTCTGCTGAAAGCCGCTCGACTATCGTCTGGCCTTCCGACTGCAGTGAGGTACTCCGCAGAAATGAGCTACCCACCTCAAACGCCTTCGGGCCGACTCTGTAGAGGCCACCCGGTGCCTCGACAACAAAATTTCTCAGCTTTAGCGTCTGCAGTATCCGGAAGACTGTAGACACGTGGAGCTGCGCGCCTCGCGCAAGAGCGGACGCATCCATCCCCGCAGGCGTGCTGGCTAGCAGGACGAGAACAGTCAGTGCTCGATCAATTGCCCGAACCACATACCGCTCGCTCACCTGGCCAAGCGCCTCGCCCGATTTTCCGGCAGGAGGCCCGACCGCGGAGGGCGCACCGTCACGGATGCTAATCGACCTCCTTGGCTTGGCCATGTCCGGCATCGACAGGCGGATCAGAGTCAGGCCATCCCGGTGGCGTGCCCGACGAATGCACACGCGACTTCGGTCGGAGGCCGGCCTGGCGATGCCTCACGGCTGGCATGCCGGCCAGGCCCTTGCTTGCATCAGCGGCTCGGCCGCGCGGACATTTTGGTGCAAGGTGCCCATGCTCCTCACTTGACCCTGAAGATCGGCCAGGCCTACTCTTTGCAGCAGGTGAACTGCTTGTTCGTCTAATGAGAACACCGCGGCCATACAGAGTACAAGATAGTCGTCGAAGTGAGGTCGTCGATGCTGATGCCGGGCAGTCCTCACACCGCTCGGCCCGCGTGCTTGCGCTGGCCACGGGAACCGTGGTCGTCTATGGCGGCCGCCACGCGGAGAGCACAGCTGCAAGCGCCCTGTGATTACCGGCCTGAGGCCTCGCCCGGAGGTGCCGCAAGAATGATCTTGCCGTGCAGGTTCCTCAGCGACTAAGGAGTCAGTTCGTGGCGCTTGGCCGATCCATCACACGGCACCCGTGGTGGCTGCCGGTTATCGCCTGTCCGCCCCGGCCGCTCGCGGTCGCGGCCGGGGGCATGCGTGACGCGGTCGAAGTCCGGCTGCGACGGCGCTAAGGCGGAAACGGAGACACATGGCACCGCTCCTTGAGATCGAAGACCTGCGTACCGACATCAGGCTCCGCGCCGCGACCGTTCACGCGCTCGACGGTGTCAGCCTGACCGTCGAGGCAGGCGAATGCCTGGGGATCGTCGGCGAGTCAGGCTCGGGGAAGACGATGACGGCGCTGTCGATTATGCAGCTGCTCCCCCCGGGCGGCCGCATTGTGGGCGGCAGCATCACGCTTGGGGGCGAGGACATCGCCGCCATGGACGACCGAGGGATGCGCCAGATCCGGGGCAACGAGATCGGCATGATCTTCCAGGATCCGATGACCTCGCTGAACCCGACAATGACGATTGGCGACCAGATCGCCGAGACGGTGATCCTGCACCGCGGGGCCGACAAGAAGACGGCGCTGGCCCGCGCGGTCGAGGTGCTTGGCCTCGTTGGGATGCCGCACCCGGCGGAGCGAGTCGGCAATTACCCGCACCAGCTGTCGGGCGGCATGCGCCAGCGTGTGATGATCGCGATGGCGCTGGCCTGCGAACCGAGGCTGCTTATAGCTGACGAGCCCACGACCGCACTGGACGTGACGATCCAGAAGCAGATTCTGGAGCTCATCGATGACCTCCGCCGACGGCTGGGGATGGCGGTCATCCTGGTGACCCACGACCTGGGCGTAATTGCCGGGCGGGCCGATCGAGCCACCGTCATGTACGCGGGGAAGGTGGTCGAGACAACTACCACCCAGCGGCTGTTCGCCAACCCGCGGCACCCTTATACCGAGGCCCTGTTCGGTGCGCTACCCGAGAATGCTGTCGACGGCTCGCAGCGGCTCTACAGCATCCCTGGCATGCCACCTGACCTCACTGAACCGCCGCCCGCATGCCGATTCGCGCCGCGGTGCCGTTATGCCCAGGACGCCTGCCGCGAAAGCGAGCCACCGCTGGATGGCAGCAGCTTCGATCATCTCTACCGGTGTTTCTTCCCGGTCGGCCGGGAAGCCCAGGCGCGGGACGAGTCAGATGCGACGGTGGCCAGCGTCGCTCCCGCGTTGGCAGTCCCTGCTCAACGGCCGCCCGAGGACGGGTTCGTGCTGGCGGCGGACCACCTGGTGAAGAACTTCCCCGTAACGGCGAACGGGGTGCTACAGCGCAAGATCGGAGAGGTCAGCGCGGTCGCCGACGTAAGTTTCTCGATCCGGTTTGGTCAGACGTTCGGGCTCGTCGGAGAGTCAGGGTGCGGCAAGACGACGGTCGGACGGCTGATTGCGGGACTTGAAACTGCTAACGGCGGCTCGCTAGTCGTGGATGGAGAGGACTTCCTGCAGCTCAGTAAGCGTGACCGGCGCCACCGCAGCCGCAAGGTGCAGCTCATCTTTCAGGACTCATACGGTTCCATGGACCCCCGGATGCGGGTTGGCTCGATCCTGCGTGAGCCGCTGACTATTCAGCGCATCGGGAGTCGGCAAGACCAGGGCGACCAGATCGCCGCCATGCTGGACGAGGTCGGACTACCCAGGGCGGCGGTTGACCGCTACCCGCACGAGTTCTCCGGCGGCCAGCGGCAGCGACTCGGTCTGGCTCGCGCGCTCATCGTGCGGCCTAAGCTTGTCATCGCCGACGAGCCGGTATCCGCACTGGACGTATCTATTCAGGCGCAGATCCTCAACCTGATGCTGGACCTCCAGCGCGACCTCGGCCTCACCTACCTGTTCATTTCCCACGACCTGTCGGTGGTGCGGTATGTATCCGACACCATCGGCGTTATGTACCTGGGCAAGCTGGTCGAGCTTGGCCCAGCCGACGACGTGTACTACCGCCCCGTGCACCCTTACACCAAGGGCCTCATCGACGCCGTTCCGGTGGCTGACCCAGTCGCCGCGCGCGGCCGGGAGGACAAGGGCATGGCCGGCGAACTGCCGTCGGCCATCAACCCCCCGTCCGGCTGCCGATTCCGCACCCGCTGCCCGCGGGCCCAAGAGCTCTGCGCCGAGCTAGAACCTCCGTTGCGTCCCTTCAGCGAACACGGGCACCTCGCAGCCTGCCACTTCCCGCTGCGCGAGCCGGAGGGCGTTGCCCTATCGGCGGCAGCGTCTTAATACCCCGAATATTCCTCAGGAGGTTCGACTTCGCGCCGGTGGCCATACTCGGGTTGCTGGGCCTGCGGATCTTCGAGGCCACCAGCGCGAACGTCAGTGATCTGGGCGAGGAACACGGTCACCGGGTCCTGCGCGTGTGCGGCAAGGGCGGCAAGGTCGTCCTGGTCCCGCTGCCGCCAGCCGTCGGACGGGCTATCGACCGCGCCATCGGTGCCCGGACCCGAGGGGCGATCCTGCTGGCACTTCTGCGGACTAGGCCGTCGCGCCCTCAGGGCGCTTGAGGCTCGTCACCCAGATGTGGTCTGGTACACAACAGGCCAGTACAAACACGCGCGCGGGTTCTATGACCGGTACCGCCAGGACAGCAATGGTCCCTGGACCGTCGCACAGCAGCCATGCCCGCACTTAGGGTAATTTCCCATTCGACGATGATCACTTGACTCGCCAGTACAGACGTCAGCCTGCGGCGGACGCAACATCACCACTGCCGGACACCCGTAATTCTCCCCGTCAGTCAGTTCCGGCACAGCGCTGGCGCGGGCAGGAGCACAGTGCCTGGCCCGCACGCGGGCAGCGCGCCAGGTCTGCTACTCGGCCTGGACCACCCCGGCCGGGCTTACCTGCCCCGGCCTGGCGGCTGCGAGATGGCGAGCCATTTCCTCGCTTTCGCGCCTGACTCCTTCGTGCGGAACATGATCGCCCTCGCCCTGACCTCAACCTTCAGTGAGCCGACGTCAGCACGGAAAGAAGAACGCCCGCCGAGCCGCCGTTCTGGGCAGCCGCAGCGTTAATGGAGCTCATCGGTTCGGACGCGCGAGAATGGCAGATCTGCGTGGCGATGCTGGTGCTGTCGTGTGCTCTGGTTGCTGCCGTCGGCTCGGATTACCGGGCGGGCGCCTGCGCGAGCGACAGGCTGTTGCCGTCCGGGTCGAGGACTTCCACGTGGCGCACGCCGCTGCCGTAGGTTTCCACGGGCTCATGCTCGATGCCGTGCGCGGCGAGCTGACCGCAGGACCGCGGCCAGCCTGTCGGCGGAGGGTCAGGTCATCGGTGTCGATCACGTAGATGGTTCTGTCGCCGGTGATCAGGAAATGGCGGGATTTCTGTCCTTAAAGAACGCCGCCGGCCCGGTCGCGGTCTCGGCAAGCAGGCCCAGCGCGGCTTGCAGAGCGTCGGCTCCATCGAGAAAGCCCAGCTCCAGCCGCGGCAGAGCCGCCCGCCGCATGTCAGGTAGTCCCCGACCCCGCCGACCGGGGAAGGATACGACCGCGAGGTCCGCGCCCCGCAGCGCGCCGTGCCAGGCGGCGCCATGGGCCTCGCCGAGCAGCCGCGCCAGCGCGGGCAGGTCAGTCGGCTGTCTTCGTACCCGACGACGGCGATCTTCCGCACCACTGCTCTCCCGCCACCAGGGCCAGGCCTGCCGCCCGCCCATCCTGCCCCGCCGTGACTCGCGCACGCCGCCCCGCCGTGCCTCGCGCCAGATGACCTGATCCGCCCGTCATCGCGCCACCACAGCCCGGCCCGTCCTGGCCGTGACCTGCTCCAGCACCGATCCGAGCACGTCCACCTGCCGACTGAAACGCAACAGCTCAAGCCGTTGCAGGCAGGCCCCGATCAGCGCCACATGCCCGGCCGTCCCCTCGATCTCGCGCAGCCACCGCACCGGACCGCCACCCCGTCCGCCACGATCAGCTCCGATCTGTTGGGAATACCGGCTGATCCGGGCCAGCGGACCATCGCAGCAGAAATCAGCCGGAAGACCAGGTCGCCTGACCGAACCAGAACGAGACAGACCCCTCGGAGATTAGCCCTCCGGGGGTCTGTCACGTATGGGCCTGGCCCTGGGCTGGCGCGGCCAGTATCTGCGTCATCAGGGCTCCAAGCGTCAGCCACAAGGCAAAAATCGGCAGCTCTCCCCAGGCCACGCTGGGAGCGCCGGAACCATTCGCCCAGGCCCACCCCGAGAACACCGCCAGGCCGATGAGCGCGAAGCCCGTGACCCACGCACCGGCCCACGCGGCAGCGCGGAGCCAATTGCGCGGCGCCCAGCCACGGAGCCGGACGAACCCCGCGAGCAGCAATGGCACCGCCAGCAGCAGCCAAACCCCCGCTGCCAGCCTGGCTACCGCGGCGACCACCCCAGGCTCCCCGTTGTACAGCGGAAACCAGAATTCGTCGTTGGTGCACTGGCTGGTGGTGCAGCCCTGCATGGTGCAGACAAATGCGTAACCAGCCCCACTAGCGCCTATCACCACCCACAGCATCGACAGCCGCCACACCCAGCCGCGCACGCACAGCCTGCCGGGCGCGTCGGCCCTGCCGCTAACCGAACTTGCGCGAGGCATAGGCCCAGGATAGTTACAAGATCAGCTCACCAGGCGTTCTGGACCCCGTCCTCGCCCAGGACCGGGCCGACTTGGTCACAACCAGGAACGAGGGGGTCAGCCGACTGGACGCCTACGAAGATCCCGAGTCCGGAAACGAAGCGGAAAACCAAGTCGCCTGACCGAGCCCAGAACGAGACAGACCCCTCGGAGATTGGCCCTCCGGGGGGTCTGTCGCACGTGGGTCTAGCCCTAGAAGTTGTAGGGCCAACGTTAGGGCTGGATCATGGTCTACAAGGCTCTGACCTGCGGAGCCCCCTTACGGAATCGAACCGTAGACCTTCTCCTTACCATGGAGACGCTCTGCCGACTGAGCTAAGGGGGCCTGGCCAGACACTCGCGCTGCCCGACCGGCGCAGCCACCGGGCCAGCAAGAAGAACCCACCGGCACCGCGTCACCGCGCCAGCCGAGCATACACGAGATCAACCCGTCACGCCCCCCGCGCCCTGGCCCCCCAAGCACCCCCAAGATCAAGCTCAGCCGCCGAGCCATCAGCGCCCGGCCGCCGCCTGAAACGCGCCCAAAACCCGCGGCCACGCGGACGTGAGCGGGTCTATGACCTCGAAGTGGCCATGCCCATCCAGCACATCGCACCGTGCATCGTCCCCGGCGGCCACAGCACGGGCCGTGTACGCCGGGCTCTGCTCCACGGGCACCCGCTCATCCTCAGTCCCGTGTACCAGCCGCAACACGCTCCCCGTCGGCACCAGCCCCATCGGGTCCGCCGCCGCGTAGCGCTCCGGGTAGGAATCCGGCCCCCCGCCCATCAGGTCCCCGGCCGCATCTCCATCCAGCCCGAGCCGGTAACACGCCGCCAGGTCGCAGACCCCGGCCAGGCTGACAACGCCCGCGGCGGGCGGCCGCTCAGCGTGCCAGGGATTCCCAGCCGGCAGCCTGACTCGCCCGGCCGACCACAGGGCCAGGTGCCCGCCAGCGGAGTGACCAGCGACCACGACCCGGCTGGCATCAACCAGCGGGCCAACGGTCTGGGCGACGATCCGGGGCAGGGCATCGACGGCGAGGGCGATGTCGTCAAAGGTGCCGGGCCAGCCGCCGCCAGGCTGGCCGGTCCGGCGGTACTCGGGGACGCAGACGACGAAGCCGGACGCGGCCAGGGCGTCGCCCAGCGACCCGGTGTGGCTGCGGTCGATGGCCCCGCGCCAGAAGCCGCCGTGCAGGAAGATCACTAGCGGAAGCCCTCGCGCCACCCGACCCGCCGCCGGAGCCGCCGCGAGTCCCGCCCGCGCCAGCACGAGGCAGCCGCAGGTCAGCGACCTGGTCGCCGCGCAGGCCATATAGGAGCACCTGATCGGGGCGGCGCGAGGGCCTGGTCAGGATGTCAGTTTGCGGCACGATGACCATTTCCTTTACTGGCCGTGAGCCTCGCGCTGGGCGAGCGGGCGGGCGAGTTTAGCTGCGGGCACGGGCGTCTGGGCAGGTCCGCCGAGGCGCCGCGAGGATCCGGGTAAAGCGCGGCGAAAAGGTAGGTGTCGAATTCCCCCTCTAGGGAATCTTGAGCCTGGACGTGCATACTGTGTGGACTATGGCGGTCGGTGACGTCCGGACGCGGACGACTACAACGTTGGGGTCCTGCTAGTGAGGAAAGCGAGCGTACGACTCGTCCGCCCGATGGCGCTAGGCGCCTTCGCCGGGTTCGTACTCCTGGCGTCCAGTGCAGATGCCTTCGGGGCCACGGCGCTCCGGGTGAACGACGGCGGGCCGCCGATCGTGAAGGGGGCCTGCGCCAGCCGACCGAGCGCGGCGATCCTCGAGGACTCGGCCGTCCGGTCCGCGAGCCAGCACCGCAGCAAGCCGGCCGCGCGGCACCACAAGGCCCGCCACGCCTCGACGAGCACGAGCGGCAGCACAACCCCTAGTTCGAGCGCTTCCTCATCGGGTGGCTCGACAACGAGCGGGTCGGCCTCGGCCAGTGTCACGCCGACGACCAGCTCCCCGACCGGCACGACGACGCCGCGCCGGTCCGCTTCGGCCAGCGTTGACCCGTCGGCCAGCAAGTCGACCAGCACCACCCCGGCGAGCACCAGGCCGACCAGCACCAAGCCGACCAGCGCGGACCCGACGCGGAGCAACAGCACGTCGTCGACCGTCACGCCGACCAACAGCAGCAGCACATCGAAGAGCGTGACGCCGAAGCCAAGCACCAGCACAAGTACCAGCAAGACCACCAGCCCGAGCACGTCGCCCACGTCCACGAAGACGACCAGCCCGACCCCGTCGCCGACCAAGACGACCCCGAGCCCGTCGCCGACCAAGACGTCGCCGTCGCCGACCAAGACCCCCAAGCCGACCAAGACGCCCAAGCCGACCAAGACTCCGACTCCGACGCCGTCTCCGACCAAGACGCCGAAGAAGCAAGAGCCGCAGCTCTGCGTCTCCGTCCAGGCGCTGAGCAGCTCGTCGGAGGTCCGTCCCCGGCATCACGCCAGCTACGCGATCTGGGTCTGGAGCACGCACGGGACCAGCCACGCGGTAACGATCAGCGTGCGCATCGGATTCGCCCGGCACGTGGACGCGCCGCACTTCACGGTCTGCCCGAACTCGGGCGGTTCGACTTGCTCGCTGGGCGCGGTCGCGCCGGGGCAGGCGGATGAGCTTCAGGCGACGTCCTACGTGCACCGTTCGGCGGCCAGCGGCGAGCAGGTCGAGCTGACGGCGGCGGCCTCGGGACGGAACACGCTTTCTTACAACGCCTCGGGCACGATCGAGGTGGTGTGGACCAGCACGTCGCCGAACCCGGGCACGACCCCGCCGAGTTCGACGGTCACCCTGCCGCCGGTGACGCTTCCGCCGGGGACCGGCTCGGCGGGCGGGGGCGCCAACGGGCTGTTCCCGACCATCTCGCCGAGCCCGGGATCAAGCAGCGGCAGCGGGGTCACGTTCCCGTCGGCGCACAAGCAGCGGTCTAGGGTGGCGACGGCCGCGGCCATCGTGCCGCTCGACCCGCGACTGATCGGCGGGCAACTGGCCGGGCTGGCCGTGCTGGCCGGAGCCATCATGATCGCGATCGCCCGGCTCTCGCTGCGCAAGCCGCGGACCCAGAGCGGTCCGGACACCGCCAAGGCCGACAGCGCGAAGGCCGACAGCGCCAAGCCGGACAGCAGCAAGTAGCACCCAGAACGGGCCCGCCCCGGCCGGGATCCCCCAGCTGGGGCTACCTGGACCGGTGCTCGATCTCGGGCCGCATGGCCCGTAGTTGGCCGGCCAGCTCAGTAGCGCTCAGCGTCGGGGAGAGCACGACTCCGAACGTGTCGTTATCGGCCCAGGCGCACTCGGCCGGGTGGCCGGACACGCCGGGCAGGCAGGCGGCGGAGCCGCCCAGCGACCCGGCTGTGGTGGTGACGGCGTCCGGCGAACTGCCGATGAAGCTGCTGATGAACGAGCTGGACGAGCTGCCGGTCAGGTTGCCGCCGATGAACAGGATGATCTGGGTGCCGTCCTGGTACACGTTGTCGACCACGTGGGTGGCCTCGCCCCGGCTCTGGCTGACGATGGTGTTGCGCAGCTGGCCGATCTTGAGGCTGGTGCCCAGGGCGGTGGCCTGCGCGTAGCCGCCGATGCGGTCGGGCGTCGCGATCGTGTGCGCGGGCCCGGACCCGCTGGGCAGCACCTCGTAGGTCACGCCCGCCGCGGCGGCGCCTACCGCCACCACTCCGGCCACGATGTACAGGCGGCTCCGAAGCTTACGGCGCCCGGCCCGGCGGGCGGACTTCTCCTGGCGAGTCCCGGCGGCCGACTTGGCGGCAGACTTCGCAACTGCGGCGGCGGCGGCACGGCCGGCTCGGGTGTCCGGGGCGGGCGGGGCCGGGCGCTCCTGCACGTGCGCAGGCGGCGCCGCACCAGTAGCCAGGGCCCAGGGCGGATTTCCCTCAACAGGGTGCATCGCCTCGGTCATCGCCGCCACTGACCCGAGCCCAGCCGGTGGACGCTGATCGCTGGCTGCCGGCGGCCACGGAACCGGCGCCGGCCGGAATGGGTGCGGGGCCCAGGCCACCACCCGCGACCGGACTGCCCGCCGCTGGCGTTCGCACCGGCGAGCCGGGGCCTAGCGGCGAACTGGGGCCCACGGGTGAACCGGGTCTCGCAGACGAGCCGAACCCATCGGGCGGCCCGGCATTCCGGCGCGGCCCGGGCTCGCGGCCGGCATCGGGCATCCGGCTGGCGGCGGCCTGGTCCCAGGCCCGCCGGTCGTCCGCGGCCGGCTGCTGGATGTCGCCCTGGTCGCGCGCCTTCTGCTTGGCCAGCTTCTTGTCCCGGCGCGAAGGCTTGGCAGGCTTGTCGGCCGGCGACTGGCCGCCCTCGGCGGCCGGGCCCGGCCACCGGCCGGTCAGGCCCATTGCCGACGTCGTCGGCCTGGCCCCGCCGCTTGGCGCGGCCGCCGAGCCGTGAGCCCTTGGCGGGCGCCGCCAGCGGCCCGGCCTGGGGTCGGTCCTCTCGCCGACCGGAGGCGGACTCATCGACGCCGCCGTCCGGGCTGAACCAGACCTCGGTGCCGGGTTCCGAGTCCCGGCCGGCCTGCTCGTCGGGCCCGGCCGACCTGCCGCGCCGTCCGCGCGGTGACTCGCCTTGCTCGGGGCCGCCAGGCCCGCCGCCAAACGCCTGATCAGCCGCCTGGCGACGCCCACGCCGGAAATCCCCGGTCTCCTCAGCCGCACCGCTGCCGCGAGCCCACCCCGGCTCGGGCAGCCCACGGCCGCCGGGCTCGGGGCCGTACGCCAGCTCATCGGCCTGCGACCGACCGCGGCCGAACTGCCCAGTCCCGCCCGTCTCGTCGGCAGCACGACCGCGCCCGGGCCCGGCCTGTCCCCGGCCATCCGGCCTCGGCCCATACGCCTGATAGTCAGCCTCGGCCCGACCACGCCGGAACTGCCCAGTCCCACCCGCCCCATCGGCACCAGGCCCGCGCCGCGGCTCATCAGGCCCCAGCCCCGCCGGCCCGTAAGCCAGCTCGTCGGCATCGGCCCGACCACGCCGGAACCGCCCAGTCCTATCCGGGTCATCGGCACCAGGAGCGCGCCCAGGCTCATCGCGCCCCAGATCGGCCGGCCCGTAAGCCAGCTCATCAGGATCAGGCCGACCACGCCGGAACCGCCCGGTCCTTTGCGGCTCATCCGCACCAGGACCGCGCCCGGGCTCATCTGACCCCAGGCCTGCCGGCCCGTAAGCCAGCTCGTCAGGATCAGGCCGACCACGCCGGAACCGCCCGGTCCCGCCTGCCTCATCCGCACCAGGCCCGCGCCGGGGCTCAGGGTCCGACCCGCGACCGCCGGGCGCGCCGCCGTAAGCCTGCTCGTCGGGATCCGGCCGACCGCGCCGCGAAGGCCGGGTCCGGCCCGGCCCGTCGGCACCGCGAGCCCGCCCAGGCTCAACCGCCTGCCTACGACTATCCAGTCCGCGACCATCCGGCCCAGCGCCGTACCCCTGGTCAACAGGGTCGGCGCCGCGCCGACCGCGGGCCACGTCGCGGGGATCAGCAAGATCGCGCGGGTCGTCCGCGGCCGGCCCCGAACTCAGGTCCGGCCTGAACCCAGGCAGCCCGCCCGGCGCGAACTCGCCGTCCGCTCGCGAACCACCTCGCCCGCCCGCATCCTGCGCCGCAGGCCGACGCTGCCCCGAGCGATGCGGCCCGGTACGACCCCAGCCATCGTCCTGAGACGGGTCGGCCGGGCGCGGCTCAGCGCGACCCCATCCGCCGGCCTGACGCGGATCATCCTGACGTGGCACAACGTCACGCGGGTCGGCGCCCCAGCCACTGCGCTGCGCCCCGCCGCCGCGCGGATCCGGCCAGCCGCCGTCGTGTCCCGCGCCGGGAACCGGCTCGGCCCGCCCGGCACCCGCCGGGTGCCGCTCATCCCGGTGTCGCTCGCCCCGGCGCTGATGACCCCGCCCGCGGTCCTCCCGGTGCGGGGCCGCGGCCTCCGGCCCGGGACCGGCCGGCCGCCCCCGCGCGCGTCCGCGTCCCGGTGGCTCCGTGGCCGGACCGCCGGCATCATCCTCCGACGGCCCGCCGGACTCCGACTCACCGGAAGACTTGCGCGCGAACCGGGCCCGCACCGACCGTCGCGGTGCCTCATCCGAAGAAAAATCGCTGCCCGAGCCGGACCCGCCGCCGGTCAGATACCGGATCCAGTCTAGGTCCTCGTCGTCGCTCTGGCCCCCGGCGCC
This sequence comes from uncultured Actinomycetota bacterium, assembly GCA_963730265.1. Lineage (GTDB taxonomy): Bacteria > Actinomycetota > Actinomycetes > Streptosporangiales > Streptosporangiaceae > DASUBV01. Next base: position 54,134 of record CAVSRG010000005.1, read on the forward strand.
GCCGGAATCACGAGTCTCGCGCCAGGCGAGCTCCTCCTGATCCCGAGGCGATCCAGTGCTCATGTAATGAGTAGCTCCTGTGGCTGACACGGCGCTGGCGCCCGAGCAAAGTTACTCAATCATGCGTTACCGCCGAGGACCCCTGCCACCTCATCGGCCTTTCTGGCTGTTCAACGCCTGATTCCGCGGCTCGCGCGGGAGCGTAAAACCACTCGGCGACCCGCCGACGCGCCGCTAGCCTGACCGCCATGGCACGCGACGAGCGCGGTACATCAGACCGCAGGGCAGCAAACCCCGGCGCACAGCACGGGGTAACCCCCCAGAGCGAGGATTTCTCGGCCTGGTACAACGAGCTGGTCTTCAAGGCCGAGCTCGTCGACCGGGGCCCGGTGCGCGGCACGATGGTCATCCGACCGTATGGCTACCGGCTGTGGGAGCTGCTCCAGTCCGACCTGGACCGCCGGATCAAGGAGACCGGCCACGTCAACGCCTACTTCCCGCTGCTCATCCCCGAGAGCTACATGAAACGGGAGGCGGAGCACGTCGAGGGCTTCGCGCCGGAGCTGGCCGTGGTCACCCACGCGGGCGGCAAGGACCTGGACGAGCCGCTGATCATCCGGCCCAGCTCGGAGACGATCGTGGGCGAGCTCATGTCCCGCTGGATCGGCTCCCACCGGGACCTGCCGATGCTCCTTAACCAGTGGGCCAACGTGGTGCGCTGGGAGCTGCGCCCGCGGATGCTGCTGCGTACCACCGAGTTCCTGTGGCAGGAGGGCCACACCGCGCACGCGAACGCCGAAGAAGCGATGAACGAGACGATGCTGGCCCTGGAGTTCTACCGGGCGCTGGCCGTAGACACGGCGGCGATGCCGGTGATCGCCGGGGAGAAGACGCCGGGCGAGCGGTTCGCGGGCGCGGAGCGGACGTTCACGATCGAGGCGATGATGCGCGACGGGCGGGCGCTTCAGGCGGGCACCTCGCACTTCATGGGCACTAACTTCGCCCGGGCCTTCGACATCCAGTACACGGCCCAGAACGACGAGGTGACGCTCTGCCACACCACGTCGTGGGGCATGAGCAGCCGGATGATCGGTGGCGTGATCATGACCCACGGCGACGACACGGGCCTGATCATGCCGCCGAACCTGGCCCCCTATCAGATCGTCATCGTGCCCATCGGCCGCGGCGCTCAAGAGGAGGCGGTGCTGGCGGCGGCCCGGGACCTGGCGGGCCGGCTGCGCCGCAAGGACCTCCGGGTGCACGTGGACGACCGGACTCACCTGTCGCCGGGGTTCAAGTTCAACGACTGGGAGCTGCGCGGGGTCCCGATCCGGCTGGAGCTGGGCCCGCGCGACCTGGAGGCGGGGACGGTGCTGATGGCCCGGCGGCTGAACTACGACCGCCAGGCCGTCGCGGAGCGAGCGGACCGCGAAGGAGCCGGTGTCGCTGGACTCGGCGGTGGCCCGGCTGTCGTTCGAGCTGGCCGCCGTTCAGGAGATGCTGCTGCGCCGGGCGACCGACTTCCGGGACGAGCGGACGGTCCGGGCCGACACCTGGGCCGACTTCACGGCCGCGGTGGCGGTGGGCTGGGCGCTGGCGCTGCACTGCGGCGACCAGGCCTGCGAGGACGAGATCAAGGCCGAGACCACGGCCACGGCGCGCTGCATCCCGCTCGACGGCGAGCCGGAGTCCGGGCCGTGCGTGCGCTGCGGGCGGCCGTCGGCCTACGGCAAGCGGCTGGTCTTCGGCCGTTCTTATTAAATGGCCGGGCAATGGGCGAGTTAGCCTGCCCGGTATGGACGTTAAGCCCAGGGCCCGGCCGGCGGCGCGCGTGCTGGTGGTCGGGCCCGATGACGCACTGCTGCTGTTCAAGTTCCGGGCCACGGAGGGCCGGGCCTGGCTCACGCCCGGCGGCGGCGTGCACCCGGGCGAGTCGGTGGCCGAGGCGGCCGCTCGCGAGCTGCGCGAGGAGACCGGCATGACCGCCAGCCTGGGCGAGCTGGGCCCGGTGGTGGCCTACAGCGAGGGCCAGTGGTCGGCGGACGGGCGGGTGTTCGACGCCCGTGACTCCTTCTTCTGGCTCCGCGTCGCCGACACCGCCATCGACACCAGCCGGCAGGAGGACCTGGAGCGGTCGCTGATCCTGGGTCACCGCTGGTGGACCGTGGACGAGCTGGCCGCCACCACCGACCTGATCTACCCCGTCGGCCTGGTCGGCCTGATGCGCACCCTGCTCACCCAGGGCCGCCCCGCCAGCCCCATCCGCCTCCCCTGGCGCCCCGACGCCTGACTACCTCTAAGGGCTGGGCGAGCGGGCAGCCTGGGCCGCGGCCAGGGCCAGGCTCACCGCCTGGGCCGCCGTCGCCGCTCGCTGCGGCCCGCCGCCGCCCGGGTCCCGCACCGGCCACCCGGCCAGCTGGAAGACCGGGGTGCCGGTCCGCATGGCCAGCGCGATCTCGCTCAGCGTGCCCCAGCTGCCGCCGATCGCGATGACCGCCTCGGCCACCGTGACGACCAGGGCGTTGCGCATCTCCCCCTGACCCGTGGGCAGTTCGACGGTCAGGTAGGCGTTGCCCGCCCCGTGCTCGCGGCCGGGCAGCAGGCCGACCGCGACGCCGCCGTTGGACCGCGCGCCCTTGCTGACGGCGGCCATGACGCCGCCCAGGCCGCCGCAGACGACGGTGGCGCCGGACCGGGCCAGCAGCCGGCCGACCTCCTCGGCGGCGGCCAGCTCGGCGTCGGTCGTGTCGCTACCGGGACCGATCACGGCGATGTAAGCACCAGGCACAGGGAGCAGGCTCTCACGGAGTGCCCCGGCGCCGGTGCGAAGGGCGCGCTGGGGCTCATCCGATGGCTGGTGGGCTTATCCCCCTTGCCGTAGAGGCCCGTGATAGCTGACCATCTCGGTAGGGACCCAGGCGGGAGGCTGGCCGTGGATGCGCTGGATACACGGGATGCGCCGGAAATACGGGATGCAGCGGATGCAGGGGATACACAGGGTGAGCGGGGTGAGCGGGGTGAGCGGGGTGCGCGGGTTGCGCGGGACGAGACGTTCACGGCCCTGGTCCGCGGGCCGTCGAGCAAGCTGCCGCGCGGTTACCTGTGGCTGATCCCGGTCTGGCTCGTGGTCATCGTGGCCGTCCTGCGCTACGCCTGGATCCGGGTCCTCGGCCCGATCGAGTGGTGGTACTGCGGCCAGGCCCTGGCCGGCCTGGCCTTCGCCGCGCTGGTCATGCTGTCGGTGCTGGCCACCGTTCGGCACGTGGCCTTCCGGGCCGGCAGTAACGGGATCCGGCTCGGCGTGCGGTCCAATCGCAAGCGGCCCAAGCGGCGCCAGGCCTACCTGTGGTGGGCCGACATCCAGCGGGTCAGCATCATCCCGCGGCACTACGGCCTCCTCCTGGAGATCACCCTGGGGCCCAGCGCCCGGCTCATGCCGCACCGCAGCGTGCCGCGTCAGGCCCTGCTGATGCTGGGCATGCTGATCATGCCGGTGGGCCTGGGGCGGGGCGCGCCCCGGCTGACCGAGCCGCGTAGCAGCGCGCCGCACTACCGGATCCGGATCTGCGACGTGACCCCCCGCGAGCTGGCGGTGGCGCTGGCCCCGCTGGCGCCGGCCGCGGTGGACATCACCATGCTGACCCGGCGCCGCCACCAGCTGCTGGCCCGCCGGCTGCCGGCCGCAGCGCAGCCGGCGGTCTGACCAGCCCGCGGCGTATCATCGCCCCACAGCCGCGCCGGGCGCGGCCCGGAGCTGATCGGCTGAGAGGGGACTTTGCGATGGCACATGAGGTACGGGGCGTGATCGCCGGCGCCAAGGGGGCGGAGGTCACGGTCACGACGATCGTGGTCCCCGATCCGGGTCCGGGCGAGGCGCTGGTCCGCGTGCAGGCCTGCGGCGTGTGCCACACCGACCTGCACTACCGCGAGGGCGGCATCGGCAACGACTACCCCTACCTGCTGGGCCACGAGGCCGCGGGCGTGGTCGAGGCGGTCGGCGAGGGCGTGACCGGGCTGGACCCGGGCGACTTCGTGATCCTGAACTGGCGCGCGGTGTGCGGCCAGTGCCGGGCCTGCAAGCGGGGCCGGCCGTGGTACTGCTTCGACACCCACAACGCGACCCAGAAGATGACGCTGACCGACGGCACGGTGCTGTCGCCCGCGCTGGGGATCGGCGCGTTCGCGGAGAAGACGCTGGTCGCGGCGGGCCAGTGCACCAAGGTCAACCCGGAGGTCAAGCCGGAGGTGGCCGGGCTGCTGGGCTGCGGCGTGATGGCCGGCATCGGCGCGGCCATCAACACCGGCGCGGTGACCCGCGGCGACTCGGTGGCGGTCATCGGCTGCGGCGGCGTGGGCGACGGCGCGGTCCTCGGCGCCCGGCTGGCCGGCGCGCGGACGATCATCGCGGTGGACGTGGACGACCGGAAGCTGGACTGGGCCCGCGAGTTCGGCGCCACCCACGTGGTGAACTCCCGCGAGACCGACCCGGTGGAGGCGATCCGGGAGCTGACCGAGGGCAACGGGGCCGACGTGGTGATCGAGGCCATCGGCCGGCCCGAGACCTACCAGCAGGCCTTCTACGCCCGCGACCTGGCCTGGCACGGTGGTGCTGGTCGGCGTCCCGACCCCGGAGATGCGGCTGGAACTGCCGCTGCTGGACGTGTTCGGCCGGGGCGGCTCGCTCAAGTCCTCGTGGTACGGCGACTGCCTGCCGGACCGCGACTTCCCGATGCTGGTCGACCTGCATCCTGCAGGGGCGGCTGCCGCTGGACAAGTTCGTGTCCGAGACCATCGGCCTGGGCGACGTGGAGGAAGCGTTCGCCAAGATGGGCCGGGGCGAGGTGCTGCGCAGCGTGGTGACGCTACCGTGACGTGCCCGCATCGAGAACGTCGTCACCTCGGGCACGTTCTCGCTGGACGGCCAGGACTTCGCGGTCGACAACAACGTGTGGCTGGTGGGCGACGACCACGAGGTGGTGGTCATCGACGCCGCGCACGACGCGGGCGCGATCCTGACCGCGGTGGGCGACCGGCGGCTGGCCGCGGTGATCTCCACCCACGGGCACAACGACCACATCAACGCGGCCGCCCAGGTGGCCGGGGACGCGGCCGCGCCGGTGCTGCTGCACCCCGGCGACCACGTCCTGTGGAAGATGGTCTACCGCGACCGGCAGCCGGACGGGGTGCTGGCCGGCGAGCAGGAGATCGAGGTCGCGGGCACCCGGCTGCGGGTGCTGCACACGCCGGGCCACTCGCCGGGCAGCGTGTGCCTGTACGCGGCCGACCTGGGCGAGCACGGCACGTGTTCTCCGGCGACACCCTGTTCCACGGTGGGCCGGGCGCGACCGGACGCTCCTACTCCGACTATCCGACGATCATCGCCTCGATCCGCGGCACGCTGCTGGCCCTGCCGCCAGACACGGTCGTTCACACCGGCCACGGCGAGGACACCACCCTCGCCGCCGAGGCCGAGAACCTCGCCTGACCCAGCACGAAGAGCACGGAAATCCGTCAGCGAATATCGCTGACGGATTTCCGTGTTCATCGGAGTTACCCTCGGCCCGCGGCCATCGCGTCGGCGCGGGGGGCGTCCTGCTCCTCGCCGCCGGTGAGGACCTCGTCGCCGACCGCCGTGCGGGGCAGCAGCAGGGCCAGCACGCCGCACAGGGCGAACGCGCCCAGCGAGTACGGCCCGGTGTGCCGAAACGCCTCGGCGAACGAGTGCCCGCTGCCCAGGTCGCCGAAGAACACCGTCCCGGTCACCGCCACGCCCAGCGCGCCGCCGAGCTGCTGGGCGGTGCTGAACAGCCCGGACGCGGCCCCGGCCGCCGACGCGGGGGCGGCCGCCAGCACCACGTTGACCAGCGGGATGACCAGCAGGGACAGTCCGGCGCCGGCCACCACCAGGCCGGGCACGGCCGGCCACGGGTTGCCCGCCGCGGTCACGTGACTCGAGCCGAGCAGCACGCCGGCCATCCCGGCCACCATCAGCGCGGCCCCGATGACCAGCACCCGGCGGCCGTAGCGCAGGGCGATCGGCACCGCGAACGCGGCGACCATGAAGCTGCCGACGCTGAACGCGACCGCGGTCACGCCCGCCCGCAGCGGCGAGAAGTGCTCGCCGGCCTGGAGCCACAGGGCGAAGGTCAGGAAGAAGCCCTGGATCCCGGCGGAGAACATGAGCTGGACGCCCAGCCCGGCCGAGAACGCCGGGATCCGGAACAGCCGCGGCTGGAGCAGCGGGGCGATGTCCGGCCGGCGCCGGGCCGCCTCGCGCCAGGCCAGCAGGCCCAGCCCGGCCACGCCCGTGGCCAGCAGCACCCAGGTCCACCAGGGCCAGCCCAGCTCGCGGCCCTCCAGCAGCGGGTAGACGATCGCCACCAGCGAGCCGGCCAGCAGCACGCCGCCGGGCAGGTCGGGCCGTCGGGCGGCCGGGTCGCGGGTCTCGGGGATGAACCAGATCCCCGCGATGAGCGCGAGCACGGCCACCGGCACGTTCACGAAGAACACCGACCGCCAGCTCCAGCCGAGCAGGTTGGCCTCGGTGAGCACGCCGCCGGCCAGCAGGCCGATGGCCGAGGCGAAGCCGAGCATGGCCCCGTACAGGCCGAACGCCTGGCCGCGCTCCTTGGGCCCGAAGATGGTCCGGAAGGTGGCCAGCACCTGCGGCGCCATGGCCGCGGCGGCCGTGCCCTGGACCACCCGGCAGGCGATCAGCTCGCCCGCCGTCTGGGACAGCCCCGCGGCCAGGCTGGCCGCGCCGAACAGCCCGACGCCGAACAGGAAGACCCGCTTGCGGCCGAGCCGGTCGCCCAGGCTGCCCGCGATGATCAGGGCGGCGGCGAAGGCCAGCATGTAGCCGGAGATGACCCACTCCAGCGAGGTGGCGCCGGCGTGCAGGTCCCGGCGGATGGTCGGCAGCGCCACGTTCACGATCGTCAGGTCGATCATGTCCATCAGCGCCCCGACGATCAGGACGGCGGCGGCCAGCCAGCTGCCTCGCCCGCCGCGCCGCCAGGCGCGGCGGGCGAGGCCGGTGTTGCAAACACCGCGGTGGCCCGGCTGGGCCCCCGCGAGGTCCGGGCGCGAACTCATGAGCCCTCTCCTTAGAACGGTCAGAACCACATCAATTAACAGTGGTTGATTCTCGAACAGTGTTCCGTGACGAACACTGTTCTAGCACTCGTCCGACGTTCTAGTCAACCGCCGTTCGATACTGGTACGCTGTTCCAGGTGAGCGACGACAGCCCGCGGGCCGAGATCCCGCCGCCGCCCTGGCAGCGCCTGCCCGACCGGCCGGCCCGGCGGCGGCGCGACCCGATCAGCCGCGAGGCGATCGTGACGGCGGCCATCGCGCTGCTGGACCGGGACGGCTACGACGCGCTGAGCATGCGCGCGCTGGCCGACGAGCTGGGCACCGGCGCGGCCTCGCTGTACTGGCACGTGGGCAGCAAGGACGGCCTGCTCGACCTGGTCATGGACGAGCTGATCGGCGAGGTGGCCGTGCCCGAGGCCGACCCGGCCCGGTGGCGGGAGCAGGTCAAGGAGGTGGCGCGGGCGCAGCGGGCGGTCTGCCTGCGCCATCCCTACATCGTCCGGGTGTCCATCGGCCGCATCCCGCTGGGCCCGAACGCGCTGCGGCTCAACGAGCGGGTGCTGGCCATCATGCGCGCGGGCGGCCTGCCGCCGGTGCTGGCCGTGCAGGGCTTCCTGCTGCTGATCGAGGTCATCAACGGGTTCACCCTGGACGAGACCGGGGTCAGCGGGGATCAGGAGCCCACCGATCCGGCGGCCCAGGCCGAGATGGCCGGGATGGTCACCGGCTACCTGAAGGAACTGCCGGGCGAGCGCTTCCCGAACCTGACCGAGCTGGCGGGCGAGTTCGCGATGGCCGACAACGACGAGCGGTTCGATCTGCTCATCGACATCTTCGTGGATGGCCTGGCCCGGCGCGCAACGGCCGGCTGAACAATGCACAGATGAGCCACGTGTCCGAGGTACCCACGGTCTCGCTCCCCGGCGGCGGCCAGCTGCCCCTCATCGGCTTCGGCACCTGGAAGCTCAAGGGCTACCAGGCCGAGGCGGCCGTGGGGGCGGCCCTGGCGGCCGGCTACCGGCATCTCGATACCGCGGTCATGTACGGCAACGAGGCCGAGATCGGCACCGCGCTGGGCAACAGCGGGCTGGCCCGCGAGGAGGTCTTCCTCACGACCAAGATCCGGCCCTCGGACGCGGGCAAGGAGCCCGCCGTGCTGCGCCGGTCGCTGCGCGCGCTGCGGGTCGACTACGTGGACCTGTGGCTGATCCACTGGCCGCCGAACCGCCGCCAGCTCAGCCGGCAGCTGTGGAACGAGGTGCGCCGGCTCCGGGACGAGGGCCTGGCCCGGGACATCGGGGTCAGCAACTACGACCTGGACCAGATCGACGACCTGATCGCGGCCACCGGAGAGGCACCCGCGGTCAACCAGGTGCCGTGGAGCCCGGCCCGTTACGACCCCGGCCTGCTGGAGGGCCACCGGGCGCGCGCCGTGGTGCTGGAGGGCTACAGCCCGCTCAAGGGCACAGAGCTCAATCACCCCGTGCTGACCGATATCGGCCGGGCGCACGGGGTGAGCGCGGCCCAGGTGGTGCTGCGCTGGCACGTGGACCACGCCATCCCGGTCATCCCCAAGTCACAGCGACCGGAGCGGATCGCCGCCAACCTCGACCTGACGGGCTTCGCGCTGACCGACGCCGAGGTCGCCGCGGTCGACGGCCTGGCGGGCCGCTAGCCGCGGCGGCAGGGCCAGGCTGGCCATGGTGCCGGCCAGGCCCAGGACCGCGGTCACCGCGATGGCGGCGGTGAACCCGTTGCTGAACGCCGCCGGGGAGCCGTAGCTGCCCGCCGCGGCGAACACCGCGGCCGGGACGGCCACGCCGAACGCCCCGCCGAGCTGGCGCATGGTGCTGAACGCCCCGGAGGCCTTGCCGATGTCGCCCAGGGCGACCGAGCCCACCACAGACTTGGTCAGGGCGGGCAGGGCCAGCGCGACGCCCGCCCCGACCAGTACCATCGGCGCGACCAGCGCCCAGTAGGACAGCGCGGGCCGGGCCAGGGCCGCGATCCAGGCCAGCCCGGCGGTCTGCAGGGCCAGGCCGGTGACGATCAGCGGCCGCCCGCCGATCCGGTCGGCCAGCGCCCCGGACACCGGGCCGAGCAGGAGCGGGGTCACCCCCCAGGGCAGCAGCCGCAGCCCGGCGTCGAGCGGGCCCTGGCCCAGGGTGACCTGCTGGAACTGGGCCATGAAGAAGATCGCCCCGGTCAGCGACGCGCTCTGCAGGAAGATGGCCGCGTTCCCGGCCGAGAACCCCCGCGAGCCGAACAGCCGCAGTGGCAGCAGCGGCGCGGCGGCCCGGCGCTCGCGGGCCACGAACGCGGCGATGAGCACCGCCCCGGCGGCCAGCGGCCCGGCCACCTGCGGGCTGGCCCAGCCCGCCTCGTTGCCCCGGACCAGCCCCCAGACCAGGCCCAGCGCGGCGACGGTGCCCAGGGCCAGGCCCGGCAGGTCCAGCGCGGAGCGCGGCCCGCGGCTCTCCGTGAGCCGGGTCAGCGCGCACGGGATGGCGAGCAGGGCCACCGGGACGTTCAGCCAGAAGATCCACGGCCAGGAGATCCCCTGGGTCACCGCGCCGCCCACCACCGGGCCCACGGTCGCGGCCAGGCCGGTCACGCCGCCGAAGATGCCCATCGCCCAGCCGCGCCGCTGGGGCGGGAACGCCGCATTGAGCAGGGCCAGGCCCAGCGGCATGATCATCGCCGCCCCGGCGCCCTGCACGGCGCGGGCCGCGATCAGCCAGCCGATGCCGGGAGCCAGCGCGCAGGCGGCCGAGGCCGCCGCGAACAGCCCCAGGCCGGCGGCGAACAGCCGCCGCCGGCCGAACCGGTCCCCCAGCGCCGACGCGGTCAGCAGCAGCACCGCGAAACTCAGCGTGTAGGCGCTGATCGTCCATTCCAGCTGCCCGAGCGAGGCGCCGAGGTCGCGGCGGATCGTGCTCAGCGCCGTCGCCACGACCAGCAGGTCGAGCACGACCATGAACGACGCGGCCGAGGCCAGGCCCAGCGCCCAGCCCTGCTCCGGGCGCACCCTGCTTCTGGTGGCCCTACTCGTGGTGGCCATACGTCCTCCGATTACTTTCCGGCCTCGCGGGTGTCCTTTCTTAGGGGACGAGCAGGACAACCGCGAGAGGACAGCAGGCCGAGATGACGCAGCCTGGCGGACCGGTCTGGGCGGAGCCCTACCCGGACGCGCTGCTCGGCGGGACGCCGGACGAGACGATGGCGCTGGCCTTCGTGGCCGCCCTGCAGGCCCTGCCGCCCCGGCAGCGGGCCGTGCTGCTGCTCCGGGATGTGCTCAGGTTCCGGGCCGACGAGGTGGCCAGCATGCTGGACAGCAGCGTGGCCGCGGTGGACGGCGCGCTCCAGCGGTCCAGGGCCGCCATGGCCGCCCGGCTCCCCCGGCCCGGCCCGGAGCCGGCGCCGCCGCCTCGCTCGGCCGGCGAACTCGAGGTGGCCGGGCGGTTCGCGGCCGCCTATGCGGCCGACGACGTCGACGCCGTGGTCGCGCTGCTGACCGAGGACGCCTGGTACACCATGCCGCCGGTGCCGCTGGAGTACCAGGGCCGGGCGGCGATCGGCGACTTCCTGCGCGACTGCGTCCGCTGGCGGGCCGGTCGCCCGCAGCGGCTCATCCCGACCCGGGCCAACGGCCAGCCCGCCTTCGCCTGCTACTGCCAGGACAGTGCTAGCCAGAACACTGCCAGCCAGAACGCTGCCAGCCAGGACAGTGCCAGCCAGAACGGCGCCGGCCACAATGGGGCCAGCCAAACCGGGGCCGCGCCCGTGTTCCGCGCGCACGGGCTGATCGTGCTAACCCTGGCGGGCGAGCAGATCTGCGCCATCACCCGGTTCCTGGACAGCTGGGTGCTACGGCCGTTCGGGCTGCCGCCCACGCTGTAGTCCAGGGGCGCTGTCGTCCCAGGGCGGGCCCTACTTGGGCAGGCCGGCCCGCAGGTTCAGCACCCGGGTCAGCGCGGCCTGGTAGGCGGCGTGGTTCAGCTTCCCGCTGGCGTAGCCGGACTGCAGGCCGTCGCGGCAGCTCACGCCCTCGGCCACGTTCTGGGCCGCGCACAGGATCAGGTCCATGCCGGCCCCGGCGGCCAGCTGGGCCCGGTTGCTGATCGAGCCGAAGCTGCGCAGCGCCCCGGCCTCGATCGCGTCGGTGATCGTCACGCCCTTGAAGCCCAGCCGGGTGCGGAGCTGGCCCTGGATGATGTGCGAGGACAGGCCCGCCGGACGGGACCGGTCCAGTGCCGGGTAGACCGCCCAGGACACCATGACCAGCTTGACCCCGGCCGCGATGGCGGCCTGGTACGGGAACTCGTCGGTGTTGTGCAGGCTGGCCAGCGAGACGTTCAGGGTGACCGGCTCCGCGTCGGTGTCCTGGTTTCTGGCCGCCGCCCCCAGGCCGGGGAAGTGCTTGGCCGTGGCCGCGACCCGGCCCTTCTGCTGGGCCCGGATGAAGTCGGCGCCCAGCCGGGACACCACCCGCGGGTTCTTGCTGTAGGAGCGCTGGAACTGGTCGTCGAAGTCACCGGCCTGGCGGTACACGTCCAGCACCGGGGCCAGGTTGACGTTCATGCCCACGCCGAGCAGGTTGGCCGCGGCGCCCTGGCCCGCGGTGGTCGCGGCGGCGCCGGGGTTCCTGGCCGCGCCGATCTGCTTCTCGGACAGGAACGGCCGGCCGGGCAGCCGCTTGACCAGGCCGCCCTCCTGGTCGGTCATCAGCAGCAGCGGCGAGTGCACCGGGTTGGTGCTGGCCGCGTCGGCCGCCTCGAGCTGCCGGATGGCCCCGGCGATCTGCGGCTCGCTGGAGATGTTCTGGCCGAAGAAGATGACCCCGGCCGCCTCGCCATGCCGGATCAGCCACAGCAGGCGGCCCGGCGGGGTCAGCCCCGCGTAGCTGTAGATGACCCGCTGACCGGCCCGCTGGGCCGCCGACAGCCGGGGCTGGGCCGTTACCCGGAGCTGGGCCGGCTGCTGGGGCTGCGCCGACGGCTGGGGCGGCGCTGACGGCCGGACCTGCGCCGACGGCCGGGCCGACTGGGCGCGGCTGGAGTGCGTGCCCTTGAGCAGCGGCCGGGCCTGGGGCACGCCGACGGCGCTCGCGCTGGTCGCGCAGGCGATGACGGCGATCCCGGTCGCGCCAATGCCAGCGAATCGAAGCCACAGCGATGGGAGCCGCAAGAGACGTACCTTTCGCGGGCCGGGGCAGAGCCGGGCCCGGGTGCTCGGGGGGTGCGCCGCGCGCGGCGCCTGGGCGGGGAAGCCTGCCGGGCGAGGCAGGCGTCTCACGCCATGCTACGAAGAGATAACGCCGCGCAGGGGTAACTCGAGCCCGAAGCCGCATGTGATTCGCGACAACCCAGGTGAGCGGCGTGTCGTTGACACTGGCGGTGGAGATCGCGCAGGATGCCGATAGGCCTGGGCAGGGGTACCGGCGGAATACCCAGTTTTCCAGGCGGATTTATTCCTTAAATCCCGAGCAGAGGGCGTGCGATGACACAGGAGCACGAGCACCAGCACGAGGGACATCACGACCCGACGTTCTACCGGTCGCCGCGCGACGCGGCCGCGGCCCCGCCCGAGCGGCTGGCCTACGTGGCCACGTTCGCCCGCCCGGCCGACAAGCCGGACGCGATGGCCGTCGTGGACGTGGACCCGGCCTCGCCCGGCTACAGCTCGGTGGTCGGCTTCACCGAGCTGCCCAACCTGGGCGACGAGCTGCACCACTTCGGCTGGAACGCCTGCTCGAGCGCGCTGTGCCCAGGCGGCGGCCATGACCACGGCGACCGCCGGTACCTGATCGTGCCCGGCCTGCGCTCCTCGCGGCTGTACGTGCTGGACACCCAGCCCGACCCGGCCCAGCCGCAGATCACCAAGGTGCTCGGCCCCGAGGAGCTGAGCAAGCGGGCCAACTACTCCCGGCCGCACACCGTGCACTGCGGGCCCGGCGGGCTGTTCGTGTCCTGCCTGGGCGGCGGCTCCGAGGAGGGTCCCGGCGGGGTCGCGCTGCTGGACAACAACACCTTCGAGGTCACCGGCCAGTGGGAGGCCGACCGCGGCGACCAGTACCTGGCCTACGACGTGTGGTGGCACATCAACGACGACGTGGCCATCACCTCGGAGTGGGGCACCCCGTCGATGATCGAGAACGGGATCGTGCCCGACCTACTGCTGGGCCGCAAGTACGGGCACCGGCTGCACTTCTGGGACATGAAGACCCGGACCAACGTCCAGACCGTGGACCTGGGCGACCAGCACCAGATGGCGCTGGAGCTGCGGCCGGCCCACGACCCGACCAAGCTGTACGGCTTCGTCGGCGTGGTCATCAGCGTCGAGGACCTGTCGGCCTCCATCTGGCTGTGGCACCAGGACGACGACGGCCACTGGGCCGCGCAGAAGGTCATCACCATCCCGGCCGAGCCCGCCGACCCGGCCGACCTCCCGCCCGCGCTCCAGCCATTCGGCGCCGTGCCGCCGCTGGTCACCGACCTGGCCCTGGCGGTGGACGACCAGAAGCTGTACGTCTCCTGCTGGGGCACGGGCGAGCTGAAGCAGTACGACGTGAGCGACCCGTTCCACCCGGTGGAGATCGGCTCGGTCCGCATCGGCGGCATCGTCGGCCGGCGCCCGCACCCGGCCCGGCCGGACCAGCCGCTCAGCGGCGGGCCGCAGATGGTCGAGGTCAGCCGGGACAGCAAGCGGGTCTACTTCACCAACTCGCTCTACGGGGCCTGGGACGACCAGTTCTACCCGGACGGCGTGGGGGCCTGGATGGCCAAGCTGGACGTGGGTGCCGACGGCGGCCTGTCGGTCGACGAGCGGTTCTTCGTGGAGGGCGAGGCTTTCCGCGGGCGGCGCGCGCACCAGGTCCGGCTGCAGGGCGGCGACGCGTCCAGCGACTCCTACTGCTTCCCCCCGTGACCCTTCCCCCCGTGACCCTTGCCCCCGTGACCCTTCCCCCCGTGAACGGGCTTGCGGACTAGGTAGATCAGCTCGCCGGGGATCTCCAGCCGCTCGGCGGGCCAGGCCCGCTGGGCGAGCTGGGCCTCGAACGCGGCCGAGTAGGTCTGGAACATGCCCTTGGGCCGGTGCCCCAGCGACTTGGTCGGGAACGTGACCACGACGGCCGGCGAGTTCACCGCCTCGATCAGGTCCCAGCCCGCGCCGGACTGCTGCCGCTCGAGGCACGGCACGGTCTTCATCAGCAGGGTCAGGTCCGCCGGGTCGGTGACCCGCTGGCTGATCAGGTCGGCCACCTCCACCTGGTGGGCCGTGCCCAGCGCGGAGAGCGCCTGCCCGATGAAGCCCGCCAGCCGGGTGTCGATGTCGGAGGCGAGATAGGTGACGGGCCCGGCCAGCCCCATCCAGGGCCGGGCCAGCGGGTTGAACCCGCAGGCCAGGTCACGGATGGTGGCCGGAGGGTCGATCCGGCTGAAGATCTGCTGGTAGAACGCGGACAGGTGGGGCAGCCGCTCCCTGGTCGAGGCGTGCACGGCCAGGGCCGAGCTGAGCGCGTCCCTGACGGCCTGCTCGTCGCCGCCGGCCCGGGCCGCGCGCAGCTCGCCCAGCATCCGCTCGTAGTGCGGCGGGGTGCCGGGCAGGTAGGCGCCGTAGATCTCGTGCAGGCCGCGCTTGGTGCGCTTGATGGCCTCGGGGACGTTGCCCTGGGCCGACAGCAGTGCCCTGGCCGCGAGCCGGCGCACGGTGACTGGCGCGATGGCGGCGTAACGCCGGCTCCTGGCCAGCGCGGCCTCCACCGAGCGCAGGTCCTCCTCGGTCCCGGCGTAGGTCACGGAGAAAGGCTAGCCGCTCACCGGCATCCGCCGCCGGGCGCACCGGCCGCGGCATTACGGTATGAACCTGACATCGGTTCCAGGACAGGACTCGCATGGAGTTCGGACTCCTCGGGCCGCTGCGCGTGGCGGCGGGCGGCGGCGAGCTGGCGTTCCCGGCCCGGCAGCGGACGGTGCTGGCCGTGCTGCTGCTGCGGGCCAACCAGATTGTCACCGTGGACGCGCTGGCCGGGGTGCTGTGGGACGGCCAGCCCCCGCCGGGCGCGCGGAACACCGTGCAGGGCTACGTCAAGCTGATCCGCCAGAAGCTGGGCCCGCAGGACAGCCGGCGCCTGGTCACCCGCGGGCCCGGCTACCAGCTCACGGTGGCCGCCCGGAGCTGGACGCCGACCGGTTCACCGGGCTGTGCGCGGCGGGCGGGGCGGCGGCTGACCGGGGCGACTGGGCCGCGGCGGCGGGCCTGCTGGCCGAGGCGCTGGCGCTGTGGCGCGGCGAGCCGCTGGCCGACGTGCCCGCGCCCGCGCTGGCCCGCGACGAGGTGCCGCGGCTGGCCGAGCTGCGGCTGACCGCCCTCGAGGCCCGCATCGACGCCGACCTGCGGCTGGGCCGGCACGCTAGCCTGGTCGCCGAGCTGCGCCAGCTGGTCAGCGCCCATCCGCTGCGGGAGCGGCTCGGCGGCCAGCTCATGCTGGCCCTGTACCGGTGCGGCCGGCAGGCCGAGGCGCTGGCGGCGTTCCGGCACGCCCGCGAGATCCTGCGGACCGAGCTGGGCATCGAGCCCGGGCCCGCCCTGGCCCGGCTGCACGAGCGCATGCTGGCCGGCGACCCGGAGCTGAGCACCGGCCCGGAAGCGCCCGTCGGCGGCGACGGGGCCGGCTACGGGCCGCCCGGCCGAGGTCCCGGATCCGCCCGCCCAGCTCCCCCCGGACACGCTCGACTTCACCGGGCGCGAGCCGCAGGTCCGGATGCTGTGCGACGCCCTGGCCGCCGAGCCCGACACCAGCCGGCCCGGCGCGGTGGTCATCTCGGCCGTCTCGGGCATGGGCGGGATCGGCAAGACGGCGCTGGCCATCCACGTGGCCCACCGGCTGCGCGACCGGTTCCCCGACGGCCAGCTCTACGTCGGCCTGCACGGCGCGGGCCGCCCGCTCGGGCCGGGCGAGGCGCTGGCCCGGTTCCTGCGGGCGCTGGGCGTGCCCGACGCGGCCATCCCGGCCGACGACGCCGAGCGGACGGCGCGCTACCGCACCGAGATGGCCGGGCGGCGGATGCTGGTCGTGCTGGACGACGCCCGCGACGCCGCCCAGGTCCGGCCGCTGCTGCCGGGCACCGAGGGTTGCGCGGTCATCGTCACCTCGCGCAGCACGCTGCCCGGCCTGGCCGGCGCGCTGCTGCTGGACCTGGAGGTACTCGCGCCCCCCGAGGCGCGGGCGCTGTTCACCACGATCGTCGGCCCGGCCAGGGCCGCGGCCGAGCCGGACGCCGTGGGCCGGGTGCTGGATTCCTGCGGCGGGCTGCCGCTGGCGGTGCGCATCGCCGGGAGCCCGGCTGCGCTCGCGGCCGGGCTGGAGCATCGGCCACCTCAGCGCGCGGCTGGCCGACGCGCGGTTCCGGCTGGCCGAGCTGGCCAGCGGCGACCTGGCCGTCCGGGCCAGCTTCGGGGTCAGCTACGAGGCGCTGCCCGCCGACGCCGCGCTGGTGTTCCGGCGGCTGGGGCTGGCCGACGCCGCCGAGCTGCCGCTGCCCGCCATCGCCGCGCTGGCCGGCCTGCCGGCTGCCGAGACCGCCGCGGCGCTGGAGATCCTCACCGACGGCCACCTGGCCGGGTCGCCGGCCCCAGACCGGTTCCGCCAGCACGACCTGCTGCGCAGCTACGCGGCCGAGGTCGCCGAGCAGGCCGAGCCCGAGGCGGAGCGGCAGGCCGCGGTCCGCCGCCTGCTGCGCTGGTACGGCGACCAGGCCGTGCTGGCCACCTGGGTGCTCGAGCCCGCCCGCCGGTTCCCGGCCGCACTGCTGCCGCAGCCGGCCACCGAGCCGGTGGCGCTGTCCGACCCGGCCGCGGCCCTGGACTGGTACGAGACCGAACTGCCCGCCCTGCTGGCCGCCGCCCGCCAGGCGGAACGAGCGGGCCTGCACGACATCGCCGCCCAGATCGCCCCGGCCATGTGGGACTTCTTCCAGCGCGCGCCGTACCCGCAGGAGTGGATCGAGTCCTGCGAGCTCGGCCTGCGCAGCGCCCGGCACCTGGGCGACGACGCCGTGCTGAGCTGGCTGCTGGCCTGCCTGGGCGGCACCCGGATGCTGACCGGCCAGCTGGAGGCCGGGCGTGACGGCCTGGAGGAGGCGCTGGCCATCCGGCGCCGGTCCGGCGACCGGGCCGGCGAGGCCGCGGTGCTGAACAACCTGGGCGTCGGCCTGTCCGAGGCGGGCCGGTACGCCGAGGCCCTGGACTACCTGCGGCCGGCCCTGGACATCTTCGTCTCGCTCGGCGCCCGGCTGTTCGAGGGACTGGCGCTGGGCAACGTCGGCGAGGCGCTGCTGGGCCTGAAGCGGCACGACGAGGCGCTGGACTACCTGGAGCGGGCGCTGACGATCACCAGGGAGACCGGCGAGCGGCACGGGCTGGGCCTGACCGAGAGCACGCTGGGCGACGTCTACCTCGATCTCGGGCGCCTGGGCGAGGCGGTCGCGCACTACCGGCAGGCGCTGGCCGCGCTGGAGGACACCGAGATCGATCATCAGGATCAGGCCCACGTCCTGGTCAGCCTGGGCCAGGCCCTGGCCGGCCTGGACCGGCCGGGCGAGGCCCGCCAGGCCCGGCTGACCGCGCTGCCGATCCTGGACCGGCTGGGCGACCCGCGGGCCGCCCGGCTGCGCGCCGAGCTGGCGGCTACAACCGCCTGACCAGCGGCGATTCGCGCCGCTGCGACCAATCGGGCGCGGGCGCCGTAAAGCCCTGGCAGATCATGCTTGGCGCAATATTCCCGTCCGCGCCGATTTGCATCGCCAGGGAGCCCTACGTATGTTTGGGCGCTGCGGCAAAGCAACCCCGACAAGGAGGATGATGAGGGTACGAACGCGGATAATTACCGCAGTGGGTACGGGCACCGCCATAACGGTCCTGGCAGCAGGACCGGCGATGGCCAGCACCCACACTGTGCAGGCTGGTGAGACACTCAGTGGCATCGCCGCACAGTCCGGGCAATCACTCGCGCGGGTGGAGGCGGACAACCCGCAGATCACCAACCCGAACGTCATCACCGTAGGTGAGCTCGTGCACGTGTGGGGCGGTAACGCCTCGCTGGCACCGCTCCGGGCGCAGTCCGGCGGCAGCTCGAAGGGCAGCACGACGGACGGCAGCAGCGCGACACAGGGCAGCACGACGCAGGCCAGTGACTCGCAGTCGAGCAGCACGCCGGCCGAGCACCAGCAGCGGCACCAGCCGGCTCCGCGCCGTCGTCGTTCCAGCAGTGCGTGGCCTGGCGCGAGTCGTCGAACACGCCGACCGACCCGGATGGCCTGTACGGCATCCTGCCCAGCACCTGGCAGAGCCTGGGTTACTCGGGCACGGCCGGGCAGGCGTCGGTCGCTCAGCAGGACCAGGCGTTCCAGCGCCTGTACGCCCAGGACGGCACCTCGCCGTGGGCTCAGTACGACGGCTGCTAGGTCACGCCGCGACTAGCAGCGATAAAGGGTCGAGGCGCCCCGGCGGAGTTTCTCCGCCGGGGCGTTTCCTGTGCGCCGGGTGCTCCCCGGGCTAGGGCTACTGCTCGCGGTGGCCGGGGGTGAGCAGGCCGCGGTTGTAGGCCTCGGCCACGGCGGCCGCGCGGTCGCTGACCCCGAGCTTGGCGTACAGGTGCAGCAGGTGGGTCTTGACCGTGGCCTCGCTGATGAACAGCCGGGCGGCCACGTCCTTGTTGGTGCCGCCCGCGGCGACCAGCCCCAGCACCTCGCGCTCGCGCTGGCTGAGGGGCTCGGCCTCGGGCGCGCGGACCCGGCCCATGAGGCGGCTGGCCACGGCGGGCGACAGCACGGCCTGGCCCTGGGCGGCCGCCCTGGCCGCCCGCAGCAGCTCGGCCCGCGGCGCGTCCTTGAGCAGGTAGCCGGTGGCCCCGGCCTCGATCGCGGACAGCACGTGGCTGTCGGTGTCATAGGTGGTCAGCACCAGCACCCGGGCCGGACTGCCGCGCCGGGCCAGCTCGCCGATGGCGGTCACGCCGTCCATCCCCGGCATGCGCAGGTCCATGAGGATCACGTCGGGCTCGAGCAGGCCGGCCAGCCGGACGGCCTCGGCGCCGTCGCCCGCCTCGCCGACCACCTCGAAGCCGGGCTCGTCGCTGAACATGCCGCTCAGGCCGTCGCGCACGATCGGGTGGTCATCGGCGATCAGCAGCCGGATGACCGCCTCGCCCGCGGCCGCGGGAGGGCTGGGGCTCACGGGGCCTCGCTCAGGGTGGCCGGGGCGGAGACATCCTGGCTGGGGGCGGTGCCGGGATCGACGGGCAGGCTGGCCGAGATGGTGGTCCCGGCGCCCGGCTCGGACTCGATGGTCAGCGACCCGGCCAGCCCCTCGACCCGCTCCCGCATGGCGGTCAGCCCGTACCCGCCCATGGGCGGCCCGTCCCCGGAGTCCGGGGCGGGGCCGGGCGGGCGAGAAGTACCAATGTTAAGGATCTGTTCTCCCGTCCGTGGCGTGAAGCCGCTGCCGTCGTCGCGGATGTCCAGCGTGACCTGGTCGTCGAAGTAAGACAGGGTAAGGCCGACGCGGCTGGCCCCGGCGTGCTTGGCCACGTTGGCCAGCGCCTCCTGGGCGGTACGCAGCAGCGTCAGCTCGGCCTGCGGCGGCATCGGGCCGACCGGTCCGGTGGTGGTCACGGTGGCGGGCACGCCCTGCAGCGCGGACCAGCGCTCGGTCACCTGGCGCAGGGCCTGCTCGATGCGGCCGTGCTCGAGCGGCTCGGGGCGCAGGGCGTGCACGGACCGGCGGGCCTCGGACAGGCTCTCCCTGGCCAGCTGCTGCGCGGCGTCCAGGTGCCGGCGCTGCTCGCCGTCCTGGCTGACCTGGTCGGCGGCCTGGAGCTGGGTGATGATCCCGGCCAGGCTCTGGGCCAGGGTGTCGTGGATCTCGCGGGCCATCCGCTGCCGCTCGTCGGAGACGCCGGCCTCCCTGGCCTGGGTGAGCAGCTGCTCGTGCAGGCCGGCGTTCTCGGCCAGGGTGATCTCCAGCTTGCGGTTGGCCTCGCTGAGCTCGGCCACGGCCTGGCGGCGCTGCTCGCTCTGCTCGGTGCCCTTGAAGGCGAACCAGATGACGCCGCAGGCCACGAGCACGTTGACGACGATCAGCCCGCAGTACAGGCCGATGGCGCCCGCGGTCGGCTTGGGCAGGCCGCCGTCCTGCGAGGTGGCGGTGATCACGGCGACGGCGGCGGCCCCGGCCAGCCGCCACCGGCGGGGCAGGAAGAAGGTGAAGAAGTAGCCGGTGTAGGAGAAGAAGCCGAACAGCGGCGCCCGGATGACCAGCGCGGCCATCAGGATCAGCAGGACGGTGAACCACACCGACATCCAGCGGGTCCGGTGGCGCCAGGCGGGGTGCAGGGTGAACCCGAACAGCAGCCAGGCCCCGGCCACCGCGGCGATGCCGAGCGTGACCAGGGTCCGGCCGAGACCGGGGTAGACGACCGGGGTAATCGCGGACGCCACGACCAGCATGAAGTAGGGCAGGATGCCGAAGACGGGGCCTTCGAGGCGCTCCGAGGCGGTCAGCGCGCCCGGCCCGCTCGTGGCCCGCGCCGACGGATTCTCCCAGCTCATCGTGACCCCACTCGTGATCATGACCCGCTCACCTGCGGACTCACTCCCAGCGGAACAATCTAGCCGCGGCCACCGCAAAAGCAACCGCGTAGGCGGCCAGGGTGAGCAGCTGGATCGGGTGCGGCCACTGGCCCAGCCAGGAGTCCTGCAGCGCCTGCACGGCCGCGCCCAGCGGCGTGGCATGGCTGATGTGCCGCAGCACGGAGGGCATGTCGGCGATGGGCAGCCACAGCCCGGCGAAGAACATCAGCGGGAAGAACGTGATCGCGCCCAGGGCGTTGGCCGCCTTGCCGGTGGAAGCGACCGCGGCGTAGAGCAGCCCGATGCCGAACAGCGCCAGGATGGCCAGGGCGGCGGCGAGCGCGAAGCCGGCCGCCTGCCGGGGCAGCGGCACGTGGTAGGCGATCCGGGCCACGGCCAGGATCAGCGCCAGGGTGATCACCGACATCCCGGTGCACAGGATGAGCTGCGCGGCGAGCACCCGGCGCGGGCCCACCGGGGTCAGGGCCAGCCGGCGCAGCACGCCCTTCTCCCGGTACCCGGCCAGCGTGGCGGGCAGCACGTTGAGGGCCAGCATGGCCAGCACGAACGCGATCAGGACCGGCACGTAGGCGTCCAGGACGCTGACGCCGGGCACGGCCTTGTTCACCGGGTCGCGGAAGCCGGGGATGCTGCCGAAGATGATCAGCAGCACGATGGGGAAGCCAATGCCCCAGAAGAGCCCGACCCGCTCGCGGGCGAGCAGCCGCAGCTCGGTGAGGGTGAGCCGGCGCAGGACCGGCGGGGCCGACGGGCGCGAGGGGGCGGGGGCGGCGCGGTGCTGTGACGAGGAGTGCGGGGACGAGGAGATTGCCATGTCTCCAGGGTCGCCGCCGGGAGGCCGGGCGGGCATCGCCCGGCCGGGTGCGCCGGGACGGCCGCGGGCTGATCTGGCGCTGCGCCGGGTGGCGTACCGCGCATCAGCCGATCGGCTGATCAGGGGGCCGGGACCAGGGGCTGATCAGGGCGTGCGGAGCGGGACCTTGGGCGTCTCGGGCATGAGGAGCTCGGCGGTCCGCTGGGCGGTGCCCCTGGCCCAGGTCCCGGAGGTCAGCAGCCCGAGCAGCAGCACCAGGACGCCGCAGCCGGCCACGATCCACCAGCCCGCGTGGCTGGCCGTGGCGAACCCGGTGCGCAGCGGCCCGATCAGCGCGGACACCACCACCGAGCCGATGATGGCCACGCCGAGCGAGCCGCCGACCTGGCGGCTGGTCGAGGCGATGGCCGCGGCCACTCCGGCCTGGGTGCGGGGCATGCCGGAGACGGCGGTGTTAGTGATCGGCGCGTTGACGAACCCGAAGCCGATCCCGAAGATCACGTAGGAGGCGACCAGCCAGGCCATCGAGGTGGTGGCGGTGAGCTGGGTCAGCATGAGGCCGGACACCGCGATGCACGGCCCGGCCAGGAGGAGCGGCAGCCGCGGCCCGCGGCTGCCGACGATGCGCCCGGATAGCGGGGCGCAGACGATGGTCACGGCGGCCATGGGCACCGTGTACAGGCCGGCCACCAGAGCCGAGTAGCCGCGCACGTCCTGGAGGTAGAGCGTGTTGAGGAGCAGGAAGCCGCTCAGCGCCGCGAACGCGCTGACCGCGATGAGCGTCGCGCCGGAGAACGGCGCGCTGCGGAAGAACCGGATGTCGATGAGCGGCTCGTCACGGCGCGACTCGACCGCGATGAGCCCGACCAGCGCGGCCACGGTCACGGCGAAGCAGGTGATGATCTCGGGCGAGGACCAGCCCCGGCTGGGGCCCTCGATGATCCCGTAGACCAGTGCGGCCAGCGTGATGACGACCAGCGCCTGGCCCACCGGGTCGACCCGGCGCGGATGCGGCGCGCGCGACTCGGGCACGAACCGGGCGGTGAGCGCGATGGCGGCCAGGCCGACCGGGATGTTGACCCAGAAGATGCCCCGCCAGCCCACGGTGTCCACCAACACGCCGCCCACCACGGGGCCCAGGGCCAGGCTGATGCCGACCACGCCGCCCCAGATGCCGATGGCCCTGGCCCGCTCCTTGGGGTCCAGGAAGGTGTTGGTGATGATCGACATGGCGACCGGGTTGAGCATCGAGCCGCCGAGCGCCTGGAGCATCCGGAACGCGACCAGCCAGCCCAGGCCCGGCGCCAGGCTGCACAGCAGGGACCCGAGGGTGAACGCGGCCAGCCCGGTCTGGAAGGTGCGCCGCCGCCCGATCCGGTCGGCGGTGGACCCGGACAGCATCAGGAAGCTGGCCAGCACCAGCGTGTAGGCGTCGATGATCCACTGCAGGCCAGACACCGAGGCGTGCAGCTCGCGCTGGATCGCGGGCAGCGCCACGTTCACGATCGTGCTGTCCAGGCCGACGATCAGCAGGCTCATGCAGCAGATGGCCAGGATCAGCATCCGGCGGCCATAGGTCATCTCGGCGACGTTCATCACTTCCAGTATGCCTGCCGATGCTTGCTGCTCAGCAACTAACCTTTCGTCAACTCTGGGTTGACGGCCTGGGCGACGTCAACTTATGGTTGACGCATGACGCCGCCACCCAGCCTTCAGGAACTCATCGACACCGTGCGCCAGGACTCCCCCAGCGAGGATCCGCTGGACCTGCTGGCCACCGCCTCGGCCGCCGTCGGCCAGCTCGAGGCCACCAGCGACGCCCTGCTCGGCCACTTCGTGGACCGCTGCCGCCGCGGCGGCCGGTCCTGGTCCCAGATCAGCGCGGCGCTCGGGGTCAGCAAGCAGGCGGTGCACAAGCGGTTCGCCGGCCCGATCGCCGACCGGCTGATCGAGGCCAACCACCCGCCCACCTTCGAGCGCTTCACCACCCGGGCCCGCGCGGTGCTGGTGGCGGCCAACGCCGCCGCCCGGGCCCGGGGCCGCACCGAGGTCGGCGCGGTAGACCTGCTGACCGGGCTGTTCGCCGAGCCCGAAGGGCTGGCGGCCAAGGCGCTGACCGCGATGGACATCGGCCGCGACCGGGTGGAGGAGGCCATGGGAGCCGCGGTGCCAGCCGCGCCCTCGGCCGGCACCGAGACCGACGCGGAGGCCGCCACCGAGGCCAGCACCGCCCCGGCCGGGGACCGGCTGCCCTGGTCCGCTCCGGCTAAGGACGCGCTCCGGGATGCCCTGGTCGAGGCGCTGGAGCTCGGGCACAACTACATCGGCACCGAGCACCTCCTGCTCGGCCTGCTCCGCGACCCCGACGCCCCGGCGGCCCAGCTGCTGGCCCAGCTCGGCGCCACCCCGGCGGAGACCAAGGTCCGGCTGACCGATCTGCTCCGCGGCTTCACCAAGCCGTCGGCCGCCGGTCAGTAGCCCCAGCTCAGTAGACCCAGCTCAGCCCAGGTCGCGGTGGCGCAGGGCGGCCAGGCCCACGGCCGCCAGCGCCACCGCGGCCCCCGTCAGCCACAGCAACGGCGCCGCGCTCAGCACCCCGCCCGGCAGCCGGGGCACATGGCTGAACGGCGAGATGTCCAGCAGCCACGGCCCGGCCCGCAGCGCCGGCCCGAACAGCGTGATCAGCGTGACCAGCCCCAGCGCCGTCCAGCCGCCGGCCACCGCCCACGACGGCCGCAACCCGTAGACCAGCATCGCCACCGCGGCCACGGCCAGCACGGCAGGCAGCTGGACCAGGGCCGCGCCCAGCAGCCGCGGCACCTGGGTGCCCAGGTCCCCGGCCCGCGCCCCGTACAGCAGCCCGGTGCCGAGGCCGGACGCGGCCAGCACCACCGCGGCGCCGAGCCCGGTGACGGCGAGCTGGCTGACCGCCCAGCGGACCCGCCCGGTCGGCGTGACCAGCACCGGGTCGGCCCGCTGGGCGCTCTCCTCGCCCTGCAGGCGCAGCACGCCCGATACCGCGTAGGCCGCCGCCACCAGCCCGGCCAGGCTCATCACGCCGGCCAGGTAGGCGTTGGTCAGGGCGGCCTGGCCGCCGATGCGCTCGAAGGCCTGCTTGAGGCCGGGGTTGTTACCGAAAAGCGAACCGATGCCCTTGGCCACCGCGCCGACCGCGGCCCCCTCCACGAACAGGCCCAGCGTCCAGCCGGCCAGGCCGCCCCGCTGCAGCCGCCAGGCCAGCCCCAGCGGCCCGCGCAGCCACGGCCCGGCGTGCGGCGGCCCGGGCCGGTCCGGGATCAGCCCGGCGCCCTGGTCGCGGTGCGCGGCCAGCGCGTAGGCCAGCCCGGCCACGGCGGCCGCCGTCCCGGCCAGCAGCGCCAGCACCCACCAGCGCGGGTGGGTGAACGGCTGGACCAGCTCCGACCAGCCGACCGGGGACAGCCAGGACAGCCAGGTCGGGCCGCGGCGCGCCGGCCGAGTCGCCGATGCCGCGCAGCAGGAAGACCGCGCCCAGCACCGCGAAGGCCAGCCCCCTGGCCCCCCGCGCCGTCTCGCTGAGCTGAGCGGTCACGGCGGCCACCGCGCTGAACACCAGCCCGCAGCCGCCCGCGGCCAGGCCGAAGGCGACCGCCCCGGCGGTCGGCAGCCCTGCCGCGATCAGGACCACGGCCATCAGCACCATCACGGCCAGGTTGGCCGCGCCCGCCACGGCCAGCGCGGCGGTCAGCGGCGCCTGACGGCCGACCGCGGCCGAGCCGGTCAGCTCCAGGCGGCCCGCCTGCTCGTCCGCCCTGGTGTGCCGGATGACCAGGAACACGCTCATCAGCGCCGGGTAGACGGCGGCGTAGGTGAGGAACCGCCAGTCGGTCAGCGCGCCCAGCGAGCTGCCGTGCAGCTGCCCGTAGAGGAAGGACAGGGCCGGGTTCTTTCCGACCGTGACCACGATCGCCTCGCGGCTGGCCCCGGTCGGGTACAGCTTCTTGAGCCCGAAGGCGATCTCCGCGGTGATCAGTGCGGCCACGTAGACCCAGACGGGGAGCATGATCCGGTCCCGCCGGACGGCCAGCCGGGCCAGCTCGCGCACGCCGGCCAGGGCCCCGCCGGTGGCGGCCGCCGGGCCCGTCTCGTCCAGCGTGGCCGCGCTCACGCCGGCTGCCCCGCGGGCCGCGCGTCGGCCGGGTCAGCCGGGTCAGCTGGGTCGGCCGGGTCAGCCGCGTAGTGGCGCAGGAACAGCTCCTCCAGCGTCGGCGGCTGGCTGACCAGGCTGCGCACCCCGGCCGCGACCAGCCGCCGAGCACCTCGGCCAGCTGGTCGGCGTCCACCTCGCAGCGCACCCGGCACGGCCGGGCCCCCGGCGGGCCGTCGGCGGCCGGGCCGGTGTCCACCACCAGGTCATGCACCCCCGGCAGCGTGTCCAGCCCCTCCGGCGGGCCGGCCAGCTCGGCGGCGATGGAGGTCCGGGTCAGGTGGCGCAGGTCGGCCAGCGTCCCGGTCTCCACCGTCCGGCCCGCCCGGATGATCGTCACCCGGTCGCACAGCGCCTCCACCTCGGACAGGATGTGGCTGGACAGCAGCACCGTGCGGCCGCCCTGGCGCTCCTCCTCGATGCACTCCCGGAACGCCGCCTCCATCAGCGGGTCCAGCCCGCTGGTCGGCTCGTCCAGGATGAGCAGGTCGGCGTCCGAGGCCAGCGCCGCGATCAGCGCCACCTTCTGCCGGTTGCCCTTGGAGTAGGCCCGGGTCTTCTTGGCCGGGTCCAGGTCGAATCGCTTCAGCAGCGCCGCCCGCCGCGCCGGGTTCAGCTCGCCGCGCAGCCGCCCGAGCAGGTCGATCACCTCGCCGCCGGTCAGGTTGGGCCACAGCGTCACGTCGCCGGGCACGTAGGCCAGCCGCCGGTGCAGCGCCACCGCCTGCCGCCACGGGTCGCCGCCCAGCAGCCGGGCCGTGCCCCCGTCGGCCCGCAGCAGGCCCAGCAGCACCCGGATGGTGGTCGTCTTCCCGGCGCCGTTGGGCCCCAGGAAGCCGTGCACCTCGCCCGCGGCCACGCTGAGATCCAGCCCGTCGAGCGCTAGGGTCTTGCCGTACGACTTGCGCAGGCCCGAGACTTCGATCGCCTGAGTCACGGCCGTTAGCCTACACTATATTCAGGAACTTCTGAATTTACGAAACGAAAGGTTAACCTCAGCTCGTGTCCGCACCTCCCAGCCGCCTCCCCGGCGATCCGGCCCTGGCGCCGGCGCTGCCGGTCGCGCCGTCCGGGGACGGCGTGACGGCTGGCCCTGGCGCCGGAGCCGGAGCCGGAGCCGGGGCCGGGGCCGACCAGGCGGTCAGCCAGTTCACCGAGCGGTTCGCCGGCGCGCTGACCGAGATGGGCGTGCCCCGGATGCCCGCCCGGGTCTTCGTGGCCCTGCTCACCTCCGACGCCGGCCGCTGACCGCGGCCGAGATCGGCGCCGCCCTGCAGGCCAGCCCGGCCGCGGTGTCCGGCGCCGTCCGCTACCTGGTCCAGATCGGCCTGGTCGTGCGGGCCAGCGAGCCGGGCACCCGCCGGCTGGCCTACAGCGTGCCCGACGACGTCTGGCAGCACATGATCGCGGGCCGCAACGCGGAGATGGCCCGCTGGGCCCGCATCCTGCGCGAGGGCGCCGACCTGCTCAGCGACCGCCCGGCCGCCGCGCGGGTGGCCGAGACCGCCGAGTACTTCGACTTCGTCGTCGGCGAGCTGCCCGGCGTGCAGGCGCGGTGGGAGCAGTACAAGGCCCGGCAGGACAGCGCCCGGCAGGACAAGGCCCGGCCGCCGAAATGATGCCGGTCAGGCCCGGGGCACCCCGCCCGCGGGCCAGAATTTATGCTTGCCGCTCAGCGTTGGTAAGACTAATAGGCAACATCTTCGGCTAGAGAGGCTGTGACCCGTGGGGCGCGATCCAGGGGACCTATACGAGCTGATTCCCGGCGCCGCCGAGCCAGACGACGACCTCGTCATGCTGTATTACCTCGATGGCTTCATCGATGCCGGCAGCGCCGGGCGGCTGCTGGCGACGCACCTGACCAGCTCGCTCGAGCACGAAGAGGTGGCCAGGTTCGACGTCGACGCGCTGATCGACTACCGGTCGCGCCGTCCCGTGATGAGCTACGCCAAGGACCACTGGGAGGATTACGAGACTCCCGAGCTGACGCTGTCCCTGGTCCGCGACGCGGAGGGCAGCCCGTTCCTGCTGCTCAACGGCCTGGAGCCGGACCGCGAGTGGGAGACGTTCACCGCCGCCGTGCGGCAGCTGACGGCCCGGCTCGGCGTCCGGCTCAGCGTGAGCTTCCACGGCATCCCGATGGGCGTCCCGCACACCCGCCAGCTCGGCGTGACCGCCCACTCCACTCAGCCCAACCTGATCGACGGCTACCGGCCGCTGGTGGACAAGCTCCAGGTGCCGGGCAGCGCCAGCGCCCTGCTGGAGTACCGGCTGGGCCAGGAGGACCGGGCCGCGGTCGGGTTCGCCGTGCACGTGCCGCACTACCTGGCCCAGGCCGCCTATCCGGCGGCCGCGGTCACGCTGCTGGAGTCCGTGCAGCGGGCCACCGAGCTGGTGCTGCCCGGTGACACGCTGCGCGAGGCCGCGCATCGCACCGACCTGGAGATCGCGCGCCAGGTCGAGGACTCGGCCGAGGTGACCGAGGTCGTCCAGGCGCTGGAGCAGCAGTACGACGCGTTCACCGCGGGCCGCGAGAACCTGCTGGGCAGCGACGGGGAGCCGATGCCCACGGCCGAGGAGCTGGGGGCCGAGTTCGAGCGCTTCCTGGCCGAGCAGCAGGGCCGCGGCGACACCCCGGACTAGCTCCGCGCCCGCCCCCGGCGCTAGCTCACCTCGTTGAGCTGGCCGGTGGCCACGTCGAACACGAAGCCCCGGACGGCGTCGGTGTGCGGCACGAACGGGCTGGCCTTGATCCGGGCGATGCGACTGGCGCACGTCGGCGTCGAGGTCGGCGAAGGACTCAGCCGCCCACGGCGGCTTGATGCCGGTGTCCTCCTGGATGCTGGCCTTGAAGTCGTCGTCGGTGAAGGTCAGCATGCCGCAGTCGGTGTGATGGATCAGCACGATCTCCCTGGTGCCCAGCAGCCGCTGGCTGATGGCCAGCGAGCGGATCTCGTCGTCGGTCACGACCCCGCCCGCGTTCCTGATCACGTGCGCCTCGCCCAGGCCCAGGCCCAGGATGCCGTAGACGTTGAGCCGCGCGTCCATGCACGCGACGACGGCGACGCCGGACGATGGCGGCAGCGGCAGCGGGCCGGAGAAGGACGTCGCGTACTGCTGGTTGTTGGCCACCAAACGGTCAGTCTCGGACATGAGCTGTCCTCTCGGTCGAGGGCGTGCGTAACGGCCAGTCTAGATACAGGTAATTCAGATAGGAATAGCGGGTATGGCCTGGTCACAGGCCCCGGCCAGCCGGCGCGGATCTTAGGCCCGTGGTCACCGCGTGTCACGGCGCGGACACCGGTGCCGGGCGCGGGAGACTGAATACCCAAGCTTGGGGAACGCTAGGAACAAGCGCGGCGCGGCGGGGGTATGCCGCAGTCACCGGCATCGCGGCGCGCCCGCCAGGAGGCAGCGCTGCGAGCCGGGCCAGCGAGCCCGTGCCGCGGCAACGGGGGTGCGATGAACCGGTCTGCGGTGCGGGAGTTCCATGCTCCGGGGGTGAGCGTGCCGCGGGGCGAGCTACTGGTGCCGACCCAGGTCGGCGACCCGGCCCGCGGCCCGCTGATGTGCCCGGCGGGCCCGCTCATCGGCGGGTCGCTGCTGCGCAAGGGCTGGCGGGCCGCCACCGCACCGGTGCCGGTGCTGGACGACCTGGGCGGCGATCTGGGCGGCGGGGCCTCGGTCTACCTGGTCACCTGCGCGCAGCGCGGCGGCCAGACGGCCGCCCTGGCCGCTGCCGCCTCGCCCGACGACCGGCGGGCCGCCGCCGCGGCCAGCGCCGCGGTCGAGGAATGGGCCGCGGTGGCGGGCACCCGGCGGCTGCTGACGGCCGGCCGCCCGTGGTGCGCCGGCGCGCTGAACGCCCTGGCCACGGCCAGGGCGGCGGTCAGCGAGCAGGCCAGCCGGGACCGAGCTGGCGGGGCGCAAGCGGGCCGGGCCGTGCACATATGCGGCGAGCTGGCCGCCCCGCCGGAGGCGGCCGAGGAACTGGCCCGGGCGGCGCGTGGTCACCACCGCGACGCTGGACGGCATCCCCCAGGGCGACATCGTGATCTTCCCGGCGCACGGCGTGCCGCCCGCGGTGCGGGCCGAGGCCGTGGCCCGTGGCCTGGCCGTGGTCGACGCCACCTGCCCGTTCGTCGCGCACGTCCAGGATCAGGCGGCCCGGCTGGCCGAGCGCGGCGACGACGTCGTGCTCATCGGCCACCCCGGCCAGCGGACCGCCGCCGCGATCACCGGCTGCGCCCAGCGGGCGGCGGTGGTGGAGTCCGCGGGCGGCACGGCCACGCTCCAGGTGACCGACGCGCGGCGGGTGTCCTACCTGCTCCAGCCGGGCATCCCGGTCGAGTGGTCCGGCCCGGTGACCGGGGCGCTGCGGTCCCGGTTCCCGGCCGCGCGGGGGCCGAACCCGGACGGATTCTGCTACGCGCCGTCGGACCGGGCCCAGACGATCAAGGCCATCGCGGCCGACTGCGAGCTGATGCTGGTACTCGGCGACGCCGAGAGCGCCGACGCCCGGATGCTGTCGGCGGTGGCCCGCGACGGCGGGGCCAAGACCCAGGTCATCGCCGCGGCCGGCGACCTGACTCCGGCCATGCTGGCCGGGGTGTCGGCCCTCGGCCTGGCCGAGTCCGCCTCGGCGCCGTCGGCGCTGGCGGGCCAGGTGACCACCGCGCTGTCCGGCCTGGGCCCGCTCAGCGTCGTCCGCCGCCAGGTCAGCTCGCAGATCACCGAGGAGCAGCCCAGCGCGCCGGCACCCGATCTGACCGGCACCGATCTGACCGCGACCGGGGGGCGCGATAGGCTCCGGCCCATGGCGGGCAGACCGGGCGGCCACGGCTCCGGGCCGGGCATGCTCGCGCGGGTCCTGGCCGCCGGGGAGTTCGCGGTCACGGCCGAGGTCAGCCCGCCGCGCGGGGCCAGCACCGAGCCGGTCACCCGCAAGGCCGCGGCGCTGCGGGACTGGGTGCACGCGGTGAACATCACCGACAACGCCGGCGCCACGGCCCGGATGGCGGGCTGGGCCTGGCTGCCTGGCCGCGCTGGACGCCGGGGTCGAGCCCATCATGCAGCTCACCTGCCGGGACCGGAACCGGCTCGCGCTCCAGTCCGAGCTGCTGGCCGCCTCGGCGCTGGGCATCCCGAACATGCTGCTGATGACCGGCGACCATCCCCGGCAGGGCGACCACCCGCAGGCCAAGCCGGTCTTCGACCTGGACGGCACGCAGCTGCTCGGCGTGGCCAGGGTGATGCGCGACGACGGCGAGCTGATGTCCGGGCGCAAGCTCATGCCCCGGCCGTCCTGGCTGCTCGGCGGCGTGGCCGACCCGGCCGCCGACGTCAGCCGACTGGCGGCCAAGGTCGAGGCGGGCGCGCAGTTCGTGCAGACCCAGTACGTGTTCGACGTGCCGGCCTTCGCCCGCTGGGTGCAGGCAGCGGGCGAGCGCGGGCTGCTGGACCGGTGCCGGGTGCTGGCCGGCGTCGGGCCGGTGCTGTCCCAGCGCGCCCTGCACCACCTGGCCGGCCTGCCCGGCGTGCACATCCCGGCTGCCTACGCCGACCGGCTGCTGGCCGCGGGCGACGGCTCGGCGGACCGGTTCCGGGCCGCGGCCGAGGCCCTGTGCGCCGAGACCATCGCCGCGCTCACCCAGGTTCCCGGCCTGGCCGGGGTGCACGTGCTGGCGCCGGGCGGCGAGGCCGCCATTCCCGCCATCCTGGGCCAGGCCGGCCTGCGGCCCGTCGGCCCCGTTCGGCCAAGGGCCGAGCATGCGGATTGAGGTCCGGCCGGTGGGCCGGCTGCGCGGCCCGGACCAGGCCGCCACCACCGACGCCATCGGCCGGGTGCTGGCCGCGGCCGGGAACAGCTCGGCCGACCTGGCCACGCTGCGGGTGGTCGTGGACTGGATCCAGTACAAGGAGAGCTTCCGCGAGCCGGCCGACCTGCGCCCGATCCTCCGCCGGGTGCCGGCGCCGGACCACGAGGGCCCGGACGCCCCGGCCCCGGCTGCGGTCTCCGCGCCGGACGCGGACGCCGGCGGCCCGGCGGCCGAGGCGGCCCTGGAACTGGGCATCGACCTGCGCCGGGCGGGCGGCGAGATCGGCGACGCGGTGGCCGCGCTGCTGGCCGACGGCAAGCCGGCGGCGATGCCGCTGGAGCCCTGGGGGCCGGGCACGGGCAGCTGCATCTGGCGGTTCAACCGGCTCTACTGGCAGGCGCTGTCGCACTGGGAGCAGTCCACCGGGCGGGAGTACGAGCTGGCCCTGCCGGGCGGGTCCAGCGACGCCCGCAACACCGCGGCCGTCCGCGAGCTGATCCTGGAGCTGTTCAAGATCTGGGACGACCTCGACGCCCGCGGCGCGCTGCCCGCCGAGCTGTACGTCGTCGAGCTGGGCGTGGGCAACGGCGGGCAGGCCAGGACCTGGCTGGATGAGTTCGTGGCGCTGTCCCGCGCGCACCGCCGCGACTACTACCAGCGGCTGCACTACCTGATGGGCGACTACTCCCCGCACGTGCTCGGCCGGGCCCGGCAGGCGGTCGCGCACCACGGCGAGCACGTCACCTCCCTGGTCGTGGACGCCACCCATCCCGCGGTGAGCCTGGGCTTCCTGCGCGGCAAGGCGTTCCTGGTCTACATCTCGAACGTGTACGACAACCTGCCCACCGACGAGGTGGCCCGGATCGGCGGGCGCTCCTACCAGGTGCAGGTGCGCGCGGTGCTGCCCGCCGCCCAGGCGCGCCGGATCGCCAGGAAGTTCTCCGCCCCGGCGGCCGACGTGCCCGGCCTGATCGGCAAGCTGCTGCGGCTCGGGCCCGAGCATGTCTGCGACGCGCTGCCGCAGCACTTCACCGAGCCGGGTGTCGCGGTCGAGTTCTGGCGGCAGATCTGGGCCGCGGTGCGGCTCCAGGAGCGCTACGTGCCGATCGAGGGCCTGGACTCCTACCGCATCGGCCCCGACCTGACCGGGGAGATGCTCCGCTCGCAGCTGGAGACCGGCGACATCCGGGTGCACGTGAACAACGGCGCGCTGAACAGCTTCGCCGACACGCTGCCGCTGCTGCACCCGTTCGGCCGCCTGGTGTGCCACGACCTGTTCGTCACCGACGTGGCCGACTACCTGACCCGGTTCCACGGGCCGGGCAAGTACGACGGCTCGGTGGTGAACTGGGTCAACGGGCCGCTGCTGCAGCACGTGGGCCGCCGGGCGGGCTTCGACGTGCGCATCGCGCCGTTCGCCCAGCGCCCGTCGTCCAACGTCAGCACGCTGACCGCGGCGGTGCGGGAGTGACCGCGCCGACAATCCCGCCGATCACCCCGCCTTGGCCCGGCCGGGTCCTGCCGACCACCGTCATCGGGTCGTTCGCGGTGCCCGAGTGGCTGGGCCAGCTCAAGAACGACTACTACCAGCGCCGCGATCAGCCGCCGGTACCTGAGCGAGATCCTGGACATGGCGACCAAGGCCGCGATCGTGGACCAGGCCCGCGCGGGCATCGACCTCATCTCGGACGGCGAGCTGCGGCGCGACAACGACGTCGACTACGTGCTGCCCCGGCTGCCCGGCGTGCGCATCCCGCACCCCGACAAGGCTGACTACCTGGACTACCTGGACGCCAGCGCGGACGGCCCGCTGCCGGGCCCTGACACAGGGCTGGGCATCGCCGACGACTTCCGGTTCGCCAGCGGGCTGACCGACCGGCCGCTCAAGGTGTCGATGACCGGCGCGTTCTCGCTGTCCCGGCGCGTGCGGATGGGCGGCGTGGGCGGCGGCGGGAGCCAGGCCGAACTGGTCCGGGCCCTGGCTCGCGACCTGCACGCCGAGGCCGTCGAGCTGGCCGCCGCGGGCGCGCGGGTGCTCCAGGTGGACGAGCCGTTCCTGGCCGGCTACCCCGAGCAGGTCGGGCTGGCTATCGAGGCGCTGAACATCGTGACCGACGTCCCGGGCGTGAGCTGGGTGCTGCACGTCTGTTATGGAAATCGATACGCCCGGCCCCTGTGGGAGGGCCACTACGACTTCCTGTTCCCGGCGGTCAAGGACGCCCGGATCGACCAGCTCGCGCTGGAGTTCGCCCGGCGCGGCGACGAGGAACTGGTCCTGCTGGAGCGCTACGACTGGGATCGCGGTCTGGGACTGGGCGTGATCGACGTGCGCTCGGAGCAGGTCGAGACTGCCGACCTGGTCGCGGCCCGGATCCGCCGCGGCCTGCGGTACGTCCCGCCGGAGCGGCTGTCGGTCAACCCGGACTGCGGCCTGCGCCAGCTCAGCGGCGACGCGGCCAGGGGAAAGCTGGCCGCCCTGGTCGCCGGAACGGCCCAGGTCCGGTCCGAGCTGAGCTGACCGCGCGCGGCATACTTGGCCCAGCGCCGGGGCCCATCTAGTCAACGCCGGACGACCTGGAGGCCAGCATGCTCTTCCCGACCTCGCTCGTGGGCAGCTACCCGCAGCCGGACTGGCTCATCGACCGGGAGCGGCTGGCCGGGCGGTTCCCGCCCCGGGTGCGGGCCACCGAACTGTGGCGGGTCGCCCCCGAGTTCCTGGCCGAGGCGCAGCGCGACGCCACCCGGCTGGCCATCGACGACCAGCAGGACGCGGGCCTGGACATCATCACCGACGGCGAGATCCGCCGGGAGAGCTACTCCAACGCGTTCGCGACCGCGCTGGACGGAGTGGACATCGACAACCCGGGCACGGCCCTGGACCGCAGCGGGCACCCCAACCCGGTGCCGCGGATCACCGGGCGGATCCGGCGCCGGGAGCCGGTCGAGGTAACCGACGTCCAGTACCTGCGCGGCCAGACGGGCCGGACCATCAAGATCACCGTGCCCGGCCCGTTCACCATGTCCCAGCAGGCCCAGAACGACTACTACCCGAGCGCCGAGGCAGCCGCGCTGGACTACGCCGAGGCGGTCAACGCGGAGGTCGCCGACCTGTTCGCGGCCGGGGCCGACATCGTGCAGCTCGACGAGCCCTACCTCCAGGCCCGTCCCGAGGCGGCCCGGCAATACGGGATCAAGGCGCTGAACCGGGCCCTGGAGGGCATCACCGGCACCACCGCCGTGCACCTGTGCTTCGGCTACGCCGCGATCATCCACGACCGGCCGTCGGGCTACTCGTTCCTGCCCGAGCTGGCCGCCTGCACGGCCGACCAGATCTCCATCGAGACGGCCCAGTCCGGGCTGGACACCTCGGTGCTCAAGGAACTGCCCGGCAAGACGATCATCCTGGGCGTGCTGAACCTGGGCGACCCGGCCGTCGAGACCGCCGATCAGGTCGCCGAGCGGGCGCGAAGCGCGCTGGAGTACGTGCCCGCCGAGCGCATCGTGCTGGCCCCGGACTGCGGTATGAAGTACCTGCCCCGCGAGTCGGCCCTGGGCAAGCTGCGGTCCATGACCGCCGCGGCGGCCCAGCTTCGCGCGGAGGCACAGGCCTAGCCCACGGCACGGAGGCCGATACGTCAGGCCTCGGCCATGGCCGACACCACCGAGGTGCGGGCCGCCCGGCGGGCCGGGAGTACCGCGGCCAGCACGCCCGCCGCCGTGCCGATGGCCACGTACAGCGCGATCCGCGCGTAGGGCACCGAGACCAGTCCCGCGCCGGAGGACTTGATGAACGCGTGCACCATGGCCCAGCCGAAGCCCGCGCCCAGGGCGACGCCGAGGCCCACCCCGAGCAGCGCCATCAGCAGGGCCTCGGTCAGCAGCATGCCGCGCAGCTGGCCCCGGGTCAGGCCGAGCGCCCGCAGCAGGGCCGACTCCCTGGTCCGCTCGAGCACCGACAGCGTCAGCGTGTTGGTGATGCCGAGCAGGGCGATGAGGATGGCCAGCCCGAGCAACAGGCTGAACAGGGCCAGGATCTGGTTGACCTGGCTGGCCAGCTGACTGCGGTAGTCGGCGACCGTGGTCACCTGGAGCAGCGGGTCCGCGCCCGCAGCCCCGGTCACCGCGGTCCGGGCGGCGGCGGTGCTCGCCCCGGCCCGGCCGTTGATGAACACCAGCTGGGCCCCAGTCGGATGGAACCCGCGCAGGTAGTCGGGCAGCGACAGCAGCACCTCGGTCAGCGGCCCGTCGGAGCTGTGGTAGGCCGCCACCATCCGCAGCCGCAGCGTCCCGGCGTCGGGCGTGCGTACCGTGACGGTGCCGCCCAGCCGCAGGTGCAGGGAGCGGACTAGCGACGAGTCCACGGCGACGGTGCCTGGCCGTAGGGCGCCGAGCGAGCCGCCCGTGAGCGGCGGGCTGGCCAGCCGCAGCGCGGCCTGCCGCAGGGCGCCAACGGTCAGCGAGTCGTCGTTGACCTTAGCGTTCTGCGCGTAGAACGGTGCCACCAGGCCCAGCTCGGGCGAGCGGCGCAGGGCGCCGATGACCCGCGGCGGGACCAGCTGTCCCCCGTTCTGCCCGGCCACCGTGTAGCCGAACGGGTAGTGCTGGCTGATCGTGGCGTCGGAGGACGCCTGGGCCGACGACGCGACCACGGTGAACACGGTCATCAGCGTGATGCCGATGGTCAGCGCGGCGGTCGTGGCGGCCACCCGGTGCGGGTTGCGGCGGGCGTTGGCCGAGGCCAGCTTGGCCGGCATGCCGGCCAGCCGGCCGGGCAGCCAGCCCAGGAAGGTGGTGACCGGCGGCGAGATCAGCGGGCCGATGGCCAGTACGGCCACGAAGAACACGCATCCGCCGGCGGCGATCTCCACGAACCCGCCGGACCCGTTGACATGCTGCAGGCCGAGATAGGTGAGGCCCAGGCCGGCCGCGCCGAACAGGAGGGCGGTGCCGATCCGGACCCAGCCGACATGGCGGGTGACCCGCGGCTCGGGCGCGCCCAGCGCGGCCACCGGCGGGACCCGGGTGGCGGACCGGGCCGGCAGCACCGCGGCCGCGGTGGTCACCAGCACCCCGGTGGCCAGGGCGATGGCGATCGTCTGGCCGCTGAGCACCAGCGACCCGGTCGGGACGGGCACGCCGAACGCCGAGAACACCTGCTCCAGGGCCCAGCCCAGGCCCAGGCCGGCCAGCACCCCGGCGGCCGAGGCGGCCGCGCCGACCACCGCGGCCTCGGCCAGCATGCCGGCGAACACCTGCCGCCTGCTGGCCCCGACACAGCGCAGCAGGGCCAGCTCACGCCGGCGCTGAGCGGCCAGGATGGTGAACGTGTTGAAGATGACGATGGACGCCACGACCAGCGAGATCAGCGCGAAGATCAGGATGGCGTCGGTGAGCTGGCTGGTGAAGTGGATCGCGGCTGACGCCTCGGAGCTGGCCAACTGACTGCCGGTCTGCACCTGGTCGCCGCGCAGCCCGGGCAGGGCGCGCAGCCGCGCGACCAGCGTGGACTGGGCCACCCCGGCGTCCGCGCGGGTCACGATCTGGTTGTAGCCGGGCCGCCCGGTCACCGCGAACGCGGTCGCGGTCGGGAAGGCGGCCACGGCGGAGTTCTCGAAGGCGTGGTTCACCCCGAAGCTGATCGTGGCGACCAGGCGGAAATGGCGGACGGCCCCGGACTGGGTCGTGAAGCCGATGAGCTGGCCGAGCCGGAAGTGCTCGTCGGCGGTGGTGCTGGTGTCCACGGCCACCTCATCGGGGGCGCGCGGCAGGTGCCCCGTGACCACGGTGAAACCGCGCAGCGCCGGATCGCTGGCCACGTTGATGCCCAGGCCCGGGCGGCCGCCGTTGCTGACCACACGACCGTCGGAGCCGATCATCGCGGCCTGGCCGACGACCCGGCCGTCCGCCGCGGCCACGCCGGGCACGGCCCGGACCGCGGCCAGCGCCGACCCGGGCAGCGACGGCCCGCCGGTGGCGCCGGGCCGAAGGTCCGCGGTCCCGGCCGGGCTGACCGCGGCGGCCACGTTCCTGGCCCCGGCGGCGAAGCTGTTGTAGAAGGACTGGTTCATGGACGCGCCCAGGATCAGGGTCGCGGCCACGAAGCCGACCCCGGCCGTGATGGCCAGGCAGGACAGGGCCATCCGCATGGCCCGGTGGCGCAGGCTGGCGAGCGTGGTGCGCAGCATGGCCGGGCCTCACTCCCCCGACCAGGCGGTGCCGGAGGCGCGCAGGTGATCGAGCACGGTCTCCGGGGTGGGGTCGAGCAGCTCGCCGGACACCTGGCCGTCGGCCAGGAACAGCACCCGGTCGGCGTAGCTGGCCGCGACCGGGTCGTGGGTGACCATGATCACGGTCTGGCTCAGCTCGCGGGCGCACGACCGCAGGAAGCCGAGCACCTCGGCGCCGGACCGGGAGTCGAGGTTGCCGGTCGGCTCGTCGGCGAACACCACGTGCGGCCGGGTGATGAGCGCCCGGGCGCAGGCCACCCGCTGCTGCTGGCCGCCGGACAGCTCCGCGGGCCGATGCCGCAGCCGGCTGGCCAGCCCGGTGGCGCTGATCACCGTGTCCCACCAGCCGGGGTCGGGCGTGGTTCCGGCGAGCTCGAGCGGCAGGCGGATGTTCTGCTCGGCGGTCAGCGTGGGCAGCAGGTTGAAGGACTGGAAGACGAACCCGACGCTGGTCCGGCGCAGCTTGGTCAGCGCCTTGTCGCTGAGCCCGGTCAGCTCGCGGCCGCCGATGCGGACCGACCCCGAGGTGGCCGTGTCCAGGCCGGCCAGGCAGTGCATGAGCGTGGACTTGCCGGAGCCGGACGGGCCCATGATGGCGTGGAACTCACCGCTGGCGAACTCGGCGCAGACACCGTCGAGCGCGCGGACCGCGGTCGGACCGGAACCGTACACCTTGACCAGGTCGGTCGCGGCGGCCGCCGTGGCGGCGGGGGCGAGCACAGGCATGTCGCGTTCTCCGTTATCGCTCAGGGAAGGTGAGCAGAACGCTAAGGTCCGCGCGGCCCGCCGCGCGTCGGCCTGGATGCTGGTTCTGGCGTCCGCCTGGAGGAGGACGGGCTCAGGTTAATCCGCGGGCGCGGACGAGGCCCGTCTCATACGCCAGCACGACGGCCTGCACCCGGTCGCGCAGGCCGAGCTTGGCCAGCACCCGCCCGACGTGGGTCTTCACCGTGGCCTCGGAGACGAACAGCCGCTCGGCGATCTCGCTGTTGGACAGGCCCTGGGCCACGTGCACCAGGACCTCGCGCTCCCGGCTGGTCAGGCCGTCCAGGGCGGCCGGGACCAGCTCGTCCCCGGCCGGGAACAGCGGCGCGAAGCGGTCGATGAGCCGGCGGGTCATCGACGGCGCCACCACCGCGTCCCCGGAGTGCACCGCGCGGATCGCGAACAGCAGCTCCTCGGGCGGCACGTCCTTGAGCAGGAAGCCGCTGGCCCCCGCCTTGAGCGCGGCGTAGGCGTACTCGTCCAGGTCGAACGTGGTGAGCATGAGCACCCGCGGCAGCTCGCCGCGCCCGGCAGATCCGCCGGGTCGTCTCGATGCCGTCCAGCCGGGGCATCCGCACGTCCATCACCACCACGTCGGCGGCCACCGACTGCAGCAGGTGAGTCGCGGCCAGCCCGTCGCCCGCCTCGCCGACCACCGACATGTCGTCCTGGGCGTCGAGCACCATGCGGAACCCGGCCCGCACCAGCTCCTGGTCGTCGACCAGCATGATCCGGATGCTCACGTGGCGCCGTGCCCCTCCCGCTCGGTCACGCGGCCCCGGTTCGCCACTGGTACTCGGGTGGTCGGCGGCGAACGGGAGCGGGGCCTGGCCGGCCGGGAGCAGCGGCAGGCGGGCCGT
Source organism: uncultured Actinomycetota bacterium (assembly GCA_963730265.1). Taxonomy (GTDB): domain Bacteria; phylum Actinomycetota; class Actinomycetes; order Streptosporangiales; family Streptosporangiaceae; genus DASUBV01. Next base: position 93,553 of record CAVSRG010000005.1, read on the forward strand.
GACCTGGTAGCCGCCGCCCGGCCGCGGGCCGGCCTCCAGCGAGCCGCCGTAGACGGCGACCCGCTCGCGCATGCCGATCAGGCCGTGCCCGGCGCCGTCGGTCAGCGCGGCCGCACCGCGGCCGTCGTCGGTGATGGTCAGCACGCAGCGCGTCCTCGCAGTACCGCAGGGTCACCTGGGCCTGCGCCGCCGGGCCGCCGTGCTTGCGCACGTTGGTCAGCGACTCCTGCACCGTCCGGTAGGCGGCCAGGGCCACGCCGCTGGGCAGCGGGCCCGGCACGCCCTGCACGGTGAAGGAGACCGCCAGTCCCGAGGCGCGGGTCTGGTCCAGCAGCTCGTCGAGCTGGCCGACGCCGGGGATCGGGGCCACGCCGGACCGCTCGTCGGCGCTGCGCAGCACGCCCAGCATGTGGCGCATCTCGTCCAGCGCCTGCGCCCGGTGCTGGAGATCGCGGCCAGCGCCTGCCGGGCCCGCTCGGGCGAGCGGTCCAGCGCGTAGGACGCCCCGTCGGCCTGCACCACCATGACGCTGACGTTGTGGGCGATGACGTCGTGCAGCTCGCGGGCGATCCGCGCCCGCTCGGCCGCCGCGGCGATCTGGGCCTGGGCGTCGCGCTCGCGCTCCAGCCGCGCGGCCCGGTCCTCCAGCGCCGCATAGTAGGCCCGCCGGTTGCGCATCGAGTCGCCGAGCGGCCCAGGCGATCAGCGCCGGGCCGGCGAAGACGATCGAGCCGATCATGATCCAGGACGGCAGGTCCATCCGGCCCGGAATCCAGCGGATCATGGCGGCCACCGAGCCCAGCAGGCACAGGATCAGGCCGTTGCGCGAGACCCGGCGCGGGCAGTAGGCGGCCAGCGTGTAGAGCAGGACCACGACGGCCAGGTCGGACGCCATCGGCCGGAGGCCGACCGCCACCTGGATCCCGCCCGCCACCAGGCTCGCGGCGAAGGCGCCGACCGGGTGCTGGCGCCGGAACACCACGGGCAGCACGATCAGGATTACCAGCGGAAGTTCGAGCAGGTTGCCGCGGGCCAGCACCGTGCCCAGCCCGCCGAACGCCAGCACAGCCGCCAGCACGCCGTCCACCAGCCTCGGGTGGCGGCGCACCCATGCGTACACGGCGACCACGCGCACCAGCCTATGGATGCCGACCGGCCAGCGCATCATTCTGGAGGATGGCGCCCGCCTCATCATGGCGGATGACGGCGGCCGGGCTAGGCTCCGAGGTATGACCGACCTAGCCGACCTGGCCGAGCTAGTCCACCTCGACCACGGGCTCAGCGTGGTGTCCACCCTCCGCGCCGACGGCACCATCCAGTCGTCCGTGGTGAACGCCGGGGTGCTCGCGCACCCCATCACCGGGGCCCCGGCCGTCGCCTTCACCACCCGCGCCGGCGCGGCCAAGCTGGCCCACCTGCGGGCCCGGCCGCGGCTGAGCCTGGTCGTCCGGGCGGGCTGGAACTGGGTCGCCGCCGAGGGCCCGGTCGAGCTGGCGGGCCCGGCCGACCCGCTGCCCGGCATCGACGCCGAGGGCCTGCGCATCCTGCTGCGGGACGCGTTCACCGCCGCGGGCGGTTCCCACGACGACTGGGCCACCTACGACCGGGTGATGGCCGAGGAGGGCCGGGCCGTCGTGCTGCTGGCCCCGGACCGGGTCTACTCCAACCCGGCCTAGCGCCAACCGGCCTGGCGCCGCCCAGCCGTCAGGCCCGGCGGTAGGCGCGCGCGAATACGTCCACCCCGCCGGTCACGATGGCGTCGAGCTCGCCGTCGGTGAGCTGCAGCAGGCCGAACAGCGTCCGGTTGTTGATCTGTCCGAAGGTCAGCGCGGCCAGATGGCCGGCCGCCTCGCGCGGGTCGGTGATGTCCAGCGGGCTGTCCGGGCCCAGCCCGGTCAGGGCGCGCTCCAGCAGCGGGGTCAGCGCGCGGCGGCCCTGCCACTGGTCCAGCAGCGCCGGGAACCGCGGCGCCTCGGTCAGGATCAGCCGGAGCAGGGCGGCCCGCTCCGGCAGCCGGGTGGTCACGTGCGCCGTGGCGCGGATGAACGCCAGCAGCCGCCCGGTGATGTCCCCCGGCCCGTGCAGCTCGCGGTCGGCGATTTCGTTGACTGATCCCCATGACCGCCTCGACCGTCTGCTCGGTCACCGACAGGAACAGCTGCTCCTTGTCGGCGTAGTGGCTGTAGACGGTCCGCTTGGACACTCCGGCCTCGGCTGGCGATGGCATCCACGCTGGTCCGCTCGTACCCGTCGCGGACGAACAGGTGCAGCGCCGCCCGCGCGATGGCCGCCCGCTTCTCCGGGTACCTCGGCGGCGGCGCCCGGCGCCGGCCTCAGTGGCTTTCACGAGGCACACCCTACTCGGGGCCGAAGGGCCTTCACGGATGTAAACTAAACGGTGTAGTTTCTGACATGAGGTCGACGACCCTCCGCACCACGTGACGCTCGCTGCCCCACCCGTCCGCCCCGGCCGCAGCTCCGCTCGGGCCCGACGGTCGCCTCGACCCGGCGCTGATCCGCCTGGCCGCGATCCTGCTCACCGGCGCGATCGCCCCGTTCCTGGACACCACGATCGTCAACGTGGCCATCGACGTCCATCGGCCGCGGCCTGCACGCACCGGTCGACACCGTGCAGTGGGTGCTGACCGGCTACCTGCTGTCGTTCGGCATGGTCGTCCCGCTCAGCGGCTGGGCGCTGCGCCGCTTCGGCGGCCGCCCGACCTGGATGTTCTCCCTGACCCTGTTCCTGGCCGGCTCGGCCCTGTGCGGCGCCGGCCTGGAACATCGGCAGCCTGATCGCCTTCCGGGTCATCCAGGGCATCGGCGGCGGCCTGATGGTCCCGATCCTGCTGACCCTGCTGGTCCAGGCGGCCGGCGGCCGCCAGCTGCGGCCGGCTCATGTCCACCGTCAGCCTCCCGGTCGTGATCGTGCCCATCCTCGGCCCGGTGGTCGGCGGCCTGATCGTCAGCAGCCTGAGCTGGCGGTGGATCTTCTACGTCAACGTGCCCGTCTGCCTGGCCGGGCTCGCCCTGGCCTGGCGCGGGCTGCGCGACGCCGCCCGCCCTCGGCCCGGCCGGCGCCGCGATGCTGGACGTGCCGGGCTGGCCCTGCTGTCCCCCGGCGTGGCCGCGATCCTGTACGGGCTGGCCCAGGTCGGCAGCCACGGCGGCTTCGGGCACCTGGCCGTGCTCGGCCCGCTGCTCGGCGGGCTGGCCGCCGTGGCGCTGTTCGCCGTCCGCACGCTACGGCTGGGCCAGCGGGCCGAGCCCGCCCTGGACCTCCGCCTGTTTCGGATCCCGTCCTTCACCGGCGCGGCCACCCTGATGTTCCTGTTCGGCCTGTCGCTGTACGGCGCGATGCTCCTGCTGCCGCTCTACTACCAGCAGCTGCGCGGGACCAGTGCGCTGGCCGCCGGGCTGCTGCTGGCCCCGCAAGGCGTCGGCTCCCTGCTGCCCCGGCTGGCCATCGGCCCGCTCACCGACCGCTTCGGCCCGCGGCTGGTGGTGCTGGCCAGCACGCTGGTCGCCGCGCTCGGGACACTGCCGTTCGCGCTGGCCACCGCGCATACCAGCGAGATCCTGCTGAGCGCCGCGCTGGTCGTGCGCGGGGCCGGACTCGGCGGCGCCACCATCGCCGTGATGGCCGCCGCCTACGAAGGCCTCGAGCCCAGCCAGGTCCCGCACGCCAGCAGCGCCACGCGGATCATGCAACAGGTCGGCGGCGCGTTCGGCGCCTCGGTCCTGGCTGTCATCCTGGCCGGGCTGGCCGCCGCGCACCCCGGTGCCCTCGGCCTGGCCAGCGCGTTCCGCGGCACGTTCTGGTGGTGCCTGGCCTTCACCGTGCTGGCCCTCGGCCCCGCGCTGCTCCTTGCGGAGCCCGGCTAGCGGAGCCCGGCGCTCGCGGTGACCGCGCCGATCAGGTCGTCGCCCGTGTAGGCGCGGCCGCCGAGGCCCCAGCCCCGTCCGGCGCGTTAAGGATGTTCACCCAGATGTCCTCCCGGTCGTGCCCGGCCACCGTCAGCGAGGCCACGATGTCGGTGGCCGCCGTGATGAACGCCGCGCGCGCCTCCACCGTGGCCAGCCCGATGCTGGGCAGCTTGAGCTCGACCAGGACCAGCGGCCGGTTCGCCCCGCCCGCGTAGACGTCCTCCGGCGGCAGGACGTGCACCGTCCCGCCCACGACCGAGGTGAAGAAGCTGTTCCCCGCGAGCCCGCTGACCTCGATGAGCGCCGCGGTCAGCCGCGGCAGGACCTCGCGCTCCCCGGTCGCGGTGAGCACGCCTCGCGGTGCAGTAACGGTGATCGGCATGGCAATCCTCCTTCTAGGACGTACGTACTAGCTAGACCAGCATGTATTAGGATGGCCGTACTAGTCAAGGCCAGAAAGCAGGACCGGAGCGGGCCCGAGGAGGGAAATGCCGCACGACACGCGCACCCGGATGATCGACGCCACCATCGCCGCGCTGCAGCGTCACGGCGTCGCCGGGATGTCGTTCACCGAGATCCTCGACGCCAGCGGTGCCGCCCGCGGCGCCATCTACCACCACTTCCCCGGCGGCAAGACCCAGCTCGTCGCCGAGGCCGCCGCCCGCAACGGCCAGGACATCCGCGCCCAGCTGGCCACCCTGCCCGCCGCCACTCCCCGGGCCGTCGCCCGGGCTTTCCTCACCCTGGTCCGGCCGGTCATGGAGCAGTCGGCTCGCGGCGGTGGCTGCGCCGTCGCCGCCCTCACCATCCGGGCCGAGGCCGCTGCCGCCAGCGACGAGCTCCGTCAGGTCGCCGACGCCGCGCTCGCCTCCTGGACCGACCAGCTCACCGAGCGCCTCACCACCGCCGGCCTGCGGGCCAGCCAGGCCAGCGACCTCGCCGTCACCCTGATCACCCTGCTCGAAGGCGCCCACGTCATGTGCCGCGCCGCCGGCACCATCAAACCCTTCGACCAGGCGGCCCGCGCCACCGCCCAGCTCTTTGAATAATTTCCGTAACGGCGCTCGGTAGACCCCGGAATTGTCGTATCCGGCCGATATCGTCGAGGTGTAATCGAAAGCGAGTTCGAGGCCAGGGAAGGAGGTCGCCGGATGTCAGCTTCAGCCCTATCCGTCGCCTCGTTCCAGTCGGCTGATGAGGCCATGGACACGGCCCACGCCGCTCTCGATTACCTCGCGCGGCTGGAGGTGGCCTCGCTGCCGACGGTGACCCAGGCGCAGCTGCTGCGGGAGCTGGAGCGGGCCGAGTCGAAGCACACCGCGGCCCGGGCCCGGATCCTGTCCGTGTTCAACAGCCAGTGCGGCTACCGCGACGACGGTCACGGCGGCCCCCACTCCTGGCTGGCCTGGCAGACCCGGGTGAGTGCCAGGGCCGCGTCCGGCGCGATGGCGTGGGTGCACCGGCTGGCGGCCCATCCGGTCGTCGGCGACGCGCTGGCTTCGGGGACGGTGTCGGCGTCCTACGCCCGGAAGATCTGCGAGTGGGCGGGGATGCTGCCCGAGGTGTTCCGGGACGCCGGGGCGCAGATCCTGGTCGACGCCGCGGCCGGCGGGGCGGACCTGGATGAGCTGTCGGGGCTGGCCGAGGACATGCTCTCCCGGTGCGCCCGGCCGGATACTGACTCGGAGGCCGAGGAGCGGCGGTTCCGGGACCGGTTCTTCCGCCTGACCCGGCTGTTCCAGGGCCACGGCCGCGCCGACGGTGACCTGACCCCGGAGTGCCTCGCAGCCGTCACCGAGGTGCTGGACACGCTAGGGAAGAAGGCTGGCCCGGAGGATGACCGGACGGCCGGGCAGCGCCGCCATGACGCCCTGGAGGAGGCGATGCGGCTGCTGCTGGCGTCGGGCTGCCTCCCGGAGCGGGCGGGCCAGCCGGCCCAGGTGCAGTTGCATATGACCCTGGATGATCTGCTGGCGATGCCTGGCGCAGCGGATGCTGCCAGGGCCTGGCTGGCCGGGCACCTCGACACCGAGCCCGCCGCGACACCAGGCCGCCGCCGACCCGTCTGGTTCGGACCAACCCGGCGGCGAGCCGCCCGGCGGCGCGGAACCGGCCCGGGTGAGTCCGGCGGAGCAGACCCGTCCAGGGTGAGTCCCGGCGGCGATAACTCCGGTCCGGCGCTGACCCGTCTGGCGGTGAGCCGTGCGGCTGCTCTGACGGAGGCGGGCCTGGGCTGCGACGGACCAGGCCGGGTACGGGCAGCCCGTTCGCGCCCGATCCGCGGGAGCTGTTCTCCTGGCCCGACCCGCGGGCCGCCCGCAGCTTCGCGGCCGGCGCCGGAGAGCCGGGCTGGCTGACCGGCAAGGCCGCCGCGGCGTACTCGTGCGACGCGAAGATCACTCCGATGGTCTGCGGCCACCTCGACCGCAACGCTCTGGCCCGCGCCGTCACCAACCTGCTCGCCGGCGACCTCGCCAATCTCGTGACCAGCACCGACCCGGTGCCAGCCCCCGGTCCCCGCTGCGAGTGCGACGAGCACCCGCCCGCACCCCGCCGCGTGGCCTTCCCCGGCGCCCTGCCCAGCGCCGGCCTGCCCAGCGCCGGCCTGCCCGGCGCCATCGCGCCCGGCCAGCTGACCGCCGGCGGCCCGGTCCCGCTCGGCCTCACCGCAGCACCCGGCACTACCGCCGCCGCGGCCGGCACCGCCGCACTGACCCCCGGCGGCCTGGCCCGCCTCCAGGACACCCTGCTGCGCTACGCCGTCAGCCTGCTGTGTGGCCCGGCCGGGCTCGCCTCATATCTGCGGACCCAGCTCACCGGCGGGCTCTTCCCCTCCGCCAGCCTCCCCCTCGACCTCGGCCAGCCCACCGAGCAAGTCCCGCACCACCTGCGCCGCGCGGTGACCAACCGCGACCGGCACTGCTCCTTCCCCGGCTGCTCCGCACCGCCCGTGCGCTGCCATGTCCATCACGTGATCCCCCGGTCCCAGGGCGGCCCGACCCGCCTGGACAACCTCACGCTGCTCTGCGCCTTCCATCACCTCATCGCGGTGCACCGCTGGGGCTGGAGCCTGCAACTCCACGCCGACGGGACCACCACCGCCACTAGCCCCGACGGGCTCAAGACGCTGCACAGCCACGGCCCCCCACCCGGCCAGGCCACCCTCTGGGCCGGGTCGCCCGGCCACGGGCCGCCCGCCACCGCTGCCTAGCCTGGTGATGGCAGTACCAGTAAAGAGCGGCTCTGGTTACCAGTTTCAGTGTCGCGCAGGCTGGTCTGCATGACTACTGAGAAGATCTCCGTTGCCGACGGTACGACGATGCCCGCCTACTGCGTCCGCCCCGCGGGCGACCAGCGACCGGTCGGCGTGATCGTCGCTCACGAACTGTTCGGCGTTAACCCCGATATCCAGGGCGTGGTCGACGACCTGGCCCGCGCGGGCTACCTGACGATCGCACCCGAGTTCTATCATCGGGACGCGCCGCCGGGGCAGTGGCTGGAGCGGGACGACGACGGACGGCAGGAAGGCTTCACGTACCTGAACCGGCTCGGGCGCGATCAGGCCCTGGCCGACGTGGCGGCCGCCGTGGACTGGCTGCGCGGGCAGGTTGAACGGGTGGCGATGGTGGGGTTCAGCGCGGGCGGGCACCTGAGCTACCTGGCCGCCTGCCGGCTGCCGATCGACCTGACGGCGGTGCTCTATGGCGGGTGGCTGCCGAGCACGGACATCCCGATGAGTCAGCCGACGCCGACGCTGGACCTGACGCCGGGGATCACCGGGCGGGTGCTCTACCTGGTGGGCGAGGACGACGCGCTGATCGACGCGGCGCAGCGGGAGCAGATCGGCGCTGCGCTGCGGGACGCGGGCGTGCGGCATGAGGTGGTGAGCTACCCGGGCACCGAGCACGCGTTCTTCTGGCCGGGCACGCCGCCGTTCAGCCAGCAGGCCCGCGATGACGCCTGGTCGCGGATCCTGGCCCTGCTCGCCGACGGCTAGACGGGCGCGACCGGGACCTGGTTGCTGATCGACCGGCCGTGGGTGGCAGTGGCGATCAGCACCACCCGGTAGACCCGCTCGGCGGCGTGCCGGCGCACGCCGAAGCGGACGAGTCCGCTGGCGTTCAGCATGCGGACCCGCAGGTTGTGCCAGGACCCGCCGCGCTGGACCTGGAGCACGACGGCCGCGTCCGAGCCGGCGAGCGGGCTCTGGGTGGTCAGCACGACGGCGCGGCCGCGCGGGCCGCTGGTCACGCTGACGGAGATCGCGGGGATGACGATGACCCGGACCGGCTGGCTGTGCGCGTGGCGCGGTCCGGCGAGCCAGAACTTGGCGTTGACGGTCAGGTCGGCGATGCGCAGGGTGGCCTGGCCGCCGGTCCCGGTGGTGACGGTGGCGGCGAGATGGCGACCGGGCTGGCCGGCGGCGTGCTCGAACAGGCCGACGGGAACGCCCGATACGCCGTGGCCGCGCTCGGTGACGGTTCCGGTGAACACGGCGTCGGCGCCGGCCGCGATCTTGCTGTCGGCCGTGCTGAGGGTCAGGGTCGCCGGGCCGGACGGGACGGGCGACTTGCTCGGGTGCGGCGACCGGGACGGGCTGGCCGAGGCGGAGGGCCCTGGCGTGGTGGGGGTCGGCGAGGACCCAGGCGCGTGGGACCGGCTGCCGCCGGGGGCGGGATGGTGGTGCGCCGGGGGCGGGTGGCCAGCCGGGGTGGATGAGTGGCGGGGGGCGTCGGGCACGCCGGCGAAGCCGAGCACGCGGTAGGCGACGTGCTGCACTGGCCCGGGCAGGGCCGCGGCGTAGGCGGCCCCGGCGAAGGCGACGACGAGGGCGACCGCGGCGACGGCGAACTGCAACCGGCGGGTGATCAGGGCGCGCCGACGAGGGGTCGCGGGCCGGACGTTCTCCCGGAACATGGCCAGGGTGACGGTCTGGCGGGCCCGCTCGTCTGAGGTGGGGCCGGCGGTGAGCAGGCCGAGCAGCCGGTCGAGTCCTGGCGCGCCGGGTCCGAGGTCGCCTGGAGGGTCGGTCTTCATTCCACCTCCTCCAGGATGAGGAGGCTGGGGCTCCTCGCCGGCGGTTGGTGGTCGGGGTCCGCGGCCAGGGCCCGGACCCTGGGGTCGTCGGCCAGGGCGCGGAGCCCGCGGTGCAGGGCGACCCGGACCGCGCCGGAGGACTTGCCGAGGATGCGGGCGACGGCGGAGGTGTCCAGGCCCGCGATCACGCGCAGCGCCACGGCCTCGGCCTGGTCCGGCGAGAGGTCGGAGAGCAACGCGAGCGCCTTCCTGATGACGATGCTGTCGAGCACCTGGTCTTCCACGGTCTGTTCGTCAGCCAGATGCTCGAGCCCGGCGGCCGCTGGGGTAACGGGGCGGCGGCTGGCCGACCGGGCGACGTCAATGGCCCGGTGCCGGCCGATGGTGAACAGCCAGCGCCGGAAGTCGTTCTCGCCGCCCTTGAACTTGTGCAGGTCGCGCACGACCTGCAGCCAGGTCTCGCTGGCCACGTCATCGGGGTCGGCACACCTGAGCACGCGCAGGTAACGCAGAAGTGGTGGCTGCAAGCTCTGCCACAACTCAAGGAACCCGCCCTCATCGCCAGATCGGGCCCGGGTCAGCGCATCGTCCAAATCAGCAATTTTCCTGTCGCCATCACGCCGGCACACATCAGCCGACGGCCCGGAGCGAGCCGGGCGCGGGATCGCGTCCCGGCCCGCCTGGGCCACCGGCGTTACGCGGGTACTAGCTGCCCTTGACGCTGACGACCCGGCTGTGGCTGGCCTGGAAGTTCGCGCTGCCCCGGAAGACGAGCACGAAGTGCGCCGTGACCTTGGGGTTGACCACGAAGGCCACGCCGCCACGACGGCCGGTGAGCTCGTGGCCGATGACGGTCCACTTGGTGCCGGGCGTCTTGCGCTCGAGGAAAACGAGCTTGCCCCGCAGCGGGGCCCGGTGCGAGCGCAGGTCGCCGCCGATCAGCGTGATGCGGCGGTGGTGCTCGACCGCGTGCCGCTTGGCGATCGACAGGTGCGTCGGCAGCCGCCGCACGTGGGTGGTGGCGGCGTTGGCGGCTCCGGCGGTGACCATGGCCCCGGTGACGGCGATCGCGCCAGCAGCGGTGGCCGCTCCGGCCCGGGTCAAGAGTGATGCACGCATTGCTCTCCTTCGGTTCGGCCTCAGACCTGAGGCGGCTGAATAACACCGACTTCAGCGATACGACGGTGCCGTGCGTTACTCACCCATCCAGCCGGCAGTATGCGTGTGACGCGATAGAGCGGTGATGTCAGCGCGGAACGCTCTAGCGGATGGCCTAGGCCGCCTAGTCTTTGCGCAGGTCAGAATGCTATCTACGGTCCAGGGCGATAGCCGGCCAGATCGTCGGAACTCCCGGCTGAGAATTACATGAGAATGCTGGCAATTACCTGAATGAAATGCGGCCAGCCACCCTGGGACCGGCGTTATGCAGGGCTAATGATGCTCGGTGGGCGCCGACAAGCTCCGCAGGTAGGCCAGGCTGGCCCGGACGTCGTCGGCCGGGCCGGTGCCCGCGGGCTCGGCGGTCAGCACGGTGTCCTGCTCCAGCACGAACCACCCGTCGTAGCCGGCCCCGCGCAGCGCCCCGACCAGCCCGGCCACGTCCACGTCGCCCTGGCCCAGCGGCCGGTACAGCCCGGCCGTGACGGCTTCGGTGTAGCTGACCGCGCCGTCGCGGACGCGCTCGGCCCAGCCCGCGTCCACGTCCTTGAGGTGCGCGTGGGCGACCCGGCCGGCCGCCTCGCGGGCCAGTTCGGCCGGGTCGGTGCCGCCGATGAGCAGGTGCCCGGAGTCCAGGCAGAGCGGGATGACCGACCCGTCGAGCACCCGGCGCACCTCCTCGGGCCGCTCCACCAGCGTGCCGACATGGGGGTGCAGGGTAGCCACCAGTCCCCGGTCCGCCGCGCGGGCCGCGGCCAGGTCCAGGCTGGCCAGCAAGGTCTTCCAGGCGGTGTCGTCCAGTTCGGGCCGGGTGTCGTAGCCGTCGCCACCGGTCGCGGCGGCCAGGACCAGCACCTCCGCCCCCGCCGCCGCGAAATCGTCCAGGGCCTGCTCGATCAGCGCCCCGGCCCCGGCCTCGTGCAGCAGCACGGGCAGGAACCCGCCCACCGCACCGAGCCCGAACCGGCGCAGCGTCGCGGCGCGGCCGGCCGGGTCCGCGGGCAGGAAGCCCTCCGGCCCGAACTCGGTCGCGGTCAGGCCGAGGTCGCGCATCTCGGCCAGCACCCGCTCGGGCGGCAGCTGGTAGCCCCAGCCGGGCACCTCGCACACTCCCCAGGAGATCGGCGCGCCCGCCACCCGCATCTCCTTCACGCACGGACCTCTTCGACCAGCACCGGGGCGCGCCGGGTCCGCGACAGCTCGCAGGCCTCGGCGACACAGCTGGCGGCCAGGGCGTCCTCGATCGTGCAGGGGCTCGGGCCGCGCCCGGCGGCGATGTCGATGAAGGCGGCCAGCTCCGCTCGGTAGGCCTCGGCGAACCGGGCGAAGAAGTGAGGGTAGGGCGGGCCTGCCGGGAAGGCGGCGCCCGGCTCGGCCGACGGCAGCGGCAGGCTGTCGTCCAGCCCGGCGCAGATGCTGCCCGCCGACCCGAGCACCTCGAGCCGGACGTCGTAACCGGCGCCGTTGTACCGGCCGTCGCTGACCGTCGCCAGCGTGCCGTCGTCCAGGGTGAGCAGGGCCGACATGGTATCCACGTCGCCGGCCGCGCGGAAGAAGTCCGCGCCCCGGTTGGCCCCGGTGGCGTAGACGGCGACGATCTCGCGGCCGGTGACCCAGCGGATCGCGTCGAAGTCGTGCACGCCGCAGTCCCGGAACAGGCCGCCCGAGGTGGCGATGTAGGCCGCGGGCGGCGGCGCCGGGTCGAGCGTGGTGGCCCGCAGCGTGTGCAGCCACCCCAGCCGGCCGGACTGGACGGCCTCGCGCGCTGCCTGGTAGCCAGCGTCGAAGCGGCGCTGGAAACCGATCTGCACCGGCGTGCCAGACCTCGGCGGCCCGCTTGAGCACGGTCAGGGTCGCGCCGATGTCGGACGCGACCGGCTTCTCGCAGAACACCGGCAGCCCGGCGTCCAGGCCGCGGACGATGAGGTCCGGGTGCGCATCGGTGGCCGCCGCGATGACCAGGGCATCCAGGCCCGCGGCGAGCAGGGCGTCCGGGGAGTCGGCGGCCTCGACGGACAGCGCGGCGGCGGTCAGCCGGGCCCGTTCCTGGTCGACGTCGGCGACGATCACGGACTCGACCGTCGGAAGCCCGCGCAGGGTCTCGGCATGAAACCTGCCGATGCGTCCGACCCCTGCGACTCCGACGCGCATGACGTGTCCCTCCACCCAGGCGGCCAGCATCGCCGACCGATGAGTCCAGCCTGGCCGGAGCACGTCAGGCTTGTCAAGAAATTGACTTAATGTCCTTACAATATGCTCTCCTAACATTGGCTCTACGCGGCAGAGGACCGGCGAGGCTGGCGGCCGCACCGGGCCTGATCAGCCTGAAGGCTCGTAGTACACGGTGACCGAGATGCCGCCGGGACTGATCGTGAGGTCGTTGGCAAACGACGGCGGCGGGTTATTCGGGTTCGCCTGCACCGTGATCGTCACCGTCTGACCCGCGGCCAGCGTGCCGCTGGCCGGGCTGACCACCAGGTAGGGACCGGCCGTGTCCGTGACGCTGTAGGTCACGGGCCCGCCCGAGGCGGTCAGCGTGAACGTGGTGGACGAGCCCGCGTCCGGCAGCCGAACGGTAGACGGCGACTCGCTGAGCGTGCCGGGCGTCGGCGTGGGGGTCGGGCTGGTGCTGGTCGGGGTCGGGCTGGGACTGGTCGAGTGCCCCGGCGGCGGCGACGTGGAGGTGCCGGGGGCCGACGAGGACGCGGACGGGCTGGGCGAGGCGGACGTGGGGCCTGCCGTGGGACCGGTGGTGGTGGCCGAGGCGGAGGCCACCGGGCTGGTCGCGGACCCCGGCGCCGACGCCGACGGCGCGCCGGTGGTGACCACGGGACTGGCGGTGGCCGGACGGCCCAGCGCCACGTCGTGGCTCTTGCCGCCCAGCAGCACGTAGGCGCTGGCGCCGCCGAGCACGAGCAGGGCGACCGCGGCGATCAGGGCCACCGCGCGCAATGGGTGGGCAATGGCCGGCCGGGCCAGGGGCGCGATCGGGACCGGGAACCCCGAGTCGGCGAAGGGCTCGGCCCGCCGCGCCACGCTCTCCCGGTAGGCCAGGGCCTCGGGGCGGGTGTCGGCGACCAGGCGCAGCACCTGCTGGCGCAGCCCGGCCGGCAGGGCGACCAGCGGCAGCACGCTGAACAGGGCGGCCGGGCTGAGCTCCCGGCGCTTGCGCTCGCCGCAGATCTCGCAGTGCTCGATGTGCCGGCTGACGCGCTTGCGCAGCAGCGGGGTGAGCTGGCCGTCCCAGCCGCCCAGCAGGGCGTCCAGCTCGGCGCACTGCTCGCGGCCGGTGCGGGCGACGAGCAGGGCGCCCAGGGAGCGCTCCAGCTGGCCGCGGGCCCGGGACGCCACCGCATGCGCCCTGGTTGGCCGGCACGCCGAGGGCGTCAGCCAGGTCAGCGCCGTCCAGGTCATGCCGCAGGTTCAGCTCGATGACCTCGCGGTCGCCGGGGTTCAGCCCGCCGATGGCGGCCAGCACCAGGCGCGCGCAGTTCGCTGCGCTCGGCCTGCTCGCCGACGTCGGCGCCGGCGTCGGTCACCTCGCCGGCCTCGTCCAGGTCGGCCTGCCGGGCCCGGCCGCGCAGTCGGCGGTGGCACTCGTTCCTGGCCACCGCGTACAGCCAGGGGCGCAGCCGGTCCGGGTCACGCAGGCCGCCCAGCTTGGCCGCGGCGATGACGAAGGTGTCCTGAACCGCGTCGGCGGCATCGGCCGGCTCGCCGAGCAGCGTCCGGCAGTAGGCATGCAGGCTGGCCGCGTAGCTGTCGTAGGCCGCGGCCAGGCCCGCCGGATCCCCCGCCACGATCGCGGCGACCACGTCGCGGTCACGCATGCGCTAACGGTAGGACCAAAGCCGTGTTCTCGGACAGCCTGCCCGGCCAACAATTCGCCATTCCCTCCCTGTGGATTCCCCTCGGCGACGACGCCGGGGAGCCTCCCCCTCCAAAGGCTCTCCGGCGCCGGACACTGACAGGAGTCGCGGCCGCCCGGCCGGCCAACAACTTCTGCCCGCCGAAATCCGGTGTCGCCGTTCGCGGCGGCTGTGGGACGGTGGGGCGATGGAGGACTACCAGGTCGTTAACCGGGCCAACTGGGATGAGCGGGCCCCGGCGCACGCGGCGTCACCGGACTACAACGTGGAGCAGTTCCTGGCCAGCCCCGGCGTACCTGAGCCACGTGGTGCGCTTCGACCTGCCGCTGCTGGGCGACATCGACGGCCTGCGCGGGGTGCATCTGCAGTGCCACATCGGCACGGACACGATCTCGCTGGCCCGGCTGGGCGCGTCCATGACCGGGCTGGACTTCTCGCCCGCCGCGCTCGCCCAGGCCCGCGACCTGGCCCGGCGCACCGGGGCCGACGCCGAGTTCGTGGAGTCCGACGTCTACCAGGCGGCCGCGGTGCTGGAGCCGGGCAGCTTCGACCTGGTCTTCACCGGCATCGGGGCCCTGTGCTGGCTGCCCAGCGTGCGGCGCTGGGCCGGGGTGGTGGCCAGCCTGCTCAAGCCGGGCGGGCGGCTGTTCATCCGGGAGGGCCATCCGATGCTGATGACCATGGCCGACACCCGCGACGACCACCTGCTGGTCGTGGAGTCTCCGTACTTCGAGCGGCCCGAGCCGGAGGTCTGGGACCAGCCGGGCACCTACGTGCAGACCGAGACGGAGTTCACTCACAACGTCACGCACGAGTGGAGCCACGGCCTGGGCGAGACCGTGACGGCGCTGCTGGAGGAGGGCCTGGCGGTCACCGGGCTGGTCGAGCACGACAGCGTGCCGTGGAACGCGCTGCCCGGCATGATGGTCGAGATCGGCGGCGGCGAGTGGCGCCTAGCCGACCGCCCGTGGCGGCTGGCCCACACCTACACCCTGCAGGCGGTACGGCGCTAGCTAACCCCGAGGCTAGCCGCCGCGCAGCATGTCGCCGAACAGCCCGCCGACCGCGCCGCCCGCCGCGCCGGAGGCGGCCGCGTTGCCGGTGGTGCTGGGCAGATAGGGCTGGATCGCGGCGGCCAGCTGCACCAGGGGCATGGACTGGAGCCACACCCGGCCCGGCCCGGTCAGCGCGACCAGGTGGAACCCGTCGCCGCCGAACAGCAGGTTGGTCACGCCGGGCACCCGGGTGATCTGGAACGACACGCTGCCCGCGAACATCCCCACGTGCCCGGGGTGGACCAGCAGCGTCTGGCCGGGCGGCAGGTCGTAGGTAGTCAGCTCCCCGGACAGCTCGATCCAGGCCGTGCCCTGACCCTCCAGCTTCTGGAGGATGAAACCGTCGCCGCCGAACAGGCCGCCGCGGAAGCTCTGCTGGAACCCGATGCTGGGCGAGACCCCGCCGGTCCCGCACAGGAAGCCATGCCGGTGCACGAAGTAGGCCTCGCCGGAGCTGATGTCCACCGGGTGGATATGGCCGGGCACCTTGGCCGCGAACACGATCATGCCCGGGCCCTCGTAGCGGGTCAGGAACAGCCCGCCGCCGCCCATCATGCGCTTGAGGCCCTGCATGAGCCCGCCGCCGCCCGGGCCCGCCGACGTGGTCTGCGACATCTGGATGCTCGGCGTCATCCAGGCCAGCTCGCCGTGGGTGGAGACCAGTTCCTCGCCGGGATCGAGCCGCACTTCGAGGATGGGCATCGTGGTGCCCTTGATATCGGCCTGCATGACGATGCCTCCCGTAGCCATGATTGACGCTGTAATGGTGGCATAAGCTGCCGCCATGCCCACGCGTATATCCGGGCTGCTGGCGGCGGTCGCCGTCATCGCCTCGCTGAGCCCGGTCGCCAGCGCCGCCACCGTCGCGCCCGCTCGCACGCCGAAGCCGCCGCAGAGCATCCTGGCCTGGGGCTCCAACGCCTACGGCGAGCTGGGCAACGGCACCACTACCGACAGCAGCACGCCGGCGCCGGTGCAGCACCTGCCGTCCGGGGCGAAGTACACGACGGTCCGCTGCCTGCTCTTTAGCCTGGCCGTCACCACGTCGGGCCAGGTCTACGCCTGGGGCTACAACGGCTCCGGTGAGCTCGGCGACGGCACTACCACAAACCGGCTGACCCCGGTCCCGGTCAAGCTGCCCAAGGGCGTCAAGGTCACGGCGGTGCGGGCGGGCGGCGTCTTCGCCCTGGGCCTCACTTCCACCGGAAAGGTCTACGCCTGGGGCAGCAATGCCGCGGGTGAGCTGGGCAACGGCACTACCAAGACCCGCCTGAAGCCGGTTCCGGTCACGCTGCCCAAGGGCGTTACGGTCAAGGCCATCAGTGCAGGCTTCGAGAACGGGCTGGCGCTGACCAGCACCGGCCGGGTGCTGGCCTGGGGCGCGGGCGCCGCGGGCCAGCTCGGCGACGGGAGCACCAAGCGACGGCTGGTACCGGGCTACGTCAGCCTGCCGGCCCACACCACGGCCATGTCCATCGCGGCCGGGTCGCTGATGGACTTCGCCGCCACGTCCGCCGGGAAGCTGCTGGCCTGGGGATCTAACAGCTACGGGCTGGGCGACGGCACGACCAAGCAGCGGAACACGCCGGTCCAGGTCAAGCTGCCCAAGGGGGTCAAGGTGGTGGCGGCCACGGCCGGGCTGCAGCACGTGCTGGCCCTGACCACCGGCGGCCGCGTGCTGGCCTGGGGTCTCAACATGTCCGGCCAGCTCGGCGACGGCACCACCACCAACCGGCTGGTCCCGGTATTCGCCAAGCTGCCCACCGGCACCAAGGTCCGGCAGCTCGCGGCGGGCAAGTACTACAGCATGGCCCTGACCGCCAAGGGCAAGATCCTGGCCTGGGGCAACGGCTCCACGGGCGACCTGGGCGACGGCTCCACGGCCGACAGCCCGACACCGGTCACGGTGGACCTGCCGACCGGGTGGATCGCGACCGCCATCGGAGCCGGGTACGGCACCAGCACCGGCCTGGCCGTGGCCCACCCGCCGCCCTGCGACGACCCTCGGTCGCCGAGCCAGTCTCGCCACGGCTGCTAGAAGGAGACCTTCGCCATGCGGATCACCACTCTCCGGTATTCGGCCGTGGCCGCGCTGGCCGCAGCGCTCGCCGCCGGCCTGACCGCCCCCGCCTCGGCCAGTTCCGCCGCGTCCGGCTCGTTCCTTGAGGCCTGGGGCAGCAACGTCTACGGCGAGCTGGGCAACGGCACCACCACCGGCGCCAGCACGCCGGGCGCGGTCAAGGTCCCGGCGGGCACGCAGTTCACCTCGGCCCGGTGCCTGCTGTCCTGCCTGGCGGTGACGACCGCCCGGCCAGGTGTACTCCTGGGGGCGCAACAACGCGGGCCAGCTCGGCGACGGCACCACCAAGCGGCGGCTGACTCCGGTGCGCGTGCACCTCCCCGCGGGCGTCAAGGTCACCGCCGTGCGGCCCGGCGGCAGCTTCTCCCTGGCCCTGACCAGCGGCGGCAAGCTGCTGGCCTGGGGCGCCAACGCCAGCGGCGAGCTGGGCAACGGCACCGCCAAGAGCAGCCGCCTGCCGGTGCCGGTGCGGTTGCCCAAGGGCGTCACGATCAAGGCCATCAGCGCGGGCGAGAACGACAGCCTTGCGCTGACCAGTACCGGCCGGGTGCTGTCCTGGGGCGGGAACAGCGACGGTCAGCTCGGCACCGGGACCACCAAGGGCCGCCTGACGCCCGGCTTCGTCAGCCTGCCCAAGGGCACCACGGTCGCCTCGATCGCGGCGGGCCCGCTGAGCGGGTACGCGGTGACCAAGGGCGGCGGCATGCTGGCCTGGGGGCGGAACAACTACGGGCAGCTCGGCGACGGCACCACCCGGCAGCGCAACGCGCCGGTGCGGGTCAGCCTGCCCACGGGCACCGCGGTGGTCGCGGCCGTGTCAGGCCTGGTGCACGTGCTGGCGCTGACCACGGGCGGAAAGGTGCTGGCCTGGGGCAACAACTTCGCCGGGGAGCTCGGCATCGGCACGAGGACCAACCGGCACCGGCCGGTGTTCGTCCACTTCCCCAAGGGGACCAAGGTCAGCGGGCTCGCCGCCGGCCAGGACTACAGCCTGGCCCTGATCGACGTGCCCGCCGCGCCCGGGCCTAACGCGCCGGGCCCGGCCGGCCGGGGCCTGCCCGAGCTTCACGCCGTCCTGGCGTGGGGCGGCAACGAGTCCGGACAGCTGGGCACCGGAAAGGTGGGCAACAGCCTCGTGCCGGTGGCCACGAGGCTGTCGGTCGTCTTCGAGCCGATCGCCATCGGCTCGGGCTGGGGCTCGACCACCTCGATCGCGGTCTGCCAACAGATCCCGGTCTAGTCGCCCAGCTCGGCGCGGCGGCGGGTCACGTACTCCTCCAGCTCGGCGCGGATCGCGTCGTCCAGCGGCGGCGGCTGGTACTCCTCCAGGGTCTTGGCGCAGATCTCGCCGGCCCTGGCGGTGGTGTCCTTGCCGCCGAACCTGAGCCAGCGCTCGTAGTTGGCGGTAGAGGACAGCAGCGGCCGGTAGAAGCACTCCCGGAACCGCTCCATGGTGTGCGCGGCGCCCAGGAAGTGGCCGCCGTGCCCGACCTCCTCGTGCGCGCCGAAGGCCAGCGAGGCCTCGTCGATCTCCAGCGGGGTGAACTCGACCCGCAGCATCCGCAGCAGCTCGATGTCCACGATGAACTTCTCGTAGCAGGAGACCAGGCCGCCCTCCAGCCAGCCCGCCGCGTGCATGACGAAGTTGGTGCCGGCCAGGAACGTGGGCAGCAGCGTCATCAGCGACTCATACGCGGCCTGGGCGTCGCAGGTCTGGCTGGAGTTCAGCCCGCCGCCGGTGCGGAACGGCAGGCCGTAGTGCCGGGCCAGCTGGCCGGTGCACAGCAGCCCGATGCCCGACTCGGGGGTGCCGAAGCTGGGCGACCCGGACTGCATGTCGATGTTGGACAGGAACGAGCCGAAGATGACCGGGCAGCCCGGCCGGATCAGCTGGGCCAGCGCGATGCCGGACAGGGCCTCGGCCAGCTGCTGGACCAGCGCCGCCGGGATGGTGACCGGTGACATGGCCCCCATGAGCAGGAACGGGGTGAGCACGACGGGCTGGGCGGCCGCGCAGTACTCGAACTGCGCGTCGAGCATCCGGTCGTCCCAGCGCAGCGGCGAGTTGCAGTTGACCAGCGAGATGGTGGCGGGCGTCTGCTCGATGGCCGCTCTGCCCTTTCCCCCGAGGCCGCCGAACAGGATCTCCGTCATCGCGATCGTGTCGACGGCGTTGGGCCCGGACACCACGTTGCCCATGTAGATCTTGTCGGTGCAGGTCTGCAGGGCGTAGATCATGTCCAGGTGACGCGAGTCCAGCGGCGCGTCGTTGGGCTCGCAGATCACCCCGCCGGCCGAGTCCAGCTCGGGGAACGACTGGGCCAGCATGGCCAGCCGCCGGAAGTCGTCCAGGGTGGCATCGCGGCGCACGTCGCCCTGGCGCACGAACGGCGAGCCGTAGACGGCGCCGAAGACCATGTCGTCGCCGCCGATGTGCACGGTGTTGGCCGGGTTCCTGGCCTGCACGTCGAACTCGCGCGGCGCCTTGGCCACCTGCTCCAGCACGAACTCGGGGTCGAGGTAGACGGTCTCGCCGTCGACTCGCTGGCCGGCCTTGCGGAACAGCTCGACCGCCTCGGGCTTGGCGAACTGCACGCCGATCTCGCGAGACGATCCGGCGCCAGCCCTGGTCGAGCACGGCGATCGCATCCGGCGACAGGATCTCGTACCTGGGCATGGTGTTCCGGAACATCGCCCACCGCTATCTCTCGTTCTTGACCAGCGCGAAGGGCAAATCTAGGATCACATAGTAGAACAGAGTTCCACATCGGAACTGTTTTGTGTTTGGAGCAGAGAACTCGGAGGCCCTCGCCGTGACCAGCCCGAACGGCACGCAGGCGGTGGAGCGCGCAGCGCAGCTGCTCATCCAGGTCGCGCGACACCGCGACCCGGTCACCTTCACCGAGCTGACCGAGACCAGCGGCCTGGCCAAGAGCACCACCTCGCGGCTGCTCACCGCGCTGGAGCGCAACGGCCTGGTCCGGCGCGACGCAGGACGGCCGGTTCCGGCCCGGCGAGGTCTTCGTCTCCTACGCCTGCCGCGGCGGCGCCGAGGCCGACCTGGTCAGCGTGGCCCAGCCGTTCCTGGACCGGCTGGGCGAGGAGACCGGCGAGACGGTCAACCTGGGCGTGCCGCGGCGGCGCCGGCATGGTCGAGCAGATCGCCCAGGTGGACAGCACGTACCTGATCGGCGGCACCAACTGGGTGGGCATGTCGGTGCCGCTGCACTGCGCCGCGCTCGGCAAGGTGCTGCTGGCCTACGGCGCGGCCGACCTGCCGCGCGGCCGGCTGGAGCGGCGCACCGAGCAGACCCTGACCAGCCGGGCCGCCATCGAGGCGGACCTGGCCGCCGTCCGCGAGCGCGGCTACGCGGTCACCGTCGAGGAGCTGGAGCCGGCCTGGTCGCCGTGGCGGCGCCGGTGTTCCGCGACGGCGCGGCGCGGTGGTCGCGGCGCTGTCGGTGTCCGGCGCCTGCCAGCCGGCTGGCCGCCGGCCGCCATGCCCGCGCGCCGCCGCGCGGTGCGTGGCCGCGGCCGCGCCCTGTCCGCCGTGCTCGGCTACGACCAGTCCCGCAGGTCCCCAGAAGGAAGGTGCCTCGTGACCAGGAGGAACTGCTCAGCAGCTCTATGACTTCACCCTGGTCGGCAACGCCCCCGAGGTGCTCGAGCCTGACCCGGCAGGGCCTGGAGATGGGCCTCGGCCCGGAGACGCTGCTCTACGAGGCGCTGATCCCGTCGCTGGAGGAGGTCGGCGCCCGGTTCGAGCGCGGCGACTTCTTCGTCCCGGAGATGCTGATCGCGGGCAAGGCGATGGCCGGAGCGCTGGAGATCCTGCGGCCGCTGCTGGCCGAGACCGGCGCGCAGACGATCGGCAAGATCGTCATGGGCACGGTCAAGGGCGACGTGCACGACATCGGCAAGAACCTGGTCAACATCATGTTCGAGGGCGCCGGCTTCGAGGTCATCGACCTCGGCGTGCAGGTCGCGCCGGAGAAGTTCATCGCCGCGATCCGGGAGCACCAGCCCGACATCGTCGGGTTCTCGGCGTTCCTGACCACGACGATGCCGATGTTCAAGGCCAACATCAACGCGCTGGAGAAGGCCGGCCTGCGCGACCAGGTCATCGTCATGGTCGGCGGCGCGCCGGTCACCCAGGAGTACGCCGACGTGGTCGGCGCCGACGGCTACGCCTCCGACGCGTCGGCGGCCGTGGTGCGGGCCAAGGAACTGATCAGGCGGCGGCGCGCCGTCGCGCCGGCCTGAGGGCGGTCGCTCATGGAGACCATCGCTGTCGTCCGCGACCAGGGAGCTGCGGATCGGCGGGGACAACCCGTTCTGCATCATCGGCGAGCGGATCAACCCGACCGGGCGGAAGATCTTCCAGGAGCAGCTGCGGCGCGGCGACCTGTCCCGGATCGAGATCGACGTCGCCGCAGCAGGTGGCGGGCGGCGCGATGATGCTCGACGTCAACATGGGCGTGCCGCTGGCCGACGAGGCCGAGCTGATGCGCAGCGCGGTCCGGCTGATCCAGGGCCTGACCGACCTGCCGCTGTGCCTGGACTCCTCGATCATCGAGGTGCTCGAGGCCGGGCTCGCCGCCTACCAGGGCAAGGCGCTGGTCAACTCGGTCACCGCCGAGGACGAGCGGCTGGACGCGATCCTGCCGCTGGTCAAGCGGCACGGCGCGGCGGTGATCGCGCTGCCCAACGACGAGGAGGAGATCCCCGAGGAGCCCGCGCGGCGGCTGGAGCTGGCGCGCAAGATCGTCGACGTGGCCACCGGCAGGTACGGGATCCCGATCGAGGACATCGTCTTCGACCCGCTGGCCATGCCGGTCGGCGCCGACACCTCGCTGGTGCTGACGCACGCTGGAGACGATCGCGCTGCTGCGCGACGAGTTCGGCGTCAACATGACGCTCGGCGCGTCCAACGTCTCGTTCGGCATGCCGGAGCGGCACGCGATCGGCGCCGCGTTCCTGCCGATGGCGATCGCCGCCGGGCTGACCAGCGCCATCATGGACGCCCGGTCGGCGCAGCTGGTGCAGCGCGGTCAAGGCCGCCGACCTGCTGACCAACCGGGACCCGTGGGGCGCGGCCTGGATCGCGGCGCACCGGGCCCGGCAGGCCGCCGCGCGGCCGCCAGCGACCGCGCTGCGCGGTGACGCAGGTAGCGATGCCGCGCAGCCTGACCGGCGCCCGCCGGCCGGGTCGAGCTGCACTTCCTGCCGAGCGGCGACGCGGGTGCGGGTGCCGCCGGGCGTGACGCTGTTCGACGCGGCCAGCTGGAACGGCATCGCGATCGACTCGACCTGCGGCGGCCACGGCACCTGCAAGAAGTGCAAGGTCAGGATCGACCGGCGGCGCGCGCCCGCCTCACCGCTGGACGCGCGGGCGTTCTCGGCCGACGAGCTGCGCGCCGGCTGGCGGCTGGCCTGCCGGGCGCTGGCCGACGCCGACCTGCAGGTCGAGGTGCCGCCGCTGATGACCCGGCCCAAGGCGGCGACGGTCGGCGTCGGCCGCCAGGTCATCCTGCGGCCCGGCCGCGCAGAAGCGCTACCTGGAGCTGGCCGAGCCGTCGCTGTCCGACCAGCAGACCGACCTCGAGCGGGTGCTCGCCGGCGCTGGACGACCTGGAGCTGCGCGTCGACCTGGCCGTGCTGCGCGCGCTCGGGCCGGGGCTGCGGGCGGCCGACTTCAAGGTCACCGCGGTCATCGTCGACGACGTCCTCATCGACGTGCAGCCCGGCGACACGACCGGCACGCTGCTCGGCATCGCCTTCGACCTGGGCACGACGACCGTCGTCGCGACGCTGCTCGACCTGTCCACCGGGACGCCGCTCGCCGTCGCCTCGATGCTCAGCAAGCAGCAGCCGTTCGGCGCCGACGTGATCACCCGGATCAGCGCGACCATGATGGACCCGGCCGCGCTGGACACCCTGGCCCGGCTGGCCCACGAGACGCTGGCCGAGCTGGCGGCCGAGGTCTGCGCGCAGGCCGGGGTGGATCCGGCCGACGTGTGCGAGATCGCCGTGGCCGGCAACGCGACGATGACGCACCTCGCGCTCGGCATCGACCCGGAGCCGCTGGGCGTCGCGCCGTTCATCATGGCGGCCCGGCAGCTGCCCGAGGTGCTTGCGGCCGACCTGGGCCTGCCCGTGCATCCGCGGGCGCGGGCGTTCGTCTTCCCCGCGTTCGGCGCCTACGTCGGCGGCGACATCACCGCCGGGCTGCTCGCCTCCGGCATGAACCGCGACGCCCGGACCCGGCTGTTCATCGACATCGGCACCAACTGCGAGATCGTGCTCGGCAACCGGGACTGGCTGCTGGCGACCGCCGCGCCGGCCGGGCCGGCGTTCGAGGGCGCGGCCATCCGGTGCGGGATGCGCGCGGCCGACGGCGCCATCGAGGTCGTCTCGATGACGCCGGACGAGGTCGACGCTCCAGGTCATCGGCGACGCCGAGCCGGCCGGGCTGTGCGGCTCGGGGCTGGTCGACGCGGTGGCCAGCCTGGTGCCGGTCGGGCTGCTGGACGCACTCGGGCCGGTTCGTGCCCGCGACGAGGCCGCCGCGGCTCGCGCCCGGCCTGGCGCCGCGGCTGACGATGCTCGGCCAGGAGCGGGTGTTCGTGCTGCACTGGCGGGGCGAGCCGGGCGACGTCGCCGACTCGATCTACCTGTCCCAGCGCGACGTGCGGGAGCTGCAGTTCGCCAAGGCCGCCATCGCCACCGGCTGGCAACATCCTGCTGGAGGAGGCCGGGCTGGCCGCCGGCGACGTCCAGCAGGTGCTGCTGGCCGGCTCGTTCGGCAGCTACCTGTCTCCGGCCAGCGCGATCGAGATCGGCCTGGTGCCGCGGCTGCCGGTGCTGCGCGTGGTCAGCGCGGGCAACGTGGCGGGCGAGGGCGCCAAGATGGCGCTGCTGTCGGTCCGCGAGCGGGCCGGCGCGCTGGCCTGCTGGAGGAGGTGAGATATGTCGAGCTCTCGGACCGGGCCGACTTCAACGACGCCTTCGTCGACCAGCTGGCCTTCCCCGCCTGGGACGCCAGCATGCTGGGGCCGTCCGGCGTCGCCGTGATCGCGTGCGGGGCGCTGGCCGGGCATGTGCGCGAGATCGCCGCCCGGCGAGGCTGGCCGGTCGAGGTGCACGCCCTGCCCGCGCCGCTGCACAACCGGCCCGGCCCGGATCGCCCCGGCGGCCCGCCAGCTGGCCGCGCGCAGCTCCAGGCCCGCGGGCCTGCGGGTGGCGCTGGCCTACGCCGACTGCGGCACCTACGGCGCGCTCGACGAGGCTGTGCGCCGAGCTGGGCCTGGCGCCGGCTGGGCGGCCTGCACTGCTACGACGTGCTCGGCGGCGCCGGACCGGATCGCCGCGCTGCTGGCCGCGGAGCCCGGCACGTACCTGCTGACCGACTTCCTGGTCCGCAGCTTCGACCGGACGGTGCTGGCCGGGCTGGGCCTGGACCGCCACCCGGAGCTGTGGCCGGACTACTTCGGCCACTACCGGCGGCTGGTCTGGCTGGCCCAGGCCCGGGACGCCGACCTGGATGCGGCCGCGGCGGCATCGCCGGGCGGTTCGGCCTGCCGCTCACGGTCATCGACACCGGCACGACCGGCCTGGAGCGCGAGCTTGAGCGGCTGGTCGGCGGCGGCCCGGGCGGAGGAGCCGTGAGCCGCGGTCCCGCGGGCGCTGCTGCGGGCGCCGCGGTATGAGGTGCTGCCCACGCCCAGCGCCGAGCAGGCGGTGCTGGAGTGGGTGCCGCGCGAGCTGACCATCACCATCACCGCCTCACCGGCCAAGGGCCTGGAGCCCACGCTGGCCCTGACCGAGCGGCTGACCGGGCACGGCTACCGGGCCGTGCCGCACCTGTCGGCCCGGCTGGTCCGGGACCCCGCGCACCTGGCCGACATCGTCGCGCGGCTGACCGCCGCCGGGGTGGACGACGTGTTCGTGCCCGCGGGCGACGCCGACCCGCCGGCCGGCCGCTTCCACAGCGCGCTGGCGCTGCTAGACGAGCTGGACCGGATGGGCCGGCCGTTCGCCAGGGTCGGCATCACCGGCTACCCGGAGAGCCACCCCAAGATCGGGGACGACGTCACCGTCCAGGCCATGTGGGACAAGCGGCACCACGCCGCCTACATCGTCAGCAACCTGTGCTTCGACGCGGCCACGCTGACCCGGTGGATCACCCGGATCCGGGGCCGCGGCATCACGCTGCCGCTGCTGGTCGGGCTGGCCGGGCCGCTGGAGCGGACCCGGCTGCTGCGGCTGGCGGCCGGCGTCGGGGGTGGCCGAGTCGGCCCGGTTCCTGGCCGGGCACGCCGACTGGCTGGTCCGGCTGGGCCTGCCCGGCGGGTACAGCCCCGAGCGGCTGCTCGACCGGGCCGGGCCCGCGCTGACCGACCCGGCCTCGGCCGTCGAGGGGCTGCACGTGTTCACCTTCAACCAGGTCCGGCAGACCGAGCAATGGCGCCGGGCGCTGCTCGAGCGGGCGGGCCAGGGAGCGGAGCGACGGCCGGCCTGACCGTGAGACCGCGTGAGGACGGGCGCTAAGGTCGCGAACGTGAGCTCACCACGCATCGCTATTGGCCCGGACCCGCGCGAGTCGGTGGTCCGGGCGGTCCGGATCGCCGGCGGCGAGCGGCCCGGTCGACGCCGACGCCGACGCCCTGGTCTGGCTCGATCCCGGTGACCTGGCCGGGCTCGGCCAGGCCCTCAAGGCCACCCCGGCGGCGCGCTGGGTGCAGCTGCCGTTCGCCGGGATCGAGCGGGTGGCCCAGGCCGGGCTGCTGGATACCGAGCGCACCTGGACGTGCGCCAAGGGCGCCTACGCCGAGCCGGTGGCCGAGCACGCGCTGATGCTGGCCCTGGCCGGGCTGCGGCTGCTGCGCCGCCGGATCAGCGCCCGGTCCTGGGGCGAGAACGGCGGCGAGAGCCTGTACGACCAGCCGGTCACGATCCTCGGCGGCGGCGGGATCGCGACCAGCCTCATCAGCCTGCTGACCCCGATGCGGTGCCCGGTCACCGTGGTCCGCCGCCAGGCCGACCCGGTGCCCGGCGCCGCGCGCACGCTGCGGACCGAGCAGCGGCTCGAGGCGCTGGCCGGGGCCAAGGTGGTGGTCGTGGCGCTGGCGCTGACCCCGGCCACCGAGCACGTCATCGGCCCGGCCGAGCTGGCCGCCATGCGCCCGGACGCCTGGCTGGTCAACGTGGCCCGCGGGCGGCACGTGGACACCGACGCGCTGGTGACGGCGCTGCGGGAGCGGGCCATCGGCGGGGCGGCCCTGGACGTGACCGACCCCGAGCCGTTGCCGGACGGCCACCCGCTGTGGGACCTGGACAACTGCATCATCACCCCGCACACGGCCGACACCGAGGAGATGATCGACCGGATGCTGGGCCGCCGCATCGAGGAGAATGTGGCCGCGTTCGCCGCGGGCCAGCCCCTCCTCGGCGTGATCGACCCGACCGCGGGCTACTAGGGACTCCAGGTGACCGGCAGGCCGTGCGGCGGGGCCGTGCCCAGGACCCGCTTGCTGCCGCCGGGCCAGGTGGTCAGCGTTACCGGGCAGCCGCCGGTGCGGGACTGCTCCAGGTACAGGTAGGCGAACCGGGCCGAGGGCGTGGCCGCGGCGCCGAGCGCCGCCGCGCCCTCGGCCAGCTCGGCCCGCTGGGCCTGGTCCAGGTACTGGCGCAGGATCGAGTGCCACAGCACGGTCCAGGTGCCGTCGGCCAGCTCCGTCCGGGCCAGCGTCGCGGTGGCCGACTCCCGGTGCAGGTCGGCCGGCACGGCACGGGCCACCGCGAGCGCGCCGCGCAGCCGCTCGAGCCGGGCCTGCTGGTCGGGCCAGACGAAGGCGGTGAGGATCAGCCCGCCCTCGGGCGTGGCCGGGTCGATGGGATCCAGGTCACCGCCTGTGCGGTGGACGATCTCGACCGGGCCCTCGGGCGGGCTGGCGCCCTGCCAGCCGCCCGCCAGCACCACCGGCGACGAGGCCGGCCCGCACTGGCCGCAGTCACCGGCGACCCGGAAGTGATCGGCCCGCAGGTTCAGGCCGGCGCTGGCCCCCACCTCGACCAGCCGGACCGGCAGGCCGGCCTTGGCGGTCAGGTACCGCAGGCCGCCGAGCAGCGCCGCGGCCCGGCCCACCTCGTTGGTCTGCGGCGGCCGGCGCAGCCAGGCCCGGATCGAGGAGCGGTGCTCGGCCAGCGTCTGCCGCAGCGCGGCCCAGGCATCGGCGCCGGCCGGGCCGGGGCGGGCGGTGCCCCCCGCCGACGGGTAGTACGCGGCCAGGGCGGGCGCCTGCCCGGTCAGGGCCAGCGCGTGCGCGGCGCCGAGCAGCCGCAGCGCGAGCACGCTGGACTGCGGCTCGCTCAGGTAGCCGTCCAGCACGTCGAGGGTGGGCCCGCCGGCGCGCAGGTCGGCGGCGGCCCAGGACAGCAGGTCGGCGTAAAGGGGGCTGCCGAGAACCCGGCAGGCCCGGCCCTGCTCGCCGAGCAGCCAGGCCGTGTAGTCAGCCGGAGCGCCGTCCGCGCGGGCGGTCTGCACGCCTCCACGGTAGGTCACGCCCGGACGGGGGACCCGCTATCTCGTTCAGGCGCGAAAATGACGAGGCCCCCGCATGTATGAGATGCAGGGGCCTCGCCCGGCCCCGCGCCGCGGCTCGCCCGCCGGCAAGCCAGCGAACTCACACGCCTTGCGTGACCAATACCTCCGCCGAAATAACCCTCGCACCGAGCCAGTTTCCCGGCCCGTCGGACCGGTTTCCCGGCCCTTCGCGGTGGCCCCGAGTTGCCTCTGAGCTGGTCACCTCGTTGGTGGTGAAAGTATTTCTACGCCCGTCGGCGGCGGCCGCACAAGGGGTTTCCGGCCACGTTTTCAAGATTTTTTTGCTGTCCACAGATCACCCGGCGGTTATCCCCCGCGGACGCTAGTTATCCACTCGTTACCCACAGCTGGATGCACAGCCAGCGCCCGCCGCTGCCATGATGGCCGGGTGGATCATGACGGCCAGGCGGACGCCAGGGAATATGCACGAGAAGACGCCCAGGAACCGGCGACCCGGCGAACGCGCCTGTGGCAGTCGGCGGCCCGCCGGGGCGTGCCGCTGCCGACCATCCTGGTCACTGTGCTTGTGGTGGCCCTGGCCTACTTCGCGGGCAAGGTCATCTACCGGCTGCGCGACATCATCCTGCTGATGGTGGTGGCGGGCTTCATCGCGCTGCTGCTGAACCCGCTGGTGATCATCCTCCAGCGGTGGAAGGTCAAGCGACGCGGCTGGGCCGTGACTATCGTGACCTTCTGGGCCGTGGTCGTGTTCGCGGGCCTGGCCCTCGCGTTCGGCTTGCCGCTGGCCAACGGCATCGCCAACCTGGCCCACGCGCTGCCCACCTACGTGAGCCAGGCCGAGCACGGCCGCGGCTGGATCGGCCACCTGGTGCGCCGGTACCACGTGCAGCACTGGGTCAGCACCAACGCGCCCAAGCTGGTCAGCGTGGGCCAGGGCCTGGCCAAGCCGGCGCTCTCCCTGGGCAAGGGCGCGTTCTCGCTGCTGCTGACGCTGCTGACCATCTTCGTGCTCGTGGTGCTCCTGCTCCTGGAGGGCACCAAGATGCGCCAGGGCATCCTCGGCCTCATGCAACCGCGGCGCGCGCAGCGGTACTCGCGGATCGCCCGCGAGGTGAGCCAGTCGGTCACCGGCTACATGCTGGGAAACTTCCTGACCTCGATCATCGCCGGGGTGGTGGTGCTCGTCACGCTGATGGCCCTGGGCGTGCCGTTCCCGTTCCTGTGGGCGCTGTGGGTGGCGCTGGTGGACTTCCTGCCGATGATCGGCGGCGCGCTGGCCGGCATCCCGGTGGTGCTGTTCGCGACCGCGCACTCGCTCACCGCGGGCGTGGTCACCCTGATCGTGTTCCTGGTCTACACCCAGGTCGAGAACCACGTGCTGAACCCGATCGTGATGAGCCGCACGGTCAAGGTGAATCCGCTGCTGGTGCTGGTGTCCATCCTGGTCGGCGCGGAAATCGGCAGCTGGATCGGCGGCATCTTCGGTGCGTTCGTGGGCGCGCTGCTGGCCATCCCCGGCGCGGGTGCGCTCCAGGTCCTGATCAGGGAACTCTGGCAGGCCACCGCGCCGGAGACGGCCCCGGAGACGATCGCGGCGTCCGACCAGGATCCGGCCGCTCGCCCCTCACCGGCGGCTGGCCGACCGCTATTTCCGCCCATTAACGGCGGGGCATTTCCGGGCTCGCGAGCGGCTGTGTTCACCTGCGGCCTATTGAGCGGCCATCCTCTCGACACCCGCCGTTTATCTCGCCCGGACAGCAGTTATCCACCGGATTCCCACAGCTTATTGTGGATAACTCGGGACAGCTC
Source organism: uncultured Actinomycetota bacterium (assembly GCA_963730265.1). GTDB lineage: Bacteria > Actinomycetota > Actinomycetes > Streptosporangiales > Streptosporangiaceae > DASUBV01. The sequence goes on from CAVSRG010000005.1 coordinate 123,055, forward strand.
AGCGAATGGCCCGCGCTAATGGCGAACGGGGATTATCGAGCCTATCGGGCCCAGCCGGGTCGTTCGGCACGATGGCCAGGACCACGTGGTGGTATAGCACCACCACTATGCGTGACCATGACGTACCGTAGGCTGGCCGGATGGCCGCGGAGCCGGGCCTGGCTGCCCCATCGTCGGAGTACCTGCGTCTGGTCAAGGACGCGAGCACGGGCCTGCTCGCGCTCGCGGACCGGCTGCGGCAGCACTGGACCGCGCACGCCGGCGCGGTCGGGCTCACCTCGGCGCAGGCCAAGCTGCTGATCAGCCTGATCCCCGGCGAGGCGGTGCCGATGCGCGAGCTGGCTGGCCGGCTCGATTACGACGCGTCCAACCTGACCTCGCTGGCCGACCGGCTCCAGGCCAGGGGCGCGGTGACCAGGCGGGCCGCGGCGGGCGACCGGCGGGTCAAGGCGCTGTCGCTGACCGGCGAGGGCGAGCGGCTGCGGGAGCGGTTCTGGCGGCAGCTGATCGAGGACCCCGGGCCGCTGGCACCGCTGGACGAGGCGGAGATCCAGGCCCTGACCACGCTGCTGGCCCGGCTGAAGTCGCCGCGGGACGAGCCGGGGTGACCGGCGGGCAGACCGTCACCATCGGCAGCCTGAACCTGCACTGCGGGCTCACCACGGCCGGCCAGCCGTTCAGCGTGGCCGAGGCCATCCGCCGGCTGCCGGCCGACATCGTCGCGGTCCAGGAGACCTGGTGGCTCCGCGACGGCACCGAGGACACCGACGGTACCGACGGCACGGGCAGCACGGGCACCCACGGCGTGGACGCCCTGGCCGCGCTGGCGCGGGATCGGGGGGCGGAGCTGATCCGGACCCCATTCCTCGAAGGGACGCTGGCCAACCTGGGCATCGCCCCGCGGTCGGAGCGCGGCAGCTGGGGCATCGCGGTGCTGAGCTGGCTGCCGGTGACTGGCTACGAGATCGTGGACCTGGGGCTGGCGCCCCGCGACGTGGTCCGCCGGAGCGCGCTGGTCTGCTCGGTCACCGCGCCGGGCGGCTGGCCGCTGCGGCTGGTCAACACCCACCTGACGCACAAGTTCACCAGCCCGGTGCAGCTGTACCGCCTGGCCCGGCACCTAGCCGCGGCCCCGCCGGTGCCGACGGTGATCGTCGGCGACCTGAACATGCCCCGGCTGGCCACCCGGGTGGCCGGCCGGTACGCGCCGACGGTGCGCGGCGCCACGTACCCGGCCCACCGGCCGCTCATCCAGCTCGACCACCTGCTGGCCGGCACCGGGGTGGAGTGCTGCTCGGCCGCGGTGATGCCGCCGGTCGGCTCGGATCACCTGCCGGTGCTAGGCCGGTTCCGTCGTCACGGCGGCCGCTGACCGCGGCAGCAGCGGCCCGTGCTCGAGCCGGGGCAGCACGTGCCGCGCGAACAGGTCGCCCTCGGCGGCATGCGGGTAGCCGGACAGGATGAACGCTTCCAGGCCCAGGTCCTGGTAGGCGCGCAGCTTGGCCAGCACCTGGTCGGGATCGCCGACGATGGCCGCGCCGGCGCCCGAGCGGGCCCGGCCGATGCCGGTCCACAGGTTCGGCTCCGCGTAGCCCTCGTCGTCGGCCGTGTCCCGCAGCTCGTTCTGCCGCGCGTTGCCGGTCGAGGTGGTGTCCAGCGACTGGCGGCGGATCTGCTGGCCGGTGACCGGATCGAGCCGGGACAGCAGCCGCCGGGCCGCCATCCTGGCCTCCTGCTCGGTGGCCCGCACGATCACGTGCGCCCGGTAGCCGAACCGCAGCTCGCGCCCGTAGCGGGCGGCCCTGGCCCGCATGTCAGCGAGCACCGCCTCGACGCCCGCCATGGTGTCGGGCCACATCAGGAACACGTCGGCGCCCTGGGCGGCCACCTCCCGGCCCGCCTCGGACAGGCCGCCGAAGTAGAACGGCGGGCACCCGCAGGCCGGCCGCATCCGCGGGGGGTCGAGGGTCAGGCTGACGAACTCGCCGTGGAAGTCGACCGGCTTGCCGTTGAGCAGGTCCCGCAGCACGCCGATGATCTCCAGCGTGCGGCGGTACCGGGGCTCGGCATCCAGGTCCTGGCCCGGCAGGGCCGAGGAGATGATGTTGATGGTCAGCGGGCCGTCCAGCATCTGGTCGACGGTGGCCAGCTGGCGGGCCAGCTGCGGCGGCCACATCTCGCCCATCCGCACCGCCAGCAGCAGCTGCATGCGCCGCAGCAGCGGCGCGATGCCGGCCGCGAAGGCCACCGAGTCGATGCCCATGGCGTAGCCCGAGGGCAGCAGCAGGTTGTCGTAGCCCGCCTCCTCGGCCGCCAGGGCGATGGTCCGGCAGTGCTCCCAGCTGGACCGCAGGGCCGGATCGGGGACGCCGAGAAACTCGTAGTCGTCGTCGCACAAGGCGGCGAACCAGGAAACCTCACAGGCCATCGGCGCACCTCTCTTTCACGTCTGCCATCCTGCTCGCTCCGCCCGGCCCGCGCCACGGCGCGTCCAGTTGGGCGGCCCGATCAGTGGCCGACGACTGCTCTTCACACGGAAGTTCTATGGCGGTCGGATCGGATTTGAGATGCTCGCAGCAAATGGTTAGTCCCCGGCCAGTCGGCACCACCGGAGGCAACATGAACGAGCGGCCCGACATCACAGCAACGACGAGCCGGCGCCGCGTGCTCCAGGCCGGCCTGGTCGCCGGGGCCGCCATCGGCGTCGGCGCCTGGCGCTCGACCGCGGGGCCCGCCGCCGCCCTGAACCCGCTGGACAGGCACCTGCGCAAGCCCGGGTCGCGGCCCTACCCCAAGCTGCCCGTCGGCACCGACACGATCCCGCAGATCGAGCACATCGTCATCCTGATGATGGAGAACCATTCCTACGACAACCGGTTCGGCATGCTCCGCCGGCCCGGGGCCGATGGTTTCCGTATTGGCCGCCACGGACAAGCCGCTGAACACCAATCCGTATAAGAACGGGTGGATCCAGCACGCGTTCCGGATGCCGACCACCTGCCAGAACCACAAGCCCGCGCAGGACTGGCTGAACAGCCACCGGCAGCTCGGCACCGGCCACAACAACGGGTTCGTGGCGTCCGGCAGCGGCCCCACCTCGATGGGCTACTGGGAGCGGGCCGACCAGCCGTTCTACTACTCCATGGCCTCGGTGTTCCCGATCGCGGACCGGTACTTCTGCTCGCTGCTCGGCCAGACCGACCCCAACCGGCGCTACCTGATGGCCGCCACCTCGCTGGGCCAGGTCAACGACACCGTGCCCAAGCTGACGGACTACCCGGCCAACGGGACGATCTTCGACCACGTGGCCGCGGTGGGCCGGAGCTGGAAGGCCTACTACAGCAACGTGTCGAGCACCGCCCTGTTCCCCGAGCTGTTCATCAAGAACGCGGGTAAGAAGATCGTCAAGATCACGGAGTTCTTCACGGACGCGGCCGCGGGCAAGCTGCCCGGCCTGTCCCTGGTCGAGCCCAACTACGACACCCAGTCCGAGGAGGACCCGCAGGACATCGTGGCCGGCGAGCAGTTCGCGGCCAAGGTGATCGACGCCGTGATGAAGGGCCCGGCGTGGGACCGCACGCTGCTGGTCTGGACCTATGACGAGCACGGCGGCTACTACGACCACGTGGTCCCGCCGCGCGCCCTGGTGCCCGACGGCATCGAGCCCGACGTCCCGTCCGGCGAGAAGGTCTACACCGGCTTCGGCCGGTACGGGTTCAGGGTGCCGACCGCGGTCATCTCGCCGTACGCCCGCCGTGACTACGTCTCGCACAAGGTCATGGACCACACCAGCATCTGCTCGCTGGTCGAGCACAAGTGGAACCTCCCGGCGATGACCTACCGGGACGCCAACGCCTGGCCCATGCTCGACATGCTGGACCTGCGGCACCCGGCCTTCAAGACCCCGCCCAAGCTGGCCCGGCCGCTGCTCGACACCGACCGCGGCGCGCTGAAGTGCGAGAAGACCGGCCCCGGTGTCATCCCGCCGCCCGGCTCGGTGACCAAGCCGAAGAAGTAGCCCGCCGCGCGCGCCCGCCGTCACCAGAAGTCCCGGCCGACAGCGGGGAGCGCAGTGAGGCGGCCCTCGGCCTGGCCGAGCGTGGCGTGCTGGGCCCGTACCGTCACCAGGCCCGGACGCCCGGCCAGCGACCGGACGAAGGCGCCCCCCACCCCGCCGTACTCCTCGAACGCGAACGGGTTGTCGCCGATGAGGGTGGCCGGGCCGGTCAGCGCCAGGGACACCGGGCCGGCCACATACGGTCGCTGGTTGCCGTAGGCGTCCAGGGCGCGGAAGGTCACGCGCGTGGTGTCGGCGCCGTCGGCCTGGAGGGCGGAGTCGTCCAGGCTCAGCGCCAGCCGGTCGCGCGAGGGGTCGGCCGACATCAGCACCGACGCGGCCAGCGCGCCGCCGACGTAGCCGTCGATGCGCAGCTCCGGCCGCCCCGTGCCGGTCGGTCAGGTCGGTCAGGTCGGTCAGGTCGGTCAGGTCGGTCAGGTCGGCGAAGGCCGGCGGATAGGCCAGGCTGCCGTAATTCTGGGCATCCGGTAGCGCGGTGGCGACGTGCTGTCCGGCCACGAACAGTTCGAGCCGGTCGCAGTTGGTGGCGATCATGCTCGCCGGACCGGGGCCGTCCGGCGGCGAGGCCGGGCCGAAGTCCCAGAAGAACACGGGCAGGATCACCGGCCGGACGTGCGGGCTGACCTGCGAGCGGTAGAACGCGGCGCCGGGCTTGGCCACCCGGAACGTGTCGAGCACGCCGGGCCACTTCATGTTCTGCCAGATCCGGTCGCCGCCGTTGAGCGACGCGTAGTCGATCGCGCACCAGCCCAGCAGCCCGGCATAGGCGGTATCGGCCTGGGCCAGGTTGTGCACCTGAGCATGCATCCGGCCCTGCACGGCCAGCACCGCCCCGGTGTCGATCCAGCGGTACAGCGGCGCGCCGTCCAGCGCGCCAACCGCCTCGGCAACCAGGTACGGCACGCCGGGCAGCGGCGGGTTCAGCGTGGCATCGCCGTCGGCGGTGTGGTGGTAGTCGTCGTAGCCGTATACGTCCTGCGCCCAGCCGGTGAGCGAGTAGCTGCTCATGGCGCCCGAGGTGGGCCGGGATACCGTCCAGCTGATCGGCGACCTGGCGGGTCTGCTGGTAGAGCGGCGGGGAAATTGGCCGTCTCGTTGAGCCGGGTGCCCCAGATGATGACCGACGGCCGGTTGCGGTCGCGGACCACCATGTCGTGCACGTTCTGCACCACGATCGCCTGGAAGGCCGCGTCGCCCACGTACTGCCAGCCCGGCGTGCTCCTCCCACACCATCAGTCCCAGCTCGTCGCAGGCGTCCAGGAAGTGCGGCGACTGCGGGTAGTGCGAGCAGCGCACCATGTTGCAGTTCAGCTCGTTCCTGATGATCTCGGCGTCCCGGCGCTGGAGCCGGGCGGCGGCGGCCATGCCCAGGTAGGGAAAAAGCTGGTGCCGGTCCAGGCCGAAGATCTCCAGGCGCTGGCCGTTCAGGTAGAAGCCGTCGACTCTGAAGACGGCCTCGCGGAAGCCGGTCCTGACCTCGGCCACGTCCGGGCCGGCGGCGTCACCGGCCCGGTCGCCGTCGAGCGTGGTGCGTACGATGTACAACCGCGGCGCGTCCGGTGACCACAGGGCCACTGGGCCGAGACCGTTAATCGTGAGCGAAGCGACCGTCGGGCCGGTGGCGGAGATCGTCACCGACGCCGACGCCGACGCCATCGGCCACGACCCGTCCAGTAGTTCGGCGGTGACCTGCAGCGGGCCGCTGGGCACCACGGCGGCGTCGATGGTGGCCTGGACCGCCACACTCGGGCTGGGGCCGAGCACTCCGGACGGCAGGACGAACACGTCGGACAGGAAGACCTCGGGCACGACCCGCAGCGTGACGTCGCGGTAGATGCCGCCCGGCTGCAGGTAGTCGACGGCCGCCGCCCCTTTGGGGCTGCCGTCCGGCGGCACGTCCAGCCAGGTGGCGTCGACGATGACGGCGAGCACGTTGTCGCCGTCGGCCAGCGCGCCGGTGAGCTCGGCCGACCACGGCAGGTACCCGCCCTGATGGGTGCTCACGGTGGTGCCGTTGAGCACCACCGTGGCATTGGTCATGACGCCGTCGAAGTCGGCCAGCACCCGGCTGCCACCCGGCGGCCGGGCGAAGTGCTTGCGGTAGATCCACACGTTCTGCCAGCTGCTCACGTCCCAGTCGCCCCAGGACAGCGGGGTGACGGTGTGCGGCAGCGTCACGGCCGCGAAGCCGCTGTCGTCGAAGCCGGGCTGCTCGGTGCCGGTGGTGTACGGGCCGCCGAACAGCCACCCCTGGGTGAAGTCGAGGCTGCGACCGGGCCGGGCGGCTAAGGAGGCCGTCCTGGCGGTGGCGCTGGTGGCGGCGCTGGTGGCGGCGGTAGCGCTGGTGGCGCTGAGCTGGGCTGAGGTCTGCGGGCGAGCACGGCCCGCGGCCCCGGCGGCCAGGGCGCCGAGGGCGCCGCCACGCAGGACCACGCGCCTGGAGAGTCCGTCCATGAACGTAAATATAAGTAAACCTACCGATTTAGTAAAGAACAGAGATTCGGTCAGCCGTCTGCCCATACAGCGGATTGTGGCACGGGCGGAATGCGGGCGGTTCCGGCGGCCTAGCCGACTGCGGTCCAGTAGTGGCGGGTGCTCAGCGCCGCTACGCCGCCGTCCCAGTCCGCAACCCGGCACACAGCCGAGGCACACGAGACCGACTCATCCCCGCCGGCCACGTCGCCCGCCGACCGCCACTGTCCCGCGTGCCACAGCGAACGCCGCACCGTCCCAGTCGACGGCCACGCAGCCGCCCGCTACGCACGACACCGAGGTCAGGCCGCTGCCGTGGGGGTCGATGAGGGCCGGCGCCGACCACCGCGACCCGTTCCACGTCACCGCGCGGCCGTGGGCGTCCACGGCCACGCAGGCCGACTTGGACTCGCACGACACCGAGGTCAGTCCGCCGGACGGGTCGACCGCCGCCGGCCCGACCACCGGGTGCCGTTCCAGCTCACCACCCCGCCGCGGGCGTCGGTGGCCACGCACGACCAGCTGGCCACGCAGGCCACGGAGGTCAGCCCGCCGCCGCGCGGGTCGATGGCGGCCGGGGCCGACCACCGCGAGCCGTTCCAGGTCAGCGCGCGGCCGTCGCCGTCCACGGCCACGCAGAACCGGGCCGTCGGACAGGAGACCGAGGTCAGCGAGGCGGTGCGGTCGGCCGGGCTGGTCACCGAGTAGGCGGTCGTGGACCACGACCGGCCGTTCCACTCGAACGCGTAGCCGTTGTCATCCACCGCGGCACAGAACCGGGGCGACGCGCAGGAGACCGAGCTGAGCACGCCCGCGATGGGATCGAGCGAGACGGGGCGCGACCAGCGCCCGCCGTCGTCCATGGTGAGCGCGTTGCCGTTCTGGTCCACCGCGGCGCAGAACGACGGCGTCGGGCAGGAGATGCTGGCCGGGACGCCGGCCCGGCCGTCGGTGTAGCGGCCGGTCGCGGTGCAGGTGCCGGCGCTGCTGCTGGTGTCGTGCGGGCAGGAGATGGCCGGGGCGGTCCACGAGGTCCCGTGCCAGACCAGCGCGTTGCCGAGCCAGTCCACCGCCGCGCAGAACGTGGTCGTGGCGCAGGACACCGACTCGGTCCCGTCCCCGGTGGGGTCGATGGACTTGGTCTGCCACGCGGCGCCGTTCCAGGTCAGCGCGTCGCCGCTGCCGTCCACGGCCACGCAGAACGAGGCCGACCGGCAGGACACCGAGATCAGGCCGCCGGCGCCGTTGGGGTCGAACCCGGACTTGGTCCAGGTGGCGCCGTTCCAGGTGAACTCGCTGCCCTCCCAGTCCACCGCGACGCAGAACCGGGCCGTCGGGCAGGAGATGTCGCCCAGGCCGCCGCCGGCCGAGTCGGTGGTCTTCTCCAGCTGCCGGGGCGCGGACCAGGACTGGCCGTTGAACGTGATCACGTCGCCGTTCCAGTCGCTGGCCACGCAGAACCGGGCCGAGGCGCAGGACACCGACTGGATCCCGGTGCCCGAGGTGTCGATCAGGGCCGAGGCGGGCCGCTTGTCGCCGCGGATCATCACGGCGTGCCCGGCCCCGTCGACGGCCACGCAGAACGAGGCTGACGGGCAGGACACCGACTGCAGCCCGACGCGGCTGATGGGCTCCGGCCAGGACCAGTTCCGGCCGGTCTCGAACCGATGGCTGTGCCACTTCAGCATCCGGCCCAGGGTGTCCACCGCCACGCAGAACGAGGCCGTGGGGCAGGACACCGAGGTGATCTCGACCGAGGAGCCGCCGGGCTCGACCTGCGTCGGGCGGGACCAGGTGTGGCCATTCCAGGTGATGGCCCGGTTGCCGTACTCGCCGATCGCCATGCAGAACGTCGGGGTGGGGCAGGACACCGTGCGCAGGTTGCCGGCGGGCATGTCCGGCGCGGCGACCAGGTCGGTGATGATGGGGGTGCGCGTCGGCGGCCGGCGCCGAGGACTGGCTCGTGAACGGCTCGAACGCGTGGCTGTACTGGTAGGGCGCCGACTTGAGGTTGTCGCTGGACAGGTTCCAGAACGTCAGCTCGGCCAGGCCGTGGGCGGCGGCCCACTGCTCCACGCTGTGGGCGTCCCCGATGGTCAGCGTCTCGGCGGCGCCGTAGTCGTCCTGGCCCGGCGTCGGCGGCCCGCCGATGTCCTCGCACACGCCGATCATGGCCCAGAGCTGGGCCGGTGACTTCAGCGGATAGAGCCGGTGCAGCACGTTGAACAGGGCGGTCGCCGCGTCGCGGGTGTTGTCGGCCATCTCGTGCGGCAGGTTGTCGTAGAAGTCGAACGTCATGATGTCGACGATCGCGATCCTGGCCCCGGCAGCCACCGCGTTCTGCAGCACGTAGGCGCCGCCCTGGTCGATCCCGGTGGTGTTGGTCGGGATCGTGTAGATGAACTGGACGACGCGGTGGCTGCGCGCGGCCCAGTGCTCGACCATGGCGATGGCCTGGTTGCGCCGGTCGATGCCGGCGTAGTTGTTGAGCGAGTCCTCCTCGGTGTCCAGGTCGAGGCGGGTCAGGTGGTAGGTCGTGAGCACGTGCTCGTAGGCCGCGGCGATGGCGGGCACGCTATGGCAACTGTCGGCCAGCTCGGTGTCGTCGCTGTCGGCCGAGGCACCGCCGAACGACGGGACCACCTGGCCGCCCTCGGCCTGCAGGGCGGCGATGCCCTTGGCGTAGGCCCCGACCGGGGTGTGCGGGTCGCCGTTCCAGTCCACGGTGCAGGAGCCCGGCTTCGGGGTCTGCAGGAAGTCGAGGGTGAAGTACTTGACGCCCGCCGCGCGAGCGGTCTTGGTCAGGGAGTTGGACGGGCCGATGTAGGGCTCGAACACGTGCGGCGGCAGCACGATGGGCGCCTGATGCGCCGCGGGCGGGCTGGTCGCGGGCGGGCTGGTCGCGGGCGAGCTGGTGGCCGCCTGGGCCGGGACCGCCGCGGCGGCCAGGCCGATCGCTCCGTAGACGGCCAGGCCGGCCGAGCAGGCCAGCGCCGTCAGGGTCCTGCATAGCCGCGAACGCCGCATCGCGCGCCCTCCAAGACAGGCTGACCCGGAAATAGTTAGTTAAGTTTCCTCCTATATACCGACACGGCCCGGACGGCGTCAATAGCGCTTATCCGGCCTTCCCGGCTAGGCGCGGGCGCGCAGCGCCTCGACCAGGGCCGGGATCACCTGGCTCAGGTCGCCGATCACCGCGTAATCGGCGTGCGCGATGATCGGCGCGTCCGGGTCGGTGTTGACCGCCACGATGTGCTTGGCGCTCAGGCAGCCCGCCATGTGCTGGATGGCGCCGCTGATCCCGCAGGCCAGGTACAGCTCCGGCGAGATCTTCGTGCCGGTCTGGCCGACCTGCTGCCGGTGCGGCCGCCAGCCCTGGCTGGTCACCACCCGCGACACCCCGAGCGCGCCGCCGAGCAGGCCGGCCAGCTCCTCCAGCGGCGCGAACCCGTCCGGGCCGCCGACCCCGCGGCCGCCGCCGACCACGACCCGGGCCGTGGCCAGTGACACCCCGCCGCCGCGCTCCGCCGATTCCACCGCGCGCACCTGCAGGTCCTCGGCCGGGATATCGGGCCGCAACACATGGACCGTGCTGGCCGCCGTTTCGGTACCGAGCCGGGCCGGCACGGCGTCGGCCGCCACGGTGAACAGCGCCAGTGTCGCCTCCAGCTCGGCGTCCTCGAGCAGGCTGCCCGCCCAGCGCTGCCGGACCAGTTCCCACCGGCCGGGGCCGGCGGGCCGGACGCTGACGCAGTTGGCCGCCACGGGCTCCCCGGTGATCGCGCCCAGGTGGGCCAGCACCTCGCTGCCCCGGTCGGTCGCCGCCGCCAGCACGGCGGTCACCGGGCCGGGCTCGGCCGGCCCGGACTCGGCCAGCCCGGCCAGTGCTCTGGCCCAGGCCGCGGGCGCGTACCCCGGCAGGTCCACCGCGTAGATGTCGGCTGCCCCGTAAGCGGCGAGCTGCTCGGCGGCCGGGCCGGGCAGGTCGTCGCCGCCGGTGAACACCGCGGCGGCCAGCGCGGCGCCCGTATCCCCGGCCAGGTCCCTGGCCAGCGTCAGCGCGCGCAGCGAGGCGTCGGCGACCTCCGCGCCGTCCAGCTCGGCCAGGACCAGCACGCCCGGTGCCCTCCGGTCGCTCATGACAGCACTCCGAGCTCGTCCAGCAACGCGACCAGGGCCGGGACCGCGTCCACCCCGGAGCCGAGCACCTCCGCGCGCTTGCGCGTCTGCGCCGGGACCCGCAGCCCGCGCTTGCGCAGTCCCTCGGCGGGCGGCCCGGCGGGCCGGCTGACCTCGATGGCCGCCCGCTTGGCCCGCAGCCGTCCCGGCAGCGAGGGATACCGGGGCAGGTTGATGCCCTCCTTGACGCTGACCACGGCGGGCAGCGGCAGGTCGTAGGTCTCCCGCACGCCCCGGTACTCCCGGCTGGCCTGGAACCCGCCGTCGGTGCGGGTCAGCTGCTTGATCCCGGTCGCCACCGGCAGGCCCAGCGCGTGCGCGACCCGGATGCCGACCTGGTAGCCGCCGGTGTCGGCGGCCTCGTTGCCGAACAGCAGCAGGTCGCAGGGCAGGTCGCGGACCGCGTCGGCGATCGCCGCGGCGGTGGCCACCGGCCCCCACTCCCGGCCGTCGGTCTCCAGCAGCATGGCCTGCTGGGCGCCGAGGGCCAGCATGTCGCGGAGCTGATCGGCGGCCTCGGGCGGGCCGAGCGTGAGCACGGTGACCCGGCCGCCCTCCCGCTCGACGATCTGCACCGCCTCCTCGACCGCGCACTCCTCGTGCGGGCTGACCGTGAACCCCGACATCCGGGTGTCGACGTCCTGGCCGTCGGCGGTGACCACGACCCGGCCGCCGACCATGCGGGACCCGCTTGACGCAGACCAGGATGTCCATCGCCACGTCAGGCCCGGACCCGCTCGTTGGCCGGGTCGAACAGCGGCGTCGAGCCGGCCACGGCCACGGTCACCGGGTAGCGCTCGCCCAGGTACTCCACCGCGAGCCGGGTGCCCGCCACGGCCCGCTCGGGCGGCAGGTAGGCCAGCAGCAGGTGGCGGCCCACCGACGGGCCCGAGCCCGCGCTGGTCACGTAGGAACGCCGGCCCCTGGCGTCGATCAGCGGCTCGCCCTCGCGAGTCAGGATCGGCTCGCCGCCGAGCATGTACCGCAGTTCGCCCGAGGCGCTGGCGTGGTCGTCCACGGTCAGCGTGCACAGCACCGCGGCGGGCGGGGCCTCCCGCTGGGCCAGGTAGGCCTGCCTTGCCGACGAAGTCCTGGGCCTTGACCCGCGGCCGGGTCATGCCCGCCTCGACCAGCGTGTAGTCGGCCGTCCAGCTCCGCGCCGTAGGCGCGGTAGCCCTTCTCCAGCCGGCCGGTCGTGCCGTAGACGCCGATGCCGACCGGGACCAGCCCGGCCGGGCGGCCCGCCGTCCCACAGCGTGTCCCACACCCGGGCGCCCAGCTCGATGGGCGCGTACAGCTCCCAGCCCAGCTCGCCGACGTAGGAGATGCGCGAGGCCAGCACGGTCGCCCCGCCCAGCTCGATCTCCCGGCAGGTGCCGAACTTGAAGCCGTCGTTGCGAGACGTCGGCGGCGGTCACCGACTGCAGGATGTCCCTGGCCCGCGGCCCCCACACGCCCAGCGTGGTCCAGGCCGAGGTCACGTCGGTGACCGCGGCGCCGTCGGCGGGCAGGTGGTCGGCGAACCACTTCAGGTCGGACATGCCGGTGGCGCCGCCGGTCACCACCCGGAAGTGCCGCGGGCCCAGCCGCATGACGGTCAGGTCGCCGACGAAGCCGCCGGCCTCGTTCAGCAGCGAGGTGTAGACGACCCGGCCCGGCGCGACGTCGAGCTGGGCCACCGCGACCGACTGCACGGCGTCCAGCGCGCCGGGCCCGGTGACGTCGAGCACCGCGAAGGCGGACAGGTCGACCAGGCCGGCGGCGTCGCGCATGGCCAGGTGCTCGGCGTTGATGATCGGCGACCACCAGCGCGACTCCCACTCGCCGGTGCGCTCCATCAGCCGCCCCGCGTACCGCTCCAGCAGATCGGCGTTGGAGCCGTACCAGTTGGGCCGCTCCCAGCCCGCGGTCTCGATGAACACCGCGCCGAGCTCGCGCTCCCGGTCGTAGGCCGGGCTGAGCCGCAGCGGCCGGCCGGACTCCCACTGCTCGGCGGGGTGCACGATGCCGTACATCTTGTTGAAGCCCTCGCGGGCCCGGGCCACCACGTGCGCGGTGGTGCGCTGGTGGCCGTAGAACCGGGCGATGTCCGCCTCGTGGATGTCGATCTCCGGGGTGGTGCCGCTCATCCACTCGGCCACCGCGCGGCCGATGCCGGGGCCCTCCTTGATCCAGCTCGCCGCCACCGACCACAGGCCAGGCACCTCGGGCGTCTCGCCCAGCACCGGGTGCCCGTCCGGCGTCATCGAGATCAGCCCGTTGATGGCGTAGCGGATCCCGACCCGCTCGTCGCCGAGCAGCTCGGGCATCAGCTCCAGGGCCTGCATCCAGCTGCGGGTCGAAGTCGTCCTGGGTGAACGGCATCTCGGTCGGCGACAGCACCGCCTCCTCGATGGACGGGATGTCGTCCGGGCGCGACGATGATCGGCCGGTGCGCGTAGGAGCCGACCTCCATGTCGCCGCCGTGCTGGCGCTCGTACATGTTGGTGTCCACGTCCCGGACGATCGGGTACTCGATCTCGCCCGCGGTGTCGGCGAACAGCGGGATCGGCCCGACGCTGATCATCTGGTGCACGATCGGGGTGAGCGGGATCCGGGCCCCGGCCATCGCGGCCACCCGCGGGCTCCACACCCCGCAGCAGATCGCGACGACGTCGGTGGCGATGTCACCCTGGCTGGTGCGCACCCCGCTGACCCGGCCGTCGGAGTCCTTGTCGATGCCCAGGATCTCGGCCCCGGCCAGCACCCGCAGCGCGCCGAGCTGCTGGGCCCGCTCGCGCATCAGCGTGCCGGCCCGCAGCGAGTCGACCACGCCGACGGTCGGGAAGTGGGCCCCGCCCAGGATCACCGACTCGTCCAGGTAGGGCACCAGCTTGCCGACCTCGGCCGGGGTAACCAGCCGGGCCGGGATGCCCCAGGCCTTGGCCGCCGAGCAGCGCCGGCGCAGCTCGGTCATCCGCTCCGGGGTGCGGGCGACCTCGATGCCGCCGCTCTCGGTGAAGACGCCCGAGCTCCTGGTACTGCTCGGTGCTGTCCCTGGTCAGCTCCATCATCATCTTCGAGTACTCGATGGGGAAGATGAAGTTGGACGCGTGGCCGGTGGAGCCGCCGGGGTTGGGCATCGGGCCCTTGTCGACCAGCACCAGGTCGGTCCAGCCCAGCCGGGCCAGGTGGAAGGCCAGGCTGTTGCCGACGATGCCGGCGCCGATGATGACGGCGCTGGCCCGGCCGGAGATGTCGTTCATGCGCCTGCTTTCTGCTGGAGGACCGGCCAGGACCCGTGCGATCGCTCGGCACGGGTCCTGGCGTCTGGAGCTAGTCCGGCAAGCCTGGCCGGCCCGCTATCCCTACTCGACCGGGATCTCCTTGTTGATCAGGCCGAGGTCGATGCCCTGGCGCCGGCGGATCGAGCCGGGCGGACGACGAAGACCACGATGGCCAGCACGTACATCGCGGCCATGTAGATCAGCGAGTCCGCGTTGTTGACGAAGTAGTTGTCGTTGGTCAGCCACTCGTACAGGTTGAAGCCCCAGCAGCCCGATCGTGACCCACCCCGGCCAGCGGCACGATCTGGACGCCGAGCACCTTGATCCGGCTGGCCGGCGACGCGCGCCCACAGGTCGGGCTTGCGCCAGGGCAGGATCACCACGGCGATCGCGCTGAACAGGTAGGTCACCGCGATGACCAGCGTCGCATCCAGCGTGTAGGAGTGGAAGGTGCTGTTGTAGGAGTACACGCGCGCTCAGGCCGACCGCGGGCAGCAGCATCAGGATCAGCGAGTACACCGGCACCTTGCGCTTCTCCGACACCTCGGCGGCCCGGTCGGGCAGGACCCGGTCGAAGCGCGGCGGCGAAGATCACCCGGGTGGAGGACAGGAACAGCGTGCCCACCCAGCCGAAGAACCACAGGCTCATGATCAGGATGAGGATGACCTGGAACGCGGTGTTGTGCACCAGCCACCCGGCGAACAGCACCGGGTAGGGCCAGATGGGCAGCGGCGCCGGGTGGACCAGGGTGTTGTAGTCGGCCGCGTTGGCGTTCTGGTAGAAGGCCCAGCCGAAGGTCTTGGCCGCCAGCAGCAGGAAGTGACCGACAGCAGGACGGTGATCCACAGCCCGGTGAACATGCCGGTGAACACGCGCTTGAAGTCGCTCGCCCCGCGGATCTCGCCGTACAGCGTGGCGCCCCAGTTGGGCCACAGGAGGAAGAACATCATCGCGGGCACCAGCAGCATGGTCGGGCCGAGCGGGCCGAACCCGAGCTTGGGCGCGGTGTACCCGTCCTTGGCCGCGACCGCGTTGGTGGCGTGCGTAGGCGTTGTTCACGCCGAACAGCTTGTGCGTCTCCAGGTTGAACGAGCTGACGAAGCTGGCGTGGCTGTTGACCAGCAGCAGCACGATGATGATCCCGAAGCCGACCAGGCCGCCGTAGAAGGCCCACTTCTGGATCCGCGCGTAGCCGGCCATGCCGAGCGAGACGAGGAGGCCCGCGATGGCGATCGTGATGACCGTGACCACGAAGGTCCCGGTGGACGTGCCGAACCACAGCGCGCCGCCGTTCGGCCAGGTCCACTTCGAGCGTGGCCCACAGCGGCTCGAAGAACTGGACGGCCAGGATGTTGCCGTAGATCGGGGCCCAGAGCCACAGGATGAACCACCAGCCGGTGGCCGCCATCACGAAGCCCAGGCCGCTGCCCAGGATGCGGGTCTGCCAGACGTAGTCGCCGCCCGCCCGCGGGATCGTCACGATCAGGCCGGCGTAGGCGATGACCAGGAACGACACCCAGACGCCCGAGATGACGATCGAGGTGATCAGCTGGCCCGTCGGGAAGGCCGGGCCGGCGAAGGTGAACTCGTAGATGCCGAGCGTCACGAAGTTCGTGGCCAGTGCAGGCGTAGATGATCGTGTCGCGGACCGACCAGCCGCGGACCAGACCGGTGGCCTTTCTGAGGAAGAGAGTCGGGGTCTCTCCGATAGATTCAGTAGCCATCCCGTCTATACCTTTGCCTCTCAGCTCATGGCGGCCAGGGGCCCCTGCCCGCCGATTGGGGTGCTCCCCCGTTCGCCGAGATCACGGCCACATCAGCGCGGCCTGCTCTCGTCCGCTGTGCTGCCCGGCTCAGGCCAGGCTGGGCTACCCGTTCACGAGGATGTACCGGGAGACCTTGCCCTTCTTGGCGTCCAGGTCGATGACCGCGCCCTGGAGCACGCCGTCGCCGTAGACGCTGCCGGGGTTGATGGCGAGCGTCCGGCCCATCCGCTTGACCCCCCGGCTCTCGTGGATGTGGCCGTGTACCGACAGCAGCGGCTGGTGCGCGAGGATGGCGTCCCGGACCGCTTTGGAGCCGACCGGCTTCATCACGGCGCCGCCGTGCGTCGGGCGCAGTGTCGAGTCCAGCTCCGGCGCCTCGTCCAGGCCCGTCCCGTAAGGCGGGGCGTGGAAGTTGAAGATCGTGCGCTTCATGTCCGTGGACCTGGCCCGCCACGGCCTCGATCTTGGCCGCGAGCTCGGGCTCGGGCGCCTCCCGGAAGGTGTCCCATGGCGTCGGGTTGGTCCAGCCCATGGAGATGAGCTGGAAGCCGTCGAGGTCCAGCACCTTGCCCTCGCCGAAGCTCACGCACGGTGACTGCTCGATGATGTCGTCGATCTCCCAGATGTCGTCGTTGCCGCCGTTGAGGATGCACGGGATCTGGCCGCCCTTGAGCTTGCCGTCGGCCATGTCCAGCCAGCGGTCCAGCGAGCTGGTCATCTCGGTGGTGAACCGCTGGTCGACCGCGCCCTCCTCCTCGCTCAGGTGCCGGAGCTCATCCGGGGTGACCATGGCCGGGTAGAAGCCGCTGTTCCTGATCCGGGTCACCATCGCCTCGAGCTCCTCGCGGGTCTCCAGGCGGTAGGTCTGGCCGCGGACGGTGACCTGCCAGTACCCGTTGTGCGCGGTGATCGGGCACCATCGCCTTGCCCGTCACGTCGCCGCCGAGCACCACCAGGTCGGCCTTGTAGAACGCCGCGGAGTTCAGGAACTTGCGCCAGCAGACCTCTGAGCCGTGGATATCTGTGGCAAAGAAAATCTTCATGTGTGCACCCGGGACCTTTGGTGAGCTTGCTGTGCAACGGTGTAGCATCCAGTGCAACAGGGCGTCAAGGAGGCGTCAAGGACTAGTTGGTGCCAATGGGTATTGCCCGGCTCAGTGGTCCACTTCTTCCGGCAGCTCATACCAGCGGACCCGGTCGCCCACGTTGGCGCGCAGCTTCCACTTAACGCCCTTGGGCGCCCCCTGAGCCACCTCCTCCAGCGCGCGGGCCTGGGCCAGCGGGTCGAACGGCGCGCCGGGCGGCAGCAGCTGCGGCTTGCTCCGCGGCCAGCGCGGGCAGCTTGGCCAGGCTGCCCGTGACCGTGCGCCACCAGCCCCAGTCCGCGCCGAGCTGCTTGGCGAACCGGTCGGTGTCGAGCACCGGGCCGCCGGCGTTTGCAACACCGGCCGCCGCGCTCCCGCCCGCCTGGCCGACCGGGACACCGGAAAGCAGGTGGAAGATGTCCCAGGCGTCTTTCTCGTTAAGCTCGACAATCTGCAATTTGGACAGCAGCACGTCGATTGCGTCGACCGTGTAAGGCAGGCTGCCGAATGCCGGGCGGAAGTCGAGCGTGTGGCACATAGTCAGCCGGTCCACCATCACGTCGATCGGCCGGCCGGATGGCGCGTTGAAATACATCTGCCGGTCGCCGTTCAGGTTGTTGAAACGGCGGTCCGGCTGGCAGCCGCTGCGCTCCAGGTAGGCGGCGACGTTCTTGCGGCTCTTGCCCAGGCAAGCGAAGTCCATGTCCTGGCCGGCCCGCAGCCGCGGCGGGAAGTCCGGGCAGATGACGCGCACGGCCAGGCCGCCGAGCAGCTTCAGGCCCAGGCCGGCCTCGGTCGCGCCCCTGGCCAGGCCGAGCGCCTCGGGCAGCGGGTCGTCCGCCGGGCCGGCGGCGGGCGGCGGGCCGGATGTCTCAGTTCCCACGGCGCTCTCCCCGCTCTCGCTGGATAACAGTGACACAGGGTGTGTGACCGGCACGATACCGCGTAGCCTGCGCACAACGGTACGTTCTCATTGTTGACGACGGCCGTAGCCGCGATCATTCTTGGTTGCGTGTCCGAGAATGTAGTTGCGGCGGGCGCAACCTTCCAGTCCGCGGAGCGGGTCCTGGCCCTGCTCACCAGCTTCGACGATTCACGCCCCGAGCAGGGCGTGACCGAGCTGGCGCAGACCATTGGCGTGCACAAGTCGACCGCCTCGCGGCTGGCCGCGGTGCTGGAGCGAGCGGGGCTGCTGGCCCGGCACGGCCGCCGGTACCGCCTCGGCCTGGAGACCATCCGGCTGGGCACGCTGGCGCTGCGCAGCTTCGACATCGTCGAGGCGATGCGGCCCGCGATGGACAAGCTGTCCCAGCAGACCGGCGAGACCATCAACCTGGCCGTCCCGGACGGCACCGGCATCCTGAACGTGGCCGAGGTGCCCGCCACCTTCATCCTGGGCTGCTCCAGCGGCTGGACCGGCCGCCGCACCCGGCCGCACGCGGTGGCCAACGGCAAGGTGCTGCTGGCCCATGCCGCCATCCCGGTGCCGCGCCACCTGGAGCGCTACACCGACCAGACGATCACCGACCCCGAGCGTGCTGGCCGCCGAGCTGGCCCGGGTCCGGACCACCGGCTACGCCACCGCCGTCGGGGAACTCGAGGACGGCCTGGTCGCGGTGGCCGCGCCGGTCCTCGACGCGTCCGGCCGCCTGCGTGGCGGCACTGTCGGTGTCCGGGCCCGCGTTCCGGCTGACCCCCGATTCACTGCCCGAGCTCGGCCGGCTCTGCGCCACGGCTCAGGCCTGAGGCCCAGGGATAAGGACCAGACGCCCATGCGCGAGTACCAGCTCTACATCGGCGGCGGCTGGCGGCGCGGGCCAGGCCGGGACCGCCCCCGCGGTCAGCCCGTCCTCCGGCGAGACGTTCGCCCGGGTCGCCGTCGGCGGCGCGGCCGACGTCGACGCCGCGGTCAGCGCCGCCGCATCGGCCTGGCCGGCGTGGGCCGCGGCCTCGCCGTTCGACCGGGCGCTGGCCTGCGAGCAGGTCGCCGCCGCCGTCGCTGGCCGCCCGCGACGACCTGGCCGACGTGCTGACCCGCGACCAGGGCAAGCCGCTGGCCGAGGCCCTGGACGAGGTCGACGAGCTGGCCGTGTACTTCCGGATGGCCGGCGAGGACGCCAAGCGGGTGGCCGGCGAGCTGCCCGCCTCCACGTCGGCCGGCCGGCGGGTCCTGACCGCCCGGGTGCCGCTCGGCGTGGTCGGCGTGATCAGCCCGTGGAACTGGCCCTACACGATGGGCGCCGAGATCCTGGCCCCGGCCCTGGCCGCGGGCAACACCGTGGTCTGGGTGCCCGCGCCCACCACCACGGCGTGCTGCTCCGTGCTGACCGAGGTCATCGCTGCGGCCGGCCTGCCCGACGGCGTCTTCAACTTCGTGCCCGGCCCCGGACCGGTGGTCGGCGACGCGCTGGCCGGGCACCCGGGGGTGGCCGGGGTCGGCTTCGTCGGCTCGGTGGCCACCGGGGCCAGCGTCGCGACCCGCGCCGCCGGCAAGGCCCAGCTGCTGGAGCTGGGCGGCAACGGCCCCATGGTCGTGCTGGCCGACGCCGATGTCGAGCTGGCGGCCACGGCGGCGCTGGAGGCGGCCTATCTGATGCGCCGGCCAGAGCTGCACCGCCGGTGAGCGATTCCTGGTCGAGGCGGGCATCCGAGCTGTGTTTGTTGATGCTGTGGTGGCCGCGACGAAGACGGCGGTGCGGCTGGGTGATCCATTCGCCCCGGAGACCACCATGGGTCCGCTCAATAACGAGGCCACGGCGGCCAAGTTCGACCGGCACATCGCCGACGCCGTCGCGGCCGGGGCCAGGGTCTGCTGCGGCGGCGCGCCGGGCCGGCGGCTTCCCGACCGCGCTCTACGCCGAGCCGACCGTGCTGGACGGCGTCACGCCCGGCATGCTCATCGAGCGCGAGGAGACCTTCGGCCCCGTGGTGCCGGTGGTCGAGGTGGCCTCGGCGGCGCAGGCGCTGGAGCTGACCAACGCCTCGCCGTTCGGGCTGACCGCCGCCGTGTTCACCGCCGACCTGGAGCGCGGCCTGGCGTTCGCCGAGCGGGCCAGGGCGGGCTGGGTGAACATCAACGCGTCGACCAACCTGTGGGAGTCGCACCTCCCGTTCGGCGGCCGGGCGGGCAGCATCAGCGGTCACGGCCGGGTCGGCGGCCGCTACCCGATGGAGACCTTCACCGAGCCCAAGACGGTCGTCTACCCGGCCCCGCGGTACAGCTAGGCCTCTTGTCTAGGCCTGTTCCTTGCCGAAGTCGGCCGACAGCCAGCGCTCGGGGGTGATCCGGATGGCGACCTCGTCGCTGCCAGGGCTGTCCGCGATGAACGCGTCACCGTTCTCGGTGCCGAGGTAGCGGCGGGCCAGCTCGCGCCGCTCGTCCTCGGTGATCTCCTCGATCACCGCCGGGCCCTCGACCGTGACGTACTTGTAGGGCGGCCGCTCATCCTGCGCGCACAGGCTGAGCCGGCCGGTGGCGGCCACCGCCCTGGCCTTGCGCGAGTCACGGCCGGTGCTCACGGTGACCAGGCCGCCGGGCTGGTAGCTGTACCAGACCGGCACGATGAGCGGGCCGCGGTCGTCCCCGGCGGCCACGCCCAGCACACCGACGTGCACGCCGGCCAGGAATTCCTCGCGTTCTGGCTGGCTCATCGTGAGGGACACATCGACTCCCGTCGGCTCGGCATGCGGACCCAGCTCAGTCTGGCAGACGGCACCCTGGCAGGCCGCCCCGTCCTCTTGCTGTTATCACTCCACAGCCACCCCGCTGGCCCTCCGGTCTTCTTGCTGTTATCAGTGCACAACCACCTGGAACGTGGCCAGGCCGGGGTCGGCCGCGTAGGCGATCCGGCCGCCGTCGGCCTTGATCTCGCGCAGCGCCGTCACCGCCTCGGTGGTGATCAGCTCGCCGGGCGCCAGCACCGGCACCCCGGGCGGGTACGGAGCGATCAGCTCCGCGCTGACCCGGCCGATGGCCGCGTCCGCGCTGACCGTCTCGTTGGCCGCGAAGAACGCCTCCCGCGGCGCCATCACCGTCTGCGGCTGCACGGTCCAGGCCGGCGCGGCCACCGGCTGGCGCGGCGTGCCGCGGTGCCGCTCGATGGTCGCGATGAGCGCCTCGGTGAACGCGGCGATCTGTGCCTCGTCGTCGGCGATGGTCGGGATCGGGCCCGAGGGTGTCCCGGTCGGCCATCTCCATCGGCATGCCCTGGCGGATCAGGTCGGCCTCGACCGCGTAGCCGTTGGCGCCGGTCCCGGCCAGCAGCACGATGAGCTTGGTCGGCTCCACCGTCGGCCCGTCCAGCACGTCCAGGCCCGGCACCTCGCGCAGCCGCCGCCGGGCCGCGGCCACGCCGCGCAGCAGGCGGCCGCACAGCCGCTCGCCGTCCCTGGCCAGCAGCGCCCGCGCGGCGTCGATGCTGGCCATGATCGAGCCGGTGGGGCTGGTGGTGTGCGTGGCCTCGAACGCCCGGTTCAGCCGCGCGGCGTCCAGCCGCTCGGTCCGGGCCAGCACCAGGGCGCCCTGCGTGTAGGCGGGGAGCGCCTTGTGCGCGCTGGTCACCATGGCGTCCGCGCCCGCCGCGATGGCGTGCGGCGGCAGGTCCGGATGGAAGCCCAGGTGCGCGGCCCAGGCCGCGTCGACGACCAGGGGTACCCCGGCCTCGTGGGCCACCTCGGCGTGACCGGAGAGGTTGCCCGTGGTGCCCACGTAAGACGGGTCGCCCAGGATCACCGCGCAGGCCGACGGGTGCTCGGCCAGCGCCTCCTTGACCGCCTGCACCGGCACCGGCCCCGGCAGGCTGGTGCGCGGGTCGATCTCCGGGCGGACCCACACCGGGCGCAGACCGGCCAGCACCAGGGCCAGCAGCAGGCTGCGGTGCAGGGTCCGGGTGATGATGACTTCCTGGCCCGGCTGGCCGACGGCCAGGGCCAGTGCCTGGTTGCCGTGCGTGGAGCCGGCCACCGAGAACCGGCACCAGTCCGCGCCCCACAGCGCCGCGGCCCGGCCCTCGGCATCGGCCAGCAGCGTGTCGGCGTGCTTGATCGCATCCAGCCCGCCGTACAGCGGCGCGTCGCCGGCGATGACGGCGCCGACGAGGTCCTGGCGCTGCTTGTGGCCAGGCACGCTCATCGGGAGCAGCTCGCCCGCCTCGGCCTGCGCGGTGAAGCGCAGCCAGGCGGCCAGCAGGGGGGCGTCTTCGGCCAGCCCCAGGGGATCCCGCGGATCGGACGCTTCTGGTGTGGCTGAAGTGGCGGGAGTGCTCTGCGAGCCGGGGGATGCGGTCATGGGCCTAGTGTGTCTCGCCGCCGGCTCACCGGGCCACCCCCAGGGTCTCCGAACGCGCGCTCGGCTGACCGGCGTGGCGTACCGCAAACGACGTGGTTGTTGCTATCACGTCGCTCCAACGACGTGGTTGTTGCTCTGACGTCGCTCGGCCGGCGTTCGCGGACGCCGTCTGGCCCGGATCCGCTCCGAAGCGTCACCGACGGCCCTCTGGTGCTCCTCTAGCATCACCAGACCTCCATCCACGACTCAGCCACCCGTGCCTGAGCTGCGACGCGCACGTCGCTGGGCCCAGGGCGGGCGGCACCGAGCGGGGCGGGCGTCAGGCGGGGGTGGTTTGCTGCCAGCGGGTGTGCAGGACGGCCAGAGAGTCCGGGGTGAGCTCGCCGTGTACTCGGAGGCGGGCCAGGCCGCCGTCCGGGAACACGTCCAGGCGGATCCGGCTCACCGGGCCCGGGCTGTCGACCAGGAACTGGTGCCGGGTGTCGGGCTGGACCCGGGTCCTGGGCAGGAGCTCGTGCCAGTCCCCCGGCTCGCCGCGCGCCCTGGAGCGTGACCCAGCCCGGGGCGTTGCCGACGAAGTACGAGGTGTCGATCTCGACCCAGCGCGGCACGCCCGCGGCGGCCAGCCCGAACACCGCGTAGTCGTGGCCCGGGTCGCGCCGCCGGGCGTTCTCCCAGCCGTCGGCCATGCCGCGGGCCCGGCCCGGCATGATCAGGTTCGCGGCCGAGGCGAAGAAGGCGTCGGAGCAGTCCACACGCGGCCCCCGATCTCCAGCGCAGCCAGGTCGACGGTGCGGGTCAGGAACGCCGGGTCGGCCAGCGGCTCGCCGTGCACCCGGAACCGGGCCACGCCCCCGTCCGGGTAGATGGTCAGCCGCAGGTGCGTCCAGCGATAGGGGCTGGCCACCGGGTAGTGGTTGGCGGTGTCGCCCGCGGCCCCGGCCCGGGCCACCAGCGGCGCCCAGTCCAGGGCCTCCAGCTCGGCCGGCGCGCGGGTAGCCGGCCACGCAGACGGCCTCGACGGAGATCTCCGGCGGGTAGTTGCCCCGGAACCAGGCTGTGTCGACGACCACCCCGTGCACCAGGCCGGGCACGCCCAGCCGCACGATCGCGTAGTCGTGGCCCGGCTCGCGGCGGCGGCGCGTCTCCCAGCCGTCGTAGACCTTGCCCCGGGCTCGAAGTCCCCGGCCGCGAAGGCCGGGGCGGCTCCGGCTTGACCAGGTTCTCCTTCTCGGCGAACAGGTCGTCGTTCGCGGCCACCACGCTGCCGCCCAGCCGCCGCGACGCCAGGTCGGGCCAGGTGAGGAAGTCCGGCTGGCTCATAGCGCGCTCGCCTCGGCCGCGGGCCGCGGGCCGCGGGCCAGCAGGCTCGCCGGAACCGCGCTGAGCGAGGTCGGCGCCAGCGGCCGGCCGCGCAGCCAGGCCCGCCGCACCACCCCGGTGAGGCGCTGCCCGGCGTACGGGGTCAGCTTGTGCCGGTGATAGAGCCGGGCCGGATCCACGGTGAACGCCTCGTCCGGCGCGAAAGCGACCAGGTCCGCGTCCTGGCCCTGGTCGATCGCGCCCTTGCCGGTCACCCCGGCCACGCGGGCTGGCCCGGCCGACATCCAGCGGGCCACGTCGGTCAGCGAGTAGCCACGGGCCGCGCGCCTCGGTCCAGACCACCGGCAGCGTGAGCTGCAGGGAGGAGATCCCGCCCCAGGCCGCCGCGAAGTCGCCGCCCGCCAGCCGCTTGAGCTCCGGCGGGCACGGGGAGTGGTCCGAGACCACGCAGTCGATGGACCCCGCCGCCGAGCGCCTCCCACAGCGGTCGCGGTTGGCCCGGTCGCGGATCGGCGGGCAGCACTTGTACTGCGGTCGCGCCGTCGGGGATGTCCTCCGCGGCCAGGGCCAGGTAGTGCGGGCAGGTCTCCACCGTGACCGGCACCCCGTCGCGCCGGCGCGGCGTCGATCAGCGGCAGCGCCGCCGCGGTGGACAGGTGCAGGATGTGCACCCGCGTCCGGGTCGCCCGGGCGATCTGCGAGCACCTTGGCGATGGCCGTGCGTCTCGGCCACCGGCGGCCGGGTGCGCAGGAAGCTGGCGTAGTCGGCGCCGCCCGGCTGTGCACCTCGCGAACCTGCCGGATGCGGCCGGGTCCTCGGCGTGCACGATCAGCAGCGCGCCCAGCTCGGCGGCCTGCCGCATGGCCGCTGGCCAGCTCGCGCGTCGTCCAGCGGCGGGAACTCCGCCACGCCGGAGTCGACCATGAAGCACTTGAACCCGAACACGCCGTCGTCGTGCAGCCGGTCCCGGTCGGGCTCGTTGCCGGGAATCGCGCCGCCCCAGAACCCCACGTCCACGTGGCACTGGCCGTCGGCGGCGGCCCGCTTGGCGGCCAGCGCGGCGGCGTCCGTGGTGGCCGGGATCGAGTTGAGCGGCATGTCGATGATCGTGGTGACGCCCCCGCGCGGCCGCGGCCAGCGTGGCGGTGGCGAAGCCCTCCCAGCTGGTCCGCCCCGGCTCGTTGACGTGAACGTGGCTGTCGACCAGGCCGGGCAGCAGCACCTCGTCGTCGGCCAGGTCGACGATCTCGGCCAGCCCCGCCGCCCGGCCTGGCTCGACTCCGGCCCGGCCCGCGCCGCCCGCGCCGCCACCGCCCGCCTCCGCACTGCCCGCGGCCTCGGGCGACTGCGGCGTAAGGCCGAACCGCGCTGATCCGCCCGCCGGTCACCACGACCGAGGCCGGCCGGATGCCGGCCGGGGTGAGCACCCGGCGAGCCCGGACCACGAGGTCCGGTCCGGCCGGGCCCGCAGGCTGGCCGGGACCGGCCGGTCCCGCCGTCGTCATCCCGCCCACGTCATGCACCGGCACCATCCCGTGAGTCAGCCATCCCCGGCCCCCGCTCCTCCGTCACTCCGATCCGGCCCGGCCTGGCTCAGCCCAGCCCGGCTCAGCACCGTCAGGGCGGCCCGGTCCAGGCCCGCCCGGGCCGCCACCTCATCCGACCCGACCGCGCCGCAGTCCAGCCCGCGAACCAGGTAGCCCGCCAGCGCCCGCGCCGTGGCGGGCTCCTCCAGCACCCCGCTGGCCGCCCGGCTCGCGTAGCCGGCCAGCCGGTCACAGGCCACCGCCAGCCCCGCGCGGAAGAAGCCGTAGGTGGCCGCGTACCGGCTGACCAGCTGGGCCGGGTGCAGGTCCCAGCCCTGGTAGAACCCGCGCTCCAGGCTGCGCCGGACGAGCCGGGCGTGCTGCCGCCAGGCCGCGCGCACCTCGTCGGGCGAGCCGACCGGCAGCACGTTAGACGAGCCATCCGACAGCCTGACCCCGGTCCCGGCCGCCGCCACCTGAAGCACGGCCCTGGCGTGGTCGGCCGCGGGGTGCTCCATGCTCTGGTACCGGGCCGCGATGCCCAGGGCGGCCGAGTAGTCGTAGGTGCCGTAGTGCACCCCGGTCAGCCGCCCGCCGCCCTCGTGCAGGCAGCGGGCGACGGTGGCCGCGCCGTCGGCGCCCAGGATCAGCTGCGGGGTCTCGGCCTGCACCTCGTAGCGGAGCTGGCCGTCGGCCAGCCCGTGCGCCTGTTCCAGCCGGGCGCAGAGCAGCGACATGGCCCGGACCTGGTCGGGCGAGGTGACCTTGGGCAGCGTGACCACGAACCCGGCGGGCAGCGGCCCGCGGGCGGCCAGCTCGCCGATGAAGATGTCCAGCGTGGCGATGGCCCGCCGCCGGGTGCCGGCCTCCAGGCTCTTGCACCGCAGGCCGATGAACGGGGCGTACGGGCGGCCGTGGTCCCGGCCGACAGAGCGGCCAGGGTGGCCGCGGCCGCCCGGGCGTCGGCGTCCTCGGCGGCGTCGCCGCGGTCGCCGTAGCCGTCCTCGAAGTCCAGCCGCAGGTCCTCGACGGGCTCGGCGGCCAGCTTGCCGGCGACCCTGGCCCGGACGTCGGCCGCCTGCGCCGGCGCCAGGCCCATCACGGTGGCCATGTCGGTGGCTCGTGGCACCGTGTGTTGCAGAGCCTCGAGGGCCTGGCGCCCCCACTGACCGGGCAGGTCCGGACCGTACCGGTCGGCGGGGACGTAGGCGGTGTGCACGGGCTGGCGGCCCGGGCGGTCGCCGGGGTAGCCGCGGGCCAGGGCGCGGTCGGCGTCGGCCAGCAGCAGGTCAAGCTCGGCCGCCGCGGCCGGGGCCAGGCGGGCCATCACGGTCCCCGTCAGGTGCTCGGGCCGGATCGGGACGCGCGGCAGGTCGAGGCCGGTGGCGGCGCGGATGGCCGCCGCGACCGCGGGGCCGGACGAGATCGTCGGCGGCTCGCCGACGCCGCGCAGCCCGTAGGGGGCGTGCGGGTCGGGGTACTCCAGCACGTCGATCCGCATCGGCGGCATGTCGAGGATCGTGGGGATCAGGTAGTCGGTGAACGAGGGGTTCCGGATCAGCCCGTCGCGTGACCTGGATCTCCTCCATGACGGCCAGGCCGAGGCCCTGGGCGCTGCCGCCGTGGATCTGGCCGAGCACGGCGTCGCGGGTTGATCGCCTTGCCGACGTCCTGCGCGCAGGCCAGCTCGACGACCTTGACCAGGCCGAGCTCGGTGTCCACGTCGACGACGGCGCGGTGCGCGGCGAAGGCGTACTGGACGTGCGCGAAGCCC
Source organism: uncultured Actinomycetota bacterium (assembly GCA_963730265.1). Taxonomy (GTDB): domain Bacteria; phylum Actinomycetota; class Actinomycetes; order Streptosporangiales; family Streptosporangiaceae; genus DASUBV01. The sequence continues at coordinate 149,813 of CAVSRG010000005.1, forward strand.
TGGCCGGTCTCGCGGGTCGAGCGGCTCGGTGGGCCGGTGCCGCCACTGCACGGTCTCCTCGAGCACCTCGTCGCCGAGCAGCTCGGCCAGCCGGCGACCAGCTTCCCGGCCACAGCCGAGACGACGTGCCGTCGCTCCAGGCGCAGGTCAGCGATCGGCGCGCCCGAGCCTGGCCTGGGCCAGGCGAAGCACCTGGCTCGCGGACGGCCTGGCAGGCCGCCTTGACCGCGCCGCCGGTGACGTAGGTCTGCCGCGACGCCGAGGTGGAGCCGCCGGAGCCGACGGCGGTGTCCTTGGGGTAGCTCGACGACCTGCTCGACGCCCAGCTCGGTGCGGCAGATCTGCTGCTCGACGGTGACCAGGCCCTGGCCGACCTCGGCGGCGGCGGTGTGCACGGTGACCAGCGGCTCGCCGCCGACGGTCTCGAGCCGGACGCGGGCGGTCGAGTAGTCGTCGAAGCCCTCGGAGAAGCCGACGTTCTTGTAGGCCACGGCGTAGCCGACGCCGCGGCGCACGCCCTCGCCGTGGGTGGTGTTGGCCACGCCGCCGGGCAGCTCGCGCAGGTCGGTCGCCGGCCGGCGGCGGCGCGGCGGCATGCGTCCCGGCACGCACGGTCGCAGCAGCTCGGCCACCGGGGCCGGGCTGTCCACGATCTGCCCGGTCGGGCGCCTCGCTGCCCATGCTCCATGCGCGTTGCGGCAGCGCAGCTCGACCGGGTCGAGGCCGAGCGCGGTCGGCCAGCTTGTCCATCTGCGCCTCGTAGGCGAACGCGGCCTGCACCGACGCCGAAGCCGCGCATCGCGCCGCACGGCGGGTTGTTGGTGTAGACGCCGTAGGCGTCGACGCGCACGTTCGGCACCACGTACGGGCCGATGCCCATCGTGCCGGCGTTGCCGACCACGGCCGGGGTGCTGGACGCGTACGCGCCGCCGTCGAGGCAGATCTCGGCCCTCACGTAGACGAGGCTGGCCGTCGCGGGTCGCGCCGTGCTCGTAGCGCATCGTGGCCGGGTGCCGGTGCACGTGGCCGAAGAACGACTCCTCGCGGTTGTAGACCATCTTGACCGGCTTGCCGGTGTGCAGCGCCAGCAGGCACGCGTGCACGTGCATGGACAGGTCCTCGCGGCCGCCGAACGCGCCGCCGACCCCGGCCAGGGTCAGCCGGACCTGCTCCGGCGGCAGGCCGAGCGCCGCGCAGATCTGGCGCTGGTCGACGTGCAGCCACTGGGTCGCGACGTACAGGTCGACGCCGCCGTCGCCGTCGGGCACGGCCAGCCCGGCCTCGGGGCCGAGGAAGGCCTGGTCCTGCATGCCGACGCGGTAGCTGCCGGTGACCACACGTCGGCGGCGCGGCGTCCGGGCGTCGCCCTTGCGGATCTTGAGGTGGCGGACCAGGTTGCCGCTGCGGGTGCAGCGGCGGCGCGTCCGTCGCGCAGGGCCGCCACGGCGTCGGTGACCGGCGTCGAGCACCTCGTAGTCGACGACGATCTCTTGGCCGCGCCGGCGGGCGATCTCGGGGTGGTCGGCGGCGACCAGCGCGACCGGCTCGCCCTGGTAGCGGACCACGTCCTCGGCCAGCACCGGCTGGTCGGCGTGCTCCAGGCCGTAGCGGTTCGGCGCCGGGCACGTCGTCGTGGGTGAGCACGGCGTACACGCCGGCGGTGGCCAGCGCCGCGGCCGATGTCGATGCGACGTGATCCGGGCGTACGGGTGCGGGCTGCGCAGCGTCGCGCCCCAGATCATGTCGTCCGCCCACAGGTCGCTGCCGTAGGCGAACTGGCCCGGTGACCTTGAGCGTGCCGTCGGGCGGCAGCGGGCTGTCGCCGACGCCGCCGGCCGACGGTCTCGGCGCCGGCGCGTGGTCGTCCGCGGTGCGCCGCCGAGCACCTGGCGCGGGCGCCTCGCGGCGGCGTGCTCATGGCGCCGACCCCGCGTCGGCGCGGCCGCGCTGCGCGGCCCGGCGGCCGCGGCGACTCGCTCCTCGTCGACGGTACGCAGCTGGTCGTGCTCGACGACCGGACTCGCCGTTGACCAGCAGCAGTTCCAGCGGCGCGCGGCGAGCCGAGGACCAGCGCGGCGACCGGGTCGGCGATGCCCGCGTGCGGCAGGCCGTCGAGCCGCCACAGCGCGATGTCGGCGAGCTTGCCCGGCCTCGAGCGAGCCGATCTCGGCCTGCCCGGCCGAGCAGCCGCGCGCCGCCGATGCGTGGCCAGCTCCAGCGCCTGGCGGACCGTCAGGGCGCGCGGGCCGCCGCGCCGCCCGCGCCATCAGCGTGGCCTGCGCGGAGCTCGGCCAGCAGCGAGCTGGCCTCGTTGGAGGCGGCGCCGTCCACGCCGAGCCCGACCGGCACGCCCGCCGCGAGCAGGTCGCGGATCCGGCAGATGCCGGCGCCGAGCCGGCCGTTGGAGGACGGGCAGTGGGCGACCCCGGTGCCGGTCGCGGCGAGCCTGCGCGATGGCGGCGTCGTCGAGGTGCACGCCGTGGGCCAGCCAGACGTCGTCGCCGAGCCAGCCGAGCGAGTCCAGGTACTCGACCGGCGTGCAGCCGAAGCGCTCGGCGCAGTAGCTCGCTCCTCGTCGGCGGTCTCGGCCAGGTGGGTGTGCAGCCGCACGCCCGCGCCGGCGGGCCAGCTCGGCCGCCTCGGCCATCAGCTCGCCGGTGACCGAGAACGGCGAGCAGGGCGCGACGCCGATCCGGAGCATCGACTCGCGGCGCGGGTCGTGGAACGCGGTCGATGGCCGCCTGCGGTCGCGGCCAGGATCTCGTCGCGTGCTCTCGACCACGTCGTCGGGCGGCAGGCCGCCTGCGCTGGCGCCGAGGTCCATCGAGCCGCGGGTGGGGTGGAACCGCAGCCCGACCGTCGCGCGGCCGCCGTGATCGTGGCGCCGAGCACGTCGCCGCCGCCGCGCGGGAAGACGTAGTGGTGGTCCATGCGTGGTGGTGCAGCCGGTCCGGGCCAGCCAGCCGAGCGCGGCGGTGGCGGCGGCGCCGACCGATCTCCGCGTCGATGGCCGGCCCAGACCGGGTACAGCTGCGGTCAGCCAGCTCGAACAGGGTCGCGTCCGCGGCCATGGCCCCTGGTGGCCCACTGGTAGAGGTGGTGGTGGGTGTTGACCAGGCCGGGCGTGGCCAGGCAGCCGCGGCGCGTCGATCCGGCGGGCATCGGCCGCGGCGGCGTCCGGGCCGGCGCGGGCCCGGCGCCGACGGCGGTGATCCGGACCCCGTCGACGACCACGTGGCCGCTGGCGTACTCGGCGCGCTCGGCGTCCACGGTGGCGACCGCGCAGTCCTCCATGATCAGCGTGCTCACGAGCCTCCTCGTGCGTGCCGTCGTCTTCGCCGCATGTGGCGCGCGGCGAGCCGGACGGCGTCCATGATCTTCTCGTAGCCGGTGCACCGGCACAGGTTGCCCGGCCAGCGCCTCGCGGATCTCCAGGTCGGTCGGGCTGGGGACGCGGGTCAGCAGGTCGTGCGCGGCCACGATCAGGCCGGGCGTGCAGAAGCCGCACTGCACCGCGCCGGCCTCGACGAACGCCTGCCTGCACCGGGTGCAGCTCCGTCCCCGGCGGCCAGCCCCTCGACGGTGACGATCTCGCGGCCCTGCGGCCTGCCCGGCCGCGACCAGGCAGGCGCAGACCGGCGACGCCGTCCAGGTAGACCGTGCACGAGCCGCACTCGCCCTGCTCGCAGGCGTTCTTGGAGCCGGGCAGGCCGAGCCGCTCGCGCAGCACGTACAGCAGGCTCTCGCCCCGGCCAGACGTCGTCGGCCTCGCGGCTCGCCCGTTCACCGTCGCACGTGATGCGCATCGCGCTCAGCCTCCGCTCGGCGCCGCTGCGGCCGCTGGTAGTCGCGCCAGGCCCAGGCCAGCGTCCGCCGGGCCAGCACCGCCAGCGCGTGCAGGCGGTAGGCGGCGGTGCCGCGGACGTCGTCGATCGGCGCGGCGGCCGCGCGACCAGCTCGCCGAACTCGGCGCACGATCGGGCCGGGCAGGTCCGCCCGCGACTCCCACAGGCCCGCCTCGTCCAGCGCCGCGGCGAGGAACGCCTCGGCCGCCGCGGCCCGCCGCGGCGTGGGCGCGGCCGAGCCGATGCCGGTCGCCGACCTCCTGGCGGTCCGGGTGCAGCGCCAGGCCGAACGCGGCGACCGCGATCACCATGGCGTTGCGGGTGCCGATCTTGCTGAACTGCTCGGGCCCCGACGGCAGGCGGCAGGTGGACCGCGGCGATCAGCTCGTCGGGCGCCAGCGCGCTGCGCTTGACCCCGGTGTAGAAGTCGGCGGCCGCGATCATGCGGGTGCCGCGGACCGAGGCCGCCTCGATCACGGCGCCGCCGGCCAGCAGCGGCGGGTGGCGTCGCCGGCGGGCGAGGCGGTGCCGAGGTTGCCGCCGACCGTGCCGCGGTTGCGGATCTGCGGCGAGCCGACCGTGCGGGCGGCCATCGCCAGCCCCGGCAGCCGCCCGCCCAGCTCGTCGATGATCCGGGTGTAGGTGACCCCGGCGCCGAGCCGGAGCCGGTCGCCGTCGGTGTCCCACTGCGCCAGCTCGGCGATCCGGCTCAGGTCGAGCAGCGCCGCGGGCCGGCGGGCGTCGAAGTTCAGCTCGACCATCACGTCGGTGCCGCCGGCACACGGGCACGGCACGCGGGCGGCTGCGCCTTGACGGCCAGCGCGTCGGCCCAGCTAGCCGGCTGGATGAAATCCACGGCATCAGCTCCCTGGACTACATACTCCCCGGCTCCCGCCCCCTCACGCCAGCCTCACCCGGTGCGCAGGCCACGTGTTACGTCCCGGCCCGCGGCTCTCCCCGGTAGGTGCCGAAGGACCAGCGGTTGCCCTCCGGATCCCGGGCGGCGAAGTCCCTGGAGCCGTAGTCGGTCTCGTGCAGCCCGCTGATGATCTCCGCGCCCGCCGCCGTGGCCCGGGCGAACACCGCGTCCGGGTCGTCGGTCACCACGTAGGCGCCGAAGCTGCCCGGCTGGTACCGGCCAGGCGTCATGGTCGCTGTCCTCGCGGACCGAGCCGAGCATGACCCCGCCGCCGGGCGGCCAGGACAGCTGGGCGTGGTTGACATGGTCGCCGTCGCCGTAGACAACGGTCTCCTCGAAGCCGAACGCCTCGACCAGGAAGCGGATCAGCCCGCGCGCGTTGCGGGCCCGGAGCGTGGGCCACACCTGCGGTGGCGGTGTCTTGTCGTTGTCGGTCATGACGACGAGCCTGCCAGCAGCGGCTCCGCCCCGGCTTGGACGTTTCGGAACTCTGGAACCTCCTCGGCCAGCCACCGGGTCGGCGGGCAGCCGGCCAGCGCGCGGAACTCCCGGTCCAGGTGGGCCTGGTCGTAGTAGCCGCAGTCGGCGGCCAGGTCGGCCAGCCGGGCCGGGCCGTGGCCCCGAGCCTGGAGCCGGCGCCGGGCCCGGTCGAACCGGATCACCCGGGCCGCGGCCTTGGGCGTCAGGCCGATCTCGGCCCGGAACTGGCTGCGCAGGTGCCGCTCGCTCCAGCCGGTCTCGGCGGCCAGGTCCGGCACCGTGGCCTGCCCGCCCGTGGCCAGCAGCGCCCGCCAGGCCCGGGCCACCTCGGGACGCGGCCCGGGGCGGTCGCGCCGATCCGGGCCAGCAGCAGCCGGTCCAGCGCCGCGAACCGCTCCGGCCAGGTCGGCGCGCCCCGCAGCCGCTCCTGGATCTCGACGGCCAGCGGGCCGAGCACGTCGGACTCCTTCGACGTCGATGTTGGCCAGCTCCCCGGCCGGCAGCCCGAGCAGGGCCCGCGCGGCCAGCGGGCTCACCGCCACCTGGACCCCCGACTGCCAGCCGTCATGGTCGATCAGCGCCGGCGCCGTGTGCAGCCCGCCGGCCAGGGTGTCGTAGGCTCGCCGGCGCCTGGCGCGGGTCGGGGTGCCCGGCGATGACCAGCGGATCGTCAAGCGTGAAGATCACCGTCAGGTAGGGCGAGGGCAGCCCGCGGTGCCGCGCGGGGGCCCGCCCGGCGGTGCGATAGCCGCTGTAGCCGGCCACCAGCGCGCGCACGCCGTCGCCCGCCCGCCGGCGCACGTGCTCGTCCACGACGGCCCCGGGCGGCGGCGAATCCGCAGCTAGCTGGCTCGCGCCCACACCCCATTGTGACCAGTCAGGCCGCTGAGTTGCCAGCGCCGGCGGGGCAGGCGAGGCTATCGGGATGAGCGTGCCAGGGGCTGGGCGGCTGGCGAGCCGGGCGGACTGGGCTGGCTGAACGGCCTGCCCGAGGAGGAGGCGCGACGGCAGCTGCTGGCCTGCTGCAGCGCCGGGCGCTGGGTCGACGGGGTGGCGGCCGGACGGCCCTTCCCGTCGCTGACGGCGTTGATTGAGCTATCTAACAAGGTGGTCGCCGGGCTGGCCGTGGCCGACCTGCGCGCGGCGCTGGACGGGCATCCGCGGATCGGCGACCGGGCGGGGGGTGACCGAGAGGCGGACTGGTCGCGGCGGGAACAGGCCGGGGTGGCGGGGTCCGACCAGGCGGTGCGGCTCGGGCTGACCGAGGGCAATGCCGCCTATGAGCGCCAATTCGGGCATATCTACCTGGTCTGCGCGGCGGGCCGCAGCGGCGCCGAGCTGCTGGCGGTGCTGCGGGCGCGGCTGGGGAATGATGCGGAGACCGAGTGGGGCGTGGTGCGGGCGGAGCTGGGCAAGATCAACGCGCTGCGGCTGAGCAAGCTCATCGGCGGCCCCGGCTAGCCCGTCGGCGGTCCGGGCCGGACGAGGGTCCGGACGGGCGACCGGGGGCTGTTACGGAGCCATATGGTCCCGGTGACACTCGGAACGGTCCGGCCTACACTCGGCAAAAACCTGCAGGAGGCAGATGTGGGGACGATGACTGACCGCCGCGGCACCCCGCACGTCCTCGCCGTCGCCCGCGGCGACGCGCCCGCTGATCTGCTGCTGACCGGGGGCAACGTCTTCGTCCCCGGCACCCGGGAGTGGATGCGAACCGACCTGGCCATCGCCGACGGCGTGATCGGCGGGCTGGGGGCCGCGCGAGGCCCGCGAGGTCGTGGACGTCGGCCGGCGCCGCGCTCACGCCCGGCTTCATCGACGCCCACATGCACCTGGAGTCGACCAAGCTCTGGGTGGACGAGTTCGTCCGGGCGGTGCTGCCGCTCGGCACCACGGCGGTCGCCGCCGACCCGCACGAGATCGCCAACGTGTTCGGCGTGCGCGGCGTGGCGGCGCTTGCCCAGGCCGCGGCCGGCCTGCCGTTCACGTTCGGCATCTGCGCCTCGAGCTGCGTGCCCGGCCTCGCCGTTCGAGAGCCCCGGCGCGCGAGCTCGCACGCCGCCGAGGTGCGCGAGCTGCTCGACGAGCACGGCGCCATCGGCGTGGCCGAGGTCATGAACTTCCCCGGGGTCGTCGCCGGCGACGCCGAGCTGCTCGCCAAGATCGCGGCCGCCGGGCGACCGCCGGGTCGACGGCCACGCGCCCGGCCTGTGCGGGCCGGCAGCTCGACGCCTACCTGGCCGCCGGGGTCGAGTCGGACCACGAGTGCACGATGCTCGACGAAGCGGAGGAGAAGCGCCGCAAGGGCATGTGGATCTTCATCCGGCAGGGCTCGGCCAGCAAGAACCTCGCCGACCTGATCCCGACCGTGCTCCGGCACGGCACCGAGCGGGTCGCGCTGTGCAGCGACGACCGCGAGCCGGACACGATCCTCGAGGACGGCCACGTCAACGACTGCGTCCGGCTGGCGGTCGCCTGCGGGCGTGCGGCATGGAGGACGCGCTCGTGCTGGCCACCTCGAACCCGGCCGCAGTACCACAACCTCGACCGCCTCGGCTGGCTGGCGCCGGGCTACCAGGCCGACGTGCTGTGCTTCGACACGCTGGACGGCATTCGAGCCGGCCCGGGTCTACCAGGCCGGGCAGCTGGTGGCCAGCGGGCGGCCGGTCGTGCCCGGGGCGGTGCCCGCGGCGCCCGGCGCCGGAGTGGATGCGCGGCTCGGTGCACCTCGACCGGCTGCCGGGCCCGGAGGCGTTCGCGCTGGAGCCGCCGCGCCGGCGGGCGGGCCCGGGTCATCGGCATCGAGCCCGGACACGCTGACCACCGCGCACCTGGTGCTCGACGTGACGGACCCAGGCCGACGGGGTGGCGACGGATCGCGGTCGCCGAGCGGCACCTGGGCACCGGGCGGATCGGGCTCGGCTACGTGCGCGGCTTCGGGCTGACCGCGGGGCGCTATCGCCTCGACGGTGGCCCACGACGCGCACAACTGCATGGCTGGTCGGCGCGGCTCGGGCCGGCAGGCCCGGCCGACATGGCGGTGGCGCGTGGCCCGGCTGGCCGAGATCGGCGGCGGCCAGGTCGCGGTGCTGGACGGCCGGGTCATCGCCGAGGTGCCGCTGCCCATCGGCGGACTGATGAGCGACCAGCCGGCGGCCGAGGTGGCCGCGGCCGTGCAGCGGCTGGAGGCCATCCGGCGACGCGAGCTGGGCGTCAGCATCGACGCGCCGTTCATGCACCTGAGCTTCCTCGGCCTGTCGGTGATCCCGCAGCTGCGGATCACCGACCGGGCCTGGTCGACGTGGACAGCTTCCAGCTGACCAGCGTGGCGGCGAGCTAGCCGGGGCTAGATGTCGGCGGTGGCCGGGGTCGCCTCTCCTTCGGCGCGCACCCCGCGGCTGGCCAGCACCCAGTAGAGCGCGCCGCCCACGATCAGCCCGATGAACACGCTGAAGTCCGAGCCGAACGAGCCGCCCACCCGGCTGGCCAGCGGCCCGACGTAGGGGCTGTAGGCGTTCAGCCACAGCGCCGCCGCCACCATGCCGATCACCTGGGCGATGATGGCGGGCCAGTGGATGCCGCCGCGACGGAAGTAGCGGCCGCCCCGTTCGTCGAGCAGCGCGGCCTGGTCGTAGCGGTTGCGGCGCAGCCAGCTGTCGATCAGGTAGATGGCGCACCACGGCCCCAGCCACAAGATGATGAACAGCAGGAAGTCTTCCAGCAGGGTCAGGAACCGGCTGGAGAACACCGCGTAGGCGGCGACGGCACCGCAGACCACGGTGTCGATGGCCACGCACTGCAGCCGGTGCAGCCTCGGCACCAGGCTCTGCAGCGTCACGCCGGAGGAGTACAGGTCCACGGTGTTGATCGCGAACAGCTGCACGATGGCGAAGATCAGGTACGGCCAGACGAACCAGCCGGGGAACCCGGAGATCAGGCCGTTCACCGAGGTGGCGTTGGGCACACCGGTGGCCACCGCCGCGCCCAGGATCTCCAGCAGCGCGGACGGGATGGCCCCGCCGAGCGCCACGGCCAGGACGATCCGCTTCTTGTCGCTGTTGCGCGGCAGGTAGCGCGAGTAGTCATTGCCGTTCTCGGTCCAGCCCAGGCCGCCGGCCGCGATGACCAGGGCCAGGAAGATGGTCAGCGAGCCCCAGCTCGCGCCGTGCGCCGGCACGTGCAGGTTGACCTTGGAGGTGGTCAGCCCGGCCATCACCGCGAACAGGATCACGAACGGGATGGCCAGCCAGCGCAGCACCTTCAGCACGGCCGCGTGCCCGAGCAGCGGCAGCACGGCCTGGATGAGCACGGCCAGGACGATGAAGATCACCTTGGCCGCCGTCCCGGCGGTGAACCCGGCCTTGGAGGTGAGCAGGATCGCCGCGAAGACGATCAGCGCGATGCCCTCGATCTCGAACCCGACCTGGGTGATCCAGTTGAACAGCGAGGGCATCCGGTTGCCCCTGGGCCCGAACGCGGCCCGGCTGATGGCGAACGTGGTCGTGCCCGCCTCGGGGCCCTGCAGGCTGGCCAGCCCGGTCAGCAGGTAGAACAGGTTGCCGATCACGATGATCACCGCGGCCTGGGCGAAGGACAGCCCGAACACCACGACGGCCAGGGCGCCGTAGACCACGAACTCGACGTTCCAGACCGCCCCGGCCCACATCCAGAACAGGCTGGCCGGATTGCCCCACCTTGCTTCCTGGGGCACGTGCTCGATGCCGCGATGCTCGACGGCGGTTACCGACGGCGCGGCCTCGTTGCTCTGCATGACGGGCTTCTGGTCGCTGGCCACTGCGGACCTCCTGCTCGCTGCTGGCATCTGGAGGCAGGTGCGCGACTACGGGCACTGCCGAGGTGACGAGCGGAGATTACTACGACGGCTAGGGCTAGGGAAGATCCAGGTCACGGGGAGCCCGGCGGCCGGGCCCGGAGGCGATCGGTGAACTCGGAATAAAAATGTGACGCAGATCACCAATCCGATAGCCCTGTCGGTAACGAACTACGTACCAGAACGGCCGCAGAGGGGGTGCTGCCGACCCGGTGTCGCGTCAGGGCGCGGGGCCGGGCCTGGCAGCATGGTCGTGCTCGGTGCGGCGCCCGGCCCGCGGGCCGGGCGCCGCACCGAGCCTGCCTTTTGGGGCACTGTGCGGTGGCCGGCCCGTGGGTCGGCCACCGCACCTGGCCTTCCTCTTAGGGACGCCACGTGGCGCCCGGTTTGCGAGCCCCGGGCGCCACGCTGGCCGCCGTCCGCTGGCTGCCGTCGGCTGGCTGCCGTCGGCTGGCTGCGGGCCGGCGTTAGTTGATCGGCCGGTCGTAGCCCTCCCAGTAGGGGGCGCGGAGCTGGAACTTCTGGAGCTTGCCGGTGGCCGTGCGCGGCAGCGCCTCGCGCATCTCGACCGTGGTCGGGCACTTGTAATGGGCCAGCCGGTCCCGGCAGTGCCCGATGCAGCTCCTGCTCGATCCTGGCGTGCTCGGCCTCGGGTGCGGCGCTGCGCAGCACGACCAGCGCCTTCACCGTCTCGCCCCACCTGGCGTCGGGCACCCCGATGACCGCCACCTCGGCCACGTCCGGGTGCTGGTACAGGCAGTCCTCCACCTCCACCGAGCTGACGTTCTCGCCGCCGGAGATGATGACGTCCTTCTTGCGATCGGAGATGACCAGGTACTCGCCGGCCTCCAGGTGGCCCTTGTCGCCGGTGTGGAACCAGCCGTCCGCCAGCACCTTGGCCGACTCCTCGGGCTGCTGCCAGTAGCCCGCGAACACGTGGTTGGAGCGGGCCAGCACCTCGCCGTCCTCGTCGGTGCGGATGGCCACGCCGACCGCCGGGACCCCGGCCCGGGACTGGAGCCGGGCCCGGTCCGCCGTGGCCAGGCCGTCCCACTCGGCCGGCGCCCGGTTGATGGTCAGCAGCGGCGCGGTCTCGGTGAGCCCGTAGATCTGGATGAACTCCCAGCCCAGCTCGGTCTCGACCCGCTCGATCGTCTTGGACGGCGGCGGCGCCCCGGCGACCACGATGCGCACCATCCCGGCACCGGGGATGGCCCGGCCCGCGGCCCGGCGCTCCGCGCCCGCGTTCAGGATCGCGGCCACCACCGCCGGGGCCCCGCACAGCAGCGTGACGCCGTGCTCCTCGACCCGGCGCAGGATCTCCTCGCCGTCGATCTTGCGCACGATGACCTGCGGCAGGCCCATGGACGTCACCGCATACGGCATGCCCCAGCCGTTGCAGTGGAACATCGGCAGCGTGTGCATGAACACGTCCCGGTCGTTGACCGCCGTGTGCCAGCCGAAGATGGCCGCGTTCAGCCAGCAGTTCCTATGCGTGAGCTGCACGCCCTTGGGCCGGGCCGTGGTGCCGCTGGTGTAGTTGATGCTGGCCGTGGCGTCCTCGTCGAGGTCCCAGGCGGCCGGCTGGGCACCCGGCGGCGCCGCCGCGAACAGCTCGGCGTCCTCCGCGCCGTCCAGCACGATGCGGTGCTTGACCGGCACGTCCCGCAGGGCCGCGTCCGACTCCGGGTCGACCAGCAGCACCGACGTGCCCGAGTGATCGAGGATGTAGCGGATCTCCTCGGCGTTCAGCCGGTAGTTGACCGGGACCAGGACGCGGCCGTACCCGCTGACCCCGAAGTAGGAGATCTGGAACCGCGCCGCGTTCGGGCTGACGATGGCCACCCGCTCGCCGTGCGCGACCCCGAGGGCGTCCAGGGCCAGGGCCATGCCGCGGGCCCGGCTCTCCAGCTCGGCGTAGGTCAGCGTGCCCAGCGAGCCGGGCGTGCCCGGCTCGTCAATCACGGCGCTGCGGTGGCCGTAGACGGCCGCCCCGCGGCTGAGGAAGTCTCCGATCGTGAGCGGCACTCTCATGGCGGTCTCCTCTGGCCAGCGGTGTTTTGCAGCGCAGCGGGGCCCGAGCCGGAGCCCCGGCTCGGGCCCCGCTGCTGCATGCCTATCAGGACATCGGAGCCCCGCGGCGGGGCCCCGGCCGCTGCTGCATTCCTATCAGTTCACCGCCAGCCAGGTCACCCGCCGATTACGCGTGGATAAGCTCCCGGTCCGCGGCGGACGAGGCCACCACGATGACCGGCACGGACTGCGGGGTCGCGTCCAGCCGGGTACTGCGCGAGGTGCGCGCCGGGCCGGTCTCGGGGTGCCGGAGCACCAGCCACATCGGGATCCCCGCGGTCGCGAGGAAGAACACCGCCATCAGGGGAACGTCGAGCCAGAACCAGCTCATCAGTCACTGCCTCCCAGGACACTCGGGCTGGCGGCCGGTCCGCCAGCGCCATGTCCCCAGGCTCACCGAGCCGCTTCTGTATCCCCTCTGCGCGGCCTAAGCCGGGGCCATGACTACGCGCGCTGGTACACGGAGACGTGCTGGGCCGAGCCGGCGTGGAATTCCTGGGCGTCCCACCCGCCGTAGCGCTCGGCCAGCGTGAGCCCGGCCTGCCCGGCCATCAGGTCCAGCTCGGCGGGCCAGGCGTACCGGATGGCCACCGGCCGCAGGTGCACGCCCGCCGCGTCGAACGTGATGTCCTGGATGGTGACCCGCTGGGCCACGGCGTCGTGCCGCGACACCTCGATGGTCGCCGAGTCCTCGGTCACCGCCCGGGCCATGACCCGCTGCCCCCGGTCGAACCGGGTCAGGTCGGGCACGAAGCACTCGATCACGAACCGCCCGCCCGGCGCCAGCACCCGGGCCGCCCCGCGGAAGCACTCGGCCTGCCGGTCCTGGGTGAGCAGCCCGAACAGCGTGTTGAACACCAGGTACACCAGCGTGAACGGGCCGCTGACCGGCACCTGCGCCATGTCCCCCATGGTCACCGGAAGGTCCTCGCCGCCCGGCTTGGACCGCAGCCGCGCCACCATCGCGGCCGAGGCGTCCAGGCCCTCGACCCGGATGCCGCGGCGGGCCAGCGGCAGCGCGATCCGGCCGGTCCCGATGGCCAGTTCCAGCACCGGCCCGTCACCGGCGCGCTGGGCCAGGAATTCGACGGTGGGCGCTGGGTCCTGACTGCCGACCTGCTCGTCATACACGCTGGCCCAGCTATCGCCATAAAACTGGGGGTCGTCAAAGGCGCTCATGCCAGCAAGTAAGCAGATCTCCGGGCCGGTGCGCCAGCCGTTTTTCGCGTCGGTTTTGGGCGGTCGCTGATCCGCCGTTTCCTGACCCGCCCGAGGCCTGGCCGGCAGTCGGCCGCTTCCCACCGCCGCGACGCCGCTCACCAGGCCCGCCCCAGTCAGAGTGGACCCATCGCTAACCCCTGCGCGGCGGCGGTTCCAGCTTGGCCTTTCATGATCACGGACTATCGTCAGCGAATAACGCTGACGGCTTTCCGCCATCATTCACAGCCACATTTCGGTGATCCGCGAACTCGAATACGGACAGGCACATTCCGGGTGATGGGCTATGAAGCGCGCAGGCCATCGCGAGCACTGGCAACAGTCGCCTCCAGCGCCACATTGGCCCCACACACCCCATTGACAGGGCGCAGCTATGGCCAGCGCCTGCCGCCAGCGCGGGCTGGCCGTGTAGGTAACGAGTTCGTCAGTATTGCCAATTCGGCCCTTGACACCACGGGAGCCTGCCTAGACACTACAGCACATATTTTGAAACGTTCCATTAACGTCCGGGACACAGTCGGGACCGTACAGCCAGGACCGCACAGGAAGGCAGGCATGGACTCCGCCGAAGACGACGCCGCCGCCCGGCCGGAGGGCCCGCGGCCGGAGACGCCCGCGGCGCCGACCCTCGAGGGGCGCCCGGATGAGCGGCCGCCGGTGCTGGCCCTGCGTCATGCCGAGAAGGCGTTCGGCGCGGTGCAGGCGCTCGCCGACGGCACCATCGAACTACGCGCGGGCGAGGTGCACGCGCTGCTGGGCGAGAACGGCGCCGGCAAGTCCACCCTGGTCAAGATCCTGGCCGGGGTCTACCCGCTGGACCGCGGGACGCTGCTCATCGACGGCCATCCCGCGGCGCTGGCCAGCCCGGCCGCCGCGCGCGACGCCGGCATCGCGGTCATCTACCAGGAGCCGACGCTGTTCCCGGACCTGACCGTGGCCGAGAACATCTTCATGGGCCGCCAGCCGCTGCGGGCGGGCCGCCGCATCGACGCCAGGGCCATGCGCGCCACGGCGGCCAGCCTGTTCGAGGAGCTGGGCGTGCGGATGGACCCGGCGCGGATCTGCCGGGGCCTGTCCATCGCCGACCAGCAGCTGGTGGAGATCGCCAAGGCGCTGTCCCTGAGCGCGCGGGTGATCGTCATGGACGAGCCGACGGCGGCGCTGTCGGCGACCGAGGTCAGCCGGCTGTTCGAGGTCGTGGCCACGCTGCGGGCCGGCGGGGCGGCGGTGCTGTTCATCTCGCACCGCCTGGAGGAGGTCTTCGAGATCTGCCAGCGGGTGACGGTGATGCGCGACGGCCGGCACGTGCTGACCAGCCCGCTGGCCGGGCTGACCGCGGACGACCTGGTCCGGGCCATGGTCGGGCGGCAGATGGAGGAACGGGTGGCGGGCGAGCGCGGCGGGCCCGGCGAGCTGGTGCTCCGGGTCGAGCGCCTCACCCGTGAGGGCGTGTTCACGGACATCTCGCTAGACGTCCGGGCGGGCGAGATAGTCGCCCTGGCCGGGCTGGTCGGGTCGGGCCGAAGCGAGGTGGCCCGGGCGGTGTTCGGCATTGACCGCTACGACGCGGGCCGCGTCGTGATGCGCGGCCGCGAGCTGCGGCGGGCCTCACCGACCGCGGCCATGTCCGCCGGGATCGGCTTTGTCCCGGAGGACCGGCGACAGCAGGGCCTGGTCATGGACATGTCGGTGCAGCAGAACGTGGCCCTGGCGTCGCTGACCCGGCTGCGCCGAGGCGGGCTGGTGCGGTCCGCGGCCGAGCGCGCGCTGGCGGCCGACTGGGCCGTCCGGCTCAACCTCAAGTACGGCCGCCTGACCGACCCGGTCTCCCGCCTGTCCGGCGGCAACCAGCAGAAGGTGGTGCTGGCCAAGTGGCTGGGCCGGCGAGCCGGCCCTGCTGATCGTGGACGAGCCGACCCGCGGCATCGACATCGCGACCAAGGCCGAGGTCCACCGGCTGCTCGTCCGGCTGGCCCAGGACGGGGTCGCGATCCTGATGATCTCCTCGGAACTGCCCGAGGTACTGCAGGTCGGCGACCGGATCCTGGTCATGCGCGAGGGGCGGATCACGGCGGAACTCGCGTCCGGCGATGCCTCCGAGGAGAAGGTCATGGCCGCCGCGACCGGCCAGCTGCAGGGGGCCGCATGACCACCGCCGCGACCGACCGCCGCGAGCCGGCCGCGCCCCGCCCGGCAGCGGATCCCGCAGGCTCGCCGAGCGGGTGTTCCGGGTCCGGGAGTCCGGCATCATCGCCGTGCTGCTGGTGTTCGTGGCCGTGACCACCAGCATCCAGCCATCGTTCCTGAACCAGCAGAACATCCAGTTCCTGCTGATCAACACGACGGTCTACGCGCTGCTCGCGCTCGGCGAGACCATGGTCGTGGTCAGCCGGAACGTGGACCTGTCGATCGGCTCGGTGCTGGGCCTGTCGGCTTACGTCTCGGCCGGGATGTTCGGCCACCACCCCGGCATCCCGATTCCGCTGGTCTTCCTCATCGGCCTGGGCATCGGGCTGGCCTGCGGGATGGCCAACGGGCTCATGGTCGCGGTCGGCCGGGTGCCGAGCCTGGTGGTGACGCTGGCCACGCTGTACATCATCCGGGGCATCGACATCCTCATCGTCGGCGGCAGCGAGGTGACCGCGCAGACCCTGCCGAACTCCTTCACCAACATCCCGCGCGCCACTGTCTTTGGCGTGCCCTACCTGGCCATCGTGATCGCGGTGGTGATCGGGCTGGGTGCGTATTACCTGCGGTCATTCCGGTCGGGGCGCGAGCTGTACGCGATCGGCTCCAACCCCGAGGCGGCCCGGCTGGCCGGGATTCCCGTCCGCACGAGGATCTTCACCGCGTTCGCCGTCAGCGGCGCCATCGCCGGTGTCGCGGGAGTGCTGTGGGCCGCGCAGTACCAGACGATCGACTCGACCGCGGGGACCGGCTACGAGCTGACCGTTATCTCCGCGGTGGTGGTGGGCGGGGTGGCGATCTTCGGCGGGAGCGGAAGCGCGGTGGGCGCGGCGGTCGGCGCGCTGCTGCTGTCCAGCATCACGTCCGCGCTGAACGTGCTGGGCATCTCGCAGCTCTGGCTCGAGGCCATCTCGGGCTTCCTGCTGCTGCTGGCCATCACCATGGACCGGGTCATCTCGGTGAAGCTCATGGCCGCCCTGCGACGAAGGAGCCCTGGCGTTGGAACCTGACCCCAACACGCGCGCCTCCGCGCCAGCCGGGGACTCCGCTGACGCGAGCATCGCGTCGGGCGAGGCGAGCTGGGTCCGCGCGGCCCGCGGCTCGGTGCGCTGGGAAACCGGTCTGGGCCTCCTGGTCGTGGCCATCGTGATCTTCGGCGCAGTGACCTCGCCCCAGTTCCTGACCAGCGGCAACTTCTTCAACACCGGCGTCACCTCGGGCGAGATCGCGATCATGGCCTTGCCGATGACGCTCATCATCATCAGCGGCGAGATCGACCTGTCGGTGGCCTCCATCCTGGGCATGTCCAGCGCACTGCTCGGCGTCCTGTGGAGCCACCACTGGCCGATGCTGGCCATCTTCGTGGTGGTCGCGCTGCTCGGCAACGGTGGCCGGGCTGATCAACGGGCTGCTGGTGACCCGGGTCGGCCTGCCCTCGCTGGCGGTGACCATCGGCACCCTCGCGCTCTACCGGGGGGTGGCGCTGATCCTGCTGGGCGCGAAGACGATCTCCAACTTCCCGGCGACCTACACCAACATCGGCGTGCTGCCGCTGCCGCACACCCAGATCCCCTGGAACATCGCGATCTTCGTGGTACTGGCGGTGATCTTCGGGGTCGTGCTGCACGCCACCGCCACCGGCCGCTCCATCTACGCGATGGGGGCCAGCCCGGAGGCCGCGCTGTTCGCCGGGATCCGGGTCAAGCGGGTCAAGACCATGCTGTACATGGTGTCCGGCCTGGTCTGCGCCATGTGCGGGGTCCTGTGGACGTTCCGGCTGGCCACCGCGGTGCAGAACAACGGGCTCGGCCTCGAGCTGGACGTGGTCGCGATCGTGCTGCTGGGCGGGGTGTCCATCTTCGGCGGCAGGGGGTCGCTGGCGGGCGTGGTGCTGGCGGTGATCGCGTTCGCGGGACTGCAGAACGCCCTGCTGCTGACCAACTTCAACCAGGAGGCCACCGGCATCGTGATCGGCGCCCTGCTGCTGGTCAGCGTGTTCGCCCCGAACGCCGGACGGCTCCGTCATCTCGGCCTGCCCCGGTGGGCGCGCGGCCGATCCGGCCGCTCCACAACTCCCCCGTCCTCATCCCTCGGAGCTGCGCATGAGTGATCCCCGCATGAGTGATCCCTGCATCAGTGAACCCCGCATGACTGAACCCGGCATGACAGAACTCAGCCCGCCCGTGATTGAAAGGATTCAGAAATGAGACGTACCGTCAGACGCGCGCTGCTGGGGCCGGTTGTACTGCTCAGCGCCTCGGCCGTGCTCGCGGCCTGCAGCTCCTCTGGGACCTCCAGCACGCCCTCGGGGTCCTCGTCCTCGTCTTCGTCCTCGTCGGGCGCGCTGAAGACCGGGCTCAAGGTCTTCGTCATCCCGAAGAACCTGGGCAACCCCTACTTCACCCTGGCCGACAGCGTGAAGACCGGCGGGGCCCTGTCCGCGCTGGGCACGCTGGGCGAGTCGGGCAGCGAGACGAGCGGCACGGCCGCCACGCCGGCCTCGCAGCTGCCCGCCATCCAGGCCGCGATCACCAAGGGCGCGAACGCACTGATCGTGTCGGCCACGGACCCATCCGCCCTGTGCCCCACGCTGAAGGCGGCCATGACCAAGGGCATCACGGTGGTCACCTATGACTCCGACGCCCCGGCCTGCCGGGACGTGTTCATCAACCAGGCCTCGTCCCAGGCGATCGGCGCCACCGAGGTGGACCTGCTGGCCAAGGAGATCCACGACTCGGGGCAGATCGGAATCGTGTCCGCGGCCGCCTCGGCCACGAACCAGAACACCTGGATCGGGTACATGAAGCAGGAGCTGAAGAAGTACCCGAAGATCAAGCTGGTCTCCACCGTCTACGGCAACGACGACCCGACCACCGCGACTCAGGTGACCCAGGGCCTGCTGCAGCACTACCCGAACCTGAAGGGGATCATCTCGCCGACCACGGTGGGCATTCTGGCCGCGGCCCAGGTCCTGGACACGTCCAAGTACCGGGGCAAGGTCGCGCTGACCGGTCTGGGCACCCCGGTGGCGATGAAGAAGTACGTGCTAGACGGCACGGTCGCCAGCTTCGAGCTGTGGAACCCGGCCAACCTCGGCTACCTCGCGGCCTACGCCGCGGTGAACCTCGCCTCGAAGAAGATCACCGGATCAGCCGGGCAGTCCTTCACCGCGGGCAAGCTCGGCAAGTTCACGATCGGCGCGGACAACACGGTCCTGCTTGGCCCGCCGCTCGTGTTCACCAAGTCCAACATCAACAACTTCAACTCCTGGGGCTTCTAACCGGAGATGGGCCCGGGGCCCCTGGCGGTCCCCGGGCCCATCCCGAAGCGGAGGACAACGCGATGGAGCGGGTCTGCTTCCTGAGCCGGGTCCGGCCCGACCGGCTGGCCGAGTACCGCGAGCGGCATGACGCCGTCTGGCCTGAGATGCTCGATGCGCTCCGGCAGGCCGGCTGGACCAACTACAGCATCTTCCTCTCTCCCGACGGCCTGCTTGTGGGCTACCTGGAGACCGACGACTACCCGGCCGCGGTGGCGGCCATGGCCGCCACCGACATCAACGCCCGGTGGCAGGCGCAGATGAGCCCGTTCTTCGCCGACACCGGCGGCCGGCGGCCCGACGAGGCCTTCACCCGGCTGCCCGAGATCTTCCACCTCGACTAGCCCTCCCGCCGCCCTCCGCCACAGCACCGCCGCACCGCACTGGAGATGACGTGACATGCCTGATGTGACCGATGTGAAGTCCGCGCTGCGGGGGCAGCAGATCGAGCTGCCGTCGTGGGCGTTCGGGAACACGGGCACCCGCTTCAAGGTGTTCCCGCAGGCCGGGGTGCCGCGCACGCCGCAGGAGAAGATCTCCGACGCCGCCCAGGTGCAGGCGCTGCACCGGGGTCGCGCCGCGGGTGGCGGTGCACATCCCGTGGGACAAGGTCGACGACTACGCGGCGCTGAGCCGGTTCGCGGCCGACCACGGGCTGTCCATCGGCGCGGTGAACGCCAACGTGTTCCAGGACAACGACTACATGCTGGGCAGTGTCTGCCACCCGGACCCCAAGGTGCGCGCGAAGGCCACCGCGCACCTGCTGGAGTGCGTGGACGTCATGGACGCCACCGGCTCGGCCGACCTCAAGCTGTGGTTCGCCGACGGCACCAACTACCCGGGCCAGGACGACATCCGGGGCCGCCAGGACCGGCTGGCCGAGGCCCTGGCCCAGGTCTACGCAAGGCTCGGCCCGGGCCAGCGGATGCTGCTGGAGTACAAGCTGTTCGAGCCGTCCTTCTACACCACCGACGTGCCGGACTGGGGCACCTCGCTGCTGCACTGCCAGGCCCTGGGTCCGCAGGCGCAGGTGGTGGTGGACACCGGCCACCACGCGCCGGGCACCAACATCGAGTTCATCGTGGCCCTGCTGCTGCGCGCGGGCCAGCTGGGCGCGTTCGACTTCAACTCCCGGTTCTACGCCGACGACGACCTGATGGTCGGGGCCGCGGACCCGTTCCAGCTGTTCCGGATCATGCACGAGGTGGTGTCGGCCGGCGCCCACCGGCCCGCGGCCGGGGTGGCGTTCATGCTCGACCAGTGCCACAACATCGAGCCGAAGATCCCGGCGCAGATCCGCTCGGTGATGAACGTCCAGGAGGCCACCGCCAAGGCGCTGCTCGTCGACCGGCCGGCGCTGGCCGCGGCGCAGCAGGCCGGCGACGTGCTGGGCGCCAACGCCGTGCTCATGGACGCCTACAACACCGACGTCCGGCCGCTGCTGGCCGACCTGCGGAGCCGACATGGGCCTGGACCCCGACCCGGTCGCGGCCTACCACCGCTCCGGCTACCAGAGAAGATCGTCGCCGAGCGCGTCGGCGGCACCCAGGCCAGCTGGGCCAGCTGGCCGGCACAAGCAAGCCAGACGCAGAAGCAGATGAACATGGATTCCCAGGCCGCACCCGAGATCGCCGAGCTGATCGCGCGCAGCAACCGGCTCGGCGCCGACCCGCGGAACACCAACTACGCAGGCGGCAACACCTCGGCCAAGGGCACCGGCACCGACCCGGTCACCGGCGCAGCCGGTCGAGCTGCTGTGGGTCAAGGGCTCCGGCGGCGACCTGGGCACCCTCACCGCCGGCCGGGCTGGCGGTGCTGCGGCTGGACCGGCTGCGCGCGCTGGCCGCCGTCTACCCCGGGCCCGAGCGCGAGGACGAGATGGTCGCCGCGTTCGACTTCTGCCTGCACGGCAAGGGCGGCGCGGCCCCGTCCATCGACACCGCGATGCACGGCCTGGTCGAGGCCCCGCACGTGGACCACCTGCACCCCGACGCCGGGATCGCCCTGGCCACCGCGGCCGACGGCGAGGCAGCTGACCAGCGACTGCTTCGGCGACCGGGTGGTCTGGGTGCCGTGGCGGCGGCCCGGCTTCCAGCTCGGCCTGGACATCGCCGCCGTGCACCGCGGCCACCCGGCGCGATCGGCGTCATCCTCGGCGGCCACGGCATCACCGCCTGGGGCGCGACCAGCGCGGAGTGCGAGGCCAACTCGCTGGAGATCATCGCGCACCGCGCAGCGCTACCTGGACACCCACGGCAAGCCCGAGCCGTTCGGCCCGGTCGTCCCCGGCCTGGAGCCGCTGCCCGAGGCCGAGCGCCGGGCCCGCGCGGCCGCAGCTCGCGCCGGTGCTGCGCGGCCTGGCCTCCACCGACCGGCGGCAGGTCGGCCACTTCACCGACAGCCGGGTGGTGCTGGACTTCCTGGCCCGGCAACGGCACCCGAGCTGGCCGCGCTCGGCACCTCCTGCCCGGACCACTTCCTGCGGACCAAGGTCGCCCCGCTGGTGCTCGACCTGCCGCCGGCCGCGCCGCTGCCGGACGTCATCGCCCGGCTCGGCGAGCTGCACGCGGAGTACCGCGAGCGAGTACCGGGCCTACTACGAGCAGCACGCGGCGCCGGACTCGCCGCCGATGCGCGGCGCCGATCCGGCCATCGTGCTGGTGCCCGGCGTGGGCATGTTCAGCTTCGGCGCCGACAAGCAGACCGCGCGGGTGGCGGGCGAGTTCTACGTCAACGCGATCAACGTCATGCACGGCGCCGAGGCCGTCTCGTCCTACGCGCCGATCAGCGAGGCGGAGAAGTTCCGCATCGAGTACTGGGCCCTGGAGGAGGCCAAGCTGGCCCGGCGGCCCGAAGCCCAAGCCGCTGGCCGGCCGGATCGCGCTGGTCACCGGCGGCGGGTCAGGCATCGGCCGGGCCACGGCCCGGCGCCTGGCCGCCGAGGGCGCCTGCGTGGTGGTCGCCGACCGGGACGCGCCGGCCGCGGCCGACGGTGGCCGCCGAGCTGGGCTCGGCCGACGTGGCCGCCGCGGTCACCGTCGACGTGACCGACGAGGACGCCGTGGCCGGCGCGCTAGCCGCGGCGGCGCTGGCCTTCGGCGGCGTGGACCTGGTGGTCAACAACGCCGGCCTGTCCATCTCCCGGCCGCTGCTGGAGACCACGGCGGCGGACTGGGACGTGCAGCACGACGTCATGGCCCGCGGCTCGTTCCTGGTCTCCCGCGAGGCCGCGCGGCTGCTGGCCGCCCAGCGCATGGGCGGCGACATCATCTACATCTGCAGCAAGAACGCGGTGTTCGCCGGGCCCAGCAACGTGGCCTACGGCGCGGCCAAGGCCGATCAGGCCCACCAGGTGCGGCTGCTGGCCGCCGAGCTGGGCGAGCTGCGGCATCCGGGTCAACGGCATCAACCCCGACGGGGTAGTGCGCGGCTCGGGCATCTTCGCGGGCGGCTGGGGCGCCAGCCGGGCCGCGGTGTACGGGGTCCCCGAGGAGGAGCTCGGCGCGTTCTACGCCCAGCGCACCCTGCTCAAGCGGGAGGTGCTGCCCGAGCACGTGGCGGCGGCCGTCGTCGCGCTGACCGCGGGCGAGCTGTCGCTGACCACCGGGCTGCACATCCCGGTCGACGGCGGGGTGGCGGCGGCGTTCCTGCGATGAGCGGCGTGCTGGCCACCCGGGTCGCGGTGGCCGCGGCCGACCTCGGCGCGTCCAGCGGCCGGGTCATCGTCGGCCGCGTGGGGCCCGGCCAGCTGGACCTGGCCGAGGTGCACCGGTTCCCGAACACGCCGGTCCGCGTGCTCGGCGCCCTGCACTGGGACATCCTGGCCCTGTACGACAGCGTGCTGGCCGGCCTGCGCGCGGCGCGGTCAGGCCGCCGAGCTGGCCAGCGTGGGCATCGACACCTGGGGCGTGGACTACGGCCTGCTCGATGACGACGGGCGCGCTGCTGGGCAACCCGGTGCACTACCGCGACCCGCGCACGGCCGGGGTGGCGGAGCGGGTCCTCGGCCGCGGTGCCGCCCGCGGAGCTGTACGCGATCACCGGCATCCAGCACCTGCCGTTCAACACGATCTTCCAGCTCGCCGCCGCCGCGGGGACGCCGCAGCTCGGCGCGGCGGCGCACCCTGCTGCTCATCCCCGACCTGCTCGGCGTACTGGCTGACCGGGCAGGCCGGCGCGGAGCTCACCAACGCCTCCACGACCCAGCTGCTCGACGCCGCGGACCCAGCAGTGGGCCACGCCGCTGCTGCGCCGGGCCGGGCTGCCCGCCGCGATCCTGCCGCCGCTGCGCCGGCCCGGCGACCTGGTCGGCCACCTGCGTCCCCGAGGTGGCCAGGGCGACCGGGCTGCGCCGAGCGGCTGCCGGTCACGGCGGTCGGCTCGCACGACACCGCCTCGGCGGTGGCGGCGGTCCCGGCCCGCGGGCGGCGACGTTCGCCTACATCTCGTGCGGCACCTGGTCGCTGGTCGGCGCTGGAGCTGGACCGCCCGGTGCTGACCGCCGACAGCCTGCGGGCCAACTTCACCAACGAGATCGGCATCGACGGCACGGTCCGCTACCTGCGCAACGTGATGGGCCTGTGGCTGCTCCAGGAGTGCGCGCGGGCCTGGGCGGCGCCGGGGCGGGCGGTCAGCCTGGAGCAGCTGCTGGCCGAGGCGGCCGCGGGCCGAGCCGCTGCGCTTGCCGTGGTCGACCCGGACGAGCCGCGGTTCCTGCCGCCCGGCGACATGCCCGCCCGGATCGCCGCGGCCTGCCGGCGACCGGGCCAGCGCGCGCCCGACGGCCCGGCCGAGACGACCCGGGCGATCCTGGACAGCCTGGCCCTGGCCTACCGGCGCGCGGTCACTCGACGCGCAGCGGCTGTCCGGCCGGTCCGTGGACGCCATCCACCTGGTCGGCGGCGGCGCGCGCAACGCGCTGCTGTGCCAGCTCACCGCGGACGCCTGCGGGCTGCCGGTGGTGGCCGGGCCGGTCGAGGCCACCGCCATCGGCAACGTCCTGGTGCAGGCCCGGACGCTCGGCGCGGCCCCCGGCGACCTGGACGGCATGCGCGCGCTGGTCCGCGACACCCAGCCGCTGCGCCGCTACGAGCCGTCGGGCAGCGCCGCCGCCTGGCGGGCCGCGGCCGAGCGGGTGACCCAGGTAGGCGATTAGCGCGCGATCAGGGTTTCCTAGGTCAGATGCAACCCGGCGCCGGTGTCGTTCCGTCTTTCCGGGCGACAACCCCCGGAGGGAGCCTATGCGAGCCGACGCGGCTGAGGAGTTCACCGCCTACGTGGCGGCATCCGCGGTCCGGATGCGCCGCACCGCCTACCTGATGTGCGGCGACTGGCAGCGCGCCGAGGACGACGTGCAGACCGCGCTGGTCAAGCTGTACCTGGCCTGGGACCGGATCCGGGACCGCCAGTCGCTGGATGCCTTCGTCCGCACCACGCTGATCCGCGGACTGATAGACGAGCGCCGGCGGCCGTGGCGGCGCGAGCACGCCCAGGCGGCGCTGCCCGACCGGGCCGCCGCCGAGCCCTGGCCGCTCGAGGACCGCCTGACCGTGCGGGACGCCCTGGCCAAGGTGCCGCCCCGGCAGCGGGCCGTGCTGGTGCTCAGGTTCTACGAGGACTGCGACGTGGCGGAGACGGCCCGGCTGGTCGGCTGCAGCGAGGGCACCGTGAAGAGCCAGACCGCGCGGGGGCTGGCCCGGCTGCGCGAACTGCTCGCGGTGCCCGAGCCGTCCGCTCACTACTTGGAAGGATGACCGATGACGGATATCAGGAACGTGCTGGAAGAGGCGGTGAGCGACGAGCCGCCGATCGGCTTCCGCCCGGCCGACGTGCTGGAGCGCGGCCGGCGGATGCGGCGCCGCCGCCGGGGTGCGGCGCTGACCGCGCTGGCGACTGGGGCGGGCGTGGCGGCCGCCGTGGTCGGGGTGACGCTCGGGGGGCCTGGCTCGGCGGGCCGCTCCCCGGCGCTGGCGGGGGGCCGGACCGGCCACCCGAAGCTGTCCCTGGCCGCGCTGGAGACCGCGGCCGCCCGAGCGAGCGCCCGGCCCGCGGTGTCCGGGCTGGACGCCGCGCACCGCGCGGATCACGGTGGACGGGATCGCCGCGGGGCGGCTGGCCGGGCTGGTGCAGCGGGACGCGCACGTGCGGCTGGCCCAGGTGCAGGTCAGCGTGCTGGCCTCGGGCGGCCCCGGCGGGCAGAAGCACCCGTTCATCGACCTGGGCGCGGGCGTTGCCGTGACCGGCCACCCGTATGTCAACGTGCAGGTCACCCCGGCCTGGATGCTGATCACCAAGATCCCGACCTGCGCCGAGCTGAGCGATCTCAGCTCGGGTAACGGCGACGGCTACTACGGTCCCTGCCACATCCGGCGGCTGGCCGACGGCTCGATCCTGATCGTGCGCAGCGGCGGTACCACCTCCGGCGGTTTCACCATGGCCCAGGCCACGCTCATCCGGCCGGACGGCTCGGGCATCTTCGCCGAGAACACCAACCAGGCCTGGACCGTCCCGGCCCGGATCGCCAAGCGCGGTCCGGCAGGCAAGAAGGTGCCGCCCGTGGTCCGGGCCCAGCCGCCGGTCGGCGCCGGCGTGCTGGCCCAGCTCGTCCGCAGCCTGGCCGCCTTGTCGGCCAAGGGCTAGGTGTGCTGCCGGGCCGACGCCTCCGGGACCGGCCGGGCTTCCGTCACGCGGGCCCGGCCGGTCCCGGCCGCAGGGGTCGACCTCGGCCACGGGTCAGGCCCGCGGCCGGGCGGCACGGCCTGGCAGCCGCAAAGCGGCCTGGCCTGCTCGTCTCGGTATCTGCCGCCCTCCAGGCGGGCGGTCAGACCGCGACCGCGGTCTGGCCGGCCGTCTCGGTGTCTGCCGCCTCCCGCGTCGCGCCGCGGGCGGCCTCCTGCTTCGGGTCGGCTGCCGCGCTCAGGTGCCCGCGCCGGGGCTCGGACCCGGCGCCCCGCTGCTCGGCCAGCTCGGCCAGGCCGTAACGCTCGACGTGCTCGGGGTCGCTCAGGCTGATCTCCCGCTGGCCGTCGGCGGCCAGCCGCTGGTTGATCTCGTCGAAGTGGTCGCGGACCAGCTGCCGCTCGGCGTCGGTGATCTTGCCCTTGTGCGGTCGCCCGGCAGTGTCCAGGGTGCCGTAGCCCGACCGGTCGGGGCGCGGCGAGCTGGTCGCACTGGCCTTCACGCTCCGCCGGGCCTGCTGGGCGCCGACCAGCAGCTCGCCCATGGGCTTGTCGGTGGCCAGCTCGATCGAAGGCGTCCAGCTCCATGGCCACCCGGCGCGGCTCGTCGGTGCCGGGCAGGTGCAGCTCGACGATGGCCACCGCCACCGCCGCCTGCTCGACGGCCAGGGCCTCGTCCGCGAGCACCTCGATCTCCACCGGACCGCCGCCGAGCTCGGGGTGCTCGTGGATCACTATGCGTGCCAGGGCGTCGTCCTCGGGGATGAACTCGCCGCTCAGGTCGCTGAACTTGACCATTTTCTGACCCACTGGGGGTGCCTCCCTGTTGTGGTCTTTCGCGCTTCGGGGGCCGTTACGGCCGCGCGGATCACTTTGCCGCAGGGGCACCGGTGTGTCAAACATATGTTCGGTGTGTTCGAGATTCTGACGCCAATCTAGAATAGGTTACCGAGAGTGAGCCGATCCGGGATTTGACACGTTCCAAGGTTGGTCATGAGACTGACGATCACGACACTGGCTGGTCAGGAGCCTGGTGAAGCATGACGCGGGCGGAGCAGCGCGCTGACGGTCCGGTCGGGAGAGGACGGCCGTGAACGCGCCGGTCAGCATCAGGGATGTCGCCGCGCACGCGGGGGTCTCGGTCGGCACGGTCTCCAACGTGCTGAACCGGCCCGAGATCGTGGCCCGGACCACCCGTGACCGGGTGCACGCCGCGATCAAGGCGCTCGGTTTCGTCAGGAACGAGTCGGCTCGCCAGCTCCGCGCCGGCCGCAGCCGGACCATCGGCCTGGTCGTGCTGGACGTAGCGAACCCGTTCTTCACCGACGTGGCCCGTGGCGTCGAGGACGAGGCCGCGGCGGCGGGCCTCGCGGTGATCTTGTGCAACACCGACGAGCAACTGGAGAAGGAACAGCGCTACCTGGAACTGCTGGAGGAGCACCGGGTCCAGGGCATCCTGATCACCCCGGTCGGCGACGCCGACCGCAGGCTGGCCCCGCTGCAGCAGCGCGGCACCCCGGTCATCCTGGTCGACAGCCGGTCGCCATCGGGGCGCCAGTGCTCGGTCGCGGTGGACGACGTGCTGGGCGGTGACGCGGCCATGACCCACCTGCTGGCCGAGGGCCACGAGCGGATCAGCTTCGTGGGCGGGCCGGTCAGCCTGCGCCAGGTCGCCGACCGGCGGGACGGCGCGGTCCGGGCCCTGGTCCGGGCGGGCCGCCCGGCCGACGACATCGAGGTCATCGAGACCAGCGCGCTCAACGTCGCCGCCGGCCAGCGGGCCGGCGCCGAGATCGCCGCCCGGCCGCCCCGGCAGCGGCCGACCGCCGCGTTCTGCGCCAACGACCTGGTCGCCCTGGGCCTGCTCCAGGAGATGACGCGGCACCGGATCCGGGTGCCCGACGAGCTGGCCATCGTGGGCTACGACGACATCGAGTTCGCCGCCGCGGCGGCGGTGCCGCTGTCATCGGTCCGCCAGCCCCGCCAGGAGCTGGGCCGGATGGCGGCCCAGCTGCTGCTGGAGGAGGCGCTGGGCCACGAGGGGCACAAGCACCGGCAGGTGATCTTCCAGCCGGAGCTGGAGGTGCGCCAGTCCAGCCAGGCCCGCCCCGGCCCGGTACGCCCCGGCCGGCTTCCCCCGCCAGTCCGCCGAGGACATCGCCGCCCCCGCGTCCTGACCGCTGCCGGGCGGGTCTTCGCGCACGTGAGCGGGCCGCATGGGCGAAGATGGGGGGATGGATCTTCCCGTCATGCCGCCGGTCGCGCCCATGCTGGCCAAGTCGGTCAAGAACATCCCGGACGGGCCGCTGAGCTTCGAGCCGAAGTGGGACGGCTTCCGGTCGGTCATCTTCCGCGACGGCGACGAGGTCGAGATCGGCAGCCGCAACGAGCGGCCGATGACCCGCTACTTCCCCGAGGTCGTGGCGGCCATCCAGGCCAACATGCCCCCGCGCAGCGTCATCGACGGCGAGATCGTGATCCCCGACCAGGCCCGCCAGAAGCTGGACTTCGACGCGCTGCTCCAGCGCATTCACCCGGCCGACAGCCGGGTGCGGCTGCTGGCCGAGCAGACCCCGGCCTCGTTCGTGGCCTTCGACCTGCTGGCGCTGGGCGACGAGGACTGCACGGCGCTGCCGTTCGAGCAGCGGCGGGCCCGGCTGGAGGAGGCGCTGGCCGGCGTGGCCGCCCCGGTGTACGTCACCCCGGCCACCAGGGACCGCGAGCTGGCGGTGCAGTGGTTCTCCCAGTTCGAGGGGGCGGGCCTGGACGGGGTGGTGGCCAAGCCGCTGGACGGTCCTTACGAGCCGGACAAGCGGGTCATGTTCAAGGTCAAGCACGAGCGGACGGCCGACTGCGTGGTGGCCGGCTACCGGGTGCACAAGAGCGGGCCCGACGCCATCGGCTCGCTGCTGCTCGGCCTGTACGACGGCACCGGCCGGCTGGCCAGCGTGGGCGTGATCGGCGCGTTCCCGATGGCCCGGCGCCACGAGCTGTTCACCGAGCTGCAGCCGCTGGTCACGACGTTCGAGGACCACCCGTGGAACTGGGCCGCCACGCAGCCGGGCGTGCGGCACCCGCGGGCCTCGGAGGCCAGCCGGTGGAACGCGGGCAAGGACCTGTCGTTCATCCCGCTGCGCCCCGAGCGGGTGGTCGAGGTGCGGTACGAGCACATGGAGGGCACCCGGTTCCGGCACACCGCGCAGTTCGTCCGCTGGCGCCCGGACCGCGAGCCCGCGTCCTGCGGGTTCGAGCAGCTGGAGGAGCCGGTCCGCTACGACCTGGCCCAGCTGCTCCCCCGCTAGCCGGTAGGACACGAGGGCGCCAGGACACCAGGCCGCTAGTGCACCAGGCAGCTCGGCGTCGCCGCCCCGCTGCCGTCCTGCTCGCGCTCCACGGTGGCCTGATGGAGGTTGACCGGCGGCGCGGCCGGGAACGCCTGGGCCAGGGCCTGGGCGATGTCGTGGGAACGGACCGCGTAACCCGGCGAGGTGTAGTGGATGCCGTCGGAGATGAACCAGTGCCGCTGGGCCACCGAGGCCCAGTCGTAGACGCGCATGTTCGGGTAGCGCGGGCAGGCCCGCAGCAGGGCCCGGTCCCACATCCGCATGTCGTGCTCGGAGTAGGGCCCGCTGTGCAGCAGCGACACCACGTTGATCCACATCACCGGCTGATGGCCGATCACCGCCATCATGCGCTGGATGCGCTGGGCCACGCCGACGTTGGAGCCCACGAACACATCCGCGGTGTCGTTGGTGCCCAGCGCCAGCACCCAGCAGCCGTGGTAGCCGTGCCGGATCAGATGCTGGGCGACGGTGGCGGCATTGGGCTGGCCCTGCAGGGTCTCGACGATCGACCGGCCCCCGGAAATCTCCCAGGTCACCTGGCGAACGCCCACGTCGCCGTACTGCGTGGACAGCCGGAGCGCCCGGTTGGGCAGGTAGTTGGGCGAGTTCAGCCCGTCGGAGGTGGAGTCGCCGATGTGCACCACCGACCGGCAGGACGAGCGCGGCGCCAGGGCGCCGGCCTGGTTCTTCCCCTTCGCCCCGGGCCCGCCCTGGCTGGACGAGGGCTGGGTGAGCTGCTGGGTGGAGGTGCCGTTGCGCGGCGTGGCCGTGATCAGCGACCCGGTGAGCTGGGATGTCGCGGCGGGCGTGATGGCCGGGATCAGCCCGGCCAGGCAGGCGCCAGCCAGGCCGAGCACGCCGGCCGGCGGAGGCTAGCCCGGCCACGGCCGGCCGCGCGGCCGACCGCAGCGCCGTCCACCAGCGCTTGAGGGCGCCGTGCCGGATGGGCTCTTCCACGAAGTGCCACGACAACGCGGCCACCACGATGCTCGCGGCCACCTGGAGCGCGCCGCGGGCCAGGCTGTCGGTGCTGTTGGCCGGGGTGGTCAGCACGATGATCGGGTAGTGCCACAGGTAGATGCCGTAGGAGCGGACGCCGATCCAGCGCACCGGCCGTACGCCGAGCATCCGGCCCACCCGGCTGGCCGGCGCGGCCACCGCCGCCACGACCATCGCGGTGGCCACCGACAGCAGCACCAGGCCGCCGCGGTACAGGAACGCGGAGTACTCGGTGGTGCGCCAGATCAGCACGCCGATGACCAGCAGGCCCGCGATGCCCACGACGTCCAGGCGCCAGACGCTGGCCTTGCTCATGCTGGCGCGCAGCTTGCGGCTGGGCCAGACGAACGCCAGCGCCGCCCCGATGAGCAGCGCGAAGGCCCGGGTGTCGGTGCCGTCGTAGATCCGGGTCGGGTCGTAGCCCGGGTGGTAGAGCAGCGCCATGGCCGTCGCGGACGCCGCGGCCAGCAGCAGGGTCACCGCGGCCAGCCCGTAGTACTCGCTCGACCCGTGGCGCCGCCCGGCGCGGCGGCTCAGCGCCAGGCCGAGCAGCACCAGCCAGGGCCAGACCAGGTAGAACTGCTCCTCCACGGCCAGGGACCACAAGTGGCCGAGCGGCGACGGCGGGCCGAACCGCGAGAAGTAGGACTGGTGCTGGGCGATCAGCCACCAGTTGCTCACGTAAAGCGCGGCCGAGGCCACCATCCCGCGCAGCGCGGCGAGCTGGGCGCGGTCGAACAGCGCCACCCAGCCGACCACCACGGTCAGCATCACGAACAGCGCGGGCAGCAGCCGCCGGGCCCGGCGCAGCCAGAAGTCGACGAGCTGCAGCGAGCCGGTCCTGGCCTGCTGGCCGAGCAGCAGGTCGGTGATGAGGTAGCCGCTCAGCGTGAAGAAGACGCCGACACCCAGTAATCCGCCCGGCGCCCAGCTCAGCCCGATGTGATAGGCGAGGACGGCGAGTACGGCGATGCGCGCGGAGGCCGTCCAGTCCGGGCAGGTAACGCTGACCACTGCGGACAGGCTCGGGCATGATCTCCCCTGGATCAGGCGGGCGGCGGATGGCGTATCAGCGGATGGCGTAATGGCGCCGTCACGTGAGAATCGCGACCACCTTTAGACGCCGTGCGGGTCCTATCGGTTGCTCGCCCAGGAATCAGCGAGGAAACGAGGCGGCAACCCGCAGTACGATTACTAGAAGCGCGTGCAGCCTGTCACGGATAGCGACAGGCTCATGCGTCCAATATTGACGAGACCGCGCCGACCGGATCCCCGGCCGGGCGGCTCGATCGGGCCCGCCAGCGGGCGGCTCCCGACCCGCCAGGCGACTACACCCGGGCGGTGTCCATGCGGAACCGCCAGGTCGCGCCGACGGCGAAAATGGCCAGCCAGATCACGACATTGGCGACCCACGGCCAGGTGCACGCCCTGGTTCAGCAACGGCGCGTGCACCAGCTGATTGAGCCCGTAAAGCGGGCGTGCGCGGGCGATGGTCTGGACGACCTGCGGGAACGAGCTGAGCGGGACGAACAGCCCGCCCGCGAAGGACAGCAGGCGCCACGATCAGGCCGAGGAACTGCATCACGTTCTCGGTCGGCAGCAGGTAGCCCAGGAGCAGCCCGAACGCGGCGAACACCAGCGAGCCGACCCAGACGCTGCAGCCGGTGGCGAACCACAGATCGCCGGGCAGCTCCGGCTTGCCGGTGGCCCGGCCGATGATGAACACGACGGCGACCGAGACCAGCCCGAGCACCATCGCGGCCAGCAGCTTGATGGCGATGTAGGCGGCCGGGGACAGCGGCGTCAGCCGGAGCTGGCGGCTCCAGCCGGCGGCCCGCTCGATGGACACCATCGCGCCGCCGGCCGTGGTGGCAGCGCGGCCCCGTAGAGCGAGATGCTGATCATGATGAACGCCGAGACGTTGCCCTCGCCGTCGGGCTGGCCGACGTACGTCTTGTTCAGGCCGACCAGCAGGAACAGCGCGATGGGCACGACCACGCGCGAAGATGATGGTGCGCCGGTTGCGGGTGAGCCGCCGGACCTCCAGGCCAGGATGGTGAGGTTGAGCCCGCCCAGGCCCGGCGCGCGGCGGTCGGCTGATAGTCGGGCACGACGGCGGGTGCCGTGACTTCGAGCGCTCATCGGGACGCTCCTTCGGTGTTGCTGGTCTGGTCGTCCCCGTCGCCGGTCAGCGCGATGAACGCGTCCTCGATGCCGCGGGCGGTGATCTCCAGGTCCCTGGCCTTGGTCTGGCTCAGCAGGTACCTGGCCACCGCGTCGCTGTCGCGTGGCCTGGATCAGGACGGTGTCGCCGCGCAGCTCCACGCTGTCCGCGCCGGGGATGGCGTCCAGCTCGGCCTCGCTGGCGTCGGGCAGCGTGGCCCGCACCGTGCGGCCCGCCGACAGCGCCTTGATCTGCGCGGCGGTGCCGTCGGCCACGATCTGGCCGTGCCGCAGCAGGACGATCGCGGTCGGCGTAGGCGTCGGCCTCCTCCAGGTAATGGGTGGCGAACAGCACGGTCCGGCCCTTGGCGGCGTCCTGCCGGATGGCGGCCCAGAAGCCGCGGCGGCCCTCGACGTCCATGCCGGTGGTCGGCTCGTCGAGCACCAGCAGCTCGGGGTCGGGCAGCAGGGCCATGGCGAAGCGCAGCCGCTGCTGCTCGCCGCCCGAGCACTTGCCACCCGCCGGTCGGCGATGCCGCTGATGCCCGCCCGCTGCAGCACCTCCGCGATGGGCTCGGTGTCGACGAACAGGCTCGCGGTGTACTCGAAGGGTCTCGGCGACCGTGAAGTCCTTGAGCAGGCCGCCGGTCTGCATGACGGCGGAGATCAGCCCGCGGTTGATGGCCTGCCGGGGCTGCATGCCCGAACACCGAGACGGTGCCGGAGCTCGGCTGGGACAGGGCCAGGATCATGTCGATAGAGGTGGTCTTGCCCGCCCCGTTGGGACCCAGGAGCGCGACGATCTCCCCCGCGTCAATGCCGAGGCTGACGCCCCGGACGGCGTGCACCGAGCCGAAGTTCTTGTGGATGTCGACCAGGTCGACAGCCAGCGGGCGCCCCCCGACGCTTGTGCTCGTTGTTGTCATGGGGCCATTCTCCGCCGCTGGCCTTCCTCGCGTCCGGGGGCGACAGTCACGATCTGGCCATGACACCCGTCATGGGCCTTCAAGATCGGGGCGCCGCGAGCCTGACGGCTAGTGACTGAGGAGGTCGGTGAGGCCGACGGGGTTGAAGTAGTCGCGCATGAGCTGGATGCGGCCGTCGCGGATGCGGAAGACCTGGATGCACGGCGACTCGAACGTCTGGCCCGTCGTGGTCACCGTGCCCTTGGTCACGATCTCGATCACGACCAGCTCCGGATCGCTGGTCTCATACAGGCTCGTCGTCACCACGTCGTCGACCCGCAGCGGCATGTCCTCCGAGCGCTTGGAGAACTCGCGGATCGCGGCCCGGCCCTCGAGCCGGGCGGGCATGCCGGGGCCCGCGAACGGCAGCTCGATGACCCCGTCGTCCGCGAATAGCTCGATGAACCCGTCGATGTCCTGGGCGGCCAGCACCTGCCGTCGCCGCTCGAGCACCTGGACCGGGGAAAGCACCGTCATGACCTCATCCTTTACGGCGAGAGATTTCGTTCAACGCCTGTTGATTGAACAACTGTAGAACGAAATGGCAACTCGGTCAACGCTTGTAGAATCAGCGGATGACCAGCACCGGCGAAGGCATCTCGCGGGCCGAGCAGCGGCGGAAGACGCAGGCGCGGATCCTGGACGCCGCCGCCGGGCTGTTCGCGGAGGCGGGCTACGAGCGGGCCACGATCCGGGCCATCGCGGCGGCGGCGGGCGTGGACGCGGGGCTGGTGATGCACTACTTCGGCTCCAAGGAGAGCCTGTTCCGGGCGGTCATGCACTCGGCCCCGGGGGCGCCCGGCGGGGGGCACGCCGCAGGAAGCGACGGAAGAACTGCTGGCCCGGGTGGCGGCCTCGCTGACCACCGAGCCGGTGCAGTCGCTGGCGGTGCTGCGCTCGATGCTGACCTACCCGGAGGCGGCCCGGGCGGCGAGCGAGGAGTCGGCGGCCTACCGGGCCCGGCTCGCGGCGACCATCCCCGGGCCGGGCGCGGAGCTGCGCGCGGCCATGGTCACGGCCACGGTGCTGGGCGTGATCGTCTCCCGGCACATGCTCAAGCTGGAGGAGCTGGCCGAGGCGACGCCGGAGCAGGTCATCGAGCTGCTCCGGCCGTGCCTGCGCCTCCTGACCCGGGCCGACGAAGCCGAGGCTGACGAGGCCGGGCTGGCTAGGCCCGCGGACACCGGGGACTAGAGGTCGCGCTGGCCGTTCGACGACGACTTGGCCGGGCCCCGGCCGTCGGTCAGCCGGGACAGGCGGGCCGACGCCAGCCGCCGAGTCCCGTCCAGCAGCCAGAGGCTGACCTGGTTCTTCTCGTGGCTGGCGGCCAGGTAGGGGTCGCAGCCGGGCAGCACCGGCCGGTGGTACTCCAGCTCCGCGCCGTCCGGCAGCCAGTCCAGGCCGGCCAGCACGTCCTCGACGGCGGCCCAGTGAATGGCGTTGTTAACGTGCCCGAGGGTGTCGAAGTCGCTGGCCCGCAGCGGCCATGCCCCGCCCGCCGGCGTCGCGGGAGGGCGCGGGTGCGACAGCCGCACGGAGGCGCTGCGGCCCTGGGCCGCCCCGTCGTAGAGCCGGTGGAACTCCGGCCCGAGCTGGGCCGCGGCCGTCGGCCCGGCCCACCGCCGCCCACACCGCGGTGGCCTGCATCAGGTCGCCGTCCGGGCCGGACACGGTGGTGGTCCGCTCGGCCCAGCGCGGCCCGGTGCCCGAGCAGAAGGTATGCAGCCAGATCCGGCCGCCGAACCGGGGGAACTCCCGGACGGCGACCGCGACCTTGCGCACCGCCCAGTCGTAGGGCTCGTTCCAGCCGGCGTCGACCAGGTCATCCTCGGCCGCCTGCTGGAGGTAGCGGGCCAGCGCGTCGAACCGCAGGCGGCCCGAGGGGGTCACGTCCGTGCTGCGTATCCGCTTGGCCACGGTGAACACGCGACCGACCGGCGGCCGGGCCAGGAACCTACGCATCACGCTCCGCTGACAGTTTCGAGCTCGTCACCACGGGCAGCCCGAACCCGGCCGCCCGTGATCCGACTCATTGTCTCGCACCTCGCGCCCTGGCTGACCGGGGGTTATCGACGGGGTGATCATCGAGGTGATCAACGAAGCGGCTTCCACTAGTCTGCGGAGCGCGGAGAACCACGCCAGAGGGAAGGTCATGACGCCGGACGACGAGGTTGACCTGTCCGCCCCCGAGGGCCGCCGCGCGGTCGGTGAGCGCATCCCCGCGCCCGGCTACGACCGGGCTCAGCTCGAGGTCGGCATCGTGCACGTCGGCGTCGGCGGCTTCCACCGCGCCCACCAGGCGATGTACCTCGACCGGCTGCTCAGCGACCCGGAGACCAGGGCCGAGGCGCTGGGCTGGGGCATCTGCGGCGTCGACCTGATGCCCGCCGACCGGCCCAAGAAGGCGCTGTTCGGCGCCCAGGAGGGCCTGTACACCCTGGTGCTCAAGCACTCCGACGGCAGCACCGAGCCGCGGGTGATCGGCTCCATCGTCCGGTACCTGTACGCCCCGGACGAGCCCGAGCAGGTGCTGGCCGTGCTGGCCGACCCGAAGACCCGCATCGTCTCGCTCACGATCACCGAGGGCGGCTACAACTTCAACCAGGTCACCGGCGAGTTCGACACCGCCAGCCCGGCCATCCGGGCCGACCTGCGGCCGGGCGCCACGCCGGGGACCGTGTTCGGCTTCGTGATCGAGGCGCTGCGCCGCCGCCGCGCCGCCGGCGTGCCGCCGTTCACCGTCATGTCGTGCGACAACCTGCCCGGCAACGGCGACATCGCCCGCCGGATGTTCGCCGCCTTCGCCGACCTGGCCGACCCCGAGCTGGGCGCCTGGCTGCGGGCCGAGGTCGCCTTCCCCAACTGCATGGTCGACCGGATCACCCCGGTCACCACGCCCGAGGACATTCACCAGCTCGAGCGCGACTTCGGCGTCCGCGACGGGCTGACCGTGGTCTGCGAGCCGTTCACCCAGTGGGTGCTCCAGGACGAGTTCCCGCTCGGCCGCCCGCCGTGGGAGCGCTGTGGCGTGCAGCTGGTTAGCGACGTCGTGCCCTACGAGTTCATGAAGCTGCGCCTGCTCAACGCCAGCCATCAGGCCATGGCCTACGCCGGCTACCTGGCCGGCTACCGGTACGCCCACGAGGTCGCGGCCGACCCGGCCTTCGCCGAGTTCCTGCTCGGCTACATGCAGCGCGAGGGCCGCCCGACGCTGCCCGAGGTGCCCGGTGTCGACCTGGACGAGTACATCGCCACGCTGCTGGAGCGGTTCGCCAACCCGGCCATCCGCGACACGCTGGCCCGGCTGGCCGCGTTCAGCTCCGACCGGATTCCCAAGTGGCTGGTGCCGGTGATCCGCGAGAACCTGGCCCGCGGCGGCGAGGTGGCGCGCTCGGCCGCCGTGGTGGCCGCCTGGGCCCGGTACGACGAGGGCGCGGATGAGTCCGGCCAGCCGATCGAGGTGGTGGACGGGCGCGCGGCGGAGCTGATGGCGGCCGCGCGCGAGCAGTCCGCCGACCCGCTGTCCTTCATCCGTAACAAGGAGTTCTTCGCCGACCTGGCCCAGCAGCCGCTCTTCGCCGAGGCCTACGCCAGCGCGCTGCACTCGCTGCACGCCGAAGGAGCCCTGGCCACCATCACCGAGCTGAACCAGCGCCTGCGCGCGGCCGGGTAGGCCGCGCGCAGGCGCCCAGGGCTAGCAGTTGTCGTGTCGGGCCTAGCAGTCCTCGCACGGGGTGGCCGCCGCGACGGGGGCGGGCTCGCGGCGGGTCCAGCGCAGCCCGCTCAGCGCGGCCAGCGCGCCGATGACCGAGACCCCGGTGATCACCGCCAGCGCGGGCCGGTAGGCGGCCAGCGTGGCCTGAGTGGAGATCACCTTGTTGGCCCCGCCGGCGTCCACCACCGCGGTCACGACGGCCAGCACGATCGCGCCGCCGACCTGGAAGGAGGTCTGGAACAGGCTGGCCGCCAGCCCCTGCTCCGCGTCGGGCACGCCCGCCGTGGCAGCCAGGCTCAGCGAGGAGAAGCCCAGCCCGAACGCCAGGCCGATCAGCAGCACCGAGGGCAGGATCACCGCCGGGTAGTCCGGCCGGGTGCCGATCTGCAGGAACACCGCGTACCCGGCGACCAGGCAGACGAAGGCGACGACCGAGACCTTGGTCGTCCCGAACCGGTCGATGATCGAGCCCATCCGGGTGGACAGCACCGCCACCATCACCCCGGCGGGCAGGAACGCCAGCGCGGTGGATAGCGCCGACCAGCCGGACAGGCTCTGCAGGTACTGCGTGACCAGGAACTGGAACGAGACGTAGGAGCCGAACAGCGTCACCGAGCCGATGTTGGCCCGGGTCAGCGCGCCGAGCCGGAACAGGTTCAGCCGGACCAGCGGGTCCGGGCTGCGCTGCTCGATGCGCACGAACGCCGTCAGCAGCACGGCCACGGCCGCGAACGAGCCGATGGTCCGGGCCGAGGCCCAACCGGCCGCCTGGGCCGACACCACCGTGTAGACCAGCAGCAGCATGCCCGCCGAGGCCGTCACGGCACCGGGGATGTCGAAGTGGCGGCGGTGGCCCGTGACCGCGCCGTGGCCGACGCGCGGGATGAGCCGCCAGGCGGCGATGAGCGTGATCAGCGCCACCGGGGCCGGCACCAGCAGGGTCAGCCGCCAGCTGACCTCGGTGAGCAGGCCGGACAGCACCAGCCCGAGGGAGAAGCCGCTGGCCCCGAAGGCCGAGTAGACGCTGATGGCCCGGTTGCGCATGGGGCCCTCGCGGAACGTGGTGGTCAGCAGCGACAGCCCGGCCGGGGCGGTGAACGCCGCGGCGATGCCCTTGATGAACCGGGCGCCGATCAGCAGCTCGGGGCTGCTGACCAGCCCGCCGAGCAGGGAGGCCACCGCGAACAGGGCCAGCGCGGCCAGGAAGACCCGGCGGCGGCCGAGCAGGTCGGCCGCGCGGCCGCCGAGCAGCAGCAGGCCGCCGTAGCCAAGCACGTAGCCGCTGACGATCCATTGCAGTGAGGTGGTGGTCAGTCCGAGGGCGCTGCGGATGTCCGGCAGCGCGACGCCCACCATTGACACGTCGAGCGCGTCGAGGAACAGCGCGCCGCAGAGCACGATCAGCATGGCCCACAGGCGCGGGCTCCAGCGCTGGTCGTCGACCTCGGCCAGCGCCCCCGGGCCTGCCGGAGCCCCCGGCCGCGGAGCGGTGGAGAGTTCCTGAGTGCTACTGGGTGATTCCATGCCCAGAAATATATGCATGTACAAGCACTAGATGCAAACGCAATTAATGCGCTTGCATCTAGCTCCGATTTCGGTTAAGGTGCGCTCGTGGGTGCGATGCAGTCCGAGTCCAGCGACCGTGTGGTCAGCGCCTGGCGCACGATCACCGCCAGCCACGCGGCGGGGTTCGCGGCGCTCGAGCACGAGCTGGGCAAGCGGCACGGGCTCGGGGTCACCGAGTTCGAGGTGCTGGAGCGCCTCAGCGAGAGCCCGGACCGCAAGTTCCGGGCCCAGGAACTGGCCGAGGCGGTGCACCTGAGCCAGAGCGCGCTGTCCCGGCTGATCGACCGGCTGGCCCGCAGCGGGCTGGTCGAGCGGTGCCTGTGCGACAACGACCGCCGCGGCATCTTCGTGACCCTGACCGAGACCGGCCAGCAGCGGCACGACGAGGCCGCCCCCACCCACCGCGAGGTGCTGGCCGGCGTGCTGCCCGCCGAGCTGCTCGCGCCGCTGTGCGCCGCGGTGGCCCACTAGCTCCTGGCCCACCGGCTCTTCACGTCCGCTTCTCAGTCCGTTCTGAGCCCGGCCCGGGGAGGACCGGCGGATACTGGCCAAATGCGCCAGCAGACCGCGGTGGATGGATTCCGCCTCGCCTACGAACGAGCCCGCCAGGGCCCGGCCGTGCTGCTGCTGCACGGCTGGCCTGGCGACCGGACTGACTACCGGGAGGTCGTGCCGCTGCTGACCGGCGCGGCCGACGTGATCGTGCCCGACCTGCGCGGGTTCGGGGAGTCCGACAAGCACGCGGCCGAGCCCGCCGACCAGTACAGCGCGGTCGCCCAGGCGCGCAGCGTCATCGGCCTGATCGGCGAGCTGGGGCTGGGCCGGCCCGTGCTGGTCGGCTACGACATCGGCAGCCGGATCGCCCAGGCCGTGGCCCGCGACCGGCCCGACCTCGTCAGCGCGCTGGTGCTGGCCCCGCCACTGCCCGGCATCGGCGACCGGATCCTCAACCCGCGGGCCCAGCAGGAGTTCTGGTACCAGGGCTTCCACCACCTGGAACTGGCCACCCAGCTCGTCGATGGCCGGCCCGACGCGGTCCGTGCCTACCTGCGGCACTTCTGGACCCACTGGTCCGGGCCCGGCTACGACCCGGCCGAGGCCGACCTCGAGCACCTGGTCTCGGTCTACGCTCCGCACGGCGCGTTCGCCGCCTCGATCGCCTGGTACCGGGCCGGGGCCGGGTCGGTCGCCGTCTCGGTGGCCGAGCGGACCCCCGATCCCGGCCGCCGGACGACCGTGCCCACCACGGTGCTGTGGCCGTCGCACGACCCGCTGTTCCCGCGCGAGTGGTCGGACCGGCTGGACGACTACTTCGCCGACGTCCGGCTGATCCCGCTGGACGGGGCCGGGCACTTCACGCCCCTGGAACGCCCGCGCGAGCTGGCCGCCGCCGTGAATGCGGCCATCGCGGGCCGCCCGCACTAGCGAGCGGCCCGCGCCGGGTCAGGCTGCTACGGCAGTGACCACTGCTGGTTGGCGTTGCCCGTGCAGTCCCAGATCTGGAGCTGGGTGCCGGAGCCGCCGTAGCCGGTGTCGTCGAGGCACTTATTCGACTGCGGGTTGTAGAGCGACCCGTTGGACTGGGGGATGAAGACCTGGGCGCCGGTGTTGTTGCAGTCGTACAGGTCCACCGTCGTCCCGTCGGCCGTGCCGCCGCCGTTGATATCCATGCACTTGCCCAGGGCGTGCAGCGTGCTGCCCGCCTGCACCACGGTCCACTGCTGCGCGTTCGTGTTGTTGCAGGTGTAGACCTGGACCGGGGTGAAGTTGGCCGTGTTCGCGCCGCGAACGTCCACGCACAGCCCGCCGTAGCCCACGATCGGGCCGCTGCCCGGCGGCGGCGGCGGCGATCCGCCGCCGCTGCCCGACGTGCTGTAGGCCGCCACGTAGGCCACGCTCATCGTGCCGCCCGAGGTGGTCGAGCTGCTCGGCGCGGTGCAGTTGCACACCCCGTCCGGGTAGGCGCCGCCCATGGCCAGGTCGAAGATGATCGACAGGTTGTGGTCGAAGGCCGCCTGCCAGGTCGACGTGCCGACCTGGCTCTCGCTCACGCTGAAGTACTGGCTGCCGTCCAGGTAGAACGTGATCGACTCATCCGAGGTGTTGGTGCGGTTCAGGATCATCGTGTAGGTGTGGTAGCCGGTCTGGCAGCCGCCGCAGCCGACCAGCCCGCTGCCGATGCCGTCGGGCTCGTTGCACGGCCCGCCGGGGTCGGTGCCGCAGTGCACCGTCCCGGACAGCTCCGACAGCGCGTTGACGTCCTCCATGATGTCGATCTCGCCGTTCTCCGGCCACTGGCCTGGACCCAGCATCCAGAACGCCGGCCAGTAGCCCAGGCCGTTGCCGGGGTTCGGCTGCTCGATGGAGGCCGTGACCTCCAGCTCGCCGCCGGCCGGCGCGCCCACGTTGGCCGACGTGGTCTGGATCCGGCCCGAGGTCCAGGCGCCGCCGTTGTTCAGCGCGGTGATGTCCAGGTCGCCGCTGCCGTCCAGGTGCACGTTGCTGGACGAGTTCGTCATCGTCTCGATCTCGCCGGTGCCGAAGCTGGATCCGGGCCCGGTGTCATACATCCAGCTCGACGACGGCCCGCTGCCCGCGGCTCCGTTGAAGTCGTCGCTGAACACGGTGGACCACCCGGCCGGCGGCCCCGGCACGCTGTCCGGCGCGGCCGCGGCCGTCGCCTGCGCGGCCTGGACCGCGCTGGCCGGGATGACCGGGGCCGCCGACGCCGGCATGGCCGCCATGGCCGGCACCCCGATGCCGAGGATCACCGCGCCGACGAGTGCTAATCTCCGCCGGTCAGCCCGGCACCAGCCGACACCAGCGCCGACGCCGGTCCCGGCCGCGGCGCGGGCCGCCTGCCGCATCCTGATCACTGCACAGCCTCCAGACTCCCGCCCACTTCCGAATGAATCCTAACTAATAGGAAACTTTCCTATAAGTTAGGGTGAAAGTACCTCTCCCGACCAACCTCGTCAATACCCGGGCGCCCGCGCCCAGCGCTGTCTGCGGTCTAGGCGATACCGCGGTTCCCGATCTTGTGCGCGGCCCGCCCACGACGGACAATCCACACCTAGGCGGGACCGGTAGGCCCGTCCCGTCCCCGCAGCGCCTGGAGGCTGCCGATGAGCCTGGGGGCTCCATTGTGGCCGGAGTACCGGCGCAGCCCGTGGGCCGGCGGAGGGCCGCTGCGGCGCTTCCTGCGCCGTCATCGGCGGCGGCGCTGCGGTGGTCGCCGGTCGCGCTCATCGGGCTGGCCGTCGCCATCCTCCTGCCCCTGGCGGTCACCTACCAGCCGCTTCAGCCCGGCAATTATGGCGGTGGCAGCTTCCCCGGGCTGCGCACCGGCGCGGGCATCCGCTGGGTCTCGCAATACATTCCCAACGGCCCCTACCTGTACGTGCCGGTGCAGCGCCGGCCGTTCGCGCTCGCCGCGTCGGTGGTCAACCGCGGCCCGTTCCCGGTCACGATCGTGGGCGCATGGCAGGAGGCCGGCTCTCCGTTCTCCCCGGCCGGCCCAGTCCGCTATCTGACCGACGCCGAATGGGACCTCGCGCACCCTGGGCGGCACGTGCTGCACGACGTCACACTCGCACCCGGCCAGGGCATCGCGATCGGGATGCCGCTGCGGATCAGGTACTGCGCCGACCGCCGCAATTACGCCGGCCAGGACGTCTTCATGGTGACGGTGCGGTTCCTCGGGTTCACCCACACGGTGCCGATCCCGTGGGTGGACTATGGCCGCCCGGTGGTCACCAACGCGCCGGGCGGCCAGCCCGGCCATCCCGGTACCTTCTGCCCCACCTAGTTGCCCGGCCCGCGCCCCGCGTCCCCCAGGGTCAGGGGGCGAACAGGACCGACGAAGGAGTCGCGGCCTGCGTGGTGGAGAGTGGACGCAGTTCGGCGCGGTCCTCGTCGACGTCCATGACGACCAGGTTGCTGCTGTCCTGGTGGGCGACGATGACGCGGTCGGCCTCGGGGGTCAGGCAGAAGTCGCGCGGGCCGGCGCCGCCCGAGGGCTGCACGCAGGCCAGGGTCAGCGCCGGGGTCTCGGCGTCGAACCGGAGCATGACCAGGCTGTCGTGACCGCGGTTAGAGGCGAGCACGTAACGGCCGGACGGGGTCACCCGGATGGCGCCGGCCAGGGTGGGCGGGCCGGACTCGGCGCCGGGCGGCAGGGTCGACGCCACGTGGGCTAGGACCAGCCGGCCGTCCACCCGGCGCAGGGTGAGCACAACGCTGGCCAGCTCGCAGACCACGAACACGTGCTGGCCGTCGGGGTGGAAGGCGATATGCCGGGGCCCGGCGCCGGGCGGGGCGGCGAACCGGGTGCCCGGCCGCTCGGTCAGGCCGGCCGGGGTGAGCTGATAGGTCAGCACGGCGTCCAGGCCGAGGTCGCTGACCAGGATGTCGCCGGTCACCGGATCCGGGGTGACCATGTGGACGTGCGGCCCGGCCTGGCGGTCGGGGTTCATGCTCGAGCCCTGATGCTGGACGTGGGCGAACTCGGGGCCAAGACGGCCGTCGGGCTCGATCGAGACGGCGGTCATGGCGCCGGAGTCGTAGTTGGCGACGAGCAGCACGCGGCCGTCCACGGCCAGGAAGCAGGGCGCGACGCCGTCGGAGGACCGGGAGTTGAGCTGGCTGAGAGCACCGGTAGCCGGGTCGCGGGCGAACGCGGTGACCCCGCCGCCGGGCTGATCCTCAAAGGTGTGCGTCTCGTTCACCGCGTAGACGTGGCGGCCGTCCGAGTCGAGGGCCAGGTAAGACGGATTCCGGGTCGGGGCCAGCAACTGTGACGTCGCTGACCGCGCCGGTGAGCGGGTCGTAGGACGCGCCGAGGATGCCGTCCGCGGTCCCGACCACGTGCGGCAGCGTCTCGGTATAAGTGCCGATAAGGAGGCTGTGCCCGGAGTTGCTCATGGCCCCGTAACGTACCCCGGGCGGCTCACGGACTCTCGGGACGGAGCGCGGGATCCAGCCAGCGGGCGATCTCGGTGTGGTCGGCGTCGGGCGGCAGCGCGTCGGCGGCGCTGGCCCACAGCGCGACGGCGGCGGCCGACAGGCGGGCCGGGGTCCGCGCGGATTCGGCCAGGTCGAGGGCGATCCGCATGTCCTTGAGCATGAGCCGCAGGGCGAAGCCGGAGTCAAAGGTGCGCGGCACGATGAAGTTGGGCCACTTGTTCTCGGTCGAGCCACTGCGCCCGCTGGAGGTGTTGATGGCCGCCAGCACGGTGGGGATGTCCAGGCCGAACTCGGCGGCGGCGGCCATGGCCTCGCTGGTGGCCAGCAGGTGGGTGGCGGACATCAGGTTGTTGAGCGCCTTGACCGCGTGCCCGGCGCCGACCTCGCCCACGTGCATGACCCGGCCGCCCAGCACACCGAGCAGCGGGCCCGCCCGCCGCACGTCGGCGGCGGCACCGCCGACCATGACGGTGAGACTGCCCTGCTCGGCGCCGCGGACGCCGCCCGACACCGGGGCGTCGACCAGCGCGACCCCGCCGGCGCCGGCCCGGGCGGCCAGCTCGCGGGTGCTGCGCGGCACGGACGAGCTCATGTCGATCACGACCGTGCCGCGCGGCAGCGAGGCCAGCAGGCCCTGGCTCACCAGGACGTCGGTCACGACGGCGGAGTCGGGCAGCATGAGCACGATCGCGGCCGCGCCGGCGGCCACGGCGGCCAGGTCGGACACGGCTCGCGCGGTGCGGTCGTCGGCGACGTGCTCGGCCCAGGCCCTGGCGGCCCAGCCGGACACGTCGTAGCCGAGCACCCGGTACCCGGCCCCGGCCAGCCGGGCCGCCATGGGGCGGCCCATCCGGCCCAGCCCGACGAACCCGATCGCGGCGCCGGGCTCGATCGCCTGGTCCGTATCCGGCTCACTCATGGGCATCAATCTCCGCCAGCACGCGCTCGGCGA
Source organism: uncultured Actinomycetota bacterium (assembly GCA_963730265.1). Classification (GTDB taxonomy): domain Bacteria; phylum Actinomycetota; class Actinomycetes; order Streptosporangiales; family Streptosporangiaceae; genus DASUBV01. Next base: position 194,031 of record CAVSRG010000005.1, read on the forward strand.
CCCGGAAGGACTCCAGCGCCGCCGGGGCTCCGCAGTAGACCGCGGACTGGAGCAGGGCCTCGCGGATCTGGTCGCGCGAGCATCCGTTGTTGACCGCGCCGCGGACGTGCACGCCGAACTCGTGCATCCGGTTCAGCGCCGTGAGCATGACCAGGGTCAGCAGGCTCCGGGTGCGCAGATCCAGTCCCTCCCGGTTCCACACCGCGCCCCAGGCGTACTCGGTCACCAGGTCCTGCACGGGGCTGGCGAAGTCGCTGACGTTAGCCATGGAGCGATCGACGTGCGCGTCGCCCAGGACTCGGCGCCTCATGGACATGCCCCGCTCGTACATGGTCTCGTCAGCGGTCATTAGGTCTCCTCAATCGTCATCACTGCCACCCGTAGGTCTTGCGGTCGGCCGCGGCGGTGTCCCAGGCCCCGGCGCCGCCCGAGGGCCGCACGGTGCTGACGCACGTCGCGCCGCCGTCGGCGGACACCACCTCGCCGGTGATGTACCCCGCGTCATCGCTGAGCAGGAACGCCACCACGCCGGCGATGTCGGCCGGGGTGCCGGCCCGGCGCAGCGGGGTGGTCGCGGCCCTGGCCTCCATGTCGTTCATGCCGCCGGGCGCGGCGGCCGCGGCCGCGAACAGCTCGGTGGGCACGATGCCGGGCGCGACGGCGTTGACCCGGATGCCCAGCGGGCCGCCGTACACCGCGGCGCCGTGCACCAGGCCGACCACGCCGTGCTTGGAGGTCTGGTAGGGCAGCAGGTCGGCGCTGCCGCGCAGGCTGGCGATGGAGGCGGTCACGCATATTGCGCCGCGTCCCTGACCCGCGCCCGCCTGACCACCGCCCGGCTGGCGCTCGAACTGGCGGAACGCCGCCCGCAGGCCCAGGAACGTGCCGCGCAGGTTCACCGACATCACCGCGTCGAAGTCGTCGGCGGTGAGGTCGGGCAGCCGGGCGAACGAGCCGGGGATGCCGGCGTTCAGGTGGTACAGGTCGACCCGGCCGAACCGCCGCACGGCCAGCTCCAGCCAGGCGTCGGTGTCGGCCTCGCTGGCGATGCTGCCGCCGGCGCTGGCCGACTCGGTGGCCAGCGACCCGGCCACCTGGCGCGCGGCGTCGGCGTCGAGGTCGGCCACCACTACGTGGACCCCCTCCTCGGCCAGCCGGATCGCGCTGGCCCGGCCGAGGCCGTGGCCGCCCCCGGTGACGATGGCCACCTTGCCGTCAAGCCCGCGCATGAGGCTCCCCTCCGATCTCGTCGAGCGCCGTCACGACAGCACCACTACCTCGTCGTGCCCGGCCCGGACCGGGAACCGGGTCCTGACCTCCGGGTCGTGACCCGCAACCAGAACCGTGCCGGGCTCCGAGGCGAGCTCGGCCAGCCGGTCGAAGCCCGCGTACATGTCGATGACGCTGGCGACGACCGAGAACGGCCGGTCCAGCTCCAGTTCGTCGTAGTAATGCAGCGCGTCCGAGGCCAGGACCACGCGGCCGGCGGCGGTGGCCGCGACGACCACGGCCTGGCCCGGAGTGTGCCCGCCGACCAGGACCAGCTCGATGCCAGGCGCGACCTGGTGGCGGGCGCCGGCCAGGGTCAGCCGCCCGGCGGCGCGCAGGTCGCGCAGGTGCTGGATCTCGGCGGGCTCGGCCGAGTGCGCGAACTGCTGCCGGGCGGCCATCGGGCCGGTCCAGAAGTCGTACTCCGGTTCGGTGATGAGCACCTCGGCGGCGCCGAACTCGGGCAGCCCGCCGATGTGGTCGTAGTGCGCGTGGGTGGCCACCACCTGGCCGACGTCGTCCGGCGCGACCCGCGCGGCGGCCAGCGCGTCGGCCGTGCTCAGCAGCGTGGTCCGGTTCCTGGCCGCGCCCCCGGCCGCGGAGAAGCCGGTGTCCACGACCACGGTGCGGGCCTTGTTACGGATGATCCAGAAGAAGTAGTCCATGCCCAGCGGCCGGTCGGGCTCGCCGTAGGAGTGGTAGTTGAGGAATACCTCGCTGGCGCTGGCCTGGCGGGTGCCGTAGCGCACCGCGAGGACCTCGTAGCGGTCGTCAGTCGTGGTTTCCCCGGCCCGGGTCATGCCTGGTGGGCCGCGTCGTAGTCCTCATCGCCGACCGCGTCGTGCCATTGCGTGGTGCCGTGCGAGACGGCCGTGTGCACCAGCAGCGAGTCGCGGCAGCCGCCGTGCCAGTGCTCCTCGCCGGGCTCGGTCCAGACGACGTCGCCGGCCCCGAGCATGTGCACCTCGCCGGACCGCGACGCGACGATCCCGCGCCCGGCCGTCACCACGAGCAGCTGGCCGCCGGGGTGACGATGCCAGTGGGTGCGGGCGCCGGGAGTGAAGACGACGTTGTTGACCATGACGCCATCGGCGGCCAGTACCGGGTCCAGGTGCACCGCCCCGGTGAAGGTGGCGGTGCGCTGCTCGGACGGCTGGCCGGCCGCCCGGCCGTGGGCCACGTGCATGTTCAGCCTTCCGTGTGGTCGGGCTCGTGGTCGGGCTGGCTGGCGACGCGGACGCCGCCGGCCAGGTCCCCGTAGGCGTCCACCACCCGGTTGCTGATCAGGTCGGCGTAGCCGAGGGCGTTGGAGACCTGGAAGGCGGTGAGCGTGGCCGGGCCGACCAGGGTCGAGACTTCGAGGTTGTCGGCCAGCGTCAGGTACAGCCGGACGTCCTTGGCCATCAGCCGGCCGGTCAGCCCGCCTTCCAGGTAATCGCCCTGGATGATCTTGGGGAACCGGTTCAGCGACGCGAAGCTCACCCCGCTGGAGGTGTTGATGACCTCGAGCAGCTGGGCCAGGTCCAGCCCGGCCTTCTTGCCCGCGACCATGACCTCGGCCGTCGCGGCCAGGGTGACGCCGTTGAGGAAGTTGTTGAGCACCTTGGTCACGTGGCCCGCTCCGCTGGCTCCCATGTGGTGCACGTGGGCGCTGAAGGCGTCGAGGATCGGGGCCACCTCGGCGAGCGCCCCGCCGTCGCCGCCCACCATGAGCGTGAGCGTGCCCTTGTCGGCCGCCGCGGCACCGCCCGAGATGCCGGCGTCGAGGTAGCGCACGCCGCGCGGCGCGAGCTCGTCGTGGATGGCCCGGGTGGACCGCGGGTCGGCGGTGCTCAGGTCGACGATGATCTGGCCGTCGCTGACGCTGGCCAGCAGGCCGCCGTCGCCGCGCATCACGGCCTCGATCACGGTGCTGTCGGGCAGCGACAGCAGGATGACGTCGCAGCCCGCGGCCAGCTCGGCCAGGCTGGCCGCCGGGGTCACGCCGGCGGCCTGCGCCCGTGCGGCGTCGGCGTCGAAACCGCGGACGTCGTACCCGGCGCTGACCAGGCGGCGGGCCATCCTCCCGCCCATGTTGCCGAGGCCGACCATGCCCACCGGGCGGCCGGCGGGTGCTTGCTGCTGCGTCATGAGGTTCGTGCTCCTCCACGGTCCTGCGGTTCGTTCCGATTCGTACCCCTGGCCACCCGGGGCTAGCCGCGGCCGACCCGGCTGGGCCGCCGGCCTGGGCTGGCGCGGCCGGCCTGGCTCGGGCGCTCGGCCCGGAGTCGGGCGCCCGAGCTCCGCCTGCCAGTCAGTTGGTCAGACTGTCTGACAAAACCTGTGGACTTTCTACTCGTCTGGGGCAGGGGCCGTCAAGGGGTGTGCGCGGGAGACGGGACGTTCCGCCGACCGGCCGCCTGGTCGCGACCGGGCTGGGTGCCGGGCGGGCTGGGCACAGGGCGGCCGTCCGCCGACGGACTGGGCGCCGGGCGGGCTGGGTGCCGGGCGGGACCGGCCCGGAGCCCTGGCTGCCTTGACCGGGAACCCGCAGCCCGTACCCTGATCGTGGGCCGCTGTGCGCGGACCCATGTGCCGGGATCGGCGCCGGTGATCGCGGTTGCCCGCGTCGCCGACGGCTGCCGACGGACTGGATAAGGCGGCTGACTATGACCGAGAGTGGCGACGGGCTTCCGGGTCTTCGATGGCCGACGCCGCAGATGAGCCGGGTGGCCGCGCCGCTGCGCGATCAGGTGTCCAGCGCGCTGCGACAGGCCATCGTCGAGCGCGAGCTGCCGCCTGGGCAGCGCCTGGTCGAGCGTGAACTGGTCGACCGGCTCCAGGTGTCGCGGGCCACCGTGCGGGAGTCGCTGCGCGAGCTCGAGGCCGAGGGGCTGGTCACGGTCATCCCGCAGCGCGGCGCGGTGGTGGCGTCGATCTCGCTGCAGGAGGCGGCGGACATCTACGAGGCCCGGGCAGCGATCGAGTCGCTGCTGGTCCGGCGGTTCGTGGAGCGGGCCGGGGACGAGTACCTGGAGCGGCTGGCCAGCGCGGTGGACGCGCTGCGCGAGGCCACGGTCAGCGGGCAGCCGATCCGCGAGATCCTCAACGTGAAATCCCGGTTCTACGACGTGCTGGTGGACGGCGCGGACAGCGCGATCCTGGCCACGATGCTGTCGTCGCTGCAAGCCAGGGTCTCGCTGCTACGGGCCCGGTCGCTGACCCACGAAGGCCGGCCGATGGAGAGCCTGGCCGAGGTGCAGGCGCTGGCCAAGGCCATCACGGCCAGGGACGCCGGCGAGGCGGCGCGGCTGTGCGCCGAGCACGTCCGCAACGCGGCCCGGACGGGCATGGACCAGCTGGCCAACGACGACCCCGCCCGGCTCACCTGACCCATTCGCCCCAGGGGTTTAGCCAAGATCCGCTCACCGGATGCCCGTCGCCCGCCGACCACGGACCAGCAGCAGCACCGGCGGCCCTCTAGTGCTGTTACAGCGTCACCAAAGGGCCGACGGTGACGTTGGGCGGGCTTGATTGACAGGCCGGGGGACCGGGGGGTCGGCGCTGGGTCGCCGGCTGGGCGTGAAAGCTCACCACAGGCGGGAAGGCTGGTGCTGACGGGGCGCGCGGGGAGTGAGCGCGGTACGAGCAGGACACGCGCGCCTATCGGGAGCATTCGCCATCAAGTCTTGGCAGCTTTGTCAGACAGTCATATAGTCAGACCGCTCAGCTGAGACCCGCCCGTGAGCCGCCGAGGAGTTGCCGTGCCGGAGTCCGCCCTGAACGTCATCCAGGTCAAGTACGCGGAGCGGGTCACGCAGAAGAGCCTGGTGCTGCACGAGTACGAGCAGTACGGGCAGCCGGATGGCGAGCTGCACATGGAGTACAACTTCTGGGTCATCCAGGCGCCGGACGCCACGATCCTGCTGGACACGGGCTACGACGTCGCGGCCAGGGACTGGCTGGGCGAGATCAGCGTGATGCCGACGCCCGACGGGCTTGAGCTGCTGGGCATCGACCCGGCGACGGTGGACATGGTGATCACCTCGCACTTCCACTACGACCACATCGGCTACCTGCGGCTGTTCACGAACGCGCAGGTCGTCTCGGGGCAGGCGGAGTACGACTACTGGTTCGGCAAGTGGGATCGCGACGACCTGGCGGGCGAGTTCACGGTCGTCGAGGACCTGGAGGTCGTGCACCGCGCGCAGGAGGACGGCCGGCTGCGGCTGATCGGCGCGGAGACCGAGGTCTACCCCGGCATCACGGTCTACCCGGTGGGCGGGCACTGCCCCGGTGAGCTGCTCACGCTAGTGCGCAGCCGGAGCGGGCCGAAGATCCTGGCGGCGGACGCCGCGCACTTCTACGAGCAGATCGAGAACGAGTGGCCGTTCTTCGCGTTCACCTCGCTGGGGCAGATGAAGGCGGCACTGGCGTTCATCAACGAGCTGGCCGCGGAGACGGGCGCTGAGGTCATCCCGGGCCACGACGGCCGGGTGCGGGACCGGCACCCGGCGCTGGACGGCCCGGCCGCCCGCATCGCGACGGTCCTCGGCTAGCCGGCCACCCCAACCGACACCCCCCGCACGCCGACCAGCCAGGAGTTTCTCATGTCGCTGACCCCCCGCCAGCAGGAGATCAAGGACGAGTTCATCCGGGTGCGCGGCGCCTGGTCCGACAGCTGGGAGGCGGTCCTCAAGCTGGACCCGGAGTTCCTGGCCAGCTACCTGACGTTCTCCGCCGTGCCGTGGCGGAAGAACCACCTGGACGACAAGGTCAAGGAGTTCATCTACATCGCGGTCGACGCGAACGCCACGCACATGTACCTGCCCGGCGCCCGGCAGCACATGCGGGCCGCGCTGGCCCTGGGGGCCACGCCTCAGGAGATCATGGAGGTGCTCGAGCTGGCCGCCACGCTCGGCATCCACGCCATGAACATCGGCGTGCCGATCCTGGTCGAGGTGCTGGAGGAGAAGGGCCTGCGCAGCGGCCCGGCCCCGCTCACCGACTACCAGGAGGAGGTCAAGGCCGAGTTCACCAAGACGCGCGGGTACTGGCACTCGTTCTGGGACGAGATGCTCGAGCTGGACCCCGAGCTGTTCGCGGCCTACACCGACTTCTCGGCGCACCCGTGGCGGCACGGCACCCTAGAGCCGAAGATCAAGGAGTTCATCTACATCGCGTTCGACACGGCGGCCACGCACCTATACGTCAAGGGCCTGAAGCTGCACATCGAGAACGCGGTGGGCTACGGCGCGACGGCGCAGGAGATCCTCGAGGTCATGGAGATCGCCAGCGTGCTGGGCATCCATGCGGTGACCTCGGCCGCGCCGATCCTGGCCGAGGAGGCCGCCGCCGCCGACCAGGCGGCCGCCAGCCAGACAGCCGCCGGGCAGGCGGCCGGCGCCGGGCCAGGCGGCCAGCGCCGAATAACCCCGCCGAGCGGATCGAGCCGGCTCCTTCCGGGCGGCTGGGCTCGAGCAGGGACTCGATGGACTCCACCGCGGCCATGGCCTCGCGCTCCAGCCGGACAGTGTCCAGGCCCACGTCACCCACGACCACCAGCAGCGCCTTGGCCCCGACCGCGTAGACCGCGATATAGCCGCCGCTGCTGCGGGTCATGGCCTGGCGCAGTACGCCCTTGCCGACCTCGGCCGCCATGCGCTGGGCCAGCCCGAGCGACGCCGCGGCCAGGGCAGCCATGTTGTCCGGGTCGAGATCGGCCGTGTCCGCCCTGATGATCAGCCCATCCCGGCTGGCCAGCGCGGTATCGGTGACACCGATCACTCGGTCCCTGAGCGCCCGCATCTCGGTCAGCAATGCGTCGTCCGCCACTAACGGTCCCCCTCCCTGGTTGTTACCTTGCGTTACCCGCCGGACGGCTCGCGCCGGACGCCGGTCCGCAGCATGCGCAGCACCGACGTCTTCTCCGGAGGACGCGGCCCGACCGGGCCGCTGCTGCCGCGCCGCCGCTTGGGCAGCGGCGGAGCACTGCCGCCGCCGGCCGCCTCGGCCGACCCGGCCGCCTCGGCCGGGCTGGGCGACGCCGACTCCGCGATGACGGCGCGCAGGCCGGCCGTGCGGGTCGAGCCGATGACCAGCAGTCCGGAGTCACGCATCCGGGACAGCTGGAGGGTGACCGCGTAGACGCCGCGGCCCAGCACGAAGGCCATGTCACGGGCGGTGCGGCGGCCGTTGGCCAGGGCCAGGATCTCGGCCTGGCCGTCGCCAGGACCGACGCGCGGGGTCCAGGCGCCCGGCACGGCGGCCAGCCGGTCGCGGTCGTGCGAGACCGGGCTGGCCAGGCCGGCCAGGACGTCAAGACGCCGGGCCGCCTCGGCCAGCAGCCACCCGGCCTCGGCGGCCGGCTCCAGCGGCAGCAGGGCCGACGTGGCCGCCTCCTCCAGCCCGGCATTCCTCCACCCGCCCGGCCAGCAGCGCGAACAAGGCATCAGCCAGGGCCGTGCGCAGCACCGCCTCCAGCTCGCCGGCCCCGACGAGGTCGCGCTTGACCAGCTCGGCGGCCATCCGGCCGTCGGAGGCCGCGGCCGCGTAGACCGCCGACCAGCCCGCCTCCGGAATCCGGCCCGAGCGCACCAGTATGACCTCGGGGTCGGGCGCGCCGGGCGTGCTGATGGCGGCGATCCGGCCGTCCTCCAGGTACACCGAGCCGCCCGGCTCGCCGGTCACCCGGAGCAGGCCCGAGGCGCGCAGCCGGGCAAAGCTGACCAGCGTCTGCTCCAGCTGGCCCGGCGCGCCGGCCGGGGCAGTGCCGTTATCGGCGGAACTGATGTCGCCGGCACCGGCCGGCTCGCTGCGGGGGATGTCCATGGCTACCCCAGGACCGCCGGGGCGAACTGGGCCACCCGCATGGCGGCCAGGGCCGCGTTGGTGCGGGCCCGGTCCACGTCGACGAACAGCATGAGACCCTCGCCCTGCGACCGGCTCAGGACCTTCAGCAGGTGGACGCGCTCGGGCAGAACGACCAGCATCTCCTCCAGGTCACCGCCGGACCGCTCGGGACCCAGCGCGCCGCCGGCCAGCCGGGCCTCGTCGGCCAGACTAGCGGCCGCCGCGGTCAGCCCGGACGGCTCCTCGCCGGCCGAGTCCACGACCATGCCGGTGCCGACGTCCACGAGAGCCACCGTGCGGGCACCGTCAACCTCCAGGATGCGGTGCAGCGACTCAGAAAGACCAGACACAATGCTCCCCCCGCCGATACGCAGCGGATACCCCGCGGATATTAACCGCGAATACCTAGGCCACCGAGACTACCGCAACGGCATTGACTCAACATGCCGGTCGGGCAGAATCACCGACCCTAGGCTCACCTGAATGGCCGCTCAGTGGACGGTAGGTAGCGGCATTACTACCATGCGTAAGTGCTGCGTTTTTCTGTCATTCTCGTTGCGGCTTGTCTCGGCCGAGACTACGGTGACTTACTGGTTTATTGACAAACGGGAGGGGCTTAGGTAAATGAACATCGAGACAGCGCTCAAGGAGGCCATGACGACCGAGGGTGCCCTCGGCGTAGCGCTCGTCGACTGGGAGAGCGGCATGAGCCTGGGCGCTCTCGGTGGTGGCAAGTACCTCGATCTCGAGGTCGCCGCGGCCGGGAACACGGAAGTTATCCGGGCCAAGATGCGGACCATGGAATCGCTTCGCCTGAACGATTCCATCGAGGATATCCTCATCACGCTCGCCAAGCAGTATCACATTATCCGACTGCTTAAGTCAGCGGCCGGCAGCCAGAACATGTTCCTGTATCTGGTACTCGATCGTTCCAAGGCCAACCTGGCCCTCGCCCGGCACAATCTCAAGCGAATTGAGGGCGAACTCGTCGTCTGATAGCGACCATTCTTCGCGGGTATTAAGGGCACCTCCCGGCTCCGAACGGAGCCGGGAGGCGCTTGCTATGTGCACGTTGCGATCTGCCTCATGGCTGGTAGGACCCCGGAACCCAGGCCCTGGTGCTGACCGCGATGGCGTTCCAGGCATTGATCGTCACGATGAGGCTCAGCAGGGCGGCTACTTCGTCCTCGGAGAATTCCGCGGCCACCGCGGCATAAGCGCTGGTCGGCACATGATCGTTGGCCAGCAGCGTCACCGCTTCGGTAAACGCGAGGGCCGCGCGCTCACGGAGCGTGAAATACGGCGTCTCCTCCCAGGCCGGCAACGCAAAGATGCGCTGCTCGGTCTCGCCGATGGCCCGCGCGTCCTTGGTGTGCATGTCGATGCAGTACGCGCAGCCGTTGATCTGCGAGGCCCGGATGCGCACCAGCTCGCGCAGCCGCGGGTCGAATCCGACCCGGTCAAGCTCCTTGGTGGCGGCATGATCGAGATGGCCCATCGCGCGCGAGAAGTCGGCGGCGCGGGCGTCGAAGTCAAGACGGACCGGGATCTGGACGGTCTGGATGGCGGTGTCGGTGTTCGTCATGCCTCTGAGCCTAGGCGGCAGGAGGCCCACTGATAAGGTCCAAACCAATGCAGGAAACATGGGCCACTTACGGAACTGATCTTCACCTCGAGATCGACGTCAGCGGCACCCGGGTGCGCCGCCGCCTGGAGGACGAGCTGCGCGGCGCGATCCAGGCCGGGCGGCTGTCCCCCGGCACTCGGCTGCCCTCGACCAGATCGCTGGCCGCCGACCTCGGCCTCGCGCGCAACACCGTGGCCGACGCCTACGGCCAGCTGGTCGCCGAGGGCTGGCTGGTGGCCGGCCATGGCTCCGGCACCTGGGTGGCCGAGCGGGTGATCGCCACGCCGGCCGGACCGGCCGGGCCCGGCGAGCACGCGCCCGACGGACCCCGGTACAGCCTGATGCCCGGCGTGCCCGACCTGACGCTGTTCCCGACCACGGCGTGGCTGGCCGCCGCGCGGCGCGCCCTCGGCGCGGCACCGGCCGCCGCGCTGGGCTACACCGACCCTCGCGGACGGCCCGAGCTCCGCCAGGAGCTGGCCGGGCTACCTGGCCCGGGTCCGCGGCGTGCGGGCCGCGGCCGACCAGATCGTGGTCTGCTCCGGCTTCACCCAGGCCCTGGCGCTGCTGACCCAGGTCCTGGCCGAGCGGGGGGCGGGCGACGGCACGCTCGCGGTGGAGGAGTACGGGCACCGGCACCACCGCCAGGTCATCGCCGCCCACGGCCTGGCCGTCCGGCCGCTGCCGGTGGACGAGCGCGGCGCGCTGACACCGAAGCTGGCCGACGCGGCCGGGGCAATGCTCACCACGGCGCACCAGTTCCCGCTGGGCGTCCCGCTGGCCGCCGAGCGCCGGACGAAGGCCGCGGCCTGGGCCGCCGCCACCGGGGGCACGGTGATCGAGGACGACTACGACGGCGAGTTCCGCTACGACCGGCAGGCCGTCGGCGCCATGCAGGCCCTGGCGCCGGAGACCATCGTGTACGCGGGCACCGCCAGCAAGACGCTGGCCCCCGGCCTGCGGCTGGCCTGGCTGGTGCTGCCCGCGCACCTGATCGGCGACGTCGTCGCGGCCCGGCAGCTGGCCGACCGGCAGGCCAGCGCGACCGAGCAGCTCACCCTGGCCGAGCTGATCGCGTCGGGGGCCTACGACCGGCACGTGCGGCGTTGCCGGCTGATCTACCGCCGCCGCCGCGAGCAGCTGGCGGCCGCGCTGCGCCAGCACGTGCCCGCCGTCCGGATGACCGGCGTGGCCGCCGGGCTGCACGCCGTGGTCGGGCTGCCTCCGGGAGCCAGCGAGGACGAGGTCGTCGCCGCCGGGGTGGCCCGCGGCCTGGCCCTCAGCGGCCTCGGCGAGTACGCGGCCGACGGGGCCCGGCGCGCGCCCGCGCTGGTGGTCGGGTTCGCCGCCCCGCCCGCGCACTCGTTCACCACCGCCATCGCCCGCCTGTGCGCGGTCCTGCAGCCGAAGGCGGCGCGGGGGGGCTAGGGGGGTCGCCCCCCTGGGCAGCACAGTCCTGCAGCCGAAGGCGGCGCGGGGGGGCTAGGGGGGTCGCCCCCCTGGGCAGCACAATCCTGCAGCCGAAGGCGGCGCGGGGGGGCTAGGGGGGTCGCCCCCCTGGGCAGCACGGTCCTGCAGCCGGCCGGCGACGCGGGGAACTAGGCGGGTCGTTCCCTGGGCAGCGCGGTCCGGTGCGCAGGGGGTCGGTAGAGTGCGGTTCGTCTGAGTCAGCAACAGCCCAGGAGGTAACGATGCCGGCCAAGGGAAGCGCGGAGTGGAAGGGCGATGTGCCCACAGGATCCGGTACCTTCACCGCCGGGGACACCATCAGCGGTGACTACTCCTTCAAGTCCCGCTTCGAGGACGGCCCGGGCGCCAACCCCGAGCAGCTGATCGCCGCCGCGCACGCCTCCTGCTTCTCGATGGCGCTGTCCAACATCCTGGCCCAGGGCGGTAACGCGCCTGACTCGGTCCGGACCGACGCCACCGTCACGCTGCGGATCGTGGACGGCGCGCCGACCATCACCAAGATCGACCTGGTCACCGTGGGCCAGGTGCCGGGCATCACCGACGCCGCCTTCCAGGACGCCGCCGCGGCGGCCAAGGCGGGCTGCCCGGTGAGCCGCGCGCTGGCCGGCGTGCCCGAGATCAACCTGGACGCCACCCTGGCCAGCTAAGCGCAAGGCGGGCTAAGCGGCGCGCCGGCTCCGCGCGGTCCCGGGCTCGCGCGTTTTGCGCGCTTATGCTTGATCGCCGTGGCGGAGATACGGCGCGATCCCGGACCAGCGCGGAGCATGCGGTACGGCGCCGACGTGCTCGCTGTGCCGCGCCCGCGGCCCGGCCAGGCCGAGCTGCCGCGGGTGGCGGCCGAGCGCGGCCTGGTCATCGAGGACAGCGTCGGCGAGTTCTGCGGGGCGGTGGTGTTCTGCGAGAAGGACGCCGTCACGCTCGAGGACCGGCACGGCAAGTGGCGCGTCTTCCCGCTCACGAGCACGTTCCTGCTGGAGGGCCGCCCGGTCCGGCTGACCCGGCCGCCCTCGCCGGGCGCCGGGGCACCGCGGCGGACGGCCTCGGGGTCGGTGGCGGCGCCGCAGAGCCGGGCCAAGGTGGCCAAGGCCAGCCGGATCTACGTCGAGGGCCGGCACGATGCCGAGCTGGTCGAGAAGATCTGGGGCGACGACCTGCGCGACGTCGGCGTGGTGGTCGAGTACCTGGGCGGCATCGATGACCTGCCCGCGATCGTGGCCGAGTTCTCCCCCGGCCCGGCCCGCCGGCTCGGCGTGCTCGTAGACCACCTGGTGACCGGCTCCAAGGAGACCCGGATCGCCAGCGCGGTGTCCTCGCCGCACGTGCTGATCGTGGGCCACCCGTTCATCGACGTCTGGGCCGCGGTCAAGCCGTCCGTGGTCGGGCTGGCCGGTGGCTGGCCCGAGGTCCCGCGCGGCCAGCCGTGGAAGGAGGGCGTGCTGACCGCCATCGGCTGGCCGGTGAACACCGGCGCGGCCTGGTCGCGCATCCTCAGCTCGGTGCGGTCCTTCACCGACCTGGAGCCGACGTTCCTGGGCCGGGTCGAGGAGCTGATCGACTTCGTGACCGCGCCGGGCAGTGCCTGACCAGCGCTCCCGCCACCGCCCCAGTCGTGGGCACGGGCTGCCCGCGACCGGCCGGGGTACGATCCCAGCATGCTGGCAGTACTGCGGCGGCAGTGCATCCTGGACGAGTTGCAGCGCAACGGCTCAGCCCTCATCTCCGGGCTGGCCGATCAGCTGTCGGTCTCGGAGATGACCATCCGCCGGGACCTGGCCGGCCTGGAGCGCGAAGGGCGGCTGGAGCGGGTGCACGGCGGCGCCGTGCTGGCCCAGCGCGGCGTCGAGGAGCCGGGCTTCGACAAGAAGGTCCTGTGCCAGCAGGCGGAGAAGGCGGCCATCGCGGGCCTGGCCGCGTCGATGGTCAAGCCGGGCTCGGCCATCGGCCTGTCAGCCGGCACGACCACCTGCATGCTGGCCCGCCAGCTGTCCCAGGTGGCCGGGGTCACGGTGGTCACCAACTCGATGAAGGTCTGGACCGAGCTGCAGCGGGCGGGCGACGGCCGGTCGCACGTCATCCTGACCGGCGGCGACGAGCGGACGCCGTCCGACGCCCTGGTCGGGCCGACCGCGGACGCCACGCTGCGGTCCATGTACGTGGACGTGCTGTTCCTGGGCGTGCACGGCATGGACCCGGTGGCCGGCTTCACCACCCCGAACGTGTCCGAGGCGGAGACCAACCGGACCTTCATCGCCCACGCCCGGAGGCTGGTCGTGCTGGCCGATCACACGAAGTGGCGCACGGTCGGGCTGCACATCCTCGGGCCGCTGTCGGCCGCCGACACCATCGTCACCGACGACGGCATCGCCGCCGAGGGCCGGCAGCTGCTGGCGGGCGAGGTGGACGACCTCCAGATCGTGCCGCTCCCGCGCTAAGCGGGCTCAGGCGATCGGGACAGGCGACCGGACGCGGCTAGGCCGGGCGCGTGGTGCGCAGCCGGATGGTGACGTCCAGGTCGCGCAGGCTGGCCAGCATGTCGTCGGTGTACTCGGTGCCCACGTCGGTGAGGACGTAGCCCAGCTCGTCGCGGGTGCCCAGGAGCTGGCCCTCGATGTTGACGCTGTGCTCGGCCAGCACCTGGTTGATGGTGGCCAGCACGCCGGGGATGTTGCGGTGCAGGTGCACCAGCCGGTGCGTGCCCGGCGTGTGCGGCAGCGCCACGCCCGGCAGGTTGACGCTCAGCGACGTGGCCCCGGAGCAGACGTAGTCGTGCAGCTTGCCGGCCACGAACTCGCCGATGTCCTGCTGCGCCTCCTCGGTCGAGCCGCCCACGTGCGGGGTCAGGATGACGTTGGGCAGGCCGCGCAGCTCGGAGGCGAACTCCTCGCCGCGGGCCCGCGGCTCCTGCGGGAACACGTCCACCGCCGCCCCGGCCAGCTTCCCGGACTCGATGTTCGCGCGCAGCGCGGCGTGGTCGACCACGAAGCCGCGGGACAGGTTCAGGAACAGGCTGCCCGGCCGCATGGCGTCGAACTCGGCCGCGCCGAACATGCCGCTGTTGCCCGGCCGGCCGTCGACGTGCAGGGTCACCACGTCGGACAGCTCGAGCAGTTCCTCCAGCGTGCCGCAGCGGCGGGCATTGCCCAGGGCCAGCTTGTCGGCGGTGTCGTAGAAGAACACGGTCATGCCCAGGGCCTCGGCCAGCACCGAGAGCTGGCCGCCGATGTTGCCGTACCCGACGATGCCCAGCCGCCGCCCGCGCACCTCATGGCTGCCGGCCGCCGACTTGTCCCAGACGCCGGCGTGCATCTGCGCGCTCTTGTCGGTGAGCCGCCGGGTCATGGCGATGATCTCGGCCAGCGCCAGCTCGACCACGCTGCGGGTGTTGGAGAACGGGGCATTGAACACCGCGATCCCCCGCCGGGAGGCGGCCGGCAGGTCGATCTGGTTCACGCCGATGCAGAACGCGCCCACGGCGAGCAGGTCGGGCGCGGCCGCCAGCACGCGCTCGGTGACGTGCGTGCCGGACCGGATGCCCAGCAGCTGCACGCCCTCGATGGCCTCGATCAGCTCGTCCTCGGCCAGCGCCCGCGAGGCGGTCTCGACGTGGTAGCCGTCCTTGCCCAGCCGTGCGGCGGCGTCGGGGTGAATGTTCTCCAGCAGCAGGACCCGCAGCTGCCCGTCCGTCCCGTCCAGCATCAGCACCCCGTTCATGCCCTTTCCGGTGAGTCTCGTGTCGGCGCCCGGCGGCGCCTGAGCGAGCCTACCGGCCCTCGTCCAGCGCTCAGCCGCCCGCCGACGGGCGTCCGGCCAGGTAGCGGTCCTCGGCGGCGTAGTCGAACAAGGGCGCGAAGAAGGGGTCATCGGGGCCGGGCAGGCGGGCCGCATCCCGGCCGCCGCGGGCCGCGCTGACCAGCCAGTCGACGGCCTGGGCCACGGTGGCCGCGTAGTCCCCGGCGGGGATGTAGCCGAGCTCGGCGGCGGCGGTCATGTCGAGCACGATGGGGTAGGCCGCGTCCCACAGGTGGGCGCCGAGGGCGGGCTCGGCGTCGTCGTCCAGCAGCACCTCGTCCCACTGGTAGCCGAGGTGGGCGGCGATGGCGCGGCTGATCTCCAGGGCGCTGGGCGCGTCGGGGTCGGCGCTGTTGAGTATCCGCCGTCCCGGCTTCGCCGCCACGGTCTCGGCCAGGGCGGCGATGTTGGCCGCGGCGGAGGTGTGATCGACACCCGCACCGCGATGGGCCAGGAGCACAGCCGGGCGCTGGTCGAGGACCCGCCTGACGAACATCCACTCGCGGGGCCGAGGCGAGGCCGGGCCGTGCACCTTGGACGGCCGGAGCACGGTGACCGGGTGGCCGCTGTCGAGCAGGACGTGCTCGGCGGCGACCTTGTTGGCCCCGTAGCCCGCCCGGGTGTTGTAGTCGCCGTCGGAAGGCGCCACGGTGGGCTGGCTCTCGCGGACCGGGCCGTCGAAGTGCGGGGGATCGTCGGAGTTGACGTGGTTCCCTGCGGCATCGACGTAGACGGCCTTGCTGGAGATCATCACGGCGGAGCCGACGTCGGGCAGCAGCGGCAGCAGCCGGGTGGCGTCGGCGGCGGTGTAGCAGACACAGTCCACGAGGAGGTCGGCCCCGCCGCCGACGGCGGCGCGAAGCTGGGCGTCGTCGGCGCGGTCGGCGGCCACGAAGCCGGCCCGACGGTGGCCAGCCCGGCGGGCATCTTGCCCGGATCCCGCCCGGCCAGGTCCACGTCCCATCCGCTGGCCAGCAGGCGGCCGCCGATGGCCTGCCCGATCATCCCGGTCCCGCCAAGAACAAGCGCTCGAGCCACGCGGCCGAGCCTATCGTCCGGTCTGGTTAGGGCATGATCCCGTAGCGTTTGCGTCGCCTGAGCCCGCTAACACTACGGGATCATGAAGGTCACCCGGAGGCGGCAGAGGGCTGGGCCGCTGGATCGGAGTCGGCCGCGACGGGTGAGTCGGGTGGGGCAGTGGGGCGCCGGGGCCGGCGGGGTGAGCGGGGCGGCGGTCGACCCGGGTGAGGGCGGGCAGGGCCAGGATGCCGCAGACCAGGGTGGGCAGGCCGCCCGCCGACCAGGGCCCAGCGAGCCCCGACGGCCTGGCCGAGCCAGCCCACGATCGGGCCGCCGATGGGGGTGGAGCCGAGCCAGGCCAGCGCCCACAGGGCCATCACCCGGCCGCGCATGGAGGGCTCGGCGGCCAGCTGCAGGGTGGTCTTGGCCAGCGAGTTGAACGTGATGCTGCCGTAGCCGACGAACAGCATGGCGGCCAGCTCCAGGGGCAGGCTGGGCGCGGCCGAGGCGGCCAGGATGGCCAGGCCCCAGCCGATGGCGGCCAGGCACAGGGCGCGGGTCCGCGGCCGGGGCCGGGCGGCCGAGATGAGCCCGCCGACCACGGCGCCGACGCCCATCACCGAGGCCATCAGGCCGTAGGTGGCGGCCCCGCCGTGGAACACCTGGCTGGCCATCAGCGGCAGCGTCACCTGGAACTCCCAGGCCAGCGTGCCGATGACGGCGATCATGACCAGCGGGACGAGCAGCTCGGGGGTGGACCGGACGTATTGCAGCCCCTCCCTGACCTGGCGCTTGCGCCGGGCCAACCGGCGGGCCGGGAACAGCTCGGACCGGCGCATCAGCACCAGGGACAGCAGCACGGCGCCGAACGACAGCGCGTTGCAGGCGTAGCACAGGGCCAGCCCGAGGGCGGCGGCGATGACCCCGCCGGCCGCGGCGCCGAGCACCCGGGCCAGGTTCATGGCGACCGAGTTGAGGGTGACGGCGTTGGGCAGGTCCCGCGCGGTGACCATCTCGGAGATGAAGCTCTGCCGGGCCGGGTTGTCGAACACGTTGACCCCGCCCAGGGCCAGGGCCAGCAGGTAGACCATCCACAGCTCGATGACGTGGGTGGCGATCAGCACGGCACAGACCCCGGCCAGCAGCCCGGACAGGGTCTGGGTGATGTACATCACCCGCTGCTTGTCCATCCGGTCCGCGATCACCCCGCCCAGCGGGCCGAACACGAACATGGGCAGGAACCGGACCGCGGTGGTCAGCCCGAGCTGGGTGCCGCTGTGGGTCAGGCCCAGGACCAGGAAGGACTGGGCCACGGTCTGCATCCAGGTGCCCGCCACCGAGACCAGCTGGCCGAAGAAGTAGAGCCGGTAGTTGCGCTGGCGCAGGGACGAGACCATCTGCCGGGGCTGGAAGTTCAGGCGGCCGGCGGTAGCGGTGATGTGGGGCACGGCATCCCATCGCAGAGAGGTTAGCTGGGCTAAGAATAATATTAGCTCTGTTAAGGACTTATGTGGTCGACCCGTTCCGCCGCCTGGTCGGCCAGCCCGGCGGCCAGCTCGCCTGGCGAGCGCGCCCGATGGTCATGAGCGAGAATGGGGTATGCCGTCACAGCCCGCGCTGTCCCGGCAGCACGCGGCCGGCGCGGCCAGCGCCCGCGGCATGCTGCTGACCCTGCTGGGCGAGCTGGTGCTGCCCGGCGACGGCACGGCCTGGACCTCGGCGGTGATCACCGCGTTCGCCCACCTGGGCATCGAGGAGAAAGCGACCCGGCAGGCCCTGATGCGGACGGCGGCGGCGGGCTGGCTGGAGGCCGAGCGGGTGGGCCGCCGGACTCGGTGGCACCTGACCGGCGCGGCCCGGATCATGCTGACCGAGGGAGCCGAGCGGATCTACTCGTTCACCGGGCCGGCCGGCAGCTGGGACGGCCGCTGGCTGCTGGTGGC
The DNA here is from genome assembly GCA_963730265.1 of uncultured Actinomycetota bacterium. Classification (GTDB taxonomy): domain Bacteria; phylum Actinomycetota; class Actinomycetes; order Streptosporangiales; family Streptosporangiaceae; genus DASUBV01. The sequence continues at coordinate 211,980 of CAVSRG010000005.1, forward strand.
GGTCCGGGTGCCCGACGGGGACCGCCGGACCCGGCACATCCTGCGCAGCCGGCTGAACTGGGCGGGCTTCGGCTCGCTCGGACCCGGCCTGTGGATCAGCACCCACCCGGAGCGGGAGGCCGAGGTGACCCGGGTGCTGGACGGGGCGGGCGTGGCGGGTGACGCGCACCTGTTCGTCGGCACCCGGCCCGGCCTAGTCGACGTGCGGGTCATGGTCAGGCAGGCCTGGGACCTGGCCGCCATCGAGGAGCGTTACGAGCAGTTCATCGCGGAGTTCGGCGGCGAGAACCGAGACGACGTGCTGGCCCGGCAGATCGAGCTGGTGCACGCCTGGCGCCGGTTCCCGGCCATCGACCCGGCGCTGCCCCGCGAGCTGCTGCCGGACCGGTGGAGCGGCCTGACCGCGGCCCGGCTGTTCGCGGACCTGCACGAGCGGTGGTCGGCCGAGGCCCAGGTGGAGTGGAAGCGGCTGAGCGACGCGGGCTAGAGGAAGTCGGCGAACTCCCGCAGCAGCGCGGACTTGGACCGGACCCCGATCACCTGCCGGACCACCTCGCCGCCGGAGAACAGGCTCACGGTGGGGATGTGCAGGATCCCGTAGCGCCGCGCGGTCTCGGGGTTCTCGTCCACGTTGAGCGCGACCACGTCGACCTGGTCGGCGTGCTCGGCGGCGATGGCCTCCAGGATGGGGCTGACCTGGCGGCAGGGGCCGCACCACTGGGCCCACGCTTCCACGATGACCGGCCGCTGGCTGGCCAGCACGTCGGCCTCGAATCGCTCGTCGGTGACAGACTTGAGTGCGCTCATCGGCTGTTGTTACCTCGATTTCCCTCAGAGTGCGGCGGACTGGACGGGCCGCGCGCGGTCCTCCGGCGGCTCCTCGCCCAGATGGAGTGCGACGCAGTCGTCGCCGCTGCCGTGCTCGCACACCTGGACCAGCCTGCGCAGCCGGCAGCGCAGCCGCATGAGCTCGCGGACCTGGTCGTCAACGGCGGCGAGCTTGGCCTCAGCGGCCGCGGCGATGTCGTCGGTGGAGCGGGCCTCGGCCGGGCCGAGCAGGTCGGCGATCTCCTCGAGCGTGAAGCCGAGCCGCCGGGCGCGGCGGATGAAGGCCAGCCGCCCCTGATCGGCCTCGGTGTACTCGCGGTAGCCGCCGCCGGCTCGCCGCTCGGGCCGCGGCAGCAGGCCGCGGCGCTGATAGAACCGCACGGTCTCGACGCCGACGCCGTGGGCGGCGGCGAACTTTCCGATGGTCAGGCCAGCCATGCTGGCAACGTAGCAGCCGTACCCCGGTACAGAGTCAACCCCGACAACTGGGACAATAGCCCGATGCCGACCTTCGAGGAGCTGCTGGCCGAGGGCGAGTCGGTGCCGGTCGAGGGCTGGGACTTCTCCTGGTTCGAGGGCCGGGCCACCGAGGAGCGGCCGCCGTGGGGCTACGCCCGGCTGATCGGGGCGCGGATGGCCGGCGCGACGGCGGCGCTGGACATCCAGACCGGCGGGGGCGAGGTGCTGGCCAGCATCCCGAAACCGCCGCCGGTGCTGGCTGCGACGGAGTCCTGGCCGCCGAACGTGGCGCTGGCCCGGCGGCGGCTGGCCCCGCTGGGCGGGACGGTGGCCGAGGTCGCGGACGAGGCCGACCTGCCGTTCGGCGACGAGTCCTTCGACCTGGTCGTCAGCCGGCACCCGGTGGTGACGGTGTGGCCGGAGGTCGCGCGGGTGCTGCGGCCGGGCGGCAGCTACCTATCGCAGCAGATCGGCGCGGGGACCAACCGCGAGCTGACCGAGTACCTGATGGGACCGCAGCCAGTTCGCCCGGGGCGCAGCTCGGAGTGGGCGAAGGCGCAGGCCGAGGCGGCGGGCCTGGTCGTGACCGACCTGCGCGCGGCGGAACTGCGGGTGACGTTCGACGACGTCGCGGCGGTGGTCTACTTCCTGCGCAAGGTGCTGTGGACGGTGCCCGGCTTCACGGTGGCGGCCTACCGCGAGCCGCTGGCCCGGCTGCACGAGCAGATCCAGGCCACGGGGCCGTTCGTGTCACACGCCCGGCGGTTCCTGATCGAGGCCCGCAGCCGGCCCCGGCGGGCTAGCCGGTCACGATCGCGGTCACGGCCTCGCGGGGGCCGAGGGACACGACGGCCAGCCGGGTGTCGTCCGGCCGCCAGGCGGTGAGCTGCACCTTGGTGGTAAAGCCCAGCTCGGCGACCAGGCTGTCGTCGTCGGCCGGCCAGCCGAAGCTGACCAGCGCGTCGCTGCTGGCCCAGGTGCCCCGCACGGGGGTCAGCCGGCCGGTGGCCACGGAGGCCACCTCCAGCTGCATGGCCAGCGAGCCGCCGGCGCTGCCGGTGCTGTAGCTGACCTGGAGCGCAAGCAGCCGACCGTCCGGGCTGAACGAGCCGCTGGCCGCGGTGCTGCCGCGCGGCACGGTGACCACGGTGGTCCGCCCGGTGGCCAGGTTGAGGACCCGGGCCCGGCAGCGGGCGGCGCAGGGCGGAGCCCAGGCGATCTCGTTCTGGCCGGTGGCGATCACGTTGCTGAAGGTCCGGCCGGCCCGCGGATGGGCCGGGTTCCACAGCCGGTCGGTGGTGGTCGCGCGTCCGATGGGCGCGGGCTGCAGCAGCAGGCCGCGGCTGGTCGCCCGGGCGATGACGTAGCCGGGCGGCAGCCGGACGGACGGGCCGATCCGGGCCCCAGACAGGCTGACCTCCTGACCGGTCCCGGCCGCGGTGTCCAGGCTGGCGCCGGCCGGGAAGGTGGTCAGCCACAGCCGGCCCGCCTGGACGGCCGGGGCCACGGCATCGGCCACGCCGACCAGGGTGGCCGCGGGCGACTGGTCGTCGAGGAAATAGACGGGCAGCGGACGGCCGGCGCAGTTGGCGCAGCTCGGATCGGACGCCGACCCGGGCTGGACGGCCCAGCCGCCGACGGCGCGGGTGAACGCGTAGCCGACGGTGTCCTTGGGCAGGCCCCCCACGGTCTGCTTGCGGTCGGTACCTGGCCAGTACCAGGCGGGCTGCGACCCGGTGACGGGCAGCCGGACGCTGGCCGGCCAGGGCCGGGTCGGCCCGGCGATGCCGTCGGGCTCGCTGGGCAGGCTGACGACGGTAGGTCCGGACGGCGGCCGGGACGCCGCGGCGGCCGGGTGGCGGTGCGCGTGATGGGCGTGGCCAGACCACGGCAGCCGCAGGCCGACGACCACCGCGGCGGCCGCGACCAGCACGGCGACCACCGCGAGGCGGCGCCAGCGCCGGGCACCTGGTTCGTGGTCACGACCCTGGCTGAGTATGTCGGGCATGGCTCCCCGTGTATCCCGCCCGGGTAGATCCGGCCGGGCAGTCCGTCTCTAGCCCCGATGCTAAGCGCAGCGGTCGGCCGGCCGCCAAGGCCGGAGGCGGATCCGGGCCGTGAGCGGCGGGCGGGACGGGGCTAACGGCGGCGGGCGTAGGCCACGTTGATCGCACCGATGACAATCCAGATGATGAGGAGGATCCCGACCTGGGCCGGGCCCACCTGGTGGGAGATGGAGCTGGGTCCGATGGTGGAACTGGCCGCTATGGTGCCGGCGCTGATGCCGGCCCCGATGCCCATCGAGCCCAGCGCGAGGATGACGCCGGGCCAGGACGAGCGGCTCACCGGCACCAGCTCTTGGCTGTCTCGTCGCGGCGCGGGCCGGACTCGGACACGGGATCCGGACAGGCGCGCGTCCACCCGCTTGTCGATCTCGTCGCCGATGCGCTCGATGAGGCCCTCGGCGACCGCGCGGTCGTAGTCCCGGCCCAGTTCCTGGTGTACTGCCGCGGCCGCGGCGATGTCCTCGCGGGCAAGCTGGTCCATGCGGGACACGTTACGGCTCAAAGAATCGGGGGGTCCATCCTGCTGGCACCACCCTTCAAGCTCTGGTTAACTCCACCCCCGCCGGAACTATGGGCCGTCCCGAATCGTCATCTATGCCGGATTGGCGATAATCCGGACGAGCTAGCCAGGAGGCCCGATGGAGCGCAGGGCATTGTGGTCCGCCGCCGCGATCGTGACGGCGACGGCCGGCGTGGCGGTTCTGCCCGCGGCGGCCGCGCAGGCGATGACCGCGCAGGCAGCGCCCGCCCGCACGGCCAGGTCCGCGGTGACGGCCGCGCCGGTCAACCTGATCAAGGACCACGGGGCGGAGAAGGCCACGCCCAACTCCCACGGCGGCCCGGTGCCGGTGAAGCACTGGACGCCGGTCCGGGGCACCTCCTTCACGGCGGTGGCCTACGGCACCCGCGGCTTCCCCGGACCGCACTCGCCGGGTCCCGGCCACCGCGGGCACAACTTCTTCGCGGGAGGCCAGCGCGGCCGGACCTCCGGGGCCACCCAGGCGCTCAAGATCGGCGCGTACCTGAGCCTGATCCGCGGCGGCCATGCCGCGTTCACGCTGTCGGGCTTTCTCGGCGGCGAGGGCACCCAGGGCGACTACGCCACGCTGACGATCACCTGGAAGTCGGTCCACGGCCGGATCCTCGGGCACGCGACGATCGGGCCGGTGACCGAGCGGCAGCGCCAGGGGGTGTCCGGGCTGGAGCGCCGGACCAGGACCGGACTGGTGCCCCGGCGCACGTCACAGGCGGTGGTCAGCCTGCGCATGGTCCGGACCAGGCCGGGCTACATCGACGGCTTCGCCGACAACCTGAGCCTGACGATCAGCCGCCGAGGCTAGCGACGGACCCAGAGGGTGAGCGAGATGCCCTTCCACTGGCGCCTGGTGACCAGGGTGAAGTGGTCGAGCAGCGCGATGCTCTCCTGCCGCAGCGCCGGGGCGGCCAGGCCGGCTGACGGGGCGTTGCCGACGACCCAGATGCGGTGATACGTCGGCAGGAGCGAGGCCACCGCGCCGGGGGGCTGGTCGGTGCCCTGGAAGGTGCCGGCCGCCACCGGCGACTCGGCCATCCCGAAGTCGCGGAGATCCCGGTAGTCGGCCGGGTAGCCGAGCCGGGCCTTGCGGAAGAACGGGCCGAAGAACAGCACGCCGTCGCCGGGCCGCGCGTGCGCGGCGACGTAGACCGACGGCGCGCCAAAGTTGAACAGCCGGCTGCCGGGTGTCCGGACCCGCTGCTGGGGCGCGATCTGGAGTACCAGCGCGGCGATGCAGACGACGATGCCCGGCGCCCAGATGAGGGCCTTGCGGCCGGCCGGGGAGTTGCCGAGCGAGGTGCTCCTGAGCCACTGGCCGATCCGGTACAGGCCGGCCCCGGCCAGCAGCGCGGCCGCGGCCTCCCCGTAGAGCACGTACCGGTCGACGTACAGCGGCCGCGCGATCAGCGACTCCACGATCAGCAGGAAGGCCGGGAGCACCACCAGCGGCGCGGCGACCGACGGCAGCGACACCCCGCCCTGGGTCCACCAGGCCCCCGCGAACCGGGCCGACCCCGAGCCCGACCCAGGCTCCGGGCCCGAGGAGGCCCGCCAAGTCGCCCGCGGCGGCAGCAGGGCGGCGACGGCGCACAGGAACAGCAGCACCGCGATCCCGGTGGTGGCGCCGAAGTAGTCGTGGAACAGCACCTTGATCGCGCCCGGCCCCGGCCGGGGAATCCAGTTGACCGCCTTGTCCTCCCTGGCGCTGACCACCGCGAGCGGCCCGACCAGCACCGCCGCCGTGATCGCGGCCACCGCCCAGTGCCGCAGCGCGGCCCGGCCGTACCGGGCCAGCAGCACCGTGACCAGGTGCGCCGTCAGCAACAGCAGCGCCAGCTCGTTCAGGTAACCGGCCACCAGCACCAGCGCGCCATAGCCCAGCCACCAGCGGGCCACGCGGCCCCTGGGCGCACCCGCGGCCTCGGCGGCCAGCGCGTGCAGCAGCACCAGCGTGGCGCCCAGCACGCAGGCCACGACCAGCGCGTAGGAGCGCGCCGTCTGGGCGTAGTAGGTGATGGTCGGCGTCAGCGCCATGATCAGGCCGGCGAACAGCCCGGCCCAGCCCGAGCCGGTGAGCCGCCGACCGATCACCACGGTCAGCGCCACGGCCACGACCATGGCGATGACCGACGGGATCCGCATGACCGTCGGGCTGGTGCCCACGACCATCCAGGCGTGCATCAGCAGGTAGTACAGGCCGTGCACCGCGTCCACGTTGTTGAGCAGGTGGAACAGCTCGCGCAGCGGCAGCAGCGCGGCCCAGCGGGTGGCCACCTCGTCGTTGCCCATGGCCGACTGGCGGGTCAGGCCCCACAGGCCCAGCACCAGCATGACCGCGGCGGCCAGGCCGACCGGCAGGTAGCGGGCCGCGGTCGCGGTCCGGCCCCGGGCCGGGCCCGGCCGGGCGCCCGCAGGCTCGGTCGCGGAAGCGTCCGACGCCGCCTGGCCCTCCGGGTCCAGACGGGCCGACATCTTGCCGCCCGGCCGTGCTGACATCGAGGTCACTCCCCGCCCGCGGCGCTCACTGGCCGCCCGGCGGGTCACCGGCCGACCGGGCGAAGGTCTCGCGCCACTGCTCGGGTGAGGTGAACCCCGGCGCCGCCGCGCGGTACTGGGCGGCCAGCTTCGGCCACCGCCGCCGCAGCCGCCAGTGCAGCATCGCGCTGTGCCAGCCGAGCTGGCGCAGCAGCTTCGGGTCCCGCTGGTACCAGGACGCGCTGGTCCCGTCGGGCATGGAGACCACGGCGCTGTCCAGCTTGGACAGCACGTACCAGGGCGAGTCGATGTGCGGCAGCACCACCTGCGGCCGGTTCCTGGCCCCCTGGCGCACCGGCCGGAGCTGGTTCAAGACTCCGGAGATCAGCCGGGTCAGCAGGCCGAACTTGTTGGTCGGCGGGTCGTACTCGGCGGGCTTGCGCCGGGCCAGCGGGAAGCTGTACACGTCGCGCTGGGTCTGGGCGTCGGTGTACCTCATCCGCAGCTCGCGCAGCTGGGCCATCTTGACCGGCAGGTCCCGGTGCAGGTGGTCAGGCCCGGTCAGGATGTCCTCGATGGCCAGCATCCGCAGGGCGGCCGTGGAGTACTGCATGGACAGCAGGTTCTGCAGCTGCCGCTCCGCGCTCTCGGAGACCAGCGCGCCGCCGCGCTTGAGCGGCGAGTGCAGCAGCGCGGTCACCACGCGGTTGCGCAGGTGGTAGTAGGCCTGCCAGTCCTGGGCGTCGTTCTTGTCCAGCCACGGCACGTGCCAGGCGGCGACGCCGGGCATGGACACCGTCGGGTAGCCGGCCGCCCGGGCCCGGAGCGCGTACTCCGCGTCGTCCCACTTGATGAACACCGGGATGGCCAGGCCGATCTCCCGGACGATGCGCATCGGGACCAGGCACATCCACCAGCCGTTGTAATCCGACTCGGCCCGGCGGTGCAGCCAGGGGGTGTTGCGCAGGTTCCGGCGGCCGAAATCGTGCCGGGCCTTGGTGTTCGGCGCGGCGCCCCACCACCACTTGCGGGTCCCGACGACCTCCGCATAGGCATGCAGCACCGACGGGTCGTACATGCTGAACATGTGCGCGCCGACGATCGTCGGCTTGTGGGTGAGGTCGGCGAACGCGGCCGCCCGGAGCACGCCCTCGGTCTCCGGCATGATGTCGTCGTCCATGATCAGCACGTACTCGCTCCGGCCCGCGCGCAGCGTCTCATCCATGCCGCGGGAGAAGCCGCCGGAGCCGCCCAGGTTGCCCTGCTCGATGACCTTGAGCCGGTCGCCGAGATTCTTGGTCGCGTCGGCGAAGTCCGGGTGGTTCCTGATCTTTTTCGGGCCCTGGTCGGCCACGTAGACCGAGTCGAGTATGTCGAGCACCTCGGGGGCCTCGCCGATCGCGCGGAGCTGGTTGAACAGGTAGTCGGGTGCGCCCACGATGGTGATGGCCATGCTGACCGTACCCGGGGGCGTCGGCGGGGCCTGTACCGCCCACTCGGCCTCGATCAGCGTGGTGCCGCTCGCCCCGGCCACGATGTCGAACCAGTACCAGCCGCCGTCGATGAACGGCGTGAGCGTCAGCGTGCGCTCGATGGTCTCCGGCTCGTCGGTGTGCACCTGGATGGTCTCGACCGGGTGGCTGTGGCCCTTGGCCGCCGACCGGTAGATCATGATGGTGGACTGCCCAGCCAGCCTGATGCGCAGCGAGACCGACTCGACCTTGGTCCACCGGCGCCAGTAGCTGGCCGGGAACGCGTTGAAGTAGGTGGCGAAGGAGACCCGCCGGCCGCTGGCGATGGCCGCGCTGCGGCGGGGCCGGATCTCCTCGGCCGGGTGTCCGGGCGCGGCCACCCCGAACCGGATCGCGTTCTGGGCCTCGCCGGCAACGGCGTTGGCGGTGGTGGCCGAGCTGGTCAGGCGTGCCTTGCTCTGGCCCAGCGAACTGGTCAGCATGTCGGCCGTCAGCTCGGCGGCGCCGCGGTCCATCCGGGTCTCGGCGTACAGCGGGACGACGTCCAGGTCATCGGCGGGGAAAACGACCCGCTGCACGACCCGCCGCACCTTGTCCTCACTGGCGGCCGGCGGCGTGGCCGCGAACTGAGCCTCAGTCATCTGCGCCACTCCCCCGGCCCCCGTGCAGCGGCGCGCCGACGGTGAAATGCGGCCGGATCTTGTTCTCGAACGTGCTCAGCGCCGAGCCGATGGCCATGTGCATGTCCAGGTACTTGTAGGTGCCCAGCCGGCCGCCGAACAGCACGCCCCGCTCCCGGTCGGCCATCTCGCGGTAACGCAGCAGCCGCTCCCGATCCTGCGCGGTGTTGATCGGGTAGTAAGGCTCGTCACCGCGACTGGCGAACCGCGAGAACTCTCGCATGATCACTGTCTTGTCCTTCGGATACCAGTCACGCTCAGGATGGAAATGGCGAAACTCGTGAATGCGGGTGAACGGAACATCGGCGTCGGCATAGTTCATGACCGGCGTGCCCTGGAAGTCGCCGGTGCCGAGCACCTCAAGCTCAAAGTCGAGCGTGCGCCAGCCCAGTTCTCCCGCGGCATACGCGAAATACTCATCCAGCGGCCCGGTATACATCACCGGCACCTGCCCCTGGAAATCCGAGCGCATGGCCAGGAAATCGGTGTCCAGCCGGACCTCGATGTTCGGGTGGTCGATCATGCGCTCCAGCCAGGCGGTGTAGCCGTCGACCGGGAGCCCCTCGTAGGTGTCGCTGAAGTAGCGGTTGTTGAACGTGTACCGCACCGGCAGCCGGGTGATGATCTCCGACGGCAGCTCGGCCGGGTCGGTCTGCCACTGCTTGGCCGTATAGCCCCGGATGAACGCCTCGTAGAGCGGCCGGCCGATCAGCGAGACCGCCTTCTCCTCGAGGTTGGCCGCGCTGCCCGCCGCCACCTCGGCGGCCTGCTCGGCGATGAGCGCCCGGGCCTCGTCCGGCGACATCGCCGCGCCGAAGTACTCGCAGATGGTGCCCAGGTTGATGGGCAGCGGGTAGACCCGGCTCTTGTAAATCGAGAACACCCGGTGCTGGTAGCCGGTGAAGGCGGTGAACCGGTTGACGTACTCCCAGACCTTGGCGTTCGAGGTGTGGAATAGGTGGGCGCCGTAGCGGTGGACCTCGATGCCGGTCTGCGGCTCCGGCTCGCTGTAGGCGTTCCCGCCGATGTGCGCCCGGCGCTCCAGGATCAGCACGCGCAGGCCCAGGTCATTGGCACAGCGCTCGGCGATGGTCAGCCCGAAGAACCCCGACCCCACGATGACCAGGTCGGCGTTCACGACTTCACCCGCGGCTTGGGCTCGGGCCCGAGCCAGCCGGGCGCGGCCGGCTGGGCTGGCAGCTCGCCGTAGTCAGGTCGCGGCGCGGCCGATCCGGGGGCACTGACCGGCCCGTCAGGCCCGGGTGGCACGGGCGTCCTTTGTTTCGGATCTGGTTGTCTGGGGTCTTGGCGGGCCGTGTACCGGGCGACGACCGGGCGGTAGACGGCGCGGCGCAGCCACCACGGAACCAGGCGGTACCCGCCGCGGATCAGGACATTTCTCACAAACTGGGCCGTGGTCGTGAATCCCTGTCGTCGGAATTCGGTCTGCAGCCGCAGCTCAGAACGCAGCAGGGCCTGGCCGCCGCGGCGCTTGAAGGCGGTCGCGCCGACCCGGTACCAGACCAGCGGCTCGGCCACGTTCACCGCGCGGGCGCCGCCCGCCAGCATCCGCGCGAACAGCGCGTAGTCCTCCATCAACGGCAGGTCGCCGTAGCCGCCCGCAGCCAGCACGGCGCTGCGCCGGTAGACCACGGTCGGGTGGTTGAACGGGTCGTGCATCCGGGCGTAGGCCTGGATCTGGGCCGGGTCGATGGGCGGCACGCGCTGGCCGACGATGTTGTCGGTGTCCCCGACGAACTCCAGCAGACCAGAACCGACGATGTCGGCCTCGGCGATCAGCGGGATCTGCACCGCGAAGCGCTGCGGCATGGCCACGTCGTCGGCGTCCATCCGGGCCACCACGTCGTACTGGCTGGCCGTCAGCCCCGCGTCCAGCGCGGGGCCCAGGCCGCCGTTGTGGTCCAGCGGCACGAGGGTCACCGGCACCGGGCTGCCGGTGGCCAACTCCGCCAGGCAGGCGGCCAGTTCCTCGCGCACCGGTCCGTCCCGGACGATCACTACCTGATCGGGGCGCACCGTCTGGTCGTGGACCGCGCTGCGGAATGCCCGCCGCAGGTAATCGGGCCGGTCGCCCTCATAGACCGAAAGCAGCAGCGAGAAGGGCTCGTGCATACGCAGAGGTCGCCTTCCATCAATCCGGGGTGCGCGGGGGTGCGCCGGGGGCACGCCGTGACAAGATCGACAACTGCCGCGGCGCCTATGGTACTGAAGAGTACCAAGGGTCCGCAGACAGCTCTTTCAACCGCAAGCGCTCTGTATCTTGTACGGGAGCAGACTAGTAGACCGACGCACGCTTACAGCCGCGTAAGTCATAGATTGTTCGGCATTACTGGCAGTCGCAAACACCCCCGCACCCGGTCGACACGGCCATGAGGTGCCAGACCCGACGATCCGCTCTAGTCCCGCGAGGTGCCCGGATGGCCGTGGACGCCGTCAGCGATGAAACCCGCGCTGAACACCCCGACGCGCGCCCTGAAGCGCACCCCGAATCAGGCCCCGATGGCCCGAGCACGCCGACGCGGGTGTTCGTCCACATCGGCGAGCCCAAGACGGGCACGACCTTCCTGCAGCAGGTGATGTGGGGCAATCGGGGCGAACTGGCCGCGCGCGGCCTGGCCCTGCCGGGCCACCACCCGCAGGACCACTACCGGGCCAGCCAGGACCTGCGCGACATCGAGAAGCTGCCGTCAGATCCGGCCGCGCCGTGGACCGGCGAGTGGGACATCCTGGCCACCGAGGCCAAGGCCAGCCGGCTGGCCGTCATTTCGCACGAGCTGTTCTCGGCCGCCGACCCGGCCCAGGCCGAGCGGGCGGTGCGCTCCCTGGAGCCCGCCGAGGTGCACGTGGTGCTGACCGTCCGGGACATGGGCTCGCTGCTGCCCGCCGAGTGGCAGGAGACCATCAAGCACCGCAACACCCGGGCCTGGGAGGACTGGCTGGCCGACGTGATCGACGTCGAGTCGCGGGCCCAGGACCGGGACCAGTACTGGTTCTGGAAGGTGCACGACAGCGTGGCCCTGCTGGCCCGGTGGGCGGCCCATGTGCCGCCGGAGCGGGTGCACGTGATCACCATGCCGCAGCGCGGCGCGGACGACGGGCTGCTGTGGGAGCGGTTCGCCGGGGTGCTCGGCATCGACCCCGGCGGGGTCGACCTGGCCCAGGCCCGGTCCAACTCCTCGCTCGGGATGCCGGAGATCGAGTTTCTCCGCCACCTCAACGAGGCCCTGCCCGAGGAGGTGCCCGGCTGGTACTACATGCAGGCGGTCAAGGAGACGGTGGCCCACCGGGCGCTGGCCTCGCGGCCCCGGCAGGGACGGCTGGTGCTGCCCGCCGAGCGTGACGCCTGGGCCGCCGAGCAGGCCGAGACGCTCATCAGCGGGCTGACCGCGGCGGGATACGACATCGCCGGCGACCCGGACGAGCTGCGGCCTCAGCCGATCACCGGCCCCCGGCCCAGCCCTTCCTCGGAGTCGGCCGAGCAGGTCCTCGACGCCGCCGTGGCGGCCAGCGCGGCGCTCGTGGTGGCCCAGTTCCGCCGGGCCCACCCGGCCGCCCGGGCGCAGTCCGGCCCGGCCCGGCCGCGCGGTCTGGTCAGCCGGGTCGAGTCGACGGTCGCGGGGTCACCCAAGGTCAAGAACACCGTTCGCGAGCTGAGCCGCCGCTACCCCGCCATGCGCCGCCTGCGCGTCCTGGCCTGGCGGGAGATGGAGCGCCGCCGGGCCCGGGCGCGAGGGAGTCACTAGCGTGCCCGACTTGTCCGGCGTGTCCGGCGTGTCCGGCTCCGCGGCCGGCGGCCCGCGGGTGACGGCGGTCGTGGTCACCTGGAACCGGCGCGACCTGCTAATGGAGGCGCTGGCCGCGGTGACCGGGCAGCAGCCGGCCCCCGACGAGGTCATCGTGGTGGACAACGCGTCCACCGACGGCACGGCGGCCGCCGTGCGCGAGCGATTCCCGTCGGTGCACCTGACCGAGCTGGCTGAGAACACCGGCGGGGCCGGCGGGTTCGCCTGCGGCCTGGCCCTGGGCCTGGCCCGCGGCGCGGACCTGATCTGGCTCATGGACGACGACACCGTGCCCGAACCGGGCGCGCTGGCGGCCCTGCTCGACGCCCGGCGCCGCGCGCCCGGCCGGCCGCCGGCGCTGGTCGCCAGCCGGGTGGTCTGGACCGATGGGCGGCCGCACCCCATGAACACCCCGCGGGAGAAGCCGTTCGTCTCGGCGGCCGAGCGCCAGGCGGCGGCGGCCGTCGGGTGCGTGCCGATCCGCTCGGCCTCGTTCGTGTCCATCCTGGTCGACGCGGCCGAGTGCCGCCGCCGCGGGCTGCCGCAGGCCGACTACTTCCTGTGGAACGACGACTTCGAGTTCACCACCCGGCTGCTGCGCGGCAACACGGGCCTGCTGTGCCCGGCCAGCGTGGTCGTGCACAAGACCAAGACGTTCGGCTCCACGGACGTGGATCCAGGTCAGCGCTTCTTTTACGAGGTCCGGAACAAGGTCTGGATGCTCAGGTCCGGCCGACCGCTGGCGCCGCTCGAGCGGGGGCTGTACGCCGGGGCGACGGTGCGCCGGTGGGCCCGCACGTTCGCCAGCTCATCGGACCGCGGCACGCTGCGGCGCTGCCTGGTGCGGGGGCTGTCGGCCGGGCTGCGCACCCGGCCGCGCCCGACCGAGGATGTGCTGGCGGCGGTCTGCCCCGAGGCGATCGTAGCGGTGCCCGCTCCCGCCGGACCTAGTTAAGTCAGGTCGCGGCGGCTGGCGGAGGGCTGTCTGGCTTGGCCCGGCGGCTCCTGATCCACAGGATGAGCGCGGTGAGGCCGAGCGCGCCGCCCGGTACCAGCGTGACCACCGCGGGGAGCTGATAGCGCCAGGAGAACTCGAACACGTCCGAGGCGCCGAGCACGATCACCGCACAGGCCGTGAACAGCAGGCAGGCCAGCGCCGGGCCCCGGAACGGCGTCTCCCGGCGGCGCCGCACCACCAGCAGCGACCCGGCCAGCCCGGCCAGCGTGGCCAGCAGGAAAAGCGGGCCCGGCGTGTAGCCGCCGTCGAGCTGGTAGGCCCGCAGGAAGGAGGCCGCCGGGCGGTTCACCTGGGCCGGGCCGCCGAAGGCCGGGTTGAGCGGCTTGTAGAAGAACGCGCCGAACGCCTTGTGCTGGAGCCCGATCACGATCGTCCGGGCCGGACCGAGCGTGATCCAGTTCGGGTAGGTCGGATAGATCTTGTGGAACTGCCAGCGGGAGATCGGCGTGACGCTGGACACCTGGGTCCGGGTCAGCGCGAACAGGCGGACCGAGTCGCGCAGGATCGCCAGGACCACGCGCTCGGGCTGCTGGTGCCGGATCGCCGTGTTCAGCTCGCCCATCAGCTTCCCGCGCTTGGCGCCCGGCGGCAGGGGCGTGTGGTAGAGCGGCGAGTACTTGGAGTGCTCCAGCCAGTCCGGGCCCTTGGCCTGCTCGGCTGGTGTCGGGCAGATCAGCCGGGCCTGGGCCGGGATGCGCAGCGTGGCGCAGTCGGCCGCCCCGGTCGTCCGGCCGATGGTGGCCTGGCCCCGGCCCAGCCGGAAGTGGCCGAACTTCTCGTAGGCCGCGCCGCTGTAAGCCAGGATCGGGATCGCGAACGCGATGATCAGTGCCACGCCCTGGCGGGCGATCTGCCGCCAGCCGCCGCTCACGACTAGCACCAGGTAGACCAGCGCCGGGATGATCAGCACCTCGCCGACCTGCCGGATCGTTGCCGATACGCCCAGGATCAGCCCGGCCGCCACCGCCGCGCGGGTGGTCAGTTCCGGCCGCCACAGCAACACGGCCAGGGCCGCGACGATCGCCGCCTCGAACCAGACGTCGGGCATGATCATCTGTTCCATCTGGATCTGGTAGGCATCCAGCAGCACCGGCGCGGCCGCGATCGCGGCCAGCCACCAGGCCGCTCCCCGCCGCCGCAGCACCGCGTACAGCAGGATGCCCAGGGCCAGGCCGACCAGGTGCTGGAGCACCGCCACGGTGCCCACGTCGCCGAACACCAGCACGATCTTGAGGATGATCTTGTAGCCGAGCGGGTCCGCGCCCGGCGAGGCGTTGTAGAGGTACTTCAGCGAGTCAACGTAGATCAGCGCGGGGTGGTAGGCGACCACGGCCAGGATCCGCAGCACCAGGCCGACGGCGACCAGGGCGGACAAGAGCCAGTGCCGCCTGACCAGGCCGACGGAGCGGGCCGGCCAGGACGGCGTGGTTACGGAATCCTTGTCGGCCGGCTGAGAGTCATCGGGCGGCTGCGGCGCGCCGCCCCGGCGGCGGGTGACCACCTCGGCGGCACCCTTGGCCAGCCGGGAACCCGCGCCGCCCGCGGCGGTCATCGGGCCGCCCGGCGCCGGGCGCGCGGGCCCTGGCCGCCGACATCGCGCCGGGGCACGCAGGTCAGCATGGATGGCTCCTTGTGGGGGCGATGAGTCCGCGCTCACCGACTACTCCGGCTAGCGACGTGCTAGTAACCCTATGGTTCGACGGGCCGCTGTCGTCCCGTATTCCGCCGTTTTCCCGATGCTCTGGGTGACGGGGGACGCTTCGTCCGTAACAGGAAGGATAGGCCAGTCCCCAGGTGGGCCGACCAGCAGGCCAGGCCCGTGTCGTCAAACCGGGCCACCGTGGGGCGCCTCCGAATCCCCTGCCCCGCTGTCGGCGCGAGGCGGGCCGACGCGTCCGTCGAACACTTGCCTAGGGTGTTCGAGAACGGCCTGGTTGCGACCGGGCAGACACGCCGCGCCGCCCGGCCTTTGCCCCTCCTGCCCCGAGCGCCTCCTTCGGCCCACGCGCACCAAAAACAGGTCGCTGACCTGCGGGTTTGTCGAGTTCGGGCGGTGTGGCTGGCGATCTGGTGTCACTGTCGGACCCGTGAGGTAACCTGTTCGAACGTGCGTTCTATGCAAAAGGGCTAGTCAAACGGCTCGCTAATGTGTTCTAATTAATGGCATGTCCCAGGTAACCTGCGCTAACAGCCGGGTCGCCGTCAGACGTTCCTCTGCTGTGGTCAGGCCGGTGATGGTCGGGCACGACCCGCCCGGCGGTCGGCCCGCTCCCGCCGCAGGGATGCCGGGCGGCGGGCCGTAACTCCACGCTGCCCCGCGACCGCTACCGCGTGCTCGTGCGACCTTTCTCGGGCCGCCCCACGTGTCTTCGCCGCCGCGCCGGCAGTCTTCGCACTGGCTCATTGGACGCTGGATCGCCACATCCAGCGGGCGCACGGTAGAGGTGAGAATTCTGAGCACGCACGTTGACAACCAGAGGCGCTCGAGGGATCAGCGCATTGCCCATCTCCAGCACCAGAAGGATGATGCCGAGCGCGAGCTGGCCCGGCTGCAACGCGAGGCCGCCCAGCAGTCGCTGCCGGACTATGCCGGTCCGGCCTATGTGCACGGGGACTCCCGATATGGGCCGCAGCCGACGGGCCGCGGGCGCGACACCGCCGTTATGCGGGGCCATTTCGGGGCACCGGAGGTTGGCGACGACGACGGCCTGTTCGCCTATGACGGCCCGGCTGACGCCGATGCCGCCTATGCCGATCCTGCCTATGGCGACGCTGTCTATGGCGATGCGGCCTATGGCGACCGGCCTTTCGAGGACGAGCCGTTCGAGGACGAGCCGTTCCCGGATGAGCGCGTCGGGGCCGAGGCTCTCAGTGACGAGAGCTACGGGAACGACGCCTCGGGCAGCGACTCCTTCCGGGACGAGGCCGCCGATCCGGGATACTCCGACCACGCATCCGAGGTCCCGGCACCGGCGGACTCGACGGGCGGCGACGGCGAGCGCTCCCGCAACGGACGTACCGAACGGCTCGTCAGCCGGGGCCGGTGGAGCGCCCAGTCGCCGTGGCTGTCGCGCAAGCGCTTGATCGTGGTGGGCGCGGCAGCGGGCCTGCTGCTCATATTGATTCTGGTCCTGGTCCTCTCCGGGAGCGGGGCGTCGTGGCCCGCCAGCGTGGCGACGGTGCAGAACGAGATCACCAAGGCCTGCCAGAACGGCGACGTGGCGTCCGAGCCGGGGCAGGTCAACTTCGCCTGCGCCAAGACGACCCGCCAGGTGCTGTGGGTGTTCTCGCTGCTGACCAGCAACGACAATCCGCACTTCAACGACCTGAAGACGGGCCGGGTCGGCCTGGAGCCGATCACCCCGGCCGAGGGTGGCGAGGTGGCGTGGTCGCTGAACCTGCATCACCCGTACTCCCCGGACGACCCGATCGACAGCCTGCAGGTGGCCGCCCGAGCGATCAACAACATCGTTGGCGGCGCCACGCTGACCGCGAGCGGCGGCAGCTCGGTGGTCCAGCCGGGCCTGGAGAGCAACTCGGCCAACTGCCTGCGCTATACGGGATCGGCCCGGCTGCGCGTCCGCAAGGGCTTCCCCAGCGTGTGCGCTCGGTCGGTCACCACTCCGGCGGGGCAGGCCGCCCTGGTCGCCGACGTCTACCAGAAGTGGATCGTCGGATCTGGGCCGCGCGCGGCCCAGAACGCCGCGGCGCTGTTCGAGAACTACAACAACCCCGGCGACCCGCAGGTGCAGGCGGTGCTCAGGCAGCTGGCGCACTCCCCCGGGTGACCTGACCGGTCACTCAGGTTCGGGCCCCGCCGGAAACGGCGGGGCCACCAGCGGCTCGGAGGGGAGGTGGACCCATGACGACGCCTAAGCGACCGTGGTGGCAGCAGGCGACGGCCCTCGTCAGCCTGAGCGCGGGCGGCGCGGTGACGGGGTTCGCCTTCGCGCCGAAGGCGGCGGCGGCTGACATCCAGTCGCCGTCGAACATGAATATCCGGCTCCTGGCCCTGACCCAGGCGGCCAAGTCGCCAGCGGCCGATGACTCGACGCTGCGCACGGCCATCGTCAACGTGGCCACGTATTACCTCCGGATGGCCGAGGGCAAGACCCCGGCCGAGATCGAGCAGCTCATCTGGCAGCACGACAGCCTGGACGGGGTGGACCACGGGGAGTCATGCGCGGCGTTCGCCAGCCTGACTCTGGAGCTGGCCGCTCAGGTGGTCGGTCAGCAGAGCTGGGTCAGCGGCGGCTCGTCCTACCCGTGGCCGCTACACAAGTGGGCCGACGTGCGGGTCGATCCCAACCCGGCCTCGCCGCAGATCATCTCGGTGCTTCAGGATGCGCAGGCGCATCACCGCTGGCACCCGCTCAGCGAGGGCTACCGGCCGCTACCCGGCGACTGGGTGCTGTTCAACGGCCACGTCGAGGTGGTGACCAAGTACGCCGACGGGGTGCTGTCCACGATCGGCGGGGACTCGCTGCCCAATCTCTCGGTCAACGCCCACGAGTACAGCGGGTCGCTGGCCGGCGACGGGGTGGTCGGCTTCGTCAACAACGGCACTCTCACCGCCGCCGACAGCGGCGGGCCGGGCGGACCTGCTCGTCCTGATCCGGGCTCCGGATCCGGCGCGGGCGGCCAGTCGGGCGCGGGGTCGAGCGGAGGAGGGCAGGCGGATTCCGGGCCCGGGCGGGGGCCGGGCGGCGGTACCCACGGCAGCCGTGCGCACGGCAGCCGTGCGCACGGCGGCGGGACACACCGAGGTGGTGGGCAGCCGGACGGGGGCCAGGCAGCGGGCCAGCAGAACCAGGCCGCCATCCCGGGCGTGCCGACGTCCGCTGGGACGGCTTCGCCGACCACGCCGGGAGCGGCTACCGGGGCCCGGTCGACCGCGGCGCGGCCGGAGGCCAACGTGGCCATTCCTGGTGTGCCCGCCCTGACGCCGGCCGATGAGCAGCGGCCAGAGACCCGGCGCCGGTCGGCGGGTCAGGCCGGGCCGCGGGCTGGCAGCGGCGCGCCGACCGGCCAGCATGACCACCCGGGTCCGCAGACCGGGCGCCCGAACAACGGCGGTCCGCAGACCGGGCCGGCTGCTGGCGACAGTTCTGATGCGCAGCCGAGGGCGGGCAGTGGTCCGCGCTCCGGGCAGCCAGATCACGGCGGTCCGGGCACTGGGTGGCCGGCCAACTCCGGTTCGCAGGCGAGGAGGGTGGCGCATGGCGGATCGTCGGCCACTACGTCCGCGCGGGGCTGGAGCGAGATCCCCGGAGTGCCCGCGACGGTCGAGGCCTCGGCCGACAAGGCGGCCCAGCCGGCCGCCAACCCCCCGGCCCGGCAGCAGTTCTCCGCTCCGGCTGCCCCGGCGGCCGCCGCGCCGACCAGCGCTGAGCGGACGTTTATCGAGCAGATCGCCCCCGGTGCGATGGCCGCCCAGCGCAAGTACGGCGTGCCCGCGGCGGTGACGATCGCCCAGGCCATCGTGGAGTCGGGCTGGGGCAGCAGCACGCTCTCCGCCCGGGACCACAACCTGTTCGGCGTCAAGGGCACCGGTCCGGCCGGCGGCGCGCTGTACCCGACCACCGAGTACGTGAACGGCC
Organism: uncultured Actinomycetota bacterium; assembly: GCA_963730265.1. GTDB lineage: Bacteria > Actinomycetota > Actinomycetes > Streptosporangiales > Streptosporangiaceae > DASUBV01. Next base: position 230,916 of record CAVSRG010000005.1, read on the forward strand.
GGCCGGTCACGCGGACCGCCGAGTTCCGCGTGTATCACGATGTGGCACAGAGCATCGACGACCACGGAAAGCTGCTGGCCGACAGCGGCTACTACGGCCAGGCGATGGCCAACCGTCACGATCCCGACGCGTTCGCGAACGCGCTGACTGGCGTCTACGCGACGGACCCGACCTACGGCCCCAAGCTCATCGCGACGATGCAGCAGTACCACTTGTACCGCTACGACACCGCGACCTCGCACGCAACGGCCGGCACGCCGATGCCTGGGAACTCGGGTCAGGGCGGCACGAGCGCTGGCGGATCAGGGTCGGCGGGCTCGGGCCCGACGGGGTCGGCCGGGCCTGGCCCAGGTCCGGTCAGCGTGGCCAGCATTCCCGGACTGCCGTTGAGCGTGCCGCCCGCGCGTCCCGCGCCGGTCACCACGCCGCCAGCGACGAGGCCGCACAAGCCCACGAGCCCGGTCAGTACGCCGCCGACCAGCCCGGCGCCCCAGCGCACGCCGCCGGGCACCGCGTCACCGGCACCGACCGGGCCGACCAGCAGGCCCCCGGCCCGCCCGTCTCCGACCCGGACCACGCCGGCGAAGGCCGCGCCGACGACCTCGCCGCCGACTCGGGCCGGTCGTCCGGCGCCCTCTCCTAGCCAATCCCCCCATCCCGGGGCGCAGGCGGCGCCCACCGCTGCACCGATTGACTACGTCAAGCCCGCACCATCCGCGTATGCGGCTCGAGGCCGGGGCGCCCGGCCGGAGGCCGGCTCCGCCCCGGCATCGACGACGCCCGCCACCCGGCCGGACGGTCGTCGAGTTGCGGCTCGCGCCGCCCGGGCCGACGCTGACCGCGCACCCGAAGCGACCGCGCCGTCCGACACCCGACGCTCCTCCGGGGTCACCGCGCAGCTCGATTCCTACGTGACCCGCGCACGCGGCGCGGACACGGCTGCGCCCAGGGAAACGCAGCCTGACGCTCGGCGCGGACGCGCGCGTCCCGACGCTCGCCGTGCGCCCGCACCGCCCGTAACCACGCCGGTCGCGGCGGCCCCTTCCGCTGCTCAGCCATCCGCAGCTAAGCCGTCTGCGGCCAAGCCGCCTGCAGCCGCGCGGCCTGCGACTGCGCGATCCACGGCCGCGCGGCCCTCCGCCTCGCAGCCGGCCCAGCCGCGCGCGGCGGCGCCCCGGGCCAGGCCGAGCTCAGCTCAGAGCCCGTCGGTCGATGCCGTTTCGGCCCGGCGGCTCCGGCCCAGCGCCGCATACGTGCCGACCAAGCGGGCACCTAGCAATACCCGACCGAGCTGGGCGCGGCACCGGGATGAGATCCCGCCCGCCGTGCGCAACGCGTTCAACCTGATGGCGAAGGCGCCGCTCATGGCGAAGAAGTCGATCTACCAGGACGTGGCCGGCCACACCGGCGTCGGCTGGCAGCTCCTGGCCGCCTGCGACTGGATGCAGTGCAAGGCCGATACCCGCCACTCGCCGGTGCACGGCGAGAAGCTCGGCACGGCCAACCGGGACGGCACCATGTACCGGACCAAGTCGGAGGCCCTGGAGCAGTGCGCCGAGGACCTGATCGAGGTGACCTGGGACGTCTACGAGATCGACCTGCCGGCCCAGACTCAGCTATCGATGGCCGACCTGGCCAATACGTTCGCGGCCTTCCGCTGGGGCGGCCTGCTCCGGCTGCACCACACATCGGCGATGGAGTTCCCGTATTCCGTGGCCGGCCTGACGCAGGCGCACCTGAAGATGCGCTGGCCCAACATCGATGACCCGAATACCCCGGACAAGCCGGGAGCGAAGTTCCGCATGCCCTTCGGGGCGGTGCCAGCCGTGCTGATGCTCAACTACCCGGCGGTCGACTAGCCGCCTGCCCAGAGAAGGTGACCCTGGTGTTTCGTTTCTTGCTTTTCCTGCTCGGGACGGTGTCCGCGGGCGGGCCGGGGCTGCGCAGCCGCACCCGGCCGCTGCCGGTCGGCCCGCAGGAGGACACCGAGCCGGAGGAGACCGAGAGCCCGCGCGGGCCCGGGCGGACTGGCGGCAGCCCCAGCTCGCGGGGGCGGGCCGGGGCTGCTCCTAGCCCAAACGACGACCCGGGCCCGCGGCGACGGGGACGCGTCCCGCGCTGGGTGAAGTGGTCGGTCATCGTCGTGGTGCTCGGCCTGATCTTCCGTCGGGCCATGGCGTGGCTGGCGCTGACGGCGCTGTCGGGTGCCCTGCACCTGGTCGGCATCGACGTGCACCTGCCGCACATCCGGTTCGGCTGGCCGTGGCAGTCGATTACCTCGGGCACCACGACGAACATCGACGTGGGTCCGTGGGTGCTCCAGAAGATCGAGGGCATCTCCAAGCCGGCCCTGGGCCAGGAGAACTTCAACTTCGTGTTCACGCACAAGGTCTCGAAGAGCATCGCCTTCTGGCCGTGCTGGTACCAGGCGACCTTCTATGCGGTGGGGCACGCCTCGGCGACGGTCAACCTGAACCCCGGACCGACCTGGTGGAAGCCTTCCACGGGCCACTACCGGCTGACGGTCCTCAGCCGCCCAGCCAGCGGCCAGCCCGGCACCGTGGCGGTGACCATGGTGCTGCCGCAGCCGCAGCTGCCGCAATCGGTCCATGACGTCTCGATCGATAACATCCCGTCCCGGCCGCTGGCCGTGCAGCACAGCTGGACGTATCCGGGCCTGGCCTGCGGGACGGTGATCCGCCCGCAGTTCCAGCAGTCGGTGCTGTACGCGCAGGCGCAGCGGATCGCGTTCTACCGGGCCAGCCAGGTCAGTCAGGTGACGCGCCCGCTGATCAAGGCGGCCGAGACCGAGGCGGTGCAGACGATCAGGAACAACTTCGTCCAGCCGACGGTGAACGCGCTGGGTTACACGCTGACCCGGTTCGCCATCCAGTGGGCCCCACCGGGCACCGACGCCGGCGCGCAGCGGGCCGGCTGATCGCTTCAGCCGGACCGCAGCTTGCGGGCCGCTCCCCCGTCCGGCCTGGCCTGACGGAGGCGGCCCGGTCAGCCGACGCAGGCATGGCCCTGCGCCTGCGGCAGCTCCGCCGGGGCCCGCGCTGGCCGCCAACTGGGATCACCGGGCGCGGGCGGCGTGTCCCTGCTCACCTGGTCCAGAGGCCTCCCAGGCATCGCCGTCCGGGCGCTCGTCGCCATTGCGGTGCTGCTGGGCCTGCGCCGCACGGCTGTCAGTGATCCCCGGGGTGGTCGTGGCTCACCGGAGTGGGCTGCCTTGGGCCGTGCCGACCTCCGGGAAGTCACGGCGGTTACCGGCGGTGGGTGAGGATGTCGAAGGCCTGGTCGATCAGGTCGGGTAGTTCGGGGGTTCCGTTGTTCTCGACCCAGGTGAGGATGGCGGTAGCGGCGGCGGCCAGGCAGGCCGCGACGGTGACTCGGTCCTGGAAGCTGGGGTGCAGGTTGTCCTGGCTGGCGTGGAGGGCCTGGAGGATGAGCTGCTGGGTGTCTATCTGGCTGGCCCACAGCCGCTCGCGCAGCGCGGGGGTGGAGACGATGAGCCTGTTCTGCGCGAGCAGGGTGTCGCGGTCGGTGTCGTGGAGCTGCCTGAGGCCCTGGAGCAGCGCCGCGCGGATCCGTTCGGTGAGGGGCCATCCGGCCGGAGTCTGTTGAAGAAGTCCGGCGATCAGGGGGTCGTAGCTGTCAGACAGGGCCACGTCTTCCTTGGCGGGGAAATAGCGGAAGAATGTCATGTGCGAGACGCCGGCCGCGGCGGCAATCTGCTCGACGGTGGTGGCGTCGTATCCCTGCTCGCCAAACAGCCGCAGCGCGCTGGCGCGGATGCGGTCGCGGGTGGCGGTCTTCTTGCGCTGCCGCCAGTCCGGCTCGGGTTCGGTCACGAAAGTCATGGTCGCGCACTGCTAGGCGCCCGGCGCGACTGGGTGCGGCCCTCGGTGGCGTTTGTCCGCGAACCGCTTCCTGACCGGCCCTGACAGGAGCCAACCAAGGACGATCGCGTCGACAGCGATGACCCACGAGCCTGCGAGATCCCTGGCTGCGGCCACCTGCGTCAGGTCGGCTAGCGAATTGGCCCCGATGATGGCGATGCTGAGGACCCACCCCCACCGCCGGCCAGTGATCCAGCCGGCCGCGGCGAAGGACAACGCGGCCCCGAGCAGGATGAATCCGGCCCCGAAGACGAAGCGGTGCCGGAGGAGCTGATGGTAGGAAGACTCCTTCGAATCCCACATGCCGCTGAGCGGGGCGCCGCGAGCGAACAGCGAGACGGCGGCCGCCGCCGCGGTGAAGGCAGCGATGATCAGGAAACCCGCGAAGATGGCGGTAAGGATCCCGTCCAGGCTCACGTGAGAGGGCCTCGTCATGGCGTGCCTCCGCTCCGCGGGGCGGCCGTGGCCGGAGACTGCGCGGACGGGGCGGCGCCGGGGGCGGCGCGGCCGGGCAGGTACCGCAGGCTGGTGAGGATGGCGGCGACGGCGACCGCGGCGCAGATCAGCATGACGCTGCTCATGCCGTGTAGGAACGCCGTTCCCGCAGCGGCCCGCAGCGCCGGGCCGCCGGATGGCAGGCGGCCGGCGATCTGCACGGCCTGGTTGACTGAAGCCCGCGCGATGGCGGCATCGCGGGCGGGCAGGGCGGCGAGAGCAGGGCCGAGGGCGCGGCCATAGCCGGCCGACAGCACGCTGCCGGCTACGGCGACGGTGATCGCCCCGCCGGTATTGCGCAGTGCGCTGTTGACCGAGGCGCCGATCCCGGCCTCACCGCCGCCTGCAGCGACCATCACCGCGTCCATCGCGGCACCGATGGACGCTCCCGTGCCGAGCCCGCACAATGCCAGCCCGGCCGCTACGACGGCATAGCCCGTGGCCAGGTGGATCTGGCTCAGCACGACGAGTCCCCCGGCCAGCACAGCGAGGCCGGCGGCGACAGTGAGGCTGGTGCCCGCCGCGCGCACGGCAGTCCCGGCCATCCCGCCCGCGACGAGCAGCCCGCCCATCATCGGCAGCAGCCGCAGCCCGGCGCTGGCCGGGCCATCGCCTAGCACGCTTTGCAGGTACTGGGGGAATACGAACAAGATCGCGTACAGCGCGACTGAGACGGCGATGGTGGCGGCCGTGCCCCAGGTGAACCGCCGGTCACGGAACAGCGCGGGATCGATGACGGGATTAGCCGAGCGGTGCTCGCGGGCTATGAAGGCAGCCAGCAGCACTGCCGCCCCGGCCAGCAGCCCCCAGGTCGGAACCGCGGTCCAGCCGTGTCCCTGGCCGTTGATGACGCCCCACACCAGGCAGGTGACCGCTGCCGGGGACAGCAGTGCGCCCGCGACGTCCAGCGGCGGCGCGGCCGGGTTGCGGGACTCGGGCATCAGCACGGCGCCGGCGGCCAGGGCCAGGCAGGCGGCGGGCACGTTGATCCAGAACACCGAGTGCCAGGAGAAGTGCTGCAGCAGCAGGCCACCGAGCACCGGCCCGAGCGGCAGGGCGAGGGCGACCCCCGCGGTGAGGATGCCGATGGCCGTGGGCCGGTCATCGTCCCCGAACGCGGCCGAGACGACCGCCAGCGACAGCGGGAACACGATCCCCGCGCCCAGCCCCATCAGCGCCCGCGCCGCGATCAGCTCTCCCGCCGAGACCGACAGCGCGCACCACAGCGACGCCGCCAGGAACACCGCCAGGCCGGCCAGCAGCAGCCGCTTGCGGCCGAGCCGGTCCCCGGCCATCCCGGCCGGCAGCATCACCCCGGCGAAGACGAGCGAATAGGCGTCCACGAGCCACTGCAGGTCGCCAGTGCCCGCATGGAGGGCTCCCGAGATGTCCGGCAGCGCGACGTTCAAGATCGTCAGGTCGAGGTTCACGACGACCACCGACAGGCACGTCACGCCCAGCATCCACCATCGTCCCGTCCGCACGCCAGCCTCCATTTGTTAGTTAGTAACATGTTAGCCAATAACATACTGACAGCGCGACAGAATCGCAACACGGCCGGCCGCGCGCCGGTCCGGGGCCGAGCCAGGACCGAGCCTGGTCGTGCTAGCCGTACCGGGTAGTCGGGTGGCCGCACCATGGCTCCGCGCCGCCGGCCGGGCGAGCATTCAGACATGAGGGCTGAGCAGGCTCGCGGCCCGCGGGCGGCGAGCGGATACTGGAGGCACGCAAGCGGAGAGTGGCCTCATGGACAGCGTGATCCCGGTGCCTGACCAGCGGGCCCGCCCCGTGGTGCCGGCCGCGCCGGGCGAGGCGTGGCGCGGTACGTTCACGCCTCCGGCGGCCGGATCCCCTGCGCCGCGCGCGCCGGGGGCGTTCCGGCGGGACGTCCGGGGATTGCTGCGGGCGCCGTTCACCCGGCAGGCGCGGCGCGACCGGCTGTATGTCGGGCTCAGCTCACTGGTGGCCTTGGCCGGGTTCCTCTTCGTGGTCGTGACCGTGACGCTCGGGGTCGGGCTGTCGCTGAGCTTCGCGGGCATGCTGGTCGGCGTGCCGCTGCTGGTGGTCGCGCTGCTCGGCGCCCGGTACTTCGGTGCGGTCAGCCGGGGCCTGGCCAGCAGGCTGGTCGGCCTCCGGGTGGCGCCACCGCGGCTGTTGCGGAGGGATCCTGGCCCCCTCGGCTGGATCCGGGCCGGGCTGACGGATCGAGCCGGGTGGCGGGCCTGCCTGTACCTGCTGCTCAAGCTGCCGCTCGCGGTGCTGGGCGCGATCGCCGCCTCGCTCATCCTGGTCTACGGGATCCCGTACCTGACGTTTCCGCTGTGGTGGGAGGTCATCCACCAGCTCACCGCGCACGGCGTGGCCATCCAGGTGCCCGGCTGGCTGACCTGGTGGCGCTGGGATCCCGTGTCGGTGGCGCTGTCCATCCGGACGCTGCCGCCCGCGTTCGCTCTGGTGCCGGTGGGCGCGGCGGTGATCCTGACCGCGCCGTGGTCGATCCGGGCGCTGATCGCCATGGACGGCTCGATGATCACCCGGATGCTGGGCCCGAGTTCGCTGCCGGAGCGGGTGCGCGAGCTGGAGCAGTCCCGGGCCCAGGCGGTGGACGACTCGGCGGCCCGGCTGCGCCGGATCGAGCGCGACCTGCACGACGGCGCTCAGGCGCAGATGGTGGCGGTGGCCATGAAGCTGGGGCTGGCTCGGGAGAAGCTGGGCGGCCCGGCGGGCGCGGCCGCGGGTGCGAGACGGGGCGCGACGGCCGAGGCCGACCTGGAGCGGGCCCTGGAGCTGATCGACGCCGCGCACCGCAGCGCCAAGGAAGCGATCATGGAGCTGCGCGACCTGGCCCGCGGCATCCACCCGCCGGTGCTCGACCATGGCCTCGGCACCGCGCTGGCCACGCTGGCCGCACGCGGCGAGGTCCCCGTCGAGCTCGTGGTGGACCTGCCCGAGCGCCCGTCGGCGGCGATCGAGACCATCGCCTACTTCTGCGCGGCCGAACTGCTGGCCAACGTGGCCAAGCACAGCCGCGCGCGGCACGCCACGCTGGAGGCGGTGCACGTGCCGGGCCTGCTGCGGCTGCGGGTCGGCGACGACGGCACCGGCGGGGCCCGGGTCGAGCCGGGCGGCGGGCTGGCCGGGCTGGACGAGCGGATCCGGACGGTGGACGGCCGGATCGAGGTCAGCAGCCCGGCAGGCGGGCCCACCATGGTCACCGTTGAGCTGCCGTCACATGCCTGAGCGACGATGGTGACGGGAGCGCGGGCGCCGTTGCGGGTGGTGATCGCCGAGGACTCGGCGGTGGTCCGGGCGGGCCTGGCCGAGATCCTGGCTGACCGCGGCCACGTGGTCGCGGCGGCGGTCGGGGACGCCGAGGCGCTGCGGGCCGCGGTGACCGAGCACCGGCCGGACGTGACGGTGGTCGACGTGCGGATGCCGCCCACCCACACCGACGAGGGGCTGCGCGCCGCCATCGCGATCCGCCGCGACCATCCGGGCGTCGGGGTGCTGGTGTTCTCCCAGTACATCGAGACCCGCTACGCGGCCGAACTGCTCGGCGCCGGAAGGGGCGGACGCGGTGGCAGCGCGGCGGGCGTCGGTTACCTGCTCAAGGACCGCGTCGCCGATGTCAGCGAGTTCATCGAGGCGCTGAGCCGGGTCGCGGCGGGGGGCACGGCGCTCGACCCGGAGGTAGTGACCCAGCTCCTCGGGGCCAGCCGGCGGGGCGACGGGCTCGGCACGCTCACCGCCCGCGAGCGCGAGGTGCTCGGGCTGATGGCCGAGGGCCGGTCCAACGGCGCGATCGCCGGCCTGCTGGTCGTGTCCGAGCGCGCGGTGGAGAAACACGTCGGGAACATCTTCAGCAAGCTCGGCCTGGCCCCGTCCGACGCCGATCACCGCCGGGTGCTGGCCGTGCTGCGCTACCTGGAGTCGTAGCCGGCCGATGCGTTCTCCGCGGCCGTCACCACCTGACGCAGCAGCTGGGCCGTGGTCACCGGGCCGACCCCGCCCGGCACCGGGGTAAGCCGCCCCGCGCGGCCGGCCACCGCGTCCGCGTCCACGTCGCCGGCCAGGCCGCCGTCCGGCATCGGGTTGGTGCCCACGTCGATCACCACCGCGCCCGGCTTGACGAAGTCCGCGCCGATGAAGTGGGCCCGGCCAACCGCCGCGACCAGCACGTCCGCGCCGGCGCAAATCTCGGCCAGCCCGATCGTCCGGGAGTGGCACACCGTTACCGTCGCGTTCTCGGCCAGCAGCAGCAGCGCCGTCGGCTTGCCGACCACGATCGACCGGCCCACCACCACGGCGCGCGCCCCGGTCAGCGGCGTCCGCTCCTGGCGCAGGATCTCCAGCACCGCCGCGGCCGTGGCCGGGGCGAAGGCCGGGAGCCCGGCGGCCAGCCGGCCCAGGCTGGTCGGGCTGGCTCCGTCGACGTCCTTGGCCGGGTCGATGTCGCCGCCGGCCTCGCTCAGCGACAGCCCGGCGGGCAGCGGCGTCTGGCAGATCACCCCGTGCACCGCGGAGTCGGCGGACAGGCCGCGCAGCGTGGCCGCCAGCTCGGGTCCCGAGGGTTCGGGCAGGTCCAGGACCTGGCATTCGACGCCGGTCCGAGCCGCCGCGCGGGTGATCGACCGGACGTACCACAGCGCGGCCTCGTCGCGGGTCGGGACGACAACGGCCAGCGTCGGCTCGACCGCACGGGCCCGGAGGGCGGCGGTCCTGGCCGTCACGTCCTGGGTAATGGCGGCCGCGATGGCCCGCCCGTCGATGAGGCTCACCCGCTGATGCTCCCGCCGATCCTCGCGCGGGCCTCGCGGATCACCGCCTCGGCCTCCACGCCGGCCGCGCTGGCGTGGCTGGCCAGCTGGCCCGCCAGCCGGGATCGTTGCTGGCCCTCGTCCAGGCCGGCCAGGTTGACCTCGACGTTGACCACCGCGCTGTCCAGGGCGGCGCGGGCCAGCACCGCGGCCACGGCCACGTCGGACAGCACACTGGGGTTGGACCGGCCGCTGATGTCACCCGCCAGCCGGATGAGATCCGCGGCGATGGCGGCCACGCGCAGCGGCACCTCGGCCGCGCCGGCCAGCGCGGACTGGATGGCGCGGGCGCGTTCCTGCTGCTCGGCGTCGCTGCTCCGGGGCAGCTTGTAGGCGGCCAGGACGGTCTGGAACGCCTCGGCGTCGGCCTGGGCCAGGCCCAGCAGCAGCTCACGGCGCTCGGTGGCCTGGCGCAGCACGCCGGTGAGCAGCAACTCGTGCTCGGCGTACCGGGGGCGGCCGATGCTCAGGTTGCAGACCATGGAGATGAGCGCGGCGCTGGCCGCCGCCGTCAGCGCCGAGGCCCCGCCGCCACCGGGGGTAGCGGAGTCGGAGGCCAGCTCACCGAGCCACTGGTCGACGGTCGGCCACGCCAACGGTCATCATCCCCTCACGTCTGGAACGGGCAGGCCTGGCTGGCGCGCGTTCCGGGCCAGACCTTCAGCCGGATGCTATCCGCCGGCTGGGACGTCCACGCTGAGCCCGGCCGTCCTGGCCGCGTCGGCCAGGCGCTTGTCATACGTGACAAACGAGGTCAGCTGGCCTCGGGCATGCAAGGCCGTGGCCAGGTGAATCGCATCCAGGCTGCGGACGGTGACCGGCGCCACGGTCAGGGCCAGGATCCGAATCCCGGCGGTCATGTCCACCATGTCGATCAGATCCAGCACCGACGGCAGCCTGGCGACGGCCCTCGGGCTGTGCCGGGCCAGGGCGCGGAACGACTCGACCTCAACGAGCACCGAGCTGAGCCAGCCGATCTCGGCTCGCTCGGTGAGCCAGTCCCGCAGCGCCCCGGACTCTGGCTCGGCATGGACCAGCTTGACGACGGCCGCCGAGTCCAGGTAGATCATCAGCGCTCGTCTTCTCGCGACCGGGCCAGCTCATCGGCGACGTTGACGCCATCCGGGTCTCCCAGCGGCATCCGGAGCACCGCGCGCCGCATCTCGGCCGCGCGCTCGCGGCGTGTTGCGGCATCCAGGACGGCGTCACGGATGGCCGCTGACCGGGAGTTGCCGTCGCGAGTCAGCACCTCCAGCGCGTGCTCGGTCGCTGCGTCGGTCCGGATCGTGATCGTCTCCGCCATGAGTCCAGTGTAAGACATCATGTCTTACAGAGACAAGCGGCCGGGACGTGTCTAGGCGAGCCGGGAGTGTCTAGGCGAGGAGGCCGATGAGCAGGTCTGGCACGTTTTGGTCCCCCGCCGGGCCGGGCACCAGCCGGGTCTGGTCGTCCGGGTCGCGGGAGAACAGGTGCAGCCGGTCCTGGTGGCGGACGAACACCAGGTCCGTGCTGTCACCCGCGATCTCGGCCGAGCCCTGGGTGGTGTACTCGGTGACGGTGACCAGCGCCGAGCGCTCGGACCCGGCCAGCAGGCCATCGGCGTCGGCCACCTCGGCCGGCCGGGCCCGCGATCCCTTCGGCAGCCAGTCCGTGAGGATGTGGAGCGCGTTGTCGAGCTTGTACAGGCCGATCTCGTGCACGCCGTAGCTGTCGATCCGGAACATCAGGCAGATCTGCTCGGGCTGCGGGAGCAGCAGGATCCGCCACGGCTCACCTGGGCCGATGCCGGTGGCCCGGGCGTCCAGGACCAGCCGGGCCCGCTGCTCAAAGGCCACCGCGATGCCCAGGTCGCCCCGGACCTGCACCTGCTCTCCCGGCGGCCCGGCCACGATGAGCTGGCGGGCGGCCAGGGAGCGGACGGCCTCGGCCAGCGCCTCGTCGGAGGGCCGGGCCTCCAGGAAATCCACGATCGCGTCGACGGCGGTCAGCTCGGCGATGGTGTAGGCGCCGAGCAGCACCGGCCCGGTGTCGACCAGGCCGACGACGGCCGAGACCAGACCCTCGGGCACATTGGCCTGACCAGGCCCGGGGGCCGGCGCGCGGACAGCGGTCATGTCCCTCCCGTCCGCGCCCACCACGGTGCCGGCGCCGGCGGATCGCTGAGGTGGCTCAGCACGGCGGTGGCCCCGCGGGCGGGCGTCTCGGTGATCCACACCTTGGAGTTGCCGAACAGGCCGCGCCCGGCCCGGCCGTCCAGCGCCTGGCCCAGCTCGTTGGCCGGGTCGGCCTGGCCCGGCGGCGGGAAGCGGCGGGCCAGGTCCGCCGACACGGCCGTCGTGTCGTCGACGGCCGAGATCCGCTGCAGCGTGTGGGCCAGCGCATCGGCCACGGGTGGCGACAGCGACGTCGGGACGGCCAGGTCGGGCGACAGGTACAACGGGCGCCGCTCGGTCAGCGCCGACAGGCCCCAGGGACCGACGTTGCTGCGGGTCACCCGGTAGACCACATAGTCCATGAGGTGCCGGAGGTCGTTCAGGCTGGGCAGCTTGCGCTGGCCGAACGCGGCCGGGGTCTTCTCGAGCTGGACCCAGGTGCCCTGAGCCGTCCGGCCGTGCAGCTTCTCCCTGACCACCTGCCCGCGGAGCCCGATGTCCGGATAGACCTTCTTGTCGATGTCGCGGTGATGGCTGGAAATGCGCAGATGGCTGCGGCCGGTGAACCGCCAGTCCTCGTACAGCTCCGGGTTGTCGATCAGGACATGCCCGCCGCACAGCACATCGCGCAGCTGCGGCACCTGGAGCCCATGCCGTTCCAGATCAGAGATGATCGCGGCCTCTTCGGGGCTGAGCTGGTCGGCGGCGGCCAGCAGGCCCCGGCGGTAGGCGCCGAACCGGGTCGTGATCTTGATCATCTGCCGGACCCTGGCGCGTATCTCACCGGTCCGCTGGGCAGTCAGCCGACCGGAGGCCGCGTCGGCGGGCCGACCAGCCCGCCACGCACCCTTGCGCGCACTCCCCCGATGCACGCCTCCAGTAGAGCATGGGGCCCTCGCTACCCAGCGCCTCCCCCCACCTACGCCTGGTGATCACAGCTAAGTCGTGGCGGGGGTCCCAACCGGGTGTTGCCGCGACGGTGACTGTGCCAGCCTGGGGAGGTGGAGCCACACAGCGACCCGCGCGTCGCCCTGGTGGCCGGGGCGACCCGCGGCGCCGGGCGTGCGATCGCCGTCGAGCTGGCCCGCGCCGGGTTCTTCACGTACGCCACCGGCCGCAGCAGCCGAGTGTCGGGCCGTCCGAGATTGGCAGGCCCGAGACGATCGAGGAGACCGGCGACCTGATCCGCGCCGCGGGCGGGGCGGGGTCGGCCCAGGTGGTGGACCACGAGGATCCGGAGGCGGTGGCCTCGCTGGTTGCGGCGATCGAGCGCGAGCAGGGCCGGCTCGATGTGCTGGTCAACGACATCTTCGGCGGCGACAGGTACGCCCAGTGGGACAAGCCGCTCTGGGAGCACGACTGGGCGGGCGGGCTGCGGATGCTGCAGATGGGCGTGCACACGCACCTGATCACGTGCCGTGCCGCCATCCCGCTGATCCTGCGCACCGCGGCAGCGCACGGCGAGCCAGCGGCCTGGTCATGGAGATGACGGACGGCACCTCGAAGGCGAACGCCGAGTTCAGGCGTAATGTCGGCTTCTACTACGACCTCGTCAAGGCCAACGTCGAGCGGATCGTCAAGGGCCTCAGCGCCGAGCTGAGCGACCATCCGGTGACGGCGGTCGGCGTGACGCCGGGCTGGCTGCGCTCGGAGGAAGATGCTGAAGAACTTCGGCGTCAGCGAGGCCAACTGGCGCGAGGCCTGCTCGAAGAGCTCCCGGATTCGGGATCTCCGAGTCGCCCACCTACGTGGCGCGGGGCGTTGCTGCGCTCGCCAGTGCCGCAGACGCCCAGCGATGGGCAGGCACGATCGTCAGCGCTCGCCAGCTCGCCGACGCCTACGGCGTCACAGACACCGACGGGAGCCGGCCGGACTGCTGGGGCTACATCGCCGCCTACGGCTGGGAGCGCGAAGACGGCGCGGGCATCGACGAGTTCCGCTGACCGGACCATCCAGGCCCGCGCTACGGGTGGCCGTGGTGGCGGGCCCAGTCGGGGGCGAGGATCGACATCACGGTGGCGTCGATCCACCCGTCGCCCCAGCGCAGCGCGTCGCGCAGCACGCCCTCGGCCACGAAGCCGACCTTGTCGTAGACGCGGCGGGCTCGCGGGTTGAAGGAGTAGACCTCCAGCGAGATGCGGTGCAGGCCCAGCTGCTCGAAGCCGTAGCCGACGATCATCCGGACGGCCTCGGTGCCCAGTCCGCGACCGCGTCCGTCCGGCCCCAGCACCGTCCGGAAGCCGCAACTGCGGTTCGCCGGGCTCCAGTCATTGAGCACGACCTCGCCCACGCACCGCGCGCTGGCTCGGTCGACGACGGCCAGGTCGAGCCGCCCTGGTTCGATATTTCTGGTTTCGTACCACTCGCGGAAGCGGGCCTCGGCCGCGTCATCCCAGGCCGGCTGGTCACCGGGGCCGTGGCTGCTGCCGGTCAGCTGGAGCGCCTCGGCGTCCTGGAGCATCGCGCGGAGCGCGGGGGCGTCGGCGTCCAGCGTGAACGGACGCAGCAGCACCCGCTCGCCGGTCAGGGTGGGCTTGACGGAGAAGTCGGGGGCAGGCTGACCTCCCTGGGGGTCGGCCGTCGGGTCGGTCACCGCGCGATTGTGCCGGGAGACGCCGGCGGCCGCAACTGGCACACTGAGGCATGGCGCCCTGGCGGATTCGCGACTTTCATGCCGACGACCTCGATGCCGCCGTCCGGCTGTGGGACAACCCGGCCGCGAGCAGCGAAGCGCCCGCCTTCAGCCTGTCCGACCTGATCGCCGCCGTCCGGTCGCACGAGCCCGCGGTGGCCGCGGTCGTCGGCGACGAGCTGGTCGGCGTCGCAGTGGCCACCGTGGCCGGGGACCGGGCCTGGGTGATGCGGATCAGCCTGGCCGCCGCGTGGCGGCACCGCGGCATCGGCAGCGCGATGCTGGGCGAGCTGGAGCGGCGGCTGGTGGCGGCGGGCGCGCACCGGATCCAGTGCCTGCTCGCCGACGACAGCGAGATCGGCGCCCTGGCCCTGGAGCACGCCGGGTACGCGGCGCGCCGGGGCATGGTCTTCTACGAGCGGCTGGAGCCCGTGGACCCGGGCAGTGCCGGGATCCTCGGCCAGCTCGGCGGGCGCATGCTGCGGGCCGGGGCCTGGGACCAGCTCGGCGGCATGGTCCGGGAGAAGGAGCTGATCGAGCGCCAGGTCATCCTGCCGCTGGCCGAGCCGCAGCTGGCCGAGCGGCTCGGGCTGGTGCCGCCGCGGGCCATCGTCCTGTTCGGCCCGCCGGGCACCGGCAAGACGACCTTCGCCAAGGGGGCCGCGTCCCGGCTCGGCTGGCCGTTCGTGGAGCTGTACCCGTCCCGGCTGGCCGGCGAGTCCGCGGCCGGCCTGGCCACGGCCCTGCGCGAGGCGTTCGCGCTGGTGGCCGAGCTCGACAAGGTCGTGCTGTTCATCGACGAGGTCGAAGAGATCGCCGGGATGCGGCAGCCGCGCACGGTGTCGGCGGCCCAGGGGGTCACGAACGAGATGCTCAAGCTCATCCCGCCCTTCCGCGAGCAGGATGAGCGCCTGCTGATCTGCGCCACCAACTCGGTGCGCGCCCTGGACAGCGCGTTCCTCCGGCACGGCCGGTTCGACTACGTCATCCCGATCGGGCCGCCCGACGCCGCCGCCCGGGCCGCTATCTGGGACCGCTACCTGGCCTCGATCCCCCACGATGGCCTGGACATGGCGGGCGTCGTGGAGGAGTCCCGGCTGTTCACCCCGGCCGACATCGAGTTCGCCGCGCGGCGGACCGCGCAGCTGGCCTTCGAGCGCGTGCTGTTCGAGCGCGGCGAGGAGCAGGTGACCATGGCCGACATCCGCCAGGCCATCGGCAAGACCCGCCGCACCCTGACCCCGGAGCTGGTAGCGGACTTCGAGCAGGACATCGAGGACTACGCCCGGGTGTGAGGCGCCGTGTCCGTCGACCCCCGGTACCCGGCCCGGTGCTGGACCGCGACCGGGTACCTGGGGCCAGGGCGCCCCCCGGCACCCTTGTTCGACCGTCCTGTTATATCCGGAAGCGATGGAACAAAGTCCGTTCGCCGTTGATCAGGAAGTTTCCCGCATGGTCCGCTCCCGGCCATGCAAGAACCTGCATGGGCCGAGGGTGAGCGGACGGTGCCGGGCCGGCGGGCGCGGGCCCGCCTGGCCCCCTAGCCGACGATGGGGCCCGTGACGCGGGTCGAGATGTCCGCCTGGCCGTTGCGCCGGCACCAGCTCAGGATGTACCGGGAGTGCTCGCCGCACCACCGGTAGACGACCTCCGGCGTCATCTTCAGGCCGGGGCTGTGCTCATGCCGGTCCCTGATCAGCGGGCCCAGGTAGTCGACCAGCTTGGCCGCCGTGTCGTAGCCCACGTGCGCCGTGCTGGCCAGCGTCTCGTGGTTGACCGCCCGGCCCGACGCGATCGCGCCCGCCAGCCGCGCTGCCGTCGTCCCCTTGCCCTTCCCGAAGTAGGCGTGGATCCGCGGGATACCCGGCGGGCTGCCGCCCGGCGGGAACTGCGAGTCGGCCAGGCGGCCGCCCCGGACCGCGATGTCGATGCCCTGGACCAGCGGCATCGGCCCCGTGGCCTTGCGGTAGACGCCGACCACCTCCGGCTGCTCGACCGCCTCATCCAGGTGGTCGCGCTCCACCCCGTGCCCCTGCGCCGCGAAGATCACCGGCGTGGGCCGCCCGGCCTGGCGCAGCGCGTCCAGCACGTCCAGGCCGTCAAACTCGTATTCGATGGCATAGTCGTTCCAGGTCAGGTCGGTCACCACGACGTCGAACCGCAGCCGCCCGCCAACCGCCTTCTCCACGGCGGCCCGGTCTTCGGCGAGGCTCACCGTGCCGTCGCCCAGGTTCTGCCGCAGCACGGGCTCGATGATCTTCCCCAGCGCGGCAGCGATCAGGACGCGCGGGCCGTCGGCCATGTAAGTCTCTCCCGGCGGGTTGCGAGGCCACTGGCGGCCCGGCCGCGCGACCATGAGGAAGTGCCAGCGGCGATGTGGACATGTCCTGAGTGCGGCCGGACATTTGCCAACCCTAGCCAGTCTCACACCTGCGCTCCGCTCGGCGAGCTAGACGACCACTTCGCGGGGACGGACCCGGTGGTGCGGGCCACGTTCGACCGCGTGCTGGGCGCCGTCGCGGCCTGCGGCCCGTACGAGGTGCTGCCTGAGAAGACCCGTATCGCCCTGCACGTGCGGATGAGCTTCGCGGCGTTCCGGCCGCGCCGCCGCTGGCTGGGCGGCCACCTGGTCCTGGCCCGGCCGGTGGACAGCCCCCGGTTCCTGCGCGTGGACACCTATTCGCCGCGCAACGTGGTGCACGCCTTCCGGCTCACGTCCCCGGCCGACGTCGACGCCGAGTTCACCGGCTGGCTGGCCGAGGCCTACCGCGTTGGCGCCCAGGAGCACCTGCGCCGCTAACCATTCTCCTGCATCTGAAAGCGGATACTCTGGCCGTCGCCGTTGTCTGGCGAATCGCGCCTGGCCTGAGCATGGTGGCGTGCATCACCACATCTGTGCGGCAGGCCCCCTTTGACCGAGGCCGTAGGTGGAGCGACGCAGCGCATTCAACCGTCACGGGCATCGCCTTCGGTCTGGGCCTTCGGTCTGGGCCTTCGGTCTGGGCCCCGACGATGGCCAGTTCATAGACCGGAACCTGGACTGGTAGTTCTCAGAACGCGATCAGAGGTTCGAGCCGCACCCCCGTAGCCATTTTTACTATGGAACATGACCATAAGTTTAGACACTAACCAGTAAGGGTAAACTTTCTCTGAAAATTGCACGATAAGCTGCTCTTAGCCGACGGCCAGGGCCAGCTTGCGCTTTAACGAGGGGGAGCGTTGTCCGGTATGGATCACAGTTCGGGGTGGCGCAAGAGCAGCTTCAGCGCTTCTGGTGATTGCCTGGAATGGCGGATGACGGACGATGGGGTTCATCTCCGTGATTCGAAAGATCACTCTGGCGCCATGATTAACCTCAGCCTCTCCGAGTGGGCGGCGTTCGTTGCCGGCATCAAGGCGGGAGAGGCGGATCAGCCCTCCTGAGGCACTCGAGCGGACCAGTGGCCTGGCCTGCCAGGGACTGAACCGGAAGCGGCTGGACGGGCAGCGGCTGGACTGGGGCGCGCCGGCCGACTGACCAGGCAAGAGCAGCCGTGCCGCCCAGGGTTATATGCGGCATATCGCCAGATTCCAGGTAGTGGCGGTACTCGGCCTGCCCGAAAGGCTCTCGGGCAAGCCCGATGGCCTCCTGCTACCTGCCACATGGCTCAAGGACACCTCACAGTTAGCTAGCTGGCACCCCGGACATCGCAGCTCGGAATCTAGCGCTATGCTACGAACCTGATGGCCACCTTCCGGATTGCGAGGTGGCATAATGACAGAGTCGTCAGGAGCGTGATCAGGTTGCCAGCGAGCAGGACCAGGGCCCATGAGGTACCCGAGGTGATGCGGCGACGTCTGCGAGTGGCCCTTCGTCAGTACCGGGACGCGGCCGATCTCACGCAGCGGGCCGCCGCCGAGGCCCTCGACTGGAGCGTCAGCAAGATCATCAGGATCGAGCAGGGCGCGGTCGGCATCACGCCTACCGACCTCCGCGCCCTGCTGGGGGTGTATGGCGTGACCGACGCTAAGCACGTTGACGACCTAGTCGAGCTGGCCCGCGGCTCCCGGAAGCAGTCCTGGGGCGAGTACCGGGGTGTCTACAGCCCTCAGTCTCTGACGCTGTTCGCCAACGAGCCGGCCGCGAAAGTCATCTACAAGTACGAGCCGACGTTCATTCCCGGTCTCCTCCAGACCGAGGAGTACGCCCGTGCGCTGCTAGCCGGCCTCGACCGCAGCGCCGATGATATAGAGCGCATGGTCAGCGCGCGCCTGGAGCGGCAGGAACTGCTGGACCAGGATCCACGCCCGGGTTTGCAGTTTGTTGTTGACGAGGCGGCGGTTAGCCGCGCCGTGGGTGGCCGCGGTGTCATGCTGAGGCAGCTAGAACGTCTCAAGGAACTCAATATGCGCCCAGGTATAACGCTGCAAGTGCTTCCGTTCTCGGGCGGGGCCCACCCGAGGATGGGCGGCGCCTTCACTATCCTCCAGTTCGCGGACAAGAACCTAGACGACCTGCTTTACCTGGAGAATGCCGGTGGCGAGTCGACGAGCCGCGATGATCCAGATCTGATCGCCGATTACAATCGCGACTTCCTCTCGATCCAGGATTTGGCTAGCACTAGCCAGGACTTCGCTAAGGTCATTGACGACATCGAGGCCGTTCGATTCCGACAGACTGAGTAGATTAGAGCGCCCCCATGGACCTGGAATGGTGAATACAAGAGAGCCAGATTCATCTTCTGGGCTCGACAAGATGCCACACCGCCTGCCCCGTGGCACTCCGAAAAAGACACCTGCCCGTGTCAGCGCGTCAAGCCAGGTGTCGAGATCGGTCGCGCGCCGTGCCGATAAAAGCTCACCATACGGGCCTCGCGATGACGTTGTGCCCCATGATCAGCTAGACGTCGCTGACCGCCTCGACTGCCGGACGACGGAAACCGACGAGAGCCTAGCCCGCCGGATAACGCTCGAGCGGCACAGAAATTATCTCAGGTGGCAAGATGCACTGCGCGACCTAGTCTCGTGCGGAGGACTCGTGGCCCTGGCCGGCGTCATGATCTTCCTGTCCAAAGTAGCCGACTTGTCTCAGGTCGATACCTTCCGCCTTACCCTAGCCGGGCTAGTCAGCGGATTCGGAGGCTACGGCTTGAATAGGTTCAGGCGGAGAAGGCGGCCTGAGAACTCATCGCGCAGCGAGAGCGATCACGACACGTCCTCGTCGTGACGCCCGCCATGGACATTCAGCGCCAGCCCGTTTAGCAAGGGCGCCAAAAAAAAGCCGCCCAGTGCGGCACCGATTATCGTGAAACTCGCGATGACCAGCATTGCGGCATGTCGCGTCGAGGTCGTCAGTTGCGCGACGCCAAGGCCAAGCATGATCACAACCGCAACCAGTCCGCTAACACCACCGACGACGGCCTGAAGCGTCCGGCCCCGCTGCTGCATCCGTTTGTTCATCATAACGATAATACGCCCGAAGTGCTTAGTCTGAGGCTTTTCGGCGAATCGCGCGGTTCGAGGCGGCAGCTATAGGAGATCGCATACGCCCGGCCCATCCACCGACACCCCACCTAAGCGATGCTACCCGCGCGGGAGCCCAAGGTCACCGCCTAATTAGAGTGTCTGGGCTGGTGAGAGCGCCGTATAGCGTCGATTGAGGCCGCTGTGCCCGGCCCGCCGGACGTCAAACTGCCGATCCCTGTTCAGGAAGTTGCTCGCGATGCATCGCGCGCCGAGCCCGGTGACGAGCTGGCCCAGCGCGAACGACCAGCGCGGGAGCCCCGCCGCCGCGAACCGGCGCAGCACGCCGCGCTCACGGCCAGGTGCACCGGCATCATGATCAGCCCGGTCGCCGCGATGACGACCGTGAGGTACGAGGCCACGTACCAGTGAGCCGGGTTGACCCCGCTGAACGCGGCGTCGGGCGATGCGGCCAGCCAGTCGGGACGCCGCCACTGCGTACCACATTTGATCACCCCCGGCGAGTTTTGCCGATACCATTTCTTTGCTAGCTATATACGGACACATGACCATAGACGCAGGTGCGTCAAGATCGAGCAAGGGTGTCAGGTTGACATCACGCGGTACACGAGGCCGGGTTCCGGCCGACCAGAAGAACCGGGCGCCTGGTAGCCGCGGCCGCCGCATCTACGTGCACATCGGCGAGCCAAAGACGGGCACGACGTTCCTGCAGCATGTCCTCTGGGGCAACCGCGGCCGCCTAGCCGATCAGGGAGTCCTGCTGCCGGGATATACCCGTCGAGATCATTCTCGTGCGAGCCGGGATCTGCGTGAGACTCCGAGGATGGCCTCCGATCCGGCCGATCCATGGGTCGGCGAGTGGGACGTCCTGACCCGTCAGGCTCTGCGGACCCGCCACACGGCCGTCATCTCGGACGAGTTGCTGGTGGCGTGCAACCCACGGCAGGCCGATCGCGCCGTATCGTCGTTGTGTTCCACCGAGCTGCACATCATCGTCACCGTGCGTGACTTCGCGGGCCTGCTGCCTGCCGAATGGCAGGAGAGCGTCAAGACCCGCCGTACCGTCTCGTGGGAAGAGTGGCTGAGTGACGTCAGCGAGGTCGCGTCGGCCGCCGACCGGCGCAGCCGGTCCTGGTTCTGGACCGCTCATGACACGCTGGCCAATCTCAGCATGTGGTCAGGGCATGTGCCGCCGGAGCGCGTGCACGTGATCACTATGCCTCGCCACGGCTCGGCTGACGTGCTCTGGGAACGATTCGCGTCCGTTCTCGAGATTGATCCCGACGGTATTGACCTGACCCAGGCGCGCGCCAATTCCTCGCTCGGGCTCCCGGAGACCGAATTCCTGCGGCGGATGAACGCGGCGCTGAGCGGAGAGATCCCAGACTGGTACTACACGCGGTACATCAAGCAGATCCTCGCCCACGACGTCCTGACCGAGCATCCGCGCGGCGCGCGCCTGGCCTTGCCCCCCGGCTGGGAGGCCTGGGCCTGGGAACAATCGGAAGCTCTCGTGGCCGCCTTGCGTGACTCCAGGTACCACATCGTGGGTGATCCTGCCGAGCTCCTTCCGCAGCCCCCGGCTGACCACTACGTCGCGCCTGGCCAGCGGCCGGCCGAGCAGCTGCTGGATGTCGCCGTGCACGCCGCGGCAGTGCTGGCGGATGCCCGGTACCGGGAGATGTACCCGGACGGGCCGCAGCGCCAGAGACTAGCCAGTCCACGTCAGCTGGCCAGCCAGCTGAGGTGGACCGTGCTGAACGGGCCTCGGACCAAGCGGGCGCTTCGCAACGCAAGTCATCTCCGGGCCGTGCGGCGCCTGCGGGTCGCCATCTGGTGGGTACTCGTGCGTCCCACACGTCACCGCCAGGCAGTGGCTTGGGGCGAGCACGAAGCGGGCGCACCCGTGGCGGCGTGGCTGGCGGGCGGGCGGCCGGGCATCACTGGCGTCGAAGGGCCCGCGCCGGGCGGTGGGTCAGCCAAGCAAGACTCAGCCGACCCGGCTGAGGACTGAGCTGGCGAGCAGGCCGTTACCGGGCACTCCAGTAGGCGGAGCTGGCCCGGTATCTCGCGGCGGCGGCGGCGGTCGGCGGACCTTGTTAATTGCGCTGTGCCGTAGCCGGATGGTCGGGGCGGCGCCGGGCAGGTTACAGGGCGGACCGGCGCGCGGCCCAGAGCACGGCGAGGGCGGCCAGCGCGGCGACTACCGCCAGCGACCCGGTGGCCGCGCCCAGGCCGAGCCACGGGTCGCGCACCGCGTCAGTCACCCAGGTCAGCGGGAGGTAGCCCGATACCGACCGCAGCGCGGTACCCATCACGTGCGGTGGCGGCCCGCCGGCCCCGAGCAGGAAGGACGGGAAGAACAAGATCAGCCCGACCGCCTGCGCGGCGCGCGCCGACGGCAGGACCGTGCCCAGCAGGACGCCGATGCTGACGAACGCCACCGCGCCGAGCAGGAACGCGGCGATGACCCGCCCCGCCTGATGCAGCGGCGGGAGGCCGTAGACGGGCACGGCCACCGCGAGCAGCAGCGCCGATCCGGCCGCCACGGCCGCCAGCCCGGTGACGAGCTGGCCCAGCGCGAACGACCAGCGCGGGAGCCCCGCCGCCGCGAACCGGCGCAGCACGCCGCGCTCACGGTAGGACGCCAGGTGCACCGGCATCATGATCAGCCCGGTCGCCGCGATGACGACCGTGAGGTACGAGGCCACGTACCAGTGAGCCGGGTTGACCCCGCTGAACGCGGCGTCGGGCGTGGTGCCGAACGAGCCGCCGATGATCAGCATCGTCACCACTGGGAAGACGAACACGAAGATCACGGTCAGCGGTTCGCGGGTCATCAAGGTCAGCTCGGTCCGGACCAGGCGGCCCGCTGCGGTGCTCATCGGAGGGCTCCTTCCAGAGCGAAAACTTCGTCCTGCTCCATCTCCTGGTCCCGGTCCAGCAGGCCGAGCAGCGCATCCTCCAGGGTCGGCATCCGTACGGACAGGTCAGCGCAGACGTGGCCGGACGCGGCCAGCGCCG
This sequence comes from uncultured Actinomycetota bacterium, assembly GCA_963730265.1. Classification (GTDB taxonomy): domain Bacteria; phylum Actinomycetota; class Actinomycetes; order Streptosporangiales; family Streptosporangiaceae; genus DASUBV01. The sequence continues at coordinate 253,402 of CAVSRG010000005.1, forward strand.
CACCGACATGGGCGATCGCGGCGGGGGCGCCGGTAACGATGAGCCGGCCGCCCTGCCGGCCCACGCCGGTGACGCCGGGCAGGTCTCGCAGGGCGGCGGGCGTGAGATCGGCGGCTCCGGCGGACGGGGTGAAGGTGATCGTCACGGCCCGGCCATAACGGCTGGCCAGCTCGCCCGGGCTGCCCGAGTCCAGCACCCGGCCCGCCCGCATGGCCACCACCCGGTCGCACAGCCGCTCGGCCTCGTCCAGCTCATGGGTGACCAGCAGCACCGAGGTGCCGTCGGCGCGCAGCTGATCGATCGCGGCCCACACGGTGCGGCGGGCGGCCGGGTCCAGGCCCTGAGTCAGCTCGTCCAGGATGACCAGCCGCGGCGCGCCGACCAGGGCCAGCACCAGGAACAGCCGCTGCCGCTCGCCTCCGCTCAGCGAGGCGAACGCCGACCGGCGCCGGCCCGCCAGGCCGAACTGCTCCAGCCGGTCATCGTCGTCGCGGCCGCCGAACAGGCGCACCGCCTCGCCGACCCGCAGCCGGTCGGGCAGCCCCGAGCTTTGCAGCTGACTGCCGATCATGGCCCGCACCCGCTCGGGCTGCGTGACTGGATCGACTCCGAGCACGCGGAGCCGCCCGGCATCGGGGCGGCGCAATCCCTGCACGCACTCGACGGTCGTCGTCTTGCCGGCGCCGTTGGCGCCGATCAGGCCGACGATCTCGGCCGGCCGCACGTCCAGGTCAACATCGTCGACCACGGTCCGGCCGCGATAGCTTTTCCGGAGGCCCCGGACGGTCACTACATCTGGCTCGCTCATACCCACGATGGTCCGGGCCCGGCCGGGGCCAGCACATCAGGCCACGGCTAGAAACGAGTCTCCATCCGCGGGTAGAGACGCGGCCGCGCCGCTCAGGCTGGGGGCCGCGGCAACGGAACGTTGACGACCAGGTAGCTCGCGCCGGCCTGGCCGAGTACCTGGCTGTTATGGGGGATGCCGGCGGGCAGGATGACGAGCGCGAGCTCCGGGGCCTCGTAGGCGAAGCCGCCGACCTCGACCGCCAGCGCGCCGCGCAGCACGTAGTAGAACTGGTCAAAGTCGTGCGTGTGCGTGCCGCTGGCCGGGCTCTGGGGTGGCTCGTCGCAGATGCTCACCGCTGCTTTCGGCGTCGGCGAGTCGTGGGTGAGCGGCTGGAGGGTCACGCTGCCAGGGGTGGCGGACGGCGGCGGCGTGACATAGCCGTCTCGCTGGCCTTCGGGACGCACCGAGCTGTCCACCAGGGCCAGCAGGGGCCGGCCGGGCCGCGCCGACGGCACGATGATCTCGAAGTGATGCTCGGTCCCCAGGCCGTCGTTCCAGTTGCGGTGCGGGAGGCCGGCCGGGATGTAGACCAGGCTGCCGGTGCCGGCGGTGTGGCGGCGCGGGCCGAGCTCGACCTGCATCTCGCCCTGGACGATGTAGTAGATCTGATCGGCCTCGTGAACGTGCCGGTCGGCGGCGTGGCCCCCCGCCGCCACGCGGCTGTTAATGAAGGTCGCGGATTCGGGGTAGGCGAGCATCTGGATGTCATAGCCAGGGAAGCCGGTGGGCTCGAAGGCTTCCTCGCGGGTGGTCCTGACGAAGCTCATGCGTGCTCCTGTCGCGTCGTCGTAGGCCAGTCACTAGTTGCGCCGCTCGGTGGGCGGCCGGGCGGGGCGCTCAGGTGCCCCGCCCGGCCGGGCATATGCGGCCAGCTCACAGTCGGTTAGCTGGTAGCCGTCTAGCTGATGGCCGGTTAGCTGATCGCCTTGAGGGCCTGGGGCGTCAGCGTGTAGATGGTCTTGTAGCCGCCTGCCGGGGTCGCGACCACGGCGTCGAACGGGCCGAAGATGTTGTGGTAGCTGTTGAAGTCAAACGGCCCGCTGGCCCCGATGTAGGTGATGCGCTTGCCCGCCTTGAGCTCCTTCAGCCCCTGGGCGTAGCTGTAAACCGGGACCCCGCCGGGCGCGGTGACCTTGGGGATGTCCGCGTTGACCGTGGCCCCGTCCGTGCTCTTGGCCATGTCCGCGGCGAGCGCCCAGATGAGCATGCCGTCGTAGGTGTTCTGCGATCCGGCCTGGGGGGCCTGGTGCGAGGACGCCTGGACCGCCTTGAGGTAGAACGGGAGCGCCGGGCTCTTGAACGTGCCCGCCTCGACGTTGGTCATCAGCTTCCGGGCCGCGGGGATGCCGATGCCCTTCAGCATGGCCGAGCCGACCATGTCGTCGGTTCCGATCGTGGGCAGGTTGTTGGAGCCGGCGGCGGCCAGGTCCTTGAAGACCACGGTCTCGGTCGGCGGGTCCATCTCGGAGAAGATGACCTGCGGATGGCTGCTCAGCAGCTTGCTGATCTCCGAGCTGTAGCTGGACAAGTCGGCCTGGATGATCTGCGACGAGACAATGGTGCCGCCGAGCTTGCGGAACGCCTTGGTGACCACGGGGATGATGCTCTGCGCGACATCGCCGGTCCGGAACAGCACGGCGGCCTTGGTGTATCCGCGGTGATGAGCCCACAGCGCCATGGCCACGCCCAGCTGGGAGTCGGACGGCGAGATGCGCCAGATGTAGGGGTTGGTGTTCTTGTCGTAGAAGACGTCGCCGCCGCCCATCATGAAGGGCAGGTGCGCCCGGGTGAAGATGGTCGCGATCGCCTGGGCGTTCGTGCCGGCCTCACCGTCCTGGGCCACGATGTGGCTGACATTGACGAGCTTCTCGGCGGGCGCGACGGCGTCCACCGGGTCCGAGGCGTCGTCGGCCGGGATGAGCTTGATCATCTGGCCGCCGTCGACCCCGCCGGCGTGGTTGACGGCATAGGTCCCGGCCTGGCAGCCCTGCAGGGCCTGAGCGCCGAACGTGGCGTAGGTCCCGGTGAGGTCGGTCTCGCAGCCCACGGGCACCGAGCCGCTGCTGGCCGCTCCCGCCGAGCCTCCGCTGCCGGAGGACCCGCACGCGGCGCAGGCCAGGGTGCTCGCGACGACGACCACGCCGCCGGCCAGGAATCGTGAATATCTGCGTCGCTTATCTGATGGGCGTCTATCTGACCGGCACGTATCTGATCGGCATGGCATCTCAAATCCTCCATAACTGTGCGGCGGGGGCTAGGACTAGGTGGCGGCCTAGCCGGACTGCCTGGACTTCCCGATGTAGAGCTCGATGAGGTCGCTGTCCGACAGCAGCTGGTCGGCCGGGGCCTCGCGGCGAATCCGGCCGGCGACCAGGACGTAGCCGTAGTCGCCCGCCTCGAGCGCCGCGCGCGTGTTCTGCTCGACCACGAGCAGCCCGACGCCGGCCCGGCGCAGCGCGATGAGCTGATCCCAGACGACGTCCCGGTAGCGCGGCGACAGCCCGGCGCACGGCTCGTCCACGATCACGACGCTCGGATCGGTCATCAGCGCCCGGCCCAGCGCCAGCATCATCCGCTGGCCGCCGCTGAGCGTCCGGGCCGGGCGGCGCGCGGCCGGCCGCAGGTCGGGGAACAGTGAGTAGACCAGGTCCAGGCGCCCGCTGCGCACGGCCTGGCGCTTGCGCAGCCCGGCCAGGAGATTCTCGGCCACCGACAGGGACGGGAAGATGTTGGCCAGCTGCGGGACGTAGGCCACGCCGAGGCCGACAATCCGCTCGGGCGGCTTTCCCGTCACGTCCTGCGGACAGCCGGCCAGCAGCCGGACCGTCCCCGACGCCGGGCGCAGAGTGCCGATCACGCCCTTGAGCAGCGTCGACTTCCCGCTGCCGTTGGGGCCGACGATGACGGCGATCTCGCCGCGCCGGACGGTCAGCGAGGCGTCGCGCACGATGATGGAGCGTCCGTAGCCCACCGTGAGGCCGGTCACCTCGAGGACCGGCTCGTTGGCCGGCTCTGGCTGAATCAGCTCTGGATTCATGACCCGTCAGTCCCAGCTGAGCGCGAGGCTCCGATGTAGGCATCGGCGAAGAAGGTCGATGCCGTGATTTCCCGCATGGACCCGCTGACCGCGATGCGGCCCTCGCTCATGCCGTAGATGGGGTCGCACAGCTCCTCGACCGCGCCGAGATTGTGCTCGACGAGCAGCACCGAGATCCCGCTGCGCTGCAGGTCCCTGATCCCGGAGATCACCGACTCGGCCATGACCGGGTTGACGCCCGCCAGCGGCTCGTCGAGCAGCGCTACGGTGGCGCCGCTGACGAGGATCCGGGCGAACTCCAGGAGCCGGCCCTGGCCGCCGCTCAGCACCGCGGCCGGCTGATCGCGCATCTGGATCAGGCCGAACCGCTCGAGTACCTCGGCCGCGACGACGGAGCTGTCGGCCTCGGCCCGGCCTACCGCACGGGGGCGCAGGTAGGTCCGCCAGAAGCTGTCCCGGCCCCGCGGCGGGGTCGAGGCCAGCAGGTTCTCGGCCACGCTGAGGTGCATCCACAGCCGGGAGGCCTGGAAGGTACGCCGCAGGCCGAGCCGGGCCCGCTGGTACGGGGCCATCCGGGTGATGTCGGTTCCGTGCAGCAGGATGCGCCCGCTGTCGCAGGGCACCAGGCCGGACAGCACCTCGATGAAGGTGCTCTTCCCGCTACCGTTCGGGCCAATGAGCCCGACGATCGCGCCCGACGGCACGGCCATGCTGCAGCCGTCGACGGCATGGACGGCGCCGTAGTACTTGCGGATGTCGGTCACCTGGAGGACCGGCTCGGCGGGCGTCCCCAGGCAGGCCGGACCGCTCGGCACGGACGTAGTGCTCATCGCTGGCCTCCGCTCACCTGAGGCTGGCCGCCGGGCGGGGAGCTGTCCTCGCCGGGCTCCTCCGGGACGGCCTCGGCCGCCGCCCCCGGGCGGTAGGCCAGCCGGGGCAGCCGCTCGGGCAGGAGCCCGGTCGGCCGGAACCGCAGGACCAGGATCAGCAGCAGCGGGATGAGCATGCCGCGCGCGACCAGGATCAGCGAGGGGTCGCTCTGCAGCGTCGGCAGCAGCGTGGTGAGCTGGACGAACACCAGCGAGATGACGCTGGCGCCGATCACGACGCCGAGCGTGCTGCCGGCCCCGCCGACGAACACGCAGGTCAGGGTGAACAGCGTCTCGCCCACGCCCCAGCCCGCCGGGCTGAAGGACCCCACGTAGAAGATGGTCAGGCAGCGGGCCAGGCCGGCCAGCACCCCGCCGAAGGTGAACGCGATGAGCTTGTACTTGAAGATGTTGTAGCCGAAGACGCTCGCGGCGACCTCGTCCTCGCGGATGACCCGCAGGATCCGCCCGAACGGCGCCCGCCGCAGCCGCGCCGACACGGCGAAGCAGATGGCCACCACGACGATCATGAACCCCGTGTAGAGGTAGGCGTATGCGTCGCTGCTCAGCCCGCGGCCGAACGGCAGCGGCACGTTGAGCAGGCCGAGGCTCCCGTCGAACAGCCCCTGCGCCTGGGAGACCACCTGGAGAGCGACCACCGCCACCACCAGCGTGGTGATGGCCAGGTAGCTGCCGCGCAGCCGGCGGCCCAGGGCGACCGCCCCGACTAGCGCCGACAGCAGCCCGGCCACCACCATCGCGCCCAGGATGCCGACATAGAACGGAAGGTTCCAGCCGCCGATGTAGGTCAGCCCCGGCGGCGTCGGGGGCGGGCCGGTCAGGACGCCCGCGGTGTAGGCGCCGGCGGCGTAGAACACGATGTAGGCCAGGTTGAGGATCCCGGTCAGGCCGAACTGGACGTTCAGGCCGAGGACCAGGATGGCCTGGAAGGCCAGGAAGATCAGGCTGGTCAGGCCGAACTGGATCATGCTCTCACGCCCTTGTCTCGGCGGCCTCGGTGGCGAAGATGCCGCTCGGCCGCAGGATCAGGGCCAGTGCCAGCAGCAGCAGCGCGAAGACCTGCTTGTAGCCGCTGCTGAGGTAGTAGCCGGATATCTCGGTGACCAGGCCGATGATGATCGCGCCGATCAGCGCGCCGTGGACCTTCCCGAGGCCGCCCACGATGACCGCGGCGAAGGTGACGAGCAGGTAGTTGAAGCCGAGCTGGTTGTTGAACGTGCCCGACGTCACTGCCAGCGCGACCCCCGCCACCCCGGCCAGGGCGCCGACCAGCAGCCAGGTCTGCCACAGCACCCGGTCCGCCCTGATGCCCTTGACCCGGGCCAGGGCGATGTCGTCGGCGACGGCCCGCTGGGAGCGGCCGAAGGGCGTGAGGTACAGCACGGCGAAGACGCCGGCGAAGATCACGACCGCGGCGGCGATGATGATCTCGTCCAGCGACGTCCACAGGAACGGGCCGACATGGTGCGCGACCTGGGTCGACACGGTGACGTTGACGTAGTTCAGGCCGAATCCGAGCGCGAGCGCGCCCTGGACGATCTGGCCCGCGCAGAAGGTCACGATCAGCATGACCGCCAGGCGGCTGGAGACCTTGCGGAACGGCACCAGGACGATGCGGTTGAGCAGCCAGGCCGCGACGGCGCCGGCCACCACTGCGCACACCACCGCCAGGGCCAGGCTGCCGGTCCGGGACTGCACCAGCACCAGGGTGTACGCGGCGACGGTCAGGAACTCGCCGTGGGCCAGGTTCGCGTGCTTGGTCACGCCGAACTGCAAGGACATGGCAATCGCCGAGAGGCCGAGTATGGCCGAGGTGACGATGCCGTAGCCGATTGCCTGCCCTAGGCCAGACATCGCGGCCACCTACCTTGGCAGAGAAGTAGACACATCCTCGTCATCCATCTCAGTTATCGGTATTAGTGCGGCTGGTTCCAGAACATCTCGTAGGCATTCGCCTCGGCGATTGCCTTGATGGCCGCCGTGTCATTGCCCAGCGCCTCCCTGAGCTCGCCCATGGGCGACGGCGTGCAGCTGAGAAATGAGCAGTCGGTGCCGATGAGCACATTGCCGGAGCCCGCTTTCTCGACCAGGAAGCGCAGCGCGACCGGGTCGTGCACGTGGGTGTCGAACTTCAGCTGCCCCACGTAGGACCACGGGTCGGCCGGCGCGCTCTCAAGCTCGGGACGCAGCCAGGTGGTGTACTGCCGGAGCCGGCCAACGCTGTAGGGGAAGTAGCCGCCCCCCAGCGCGGCCACGATCCGCAGGCCGGGATGCCGGTCGAGAACGCGGCTGCAGATCAGGCGCTGAATGGTGTTGGTCACCTCGTTCAGCAGGCCGATGACCGGGCCGAGCGCGTACTTGTTGTTCTCGACGGCCTCCGACTCGTAGGCCGGGTGCAGGAAAACCGGCAGGCCGAGCGACTCCAGGCCGTCCCACAACGCCTCGAACGCCGGCTCGTCGAGCCGGTGGCCGGCCGCCGAGGTGCCCAGCTCGACGCCGCAGGCACCCAGCTCCCGCGCCTCGGCCAGGACCTCCACCGCCGCCTCGGGAAACGTCAGCGGCACATGCGCCATCCAGCGCAGCCGGTCCGGGTGCCCGGCGCAGAACGCGGCCGCCGAGCGGTTGAAGGTCTGGGCCATGAGCTGCTGGTCGCGCAGCGGCAGCTCGTAGTAATACAGCGGCTTGGGCGCCGCCGACAGCACGGCCGCATCGAGTTCCTTGCTGTCCATTTCCCGGAGCTTGGCGTCAGGATCATGCCAGGCATCGATCAGCGGGAATGCGCGGATGTTGGCCGACCGCCACCGATTATCGGAAATCGTTACTCCGTACACCGGATTACGCTGGACAAGGTCCAGCACCTCCGACGGGATAATGTGATTGTGAACGTCAATATTCACCAGGGGACTCCGATCACGGTGGGGCGAGGGCGGGCCAGCGAAACTTGGACGCCCGCGCTGGCCGGGCAGAGAAGGGAAGGGTGGGCGGCAATGGTGGCCCGTCGCCGCGGAACGGCGGGCACCGAGCGGGGGCGCTAGGCCAGCAGCGGATCTGGGTTCGCGGCGGCGGCCCGGACCGTATCCACGGTGTGCCGGGCCCACTGGCTGAGTAGCTGGGCGTCATTGGCCGCGGCGACGAAGTCGTAGCCGAGCCGGACGTACTGCGCGGAGATCTCCGGCGAGCCTCCGTAGACCCCGGCCCGCACGCCCGCCTGACGCGCCCGCCGGGCGACCATCTCGATGGCCGCGGCGTGCTCGCCGTGCTGCGGCGCGGCGGCGGGCCGCAGCCCCATGGCCAGGGCCAGGTCGGCGGGTCCGACAAAGGCCACGTCGACCCCGTCCACGCTGAGGATGTCGCCGAGATTTTCCAGGGCCTCGAGCGTCTCGATCTGGACCGCGCAGATCACGTGCTGGTTGGCGGCCTCAGGCGAGAAACCCGGGCCGCTGGGGAGAGCCCTGGCCGGGCCCCAGCTCCGGGTGCCGGCGGGCGGATATCGGCAGGCCGACACCGCGGCCCTGGCCTCCTGCGCGGTGCTGACCATCGGCACCAGCACCCCGGCGGCGCCCGCGTCGAGGGCCCGCATGATCGCCGCCGAGTCCCCCGCCGACGGCACCCGGACGAGCGCCGGTAGCCCGCGGATGGAACTGGCCTGCAGCATCCCGCGGACGCTGGGGTAGTCGATCATCCCGTGCTGGGTGTCGATGCAGATCCAGTCGTATCCGGCGGCGCACATGAGCTCGACGGTGTAGCTGCTGGGAATGCCGCACCATGCGCCCAGCTTGAGGGTTGCTTCGGACACCAGACCGCGCACGCTCTTGGCTCCATCCGTGACAGGGGCCGCACTCAGGAGCCGCGCTGGTTTAGCGGCGCCTCGTTCTTGCTCGTCGGGAGTTCTTGCTCGTCAGGAGTTCTTGCTCGTCAGGGCCCTGCGATCTAGCGCGCCGGGCGTATGGTCGATAATGTATTATCCATCGTGTACAAGTCAAGGGTCCCATAGAGATGCAGATGAGACAGTTCTGTCGTGGCTCGCTGGCTCACCCGCTACCCCGGCCGCCGTGTGCGGACCGGCCTGGTGCGGCGCATGGCGCTGCCGTCCGACTGGCGGCTCGCGGATCCTGGTCGCCGCGTCGAGGCGCGGCGCTGGCCGGTTGCCGGGCCCGACTGCCGGACCGCGACCGGCCACACACCCGCGCCGCGCAGCCATGCGCCTTCCGCCCCCCGCGCCGCCCGGTTTCGCGGGCTCTCAGGGCGCGGGCACGCCATTCTTCGGCTGGCCCGATACCGGTCATGCGCGGCCAGCATGCGATCGGGCCGTCTTGCTCGCGGCTGTTTGTGGTAGATATTAGGCGGACGGCAGGAGTTATATGTCTAGCAGGCCAGGGCAGACATCCCCAGCTTACCTCCGGAGGGTGAGCCCGCACGATGACCATTGAATATAACGGCGACGGGCCAGATTCAGGATCTGCACTCCGGCGGCCATCAGATCAAATGCCCGAGTCTTATGCGGACGCGGACCGCCTCACGGCGCGCTCGTTTGTCTTCGACCGCCTCCGCGAGGAGATACTCAGCGGGAAGCTGGCCCCCGGGACCCGGCTGCGGCAGGCCGAGCTCGGCGCCCGGCTGCGGGTATCAACATCTCCCGTCCGCGAGGCGTTCCGGCAGCTCGCGACAATCGGCCTGGTGGAGATCCAGCCGCATCGCGGGGCGATTGTCGTGGAACCCGTGGGCGTCGACCTGTCCCACATGTACCAGGTGCGTGCCCTCATCGAGCCGATGTGCAACGCGTGGGCCGCCCAGCGGATCACTGATGAGGACATCGATCAGCTCGAGGCCACCGTCGAGGAAATGCATAACGTGCAGAGCGTCGCCGAGATAACGCGGCTGAATAGGCGCTTCCACGCCCTGATCGCCGGAGCAAGCGGGAATTCATACTTGGCCCAGGCGGTCCTCAACATGCTCGACCTCTCGACTCCGTATATCGGCACCATCTTCCGGACCAACCTGCAGGCTATTGTCAAGAAGCAGGCCGCCGAGCACGGCCAGATCCTGGCCGCGCTGAAGGATCACGACCCGGAGAAGGCCTACACCGCGAGCCTTCAGCATCTGGCCCCGCTCAATATCGACGGGACAGTCTCGCCCAGCGACGCTCCATTCACCGAGCTCTGGCTGCCGAAGGGCATCCGGGATTACCTTCAGGCCGGGAAGGCCTCCCCAGCCGACTGACCGGGTGAGCCCGCTACATCGGGCGCCACGGCCTCATCAAGGGCTGAGCGCCGCGGCGGCTTAGGGAGTGCGGCTGCCGTCGATCTGGTCGAAGTCCCCGATGCCGTTCCAGGTGCCGCCGCCGCCCGACCACTGCCACATCACGGCATACCGCGACCTGGCGGTGACACCGCCGAAGAATCGCGCGCAGGTCCTGGTACCGCTCAGGCACCAGCCGGCGGGCTGGCGGGCCAGGCTGCTGGTGGCGTCGTGGTAGGTCCACTCGTAGGTATGCGGGATCAGCGCCGCGCTGCCGTGGCCGAAGATCTGGGACCAGATGGCGGGCGAGGAGTACACCCCGGCCTTGTCCGCCGAGTGCCCGGCCAGGTAAGCCGCGAAGCCGTCAAGTTCCGCGCGGTCGATCCGGTGCGGGATGTGATGGGCGCTGATCCGCCCGCTGCAGGGCGAGGTATAGACGTCGGTCCAGCCGTTGTCGTCAGCGGGGGTGAAGCTGGGCGCGTGTCCCGGCAGCTCGATGTCCATGAACACCACGGGGTAGGTCACGCGGGTCGTCTTGCGCCCGATCTCCCGCAGGGTCTGGGCCGCCTGGGCCGCGCCCCACGCGTAGGCCTGCCTGGTCGTCCCGTTGTAATCCGGATCCACTCCGGGACCACCCATGAACCAGTAGACCCCGGTCCCGATGCCCTTGCGGTAGCGGGTCAGGCTGGTGTTGGCGGCCGCGCTGTCCTCGTGCGACCAGATCTCCTTCGTCCCGCAGCCCTGCCAGGTGGCCCAGTTCCCGGCCATCCCGATGTACCCGCCGTCTATCCCGCCGATGCCCGGCAGCCGGGCCGGGGCATGGCCGTGCACGGGCATGCCGGTGCTGTCGCTGCCCGACCAGAAGCCAGCCGGGAACGCATGCGCGGCGGGGGTGGCGGGCTGGACGCTGGCGGCAGGACGCGTGCCGGCCGTTCCCGTCTGCCGCGCCGCTCCGGTCCGCTCCGCAGCTCCGGTCCCCGCTGCAGCTCCGGTCCGCCTCGCCGGGCCAGTCCCCGGTGCCACCGCGCTGACCACGGCCAGGGCAATCCCGGCGCAGGCCGCCGCGGTCAGGCCAATGGCGACGGCCAGCCTCCCCGGCCGCGCGGCCGCCGCCGGGTTTGCGGTGCCGTTGCTGGTCTGGCCTTGGTCTGCCGCTCCTGGTCATCCGGGCGAGCTTACCTGCTCATCAGAGCGAGTCCGGCTGTCGAAATGCCCGCTGACCTGCATGTTTGCCCAGGTTTCCGGGTCGGCCGGGGTCTAGCAGTCCACCTGGTAGCGGATGAAGCCCTTATTCTCGGCCACCTGGTCGTACAGGCGCCGCGCCGTCGCGTTCGAGGCCTGGGTGTTCCAGTACACCCGGACGCAGCCACGAGCGCGGGCCCAGTCGAGCACGGCGGCGATCAGCGCCCGTCCCGCGCCCTGGCCGCGCGCTCCCGGCGCGGTGAACAGGTCCTGGAGGTAACAGACATCCGGGCCCGACGTGCTGGCGTGGATCAGGAAATGCGTGATGCCGATGAGCTGCCCGTCGACTCGCGCGCCGAGCGCATGGATGGTCGTGTCCTTCTCGAACTCGCGCCACGCCCGCTCGTACATCTCCGGCGGCTCGGTCCGCTCGTAGAAGGCGATATAGCCCCGGAACAGCTCTTCCCATACGGCCCGGTCGGTGGGCTCCAGCCGGCCGACGCTGATCATGATCGTCAAGTTATCAGTGGGCAATCTCCCGGACGTCACGACCTGGGTCATGGACGGCGCCTGTGTTCCTCGGGGATGATGTCAGGGACGCCCGGAGCGGTAGGCGCTTTCCCCTGTCCGACTCCTAACCGACTCGGAGCGCGGCTCGGGCGGTGAGGCGGAATGAAGCAGCGGATGGTGGTCGCAGTTGCCGCGCTAGCCGGAGCGTGCTGCGTGGCCATGCCAGGGGCGGCGAGCGCGGGCGTCGCCGGGGACTGGAATCTCGCCTTCCAGTCGCGGACAGCCGGGCTGTTCTCGAGTATCGCGGCCATCAGCAAGAACAACAGCTGGGCGGTGGGCGAGCTCCTCAGCGGGAGCAGGACCGTCTACCGGCCACTCATCCGGCACTTCGACGGCAGCGGCTGGAAGGCCATCACGATCTCGGGCGCGCGGTTTAGCAGCGACTGGGTGGCGGCGTCATCGGCGAGGAACGTCTGGGTCCTCGGGACCAGCACGAGCAGGACTAATCCCACCACCGCGTACCGGTACGACGGCTCGCGCTGGCACAGGGTGCCGATTCCCGCCCTGACGGACCTGCAGGACCCCGTCGTGCTCGGCCCGGCCAGCGTGTGGGCCATCGGGTCGTCTGGCACCTCCGCGGCTGACGTCTTTCACTGGAATGGCCGCGGCTGGCACGGGTACAACCTCAGGCTGCTGCCCGAGGCCCTGTCCGCGTCAGCGGCGACCAATGTCTGGGTAGCCGGGCTGACGTTCGGGGGCTCCCGCCAGAAGGCGACCGCGTACCGCTGGAATGGCACCCGCTGGCGGTCTGTCGCCATGCCGCATCCGGTGGTCGCCGACAACCCGGGGGTGACGGTCTCCTCGCCGTCCAACGTGTGGATCGGCTGGGCCACCGCCACCGCGACGTCCGCGATGCACTGGGACGGGCACCACTGGCACGTCATGACCGCGCCGGGCAGCGTCCCCGCCAACAGCTTCAACATCGTCCCGGACGGGCACGGCGGCGACTGGTTCGGTCCGTTCGCGCGCTGGACCGGCCATAGCTGGATCGGCCCCGTCAACGTCTCGCCCGAGAATTCCGGTGGCGGATTCGGCCCCGTCGTCTGGATACCCGGAGCATCGTCTTATTGGCTTGCCGCCGGGGTGACGAATACCGGATCCTCTACCGAAGAGCCAACGATCTACCGTTACGACCTGCCGTAACCGGGCGGGACGAGCGGTGCATGGGCGAAGAGATACCAACGCTGACCGCGGAGCTGCTGGTGGATAGTTCCGCGCCGAGGCAGCCGGTGATCTCGCCGGACGGGCGCTGGGTTGCCTACGTCCTGGCCGCGGCCGGCGGGCGGGAGGGAGGCCGCCTCAGCGCGCCGTGGCTCGCTGCTGCCGACGGTAGCTCGCCGTCTCGGAAGCGAATGATGTCAATTCTGGTTCAGAGGCTCGGCCGGTGACCGCAGGACTGCGGCTGAGGCTTGGGCCAGCAGCCACTCGTTCGAACGCTCCAGTGACCAGCCGAACACTTCGCGGGTTCGGAGCAGGCCGTCGATGCCGTAGTAGTAGGTGATGATCCGGCTGGCCAGCCGGGCATCGACGTCGTCACGCAAGGCGCCGATGTCCTCAAGGTGGCGGCAGATCTCCGCGAGATTGCGGTTGTGCCGCCGTTGCGCGGTGGCCAGCACCGCGCCGGACTCGTCGTCGTGCGGCGCGACGTCGATCACCACCCGGATGACGTCGCCCCACTGCTTGGTGATCTGTAGGTAGGCAGCGCTCAGGGTCCGCATCACCAGGTCGGCGTCGGCGGCAGCGAGTGACTCCTGATAGGACTCGACGACCACCGGAGCCTGCGTCCAACTGTCCATAAGCGATCGCAACAAGCCTTGCTTGCCGCCGCACTGCGCGTACACCGTCGCTGGAGACACCCGGCTCAGCTTGGCGATCTGCTCGACCTTCGTCTGAAAGAAGCCGTTCTCGGCGAACATTCGGCGCGCTGCGGCAATCACCGCGGCGCGGGTCTGGTCGGGATACTCCTCGCGAAGTGGTCGATCGGCGGGCCTGTCCATGGCGACATGCTACTCAGTTGAGCCGACCTTGGACTGTCAGGTCATAACTCCAGCTGCTAGAGTCTGACTCCAGGAGTTACATCTAGCTGGAACAGCGAGGCAGCCCATGGCCGAGTTCACCACCAGAGACGGAACTCAGATCTTCTTCAAAGACTGGGGCGCCGGTCAGCCGATTGTTTTCAGTCACGGCTGGCCCCTGTCGTCCGACGACTGGGACGCCCAGATGCTTTTCTTCCTGCACCACGGCTATCGGGTGATCGCCCATGACCGGCGCGGGCACGGCCGCTCCGCACAGGTCAGCGAGGGCAACGACATGGACCACTACGCCGACGACCTGGCCGACCTGACGCAGCACCTTGACCTGCACGACGCCATCCACATCGGGCACTCCGCCGGTGGCGGAGAGGTGGCGCGCTACCTCGGCCGCCACGGCGAGGCTCGCGTGGCGAAGGTGGTGCTGGTCAGCGCAGTGACCCCGTCGGTCCTGCAGACCGACGCCGATCCGGCCGGCGTGCCCCAGGCCGCCTTCGAGGGCTTCCAGGCAGCGCTATCGGCGAACCGCTCGGAGTTCTACCGAGCCGTAGCTTCCGGGCCGTTTTACAACTTCGACCAGCCGGGCGTGACGGCGTCGGAACCGGTAATCGCGAACTGGTGGCGCCAGGGCATGATGGGCGGCGCAAAGGGTCAGTACGACTGTGTCTCCGAGTTCATCCGCGAGGACTACACCGAGGATCTGAAGAAGGTCACGGTGCCAGTCCTGGCCATGAACGGTGACGGCGACCAGGTCGTCCCCCACGACAGCTCGGGACCCAGGGCCGTCGAACTGGTGCAGAACGGCACCCTGAAGACCTACCCAGGCTTCCCGCACGGGATGCTGACCACCCACGCCGACACGCTCAACAACGACCTGCTGGCGTTTATCCAGTCCTGATCGTCGCGAGCGGCGAAGACCGCCTAGGGGGGGTACTTCACGACAGATGCCTTCAGGCGGCCGCTCGCGGAGTAGGTGATTCCCTCGAATTTGCCGTGACAGATCACCTTGATAGTGCCGGCCTCGTGCATGCAGGCCGACATACTCCCGTCAGTCCCATCGGCAAGGCGAGCTGTCATTCTCGGCCACTCCGATCCAGCCCCTGCGGGTTCGATCCCGCGGCCGAACCGTCAACAGACGTCACACCACGCCGTAGGGCGTGAGCGGCCTTGACGCACCGTTTCTTTGTGTTTAGCGTGATCATCACTCAACATGAGAAAACGATTTCTCGCCTTGAATCGCGTTCGCCGCCAGGCGTTGCGCTCCTGTCTCGCAGGACGTGCGGCGAAGGAGCAGGCTTGTGACCAGTGCGAATGACCCGCCGCGTGGCCTATCCCGGCGTCGCTTCATGGCCCGCACCGCCGTGGCCGGCGGTGCGGCCGCCGCCCTGAGCGTCTCAGGGGCAGACACCACGGCCGCTGCTCCCGGCCTGGCGGCCCGACCCGTGACCGGACCTCTTCCTGAGCCCAGCACGTTCTTCGCTACTGCCTTCGTGGAGTACCACGGCTCGCTGCAGACCAGCAGCAATGGCGACCTGTGGCCGAACTGCTGGGCCGACGACGGTGCCATCTACGCCGCCAACGGCGACGGGACCGGCTTTGACTTGTCCGCCGCCGAGGCTGACACCGTGGTCAGCCGCATCGACGGGACGCCAGCCACCGGAATCACCGGAGAGCGGCTGGCCGCGGGGGCGCAGCTGGGGCCCATATGGGGCAACGCGTCGCGCTACAACCGCAAGCCGACCGGCATGACCTGCGTGGACGGCGTGCTGTACCTGGCCATGCAGGACCTGAGGTACGGCACCTACGCCTTCGACGAATCGCCGGTGGCCAGCATCAGCCGCAGCGACGACCACGGCTCGACCTGGACGCCAACTAGCTCGCCGATGTTCCCCGACTCGCGGTTCACCACGCTGTTCTTCCTCGACTTCGGCCAGGACTACGGACTCGCTGCCCGCGCCCTCGGCCCCTCCGACGGGGCCTACGTATACGCCTACGGGCTGGACTGGAACTGGCGCCAGTCCTACACCTGCGTGGTGGCCGACCCCGACCGGCTGTACCTGGGCCGTGTGCCGCGAGCGTCGGTCCAGGACCGCGGTGCCTGGGAGTTCTTCGCCGGGCTGGCCGGCGGCCTTCCGGCATGGACGCCGGATATCGCCGGCAAAGTCCCGGTGCTGGAGGACACCCGCCGCTTGTACCCGGACCTGCGGCCGGGCGGCGTCGGCGGCCCCGACAACCTGTCCGTGATAAGCCAGGGCGGCGTGGTCTACAACGCGCCGCTGCGCCGCTACCTCTACACCAGCTGGAGCGAGTACACGTTCGAGTTCTACGAGGCGCCGATGCCCTGGGGGCCGTGGCGGCTGTTCCTGCACCACGACGCCGGCTGCTACCCGTGGTTCGGGCTGCCCTCGGGCGGCCGGGCCGACCCTGGACCGAAGAACGGCGGGTACGGCACCACGATCCCGTCGAAGTTCATCAGCTCGGACGGACTGACCATGTGGGTTCAGTCCAACTGGTGGGTCGACAACGACGCCGGGACGAATGACTACGGGTTCTGCCTGCGCCGCCTGCAGGTCAGCCCGGCCAGCGCGAGCCCGGCCCGGCGCAAGCCGGCCGAGCGGAACCTGGCGACTGCCGATGGCGTGGCTCCGCTGGAGAAGAGCGCGCACTACGGCCGCTGGCGTTACTACAACGACGGGATCCGGGCGCAGAGCGAGGACAGCTGGGACGGCCAGAACAAGGACCTCGACTGGTGGGGCTATACCTGGCCGCGCAGCTACGTGCTAGGCCGGGTCGTGTACACCACCGGGAACATGTTCAGTGACGGGGGCTGGTTCAGCCGCTTCGACGGCGGGCTGCGCGTCCAGGTACGCCGCGATTTCGCCTGGACCGACGTCACCGGTCTGGAGATCAGCCCGGATTATCCCTGCGACAAGACGGCCGGGCCGAACCACACCTACACCCTGACGTTCGCGCCGGTCACCGGTGACGGGATCCGGATCATCGGCGCGCCAGGCGGCCAGTCCTACTTCACCTCGATCGGCGAACTGGAGGTCTACTCCGGCTGATCAGGCCGCGGGACGCCGGGACTGACCGATCGAACGGGATCACGTCACGGCACCTGCGGTCTAGCGTTCTGCAGCAGGAGAGGCACCACGGACGGCGCGTCGTCCCGCCGCCCTTGTCGCTGACCCAGAATCCACCCGGATTCTCCCGACAGTGGATGCAGAGCTGAATGGTGCGTGGCAATGGCCTGAGCTGCATGCCAATGAGTTTGGACAGGCCCACCCGGGCTCCGCTATCCGACGTACTACGGATGCACGGATCGTCGCGGCCCGGCGTAACGTAAGGCCTATACAGCATCAGAGGGGGCCCCGATGACCGCTCCGGTGCGGGCCAGCGACCGGGACCTGCGCGACCTGGCGGCCATCGTCCGCGAGGACCGCGCCGATCTGCCGGACGGCGAAGGGGTGCCGCCATCCCTGCTGGTCGACTTGATGGGCCAGATCCGCTGCGACGCGCTGTCGCTCGACGGATGGGACAGCGAGCGGCAGATGTGCTGGTTCAGGCAGCAGATCCCGTCCGGCGACGTCACCGCATACGAGGCCCTTGATCAGGTGTACTGGGAGCATTACTGGGACTGCCAGCTGTGCAGTTACCCTGCCCGCACCGGTGACCTGCGCAGCGTCATCAAGGTCGCCGACTTCTACTCGGCCCGCCAGTGGCATTCCACCGCCATGTACAGCGACCATGACCGGCCCCTGGGGTTGGAGCACAGTCTCATGGTCTGCCTGCCCCGGGCGCTGCCGCGCACCGCCCGGCCTGGCCGGTATGTACAGCTGACCTTGATCCGCGGACGTGGGGAACCGGACTTCTCCGAGCGAGATCGGGCGGTGCTCACGTTGCTGGCCCCGCACCTGGACCAGGCCTACCTGGAGGCCGAGCGGCGCCGTCACCCCGTCCCACGGCTCACCCAGCGGCAGACCGACCTGCTGCGCTTGCTGGCGGCCGGGTGCACCAACGCCCAGATCGCGCGCCGACTGGGCATATCTGAGGGAACCGTTCGCACCCACCTGGAGAACCTCTACGCCCGGCTGCAGGTTTCCAATCGCACCGCCGCCGTCACCCGTGCCTTTCCCGACCGGCTTGCCTAGGGCTCGCCGGAGGGACGCGAGCGCAGTGAGCGCCCTTGATCGTGATCTTGCCGGGCTTGGGTGCGAGGCGGGGGCCTTACATGAACCCGTGCCGGGGCGTCTTGCAGGAAGCCGGAACGGTGATCATCTCACCGCTAGTGCTCGCCGAGGTCGACCACCTGGCCAAGGCCCGCTTCGGGACCCAGGCCCGTACCACGATCGTCGACTTCGTCATGGACCTGGATCTTGCCGACGCGGTCAACGTGGAACTCGCCGCCCACTACCGGACCGACGCCATACTCACACTCGACCGTCGCGACTTCCGCGCCATGCGGCCGCTCACCACACACGAGTGGTTCCGCCTCCTACCCGACGATCTCTAGCAGCGCCTCAGGCGAGGTTCGCCATCATCGCCGTAACAGGTCAAGAACGCAGATAGTGCCGCGTCCGCCGCCGGATCGCCTGTCCCTGCTCCCGCCCGGCACTTCCCTCAGCTCACATGCCCCGTGAAAAGAGCGGCGAATTCGATCGCCAGAACGAGCACACCCACCGCCAGCCCTGCAACGGCTACCAGGCGTAAAGTGCGCCGAACCCGGGTTTCATCGGCGTAGTGAGCGCGAGACGAAGAGGTCCACAAGAACAGCCGCTGATACCACCGGTGCTGATAAAAACGCCAGCAGCTGCGTGCGTAACGTGTCAGCAAGCCCCGGTAGTCCATCACCATGATCGCCGCAACCGCTGAGACCACGACGCCGGCGACCGCAAGGACCGCGAACTCAGCGAGCGTCTGATCCGACATCTCCATGACCGCTCCATCATCCGCCAAGACCCAGACAGCGGCCAGCCCTCGCTCTCCGCAGTCGCCGACCGAGGGGCGCGAGGTCTCTCATCCTCCGCGACATCATGCCGGTGCGCCACCCGACTCATTCCTCACTGTTTGGCATTCCTTAATATTCAGAAGTCAAGAGCAGCGACGCGTGCTGTGCTGCTGCCCAAGGCCGCGTAGTTAGGCGTTCTGGCCTAGGTCAAGCGGATCGGGCACGGAGTGGCGGCATAGGCAGAATCCTGCCGCAGGGGACGAGCCAGCAGCAGCGGTCACAGGGGCCTTGTGCGCGTATCCGGCTGAGCAGCGTATGTCCTGCCGGGCAATTGCGCATCGGTCCGGGACGTACCGATAATGCTTCGCATGAGCAGCCGATTGCGGGCCCGCAGCGTGACGGCGAACGCGTTGCAGTTCGGTGTTCTGGAGGCGGGCAGCGGGCCGCTGGCGCTGTGCCTGCACGGCTTCCCCGATTCAGCTCACACCTGGCGGCATCTGCTGCCAGCGTTGGCCGATGCGGGTTTTCACGCCGTGGCGCCGTTCATGCGCGGGTATGCGCCGACCGGCATTCCAGCGGACGGATGCTTCGGGCTGGGGGCGCTCGTCGCCGACGCGGTCGGACTGCACGACGCTCTGGGCGGCGACGACCGGGCTGTCCTGATCGGCAGCGACTGGGGCGCCGAGATGGCGTACGGCGCGGCGGCGTTCGCTCCGGATCGCTGGCGGCGCGTGGTCACGCTCGGCGTGCCCCCGCTAGCGCTCGATACGAAGATCTTCGCCGACTACGATCAGCTGAAGCGGTTCTTCTACTTGTTCTTCCTGAAGACACCCTTCGCCGAGTCCGTGCTCGCTGCTGAGGACATGGCATTCCTCGACCGGCTGTGGCAGGACTGGTGCCCCGGCTATGACGCGCGCGAAGATCTCCGCAACGTCAAGCGGTGCCTTCGCGGCGAGGGCAACCTCGCGGCGGCGATCGGTTACTACCGGGCCGGGGAACCGGGACTCCCGCACGCCGGCGCGCAGGGCGCTTACGCGGCGCAGGAGGCGGCGCTGGCTAGCGCTGGGCCGCAGCCGACCCTGTACCTGCACGGCAACCGTGACGGCTGCATCGATCTTGCCCTCGTCGAGGACGCCGAGCGTCACCTCGCGGCCGGATCGAGGATGGAGGTCGTAGAGGAGCACGGGTCATTTCCTGCATGTCGAGAAGCCGGCGCTGGTGAACGATCGGATTCTGGCGTGGCTGAGCGCGTGAGGGCCCCGTCTGTCCCGATCCGGACCGCCGCTTGTCCGACGACGCGGGTCTGGGACGTCCGATCTCGGGGACGAACCACGGGCGAATGATCAAAAGGCCTGACCGCCGTCTCCGGCGATCAGGCCTCCGACCTGTGTTTCGTTGGTAGCGGGGGCAGGATTTGAACCTGCGATCTATGGGTTATGAGCTGTACGAACACGCCGGGTCTGTTAGCGCAACCGCGGCCACCCCGCTTGGCTGGTCATCCCGCCGCCGCCGGCAACGGAGTACGCCAGTATGGACCGCATGGCTACCGTCCCCGAAGATGGTGCTCTGCCCACAGGTCCGTCCCGAGTCAACGACTATGACAGCTTCGCTGAGGCGTACGCGGCCGAAAACGAGACCGGCCTGGCAAACGCCTACTACGAGCGACCCGCGATTCTGGCGCTGGCCGGGGACGTGGCCGGTCACCGGATCCTCGACGCCGGCTGCGGGTCCGGCCCGCTGTCCGCGGCGTTGCGCGACCGGGGCGCCAACGTGACCGGCATAGATAGGAGTGCCGGGATGCTGGAGCTGGCGCGGCGGCGGCTAGGCGACGACGCGCGCCTGCAGCAGGCCGACCTGAAGAGCCCGCTGCCCTTCCCAGACAACGCATTCGACGACGTCATCGCGTCCTTGGTCCTGCACTACCTGGAAGACTGGACGGTGCCGCTGGCCGAGTTGCGGCGCGTTCTGACGCCCGGCGGGCGGCTGATTATGTCCGTCAATCATCCGTCTTCCATCTATATCCCCTGGCTGTACCCCACCGGGCGCAAGACCGACTACTTCGCGACCCACAACTGGACCGTACCTTGGACCATTGGTGGCCAGACGGCCCAGATGCGCTTCTGGCACCGGCCGCTGCACGCGATGACCGATGCCTTCACCGGAGCGGGCTTCCGGATCTCCGTCGTCAGCGAACCGCAACCAGTGCCAGCCGCTCGCGAGCTGTTTCCTGACCAGTTCCCGGCTCTCACCACCGCAACCGGATCCTTGTCAAGCGAGTGGTGCTGAGTGCAGCGTTGCTGCTGGTCGGGTGGCGGTGTTGTCGCTGGGATGGCTGTTGCTCATGGTGACGGCTTTGGGCGGGGCGGGCTGCGGGCATGGCGGCTGGCCGGCGGGCTTGCGCCCGCCGGCTGGCGGATCGGTCTGAGGTTGTGCCCTCCCGGCGAGCGGGTCCTGCGTGCACCGGGCGTCCCTACGTAGTCATCAAGCGGGTTCTCCCTGGTGCCGCGCGGGGCGGCCCGGGTCCCGACATCGCGCAACCGGGTTCGTGCGGGGTGCGGCGGGACTGCCCATGGTGAGAGTCGAGCTTGGGTGCTCAACGACGGTGCGGGCTCGTCTCCGCCCTCCGGGGAAGGCTCTTGTCCCGGGCGGCCAGGGCGCGGCTGCCCGGGCGGTCAGGTCACGCGGCGGCCGCCGTGACGGGCCGGCGGCCTGCCCGGCGGCGACGCGGGGGTCCCAGGCGCGGCCGGCGGTGATGACGGCGTGCAGCCAGCGCAGGACCGCGGCGGCGCATGCGATGCGGGCCTGCCCGGCGGCCAGGCGGCTGCCCTCGCGGCTGGTGAGGTGCGCGTACCGGGCCTGCAGGACGGCGTTGCAGCGCAGCGCGCCCCACACGGCGCGCCAGGCGGCGCAGCGCAGGCCAGGCCGCCCGCGGCGGGAGATCCGCGTCTGCCCGTTCATCGTGGCCGACGCGTGCTCCGACGGGTTCAGCCCGGCATGCTTGACCAGGGCGCGCCCGGAGCTGAAGCGGCGCGGGTCGCCGGACTCGGCCAGGATCACCGCCGCCGACAGTGCCGACACGCCGTCGATGCTGCCCGCCAGCCCGGTCAGGCCGAGCTCGCCCAGCACGGCCAGCATCCGGGCCTCAGCCTCGGCGAGCTTGCGCCGCAGGCCGCGCCAGTCCCCGATCAGCAGCTCCAGGCGCTCCACCGCGCCCGGCCGCTGCGCCAGCACGCCCTCGGCGCTGCCCAGCGCGTCCCACACGGCCTTCACCACCGAGTGCCGGACCAGCTTCCCGCCCCAGCGGGGCAGCTCGCGGCGCACCGCGGCCAGGAACCGCTCATAGCCCATCTTCCGCAGCCGCTCCGGCCGCCCGGCGCAGCGGGCCGTGACCACCGCCATCGCCGCCGTCCACGTCACCGACTCCAGCGGCCGCCGCGCCCCGCCCAGCGCCGCCGGCCACGCGCACCCCAGCAGGTCCCCGGCCTGCTGCCGGGCCGCGGTCAGGCCCGTGACCAGGGCCGCCCGCCGCGCCCCGAGGTGCCGCAGCCGCGCCCACGCCTCGTCCGCCCGCTCGGGCAGGTAGCACTCCAGCCGGGTCACGAGCTTCCCGATCAGGTAGGCGTCACGGTGATCGGTCTTCCCGAGCGTGTAGTCATCACCCTCCCGGGACCTGTGCACCGCCACCGGCTGCACGCACGCGAACCCGTGCCCCGCGACGTCCGCGAGGCCCATCAGCGCCTTCCACCGGTGCCCGGTCGGCTCGCACGCAACCGTCAGCCCCGCGAACCCGGCCTTCCCTGCCCGCTCCGCAGCCCAGCCCAGCAGCCCGCCCAGCTCGTGGGCCTTCGCCTTCACGATCTTCCGCGCCACCACCCGGCACTCCTGATCCATCACCACGGCGACCTGCTTATCCTCACCCAGGTCGATCGCGAGAACCGCCCGGTCCCGCCGCACGGCCTCCCGCAGACCCGCGAGCTTCCGGTTCCGATTCCGGTCACCACGCGTCAATCCGTTACCCTGAGCCACCGAACGTCCTCCTGCTGTCCTGGGAACCTGAAGCCCGTCATCACAACAGGAGGACGTTCCTCATGCCAACCCGCGAAACCAACAGGTACTTACTACGAACAACCCGAACTTCCTGTTCTTCGTCCTGCACGCCGACTAACCGGCGCTCCAACGCACAGGCTTTGCCCGGCCGGTCATCCCGTCACCGTCGGCCCACCCCCCGGGGAGCGGTACAAGCGCCACGGGTCTAGGTGCAGCGCTTGCTGACCTGAGCTGGCGGAACTACGCCGCGTACTACGTGATTCCCCACATTGGCCAGCGAGCTGGCAGCACGACGAGAACGATCCTGCGATCGGCCAGCAGATCGAGCCGAAGGCAGTCCGTCGCCGTAGCTTTCACCGGCCAGCCCCCTCCGCACGGCGAGACATGGTGAACAGGGTGGGAAGCGCCACCCGCGCGGACTCGCTTGCTTGCGACCGGGCAGCGTACCCAGGTCACGGCCCGGCCGCGCCGGCGTCGTCAGCGGGCGAACTTGTCGATGGCGGCCTGGGTGACGGGGGTGAAGAAGTTGACGAGGTTGCCGTCGGGATCGCGGAACAGCAGCGACCGGTTGCCCCACGGCATCGTGGTGGGCTCGTTGACGAAGTCCTCGACGAAGCTGGCCAGGTTCTTGTGCACGCCGTCGACGTCGTCGACAAGGAACTCGATGATTACGGTGCTGTTGTCGGCTGGCCGGGCGGCGCCAGGAGCGAACAGCGGAACGGTGCGGGTGCTGGCGATCGCGAGAGTGGCGGAGCCGATGGTGAGCTCGGCGAAGTTCTCGTTCGACCAGGTCGCCTGGACGCCAGTGGCCAGCTCGTAGAACCCGGCCAGCCGGGCCACGTC
Source organism: uncultured Actinomycetota bacterium (assembly GCA_963730265.1). Taxonomy (GTDB): domain Bacteria; phylum Actinomycetota; class Actinomycetes; order Streptosporangiales; family Streptosporangiaceae; genus DASUBV01. The sequence goes on from CAVSRG010000005.1 coordinate 277,037, forward strand.
ATCGGTGATGATGCGGATAGAGACGAATTCCATGGTGATCTCCTTGTGAGCGGGAACGTCCTGCACCCACACGCTAGAACTGATACCGGGCAGAATTGGCCCGGTATTGTTGAGATACTTGCGCCATGGCCCGTCCGACCGCGCGCGTCCTGTCCCTGCTGGAGCTGCTGCAGTCCGGCGGTGTCCGGACGGTGGCCGAGCTGGCCGGCCGGCTCGGCGTCGACGAGCGCACCGTGCGGCGGTACGCGGACCACCTGATCGATCTCGACGTGCCGGTCGAGTCGGTGCGAGGCCGCTACGGCGGGTACCGGCTCGGCTCCGGCTACCGGATGCCTCCGCTCATGCTCAGCGACGACGAGGCACTGGCTGTCATGCTCGGCCTGGTCGCGGGCCGCCGGACGGGACTGGTGACGACCGCCGGCACGGCCAGCGAGACGGCGGCGGCCAAGATCCGCCGGGTACTGCCACAGCGGCTTGCCCGCAGGCTCGACGCCGTGCTCGGTTCCCTTGCCTTCACCGCGCCGCCGGGCGAGGCGCCCGCGCCGGATACCGGGGTCCTGCTCTCGATGGCCGACGCAGTGCACCATCACCGGCCAATCTCGATCCGGTACACCGCCCGCGATGGCCAGCGCAGCGAACGCACCTTGCACCCATATGGGCTCGTCGCCCACTCCGGCCGCTGGTACGTGACGGGCGCAGATCCCGATATCGGGGAGGACCGGACGCTGCGGCTCGACCGCATCGCCGATGCCAGGACGCTGCCTGGCTCGTTCGAGCCGCCGACCGGATTCTCCCCGGCACAGCACGTCCTGTCCGCACTCGCCACGACTCCGTACCGGCATGAAGTGACCCTGAGCATCCAAGGCACGATCGAGCAGATCCGGGCCCGGCTCCCGGCCAGCGTCGCGATCGTGACAGAGCTGCCGCCTGCGGGCGGCGCCGATCCGCGTACCGGACGCTGGTTCCGCGTCGAGCTGCACGCCGAACGGCTTGACTGGCTGCCCCCGCTGCTCGCCTCGCTTGACCTGCCCTTCGCCGTCCAGCGACCCGACGAGCTCCGCGACCTCGTCGCCGCGCTCGCCAGCCGGCTCGCCGCATCCGCCCGGCGGGATGCAGCAAGCCAGTAACGCTGGACCTGCGGGCCCGGGCCGGCGGGCAGCCGTTCCGGTTCACGGGCCTGTGCGCTCACGTTGCGGTCCGACGTCTGGATCGACCGGGCCCACCCAGGAGGCCAGACATGACTCAGGCTCCTGCCAACGGCGGCGGCTGCTGCGGCCGACCTGTCTACGCGCGCTGCAGGCGTCAACAGTGGACGGCTACGCAGACGGGGCCGGTCAGGGCGGCGGTCGTTCGCCTCCTTCGAGGCCGGCCTGGACGAAGCGAATTACCGTGTCCACGAGCCTGAGCAGTTCGGCAGCGCTCGGCGGAGCTGCCAGGGCCTGGGCTTCATTGCTCTCGTAAAGCTCACGCAAGCCGACCACGGCGGACAACGCCGCGAGGCGCGGGATGAGGTTGTTTGCTGGCTGGCCGAGATCTCTGCCAATAGCCTCGGCCAGAACGCGCTCGAAGGGGTAGTAACTGGCGCGGGCGCGGCCGCGAAGCTCGGGCTCGGCGGTGATGATGCGTGCGCGCAAAGCGCGCAGTTCCCAGAAACGTCTGTCCAGCTCGGTCCCGGCGGTCTCAGCCGCTGTCATCGTGGCTGCCATCCAGTCGCGCAGTGCTTCCAGCGCCGACTCGTACGGCGGTCGCGTGGCGAGGCGCTCGCTCAGGCTGTCGAGCGTGAACGGGTCGGCGTCGAAGAGCAGTTCCTCCTTGGCGGGGAAGTGCACTGTCACGGTCCTGGGCGCGACGTCGGCTCGTTCCGCGATGTCATTGATGGTGGTATCGCCGTAGCCGCGCTTGGCGAAGAGCTCGAGCGCCGCTGCCTGGATCGCCTGCCGGGTACGCCTCTTCCGGCGTTCCTGCCGGTCAGCCACGTCTGCGGTCATGAGACCATCCTACTTGACAAGCATTATTGCTAGCGTAGCATTATTACTGTCTTAGTAACAAGGAGGCTCCCATGTCAGGCTTCATCTCTGACAGCCAACTCGCCCGCGACCTGATCCGCATCGGCGACGAAGCGATCGCTCGTGCAGACGACGTGGCACTCCGCGCCTACTTCCGTGAGGACTACGTCTTCCACGGGCCCGGCGGCGATCTGAGCTTCGATCAGCTCAACGCCTACTTCGCGTCCTTGCGCGCCGCCTTCAGCGATCTGCGACTCGTCCGTGAGCAGATCATCGCGGACGGCAGCTTCCTGGCGGCGCGCACCACGTTCTCCGGTAACTTCACCGGGATCTTTACCTACTCGCCCATTGGTCCAGTCGAGCCCACCGGTCAGCACGTCGGGTGGCAAGTGATGGGTATCTTCAGGTACGACGACGACGGGCGGCTGGCCGAGGAGTGGGTGCAGACCGACTACCGCAGCCTCCTGACTAAGCTCGGCGTGACCACGACCGAGTCCGTCCGACAGGTGTCGTAGCCGTGCGCGCATCACCCGAATGTCTGGACACCCCGACGCTCGCGCACGCAGGTCCACCCCCGCTGATGCCGGCTGGCCTACCAGGCGAACCAGCGCGACTGGATGTAGGTCGAGACGGTGATCGCCACCGCCAGCCGGACCCGGGTGACCGCCGAGCCAGCGATGGTCTCCTGGCGGTGATCGCACTGGGCCAGCAGCAGGCTGCCCGTGCTGCCCGACCAGAGCACGGCGCAGGACGCCGGGTGCCGACCAGAGCCCTGGCCGGCCAGCGGAACGGAGCGCAGCAGGCGGCCGGTAGCCGCGGCGAACTCATCGAGCCGGGTCACGCCGCCGGCGGCCGCGTTCCACAGCACCGTGGATCCATCCTGGGTGATCTGCGGCATGCCGGCGTGCTTCATTTCGGGGATGGCCAGCCGTGACGCGGCCAGCAGCGACTGCGGCCGACCGGCGCTGCCGGTCACCTGCAGGATTCGCAGCCCTGACGGGCTGGTGTCGTGAGGGTTCTGCCAGTTGACGGCGAGCATATTGTCGCCGGCCCAGGATGGCGTGCTGGCGACGCCAGTGGTCGATGTCCATTCCCGCGGCGCCTGGTGCCCGGTCAGCGCGAATACCCACACGTGACTGGGTCCTGGCGGTTCCCACGACTCGGTGGTCACTGCCAGCCGGGTGCCGTCGGAGCTGACCGCCAGCCCGGTGATGATGCTGTGGGTCGTGTAGCTGCGCGGCACCTGGCGGAACGACGCGGGCCGGCCGCCTCGGCCGAGCCGCAGCTCGTAGAACCAGGCCTGCCCGCCGACGGGGTCCTCATCGGCTAGCACGAAGACATGGTCACCCGGCGCTGCGGCGACGTGCCGGAACTGGGTGTCGGCCTGCGGCGGCCGGATCAGGCCCACCGTCGCGCCGGTGGCCGCATCCTTGACCAGGGCCTTGCTGGGGTACGGGTCGATCGTGACCAGGTACCGATAGCCCGGCGGGAACCAGTGCCGGGCGTTGCACGGCGCGGTGGCCGACGGGACCGGAGGGGATGCCGCGACGCAGGATCGGTCCGACGGTCCCTTCGACGCGGGGGCCAGCAGGCCTCCGATGACCACGGCGGCGACTACCCCGAAGGCCGCCAGGGCAGAGGCCCCGGTGGCGCCCAGCCGTGCGGCGTGCCTCCTGGCCCGCCGCCGGATGACCGCAGCCGGCGGCGGAACTGCCTCATGCAGCGGCCGTGCCCACGCGGCGAACCTCTCGCGCAGATCCTCGTCGTTCATCACGCCACCTCCTCTGGCCGCTGAGCGAGTTCTCGTTCCAGGTGCTGACGGCCTGCCGCCAGCCGGGTCTTGACGGTGCCGGCCTGCAGGCCGCAGTCCCGGGCGATGGCCTCGACGGGCATGTCAGCCAGGTAGTGCAGGACGACGACCTCGCGCTCGGGCAGGCGCAGCCTCATCAGGGCCGACCCGAGTGCCGTGAACTCCAGCGCATCTCCCGGATCCGGCCCAGCCGGGCGGGGCTGCGCCAGCAGCCGCTGCGACGTCGCCATGGCACGTCGCCGCCGGCGGCCCGAGTCGATCGCGATGCGCAGCGCGACCTTCCGGACCCATGCCTCGGGCTGGTCGTAGCCACCCAGGCGAGACCAGCGCGTTAATGCCCGGGCGAACGCCTCCTGGGCGACATCCTCGGCCTCATGCCGGTCACCGAGCATCGCCGCGACGACCGCGACGACCCTGCCGTAGCTGGCCTCGTAGAACTCCTGAAACTTTTCACCATGACGCACTGACTCAGCCTCCGGGCTCAGCACTCCACAGGTGACTATGACGAGCTATACACGCCCGGCCCGCCGCGCCAGGATTCCAGTCGGCGTAACGATAAGGTAACGAACAATGGACCGGCCGGGCGCCGCCGTTCTCGCTCAAACGCCAGGTTATGTCCGCTGAAACCGGGAGGCGACGAGGCTCAAGACGCTCGTGTCCCGGCAGGCGATGGCGACACCAGGCGCACTCAATGCCCGTATCGATGCGGCTAGTCCAGCACATCAGCACCGGTGCTGGCCATTCCCGTAACAGGCCGCCGGCGCGCGGCAATCCGGTTCACGCGCTGCCGCCCCGGTCCGTGCGCTCCAAAAGAATCATGCCGAAGATGCCGATCCCGGCCGGTCTGGATTGCTCGCTGCCGCCCACCGAGGTTCCATGTCGAACGGCGCTTCCTCGAACGTCGGCTAACGAAGATCTTGAGCCCCTGACAGATGTCATCGCGAGCTGGCGACATCGGCTTCTACCAGCGGCGCCCGGTGCCCGGCTCAGGGTTCGATGGCCCACTTCTTCCCGTTCCAGCCCTCTGCCAGCGTCCCGACGGCAGCGCTGTGCTGGAACCCGACGGCGGCACACCGCGGAGCCTTGCATGACACGCCGATCAGCGCGCTGCCGCTCCTGATCTTGGGGGTGGGCTCGATTGCCCACTTCGCCCCGTTCCAGCCCTCCGCCAGCGTCACCTCGACACGGCCGATCTGGTAGTGCCCGACAGCAGTGCACGCCTTTGCCCGCACACACGACACGGAATCCAGTTCCTGGAACAAGGCCGAGCCCGTCGGGTTGGCCGCGGGCTCGACCGCCCACGCCTTACCGTTCCAGACCTCCGCCAGCGGGCGGGCTTTGTCGACTCCGATGACATATTGCCCGACGGCGGTGCACGTCGCGGAGAGACACGACACCCCGTTGAACTCGCTGTCGTCTGTTCCCTTTGGGTTCGGCACCGGCTGGATCGCCCACCTCTTCCCGTCCCAGACCTCCGCCAGAGCGGCCGGATTCGGCGCCAGGCCTCTGGTCGTAACGTAGTTGTCTCCGACCGCGATGCATGAGGTGGCCGACCGGCACCACACGCTCTTCAGAGTGGCGGTCACGAGCCCTTTCGGAACCGGCGTGCGCTCGATGGCCCACTTCTTCCCGTTCCAGCGCTCGGCCAGCGTCAGCGACGGTTTCCCTGGAATCGCGTAGACACCGACAGCGATGCACGCGGTCGCCGAGGAGCACGACACCCCTAGCAGCTGGGCCAGGGTCGTTCCGGCGGGGTTAGGGGTGGGCTCGTGCGTCCACCTCTTCCCGTTCCAGCGATCCGCCAGGGTCAGCTCGACTACTTTCGGCCGTGACTTCGGCGCGTAGTCCCCGACAGCGGTGCAGGCGCTGGCCGAGGTGCACGATACGGCGACCAGGAAGTGATTCGTGCCCGGACCGGGGGGCGCGGGCTCCGTCGCCCATCTTGAGCCATTCCAGTGCTCCGCGAGTGCCCCGGACACGCCGGCTCCGACGGCCGTGCAATTCCTGGCCGACAGGCACGTAACCGCCTCGAGTTCCCCGTGGTGGAGCCTGGCACCGATCTGAGCCCTCATGGTCGTGGCGGCCGGCGCCGCCGCTGGCATGAGACCGAGTATGCCGACGACTACCAGGCCGACCGCACCGAACGTGATAGCGAAACTACGCATCATCGTAGGACTCCCCCCAGTCCCCGCCTATGGTGGCGGAGCGGTAGACCTAGTGTGGGCCCGCCCAGACCGTGGCGGAAGCGGCCGGTTCTCCTTTCGGCGCCAGCCGCGATCGCCGGTGCTAGCGCAGTCCGAGACGTTGACAAGCTAGTGAGTGGTTACACGCAACGCGATCGACGCCGCGGTCGCATCCGGCGCCAGACGGATCGGGTACTTGTCCAATTTCACCGCGAGGGTGGGCTGCTGGGACCCATATGAGCCCAGGGACCCCGGTTATCTGGTGCATGTGCAGCTGTTCAACGTTCTGCTGGGCGGGCCTCGCCGACGCTGTCCTCCGGGACCAATCCGTGCCGACACGTGCCGGTCACAGACGTTAAGAACGACGGTCAGATGACGGTGAAGTGATCTTGGATGCCCCTCTGGGGCACTCAGGCCAACACCCTGACCTGCTGGTTTGCGGAGCCCCTTACGGAATCGAACCGTAGACCTTCTCCTTACCATGAACAACCGCGTCGTTACGTAGTTCCTGTTCACGCAGCCTGAGCAGGCAGAACGCGAGCACAGGCCAGCCTGGCTATGTCCTAGACGAGCTTCCGCGAGCGCCGATTGCCACTCAATCCGACACTCACTTTGATCTTGCGGCCATTGTTCGATGAGATCGAACGGACGGGGAGATTTCCGAGCGGAAGATGTTCGGCGGGCCTGGTCTGGACCGCCTGGTACAGTCCGAAGCTAGTATGGGTACATGCCAGGTGAGCCGATAACCAGGCGCGGGCGCGCCAGCCGGGAGCGGATCGTGGAGCGAGCCGCGGATCTGTTCGCCGAGCGCGGGATCGCCGGAACCAGCGTGGACGAGGTGCTGGCCGCCGCGAAGGCAGGCAAGGGCCAGTTTTACCACTACTTCCGCAGCCGGGACGAGCTGGCGGCGGCGGCGGTCGGGTACCGCTGCGTGCAGGTGGTGGCCGGGCTGACCGGTGCCCTGGGCGAAGTGTCGTCGCTGGCCGGGCTGGAGCAGGCGCTGGCGGCCTTCGCCGCCGGGTTCGAGCAGGCGGGCATGCCGGGCTGCCCGATCGGGACGCTGGCGGCCGAGGTCGCGGGCCGCAACGAGGATGCGCGGCTGCAGGCCGCCGCCGGGTTCGACGCCTGGGAGCGACTGCTGGCAGATGCGCTGGAGCGGATGCGCCAGCGCGGGGAGCTGCGCACGGACGCCGTACCCGGCGTGCTGGCCACGGGGCTGCTGGCCAGCATCGAGGGCGGGATGGCGCTCAGCCAGGCCCGCCAGGACATGGCGTCGCTGCGCATCGCGGTGGACTCGGGGCTCGCGCAGGTACGGACCTGGCTGAGCTAACTCTGTACTAATCCGTCCACTTACTGCTAGCCTCAAGACTGTACCTAACAGTCCAGTCTTGGAGGCTGCTCGTGACCGCCCAATCCGCTTCGCTGCTGGCCACCCGCCGCGGCAAGCTGCTGTTGCTGCTGCTGTGCGCGGTGCAGTTCCTCGATGTCGTTGATTCCTCGATCGTGAACGTCGCCCTCCCGTCGATCCGCCGCGACCTGGGCTTCTCGGCGCAGGGCCTGCAGTGGGTCCTGTCGGGCTACCTGGTGACCTACGGCGGATTGCTGCTGCTCGGCGGCCGCGCCGGCGACCTGCTCGGACGGCGGCGGCTGCTCGTGACAGGCACCGCGGTATTCGCGGCCTGCTCGCTGGCCGGCGGCCTGGCCGTGGACGCGGGCATGCTGGTCGGCGCTCGGCTCGGCCAGGGTGTCGGGGCGGCAATGATGGCGCCGGCCGGGCTGTCGATCCTGACCACCAGCTTCAGCTCCGGCGACGACCGTAACCGGGCGCTCGGCGTCTGGGGCGCGATCTCCGGCCTGGCCGCGGCGGCCGGGGTGTTCCTGGGCGGCGTGCTATCCCAGGGACCGGGATGGCGGTGGGTGCTGTTCGTCAACCTGCCGGTCTGCGCGGCGATCCTGGCCGGCGCCTTCCGGCTGGTGCCCGGCGGGCGGCCCGCCGCACGGCCCGCGGGTTTCGACATCCCCGGTGCGGTCCTGGCCACCAGCGGCATGCTGCTGCTCGTCTACGCCCTGGTCCGGGCCCCAGAGCAGGGCTGGGGCAGTGCCCGCACGATCGGGGAACTCGCCACCGCGACCGTCGTGCTCGTCGCCTTCGCCGCCACCGAGCTGCGCCGCCGCGAGCCGCTGTTCCCGTTCTCCATCTTCCGCGTCAAAGGGCTGGCAGCCTCGGATGCGACCCAGATGATCGCGTTCGCCGCCTTCGTCTCGGTGTTCTTCTTCCTCACTCTCTACATGCAGGATGTCGCGGGCTTCAGCCCCATCCGCAGCGGCTCGGCCTACCTCCCGGTCACCGCGGGCATCGTGGTCGCCGCCGGGATCTCCTCCCGGCTGTTCGCCCGCATCGGCACCCGCCCGGTGATCGTCGCCGGAGCGCTGATCGCCGCCGCCGGGGTCTGGTACCTGTCCCGTATCCCGGTCCACGGCACCTACCCGGAGAACCTGCTCCCCGGGCTGGTGATCATGGCGATCGGGATCGGCGCCGTCCTGGTCTCCGTCACCACCGCCGCTAACGCCGGCGTCCCGGCAGACAAGGCCGGGCTCGCCGCCGGCCTGCTCAACGCCTCCCAGCAGCTCGGTACGGCCCTCGGCCTGGCGATCTTCTCCGCCATCGCCACCGCGCGCACCAGCACGCTGCTCGCCGCGCACGCCCCGCGGGACGCCGCGCTCACAGCAGGATTCCACCGCGCGCTGCTGGCCTGCGCGTTCTTCCTGCTCGCCGCCGCCTTCATCGCACTGCGCGCCACCAACAGCCGCGGCGAGCCCGTCACCCAGCCCAGCGGTCCCCTGCCGCCCGCAACCAGGTTCCCGCGCCGGAACTGACCGACTAGCCCTGATCCGCGCCACCGCACGGCCCCAAGCACAGCCATGAACATCTAGACGAGGTCCTCTACTCAAGGCAACAAGGAGATCAAATGAAGTTCTTGCTCCAGGTCCGCTTCAACGGCGCCGGCAACGTGATCAGCGACCTCCCCGCCGACCAGCAGCAGAAAGTCACCGCCGAATTCGAAGCGATCCGCGGGTCTTCGGGCGTGCTCGACGGCAACCAGCTCCAGGCCTCCGGCACGGCGGCGACGGTCCGCGTGGATGGCGGACAAACGCGGGTCACCAAAGGCCCCGCCGTCGAGGCGGGAAACGAGCTCGACGGGTACTACATCTACGACGCGCCAGATCTCGACGACGCGATCGCGTTCGCGGCACGGATCCCGGTCGCCCGCCTCGGCGGGACCGTCGAGGTCCGCCCGATGCTGGAGCGCTGACGATGGCCGAGTTCCCGGCACTTCCGTCTACGAGCAGTGGCGTGCTCGAGGGGCCGAGGCCCGCTCTCGAGCATTGCTCACCGGAGGCGCCGACGCCGAGGCTCTTTACGGCGAGGCGATTGACCGGCTGGGGCGTACGCGGCTGCGCACCGAGGCGGCCCGGGCTCACCTGCTGTACGGCGAGTGGCTGCGCCGGCAGCGCCGCCGCCGCGACGCCCGCGACCAGCTACGCACCGCCTGCGACATGTTCGACGCTCTTGGCATGGAGGCCTTCGCGGCCCGCACCCGTACCGAGCCACGTGCTACCGGGCGAGCACGCCCAGCCGCACCGTGCCGGACCGCCGCGGCTGCTGACCCCTCAGGAGGAGCAGATCGCCCGGCTGGTTGCACAGCACCTGACCAACCTGGAAATCGCTGTCCGGCTGTCCATCAGCCCCAGCACCGTCGAGTACCACCTGCGCAAGATCTTCCGCAAGCTCGGTGCCAGAAACCGCTGCGAGGCGGCACAGAGCCTGCGGGAAGGCAAGGGACGACAATGACCAAGAGCCTGCGCGAACCAAGCCCAATGCTCATCGCTCAGGGACCTGAGGTCGGTCGTGCTAGCCAACCGAGTGTGTTCTTTGGGCGCTGGTCGCGGCTGCACCTCTTCCCGACATAGGAGACGTTCCGCGGTTCCACCTGACGGAAATCTCCTGGTCAGTGGGCCTACCACCGTCGCGAGCGCCACTCGAATGGCGCTATTGGGGTGCATAGGTACTAAGTTGCAGATTCGAAAAATACACCACTGGCTGGGAGCCCCCTTACGGAATCGAACCGTAGACCTTCTGCACCACAGCGATGCCAAGCAAAGGCCATTTGTGGCTGATAAAGAGCATCCGCACGGCATCGAGCCGAGCTCCCCTGGCGCGGAAAAGAACGCCGGTGTCAGCTGCCGTGAATGTCAGCTCACGGCCCATCAACTCCTGGATGTACTTAGCACAGTCGGCGATCTCGATGTCATTGACTGGCAAGCGCACGTGCCACAGCTCATTAAGCATTATCTCGGCTGTAGCTCCCGCGCGGACGGTCATCAGCCCATCTGCGGCGCGGGGCAGGTTGCACAGCGGTTGATCACTCCCCTGGTACGGCGCATGACCCTGGGCTGCCGGTGGCGTTTCAGGTCGTCTGTCTCCTCGACCACTAGGCCGGGGATGATCAGCTGTACCCTCTGGGCTGCTGGGATTCCCACGATGTCATGCCATGGCGCCGTGTCGAAATACTCTCCTTCGACTAGAGCCGAGGTGTAGTTTCCCCGACGTCCCGGTAGGACAGGCCATACCGCAGAAACCAGCGCACCGCGACCGAGATCACCTCCGGCGGAAACCGGAAGCCAGCAAACACCGACGATGAGCGCGGAGCCGTCATCACACCAGTCTCCCGCCCTGCAGCGATCAGCCAGCGCAACACTGCCCTGGCCGCCTTTCTCGCGGCCTGACCCGGATACTCCTATAACTGGCTGCGATCCTTGTGTAACGGAGCGACGCGGCCACGGCTCCGGCGAGATCTTCTAGAATTGGCGTTGAACGTGAATTATCCGAGTTCGTCTGGCGAGCGCCAGTCCCGCGGCAGGGAACGCGGTCGCGGCCACGGCGCCGACGTGGAAGATGCAGACGCCGCCCGAGCCGACCGGGACGACCAATCAGGCCTTTGGCGCCGTGTCGTGCTCGTCGTCCTCGGCCTGCCTGGCGATCGCGATCAACGATTACCCGCGGGGCTTCGGCGGGTTCGCGGAGACCTGGAACGGGTCGCACTGGACGGTGCGGACGGTGCCGGACGGGAAAGCCACTGACGACCTGGAAGGCGTGAAGTGTCGCGGCGCGCAGTGGTGCGTGGCGGTCGGCAGCAAGGCCTCCGGCAACGACTCCGTCCCGGTCGCTGATCGCTGGAACGGCAGTGCCTGGACGCAGACCAATCCCCGGCCCCCGCCGGCGCCACGAACAGTGATCTGGCCGCGGTGGCGTGCTCGGGCACCACGGCGTGCACGGCGATCGGTGAGTCCGCGAAGGGCACCCACGCCCCGACCACGCTGGCCGATCGCTGGAACGGCTCGGCGTGGAAGATCCAGCCGGTTCCCACGCCGGCGGGCGACGGCCTGCTGAACGCCGTCGCCTGCCCCGCGGCCAGCGCCTGCCGCGCGGTGGGCAGCGACAACAAGGGCCTGTTCTCCGAGGTCTGGAACGGCTCGTCGTGGGTGATCCGGCCGGTCCCGGTGCCGGCCGGCGGGTCGTTCGCGGGGCTGAACGGCATCTCCTGCACGGCGGCTGACTTCTGCGAGGCCGTCGGCTCGTACCAGAAGGGCGGCACCTTCCGCTCGCTGGCCGAGGTCTGGAATGGCTCTCACTGGCTCCTCCAGGCACCGTCCACCGTCGCGGGCGCCACGTCCAGCCAGCTGAACGCGGTCTCGTGCGTCTCGGCCACCTACTTCGAGGCGGCAGGCGATGCCAAGACGACGGCCACGCGCCAGGTGGGGGTGCTGGAGAAGTGGAACGGCACGACGTGGTCGGTTCAAGAGAAGGTGCTGCCCGCGGGGGACACGTCGGCGCGCCTGTCCGGGATCTCGTGCACGACGGGCCCGGTCTGCGAGGCGGCCGGGTACCACGGGAAGGTGGTCCCCCGCAATCACCTGCTTGCCCTGCGTTACTCCAACTGATACCGGACGCGACTGTCTTATCGGCCCGCCGGCCTGTGGTCACCGCCGGGCAGGATGTCGGCATTAGCCGCGGACGCTCGTGTTGACCGGGCCAGGCAACCCTCCGGGCCTCTGACCTGCACTTACCTGGTAGCAGGGGCAGGATTTGAACCTGCGACCTCTGGGTTATAAGCCAAGTCGGCATAGTTCAACCATGTCCGGCATCCGCTGGACGTAGACGATACGATTCACCGCTGTCGCTTGCGTGCCCGCCGGGAGGCATGGATCAGCGACGCGAACTGCGGCGGCTCTTATGACCGGCCGGCCCCGCCGCTGATGGAGCCCGGTAGCCTGGCGTCGGCCTTTGGTGGCGGGACCGGCTGTGCGGCTCAGTGGCCGGCCGCCTCGGCGGCGCTGAGTCGGGCGTTGATCATGAACAGTGCGACGAGCGCACCGGCAGCGGCGATGATCGCACCGGCCAGCAGGCCGGCGACATAGCCGTCGGTCAGCGCGGTGGCCGTGGTGTGTCCTGGCAGGTGACTTCTGGTCACGATCGAGGCGATGGCGGCTAGCGCGGCCAATCCGAGCGCGTTGCCAGCCTGCAGGCTGGTATTGAGCAGGCCGGCGGCCACGCCGCTGTCGCGCGGTGCGATGCCGCGCATTCCGCTCGCGGTGCAGCCGACGAAGGTCAGCCCAGCGCCCATGCCACCGGCCAGCATGGCCGGGACCATGACCGCGAAATAGTTCGAGGTGGGGGTCAGCTCCGCCACGTACCAGGCCAGGCCGCCAGGCGTAGAGGATCATCCCGGCGGCGATGACGACCCCGGCGGGCAGGGCGGCCAGCAGCCGTGGTCCGAGCCCGGCGGCGGACACGCCGATGCCGGCCACGACCGGCAAGTAGGCCAGGCCGGTGTGGATCGGCGAGTAGCCCCGCACGATCTGCATGTAGAGGGTCAGGAGGTAGAACATGGCGAGCATGCTCGTGCCCAGCAGCAGCATCACGATGCTGGCGCCGGCGCGGTTGCGGTCGCCGATCACCCGGGGCGGTAGCACCGGCGCCGGGGCTGGCACGCTCGATGACCAGGAAGGCCAGCAGCAGCACGGCCGCGGTTGCGAAAGAGGCGAGGGTGCCGGGGGTGGTCCAGCCGTTGGTGTTGCCGCGGGTGAGGGCGTAGATAAGCGAGCCGATGCCTAGGGTCGCAGTGATCGCGCCGGGCACGTCGAGAGTGCCGTGCTCGCGGGCGCCGGCGACCAGGACGCCGGAGGCGGCCAACACCCCGGCGGCGATCGGGACGTTGATGAACAGCACCCAGCGCCAGCTCAGGTAGGTGGTCAGCGCACCGCCGAGCAGCAGGCCGACCACCGAGCCGAGCCCGGCCATGGCGCCGTAGACGCCGAGGGCCTTGGTCCGGGCAGGCCCAGCGGGGAAGGTGGTGGCCAGCAAGGACAGCGCGGCGGGCGCGGCGATCGCGGCGCCGCATCCTTGCGCGATGCGGGCGGCCAGCAGCGCTGTCCCGTCCGGGGCGAAACCGCCGGCCATCGAGGCCAGCGCGAACACGATGATCCCGAGGCGGAACATCCGCAGGCGGCCGAACAGGTCGCCGGCGCGGCCGCCCGGCCAGGAGCAGCCCGCCGAACGCGAGCGCGTAGAAGCTGGCCACCCAGTTCAGGTGCGGCGTCGCGATATGCAGCGAGCGTTGCATGCTGGGCAGGGCGACGTTGACGATCGTGTCGTCGAGCACCAGCATCAGCTGCGCGGCGGCGATGACCAGCAGTGCCAGGCCGAGGGCGGGAGGCGCCGCGGTCCGAGGGGTGGTTCGTGTTGCATTGTGTTGCGACATGGCTCGCTCCTTGGTTCGTTTCCGGGCAGCTCAGGGGTCGGCTCGTCGGCGGTGTCGCAGGTGGTCCAGATGTCGAGAGGAAGGCGCGCCGGGTCCCGTTGCTTGGCAGGCGGCCAGCAGGCGGGACTTGCCGGGATCGCCTGGCGGTTGCCCACGGGGCCGAGCCAGGCAGGCGTTCCCGGTGGGGGCCACCAACGGATGGCCGGCGGAATCTGCCCGTGTTCTTTTCGGGCTACTGAAGGGGTCGCTCAGTCAGGCACTCAGAGCCCAGCTCGATAGTTCCGAACCGGGCTCTGACCTGCGTTGGACGTCCGGTATAAACCAGCCGCGCGGTGCTGTGTCATCGCGCGGTGATGCTCTCGAACCGTCGGGTGTTCAGCCCGCTGCAGCGCCCTCCAGGTTGGCAGTCATGCGCTGCAGCACCTCCACGGTCGCGAGGTACTCTTCTCGGGCGACGCCGTCGAGGAGTCGGTGCCGGGTGACGTCAACCTGCTCGGCAATCTTGGCCTGGGTGGCTTTCCCTGTGGCCGTGAGCGCGTAGCGACCCCCTTCGTCGACGATCAGCGCCCGGCGCTCAAGATCGCTCAGGGCCTCATTCAGCGTGATCGCGCCCTGTCCCCAGAAGGGCCGCAGCGCCTCGGCAAGCGCACGCGCGTCGTTTGGGCCGTCGTGGAGAAAGTTCATCGTCTGCCAGTGCCGGCGCGTGAGATCCTCGGCGGCGAGTCTGGGGTCCAGCGCGCCCTCGATCGCACGGTCCAACCGCTTGATCCAGTATCCGATCGGATATCCGGCTGGTCCTTGGGGCGTCGGACCTCCCAGTGAGTATCCGGTGGATCCTTCGGTCGTCATTGGACCTCCTCACACATGTGACTCAGTGACTTTCTTGAAAAACTTCCGCCGCGGCGCGCCGTGCAGCAGCGTGTCGGGGCTGCGGTCGCGCCGGCCGGCGATCCGCCCGACCTGCGCGAGCTATCCGCGCTGCGCAAGTCGTGTACCGCGGCCGTCATGCTCGTGTCGAACTGGTGGTCCATGGTTCCTCCGTGACCAGGCTGGCGTGGGCTGCCTCGGGCGAGCCGTTTTGGCCCGCGCTGGGCGCTCCGCGGGATACCGTCCTGCTCATAGTGACACTCAGTTCTATTTGACGTCAAGATCTAAATAGATCTCAGTATGCTTAGCTTCTGAGTTCCAGGTCGGGTAAGATGCCGGGCATGACCACCCAGACTGGCGATCGGGCACTGCCGCTGCGCGAGCGCAAGAAGCTGCGCACCCGCCGCGCGCTGGCCGACGCGGCGCTGCGCTTGTTCACGCAGAAGGGATTCGACGCGACCACTCTTGAGGAAGTAGCCGACGATGCCGAGGTGTCCAAGAGCACCTTCTTCCGCTTCTTCCCGGCCAAGGAGGCCGCGGCGATCGAGGCCGAGACGGAGCTGTGGACCGCCTACCTGGCCGCGCTCGCCGAGCGCGAGCTGTCCGGCCCCGTCCTCGGCGAGCTGCACCAGGCGCTAGCCGGGGCAGCCGCCGGGCTCGACCCCGGCTGGGACCAGCGCTTCCTCGCCACCCGCCGCCTGATCATGGCCGAGCCGAACACCCTGCTCAAATACGTCGAGCACTACCGCGCCGGGATCAAGGATCAGGTGGTCGCCTGCCTCGCGGGCAAACTCCAGCTGGATCCCGAGGACCTCCGGCTGCACGTCCTGGCGGAGCTCGCCATGACCGCCTTCAGCCTTGCTGGCCGCCCCTGGGTCCACCGCGGCGGGCAGGGGGGCCGCAAGGCGCTTCTTGAACGCCATCGGGAGGCGGTCAAGGCCATTCCCGCCAGCCTGGGCCTCTCCGCGCCCGGCGCCGAGGAGCCAGTCAGGTGACAGGCGGCGGTCGAAATGCCCGCTTTCCTGTCCGCGCCGGATGACCTCGTGCAGCAGCTCGACGATCAGGCCGTGCCGGTCAGCGTTCTGGCCAAGATTATGCGGAGGTGTCGATGAGTGATTTGTCCGGTCAGACACGATGGCTAGACGCGGTCGGCCAGGCGGAACTGGTCAGGTCCGGTCAGGTATCGGCACTGGAGCTATTAGAGGCGGCGGTTGAGCGGATCGAGACGCTTGACCTCGCGATCAATGCGGTGGTGATGCGGTGGTTCGGCCAAGCCCGCCACACCGCCACAGGCGCGCTGTCCGACGGAGTCTTCCAGGGTGTCCCGTTCCTGCTCAAGGACTGGATGGCGGCCTATGCCGGGCAGCCGATGGCCAGCGGCAACCGGCGGCTGAAGGAGGCGGCACGGCCGGCTCTCGCCGATTCCGCGCTGGTGTCCAGGTTCCGCGCGGCGGGCCTGGTGATAGCGGGCCGGACGAACACCCCCGAGTTCGCCAGCCAGGTGACGACCGAACCCCAAGCGTGGGGGGCAACCCGCAACCCGTGGAACCTTGCCTACTCACCAGGCGGATCCAGCGGCGGCGCGGCTGCCGCGGTGGCCTCAGGCATGGTCCCGGTCGCGCACGCCACCGACGGATCGGGCTCAATCCGGATACCCGCAGCGTGCTGCGGGGTGGTCGGCCTGAAACCGTCGCAGGGCAGGATCAGCGCCGGGCCGTTCGGCGACGAGTCGGGCCCGGGCACCGAACTGTGCATCAGCCGCTCCGTCCGCGACACCGCGGCGATGCTCGACGCGGTGGGTGGCCCTGGCGTCGGTGACACCGTCATCGCGCCCCCGCCGAGGAGGCCTTACGTGCGTGAACTCAACGGCGATGCCCGGCCGCTGCGGATCGGGATGCTCGACCGATACCTGACCGGAGATCCCGTTCACCCCGAGTGCGAGGACGCTGTGCACGAGGCCGGACGGCTGCTGGAGGCGCTCGGGCACCGGATCGAACCCACCTATCCGGCCGCCCTTGCTGATCCTGGGATCGGCAGGCAGATGGGGCTGGTGGCATCGAGCCATCTCGGCCTGGCCCTCGACCAGCTCGCGGAGTCGCTGGGCCGCAACGTCACGGCCGACGACGTGGAACCAGCCACCTGGGCACGGGCGAAAGGGGGACGTCAGGCGACCGCGGTTGACCACGCCAGGGCGCTGATCGCCTGCACCGGCTTCCGGCGTGCCGTCCACCAGTGGTGGGCAGACGGGTTCGACCTGCTGCTCACTCCGACAACGGGCGAACCTCCGGCGCCGCTCGGCGCCCTTGCCTGCGACCCCGCGGTTCCAGTCGCGGGCTCCCTGTCCGCCAAGTACACGGCCTTCACCAGGGCGTTCAACATCACCGGCCAGCCCGCGATCAACCTTCCGCTGAGCTGGAACAGCGCCGGGCTCCCCGTCGGCGTGCAGCTCGTTGCCGCCTACGGACGGGAGGACCTGCTCATCAACGTCGCCGCGCAAGCCGAACAGGCCAGGCCATGGACCAGCCGAAAGCCCCCTCTACTCAAGCCGATCTGATAGCAGCAACCGGCGCAACACACACGGCGTTGCTGGTGTCAGCTTCCCCTGCTGCGGAGGTCAGAACTCAGAGTTTGCCGATCCGTCCCGGTCCGGACCGCCGCTTGTCCGACCATGCGGCTCCGGGACGCCCGATCCCGCGGACGAACCACGGACAAACGATCAAAAGGCCCGACCGCCGTCTCCGGCGATCAGGCCTCTGACCTGCTACTTCCTGGTAGCGGGGGCAGGATTTGAACCTGCGACCTCTGGGTTATGAGCCCAGCGAGCTACCGAACTGCTCCACCCCGCGTCGCTGTTCCTTAACTTTAGGGGCACTTACGGGCCCTGGCAAATCGGCAGGCCAGCGCTCCCGGCCCGGCCGCGGACCCCCGGCCAGCCCTAGGCAGGCACTCGCCGCCCGTACCCCGTCGCGGCCTCAAACGCCTGACCCACGCGAAGCAAGTCCCACTCCCCCCGCCGCGGCCCGACCAGCTGCAAGCCCACCGGCAGCCCGCCCGGCGTGAACCCGGCCGGCACCGACATGGCCGGGAGACCGGTGACCGAGATCAGGTAGCACGAGGCCATCCAGTCCAGGTAGGTATCGAGCGGCAGGCCGTCGATGTCATGCACCCAGTCCAGCTCGACATCGAACGGCGCGACCTGGCTGACCGGGCACGCGAGCACGTCGACGTCGCCGAAGAACCGGGTGATGCGCTCGGCCAGCGCGGCCTGGAGCCCGGTGATCCGGCTGAGGTCGGCCACGGTCAGCTCCAGCCCGCGCTCGGTGTTCCAGGTGACGTTGGGCCCGAGCTGATCGGGGTGTTCGCGCAGCAGCGGCCCGAACCGGGTGGCGAAGCGGAAGGCGCGCCAGGTCCGGAACACGTCGTCGGCGCCGGTCAGGTCGGGCGCGGCATCGACGACCTGGGCGCCGAGGTCAGTGAGGACCTGGCGGGCGGGCGCTAGGACGTCCAGGACGTCACGCTGGACGGGCAGCCCGAGGTCGGCGCTCCAGGCCACGCGAAGGCCGCGCAGGCCCGGCATCGCCCCGGCCAGCAGGCCGATCACCTGCTGGGGGTCAGTGATCGGGGGCGGCGGCTGGTCCAGGGCCAGCGGCACGCCCGGGTCCGGGCCGGAAATGACGGCCAGCAGCAGGGCGACGTCCGCGACGGTGCGGCCCATGGGGCCCTCGACGCCCATGACGTCGGCCACGTCGGCGAAGGGCCAGGCGGGCACCCGGCCGGGCGACGGGCGCAGGCCGACGACGTTGTTGAAGCTGGCCGGGTTGCGCAGCGAACCGCCGAGGTCACTGCCGTCGGCCAGGCAGATCATCCGCGCGGCGAGCGCGGCGGCGGCCCCGCCGCTGCTGCCGCCGGCGCTGCGGGTGTGGTCGTAGGGGTTGCGGGTGGCGCCGAAGACCGGGTTGACGGTGTGCGACCCGGCGCCGAACTCGGGGGTGTTGGTCTTGCCGAGGCTGATGGCCCCGGCGCGCGGCCATCCGGCGCACGATGAGCGTCGTCGTGGCGCGGGCACGAAGTCGGCGTACAGCGGCGAGCCGTAGGTGGTGCGCACGCCGGCGGTCTCGATGAGGTCCTTGTGCGCGACGGGCAGGCCGTGCAGGAGGCCTTGCGGCTCCCCGCGGGCCAGGGCCTGGTCGGCCGCGGCGGCCTTGGCCAGGGCGGCGTCGAAGGTGCGGGTCACGATGGCGTTGATGGCCGGGTCGGCGGCCTCGATCCGCTCGATGTGCGCGGTGATCACCTCGCGCGCGGAGACCTCCCGCCGGCGCAGCAGCCCGGCCAGCGTGATCGCGTCGTGCCCGCAGAGCTCCGCGGCCGTCCCGAGGCTCACTCAGGCGCCCACGGCGCCGGGCTGCGGGGTGACCATCCAGATGGACGAAGTGGATCGGCGACGGCGTGGTCGGCGGGCTGGTGAGGTTGTGCGGGTCCTGCAAGGTGGACAGGTCGAGCACCCGGACCGGGGTGCCGCCGAAGGCGCTGAGCTGGCGGGAGCTGCTGCCCAGCAGCACGGGATGGCGGCCGACGGACATGATCCCGCTGACGACGCGGTCGACGGCACCGGCGGGCTGGCCGACCATCCAGGCCGTGGGGACGCCGCACATGCCCCGGATGACCTGGGTGAACCGCTGGGCAACGAGCGGGTCCACGATGACCACGGAGGAGTCGTGCCGGAGGGACCCGCAGAGCTGCTCGACGGCGGCCAGCTCCCCGGCTCCGGTGCGCCGGAAGGCCAGGCCCTGGGCGCTGGGCCGCAGGCCGCCCGACCGCGCCCGGTGTGGCTCAGGCCCGCCCCGAAGGTCGGTCGCGGCGGTCGGCACGACCAGCGCGGCGACGCAGAACAGCCCGGCCACGCGCGGCGGTACGCCGCGGGCGCCGCGCTCGCGGGCGTGGCCGGTCAGCCAGGCGGCGGCCCACAGCGCGCAGACGATCAGCCCGGGCAGCACGATGACGACGAGCCGGCGGCTGGCCCACGGCTGGTCGGGCACGATGGCGGGCTGCCACAGGATGGCGGCCGAGCCGATGCAGGTGATGGCCAGCGGCAGCGCCCAGTTGCGCCAGGCGCCGGACGGGTCCTGCCAGGTCAGCAGGGCGTTCAGGGCACTGGCGCGCGAGCAGGGCCATGCCGAACGCCGCCGAGCAGCACGGTGGGCAGGCCGATGTACCAGATGACCCAGTACAGGCGTGCTCCTCGGCGTAGGTCCTGGTCGGGTCGACGGGCAGGCCCTGGAGCCGCTGCAGCGCGGCGATGTAGTGGTAGACGTGCAGGCTCGGCGCGCCGCGCACGGTCTGGACGTAGGGCCGGACGGCGAAGCCGACCAGCGCGGCCACTGCGATCAGCGCCGCCAGCGCCGGCAGCCAGCGCACCGGGCCGGGCGGCCCGCGATCCGGCGCACCCAGGCCCGGGGCTCGGATACCCGCAGCAGCTGCACGACGGCCATGGTCAGCGCGGCCAGCCAGGCGGCGAGAGGCCGATGAGCTCCATGGTGTGCGAGAGCGCGTCCAGGAACGGCCGGGAGAGCAGGTAGCCGTCGGCCAGGCCGTAGCCGACGCCGACGGACGGCCCCGTGACAGAACGGGGTCGCGCCGGGCCGCCGGGCCGCCACCAGCAGGCCGGCCAACGGGATGAGCGGGAGCAGGTAGATCAGCGAGTCCAGGCTGACCAGGACGCCCAGGCCCAGGGCCAGTCCGGCCAGGCCGGCCAGGGTGCGCTCGGGCGTGAGCCACTCGGCCCAGGCCCGGGCCGAGGCCAGTCGCCGCCAGCCTTCGGGCGGCAGCCAGCGGACACGGTGGGCTCGGCGTCGCAGCGGTCAGCGCGTCGATGAGCAGGCACAGCCCGCCGAACAGCAGGACCTGCAGCGCGGGCTCGGCCAGCGACGACCGGGCGGTGTACTGCTCGGGCAGGGTCAGGCCGAGCACGATGGCGCCGGCCGGCGCCCACTGGGGCCCGGCCAGCCGGGCGGTCAGGCCGCCGAAGCTCAGCACGGCCAGGCCGCCGAGCAGCGGCCCGATCGCGGCCGCCCCGGCGACGCCGTGCGCCCAGAACCCGCCGGCCAGCAGCATCGGCAGGCCCGGAGGTGAGCGACGGGCACGACCGAGGTGCCGTGGGCGAAGAAGCCGATGCTGGAGAAGCCGAGCCCGGCATGCGCGCCGCCGAAGGCGTGCCAGCGACTGCGGGATCGGCAGCGAGCCGTGCTGGGCCAGCCAGTAGCCGGTCTGGAGGTAGGCGCCCTGGTCAGCGGAGCACGATGACGGACTCGGAGTGCTCGACGAACTGCCAGGCGGCGAAGCCGGCCGCGACGGCGACGGTGGCCATCAGCCCGAACCAGGACGTCCAGCCGCGGTCGCGGCCGGCCCGGGACCAGCCGGGGCCAGGCCGGCGGCACCACGCGCAGGCCGTTGGCGACGAGCGCCGACCAGCAGCGGTGCCGAGATCAGCAGCATCGGGACAGGCACGAAGTCGCCCGGCCAGCAGCAGCGGCAGGCCCGGAAGCAGCCAGGCCATGATGCAGCAGCGCGGGCAGGGTGGTCAGCCGGGCCAGCGCCGACCCGGCGACGTCCTCGGCCGGCCGGCCCGCGGCCGCCGCGGTCGTTCGCCGTGCGCTTCCGGTGCGGGCGCCGTGGTGCACGCCGCGACGCAAGCCGCGGCCGGTGCGCACGAACCCGGTCCGGGCCCTGGCCAGCAGCGCTGGGCTTGCGGACCGGCCGCAGCACCTCGGTGCGTTCCTGCCCCGGCTCGGGCCGACTCTCAGGCCCGCCCTCGGGCGCGCCCCGGCCACGTCGGCCGGCAGCTCCCGGTGTCACCAGCCCGCGCCTGATCGCCGCGAGTCGATCGTCGGCGAGCGGCCGGTCCAGCTGGGCCGTCCCGCCCGGCTCAGCCCCCACCGGCTCGGCCCCCAGCGGTCCGGCACTCGGCTCGCGCAGCGCAGGCTGGCCTGTCTCGGCACCGAGGGCGTCCCGATGGTCTGCTTGAGCCACGGATCCACTGTAGAGGGGGCGTTCGGCGTTGCCGCGCAAGGCGTGGGTCAGCCACCCGGCCACTTGTTTCAGAGTCTCGTAACATTTCCCTGGTTATCCTGCTCAGGCGAATGGCCGAGAGCCCGCCCGCAACTTTTCTGAGGCCGCTTTGTGCTGCCGCGCAGGTTTCGGTGACGCGGACCGCATAGTGTGTCGGGAACCCGTCCCGCAACCGGCGCTCCTGGCGGCGGCCGCGTGCCGGGACGCCAAGCCGTCGACGCGCCGACCGGCCACCCCCGCAGCCGCCGGCCTGCTCAGCGAGGAGACTTACCGCACATAGGTTGTTTTCCTATGCACTTTATAGACTTACCGGTCTATTCCCGGAACTTTACTACCTACATGCGATTTCTCCAGTTAGCACCACGTACGATTGCTTGGTAGCCCTACGTTCGTGTTCGATGCCGGTCACGACGACGACAGCACCGAGGAGCGATGAGCGGTTACAACGATTCCGGTGGCGCGAGGTGGCGCAACTCCGCCGGCGGGACTGGCGGGGGGGTCAGGGCCGGAGCGGCGTTACCCATCTTGGCCTGGCTGGCCGGCTCACGGCCGGGTGTCTCGCGTTCGCCCTGGTGGGCGGGTCGCTGTTCGCCTACGTCAAGTACCGCCAGATCTGGGACTCCATCCAGAAGGTCGACGTCTCCCGCGACGTGAGCGGCCCGCGCCCGTTCGAGGACCCCCACGCGCTCAACCTCCTGCTGATCGGCTCGGACAGCCGCAAGGGCGAGAACGGGAAGATCGGCGGCCACGTCGGGATCGTCGGCCAGCGCTCGGACACGGTCATGGTGGTGCACGTCTCGCCGGGCGCCCAGCGCGCGGTGGTGCTGAGCTTCCCGCGTGACTCGGTGGTGCCGGTCCTGTCCTGCTCTCCCGAGGGCGGCGCGGCCGGGCAGACCGCCGAGGTCGGCCAGGTCGAGCAGATCAACTCCACCTTCTCCAATGGCGGCCCCGGCTGCCTGTGGAAGACCATTGAGCAGACCGCGCACATCCGCATCAACGACTTCCTCGAGCTGACCTTCGCCGGCTTCGAGAAGGTCATCAACAACCTGGGCGGGGTCACCGTCTGCCTGCCCGAGGCCGTGAACGACCCGATGTCCGGCCTGCACCTGTAGCGCGGGCTGCATCACGTCTCGGGCCGGAGGCGCTGGCCTTCTGGCGCACCCGAGAGGGCCTGGGCGAGGGCTCCGACCTGCAGCGCATCCAGCGCGACCAGTTCCTGATGTCCTCGCTGATCCAGGGCATCGAGAGGAAGGGCCTGCTGACCAACACCACCAAGATGGCCTCGGTGGTGGGGATCGCCGCCCGCAACATGTCCACGAACATCCAGAACGTCACCCAGATGCTCCACCTGGCCGAGACCATCCGCCACGTCAAGGCCAAGAAGGTGCAGTTCATCGAGGTCCCGACGGTGACCTACGCGCAGAACCCGAACTGGGTGCAGTGGTCCACGCAGGCCCCGCAGCTGTTCTCGGCCATTGCCCGCGACACCAAGCTCCCCAAGATCCACAAGGGGAAGAGCACGGGCACCAAGGTGAAGCTGGTGGTGGCCACCCCGGCCAACGTGAACGTGGAGGTCCTCAACGGCTCCGGCCTCCAGGGCCAGGGCGCCGAGGCCTCCAGCGACCTGACCGCCCGCGGCTTCAACGTCCTGGGCAGCGGCAACGCGCTTAACTTCCAGTACACGAAGTCGGTCATCGAGTACAGCTCGGCCAAGATGCTGCCCGAAGTCCGGGCTCTCAAGAACGACCTCGACAACGTCGAGATTTACCGGACGTCGGCGGTAAAGCCAGGCACGGTGAACCTGATCCTCGGCTCGACGTTCACCTCGCTCAAGACGGCCACGACCGGCAAGCCGCCCACCGCCACGCTGACCAAGACGTTCGGCGGCATCACCGGCGGGGCCAACATCTGCAAGGACAACTCGGCCTTCGCCGGCCCCGACGGCGGCTGACCAGCACAGCTGTTAAATACAGCTAACTAACAGCACGTGGCTCCAGGCGGCCTCCACTTCGTAGTCGTGTCGGCCGTCCGGTCTAGATCACGGGCGGGCGTCCGAGCCGGGTCATCCGCCACACGGTCCGCGCGGCCAGCGGCTGCCGCGGGCCGGGCGTCCATCCGCCAGCCCGCCGCGAACGCCGGCCAGCCACTCCCGCACCGCCGGCCAGGACCGGGTCCGCACGACGGTCAGCGCCGAGCCAGTCGAGCAGGAACAGCGCGGCCAGCGGCCAGGGCAGGTTGCGCCGGGCCAGCAGCACCCGGTTGCGGGCCTCGATGCGGTAGAACCCGGCGTGCCGGCTGTTGGGCACCGGCGGGTGGCACATCACGGCCGCGCGCGTCGTACTCGATCCGGTAGCCGCGGTCGAGCAGCCGCCAGGCCTGGTCGATCTCCTCGTGCATGAAGAAGAACTGCCCGGCTGCCCGCCCACCTCCAGGTAGGCCGACCGGCGGATGGCGCAGGCCCCGCCGCTGAACGTGGTGGCCGGCGCGGACCGGCTCGGGTCGCCGACCCGCAGCCGGGGCACGTGCCAGCGGCCGCCGAACCCGCCGCCGGGGTCGGTGACCCGGAAGGACAGCACGGCCAGGGCCGGGTCGGCGGCGAACCGCCCGGCCACGTGCCCGGCCAGGCCGCGGGTCGGGGTACCAGCCGTCGTCGTCGAGGAACAGGATCACGTCGCCGGTGCAGGCGTCCACCCCGGCGTTGCGGCCCGCCGGCGACGCCGACGTTCTCGGCCAGCCGGAGCATCGTCACGCCGCCGGGCACGGGCGGCACGTCGGCCCCGTTGCCGACCACGACCACTGACCTCGTCGCCGCGCCGGGCCCCCGCAGGGCCTGGGCGCTGGCCACCGCCCGGCCAGCTCCGCGGGCCGGTTGCCCATGGTGAGGATCACGCAGGACAGCTTCACGCCGGCACCGGCCGTCAGGACAGGCGCCGCGAGGCGACGATGGCGACCAGGTGCGCGACGACCATGAGCGCGCTGACCGCCAGGCAGGCCAGCAGCAGGACCCGGGTGGCGAGCAGGCCGCCGCGCAGCTGGTCGGCGATGGCCGGCGAGCAGGATCAGCAGGGACAGCTCGACGGCCTGGCGTGATCCGGTGCACGCCCAGCACGCTGGCCAGGCGGCGCGGCCGAGGCCAGGCCGCCGCCGCGCGGGGCCAGCGCGGCGTCGTCGTGCGCCGGCGGGCAGGCCGGCCTTGGCCCGGGCCACGACCACGTTGTCGGTCTCGGCCTTGACCAGCATGGCGCAGCAGCGCGGCGGCCAGGCCCGGCGCTGACGTACGCGGCCCGAGCCGGTGCAGGTGGCCCTGGGCCCGGAAGCCCAGCCCGACCAGCAGCGCGGACTCGGCCAGGTAGTGGCCGACCCGGTCGAGGTAGATGCCGGCCGGCGGAGGTCCGCTTGCTCCAGCGGGCCAGCTCGCCGTCGGCGCAGTCGAGCAGCAGGTAGGCCTGGATCAGCAGCGGCGCCGCCGACCGCGCTGGCCAGGCCGCCGAGCGCGATGACGACGCCCGGCCGCGATGCCGCAGGCGATGAACGCCACGGTCACCGCGTTCGGCGACCAGCCGAGCCGGGCGAAGACCCAGGTGGCGCGCGGGCGAGATCTTGCGCATGTACAGCCGGCCGGCCCAGTGCTCGTCGTTGAGCGGTCGATGCACCGCCCGGCGGCTGGCCCGCCGGCCCGGAGCTCAGCCAGCGATGGCCCGGGCATAGTCCTCCACTCGGTCGGCGATCTCGGCCTCGGACAGAGCGAGGCGCTCCAGGATGGTGTAGCGGCCCGGTCGGGTCTGCGGCGCGTACGGCACCGCCTTGGCGAAGTCGGCGCATGCGACAGGCCGAGGTCGCCGGGGGTCGCGGGCAGGCCGTGCCGGCGCAGGCAGCCGGCGATGAGCTCGGCCTGGCCGCGGTCGCCGCGCAGGTAGGCGCAGAACAGCGCGCCGACCCCGGCCAGCTCGCCGTGGCTGGCCGTGCCGGGGTAGAGCTGGTCGATGGCGTGCATGATCTCGTGGTCGCCGCCGCTGCACGGCCGGCTGGACCCGGCCACGGCCATCGCCAGGCCGGACAGGATCAGCGCCTCGGCGAGCACGGTGAGGAACTCGTCGCGCGACGGCCGCCCGGCTGGTGCAGCACGGCCTGCGGCCGCGGAGCGGGCCATGGCCGCGGCCAGGCCGTCGACCTGCTCGCCGGTGTCGGCGGCGGACGAGCTCCCAGTCGGCCACGCGCGGACAGGTTGCTGACGACGTCGCCGATGCCGGCCCGGCCCAGCGGGGCGGGCGCCTGGCGGACCCGGTCGAGGTCGACGACCACGGCGACGGGCAGGGCCACGCCGTAGGAGCCCTTGCCCGACTCGTGCTCCAGCGAGCTGACCGGCGAGGCGATGCCGTCGTGGGCCAGGTTGGTGGCCACCGCGACCATCGGGATGCCGGCCATGTGCGGCGGCGAACTTGGTCGACGTCGATGATCTTGCCGCCGCCGATCCCGGCCACGGCCTCGTAGGCGCCCGCCCGCAGCCGCTTGCCGAGCGACACGGCGCGTGTCGTGGCTGCCGTCGGCGACCGGAAGATCTCGGCGTCGGCGATGTTCAGCTCGGCCGCGATGCTGGCGCCCTGGGCCGAGCCCGACCGCCACCGCGACCCGGCCCGACGTGGCGATCCGGCGGTCGGCCGAGCAGGTCGCCGAGGTCGGCCACGGCGCCGGGCCGGACGTCGATGACGCAGCGGCGCGGCCAGCATCCGGGCCAGCAGCGGCATGCATCTCCTCAGGCGCGCAGTTCTCGGACGCGCGGTTGCGTTGATCAGGCCGCACGGTCGCGCCGCGCGGCCGCCGGGGCGCTAGCAGCGGCCCGCGATCGCGCGCGCCCGGCGCAGGTCGCTCGTGGTTGTCGACCTCGACCCAGGCCACTCGCCGATCGGCGCGACGGCGACCTGCGCCGCCGCGGTCGGCCAGCTCCTGGTAGCCGTCCTCGTAGTAGAGGCCGCGGGTCGCGCCGCCAGGTGGCCTGCAGCGCCTCGGCCAGCGCGCTCGCGGCCGCCGGCTCGATCAGCGTGGCGCCGATGTACTCGCCGTCGGCCTGCGCCGGGTCCATCAGCTTGGTGATCCGCTGGCAGCAGCGCCGCGCTCGTCGAGCACCACCTTCATCTCCTCGTCGGCCAGCTGCTTGACGGTGTCGAGGGCGAGGATCACGTCGGCCGGGTGCCCGTCCGGTCGCTGCGCGCGGCCAGCAGCGTCTTCTCCACGCTGACCGGGTGCACGGTGTCGCCGTTGACCAGCAGCACGCCCTGCGCGGAAGTACTCGCGGGCCAGCCACAGCGAGTAGGCGTTGTTCCACTCCTCGGCCCGGTCGTTGTGCACCAGGTCGAGCCGGACGCCGTGGCGCTTCTCCAGGTCGGCGGCCCGGTCGGCGACGGCCTCGGCCGCGTGGCCGACGACGACCACGACATCGGTCAGCCCACCGCGGCCAGGTTGCGCAGCGCGATGTCGAGGATGGTGGTCTCGCCGGCGACCGGGAGCAGGGCCTTGGGCAGCTGGTCAGTGTCGGGTCGCAGGCGTCGGCCGGCCCGCCGCCAAGACCATGCCGATCACTGAATGTCTCCCTCCCGAGACCCAGAGTAACCTGTCACCACCTTCGAGCCGAGCAGGAAGCGAGATAGGCCGCCAGGGCCAGGTACGCGAACATCGCCACGCCCACCGCGGCGCCGAGCCCGCAGACCAGCATCCGGCCCTCCCAGCCCAGCCATTCTGGCCGTCGCGGCGGGCGGGGAGCCGGAGGAGACCGAGGTCCGGCGATAGTCGCATCGGCTACGACCGCGGCGAGCAGGAAGGTGACGGCCGCGGGCACGCCCGAGGCGAAGCCGAGCGCGGTGATGTAGATGTACTGCGCGCCGAGCAGCACGGCGGGCACGAGCCAGTCCAGCCGGCCGTCGTGAGAGTGGCTGGAGCCCGGCGCGGCGACCAGCATCATGAGCGGCGGGGCCAGGGTCAGGAAGCCGGGCAGGTCACGCAGGCCCAGGTGGGCCAGCAGGGCCACGGCGGCCAGCGCCACCAGGGCCGGCGGCAGCGGGGTGAGCTGGCCGCGGACCAGGCCGCCGACCCAGCGCGAGATCAGCCCGTCGTCCCGGCACCGCGCGATCACCGCAAGCGCGGCGGGCAGGCGGATGCCTCCGGGCGGCTCCGGCCCGGTGAGGTCGTAGTCCGCCCTGGCGTCGTAGTCGCCGGCGCCGGGGCGCCGCTCGCGGCTCCGCCGGAGGTGGCCGGGGCCGCCGAGCCAGAGCTCCTGGGTGATATCCGGGCTGTCCTGCGCGGTCGGCGAGGCCGGGGCGGTGAGCTCCATGCGCAGCACCGAGATCGGCTCGCGGCCCGGCGTCATGACCGGTGACTCCGGGGGCGGCACCGGCCGGGTCGGCTTGAACAGCACGGCCAGGCTGGGCGGCGGGCCGAGGGGCCGTGGTCCGGCCGCGGGCGGACCGGCGTCATGGCGCCGGGATCGGCGCCGGCCGGGCCCGTCCGCCGGCGGGCCCGCCGGTCCGGCTGCCCAGCACGATGCCGATCCCGATGGCGATGATGGCCCAGTCCAGCAGCCCGACCAGGACCGCGCGGGCGCCCCACAGCGGCGCGACGACCGCGATGACCAGGACGCGTCCGCCGGCCGGCATGGTCAGCACGGCCAGCGCGGCCCGGTTCGTGGGGCTGGGCCGGTCGCGCGGCGCCTGCGGCGCGAGCCCCGCTGCACGCGGTCATCGTGTCGTGGATCGAGACCAGGCTCAGCACCGCGATGCCCACCGGCCACATGCCGCTCCAGCCCTGGGCGGCTGCCCCGGCCGTGAGCCCGGCCAGGACGATGTACTCGAAGATCCGCGTGGCCAGCCCGGCCAGCCACGCCGCCCGCGCGGCCACGGGATCGGCGCCGACCAGGTCAGCGGGGCCGGTGAGCCGACGCGCGGCCAGGAAGGCCAGGTCGCCGGCGGCCAGCGCCAGCACCCCGTTGACGTTTCCCGGCCTGGTCCCGGCGGTGAACCGGCCCTGCCGCGCAGATCCCCAGGGCCAGCGCGACCCCGGAGACCGAGACGGCGGTCAGCCGCAGGCCGCCATCCAGTCGGTGACCCGGTAGGCGAGATCCTCGGCCACGGCGACCAGGGCGCGCCCGGGCCGGCCCGGCTCGCGCGGGCGCAGGGGACCGGGAGGCACGCCGCCGAGCACGCTGTCGGCGGTGCCGTCGGCCGGTCGCCGGCCGGCCCGTTCAGCGCAGCGCCGATCGGATCCTCCGTAAGGTCAGCCAGTTGCCCGTCTGAGCGAATCTCACCTGGCTAGCAGCCCGCGACCGGCCGCACGCTCACGACCCAGCCAGCCCGCCTGCCGGTGCGTACCGTTCGCCCCTGTGACTGCCAGCTTAAATACCCAGCCCCGGTTCATTCGGAACGCCAGCCGGCGTGGCGCATTGAAGGGGAAGCGGAGGTGGGCAGGGGCCATTGGCGGTCCCAGCCGAGGTCAATGGCGCGCGCAGCCGGGCACCGGCGGCCCGGTAGGGTCCCGGTCATGCAGACGGTCGCGGTAGTCCTGGCCGGCGGCAGCGGGCGCCGGTTCGGCGGAGCATGCCCAAGCAGCTTCGGCTGCTGGCGGGCCGGACGCTGCTGGAGCATTGCGTGGCCGCCTTCGACCAGGCGCCGTCGGTGGACGAGGTGCTGGTGGTCATCGCCGGGGAGTTCGCCGCTCAGGTCACCGCCGAGCTGGGCCGGTACGGCAAGCTGGCCGGGGTGGTGCCCGGCGGGGGCGCCCGCACCGACTCCACCCGGCAGGCCATCACCGCGATCGGCCTGCTGGGCGTGAGCGCAACGTGCTGTTCCATGACGCCGCGCGACCGCTGGTCGACCAGCGGATCATCGCCGACTGTGTCGCCGCGCTCGAGCAGCTGGCAGGCCATCGGCGTGGTGGTGCCGTCGCCCGACACGATCGTCGAGGTGGCCGAGGGGACGCTGGGCCGGGTGCTGCCCCGCGACTCGCTGGCCCGTTGCCAGACCCCGCAGGGCTTCCGGTTCTCGGTCATCCGCCGGGCCTACGAGCTGGCCGCCGCCGACCCCGGCTTCGCCGCGCTGAGCGCGACCGACGACTGCGGTGTCGTGCGCCGGTACCTGCCGGACGTGCCCATCGGCGCGGTGCCCGGCAGCGAGCGCAACATGAAGATCACCTACCCCGGCGACCTCGCCATCGCCGAGGCCCTGCTGCGGCAGGATCCGGGGACGCGCTGCCTCCCGCGACCCGCCAAGATCTCAAACGGCGCGCGAACCCTTCCTATGCGCATTAAGGTACCTGTCCAGTCGACTGACAGTAGTCAGCTCGATCACGATCCGCTTTTTCGGAATGGGCGTGCCCGCCGCACTGGAAGGAGCAGGAGCATGAGGGTGGTCGTGGCCGGAGCCGTCGCGCTGGCCTGCGGACTCGGCGGGCTGACCGCGCCCCTGAGTGCGGCGGCCAGCCCGGCGGCGGCATCGGGGTCGGTCACGCGCATCACGCTCAACCTCAAGGGCGGTGGCCGTGTGTACGACGGCGTGGGCGCGCGTTCTCGGGGGCGGCGGCAATGCCCGCTACCTGCATGGACTACCCGGCCCGCCAGCGCCAGCAGATCCTGGACTACCTGTTCAAGCCCGGCTACGGGGCGTCGCTGCAGATCCTCAAGCTGGAGATCGGCGGCGACGCCGACTCCACCGACGGCGCCGAGCCGAGCATCGAGCACACCAAGGGCCAGGTGAACTGCCACGCCGGCTACGAGTTCGGCATCGCCAAGGCCGCCGTCGCGCTGAACCCGCGGCCTCCGGCTGTACGGGCTCCAGTGGGCGGCCCCCGGCTGGGTCCGGCCGGGCGGCGACCACCGCTTCACCACGCGCGACATCAGCTACCTGCTGGACTGGCTGGGCTGCGCCCGGCGGCAGGGCCTGCGGATCAGCTACCTCGGCGGCTGGAACGAGTCCGACTCCGGCAGCCACCAGAAGTGGTGGAAGTGGCTGCGTACGGCGCTGGACCAGCACGGATACCGCCAGGTGCGGCTCGTCGCCGCAGACTCCGACGGCCCGGACGGCTGGCACTACGTGGGCGACCCCGCCATCGCGGTGCTGGGGGCCCACGGCGTCTGCGGCACCGAGACCGGCGTCGGCGGGCCTGGCACGGCCTGCACCTCGCCGTGGTCGCTCGACCGGCGCCAGCCCCCCGCCAGCCAGCCCATGTGGGCCAGCGAGCTGGGCGGGATGTCGGCCGGCGCCGCAGACGGATGCAGCCAGCCCTGCGCGCCGGCCATCGACCGCGCAGTGATCCGCGGCTTCGTAGACGCCCGGCTGACCGGCTTCCTGGAGTGGCCCGTGCTCGACGCCATGCCGGCCGGCCTGCCGTACGAGAACCGCGGCCTGGTCACCGCCGACCAGCCCTGGTCGGGCAGCTACCAGGTCAACGCGCTGACCTGGGCCACCGCCCAGCTCACCCAGTTCGCCGCCCCGCCGCGGCCGGGCAGCCGGGTCGTCTGGAAGTACGTCAGCTCGGCCAGCGGCCTGCTCGGCGGCCGCGCCCCGAACGGCTCCTACGTCAGCCTGGTGCGCACCAACGGCGGCCCGGCCAGCGCCTGGAGCACGATGATCGAGGCGACCACGGCCAGCACGACCCAGCGGGCCAGCTTCCACATCACCGGCGGGAGCCGCCTCGCGCGCCAGACCGTGCACGTCTGGGCCAGCAACTTCGACCCGAACAGTGGCGGCCCCCGGCAGTGGTTCGTCCGCCAGCCGACCATCCACCCGACCAGGGACGGCCGGTTCACCCTGGTCATCAGGCCGGGCTGGGTCTACTCCCTGACCACCACCACCGGCCAGGGCAAGGGCACCGGCCCGGGCCGCCCGGCGTCGTCGCTGCGGCTGCCGCTCACCGAGAGCCTGGGCAGCGATGCCCGGGCCGGGCTCGGCTGACGATGAGCCGGCCTACCTCGCCGCCCAGCAGGGTGCCTTCGAGCTGGCCCGGTGCGCCGTCCGCGACGGCGGCGACCGGATCTGCACCGAGCAGGAGGCAGCGGCCACGCCCGAGTTCTGGCACTCCGCCGGGTCCATCGCGAGCACGCGCTATCCCTACGCCGTGATCGGCGCGGGCAACTGGGCCAACTACAAGGTCAGCGCCGACGTGCTGCTGCCCGGATCACGCAGCGCCGCCGGGCTCATCGGGCGGTTCAGCTGCCGGGCGACCACGCCCAACGCCGGCGCCTTCGATGGCTACGTGTTCAACGTCAGCGCCACCGGCTCCTGGAGCCTGACCAGGAACGCCAACCCAGAACCTGGTCTGCCCGCCACGGGCTGCACGTCGGGCCCGACCCTGACCGAGGTCCTGGTCTCCGGGCACTTGGCCCGGCCGCTGCAACTGCGCCACTGGCACCACCTGAGCCTGTCCATGTCGGGCGGCACGATCACGGCCTCGGTCGACGGGGTCGTGGTGGCCGACCTGACCGACCCGACCTGGGCGTCCGGCCTGGCCGGCCTCAAGGCCGGCGCCTTCACCTCATCCTGGCCGCACGTCCAGTACAGCCACCTCTCGGTGATCCCGCTGCCCGCCTAGCGCCCAAACCACTCAAACGGCGGGCATATCGGGCCTATGCTCATCGGATTGGCTTGGCCACGGGCACGGGGAGGAGCGCGAGTATGAGGGTCGTCGTGGCCGGAGCCGTGGTGCTGGCCTGCGGACTCGGCGGCCTGGCCGCGCCGCTGAGCGCGGCGGCCAGCCCGGCGGTGGCGCGGGTACGGGCGGCCGCGGAGCCGGTCACTAACATCACGCTCAACCTGAGGCAAGGCGGCCCCATATACGACGGCGTGGGCGGCGTGCTGGGCGGCGGCGGCAACGCTCGCTACCTCATGGACTACCCGGCCGCCCAGCGCCAGCAGATCCTCGAGTACCTGTTCAAGCCCGACTACGGGGCGTCGCTCCAGATCCTCAAGCTGGAGATCGGCGGCGACGCCGACAGCACCGACGGTGCCGAGCCGAGCATCGAGCACACCCGGGGCCACGTCAACTGTCACGCGGGCTACGAGTTCGGCATCGCCAAGCAGGCCGTCCGGCTGAACCCCGGCCTCCGGCTGTACGGGCTCCAGTGGGCCGCACCCGGCTGGGTCCGCCAGAACGGCGGCCGCTTCACCCGCGCGACATCGACTACCTGCTGGACTGGCTGGGCTGCGCCCGGCGGCAGGGCCTGCGGATCAGCTACCTGGGCGGCTGGAGCGAGTCCGACTCAGGTAAGCACCAGAAGTGGTGGGGATGGCTGCGTGCGGCGCTGGACGAGCACGGCTACCGCCAGGTGCGCCTGGTCGCGGCGGACTCCAACGGCGCGGATAACTGGCACTACGTCGGCGACCCCGACATCGCCGTGCTGGGGGCGCATAACGCCTGCGGAAGGAAGCCCGGCCTCTCGTCCTACACCGTCTGCACGTCGCCCTGGTCGGCCAACTCGCGCCGGTACCGCTCGAGCCAGCCCATGTGGAACAGCGAGTCCGGCAAGCTGTCCGCCGGCGCCACCAGCGGGTGCGTCCAGCCCTGCGCGCCGGCCATCGACCGGGCGGTCATCCGCGGCTTCGTGGACGCCCGGCTGACCGGGTTCCTGGAGTGGCCGGTGGTCGACGCCATGCCGGGGGGCCTGCCGTACGAGGACCGGGGCCTGGTCACCGCGGACCAGCCATGGTCCGGGAACTACCAGGTCAACGCGCTGACCTGGGCCACCGCTCAGCTCACCCAGTTCGCTGCGCCGCCCGGGCCGGGCGGCCGGGTGGTCTGGAGGTACGTCACCTCGGCCAGCGGCCGCCTCCACGGCCGGACCGCCGACGGCTCGTATGTCAGCCTGGTGCGCACCAACGGCGGCCCGGCCAGCGCCTGGAGCACGATGATCGAGGCGACCACGGCCAGCACGACCCAGCAGGCCAAGTTCCACCTCACCGGCGGGAGCCGCCTGGCGCGGGCGACCGTGCACGTGTGGGCCAGCAACTTCGACCCCAGCACCGGCGACCCGGCGCAGTGGTTCGTCCGTCAGCCCGACATCCAGCCGAATAAGTACGGCCGGTTCAGCCTGGTCATCAGGCCCGGCTGGGTCTACTCCCTGACTACCACCACCGGCCAGGGCAAGGGCACCGCGGCCGGCCGGCCGCCTCGCCGCTGAGGCTGCCGCTGGCCGAGAGCCTGGGCAGCGATGCCCGGGCCGGCTCGGCCGACGATGAGCCGGCCTACCTGACGGCCCAGCAGGGCGCCTTCGAGCTGGCTCGGTGCGCTGTCCGGGACGGTGGCGACCGGATCTGCACCGAGCAGGAGGCAGCGGCCACGCCCGTGTTCTGGCACACCGCCGAGTCCATCGCCAACGAGCGCTATCCCTACGCCGTGATCGGCGCGGGCAACTGGGCCAACTACAAGGTCAGCGCCGACGTGCTGCTGCCCAGCCGACACAGCGCGGGCGGGCTCATCGGCCGGTACAGCTGCCGGGCCTTCGCGCCTAACGCCGGTGCCTTCGACGGCTACGTGCTCAACGTCAGCGGCACCGGCTCCTGGAGCCTGACCAGGAACGCCAACCCGGAGCCCGGCCTGCCCGCCACCGGCTGCACATCGGGCCCGACCGCGAGACGGGTCCTGGCGTCCGGCCACCTGGCCCGGCCGCCGCGCCTGCGCCACTGGCACCACCTGAGCCTGTCCATGTCCGGCGGCACGATCACGGCCTCGGTCGACGGGGTCGAAGTGGCCAACCTGACCAACCCGACCTGGACGTCGGGCCTGGCCGGCCTCGAGGCCGGCGCCTTCAGCTCAGCCTTCCCGCACGTCCAGTACAGCCACCTCTCGGTCACCCCGCTGCCGTCCTAGCGCCCTCGTAATGCCCCGCGCAGGCGGCCGACCCGGCGGACCGGAGTCTGGCGTGGCCCGGCCGGGCCGGGGACCAGGTCGCGGGGGCTGGTCAGGAAGCCGGCCCCCCAGGACATGTGCATGGTGGCCAGGACCAGGGGCAGGCGCGCCGCGGCCCGTGGCGGCAGGCAGCGCGCGGCCCGGGCCGACACGGCCAGCACGAACCCCCCGTAGAGCAGGGGGGCGGCCAGCCCGGCGGAAGCGGCGAGCGGCCAGGGACCCCCGACCCCGACGGCCCGCGCGGCCAGGCCAGCCACCCCGGCCAGCGTCCCGGCGCCGACGGCGGCCGCAGCCGCGGGCGGGGCCAGGTAGCGCAGGTTGATGGTGCCGGCGTGCTGGCGGGCGATGACCCGGCGCCAGCGCCCGTACTGGAAGTACTGCGCGCCGAGGCGGATCACCGTCGCCCGGGGCCGGTAAGTGACCCGAAGCTCCGGCTCGAACCAGATCATGCCGCCGGACTGGCGGATCCGGTGGTTCATCTCCCAGTCCTCGGCCCGCAGGTACTCCTCGTCGTAGCCGCCGACCTGCTCGATGGCGGTACGCCGGAACACGCCCAGGTACACGGTGTCGGCCGGGCCCGGCCGGCCGCCGGTGTGGAACCGGGACGCCCCGACGCCGTAGGGCGAGGTCATGGCGAAGGCGACCGCCCGCTGGAACGGGGTCTCGCCCTCGGCGGCCATCACCCCGCCGACGTTGACCGCACCGGTCCGGGACAGGGTGGCCATGGCCAGCCGGAGGTAACCGGGCGGAATCAGCGCATGCCCGTCGACGCGCGCGATAACGGCATGGCGGGCCGCTTTCACGGCGGCATTGATGGCCGTCGAGATCTTCCCGGTGGGATTGTCCACCACCGTGACCCGAGGGTCCTTGGAAGCTATCCGCTGGGCGATTTCCGTGGTGTTATCACGGGACGGCCCCAGGGCCAGGACCAGCTCAAGCTCCCCCGGATAATCCTGGCTGAGGATATGCTCGACCGACTGGGCCAGGTACATTTCCTCATTTAGTACCGGCATGACCACTGAAATTGGCTCAATGGTCGCATTCTGATTACGTGTCTCCCCCATGACGGGGATATAGTAGCGCCCTCGCGACTACTGAGAGGCACGAGGGCGATACTTTACGTATTCATCAGCTGTGTCAGAGAGAGGCGTCCTCCAGCATCTCGGTCACCAGCGCCGCGATCGGCGAGCGCTCGGACCGGACCAGGGTCACGTGGGCGAACAGCGGGTGCCCCTTGAGCTTCTCGATCACCGCGACGATGCCGTCGTGGCGGCCGACCCGCAGGTTGTCGCGCTGGGCGATGTCGTGGGTGAGCACCACCCGTGAGCCGGCCCCGATGCGGGACAGCACGGTGAGCAGGACGCCGCGCTCCAGGGACTGGGCCTCGTCGACGATCACGAACGAGTCGTGCAGGGACCGGCCCCGGATGTGGGTCAGCGGCAGCACCTCGAGCATGTCCCGGTTGATGACCTCGTCGATGACGTCCTGGGAGGTCACCGCGGACAGGGTGTCGAACACCGCCTGGGCCCAGGGGTTCATCTTGTCGGCCTCGGAGCCGGGCAGGTAGCCGAGATCCTGGCCACCGACCGCGTACAGCGGGCGGAAGACGACCAGCTTGCGGTGCTGGCGCCGCTCCATGACGGCCTCCAGCCCGGCGCACAGGGCCAGGGCCGACTTCCCGGTCCCGGCCCGGCCGCCCAGCGACACGATCCCGACGTCGGGGTCGAGCAGCAGGTCGAGCGCGACCCGCTGCTCGGCGCTGCGGCCGCGCAGGCCGAACGCCTCGCGGTCGCCGCGGACCAGCCGGACCGACTTGTCGGCCTGCACCCGGCCTAGCGCGCTGCCGCAGCCGGACACCCCGGTGATCAGCACCAGGCCGGTGTGGCAGGGCAGTTCGCGGGCCGCCTCGAGGTCCGCCTTGCCCGAGTCGTAGAGCTCGTCCAGGTCGGCCGGGGTGACGTCCAGCTCGGTCATGCCGGTCCAGCCGGAGTCGGGGGGCAGCTCGGCGCGATATTCCTGTGCCGTCAGCCCGACGGCCGCAGCCTTCACTCGCAGTGGCAGGTCCTTGGAGACCAGGACCACGTCGTCACCTTCGCTGGCCAGGCTGGTGGCCACGGACAGGATCCGGGTGTCGTTGTCCCCCAGCCGGAACCCGGCCGGCAGGACCGACGGGTCGGAGTGGTTGAGCTCGACGCGGATGCTGCCGCCCAGGTCGCCGACCGGAAGGTCGGCATCCAGCCGGCCGTGCTCGATGCGCAAGTCGTCGAGCATCCGCAGGGCCTGGCGGGCGAAGTAGCCAAGCTCCGGATGGTGCCGCTTGGCTTCCAGTTCGGTGATGACGACCACGGGCACGACCACCCGGTGCTCGGCAAATCTGCCGATGGCGGCCGGGTCGGCCAGCAGGACGCTGGTGTCGAGGACGTAGGTACGCCTCGGCTCGTCCGACTCACTGCCCGTGCTGGAGAGGTTGCGCCGTGAGTCACGGCGCGCTGCGGAATTGGGCACTCGATCTCCCCTGGGCGCCTGGCACGGCGCCACGTCTGGACACGCAGGTTCTCGCAAACATGGGATTTGCAAGCACAGACGTGTCGGCGGGACCGGGACCGGCCAGCGATGGGCCGGGCGCCGGCCCTTCGCTCATCTCGCCTGCGTGCCAGGACGCGAAGCTCGAGAATCCGAGGGCCTTCCCGTCGGGCGGCTACACACCGCCCGTCACCTCAGAAGGTACCTGGCGAGTTCTCAGCGGGGAAGTACCGAAACAGTCTGTTCACCAAGAAGATCACGCTTAGGTCACGCAGGAGGTCAGGCACCAAATCGCCGGTTACGCGCCGCGAACGAGCGCAGGGCGCGCAGGAAGTCGACCCGGCGGAAGGCGGGCCAGTAGGCGTCGCAGAAGTAGAACTCGGAGTGCGCGCTCTGCCACAGCAGGAAGCCGCCCAGGCGCTGCTCGCCCGAGGTGCGGATGACCAGATCCGGGTCCGGCTGCCCGGCGGTGTAGAGGTGCTCGGAGATGTGCTCCACGGTCAGGATGCCGGCCAGTTCCTCGATCGTGGTGCCCCGGGTGGCGTGGTCCTGGAGCAGGGACCGCACGGCGTCGGCGATCTCGCGGCGTCCGCCGTAGCCCACGGCCACGTTGACCAGCAGGCCGGGGAACCCGGCGGTGGCGTCGGCGGCGTCCTTCAGCGCCCGCGCCGTCTCGTCCGGCAGCAGGTCCAGCGCTCCGACCGGGTGGACCTGCCGCTGCTGGTCGACCAGCTCCCGGACGGTCTCCTCGATGATGCGCAGCAGCGGCCCCAGCTCGTGGGCCGGGCGCGACGACAGGTTGTCATTGGACAGCAGCCACAGCGTGACTACCTCGACGCCGGCGTCCTGGCACCACTCCAGCAGCTCGAAGATCTTGTCGGCACCGATCTGGTAGCCGCTGCTGACGTCCGCGAGCCCGGCTGACTTGGCCCAGCGGCGGTTACCGTCGCACATCACCCCGACATGACGAGGGATCGCGTTCGGCGACAGCGATGCCTCGAGCCTGCGCTCGTAGAGCCGGTAGACGAGACCGCGAACTCCCATCCGGCACCCTTCCTCGCAGCCGCGACACCGGCGAGGCAGCCTCGCCGGTATGCCCGCTCGTAGTTGTCTCGCCGACCGGCGCCGATTCTGCCGGGACACACCCGTCCGGCTCTGTAAGAACCGTATCCAAGAATCTCACTAGTTCGGCCGAGGTCAGCACAGCTCGTATGCCGATCCCGTCCCCGCCCCATGCTTCCACCACGGCCCGCCGGGTCAGCCGCCAGCACCCGCCGGCGGTGCCGCGAGCGTCCCGGTCGGACGTCGGCCAGCCGGGCTGGTTGCGCGACTGGGTGGGCGCCTGGGTGCGGACCGGGCCGCCCGAGCCGCGCGGCAGGCGCTCCTGGCCGGCCGCCGCCCGCGGGCCGGGCCAGGCCCGCTGGCGCGGCACCTGGGGCCCGCCCAGGCCCGCGCACTCGCCGATCCAGTCGGCGCTGGACCGCAGCGTGCAGCGCAGTTCCCCGCTGCCGGGCAGGTCACCGCGGGCCCGCGCGCGCAGCGTGAAGAACTCGTCGTCGCCCGGCTGATAGTCGTGCCGCCCGTGCATCCGGGCCGGCGCGGGGAACCGGTCGTCGGGGTCGGGCCACATCGCGGCCTGCTCGGGATCGCGCCGCGCGGCCCGTACCCCGTCGGCCAGCCGGGCGAGCTGGTGGCCGCAGCGCTCGCCCACCGACGCGAACGGGGCCGAGTCCCGGCTCAGCTCCAGCGTGATCTCGTATGCGCGGCCCGCCCGGTCGCGGCAGGCCACCGCGGCCACAGACAGGACCGATCCATCAACGCAACGTAGTTCCCCCATAACGGAACGCTAACATCGGCCCCCCAGAAAACGGCAGCCCGCCGCGCCCCGCCCGGCCCATCGGGCGGCCTGCCGTTAGCCGATGCTCTTGACGATCGACTCGTCCAGGCCGGGGAAGGAGGCCAGGTAGTCGCGCCGCTCCTGCTTGATCCGCGCGACCGCGTCCGTGTACTCGGCCAGGCGCCCCTGCCGGTCATACAACCGCCGTGGCTGGAGGATCTCGAGGTCGTCAATACCGCGCACCGTTACCGCTATCTCGTAGCCGAAGTCCGGGTCCGGAACCCACTCGATGGTGCCGGACACGATGGCCTCGACCATGGCCGAGGAGTACGGGATGGTGACCTTCTTGGAGGTGGCCTCGTCCTGGCCGCCGACCCGGCCCGTGTTCAGCACGAAGACCTGCATGGGCTTGGTGTCCAGCAGCTCCAGCATCCGGTTGCCCATGTCGGCCATGTCGCGCGGGAAGAACGGGTTGGTGCCGGGCACGCGCAGGAACTTGCCCTCCTCGTCCTTTCCGCCGGCCGAGGTGCCGGTGGTCTCGCCGAGCATGAAGTAGGCGGCGGCCTGGGTCCGGCCCAGCCGGGCCACGCCGGGCACGATGTTCTCGTTCCGGTTCAGGATCAGCAGGAAGTCGGCGGGCGGGACCTCGTTGCCCGGCCACGGGTCCACGTAGGAGAACGGCCACGTGGTCCGGCCGTTGCGGGTGTAGGAGGCATCGAAGAAGTCGACCTGGCCGGCCGCGTCCACCGACACGTTCTCCAGGTAGGCGTCGGGCTGGGTGGTCGCGTGGTAGATCGCGGGCTCGTAGCGCGGGTCCAGGCCGAAGGTCTTGGCGAAGCAGCCATTCTCGGTGGTGTAGACGCGGCCGCCGGGCATCAGCGCCACGAAGTCGTCCTGGGCCGGGCGGCTGCCGAGCTGGGAGGTGAAGGTGGTGGTGGTCTTGCCGGTGCCGGACAGGCCGACGATCAGCACCGTGGTCGGGGTCCCGCCGACCGGGATGACCTTGCCGCCCGCGTGCAGGGCCAGGCCGCCGCGGCCGTAGATGATGTTGTTCCACATCCGCAGGCCGCCTTTCTTGGACTCACCGAAGTAGTCCGAGTTGAGCACCCGGGTGACGTTGTCGCGCAGGTCCACGGCGATCAGCCGGTCGTCCGGGTAGCCGGGCGCGGCCAGGCCCGGGGTGTAGACGACCGTGGTGTCGGGCACCCATTCCCGGTGGTCGTAGTCGTCGCCGGCCGGGTAGTAGAGCTGCTGCTGCATCCCGGCCACGTTGGCGTTGGCTGCCTCCATGACCAGCCGGGCCCGGGTCCGGAAGGCGGGATCGGAGCCGATGTAGCCATCCACGACGACGACGCTGACGCCCGCGATGTAGGCGTCCTGGCGGGCGGCCACCTGGTCGTACTCGGCTCTGGTGATGGTCTGCCGGGTGGCGTTGGTCGAGTCCGCGACCACGAACGTGGATCGGGTGCTGCGGGCATCCACTCGCG
Source organism: uncultured Actinomycetota bacterium (assembly GCA_963730265.1). Lineage (GTDB taxonomy): Bacteria > Actinomycetota > Actinomycetes > Streptosporangiales > Streptosporangiaceae > DASUBV01. The sequence goes on from CAVSRG010000005.1 coordinate 317,523, forward strand.
CCGTGACGACGACGTTGCCGAATTCGGTCAGCTGGCTGTTGGGCATCTGCTCGGTCAGCTCGCGGAGCCGGGCCGGGTCGGGATTCCACTCCACCGACGCCGCGTCCACCTGGTACACCACGGCTGATCCTCCTCAGGGGTCGGGCGAGTTTCGCCGCTGGGGCGGCGACACCCGCCCCTGCGCGGGAGGAACGGACCAGGCGGGATCTGTGCAATGTACCCAGCGCGCCGGCGGCTATTCGGCGGCCCCGGCCGCCGGCGGCGGTACTAGCGGTGCTGCTGGCCTCGCTGCCGACCTCGCTACTGGCCTGGCTACTGGCCGGGTCCCTCGGCCCTGATCTGCTCGACCTTCATCAGCGCGGCGCGCAGGTCGGCGAGCCAGGAATCCTCGTGCTGGCCGACCAGGCGCACGCACCAGGCCAGGGCGTCGCTGCGGCTGCGGGCCACTCCGGCGTCGACCAGGGTGTCCAGGACGAGGCGCTCGGACTGGCGCAGGCGGGTCATCACGGGGACCGAGAACGTCGTGAACATCACCTTGTACGGGCCGCAGGTAACCCCCCAGGAGACCTTGCGGCCGAACTTGTGCTCGGCCTCCCGTGCGATCTCCATGCGCAGCTGACGCGTCTCCTCGCGGAACCTCCGGGCGCGGCCCTCGGCGGCGGCGGCCAGCTCGGCAGGCGACGCTTCCGCGGCCAGCGGCGGGTCGGTCAGCGGGCCGACGACGGTAATCTCCTCCCGGTCAACCTTGATCTCGGGCGGCGCCGCGAACCAGTCGGCGGGCATCCGCCCGGTGAACCAGCCCCGCAGCTTCTCGGCCGCCGACCCCGCCGCTCGCTCGTCCGTAGTCATGTAATCATGTAACACGGTCCCGCGACCTTGGACAACCCCACCCGCCCACTCCGGACGGGACGGGCGCTTGGGCTCAGCGTCACCGATGGCCCTTTGGTGACGCTCCAGCAGCACCAAAGGCCCTCCGGTGACGCTGACCGCCGCGTGGCGCCGGCCCGAGGCGGGTCAACTGGGCCGCGCTCGGCACCCCTCATATCCCGGCCGCCTCACCCGCCCCACATCCCGCGCCAGTGATCTTGGTCGGAGCTGCGTTTACGTCGTGGTTGTTGCTCTGACGCTGCTCCAGCGACGTGAGAGCAACAACCACGACGCTAAGTGGCTGTGCCCATCAGGCCGAGCCCGCCGCAGGTCAGCCGGCGGGGTTGCCGGCCACCGAGGCGGCGAGCTCGGGGAAGACCTCGACCGCGCCGGCGAAGCCCGCGCCGAACACGGCCCGCACGACCTGCACGTCCATGCCCGGCTCCGGGGCCTGCTCCATGAGGCCGTTGCCGAGGTAGATGGCGACGTGCGAGATGTAGGCGGGCGCGGTCGGGTCGGTGTGGTAGAAGAGCAGGTCACCGGGGCTCAGGTCGCTGATCGGGACCTGGGGGCCGGTGGTGGCCTGGTCCACCGCGACCCGCGGCATGGTGATGCCGGCCTGGCGCATTGACCACTGGACCAGGCCCGAGCAGTCGAAGGACCGTGGCCCGGCAGCGCCCCAGACGTAGGGCAGCCCGACCCGGCTGAGCGCCGCCTTCAGGAACGCGTGCACCTGAGCCGCGGTGATCGGTGGGCCGTCCCCGCTCACTGGCGAGGTCGCGCCCGCGGCACCGCCGGTGGTGATCTGGGACTGCACCACCTGGCCGGGCTCGAGCTGGGTGACCAGCTGGGCGATGGCCGCGTGCCTGGGCAGCATCCGCTTGATCTTGCGCATGAGCCGGGCCAGGCGCGCGCGGGGAGCGCTGACCACGACCGCGTTGTCGGACGGGATGCCGAGCGAGGTCGCCACGGAGTCCGACACGACGGCGTCGACGCCGGAGATGCCGACGGTTCCGTAGCCGCCGACCCGCAGGTCCTCCGGCTGGGCGCCGGCCACGTGCACGTGGCTGCCCAGCTTGAGGCGGTCCTCGCGGCCCATGCTGTACGACACCGCGATGTCGCCGGCGGCGACGCTGCGCCACAGGGCGGTCGACCGGGCGGTGGGCCGAGCGGCGAAGGCACGGAACCGGCTCGGGTTGACGCCGAGCATCTGGATGAACTCGCCGTTCACCTTGAGGCTGCCGGCGTCGAGCCGCTGCACGGCGGCCACGCCGCGCAGCCGCCTGACCCGCCCAGTGAGGCTGGCCGGCAGCGTGGTGGGAGCGACGACGAGCAGGTCAGCGGGCCGGAGCCGACTGAGCGGCGCGACGCCAGGGGTCTGCGCGGCGACGGTGCGGACAACCTGCACGCTGGCCTTGGACTGGGCCGGGGCGGGCAGCCGGACGCTGGCGGCGGTCGGCCATTTCGAGCCGTTCTTGCCGAGGAGGGTTTGCGCCAATGCGCGGTCGGCGGATGCGCTGCCGGATGCCGTTGTGCCGGACCCTGATGTGCCGGACGCGCTAGAGCCGGACGCCGTGGCCGGGGAGCCGGCCGACGGGGGCGGGGCATCAGGAACGTGCGACCCGGCCGGCCGGACGACGAACGCCGTGCCGACACCAAGTGCCGCAACGATCCAGAGCACGGGACCCAGGCGACGCGCTCCGTCGCGCACCAGCTCTCCTCTCACTCTGTGGGCAGCGTCCGAGAGGACAGCACAGCCCACCGCCAAACTGCCGTGTACCAGAATGCACGCGCGAGCCTGATCACGTCCATACCGGAATGCCCACAATCCCGCTCGTGGCGGTCGACAAGGGAAAGTCTTGGCCTACTGCCGACGAACACATGGGACACGGTCAGGGCCGCCCCGGCTCGGCCGTCTTGCCCGCTGTATGCCCTGGTCACGGGCTCGGCACCGGGCGGCCGACGGGCCGGAGGGTCAGGGGGTCAGCTCGGCGCGCAGCAGCTCGGGGTCGGTGATGGGGGCGCGGCAGGTGAAATTTCGGCAGACGTAGGCGGCGGGCGCACCGGCCACGAGCCCGCGCCCGGCGAGCAGCGGCACCTCCCACCCAGCCGACCCGTCCGACCCAGCCGACCCGCCAGACCCGTCCGTCGCATCGACCCCGGACCTCGCACCCGCTCGGACAGCCTCAGCGGGGTCGCCAAGAGCCAGGACAGCGCCGGGCGGCGCCGCCAGCAAGGCCGTCCGGTGCAGGGCCGCCGTGCGCTGATCATCTGGGGGTCCGACGACCGCGATCTCGACCGGGCCGTCCAGGCTGGCCTCGGCCACGGCCAGGCCCCAGCCCGCCGCCCGCGGGAACCGGCTGGCCAGCGCGGGGACAGTGGTCAGCGCGCTGAGGGCGGCCTCCCGGTGGCGAGCCGAGCCGGTCAGCGCCGAGTAGCTGAGCAGCGCCCCGGCCACGGCGAAGATGCCGGACGGGCTGGGCCCGTCGGCGGGGTCGGCGGGTCGGTAGATGAGCTGCTCGCTGTCGTCGGCGGTGTCGTAGAAGCCAGCCCCGCCGCCCGCGAACCGGTCCAGGGCGGTCTCCAGGAGCTGCCCGGCGACCTCGGCCCAGCGGGCTTCGCCGGTCACCCCGGCCAGCGCGATCAGGCCCTCGGCCACGTTGCCGTAGTCCTCCAGCACCCCGGCGCTGTTACCCGCGATGCCGTCCCGCGACGTCCGGGCCAGCCGCCCGCCGTCCAGGTGGACGCGGGTCAGCAGCTCGGCGGCACCGCGGGCGGCGGCGACAAAGTCGGTCCGCTCCAGCAGCAGCCCAACCTCGGCGAGCGCCGCTATGGCCAGGCCGTTCCAGGCCGCGACGACCTTGTCATCCCGGCCGGGCCGGACGCGATGGGCCCGGGCGGCCAGCAGGGCCGACCGGATCCGCTCGTAGGCACCGGCGTCGGCCGGGTCGGCGGGCAGCTGGAGCACCGAGGCGCCGTGCTCGAACGTGCCTTCACGGGTCACCCCGAACAGGCCGGCCGCGAGCTCGCCGTCGGCGGGCCCGAGCACCTCGGTCAGCTCGGCCGGGGTCCAGACATAAAAGGCGCCCTCGGTGCCGTCGCTGTCCGCGTCGAGCGCCGAGGCCAGGCCGCCGTCGCCGGTCCGCAGCTCGGCCAGCATCCAGGCGCAGGTCTCCTCGGCTACGCGAAGCGCCAGCTCGTCCCCGGTCAGCCGCCACAGATGGGCGTAGACCCTGGCCAGCAGGGCGTTGTCGTAGAGCATCTTCTCGAAGTGCGGCACTACCCAGTCGGCGTCCACGCTGTAGCGGGCGAACCCGCCCGCGAGCTGGTCGTACAGGCCACCGCGGGCCATGGCCGCGGCCGTCCCCTTGACCATTTCCAGGGCCCGGCCGGCCTGATCGCCGGTCCCGCGCTCGGCGTGCCGGAGCAGGAACTCCAGCACCATGGAGGGCGGGAACTTGGGCGCGCCGCCGAAGCCGCCCCGGACCGGGTCGTACTCCCCGGCCAGCGTGACCACCGCGGCCTGGCCGGCGGCGGCCAGCCGCTCGGCGGCGGCGGCTCGCCCATCGTCCCCGGCCGCGCCCGGCACTGTGATTCCCGCCACGCCGCCGCTCGCCTCGTCGTCCGCTCCGCCACCCAGGCCGCCGCTCAGCCGGGCCGACTGCTCAGCCAGCGTGGCGGCGATCTTCTGGGCCTGGCTGGTGACCGCCTCCCGGTCCTCGCGCCAGGCCCTGGCCACCCCGAGGGTGAGCCGCTGGAAGTAGTCACGGGGGAAGTAGGTGCCGCAGTAAAAGGGCTCCCGGTCCGGGGTCATGAACACGGTCATGGGCCATCCGCCCTGGCCCGTCATGGCCTGGGTGGCGGTCATGTAGATGGCGTCGATATCAGGGCGTTCCTCACGATCCACCTTGACCGACACGAAATGCTCGTTCATGATGGCGGAAATCTGCTCATCCTCGAACGACTCGTGTGCCATCACGTGGCACCAGTGGCAGGCGGAGTAGCCGACCGACAGCAGCACCGGCACATCGCGCTCGGCCGCCTCCCGGAACGCTGCCTCGGACCACGGCCACCAGTCCACCGGGTTGCCAGCGTGCTGAAGGAGGTACGGGCTCGTCGCATGAGCGAGTCGGTCTGCCATGTTTCCATCATCCAACGTACGAGCTCGGTGAAGTTGCCCCGGCGGGCCTCGTCATAGCTCTAAGCTGCGGCTGGAGGGGGTACCAGCAGGACAGAGGGAGTTCACGTCACCCGGTCGGGGGGCGCAGAGCCGTTGGGTCGGCACTCGAAACCGGCCGATACACTGCCACGGATGCCACGACCACGAGCGCGGGCATCCAGCTCTCCTGGTGACCACAGCGGTTGCTATGGGTGACCCTTACTAGCAGGAACAGGTTGGTTGGGAGTACGAATGCGCGTTCTGGTTCTCGGCGGCGACGGGTTCTGTGGCTGGCCGACCTCGCTCTACCTCTCGGATCGCGGCCACGACATCACGATCGCGGACAATCTGAGCCGCCGCAAGATCGACATCGAGCTCGAGGTCGACTCGCTGACGCCGATCCGGCCGATTGGTGAGCGGCTCCGCGTGTGGAAGGAGGTCACCGGCAAGGACATCGGCTTCGTCAACGTCGACCTCGCCACCGAGTACGACCGCATCGTGGAGCTGCTCGAGGAGCTTCGCCCAGACGCCATCGTGCACTTCGCCGAGCAGCGCGCCGCGCCGTACTCGATGCGCACCGAGAAGACCAAGCGCTACACGGTCGACAACAACGTCCGGGCGACGCACAACCTGCTCACCGCCCTGGCCACCACGGGCATCGAGGCCTCGCTGGTGCACCTGGGCACCATGGGCGTCTACGGCTACGGCTGGTCCGGCAGCGCTCCCATCCCCGAGGGCTACCTGACCGTCAAGGTGCCGACCCCCGACGGCGAGCTGGAGCGGGAGATCCTGCACCCGGCCAACCCGGGCTCGGTCTACCACCTGACCAAGACCCTCGACCAGCTGATGTTCTCGTTCTACGCCTCGAACGACCGGCTGCGGATCACGGACCTGCACCAGGGCATCGTCTGGGGCACCCAGACCGAGCAGACGATCAAGGACGAGCGGCTCATCAACCGGTTCGACTACGACGGCGACTACGGCACCGTGCTCAACCGGTTCCTGATGCAGGCTTCCATCGGGCACCCGCTGACCGTGCACGGCACCGGCGGCCAGACCCGCGCCTTCATCCACATCCGGGACACCGTCCGGTGCATCGAGCTGGCCATCGCCAACCCGCCCGAGGCCGGGGCCAAGCCGCTGGTCCGCAACCAGATCACCGAGACCCACCGGGTCCTCGACCTGGCCAAGATGATCGGTGACATGACCGACACCGAGATCGCCTACCTGCCCAACCCGCGGCGGGAGGCGGAAGAGAACGAGCTGTGCGTGCGCAACGACCAGTTCCTGGCCCTGGGTCTCAAGCCGACGACCCTGTCCGAGGGCCTGCTCGAGGAGGTCACCGAGGTCGCGGCGAAGTACCGGGACCGCGCCGACCCGGCCAAGATCATCGCCCGCTCGGTGTGGCGCGCGGGCATGGAGACCTCGGCCGACCTGCTCACCGAGCTGCCCGCCGATAAGTAAGCCCGTACCGGCCGGCCGGGCCGGGGCCTCGCGGCCCGGGACCCGGCCGGTAACACGTCCGGGCCACTCGCGCCGGGCTGCTACGGTGCGTGTGTGAGCACACCGCCGCCAGCAACTCCGCCGGCTGCCCGCGGCACCCGCGTCCGGGGCACGCGCCAGGCCGAGGCTCTCGCCGCGGTGCTGGCCGGGCTACCGGGCTTCTGCAGCGCCCAGCAGATTCATGCCGAGCTGCGCAGCCGCGGCGAGCACGTGGGCCTGACCACCGTCTACCGGCACCTGCAGGTGCTCAGCGAGGACGGCCAGGTCGACGCGATCAGGGACGCCAGCGGCGAGACGCTGTACCGCCGCTGCCGCAGTGACGCGCATCACCACCACCTGACCTGCCGGACCTGCGGCCGCAGCGTCGAGGTCGAGGGCCGCGCGGTGGAGCGCTGGGCCGATCAGGTCGCCGCCGAGGCGGGCTTCACCGACGTCGGGCACACCGTCGAGCTGTTCGGCCTGTGCCCCGACTGCGGCGCGGCGTCAACGCCGGCCGCGGGCCCTCCCCAGAACCAGGGCGTACCCGCAAGCCGGGACTAGCGGCGCCGGGATTCGACCAGCTCGGACGGGCCTACGTGGTCGGCCAGCCAGTCGGCTAGCGGCTGGGTACTGGCCAGGAACTCGCGCACGTGATCTTGTGCCGCCGCGGTGGCCAGCCAGTCCTGCACCGGCCATTCCCGCCACGCGATCAGGCCCTTGCAGCGCAGCAGGTCGACACGGGGATGGTCGGCCGGGTAGCCGCGCGGCGCGGTCTTCAGGTTGTCGTGGCCGTGCACGTCGATGTCGCAGGCCCGCACCGCGGCGATGACCCGCTCGAGCAGGGGCCCGGTCAGGTCGTGGGCGACCGCCTGGCGGTAGCGCTCGAGCTGATCCGGGGCCATCACGTACATGCCGTTGCCGGCGGCCAGACCCTGGGCCGACAGCTGCAGGTAGCCGTCCCCGAGCCGGGCGCCGATGACCGTCTTGTACGGCGACTTGTCCTTGCTGAACCGGATGTCGCGGTAGGGCCGGAAGATCTTGCCCGGGCCGAAGTCGGCGGCCAGCTCCTCCAGCAGCTCGGTCATCGGGCCGAGCACCTGCTCCTCGTAGGTCTGCCGGTGCTTGGTCCAGTAGGCCTTGGAGTTGTCGGCGGCCAGGCCGTCGTAGAAGTCGAGGGCATCCTCGGGCCAGCCGCTGAACGCCATCGCCGTCCCCTCTCCGCGCGGCGGGCCCGCCGCGAGCCCGGGGCACCAGCGTGCCACGCCGTGCCGACAGCCCGGGCCACCCGCCGGCAACTCGAGCCGACGGGCCAGGCCTAGTGCAGCACGCCCGCCCGGGCCTGGCACTTCGGCCAGCTGATGCCGGCCGGGTCGACCACGTGCAGCGGCAGCGCCGGGTGCACCGCTTTCTGGCTGGGCGCGTCGGTCACCAGCACCACCGAACCCGAGCCCGTCGCGTACCCGTACCTGCGGGTGACCTTAGTGAACGCACCAGTCCTGGTGCTGGCCAGGTAGGTGGCCTGGCTGGTGGTCCAGGCCAGCGTGCCGGGCGCCATGGCCAGGCCGGCGAAGTCCACCCCGCCGGGCAGCACCAGGGCCAGCCGGGCCGGCTGGTCCTGGCGCGGCGAGTAGTACAGCCGGGTCAGGTCCGGGCTGAGGTAGGCCGTGCGGGTCCCGTCGCTGACCACGAACTCGGTGCCGTGCACCGCACGCAGCGCCGCAGGCAGCGGCACCAGTCGCCGCGCGGTCAGGCTGTAGGCGCGCAGCGTGGTCTGGGTGCCGGGCGCGTCTGACTCCGGCCAGACGACCAGGTTCCCGTCGAACAGCGGCGGCTGGACGTGGCCCTGGCGGATCGTGGTGACCTGCCCGGTGGCCAGGTCGGCCAGCCGGATCTCGACCAGGCCGCCGGCCCGTAGCCCTGAGCCCAGGCGGCGTACTGGCCGCTGACCGCCGGGGCGTGCCAGGGGCTCGGCCAGGGCACCCCGCCCGGCCCGGCGATGGAGTGGCCGATGCGCCGCAGCTTCCGCGTGGCCGAGTCGAACGCGTACATGGTGAACCGGTCCAGGCTGGACAGCGAGTAGGTCTGGGCCCAGACCAGCCACCGGCCGTCGGCGGCCCCGTCGGCCTGGTCGGTGGTCGGATCGCCGAACGGCCGGATGGAGCGCAGCCGACCCGTGGCCAGGCTGAGCAGCCCGACCCCGGAGAAGTCCGGCGTCCAGGCCGACACGTACACCCGGCGTCCGTCTCCGGCCACCCCGAGCGGCTGGACCTCGGCCTGGCTGGAGCCCGGCACGGCCCGGGCCAGCACGGTGCGCAGCGACGCGGCGGCCTGGGTCTGGCAGAACTCCAGCCCCGCGCCGGACTGGGCCGGGCTCGCGGAGCCCGACCGAGCCGGGGCGGCCCCCGGGCCAGCGCCCGCCTCCCGCGTCGCGCCGCCCGTGCGGGCCCCGGTCGCGGCGGGCGGCGGCGGCCCGCCCGCTGACACGATCGCCCAGGCGACAAGGGCCAGCGCCACCCCCGCGCCGGCCGCCAGGTACCAGCCCCGGCGGGATCGGCGCCGCGGGGCGGGCCGCGGGCGGCCGTGCCTGCCGCTACCAGTCGTAGCCACGGGCCCCGAGGATGTCCACGATGGCGGTGGAGGACATGGACGAGTACGCGGGCACCCCGGCGGCCCAGCCGATGCTGGAGGCGCCGTGCACCGAGTCCTCGTAGTTGGCTACGGCGCCATAATCGGAATAGCCGCGGATGTCGAACCAGTGGAATATCGTCTGGTTGACCGGATTTCCGACCAGGTGCGGGCCGCCGGCCACTTCGTAGGCATTGCCGGCCAGCGGGACACCGCCATTATGATTGACGTCGGCGACCAGATCCGTCTCAAAGGTGTGGATCTGCGCGCGCGTCGGCGTCCACGGCAGGGCGACCGCGACATACTGGTTCTTCTTCTGATTCTTGTTGAGCACCTGCGGCACCGGATAGCCGGAGTCGTCGGACCAGTTCGTGCCGGCCGTGGTGGTCTTCAGCTCGCGGGCCGCGGCCTGCTGCGAGACCTGGTGGCCCATCTGGGCCAGCATCTCCGAGACCGTGGCCGGCCCGCAGAAGTAGTTGCGGATCTGCGCCTGCTGGGTGGCCTTGAGGTTCCTGGCCGCGGGCAGCCCGGTGCAGTGGCTCGTGCACTTGGCGTCCGCGCTGGCGTTCTGACGCAGCATGCGCAGGAACTTCCGGGCCTTGGCCTGCCGTTCCGCGTTCGCGCGGAGCATCCCCGCGGACATCTGCGGCGCGGCCAGGCCGACCTTGCCGTGCCGCCCCGCCCCGGCGTCGGTGACCAGCGGGGCCGCGTGCCGCGCTGCCCTGGAGATCGCGCGGCCGGTCGACGGGGCGCCGTGCGTGTTCGCGGTGGCCGCCGGCAACGCGACCGCCGCGGACCAGGTAAGCGCGCCGATGGCGATAATGACGCCTGTTCGGACTATCCCTGCCGCAGACTTCATAATTCCTCCGTTCTTGTCACGTCCCGGGCCTTCAATTCCCGGAGGAACTAGTCGTTCTCACTAACTGCCGGACCAGCGGCGTATTCCATAAGGCTAGGCGAATAACCGGCGTGGTGACACTGCAATTCAAATAGTTAGCCTGTTCGCCTCGTTCCGTCTCGATATCGGCCAGCCCGGTGTGCCGCTATTCACCATGGCGGTGGCATTGGCGCGATTTTTCCGGCAAGATCTCAAACGGGCCGCGGTGTCCCAGCACCCCGGCCCGGAACCCGATGGGCCCTGGCTGACCCACCGAGCGCTCGCCCCGACCGCAGGAGGATCCGTGCTGCGCTTCCCGCTCATCCACCCCCCGCTGCTGGCCGCGCTGGCCGCCGCCGGTCACGGCAGCCGGGTCCTGCTGGCCGACGCGAACTACCCGCACGCCACCGGCGTCCACCCGCGGGCGACGCAGGTCTTCCTGAACCTCCGGCCCGGCCTGGCCACCGTTGAGCAGGTCCTCGAGCCCGTGCTGGCCGCGATCCCGGTCGAGGCGGCCGCGGTCATGCGCCCGGACGACGGCAGCACGCCGCCGGTCTTCGCCCGGTACGCCGAGTTGCTCGGGGACGGCCTGCCGCTCGAGCCGATGGGCCGGCACGAGTTCTACGCCGCCTGCCGCGAGCCCGACCTGGCCGTCTGCGTCGCCACGGGGGACGGGCGGCTGTATGCCAACCTCCTGCTGACCATCGGCTTCGTCCCGCCCGGGGCGAGCGACGAGACAGAGATCTGACCTCGTGGGCCGACCCTGGCCTCTCACGCGCCGGCTTGACCGTCATATCCCGCTGTCACCCTGGACACGTTCGGCTGCGTCCGTTATACATCGGATGTCTGACCGGAAACAGGTCCGGCGGCAGCCGCACCCACCGGAGGCTCGCGCATGCCCGATTCCACGCCCGCACCCGCCCCGCTCCCGGACTCGGCCGGAGCCGAGTTCAGCGGCCTGGCCGCGATCGTCACCGGGGGCGCCTCAGGCATCGGCCTGGCCACCGCACTGCTGCTGGCCGAGCGCGGCGCCCGAGTCGCGGTCCTGGACCGGCAACTGCCCTGGGCCGGCCCGCCGCCGGCCGGGCTGGCAGCGTTCGCGACCGACGTCTCACTGGACGGCGAGGTGCGGGAGGCGGTCAGTGCCGCCGCGGACGCGCTGGGCGGCATCGACATCCTGGTCAACAACGCGGGCATCGGCGCCGCCGGCACCGTGGAGGCCAACGACGACGACGAATGGCATCGCGTCCTGGACGTCAACGTGCTCGGCATGGTCCGGACCAGCCGGGCCGCGCTGCCGCACCTGCGCCGGTCGGTACAGCGCCGCGGCCAGGCCGCCATCGTCAACACCTGCTCCATCGCCGCCACCGCGGGGCTGCCCCAGCGGGCGCTGTACTCGGCCAGCAAGGGCGCGGTCTACTCGCTCACGCTGGCCATGGCGGCGGACCACGTCGGCGAGGGGATCCGGGTCACCTGCGTGACGCCGGGCACGGCCGACACTCCGTGGGTGGCCCGATTGCTGGACGCGGCGCCCGACCCGGAGGCGGAGCGGGCCGCCCTGAAGGCCCGCCAGCCGATGGGGCGCCTGGTGTCGGCGACGGAGGTGGCCGCGGCCATCGCTTACCTGGCCAGCCCGCTGGCCGCAGCGGTCACCGGCATCGCGCTGCCGGTCGACGGGGGCATGTACGGGCTGCGGGTCCGGTCGCCGGGATCGCCCCGCTGACGCCGGGCCCGCGTCCCCGCCACCGCGGACGTCGGCCCCGCCCGGCGGCGACTGACCCGCCCGACCGACCCGACCGACTAACCCGGCTGACCTCGGCTAACCCCGACTGACGCCAGCTGGCGGGGCGGGCCGCCGGGCGGCCCGGCCGCCGCCGACCCGCCGCTGACCCGATGACTGCGACCGCCGCCACCGGCATAGATCAGATGTCTGAGGATCTCGCGAAGGCCGAGGCGGGCTGATCGCCGCGACGGTTGTGGCCTAAAGCAGCCTGTTAATGCGCCCGTATATCGGTTTGGTGACGCTCAGCCGCCGATGACGGTAGCCCATTGACGGGACCGATACATCGGATCTATTTTCCTTGCACGTTCCTAGCGTGGACCTAGGAGGTCCGATGTCACCTCGCAGACCCTTCGGCCTAATCGCCGCCGCCAGTGTCACGGTCGCCGCCCTGCTCGCGGGCTGCGGTTCCAGCAGCTCGACGGGCGCCAGCAGCGGCACGAGCAGCGCCGCCGCGGCCGCCTCCGGGCCCGTGACGATCGGCGTTGACCTGACCTACAACAACACCGCGTTCTGGGCCGCCTACATCAACTACGAGAAGCAGTACGCCCAGCAGTTGCACATCAAGCTCATCGGCCCGTTGCTGGCCGCGGCCAACGCCAGCCTGCAGAACCAGCAGATCGAGGACCTGGTCAACGAGGGCGCCAAGGCCGTCATCGTCAACCCGGAGACGGCGACCAGCCTGGGCCCGGCCATCAACTACGCGGCCCAGCACCACGTCCAGCTGATCTCGGTCGACACCATCGTGGGCGTCGGCAAGGTCTACATGGTCGTCCGGGCCTCCAACCTGCTGTACGGCCTCGACGCCTGTGCCTACATCAGCTCGCGGGTCAAGTCGGGCTACGTCGTGGACCTGGAGGGCGACCTCAGCTCGTCCAACGGCGCCGACCGGACGAACGCGTTCAACTCCTGCATGGCCGCCAACGACCCCGGCGTCAAGCTGCTCAAGGAGCCCACCACCTGGGTCGACCCGACCGCGGTGACCGACGCGCAGAACGCCATCAACGCCTATGGCAGCCAGGTCAAGGCCATCTACTCGCAGTGGAGCAGCCCGGACACCGGCCTGCTGCCGCTGCTTAAGAACAAGCACCTGACCGGCAAGGTCATCGTGGTCAGCGATGACGGCGTGCCGTTCGAGATGTGCGACATCTCCAAGAACCTGATCGACGGCTCGCAGTCGCAGCCCGCCAACCTGTACGCCTACTGGGCGCTCAAGTACGCGGTGGACGCGGCCAAGGGCGTCAGCCTCAAGGCGGGCGACCCCGGCGGCGGCGCGCCCGCGCTGCAGATGATCAGCTACCAGGGCGACAGCAACCTGGGTGACCCGATCGTGGCCCCGTTCGTGACCAAGGCGCAGCAGAGCTTCCACGTCAAGGGCGTGGACGGGCTGCCCGGCGCGGTGCAGACCACCCCGGTGTCCGACGCCCAGCTGTGGGGCAACGTCTACGGCGCCGCGCACGGCGGGGTGTGCAGCAAGTCCGCGGCGGCCGGGTGACCGTGCCCGCCGCGCCCGCGGCCCCGGCGACCCAGCCCGTCGTCGAGGCCGCGGGCATCAGCAAGCGCTTCGGCAGCACCCAGGCTCTGCGCGACGTCGACCTGGCCCTGGCCCCCGGCCGCTGCCTGGGCCTGGTCGGCCGCAACGGGGCCGGCAAGTCCACGCTGGTCTCGGTGCTGTCGGGGATCTACGCGGCGGACTCGGGCCGGGTCTCGTTCTCCGGTGAGCCCGCGCCCGCCCTCGCTGATGTCGGCGGCTGGCGCCGTCGCATCGCCACCGTGCACCAGCACTCCATGGTGGTGCCGGCGCTGACGGTGGCCGAGAACGTGTTCCTGGGCCGCCAGCCCGGACAGGGCGGCCTGGTCGACTGGCGGCAGATGCAGGACCAGGCCCGGGCGCTGATGCGCGAGTGGGGATTCCCGATCGACGTGCGGCTGCCCTGCGCCCGGCTGACCGTCGAGCAGCGGCAGATCGTGGAGATCGCCCGGGCGATTGCGTCCGGCACCCGGTGCCTGCTGCTGGACGAGCCGACCGCGGCGCTGGAGCGGGACGCCACCGCGCGGCTGTTCGATCGGGTCCGGCAGCTCACGGCCAGCGGAGTGGCGGTGCTGTACATCTCGCACCACCTGGAGGAGGTCTTCGAGATCTGCCAGGACGTCGCGGTGATCCGGGACGGCGAGATGGTGCTCACCGCGGCCACGGCGGCGGTGACCAAGGAGCAACTGGTCGCGGCGATGGTCGGCCCGGCCGCGGTAGCCGGTCCTTCGGCGGCTGGTCCCCCGGCGGCTGGTGTGTCGGCCGCTAGTCTCGCGACTGCTAGTTCGCGGCTTACTAGTTCCCTGGCAACTAGTGCTCAGGGAACTAGTTCCTCCGTCAGCGGGACGACGGCCCGGCTGACCGTCGACCACGTGTCGGCGGTGTCGTTGCGCGGCTCGCTGCGCGACATCTCGCTGGAGATCGCGCCCGGCGAGCGGGTCGGGGTCACCGGGCTGCTCAGCGGCGGGGTGGCCACGCTGGCCCGGGTAGTGGCCGGGGCCCAGGCCTACGAGTCCGGCCGGGTGCTGGTCAACGGCCGGCCGCTGACGCCGGGACGGCCGGACCTGGCCTTGCTGGCCGGGGTCGGCTACATCCCCGAGGACCGTCAGGCCGAGGGGTTCGTGCCGCTGCTGGGGGTGGCCGAGAACGCCACCATGACCATCGTGGACCGGCTGGCGGGCCGGATCGGCTGGCTGCGCCCGCAGGCCAGGGCCAGGGCGGCCGGCCCGCTGACCCGGCGGCTGTCGGTGGTGTCGGCCGGGCTGGCCCAGCCGGTGGGCGAGCTGTCCGGCGGCAACCAGCAGAAGGTGACCGTGGCCCGAGCGCTGGTCCGCCAGCCCCGGCTCATCGTGGCCCTCACGCCGACCCGCGGCGTGGACGTGGCGGCCAAGACGCTGCTGCTGGACGAACTGGCCGAGGTGACCAGCGAGAGCGGCGCGAGCCTGCTGCTGGCCACCGACGAGCTGTCCGACCTGGTCATCTGCGACCGGGTCATCGTGCTGGTCCGCGGCGAGCGGTTCGCCGAGTTCACCGAGCCGCCATTCGACCGCGAGGCCCTGATCGCCGCTACCGAGGGCCTGACGGCCTGGTCTAACGGCCGGGCCGAGCCTGATCGGGCTGAGCCCGAGCAACAGGAGGATTCATGAGCGAGATCGGCGAGTCGGCGGCGGGCCCGGGGCCCGCGGCGCGCGGGCGCGCTGAGGTCGAGGCGGTCATCCAGGGGCGCAGCCGGCAGGCGTCGGCCATCTCGCTGCTGCGGGAGGCGGCGCTGCTGCCGGTCATCATCCTGCTCGTCGTGGTGGGCACGTTCGTGAACAGCGCGTTCCTGACCGTGCCGAACTTCACCGGCATCGGGCAGCAGGTATCGGCGCTGGGCGTGATCGTGGTCGGCGAGAGCCTGATCCTGCTCATCGGCGGCATGGACCTGTCGCTGGAAGGCACGTACGGGCTGGCGCCGATGATCGCCGCGTGGCTGATCGTGCCTAAGGCTGAGTACGGGGCCGGGACGCTGCTCAGCCCTTACCTGGCGCTGCTGATCATGCTGCTGGCCGGCGCGTTCATCGGCCTGGTCAACGGGCTGCTGATCGTCAAGGGCCGGCTGAACGGGTTCATCGTGACGCTGGGCATGACGATCGTGCTGGCCGGCCTGCAGCTCGGCATCGTCAGCGGCAACAGCGTGTTCAACCCGCCGGCCGTGTTCACCTACCTGGGCGCGGCCACCGTGGGCACGGTGCCGGTCTCGCTCATCGTGACGGTAGCCATCTTCGTGATCACCGGCCTGTTCCTGCGCTACCACCGGACCGGGCGGGCCATCTACGCCGTCGGCGGCAACCTGGCCGCGGCGCGGGCGGCCGGGATCAAGGTGGACCGGATCAGGATCGGGGTCTACGTGGCCGGCAGCGTGCTGGCCGCCGTGGGCGGGCTCATGGAGGCCGGCCGGGTCAGCGCGGTCACCGGCCAGCAGGGATACCAGGAGGGCATCATCTTCACCGTGTTCGCGGCCGCCGTCATCGGCGGCGTGAGCCTGCGGGGCGGGCGCGGCAACATGGTCGGCGCCGCGTCCGGGGTCATCCTGCTCGGGCTGGTCCAGAACATCATGGACCTGTCGCAGGTCTCCAACTACTGGATCGAGGCGGTGACCGGCGGCGTCATCCTGGTCGCGCTGCTGCTGGCCCGGGTCATCGGCGGCGAGGCTGCCGCGGAATGACGACTATCCCGAATACCCCAAAGCATGCTCCGAAGATCCTGGGCTTCGAGACCCACGACGTCCGCTTCCCGACCTCGCGGACGCTGGACGGCTCGGACGCCATGAACCCCAGCCCCGACTACTCGGCCGCCTACCTGATCATCCGCACCGACTCGCCGGACGGGCTGGCCGGGCACGCCTTCGTGTTCACCATCGGGGTGGGCAACGACATCCAGCTCGCCGCGGTGCGCGCGCTGGAGCCGTTCCTGGCCGGCCGGGACGTTCGCGAGATCACCGAGGATCTGGGCGGCCTGTCCCGGCGGCTGGTCGGGGACAGCCCGCTGCGCTGGCTCGGCCCCGAGCGCGGGGTGGTGCACATGGCCATCGGCGCGGTGCTGAACGCGTGCTGGGACCTGGCCGCCCGGCTGGCGGGCAAGCCGCTCTGGCGGCTGCTGGCCGACCTGCCGCCCGTGAGCTGGTCGACCTGGTCGACTTCCGCTACCTCGAGGACGCGCTGACCCGCGACCAGGCCCTGGACCTGCTGGAGCGCGGCGCCGAGGGCCGGGCCGGACGGATCGCGGCCCTGGAGCGCGACGGCTACCCGGCCTACACCAGCACGCCGGGCTGGCTCGGCTACTCCGACGACCGGCTGGCCGAGCTGTGCGCCGAGGCCGCGGCCGACGGGTTCGGCCAGGTCAAGCTCAAGGTGGGCGGCCGGCTCGAGGACGACATCCGGCGGATGGGGATCGCGCGCGGCGCCGTCGGCGACGACATCGCCATCGCGCTGGACGCCAATCAGGTGTGGGGCGTGCCGACCGCGATCTCCTGGATCCGGGCGCTGCGCCCGCTCGGGCCGGCCTGGATCGAGGAGCCGACCAGCCCGGACGACATCCTCGGGCTGGCCCGGATCCGCGCCGCGGTGACGCCGGTGCCCATCGCCACCGGCGAGCACGTGGCCAACCGGGTGGTGTTCAAGCAGCTGCTCCAGGCCCGCGCCATCGACATCATGCAGATCGACGCGTGCCGGGTAGCCGGGGTCAACGAGAACCTGGCCAACCTGCTGCTGGCGGCGAAGTTCGGCGTGCCGGTGTGCCCGCACGCGGGCGGCGTCGGCCTGTGCGAGATCGTGCAGCACCTGTCGATGTTCGACTACGTGGCGCTGTCCGGCACCACCCAGGGCCGCATGATCGAGTGGATCGACCACCTGCACGAGCACTTCGTCCACCCGGCCGTGGTCCGGCGGGGCCGGTACGCCGCGCCGCTGGCCCCCGGCGCGTCCACCGAGCTGCGGCCGTCCTCGATAGCCGAGTTCTCGTTCCCGTCCGGCGGGGCCTGGCGCGCGGTGGCGGCGGTGTGAGCATGCCGGACGGGCCGCGGCCGCCGCGGCCGAGGCAGGTGGCTCTGGGCCACAGCGGCCTGCGAGTGACCCAGATGATGTTCGGCGCCGCGCCGATCGCCGGGCTGTTCGCGCCGGTCAGCGAGCAGGCCGCGCGGGCCACGCTGGAGGCGGCCTGGGCCGCGGGCATCCGCGCCTTCGACACCGCGCCGCACTACGGGGCGGGCCTGTCCGAGCAGCGGCTGGGCGCGTTCCTGGCCGGCCAGCCGCGGCGGGATTACGTGGTGTGCACCAAGGTCGGGCGGCGGCTGGCCGACGGCGAGGAACTGGCCGACGGCGCCGAGGGCTTCTACGGGGCGCCGCGGCGCCGCCGGTTCCGCGACTACAGCCGGGACGGCGTGCTGGCCTCGCTGGAGGGAAGCCTGGCCCGGCTGGGCACCGACCGCGTGGACATCGCGCTGATCCACGACCCCGACGATCACGTCCGGCAGGCCCTGGACGAGGCTTACCCGGCCCTGGCCCAGCTCCGGTCGGAGGGCGTCATCGGCGCGGTCGGCTTCGGCATGACCCAGGCCCCGCTGCTGGAGTGGTTCGTGGCCCGCGCCGACCTCGACTGCGTCCTGATCGCGGGCCGGTACTCGCTGCTCGACACGGGGGCGGCGGACGCCTTGCTGCCGGCCTGCCGGGAGCGCGGGGTAGCGGTCCTGGCCGGCGGGGTCTTCAACAGCGGCGTGCTGGTCGACCCGCGGCCGGGACGCACCTTCGAGTACCAGCCCGCCCCGGCCGAGATCCTGCAGCGCGCGCTGCGGCTCAAGGCCGTATGCGCCGAGTACGGCCTCCCGCTGGGGGCAGTCGCGCTGCGGTTCGTGCTGCGCCACCCGGCGGTCACGGCGGCCGTCGTCGGGGCACGCAGCCCGGCGGAGGTCGCCGAGGACGCCGGCTACCTGGCCGCCGAGGTGCCGGACGAGCTGTGGGCCCGGCTGGCCGCCGTAGGCTTGATCCCGGCCGACGCGGGTGCGGTCGAGAGCGAGGCCGGGTCGTGATCATCGACGCGCACCACCACCTGTGGGACCCGGCCGCCCGTGATCATGCCTGGCTGGACGCGCTGCCCGCGCTGCGACGGCGGTTCGGGCTGGACGACTTCCAGGCGGCGGCCGCGCCGCTGGGCGTCACCGGGAGCGTGCTGGTGCAGGTGCTGCCCGACGTCACCGAGACCGAAGAGTTCCTGGCTTGCGCGGCGGCCAGCCACGCCGCGGGCGGCGGCCCGGTGCCGGTGGCCGGGGTGGTCGGGTGGGTCGACCTGTGCGGCGAGGACGTAGCAGGCGAGATCGCCCGGATTCGCGAACAAGCGGGGGGTGACCGCCTGGCCGGAGTCCGGCACCTGGTGCAGGATGAGCCGGACCCCGCGTGGCTGGACCGTCCCGACGTCCGCCGTGGCCTGCGCGCCGTGGGCCAGGCCGGACTGGTCTACGACCTGGTGATCCGCCCGCCGCAACTGCCCGCCGCGCTCCGGCTGACCGCCGATCTGGACCAGGTGCGGTTCGCGCTGGACCACGCGGCCAAGCCGCTGATCTCCGGCGGCGTGCTGGAGCCCTGGGCCACGATGATCGGCGAGCTGGCCGCCCGGCCCAACGTCGCCTGCAAGGTGTCCGGCCTGGTCACCGAGGCGGGCGCGGGCTGGCGGCGGGAACAGTTCGCCCCTTACGTTGACGTGCTGCTGGCCAGCTTCGGGCCGGGCCGCCTGCTGTTCGGGTCCGACTGGCCGGTCTGCCTGCTGGCCGCCACCTACGCCGAGGTGCTGGATCTGGCCCGCGACCTGATGTCGCCGCACCTGAGCCGGTCCGAGCTGGACGCGTTCTTTGCGGGCAACGCCATCTCGCTCTACCGGCTGAGCTGAGCCGCAGCCCGGCGATTAGTCCGGGACGACCTCGTCGTCTGTCCTGACGAACGCCGCGGCAGCCGGCCGTTACCGCTGTGGCCCCGAGTCCCCGCTCGGCCTGAGACCAGGGAGTTCTGCGATGCGCAAGCTCATTGCCCGCGTGTTCGACTACTCGCTCGACGGCCTGATCGCCACCGAGGACACCGCGTTCTTCCAGTTCTGCCGCGACCTGCCGGACGACCCCGCGGAAGAGGTCAGAGGGGCCGAGTTTTATGCGGACGCGGACGTGCACATCATGGGCCGGGTTGCCTACCAGAGCATGGCCAGCTACTTCCCGACCGCTACCGACGACCCCAACGCCGGCCCCCTCAACGCCGCGCGCAAGGTGGTGTTCTCCCGCACGCTCAAGGTCGCCGACTGGGCCAACACCACCATCGCCAGCGGCGACCTGGGCCAGGAGGTCGACAAGCTCCGCCGAGGCGGCGACGGTTACATCGTCGCCAGCGGCGGCATCCGCTTGTGGCGTTCGCTGGCGCGGCTCGACCTGATCGACGAGTACCGCGTGACCCTGGTCCCCTACCTGGCGGGCCAGGGCACCCGGCTGTTCGAGGATGTCGGCCAGGCCCGTTCGCTCGACCTGCTGTCCACCACCGCCTTCAGCAGCGGACTCGAGCTCGACTACCGGCGGCACCACTAACCGAGGAGGCAATACGGGCGCTGATGGTCGTATGGCTGGTGCGTTGAGGCGCCGAAGGGTCAGAGGACGGAGGAGAGCCACTGCTCGACGTTGGCGATGTGCACCGTGGCCCAGGACCGGGCCACCTCGGGGTCCCGCGAGGCCAGCGCATCGACGATGGCCCGGTGCTCGGCCAGGGTGCGCTCCCGCGCACCCGACTGGGTCAGGCCGCGCCAGACCCGGGCCCGGGTGGTCGGGGCGGAGATCGTGTCCAGCAGCGAGCACAGCACCGAGTTGCCCGAGCTGGCCGCGATGCGCCGGTGGAACTCCAGGTCGTTGGCGACCAGGTCATCCACCTCGGGATGCGGTCCGAGACTGTCCAGCAACTCGCCCAGCGCGGCCACGTCGTCGTCGCTGACCCGCTCGGCGGCCATGGCCGTGGCCGCGGGCTCCAGGATCCGCCGGACCTGCAGGAACTCCAGCACGCTCGCGTCCCGGTGGAAGTCCACGATGAAGCTGAGCGCCTCCAGCATGCACGGCGGGCTCCAGGCTGGTCACGTAGGTGCCGTCACCGCGCCGGACGTCGAGGATGTTGATCAGCGACAGGGCCCGGACCGCCTCCCGCAGTGAACTGCGGGACAGCCCCAGCTCGGCGGCGAGGTCGGCCTCCTTGGGCAGCCGGTCCCCGGCCCGGAGGGCCCCCGAGACGATCATTGACTTGATCTTCTCGATCGCCTCGTCGGTCACCGCCACGGCGCTGCCCTCCGCACCCTTGTCCCGCCGCACCTGGTCCCCCGCGGCAGCGCGACTGGGGGATCGGCTGGGCAGGCACAGGTCAGATGTTTGCCGAGTATCGCACAAGCGGCCGGGTGGCCCGCGTGAGCCGGGGGCCGCACCCGATGCGACCGGTTATATCCGTTATTGACGGGCCAAGGCGGGGCTCAGTATGCTCGACTTAAGAAATCGATTACAGAGAAGGATGGCCTGGCTGGCGAGCTGACCGCAGCGGGGATGGACCTCGACCCGAGCAGCAGGACCGCGGCCCGGGCAGGACGGACCGCTGCCTGCGGGACAGGCCGCGACCGGTTAGCGAAAGGCCGGCCCGGGCGGCAACGAGGTCAGGGGTGATGGCATGAACGGCGGGCTGGGCTCCGGTGTGAGCGGACTGTCACGGCTCGTGGCCGCGCAGTCGAGGGCCATCACGCCGGAGAACTTCACCGGGGCCAAGGGGGCGGCGGCCAGCGCGACCGAGGGGGCCGCCTCGGCCGCCGCCCGTGACCTGGGCCGGGGCTGGAAGGTCTCGCCGTTCGTTCACGTGCCGGCCGGGTCCACGTTCGAGCTGGCCGCCATCGAGGGGCCGGGGGTCATCCGGCAGATCTGGCTCACGCCGGCGGGCTGCGCCTGGCGGCACCTGATCATCCGGATGTACTGGGACGGTCAGGCGGCGCCGAGCGTGGAGTGCCCGCTGGGCGACTTCTTCGCGTCGGGCTGGGGCGGGACGACCGGGGCCGGGCATGCGCAGGTGTCCTCGCTGCCGGTGTGCGTGAATCCGGGCAGCGGGCTCAACTGCTTCTGGGAAATGCCGTTCCGGCTGGGCTGCCGGATGACGATCGAGAATCGCTCGGACGACGAGGCCCGGATTTACTACCAGGTCAACTACGAGCTTTGCGAGGTGGGCGAGGACGCGGCCTTCTTCCACGCGCAGTTCCGGCGCAGTAACCCGCTCGAGTACCAGACCGAGCACGTGATCCTGGACGACGTGCGGGGCCGGGGCCACTACGTGGGCACCTACCTGGCCTGGGGATCGAACAGCAGCGGCTGGTGGGGAGAGGGCGAGGTGAAGTTCTACCTGGACGGCGACGATGAGTGGCCGACCATCGCCAGCACGGGCACGGAAGACTATTTCCTGGGCTCCTATAACTTCTGGGTCAATGGCCGGTATAAAACGTTCACCACGCCGTACTCTGGCTTGCCGGAAGCGATCATTCCGGATGGCAGTGATCCGGGGTTCACACAGAGCAGGTTCGGCATGTACCGCTGGCATCTCACCGACCCCGTCCGGTTCGGCACCGACCTGAGGGTCACCGTGCAGGCCCTGGGCTGGCGGTCGGGTCGCCGGTACCTGCCACTGCGCGACGACATCGCCAGCGTCGCGTTCTGGTACCAGACGCTGCCGGACGGCCCCTTCCCCGCTTTGGCCGGCGCGGACGACCTGGAGATCATTTAGCCATGGGATCCGCCAACGCTGCTGGTCAGCACGGAACTGGGCGCGCGGTCGCGGGCTCCGTCGGAGTCCGGCCCGGCCGACGGACCGCCCGTTGACAGCCCAGTCACGCGATTTCTAGGATTGCCGAGTAATCGATATCTCAGGGAGCCACATGCCGCGGGACGAGGGCGCTGCCCAGCCTGGGAGGCCTCCGCGGCCAGCACGGATACGCGATGTGGCCGAGCTGGCCGAGGTGTCCGTCGCCACCGTGTCCCGCGTGCTGAACGGCGATCCGAACGTGGACGGGGAGCTGCGCGAGCGGGTCCGGGCCGCGGTGGCTCAGCTCGGCTACCGGCCCAACCGGCTGGCGCGCAACCTGCGCCGCCAGCAGATGGACGCCATCGGGATCGTCGTCCCCGACATCGAGAACCCGCACTTCGCCGAGATGGTCCGGATCATCGAGGTGCACGCGCTGGCCCACGGTCACCGGGTGCTGGTCTGCAACACCGACGAGGACGGCGACCGGCAGGCGGCCTGCCTGCGGATGCTGGCCGACGAGCGGGTCAGCGGGATCGTGCTGTCGCCATCCGACCCGGCGGGCAGCATCGACCAGCTGCGCGACCTGAACATCCCGGTGGTGGCCATCGACCGGGCGCTCAAGCATGACGCGACGGACGCGGTGGTGGCCGACAACGTCCCGGCGGTCCAGGCGGCCACCCAGCGCCTGATCGACGCAGGCCACCGGAGCATCGCGTTCGTCGGCGGCCTGTCCGAGGTCGAGACGGGCAGCGAGCGGCAGGAGGGCTACCTGGCCGCGATCGAGGGCGCGGGCCTGCGCCCGGTGCTGGCCAACGGCGGGTTCCGCCGGGACGCGGCCCGCGCGGCGGTCACCGAGCTCCTGGCCCGCAAGGACGAGCCGGTCAGCGCGCTGATGGTGGCCAACAACCTGATGGCGCTGGGAGCCATGTGGGCGGTCCGGGACGCCGGGCTCCGGGTGCCCGAGGACATCGCGATGATCGCGGTCGACAACCCGCCCTGGGCCGAGCTGCTCGACCCGCCGCTGACGGTGCTGGGCCAGCCCATCCGGGTGATGGCCACCATGGCCATCGAGCTGCTGATGCGGCGCCTGCAGGGGGAGCGCTTCGCGCCGGTCCGCGAGGTGCTGCCGCTGGAGCTGATCGTCCGCCGCTCCTGCGGCACCACGGGGCTGGGCTAGGCCGCCCGCCCGCCGGACGTATGTACCCAACGACGAGTGGAAAGGGCCCCCATGGCACGCATTGCGCTGGCGACTGCTTCCGACGGCCGGGACTTCGTACACGAGGAGGTCGGCCCGTTCGGGCTGGAGGTGCAGGACCGGCTGGCCGCCGCGCTGCGCGGGCGGGGTCACGAGGTGCTCACCGGCGAGGGCGACCTGAGCTCCAACGCCGACGCGGTGCGGCTGGGCCGCGAGCTGGCCGCCGCGCGGCCGGACCTGACGCTGATCAACTATCCGGTCTGGGCGTTCCCGCACTTCTCGCTGCTGTTCGCGAGCCAGGGCAGCGGGCCGCTGGCCTTGTTCTCGAACATCGATCCGCAGTATCCGGGCATGGTCGGCATGCTGGCCGCGGGCGGCGGTTTTGACCAGGTGGGCCGCAAGCACAGCCGGACCTGGGGCGACCCGGCCGACCCGGCGGTCATCGACCGGATCAGCCGGCTGGCCGCGGCAGCCAGCGTGACCCAGGGGCTGCGCGGCACGACGTTCGGCCGGATCGGCGGGCGGCCGATGGGGATGTACACCACGGTGGCCAATACCGACCAGTGGATGGCCGAGTTCGGCATCGACATCGAGGACATCGACCAGTACGAGCTGGTCCGCCGCGGGTCGGCGGTGGACCCGGCCGCCACCAAGGCGGCCCGGCTCTGGCTGGAGCGCCACGCGGGCGGCGTGCACTACGACGGCGCGAAGCTGACCCCCGAGCTGCTGGAGCGGCAGATCGGCGTGTACTACGCGGTCCGCGAGCTGGCCGACGAGTGGCACCTGGACTTCTGCGGCATCAAGGGACAGCCCGAGATGACCAACAGCTGGTGCACGATGGACATCGCCGAGGCGTTCCTCAACGACCCCTACGACTGGGACGGCCCCAAGCCGACCCTGGTCTGCTCCACCGAGTCCGACATGGACGCCGCGCTGACCATGCAGATACTCAAGGGCCTGTCCGGGACGCCGGTGCTGTTCGCCGACGTGCGGCACTACGAGGAGAGCCTGGACGTCTGGGACCTGTGCAACTCGGGCCAGCACGCGACCTGGTTCGCGGCCCGCAGCGACGACCCGGCGGAGAACATGGCCCGGGTGCACCTGTACCCGGAGGTGCTGTACTTCCCGGCTGGAGGCGCCTCGGTGCACCACATCGCGGCCCCCGGCGAGATGACCTTCGCCCGGCTGACCAGGGCCTCGGGCCGGTATCGCATGCACCTGCTGCGCGGCGCGTTCGAGGAGTTCGACGCGGACACCACCGAGCGGCTGGCCCGGCAGTCCACGTTCGAGTGGCCGCACGCGTTCGCCAGGTTCACCGCCAGCGCGCGCGGAATTCCTGAGCCGGTTCAGCGCCAACCACATCCACGCCGTGCCCGGCGACTACACCGCCGAGCTGCTGGCGGTGTGCGACTTCCTGGACATCGAGGCCGACGTCATCGGCGATATCGGCTAGCCCAGCCCGGTGACCGCCGGTGGGTGTCCCGTTGCGTACGCCCGAAGACACGCAACGGGACACCCACACCGCGTCAGCCGGCGGGCTCGAGGTCGGTGATGCCGGTGAGAGTACCGGGGCTCTTGGGGCGCAGGCGGCGGCCGCCGATGACGACCTGGTCCACGCGCACCGACCCGGCGACGACCTCCAGGGCGGCGGTCCCGCCGGGGGCCTGGTGCAGCAGGCCGTAGGCCGAGCCCGTCGACCAGAACCAGCGGGCCGGCTGGGCCGCCTCGGCGAACGTCATCACGCCCGTGCGGCCGTCGTAGCCGAACCCGGTCAGCGCCACGATCAGGCCCCAGCTGGCCATGGCCCGGGCGTAGTGGTGGCCGCACTCGGCCTCGTCGAACGGATTGCGCCGGGCGCCGGTGAAGCGCTCCCGCACGCCGGCCACCACGTCCTCGGCGAGGTCGGCCCGGCCCTGCTGGACCAGGCCCATGGCGTAGACGTACTCCAGGCCGGTCCAGGCCTCGGGCCAGTACGGCATGGGGTGCTCGGGCAGCCCGTCCGGGTAGGACTCGACCAGGTACCCGCGCTCGCCATGCACCGCGTAGGTGCGCATGTAGTTGGTCCAGTTCCCGAAGTCCGGGATGTAGTTGAGCTCGCCGGATGGCCTCCAGCGCGGTCCGCGTGTGCCCGCCGTCCAGCACCGCGCCCAGGCCGGTGAGCCGGGCGTAGGTGTCGCCGACCAGCTGATCCAGGATGCAGCCGTCGCCGATCTGGAACTCGGGGTGGTCGGCCCGCTCGGCGCCCATGCTGTCGGAGCGCAGCTTGGGCGCGATCTTCGAGAAGTCGCCCGGCGGGATGATCTTCTGCTGGTAGTAGCGGCCGTTGAACAGCGTGTCCTCGGTGGCCCGCTGGCCGGAGGCGAGCACCTCGCGGCAGGTGGCGGCGAACTCGCCGTCGCCCACGGCGTCGGCCATGACCGCGCCGGCCGCGAGCGCGGCCAGGTACCAGCTCTGGATGACCGGGTTCGGGCCGTAGTACTCGACGTCCATGGTGTTGTGCTGGGTGCCCTCGCACAGCCCGTCCCGGTCGGCGTCCCAGCCGCCCTCGATCCAGGCGAACTCCAGCGACCGGCGGCAGGCCGGCCACAGCCGCCGCAGCCACTCGTCGTCGCCGGACAGCTGCCAGTCCCGGTGCAGCTTGACCACGCAGCCGAACTGCCCGTCGGCGGCGGTGAGCGGGTACTCCTGGGCCTTGGCTGAGCGGAAGCAGGATGCGGAAGCTCATCGCCCCGGCCGGGTCGGTCGCGTGCAGGTACTCCAGCTCGCGCATCTGCCGGGCCAGGCCGCCGAACAGGTAGCCGGTGGCCAGGTCGTAGTTCCAGACGTGGGTGCACGAGCCGAGGCAGGACCCGGCGTCGTCCAGGCAGCCCTCCCAGCCGAACGGGTGGCCGTCCGCGGTGCGGAAGTAGGTCTGGCTGCGCAGCGTGGACAGGTTGAACAGCGCCGCCTCCTTGACCGGCGCGCTCAGGTCGCTGGACCAGAACGCCGACACGAAGCGCCGGGTCACGTCCTCCAGCTCGGCCAGCCGCGGCGCCTGCGCGGCGAGCACGGCCCAGGCGTCGGCGGCGGTCGTGGCGTAGTGGTTGCCGACCGTCTCCGGGCCCGCCTTGCCGCGCGCGCCGGAGTCCTGCTGCCAGGAGCGCCGGTTGGGGAAGTGCCAGCCGAGCAGGAACACGGCCTCGGCGGTGCCGCCGGGCTCGATCCGGCGGCGGGCGCCGACCGTGCCGGCCAGCGCGGGCGAGCTCATGGGCGCGTCGTCGCGGCCGAACAGCCCGGCCGCGGGCTGCCCCTGCTGGCTAAAGCCCTGCCACATCTCAAACAGACCTTGATTCCACTTACCCATGCCCCACGAGGGGCCGGTCCAGGTATCGGGGCCGAGCGCGGCGGCGGCGATGGTGCCCCATTCCTCGTGGGCCGGGTCCATGGCGGCATCCGACAAAAGGACGCCGCTCAGGCCGCCGGCCGTCCGCGGCTCGGCCACCGGGCGGCTGGGCTGACCGGGCGGCGCGCAGGGCGTGCCCGGTCAGCGCCTCGACCGAGAACATGACGCTGGCCTCGACGGGCTGGCTGGCCCGGGAGGTCGAGCACGACGCGGAAGATGGCCAGCGGCAGGCCGCTGAGCTCGGCGTCGCCCGGAGACAGGGGGTTGAACGCCTCGACCCGGGCCTCGAGCGGGAAGTCCGGGTCGGCCAGCGTGACCCGGCCGAACGGGTAGGTGGCCTCGAACGCGCAGTCGGCGAACCGCGGGATGCCCGCCAGCGGCGCCTCGGACCCGGTCCAGCCCTGCACTTCCTCGTCGAACAGGGCGCCCTCGAGGATCCGGGCCTGCGGGGCCAGGCCGTCGCCGCGACACCTGGCAGGCCAGGAAGCTGAGCGGCGCGATGAGCCCCTTGGACGGGTGGTTCTCCAGCTCCCAGTCGCGCAGCTGGCCGCGGCCGCCGAACCCCACGGTCCCGGTGCCGATCCCGCCCAGCGGCAGCGAGATCCGGAGCCGGTCCCGGCCGGTGTAGCGGTGCGCCACGGGCCATCGCGCCTCGTCAGCCGGGGCCGGCGCGGCGGCCTCGTTCCGGGTTCCGGTGAGATCGGACGGGCCTGCGGACATGCCGCTGCCTCCCCTTCGTTCGGTTGTTAATGATCGGTATGTCGAGTCGGCTGGCGGACGGCGGCTAACGCGAGATGCCGCGGTAGCCGATGCCCTCCATCAGGCGGCGCTGCAGGAAGATGAACCCGATGAGGCACGGCACGCACAGCACCGACAGGCCCGCGAAGATCGCGCCCAGCGGGCCGCCGCCGGCCACGGACTCGAGGTTGTAGAGGGCCAGCGGGGCCGGTCATCCGGTTGGTGCTGTTGATGAACAGGTTGGGCCAGAAGAAGTCGTTCCAGATGTACTGGCCGGTGATGATCATGACGGCGGAGATGGCGGGCCAGGACAGCGGCACCATCACGTGCCGGATGATCTTGAGGTGGCCGGCGCCGTCGATGCGGGCGGCGTCGTCCAGGTCGCGGGGGATGGTCCGGAAGTGCTGGCGCAGCAGGAAGATGCCCGACCACCTGGATGAGCGCCGGGATGATCAGGCTGAGCTGGGTGTTCAGCAGGTGCAGGTACTTGACGACGACGAACTCGGGGACGGCGGAGACCTGGCTGGGCAGCGTGAGCGCGGCCAGGAACAAGGTGAACAGGACCTCCCGGCCGCGGAACTCCAGCCGCGCGAAGGCGTAGGCGGCCAGCACGCTGACGATGGCCGAGCCGATGACGACCGCGGCGGTGATCACCACCGAGTTCAGGATGTTGATGCCGAACGGCGCCGCGGAGAACAGGGCCCGGTAGCTGGACAGGGTCAGGTGGCTCGGGAACCACACCGGGGGCAGGGACGTCTGGTCCTTGGTGTCCTCGAAGGACTGCAGCACGACCCACACCACGGGCAGGAACATGATGACGCCCGCGATGGCCAGGAACAGGCCGAGCAGAATGCGCGCCGACGAGCCCGCGGCGCTGCACGCGGGGCCGCCACAGCCGCGGCGCGGACAGCGCCGACTCCGGACGCTGCTGGCCCGGACCCGGGACGGCGACAGGCTAGACGCGCTCATAGTGCACCCACTTCCTGGCCAGCAGACCCATGACGACGACGAAGCTGATCAGGATGGCGACGTTGATGAGCGACACCACGGCGCTGTAGCCGAACTGGTAGTTCTGGAACGCCTCGCGGTAGATGTAGAGCAGGACGGTCTGGGTGGCGATGCCGGGCCCGCCGTTGGTATCGATCAGCGGCCAGGTGAAGATCTCGAACGCGCCGATGAACGCGGTGGCCGAGGCGATGAACGTGGCCGGGGACAGCAGCGGCAGGGTGACCCGCCGGAAGCGGCCCCAGGCGTTGGCGCCGTCGATGGAGGCCGCCTCGTACAGGTCGGACGGGATGGCCTGCAGCCCGACCAGGAAGATGATGAAGGTGAACCCGATCGTGGCCCAGACGTCGATGATGACCAGTCCGGGCAGCGACCAGGTGCCCGAGGCCAGCCAGTTGGGCGCGCTGATGCCGATCTTGTGCAGGTAGTAGTTCAGCGGCCCGGTCCCG
The DNA here is from genome assembly GCA_963730265.1 of uncultured Actinomycetota bacterium. Taxonomy (GTDB): domain Bacteria; phylum Actinomycetota; class Actinomycetes; order Streptosporangiales; family Streptosporangiaceae; genus DASUBV01. Next base: position 346,435 of record CAVSRG010000005.1, read on the forward strand.
TCGGCCATGATGTACGACCACATCAGCGCGACGACGCCGGCCGACATCAGGAACGGGGTCACGATCGCGGTCCGGGCCCAGTACCTGATCGCGCGGGAGCGGACCGTGGTCACGGCCAGCGCCAGGCCGAGGCCCAGGAACAGGTGCACGGCCGTGGTCATGATGTCGAACAGGAAGGTGTTCCACAGCGTCTGGCCGAGCTGCGGGTCATGGACGATCATCCGGTAGTTGCTCAGGCCGACCAGCTTCGGCGGCGAGATCAGGTCCCACTGCACGAACGAGATCACCACGATCCCGATCAGCGGGATGCCGATGAACGCGATGTACAGCGCCAGCGCCGGGCTGAGCAGCAGGTAGGCGGTGAGCGGCTGGCGGCGCCCGGCCCCTCGGCGCCGCCGGCGACCGCCGGCGACGCGGCGGCCCGCGGCCCCGGCCGTGGTGCCGCGGGCCGGATCGCTGGCCTCCGCCCGGCTGGTCGTCGCCGGCCCGCTGGCGGCGGCCAGCCAGCCGCCGAACACTCTCGACCGGCCGGCTGTTCCCGCGCTGGTCAGCGGCTTCGCGATTCGCATGCGCACACCCGCCGCCTCCTCCCGGAGATCGTCGTCATGGCGGCGGCCAGGGGGGCCCGGGTTTTGCGGTACCCGATCCTCGGGGCCACGAAGTAGCCCCGAGGATCGGCCCTCGCCGCCCCGGCACCCCTGCCCGCCGTGTCCGTGCCTGCCGTCGTGACCCGCCTCAGACCTGCTGGGCCATCAGCTGGGTGACGCTGGCCTGCATGGTCTTCATGCCAGCCGCGGGCGTGGACGCCCCGGTCAGGATCTGCTCCCAGACCGTGCTGATCTCGCTCTCCACCGCGCTGCCGTTCGGGACGCCGACGATCATGGTGGAGTAGGCGAGCTCGTTGCTGAAGTTCTCGGTGCCGGGCGGGAAGTTCTTGAGGAACTCCGCGCTGCGGGCCGCGGACTGCCGGATCGGCATGTCGCCGCCGAAGTTGACCACTGGGCCGTGCTGGAACTCCTCGGAGATCGTGAACTTGATGAACTCCCAGAGGGCCTTCTTGTTGCGGGTCTGCTTGAACATCGGGAAGCCGCCCACGCCGACCGGGGTGCCGCTGGCCGTCTGCTTGGGCCACGGCACGATGGAGAACGTGTCGTTGATCTGAGCCTGGTTCATCGGGATGCTGGTGTTGGGCCAGATCCCGGCACCGAACATGCCCAGCTTGCCGACCGCGGCCTCGTTGAACGCGTTGTACGAGCCGCCGGGCTGGTTGACCAGCTTCTTGGTGACCAGGCTGCGGAGGAACGCGGCGGCCTCAACATTGGCCGGGGTGTCAGCGGTGCACTTGGTCTGGTCGGCATTGAGGATCCCGCCGCCGTTGGTCAGGACCCACGGGTAGACGTCGGTGAACGGGCCGGGCACGGGGGCGCCGATGGCGAAGCCGAGGCGGCCGGAGGCCGAGCCAGCGAACTTGGTCGCCGCCTTCTCGAAGTCGGCCCAGGTCCAGTCGGGCGCGGGCTCGGCGATGCCGAGCGACTTGAACAGCTTGCGGTTGTACCACATCGACATGACGTTGTAGCCGATGGGGATGAAGTACGTCTGCCCCTTCAGGTTGTCGAGCTGGCGGAAGTTGGCCAGCATGTTCGGGCTGACGTCGGCGTAGAAGCTGTTGACCTCTTGCTGATCGGTGGCGATGTAAGGGTTCAGCGGCTCGAGCACGCCGCGCTTCTCGAACAGCTGCATGCCCTCGGTGGCGATGTAGGCGCTGTCGATCGCCTCGCCGCCGGCCAGCCGGGTCGAGACCTCCTGGAATACGGCGACCCAGGTGTTGGTGGCGGTGTTGGTGGTGAACGGCTTGACCGTGATGCCGGTCTTCTTGGTGAAGGCAGCTAGGTACTTGGTCGTCTGGCCGAAGTCCTTGGGCGTGACGGGCAGGCCGATGTTCAGCACGTCATCGGCGGTCGAGGAGCCCCCGCCGCCGGAGGACCCGCCGCAGGCCGCCAGCAGCGGCCCGGCGGCGCCGGCCACGGCCGCCGCCTTGACGCCGGCGGACAGGAAATCGCGCCGGCCCATCCCGCGGAAGCCCACATCGCGCTGGCCGGGCATCTCCGGCCGCTGGGCCTGGCCGGACCGTCTGCCTGCTGGCTTTCTGTTCATGACGAGCTTTCCTTCCTTCACGCGGACCGCCGGCCTGCCTGCATGTCCCGGCCGGGCATGCCGCCGGTAACCGGCCGGATCCGTCCGGGGGGCCGGGGATGATGACTGCGGACCGCCGCGACCAGGCTCGCTGGGACCCGGACCGCGGCGGTACCTGGCGGCGGGCGCGGCCGGCGCCGGGCCCGGCGGGCGGCCGGGGACCGAGCGGTGACCGGGGCCGGGCCTGCGGCCCGGGCCCGCCGACGCGGATGCGGACACAGGGGGTGGCCGGCAGGCCTGGGCCCGCCTGACCGGCCTGCGTGCGGGGCGGGCCGACGCGCTGGAGCCGGTGTTCGGCTCCTCGAAGCGAGGCATGTTCGTAGCCAAACCTCTCCGCTCGCGGCCCTGCTTGCGGGTGATCACACCGTCCCGGCGCGGGACGGGTAATCGATTACTGCATGATTTCCGAGGCATCGCGCGGCTGTCAATACCGTTCCGGAACTTACTGCGCGTTAGCGCGCGAAGCCGGACAGGCAGGTCAGTCGCGATCCCGGGCGGAATGGCACCGCGATCCCAGGCCGAATGGCACCGCGAGCCCTGGCCGGGACGGTGACGGCGGGGCAGAATGGCGGGACGTCACCGGACAAACCGCCCCCCCGGCGGTGCCGGCGGCAGCGAACCTGGAGGACCCGTCATGCTCCGACGCTCGCCGCGAATCGCAGTGGCCGCCGCCGCGACGACGGCCGCCCTGGCCGGCCTGAGCCTGGCCGCCCCCGTGGCGGCGGCCAGCCCGGCCCAGGCCGGGCAGGCGCGGCTGGCTAGTCAGGCGCGGCTGGCTGGTCAGGCGCGGGGGGCTGGTCAGGCGCGGGGGGCGGCCCAGGCGGCCCGTTGCTCGGCGGGCGCGCACACCCTGGCCCCACCCGGCTCGCACATCTACCCCGACACCGGCAACGGCGGCTACACCAGCGTGCATACCGCGGTGCACCTGGTCTACGACGCCGCCGACAACCGCTTCCTGCCCGGCAACCACGTCGTGCTGACCGATCGCGCGACGCAGTGCCTGACCAGCTTCAGCCTGGACTTCGAGCGCCGATCGGTGAGTAAGACGGCGGGGCCCGACATGAGCGTGCGCTCGGTCACCGTCGACGGCCACCCGGCCCGCTTCCGGTTCGTCCAGCCCACCTACTCCGGCGACCCGCATGGCCAGAACGACCCCAACCCGCTGGCCCACCAGGCCTCGCAGCTCAACCCGGTGGGCGGCCCGCACCACAATCCCCTGCCGCCGGCCTGCTCGCCCGAGCTGACCTCCACCAACCCGGCCAAGCAGGACTCCAGGAACGGCACCCCGTGCCCGGCCAACAAGCTGGTCATCACGCCCCACGGCTCGATCTCCGATGGCTCGGTGTTCACCGTCTCGGTCAGCTATACGGGCCGGCCCGGAGTGCACAACGACGGCGACGGCACCACCGAGGGCTGGTTCCGCTCCCCCGACGGCGGCTTCGTTACCACCGAGCCGGTGGGCAGCGAGGACTGGATGCCGCTGAACGACTACCCGGCGGCCAAGCCCACCTACGACTTCTACGACACCGTGGGCGCCGGGCTGACCGGGGTGGCCAACGGCATCCTGGTGTCCAGGACGCCGCACGGGCCCGGCGGCGAGTTCCCGCACGGCTCGGTGACCTGGCACTGGCACATGCGCTCGCCGGTGGCCAGCTACCTGGTCGAGGACAGCGTCGGGCGGTACCGGCTGACCGAGCGCACCGCCGACAACGGCACCCGCTTCTACCAGGCCCAGGACGCCGGGATCAGCGCCAAGCAGCAGGCCAAGAACCGCGCCATCATGAGCCTGCAGCAGAACATCACCGAGTTCGAGAGCCAGTTCAGCGGCAGCTTCCCGTTCAGCTCCGACGGCGTGATCATCGGCACCCCGCAGGCCTCCTTCGAGGAGGAGATGGAGACGATGATCACCTTCTCCGGCGGGCTGATCGACACGGACACCCTCTACCACGAGAACATGCACCAGTGGTGGGGCGACAACGTGACCGAGGGCGGCTACACCATGACCTTCTACAAGGAGGGCCTGGCCACGCTGGCCGAGTACCTGTACGCCGCGCGCCGGGCCGAGACGGCGGCCGGCGGCCCCTACTCGGCCAAGGGCCAAGCCGCGTTCCAGGCCAGCCTGGTCAAGCAGTTCAAGAGCGTCTACGGCTCGGGCGGCGGCTTCTGGACGCTGGCGCCGTCTAACCCGACCCCGTACAGCCTGTTCGACGAGGACCCGACCTACGCCCGGCCGGGCGTGACCTACATCGCGCTGCGGCAGATCCTGGGCCACGGCAACTTCACCCAGGCCCTGGAGCACATCCAGCGCCAGTACGGCGGCCGCAGCATCACCGAGCCGGAACTGGAGGCGGCCTTCCGGGCCTGGCTGCCCAACCCGAGCGCGGGCTGCCAGGCCCGGCTGGGCGAGTTCTTCCGCCAGTGGTTCGACACCGCCTACGCGACCGGCGGCGGCGCCCACCGGCCGCAGATCACCGGCCCTGGCCTGGCCGGCCCCGGCTTCTACGGCGTCCCCGGCTGCCGTCACAGCTAGCCGGGGACGCCGCGGGCGCCCCGGGGGTGAGGTGACCTGGGGTCAGGTCACCGTGATGGTGAAGCGGGTGGTCGCGCTGGCGCCCGTCTTGCGGTCGGTGGCCGTGACGACCACGTGGTAGGTCGTGCCCGTGGCGATGCTGGCCGCCAGCGTGCCGGCCAGGGTGGCGTCGGTCGAGCCGGGCGCCGGCCGCAGCGACAGGCCGGCCGGCAGGCCGGTCGCCGCGTAAGCCAGTGACCTGGCCCCGGCCCTGGTGTCCAGCCCGGTGAGCGTCCGGCTGAACGCGCCGTGCGCCGTGCGCTGCGCGCCGGGGTCGAGCAGCGTGACCGGGTCGGTGCCCGAGGCGGAGAAGCCGGTCACCCCGAGCGGCGTGCCGAGGCCGGTCGGGCCGTCGTAGCCCTTCCTGGCCTGGCACAGGTAGCTGCTGGCGGCCGGGCACACCCCGTCCGCGCCGGCGACCACGTCGTGGAAGTGACCGGGGTGCTGGTACGGGTACGAGGCGGGGTAGCTGCGCGGGGCGGGGTCGCCGGCCAGCGCGTAGGTGGCCGCGACGATCGGGGTCGCCGCGCTGGTCCCGCCGACCAGGGCCCAGGTGCCGCGGGTCTTGTAGGTGTCGTAGACGGCCACGCCGGTCGCCGGGTCGGCCACGGCGGACACGTCGTTCTCGGTCCGGTCGGCGCAGCCGCCGGCGGCGATGTCCACCGCCGCGCGCTGCCAGGACGGCTTGGCCGTCCGGGACGAGCAGCCCGAGCCGGTGCCCTCGGCGCCCTTGCTGGCGCTGCCCCAGGCGGTCTCGGTCCAGGCCCGGGTGCCGGACTTCTTGTGGGTCAGGGCGGTGCCGCCCACGGAGGTGACGTACTGGAGGTCGCCGGGGTAGCTGGTGCCGTAGCCGCTGTCGCCCGAGGCGACCACGATGGCGTCACCGGGGTGGTTGAAGTAGTGGTTGTCCGCCGACTGACCCGATTCCTCGGTGCTGCTCCAGCTGTTGGATACGAACCGGGCACCCAGGCGCACCGCGGTGTCCTCGGCCTTGCCCAGGCTCGTGTTGGACGAGCTGCTGGCCTCGATCAGCAGGATGTGGCAGTGCGGGCAGATCGCGGAGACCATGTCCAGGTCGAGCGACTGCTCGACGGCCCAGTCCGCGCTGGCCTTGGGCAGCGGGCTGGTCCGGCCCTTCTGGTTCACGATGCGCAGGCAGCCGGACGTGGTCGCGCACTGGCCCAGCTTGAAGTGGCTCCGGTAGGTGGCCAGGTCGATGGCGGCGTCGGGGTCGCGGTAGGCGTCGACGATGGCCACGGTCTCGTGCCGGCCCCGGACCACGGAGTCGCGGGTCAGGTTGTAGGCCTCGCGCAGCGCGGTCGGCCCGTATCCGCCGGCGGGCGTCGCGGACGCGGCGAAGGCCGGAGCGTCCCGGCCCGCTCCCCGGGCGAGCTGGTAGACGGCCTCGCACTCGGCCCAGCCCGGCCGGGGCGCCGGGCAGACCCGGCGCTCGCTGGCCGACGCCGGGCTAACGGTGGCGGCGGTGCGGCTGGCGGCGGTGCGGCTGGCGGCGGATGTCACCGTCGCCGAGGCGGCCGTGGCCGGAATTGTCATGGCACCAGCGGCGGTAATGGCGAGCGGGAAAAGGGACGCGATGAGCCTCTTGTACCGGATAACCCGCACGAAATCCTCCGTTCCGCGCGGTCCCCCCGGCCGGATTGCCGTCATCGGAGTGGATACCGCGACGGTTTTGGTTCTAGCAAACCCATCGCGGCGCCGCTCCGGTTAGCGGAGAAATTCAGCAAAGCATGAGCGGCAGTTAAGCCGGCCGTAGCCGACTTAACTGCCGCTCATGGAACTGCTTATGCCGATGTCTTAGTTATTTCCCGACACTGGCGAAATAGATATTCCGGCACCGGCGGGATCGGGTCAGGTTACTTGCGCAGGCCGCCGATCCCGTGCGGCGTGCCAAGACCGGTCGGGCCGTCGAAGCCCCGCTCAGCGTGGCAGAGCCACCTGACCGAGCACGTCCCGTTGCTGCCGATCCGCACGTCGTAGAAGTCACGGACGTGCTTGTACAGGTAGGACACGGCGTAGGCGTGCGCTCCGGGCCGCCCGGCCAGCGCCCACATGGCGGTGATGATCGGCGTGGCCTCGCTGGTCCCGCCGAACTGCAGCCACGGGCCCTCGGGCTGCTGGAAGGAGTCGTAGACCGCCACGCCCGTCGCCGGGTTCGCGTTCGCCGAGACGTCGTTCTCGACCCGGTTGCGGCAGTGACGCAGCTTGCGGGTGACCCCCTTCTGCCAGGACGGCCGGGCGAACTGGGTGCAGCCGGAGTTGGTGCCCTGGTCACCGGCCTCGTTGCTGGTGCCCCACACGGTCTCAGTCCAGTTGCGCCCGCGCGACGCGCTGTTCACCAGCGTGGTGCCGCCGACGGCGGTGACGAACGGCAGGCCGGTCGGGTAGGCGACGCCGAACGGGAAGTGGTGGTCCGAGCTGCCGTAACCGAAGTCGCCGGCAGCGAAGTCGATCACGTGGCCGCGGTGGTTGAAGTCACCGTTGAACCGCGACTCACCGGTAAAGTTGCCGCCGCTCCAGCTGTTGGACACAAAGCGCGCCCGCCGGGCCGCGGTGCGCTCCGCGGTGCCCATGGCCCTGGTCATGGAGTTGTTGGCCTCGACCAGATCGATGCGGCAGTGCGGGCAGATCGCCGAGATCATGTCCAGGTCCAGCGACTCCTCGCCGGCCCAGCTGGCGTTGGCCCTGGGCAGGTGGCCGGCCCGGCCGTTCTGGTTCAGGATCTTCAGGCAGCCGTTCTTCCGCGTGCACGCGGGCAGGCCGAAGTGCTGGCGGTAGGTGGCCAGGTCACTGGCGGCCCGCGGGTCGCTGAACGCGTCCACGATCGCCACGGTCACGCCCCGGCCCTTGGTGCTCGAGGCCCGTGCGATGTCGTAGGCGCTGCGCAGGTCGTTCGGCGTGTACGGCGGGCTCACCGCGACACCGGGCCGCGTCGTCGCGGCCGGAGCGGCGATGCCGCCTCCCACGTAGATGGCCTGGCACTGCATCTCGCCCGGACGGTTGGGCAGCGCGCACACACGGTGCTCGCCGGCGGGCAGCGGTGCCTCGGTTACCCGATAGGCGGCGGCCGCCGAGGGCTTGGCCGGCGAGGCGCTCGCCCCGACCGGCGCAAGGGCCAGTCCACTGACCGCGGCTGCGGCCAGCAAGGTTGTCACCGGCAACCTGCTACGTCGAATTATTCGCACAAAAATTCCTCCCGTACCACGGCGGCCCAGGGCCAGATTGGCACTTGTCGGAGGAGGCCACCGTGACTGGAGTTTTGTAGCACACGCAGTCGGCCACGGTCGCACAAATCGCCCAAAATGCATAGTGGGCGTGTCGGGCGGAACGGCTTCGTCGCAGGTCAGAGAGGTGCGATACAACGGCAGCCGAGTTGGTGACAGCGGCCCGGCAGCCATATGGCAGCGGGCTCCGCCCGGCTGGCCAGCCGGGCGGGGAAGGTCACCGCTGGCCCTCTGGTGACGCTGGAGCAGCACCAGAGGGCCGCTGGTGATGCTGGCCACCGCACGGGAGGACCGGGGATCGCGCCGGACGGGTCAGTGGCCGAGCACCGGATGCGGCACGTACGGCTCCTCCAGGCGCCCGATCTCCTCCTCGCTCAGCGTCAGTTCCTCGGCGGCCAGCGCGTCGGCCAGGTGGCCGAGCCGCGTCGCGCCGATGATCGGCGCGGTCACGCCGGGCTTGGCCAGCAGCCAGGCCAGGGCCACCTGGGCCCGGGGAACGCCCCGGTCGGCGGCGACCTGGACCGCGGCGTCCACGACATCGAAGTCGGTGGCCTGGGCGTACAGCCCGTCGCCGAACGCGTCGTTGTTGGCCCGCGTGGTGTGCCGCCCCCCGTCGCGCGTCCGGTTGCCGGCCAGCATGCCGCGGGCCAGCGGGCTCCACGGGATGACCCCGACACCCTGGTCGACGCACTGCGGGATCATCTCCCGCTCTTCCTCGCGGTAGATCAGGTTGTAGTGATTCTGCATCGACACGAACCGGGTCAGCCCCAGTTCATCGGCCACGTGCTGGGCCTTGGCGAACTGCCACGCGAACATGCTGCTGGCCCCGATGTAGCGGGCTTTTCCGGCCCGCACCACATCGTGCAGCGCGCCCATGGTCTCCTCGATGGGCGTCCGGTTATCCCAGCGGTGTATCTGGTAAAGGTCGACATAGTCCAGGTTCAGCCTGCGCAGCGACGCGTCGATGCCGGACAGGATGTGCTTGCGGGAAAGACCGCGCTCGTTCTCGCCCTGGCCCATCGCGCCATGGACCTTGGTCGCGATGACGACCTCTTCGCGGCGGAAGAACTTGTCCAGCAGTCGCCCGGTCGCGACCTCGCTGGCCCCCTGGGAATACACGTCGGCGGTGTCGAAAAAGGTAATGCCGCCGTCCGCGGCGGCCTTCACGATCGGCTCGGCGGCGTCCTCGTCGAGCACCCACGGCCGGTCACTGTCGTTGCCGTAGCTCATCATCCCGAGGCAGACCCGCGATACCCGCAGGCCCGTCGCGCCGAGGTTGACGTACTTCACGTCGGTGTCTCCCGTCGAGTCTTAGTTGGTCACTGTTCTGGTTGGGCGTGCCCGTCGTCTTCATTGACCGTATCTGGGCGGGAAACACCGCGACGCGCCGCCACCGGGTCGTCCGCCTGTGCTCCTGATACTTTTCGCTATCAAGGCATCACTAAATGTAACTGCGGGATCCGGGCGGCGCCCCGTCTGCACATCGCCGACGCCATCACCTACACCCGGGGAGCGAGAATGCCTTCGGCTTCACCCTTAGGCCGGCTGACCATCGGCGCCGGCGCACTTGGCGTGGCCTTCCTGGCCGGCGTCGGGCTCACCGTCCCGGCCCAGGCCACGTCGACGCACCGGACGGCGGTCGCGCACCCGGCCGTTGCGCACCCGGTCGGCGCGCACCTGGCCAGGGCCGCCCGGCCGAGGCCGGTCAGCCTGCTGGACCGGCGGGCAGTCGTCCGGCTGACCCCGCTGCACCTGACCGTCGCCCCGGCGCTGCGCACCGCCGGACGGACCGCGGCCCGGACCCGGCCCGGCGAGCGCCCGCGGCAGGCCCGGCCCGCCGCCAGCCAGCCCCTGATCTCCTCGATGACCCCGGCCCAGGGGGCGCCGGGCTGGCCGGTGACGCTGGCCGGCCGCCACTTCCGGCACATCACGGCGGTGAGCTTCGGCGGCCTGACGGCCCAGTTTGAGGTCATCAGCGCGACGCAGATCACGACCGTCGTGCCCAGCGGCGCGGCCAGCGGGGCGGTCACCGTGACCGGAAAGGCCGGGACCGGCCGGAGCGCGACGTTCACCGTCACCCCGGCGACCACGCTGGAGCCAGGCGAGACGATGCCGCCCGGCGCGGCGCTGCTGTCCAGGGACGGCCATTTCACGCTGGCCATGCGGCGGAACGGCAACCTCACGTTCGCCGTGACCGGCACCGGGCAGACGCTGTGGGCCACCGGCACGGCCGGACACTCGGGCGCCTACCTGTCCATGCTGAGCAACGGCAACCTGGTCCTGTACGCCAAGAGCGGCGCCCGGACCCTGTGGTCGACCGGGACCGCCGGGCACGGCCCCGCCGACCTGGTGGCCCAGGCCAACGGGAACCTGGTCCTGTACGACGGCACGAAGCAGACCTGGAACGCGGGCAGCCTGGACAACAAGCTCACCTCGGGCGAGACCTTGCAATCGGGGTGGTACCTCAACTCCGGCACCGGCTACCGCCTGGTCATGCGCACCAACGGCAACCTGGCCCAGACCCATGCGGGCCGCACGGTGTGGTCCAGCGGGACCGCGGGCCACCCCGGCGCCACGCTCATCATGCGGGCCGGCGGCAACCTGGTCGTGGCCAAGGGCACGACGCTGTGGGCCAGCGGCACCGGCGGGCACACCGGGGCCCGGCTGATCGATCAGCGCGACGGCGTCCTGGCCGTGCGGGCCGGCGGCAAGGTGCTGTGGGCCAGCGGCAAGGCGCCGACCACCGGGCTCACCCTCGGCCAGTGGCCGGGCCGGGCCGGGCCGGGCGCCGCGAGCAAGTACTACGGCTACCCCTATACCGACCCGCCCGCCTGCACCGACAAGGGGGCCTGCGATCCCGACAAGTGGGCCTTTTACCAGGGCCAGTGCACGTCCTGGGTGGCCTACGAGGTGAACCGCCTCGACCACATCGCGTTCACCAACTCCTACGGCGGCCAGGGCCGCTGGGGCAACGCCGTGGACTGGGCCACCCGCGCGCGGGCGGTCAAGCTCACGGTGAATGCCACGCCGACCGTCGGGAGCGTCGCCTGGTACAACTCGACCAAGGCGGCTCCCGACGGGCACGTGGCGTTCGTGGAGAAGGTGAACTCACCGACCTCGATCGTCATCTCCGAGATGAACTACGACGGGGACAACGGGTTCTGGGTGCACACCATCACCGTGAAGGCCGGCGACTGGCCGTCGGCGTTCATCCACTTCGCGGGCCACTGACGACGGGAGCAAGCGCCGGCTCGGCCGGGGCCGGCGGCCCGTCGCCCTCGCGGATCCCGTACCGGGCGTACAGCCGGCGCAGCGGCCCCGGCGCCCACCAGTTGGCCCGGCCGAGCAGCCGCATGGTGGCCGGGACCAGCAGCACCCGCACGATGGTCGCGTCCACGATCAGGGCCACGATCATGCCCACGCCCATCAGCTTGATGAACGTGATGCCCGAGGCGGAGAACGCGCCGACCACGATGACCAGCAGCAGGGCGGCGCTGGTGATCACCCCGCCGGTCCGCTGCAGGCCACTGGCCACTGCGGCGGTGTTGTCGCCGGTCTGGTCGTAGCGCTCGCGGATCCGCGACAGCAGGAACACCTCGTAGTCCATGGACAGCCCGAAGATGATGGCCAGCATCAGGATCGGCATGGACGGGTCGATGGTCCCGGTGGGGGTGAACCCGAGCAGTCCGGACAGGTGACCGAACTGGAAGATCCAGACCACCACGCCGAACGTGGCCGCCAGCGACAGCAGGTTGGCCGCGATCGCCTTGACCGGCAGCAGCACCGAGCCGAAGGCCAGGAACAGCAGCACGAAGGTGGCGGCGGCCATGGTCACGGCCATCCAGGGCACGGTGGCCGACAGGCTGGCCAGCTCGTCCACGAGCTGGGCGGTCTGCCCGCCGACGTAGGCCTGCGTGCCGGCCGGCGGGGCGACGGCCCGGACCCTGGTCACGATCTGCCGGGCGGCCGAGGAGAGCGGGTCGGGGCCGTATCGCAGGTCGATCCGCGCGATATCGCCGCGGACCCCGGTGACCTGGGCGCCGGTCACGCCCGCCACCCGGGCCAGCCGGCTGGTGTAGGCGGCCAGCTGGGCCGGGCTGGCCGGGCGGCCCCGGGTCCGGGCCGCGCAGCACGACCTCGATGGGGGCGCTGGCGTTGCCGGGGAAGTTGGCGTTCAGGGCCTGGGTGACCTGGCGCGGGGCGGACGCCGCGGGCAGCACCCGGGCGTCGGTGCCGCCCCAGGAGATGCGCAGGAACGGCGAGCCCAACGCGAGCAGCACGATCACGATCACGGCCACGAACGCCACCGGGCGACGCATCACGCTGCTGGCCAGGCGGTACCAGGCACCGCCAGCCTCGGGGTCCAGCCGGGTGCGGTCCGCGCTGGCCGCGGCACTCTGGCTGGCGCGGGCCTGTCGCGCGCGGGCCCGGCGGAGCGGGCGGATGCGCAGTGCGTTCACCCGCGGGCCGAGCGCGGCCAGCAGCGCCGGCAGCACGGTGACCGCGGCCAGCACGTCGACCAGCACCGTGGCCACGCCGCCGTATCCCATCGAGCGCAGGAAGACCTCGGGGAACAGCATCAGGCTGGCCAGCGCGGTGGCCACGGTGATGCCCGACACCGCGACCGTGCGCCCCGCCGTGGCCATGGTCCGGGCCACAGCGGCCTCGACCGAGTCCTGCCTGCCCAGTTCCTCGCGGAACCGGCTCACCATGAACAGGCCGTAGTCGATGGCCAGGCCCAGGCCCAGGATCGTGGTGATGTTGATCGAGTAGATGGACACCCCGGTGCCCAGGGTCAGCAGCCGCAGCGCGGTGAACGAGCCGAGGATGGCAATCCCGCCGATGGCCAGCGGCAGGCTGGCCGCGGCCAGGCTGCCGAAGATCACCAGCAACAGGAGCAAGAGCAACGGCATGGACAGTGTCTCGGCGCGGCTGATGTCACCGTTGACTTGTTTGTTAATTGTCTCCTCGGTTGGAATTACGCCACCGGCCCTGGCCGTCAGTCCGGGCACCGCCAGGCGGCCGGAGATGGCGTCGAAGCTCTTGATCCGGGCCGCGTCACTGCCGCCGGTCAGCTCGAGCACAGCGTAGGTCTGGCGACCGCTGGCGCTGATGAACTGCGGCGACCGGGTCGACCAGTAGGTGGCGAAGGACTCCACCCGGCTGCGCGGCAGGCGGTCCAGCGTGCGGGTGACGGCCGCCCCGGTGGCGGCCGACGCCGCGTTGGCCCGCGGGCTGGTGTACAGCACCACCACGTCCCCGGCATCGCGGCCGAAGGCGCGCGCGGCCAGGCTGGCCGCCCGGTCGCTCTGGCTGCCCGGCGCGGTGAAGCCGCCCGCCGACTGAAGCCGGCCGAACACGCCGGTCCCCCAGACCGCGGCGAACGCCACGCACACCACGGCCAGCACCAGGATCAGGCGTCGCCGTCGATAGACGATCCGCCCCCAGGTCTCGAACATCGGTCCTCCGTAACGCATGATCACACTAGTAAACGATGTATACCCTATACGGTGTAAACTTGGCATACACCGTTCACGGGTGTCAAGCTCAATTACCATCACTGACGAGGACGAGCGGAGGTGGCGAGATGGCGCAGGACACGGCGCCGGCGCCGAGCAGGCGCGACCGGGTGCGCGCCGCCACGACCAGGGAGATCCTCCAGACGGCCCGCCGCCTGCTGGTCGACCAGGGCCCCGACGCGGTCTCGCTGCGGGCCATCGCCCGCGAGATGGGCATGACGGCGCCCGCCCTGTACCGGTACTACGACAGTCACGAGACGCTGGTGAAGTACGTCATCGCCGACATCTTCACCGAGCTCACCGCCGACCTGCGGGGGGCCATCGAGCGCGGCCGGGGCGGCCAGCGGCGGGGACCTGACCCACAAAGTGATCGCGGCGGCCTGGCAGTTCCGCCACTGGTCGCTGAGCCACCCGAAGGAGTTCAGCCTGCTGTTCGGCACTCCGCTGCCGGGCGTGAACATCGAGCGGGACAAGATCACCGCCGAGTGCGGCGGCCAGTTCGGCAATACGTTCTTCGCGCTGATCCTGGAGCTATGGCAGCGGCGCCCGTTCCCGGTGCCGTCCGACGACGAGATCGAGCCCGCCCTGCTCGAGCAGCTCGGCCGCTACCGTGAGGGGCTGGGTGAGCGGCGGCGGGCCTGCCGCTGGGGCTGCTGCTGATCTTCCTGCGCTGCTGGGTGCGGCTCTACGGGATCGTGAGCCTGGAGGTGTTCGGGCACCTGGGCTTCGCGCTGGATGACGCCGCGCCGATGTTCGAGATCATGCTCGCCGAGACCGCCCCGCTGATCGGCCTCGAGTACCCGCCGCCCGGATACCTGCCGCCTGCCGCGGCTCAGGCGGGCGGCTAGCCGCCGCGGTCAGGCGACGAACGGCTCGGCGCCCGAGTCGGTGATCATGGGCACGGCCCGCGGCCGCCCAGTCCTGCATGCCCGGCCGGCCACGTTGACCGCGGACCAGCCGGACTGGACCAGCGCGAGGCGGCCCTGGCCGAGCGCGCGCCCGACCGGCAGATACGTAGACGGTCTGGTCCCGGGGACCTCGGCCCCGCGGTCGCCGAGCTGCCCGAGCGGGATGTGCGTGGCCCCGGGGGCATGACCGGCGGTCCACTCGTCGTCCTCCCGCACGTCGAGCAGCCACGCGCCGTCCGGCACGCTCGCGGCCGGTACCTCGGCTGACGGCTCCGCCACCTTCGCTCACCTGCTTACCTCGGGCCCGCGGCAGGCTACGGTCGGCCTGGGCTGGACCGGCGCCCGCATTCGATTGCGGGTACCCACCGACACCCTATGGGCAATCGCCGTCACGTGTAGTAACGCTTTAGCCACACACTTGCGTGGCGCACGGCTGCGTGGCGAACGGCCGGGTTTCGTGATCCGGTAAAGTGAGCGGGCGATGGCACCGCAAACGCTGCAAGATCATGAAATACCTTCCGCGTGATCATCCGCGATGCCCGGCCCGAGGAGCTGGCCGAGGTTGGTGACCTGCGGGTGGCGGCCTATCGGGCCGACGGCTTCCTGTCCGAGACCTCGAGGATACGCCCCGCGGCTGCGGTCGCTGGGCGGCGACTGTACCGGCACCGTCCTCGTCGCGGTCCAGCAGGACGCCATCCTCGGGACGGTCATGCTCCAGGGCTGGCCGCAGGCGGGGAGCGTGGTGCGCGGGCCGGAGAGGCCGAGATCCGGGCGCTGGCCGTGGCCCCGCACGGCGCGGGCGGGGATCGGGGCCGGGACTGCTCGCCGCGGTGATCGGACGGGCCGCGGAGCGCGGGCGTCCGGCACCTGGTGCTGTGACCATGCCGGAGATGCGTGCCGCCCACCGCCTCTACGAGCGGGCCGGGTTCCGGCGGCTGCCGGACCGGGACTGGGCACCGCAGCCGGGGAGTCACGCTGCTCGCCTACGGCCTTCGCTGGCGTCCTGACCAGGCGTCCGCCAGGACCGACCCGGCGCCGCGCAGCGAGCCCGGCCGCTGCGCTGGACCCGGTCGGCACTGCCGTAGCGCGAGCTCGGCCGTCGGACCGCGCGCCGGCGGCCGCCCTGCGGCCGGGCCGCCGCGGCGCTCTTCCTCGCGGGCCGCGTCGTTCACCTTGCGCAGGTGCCTGGCCATCGACCGGAACAGGAAGTACAAGGCGATCGCCATCGCGAAGACTGACCAGGAACCCGAGCGTGCCTGGGCTGGTCGAATAGCGCTCGTCGACGCGGCGGCCAGCACGTCACAGGCTTACCCTCTCCCGCATCCCGGCGAACAGGTCGTCCTCCGGCAGTTCAGTATCCACCATCGACCTGGCCAGGTGATAATCCTCGGTCGGCCACGCCGGCCCGCTGGACCTCGAGCGGGCAGGCGAACCAGGCGCCCGCCGGGTCGATCTGGGTCGCGTGGGCGAGCAGGGCCTGGTCGCGGACGCTCGAAGTAGTCGCCGCACGGCACCCGGGTGGTGATCTCCAGCGGCGCGCCGTTCCGCCGGGCCGCGGCTCGCTCCTCCCAGCGCGCGAGCCGCTCCGCGTAGGGGGACTCCAGGCCCGCGCCGGAGCATCTCCTCGTGCAGCGCGGTGAACCGGGCCCGGTGGAAGGCTGACGAAGTAGTACAGCTTGAGCGGCTGCCAGGGCTCGCCGGAGCCCGGGTACCGGTCCGGGTCGCCCGGCCGCCTCGAAGGCCTCCACCGCGACCTGGTGGGTCTTGATGTGGTCGGGGTGCGGGTAGCCGCCGTTCTCGTCGTAGGTGAGCATCACGTGCGGCCGGAACTCCCGCACGGCCTGCACCAGCGGCCGCGCCGCGGTCTCCAGCGGCTCCAGCGCGAAGCAGCCCTCCGGCAGCGGCGGCAGGCGGGTCACCCTCGGGCAGGCCGGAGTCGGTGAAGCCGAGGAACGCTGCTCGACGCCGAGGATCTGCGCGGGCCCGGGCCATCTCGGCCGCGGCGGACGCGGGCCAGGTTGGCCCGGATCTCGGGCCGCTCCATGGCCTTGTTCAGGATGTCGCCGCGCTCACCGCCGGTCATGCGTGCAGACCAGTGACCTCGGCGCCCTCGCGCACGTAGCGCGCCATCGTCGCGGCGCCCTTGCTCGACTCGTCGTCGGGGTGAGCGTGCACGGCCATCAGCCGCAGCGGGCCGGAACACCGAGTGCCGGCGGTCCCCGGCATTCGGCGGGCGCTGCTGGGCACTCTGGCTCAGAACTAACGGCAGACAACAGGAATCCCCTTCAGCAGCAACTCACGGGCAGATGACATGACGGGCACGAGCAGGCAGAAACTCCCGCTTTGCGGGCATCCGGCCGGCCACGCCGCGCGAACCAGCACCGGGAGGCTATTGTGCAGCACAACAAGCCCTGCCGCCGAAGGCATTCCCGCGTCTGGGCGGCGGCTCGAGCGCCTCGCCAGGCCGCCGAGACCATTGACAAGGTACTGACTTACTCGCCGAGCCTTGTTAGCCTCGAAGGATTACCCCCAACCGGGTCCGACTGGACCCCGCGGAAGACAAGCTCCGCACCCACGCGAGGAGTACCCGTGACCGAAACCCGCGATGACACCGTCACCTGGCTCACCCAGGAGGCGTACGACCGGCTTAAGGCCGAGCTCGATCACCTCTCGGGTACGGGCCGCATCGAGATCGCCAAGAAGATCGAGGCCGCCCGGAGCGAGGGCGACCTGAAGGAGAACGGCGGTTATCACGCTGCCAAGGAGGAGCAGGGCAAGCAGGAGGCCCGGATCATCCAGCTGACCAACATCCTGGACAGCGCACGGGTCGGCATCGCCCGCGCACGGACGGGCGTGGTCGGGCCTGGCATGACGGTGACCGTGCGGTTCCAGGGCAACGATGACGAGGTGACCTTCCTGCTGGCGTCGCGCGAGGAGAGCGGCTCGCCCATCGACGTCTACTCGCCGCGCTCGCCGCTGGGCCAGGCCATCTCGGGCAAGAAGGTCGGCGAGACCGCCACCTACAACCTGCCCAACGGCCGGGCCGCGACGGTCGAGATCCTGGAGGCGGTCCCGTACGGCGGGATGTAGCTCGCTAGGCGCTTCGCGCCCCGAACGCGCCTGTGGGGGCGGGCCTGTCGGCTGACGGGCCCGCCCCTGCTCTGTGCCCAACCCACGACAATTAACAAATGGGCCCGGGCCGCCCGTGAGCCAGTCGGCTAGCCGACCAGTTGCGGCTCGGAGGACGGCGTGACCGGCTCGGCCGGGGACTCGGTCCGGCCGCGCAGCGGGATCTCCTTGACCAGCCAGGCGAGCACGAACACGAGCGCGGCGGCCGGGACGGCCCAGATGAACACGCCGTCGATCGCCGTGGCTGATCGCGACAAAAGCGGCGTGCCGGATCAGCGGCGGGCAGCTGGTTGATCGTGGCCGGGTCGAGCTGGCCGCTGCCGGCGTGCAGGTGCACGCCGGGCAGCTGGGCGCGCAGCGACTCGGTCAGCCGCCGGGTGAAGATCACACCGAACAGCGAGACGCCGATCGAGCCGCCGATCTGCTGGAAGAACGTCCGCGAGCTGCTGGCCACGCCCATGTCCTTGGGCTCAACGCTGTTCTGCACGATCAGCGTGGTGATCTGCATGAGGAAGCCCATGCCGATGCCCAGGATCGCGAAGTAGATCCCGGAGGTGAGCCGCGAGGTGTCGGGGCCCAGGTGGGTGAGCATGTACATGGCGAACGTCATGATCGCGCCGCCGACGATGGGCAGCGCCTTGTAGCGCCCGGTCTTGGTCGTGATCTGGCCGCCGATGATCGAGGTGGCCGTGGAACCCAGCAGCAGCGGGATCAGCAGCAGGCCGCTGGTGGTGGCCGAGGCGTGCTGGACCGTCTGCTGGTAGAGCGGCAGGAAGGTCAGCGCCCCGAACAGGGCCAGGCCGAGCAGGAAGCTCATTGCCGTGGCCAGCGAGAAGTTCAGGTTCTTGAACACGTGCAGGGGCAGGACCGGCTCGGCCGCCCTGGCCTCGATGGCCAGGAAAGCCGCGGTGGCCACGACCGTGACGACGCCGAGGACGAGGATCTGCGGCGACCCCCAGGCGTACTGCCCGCCGCCCCAGGTGAGCAGCAGCACCAGGGCGGTCGCCGCCACCGCCAGCACGGCGGCGCCCAGGTAGTCGACGCGGTGCTCGATCCGCTTGCCGGGCAGGTGCAGGGTGAGACGCCAGGTAGATCAGGGCGGCGGCGCCGATGGGCAGGTTGATGTAGAAGATCCAGCGCCACGAGAAGCTGTCGGTGATGTACCCGCCGACCAGCGGTCCGGCAATCATCGCCAGCGTCATCGCGCCCATCATGTAGCCCATGTACTGGCCGCGCTCGCGGGGCGAGACGAGGTCGCCGATGGTGGCCAGGGCGCCGACCATGAGGCCGCCCGCGCCCAGGCCCTGGATGGCCCGGAACGCGATGAGCTGGTCCATGGAATGGGCCAGGCCGGACAGCGCCGAACCGATCAGGAAGATCACGATCGCGATCATCAGCAGCCGCTTGCGGCCGTACAGGTCGCCCAGCTTGCCGTACAGCGGCGTGGTAACTGTGGAGGCCAGCACGTAGGCCGTGACCACCCAGGCCAGGTGGTTGAGGCCGCCCAGGTCGCCCACGATCCTGGGCAGCGCGGTCGACACCACGAGCTGGTCAAGCATCGCGATCATGATCGCGAGCAGCAGGCCGGGCAGCACGATGAGGATCTCGCGCCGCGGTCCGCTGGATGGCTGGCTCGCGGCAACGCCCGCCGCCTGGCTGTCAGTCACTATCGATCCTCGTTCCGCCCGCGCGCGAGCTGATGTCACCTGAGCTGACGTCACCTGTTGTCGTGATGGCGCCGGCCGCGCCCCGCGGATCGGAGATCTTGGAGCTTACCTGCCGACCGGCTAGCATACGGCAGAAGAGTAAGCTGTCTGCTAACCGGCCGTCAAGTAAGTTAGCGGTAGCTCCCACCCAGGATGAGGCGAGACGCAGGACGATGACTGACCCAGCGCGCGGCCGGGAGACGCGGGCGCGCATCCAGGCGGTGGCGATCGAGCTGTTCACCGAGCAGGGCTACGAGAAGACATCGCTGCGCGAGATCGCCGAGCGCCTGAACTTCACCAAGGCCGCCCTCTACTACCACTTCAAGTCCAAGGAAGACATCGTCGCCAGCCTGGTCGAGGACTACGTCAGCCAGATCGACGACCTGATCGCCTGGGGTGCCGGGCAGCCGCGGACCGCGCCGACGAGGGCCGAGATCCTGCGCCGCTACGTGGGCATCGTGACCGACGGGCACCAGGTGTTCCGGATGCTGCACCAGAACCAGGCCGCCGCGAGCAGCATGTCCGGCAGCAAGGGCCGCAGCGAGCTGTTCAAGGAGCGGCTGCGGGCCCTGGCCGACCTGCTGTCCGAGCCGGGAGCCACGCTGGCCGAGCGGCTGCGCCCGGCGATGGCGCTGGGCGGCATCAGCGTGGCCTGGATGTCCTTCGCCGATCAGGTCACCGACACCGAAGCGCTGTGCGCCGCGGTGCTGGCCATCGCCTGCGACATGGCCCACGCCACGCCCCCCGATCAGGCCGGCCAGGCCAGCCCGGCCGAGCAGGCCGCGCAGGCGGCGCAGGCGGCCAGCTAGCCCCCGGCCGTAGCGGCCGCGGCCCGGACCAGCGGCAGCGACCGGTAGGGCACCGGGGTGTCCAGCGCGATCACCGTGGAGGTGCGCACCACCCCCGGCACGTCCACGATGGCGTCGATGACCCGCTGGAGGTCGGCGTTGGTCCGGGCCACCACCCGGCAGAGCATGTCCCCGGCGCCGGTGATGGTGTGCGCCTCCAGTACCTCCGCGATGGCCGCGAGCTGACTCGGCGACCGAGTCATGCCCGCCCGCCTGGCGGATCTCCAGGGTCACGAACGCCATGACGCCGTGGTCGAGGGCCGCGGGGCTGATCTCCGGTCCGTAGCCGGTGATGACGCCGCGGGCCTGGAGCCGGTCGAGCCGGGCCTGGACGGTGCCGCTGGCCACCCGCAGCCGCCGCGATGCCTCCAGCATGCCGACCCGCGGCTCGGCCGCGAGCAGCTCGATCAGCCGGGCGTCCAGCTCGTCAATCATCGGCCCGGAGCAGACTGTACAGTTCCACCAGGGATCACGCTATCTTGCTAGGCATTTTGTCAGACTGATTCCGCAACTATTGCACACCTTGCCGCGTCTGGTCGATGCTGGCCAAGCACAGATGCGGAAGGAGCGCGGCCATGAAACTCGAGCCAGCACAGGTCCCGGCACCCGCCGACGAGTTCCCGGTCACCGGCATGGACGCGGTGGTGTTCGCGGTCGGCAACGCGCGCCAGGCCGCCCACTACTACGCCTCGGCGTTCGGCATGCGCTGCGTGGCCTACCGCGGCCCGGAGACCGGCTGCCGCGATGAGGTTAGCTACGTGATGGAGTCGGGCAGCGCGCGGTTCGTGTTCCGCGGGCCGGTCCGGGCCGGCACCGACCTCGGCGCGCACGTAGCCCGGCACGGCGACGGCGTGATCGACCTGGCCATCGGCGTGCCATCGGCCGAGGCGGCCTACGCCCGCGCGATCGCCCGCGGCGCCACCGGCCTCGAGGAGCCGCGGGTCGCCGAGGACGAGCACGGCAAGGTCGTGCTGGCCGCCATCGCCACCTACGGGGACACCCGGCACGCCCTGGTCGAGCGGGCCAACTACTCCGGCCCCTACCTGCCCGGCTACGTCGCCGCCGGCCCGCTGATCGCGGGCGGCCCGGCCCGTTCTTCACCGAGGTCGACCACTGCGTGGGCAACGTCGAGCTGGGCCGGATGGATGAGTGGGTCGCGTTCTACGGCCGCGTGATGGGCTTCACGAACATGAAGGAGTTCGTCGGCGACGACATCGCCACCGAGTACTCGGCGCTGATGAGCAAGGTGGTGGCCGACGGCGACCGCAAGGTCAAGTTCCCGATCAACGAGCCGGCCGCAGGCAAGAAGAAGTCGCAGATCGACGAGTACCTGGAGTTCTACGGCGGGCCCGGGGTCCAGCACATCGCGCTGGCCACCGACGACATCGTGGCCGCCGTCCGCGGCATGCGCGCCGAGGGCGTGCAGTTCCTGGACACGCCCGACAGCTACTACGACACGCTCGGCGAGTGGGTGGGCGACACCCGCGTCCCGCTGGATGAGCTGCGCGAGCTGCGCATCCTGGCCGACCGGGACGAGGACGGATACCTGCTCCAGATCTTCACCAAGCCGGTGCAGGACCGGCCGACGGTGTTCTTCGAGCTGATCGAGCGGCACGGCTCGGAAGGCTTCGGCAAGGGCAACTTCAAGGCCCTGTTCGAGGCCATCGAGCGCGAGCAGGCCCGCCGCGGCAACCTCTGAAAGCGCGTCAGGCAACCCGTTACGGACAGGGGGCGTCGTCCTCGGCCTGCACCACCACGACCACCCGGTCGGCGGGGTAGAGCTGCTCCGGCCAGCCCGGCACGGCCACCGCCAGCAGCGGAACCCACCGGCCTACCCGCGCGACCTCTCGCTCCGCGGCGGTCGGCAGGCGGGCCGAGATCCGCGTGCCCGGCTCGACCCGGACCTCGCGGACCGGCTCGGTGGGCGCGACGATGGAGGCCACCCCCCGCCGGCGGATGATCAGGCCTTCCTCGGCGAGGGCGGCCAGGGCGCGCTGCGCGGTATCCCGCGAGACGCCGTGCTCACGGGCCAGGTCGATCTCGCCAGGAATCCGGTCTCCGGCCGCGAGCTGGCCGGAAGTGATCAGCTCGCGCAGGACCTGTGCCAGTTGTGCGGAGAGCGGCCAGCCCGAGGCTGGTTCCACTGTCATGCCCGGAGCGTACAGTAGCGCGGCGCCGTCATCGGGTTACGACGGGCAACTGGTCACGAGCCGGGTCCCCCGCGGATAAGAAGCGCCGGCGTTGTGCCTGGTTGTGCAGGCGGGCCCGGCCGACGGGCAGGGCGGCGGCCCAGACGCGCCCGGCCGGGTCGGGGCGGGGCAGCGGCGGCAGCGGCACCAGGTCCGGCGCCGGCACGGGCAGCCGCGGCCGCGGTGACCGGTGCAGCGCGCGCAGTAGACGGGGCCGGGCCGCGTGCCTCGGCCGGTAGAGCGGCGGCGGGCTTCCGTACCCACCCGCCGATTGTTCGGGCGGCTCCCAGCGCATGCCCATGTCAGGCCCCCATTCCCGCCTCGGGCCAGGTCCGGCGGTCAGGCCCGGCAGGCGCGGGTGGTGCCTCGGCGACCGTCGTCGCCCACCTCGCGGCCCGCCAGTCCTCGACAAGCCCGACTTGTCCGTCACGTCTGACCCGTAACACCACGGGGTTGCCTGACCCCGCAGAGTTAACACTAGCACCTATCGGCTCGCTTGACCGGTGAACCGGTCAGCTTCTTCGTTGTGTCTGGTTACTCCTGTGACTCGGGCTAACCAATGCACCGATTTGCGGCCGTGCGTGGCGCAATTGCCGCGTGAACTTTCTGCACTTACCTTGACGTTAGGTACCGACCCTTACTAACTTTTGGGCGCATCAGGACCGGTAGCAGCGGCTGGCACGAGGCTGGTGGGGCGACTGCTGCTGGCCGTCAATAGCGGGGATGACGGCATGGCTGATCAGGCGGACGGCGCGCCGGAGCGCCGGGGGCGCTCCGAGGACTCTGGGAGGCCTCGAGGCGGGGCCGATGATCCCCTGCTCGGGCTGCCGGCTATCTGGCTGCGCGACAACTGCGCCTGCGCCGAGTGTCGTGACCCAGGCAGCCGGGAACGGCTGACCAGCATCACCGACCTGTCCGAGCGCGTCTCCGTCGCGGCGGTGCATCGCCGCGGCCACCGGATCGAGATCGAGTTCGCCCCGGACCGGCACCACAGCGTGTACGACACCCGATGGCTGGACCAGTTCCGGCCCGTCCCCGTGCCGCGCCAGCGGTCCGCACCCCCGGCCGCGCCGCCGCAGGCCCGATCCGGCACCGGCGCGGCGGCCGAGGACGGCCGCAGCGAGGACGCCAAGCACCTGTGGGACAACGCCGTCATCTGCGGTGCGCTGCCGCTGGGCTCCTGGCCGCTCTACCAGTCCGATCCCGCGCACCGGCAGGCCTGCCTGCGGGCCGTTCTGCGCGACGGCTTCGTGCTGCTGGCCGGGATGCCGGCCGAGCCCGGCGCGGTGCTGGCCGTGGCCCAGACCCTGGGCGTGGTCCGGGATACCGAGCACGGCCGGGTGGCCGAGGTCCGGGTCGGGGCGTCGCCCCCGTCGGAGGCCTCCACCAGCCGGCCAATGCCCGTGGGCACGGCCGGCCCGTTCCGGGATCCGCTGCTGACGGTCAAGGTGATGGGCTGCCTGACCGCCGCGGCCCGGGGCGGCGAGTCGACCCTGGTCGACGGTTTCTTTGCCGCGGCCTCGCTCCGGGCCAGGGACCCGGCCGCGTTCGCCGTGCTGGCCAGCACCGCCGTCACCTTCGCCCGGGCCGACGACCAGGCCGAGCACCGGGCCACCCACCCGGTGATCAGCCTGGACCCGCGCGGCCGGATCCGGGAGATCAGGTTCGACCGTAGCCACCTGGCCCCGCTGCGCGGCGCGACCAGCCAGATCCTGGACTTCTACGACGCCTACCGGTCCTTCGCGCGGCTGGTCGACGACCAGGCGCTGACACTCACGCTGGCGCTGCGGCCCGGCCACTGCCTCATCCTGGACAACACCCGGGTCCTGAACGGCCGCACCGGCTTCGCTCCCGGTCCGGCCGCGGGCCGGGAGCGGCACCTCCAAGCCTGCTGGACCGACCTGGACGGGGTGGCCTCTCGGATCGCGGTGCTGGAGCGGCCCCAGTACAACTGAAACCCGGCTAGCTGAAGATCAGCGTGTAGCCGCCCTTGCGGAGCTGGGTGATCACCGTGTCGCAGTGCTCCGGGCCGCGCGTCTCGACCTGGAGCATGACCTCGGCCTCATCCACGTGCAGGTCGGCGGCCCCCCGCTCGTGCAGCACCTCGATCACGTTGGTGCCCAGCCCGGCCAGCTCGGACAGCAGGGTGGCCAGCGCCCCCGGCCGGTCCGGGAGGCGGCACCGGAAGGCGAGGTACCGGCCGGCCGCCGACAGCCCGTGCCGCAGCACCTTGGCCAGCAGCAGCGGGTCGATGTTGCCACCCGACAGCACCACCACAACCGGCGGGACGAACAGCGCCGGGTGCTCCAGCATGGCCGCCACGCCCGCCGCCCCGGCCAGGCTCGACCAGCTGCTTGGCCCGCTCCAGGCACAGCAGCAAACCGCGGGACAGGTTCTCCTCGGTGACCGTGATCATCTGCGCGGACAGCCCGGCCAGGATGGCCGTGGTCAGGTCGCCGGGCCGGGCCACCGCGATGCCGTCGGCCATGGTGGCGGCGGCGGTGACAGTCACCGGGTGGCCGGCCGCCAGCGAGCCGGGCATCGGCGCCACCGCATCGGCCTGCACGCCGATCAGCCGGGCCCCGGGCAGCCGGGTGCTGGCCGCTACCGCGATGCCCGCGGCCAGCCCACCGCCGCCGACCGGGACCACGATGGTGCGCACGTCCGGGCACTGCTCGGCGATCTCCAGGCCCACCGTGCCCTGGCCGGCGATCACGTCCGGGTGGTCGAACGGGTGAATGAAGATCGACCCGGTCTCTTCGGCCAGCTCCCGCGCCCTGGCCAGGGCGTCCTCCACGCAGGTGCCGTGCAGGACGACGTCGGCGCCGTACGAGCGGGTCGCGGCGACCTTGGGCAGCGGGGCGCCGGCGGGCATGACCACCGTCGCCCTGGTGCCCAGCGCCGAGGCGGCCAGGGCCACGCCCTGGGCGTGGTTGCCCGCGCTGGCCGCCACCACGCCGCGGGCCCGCTCGGAGTCGGTCAGCCGGGCAATGCGGATGTAGGCGCCGCGGACCTTGAACGAGCCGGTCCGCTGGAGGTTCTCGCACTTCAGGTAGACCGGCCCGCCGACCAGCTCGGACAGGGCGCGGGACGGCAGCATGAGCGTCTGGCGGATGGTGCCGCGCAGCTCGCCGGCGGCAGCGACCACGTCGTCGGTGCTCACCGGTGCAGTTGTGGTCATGCCTGAAGTGTGGCACGACCCGCGATGGCTCAGTCCGGCGTCCAGTAGCGCTCCGCGGCCAGGATGAGCGCCGCCGCGCCGATCAGGCCGGCGCTCTGGCCGAGCGCGGCGGGCACCACCTGGAGGTGTCGGGTGAAGTCGAGCCGGGCGTGCCCCCGCAGCGTCTGCGCCAGCGGGTCGAACAGCAGCGGCCCGGCCTGGGAGACCCCGCCGCCCACCGTGACCACCTCCAGGTCGCACAGGCTGGCCGCGGACGCGATGGCCAGGCCGAGGGCCCGGCCCGCCCGGTCCATGGCCGCCCGGCCCACCGGGTGGCCGTGCGCCGCGTCCTGGGCCAGGTCCCTGGCCGTCGCATCGGCCTGACCCGGCCGCCAGCCCTGCGCCCGCGCCCACTGGGCCAGCGCCGGGCCCCTGGCGATGGCCTCGGCGCAGCCGCGCCCGCCGCAGCCGCACAGCGGCCCGTCATCGCTCGGGTCCACCACGATGTGCCCGATGTGGCCCGCGTTGCCCGACGCCCCGCTGACCAGCTTGCCGTCCAGGATCAGCCCGCCGCCGACCCCGGTCGAGACCACCATGCCGAGCATGTTGGACCGGCCCCGGCCCGCCCCGCGCCAGTGCTCGGCCGCCGCCAGGCAGATCGCGTCGTTGTGCACCCGCACCGGCAGCCCCGGCAGGCGCTCGGTCAGCCGGTCCCGGAGGGGAAACCCGCGCCAGGCAGGCAGGTTCAGCGGCGATACCCAGCAGGCCAGGCCACTCCATGGGCCCGCCGCAGCCGCAGCCCACGCCGGCCAGCTCAGCTTCGGGAATGCCTGATTTTTCGATAACAGAGGTGAAAAGGGCGTCCAGCGTCCGCCATAGCTGCTCCGCGTCCAGGCCGGCCGGGGTCGGCGTCCGGGCCCAGGTGAGCAGACGACCGCCCGGGTCCACCACCCCGGCCGCCAGCTTGGTCCCGCCGACATCCAGCGCCAGCGCCGAGCGCGGATCGCCCACCCCGCCGATCACCCGAGCCTCCCTGATGTGCGCGGCTGGCCGTCATCGACATAGATTCGAATGGTGCAGCCTACGAGTCAGTCTCACTCATCAGCCCCGCAGTCGACGTCAACCACCCCGCGTAGCGCCCCGCCCGCCGCCGCCACCGTGCGCGAACTGCGGGCCAGCGGGCACCAGATCCGGACCGTCAAGGAGGAGATGCGCGAGAACCTGCTGGCCGCCTTGCGGGCCGGCGAGGACGCGTTTCCCGGCATCGTCGGCTTCGGCCAGACCGTGCTCCCGCACCTGGAACGGGCCATCATCGCCGGCCACGACGTGATCCTGCTGGGCGAGCGCGGGCAGGGCAAGACCCGGCTGATCCGCACGCTCGTCCTGCTGCTGGACGAGTGGACCCCCGCCGTGGCGGGCTGCGAGATCAACGACCACCCGTTCGCCCCCGCCTGCGCCCGCTGCCGGCGGCTGGCCGCCGAGCAGGGCGAGGACCTGGCCATCACCTGGCGCCACCGCAGCGACCGCTACGGCGAGAAGCTGGCCACGCCGGACACCAGCGTCGGTGACCTGGTCGGCGACATCGACCCGGTCAAGGTGGCCGAGGGCCGGACCCTCGGCGACCCGGAGACCATCCACTACGGCCTGGTGCCCCGCACCAACCGCGGTGTCTTCTGCCTGAACGAGCTGCCTGACCTGGCCGAGCGCATCCAGGTCTCGCTGCTGAACGTGCTGGAGGAGCGGGACATCGGCGTGCGCGGCTACTCGCTGCGGCTGCCGCTGGACCTGGTCCTGGTGGCCAGCGCCAACCCGGAGGACTACACCAGCCGGGGCCGGATCATCACCCCGCTCAAGGACCGGTTCGGCGCCGAGATCCGGACCCACTACCCGGTCTCGCTGGAGGCCGAGCTGGCGCTGATCCGCCAGGAAGCCCAGGTCGCCTGGCGGGACGGGCCGGGCTCGGTCACCGACCCCGGCGCCGTGCTGCCCGAGCACCTCATCCAGATCATCGCCCGGTTCACCCGGCTGGTGCGGGCCTCGCCTGCGGTCGACTCCCGGTCCGGGGTGTCGGCCCGGTTCGCGATCGCTGCCGCCGAGGCGGTGGCCGCCTCCGCGGTCCGGCGGGCCGCGATCAGCGGCGAGGACCGCGCCGTGGCCAGGGTCTGCGATCTGCCCGCCATCGTCGGCACGCTCCGCGGCAAGGTGGAGTTCGAGGTCAGCGAGGAGGGCCGGGAGCAGGAGGTGCTCGACCACCTGCTGCGCCGGGCCACCGCCGAGACCTTCCGCGGCGCGCTGGGCAACGCCGACCTGAGCGGCCTGCTGACCCGGTTCGCCGAGGGCGGCATCGTCGAGACCGGCGACCTGCTCCCGGCCGCCGAGCTGCTGCGCCGGATCGGCGAGGTCCCCGGCCTGGCCAAGATCATGGAGCGGCTGGACATGGGCGGCGAGTCCCCCGGCCAGGCCGCGGCCGCCCTGGAGTTCGCGCTCGAGGGCCTGTACCTGATGCGCCGCCTGTCGAAGGACTCCCTCGACGGCGGCGCCGTCTACCGGACCTGAGCAGCAGGGCGAGAGGGCTTTACCCATGAGTGGTTATCGTTACGGGCCCTACACCGGCGGGCCGGATCCGCTGGAGCCGCCCTACGACGTCCGGGGCGCGGTCGACGCGCTGGGCGAGTCGGTGCTGGAGGGCACCGACCCGGCCTCGGCGCTGCGCGACCTGCTGCGCCAGGGCATGTCCGGGCACCGCGGCCTGGACGACATGCTGCGCCGGGTGCGCGAGCGGCAGCGCGAGGTGCGCAACCGCGGCCGCCTGGACGGCGTGCTCGAGCAGGTCCGGGCCATGCTGGACAAGGCGATCGGCGAGGAGCGGGCGGAGCTGTTCCCCGACCCCAGCGACACCGCGCGGATGCGCGAGGCCGAGCTGGACTCGGTCCCGTCCGACACCTCGCGCGCGATCCGGCAGCTGTCGGACTACGAATGGCAGTCGGCGACGGCCCGGCAGACGTTCGAGGAGCTCAAGGACCTGCTGCGGCAGGAGATCCTGGACAGCCAGTTCCAGGGCATGAAGCAGAGCCTGAACCAGCCCGACCAGCAGGCCATGCAGCGGGTCAAGGACATGATGTCCTCGCTGACCCAGATGCTCGAGGACGACGCGCGGGGCGAGCACGAGCAGCAGGACTTCGACGACTTCATGGCCGAGTACGGGGATATGTTCCCGGATTCCCCGGCCAACCTGGAGGAGCTGGTCGACTCGCTGGTCCGCCGGATGCAGGCGGCGCAGCGGCTGCTCGAATCGCTCAGCGAGGACCAGCGCGGTGAGCTGTCCAACCTGATGTCCCAGGCCATGGAGGACGCGGGGCTGGCCGCCGAGATGTCCCGGCTGGCCGATGCCCTGCGGTCCCGGCGGCCGGATCTGGACGCCGAGGGCTGGCCGCGGGCCCGGATGTCCGGCCAGGAGCCGCTGGGCCTGAGCGACGCCACCACGGCCCTGGCCGAGCTGGCCGACCTCGGCGAGCTCGAGGACTCGCTGCGGCAGGACTACCCCGGCGCCCGCCTGGACGACGTCGACGAGGACGCGGTCCGCCGCGCCCTGGGCCGGCAGGCCGTGGACGACATGGACGCGCTGCGCCAGATTGAACGCGAGCTTGAGCGCCAGGGCTACCTCCAGCGCACCGACGGCCGCCTGGAGCTCACCCCCAAGGCCGTCCGGCGGCTGGGCGAGACCGCGCTGCGCAAGGTCTTCGCCGACCTGCCCGAGGGCGCCACCGGCGACCACGATCAGCGCAGCGCCGGGCAGGCGGGCGAGCTCGACCGGGAGCACCCGGCCCTGGCAGTTCGGCGACGAGCAGCCCATCGACGCCGCCGCTACGGTGCGCAACGCCCTGCTGCGCGCCGGCAGGACCCCCACCCACCTCCCCGGCCCCCTACCTCAGCCCAGCCCGGGGCCGGTGACCACCGGAGAGA
The DNA here is from genome assembly GCA_963730265.1 of uncultured Actinomycetota bacterium. Classification (GTDB taxonomy): domain Bacteria; phylum Actinomycetota; class Actinomycetes; order Streptosporangiales; family Streptosporangiaceae; genus DASUBV01. Next base: position 375,861 of record CAVSRG010000005.1, read on the forward strand.
CCGCCGGCGCCGCCGGGCGCCATCCGGGGGTCCGGCTCGAGGTGGGCGACTTCGCGGTCGGGGAGACCGAGCGGCGCGCCACCGCGGCGGTCTGCCTGCTGGTCGACTTGTCCTACTCCATGGAACTGCGCGGCACCTGGGGCGCGGCCAAGCAGACCGCGCTGGCCCTGCACGCGCTGGTCCGGACCAAGTACCCGCAGGACGCCATCCAGGTCATCGGGTTCTCCAACTACGCCAGGGAACTGCGCGAGACCGACCTGGCCGGGCTGACCTGGGACATGGTCCAGGGCACGAACCTGCACCACGCGCTGGTGCTGGCCGGCCGGTTCCTGGACCGGCGGCCGGAGCACAACCCGGTGGTGCTGGTCATCACCGACGGCGAGCCCACCGCCCACCTGCGCCGGGACGGCCAGTACTGGTTCGACTGGCCGCCGTCGCCGGAGACGCTGGAGCTCACCCTGGCCGAGGTGGACAAGATGACCCGGCGCCAGGCGACCATGAACATCTTCATGCTCGCCGACGACGAGCGGCTGACGGCGTTCGTGGACGAGGTGGCCCGGCGCAACGGCGGGCGGGTGCTGCGGGCCATGCCAGAAAGCCTGGGCGAGTACGTCGTGCGGGATTTCCTGCGCACTCGCCGCGAGGGCAGCCGATAGCCCGCGCTGTCATGAGCGCCCGGTAGTCCGGCCCTCGCCGCGCGCGAGTGCCGGACTGCCCGGTGTAACTATTACCTTGGGCGCGGCTTCATCGCCGGGGCTTTAAGGTGCGTGACTTTCGGCATTCCTCCCCCGTGGAACCAGACCTCTATGAGCACGGGCGGGGTGACTCGGCGGCTGGCTGATGCCGTGCGCGAGGGTGTGTCCATGTTCCTGGGCATCGCCGGGCTGGTCGCGATCATCATCGGCCTGCTGTACCTGGTGGCCGACGGGGAGCTGCCCCATGTGCTGCAGGGCACCATGGACCACCGGACACGACCTGAGGCGGGCTGTGGCCTGCCTGGGTGGCGGGGCCATCTGCGCGGGCGTCGCCTGGCTGATCCGGGTGCGCCGCCGCGTGTGACCGGCTGGCGCCTCGAGGACCACCCCATGTCCTTTACTGACCGGCTGGTGCTCTGGCTGCATATCGCGATTTGCGGTGTTCGCGCTCGGCCCGGTCACCGCCGCCATTATGTCGACGCCCCGGTACATCCGGGTGCGCAACCTGATCGTGTTGCGCTACTTGTACCGGACAACCCGGATATTCGCCCTGATCTCGCTCGGCGTGCTCATCTTCGGCATTGTGCTCGGCCAGCAGCTCAGTGAACTGGCCAAGCCGTGGCTGACCGCGGCCGCGACCCTGTTCGTCGTCGCGCTGGCCCTGCTGGTCATCATCATCCGCGATCAGCGCAAGGCGATCAGCGCCATGGAGGTCGCCGAGGCGGCGGAGAATGCCGCGGCCCGGCGCTAGTGTGGTCGGTAGAGCGGACGCGACCACCGAGGCGGCCGACGACGCGCACGCGGCGGGCCAGCCCGAGCCCGTCCAGCCGGGCGCGGCCGGCACCGCGCGGCACGTGGCCAGCGTGGAGCGCGGCCGGGTCGCGACCATGGGTGCGGTGGTCACCGTCATCTGGCTGGTCATTCTCGTCCTGATGGTCTGGCAGTAGCCTGGTAGCCCACAACAGCGTCACCAGCGGCCGCACACCGGCGGGCCCCGGGGGTCTCTAGGTAAAGTTCCGGCTGCAATTAATACCCTTATGGCCGTTCATGTCACTGCGCTCATCCCCGGGGCTAACATTCCGCGCGTAGCTAGTGCTGCTGGCATGACGACACCGACAAGTGAGAGGTGTCCCCATGCCTGCGAATCAAGGAGGATCAGTGAGTTCCGCTTCCCTGCCTGGCGGCGCCTCCGCCAAGCGCCCCCTGGTGATCGTTCTCGGCGTTCTCGGAGTCCTGGCCGTCATCCTCGGCATCGTCTTCATGGTCGCCACGGGCCTGCCGCACTTCCTGACCGCGGGCAGCCACGTCCACTCCTCGAGTGGTCACCACGTCATTCGTGGTGCCGTGGCCATCGTGGTCGGCGTGGTGCTCGTGGGCGCCGCGTGGTGGTTCAGCCGCTCCAAGAACGCGGCCAGCTAGGCCGAGGCTATTCGGCCAAGCAGTTCGGCCGGAGGACCAGACCTGGGTGGCCGCCGCCCGCCCGCTACGGGATGGCGTCGGCCACCGCAGTGGTTTTTAGCGCGCTGGCCTGAGCCTGGCTCAGGCCAGCGCCATGCGGAGGTCTTCCAGGAGGTCGTCGCAGGACTCCAGGCCGACCGAGAGGCGGATGAGGTCGGCGGGGACCTCGAGGGGCGAGCCCGCCACCGAGGCGTGGGTCATCCGGGCCGGGTGCTCGATCAGGGACTCGACGCCGCCCAGGGACTCGGCCAGGGTGAACAGGCGGGTCCGGCCGCAGATGGCGACCGCTTCGCTGCCTCGCCGCCGCGGGCCCGTGAACGACACCATGCCGCCGCTGCCGCGCATCTGCTTGGCGGCCGCCTCGTGGCCGGGGTGGGACGCCAGGCCGGGATAGTAGACCTGGGCCACGGCGGGGTGGCTGGCCAGCATCTCCGCTACCCGCAGCGCGCTGGCGCTGTGCCGGTCCATCCGCACGCCCAGGGTCTTGATCCCGCGCAGGGTCAGCCAGGCGTCGAACGGGCCCGGCCACCGACGCCGGTCGCGTTCTGCAGGAAGGCCAGGCTCTCGGCCAGCGTCGGCGTCGGCGACCACGACCGCCCCGCCGACGATGTCGGAGTGGCCGCCCAGGTACTTGGTGCTGGAGTGGACCACCACGTCGGCCCCGAGGGCCAGCGGCTGCTGCAGGTAGGGCGAGGCGAAGGTGTTGTCCACGACCAGCAGCGCGCCCGGCGTCGTGCGCGATCGCGGCCAGCGCGGCGATGTCGGCGATGGACAGCAGCGGGTTGGTCGGCGTCTCGACCCAGACCAGCTGGACCGGCCCGCGGCCCGAGCCCTCGCCGCCGGGCGGGCGCCAGGGCGGCCCGGACGGCGGCCAGGTCGGACATCGGCCACCGGCTCGTAGTCCACGCCCCAGCCCGGCGAAGACCTTGTCGAACAGCCGGAACGTGCCGCCGTAGGCGTCGTGCGGGATCAGCACGCGGTCACCGGGACGGCAGGTGGCCCGCACCACGCAGTCGCTGGCCGCCATGCCCGAGGCGAAGGCCAGCGCGGCGACCCCGCCCTCCAGCGCGGCCAGGCACTCCTCGAGCGCGCGCCGGGTGGGGTTGGCCGACCGGGAGTACTCGTAGCCGCCGCGCAGGCCGCCGACCCCGTCCTGCTTGAACGTGGACACCTGGTAGATCGGCGGGACCACGGCGCCGGTCAGCGGGTCGGGCTCCTGCCCGGCGTGGATGGCGAGCGTCTCGAAGCCGTCCGCGCGGCCGGCGGCACCGTCGTGCTCTGTCGTGCCATGGCTGCTGTGCTGCTCCCTAGCGTACCCTGGCCGCTGCCTGGAATACACGTGGCTAGAAACTTGACTAGTGGCGGCTGCGCCGCAGGCGGACCAGTGTAGCGGCGCGCTAGCTGCCGTGCCCGGACAAGGAACGTCAGCACATCCTGGCGGGTGATCATTCCGGCCGGCTTCCCGTCGACCAGGACCAGCGCCGCGCCGGCCTGGCCGAGCGCGGCCACCGCCGCGCTGATCGGCTCGCCCGAGCCCACCGTCGGCAGCGGCGGCGACATCAGCCCGGCCACCGCGTCCTGCGGGCGGGCCCGCCCGGTGACCAGCGCGTCCAGCAGGTCCCGCTCGACGATCGAGCCGACCACCTCGGCCGCCATGACCGGCGGCTCGGCGCTCAGCACCGGCAGCTGGGAGACGTCGTACTCGCGCAGGCTCTCGATGGCGGTCCGGACGTCGTCGTCCGGGTGCACGTGCACGAACGGCGGCAGCAGGCCGGCCTTGCGCTCGACCACGTCGGCCACCCGGGGCTCGGCCGTCTCGGCGGACAGGAAGCCGTAGTCGGCCATCCACTCGTCGTTGAAGATCTTGGCCAGGTAGCCCCGGCCGCCGTCGGGCAGCAGGACGACGATCACGTCGTCGGGGCCGGCCGGCCGGGCCACCTGGAGGGCGGCCACCACGGCCATGCCGCAGGAGCCGCCGGTGAGCAGCGCCTCCTCGCGGGCCAGCCGCCGGGTCATGAGGAACGACTGCGGCGTCGCTGACCGCGATGACCTGGTCGCAGATGCCCTTGTCGTAGGTCTCGGGCCAGATGTCCTCGCCGACGCCCTCGACCAGGTAGGGCCGGCCGGTGCCGCCCGAGTACACCGATCCCTCCGGGTCCGCGCCGATGACCTGGACCCGGCCGCCGGACACCTCCTTGAGGTAGCGGCCGGTGCCGGAGATCGTGCCGCCGGTGCCGATGCCGGCCACGAAGTGGGTGATCCGCCCGTCGGTCTGGCCCAGATCTCCGGGCCGGTCGAGCGGTAGTGCGACTCCGGGTTCTGCCGGGTTGGCGTACTGGTTCGGGCTTCCAGCCGCCCGGCGTCTCGGCCGCCAGCCGGTCCGATACCGAGTAGTAGGAGTCCGGGTGGCCGGGCGAGACCGTGGTCGGGCAGACCACGACCTCGGCGCCGTAGGCCCGCAGCACGCTGATCTTGTCCTGGCTGACCTTGTCCGGGCAGACGAACAGGCACCGGTAGCCCTTCTGCGCGGCCACGATGGCCAGGCCGACCCCGGTGTTGCCGGAGGTCGGCTCCACGATCGTGCCGCCGGGCCGCAGCTCGCCCGACGCCTCGGCCGCCTCGACCATGGCCAGCGCGATCCGGTCCTTGACCGATCCGCCGGGGTTGAAGTACTCGACCTTGGCCAGGACGGCCGGCCCGGGCCGGCGGCGCCGAGCTGCTTGGTCACCCGCTGCAGGCGCAGCAGCGGCGTGTTCCCCACGAGCTCGACCAGGGAGTCGTGTACCTGCATCGGCCAGTCCACCTCGTCCTCGTCGCTGATCGATCCTGCCCACCGCGAGCGGCCCGCCCCGGCACGTCGCGGGTCCAGCGGCGGACGGTCGGGGCAGCCCTTCGCGCCGCGCGGAAGCTACCGCCGGGTTAACATCGGTGTTACCAGCACCGGTAGAGTCCGTGACTAGTCTGCAGGGAGTAGTCATCATGCCCGAGGCCGTTGTCGTCGCCACTGCCCGCTCGCCCATCGGCCGGGCCTTCAAAGGCTCCATGGCCAGCATCCGGCCGGACGACCTGGCCGTCCAGATGATCGCCGCCGCGCTGGCCAAGGTGCCGCAGCTCGACCCGGCCGACATCGACGACATCATGCTCGGCTGCGGCCTGCCCGGCGGCGAGCAGGGCTACAACATGGCCCGCGTCGTCGCGATCATGCTCGGCTACGACACCGTGCCCGGCACCACGATCACCCGGTACTGCTCGTCCTCGCTGCAGACCACCCGGATGGCGTTCCACGCCATCAAGGCCGGCGAGGGCGACGTCTTCATCTCGGCCGGCGTGGAGACGCGTCAGCCAGTTCGGCAAGGGCAGCAGCGACGGCCTGCCCGACACCAAGAACCCGGTGTTCGCCGACGCCGAGGCCCGCGCCGGCGAGGCGGCCGAGGGCGGCGGCCGGCGTCTGGCACGACCCGCGCGAGGACGGCGAGATCCCCGACGTCTACATCGCCATGGGCCAGACGGCCGAGAACGTCGCCGGCGAAGCGCGGGATCACCCGCGCAGGAGCAGGACGAGTTCGGCGTCCGGTCGCAGAACCTGGCCGAGAAGGCCCTGGCCAACGGCTTCTGGGAGCGGGACATCACGCCCGTCGACGCTGCCCGACGGCACCGTGGTGAGCAAGCCGACGACGGCCCGCGGCCGGGCACCACGCTGGAGAAGGTCGCCGCGCTCAAGCCGGTGTTCCGGCCCGACGGCACCGTCACGGCCGGCAACTGCTGCCCGCTGAACGACGGCGCGGCCGCGGTCGTGATCATGAGCGACACGCAAGGCCGCCGAGCTGGGCATCACCCCGCTGGCCCGGATCGTCTCCACCGGGGTGACCGCGCCTGTCGCCGGAGATCATGGGCCTCGGCCCGGTCGAGGCCTCCCGGCAGGCGCTGAGCCGGGCCGGGCATGACCATCGACGACATCGACCTGGTCGAGATCAACGAGGCGTTCGCCGCGCAGGTCATCCCGTCCTACCGGGAGCTGGGCATCGACATCGACAAGCTGAACGTCAACGGCGGCGCGATCGCGGTGGGCCACCCGTTCGGCATGACCGGCGCGCGGATCACCTCGACCTCGCTGAACAGCCTCCAGTTCCACGACAAGACCTTCGGCCTGGAGACCATGTGCGTCGGGCGGCGGCCAGGGCATGGCCACGATCTTCGAGCGCCTCTCCTAACCGGCCCGCTGGCAGATAAGCGGCAAGCGGCACGTAGCACCGCCCGCCAGGCTCTGCCTGGCCGCGTCCGCGGTGGTAGTGACCTCGGCAGACGCCGGACCGCCAGCCCTCAAACGGAACATTACGGAATGGTGACATCCGGGGGTTGTCAGGACCGGCACGGTAGTGCAGTCTCAACTGCAAGAGGACTCACCCCGGAGGTGCGATTTGTCCCTGACCCACTCCCCGGAGCTGCACAAGAACCTGATCGCCCGTATCCCGTCCGTCACCGGACTGCAACTCCGAGAGTGGTTCAGCCGGCTTGAGTCCGGCCCCTCGTTCCTTCGCTGCGCGGAACGCGCGACGTGGCTGGCCGACGAGCACGGCCTGTCGCACGGCTACGCCCGTGCGATCGTGCACGAGTACGAGGTTCAGCGCAGCGCCAGGCTCTACAACGCCTGAGCGCGCCGCGCTGCGGGCCCGTCCTTTATGGCGCGCCCGGCGCACATCGGCCTGGGCTGGCCCGGGCCGAGGCGATAGCCTGGCCCGTGGATACCAAGCGAGCTAGCGAGTTCCTGCGTGACCACCATCGCGCCGTCCTGGCCACGACGAGGTCAGACGGGCGTCCTCAGCTCTCGCCCGTGGTCGTCGCCGTTGACGACCAGGGCCGAGCCCTGATCAGCACCAGGGAAACCGCGGTCAAGGCCAAGAACCTCGCCCGCGACCCGCGCGCCTCGCTGTGCGTGTTCAATGACGGGTTCTTCGGCGAGTGGATCCAGGCCGAGGGCGACGTGGAGATCATCCACCTCCCGGAGGCGCTGGGGCTGCTGGAGGACTACTACCGCCAGATCTCGGGCGAGCACCCCGACTGGGATGAGTACCGGGCCGCCATGCAGCGGGACCGCCGAGTCATCGTCCGGCTTACCATCGCCCGCGCGGGCCCCGACGTCAGCGGCTGACCCACCCGCCCGGCGTCCCCGGCCCGGCACCCTCAGCCCCGCACCCCTGGCCCGGCACTCTCCGCCCTGCGCCCTCCGCGCCGCACTCACCGCCCGGCACCTCCCGCGCCGCACTCTCCGCCCGCTGACCCCGTGGTCCGCCCCGCAGTCCCGTCCACTGCTCGCCCTGGCTGCCTGCCCTGCCGCAGGCGCGGCGCCCGACCCATCCGCCTCCTCAGCCCCGACCGGCCGACCCCCGCCCGCGCATGGCAACGACGTGGTTGTTGCTCCCACGTCGCTGCAGCGACGTGGTTGGTGCAACCACGTCGCTGGAGCACGGCGCGCGGCGAGCCGATGGCCGCAGTCCCGGCTCATGCCCGACGGGCGGCCAATGGGGCGCGAATCGGAAGCGCCCGCTGGGCTGATGCGAGTGACGCTCGGGCGTTAGCGGAGGTTAGGCGGGCATTGCCCAGCGCCCATGATCAATTAAGATCAGCCACTCGGGTGGCGGCCGCGACTATAACGTTTGCCTAGCGCCGCCTTGCTGACTGAGCATTCAGTCATCGCGACGTGGCGGGCGCATACCACATAATGCCAGTTCAGCGGTACCCCCGGTCGGAGTCGAACCGACACTGGGGACCCTTTTAGGGGGCCGGCCTCTTCCCTTGGGCTACGGGGGCTTGGTGATAATACCCCGCGTGCTTAGTCTGACTCTACATTCGCGGATAAAGGTGGCCCGATTCTCGGCCAATGTCGCCTATCTAATTGATGTGCTCCTGGTCGTTATATACACCGAGTGACCATTGTATCTTTGTCATTACCCTTAGTAATCGATTGGTCGCCCAACACACAGCTTGGACTGGTGGGGTGCACGGGGCGCGTGAGACCCGGAACGACGGACAGAACGGGCGGTAGGCCGCGGCCGAGCGGGCGCGCGCGAAGACGTCGTCCAGCATCGCGCCGGTGACCCGGCCGGTGAAGGTGTTCTGCTGGCTGGGGTGGTAGCAGCCGAGCACGAGCAGCGGGGCGGCGTCGCCGTCCGGACGCGGCAGCGCGACCTCGGCGCCGTGGCCGAACGCGGGGCGGGGCCGGGGGACGGCGAACCCGGCGGCGGTCAGCCGGGGCCACAGCGCCTGCCAGGCGAAGCCGCCCAGGCAGACCACGACGCGCAGGTCGGCCAGGCTGCAGCGCGAGCTCGGCGGCAAGCCAGGGCGCGCAGGTGTCCCGCTCGGCGGGCTCGGGCTTGTTCGCCGGCGGCGCGCACCGCACGGCGGCCAACATCCGGGCCCCGATGCAGGCGCTGGCCGTCGCCGGCGCGTGACGGACGTGGGCTGGCTGGCCAGGCCGCGTCCGCCACAGCGCGGCGAACAGGAAGTCCCCGCTGCGGTCGCCGGTGAAGACGCGGCCGGTGCGGTTCCCGCCGTGCGCGGCCGGGGCCAGGCCGAGGATGAGCACGCGCGGGCGGTCGTCGCCCCAGCCGGGCACCGGGCCGACCCCAGTAGCGCTCGGCCGCGAAGGACCGCCGCCTGGTCACGGCGACCTGCTCGCGCCAGGCCACCAGGCGCGGGCAGGCCCGGCAGACCGACTGCCGAGCGGCCAGCTCGGCGAGCGAGCCGGCGCTGGCGGCCAGCGTCGCGCACCTGACCGGCGAAGGCGGCGACGGCGCGTGCGCGGCGGTCGCGGGCCGCCGCGCCGGGCCGGCCGGTGCGCCGGCGGCCACGAACCGCGGCTGATCGCGTCATCGGCCGCGAGGGACCAGGCGATGCCGTCCAGGATGTCGTGCTCGCTGGCCACGACCTCGGCGAAGCCGAGCCGGGTCAGGATCCGGTCCAGGACCAGCGCGCCGGCGCCGATGACGTCGACCCGGCCGGGGTGCATGACGGGCGATGGCGGCGCGCTGCTCGCGGGTCTGGCCGAGCAGCGGCAGGGTGACCTCGTGCACCTGCTCGGCGGGGATCCGGGCGTGGTGAATGCGGGCCGGCGTCGTACTCGGGCAGCCCGAGCGCGATGGCGGCCACCGTGGTCACCGAGCCGGCCAGGCCGACCAGGGTCTGGCGCGAGGTCGACGGGCACGGCCCGCGGCGGCGTGAGTCGATGGCGGCGTCGATGTCGGCGGTCGCGGCGGCGACCTCATCGGCGGTCGGCGGGTCGGAGTGCAGGTGCCGCTCGGTCAGCCGGACGCAGCCGATGTCCATGGACACGCCGCGCGGGTCGGCGCCGTCGCCGCCGACGACGAACTCGGTCGAGCCGCCGCCGATGTCCACGACCAGGTAGGGCGGCGGCAGGCCGTCCTGGCCGGCCGGGCTGGCCAGCTCGCCGGTGGCGCCGGTGAACGACAGCCAGGCCTCTTCCTCGCCGCTGATGACCTCGGGCGGGACGCCCAGGATGTCCACGACCCCGTGCACGAACTCGGCCGCGTTGCTGGCGTCCCTGGTCGCGCTGGTGGCCACCATCCGCACGGCGTGGCGCCGGCGCCGCCGGATCGACTGGGCGTACTGGGCCAGCACGCCCAGGGTGCGGGCCAGCGCCGCGGGGCGAGCCGGCCGGTCGCGTCCACGCCCTGGCCGAGCCGGACGATCTCCATCCGGCGCTGCACGTCGGTCAGCTCGCGCGCGGGCCGACGCTGACGTCGGCGATGAGCAGCCGCAGCGAGTTGGTTCCGCAGTCGATGGCCGCCACCCGCCGGGCCCGGTCGCCGCCCTGGCCGAGGTCCGCGGGCCCGGCCCCGAGGTCATCCACCGGGCCGCCCGGCGCCGGGCTCACCGCCGATGTCGGCGCCGCCGATGTCAGCGCCGGCGTTCAGGTCGGCGTCGGTCACGCACGGGCCCGCCGCCCACCACGGACCGGCCGCCTCGATGGCCTCCCGGCCTAGCGGGTTGCTGCCGGGCACGGCGAGCTCGTGGGCGACCAGCGCGTGCAGGCACTTGACCCGGTCGGGCATGCCGCCCGCGCTGGCCGCGGCGGCCGGAAGCGGCTCCAGGCCCGCGGCCCGCGCCGGCCGCGGCCCGGCGGTCCACGTAGTCCTGATGGGCGCGACCGGTAGCCGTCGCGCAGCTCGGCGTCGGTCCGCAGCCGCTCGGTCATGTCCCGCATGACCCCGGACGCCTCCAGCCGGCTGACGGCCGCGGCGGCCCGCGGGCAGGTCAGGTAGTACAGCGTCGGGAACGGGGTGCCGTCGGGCAGCCGGGGCGCGGTCTGCACCACGTCGGGCAGGCCGCACGGGCAGCGATGCGCGACCGCCGTCACGCCGCGCGGCGGGCGGCCGAGCTGGCGCTCGACCACGGCCAGCGTCATCGCTGGCGACATCGGTCATCGGGGTCATCGGCTGGAGGTCTGGTCGGCCGGCGCGCACCGACGACCACAGCCGCTCCGTACCACGGCGTGACGACCTCGTGGCCGGCGGCGGCCCTGGCCGTGCGCTTGGTCCCGCCGATGATCACGTAGCAGGTCTGGGCGGGCAGGCACATGTGCAGCCGGTCCCTGGCCTGCTGCTCCACGTAGGCCGGGCTGGACAGCCTGCGGTCGCTCGGCCCGGAGCTGCCGCAGCTGGGCCGAGATCTGCGGCCTGCTGGGCCTGGAGCTGGTCGATCTGGCGGAGCTGGGCGAGGTACTCCCGGACCGGGTAGGCCAGGCTCAGCGCGATGGCGCAGACGACGACGACCAGCACCGCGGCCCGGCTGGTGAACCGGGGCCGGGCGCTGGCGAGCCGGCTGTCGCCGGCTGGATCTGGCATCGGCGGCCGGGTCATTTCCCGCTAGACGCCGAGCGCGGGAACGCGCCCCGGCCCGCATAGGCCGCGGCGTCGCCCAGGATCTCCTCGATCCGGAGCAGCTGGTTGTACTTGGCCACCCGCTCGGACCTGGCCGGGCGCGCCGCTCTTCATCTGGCCGCAGTTCACCGCGACGGCCAGGTCGGAGATCGTGGTGTCCTCGGTCTCGCCGCGAGCGGTGGCTCATCATGCAGGAGAAGCCGTTGCGCTGGGCCAGGGACGACCGCGTCCAGCGTCTCGGTCAGCGTGCCGATCTGGTTGACCTTGACCAGCAGGGCGTTGGCGGTCTTCTCCTCGATGCCCCGGCGCAGCCGCTGCCGGGTTGGTCACGAAGATGTCGTCGCCGACGATCTGCACCCGGCCGCCGAGCTCGGCGGTCAGCTCGCTGCCAGCCGTCCCAGTCCTCCTCGGCCAGCGGGTCCTCCAGCGACACGATCGGGTAGCTGTCCAGCCAGCTCGCGTAGACGCTGGTCATCTCGGCGGCGGTCTTCTTGCCGCCCTCGAAGGCGTAGCCGCCGTCGGCGTAGAAGCTGCTGGCGGCCGCGTCGATGGCCAGCGCGATGTCCGGCCCGGGGTCAGGCCGGTCTTGCCGATGGCCTCCACGATCAGGTCCAGCGCCGCGCCTGGTTGTTCTCCAGGTCGGGCGCGAAGCCGCCCTCGTCGCCGACGCCGGTGCTCAGGCCGTGCTGCTTGAGCACCGCCTTCAGCGCGTGGTAGGTCTCGGCGCCCCAGCGCAGCGCCTCGCTGAACGTGGCCGCGCCGACCGGCGCGATCATGAACTCCTGGATGTCGACGTTGGTGTCGGCGTGCGCGCCGCCGTTGAGGATGTTCATCATCGGCACCGGCAGCACGTGCGCGTTCGGGCCGCCGAGGTAGCGGAACAGCGGCAGGCCGGCGGACTCGGCCGCGGCCCTGGCCACGGCCAGGCTGACGCCGAGGATCGCGTTGGCGCCCAGCCGGGACTTGTCCGGGGTGCCGGTCCAGGTCGATCAGCTCCTGGTCGATCAGGCGCTGGTCGTCGGCGTCGTAGCCGAGCAGCTCGGGCTGGATCTCGTCGATCACGCCCTGCACGGCCCGGGTGACGGCCTTGCCGCCGTACGGCCTCGCCGCCGTCGCGCAGCTCGACGGCCTCGAAGACGCCGGTGGACGCGCCGCTCGGCACGGCCGCCCGGCCGAGGCTGCCGTCGTCGAGGACGACCTCGACCTCGACGGTGGGGTTGCCGCGCGAGTCGAGGATCTGCCTGGCGAAGATGCCTTCGATGGAGGCCACAGTTATAGCTCCTGACGATGGCACCGGGGTCCGGGGTGCACGGCTCACGACGTTTTCGGCACGAGCCTAGTAGAGCCCCGGCCCGGGCCCGCAACGGCCACGCCGGGCTAGTCCCGGGCGGTATGTTCCGCGCGCCGGGCGCGCCGATCTGGCCCCTCCCAGGCCCGGACCCGGTCGCGGTAGGCGCGGGCCGCGGCGCGCAGTTCCTGCTCCGGGTCCAGGCCCGCCGCGCGGGCCGCGGGCGGCCAGCGCGAACAGCTCGGCCCCGACGCTCGCTGACGGCCGGGTCCCCGGCCAGGTCGGCCAGCTCCGCCGGGCGCCCCGGCCCGCTCCGCGCGCCGCTGCAGCGCGGCGGCCAGCGCCAGCGCGGGCTGGCCCAGCGGCATCGCCGTCCAGCGCCGAGCCGGGCGCCCCGCTGGCCGCCTGCCGCTCGGCGGCCTTGATCGCGTCCCAGTTGGCCTTGACCTCCTCGGCCCCGGACACCGTCACGTCGCCGAACACGTGCGGATGGCGGCGGGTCAGCTTCTGCGATGATCCCGTCGGCGACGTCGTCGATCGTGTAGCCGGTGCCGTCGGTCCGCTCGGCCGCGACCCGGGCGTGGAAGACCACCTGGAGCAGGACGTCGCCCAGCTCCTCGCGGAGCGCCACCGGGATCGCCGCTGTCCAGCGCCTCGATGCGCCTCGTAGGTCTCCTCGAGCAGGTACGGGGCCAGCGACTCATGGGTCTGCCGGGCGTCCCAGGGGCAGCCGGTGCGCAGCCGGTCCATCACCGCGACCAGGTCGAGCAGGCGCGCCCCCGGTCGACCTGGCCGTCACTCGCGTCAGGCATCGCTCGCGTCAGGCATACGGCCCTAGCAGCGGCGGCGTCAGCCGCGGCTTCGCGCTCGGCGCTCGCGCTGGCCTTCGGACTCGGGCTGCTCGTGGACGCCGCGGCCAGCTTGCTCTGCACCGGGACCACCGAGAACGTCGCGTAGTCGTACGCGCCGTACTGCGGGTTGACGTTGATGCTGAGGTCCTTGGCGGCCAGGCACTGCGCGTGCGCCACCCGGGCCTGCAGCGCCGTCTGCCTCGCCTGCGCGGTCGGCTGCTTGCCGCCGTCCAGCCGGTTCTCGAACGCCGACAGGATCGCGAAGTAGCGCCCGATCTGCGGGACCAGGTCCGGCGGCACGGCGCCCGCGGCCGACACGTAGGCGCCGGTGCTCACCTTCTGCTGCGCCGCCTGCGCCTGCAGCCCGGCCAGCTGCTTCTGGACCTGCGCCGGGGTGACGTTGATGCCGTGCTGCTCGGCCAGCTTGTCGAAGACCTGGAAGGTGAGCAGCCAGGTCAGCACCTGCTGCGGCTCCTGGCCGCCTGGTCGCGCTGGGGATTGACGCCCTTGACCTTGTCGGCCGGTAGGCCGCGTTCAGGTTGGCCACCTGGTTGGTCAGCGCCTCCGAGGTGATCCGGCCCTGGCCGGTCGTCGCGGCGGCGCCGAGCTGCAGCGACCCGCAGGCGGTCACGGCGAGGCCGCCGGCGAGCACCGCCGCGGCCAACTGCATCGAGGTGCGGCGCACGACGATGTTCCTCCTTATGCCGAGCGCCCGGCGCTGGCTCGCCGAGCACCGTCTCGATCAGCTCCTCGCACCAGGCGAGCAGCTCGGTGTCACGCAGCGGCGGAGCGCCGAGAGACACGGTCTGCCCGGTGCCAGCTCGCGTGCTGCCCGACCCTGGGCGCGTGCCAGGCGCGGCCTGCGGCACCGGTACGAGCATCGTACGCACTGCCGGCTTGAGCACCGTCCGCGGGTACAGCCGCTGCACCCGGACCTGCTTGGAGTCGGGCAGCTCCACCGGCGAGAACCGGATGTGGTTGCCCTGCTGGGTGACGTCGGTCAGCCCGGCCCGGCGGGCCAGGAAGCGCAGCCGCGCCACCGCCAGCAGGCTTCCGACCTGGGCCGGGACCGCCCCGTACCGGTCGGTCAGCTCCTCCCGGACGGCGACGATGTCGGTCGTCGTTCTCGATCGCCGCGATCCGGGTGTAGGCCTCCAGCCGGAGCCGCTCCCCGGTCACGTAGTCGTGCGGGATGTGCGCGTCGACCGGCAGCTCGATCCGGACCTCGGCGCGCTGCGCCGGGCCTTCTCCGCGCAGCTCCCGGACCGCCTCGCCGATCATCTTCACGTACAGGTCGAAGCCGACCGCGGCCACGTGCCCGGACTGCTCGCCGCCGAGCAGGTTGCCCGCGCCGCGGATCTCCAGGTCCTTCAGCGCGATGTGCATGCCCGCGCCGACCCCGGTGTGCTGGGCGATGGTGGCCAGCCGCTCGTGCGCCGTCTCGGTCAGCGGCTTCTCCGGCGGGTACAGGAAGTAGGCGTAGCCGCGCTCCCGGCTGCGGCCCACCCGGCCGCGCAGCTGGTGCAGGGCGGGCAGCCCGTAGGCGTCGGCCCGGTCCACGATCAGCGTGTTGGCGTTCGGGATGTCCAGGCCCGGACTCCACGATGGTGGTGGACACCAGCACGTCGAACTCCTTGTCGACGAACTGGGCACATCACCTTCTCGAGCGTGTGCTCGTTCATCTGGCCGTGGCCCACGCCGACCCGGGCCTCCGGCACCAGCTCGGCGATCCGGGCCGCGACCTTGTTGATCGAGGAGACCCGGTTGTGCACGAAGAACACCTGCCCGTCGCGGAGCAGCTCCCGGCGGATGGCCGCCGCGATCTGCTTCTCGTCGTACGGGCCGACCGAGGTCAGCACCGGGTGCCGCTCCTCCGGCGGGGTCAGGATGGTGGACATCTCCCGGATCCCGGAGATGCCCATCTCCAGCGTGCGCGGGATCGGGCGTGGCCGACATGGCCAGCACGTCCACCTCGGTGCGCAGCTGCTTGAGGTACTCCTTGTGCTCGACCCCGAACCGCTGCTCCTCGTCGATGATGACCAGGCCCAGCTTGTCGAACCGGGTCTCGGGCGACAGCAGCCGGTGGGTGCCGATGACCACGTCCACCTTGCCGTCGGCCAGGCCGGCCAGGGTCTGCGACACCTCCTTGTCGCTCTGGAACCGCGACAGCGGCCGGACCACCACCGGGAACGGCGCGTACCGCTCGCTGAATGTGGCCAGGTGCTGGGCGGCCAGCAGCGTCGTCGGGGCCAGGATGGCCACCTGCTTGCCGTCCTGCACCGCCTTGAACGCGGCCCGCACCGCGATCTCGGTCTTCCCGTAGCCCACGTCGCCGCAGATCAGCCGGTCCATCGGGACCGGCTTCTCCATGTCGGACTTGACCTCGTCGACCGCCGCCATCTGGTCGGGCGTCTCGACGTAGGGGAAGGCGTCCTCCAGCTCGCGCTGCCAGGGCGTGTCGGGCGCGAACGCGAACCCAGGCGAGGCCATCCGGGCCTGGTAGAGCCGGATCAGCCCGGCCGCGATGTCGCGCACCGCCTTGCGGGCCCGGCCCTTGGCCTTGGCCCAGTCGGCGCCGCCCAGCCGGTGCAGCGCCGGCGCCTCGCCGCCCGAGTACCTGGTCACCTCGTCGAGCTGGTCGGTGGGCAGGTACAGCCGGTCCGGCGGGTGACCGCGCTTGCTCGGCGCGTACTCGATCACCAGGTAGTCCCTGGTCGCGCCCTGGACCGTGCGGCTGGTCATCTCCACGTACCGGCCCACGCCGTGCTGCTCGTGCACGATGTAGTCGCCCGGCGTGAGCTGGAGCGGGTCGATGCCGCCGCGGCGGCGGCTCGGCATCCGGCGGGTCTGTCGGCTGCCCGGCCGCGAGCCCGCCATGTCGGCCTCGGCCAGCACGGCCAGCCGGGCCGACGGCCAGACGAAGCCGGCCTCCAGCAGCCCGGTGGCGACGCTGGCGACGCCCGGCTCGGGCGCGTGCTCCAGGGCCGCCGGAACCGGGCCCGGCCACGCCCACGCCCTCGGCCCGGAGCAGCTCGGCCAGCCGCTGCGCGGGTCCGTGGCCCTCGGTGATCAGCACGACTCGCCACTGGTCTGACAGCCAGCGGCCCACGTCCGCGAGCACATGGGTGGTATCGCCGCGGTACGAGGGCGCCGGCTCGGCACTCGATCGCAAACAAAGGACGCTCGGCGGGCTCGCCCTCGTCGGCGGCCAGGGCCTGCGGCGAGTCGGGTGCGCCAGCTGTTACGGATGATTCTGTGACCGCGAACGGAGTAATCGTCCACCACGGAATGTCCAGATCGGTGGCCGACGTCCGGACCTCGGTGATGCTGCGGAAAGAGGCCCCGCCGAGGTCGATCGGGCACCTGGCCGCCGGCCGCCGCGTTCACCCAGGACGCCTCGAGGAATTCCTGGCTGGTCGCGACCAGGTCGGCGGCCCGGGCCCGGATGCGCTCGGGGTCGCAGGCGACCAGGATGCCGCCGGCCTGGCACGTAGTCCAGCAGCAGCTCCATCCGGTCGCTGAGCGTCGGCGCCAGCGCCTCCATGCCCTCGACCGGGATGCCCTCGGCCAGCTTGCTGAGCACCTCGCCCAGGCCCGGCCACTCGGCGGCCAGCTCCTTGGCCCGGCCGCGCACGGCCGGGGTCAGCAGCAGCTCGCGGCACGGCGGCGCCCACAGCCCGGTCTCGGCCACCTCCAGGCTGCGCTGGTCGGCGACCTTGAAGTAGCGGATCTCCTCGACCTCGTCGCCGAAGAAGTCCACCCGCAGCGGGTGCTCCTCGGTCGGCGGGAACACGTCCAGGATTCCGCCCCGGACCGCGATGTCGCCGCGCTTCTCCACCAGCTCGCTGCGCGCGTAGCCGATCTCGACCAGCCGGGTGACGACCTCTTCCAGGTCCACCGACTGGCCGACCTCCAGGCTGACCGGGAGCAGGTCGCCCAGCCCGCCGACCATCGGCTGGAGCAGGCTGCGCACGGGCGCGGCCACGGCCAGCAGCGGGCCGGTGCGGGGGTCGGCCGGGTCGGGGTGGGCCAGCCGCCGCAGCACGGCCAGGCGCTGGCCCGAGGTGTCCGAGCGCGGCGACAGCCGCTCGTGTGGCAGCGTCTCCCAGGCCGGGAAGTAGGCCACGGAGTCGGGCGGCAGCAGCGAGCTGAGCGCGGCGGTCAGGTCCTCGGCCTCCCGCGCGGTCGCGGTCACCGCGAGCACGAACCGTCCGGGACCCGCGTCGGCGCTATCGCTCTTCTTGCTGTTATCAGCGTCGTAGCCGGTGAGCGCGGCGGCCAGGATGGGCCGCAGGGAAGCCGGCGCGATCAGGTCACCGCCTCCCGCCGCGCGCAGCGCGGCATGGTCTAGCGCCTGGCTGAGCTGCGGGTCATCGCTGATGGCCCGGAGCAGACCGGAGATGCTCATCGCGTCCTTATCTGGGCGGCACGGGTGGACATGGAAGTCGGTGTGGCGCGGGGCTTGGGCCCACGCGAGCGGCTGGCCGGGCAGCGGATATGCGGCGGGTTTCGGAAACTGGGCAGCACGAAAATCCCGCAACCAGCACGACGGCGGCTTTGCGGTCCGGCCAGATCGTCGGGCGACTGCATCGCCAACGTTCGGCCAGCGGCGGGTATTCCTAGCTTACCGGGCCGGCGCAGGCCCCGCTCAGCACCGCCGAACCTGGCCGTGGACGCGGTAATCCAGCCACTAACAGCAGTCAGGCGGCTACGCTAAGAAACCGTGGTCAGCGGGAGCAGCATTCCCGAGGCTCGCGCCCCAGACGCGCGCCTCAGCCTGGCCCGGCACCGCCAGGGCCGGGTCCAGCATCGACACGGGCCTGTTCACCCGGTCCGTGCTCGACTACGCGGCGCACCGATCCGGGCAGGTCATCTCGGTCCTGCAGTTCGGGTGCGTCACAGCCGACGGCGATCTGGACCTGGCCGGGGCCGACGCGCGGCGCTACCAGTTCGCCGTCACTCAGCTGGACGAGGACAACGCGGTGACCAGGACGGCGGTGGCCCGCCAGCCCGGCCTGGGCCAGGCCATCCTGGCCGACCTGCGCGCCGTGCCGTTAACTCCCCGATCGGTCGACGTCGTGCACTGCTGCCGGCTGCTGGACCGGATCAGCCACACCGACATCCTGCTCACCCGGCTGGTGGACGCGCTGCGCCCCGGCGGCCTGCTGCTGGTGCGGACCGCCGACCGGCAGACCGCGGCCGGCTTCCTGGACCGGACCCTGCCCCGGCCGCTGCGGGCGCTGGCCTGGCGCCGCCTGCGGCCCGGCCAGCCCGGCCCCTACCCCGCCGTCTACGAGCCGCTGACCTCGGCCCGCGGCCTCCAGGCCTTCGCCACCCGGCACGGGCTGGTGGTCTCCGGCCGCGAGACGACCAGTCGGCTGGCGGGCCAGCGCCGGCCGGTCATCGCGGCGTCGCGCGCGCTGGTGTCCGCGCTCTCCCGCGGCCGACTGACCGCCGCGCACGACGAGCTCGGCTACGTCATCCGCAAGCCGGAAGACAGGTTCGCTCGCGTCCTGTGAGCGAACCGGAGGCCGCGCGTTGCCTGGACTGAGGAGCGAGCGACGAAGGAGCGAGCGACGAGGGAAGGCGACGCGTCAAGCGGCCGCAGGTGAGCGAACCGGTGATGCTGTGAGGTGGGGTGCCGGTCGCGTGTAGCCTCGTGTTGGCCCGGCAGGCGCCGCGGCATCCCAGGAGCGTGACAACGTCCCGAGCGGACGCGGGGGTGGACGGAGGATGGACGTGACTGCGCGGGCCCACGCGGACTCGCAGCCCAGTCAGGCCAGCGACTGCACGGCCCAGCCGCCGCGCCGGATCCGGCCCAGGTGCCGATGAGCCCGCCGACCTCACGGCCCTTCCCTCGCTCCCGCTGAGCGAGACCCAGCTAGCCGACCTGGAACTCCTGCTGTCGGGCGCGTTCGCCCCGCTCACCCGGTTCATGACCACCGCCGACGTGGCTTCGGTAGCCGACTCCTGGCAGCTCGCCGACGGCACGCCGTTCCCGGTGCCGGTGACGCTGGACATCCCCACCGGGGCGGTCCCCGCGCACGCCGCCCGCGTCGCGCTGGCCGACCCCGAGGGCACCCCGCTGGCCGTGCTCCAGATCACCGAGCGCGCCCCGCTCGAGGACTCCGGCCTGATCCGGCTGGCCGGCCCGGTGACCGCGCAGCGCGTGCCCGAGCACGGGCCGTTCCGGCGGCTGATGCTGACCCCGGCCGAGGCCAAGGCGCAGGCCCCCGACGGCCCGGTCCTGGCCTGGGCCGGCCGCGGGCCGATGAACAGCCGCCAGATCGGCCAGCTGCGGCACATGGCCGGCCAGCTCAAGGCCCGGCTGCTCGTCCTGCCCCTGGTGGCCGGGCCGGCCGAGGTGGTGACCAGGCCCGAGGCGCTCGTCCGGGCCACGCTGGCGGCCGCGGGCAGCCTGCCCCCCGACACCAGGGTCATCCCGGTCCCGCTGGCGCCGCGCGAGCGCCAGGCCGGCGCCGTCATCGCGGGCCAGGTCCGCGAGCTGGCCATCCGGGCCCGGATCGCCGCCGCCTACGGCGCCACCCACCTGATGGCCGACTCCGGTGCGCTTACCGGCCTGTCCCCGGTCGGCGGCGGGTATCAGCTGCCGGGCGCGCCGATCCTGGTCCTGCCCGCCGGCGACTGGGCCTACGACCCGCGCGCCGAGGTCTGGCGCCCGCTGGCCCTCATCGAGGCCGGGACCGAGCAGGAGGACCTGGACGCCGACCAGCTCGGCGACCTGCTCGACGCCGGGGCGCCGGTGCCCGAGTGGTTCACCCCGCGCGAGGTCGCCCGCGAGCTGCGACGGGCGCGGCCGCCCCGCGCCGAGCGCGGGTTCGTGCTGTTCCTGACCGGGCTGTCGGGATCGGGCAAGTCCACGATCGCCAGGGACCTGCGCGACGTGCTCAGCGAGCGCGGCGACCGGCGGGTCTCGCTGCTCGACGGCGACCTGGTCCGGAACCTGCTGTCCGCCGGGCTGACGTTCTCGCGCGAGGACCGCGACCTGAACATTGCCCGCATCGGCTTCGTGGCCGCCGAGGTCGCCCGGCACGGCGGCATCGCGATCTGCGCGCCGATCGCGCCCTTCGCCGCGGCGCGGGCCAGGGTCCGGGAGATGGTCAGCGAGGTCGGCGACTTCCTGCTCATCCACGTCGCCACGCCGGTCGAGGTCTGCGAGGCCCGCGACCGCAAGGGCCTGTACGCGAAGGCCCGGGCCGGGGTGATCAAGGAGTTCACCGGGATATCCGACCCCTACGAGGAGCCGACCGACGCCGACCTGGTGGTCGATACCTCGCTGCTGACCGAGCAGGAGGCGGTGGCGGCGGTGCTGCGGCTGCTGACCGCCGGCGGCTGGCTGGCGGCCGACAAGTCCTGACTGTTCGCCGTCCTGGCTGTTCGCCGTCCTGCCGGTCGGGGCTCTCGGGGCTCGACGAGCAGGCCAGTCCGCGCGGCTGAGCGGGCTAGTCGGCGTCCTCGACCTTGGTGCCCTCGTCCAGGCGCGCGCGGGCGTTGGTGATCCGCTTCGAGATCGACCCGGCCATGGCCTCACGCCACCGGGCCAGCACCACGAAGCTGAGGATCGCGCTGACCACGGCGGCCAGCCCGACCAGCAAGATCCCCCGCGCGCCGGCCAGGTAGAGCAGGCCGAGTGCCACGGCGAATATCGCCAGCCGCAGCACCGTGTAAGCCATCGTCGCACGCATAGCGGCCAGCATATTCCCCGCGACCACCTGCCCCGCACGCCGCCTTAATGCGGCGCCGATCAGCGCGGAAATCTGTCCGCGTACAGCGCCGGCGACATTCCGTCATCACTGACTCGCTCGCCGCCCGGGCGGCGTCCTGCGATCGGGGAGGCTCACGGGGCCTGTGGGTCACACGTGACGGTTGCGGAACCACCGGGGACGACCATAGGCCGCCAGGGCGCCACAAGGCTTATCAGAACCGATTTTACGGAATCTAAGGATAAAAACGCCGTTTGTCGCTATCTTCTGCGACACTTAGGACAGATGTCCGCACGACCAGGAGGGGACCGTGGAGGGAAATAGTGAGCGGCTGCTCACACCAGGCGAGGTGGCGGCACTTTTCCGGGTCGACCCCAAGACGGTGACCCGCTGGGCCGCCTCCGGGCGCATCGGCAGCATCCGCACCCCCGGCGGTCACCGCCGGTTCCGCGAGTCAGAGGTCCGGGCCCTGCTCGGCATGGACGCCAGCACGGCGGCCGAATCCGCGATCTGACGACCTCCACCCCCGCCCGGCCGCGCGGCTCGCCCTCAGGCGAGGGCGGCTAGGCCCTTCGGGCCCAGGCGGCCAGCCTTCGGGCGAAGCTAGGTGCCGTCGGCCGGATCCGGCCCGGCGCCCGCGCTGCCGTGGCGGGCCAGGAAGTCCAGGAACTCGCGCCGGAGCGGCTCGTCCCCCTCCTGCCAGCGCCGGCGCCGCTCGTCGTTCTCTTCCTGCGTCAGCGCGCCCTCGGCGAGCCGGGCGTAGTCAGCGTCCGACGGGCCAATCTCGACATAGGCCTCGCTCATCAACTGGCCGTCATCGCTGATCACGGAGTCGGGGACCAGCAGGTTGCCATTGGGTAGTCGTATTACGTACATCGCTCGCCTGCCCACTCCATCAGATGCCGTAGCGCATGTTGAAATAGAGCATCACGTTCAGCGCGGACCTGGTGTCTCCGCCGAGCATATCGACCAGAGCGGGCCGCTGCCTGGATGCGATGGCCGCGAATGCGTCGGCGAAGAATTCTCTGCGGCCGAGAATCCCTCGCTGCCGGTGCAGGTTGCTGACCAGGTGGGGCTGGCAGTTCTCGTACAGTGCGCAGAAGTCGTCCGAGTCCGACTGCCAGTGCCCCGGCTCCCCGTCGATGTCGTCCAGCGCGTGCCCGACCTCGTGGCACATCACGTCCGGGGTCGGCGATGGCCGGGACCCGACCACGATCTTCCGGTCGCCGTAGGCGCCCGCGCACGCGTCCCAGGTGGCCCGCCCCGATGGCAGCGGCACGCCTTTCAGCCGACCCATGTCATCCAGGTCCGGTACGCCACCGCCGCCCACGTGGATGGCATCCAGGCCCGCTGCCAGCCGATCCTTGATCAGCCGCGGCAGGTCGGCCAGCCGGTTGATCGCGTGGACCGCCTCGGCCGGCGGCTCCGCCGTCCGCGCCCACTCCCGGTGCAGCACCTGCTCCAGGCTCCCGCAATCCCGCCACCCGGCCGCCGTCCGGTTGCCCCTGGCCACCTCATACCACGGCACCGCGGGCTCGGCCTTCGCCGCCGGGCGCGACGCGGCGGGCGCGGGCGGCTTGGCGGCGGCGCGCTTGGCGTCCGCCGACCCCGGCGCCGTGCGGACGGCCGCCCGGGCCAGACCCCACCGCCGGTGCTCGGCCCGGGCCGCGGCCCGGCCGCCGCCCGTACGGCTGGCATCCGTCCCGGCGCTGGGCGCCCGCCCGGGGCCAGCGTCGCGGCTGCCCGTCCCGGCGCCGGCAGGCCGGCCCGGCCCGGCGTCGCGGCTGCTCGTCCCAGGGCCGCCCGGCCGCCCCGGACCGGTGTCGCGGCTGCTCGTCCAGGGCGGCGGCGTGGCGCCGGCCGCGGAGTGACCGTTGCCCCCTGGCCAGCCCGCCGTGCGGCCAGGGCCAGCGCCCGTATCGGGGCGTGCCGTGCCCGCGGTCCCGGCATGTCGCGGTCCAGCCGCAGCCGGGGCGGCGCCTGACCCCGAGCCCGGCCCCGAGCCGCGGGCCGAGGGTCCCGGCGACGAAGGGCCGTCGGCCGGAGGCCGCCCGGCCGTTGCGTCGCGAGTAGCGCCGAAACCCGGCCAGGCTCCGCGGCCGAGGGGACCGCGCCTGGTGCCCCGCAGCGGGCGGGTGCGGCGGTGACTGGCCGGCGGGGTCGTCGGCCGCAGGCCTTGTTCCGGCGGGCCTGGCCCCCGGCTGGCCGGATCGCGGGCGTCTGGCCTGGTTTGCTTCCGGGCGCGCCGTCGGCCGAGTAGCCAAAGCCGCATGGCGCACTCCCTGGGATCGCTGAGGCCGCCAGGCTATGCCGGATCGCCCCTGGCGTCACCGTCGTGCCGGTCCATCGCTAATTATGGTCAGCTATCAGGACGAAGACGGACTGCCGCAATTCGCCCCGACGGTGGAGACCAGCCGCTAGGCTGCGTTCATGGTGCTGGCTTGTCTGATTTTTGCCCTATTTACGGTAGGCCTCGTGGTGCCGTGCGTCATCGACATCATGACCACGCCGCCATGGGCGATCCGCACCCTGAACCAGGCGACCTGGCTCCTGATCGCCATCGGGCTGTCGGTCTTCGGGTGCGCGGCCTGGCTGATCATCGGGCGGCCGCGCCACCGTCCGCGGCGCGTGCGGCTGCTGTCGCGTGGGGCGACGGCGGGCATGGCGATCGGGCCCGCCGAGGCGCTGCGCCGCCACCCGGCCGGGCGCGCGATGGCCATGGACCTGGACCCGTTCGAGGACGATGACCGGTCCCGGCCGAGGCGCCCGATGGGGCCCGACGACGACCCGGAGTTCCTGCTGGAGCTGGAGCGCCGCATCCGCGAGTCCGACGGCGACCGCTAGACCGACCCCCGGCTCCCCGGCGCCCTGATCGCCGGCGCCCCGTGCGCCTCGCACCCTGGGCCGGCCCGGTGCGCGCCGCGACCCGCGCGCCTAGCATCACCGATGGGCCTTTGGTGACGCTCTAGGAGCACCAGAGGGCCACCGGTGCTGTTGCTGCCGTGGCGTCGGGGCCGCCCATGCGCCCGGATCGACATGGAAGGGCCAATCACGTCGCTGGAGCGACATGACTGGAGCGACATGAAAGGGCCGATCACGTCGTTGCGGCGGCGGCGCGCGGCCAGCGCTGCGGTCACAGTGGCATCGGGCGGGAGCGGACTCGGATCGGGCGGGCAGCGACGTGGTTGCAGCAACCACGTCGTTCCAGCGACGTAGTAAGTACCTGTTGGTTTCGCGGGTTGGCATGAGGAACGTCCTCCTGTTGTGATGACGGGCTTCAGGTTCCCAGGACAGCAGGAGGACGTTCGGTGGCTCAGGGTAACGGATTGACGCGTGGTGACCGGAATCGGAACCGGAAGCTCGCGGGTCTGCGGGAGGCCGTGCGGCGGGACCGGGCGGTTCTCGCGATCGACCTGGGTGAGGATAAGCAGGTCGCCGTGGTGATGGATCAGGAGTGCCGGGTGGTGGCGCGGAAGATCGTGAAGGCGAAGGCCCACGAGCTGGGCGGGCTGCTGGGCTGGGCTGCGGAGCGGGCAGGGAAGGCCGGGTTCGCGGGGCTGACGGTTGCGTGCGAGCCGACCGGGCACCGGTGGAAGGCGCTGATGGGCCTCGCGGACGTCGCGGGGCACGGGTTCGCGTGCGTGCAGCCGGTGGCGGTGCACAGGTCCCGGGAGGGTGATGACTACACGCTCGGGAAGACCGATCACCGTGACGCCTACCTGATCGGGAAGCTCGTGACCCGGCTGGAGTGCTACCTGCCCGAGCGGGCGGACGAGGCGTGGGCGCGGCTGCGGCACCTCGGGGCGCGGCGGGCGGCCCTGGTCACGGGCCTGACCGCGGCCCGGCAGCAGGCCGGGGACCTGCTGGGGTGCGCGTGGCCGGCGGCGCTGGGCGGGGCGCGGCGGCCGCTGGAGTCGGTGACGTGGACGGCGGCGATGGCGGTGGTCACGGCCCGCTGCGCCGGGCGGCCGGAGCGGCTGCGGAAGATGGGCTATGAGCGGTTCCTGGCCGCGGTGCGCCGCGAGCTGCCCCGCTGGGGCGGGAAGCTGGTCCGGCACTCGGTGGTGAAGGCCGTGTGGGACGCGCTGGGCAGCGCCGAGGGCGTGCTGGCGCAGCGGCCGGGCGCGGTGGAGCGCCTGGAGCTGCTGATCGGGGACTGGCGCGGCCTGCGGCGCAAGCTCGCCGAGGCTGAGGCCCGGATGCTGGCCGTGCTGGGCGAGCTCGGCCTGACCGGGCTGGCGGGCAGCATCGACGGCGTGTCGGCACTGTCGGCGGCGGTGATCCTGGCCGAGTCCGGCGACCCGCGCCGCTTCAGCTCCGGGCGCGCCCTGGTCAAGCATGCCGGGCTGAACCCGTCGGAGCACGCGTCGGCCACGATGAACGGGCAGACGCGGATCTCCCGCCGCGGGCGGCCTGGCCTGCGCTGCGCCGCCTGGCGCGCCGTGTGGGGCGCGCTGCGCTGCAACGCCGTCCTGCAGGCCCGGTACGCGCACCTCACCAGCCGCGAGGGCAGCCGCCTGGCCGCCGGGCAGGCCCGCATCGCATGCGCCGCCGCGGTCCTGCGCTGGCTGCACGCCGTCATCACCGCCGGCCGCGCCTGGGACCCCCGCGTCGCCGCCGGGCAGGCCGCCGGCCCCGTCACGGCGGCCGCCGCGTGACCTGACCGCCCGGGCAGCCGCGCCCTGGCCGCCCGGGACAAGAGCCTTCCCCGGAGGGCGGAGACGAGCCCGCACCGTCGTTGAGCACCCAAGCTCGACTCTCACCATGGGCAGTCCCGCCGCACCCCGCACGAACCCGGTTGCGCGATGTCGGGACCCGGGCCGCCCCGCGCGGCACCAGGGAGAACCCGCTTGATGACTACGTAGGGACGCCCGGTGCACGCAGGACCCGCTCGCCGGGAGGGCACAACCTCAGACCGATCCGCCAGCCGGCGGGCGCAAGCCCGCCGGCCAGCCGCCATGCCCGCAGCCCGCCCCGCCCAAAGCCGTCACCATGAGCAACAGCCATCCCAGCGACAACACCGCCACCCGACCAGCAGCAACGCTGCACTCAGCACCACTCGCTTGACAAGGATCCGGTTGCGGTGGTGAGAGCAACAACCACGTCGCTACGGGTGCGGGCTACGCGCCGCGCTGCCGTCACAGCGGCCTCGGGAGAACCGCCAGAAACACGATCACCCGGCTTCCTGGTGGGAAAGCCGGGTGATCATGGACAGTCGGGCTGGTGAGGACCTAGCTCATGCCGGACCTAGCCCATGCGGGATCTAGCCCATGCCGGCGTAGGAGTGCAGGCCGGTCACCCAGAGGTTGATGCCGATGACGTTGAACAGCAGGCAGCCGAAGCCGACCAGCTGGATGAAGGCGGCGCGACGGCCGCGCCAGCCGCCGGTGGCGCGAGCGTGCAGGTAGCCGGCGTAGACGATCCAGGTGATGAACGACCAGGTCTCCTTGGGGTCCCAGCCCCAGTACCGGCCCCAGGCGTGGTCGGCCCAGATGGCGCCGGCGATGACCCCGAACGTCCAGACCGGGAAGGCGAACAGGATCGTCCGGTAGGCCAGCCGGTCCAGCACGGTGGTGCCGGGCAGGTGGATCATCAGGCCCTCGGTCTTGGAGGGCAGGCCGGCGGCCAGGCGCCGCTCGTTGCGGTCGGCGACCAGGTACATGACGTTAACCACGGCGCCGACCAGGAACAGGCCGATGGCGATGATCATCGCGGTGACGTGGATGGCGATCCAGTAGGAGTTCAGCGCGGGGACCAGGCTGCCGGCCGGGGTGTACACGAAGGTGACGTCGACGGCCAGGGACAGGACCACGGGGAGCAGGACGAACAGGCCGATGTAGTAGGCCCGGAACTTGACCGAGACGGCGATCATGACGAGCACGGCCATGCAGGTGATGGCGGCGATGAACTCGTACATGTTGCCCCACGGCACCCGGTGCTCGGCGAGGCCGCGGGCGACGATGTCGGCGACGTGAGTGAGGGCGCCGACGCAGGTCAGGGTGAACGCGGTGCGCAGCCAGAAGCCGGTCGGCCACCGGCTGGTGCCGAGGGCGCCACTGGAGCCCGACCCGCCGACGGCGCCGGAACCGCCCGATCCGGCTGAGCCCGTCACCGGGGCGGATCCGGCCGGGTCGGCCGTCGCGACGGAGCTGGCCGCCGCGCCCGCCGCGGCGCTGGCACCGACCAGCTCGGGCACCTTGACGCCGGCCTGACCCTCGGCTTCGGTCGAGGCCTCTGCCGTGGCCGCCTGCTCGGGAGCCACCAGCCGCTCCTTGCGGAACGCGAAGTCGCAGGCGTAGCAGAGCATGGCGAGCGCGTACAGCAGCACCGCCGTGAGCACGAGAGCGTTGCTGGCGTCAGCCAGCGCTGGGTTGATAGCGGGCACTGAAACCTCACTCCCCCTCGGCTGAGCCGAGGGCCTGGTCGTTACCGCTGCTGACAGGCGTGCTGCCGCCCTGCTCGGCCGAGGCCTCAGCCGGGGCCGGTTCGCTGAGAGTCTCCTGGCCCGGAACCGACCCGGACCCGGACCCGTCGCCGCGGGCCCGGGTGACGCCATCCTGCGCGGTGCGCAGTTCCTCAGCCAGCTCGGCGAACTCCACCTCGAACCCGCCCGCCGCATCGGACCGGGCCAGGCCGCCAAAGTCCACGATGGTCTGGCCGTCCGGGCCGGCCGCCGCCCGCAGGAACACCCGGCGGCGGCGGACCATGAACGACAGGATCAGCCCGCCCAGCGCGACCAGCGCGGAGATCAGCGCCGGGATCTGGCCGGGGTCGTGGGTGATGGCCAGGCTGATCCACTGGCGGTAGCCGGTGAAGGTGAGCTTGCCCTCGCCGTGCGGCAAGGTGATCGACTGGCCGACGGACAGCGGGCTCGGGGCGACGGCCAGCCGGTGCATGCTCGAGGTGTCGAGCTGGTAGAGGGACTGAGACTGCCCGCTGTTCTCGCCGAGGTTGCCCGCGTAGGAGACGAGGCTGACCCGGGGCTGGAGCGGGGCCGGGAAGACCGACACCAGCTGGCCGTTCTGGTCGGCGGCCGTGGGCAGGAACACCCCCGCGAACCCGAGCTGGGTGGGTGAGGCGTCCGGGACCTTGATGACGCCCTCGGAGGTGAGCCCGGACTGATCGACCGGGATGAACGGCACCGGGCCGGAGAACACGACCTTGCCCGCGCCGTCGGTGACGTTGAACTCGGGGGCGTACCCGTGGCCGATCAGGTAGACGCTGACCCCGTCGATGACCAGCGGGCGGTTGACCTGAAGTTCGTAGTGCTGCACCCGCGCGCCGGGCGTGACGGTGTAGCTCAGCGCGGCGTTGAAGGTCAGCGGCTGGTCCTGCTCCGACCCGGAGGTGACGTAGGTGGCCCCGAAGTGATTCAGCCTGATCGAGAACGGGGCCAGGTCGCTCGCGCTGACCAGGCGGCCGGGGTGGAAGGTGTCCAGCGCGGTGGGCGTGTCGGCGAAGGACTGGCCGGCCACGAGCAGCCGGTTGGCCTTGTAGCCGAAGATGCCGCCGAGCCCGACGGACGCCAGCAGGGTCAGCAGCGCGATGTGGAACAGCAGGTTGCCGACCTCGCGCAGGTAGCCCTTCTCGGCCGAGAGCCAGCCGTCGCCGGTGCGCAGCCGGAACCGCTTGGCCCCGAGCTGGCGCCCGCCCGCCTCGAGTGCCTGGGCCGGCGGTCAGGGCGGTGGCGTAGCTGGCCGACAGGGGCAGCCGGCCCAGGTCGCGCGGCGCGCGGGGCGGCTTCTGCCGGGCCGCGCCGACCAGGCGGAAGGTCCGGGGCAGCACGCAGCCGGCCAGGGACAAGAACAGCAGCAGGTAGATGGCCGCGAACCAGGGCGCGGCGAACACGTTGAACAGCGACAGCTTGTTCAGGATCGGGGCCAGGGCCGGATGCGCGGTGTAGTACTGGCTGACCGCCGACGGGTCGACTCCCTGCTGAGGCAGCACGGACCCCGGCACGCTGGCGATGGCCAGCAGGAACAGCAGGATCAGCGCGGTCCGCATGGAGGTGAGCTGGCGCCAGGCCCAGCGCAGCCAGCCGATCAGGGTGAGCCCGCGCGGGCTGGGTGGCTGGATCCCGGCGGCGGCAGTGCTCGGCTCGGGCGCCGTGGCCTCGGCCAGTTCCTCCTGGACCTCGGCCTCGCGCACGTTCACATTTCCGCCCGCCGGCCCGCGGTTCACTGGCTCGCTCCCGTCGCGACGGCATGCGACCCGAGCACCCTGCTGATCAGTGCCTTGAGCGCGTTGAACGATGCCCCGCCGACGATCCGGGCGGCGATGTGCCCGCTGCGATCGATCACCAGCGTGGTCGGGATGGCGGCCGGCGGCACGGTCTTGCGGAAGGCCAGCGCAATCTCGTCCCCTGGGTCGTTCAGGCTCGGGTAGGTGATCCGGAAGGTGTGCATGAACGCCTCGGCGCTCGTGGGTTCGTCCTGGATATCGATGCCGAGGAAGCGTACCCCCAGCGACCGGTACCGGCTGGCCAGTGTGGCCAGGCCGGGTGCCTCGGCCCGGCACGGCGCGCACCAGGAGCCCCAGAAGTTAAGGACGACCACCGAGCCGCGGTAGTCGGACAGGGCCAGCCGGGATCCGGTCAGCGTCTTTCCCGAGATGTCCGGGGCCTTCGGCCGGTGGCCGACCGTCAGGAAGCTGCTGCCGGTGCCGCTGACGAAGCTCTGGCCGTTGCTGAGCGCCGTGTTCTCGCCGATCGCGCCGCCCTCGCAGCCGGCCGCGGCCAGTACGACGGCCGTCGTCGCCACGAGGGTGGCGGCCGCGCGGCGGATCATCCGGGCCGCCCGGGTCGTCGGCCATGGCGCCCGCGCGGGCAGTGCGCACGGCGGGCGTGCTCAACGTGCGGGTACGCGGGATGCGGCTGGCGAGGCACAGCGTGATCTCCTACAGGCGGTAGTACCGCGCTCCATTGTGCCCGACCATGGGATCTGCCCCGACAGCGGGCCGGCCTTACCCCATCCGAACGCATCGCGGTGCCTCCCCAGCGAGCCCGGTCAGGCGCCCGCCACGCGACGGCCGCGATGGCCGGAAGGCTCGGCGTAGTCGACGGCCACGACGCTGTCACCGGAGAAGGTCAGGCTGGTCACGCTGCCCAGCGCGCAGGCCCGCTTGCGCGGGTCGTGCCACAGCCGGCGCTGCTCGACCGCCAGCCGGCGTGACCCAGATCGGCAGCTGGTGGCTCACGCAGACGGCCTCGTGGCCGCGGGCGGCCCGGGCCGCGTCGGTGGCGGCGGCCAGCATCCGCGCCGCGACCTCCTTGTAGGGCTCGCCCCAGGAGGGCCGGAACGGGTTGGACAGCGCCTTCCAGTGCCGCGGCTTGCGCAGCGACCCGTCGCCGACCCCGAAGGTCATCCCCTCGAAGTAGTTCCACGGCTCGATCAGCCGCTCGTCGATCTCGGCCTCCAGGCCGAACTGCTGCCCGATGGGCGCGGCCGTCTCGACGGCGCGATCCAGCGGCGAGCAGCGCAGCAGGGTCACGTCCCGGTCGGCCAGGAAATCGGCGGCGGCCTTGGCCATCAGCTGGCCGTCGGCGGACAGGTGATAGCCGGGCAGCCGGCCGTAGATCAC
This sequence comes from uncultured Actinomycetota bacterium, assembly GCA_963730265.1. Classification (GTDB taxonomy): domain Bacteria; phylum Actinomycetota; class Actinomycetes; order Streptosporangiales; family Streptosporangiaceae; genus DASUBV01. The sequence goes on from CAVSRG010000005.1 coordinate 406,353, forward strand.
GCCGCGCGGGTTGGCCACCTCACCGTGGCGCACGAGGTGCACGACCGTGATCCCAGCAGGGTCGACTTCGGGCGGCGGCCCGGCGGCCGGGGTGGCATCAGCAGTCATAGCGCGCCTAGCCTACCGGCCGCCCGGCCCAGCTCACCGGCCCGCGGCCGGGATGGCACCGGGGTCAGGATGGCACCGGTCAGGCCGAGCCCCGGCGGACCAGTTCGGTCGGCAGGATCACCCCGGACGGCGGCTCCCCCGCGATCCTGGCCAGCAGCAGCCGGACCATCTCGCTGGACAGCCGGGTCCATGGCTGCCGGATGGTGGTCAGCGGCGGGTCGGTGGTGACGGCGGCCGAGGAGTCATCGAACCCGCCCACGGCCACCTCCTGGGGCACCCGCCGCCCGGCCCGGCTCAGCGCCCGCATGGCGCCCCGCGCCATCAGGTCGGACGCCACGAACAGAGCGTCCAGGTCGGGCACCCGGCGCAGCAGCTCGGCGGTCGCGGCCAGGCCGGCCGCCTCGGTGTAGTCGCCGTAGGCGATGAGCTCGGCGGCGGCGTCCTCGCCGATGACATCCCGGTAGCCGGCCAGCCGCTGGGATCCGCCCGGCGCGTCCAGCGGGCCGGTCACGGTCCCGATCCGGCGGCGGCCCGCCGACCGCAGGTAGCTGACCATCTGCCGGGCGCCGCCCCGGTCGTCGGCCGAGACGTAGGACACGCGGTTCTCGTGCCCGAGCGGCTCGCCGCAGGCGACCACGGGCACCCCGCGGTCGGCCAGGTCGCCGATGAGCCGGTGGCCGAAATGGGTCGAGATCAGCAGCACGCCGTCGACGTGCCCGGCGGCCACGAACCGGGCGATCCGCATGCGGTCTTCCTCGGTGCCCGCCACCGACAGCAGCAGGGTCATGTCAAGCTCGGCCAGCGCCTGGGTGCAGCCGCGCAGCAGGATGCCGAAGTTCGGGTCCTCGAACAGCCGCTCCTGCGGCTCGGACAGGATGAAGGCGACCGAGCCCGATCGCTGGGTGACCAGGCTCCGGGCGTGGTGGTTGGCCACGTAGCCGGTCTTGCTGATCGCGTTGCGGACCGCGGCCAGCGCGGGCGCGCTGACGTTGCGGCCGCCGTTCAGCACCCGCGAGACGGTGCCGCGGGACACCCCCGCCAGCGCCGCCACGTCCTCGATCGTCGGCCGTCCGCTCCCAGCGGGGCGGCCCCCCTCTGCCCTGGCCAATGCCTCTCCCTGGCGGCCTCACACTGTGACCGCTCCCAGAATGATCATTAACAATGGTCATGTCAAGTCGGTCGCCGCGACGGCCGCTGTCAGTGCAGAACGGAAAAGTTTGCCGAAATCATGCATTGACCGCCCGCCGGAGCACGGCTTACGGTGTGGCGCACAACGTTGTGAGCGCTCCCAACAGCGCTCGACGCCCGAATCCCCCAGAGACTCAGGACCGCAGCATGAACAGAACTGGACTGAGACGGCTCGGCGTCGCCGCAGCGGCGGCCAGCACGCTGCTCCTCGCCGCCTGTGGCGGCAGCTCTGCTGGCACCCCGCAGGCGGGCTCGCATCAGAAGGTCACGCTGACGTGGTGGACCTGGACCGCCAACCCCAAAGACGTGATCAAGAACTTCGAGGCCAAGTACCCCTGGATCAAGATCCCGACTCCGCCGTCCTACGGCTCGGGCGGGACGTTCTACTCCAAGCTCACCACCGCGCTGGCCGCGGGCAACGGGCCGTGCGTCAGCCAGGTTGAGCTGGACCACCTGCCTCAGTTCACCCAGGCCCACGACCTGGTGAACATCGCCCAGTACGACGCCAAGTACTCCGCCGACTTCCCGAGCTGGGTGTGGCGTCAGGTGTCCCAGGGCAGCGCCCTGTACGCGATGCCCGAGGACATCGGCCCCATGGGCCTGATGTACCAGCCCAGCGTGCTGAAGAAGTACCACCTGGCGGTGCCCACGACGTGGGCCACCTTCGCCTCGGACGCGGTCGCGCTGCACAAGGCCGACCCGTCCCAGTACCTGACCTACTTCCCGGTCAACGACGGTGACTACCTGGAGGCCCTGTTCTGGCAGGCCGGGGCGCGCCCGTACCAGCTGATGGCGGGCGGCAAGTGGAAGATCGACGTGGACGGCCCGGTCGAGCAGAAGGTGCTCAACTACTGGGGCAAGCTCGTCGACGAGAAGGCCGTCGCGACCGAGAACGACTTCGAGGCCGACTGGGGCCACCACATCGCCAGCGACATGTACGCGTCCTACATCGGGGCGGCCTGGGGGCCGACCTACGAGGTGGACGAGTACCTGACCTCCGCCCACCCGCAGTCGTACACCGTGACCGCGATGCCGCAGTGGACGGCCGGCGCGCACGCCGAGGCCAACTGGGGCGGCTCGACCAACGCCGTGACCAAGGACTGCCCGGCCAACCAGGTCGCCGACGCGGCGCTGTTCGCCGCCTACATCAACACCTCCAGCAGCGGGCTGGCGGTAGACGAGAAGCCGGCCACGACCAGCGGCGGCGGTCGCGGGCTGTTCCCGGCGTCGGTGAGCCGGTCCTCGGTGCCGGAGTTCAGCGCCGCGGTGCCGGACTTCACCGGCCACGTCAACGCGGTGTTCGCGGCCAACGCCCAGGACGTCCCGACCAACTTCGAGTGGAGCCCCTGGGACACCGAGTTTGACAACTACATCACCGCCCAGCTTCCGGCGGCCGCGGCCGGCAAGGAGACCTGGTCCAAGGCACTCCAGGTCGCGCAGCAGCAGCTGCTGTCCTACGCCAAGGACGCCGGCTACCAGGTCGTGGGCTAGGCGACGATGACGGCAACGCTATGACAGCAACACTGCGGGCGGGGGCCGGCCGGGCTGGGGACGCCGCCAGGCGAACCAGCCCGGGCCGGCCCGGCCGCCCCGCGCGCAGCGCCGCGCGGCGGCCGGGATGACCGCCCCGTTCCTGGTGCTGTTCGCGGTGTTCTTCGTGGGTCCGCTGATCTACTCGCTGGTGCTCAGCCTGAAGGCCGGCGGCACCGGGGCATTCGCGGGCCTGCTCAACTACCACGCGGTGATCTCCAACGCCCAGTACTGGGGCGGCGTCCAGCGGATGGCCTACTTCGGGGTCATCCAGGTCACCGCGATGATCGGGCTGGCCCTGGTGCTGGCCCTCTACCTGGACAGCAGCTACTGCGTGGGCCGGAAGTTCTTCGCGCTGGTCTACTTCCTGCCCTACGCCGTGCCGGGCGTGATCGCCGCCATCATGTGGGCGTTCCTGCTCGAGCCGGACCTGGACGGCGCGCTCAAGGTCCCCCACCTGCTCGGCCTGGCCAGCGGCCCGCTGAACCCGCTCAGCTTCCGGTTCGCGCTGTACGCGATCATGCTGATCGTCACCTGGGAGTTCGCCGGGTACAACATGACGATCCTGCTGACCAGCCTGACCAACGTGCCCCGGCAGATCGTCGAGGCGGCCCGCATCGACGGCTGCTCGGAGCTGGGCATCGCCTGGCGGATCAAGTTCCCGCTCATCCGCCGGACCGTGATGTTCACCGTCATCCTGTCCATCATCGGCACCCTCCAGCTGTTCAACGAGCCGGTCCTGCTGAACGACATCGCCTCCGTGGGCAGCAACTACACGCCGAACCAGATCATCTACAACACGGCGTTCTCGTTCGGCAACGAGCCGCTGGCCGCGGCGCAGTCGGTGCTGCTGGCCGCGATCACGATCGGCGCGACCGTGGCCTTCTACAGCATCATCCGGCGCCGGGCCGACCCCTTCGCGGCGGCCAGGAGGTTCCGGTGAACGGGCAGGAGAGGCAGCCGGGCCACCCGGGCCCGGCGGATCAAGGTGTCCGTCGGCACCGCCCTGCTCGCGCTGGCCGCCGCCTACGTGCTGGCCCCGCTGTACTGGCTGCTGATCGCCTCGACCAAGAGCTCCAGCCAGCTGTTCTCCACCTCGACGTTCCTGCCGCCCGCGCACCTGTCGCTGGGCGCCAACGCCAGCTCGCTGTTCACCTTCGGCGGGGGCGACTTCCGGTTCTGGATCATCAACTCGGCCGTCTACGCCACGGTGACCGCGGCGCTGGCCACCGCGGTGGCCACGCTGACCGGGTACAGCCTGGCCAAGTACCGGTTCCGGATGCGGCGCCCGGTCTTCGGCCTGGTCGTCGGCTCGCTCATGGTGCCGAGCACGGCCCTGGTGGTGCCGCTGTTCATGCTGGAGAGCTACCTGCACCTGAACAACAGCTACCAGGGCGTGATCCTGCCGCTGGCGGTCTATCCGTTCGGCGCCTACTTCATGTCCATCTACGCGCTGGACGCGGTGCCCGACACGCTGATCGACGCCGCCCGCATCGACGGGGCGGGCGAGCTGAAAATCTTCTGGAAGGTGGCCCGCCCGGTGCTGATGCCCGGCATGGCGACCTTGTTTCTGCTGGCCTTCATCGGTACCTGGAACAACTACTTCCTGCCGCTGGTGCTGCTGGGCGACCCGACCCGCTTCCCGCTCACCGTGGGCCTGGCCACCTGGGCCAGCGAGCTGCACCTGGCCGGCACCAGCCAGCCGCTCTATCCCGAGGTCATCCTGGGCTCCTTGATCTCGGTGCTGCCGTTGCTGATCCTGTTCCCGTTCCTGCAGAAGTACGTGGCCCGCGGGCTCACGTTCGGTGCGATTGCCGGAGAGTAGGCGCTGATGATCTCTTCCTGGGAGCCGGGCACCTGGCCGGCGCCGCACGTGCTCTACGGCGGCGACTACAACCCCGAGCAGTGGTCGCCGCCGGTGTGGCGCGAGGACGCGGCGCTGATGCGCAAGGCCGGCGTCAACCTGGCCACGGTCGGGGTGTTCTCCTGGGCCCGCCTGGAGCCGGCGCCCGGCGAGTACGACTTCGGCTGGCTGGCCGAGGTGCTCGACCTGCTCTACGACGCGGGCGTGGGCGTGGCCCTGGGCACCCCCACCGCCTCGCCGCCGCCGTGGCTGTCGGTGGCGCACCCCGACGTGCTGCCGGTGAACGCCTCCGGCGTGCGGTACTCGCCGGGCAGTCGGCAGCACTTCTGCGTGCACCATCCCGAGTACCGGGCGCACGCGCTGCGCATCGTGTCTGAGCTGGCCCGGCGGCTCGGCGATCACCCGGCCATCCGGATCTGGCACGTGCACAACGAGTTCGCCTGCCACGTCCCGCAGTGCTTCTGCGACGTCTCGGCCGTGGCGTTCCGGATCTGGCTGCGCGATCGCTACGGCACTGTCGAGGCGATGAACGAAGCCTGGGGCGCGTCGTTCTGGAGCCAGCGCTACCGCGACTTCGACGAGGTGCTGCCGCCGCGGGTGGTGCCCGCGCTGCCCAACCCCGGCCATCACCTGGACTACCGCCGGTTCTCCAGCGACTCCTACCTGGCCCAGCTACGTCGCCGAGCGGGACCTGCTCCGCTCGGTGGCCTGCCGACCTGCCGGTGACGACCAACTACATGGGCTTCTTCAAGCCGCTGGACTACTTCGCCTGGGCGCGGGAGCAGGACCTGTGCTCGACCGACAACTACCCGGACCCGGCCGACCCCGGACTCGCCGATGCTCACGGCGATGCACTACGACCTCATCCGGTCGCTGAAGAAGGACGTGCCCTGGACGGTCATGGAGCAGAGCACGTTCCGCGTCAACTGGCGGCCGGTGAACGCGGCCAAGGTGCCGGGCGAGATGCGCCGGGGCAGCTACCAGGCCCTGGCCAGGGGCGCGGCCGGGATCCTGTTCTTCCAGTGGCGGGCCTCGGCGGCAGGCGCGGAGAAGTTCCACAGCGCGATGCTGCGGCCACGCCGGGACGGCCACGCCCGGCTGGCGGGAGGTCATCGAGCTGGGCGAGGAACTCCAGCGGCTGGGCGAGCTGACCACCGCCCGGGTGGCGGCGGACTGCGCGGTCGCTGTTCTCCTGGCCGAGCTGGTGGGCCGTGGAGCAGATCGGCCAGCCGTCGGCCGAGCTGCGCCTGCTGGAGCAGGTCCGCTGGATGTACCGGCCGCTGTTCGAGGCCGGGGTGACGGCGGATTTCGCCGCTCCCGACGAGGACCTGTCGGCGTATCCGGTGGTGCTGGTCCCGAGCCTGTACCTGCTCACCGAGGCCGAGGGGGCGAGCCTGCGCCGGTACGTTGAGAACGGCGGCACGGCGGTGATCTCGTTCTGGTCCGGGATCGTGGACGAGCACGACCGGGTCCACCTGGGCCCCTACGGCGGCCCGGTGCGCGAGCTGATCGGCGGCGACGTGGTGGATGTGGCGCCCCTGCAGCCGGACCAGACCGTCGAGGTGGCCTGGGCCGACGGGCGGCGGCCGGCGGGCTCGCTGTCGTCTGGAACCTCGCGGTCGTCTGGAACCTCGCGGTCGTTTGGAACGCGGTCGTTTGGAACACTGTGGCAGGACCTCATCGAGGCCACTGACGGCGAGGTGCTGGCCCGCTACGACGGCGGCCCCTGGGCGGGCTACCCGGCCGTGCTGAGCAAGCAGGTCGGCGGCGGGCAGACGATATACGTCGGGACGCGGCTGGACACCGGCGCGCTGGGCGGGCTGCTCGGCCAGGTGCTCGGCGAGCGCTGGACCGCGAGCGAGGCCCGGCCGGCGGACGGGGTCGAGCGGGTGGTGCGGCGGACGGCCGGGGTGAGCTACGAGTTCCTGATCAATCACCGGGCGAGGGCTGTGTCGGTGCCGCTGGCCGCTGCGGGGCAGGACCTGCTGTCCGGCGCCGCGGTCAGCGGCCAGCTGGAGCTGCCGCCCCAGGGCGTGGCCATCGTGCGCCGGGAGAGCTGAGCGAAATCGAGCTGGCCCCCGGCCAGTCTGGCCGGGGGCCCGCGTCGCTCAGCGGACTAGCTGATCTCGATGTACTTCTGCCGGTCGCTGACCACCTCACGGATCTTGCGCAGCCGGGCCTCCACGGCGGCCCCGTCGACCTCGTCCAGGGCGAACACGTCGGCCAGGTCGGTGACCAGCGCGTCGGCCTCGCCGACCAGCGTCCAGTCGAACTGCATCAGCTCGTCCAGGCCGACGCGGCGCACCCGGTCCCAGACCCGGTCCGCGTTCAGCAGCGGCAGGCCGCGGACCCGGCCGAGCACGTCCGTCGATGGCCCGGCACAGGCGCTCGGCCCGGCGGATCGGCTCCATGACCTCGGCGGGCGGGAACGGCTGCTCCCGGGTCGACGGCGGCACCCGGTCGGTCCGCCAGGCGCTGATCAGGTCTCTGCAGCCTGGGCCGCCGCCGCGCCCAGCCCGGGCCCGACCCGCTCGCGGACCAGCAGGTCGTCGGAGCGCAGCCGGCCCTTCTCGGTGTAGACGTCGGAGGCGAGCAGGCCGCGCATCCGGTCGGCCAGGCTCTCGGCCACGGCGATCAGGCTCCTGGCCGGCCGCGTGCGCGCCGCCGCCCAGGATGTCGACCCCGTTGGGCACGCCCGCGGCGGCGGCCGGGCGCCGGTCAGGCCGATGTTGAACGGCTCGCCGACGGCCATGTTCGGCGCCGAGACCAGGCCGCGCTCGGCCATCTTCATGGCCACGTAGTAGCGCACGGCGTCCATCTCGGACAGGCCGAACGCGCGCAGCGAGATCAGCTCGCGCATCCGCTCGTCCCGCGGGCGCATCAGCACCTTGACGTCGTTGAGCGTGACGCCGTAGACGCGCAGGAAGTCCTGCAGGTGCCCGCGGACCAGCTCGGTGATCTCGTGGATCCGCTCGTTGACCTGCTCCAGCGGGGTGACCTGGACGAGCTGGTTGATCGACTGCTCGACGACCGGCCCGGCGTAGGCGTTCAGCGCCTCGGTGGTCAGCACGTGCCCCTGGTAGGGCATGTGGGTGACCAGCTTGACCGCGTCCTCCTTGGTGTCGACGTGCACGTAGTAGTCGACGTCGTAGACCAGCTCGGCCAGCTCGCGGGACAGCGCCACGCCCTGGGCCTTGACCACGCTCTTGGCCCGGGAGACGAACAGCGCCTCGTACTGCCACGGCGACTGGCCGCCGTAGAAGGCCTGCTGGATGTTGCCGAGCAGCGGCCGCTGCGGGGTCTCCACCGGGTACTGGCCGGTCTCGTAGACGTTGAGGATGGCGCCGCGCGACTTGAGCACGCAGAAGTGGTTGCTCTCCACGGTCAGCAGGCTGCCGTTCATGATGTCGAGCCGGGTAGTGGTACATCAGGATGCCCGGCCCCATGACCTCAGTGCCGTCGGTGTTCAGGGTGCTGATGACGCTGCGTACAGCCATTTCCGGGCTCCTCCCGTATGGTCCGGGCCGCTCGGCCCGGCTCCCCAGGCTCATCCTGACAGGGCAAAACTCAGCGTCGCTAGGGCAGCGACCAACCCGTGACAAATCTGGATGAGACGGTCGCCTCCGGCCACCGGGAGGGCGCTGGCCATCGCGTCGCCCACTGCACGCCGGCCGACTTTCATTTTCCGGGCCCATCTGCGAGCGAATTGGGTTGCAATAATCCCCAGGGGATGACATTTCCTGCGACGGGGAGAGCATCGTGACCGAGCAGCACACCAATCCGGGTAACAACATCAATCCGGGTAACAACATCAGTCCAGGTAACAACATCAGTCCCGATAGCAGCACCAGCTCCGCGGGCCGCCCGGCCGCCAGCCGACGGCGCCTGCTCCAGGGGGCCCTGCTGGCCGGGGCCGTGGCCGGCACGGGCGCCTGGCAGATGGCGCCGGGGGGCGCCCGGCGGACGGCCAGGGTCCGCGCCCGCCTGCGCCAGCCGGGCTCCGGCCCTACCCCGCCCAGGCCGCGGGCGTGGACACGATCCCGCAGATCAAGCACATCGTGGTGCTGATGATGGAGAACCACTCCTACGACAACAAGCTCGGCATGCTGAACCGCCCCGGCGCGGACGGGTTCACGCTCGGCGCGGACGGCAAGCCGACCGCGACCAACCCGTACGCGAACGGCGACATCCAGCACGCGTTCCAGATGCCCACGACCTGCCAGACTCGACGGCAAGCCCAGCCAGAACTGGCTCGACAGCCATACCCAGTTCGACAACGGCAAGAACGACGGCTTCGTGAAGTCGGCCAGCGGCCCGGTCTCCATGGGCTACTGGGAGCGGGCCGACCAGCCGTTCTACTACTCGCTGGCCAGAGCAGTTCCCGATCGCCGACCGCTACTTCTGCTCGGTGCTCGGGCAGACGTTCCCCAACCGGCGCTACCTGATCAGCGGCGACCTCGATGGGCATGGTCAACGACGGCGTGCCCGACCCGTTCGACTACCCGCAAGAACGGGACGATCTTCGACGCGCTGAACGCGCACCGCAGTCAGCTGGAAGGACTACTACTCGCTGGGCAACGCTGACCGACCGACCGAGCTGTACCCGAAGCTGTTCGCGGAGAACCTCGGCACGCAAGATCGTCCCCATCGACCCATTTCTTCACCGACGCGGCCAGCGGGCACGCTGCCCGGCTTCTCGCTGGTCGAGCCCAACTACTGACTCAACTCCGAGGAGGACCCGCAGAACATCGCCGTCGGCGAGGCAGTTCGCCGCCCAGGTCATCAACGCGGTGATGGCCGGCCCGGCCTGGACGAACACGATGCTGATCTGGACCTACGACGAGCACGGCGGCTACTACGACCACGTGCCGCCGCCAGCCGCGCATGGCGCCCGACGACATCCCGCCCGACTCCCGCCGGGCGAGCGGCCTACAACGGGTTCGAGCAGTACGGGTTCCGGGTGCCGTGCGCGGTGATCTCGCCGTGGGCCGGCCGGACTACGTGTCGCACGAGATCTTCGATCACACCAGCATCTGCTCGCTGGTCGAGGCACAAGTGGAACCTGCCCGCGATGACCTACCGGGACGCCAACGCCAACCACATGCTGGACATGCTGGACCTGCAGCAGCCCGGCCTTCCTGACCCCGCCGACGCTGGCCAAGCCGCTGTTCGACACCGACCCGAAGACGCTGACCTGCCAGATCACGGGCCCGGGCACGATCCCGCCGCCGGGCTCGGTGACCAAGCCCAAGAAGTCCGCCGCCGCGGCCGCGGGCTGAGCCCGCCGGTCAGGCGCCGAGCGCGCCCGCGGCGGCCCGGGCGGCCGCGGGCAGCGCCTCGGCGATCGGTCGAGATGGCCTGGTCGTCGTGCGCCGCCGGACAGGAACCAGGCCTCGAACGGCGACGGCGGCAGGTAGACGCCGGCGTCCAGCATGGCGTGGAAGAAGGCGGCGTAGGCGGGCCCGGACTGGCGGCGGGCCGCGGCGAAGTCGGGCACCGGGCCGTCTACGCCCAGGAAGAACGAGAACAGGCTGCCCGCTTCCTGACGCCGGAACGGGACGCCGGCGGCGGCCAGGGCGTCGGCGGCCAGCTTCGCGACCGAGGCGGCGGCCAGATCCACGCGCTCGTAGACCTCGGAGGTGCACTGCCGCAGCGTGGCCAGCCCGGCCGCGGTGGCCAGCGGGTTCCCGGACAGCGTGCCGGCCTGGTAGACCGGGCCCGGCCGGCGCGAGCCGCGCCATGATCGTCGGCCCGGCCGCCGAACGCCGCGGCGGGGAGCCCGCCGCCCATCACCTTGCCGAACGTCGTCAGGTCGCCGCGCCACGCCGTCGCGCCCGAACCAGCCCGACCGGGTGACCCGGAAGCCGGTCAGCACCTCGTCCATGATCAGCAGCGCGCCGTGCTCACGGCACTGCGCGGCCAGCAGCTCGTTGAAGCCGTCGGCGGGCGGGACGATGCCCATGTTGGCCGGGCACGCCTCGGTGATCACGCAGGCGATCTCGTCGCCGCGAGCCGCGAAGACTGCCGCACCGCGTCGGCGTCGTTGTAGGGCAGCACCAGCGTGTCGGCCGCCGACGCGCCGGTGACGCCGGGCGAGTCGGGCAGCGCGAAGGTGGCCACGCCCGAGCCGGCCGCGGCCAGCAGCGCGTCCACGTGCCCGTGGTAGCAGCCGGCGAACTTGACCACCAGCTGGCGGCCGGTGAAGCCCCTGGCCAGCCGCAGCGCCGACATGGTGGCCTCGGTGCCGGAGCTGACCAGGCGGACCTGGTCGACCGGGCGCCCGGCTGACCAGTTCCTCGGCCAGCGCACCTCGCTCTCGGTGGCGGTGCCGAACGAGGTCCCGCGCAGGGCCGCGTCCCGCACCGCCTCGACCACCGGCGGGCTGGCGTGACCGAGGATCATCGGGCCCCAGGAGCAGACCAGGTCCACGTAGCGGCGGCCGTCCACGTCGGTCAGGTACGGGCCGCGGCCCGAGGCCATGAACACCGGGTTGCCGCCCACCGCGCCGAACGCCCGCACGGGCGAGTTCACCCCGCCCGGGCACCACCTCGCGGGCACGGTCGAACAGACGCGCCGAGCCGGGCCGGGCCGCGTCGCCGTGGCCGTCGTTGTTCATAAGCCGAGCTCCTCACAGACGTCAGCGAGTACCTCAAGCAGCCGCACGCCGTCCGGCAGCGGGCTGGCCGGCCGGGTCACGCACCCAGCGCGCGGTCTGGCCGTCGGCGAACCGGGACGGCGGAGCGACAACGTAGCTGTCGCGGCAGTGCCAGGCCAGCCCGGCCACGTCGGCCAGGATCTCGGGCTCGGAGTCCAGGTGGCACGACCACCACTCGTCCTCGTCGGCCGGCGCGCCCCTGGTCACGACAAAGAAAAGGGCCCGGTTCCCGGCGCTGATCGCCACGGGACCGGGCCTGATGCCGGCCGCTTCCATGCGGGCCAGGGCCGCCGTTCCGACCGGCGCCGGCACGTCGAGCACGTCGAATACCCGGCCGGTGACCAGGATGACGTTCGCCTCCGGTACCGCCTGCCAGGCCGCCGTGACCTCAGCCGGGTCGGTCGTGGCCTGCATCTGCCAGGCCGGCGATATCGGGTGCGACGCCGGGGCCGGGCAGCCGATGCGATCGCAGGAGCAGGCCCGCTGCGTCCCGGCTGACCGGTGCCCGCGCGGCGGCGGATACGTGCCCGTGCACACCGGCCAGCCCAGCGCCGCGTACCGCAGCGCTGCCAGCGCTGTCCGCTCCCCGGCCCTACGCCGCCGGGAGCGCAGCACCGACTGAACCAATTAGCTCACTTCCACTCCGGAGTTAGCGTGACCCCACAGCATCGATAATGCCGGGTCAGCGGACCGTCGCGCGGCCGGCCCCACGTCTAACACCGGTGCGATGCGAAACGGATACGGTTGCGTGATCGTGTCCGTCCGCCCCGCGAGCGGGCTAATTCCGCTGGAATTCCCTGGTCAGGGTGGCAATGCGGGCGCCCAGATCCCGGTAACCACGCAGCGCGACCCGCAGTTCCTCGGTGCCGGTGCGGTCTGGCTTCCAGTCCTTGCCGAGGGTCCGCTCAACCTCCTTGGCGGCGGTGATGAGGTCGGCCAGCGCGGTGCTGGTGACCCGGGCAGCCTGCTCGACGGCCCGCCGGGGGTCGTCGACGAACATGGACTGAATCCCCGGCCACGGGCTGTCGGACGCGGGCTGGCCCGGCTGGGTCAGGCCCGCAGCGGGGCCGGTACCGGCCGACTGGCTGCTCACTGGCTGGCTGCTCACCGGCTCGATGGGCTCAAGCTCATCCAGGTCAGGCTCATCCAGGTCAGGCTCATCCAGGTCTGGCTCATCCAGGTCGGCCGGGTCGGTCGAGTCGGCCGCGGGCTGGCCGAGCACTGACTGACTGGCCGTGGTCTGGCCGAGTACAGGCTGGCCAGGCACTGACTCGCCGGGCTCGGGCAACTCGGCTGACGACTCGTCCGCGTCGGGCTCGTCCGGGTCGGCCGGGTCGGCCTCGAAGGGCGCCCGCTGGGCCGGCACGGAGCGGGCCGCGATGGGCTGGCCGAGTCCGCCCGCGCCAGGAGCCGGCGCTTCGGGTATCCAGGCCCGGCGCGGCTCGGCGCCCGGCACGGACTCCTCCGACGTCTGCTCATCCCCGGATCGCATCCGCCACGGCGGCTCGTCTCCGGCCTCGTCCCCGGTCTCGTCGTCCCCGGTCTGGCCGGCGTGGAGCGGTTCGTATCCGGCGCGCTCGTCGTCCGGCCCGGCCACGTCCTGCTCATCGTCGTGGACGATGCTGCCGTGAATGACCCGGGCGTCGGCGACGTCCTCGTCGTCTTCAGCCGACGACACGATGATGCGGTCGTCGGTCCGGTCGCTCGCTGACGTCATCGGGCTCACCTCTCCTGCGGCAGCCGCGCCGCGCTGGCCGGGCTCGGCGCGCCGGCGCCGTTGATGGTGACGCCGTCGGCAGCCGGATCGCTGACGCTGGCGTCCTCGGCGGCGATGTCCGCCGCGCTGGTGTTACCGGCCGCCGCGGCATCCCGCGTCTCGGCCGGATAGGCCGATACCGGCTCGGTGCCGGTCGGGGGAACGGGCGTGCCGTCGGGCGGCGTCATCCCGCGGGTGACCGACCCGTTGGCGGCCTCTGCTGTCGCCGCCTCAGCTGTCGCGGCGTCGCCCGGCTGGGCCGGCTCGCCGAGCAGCTCCCGGAACAGCGAGCGGTAATGCACCATGGCCTGCCGCAGGTCTTCCGTCGTCGCCGAGCCATCGGCCGCGCGGCCGCTGAGCTCCTGCGCCGTCCGGAACTCCTCGATGGTCCTGGCGTAGTCCACGGACAGGTCGGCCATGATCTGGCCGGAGTCCTCGGTCGGATAGCCCCGGTCGTTCATCACGGCCGTGATCAGGCTCTGCGCGCTGGTGACGGAGTTGGCGGGAGCGTCGACGAACTGCTCCTGGATGACATTCCACTGGAGGGCGTAGCGGTTCAGCGTGGCCGCGTCCAGCGGCCGGATGTCGAGGCCCTTGACCCGCTTCTCGCGCTCGGCGAGCTCGGCCTCGGCCTCGCGCCGGCTGTCCGGCATCCGCTACGGCCCGGTCATACTCGGGACCGAAGCGCTGCTGGAGCCGACGCCGCCGCAGCGCGGCCGGCGCGAACGCGAGCAGCGCGATCACGATAATGACCACCACGACGACCGCCACAATGGTTCCGGATGACATGGGAACCTCCTGCTGTTGGTTGAGTGCCTTCACTGCCCCTGGCGCGTCACCTCAAACAGCAGCAACCCCGGCTGGCCCCTCAGCGCAGGCGGCGGGCGACCTCGGCGGCCCAGTAGGTCAGGATGATGTCCGCGCCCGCGCGCCGGATGGCGGTAAGCGTCTCGTCGATGACCCGGTCGCGGTCGATCCAGCCCTGGGCCGCGGCCGCCTCGATCATCGAGTACTCGCCGCTGACCTGGTAGGCCGCCACCGGCAGGTCCACGCTCGCGGCGACCTGGCTGATGATGTCGAGGTAGGACAGCGCGGGCTTGACCATGACGATGTCGGCGCCCTCGGCGACGTCCAGCGCCACCTCGCGCAGGGCCTCGCGGCGGCTGGCCGGATCCTGCTGGTAGGACGCCCGGTCACCGAACTGGGGCGCGCACTCGGCGGCCTCGCGGAACGGCCCGTAAAAGGCCGAGGCGTACTTGACCGAATAGCCGCAGATGGCGACGTCGGGGTAGCCGGCCTCGTCCAGGGCGGCCCGGATCGCGGCCACCTGGCCGTCCATCATGCCGCTGGGCGCGACGACCTGCACGCCCGCACGGGCCTGGGCCACGGCGATGGAGGCGTAGCGCTCCAGCGTGGCGTCGTTGTCCACCTCGCCGGCCGGCGTCAGCAGCCCGCAGTGGCCGTGGTCGGTGTACTCGTCCAGGCACAGGTCGGCCAGCAGCACGGTGTCGGCGCCGACCTCGGCCGCCAGGTCAGCCAGGGCGAGCTGGACGATGCCGGCCGAGTCGTCGGCGGCCGAGCCGCGTGCGTCCTTCACGGCCGGGATCCCGAACAGGATCAGGCCGCCCACTCCGGCATCAACCGCCTCGACGGCGGCCTTGCGCAGGCTGTCCCTGGTGTGCTGGACGACGCCGGGCATGGATGACACCGGCTGCGGCTCGGCGATGCCCTCCTTGACGAACAGGGGCAGGATCAGGTCGCCCGGGCGCACGTTCACGTTGCTGACCAGCCGCCGCAGCGCTGCGGTACGGCGCAGCCGGCGCGGCCGGGCCACGGGAAACGTCGCGCTCATGATGCTCCTACCTGAGACGGCGGCGGGCGCCGCGACGGCGCTCGCTGGGCTTGCGCACCGGCTCGCCGGCCGCCGTGGCCGCGTCGCGGATGCCGGCCCCGTGCTCGGCCAGGGCCTCGACCAGGGCGGTCACGGACGGCGTGGGGGCCTGGACGTCGACCCGGAGGCCGAACTCGGCGGCCGTCTTGGCCGTCTGCGGGCCGATGACCGCGATCACGGTCACGGTGTGCGGCTTGCCGGCGATGCCGATCAGGTTGCGAACCGTGGAGGACGAGGTGAACAGCACGGCGTCGAAGCCGCCGCCCTTGATGGCCTCGCGCACCGGGGCCGGCGGCGGCGCGGCGCGCACCGTCCGGTAGGCGGTGACGTCCTCGGCCTCCCAGCCCAGCTCGGTGAGCCGGGCGACCAGGGCCTCGGTCGCGATGTCGGCCCGGGGCAGCAGCACCCGGTTGATCGGGTCCAGCACGTCGTCGTAGGCGGGCCACTCGTCGGCCAGGCCCTCGGCGGACTGCTCGCCGGCGGGCACCAGGTCGGGCATGATGCCGAACTCGCGCAGCGCCTGGCCGGTCTGCTCGCCGACCGCGGCCACCTTCACCCCGGCGAACGCCCGGGCGTCCAGGCCGTACTCCTCGAACTTCTCCCGGATGGCGCGGACGGCGTTGACCGAGGTGAACGCGATCCACTGGTACCGGCCGGTGACCAGGCCCTTGACCGCCCGCTCCATCTGCTGCGGGGTGCGCGGCGGCTCGACGGCGATGGTGGGCACCTGCTCGGGCACGGCGCCGCGGGCGCGCAGCAGATCCGACACGCCCTCGGCCTGCTCCTTGGTCCGCGGCACGAGCACCCGCCAGCCGAACAGCGGCTTGGTCTCGAACCAGGACAGGGTGCGCTGCGCGGCCACACCGTCGCCGATGACCGCCACCGCGGGACCGCTGGAGGTCAGCGGGCTGACGCCGGCCGCCTTGAGGTCGGCCGACACCGAGCCCAGCGAGACCACCACCGTGAGCTGATCGGTGGTGGCGCCGTTCCAGGTGATGGTCATCCGGGTGCTGTCCGGGTAGCCGGCCGCGATGAGCATCTTGCCCAGGTCCACCGGGCCGCCCTCGGCGCCCAGGATGACCAGCGTGCCGTGGCCCGCGGTGATGCTGCTGACCTCGCTGGCGTTGATCACGCGCACGTCGCGGCTGGCGTCGGAGGTGAGCGGGATGCCGGCATAGGCAGCCACGGCGGTCGCGTTGGGCACGCCCGGCACCACCTCGAAGGCCACCTTGGCCTTGGCCAGCGCCGCGGCCTCGGTCGCCGCCGCGGAGAACAGGAACGGGTCGCCGTTGAACAGCCGGACCACGAGCTGGCCGGCCCGGGCCGCCTTGACCAGCAACTTCTGGTCTTCGTGCAGCTCGGCGGCGTCCACCACAGTGACGTCCGGCCGCATCAGATGGGCCAGCCGCTCGCTCTCGGCGGGCTCGGCCACCACCAGGTCGGCCTGGCCGAGCAGCGCGGCCGCGCGCACGGTCAGCAGGTCCTCGGTCCCCGGGCCGGTGCCGACCAGCGCCACCAGGCCGGGCGAGCCCTTCGCCTTGGCCGGGCTCGCCTTCGCGGTCGCGGCCTTGCCGCCCGCCTTGTCCTTGTGATCACTGTCCTTGTGATCACTGTCGGCGCCGCCGGCCGCCTTGGCCGCGGCGCCGTCCGTCCGGTCCTTGTCCGTCATCTCCCGGTCGGCTTTGTCCACTGTCTTGCCGCCAGTCTTCTCGCCAGCTGTCCTCTCGCCGGCCGGGCGGCCGGACGAGCCCGTCGCGGGTGTGGGGTTCATGAGTTATCGTCCCCGTTGCTGATGTGTCCGCCGGACACGTGGCTGGTGTGTCCGGCGGACACGGCTGTATACCGTCCCGCGCCGCGGCGCAGCAGGTCAGCGGCCAGCTCGCGGCCCAGGCCCTCGGCCTGGTCCGCGGGGCCCTCGGTGCTCCCGCGCAGCGCTGTTCCCCCGTCGGCGGCCACGACGATGGCGTGCAGCCGCACAACATCCGTCCCGGCAGCATACGCGCCTACCGGGGCCAGACAGCCTGCCTGCAACGCCGCAAGCAGGCTGCGTTCTGCCGTGGTGGCCGCCCGGCTGACCGGGTCGTCCACGCGCGCCAGCAGCGAAGCCAGGTCTTCCCGGTCGGCCCGGACCTCAACCGCCAGCGCGCCCTGGCCGGGGGCGGGGAGCATCTCCTCGGCCTCGAAGATCTGGGTCACCGCGTCCACCCGGTCGATGCGGACCAGGCCGGCGTAGGCCAGCACCACCGCGTCCAGGTCGCCCGAGCCCACTTTGGACAACCGGGTGCCCGCGTTGCCGCGGACTGGCACCGGGACCAGGTCGGGGCGCAGCATGAGCAGCTGGGCGGCGCGGCGCGGCGAGCCGGTGCCGATGCGCGCGGCCAGCGGCAGATCGGCCAGCTTGGCCCCGTCGCGGGCGGCCAGCGCGTCGCGCGGGTCATCCCGCGGCGGCACCGCAACCAGCGTGATGCCCGCTCGGCCGGCTCGGTCGGCAGGTCCTTGAGCGAGTGCACGGCCAGGTCGACCTCGCCGGCCAGGAGGCTGGCCCGCAGGCCGCTGACGAACACCCCGGTGCCGCCGATCTGCGCGAGCTGAGCCGCGCTGGCGTCGCCGTAGGTGGACATGCCGACCAGCTCGACCTCGCGGCCGGACGTCGCGGTAATGGCCCGGGCCACCTGCATCGACTGGGCGATGGCCATCGGGCTCTTCCGGGTGCCTAGGCGCAGCGCGCTCACGGCCTGCCTTCCTGCGATGGGCTAGGGGCGGGGTGGCTGGTCCCTGGCGCGGCCGCCGGGCCGGAGTCGGGCGCCCCGGCGGGTCCGGCCGGGTCGAGCCCCGCGAGACCCGCGTCCGCGCGGGCCACCGCCTGCACCGCCTCGGGATCCAGGTCAAACAGCACCCGCAGCGCGGCTTCGTAGGAGTCGGCCCCGGGCGCGCCGGCCAGCTCCTTCACCCGGACTGTCGGGGCATGCAGCAGCTTATCGGTGATCCGCCGCATCGAGCGGTCAATCTCCTGCCAGGCCTGGGGGCCCAGGTGGTCGAGCCGCCCGGCCAGCCGGGCCAGCTCGGCGTCCACCACGCTGGCGGCCTTGGCCCGCAGCGCGACCACGGTGGGGGCCACCGTAGCGGCGCGGCCCGCGGTCAGGTAGGCGGCGAACTCCTCGGCCAGGATGGCCCGCACGGCGGCGATGTCGGCGTCGCGGACCTGGGCCTGCTCACCGCCCGCGCCCGCGGCCAGCGCCTCCAGGTCGACCACGGCCACGCCGGGCAGCCGGGCCGCGGCGGGCTCGATGTCCCTGGGCAGGGCCAGGTCGAGCAGGATCAGCCCGGCACCGGGGCGGTCCCGCCGGGCGACCGCCGCGCGCACCATGTCCGCGGTGATCACGGCGGCCGGCGCGCCGGTGCAGGAGATGACCAGGTCGGCCTCGGCCATCAGGGACGTCAGGTCGGTCAGGTCGGCCGCGCGGCCGGATACCGTACCGGCCAGCCGCCGGGCGTGGGCGCGGGTCCGGTTGGCCACCGTGATGGCGGCGGCCCCGGCGCGCTCGGCGGCCGCCACGGCCAGCGAGCTCATCGAGCCGGCCCCGACCACCAGCACCGAGCGCCCGGCCAGTTCCTCCTCGGCCGTCGCCGATAGCCCGCCCAGCTCGGCCGCGGCGGCGGCCAGGCCGACGTTGACCAGGCTGGCCCCAGCCCGGTCGATGCCGGTCTCGGCGTGGGCGCGCTTGCCGGTGCGCAGGGCCAGGGCGCCGACCTCGGACAGGGCCCGGTTGACCGTGCCCTGCTCCCTGGCCGCGGTGAGGGCCTGCCGGACCTGGCCGAGGATCTGGCTCTCGCCGATCACCATCGAGTCCAGGCCGCAGGTCACCGCGAGCAGGTGCTGCACGGCGCGGTCCTCGTAGTGCACGTACAGGTGCGGGGTCAGCTCGCCGAGCGGCACCCCGGAGTGCCGGGCCAGCAGCTCGCAGACAGCCGCGACAGCGCTGTGAAACTTGCCCACCTCGGCGTAGATCTCCACCCGGTTGCAGGTGCTCACGACCATGGAACCGGCCACGTCCTCGGCGTGCAGCACGTCACGCAGCAGCTTGATCCGTGCATCGCTGGTCAGCACGGCCCGCTCGAGCGTCGCCATCGGCGCGCTCTTGTGGCTCAGTCCGACGACCAGAATGCTCATGTACCTACCGCCTGGGCTTCCACACCGCTCTCACCGCCGAGAGCCAGCGCCGCGCTCGCATCCGGCTCACGATCACCCTCGCGCCGGGCCCGGCGTTCCTGCCACTCCCGCTCCTGCGTCATGCCGACTATCGCGCGACGCTGCGCGTGGAAGGCGAGGATCTGCAACTCGATCGACAGGTCGACCTTACGCACATCGACGCCGGAAGGCACGTTCAGCACGACGGGCGCGAAGTTGAGGATGCTGGTCACGCCCGCCGCCAGCAGCCGGTCGCAGACGTCCTGGGCGGCGGCGGCCGGGGTCGCGATGACCCCGATGGACACGGCGTGGGTGGCCACCACGTCCTCGATGTCGGCCGCGCTGCGCACCGTGTGCCGGGCGATCGTCGTGCCGACGACGGCCGGGTCGCAGTCCAGCAGCGCCGCGATGCGGAACCCGCGGGAGGCGAAGCCCCCGTAGTTGGCCAGCGCCCGGCCGAGGTTGCCGGCGCCGACGATGACGACCGGCCAGTCCTGGGTCAGGCCCAGCTCCCTGGACACCTGGTAGACGAGGTACTCGACGTCGTAGCCGACCCCGCGGGTGCCGTAGGAGCCCAGGTGCGATAGGTCCTTGCGCAGCTTGGCCGAGTTGACCCCGGCGGCGGCGGCCAGCTCCTCGCTGGACACGGTCGCGATGCCCCGGTCGGCCAGGGCGTACAGCGCGCGCAGGTAGATGGGGAGCCGGGCAACGGTGGCTTCCGGGATGCCGTGATGGCCGCCTCGGGCTCCGCTGGCCCGTGACCCGTTGGCCCGTGATCCGCTGGCCCGTGATCCGCTGGCCCGCGACCCGCCGGATCGGGGGGCGGCTCTCGTTCCATTGGCCTGAGCTGTGCTGGCCTGAGCTGTGCTGGCCTGCTCTGTGCTGGCCTGAGCTGCGGTGCCCTGAGCTGCGGTGGCCTCAGCTGCAGTGGCCTGAGCTGCGTTGGCCTGAGCCTCAGTGCCCCGCGCCTCGTTGGGCGGAGCTGACGTTGACCGGCGTGACATGCGCCTGCACTCCCGTGGAGATCGACGCCACGTCCGCGCAGGCTCTCGGACCTGCTCGCACGCGCTTCCTGAAATTCACGGTACGCCCTTGTGAACGTTTGCACAAAGTCGGGCAGCTTGTCCGGCCGGCCACCGGTCAGCCCTTTACCGGCTCATGACCTGGGCGCAGGTTTCGCGTTACCCGGCGCTCTGATCGCACAGGGCGGCCCGTAGCCGGTCCTCGCTGACCCGCCAGTAGTCGTGCTGCACGCCGTCGACGAGGGTGACGGGGATCATCTCCCAGTACGTCTCGAGATCCTCCGGGGACTGGGTGATGTCCCGCTCCGACCAGGCCACGCCCAGGTCGGCCGCCACCCGCTCGATGACCGCGCGGGCCTCCTCACACAGGTGGCAGCCGGGCCGGCTCAGCAGCGTGATCTGGTGCTCGGTCACGGCGCGGCGCCGCTGGAGCTGCCGTACTCGCGGGTGTAGTCGGGGCGCTCGAACCCGGAGGTGTCGTAGCCGGGCTCGCCGAACAGGTCGGCGATGGACGGGAACGGCGAGACCTTGGCCTGCTGGAGGCCCAGCTCGATCACGTTGGTGGCCAGCACGTACGGCCGCCGGTCGGCCTCGAACTTCGCGATGTAGGGCTGCCGCCGGTGCCAGTCGAAGGCCGCCCGGTCCCGGTAGACCTCGTACAGGATGCGCTGCATCGGCGCGGAGGGCACTGCGTGCACGATGAAGACCAGGGTGTCCGGCTCGTCGGCCCGGACCTGCTCCACGACCCGCTCGGCCAGCCGGTCGAAGTCTTTGGTGCGCTCCTCCATCAGCGTGTAGATGGCGATCTGACCGAATAGCTCTTCCCGGCTGGCCTGCGGGCCGGCGCCGCCCGGGCCGCCGTCGGGGCCCGCCGCCGCGGCCCGGCCCGGCCCGGCGCCGGGGCCCGCGACCGGTCTCCGGCCGTCGGCCAGCGCGGCCGCGGCCGCGTTCAGGCTGCCGGTGTCGTAGCCGTCCGGCGCGAACTGCGCGTCCATCTCCCGGCTGTCGTAATCGCCCGCGCCGTTGCCGTGGTAATCCTCGTCCTGGTAGCCGTAGCCGGTGTCCTCGCCCACGACGGCCGCCGCCCTGGCCCTGGGCGGCTCGTCGCGGTACAGCCCGCCGCCGCGGTAGACGCCCTGGCTGCCATCGTCATAGGCGTCGAAGTCACCGGTCTGGTCGGGTCCGCGCCACTCCGCGTCGCGGTCCCACCCGTCGTCATCCAGGTCGTCGTGGCGCAGGTCACCCCGCCGCCCGGCGTGGCCCGAGTCCCGGTCGTCCGGGCCGTCGTAGCCCGGATGACGGGCCGCGGCCACGCCGTCGCGCAGCGCGCCGAGCGGCACCCGCTCGACCGACACCCCCGCGTACCAGGTCAGGGCCGCCGCGATGAGGCACAGCGGCGCGAACACCGAGGACATCGGCAGGGACACGCCACCGTACTTGCTCAGCTCGGGGGTGAGGATCGCGATGTCCAGCACGACCACCGCACCAATGGCCGAGGCGGCGGCCAGGATCACGCCCTCCCACTGCCGCGAGTTGCGGGCCCTGACCATGGCCAGGCCCAGGAAGACCAGCGCCATGACCAGGCTCACCGGGCCGATGCCCCACTCCAGCAGCTTGTTCGGGATGATCTGGTAGTGGGTCGAGGGAGACGGCCAGGCCTTGCTGAAAGACCCGGTCAGCGGGTCCGTGCCCAGGATCACCAGGGCGATGAGGCCCAGGGCCGGGAGGTACAGGCGGGACAGGAACCTGGCGATCGGGGTCGTGCCCAGCAGCTCAGCCAGGCCCATCAGCAGCGCCAGCGGGGCGACGAGCTGGGCGCCCAGTTCCATGAGCCGGAAGGTGATGCCGCTGAAGCCCATCAGGTGACCGATGGCCTGGGCGGCCAGCGAGATCAGCAGGCCGAGCAGAGCTACGACCCAGGCGATGAGGTCGGCCCGCGGGGCACGCAGCGACCGCGCCAGCAGCAGGCCTACGCCGACCGCTGCCGCGACGGCTCCGATGCCAGACACGATCAGGGAGATAGACATTGCTGCCTATGGTGCACGACGCGGGCGGATGATGTCGAGCATACCCGCGACCTGGGCCGGCACCCGGCTCCGCCCAGCCCGCGCCCGGAGACCCCGGCGGCGCCACGCCAGCCTACCGCTACTGCCAGGACCGGGCGCCGCGCCGGGCCGTTACCGCACGGATCGGCCAGGTCCGCGCCGGTAGTCTGGGCAGATATGAAAGGGATGCACGGGCGCATCGTCCCCGGCCGGAACTGGGCCGCCAGGGCCGGAGCGGCCTCGGCGGCCGCGGCCGACGTCGCCGCCCCGCCGCCGGTGCCCGACGCGGCCGCCGCGGCGTTCTTCGACGTGGACAACACCCTCATGCGGGGCGCCTCCATCTACCACTTCGCCCGCGGGCTGGCGGCGCGCAAGATGTTCGGGCCACGCGACATGGCGGCCATGGTCTGGGGCCAGCTCGCGTTCCGGCTGCGCGGCGCGGAGAATTCCGACCACATCGACGCGGCCCGGCAGGCCGCGCTGGCCTTCGTGGCCGGTCACCGGGTGGAGGACATCGTCCGGCTGGGCGAGGAGATCTACGACGACACCATGGCCGACCGGATCTGGGCCGGGGCCCGGCAGCTCGTCCAGCAGCACCTGGACGCGGGCCAGCGGGTCTGGCTGGTCACCGCGACGCCGGTGGAGCTGGCCAACATCCTGGCCCGCCGCCTGGGCCTGACGGGGGCGCTGGGCACGGTGGCCGAGTCGGTGGACGGGGTCTACACCGGGCGCCTGGTCGGCGGGCTGCTGCACGGCGAGGCCAAGGCGGCGGCCATCCAGGCCCTGGCCGAGCGGGAGGGCCTGGATCTGGCCCGGTCCAGCGCCTACAGCGACTCGGCCAACGACCTGCCGATGCTGAGCCTGGTCGGCCACCCCAGCGCGGTGAACCCGGACCCCGAGCTGCGGGCCGCAGCCAGGGAGCGGGGCTGGCCGATGCACGACTTCCGCTCCGGGCGCCGGGCCACGCTGGTCGCGCTGCCGGTGGCGGCGGGCATGGGGGCGCTGGCGGGTGGCCTGGCCGCGGGATTGGCCCTGCGCAAGCGCCGTTCGGGCTAGCTGACACGACCCTGCCCACACCGCCCGGCCTGGCCACCGCGGGCCCAGCCGTCGCGGGCCGGGTCCGACCCCCGCGCAGCGCCTGCCACGCGACACCGGGATTAGCCGAACGCCGGCCCCCGCTCAGCCACTAGTTCAATAATCTTGTCTTGAATTGTGTCCCGGACCTGGTCGGCCAGCGTGCTGACCGCCCCCTCGTCATCCGCGCCCGCGGCCGGGTAGCCGGACGTCGGCACCGGCGGGCAGAACTCAATGATCCAGTTGGACGGCAGCGGCACGGCCCCGATCGGTCCCAGCCAGGGGAACAGCGGGGTGATCGGGAAGTAGGGCAGCCGCAGCAGCCGGGCGGCCCGGCTCGCGTTGCCGATCATCGGGTAGATCTCCTCCGCGCCGACGATCGCGCACGGCACCATCGGCACCTGCGCGCCGATCGCAGTGCGGGCGAAGCCGCCCCGGCCGAACCGCTGCAGCTGGTACCGCTCGCGGAACGGCTTGCCGATGCCCTTGAAGCCCTCGGGGAACACGCCGACCAGCTCGCCGGCCGCCAGCAGCCGGTCCGCGCAGGCCGGGGCGGCTCTGGTGTGACCGCTGCGGCGGGCCAGGCCGGCCAGCCCAGGCAGCTCGTAGACCAGGTCGGCGCTGAGCAGCCGCAGGTTGCGGTGCGCGGGGTGATCGGCGAACACGCCCGCCTGGAGCATGATCGCGTCCAGGGGCAGCACGCCCGAGTGGTTGGCGACCACCAGGGCGGCGCCGTGGTCGGGCAGGTTCGCCAGGCCGCGCATCCGGACCCGGAACCAGTTGCGGTACAGGGAGAGGGCCGCGGGCATGAAGACGGCCGCGTTGAGCGCCGGGTCAAACCCGAACTCGTCGACCTCGTAGTCGCCCGCGAGCCGCTGGCGCGCGAAGTCGGCCAGGTCCGCCAGCCGGCGCCGCCAGGACTCAGGACCGGGCGGTCCGCTGTTGCTCCCGGCCCCGTCGCTCATGGCCCCGTCGCTGACGGCCCTGTCGCTCACGGCCCTCCCGCAGGCTCTGCGGTATCGGCGTGTCTCGCCGGTATCGGCGGTAGTGCTACTTCTTGTTCCTGCGCTGAACTCGCGTCTTGCGCAGCAGCTTGCGGTGCTTCTTCTTGGCCATGCGCTTGCGACGCTTCTTGATGACAGAGCCCACTAGATCACCCTCGCTCGGTTTCCTGGCTGACGGGCATGCCTGCTCCCGCGCCCGTCGTGCCGGGCCTCAGGGCACACGCCAACGCCACAGAGTACCGCCGCGCCAGGGCGCACACCGCATCGCGGTGCTCAACAACCCCGGTCAGCCCGCAGGAAAACCCCCGGTTCGGCTCCCCCGAGCAGCAGGGCGGTCACTCCGTGCCGACGAACGCATCCCTGAGATACTGGTTGACGGCCTGCTCGGGCACGCGGAATGAACGGCCCACCCGGATGGCCTCCAGCTCACCAGAATGAACGAGACGGTAAACAGTCATCTTGGACACGCGCATGATCGTGGCCACTTCGGCCACGGTCAGGAACCTGACGTCACTGAGCGGAGTCACTTCTGCTGCCATCGATTGCCCTCTCCTGGCCGTTAGGCGCGCCTAGCGAGGTTTCAGCGCACCAGTCACGCCCGCCTCCAGCGTAAGTCCTGTTTTGAAAAGGGCAACCCTCACGAGCATGCTCAATTCGGAAGACACCGATTGGCGTGCCACTCCATAAGCGAACTGTGGCGCAACGGCCAGAATGCCGTAACCGGCGAGCCGACCACGCAAAGCCCGGCCCGGAAAGCGCTTCCGTCAACCATCGAGCTAGCCACCGCCGAGTTCCCGGCCGCGGTCCCTGGCCGCCTCAATGGCGGCCAGGAACGCCGCGCGCACTCCGTGCCGTTCCAGTTCCCTGATGGCGTTGATGGTCGTTCCGCCGGGCGAGGTCACCGCCTCGCGCAGGATCACCGGGTGCTCGCCGGAATCGCGCAGCATGGTGGCGGCCCCGAACACGGCCTGCTTGACCATTTCCAGCGCCGTGGCCCGCGGCATTCCGAGCAGGATGCCCGCGTCGACCATCGCCTCGACCAGGAAGTACACGTAGGCCGGGCCGCTGCCCGACAGCGCGGTCGCGGCGTCCTGCTGGGACTCGGGGATCCGGATGACCTTGCCCACCGGCTGGAGCAGTTCCTCGGCCCGGCGCAGGTGTTCTTCCCTGGCGTACCGGCCGGGCGAGATCACGCTCATGGCCTCGTCGACGAGCACGGGCGTGTTCGACATGACCCGGACCACCGGGACGTCGCCGGTCAGCCGCTGCTCGATGAACCCCGTGGGGATGCCGGCCGCCACGGAGATGAGCAGCTTGTCCGCTGACACCTGAGGCGCGATCTGGTCCAGCAGGGCGGCCATGTCCTGCGGCTTCACCGTGATGACCAGCGTCTGGGCCCGCGCGGCCGCCTCGGCCGCGGACAGCACCTCGATGCCGTAGGCGTCCCGCAGCGCGGCCGCGCGGTCCTCGCGCCGGACCGCCGCGATGACCATGTCCGGAGAGACGCCCGCCCGCAGCAGGCCGGAAGTCAGCGCCTCGCCCATCTTCCCGGCGCCCAGGACACCAATCACCCGGCCGACCCTATCGCGGCCGGCATCGGCCGCTCGGGACCGGCCGGGGCGATCACCGGAACCCGGGCCGGCAGCGTGACGAAAATCACGACGGCAAAGGCAGGCTGACCGTCAATCCGGACCGGCCGCCGGCAATGGCCGAAACGCCCAAAGGCAGAAATGGCCCGCCTACTCGACTATCCGGCCTGGCTCAGTGCCGCAGTGGGTCGACACTGAACTGGCTCAGCGTCGCGAGGCCAGGCCGCGCAGGAAGAACGCCAGGTTCTCCGGCCGCTCGGCCAGCCGCCGGATCAGGTAGCCGTACCAGTCCTCGCCGTAGGGGACGTAGACCCGGACCTGTGCTCCGGTGGCGGCCAGCCGCCGCTGCTCGGCGGGCCGGATCCCGTACAGCATCTGGTACTCGAAGGCCGACTTGTCCCGCTCGACCATGTCCGCCTTGATCCCGGTCAGCTGGATCAGCCGCGGGTCGTGGGTGGCCAGCATCGGGTAGCCCTGGCCCTCCATCAGGATCCGCAGGCAGCGGGCGTAGCAGACGTCCACGTCATGCCGGGCCGACAGCGCGACGCCGTCCGGGGCCCGGTAGGCGCCCTTGCACAGCCGGACCCGCGATCCCGTCGTGGCCAGCGCCTGGCAGTCGGCCGGGCTGCGCCGCAGGTAGGACTGGATCACGCAGCCCAGGTCGGGGAAGTCCGCCCGCAGCTCGGCGACCAGCCGCAGCGTGGCGTCGATGCGGGTGTGGTCCTCCATGTCCAGCGTCACCGTGGTGCCCGCGTTGCGCGCCGCCACCGCGATCCGGTTGATGTTCTCCAGCGCGGTCTTCTCGCCGTGCTCGGGCAGGCCCAGCCCGACCGCCGTCGGCTTGACCGACACCTCGGCCCGGCCGCCCGCGGCCAGCTGGGACTGGCCCAGCCGGGCCAGCAGCCGCACGTACTCGTCGGTGACCGCCGTGGCCTGCTGCCGGTCGGTGGTGTCCTCGCCCAGGTAGTCGATCGAGGCCAGCAGGCCGTCGGCGAGCAGCCGCTCGATGACGCTGATGGCCTGCTCGGCCGTGTCCCCGGCGACGAACCTGGCCACCACGTCGCGGGTCACCGGCAAAGTGGTGATCAGCTCACGCATTCTCGTGCTGGCTGACGCGGCCAGCAGCGCTCGGCGCAGCACTACGGTTTACCTCCGGGGGAACGTCCTTGGTCCTGGCCGAGGCTACTAGCGGCCGCGACCGATGAGATCACCGCGTGGTCGCCGCAGGCTGAGCTGCACGTTCGCGCCCGCGTCGGGGGGCACGATCACTTCCTGCGCGGCCGGGACGCCGCCCGCCTGGAGCGTGGCGTCCACCGGCACCGTCCGCTTGACCAGCGCCAGCCCGATCGGCCCGAGCTCGTAGTGCCGGGCCGCCGAGCCGGTGAATCCGACCTCGGCCCCGTCCAGCGTCACCGGGTCCCCGTGCACGGGGAGCCGGTCCTCGCTGCCGTCCAGGTGCAGCAGCACCAGCCGCCGCGGCGGGTGCCCCAGGTTGTGCACCCGGGCCACCGTCTCCTGGCCGCGGTAGCAGCCCTTGCTCAGGTGCACGGCCGTGTCGATCCAGCCCATCTCGTGGGGAATCGTCCGGTGATCGGTGTCCAGCCCCAGCCGGGGCTGCCGGGCCGCGATCCGCAGCGCCTCGTGGGCCCAGCTGCCGGCCAGCGTGGCCCCCGCCGCGCGCAGCCTCGCGACCTGATCCGCGAGGTGCTCACGCGGGATAACCACATTGATCTCAAACGAGGTGGTCATCCGGGCCACCGCCAGGTCAACCCGGTCACCGTCTGCCGCCGGTCCCAGCAAAGCGAGCACCGCGTACTCGGCGGACACATCCTCGGGCTCGACCCGCAGCATGAACCGCATCGAGGTGAGGAACTCCACCAGCGCGGGCCCGGTGCCCGGTTCCACGTGCGATCCAGGTTGCCTCGCCGTCGTCGGCCAGGCTCAGGAAGTGCTCCACGTGACCCTGCGGGTTCAGGATCAGCGCCTCGGCGCTGTCGCCGGGGGCGAGCTGCTCGACGTGCTGGGTGGTCAGGCTGTGCAGCCAGGACAACCGGTCCGGGCCGGTGATCCTGATCACATCCCGGTGCGAGGCGTCCACCACGCCCCAGGAGGCCGCGATCCCGCGCTGCTCGGCCAGGGGGTCGGTGTAATGCGCGGCCACCCCGGCGTCGGCTCCCTGCGCGGGGATGGCGCCAGGCTCGGCCAGAAGGGGGCTGTCCATGGCCCCAGGCTATGCGGTGGTCTTGGGGGTATGCGCGTCCAGGTCCCGGCAGTTGGCGCACCGGCCGAACACCGTCAGGTGGCCCACGTCGGTCTCGAAGCCCAGCTGCTCGTTCAGCGCGGCGACCAGCGAGCCGACCGCGGCTGGCTCGACCTGGGTGACCTGCTCGCACTGCTGGCAGACCAGGTGCACGTGCTTGGCCTCGGCGGCCAGGTGGTAGCGGGGCGCGCCGTGCCCGAGATGGGTGTGCGTGACCAGCCCGATCTGCTCGAGCAGCTCCAGCGTCCGGTACACGGTCGAGACGTTGACCCCGCGCGCGGTGTGCCGCACGTCGGTGAAGATCTCCTCGGGGGTGGCGTGCTCCAGCCGGGTGACGGCCTCGAGGACCAGCTGCCGCTGGGGTGTCACGCGGTACCCGCTCGCCCGCAGCGTGTCATCCCACGTCTGCGACATGCCTCAAGTGTAGTGAGATCCGGTCGGCGGCACACCCGCCGAAATCCCGCTTGCCTCCCGGCCCCGCCGTGACGTAGCTTTCTGATCAACGCGGGAAAGGAGGTGGTCCAAACTTTATGCATAGATGTTGGACTCGCGAGGTGGCTGTCAGCTAGCCGCCGCCTGCGTGGGCACACCACTTGGGCTTGCTCGCTGTGCGGGCTAGTGCGGGAGTGTGCTTAACCGGCCTTTCCCCGGGATCGCCATCGGGAGATGATCGAGCTCTGGGCGTCGTCACCACGGCGGCGGTCGGCTAATCCACGACAGACACCGGACCCCCGGGCTGACCGGCCTTGTCCAGCCGGTCCCCTCGATGAGCGTGCCTTCGGGCCGCTGGTCGCGGGAGACGCCCGGGGGCTCTTATCTTTTTGGGCGGGTTTTTCTCGGCCCGCTCTCCTGCGGACGCCCGGTCAGTGCTGCTAAACCTGATCCGGGCTCGGGCTTACCCGCCCTGGTCCCGTCCTAGATCCCGCCGCAGGAGGGAGACCCGAACGTGCCGAAGATCTCGCGTGCCGCCGGCGCCGCCGCAGCGGCGGCGCTGGCCCTGGGCGCGGCCCTGGCCGCCGGAGCCTTCTCCGGCCCGGCCGCGGGCCAGCGGAACGTGGTCCGGGCCGCCGCGGCGGACGAGGCCAGGCCCGGGGCCGCCATCAGGCCGGGGCCGGGCCGCCGCCTGGTCGTCCGGCCAGTGCTGGCGACCGGACGGGGCGTCCGGGGCGGGACGGGCGTCCGGCCGGCGGAGGCCTCGGCCGACTCCCTCAACTCGGCCGGCTACGCGGCCAGCCGAGGCGGAACGAGGTTCCGGCTGGTGCGCGCGACGTTCTTCGTGCCCTACCTGAACTGCGCCCTGTCCAAGGGCGCGTTCTCCGACGAGTGGGTCGGCCTGGGCGGGTTCGTGGGCAAGTCCGTCACCGTCCAGCAGGTCGGGATCCAGGCCGACTGCGACAGCGCCGGGCGCGGCGCCTACCGGGCCTGGCGTGACATGTACCCGAACCCGGAGATCTTTCCCCGGCTCCGGATCAGGGCCGGCGACTCCGTCACCGCCAGCGTCTTCTACGACGCGACCACGAACAAGTTCGAGCTGTCGCTAACCGACAACACCACCGGCGGCCGGTTCTCGGTCAGCAGGGGATGCCCGGCGGGGAGGACCTGCCCGGCCAGCTCGGCCGAGATCATCAGCTCGGCCCCGACCCGCGGCTCGGGCCGCCACCTGGTGGTCAAGCCGCTGGCCGACTACGGCGCGGTGAGTTACGCGGCCATCGCCATCACCGACCGGTCGGGCCAGCGCAGCGGCCTCAGGTCGGCGTTCTGGGGCGCGACCCGGATCATCCAGACCGAGGGGAGCGCCCCGTTCCGGGTGGTCTCCCGGCCGACCCAGATCCAGGCCAACACCTTCGACACCTACTGGTCGCGCGAGAATTAGCGGAGCCACCTGGCGCCGCCCGGCTCCTGGCGGCTCCAAACGTCGTGGTTGTTGCTCTCACGTCGCTGATACGACGTGAGAGCAACAACCACGACGTTGCGCCCTGGCCGCCCCGCCCAAGCTGACTATCACACGCGCACCACTAGCCGCCGACCACCTCTAGCGCCGCGTCAGCACCAAGCACTGAGCATCGCAGTCCCCTCCAGATTGGCCCGATGATCTTGCTGGAGGCCCGCGAACGACGTGAACGGCCCTCTCATGCGGCTAGAGCGCCGTGAAAGGACCACTCACGTCGTTGCCGGAGCTCCGGGCGCGGTGGCCGACGGGCTGGCTAGGCGGTGCGCTTGAGCTGGGCCGAGACGTGAGCCTGGAGCGGCTGGCCCACGGCGGCCATGTCGAGCGCCCAGCCCAGGTCGGTGCCGATCAGCCCGTAGAGCCGCCGCCCGGCGGTAACCTCCATGGCGCTGGCCGTCCGCACCACCGCGTCCGTAGCCATCTCGATCTTCGTTCCGGTCACCTGGCCCAGGTAGATCTCGGTGATGCCGCTGGCGTGGGCCAGCACGACCTCGAGCGCGCCGTCCTCCTGGGGCCGCCAGAACCCCGACTCCGCGGCCAGGGGGCGGCCGATCCGGCCCTCCTCGTCCAGCAGCCAGGTCCGGCTGGAGTAGATGAGGTACGGCTTGCCGTTGTGGCCGAAGGAGACCTCCTGGCCGAACTGCGCGCTCTCGATGGTGGGGTAGCCCACCACCCCCGCGCCCTCCCAGCGGCCGATCAGGAACCGCAGCGGGGCCAGGCTGGGGTGGGTCGGCACGGACTCGGTATCGTACTCCGACTGCTCGGGATTCATCCCGTCACGATAGGCGCTGATCGCGGCCCGACTCACGCGCCCCCGCCCGCCGATAGGCGGCCACGCAGAGCACCCCGGCCAGCGCGGCCACGGCCACGAAGGCGGCGACCAGGAGCACGCCGCTGATAATTCCGGTCACCGGTCCTCCTCGCCCATGCCGGGAGTCTAGGCACGCCGTGGGCCCGCGCGGCGGGTGCCACGCCGGGCGCGCGAGCCGCCACACGCCGCCACGGACCGTCACGGACCGCCGCGGGCCGGTGGCCGCCGGGTACGTCCGACGCGGCCGGCCCCGCGCGCTAGGGTGCGGAACATGACCACCCGCGCCGCCCCCCGGCGGCCAGGCCGGACGGTCCCTGGTGGTGAAGGTGACCGCAGGCAAGGACGACCCGGAACGCTGCAATCAGGCCTTGACCGTGGCCGCGGCGGCCGCGGCGAGCGGGGTGCCGGTGTCGCTGTGGCTCACCGGCGAGGCCGCGTGGTTCTCCCTGCCTGGCCGCGGGGCGGACGTGAGCCTGCCGTACGCGGTGCCCATGGCTGACCTGCTGGCCGCCGTGCTCAGCGCGGGCACGGTGACGGTGTGCACGCAGTGCGCGGCCCGCCGGGCGATCACCGAGAACGACGTCCTGGCCGGCGTGCGGATCGCGGGGGCGACTACGTTCCTGGCCGAGATCCTGGCCGACGGGGCCCAGGCCCTGGTCTATTAGCCAGGAGTACTAGCCGGATCTGCTCGCCGGCCGGCGCGGTAGCGGCCAGCCGCTCGGCGCGCAGCAGCCGGGCCCACTCCTCGTCGGCCGGGTCCAGCGGCGGACACCGGGCCGGCCACCCAGCTGAGCAGCAGGTCGGCCAGGCCCGGATTGCGCACCAGGGCCGGGCCGTGCAGGTAGGTGCCGAGCACCGAGCCGGAGTACGCCCCCTCGGTGCCGTCGCCGTTGCCGACGCCCAGGGTGACCCGGGCCAGCGGGCGGGCCCCAGGGCCGATCCTGGTCACGCCCTGGTGGTTCTCGAACCCGGTAAGCCGGTCCACGCCCAGCTCGGGGTCGACGTCGGCGAGGATCTCGCCGACCCCGCGTCGGTCGCCGCGGCCGCTGGTGATGTCGAGGATCTCCAGCCCGGCCACCGGCTCGCCGTCCACACCGCCGAACTGGCTGCCGACGACCTGGTAGCCCGCGCACACCGCGAACACCACCGCGCCGCGCTCCGCCGCGGCCCGCAGCCCGCCGTCGGCGCTCAGCCGCCGGGCGGCCAGGATCTGCGGCAGGTCCTCGCCCCCGCCCAGCAGGTAGATGTCACCGGACCTGGGCACCGCCTGGTCGGAGTTGACCTCGATGGCCTCAGCGTCGATGCCGCGCAGCAGGGCCCGCCGCTGGAGCACCAGGAGGTTGCCGCGGTCTCCGTAGGTGCTCAGCAGGTCCGGGTAGACCCAGACGATCCGGGCCTGGCTCTCCGAGCTGTCCGTGCTGGGGGCGGCGTGCCGCCCGCGGCGCTCAGCCACCCAGTCCTCCAGCCACGCAGTCCTCCTTGTGCCTACTCGGCGCGTCCCACGATGGCACGGATCTGCTGGAACGCGGTGTAGTTGGCGATCACGCTCAGTTCCGGGGCGCGGGCCTTGGCGATCGCCTCGTCGATCCCGTCGACCAGCTCGAAGCCGACCAGGTCGGCCTCCAGCCGGACGGCCAGGTCGAGCCGGCGCTCGCCGCTGACCAGGACCGGGCGCTTGCGCAGCAGCCGGTAGTCCACGTCCCACAGCCAGGAGGTGTCCTTGCCGTCCGGCGTCTGCGCGTTCACGGCCAGCAGGACCGGGCTGGTGTCGGCGGGCAGCACGTCGAAGGCCTCCAGCCAGCCGGCCGGGTTCTTGGCCAGCAGCAGCAGCACCCGGCTGCCGCCCCGCTCCACCTGGGTGTAGCGACCCGCCACCGAGCTGACCTCGCGCATCCGGGGCAGGGCCTGGTCCACGCTGATGTTGAAGTAATCGGCGACGGCCAGGGCGACGACCGCGTTGGACCGGTTGGCCCGGCCGGGCAGGGCCAGCTTGAGCTCGTGGACCTGGCCGGCCGCGTCGATCACGGACTCGCCGTCGAGCACCCAGGCCGTCGGCGGCCGGGCGAAGGAGCACTCCCCGCAGCGCCAGCCCATGCTGTCCCGGCGCAGGTGCGAGCCGCACTCGGGGCAGCACCAGGAGTCCTCGTGCCAGCGCTGGCCCGCCGCCACCCAGGTCACCTGCCTGGCCCCGCTCGCCGCCCAGGCGATCAGCGGGTCGTCGGCGTTAGCGATGACCAGGCAGTTCGTCGTCTGGGCCAGGGCGTCGCGCCAGCGCCGGGCGATGAGCCAGATCTCCTCGGCCCGGTCCATCTGGTCCCGGCTCAGGTTGAGCAGCACGACCACCCGCGGCCGGGTCGCCTCGATGGTCGGCCGGCAGGAACCGCTCGTCGGTCTCCAGGACCGCGTAGGGCGCGTCGGGAGCCCGGCCCAGGGCGGCGACGTGTCCGGCCTCCATGTTGGCGCCGAACGCGTTGCTGGCCACCTCCTGGCCCAGCGCGCTCAATGCCGCGGTGATCAGCCGGGTGGTGGTGGTCTTGCCGTTGGTCCCGGTGACCAGGACGATCTGGCGGCCCGCCGCCAGCAGCCTGAGCAGCTCGGGCTCGACGCGCAGGCCCAGCACGCCGCCGATGACCGATCCGTCGCCGCGGCCGGTCAGCTGCGAAACCCGCCCGGCCGCGCCGCCGATACCAGTAGCCAGGCGCGCCCGCAGCGGAAGCTTGCTCATGGGCGCCGATGTTATCCGGTGCTACCCGGAGACGCGCCCGGGCTCGCGCACCGCCATGGCCACGGCCTGGTCGTCGGCGCCCACGATGAACCGCCTCGGCCACGACAGCACCGGCTCCAGCCAGCCGGCGATGCCCATCTCACCTGCGGCCTTGCTCAGCTGCCCGCGGTGACTCACGCCGATGGCTACCGCGGCCAGGTCGTCGATGAACCCGGCCTGATCGTCTTCGCCCAGCAATACGGTCCAGGCCGGCAGCCGGTTTCGGGCCAGCTCCATGGACAGCGGGTGCCGGCGCAGCCCGCTGACCCGCTGGCCGATCTTCACGTCCGGCCGGTCGGCCAGGCCCGGCAGCAAGAAGTCCAGCCGCGGCGCGGGCGCGAACGGGTCCGGCGCCGGCCCGGCCAGCGGGACGGCGCGCTCGATCTCGTGCAGCCACTGCAGCTGGGGGATCACCCAGTCGGCTCCCGGCACGGTGCCCGCACCCTTGCCGCCGTCCAGCAGCCGGCGCGCTGTGGCGGCGCAGGAGGCCGCGAACCGCTCCGGGTCGTAGCAGTTCCGCACCGCCGTGGCCCGGCCCGCCAGCGGCCGTTCTAGCGCGGTCGCCAGCAGGCACTCGCGCAGCCTGGCGTCCAGCTCCAGCCAGCGGTGGCGCAGCAGGGCCGGCACCCGGGGCAGCGGCCGGTTGGTCAGGTGGGCCAGCACCAGTGCCTCGGCCCAGACCCGCAGCCAGGCATCGTCAGGCGCGCTGGCCAGCATGTCGGCCTGCCGGATCTCCAGCAGCGTGCAGGCCCGGCCCGCCGTGCAGGTCGGCCCGCAGGCCGCCGACCGGCGGCCGTGGATCGGCGGCGGCGCCTGGAGCGCGGGGTCGGTGATGGCCCGCTCCCGCCCCCCGCCGTAGGGCACCCGGATCCGCAGCGGGCGGTCCATCCCGTCGGCGAACACCGCCGCCACCCCCGGCCGCAGCGACACCACCTGCCGGGACTGGTCCTCGTCCAGGTTCATGGACGCCCCCACGACCTGGCGGTCGTCGCTGGCCGGCAGCCGGTGCAGCACCTTGAGCGCGGTGTTCTTCACCACGTCGGGCACGAGCTTGGCCGGGATCTGCTCGGCGATCACGATGCCCTCGCCGTAGGCCCGGATCTCGGCCAGCAGGCTGGCGAACAGCTCCACGGCGTGCGCGCTGGCGCCTTCCCGGCCGGCCCGCAGCAGCCGGTGCGCCTCCTCGATCACGATGACGTGGCGCAGCCCGTCGGCCGGGCCGGTCCTGGCCCGCATCCGCAGGTGCTCCACGATCCGGATGATCAGCGTGCCGATCAGGAATGCCTTGTCCTCGTCGTTGGCCACGTCCTCGATGGCCAGCACCACGTTGCGACGCAGCAGGGCGCCGATGTCCGCCGGGTGCCCGCCCTCGAAGAACCGGCCCGCCGACCCGGTCCGCAGCGACCGCAGCCGCACCCCCACGAACCCGCGCACGTCGGCCTGGAGCTCCTGGCCGTAGCCCACGTCCTGGATGACGTCCAGCGCCGCCGCCTCCAGCCGGGCCAGCGTCGGCACCGTGGGCGGCGCGACCGCGCCCGGCTGGCCCGAGCCGGTCACCGCGTCCCAGCCGCAGTCCGCGTAGGCCCGCTGCAGGGCCTGCGACATGATCTGCGGGAACGGCTCGCGGGCGTCGAACGCGGCCAGGAACAGGGCCCGGACCATGTCGATGTGCGCCTGCACCGGGTAGCCGGGCTCGGGGGTCAGCGGGTTGACCGACACCGGGACCGCCGCCGGGTCGGCCGGGTTGATCACCGTGACCTGGCCGTGGTCCTCGATCCGGCCGGCCATCGCCGCGTACTCCGACTTGACCGGCTCGATGGCCAGCCAGCTGACCCCGGCCGCGGTGAGCTGCTCGAGGATATGCCGGACCGTCTGCGACTTGCCCGCCCCGGTGGACCCGGTGACGAAGGCGTGCCGGTTCAGCGTGGCCAGCGGCACCCGGAAGTGACCCACCGCCCGGTCCTGGCCGTCCAGGATGGCGCCCAGCTCGATGGACCGCTCGTCGCCGATCTCGCTGGTGACGTCGAAGAAGCCCGCGTCGAGCACCCGGATGCCCGGCACCTCGCCGCGGGGCAGGCCGGTCAGCGCGGCCAGCGTCCCTGCCGTGGCGACCAGCGGCACCGCCGAGCCGTCCCGCGGATCGGACAGCTTGGCCGCCAGGGCGTCGGCGAAGTCATGCGCGCTCTCGGCGCTGCGCAACCGGTACGGGTGGTCATGCAGGTCCACCGCCCCGGCCAGCACCGGCGCGATCAGGCCCAGCTCCTGCTCGCTGGCCGCCCCGGCCAGCACCCGGACCTCCCAGAGCCCGGCCTCCCGGTAGGCGTCCAGCTCGGCCAGCCGGTACTGGGCTCGCTGCGCGTCGAAGCGCGCGTGCTCCTCCTCGTACCGGCGCAGCACGTTGAGCTGCGCGCGCAGCTCGTCGGTCTCAGCGTCGATCAGGTCGGTGGGGTCGGCCACGATCAGCCAGCCGAACGGCCGGCCCATCAGGGTCTGCAACGCGGACTCGAACAGCGTCGGGCCCGGCTTTCCATCCGCGGACCGCCCGCGCCCGAGCCCGGTCCAGCCCAGCCCGTCGTCGGCCGGGTCAGTGCCCAGCATCGGCGCCTGACGGCCGGGGCACGGTCCCCAGACCAGCCGGTCCAGGTCGGCCAGCACGCTGCCGCTCATGGGCACGCCGCGGGCGCCCCAGGGGAACAGCAGCTCCTCCAGCGAGGCGGGCCCGCCCCCGCCCAGGCTCAGCTCTCCGCCGGCGTCCAGGCCGCCGTGCAGGCCCGGACTGACCGTCGGCAGCGGCCCGGCGTTGGTGATCAGCTCCAGGGGCGCGCCGCCGCCGCGGGACAGCCAGCCCGCGATGAACGGCCGGCGGTGCGCGATCGCGTTCAGCGCCGCCGGCAGCACCGCCGCGTAGTCGCGATCGGCACTGCTCTGAGTGGGGCGGGCGGTAATCGCCTGAACCCGGTACCACGGGCCCGTCGCGCCCCCGCCAATCCCCGCCGCCTGGACCATATTGCGTGCATACCAGGCCGACGCCGGTCCGTGCCACCCAAACGCCCCGGTTGCCACGCCCCGCGGCCCGGCCGGTGCTAGCCGGCGGTCACTCCGGCTGGAAGCCGGCCGCGGTCAGCATCCGGCGCAGGTCCACCACCATCTGCGGGTCGATGTCCTTGCCCGCGGGCGGGTCCAGGTACTCCGTCTCCGGGCCCAGCGCCACGGTCAGCTTGCCGTCGTGGTGCGTAGTGACGGTGCCCACCGCGTCCAGCAGCGAGAGCACCGCCCGCCACTCGATGTTGTGACTGGTCGGGTGCCGGAAGATCTCGCGCAGCGTGTCGCGGTGGTGGTTATTCAGGTGCTCGGGCTCGGCGGGTGTTGACAACGAGGTTCCTCTCCGGTCAGGTGCGCTCAGGTCCGGTCGTAGTGGGTCGGCGGGAAGTCGTCGCGCTCGCCCTTCACGTGCAGCTCGCCCTCGTCCAGCTCGTGGCGGATCTCCGCCCGCGCCTCCTGGTAGACCTCCGAGTCCCTGATGTCCGGCTCGGGCGGCTCGTCGGTGGCGGGCGGCACCTCATCGGGGTCGTAGGCGTCGATGCCCGCCTC
Source organism: uncultured Actinomycetota bacterium (assembly GCA_963730265.1). GTDB lineage: Bacteria > Actinomycetota > Actinomycetes > Streptosporangiales > Streptosporangiaceae > DASUBV01. Next base: position 443,642 of record CAVSRG010000005.1, read on the forward strand.
GACCCGCTCCTCCTCGGTCAGCCGGGCCAGCTGGTCGTCGTCCAGGCGCTGCGAAGCGCCGCCGTGCTCACGCCGGTTGCGGTGGAACTCCTCCGCCGGCTCAGAATCCTGCTCGCTCATAAATGCCCTGCTTTCTGCTCGCCTCCGGGGCGCCCGATGACGCCGCCTTCCTTCGTCGCTCGTCGCTCCTCAGTCCAGGCGGCGCCGCGCCCCTCCAGCTCGCGAGTCCGGTATGCCTGCAAGCCCAGGGAAGATACTCGTCCGAGCCTACGCGGGCGGCCGGCCCCGCCCGGCCAGCCCGGCGAAGCCGGGCCAGCGCCTCATCGAGGGTCAGCGGGGTGGCCGTCGGCAGCCCGGCGATGGCCGGGTTGGCGTCCGCCAGCACCACCCGGCGGCCGCCCGGCCCGGCGTAGCTGAGCAGCACCGCGCTGGCCGGAAGCTGCTGGAGCTCGTGCTGCTCGACCAGGAACTCGCGGGACCGCTGCGCCCCGGCGGCCAGCGAGTCGCTGGTCCCGAGGGCCTGCGAGGTACTCCAGCCCCAGGCCGTGCTGGCGTTGAGGCCCTCGGTCAGTGCTACCGAGTCCGACATCGCCCGCGAGGTGCTGCGGTCCCGGCTCACCGAGCCGGTGCTCTCGGCGAACGGCGCGAACCCGCCGCCGTGGCTGGTCCCCCGGCCGCGGCTGCGGCCGGCCGTGTCGGTGACCGAGGCCGAGTCCGTCACCGAGTCCGCCGTGCCCACGGTGCTGGTGTAGGAGTCCCCGGTGGTGACCGTCACCGAGGTGCCCAGCGTCTGGGTGAGCTGGCTGACCACGAACCGGTGCTCGGTGCCGATCTGCTCCGCTGCCGCCCGCGCGTCGTCGGCGTTGCCCAGGCGCATGAACGCCACCGCCGTGCTGCCGCGCCCCAGCCGCTCCCGGACGTGCGCGGGAAGCGACCGGTAGCCCAGGACCAGCCCGGCCCGCGCCGTCTCGCAGGCGTCCGCCAGCCGGTCCAGCATGTCCCCCGGCAGCCGCTCGGCACCCAGCACGAACAGCGTCTGCTGCCAGGGCCGCCCCGGCGGCGCCTGCCGCAGCGCGTGGGTCAGCGCCGCGGTCAGGTAGCTGGCCAGCATCCGGTTGCCCAGGGCCGCCGCCCGCCGGTCCAGCCAGGCCAGCCGCAGCCTGCTGGGCGGCAGCGCGGCTGGCGCAGTGCCCAGCGGGGCCAGCGCCCGCAGGCGCGCCTCAAGGGCGAAGGCCCGGTCGATCACCACCCGCTCGGCCGCCCCGCGCCCGAACAGTCCGGTCAGCCGGTCCACCTGGCCCGCCGTCAGCAGCCCGGCTCGTACGTCCGCCCGCGGGTCGCCCACCTGGGCCAGCGCGCGCAGCGCCGCGGCCAGCGACCCCAGCCCGGCGTCCTCGCCGAGCACGCCGAGCACCCGGCTGAGCAGGGCGGCATCGGCGGCCGGATCGGGCCCGGCACCCTGGTCGCCGCCGCCCGCCACGGCCACCGCGAGCACGTCGGCCAGCTCGTCGCCGACCAGGCGGGCCCCCAGGTCCAGCCGGGGCAGGTCGCCCGGCAGCACCCACACCAGCGGGTCGATGCCGCCGCCGCGGGCCAGGGCCAGCAGGTCGCCGGCCACCCCGCCCTCGGTCAGGTCGAGCACCGTGACCTCGCCGCCAGCCGCCAGCCGCGGCACCGCGACCGAGGTCAGCAGGGCCGACCAGCCCGCCAGCGTGCCCCCGGCCACATCCACCCGGTGGATGACGCCCGGCAGCGTCACCGGGAACCACTGCGGCTGCCGCCGGAACACCTCGCGCTGCTCCCGCCAGGCCTGGACGTCACGGTGGTAGCGGGCCCGGGCAACCGCCGCGGCCTGCTCGGCCGCCGCCCGGAAGCCGGCCACCCGCTCGGCCTCCGCGGCCACCCGGCCGCGCAGCGCCCGCTCAGCGCGCCAGATGACCCGCAGGTTCCCGGCCGCCACGGCCAGGCACGCCCCGCCGCCGAGGACGGCCAGCCCTCCGGTCAGCACGCCGGCCACCCAGCCCGCGACCAGCGCGCAGGCCCCCGCGGCCGACCAGGCGCAGGTCCGCCGATGCGGCCGGGCCAGCCGGGTCTCCTCCCGCCGCTGCGCCGCCAGCCACCCGCCGCTGACCTGGCCCGGTACGACGGGCTCCGGCGGCCGGGCCGGCGGCGGTCCCGGCTCGGCGACCGGCTGCGCGTGCTGCCAGCCCAGGTACACCCGGTCGGGCCGGAACGCCACCCGCGCCCCGGTCTCCCCCGCGATCACGTCAGCCCCGCCCACGGACCGGGCACGAGCCGGCCGCCCGGCCGCGGCCGGCGGCCCTGGCCCCGCTCGAAGATCGTGAACTCCCCCTCGTCCGGCCACGGCAGCGAACTCGCCATCGGCCCCGGGCTGCTTTCCATCCGTAACAAGGGTCCTCCGCGCAGCATCGTCTCCAGCCCCTGGCTGACCGGTCCGGCGGCGACCACCACCCGGACTTCCTCGGCCAGCGCGGTCGCCGCGGCCTCGTCCGCGGTAGACAGCAGGACCGCGATGCCGGCGGCCGCGCCCAGCGCCGGCAGCCCGGCCAGGTCCGGCTGGTCCGCCGCGGTGACGCCGTGGATCCAGGCCAGGCCGTCGCCGCGCAGACCCAGCTCGCCCAGCTCGCGCAGCCCGGCCGTGAGGTCGGCCAGGGCCTGGCGGCCCGCCGGGCCGGCTCCGGTCTGGCGGCCCGTCGGCCCGGCTCCGGTCTGACGGGCCGCAGGACCGGCCCCGGTCTGACGGGCCGCGGGACCGGCCCCGGTCTGACGGGCTGCGGGCCCGGCCGCGGTCTGGTAGCCCTCTGGCCCGGCCACCAGCAGCACGGTCGTCCGCTCGGACACGGCCCGGCCCAGCCAGCGGCCCAGGACGAACCCGTCCGCGTCGGGCTCGTCCGGGCCGAACCGGGCCAGCCGGACGCCGGCCGCCGCGCAGGCATCGGCCACGGCCCCGCCCAGCCACGGGCGGCCGACCAGGTCAATGACGATCAATGTCTGGTGCCGCCGGGCCGCGGCGCAGGCCAGCGGAAGGGCGGCTAAGGCCGCCACGCGGTGGCCGGCGCCGACCGACAGGACGCCACCCTGGGCCTGGGCCCAGGCGATCTCGGCGGGCCGGCCGGTGGCCGTCTCCAGCCCCAGCGCGCAGCCGGCCCTGGTCACTACCTCGCCGACGGCGAGATCCGCCACCGTACGGCGCCGGCGCAGGGCCACGATCAGTCCCGGCCGGTAGTCAGCGCGCCACGCGGACCCGCCGAGCCAGCCGCCCCGGCCCAGCCAGCCGACCGCCGCCGTCTCTCCCACGGCTAAGAGCAGCGCCAGCGGAAGCTGCGCCGGCAGCCAGTGCCCGGCCCCGGAAAACGCCGCCCCCAGGCTCGCCAGTCGCCCCGGGTGGTCCGCGGCGCCGGCCAGGTAGGCCAGCACCTGGCGCGGCCCGGACACCAAGCCCGTCACCGCCCGGCCGACCCCGAGCTGGGCGGTCCACGCCGCTCCGACCGCCGCCGGCGCGGCCAGCCACAGCGGCCGCCACCGGCTGACCCGGCCGGTGATCACACCGAGAACCGCAAGAACCAGCGTGACCTGGGCGAATAACAGATGCGCCAGCACCCCGAGTAAACCCAGCGCGGCGGCCAGCTCGGCTCGCCGGGCCCGGGTCGGCGGGCCGAGCTGGCCGGATAAGCGCGTATCGCCGGGCAGCCGCCCGGCCGCGCCTGACTCAGCAGTGCGGGGCAGCGGCAGCGATGATGGCGACCGCGGTGATGGTGGCGGTATGGGCGCAGACATAACGGGTCAAGGTTCCCAGTCCTCGACCGCGTGTGTCCAGGCGGCCGTGAAGGTCCCGTCGCCGCCGTCGGCCAGCGGCACGTGCGGCGACTGGAGCGCCACCCGGAACAGCTCCGACCGCAGCACGGCCACGGTCAGCGCGACGGGCGTGCCGTCGGACGGGTCATCGAACCGGACCGTGACGATGGTGGCCGGATGGCCCGCGGGCAGCCGCAGGCTGCGGGCCACGGCCGGCGGCGGTGGCTGCATCTCGATATGCAGGGCGCTGGGCCGGCCGCCCGGTGCCGGGCCGGCCTCCGCCGGGCCGGGGTCGCGGGGCCGGACCGACAGCGGCAGCAGGGTCAGCGCGTCCGGCAGCGGCTCGCCCGGCTCATACGCGCCGGGCGTGATCCGGCCGGCGGGCAGGTAGGTCGTGGTGCAGGCGGCCGGCTCACCGCCCGCCGTCCACAGGAACCGGACCACGCAGACCGTGTCCGAGGTTTCGTTCTGGGGGGTCCGGGGGGTGGCCCCCCGGGGCTGCACCGTGGCCAGGCCCAGGGCCCAGCCGATGTCCTCAGGCACCCGGCGCCAGGACACCTGCCGGCTGCGGCAGGCGATGTCCCCGCCCATGGGGTCCAGTGAGGAGGTCAGGCCCGAGACACCCTCGATCTCGATCAGGTACTCGGCCGGGCTGGCCCGGTAGAGCTGGCCGTCGGCCAGGCGGCGGACCAGGTGCCGGCTGACCAGCTCCCCGACGGCCGTCTCGATCTCGGCCGGGCTGACGTTGTAGCGGCGGGCCAGCGCCGTGTGCCGGGGCAGCCTCCAGCCCGGCTCGTGGTGCACCAGCGCGGCGGCGAGCCGGTCGGCCAGCACGCCGATCGCCGGCCGGGCCGGGCCGTCCTGGAGCCCGGCCGGGTCCGTCGGGACAGCGCGGGACAGCCAGTCAGCCTCGGAATGCTCCGCGGTCAACCCCGGCTCCCCTCGCCAGCAGACGATGAACTGCCTAATTTCAGTCGGATAAGTCTCTTGTCACTGCTCGGTGTTCCGCCGGGCCCGCGCCGCGACGAGCCGGCCCAGGATGATGACCACGAGCACGAAGACCAGCAGGAGCAGCGCGGCGTCGTAGGCGAGATCGTTGGCGGCCGTATTGGGCTGCACGTTCGGCGAGAAGGTGAAGACGAAGTAGGTCAGGAAGCCGATCGGGTTGTCGGTGATGTGGGTAGACGGGTTGCCGCCGCCCGCGCCGGCCGTGAGCAGCAGCGGCGCGGTCTCGCCGACGGCGATGGCGGTGGCCAGCAGCAAGCCGGTGATCATCCCCGGCAGGGCCGTCTTGAGCACGATGCGGCGCAGCGTCACCGACGCCGGGATGCCGAGCGCCTCGGCCCCCTCGCGGTAGCTGACCGGCACCTGGGCCAGCGAGGTCTCGGTGGCCTTGGTGATGTAGGGGATGGTCAGCACCGACATCACGACGACCGCGGGCAGGAGACCGAACTTCCAGCCCAGGCCGACCACCAGGGCCACATAGCCGACGTAGCCCAGCACGATCGACGGGACGCCGGCCAGCACTTCGTACCCGCCGCGCAGGATCTCCCGGTACCGCCCCGGCCGGGCGTACTCACTGAGGTACACGCCCGTCAGGACGCTGACGATGCCGCCGATGAAGACCGCGACCAGGGTGATCACGATGGTGCCCAGGATTCCCTGGGACAGGCCGCCCACGTCCTTGCCGCTGGCCCCGATGGTCTTGGTGGTCAGCACGCTCCACTGCCAGTGCGGCACCGCCCTGGCCACCACGCCCACGGCCAGCCACACCGTCGGCGCGATGACCAGAAGCAGCGCGAGGATGCACAGGGCCCAGAAGATGCGGTTGCCGACCCGGCGCCGCATCGAGACAGCCGGCCAGGCCCCGGCGCCCGGCCCGGCGCCCGGCGTGGTCGTGCGGGCAGATGACGCGCTGCTCATCGGATCTCCTACAGTCCCGGGCCGATGGGCAGGGCAGCGCCGCTCGTCCGCCGGACGAGCATCCGGGCGGCGATGTTGACCGCCAAGGTGATGAGCACCAGCACCAGCGCCAGCTCGGCCAGCGCGCGCACGCTGAAGCCGGAGCCATCCTGGAACGCACTGTCCAGGCTGTTCACCAGCGTGGCCGCGATCGTGGTCATGGTGCCGTAGATATCGCTGGGCAGCGCGGCGGTGTTGTTGCCGCTGACCATGGCCACCGCGATGGTCTCGCCGAGCGCCCGGCCGATGCCCAGCACGATCGCGCCGATCAGGCCGGTCCTGATCCACGGCAGGGTGACTCGCATGGCGCACTGGGCGTCGGACATGCCCAGGGCCACCGCTCCCTCGCGGGGCAGGATCGGCACCTGCCGGATCAGGTCGCGCGCGGTCGAGGCCACGATCGGGATGATCATGATGGCCAGGATCAGGCCCGAGGTCAGCATGCTCTGGCCCAGGCCGTTGATGGGGCCCTTGAAGTAGTTCAGCACCGGCACGTTCGGCAGGTTGCGCGAGACGAACGGCACGATGTCGCGGGCCAGGAACGGGCCGAAGGTGACCACGCCCCACAGCCCGATGACCACGCTGGGGATGCCGGCCAGCAGTTCCAGGAACACCCCGACGCCGCCGGCCAGCCGCTTGGGCAGCCGCTCGACGATGGCCAGCGCGGCCCCGATCGACAGCGGGACCCCGATGATCACCGCGATGAGCGTGGTGATCAGGGTGCCGATGATCGAGGAGAAGAAGCCGAAGCTGGCCCCGGACTGGTGGGCGACACCGCCGGAGTGCACGATGACCGAGTTGTATCCGCCGCCGCCCGGCGTGTAGACGCTCTTGCTGAAGAAGGCCAGGCCGTTGTAACGGAACGCCGGGATGGCCTCGACCAGCAGCACGATGACGATGAAGACCAGCGCGCCGAGCGGGATGATCGCGCCGGCCCGGCCAAGCCAGCGGATCAGGTCGAGGCCGCCGCGCGCGCCGCGGGACCCGTCGCCGGGCAGGCCGGAGAGCGGGCTGTTGCCCGCTCCCTCGGCCGGCCCGGCGCCCGGTGCCGATGCAGCCACGTTGTCAGGCGCCGATCTTGGCGATCTGCGCGTCAGACAGCTTGACCACGCTAGCCGGAAGCGGCTGGAAGTCCACCGGGTCCAGGTAGGTGGTCGCGTCCTGGCCCGTGTGCACCGTCCAGTGCAGGAAGGCCCGGATGTCCTCGGCCTTGATGCCATCGGACTGCTTGGTGTTCACGATCGCGTACTCGTAGTTGATGATCGGGTAGGAGTTGCTGCCCGGCCCGTTGATCATCGACTGCGTCTCGCTGGCCGGGGTCTTGCCCGTCTGGGCGGCGGCCGCGGCCGCGATGGTGGCCGAGGTCGGCGCGACGAACTTGCCCGCCGCGTTCTTCAGCAGGGCCGTGCCCAGCCCGGCCGCCTGCGTCTTCTGCAGGTAGCTGATGCCGATGTAGGCCACGCAGCCCTTGGTCGCCTGGCAGCCGGACACCATGCCGCCGTTGCCGGTCTCGGCCGTGGTGCTGCCCTTGGGCCAGGTGATCGTGGTGTTCACCAGGGACGACGGCCAGTCGCTCGCGGCCTGGGCGTTGAGGAAGCTGGTGAACAGGAACGTGTCACCGGAGCTGTCCTCACGGTGCAGCGGGACGACCTTCATGCTCGGCAGGTTCACGCCCGGGTTGAGCGCCTTGATCGCCGGGTCGTTCCAGCTGGTGATCTTGCCGTTGTACATGCCGGCCAGCACCGTCGCGTCCAGCTTGAGGTTCTTGATGCCGGGCAGGTTGTAGTTGATCTGCTGGGCCGAGATTGCCAGCGCGATGTTCACCAGCGTCGGGGTGGACTGCTTAGCCGAGGACGACAGGTAAGCGTCCGAGGCGCCGATATCCACGGTGCCCGAGGCGGCGTCGGCCAGGCCGGTGCCGGAGCCGGTGGCGCCGGTGTCCAGCGTCGCGTACGGCGCGTTCGTGGTCGGGTTCTCGAACTGCTTCTGGTAGGCCTGCGTCCACGCACCCATCAGCGGGTACAGCAGCGTGCTGCCGGTCTCAAGGATCGTCTTGGGCGTCGTCGACGGCTTGCTGGGCAGGGCGGGCCCCACCATGGCCGCCGCCGGCGCCGACGCGGACGAAGATGATGATGATGATGAATTGCCACTGCTACCGCTGCTGCCGCAGGCCGCCGCGAGAAGCGCGATCGGGACGACAGCAGCCGCCGTGTACACCAAACGAATACGCCTGGCCACCGGGGAATACTCCTTCACTCGTGCACGCTGAGCGTGCGCTTAGCGACTCGCACGCGGCGCGTGCGATGAGGTCCGCGCTGACGCGCGGTCCTTCCCCTGTGCGAGGGGAGTGCCGTCTCCCCGCACAGACCGGTCCCCTAGCCGAAGCGGCCGCTCACGTAGTTCGCGGTCTCCTCTTCTGCCGGGTGCTCGAATAGCTGCCGGGTTGGTCCGTGCTCGACCATCCGGCCGCGGTTGAGAAACATGGTGTCGTCGGCGATGCGGTTCGCCTGCTGCAGGTTGTGGGTGACGATGACCACCGTCAGGCCCGGCACCAGCCTCCGGATCAGTGCCTCGATGGACTCGGTGGCCATCGGGTCCAGCGCCGAGGTGGGCTCGTCCAGCAGCAGCACGTCCGGGCTGATGGCCAGGGCGCGGGCCAGGCACAGCAGCTGCTGCTGCCCGCCGGACAGCCGGAACGGGGAGTCCCGGAGACGGTCCTTGACCGCGTCCCAGAGCCCGACCTCGGCCAGCCGCTCCTCGAGGATGGCCCGCAGCCCGGCCTTGTCGGCCACCTTGTGCGCGCGGGCGCCGGCCACCACGTTGTCCCCGATCGACATCGGGAACGGGTTGGGCCGCTGGAACAGCATGCCCACCTTCTGCCGCAGCGCCATCAGCTGGACCGTCGGGTGCCAGATGCTGCGCCCGTCCAGAACCACATCGCCCGCGTGCCGGTACCCGCTGACCTTGTCGTTCATCCGGTTGAAGGTGCGCAGCATGGTGGACTTGCCCGACCCGGTCGGCCCGATCAGGGCGGTCACCGCGCCCCGGCGCACACCCACGTTGACGTCGGACAGGATGGTGCGCTGGCCGAAGCCCAGGGTCAGGTCGACCGCGGTGAGCACCGCGACCCCGTTGGCGGCGGGGGTGGCACTGACGGCCGTGTCCTTGACCGCTGAGCCGGTCGCCGGGAGATTAGCCTCCGGCGACGGGCCACCAGCATCTATCGACATCTCGGTGTCTCGTCCCTGTTTGCCTCGTCATCTCGGTCGGCCGAGTCCCGGCTGACTCAACCTTTCTAGGAGGCGCGGGTTACCAGATGTTGAACAGAAGGTGGCCAAGAAGGCGACGGGAAGATGGCAAGAAGGGGAACTCAACCGGCGAGCCCGGCGCAAAGGCGGCCTAAACATAGCGGAGCTACCCGTAAAAAAGCGGCTCCCCCCGTCCGAGGCGGGGGGAGCCGTCATGCTGTCTGGGTTGGCTTCGCGGTCGGTCAGACCGCGACCTCCAGGTTGCTGACCTGGCCGATGGCGGCCGCCACGGCCTGCTCGGCCCGGACTCCACCGGGCGCGAGCACGCGCAGCGTCCAGGTGCCCGGCGCGGCGAAGAAGCGGAACCCGCCGTCCTCGCCCAGCGGTACCTCGGCCACGAACTCGCCGTCGTGGTTGAGCAGGCGCGCGTACCCGGTCGCCACCGGCGAGCCCGCCTTGGTCACCCGGCCCTGCACGACCGCCTGGTTGCCCGCGTCGGTGATCGGCGCGCCGCCCGCCGGAGCGCCGCAGCCGGCCGGGCTCACTCCGCCCGCGGGGGCCTGTGCGTCAGTCACGACTCGTCTCCCGTCTTGATCGGTACGCCGACCAGCGAGCCGTACTCGGTCCAGGAGCCGTCGTAGTTCTTCACGTTCGGCTGGCCGAGCAGCTCGTGCAGCACGAACCAGGTGTGCGCCGAGCGCTCGCCGATGCGGCAGTAGGCGATGGTGTCGACGTTGAAGTCCACGCCCGCCTCCCCGTACAGGGTGCGCAGCGCGTCGTCGGACTTGAACGTGCCGTCCTCATCGGCGGCCTTGGACCACGGGACGTTCCTGGCCGTCGGGATGTGGCCGCCGCGCTGCGCCTGCTCCTGCGGCAGGTGGGCGGGGGCCAGCAGCAGGCCGGCGAACTCGTCGGGCGAGCGAACGTCGACCAGGTTGAGGTGGCCGATCGCCGCCACGACCTCGTCCCGGAACGCGCGCAGCGAGGCGTCCTGCTCCTGGGCGTGGTACTGGGTGGCGGGCCGCTGCGGCACCTCGGTGACCAGCTCGCGGGACTCCAGCTCCCACTTCTTGCGGCCGCCGTCGAGCAGCTTCACGTTCTGGTGCCCGTAGAGCCTGAAGTACCAGTACGCGTACGCGGCGAACCAGTTGTTGTTCCCCCCGTACAGCACGACGGTGTCGTCGTTGGCGATGCCGCGCTCGGACAGCAGCTTCTCGAAGCCCTCCCGGTCGACGAAGTCGCGCCGGACCGGGTCCTGAAGGTCCTTCTTCCAGTCGATCTTGACGGCGTTGCGGATATGGCCCTTGTCGTAAGCGCTGGTGTCCTCGTCCACCTCGACCAGGACCAGGCCAGGCTCGCCGTTGTGGGCCTCCACCCAGTCGGCGTCCACCAGGACGTCGGCACGGCTCATAGTGAAACCTCCTTGTTGGCATCGGCCGGGGCCAGCTGGCGGCCCGGCCAGATACGTCGGATGAGCAGGTACATCTCGCAGCCCAGGCACAGGCCGAAGATGCCGTTCAGGAAGGCCGCCACGAGCCCGGCGGCGGCCGCCGCCATGCCCAGCGGCTCCAGGCCGGCGGCGTACCCGATGACGCCAATGACGCTGATGACCAGGCCCACGCCCTGCGCGAACCGCGGCGGCGCGGCGGACTCGAGCTCGCCAGGCGGGCCGAGCCGGGGCCTGATCAGCCATCGGTACACCAGCCCGTACGGCGACCTCGGCAGGCCGAGGCCCGCCCCGATGGCGAAGAACAATGCCTGCACGGCCAGCAGCCACGCGCTGCTGGTCAGGAGGACCACCACGAAGACGATCATGGTGATCAGGGCCCCGAACCGCGGGCCTCTGGGATCGATCATCATCGGGTGCTCCTGTTCGGCTGGTGCCTGGTGGGCTATTCGCCGCTGTCTCGCGGGGGCAGGCGCCCGGCGAGCGCGCGGCTCGGTGCGGCCGCGGGGGCGGGGAGGTGATGGCTGTCGACCGCCGGGGGCTGGCACGAGCTCAGGCGGCCAGCCGGGCCGGATCGACTGTCGGCTAAGCGCAACAGATGGCGGTGGCGACCCGGCAGAAGTCCACTGCCCGGCGCCTGGTCAGTGCCGCGGCCTGGGGCCGGGCCCGGCGATCCCGGCCGATCCGGATGGTCTCAGCCACGTAGACGATGCTATGCGTGGCCAGGGGCGGTGTCACTATCCCGCTTCCAGACCTGTTGGATAGGAATTAGGCCCGGACTCGACCGCCGCGCCCAGGGCGCCGATCACATCGGCCTTGCGAGGCTGTCCGCTGGCCCGGCGCACGATCCGGCCGTCCGCCGCGAGCACCAGGACCGTCGGGGTGCGCAGGATGCCCAGCTCGCGTACCAGGTCCAGGCGCGACTCGGCGTCGATCTCCACGTGCGCGACGCCCTCGGTCATGCCGGCCACCTCGGACAGGACCCGCCGGGTGGCCCGGCACGGGGCGCAGAACGCCGAGGAGAACTGAAGTAGTGTGGCCCGCTCCCCCAGCGGCTGGCCGATCTCAGACGAGCTGACCCGGGGCCCGCCGTCGGCCGCCGAGGCGGCGTCGGCTGAGGTCAGGTCAGCGGTGGCCGAGTCCACCGGCAGTCCGCGCGGCCGGCTCTCCACCCGTGGCGCCCTGGCTGATCCGGCTCGGGGCTGGCGCGGCGCGCGCATCTTGCCGTTAGTCGCCCGCCAGGCCAGCCCGATCGCCGTCGCGACGGCCACCGCAGCCAGGCATGCCACCAGTCCCGCTGTCACGACGCCTTCAGCGCGCGCCGCTGCCGGGGCATTCCCGTCCGGCGTCCTCAATCGCGCGAGGTCCCGACCGGAACCCCCACTAGGCGTTCACGCTGAGCACCGGCTTGCCGTGCGCGGTGATCTGGAAGCCCTCCACATTGCTCTCAGGGACGTCCGACGAGATCCAGTACCAGTGCTCGCCGTAGCCCTGGCCGATCGTCCAGTTGCCGGCCACCGAGCGCTGTCCGCCCGAGCCGACGACATAGAACGTGCAGCGCGTGCCCGGCGGGATGCCCATGACCCCGACGCGCATCGCGGTGCCGCCCAAGGACGTCGGCGAGTAGCGGATCTGGGCCGTGACGCCGGCGCTGCTGCCCGTGACCGTCTCCGCGGCCGCGGGCGCCCCCGGCTGCAGGGCGTTGACCACTCCAGCCGTGCCGCCCGCGGCGATCGCCACCGCCGCGGCCAGCGCCAGGACCGAGCGCCAGCGGCGCGCCCGGCGCCGCGCGGCGACCCGGCGCAGCAGGCCGTTCAGCAGCTCGGCCGGGGGCTCGGTCATATCGGGCAGTCCCTGGCCCTCGGTGGTCAGTCGCTCGGCGTCGGCCAGCGGGACCCGCCCGAGCAGGGCGGGCAGCCCGGCCAGGCCGCTCAGCTCCTCCCGGCAGTCCCGGCACCATTCCAGGTGCGCGTCCACCACGCTTCGCTCGGCCGGGTCAATGGCCCCCACCACATAGACGCCCAGCAACTGCCGTATCTCGCGGCAGGCGGGCCCGCTCATGCCCCTGGTGCTGGTCATGGCGCGAACCCCCTCTCTTCCAGGGCCAGCTTGAGAGCCCGCAGCGCGTAGAACGTCCGTGATTTGACGGTACCGGCCGGAATTCCCAGGACGGCAGCCGCCTCGGCGACGGACTTGCCGCGGTAGTAGGTCTCCAGCAGGACCCCTTTGTGCTCGGGACGCAGTGACCTGACCGCGTCAGCCACCGCCCACGATTCCAAGGCTCGCTCCGCTTCATCCGGAGCCGGCATGAGGTCCAGGGCACCCTCGCCCACCTCATGCGGCCGTGCCTTCCTGGCCCGGAAGGCATCTACGGCCAGGTTACGGGCGACGGCGAACAACCACGGCCGGGCTGGGCGATCGGCGATCGCCTCCGGGTGCAGCCAGGCTCGCAGCAGCGTTTCCTGCACAATGTCCTCCGCACGCTGCCGGTCCCCGCTCATCAAATGCAGCGCGTACCGCAGCAGTGGGCCCGCGTGCTCGGTATAGAGCGCGCGCACCAGTTCCTCGTCGGATGCCGGCCCGCGCGGGTGCCCGGCCTCCGAGCCGTCTTGCCCAGCCACGCTTAGGGAACGGCGCCGGGGAGGATTCGGTTCATCATCGGGGTGAGATCCCAGGTCGGAGGGCTATCCGCCGGCGAACGGCGGGAGCACCTCAATGACAGCGCCGTCCACCAGCAGCACGGCGTCGGCGGCCCTGGTGCCCACCGGATGCCCGTCGATCAGGAAGGACGACCGGGCCAGCACCGAGCTCAGCCGCGCACCGCCGTCCGCCGGGGGGCCGCTGCCCGGCCCGCCGGACTCGGCGTACTCGCGGCGCCGGCCGCGGATCACGCCCAGGGCCGCGGCCAGCGTGTCCGCCGTGACGGTCTCCTCGGCCACTCCCGCGGCCTCCTTCGCCGCGGCCCAGTAGCGCATGGTGACGATAGCCATGTCAGCTATCCTCGCTCATGACGGCTCGGACAAAGGCGACCCCGGGCCCTCGTGGGAGTCGATGCGCAGACCTAGCCGCGGATAGCAGCGCGGGCCGGAGGTGGCACGCTTGAGCAATGTTGTGGTGCTGACCGGGGGGCACGAGCCACCCGCCGACATCCTGCCGTCGCTGACGCTGCTGCCCCATGCGGTCCGGGTCGCCCCCGCCGTGGCGGCGTCGGTGAGCGGCACCCCCGTGCCCGACGCCGTGCTGGTCGACGCGCGGCGCGACCTGGTCCAGGCCAAGCGACTGGTGCAGGCGCTGCGCAGCGTGGACCGCGCGCTGCCGGTGCTGGTCATCGTGACCGAGGGCGGCTGGGCCGCGCTGGCCGCTGACTGGGGCGCCGACGACGTCGTGCTGTCCGCCGCAGGCCCGGGCGAGGTTGACGCCCGCCTCCGGCTGGCCATCGGGCGGGTCTCCGGGGCCGCGCCCGAACAGTCCGGCGAGATCCGGTCCGGCGATCTGGTCATCAACGAGGTCACGTACTCGGCGCGGATGAAGCGCCGCTCGCTGGATCTGACGTTCAAGGAGTTCGAGCTGCTCAAGTTCCTGGCCCAGCAGCCGGGCCGGGTGTTCACCCGGGCCCAGCTGCTCCAGGAAGTCTGGGGCTACGACTACTTCGGCGGCACCCGCACCGTCGACGTGCACGTCCGCCGGCTCCGGGCCAAGCTCGGTGCAGAGAACGAAGACCTCATCGGGACCGTGCGCAACGTCGGCTACCGGTTCGTGCCCGCCCGGCCGAGCGGCCGCCCGGCCGACACCGGCGACGCCGCGGCGCAGGATGCCGCCGACGGCGAGGCCTGGCAGGCGGACAGCGGCCCGGACTTGCCAGCCGACGAAGCCAGCGCCCCGCCGTCCGGCGAGCCGCGGCAGGCCGACCGGGCCGAGGCCCGCCAGCCGGCTTCGCCGGGCCCGCGCAGCGGGCCGCGGCCTGCGCCGCGCGGCCACCCCGACCACGGCGGCCTGAGGCAGCCCGAGTCCGCCCACGCCGAGCACTAGCCGACCCCGGTCGGTCTAGGCCGGCCACCGGCCGGGCAGGATCATGCCGTGCCGGCAGATATCCAGATACAGGTAAGCAGCGGCCTGGCCGCTGCGCAGGCCACCGCGGTGCTCGACCTGGTGCGGCGGGCCGCCAGCGCGGACGGGGTCAGCCCGCTGTCCGAGCACGCGCGGCTGCACCTGCGCTACGGCGGCGATCCGCAGGCCCGCGACCTGCTGCTATGGCGCGACGGCCAGCTGGCTGGGTACGCGCACCTGGATCCGCCCGACCCCGAGTCCGGGTCGAGCGGCGAGATGACCATCGACCCCGGTTTCCGGCGGCAGGGCCTCGGCCTGACCCTGGCCCGGGCGCTCATCGACGAGGCAGGCGAGCGTGGCCTGCGGCTGTGGGCCCACGGTGACCTGCCCGCGGCGGACCGGCTGGCCGCGAAGGCCGGCTTCGAGCGGACCAGGACCTTGTTTCAGCTGCGCCGCCCGCTGACCGGGGAAATCGGTGAGCCGCACGTCGCCGAGGGCGTGGTGATCCGGACCTTCCGGGTCGGCCAGGACGAGGATGCCTGGGTCGCGCTCAACCACAAGGCGTTCGCCAGCCACCCGGAGCAGGGCGCCTGGACGCGGGCCGACCTGGACGTGCGCGAGCACGAGCCGTGGTTCGACCCGGCCGGCTTCTTCCTGGCCGACCGGGACGGCCGCCTGGCCGGATTTCACTGGACGAAGATCCACGCTGCCGGGGACGGCGACGCCGCCGCGCCGGACGGCGCCGATCCGGAGCCCGGCGTCAGGGCCCCGATCGGGGAGGTGTACGTCGTGGGGGTGGACCCGGACGAGCAGGGCACCGGGCTCGGCCGGGCGCTGACCCTGATCGGCCTGCGCTACCTGCGCGACCGGGGCCTGCCGGCGGTCATGCTCTACGTCGACGGCGACAACCCCCCGGCGATCAGGCTGTATGAGTCGCTCGGCTTCACCCGCTGGCATACCGACGTGATGTTCACCCGCGAGCCGCCTGCGGAATGATCACCGCCATCGGCGCTGATGGTGACCGATTTTCCGCCATAAATTGCGGAAAATCGGTCGTGATCATGGGCGCCATCGAGGCGGGCCGGAGTACGGCGGGGGCGGAGGGCTCGGTTACGCGGATGCGGCGGCCATGGGCTGCACGCCCAGCACCTGGTCCAGCTCGGCCACGGTCAGCGGGCGCTCCGCGACGGCCACGGCGCTCAGCACCTCGGCATAGAGCTCGATCTCGTCCAGTGCCACCAGGTCGTGGACACGAAGGTCGAAGTAATCCCCCATCGCGCCCACCTCCTTCGCCGAGCGATCCGCGAGGAACAGCTACCAGGTTACGGCGAACTCGTATGGTCGTGCATGGCCCATCGGGGCCATTTCTGCATCACCCGCAAAGCGGGCTCATCCGGCCGCCCGTGATGAAACTGCTGGTCCGCCCGGATATGTCAGGTAAGGACCGGCCCATGTCGGGCTATCGCGCCGGGTCACTCACCCACCCGGGGCAGTCCGCCCGGCCGTTCGCCGGCGGGCTGTCCGCCGGGTCCTGGGGCCAGACGATGCCGCGGTGCCGGACGGCCCGGGCCGGACATAGCTGGCCGCGGTGCTGGCGAACACCGCCCGGTCGGCGTCGGTCAGCTCGCGCACTACCCGGCCCGGCACCCCGGCGACCAGCACGCCCGCGGGAAACTCCGCGGCCGGGCGGTACCACCGTGCCGGCGGCGACCAGCGTGCCCGCCCCGATCCGCGCCCCGCCCAGCACGACGGCGCCGATCCCGATCAGCGCGCCCGGCGCCGACGTGCGCGCCGTGCACCGTGGCGTGGTGGCCCAGGCTGACCCGATCCTCCAGCACCACCGGCTCGCCGGGGTCGACGTGCAGGCAGCACAGATCCTGGATGTTGCACTCGGCGCCGACGATGATCTCGTCCTCGTCGGCCCGCAGCACCGCGCCGTACCAGACGCTGGCGGCCCGGCCTAGCCGGACCGAGCCGACCACGACGGCGCCCGGCGCGACCCACGCCTCGGGGTCGATGACGGGGACCGGCGCCATCCAGCGACCCGATCATCGGGTAAGTCGCCAAGGCCGCCTCCGTCCGGATATGACACCGGCATTGTGCCAGGAAGACGGGTCGGCCGGGGCCGGCGGGGCCCGGCCAGGCGGGCCGGCCAGGAGTAGGCTGCCGCGTAGTCAGCGGGCCAGGAAATCGAAGAATCAGGACAAAACATCGTTTCGGTTGCGCGGTCGGCCCCTTCGGGACAGAGTCGACCCGGACATCTCAGCATTGACGCGCAGCGTCCGGAGCGGCCGGGGGACCGCGCCGATCCGGGCAGGCATTGCCGCCCAGCCGCAGGCCCGGCACCGCCGCAGCGGTTCAGTTCGGTAGAGCCGAGCCGGCCGGGTTTGCCTGAACCCTCGACGGGTGTGAACCATGAGCGAACATAGCGACTTCCACGCCGACCCGAACCAGGACGATCTGTTCGAGCGAGAGATGCGCGGCTACAGCCGTCGGCGGGTCGACGAGTTCGTGGCCAAGACCCGCAGCCAGGTCCGCGACCTGGAGGACCGGCTGTCCCAGGCGATGGACGAGCAACGAGCGGCTGCGCCACGAGGCGGCCGCGGCGCGCGAGGCGGCGGCCGAGAAGCCCGCCCACGAGGAGATCAGCGAGCGCATCGGGCAGATCCTCAAGCTGGCCGACGACGAGTCGAAGGCCCAGCGCAACCGCGCCGACGAGGAGATCACCAAGCTGCGCGAGGACGCGCGGCTGGACGACCGACAAGCTGCGCGAGGACGCCAAGGCCGAGACCGACAAGACCCGCGCCGAGGCCCACGAGCAGGCCGAGCGGATGCTGAGCGCGGCACAGGAGCAGGCCGAGAGCACCGTGGCCAGCGCGACCTCCGAGGCGGACAAGGCCCGCAAGTCGGCCCGGTCCGAGGCCGAGCGGGCCGTGAGCGAGGCCACCAAGCAGGCCGAGAGCGCGGTGTCCACGGCCAAGGCGCAGGCCAAGCAGCAGCTTGACGAGGCGACGGCCCGGGCCACCGCGATCCACGACGGAGCCGAGCGCCGCCTCAACCTGCTGATGTCCCGGCACACCGAGGCGATCCGCCGGCTGACCGAGATCCGCGACGTGGTGACCACGCTGGTGGCGGGCGAGGCCGCGCGCGGCTCGCTGGAGGACGAGGTCGACCGCGCGGTGGCCGCCGGCCCGCAGCCGGAGAGCAACGGGAGCCCGGCACCGTCGGCCGCAGCCCGCCCGGCCGCTCGCCCGGCCCAGCCCGGCGCGCCCGCGGCCCAGCCCGCCGCGCCCGCGGCCCAGCCCGCCGCGGCTGCGCCTGCTCGCCCGGCGCAGCCCGCCCCGACCGCGGCCGCCCGGCCCGGTCAGGTCGCGCCCGCCCCGGCGGCCAGCCCGCAGGCGGCCAAGCCGGCCGACGGGAGCAATGGCCGTCCCGCGGCGACGCCGACCCGGCCGGCCAGTGGCTCCGAGGGCGCCCGGCACGCCGGCGCGAGCAGCGACCCGCGTCCGTAGCCGGTACCTATCTAGAAAACGAAAAGGCCCGTCAGCCGTCGGCTGACGGGCCTTTTCGTCTCGCTGTGCGTCTCAGCTGACGCAGAACTCGTTGCCTTCCGGGTCGTGCATGACCACGTAGTAGATCGGGTCCTCCGGATCGTCGTACCGTCCTCGGCGCTCCACGCTGGCCCCGAGCCGGATCAGTTCGGCTGCCTTGGCCTCGACGATCTCGATCCGCCGCTCCATCGGCAGCGCGTTATCGCGGCCCGTGGGATAGAGGTCGAGATGGAGCCGGTTCTTCCCCGCCTTGGACTCCGGCACTTCCTGAAACCAGATCGGCGGCCGTAGCCCGTCCGGGTCGAAGAGCCGGTCACCGAAGGCCGCATCCCCTGCATCCCCTGCATCCTCCGCCGCAGCCGGGCTCGGTAGTGCGCGTTCCAGGTCGTCTGTGGCTCGGCCAGGCGGCACCGGCTGATAGCCCAGCGCCTGCGCCCAGAACCGCGCCAGCACGGCCGGGTCGTTCGCGTCGATGGTCAGCTGCCAGAACACCATGTCGCCACGCTAGACCCGCCGCTGGCTAGCCGACCAGCATGTCCAGGCGGCGCAGGATCACGCCTTCGCGCAGCGCCCAGGGGCAGATCTCCAGCTCGTTCAGGTCGAACAGGTCCATGGCCGCGTCGGCGACGATCGCCCCGGCGGCGAGCTGCGGGGCCCGGACCGAGGACACCCCCGGCAGGTCGGCCCGCTCGGCCACGCTGAGCCGGGCCAGCCGCTCGGCGATCTCGGTGACCGCCGAGTGCCGCAGCATCCGCCGCACGTACGGGCCCTCGCTGGACGGCGCGGCCCCGGAGATCCGGGCCAGCTGGCGGAAGGTCTTGGAGGTGGCGACCGCGTGATTGGGCCGACCCTCCCGCAGCACCGACCCCGCGCTGCGGGCGATCTCGGCCCGCACGTGCTTGCGCAGCCGGCGCACGTCATCGGCGGACGGCGGGTCGCCGGGCAGCCACTCGCGGGTCAGCCGGCCCGCGCCGAGCGGCAGCGAGAGAGCGATCGAGGGGTCCTCGTCATGACCGGCCGCGATCTCCAGCGAGCCGCCGCCGATGTCCAGCATCAGCAGCCGTCCGAGCCGACCAGCCGTGCCAGCGCCGGGCGGCCAGGAAGGTCAGCCGCGACTCGTCCGGGCCGGGCAGCACGCGGATGGTCACCCCGGTCTGCTCCTCGATCATGCGGAGCACCTCGTCGCCGTTGGCCGCGTCGCGCACCGCTGAGGTGGCGAAGGCCAGCATCTCGTGCACGCCCTTGTCCTCGGCGATCTGGAGCGCCTCCTCCACGAAGCCGAGCAGCTGGAGCGCGCACTCGTGGGTCAGCCGGTTCTCGCCGTCCAGGTGCTCGCCGAAGTGCAGCTCGGCCTTGTGCGAGAACGCGGGGATCGGCCTGGCTCCCTGGTGCGCGTCTACGACCAGCAGGTGGAGCGTGTTCGAGCCGACGTCAAGCACCCCAAGTCGCATAAATAAAGACGCTACTCGACGGTCGGGGCGCACCGCTGCATGCGCGCACGCCAGGGCTGCGGCTAGCCGACGGGCCTGCCGGCGTCGAGGTCCTCGATGCGGGCCGCGGACGGCGGGCGGGTGGCGCTGATCTCGGCCGCGGCGGCCTCGGCGTCGCGCAGCACCCGCAGGATGTTGCCGCTGGCCAGCGCGCCGCAGTCGGCGTCGCTCCAGCCCCGGTCGCGCAGCTCGGCGATCAGCGCCGGGTAGCGGGACACGTCGGCTAGGCCCTCGGGCAGCCGGTCCACGCCGTCGTAGTCCCCGCCCAGGCCGATGTGCTCGATGCCCGCCACCTCGCGCACGTGGTCGGCGTGGTCGGCCACATCGGCCAGCGTGGCCGCCGGGCGCGGGTGCGGCGGCCAGCCACTCCGGGTCAGCCCGCCGCCGGCTGGACGGGTCCCGTGGGTCGAGGCCCTGCCGGCGCAGCTGCTGGGCCAGGCCCGTCTCCCAGTCCCGGCAGGGCTGGGAGACGAAGCCCGGCACGAAGGTCACCATGCACACGCCGCCGTTCCCGGCCAGCCGGGCCAGGATCTCGTCGGGCACGTTGCGCGGGTGATCGCACAGCGCCAGGGCGCTGGAGTGCGAGAAGATCACCGGGGCCTGAGCCGTGTCCAGCGCGTCGGCCATCGTGGACGGCGCCACGTGGGACAGGTCGACGAGCATGCCCAGCCGCTGCATCTCCCGCACCACCTCGCGGCCGAACGGGGTCAGCCCGCCGGCGGCCGGCTCGTCGGTGGCCGAGTCGGCCCACGGCACGTTGCGGTTATGGGTCAGCGTCATGTACCGCACGCCGAGCTCATGCAGGGCCCGCAGGACCGGCAGCGAGGAAGCGATGCTGTGCCCGCCCTCGGCTCCGATCAGGCAGGCGACGCGCTCCGAGGCCGTGATCGACTCGGCCTGGGCCGCGGTCAGCGCCAGCTCCAGCCGATCTGGGTGCCGTGCGACCAGCCGGCGGACGAGGTCGACCTGCTCGAGGGTGGCCGCCACCGCCGCGTCGCCCTGCAGCTCGGCCGGGACGAAGACCGACCAGAACTGGCCGCCGACGCCGCCCTCGGCCAGCCGCGGCAGGTCGGTGTGGGTGAACTCGACCGGCTCGGCGATGTCGGGCAGGTCCGATCCGGCCGACCGGGCCTCGCGCAGCGCCCAGGGCAGGTCGTTGTGCCCGTCGATGATCGGAAAGCGGTTCAGGAGATCACGTGCGGCCGCGAAGTCGGCCGTCGGCGCGGGGATGGTCACCGCCTAAGCCTAGGATGTCGTGGTGCACCTGCCACGGATGACCCTGCTGATCGCGGCGATCGCCCTGGCCTGCGCCGGGCTGGGCGTGTGGCTGGGCCAGGCTGTCGCCCAGGACACCGGCTCCATCATCGTGATCGCGCTGACCTGCGGCGTGCTCGGCTCGTTCGCCCCGACCACGATCCGGTGGGCGACCGGCGAGGCCCGCAAGCACGGCGACCGGCCCTCCCGCTAGCCCCTCGCCTGCGGCCCGGGGCCGCGCCCCGGGTGTGACAGAGTGTCCAGCCATGAGGCCTGATCTGGAACGCCTGCTGGGCGTCAGCGTCTACCGCGCCTTCGACACCGACCAGGACGGCCGGACTCTGGCGGGCAGCGACGAGAGCGGCTCCCTGCAGCTCATCGAGATCGCCCCGGACGGCACCACGCACGCGCTGACCGCGCTGCCCGGCGCGTGCACCGGCCGGTACGTGCCGGGCGAGCGCGCGGTGATCGTGTCCCACGATGACGGCGGCAACGAGCGGCACCAGCTCTCGCTGCTGCCGCTGGACGGCGGCGCCCCGACCCGGCCCGCGGGCCTCGACGACCTGGTGCCGCTGGTCCGCGACCCGGCGCACATCCACGCGCTGGCCGACGTCACGCCGGGCCGGATCTGCTACTTCACCAACCGGCGCAACGGCGTGGCCTTCGACCCGGTCATCCGGCACCTGGCCACCGGCGCCGAGCGGGCCCTGAGTCTGGGCGAGCGGTCGTTCGCCGAGGCCGCGCTGTCGCCCGACGGGCGGTGGCTCGCGCTGGCCGCCTCCTCCCCCATCCTGGCCAACTCCGAGCAGGTGCTCCTGGTCGACCTGGCCGGGCCGCCCGGCGCGGAGGCGGTCATCGAGGTCACCCCGGCCGACGCGCCCGCCATGAACCGGGCGCTGGGCTGGCTGCCCGACAGCACCGCGCTGCTGGTGACCTCCAACCTGGGCCGCGAGTTCACCGGCGTGGCCCGCTACCGACTCGGCTCGGGGCGGTGGGACTGGCTGATCAGCGCCGAGGACGCCGACCTGGCCGGCTGGCCCGCCCCGGACGGCTCGCTGATCCTGGTCGAGCGCAACGACGACGGCGCCTCGCAGCTGGCCCTGCATGACCTGGCCGGCGGGCAGCACCTGCGCGACGTGCCGCTGCCCGCGGCGGGCTGCATCGCCGACATCCGGCTGCCGACGCCCCGCTGGTCGGCCAGCCAGGCCGCGATCACCTTCTCGGTCACCGGCGCCGAGCTGCCCGGCGACGTGCTGCTGGCCGACGCGCGGACCGGCTCGGTCGCGCAGCTGACCCGGTCGGCCGACGGGCTCGGCGGGGCCAAGGCCTCGGTGCCCGAGCAGCACCTGGTGCCCGCCCCGGACGGCGAGCAGGTGCCGTGCCTGGTCTACCGCCCGGCCGAGCCGGACGACCCGGCGCTGGCCGGGTCGGCGGTGCTGGTCGTGCATGGCGGCCCGGAGGCCCAGGCCCGGCAGAACTACAACCCTTACGTGCAGGCACTCGCCGCCGCGGGCCACACCGTGCTGGTGCCTAACGTCCGGGGGTCCACCGGGTACGGCAAGCGGTGGTACTCGCTGGACGACCGGGAGCGCCGCCTGGACTCGGTGGCCGACCTGGCCGCGCTGCACGCCTACCTCCCGAGCCTGGGCCTGGACCCGGCCCGTGCCGCGCTGTGGGGCGGCTCCTACGGCGGCTACATGGTGCTCGCCGGGCTGGCCTTCCAGCCCGGGCTGTGGGCCGCCGGGGTGGACATCGTCGGGATCTCGTCGCTGGTCACGTTCCTGGAGAACACCTCGGCCTACCGGCGCGCCTACCGCGAGCGCGAGTACGGCACGCTGGCCCGCGACCGGGAGTTCCTGCTGGCCGCCTCGCCGCTGACCCGGATCGACCAGGTCCGCGCGCCGCTGTTCATCATCCACGGCGCCAACGATCCGCGGGTGCCCCTGAGCGAGGCCGAGCAGATCCACGCCGCGCTGACCAGCCGGGGCCAGGAGTGCGAGCTGCTGGTCTACGGGGACGAGGGCCACGGCCTGGCCAAGCGGGCCAACCGCTCCGACGCGGTGCCCAAGGCGCTGGCGTTCCTGGCCCGGCACCTGGCGGGCTGACCCCGCCCGGCCGGCCGGGCGCGGCTGCTTTCCCCGGCGCCGGTCACTAGCATTGTGACCCGGGACACGCCATCGGGCGGCGCGGCCGCCTGGCGCGCGGGCGTCCGTGCCGACACGAGGGGAAACGCTGGTGACAGCCACGGTGGCGAGCGGCAGAGGCGACAAGAAAACCCTGGTCCTGACCGCGATGATCTTCGCCGTCGCGATGACGTTCATCGACCAGACGATCGTGTCCATCGCGGTTCCCAAGATCCAGTCCGAGCTGCACCTGAGCATCAACGGCGTGCAGTGGGTGGTCAACGCCTACCTGCTCGCCCTGGCCGCCACGTTCACCTTCGGCGGCCGACTGGCCGACATGATCGGGCACCGCCGGATGGTGGTCATCGGCATCGTGACGTTCGCGCTCGCCTCGACCGCCTGCGGCCTGACGCCCAAGGGCTCCTACGCGGCGGCCTGGATCATCACCTGGCGGGTCATCCAGGGCATCGGCGGGGCGATCATGTATCCGGCGGCGCTGGCCATCGTGGTCTCGGCGTACCCGGTGCGCGAGCGCGGCCGGGCCATGGCCGTGTTCTTCGGCGTGGCCGGCGGCCTCACGGCCATCGGGCCGATCCTCGGCGGCTACCTCAGCGAGTGGACCTGGCGGGCCATCTTCTGGGTCAACGTGCCGGTGGCCATCATGGCGCTGGTGCTCACGTTCATCGCCCGCCCGGTGACCCAGAACCGGCCCGGCCGGCTGGACGTGACCGGCCTGGTGCTCATCTCCGGCGGAGTCGGACTGCTGGTCTTCGGCCTCCAGCAGACCCAGGTCTGGGGCTGGGAAAATGCCACCACGATCGGGTCCATGGCCGCCGGGGTGCTGCTGCTCATCGGGTTCGTGCTGGCCGAGCTGCGGGTCCGGCAGCCGCTGATCGACGTACGGCTGTTCCGGATCCGGGCGTTCGCGGTCGAGAACGTGGTCCTGTTCACCGCGATGATCGCCTTCATCCCGATCTTCTTCTTCGCCAGCGTCTACGCCCAGGTCGGCGCTGGGAGACGGCCCGCAGGAGGCGGGCCTGTACCTGCTGGTGTTCTTCGCCGGGTTCGCCCCCGGTGTCCAGGTCGGCGGCCGGCGGCTGGACAAGCAGGGGGCCAAGGGCGTGGTCATGGCGGGCTGCGCCATCGCCGCCGTCGGGTTCGGCCTGTGGGCCAGCCGCGTCACCCACCTGAGCCTGGGCCAGCAGTGGTACTTCATCGTGATCGCCGGGTTCGGCATGGGCCTGATGCTCGGGCCCGCCAACACCGACGCCATCAACCAGGTCGGGCGGCTGTCCTACGGCGAGGCGACCGGCATCACCCAGACGGTCCGGAACTTCGGGGCCAGCTTCGGCCTGGCCGCGCTGGGCACCCTGCTGGTCACCGTGGAGCGCAATCACCTGGTCACCCTGCTCCAGAGCCTCGGCCTGCCGGGCCGGCCGCGCACAGCGCGGCCAGCAAGCTGTCGTCGACCCGCGGCGCGGAGCGCCCCGTCCTCGGTGCCGCCCGCGCTGGCCCGGCACGTCTTCCACGCGGCTCAGCTCAGCCTGGCCCAGGGCATGCAGGCCGTGCTGTACGGGATGGCCGGCGTGATGGCGGTGGCCGCGATCGTGGCCGCGGCGGGCCTGCGCCGCGGCATCCACGCCGCCGCCGACGCCCAGGGCGAGCCCGCCGCGGCCGAGACCGCGGCGACGGGCCAGCCCGAGGGCCGCCCGGTGCCCGGCACCGGCGGCTGATCCGGTAAATCCGCCGGTCAGCGGCCCGCTGACGGCGTCGCAACGCGGGGGATCGCGGCGACGTGCGGCAGCCGGGCGGCGGCCGGGGCGCCGTCGGCCGGGCGGGGCGGATGGTCCACACTAGAGGCGTTGGCATTGAGCCGAAATGGGGGGGAATGTCATGGCGGCCGTGCCACCGGTGGTGATCGTCGGGGCGGGCCCGGCGGGACTCGCCGCCGGGGGCGCGCTGCGGCGGGCCGGGGTGGAGTCCGTGCTGCTCGAGCGCGGTCCCGCGGTGGCGACCTCCTGGCGCAGCCGGCACGAGGGCCTGCGGCTGAACACCATCCGGTGGCAGTCCGGCCTGCCGGGACTGCGCATCCCGCGCTCGGCGGGCCGCTGGGTCAGCCGCGACGACTACGTCGGCTACCTGGAGCGCTACGCGGCCGCGCACCGGCTGGACATCCGGCCGGGCGTGCACGTCCAGCGGCTGGACCCGGTCGATGACGGCTGGCGGGTGACCACCTCGGCCGGGGCGGGCGAGACCAGCCGGGTGGTGGTCGCGACCGGGCACGACCGGGTTCCATGGCTGCCCGAGTGGCCCGGCCGCGGCAGTTTCATAGTGCCGGTCATGCACGTGTCCGGACTCCAGCGGCCCAGTGACCTGGCCGGGCTCAGGGTCCTGCTGGTCGGGGCGGGCAACTCGGGGGTGGAAATCGGCGGTCACCTGGTCGACGCGGGCGTGGCCGGGCTGTGGGTATCGGTCCGGACGCCGCCCAACCTGATGCCCCGCGAGATCGCCGGGGTGCCGGTCCAGCCTGGTGGCGTGCCGCTGATCAGGGCGCCCGAGCGCCTGGCCGACTCGGTCTGCCGGCTGCTGTCCCGGCTCGCGTTCGGTGACCTGTCCGGGTACGGGCTGCCGGCGCCGGAGCTCGGGCCCTACGCGCGGCTGCGGCTGACCGGGGAGGCGCTGGCGGTGGACGAGGGCTTCGTGGCGCACCTGCGGGCCGGCCGGGTCACGGTAGTGCCGGAGGTCAGCCGGCTCGACGGCGAGGAGGTCGTGCTGGCCGACGGCAGCCGGCTGCGCCCGGACGTGGTGCTGGCCGCGACCGGGTTCCGCCGCGGCCTCGAGCCCCTGGTCGGGCACCTGGACGTGCTCGACGAGGCGGGCCTGCCGCGCGGCGCGGCCGACGGCGGGCAGCCGGCCCGGCCGGGCCTGTGGTTCATCGGGTACCGGGTCCAGGTCGCGGGCAACCTGCGACTGCAGGCCATCGACGCCCGCCGGATGGCCCGGGCCATGACCCGCGGCGCCTAACCCGACGACGGCGGCTGGTCCTCCAGGCGGGCCAGCTCGGCCTCGGTCCAGGGCGGCTGGGCGCCGCGCCGGGAGGCGACCAGGGTGCCCAGCGCGTTGGCCCGGCGCAGGGCGGCCGCGGCGCCGAGGCCCTGGCCGATCGCATCCAGCAGGCCGGCCGCGAACGCGTCACCCGCGCCGACCGCGTCCTCCACCTCGGCGGCCGGCGGCGGGGCCAGCGCGAAGTCGCCGTCCAGCAGCAGGAAGGCGGCGTCCGGCCCGGCCGTGACGGCCACGCCGCGCAGGCCGTGGCGGGCGGCCAGGTCGCGGCAGAACGCCTCCGGCGCGCCCCAGGTCACCCCCAGCTCCGGGGCCAGCTCGCGGGCCTCGGAGTCGCTGAGCTTGACCACGCTGGCCAGCCCGATGAGCTCGGCCACCACGTCCGCCGCCCACCAGCCCGGCCGCAGGTTCACGTCGTACAGTCGCACCGCGCCGGCGCAGGACTGGGTGATCCGCGCTAGCCCGGCCCGCGCGCCCGGTCCGAGCTGAGCCAGCGTGCCGTAGACCACAAACTGCGGCCGCATCGCGGTGACCCGGTCGACCACCGAGTCGGCGCTGCCCCACTGCTCGAACGCCGCGGGCCGGCGGAGGGCGAACACGGGACTGCCGCCGGCGCCGACCGTCACCTCCGCCAGCCCGGTCGGCACGCCGGCCACCCGGCCGACCAGCGTGGTGTCGATGCCCCGGCTGACCATCTGGGCCACCGCCGCGTCGCCGAGCGGGTCCTGGCCGACGGCCGAGAGGTAGGCCGCCGGGTAGCCGAGGCGGGCCAGGTGGGAGACCACGTTGAACGGCGCCCCGCCGATCTCGTCTCCGCTGGGCAGCCGGTCCCAGAGAATCTCGCCGACGCCGACGGCGAGCATCGTCTCGCGCCTCATCCGCTCATCCCGCTCCGCTCGCTCGCCCCGCGGGCAGGCCCGCGGCGACATCTGGACATCCCGTTGATATCTTGGCGGCGATCTTGACATCGTCCGCCGGGCGGCTGTCCGGGGCAGGAGCGCGGGTTGGGACAGGTCATCGTCGTGGGCTCGGTCAACGCTGACTATACGGTGCGCATCGGGCACCTCCCCCAGCCCGGCGAGACGGTGACCGGGGGCCAGCTGGAGATCCTCCCCGGCGGCAAGGGCGGCAACCAGGCCCACGCGGCGGCCCGGCTCGGCGCGCGGGTCACGCTGGTCGCGGCCGTCGGCGACGACCCCACCGGGGAGCAGGCCCGCGCCGACCTGGTCGCGGACGGCATCGACACCAGCGGCCTGATCCGCGAGCCGGGCGCCAGCGGCGTCGCGGTGATCCTGGTCGACGCGGCCGGGGAGAACATGATCGCCGTCGCGCCGGGCGCGAACGAGCGGCTGACCGCCGGACGGGTGACCGAGTTGCTCGCGGGCCGGGTGGCGGCGGGCACGGTCATCCTGGCCAGCCTGGAGGTGCCGCTGGCCGCGGTGTCGGCGGCCGCGGCCGCCGCGGCGACGGCGGACGGCGCGGTGCTGGTGGTCAACCCCGCGCCGGGCCAGGCCCTGCCGCCGGACCTGGTCCACGGCGTCATCCTGACCCCGAACGAGGGCGAACTGCGCCGCCTGCCCCCGGCCCGGAGCGACGGCGCGGCCGAGCCGGACGAGGACACGGCCGTGGCCAGCCTGCTGGCGGCGGGCTCCCGCGCGGTCATCGTGACCCGCGGCAGCCGGGGGGCGACGCTGTTCCGGCCCGGCCGGGAGCCGATCAGCTTTCCCGCTCCGCGGGTCGAGGTGGTCGACACGGTCGGCGCGGGCGACGCGTTCAACGGCGCCCTGGCCACCGCGCTGGCCGCCGGGCTGCCGCTGGAGACCGCCGTCACCGCCGCCGTGCAGGCCGGCGCGGCCGCGTGCACCGGCCAGGGCGCGCGGCAGGCGCTGCCCCGGGCCGGCGACATCCCCGCGCTGCGCGCCGCCGGCCTGACCTGAGCCCGCGCCGAACCTCAAGACCTCGACGGGCGGCGGCTCAGCCCAGGAGAGCGCGGGTCCAGGTGTCGCGGTGCCGGTCGATGTAGTCCGCGGCCGGGCCCCAGTGCCCGGCGTGCCCCTCGGCGTGCAGGCGGGCCCACGGCTGCCCCCCGGTCCGGGCCGACCGCGTCAGCAGGTCGTACATGCCGCGGGTGGGCCCGCCGATCAGCGCGGGCAGTGCCCGTCGCTGGCCGGCGTCCAGGCCGTAGCCGTCGGCCAGGGCCCGCAGTCGCGGCCCGTCGGCGGCCGGGTCGCCGCCCGCCGCCAGCGGCACGAACCCGTGGGCGGCGTAGGCCAGGTCCCACAGCCGCGAGCCAGGGCCGGCCCCGTCCCAGTCGATGAACACCCACCGGTCGCCGTCCAGCACCAGGTTCCAGGGCGCGAGATCGTGATGGCAGATCAGGTCCCGGCGGTCGGGCGGGATGACCACGTCCCAGCGGGCGCCCGGCGGCGGCTGGAAGTCCGCGGCCGCGTCGTGCAGGGCGCGGATCAGCGCGCCCACCCGGTGCAGGCCGCCGGAATCCAGCGGGGGCCGGGCGTCGGCCAGCGGGCCGGGGATGTACTCCAGCACCTGCCGTCCCAGCTCGTCCCGGCCCAGCGCGCGCGGCGACCCGGCGAACCCGGCCGCCGCCAGGTGCCGCAGCAGCGCCTCGACGGCCGGCGTCGCCGGGGTCGCGGGCTTGCGTACGGTGGCGCCCACCCGGACCACCCGGCCGGCGACGTTCCCGCCGGTCAGCACGTACTCTTCGGACGACATCAGCGTTCCGGGGCGGGAGGTAGCGGGTGAGGTGGACCGGGCCAGCTGGCTACTGGGCCAGCGACGAGCGGGAGCTGGTCGACGTCGGGCTGGTGCATGGCTGGCTCAGCCGGGAAGCCTACTGGGCGCTCGGCCGGCCGTATGAGGTAGTAGCCCAGTCCATCCGCAACTCTCTGGTGATCGGGCTTTACGCGCCCGGCGGCGAGCAGGCCGGGCTGGCCAGGTTCGTCACCGACTACGCCACGTTCGCCTGGCTGTGTGACGTGTTCGTGGATCCCGCGCACCAGGGTCACGGCCTGGGCAGCTTCCTGGTCGAGACCGCCGTCGGCCATCCGGCCGTGGCCGCGGTCCCACAGGTGCTGGCCACCGAGCCCGGCCGCACCCTGTACGCGCGGCACGGCTACGCGGCGCTGGGCCGCCCCGAACGCTGGATGGAACGGCGCCCCGCCTCGTAGCCGCGAGCTCACCCGGGCCGCCCCAGGCCGGGCCGCGCGACGCGCAGCAGGTATTCCTGGCGGTTGAGCGGGTTGTCGTCCCAGCGGGCCCGGGCCGGGTACGGGCCCCGGACCGGCTGGTAGTGGTCGAAGGCTGACTCCAGCACGCCCTCGCCGCGGGCCAGTGCGGGCAGCAGCTGCTGCAGCTCGTGCGTCCGGGCGGCCGGGATGTCGCCTTCCAGCACACTCACCCGGCCCGCCGCCGTCTGGCCGCGCGGCACGGCCCGCAGCCGGGCCAGCACGGGCAGCACCGCGCCCACCGTGTCGGCCGGGACCTCCAGGCGGAAGTGGTGCACCGGCTCCAGCACCTGGGTGCCGGCCTGCCGGAGCGCGGCCATCAGCACCAGCGGAGTCAGGTTGCGGAAGTCGCCGGCCGTGCTCGACATGCTCTTGTCGAACGTGGCGTGCGCGTGGCTCTGCCGCGGCCAGTAGCCCGAGTGGGTGAGCGTGACCACGGCGTCGGTCACCTGCCAGCCGTACAGGCCCTGGTGCAGGGTCAGGTGCACCGTCTCCTCGATCGCCTTCAGGAACGCCAGCGGCAGCGCCCCCAGCTCGATCTCCAGCCGGAACGTCACGCCCGTGCCGACGTCGGCCGGCTCCACCCGCAGCCCGATCCCGGCCAGGAACGGGTTGGGCGGCTGGCTAATGACCTCCACCGCCGCGCCGCGGCCGGCCGGCCGCTCGATGCAGATCGTGGTCGTCTCGCGGAAGCCCACCTCGAGGCCGAAGTCGCCGGCCAGCGTGGCCTCGATGACCTCCTTCTGCACCTCGCCGTAGAGCGAGACCGAGATCTCCTGGCGCACGTCGTCCTGCCGGACCCGGATCAGCGGATCCTGCTCGGCCAGCTGACCCAGCGCCGCGTACAGCGCGCCCCGGTCGGACCGGCGGCACGGCACCACCACGGTCTCCAGCGTCGGCGGCGGGAACGAGCCCGCCCCGGCGCGGCCCGCCGGCCCGCCGCCCCGGCCGCCCCGGCCACGCCGATCACGTCGCCGATCCGGACTTCGGCCAGGCCCCAGAGGCGGCCGATCTGCCCGGCGGTGACCGCGTCGCGCCGGGCCGCCGCGCCGCGCTCGAACACCGCGATCGCGGTGACCCGGCCCGCGCGGTCCGCGCCGAAGCACAGCCGGTCCCGCACTCGCAGCGTGCCGGAGAACATCCGGACGTAGGCGATCTTCTCCCCGGCCGCCCCGCGCTCGACCTTGAACACCGTGCCCGAAGCCGGCCCGTCGCCGTCGCCGCGCGCCGCCGGGAGCAGCCGCGCGATCCCGTCTAGCAGCGCGTCCGTGCCCGCGCCCGTGATCGCCGACCCGCAGAACACCGGGTGCACCAGCCCGCGCCGGGACTGCGCCGCCAGCGCCCGCCGGAGCCGCCCGCAGGAGATGCTCGCCTCGCCCAGGTAGGCGGCCAGCAGCTCGTCGTCATGATCGGCCAGCACCTCCGTCAGGCGGCTGGTGAACTCCCGGTCCTCCGGGCCGTACGGGACGCAGCTCGCCGCCGCCGTGCCCAGGTCACGGGCCGATCCCAGGGCGATCACCGCCGGGGTCAGCTTCTCGGCGATGGCCGCCAGCGTCCGGCCAGTGTCCGCACCGCCACGGTCGATCTTGTTCACGAAGATCAGCGTCGGGATGCCCAGCCGTTCCAGGGTGCGCATCAGCACCCGGGTCTGCGCCTGCACGCCCTCGACCGCCGAGACCACCAGCACGGCGCCGTCGAGCACGCTGAGCACCCGCTCCACCTCGGCGATGAAGTCCGGGTGGCCGGGCGTGTCGATCAGGTTGACGGTGACGTCGCCGACCACGAACGAGACGACGGCCGACTTGATCGTGATGCCGCGCTGACGTTCCAGCGCCAGCGAATCGGTCTGGGTACTGCCGTCATCCACGCTGCCGATCTCGTCGATGACCCCGGCGGTGAACAGCAGCCGCTCGGTCAGGCTGGTCTTGCCGGCGTCAACATGCGCCAGGATCCCCAAGTTGAGCGTTCGCACGAAGCGTCATGTCCTTCGAATAGGCGGTAATTGCCCTCGGGAAAGACATGAACGCTGCACGCATGGCACGCTCCCTGGCTGGTCGGCTGATGGCCAGCTAGGGCTGGCCGTCGCGGAAAGTCCAGCAGACGTCGCCGCGAGCGGCAACTGATTTCCGGCCGGTGTGCTCGGATCCCGCCGTCCTGGTAGTCCCGACGGCCTCCGTCAGCGTCTAGGAATTACGCGCAGGCCTGCGCGCAGGGAGCCGCAGTCGGGCCGTGAGCGCCGATCGCGATCGTCGGGAAGGACGGTGTCCGATGCCAGCCGCGCCGGGACCGTACGGCTATCCGCACCAGCCCCCCGGGCCGCCACGGCCGCCGGGCAGGCGTCCGGCATCTCTGCGTCGCGCGGTGCTGTTAGCGCTAACGGCGCTCGCCTGCCTGCTGCTCGTTATCGTCATCGTCGCCGTAGCGTTGAGCCCCAAGCCGAGGGGAGCCAGTGACCAGGCCCCCGCGCCGGACCCGCATTCCACCGTGGCGCAAGCGGTCCAGCGGCCGATCCTGGAATGCCACGCGCGTGCCCTGCGCCGACGGCCTCGGGATCACACGACGGTCCCCGTACGGGTTCGGACCGCCGCCCGCGCGTGGGTGACGGCGACCAGCCGTCGGGCGTCGATGCAGGATCATGCCTCCGGCCGGGCCAGCGCCCGGGGCGAATGGACCATGCGATTCCGGGTTGAGAACGCCCGCCCGGGCGTCCGTATCGTCATCGCCGTGCGCGTCTCCCGCCACGGCCACGCGGCGGCCTGCCGCACGTCCCTGCGGCCGCGCCGGATCGCGGCCGCGGCCGCAAGACCGCGGACGCGGCCTCATAGCTCCGCGTCAGTTGCTCCCCCGCCCCCGTCTCCCACCCCCGCCTCGTGCTACCCGCTCAGCGACGAGGGGACCTGTTACGAGCCGGGTGAGTACTGCCGGGACAGCGATCATGGTGCGAGCGGCGTCGCCGGGGACGGCAAGCGGATCGTCTGCGAGGACAACGACGGCTGGCGCTGGGAGCCGGTCTAGCCGTCATGCACTCGATTGCGATCGCGTCCGGTGGCCAATTCGCGGGCAAACGAGCGGGAAATCCTGGTTTCGCGATGCGGTGGCCCGACAAGCCAGCCGATACTGGGCCGGTGATCGGCGCTGCGTTCGGGGTCAGGCTCGCTGACGCCCAGGGCGGCGACGAGGACGCGTTCGCCTGCCTGTTCCGGGATGTCCAGCCCGCCCTGCTGCGCTACCTGCGGATCACCGCGCCGGGCGCGGCCGACGACGTGGCCAGCGAGACCTGGCTCCAGGTAGTCGCCGGGCTGGCCGGGTTCAGCGGCGGCGAGGGCGCCTTCCGGGCCTGGCTGTTCACCATCGCCCGGCACCGGGCCATCGACTGGGGTCGCTCGCAGGCCCGGCGGCGGACGGTCCCGCTGGCCGAGAGCGACTCCGCCGAGCGACTGACCGTGCCTGACGCCGCCGAGGCGGCACTGGAGCGGATCTCCACCCGGGCCGTGCTGGCCCGGGTATCGGCGCTGCCGCCCGATCAGGCCGAGATCATCCTGCTGCGGGTAGTGGCGGGCCTGGACGCTACCGAGGTGGCCCGTATCGTCGGCAAGTCCCCCGGCGCGGTCCGGGTCGCCGCCCACCGCGGCCTGCGGCGGCTGGCTGCCGCGGCGGACCGGGCAGGTGTAACACGATGACCTGCCCGGGCGCTTCACCTGGCGAGATGCCCAAGACCCCAGTTCCGGGCCAGGCCGGGCCCGAGCTTGACGAGCAGTTTCTCGACGCCATCCTGGCCGGCCAGCATCTGTCCCCCGACGCGCCCGAGCAGGCGCACGTGGTCGCCGAGATGCTGGCCAGCCTGGCCGGCCCGGCCGACCCCGGAGACCTGGCCGCCGAGCCGGCCGTGCGATCGGCCTTCGCTCGCGCGGCGTCCTCGGCGACCCGGCGCGGCCCGGCTAGCCCCGCCGTCCCGGCCGGGCCGACCCCGCCGGGCCAGGATCAGCCGGGCGAGTTCCCTGAGGACGGCCGCCAGCCCGACGGCCGCCGGCCCGGCCGGCGATGGCCCCGGCTGCCTGTCCGGCTGAGCGCCCGGCTCGGCGCCGCCCTGGCCGCGGTCCTGGTCATGCTCGGCGGCACGGTCGCCGCCTACGCCGGGGTGCTGCCCGGGCCCATCCAGAACCTCGCTCACCGGGCGATCGACGCGCCGCCCGCCCGCACCAGCCTGACCGGGCCGGCGATGTGCGTGGCCTACGAGCGCGCCGAGGCCCGGCACGACGCGCCGGCCCTGGCCGGGGCGTTCGCCCGGCTGGCCAAGGCCGCGGGCGGCGCCAGCCGGGTCATCCCGTACTGCATCGAGGCCGGCAAGCCCCTGACCGCGACCCGGCCCATCGATCAGCCCGTCCCGCCAACCAGCCCGAACCTCACGGGCCCCGGCCAGCATCACGCCCATGGCCGCGGCCACGCCAAGGGCCATCACCCAGCCAAGAAGGCCAAGAAGCTGAAGAAGGCCAAGAAGGCGAAGAAGGCGAAGAAAGCTAAGAAGGCCAAGAAGGCCAAGAAGGCGAAGAAAGCTAAGAAGGCTAAGAAGGCGAAGGCCAAGAAGCGCAAGAAGGCCAAGAAGCACCACCACCGGCACAAGCACCACGGCCAGGCCAAGGGCCACCACAAGAAGCACAGCAAGCACAGGAAGCACAAGCACAAGAAAGCTCAGCAGCAGGAGTCCTAGCCGGACCGGTCCCGGCCGGCGCAGGCGGCGACCCGGCTGTAACGCCCCGGCCCGGCCGAGCGCTTGCTCAGCGAGACGCCATCCACCCACTGCCCCTGACCGACCGCTGCGCGTGCCGTGCGAGGCCCACCGTGGATGCCCCTGACCGGGCCGACCGCTCCCCGCAGGCCCGCGGGACATCCACTGGCGGGACGGCTCGCCGCCCTGGTCGGCTCAGGCAGGAGGGGAACTGGCCGGGGAGGCGGGCGGCGCGGGCGGTTGCTCGGCCGCCTCCCCGGTCGGCGTCTCCTGGCCGCTCCGGCTACCCACCCCGTCACGTCCCGTCGAGCGCCCGGCACCGGTCGCTGACATCGCCCGGCCATAACAGAGCGCCATTGATGTCAGATAACGAAAAGGTTACGATCGGGGACGCACGCGGCCGCCCCGGCCGCCCGGACGAGAGGCAACCCCGCTATGCATCGTCGTCTTCCCTGGCTGGTGTGCTGCGCCTTAGCGGCTTGTGTCCCGGCGTTCGGCCTGGTCGTGGCCTACAGCCCGGCCGCAGGGGCGAGCACCGCCCCGGCCCGCTCCCGGCCCGAGGCTCGGGCCCTGGCCATCGCCCGCCAGGCACTCCGGCACCTGGACGTCGGCCAGCACGCCACCGACCACCGGGTATCCGGGTCCGCGACCAGGGTCAAGGGCCTGACTCAGGTCTCCAGCACCAACTGGGCCGGCTATGCCGATGACAACACCAAGGGCAACACCTACAGCACCGTCACCGGCAAGTGGTCCGAGCCATCGGTGAGCTGCACCTCGGCGACCTCCCTCGCGGCCTTCTGGGTCGGGATCGACGGCTTCACCAGCTCGTCGGTGGAGCAGGACGGCACGCTGGCCGAGTGCTACCTCGGCACCGCCTACTACTTCTCCTGGTGGGAGATGTATCCCAGCAACGCGATCCAGGTCGTCGGCGAGTCCGTGGCCGCCGGCGACAAGATCAGCGCCTCGGTGGTCAAGAGCGGCTCCCGGTACACGCTCAAGGTCACCGACTCGACCCACAGCGCCAACAGCTTCACCACCACGCAGACCTGCTCGAGCTGCGTCGACACCAGCGCCGAGTGGATCGCCGAGGCGCCGAGCGGCTCGTCCGGCGTGGAGCCGCTGTCCGACTTCCACACCTGGACCGAGTCGTCCGCGACGGTCAAGTCCGGCTCGACCACGGGCGTCATCTCGACCTTCCCCGATGACGAGATCACGATGATCAACTCCTCGGGGGCCACCAAGGCCAAGACGGGGTCGCTGAACGGCAGCGGCAACGGCTTCACCGTGACCTGGGAGCGGTCCTCCTAGTCACCCGGTCCAGGCGGCGCGGGCCCGGTCCGGCCTATCCGGCCGGGCCCGCGCCCGGTTACGGGGCAGCGTCACGGCATCGCGCGATCTCGGCTACGGTGCTGGTAGTTAAAAGATCGCCGTAACAGCTGACGCGGGCTGGCTCGGCACCGAGAGCGGAAAGCAGGATCGGGTGGGGCACGAGGACGTCGACCCGGCCGCCGCGGCGGCCGGGTCCCGGCGCGGGGCGGGTGAGCTGGAGGCCGAGGTGCTGGCTGTGCTCCAGTCCGCCGGGGCCGCGCTGACGCCCGCCCAGGTCCGGGAGCAGCTCGGTGATCCGCTGGCCTACACCACGGTCGTGACCATCCTGTCCCGGCTGCACGCCAAGGGCGTCCTGGTCCGCAATCGGGCCGGCCGGGCCTTCAGCTACGCGCCGGTCGCGGACGAGCCAGGGCTGGCCGCCCGCCGGATGCGGGGCGTGCTGGAGGCCGAGACCGACCGGGAGACCGTGCTGGCCCGGTTCGTGTCCGGTCTGTCACCCGCCGACGAGCGCCTGCTGCGCCGGATGCTCGCCGATCAGCCCGACGCCCGCGGCTGAGGCGAGGCCGGGATGCACGTCGCCATCTACCTGCCCCTCATCGTCCCGCTGCTGGCCGCCGCGGCCGCCCGCCCGCTGGCCGAGCGGCTCCCGCCGCGCACCGCGGCCTGGCTGCTGACCGGCGCCGCGGTGGCGCTGGCCGCCGCCAGCAGCGCGGTGCTCGGCCTGCTGGCGATGGCCGCGGCGTTCCGCCTCCCGCTGGTCGACGCGGCCGGCGGCATGTCGCTGGGCGTGGTCAGCCGGAGTGACCCGGCCACGCTGCCCCTGGGCGCGGTGGCGGCCGCGGCGCTGGCCGCGGCGGGGCTGGCCGCCCTGCGGGCGGCCTGGCGGCGGGCCGGCGCGCTGACCGCGGCCCATCGCCAGGCTCGCGGCCTGCCCGGCAGCGGCCAGGTGGTCGTGGTGCCCGACGAGGCGGCGGACGCCTACACGGTGCCGGGGTGGCCCGGCCGGATCGTGATCACCTCGGGGATGCTGGGTGCGCTGAGCGACGACGAGCGCCAGGTGCTGCTGGCCCACGAGCGGGCCCACGCCACCGGCTGCCACTACCTGTTCACCGCGGCCGCGCGGCTGGCCGCCGCGGCCAACCCGCTGCTGCGCCCGCTGGCCGCGGCGGTCGGCTACAGCGTGGAGCGGTGGGCCGACGAGCGGGCCGCGTCAGCGGCCGGCGACCGGCCGCTGGCCGCGCGGACCATCGCCAAGGCGGCGCTGGCCGCCGCCGCGGCACCACCCCGGCGGACTCCCACCGGCGCGACGCTGGCCGCGGTCTCCGGGCACGTCAGCGCGCGGCACGCGGGCCCGGTCCCGCGCCGGGTCGAGGCGCTGCTGCGCCCGCCGCCGCGGCGGGGGCTGCTGCTGGCCGCCCTGGCCGTGGCGCTGGTGGCGGCCTCCGGGCTGGCCGCCCTGGACGCCGCCCTGGACCTGCACCTGCTGGTCGAGGTGGCCCAGGCCGCCGCCCTGCGGTAGCCGCCGACCGGCCGTAGCCGATAGACGCCAGGACCAGGAGCCGGGAGACGCCAGGACCGGGAGCCGGGTCAGACGTCGTGCGAGTGCGAGCTGACCGGGCGGTCGCCCGCGTCACCGGCCGGGGCTGCGGCGGTCGCCCGCGCCTCGCGGCGCAGCTCGCGCAGCCGGATGAGGACGAACGCGGCGATGGCCACCACGACCAGCGCCACGATCACATAGCCCGCTACCGAGATGTCGTGGGACACGCTGTGCCAGGCCGAGCCCACCCCGTAGCCGATGCTGGCCACCACGGTCGCGTAGACGACGGTGCCGATCAGGCTGAGGATCCCGAACCGGATCGCCGGCACGCGGCGAAGCCCGCCACGATCGAGGTGAACGCCCGCACCACCGGCAGCGCCCGGCCGACCGGGATGGCCCAGGCCCCCCGGCCGGTCAGGAACCGTTCCGCCCGGTCGAGATCGGCCTTGGTGATCAGCACGTACCGGCCGAGCCGCTCGACCATCGGCCGCTCGGCCACCCGACCCACGGTGTACGACACGTACGAGCCGGCCAGCTCGGCCAGCGTGCCCAGGACGATCACCAGCACCAGGCTCAGGTGGCCCTGGCCGGCCAGCACCCCGGCGAAGCCGAAGGTGACCTCGGATGACATCGGGATACAGCACGCCTGGAGGAATCCGAACAAGATCAGCGCGCCGTACCCCGCGTGAATGAGAAAGCTCTCCATTGCTGTCTTGCTGCCCCTTCGCCCGTGCTGCCCTTCGCTCGCCGCGATGGCGCGCCCCCGCGCCCGCGTGGACCTGCCACCCGACGACCTCGGGGGCCCGATCGCAAGCGCGATACCGTCCGATCTTCTACATGTTTGTAGAACTGTACCCTAGGCGCGGCGTCAGCACGGGGACGGCAATTCGGCCCGGCCGAACAGCGGGCCGGACCGCGGTCCGGCCCGGATTCTGGCTGGCCGGCCGCCGGGGACATACCGGACGGCACCCAGTAGCCTGACCTGGACAAATGACCCTCGTGCGAAAGGCCAGCCGTGGACAGGGAACAGCGCCGTCAGTTCGTGCGGGACCACCGGACGTGCATCTTCGGGTACTCCCGGCAGAGCCACGGGCCGGCGATGACCGTCGTCTACTACGTAATGGACGGGGACGACATCCTGGTCTCGACCATGGCCGAGCGCAGCAAGGCCAAAGTCGTGCGCCGCGACCCGCGGGTCAGCCTGTGCGTGCTGGACGAGAACTGGCCCCCGACCTACCTCCAGGTCTACGGCCAGGCAGTCGTCGAGCCGGACCAGGACCAGGCCGCCGACGTGCTGCGCCAGATCGTCGAGCTGATGGCCGGCGAGGCGGTGCCCGACGAGCGTCGCGAGCAGATCGCCACGATGTCCCGCGAGGAGCAGCGGGTCGTCCTGCGGGTGCGGCCGTACGCCACCTTCGAGACGCCGCCACGGCACGTGAACAAGATGTCTGACCTGGACACCCTGACCCACTGGACCAGCTCGAGCCAGCCCTGGTAGTCCCCGCTATTGCCGTGATCGCAGCCGGAACAATAAGAAAATAGGCCGTGAAATCCGCCTCTGTGACGAACGCCCCAGGAGAGCATAGAGGCAACCGGTGATCACCAAAAGTACGGGAGACATGGTGAAGGTAAAGCGCAACGTCCTGACCGGGGCCCTCGTCCTGGGGCTGAGCGTGCCGGGGGTGACGGCCGCCGGGCAACTCGGCGCCATCCCGTCGGCGCTGGCCGCGCCGGCGCAGGCCCGGCCGGCGGCCGCTCGGTACCAGCCCGCGATGCGCCGGCCCAGGATCCAGCTCGGCGCCGGCATTGACCTGTACACCTACCCCGGCCAGAACTTCACCAAGGCCAGCACGGCGGAGATCGCCTACCTCAAGGCCCTGCACGCCAATTCGGTCACCGTGTCGTTTCCGTTCTTTATGCGCGGCCGCAATGCGAATACGGTTTACGCGCGTAAGTCCACCCCGACGCCAGCCCAGCTCCGCATATTCGGCCGGGCCGCCCTGAAGGCCGGAATTTACGTGGCGCTGCGGCCACTGCTGTCGAACGACAGCATCGGCGTGGCCCGCAATACGTGGCGGCCGAAGAACCTGCGCTCCTGGTTCAGCAGCTACCAGAAGTTCCTGATGCCCTACGCGGTCATGGCCCAGCGGAACGGCATCCCGCGGCTGTACGTCGGCGCCGAGTTCCAGGAGTTCGGCACCTCGCCGCTGTGGACCAAGCTCGACAACGCCCTGCGCCGCAAGTTCAAGGGGGCGCTGGCCTACGCCAACAACGGGCACCAGCTGCGCCGCGGCACCGGCGGCAAGGGCGTGCAGCTATCGGCGGACTCCTACCCGGACATGACCAAGATGCCCGCCAACGCCACCGTGGCCCGGCTGACCAAGGCCTGGGAGGCCTGGGACCGGGCCATGCCGCGCGGCACCGTGCTCAGCGAGGTCGGCATCGCCGCCGTCAGCGGGGCGTACCACAAGCCCTGGTTCAACAAGTGGAAGCACCCGAAGATAGACACCACGGTCCAGGCCCGGTGGTTCACTGCCGCCTGCCGGGCGGCGGCGGCCACGCACATGGGCGGCATCTACTTCTGGGCCATCGGCTTCGGCACGGCCGAGCTGACCACCTCGCCCAGCCCCAAGAACGAGGGCGCCTGGGAGAAGAGCCCAGCTGAGAAGGCCGCGGCCGCCTGCTTCAAGCAGATCCGCCGCTAGCCCGGCCTCGTCGTATAGCACGCCCCCCGGCTCAGGCCAGGACCTGGGCCGGGTCCTCCAGCAGGGCGGTGAACGCCTGCATCCACCGGGCGGCGGTCACGCCGTCGACGGGCCGGTGGTCGACGGACAACGTGACCGTCATGACCCGGCGGACCCGCACCTTGCCCTTGCGGACGACCGGCGCCTCGCGGACCGCGCCGACGGCCAGGATCGAGGACTGCGGCGGGTTGATGATCGCCGCGAACTCCTCGGTCCCGAACATCCCGAGGTTGGTGATGGTGGCCACGCCGCCCAGCAGGTCCTGCTGCCGCAGTCGCCCGGTCCTGGCCCGCTCGGCCTGCTCCTTGACCTGCGCCGCGATGGCGGTCACCGACAGCCGGTCGGCGCCCCGGATGACCGGGGTAACCAGCCCTTCATCGGTGGCGATGGCCACGGACAGGTCCACCGCCGAGAAGTGCCGTACGGCGTCCGGGGTCCAGATGACGTTCATGGCCGGCACCCGGGCATGGGCGTGCGCGGCCGCCTTGATCACGAGATCGTTCACCGTGATCTTGACCGGGCTGGAGGCGTTCAGCCACTCGCGCAATCGGCACAGCCGCTCCACGTCCGCGGTACCCCGGAGGTAGAAGTGCGGGGCGGTCTGCTTGCTCTCGGTGAGGCGGGCCGCGATGGCCCGGCGCAGCCGCGAGTGCGGGACGTCGCGCACCTCTGCGCCGGTCTCGGCGACCGCCGCGGCCGCGGCCGGGACGGGGCCGGCGCGGCCGGGACGGCGGCTGGCGGGACCGGGACGGCGGCTGGCCGAGTCGCCGGCGCCACATCGGCTGCGCTCACGGCCGCCGGCGCCGACACGGCCGGGGCCTGATCCGCCGCCGTTTGACCGGCTGGTGCAGCCTGACTGACTGGCGCGCCCTGACTGGCTGGCGCGCCCTGACTGGCTGGCGCGCCCCGGCTGTCCACCGCGGCCTCCACGTCACGCCGGATGATCCGGCCGTTGGGGCCGGTCCCGGCGATGCTGTCGATCGGCACGCCCGCGTCCCTGGCCAGCCGACGGGCGATGGGGCTGGCGAAGATCCGGCCGTGCTCCCGGCCCGAGGCTGCTGCCGGCGTCGCGGCCTCGGCGCTGGCGCCACTGCCATCCGCCCTGGCCCCGCTGGCCTCGGCGCTGGCCCCGCTGACCTCCGCGCTGGTCCCGTTGGCCCCGGCACCCGAGCCCGCGGACGGCCCGACGGCCAGGCCGAGCTCGGCTGCCGCCTGGTCGGCCGATTCCCCCGGCGCGCCGGTCACCGCGAGCGGCGTGCCCACCGTGACCTGGGCGCCGGCGTCGACCAGCTGCCGCAGCAGCACCCCGGCCGTCTCCGCCTCGACCTCGAAGGAGGCCTTGGCCGTCTCCACCGTGGCCACCACGTCACGGGCCGCGAACGAGCCGCCCTCGGGGATCAGCCACTCCGTCAGCACGGCCTCGTTCTCCCCGGCCACCGCCGCCGACATTCGCAGCAGGTCAGCCATGACGACCGCTCACCATCGCCGACATCACGGCGGCTACCTCCTCGGTCTTGGCGATCGCCGCGCGCTCCAGCACCTTGCTGATGCTGGGCGACGCCTCGCCCCCGGTCACCCGGCCGACGGGCTGGTCCAGCCAGTCGAAGTAGCGGCGCTGAATCTCGTCGGCCAGCCAGCCGCCGTAAGAGGTGCCCCTGGGCCCCTGCTCCGCGATCAGCACGTTGTTGGTCTTGCGGATGCTCTCGCCGATGGTGTCCCAGTCGATGCTGGCCCGGTCCAGCCAGCGCAGGTCAATGACCTCGGCATCCACGTCACCCAGCTCGTCCACCGCGGCCAGCACGTAGTTGGTCATGGCCAGGTAGCTGATGACCGTCAGCGCCGAGCCGCTGCGGCGCACCGCCGCCTTGCCCACCGGAATGCAGTAGTCGAGGTCGTCGACCGGGCCCTCGCCCGTGGACCCGTACAGGTCGACGTGCTCGAGCACCACGACCGGATCCTCGCAGCGCAGCGCGCTGTTCATCAGCCCCACGTAGTCGAAGGGCGTGGACGGGGCCACGATCCGCCAGCCGGGCGAGGTGGCGATGATGCCCGCGGGGTCCATGGAGTGCTGCGAGCCGTACCCGGTACCCATGGCGACCTTGCTCCGCAGCACCAGCGGCACGTTGTCGTTGCCGCCGAACATGTGCCGCGCCTTGCCGATCTGGTTGAACAGCTGGTCCGCGGCCACCCACATGAAGTCCGCGTACATCAGCTCCACCACCGGCCGGTACCGGCCGTCCAGGGCCATCCCCCCGGCCAGCCCGCAGAAGCTGTTCTCGCTGATCGGGGTGCCCAGGATCCGGTCGGGAAACTTGTCCTTCAGCCCGCGCGTGGCGCCGTTGGTGCCGCCGTTGAGGCGGTGCACGTCCTCGCCCAGGACCACGATCGCGTCGTCGGTCTCCATCCGGCGGGTCATCACCGCGGCGACGCTGTCGATGAACTTCACCGACTCGAGCGTGCCCGTGAAGGTATCCCGGTCGGCGAACCGCGCGGTGGCGAACTCGCCCAGGTCGCCGCGCACGCCCACGTCGACAAACTTGGGGTCCGGCCACTCGGTCGCCTTGATCCGCCGCGTGCCCGACCCGCCGGGCACCGGCTCGAGCAGCACCTGGTTCAGCTCGTTCATCAGGTCCCCGGCATGCTGCCGGGCCGCCTCGATCTCGCCCGCGTCCAGGATCTTGCGCCGGACCAGCTGAGCCGAGGCCTGCAGCAGCGGATCACGCTCCCGCCAGGCCTGCTCCTCCTCCCTGGTCCGGTACCGGAACGCACTGCCCGGCAGGGGACCGTTCTGGTGGAAGAAGCGGTACACCTCGGCCTCGACCACGGCCGGGCCCTGACCCGCCCGCAGGCGGGCCAGCGCGGCCTGCATGGCCAGGTACACGGCCAGCGGGTTCATGCCGTCGACCCACCAGCTCGCGATGCCGAAGCCAGGGCCGCGCGCGGACAGCCGGGGCTCGCCGGTGGCCTCCTGCACCGTGGTGGACACGGCGTACTGGTTGTTCTCGATGAAGAAGCACAGCGGCAGCCGCCAGGCCGCGGCCAGGTTGAACGTCTCCAGCGTGGAGCCGATGTTCGCTGCCCCGTCGCCGAAGTAGGTCACCGCCACCGCGTCGGTGCCCGCCTGCTTGTGCGCCCAGGCCGAGCCCGCGGCCAGCGGCACCCCGCCGCCCACGATCGCGTTGGTGCCGATGGCGCCCGCCTCGCGCCACTGGAGGTGCATGGATCCGCCCCGGCCGTGGCTGAAGCCGCGGTCCAGGCCGCAGATCTCGGCCAGGCTGCGCAGCAGCAGCTCCCGGACCTCGTCGGGATAGGGCCGGGCCGGGTCCAGGCCGCCGGGCGACACGTGGTTCAGGGTCTTGGCCAGGAACTGGTGATGGCCGCGATGCGAGCCGTTCACCGTGTCGGCGTCGGTCAGGGCCAGGGCCGAGCCGACCGCGCCGCCCTCCTGCCCGATGCTGGAGTGCGCCGGCCCGTGGATCAGCCCGGCCCCGGCGAGCTCGAGCACGTTCTCCTCGAACGCGCGGATCAGGGCCAGCTGGCTGAACATCGTGACCAGCAGCGCGGGGTCCGCGGCATCCCAGTCGTCGTCGGTGACGGTCAGCTGGACCCACGGGGCCGATGCCTCAAGCGGCTGCTGCTCGGACATGCAACTCCATCCATACTGCAATGTTGGATCCCAGAACCAAGATTTACCCTACCAACCAGGCCATGACAGGGCCAGAGTGACTAACATTGGATCCATCATCGTGTTCATGCGGAGGTGTTCATGGGGCTTCCCGGGCTGACCGGCGTGGACCACATCGGCTTCACCGTGCCCGATCTCGACCAGGCGCACCACTTCCTGACCGAGGTGCTGGGCTGCGAGTACATGTACACGCTCGGCCCGTACCGGCACGACGACACCGACTGGATGCGCGAGCACCTCAACGTGGACCCGCGCGCGGTCATGCAGCGGCTGCACTTCTACCGCTGCGGCGGGCGGGCCATCTTCGAGGTCTTCCAGTACGCCGCCCCGGACCAGCGGCGCGAGCAGCCGCGCAACAGCGACTACGGCGGCCACCACGTCGCCTTCTACGTCGATGACCTCGACGCGGCCGTGACCTACCTGCGCGGCCAGGGCGTCCAGCTCCTGGGCGAGCCCACGGCCAGCAGCGGCCCCAGCCTCGGCCAGCGGTGGGTCTACTTCCTGGCCCCCTGGGGCATGCAGTTCGAGCTCGTCTCCTACCCCGACGGCAAGGCGTTCGACCGCGAGGGCTACCGTCCCCCGGCACCATGACCACGGTGACGTCACCCGAAGCGGCCAGCGCGCGGATCGCGGCTTACCTGCGCGAGGCCATCCTGAACGGCGAGATCGCGCCCGGCGAGTGGATCCGGCAGGCCGAGCTGGC
This sequence comes from uncultured Actinomycetota bacterium, assembly GCA_963730265.1. GTDB lineage: Bacteria > Actinomycetota > Actinomycetes > Streptosporangiales > Streptosporangiaceae > DASUBV01. Next base: position 487,612 of record CAVSRG010000005.1, read on the forward strand.
CGACCGGCTGGGCGCCAGCCGCCTGCCGGTGCGCGAGGCGCTGCGCATGCTCCAGGCCGAGGGGCTGACCGACTACGAGGTCAACCGCGGCTCGCGGGTGCCCAAGCTGGGCATGCACGAGGTCGAGGTCATCTACCAGATGCGGGAGCGGCTGGAGCCGCTGGCGCTGGCCGAGAGCATCCCGTACCTGACCCCCGACCAGCTGGCCCAGCTCGCCGCGCTGCAGGACCGGATCGAGGCCGGGCTGGGCGACGTGCAGCAGTTCGTCCGGCTGGACCGCGAGTTCCACCTGCTGACCTACGCCGGGTGCTCGATCAGCCAGCTGCACGCGTCGATCGTCCGGATGTGGAACACCACCCAGCACTACCGGCGGGCCTTCGTCACGCTGACCGGGCCCAGTCGCCAGTGGGTGATCACGGCCGAGCACCGGCTGCTGCTGGACGCGATCACCCGCCATGACAGCGTGGACGCCGAGCGCTACCTGAGCGGGCACATCCGCCGTACCCGCATCGAGCTGACCCGCCACCCCGAGGTCTTCCGCTAGCCGCCGCCGCGCTCTAGGTGCGGTAGGGGTTGGCGATGAAGAGGTCCTGGGCCGGGAACAGGGTCAGGATGCGCGGGCCGTCCGGGGTGACCACGACCTCCTCCTCGATCCGGGCCGCCGAGAAGCCGTCGCTGGCCGGGCAGTAGGTCTCCAGCGCGAACACCATGCCCGCCTGGATCTCGATCGGCTCGCGCATGCTGTTCAGGCGGGAGATGATCGGCCGCTCATGCAGGCCCAGGCCCAGGCCGTGGCCGAACTGAAGCCCGAAGGCGTCCATCTCGCTGGCGAACCCGAAGTCGGTCGCCTTGGGCCACACCGAGGCGATCTCGTCGGTGCCCACGCCCGGCTTCACGCGGGCGATCGCGGCGTCCATCCACTCCCTGGCCTTGGTGTAGGCATCCCGCTGGCTGGACGTGGCACTGCCCACGCTGAACGTCCGGTAGTAGCAGGTCCGGTAGCCGTTGAACGAGTGGATGATGTCGAAGAACGCCTGGTCCCCGGGCCGGATGATGCGATCGGAGAAGTTGTGCGGATGCGGGTTGCACCGCTCGCCGCTGACCGCGTTGACCGCCTCGACCTGGTCGGAGCCCTCCGAGTAGAGGATCTGGTTGGCCAGCGCGACGAGCTGGTTCTCGCGCACGCCCGGCTTGAGCGCGGCCGCGATCTCCTGGTAGACGCCGTCCACCATGGCCGCGGCCTGGTTCAGCAGCATGATCTCGTCGGCCGACTTGATCTGCCGCGCGTCCAGCATAAGCTGCTGGGCGTCGACCACCCGGAGGCCCTGGCGCTGCATCTCGAACAGGAACGCCGGCTCGACGATGTCCACGCCCACCGGCGCGCCGGCCACCCCGGCGTCCTCCAGCAGGCCCTTGATCTGGCGCACCGCGTCCTCCATCAGCCCGGCCGACGGGGCGATGGCCCCGCGCAGGCCCAGCATTCCGGCGTGGCAGTTGGCCGGGTCCAGCCACGGCGCGTAGAGCCGGTGGTGCTTGGCCGCCGACCCGAAGTCCCACAGCATCGGCTCGCCGCCGTCGCGGGTGAGCAGCGCGTACCGGCTCATCTTGTCGCCGAGCGCGCCGCCGATCCAGGTCTGGGTGGTGTAGCGGATGTTGTAGAAGTCGAACAGCAGGAACGCACCGCACTCACTGCCGTCCAGCGCGGCCCTGGCCCGGCCGAGGCGGTAGGAGCGAAGGCGGCCGAAATCGACCCGCTGCTCGAAGTCCACGCCCATGTGCCCGGGCGCGGCCAGCGGCCCGGCACTCGTCGTCATGGTCGTAGTCATAATGACTGCTCCTCTCCCGGCTGCCGGACTGCAACCGATTGCATGATGACCCACCAGGTCGGGCCAGTCAACACGCCCTGGCCTAGGCCCTCCGGGACCGGCCGAGGGCCAGGCCCGCGCCGACGAGCATGACCGCCCCCGCGGCCAGGGAAAGCCAGTAGCTGGACCCGTAGTCGTGGAATCCGGGTGATGTCCCCTTCATCGGGAGGTAGATCGTGTAGCCGACCACGCCAAGGGCGCCCAGCACCGTGCCGATGATGGCCAGCGGCCGGCCCAGGCTGAGGGCCAGGAACACGACGGCCACCGCGACCAGGGCGATGAGGATCCAGAAGTCGGCCGCGACCAGCGGGGACGCCGGGTCGTGGTGGGTGGCCTGCCACAGGCTCTTCCAGCCGGTCCCGTTGTTGGTGTAGCGGGTGACCAGCGTCACCGCGGCCAGGAACAGCAGCGCCCCGGCCAGCACCAGCATCCGCCCGATGCCCGGCCGAGCCGACGACCGGGCCCCGCCGTGGGCCGGCGCGGCCCGCCATCCGGCCGGGCCGACCGGGCCGGGGCCGGCCGGACCGGCGCGCGGCCGCCGTCGCGCGGCGGCGCGGCGGGCCAGTCCGTCGTTGGCCGCCGGGTCCGGGTCGTGTCCAGCTCGCCCGGCGCCGGAGCCGCGGCCGGCGGCCGGGAGGCCCCCGAAGGCGACCGGGTGGCCTGGACCGTCGCCTGGCCTCGGGCATCCTGCCCGGCCACGGCCGAGGGCGCTCCGTACCGCCCCGCGTGGGCCGCCTGGAGGGCGTCGGTGAACGCCGCGCCCGACGCGAACCGTTCCGCCGGATCCACCGCGAGCGCGCGGTCGAAGAACCCGTCATAGCGGCGCCCGAGGTCCGGACAGGCGCTGGACACCACCGGCCGCGGGCTGCTCAGGTGGGCCCACTGCATGACCATGTCGTTCTCGCCGCCGAACGGCCGCCGGCCCGTGAGCGCCTCGAACAGCACGCAGGCCAGCGCGTACAGGTCGCTGTGCGGGCCCGGCCGCTGGCCCCGGATCTGCTCCGGCGACAGGTAGCCCGGCGTGCCCACCGACCACCCGGTGCGGGTCAGGTCGTCCTGCACTCCGGGCATCTTGGCGATGCCGAAGTCGGTCAGGTAGGCGTGGTCGCGGCCGCCCAGGTCGCGCATGAGCACGTTCGATGGCTTGACGTCCCGGTGCACCAGGCCCGCCTGGTGCACCGCCTGGAGGGCCCCGGCCAGCTGCGTCCCGATCAGCACGGTCCGGTTCGGGTCCAGCCGCCGCTGCCGGTCCAGCAGGGTGCGCAGGTCCTGGCCGTCCACCCATTGCATGGTCAGGTACAGCCGCCCGGCCTGCTCGCCCACGTCGAACACCGACACCACATGCGGGTGGTCCACGGCGGCGGCCAGCCGCGCCTCGCGCAGGAAGCGTGACCGGTAGTCGCCGGACTGCGCGATGTCCGGCCGGATCACCTTGAGGGCCACCACCCGGGCCAGGGACCGCTGCTCGGCCCGGTAGACGACGCCCATGCCGCCCGCGCCCGCTGTCCCGGCGATGTGGTACGGGCCGAAAGCCTGCCCGCTGCTCAGATCCGCCGCCACCGTACCGCCCTCCCATTGCTCAGGCGGGTCACCCAGGCCCGGAAGGGCCCGGCGCGACAGTTCTTCCCCGGCAGCGTCTCACGAATCGGGACGACCGCGACTAGGCCGGGGTGTTCAGCCGCTGAGCTGGCCGCCCCAGTCGGCCGGGTCCACGTCGGCCAGCGTCTGGGTGAACGACCACCGGTGGCCGGCCAGGTCCTCGGCGTTGTACTGCCGCTCGCCGTACATCTGATCGGTCGGCTCCATCAGGATGCGCGCGCCGTGCGCGCGGGCCCGCTCGCAGTGGGCCCGCGCATCCTCCACGCGCACCATGACCGAGTGGGTGGCCTCGCCGGGGCCGGGCGGCCGCCGATCGCCGTGCGCCTCGGCGATGATCACGTCCCCGTCGCCGACCCGGAGCTGCGAGCGGTGGCCCTCGCCGATCCGCAGCCGCTCGGCGAAGCCGAAGGCCGCGGACAGCCAGTCGACGGCCGCCCGGACGTCGGGATAGATGAGCACCGGGATGACGGTGGACGCGGGGACGGATCGGTTGGGCTTCATGCCGGCAGACTAGTGAACGAGCGGCTCAGCCGCGGTGACTCGGCTGCAGTGGCTCAGCCATGGTGGCCCAGCTGGGCGCAGACCTTGGGGACGGGCTTGATGTCGTCGCACGCCTGGGCGATCTGCCCCACCGTGAACGACAGGCCCTTCTTCCCGAGCCGGCGCAGGACCGCGCGGTTGAGCATGGCCTTGGTCTGGCAGGCCTCCAGGATGAGCGCGTAGCGCACCGTCGCCGCCTGCTTGTTGCCGGGCGACGCGGCCCTGGCCACGGCGCTGAAGCACCGGGCGGTCTGGATCGCGTCGTGGATTCCCCGGCTCGCGCTGCTCGTGCAACCAGCCGCCCCCGCCGTCAGCAGCAGGAGGGCGGCCACGGCGATGAGCTGTCTGATCCGCACAGCTCAGCACTGTAGCCGGACAGAACCCGACAATCCTCGTGCACCCGCCGTCGGGCCGGACCGAAAACTCCGGCTTTACAGGGCTTGAGGTACAGGGGTACATTACTCAAGTAATGAACCACGTAACTAAGGAAGGAGCCGGGCGGTTGCGAGATATGGCCGGCCTTCGACGAAGGGGCCCCGATCTTCGTCCAGATCGCCGAGCGGCTCGCCGAAGAGATCGCGGACGGCGGCCTGGCCGAGGGCGAGCAGGTGCCCTCGACCAACGAGCTGGCCGCCTTCTACCGGATCAACCCGGCCACCGCGGCGAAGGGAATCAGCATGCTCACCGACGACGGGCTGGTGGAAAAGCGCCGCGGCATCGGGATGTTCGTGGCGGCCGGCGCGCGGGCGCAACTGCTGGCCGAGCGCCGCCGGCGGTTCGCCGAGCGCTACGTGGAGCCCCTGGTCACCGAGGCCAGCCGGGCTCGGGATTGATGCCAATGAGCTGGTCGCGCTGATCCGCGAGTCCAGCTTCGTGCAGGAAGGTACGAGACCATGACGCCCTCGATCTCGGTCGCCGGCATCAGCCGCCGGTACCGTGGCCAGCTGGCCCTCGATCGGGTCAGCTTCGACATCGAGCCCGGCTCCATCACCGGGCTGCTGGGCCGCAACGGCGCGGGCAAGACCACGCTGCTGCGCATCATCGCGGGCCAGGAGTTCCCCTCGGCGGGCGCGGTCAGCGTGCTGGGCTCCAGCCCGGTCGCCGCTGATCATCTGCAGGGGCGGGTGGTGTTCATCCGCGAGGACCAGCGTTACCCGGAAAACGGGATACCGGGCGGATTCCAGGTCCGGCACGCGCTCAAGGCGGCCTCCTGGTTCTACCCGGGTTGGGACGCCGACCTGGCCGGGGAACTCGCCGACGCCTTCAGCCTGCCGATCAAGCGCTCGATCAGGAAGCTGTCCCGCGGGATGCGCTCGGCGCTGGGCATCGTCATCGGCCTGGCCGCGCGGGCCGAGGTGACGTTGTTCGACGAGCCGTACGCGGGCCTGGACCCGGTGGCCCGGCAGATCTTCTACGACCGGCTGCTGGCCGACTATGCCGCCCGTCCCCGGACGATGATGCTGTCCACGCACCTGATCGACGAGGCGGCCGGGCTGTTCGAGCGAGTCGTGGTCATCGACCACGGCCAGATCGCGCTCGACGCGGCCACCGATGACGTCCGCGGCACCGCGATCAGCGTCAGCGGCCCGGCCATCGGGGTGGCGGAATTCACCGCCGGGCGCACCGTCTGGAACCGGCGGCGGATCGCCGGCCAGGAGTCGGCGGTGGTGGCCGGCCCGCTGGATGACAGCGAATACACCAGGGCCAGGGCGCTGCGGCTGAACCTCGAGCCGCTGACCTTGCAGCAGGTCGTGGTGCACGCAGCCAGCCAGCAAGACACCGAGGCGCGGGAAAGGACGAGCGCATGAACACCTGGATCAAGGTCGCCCGGTTCCAGCTGGCCGACCGTCTGAGCTACACCGCACTGCCGTGGGGCATCCTGGCCGTCAACTTCGCCATCTGGTACGTGCTGGCCGGGAGCTTCGGCGGCGGCGGCGCGCAGGTCCCGGCGTACAGCGTCTGCGCGATCTACGTGGTCTACCTCTTCGTGGGCATGTTCAGCATATTCCGGTCGCTGCCGTTCGCGTTCGCCCTGGGCGTGAGCCGGCGGGCCTACTACAGCGGCACCGTCCTGCTCGCGGCCGGCCTGTCCGCGATCTACGGGCTGCTGCTGACGTTGCTGAAGGTGCTCGAGGAGGTCAGCCACGGCTGGGGCGTGGGCCTGCACTTCTTCCGGGTCAGCTACATCCTGTCCGGGCCGTGGTACCTGACCTGGCTCACCTCATTCATCGGCCTGACCCTGATGTTCCTGTACGGCATGTGGATCGGGCTGGTGTTCCGGCGCTGGGGGCTGCTCGCCACCCTGGCCTTCGCCACCGCGCAGGTCTCCGCGGCGCTCATCGGCGTGATCACCGTCAGCAGCTCGCACGCCTGGGGGTCGGTCGGCCACTTCTTCACCACGCTCAGCGCCGCCGGCTTCACCGGCCTGCTGGCCGCGCTCGCGGCCGTGCTGCTGGCCGGCGGCTACGCCACCATGCGCCGCGTCACGGTCTGATGAGGGAGGAACTTCCATGAGATCCGTAACAGCCGCGGTGGTCTGCCGAAAGGTCGCCCTGCCCGTGGCGGTCGCCCTGGTCTTAGCCGCGTGCAGCAGCTCGGGCTCACCGACCGGGACGACGGTTACTAACCACCGGGCGGCCAGGCCGACCGGATCCTGGCCCTATCCCAACGGCAACCTGGCCAACACCCGGGTCGCCGCGGGCTCCACGATCACCTCGGCCAACGTGTCCCGGCTGCAGCGGGCCTGGACGTTCCGGCTCACCGGCTCGGCGGCGGTCAGCGCGTACGGCTACGGCTCGCTCGCCGCGGGGCCGGTCGTCGCGGGCGGCGTCGTCTACCTCCAGGACCTTTACTCGAACGTCTACGCGCTGCGCCTGGCCACCGGAAAGCTGCTGTGGGAGTACCAGGTCGGCTTGCCGGAGAAGAGCGGGCCGGGCCCGAACGGCGTGGCGGTCTCGGGCGGCATGGTGTACGGCGACACCTCGGCCACGGTCTTCGCGCTCAGCGCCCGCACCGGCCAGGTCATCTGGGTCGACAAGCACCTGCTGAACAGCGGCCAGGGGGCGTTCGAGATTCAGCCCCAGGCAACAAACAACAAGGTCTACGTGGCCAGCGCCTACGGGACCGGGCCGGGCGGGGGCGTGCTCTTCGCGCTCAACGCGTCCAACGGCCGGCGCGTGGAGAGTTAACACGCTGACCGGCGCCGCGGCCGGCGCGCACGCAGGCCCCGTCGCCGCTGGCGGCGCCTGGGAGACGCCGCTGGTCAGCAGCGACGGCTCGGTCACCTTCGGCATCGGCAACCCGTACCAGTCCGCCGCGCAGGCGATCGCCCACCCGCAGCAGCGGCTGTATTCCGACAGCGACGTGAACCTCGACGCCGCCACCGGGAAGCTGCGCTGGTACTACCAGGGCGTGTCCGATGACTTCATGGACCACGACACGCAGTCCTCGCCGATTGCGGCGACCATCGGGGGCGCGCCCGCGGTCATCGGCTCGGGGAAGCTGGGCGTGGTCTTCGCGATGAACGCCAGGACCGGGAAGCTGATCTGGAAGACGCCGGTCGGCGAGCACAGCCAGTCGGACAAGTACCCGGCCGAGGCGCTGGCCCACACGCTCAAGCTCAAGGCGCCGTACACGATCCTGCCCGGCTCGCTCGGCGGCGTGCTGTCCAACCTGGCCCTGGCCGGCAACACGGTGTACGTGGCCACCATCAACCTGCCATTCCGGCTGGCCAAGCTGGCCTATCCCCTGGGAGCGCCGGTCGGCAACGGCACCGGGCAGGTCGAGGCCCTGAACCTCAGCACCGGCAAGGTGGAGTGGGACACCAAGGTCCCGGCCATGCCGCTGGGAGCTGTCACGGTGTCTAACGACCTGGTCTTCACCACGCTCTACGACGGCGTCCTGATGGCCTTCAACCGCGCCACGGGCGCGATCGTCTATCAGCACATGCTGCCGACGTCGACCAATGCGCCCATCGCTATCGCCGGCAACTCGGTGCTGGTCCCGGCAGGCGGGTCGAGCAACTTCGGGGTCGCGGGAGGGTCGCCCCAGCTGGTCGCCTACACCGTGCCCTGAGTCCGGCCGCCGCCGCCGGGGGTCAGCACGAAGACGCCCAGGCCGACCTGCTCGGGCCGGCCTGGGCGTCCTTTGTTAATGGAAGGTGGTGTTCTGGTTTGGTCAGGCCAGGTCGAACCGGTCCAGGTTCATGACCTTGTGCCAGGCCGCGACGAAATCGGTCACGAACTTCTGCCTGGCGTCATCGCTGGCGTAGACCTCCGCGACCGCGCGCAGCTCGGAGTTCGACCCGAAGACCAGGTCGGCCCGGCTGCCGGTCCACCTGACCTGGCCCGAGGCGTCGCGGCCGTCGAAGGTGCTCGCGTCGTCGGCCACCGGCTGCCACGTCGTGCCCATGTCGAGCAGGTTGACGAAGAAGTCGTTGGTCAGCTGGCCGGGGGTGTCGGTGAGCACGCCGAGCTTGGACCCGTCGTAGTTCGCGCCCAGCACGCGCAGGCCGCCGACCAGGACGGTCATCTCGGGGGCGGTGAGCGTGAGCAGGTTGGCCTTGTCGAGCAGCAGGTACTCGACCGGCAGCCGGGTGCCCTTGCCAACGTAGTTGCGGAACCCGTCCGCCCTCGGCTCCATCACGGCGAACGACTCGGCGTCGGTGTGCGCCTGCGAGGCGTCGGCGCGGCCCGGCGAGAACGGCACCTCGACTCCGAACCCGGCGTCCTTCGCGGCCTGCTCGACGGCCGCGCCGCCGGCCAGCACGATCAGGTCAGCCAGCGAGACCTGCGGGCCGCCCGCGTGGGCGGCGTTGAAGTCCCGGTGGATGCCCTCCAGGGTGCGCAGCACGGTGGAGAGCTGGTCGGGGTTGTTGACCTCCCAGCCGTTCTGCGGCTCCAGGCGGACCCGAGCGCCGTTGGCGCCGCCGCGCTTGTCGCTGCCGCGGAAGGACGAGGCCGACGCCCACGCCGCGGACACCAGCTGGGACACCGTCAGGCCGGAGGCCAGGACCGAGGCCTTGAGCGCGGCGATGTCGTCGGCGCCGATCAGCTCGTGGGTGACGGCCGGCACCGGGTCCTGCCAGATCAGGGTCTCGGACGGGACCTCGGGGCCGAGGTAGCGGACCAGCGGGCCCATGTCACGGTGGGTCAGCTTGAACCAGGCCCGGGCGAAGGCGTCCGCGAACGCGTCCTGGTCGGCCAGGAACCGCCGCGAGATCTGCTCGTAGATCGGGTCGAGCCGCAGCGACAGATCGGTGGTCAGCATGGTCGGCGTGCGGCGCTCTGACGAGTCCTGGGGGCCGGGTACCGTGCCCGCCCCGGCGCCGCCCTTGGGCTTCCACTGCCAGGCACCGGCCGGGCTCTTGGTCAGCTCCCACTCGTACCCGAACAGGATCCGGAAGAAGCTGTTGTCCCAGGTGGTCGGGGTGTCGGTCCAGGTGACCTCGAGGCCGCTGGTGATCGCGTCGGCGCCCGTGCCGGTGCCGTAGCTGCTCTTCCAGCCCAGGCCCTGCAACTCCAGCGGGGCCGCCTCGGGGTCGGGGCCGACGCTCTCCGCCGGGCCCGCGCCGTGGGTCTTGCCGAAGGTGTGGCCGCCCGCGATCAGGGCCACCGTCTCCTCGTCGTTCATGGCCATCCGGCGGAACGTCTCGCGGATGTCGCGGGCCGCCGCCAGCGGGTCCGGGTTGCCGTTCGGCCCCTCCGGGTTGACGTAGATCAGGCCCATCTGGACCGCGCCCAGCGGGTCCTCGAGCTCGCGGTCGCCGGTGTAGCGCTCGTCGCCGAGCCACTCGGTCTCCGGGCCCCAGTAGACGTCGTCCTCGGGCTCCCACACGTCCGGGCGGCCGCCGCCGAAGCCGAAGGTCTTGAAGCCCATCGTCTCCAGGGCCACGTTGCCGGTCAGCACGATGAGGTCGGCCCAGGACAGGCTCTGGCCGTACTTCTTCTTGACCGGCCACAGCAGCCGGCGGGCCTTGTCCAGGCTGACGTTGTCCGGCCAGCTGTTCAGCGGGGCGAAGCGCTGCTGGCCCGCGCCGGCGCCGCCGCGGCCGTCGCTGATGCGGTAGGTGCCCGCGCTGTGCCAGGCCATCCGGATCATCAGCGGGCCGTAATTGCCGAAGTCGGCCGGCCACCAGTCCTGGGAGGTGGTCAGCACCTCGGCGATGTCCCGCTTCACGGCGGCCAGGTCCAGGGTGCGGAACGCCTCGGCGTAGTTGAACTCCCCGCCCAGCGGGTTGGCCACGGCCGGGTTCTTGGCCAGAATCTTCAGGTTGAGCCGGTTCGGCCACCATTCGCTGTTGGCGTCACCCTTGGTCGGGTGGACCAGGCCGTGGACGACCGGGCAGCCCCCGCTCTCGGCCCCGGCCTCCGGGGTCTCGCCCTCGATGACTACTGGATCATGGTTCTCAGACATCGGAATCCTTCCGGGCTAGGCGTATCACGGTGCTCAGGAGGTGCGGGCAGTGCAGGCGGGGCACAGGCCCCAGTAGACGACCTCGGCCTCGTCGATCGCGTAGCCGTGGTCATCCGACGCGGTCAGGCAGGGCGCCTCGCCGACCGCGCAGTCGACATCGGTGACGGTCCCGCATGACCGGCACACGACATGATGATGGTTGTCCCCGATGCGGCCCTCGAACCGGGCCGGGCTGCCGGCCGGCTCGATGCGGCGGATGAGCCCGACCGCGGTGAGCGCGTCGAGCGCGTCATAGACGGCCTGCAGGGAAATGTGACCGACCCGATCGCGCACGCCGGCGGCGATCGCCTCGACGCCCAGGTGGTCGCCCTCCCGGACGGTCACCAGGAGTGCGGCGCGGGCCGCCGTCACGCGCAGGCCGGCCCCCCGCAACTCCTCGGCGATGCTCGGAGTCTGGGGTTCGGTCACGTCGGCCAACCTATCGCGCTAAACGCGAACGATTCAAGAGAACGAACAATCCCAGTTTGAGACAATCCGGACCCCCGGATCATGATCACTCCAAGTGATCACGAAATAAGCGGAGTGTGAGCGATATGTGGTGCTCCAGGGGGATGCGCGGCGCGTCTAGCTAGTGCGCCTCTTATGCGCCATCGCGACCGCGAGCAGGCGCACGGAGCCCCGCCGTCAGGAGCTGCCCGATGCCTGCATCTGCCATCCGCCCCCTCATCGCGACGGCCGCGGCCACCATCGCCCTGGCCTCGCTCGGGACGGCCGGGGCCGCCAGCGCGGCCACGGCCACCGCGCCGACGGCCTACGTGGTCGTCCCGCACGGCCTGGTCCCCATCAACGTCGCCACGGGCACGACCGGCACGACCATCCCCTACCAGGGCGACACGGTCCGCCAACTGCTGGCCACTCCCGACCAGACGAAGCTGTACGGCGAGGATGGCTTCGGCGTCATCCCGTTCAGCCTCCCGACCCAGACAGCCCAGCCGCGGCTGGGCTTCCACCGGGTCCAGGGCATCGCGATCACCCCGAACGGCAAGACCATGTTCGTCGCGGCCGGGGCGCTGCGCGTCTACCCCGTCCCGACCGCCACCGACAAGCCCGGCAAGCCCATCAAGCTGGCCAACAACGCCTTCGCCATCGCCATCACGCCCAACGGCAAGACCCTTTACACCGCCGGCAATTACACCGGCAGCAAGGTCACCCCGGTCAACGTCGCCACGGGCCGGGCGGAGCGCTTCATCAGGGTCGGCGACTTCCCGGACGCGATCGCCGTCACGCCCAACGGGAAGACGGCCTACGTCGCAAGTCTCGACGCGGGCACCGTCACTCCCATATCGACCAGAAACAACCGGCCCGGCAAGCCCATCAAGATTCCGCACGGCGGCCCGCTTCAGATCGTCGTGACGCCCAACAGCAAGACGGCCTATGTCCTCAGCGAGCCCGAAACTGGCGACCGCGGCTACGTGACGCCGATCAACGTCGCCACCGGCCGGGTCGGCAAGCAGATCAACGTCGGTGAGTCCCCCGGCATCATCGCGATCGCGCCGAACGGCCGGACCGCCTACGTGAGCTACGACATCTCGCAGAAGTTCGGGGTGATCCCGATCAGCACGGCTACCAGCCGGGCGGGCAAGCCCATCCCGGTGGCCGGCCTCCCGACGTTCATCGCGTTCACGCCGGACGGCAAGCTGGCCTACGTCACCGATGACGGGGCCGGCGAGGTGACGCCCATCCGGGTCGCCACCAACACCCCCGAGCCCCCGATCAAGGTCGGGCCGAGCAACGGCATCGTCGGCTCCATCCTCTTCATCCGCTGACCGCGCCCAAGCCCTGCCGCACAGCTCCCGCCCGGACCTCAGCGCCGGGTGAAGACGGCGTGGATGGTGAGGGTGTTGTGCATCGACACCGTGCCCAGCAGATTCCAGGTGATGCCGAAGTCGGCCCGGTTGACGTCGATCTCGGCGTCGAGCCAGATCTCGCCGTCGCCCCGAACGGACGCGGTGGCATCGAAGGACACCGGCCGGGTGCGGTCGCGCACCGTCAGTATGCCGGTCACCGCGACACCCTGAGCCGACGGCCGGATGCCGTCCGCGGCGAAGGTGATGTCCGGATGCCGGGCGGTGTCGAAGAAGTCGGCCGACCGCAGGTGCTTGTCCCGCCGGGCGTTCCTGGTGTCGATCGACGCCGCGGCCACCGTGACGGTGCCGCTGACCTCGCCGTCCGGCGAGACGGTGCCGCTCCCGCTCAGCTCGCGGAAGACGCCCTTCACCGGGACCAGGCCCCACATGCTGCGGTTATTCAGCTGGATACTGGACTGGCCGGAATCCAGGGCCCATCCGCCGCCAGCGCCCCGCTAGTCAGCAAAGCGTCGAGCGCCGGCGCGGTTACCTGGCCTGATGGTGCCTGCATGATTCATTCCTTGTCACATCGCTCGGATTTGAGGTGTCACTTATATGACACGTCGCGACGGAGGAATGTGACCGATGACCGAGTCCGACTGGCTGGCCGAGGGCTTCGAGCAGAACCGGGCCCGGCTGCGCGGGGTGGCCTACCGGATGCTCGGCTCGCTGACCGAGGCCGACGACGCCGTTCAGGACGCCTGGCTGCGCCTGAGCAGGTCAGACGCCAGCGGGGTCGACAACCTCAGCGCCTGGCTGACCACGATCGTGGCCCGGGTGTGCCTGAACGTGCTGCGGTCGCGGCAGGCGCGGCGCGAGGAGCCTATGGGGGTGCACGTCCCCGACGCGGTCATCAGCAGCGCGAGCGGGACGAACCCCGAGGAGGAGGCGCTGCTGGCCGACTCGGTCGGCCTGGCCCTGCAAGTGGTGCTGGACACGCTGGCCCCGGCCGAGCGGCTGGCGTTCGTCCTGCACGACATGTTCGACCTGCCCTTTGACGAGATCGCCCCCATGCTGGGGCGCTCCCCGGCCACGACGCGGCAGCTGGCCAGCCGGGCCCGCCGCCGGGTGCGCGGAGCGGACGTCCCGGCCTCCGATGCCGACGTCGCCCGTCAGCGACGGGTGGTCGATGCCTTCTTCGCGGCGGCGCACGACGGTGACCTCGAGGCGCTCGTCGCCGTTCTCGACCCGGACGTCGTGCTGCGATCCGACGGGGGCACGGCGCACCCGGATTTCTCGCTGGTGCTCCGCGGTGCGGCGAGCGTGGCCGAGCGGACGCTCACGATCGCGTCGCCCGCCGCACCGAAACGGCCGGTCCTGGTGAACGGGGCCCCGGGCGTGGTGGTGACCGTGGGCGGGCAGCCGTTCGCGGTCATGGGGTTCGCCGTGTCGCGCGGCAAGATCACGGAGATCGACGCGATCGTCGGCCCCGAGCGCCTTCGCGGCCTCGACCTCGACGCGCTCAGCGGCTGAAGGGGACTCGCTCAGCGGCGGAAGGGAATTTGCACACTCCCCTCCACCTTCAATCTATAGCGCACCAGGGGGCTTGCGGCAAGACCCGGGTCGTGCCGCATAATCGTCGGCCGGAGCCAGAACATGCGCAAAGCCAGGCGCCTCCCCGCGCCAATGGCGCCAGCGACCTCAGATCGGGGCTGATGCCGTGAACTACCTGACTACTAGCGCGTTCAATCTTCCTGACCGCCTCGCGGCCAAGGCCGACCCGACGCTGATCGCCGGCGACGAGCAGCACTTCGCGGCCATCGCGGAGAGCCTGGAGCAGTCGATCGCCGAGCTGACCGGCCGCCTCGACGCCGAGCGCATGGCCCCCGGCGGCATCGGCCAGGCGGCGATGGACCGGGACATGGAGGTCCACCGGCTGACCGCGCGCCTGCGGGTTCTGCGTCGCTTCGGGCTGGACCTGTGCCTCGGACGGATCGTCGGCGCGGACAACCCCGAGCCGGTGTACATCGGACGCCTGGGCCTGACCGACAGCTCGGGCCGCCGGCTGCTCCTCGACTGGCGCTCTCCCGCGGCCGAGCCGTTCTTCGGAGCCACCCACGCCAACCCGATGGGCCTGGCCAGCCGCCGCCGGTATCGCTGGACGCGACGGCCGGATCAGCGACTACTGGGACGAGGTGTTCACCCCGGACGCGTTCGACGGGCATGCCGCGCTCGACGACCAGTCCGCCTTCATCGCCAGCCTGGGCGGCAGCCGGTCGCCCCGGATGCGAGACGTGCTCGGCACCATCCAGGCCGACCAGGACGCCATCATCCGCGCCGGATCAAGCGGCGCGCTCGTCGTCGACGGCGGTCCCGGCACGGGGAAGACCGTCGTCGCCCTGCACCGCTCCGCCTACCTCCTGTACTCCGACCCGCGCCTCGGTCACCGCCGGGGCGGCGTGCTGTTCGTCGGCCCGCACCAGCCCTACCTGGCCTACGTCGCCGACGTGCTGCCCAGCCTGGGCGAGGAGGGCGTCCAGACCTGCACCCTGCGCGACCTCCTCCCGGAGGGAGCCGCGGCAGCGATCGAGACCGACCCGGACGTGGCCCGCCTGAAGTCGTCCGCGGACCTGGTCAAGGCGATCGAGCCGGCCGTCAGGTTCTACGAGAACCCGCCGACCACGGGGATGACGGTCGGGACCCACTGGTCCGACATCCGCGCTGAGCGCCGGCGACTGGGCCGAGGCGTTCGACGCCCCGGAACCCGGCACCCCGCACAACGAGGCCCGCGACCAGATCTGGGCGGCGCTGCTCACCATCCTGATGGATTCCTACGACGGCGACGCCCCCGATGACCTGCTCCGCAAGTCACTGCTGCAGAACCGGGAGCTGCGCACGGTCCTCAACCGCGCGTGGCCGCTGATCGAGCCGACTGACCTGGTCGCGGACCTGTGGTCGGTACCCGCCTACCTGCGGATGTGCGCGCCCTGGCTCAGCCCCGATGAGGTCCGGCGACTGCAGCGCGAGGACGCCCAGGCCTGGACGGTGTCCGACCTGCCCCTCCTGGACGCGGCCCGGCTGCGGCTCGGTGACCCGCAGGCAGCACGACGTCAGCGTCGGCACGCCGCCGCGGTGGCCGCCGAACGCGAGCAGATGACCCAGGTCGTCGACAACCTCATCGAGGCCGCGGACGACGAGTACGGCATGGGCCTGGTGACGATGCTGCGCGGCGAGGACTTCCACGACGTCCTGGTCAACGAGGCCGCACTGCCCGGTGCCGATCCCGACCGGCTGGCCGGCCCGTTCGCGCACATCGTCGTGGACGAGGCCCAGGAACTGACCGACGCGGAGTGGCAGATGCTGCTGCTCCGCTGCCCGTCCCGGAGCTTCACCGTCGTCGGGGACCGCGCCCAGGCCCGGCACGGGTTCACGGAGTCGTGGGCGGAACGGCTCAAGCGGATCGGCCTCGACCGGATCAGGCTGGCCACCCTGAGCATCAACTACCGGACGCCGGAAGAGGTCATGGCCGAGGCCGAGCCGGTCATCCGGGCCGTGCTCCCGGACGCCAACGTGCCGACCTCCATCCGCAGCACCGGCGTCCCGGTCGTCCACGGATCCGCCTCGGACCTGGGCTCGATCCTGGACACCTGGCTCGCCGCGCATGCCGAGGGGATCGCCTGCGTCATCGGCGATCCCGCTGTTCCCCGGAAAACAGCGCCCGGGAAACTCGCCCCGCGGGTCCGGTCGCTGACCCCGGAACTGTCGAAGGGGCTCGAGTTCGACCTGGTCGTCCTCGTTGACCCGGAGGCGTTCGGGACGGGCATCGAAGGGGCGGTGGACCGTTATGTCGCGATGACCCGGGCCACCCAGCAGCTCGTCATCCTCACCAGCTCCTGACGTTTCCGCGGAAACGCGTGACCGAGGGCCGCGGCTGTCACCGGCCGCGGCCCTGGGGGTCATGCGATACGGCGGCCGGGTAGGAAATCCGTCATGGTCTTCACCACGGCGATGGAGCATGTCGCCCAGGCCTTCGAGGTGCTGGGGGTCCTGGTCCTGGCCGCCGGGGCGCTGTGGTCGTTTCTGGCCGCCGGGCTGACCTGGCGCCGGTCTCGGCAGGCGCGGCAGGCCTATTCGATGCTGCGGCAGGCCCTCGGCGGAACCTTGCTCCTCGGCCTGGAGGTACTGGTAGCGGCCGACCTCATCAGGACCATCGCCGTCTCCCCGACCCTCAGGAACGTGCTGGTCCTCGGGCTCATCGTCTTGATCAGGACCTTCCTGAGCTTCTCGCTGGAAACCGAGATCACCGGCAGGCCGCCCTGGCGCCGGGGCCTGACCAGCGGCGCGGTCACGATCCGGCGGGCATCGGCCGACATCCCCAGGCCCCCGGCGTCCTGAGTCCACGGCGTCCTGAGTCCCCTGTGCGCTGCGTCCGCCGGACGTGGGTCGCCCATCCGGCCTTGTTACGGAATTTCATGGTTGTCATCGGTAACGGCAGCTCGGGCAGTGGGCGGTCAGAACACGACGAGTTCCGCTGGGGTAGCGCCGGTCAGCTGGTAGTCGGAGGCGTCGGCGGGCCGCCCGGCGAAGAGCCTCATCAGGGTCGGGCGGGTGGTCACCAGGGTGGCTGCCGCGCGGTCGGGCCGCGCGAGGCCAAACGTGAGCGGGCGACCTGAGATGCGAGCCTCGACGAGCGGGACGGCCTGGCGGCGGGTCCAGTCGCCCAGCAGGGCGCAGGCGTCATCGAAACCGTCGCTGGCGTAGGCGAGTGGCTCGCCCAGGGCGTCGCGGACATCCCCGCCGTGCAGCCACTCGCCCAGCGCGATGGGGTCCAGCCTGCCGCGCGCTTCGGCGATGACCGGCCCGGCCTGCTGATAGCCGGCGGTGAGCTCGGACAGAACGTCCGCCAGCGGCCATTCCCGCCGTTCGGCGACATCGATCTCGTTGAGCTCCGGGGTAAAGGCGTGCAGGTTGCCGGTGGCCACGCGGCTAAGCGCAGCGGCGCAGTGAGCCAGCACATCGCGGACCGACCAGTCGGGACACGCGGTGGGCCGGTCAAAGGCAGGCTCGGGCGTGCGATGCAGGATCGGCAGGAGGGCGTCCCGCTCCGCCTGCAGCAAGCGGGCCGGGCGCTGCGGGTCGCGGGCCGGGGCCGGGGCCGGGGCCGGTTCAGCCGATTCGTTTGCGGTCACGGTGCTCAGCCTGGCAGACGCCCGGGACATTTCCGGAGCCCGGCTCGAAGGGAGGGTGCGGGGCCGCCCTAGGTGAGCTCCTCGATCTGCTCGCCGAAGAGGGCCATCTGGCTGGTGAGCCGCCCGCCAATGGCCGCCCCCACGATGCCGATGTGGTCGGCGATGAGCTGGGCCCGCGCCGTCTGGCGCTCGAACTCCTCGCTGCCGCGGATGGCGGCCAGCTTGTCCTGGTCGCCGCGCAGGAGGAAGAAGCCGCCGATGTCCCCGCCGTGCGGCTCGAGCAGGACCGGCTCGAAGCTCTCGATCTCGCCCGCCTGCTGCAGCCGCGAGTAGTACTCGAAGGTCTCGTTGAAGACCGCGATGGCCTGTCGCTCGCGACCGCGGACCGGAAGCCCGAAGCCGATGAAAAGCCCAGAGTCTGCCATGACTCACCCCCGTGGATTGCTGATGCTTCCTGGAAGGAGATCGTTCCCGCATCGGCACCCGTATGACCTCCCGCGACAGGCCGGCTTCCGCACAGTTCAGGGAGAGGCCCGGCGCGGGTGCGACAATCGGCGCATGCCGGAGCGACTTGAGGTGCAGCGGGCGGTGGCCGCATCCGCGGAGGAGATCTTCGCCGTGCTCACCGATCCTCAGGGGCACGTGGCCATCGACAGCTCCGGCATGCTGATGGCGGCCAGCGGGGCCCCCGTCGCCACGGTCGGGGACACCTTCGTGGTGCACATGGACCGGGAAGCGCTGAACGACTACCCCCTGGGGCTGTACGACGTCATCGTCGAGATCGTCACCTTCGAGCCGGCCAGGGAGATTGCCTGGACCGTGAAAGGCCAGCTCAACCTCGGCCACGTGTATGGCTACCGGCTGGAGCCCATCGAGGACGGCACGGCGGAGGGCACGCTGGTGACGTCCTACTACGACTGGTCGGCGGCCGGGCAGGACTGGAAGGATGCCGCGATCTTCCCGGTGATCCCGGAAAGCGCGCTGCGGGCCACGCTGGGAATCCTGGCCCGCACCGTCGCCCCCGGTCAGCCCCGCCCTGGGTCCTCAGCCGACTGAGCAGCGGCGATGATGGCGTCGGCGCTTCGCCTGATGTCCTCGTCGGTCGTGGCCCAGCCGGAGACGCTGATCCGCATGGCTGGGCGATGCTGCCACACGGTCGGCCCGCACCAGCAGGTTCCGTCCTGCTGGACGGCCGTTACCAGGGCCAGCGTCTGATCGTCGGTGGCCGCCCGGACGAGCACCTGGTTGAGCACGACGTCATTCAGCACCTCCAGGCCCGCCTGGCTCAGACTGGACGCCATGGCCTGGGCCTGGCGGCAGTTCCGTGCGATCAGGTCGATGACCCCCTGCCTGCCGAGGGTGCGCAGGACCGCCCACACCTCGACCTGCCGGGCGCGCTGCGAGGACTGGGGGGTGTGATTCATGGCCTCGAAGCCGGTATCGGGAGGCAGGTAGCCGGCCGCCGCGGCGAAGCTGCGCCGCAGGTCCTCCGGGCGCCGGACCAAGGCGATGCCGCAGTCGTACGGGACATTGAGCCACTTGTGCCCGTCCGTCGCCCAGGAATCGGCGCCGGCCAGGCCAGCGGTCAGGTCAGAACGCGACGCATCGGCCAGTGCCCACAGCCCGAACGCGCCATCGACATGCACCCACGCGTGATGCCGCTGGGCCCACTCCAGGATGGGCGGGGAAAGGATCAAACCCACCGGTGTTCACCTCGCCCGCCTGGGCGCAGATCACCACCGGGCCGGTTACGTCCTCGGGCAGGCCTTCAGCGCGCATCCGCCCTTGATCATCGGCCGGGACCCGGCGCACCCGATTCCGTCCCAGTCCGACCAGGCCCAGAGCCTTGAGCACCGTCGAATGGGCCTGCTCCCCGACGACCACCGTCAGCTCGGGTGCTCCGAACAGCCCGTCGGCCTGCACGTCCCAGCCGACCCGGGCCAGCTGGTGATCGCGCGCGGCGGCCAGGGCGGCGGTGTTGGCCATGGACGCCCCGGTCACGAACGCAGCACCGGTTCCGGCCGGCAAGCCCAGCAGCTCGACCAGCCATCCCGTCACGACGTCATGCAGGCGCTCGGCCACCGGCGACATCACCGGCAGCGCCGACGTTCTGATCCCACGCCGTGGCCAGCCAGCTCGCCGCCACCGCGACCGGATAGGAGCCGCCTATGACGAACCCGAAATAGCGGCCGCCCGCGCTGGCCACGGTGGCCGGAGATCCGGCCTCGTCCAGCAAGGCCAGTGTCGCGGCCGGGTCCCCCGCCACCTCCGGCAACGGCTCGTCAAACCGGGCCAGCCCGGCCAGCGCGGCACCGTCCGGGGCCACCGGGCGCTGATCGACGCCGGCCAGGTACTGCCCGGCTCGTGTGGCAGCACCAGCCAGCAGCGTTTGGATTTCAGTACGGGAAAGCAAGGACATGATCAGAGTCTGGCCGGCGAACGGCGTTCCGCGCCTCATGCGCGGCGCGGCCGCGCGCAGTAAGCTCACGTGATATGTCACGTAACGGCACGACGGGCCCGGAACCGGCTGGCGGGTGGCTCGACGAGGACCAGCAGCGGGCCTGGCTGGCCTATATCCGGCTCCAGCTGCGGCTGGAGTACGAGATGAACCGCCAGCTCCTCGCCGATAGCGGCCTATCGCTGCCCGATTACCACGTGCTGACGGCGCTGAGCGTTGCCGAAGCGGGGCGGATGCAGATCACGATGCTCGCCGCCCAGATCGGCTGGGAGCGCAGCCGGGTGTCCCACCATGTCCGGCGGATGAGCGCCCGGGACCTGGTGACGTGCGGCCTGTCCGCCGCCGACCGGCGGGTCACCGAGGTGACCATGACCGGCCGCGGATGGCAGGCCCTGGAGGAAGCGGCGCCCGGGCACGTGGATCTTGTCCGGCGCCTGTTCTTCGGGGGCCTGCCGGAGGGGCTCCTGGGGCCGCTCAGCGAGGCGCTGGAAAGCGTCTACGCCAACATCATCAAGCAAGGCTCGCTTCCGCCGCCGGTCGACTGGCACCCGGCCGAGGACTGACCGGGCCCCGCCCCGCCCCTCCTTCCCGATTGATAGTTACGTGACATGTCATGTTGACACTTACGTGATACGTCACGTAAGTTGCTGAGGAGGCGGTGGCCGGCCCGAGTCACAGGGAGGGAAGGAACTGCCATGTCCAACGCAGTTGTCATGACCCGATACGGACCGCCCGAGGTACTGCAGTGGGCCGGGGTCCCGCGGCCAGAACCGGGTGAGGGACAGATCAGGATCAAGGTCAGGGCGGCCGGGATCAGCCCGACCGATCTGGCCCTGCGGGCCGGCTATCTCAAGGCCATCCCGCTGCCCCCGGACGCCGTGCTCGGCTTCGAGGCAGCAGGCACCGTCGACGCGGTCGGGCCCGGTGTCACGGGCACGTCCGCCGGCGATGCCGTCACGGCCCTGCTGTTCAGCCTCGGCGGTTACGCCGAGTACGTGGTGGCGTCCATCTGGGCCCGCAAGCCGGAGTCCGTGTCATGGCTCGATGCTGCCGCTCTGCCCAGTTCGGCCGAGGCGGCCGTCGGCGTCCTGCGGCAGCTGGACGTCCAGAGCGGCGAGACACTGCTGCTGTTCGGCGGCGGCGGATCGGTCGGCATCATCGCCACGCAGCTCGCGGTCGCCCGGGGGGTCAAGGTGATCAGCGCGGTTGGCGAGCACGACGAGACGCTCGCCCGCGAGCTGGGCGCGACGCCGGTGCGGTACGGGCCGGGGTGGCCGGCCGGGTCCGCGCGCTGGGCGCCGTGGACGCCGTGTTCGACGGGGCCGGCCAGGGTGTCCTGGCCGACGCGGTCTCCCTGGCTGGCGGGCCCAAGCGGGTCATCACCTTGTCCGATCCGGCCGCCGCTGACTTCGGCGTTACGCTCTCCGAGCCCACGCCCGACCGTGCTCCTGGTGCCCTGGATGAGACGATCGCCTTGCTGGCCGACGGCCGGCTCCGGCTGCGCGCGCACAAGTCCATGCCCATGCAGCAGGCGGCCGAGGCCCACCGCCAGCTGGAAGGCGGCAACGTGCACGAGCGCATCATCCTTACCCTCGAGTAGCGCAGGCGGCCCAGCGGAGGCTAGGCCGGCCGCTCATGACGTGCCGCTGAGACCACACGGAGGCCCGGCTAGTGACACCAGATAGGGCGGATCAGCCGGGCGAGGTGCGGCCGCCTGAGCCGTCCGGCCCGCGCGGACTGCTGCCCTATCGCTCCGCGCAGGGCCGGTGGGTGGTCACGGCGATGATCCTGGGGTCGTCGGTAGCCGGGATCGACTCCACGGTCGTCGCCGTCGCGCTGCCAGCGATCGGGCGGAGCCTGCACGCCAGCTTCCAGGCCCTCCAATGGACCGTCACCGGCTACACGCTGACCCTGGCGTCGCTGATTCTGCTGGCCGGCTCGCTCAGCGACCGCTGGGGGCGGCGGCGGGTGTTCCTGGTCGGGCTGGGCTGGTTCACCCTGGCGTCGGTGCTGTGCGCGATCGCGCCCAGCACCGGATGGCTCATCGCCGCACGAGCCGTGCAGGGTATCGGTGGCGCACTGATGACACCGGCCAGCCTGGCGATCATCGAGGCGACGTTCCGGCCCGGCGACCGCACGCGCGCGATCGGGACCTGGGCCGGATTCAGCGGGGTGTCCTCCGCGATCGCGCCCTTCGTCGGCGGCTGGCTGCTCGAAGCCGGCAGCTGGCGGTGGATCTTCCTGATCAACGTCCCGGTCGCCGCGGTGGTCGCCTGGACGACGCAGCGCCACGTCCCCGAATCCCGTGGCACCTCGTCGGCCGGGCGCGTCGACTGGCCCGGCGCGCTGGCCGGCGTCGCCGCGCTGGCCTCGACCACCTACGCGATCATCGTTCTGCCGGGCGGGGGCATCGGCTCACCGGAGTTCGCCGCCGCCGCGGTGCTCGCCGTGGGGTCCTGGGCCGCCTTCGCCGTCATCGAATGGCGCGGCAGCGACCCCATGCTCCCGCCGGCGATCTTCCGGCCGGCCCAGTTCCGGGCCGCGAACGCCGTCACCTTCGTCGTCAACGGCGCCCTCGGCGGCTTCGCGTTCGTCTTCATCCCGGCCCTGGAGATCATCGCCGGCTTTAGCCCGGTGGAAGCGGGCTCGGCACTGGTGCCGGTCACCGTCGTGACCTTGCTGCTGTCGGGAACCAGCGGCCGGCTGGCTCAGCGGATCGGCCCCCGGCCGCAAATAGTGGCGGGCTGCCTGCTGTGCACGGTGGCGGCCACGCTCGCCGTGCGCGTCGGCCCCCACGCCAGCTACTGGACGGTCGTATTGCCGGTGGCCGTGCTGTTCGGCCTGGGCCTGGCGTCCCTCCTGCCGCCCCTGACGGCCAGCGCGATGAACTCCGCCCCCGACTCTCTGGCCGGTCTCGCCTCCGGGGTGAACAACGCCGTGGCCCGGGTCGCGGGCCTGCTCTGGATCGCCGCGCTGCCGCCCATCACCGGCCTCATCGGTGCCGCCTACACCGACCCGGCCCGGTTCCAGGTCAGCTTCGCCGAGATCAGCTGGATCTGCGCGGCCGCGTTCGCCTGCGCCGCGGTACTCGGCGCGATCTTTATCACCGGGCCTGGCCGGCCTGCTCTGGCACGACGGCCCGCGCTCATCCAGACTCCGGTCCCCCACCTCGCCTGCCCGGTGGCCATCGGTCAGAACGAGTCGTCCTCGTAGGCCCGCGGCGGCTGGCCGCACCTGCGGTTGAGCGCCCGCAGGTCACCCTGCACCGCGGTAAAGGTCGACACGATGCCCGCGAGGCTCCCCGATGGCGTCTGGTCAGTGTCGTACTCCACCACGGAGCGAGCCAGGGCGTAGTCACGAAGGTCAGAGACCAGGCCGCCGACCGGCGCATGATCGCGGTGCCGCAGGCTGGCCAGGGCGGCCGCATAGCTCAGGTCGCTCTCTCCCCGCATGTGGAGCTCGGCCAGCACCGGCCCGCACCAGGCGTGCGGATATGACGGCCTGCTGCCCACGACGGCGAGAGCGCCGGCGACGACGAGCACCGCCGCGCAGCCGGCCGCCAGCAGAGCGAGCCGGCGACGCGACCACGGCCGCTGACCATCCCCGAGGCTGACCAGCTTGCCGGCCACCAGGAAGCGGCGACGGTCCATGCCCTGGCTGATCTCGTCAGGACCGGACTGATTCATCGCTGCCTCCCGCGGCACCCGCCGACATTGGCCTGCCACTGCCTCCAGTATCTGCCGGTGACGTACCGTGCTGGGTCTGGGCAGTGCCCCGGCCGGCCGGAAAAGACTTCGCCCGCAAGCGACGATTCTGCCTCACGGCGGGAGTCCTACCTCCGGCCGAGCATGACCGCCCGGCCAAGGAGGATCCACATGACCGAACTGGAACCGGAAAAAACTCACCGACAGGCGACCGGCACCTGGCCGCTCATCCACGACGAGCGAGCCGCGCTGGCGGCCGATCTCGCGGACCTGACCGGCGAGCAGTGGGCGACACCGTCGCTGTGCACCGGCTTGACGGTACGCGAGGTCCTGGCGCACCTCACCGCGGGCGCGAGCCTTAACCCCGTCCGCTGGCTGGCCGGCGTGATCCGCTGCCGGTTCGACTTCGACAAGCAGGTAGCCATGCGGCTGGCCGAGCAGTTGGGCGCAACCCCGGCCGAGACGATCGACAGGTTCCGTTCGGTCCTCACGAGCAGGACCAAGCCGCCCGTCCCGACGCTGGCGATGCTCGGCGAAACGATCGTGCACGCGCAGGACATCCGGGTGCCGCTGGGCATCCGCCGCGACTACCCGATCGAGCCCCTCACCCAGCTAGCCGAGTACTACCAGGGCTCTGACCTCCCCGTCCTCACCAAAACACGGGCCAAGGGCCTGCGCCTCGCCGCGACCGACGGACCCTTCGGCACCGGCTCCGGGCCGCTCGTGTCCGGCACCACCCTGGCGCTGATCATGGCCATGTCCGGGCGCAGGGCATACTGCGACGAACTCCAAGGCGACGGTGCCGCGACCCTCCGGGAACGCTGCCCGACCCCGTGACCCGGCGTACGAACACCGGGGTCGGTTACTCGCTAGAGGAGCCCAGAGCTAGTCCCGACGGTCACGCTGGCCCCGTGCCGCGCGCCTAGCCTCCCGCCTCCGGCGCCGGCGCTGCGCTGGCGGAACAGTAAAGCCACGCACGCTGGGGGCCGCCAGGACAGCCAGGCACGTGATCAGCATCAAGGCCGCCCCGGCCAGCAACGCCGTACGAATGCCGAGCGCTACCCCCAGCGTGCCAGCCGCCGCATACCCCAGTGGAACAAACGCCAGTGAGCCGAGCCAGTCATAGGAACTGACGCGAGACAGCACATCAGCCGGTACCTGCTGCTGAAGTGTCGTCTCCCACAACGTGTCGCCTACCGACAGGGCAGCCCCGGCCACGCCCGCGCATATCGCGATCACGGCCGTCCCGGCGCCCAGGGCGATGCAGGCCAGGGGCAGCGCGAACGGCACCGAGCCGAGGGCAGAAACCACCAGCGGACGGCGCGGGTGGACGCGCACCATCACCAAGGCTCCCAGCACGTTGCCAGCCCCGAGAGCAGCCAGGATCACGCCCCATGCCGCTGCACCACCCAGCCGCTCGTGCGCTAGAACCGCTCCCAGCACCATGAAGGGGGCGTAGGCGAACAGGTTGAACGACGCGAACTGCGTGACAAATAGCCATAGCCAGCTCCGGGACCGGAACTCGCTCCACCCCGCCGCGAACTCCGACCACATTCGCTGGCGCGGCGGGCGGGGACCAGCCGGTATCCGCACCCGCAGCAGGCAGTAACCGCTGACGGCATAGGTCAGCGCATCCACGCCGAATGCCCAGCCGGGGCCGCCCACCGCCACAATCACGCCCGCGAGAGCCGGGCCTGCCACCTGACCGCCCGACATCGCCATGCCCCGCAGCGCATTGGCCTGCTGCAGCCGGCCCGGCGGCACGAGTTGCGGCATCAGGCCCGTCAGCGCCGGATTGAAAAACGCCTGCCCCGCCCCCAGAACGCCGGCCAGCACCATGAACACCCACAGCGGCGGCGACCCGCTCAGAACCAGCCCGGCCAGCAACCCCTCACTGACGAACCGGGCCACATCCGCTCCGATCATCGCTGCTCGCCGCGAAAACCGGTCCGCGATCACACCGCCGAACAGCAGCAATACCAGCAGCGGAACCGTCTCAGCCGCCAGTACTTCACCGACCTCGCCGGCATTACCCCCGCGTTCCAGCACCCCGAACGTCAAAGCAACGGGCACCATCGCCGCCCCGACGAGCGACACTACATACCCGGTAAAAAACAGCCGGAAATCCCGCTCTTCCAGCACCCCCGCCGGCCCGCCAACCACCGCACCGGGATCACCGTCTCACCGTAGCGCCGGTCCGGCTGACCGGTACGCTTCGGTGGTGGCGTTGGGATCGGGGCTCACTGGCCTGGTCGGCTACCCGTTTGAGGTGCGTTACAGCGAAGGGGCACTGGCGCGCGCGCGTGCTGCCGCCGATGTCGCCGCGAGTGCCTACGGGTACTTCAGTCGATTGTTTTCAGGGGTCGAGCCCGACATCGCCGTGGTCGTGGCCGACCAGGCGGACTGGCAGAGCAGGCAGCCATACGGGCTGCCATTCTTTAACGATGACGATGGCCAGATCCGTCCCGGCATCGTGGTGATGCCCGCCGGAAGCGGAGATTTCTGGATCGCGATCGGCCAGGACATTCGCGACGCTTCGCCGCGCGGTTATACGCGTTTGCTGGCGACCTACTCTGACGGCGCAGGCGGCCTGGATCTGCAGCCATTCTTTGACCTCGTCACGATCCATGAGCTCGGCCACGCCTTCGAGATGCTCGGGGATCTCCGGCTGCCGACCTTCTGGCTAGGCGAGATCTTCGCCAACCTGGCCCTGCACGCGTTCGTCGCAACGAGGCAGCCGGAAAGCCTTAACACGCTTGAGGTGCTCCCCACAGTGGGCGCGCAGAGCCGGCGCCTGGGCGCCCGGATGCGTGCCGAGGGTTACAGCACGCTCGAGGAGCTCGAAGCCCACTACACGGGCGGTGATCAGCCGATGAGCCCGCTGAACTACGTCTGGTACCAGCACCGGTGGCTGCGACTCGCAGCCAGGATGTTCAGCGCTGACGGAGAGGACGGACTGATCCGTTTCTGGAACTACTTTCACGCCACCGATTACCTGGGTTCCGGCCAGGTCACGGCGGCGGCCCTGGCGCCTGTGCTCAGGACCGAGGTGAGCGAGACCCTGGGCCGGGCGATCCATAACTGGCGGTAGATCCTGGACGGCCCGCGATTGCTCGGCGAACCCTCTGACGTCTGGATTCGCTCAGAGCGCAGCGCAGGACTACTGTCCTGAGCGCCACCAGTTGTTAGCTTTCGGGTGTGGGTACCGTAGCTGGGTCGCAGGCGCGCTATGACGAATGGGCCGACTGGTACGAGCACTACATCACTGGTGATGCGCACAATTTCACTCAGCGGACCGCCGAGATTCTGACCCAAGTCCTCGGCCGCGGCACCGGGCCGTTGCTTGACCTGGCCTGCGGGACCGGCATCTACGGCCAGTCCCTCAGCGCCCTTGGTTGGACGCCGTTCGGCGTCGACCTGTCAGCCGGCCAGCTACGGCATGCACGCAGGCGGATGCCGGTAGCCGTGGCAGAGGCTAGCGCTCTACCCGTGCGCACGGGGACACTCGCAGCGGTCACAGCTGTCTTGTGCCATACCGACATCGACGATTACGCACTCACGTGCCATGCGGTCAGCGCTGCCCTACGGACCGGCGGGGTTTTCGCCCACGTCGGTGTCCATCCCTGCTTCGTCGGAGCTTTCGCTGACCGCACCCGGTCACCGGAGATCACCATCACACCCGGTTACTGGGAGCGGGACCGGCGCTTCGAGGGCCCCTGGCATGGGGTACGCGCCAAGGTCGGAGCACGCCACATTCCACTCGGGGAGCTACTAGACACCTTCATCCGCTCAGGGTTCGCCATCGACAGTGTCATCGAAGCAGGAAGCCCGACACCCGACATCCTGGCCGTCCGCTGCATCCGGACCGAGTAAAACCCTTCAGGCTCGGAATGGCCAGCGCTGTTGTCCGGTCAGCCGAGGCGGATGGGGAGGGATTCCAGACCGTTCATCAGGCTGACGGGGCGCCAGCGGAGTTCTGACGCGGGGATCGCGAGTGTCAGTCGCGGGAAGCGGGCGAGCAGGGCACCCAGTGCGACCTCGGCCTCCATGCGGGCCAGAGGAGCGCCCAGGCAGTGGTGTATGCCATGGCCGAAGGCGAGGTGGCCGCTGGTGTTGCGGTCGAGGTTCAGGCGGTCCGGGTCGGGGAACCGGGCCGGATCCCAGTCAGCTGAGGCGATCGCGGGGATAACCCACTCGCCCGCCGGGACCACCACGTCGCCGATTAGTACGTCCTCGGTAGTGAACCGGTCGTTCGCGTGGTTCACCGGGTTGGTGAACCGGAGCAGCTCCTCGACGGCCGCCGGGAGCAGCGACGGGTCCTGCCGCAGCCGGGCCATCTGCTCGGGGTGCGTGAGCAGCGCCAGGGTGGCGGAGGCGATCAGGTTCACGGTGGTGTCGAAGCCCGCCATGATCAGCAGGAAGACAGTCGCAACCAGCTCGCTCCCGGTCAGCCCGTCCGCGGTGCCGTCAGCATGGGCGTTGTCGCTGGCGATGACGAGGTCCGACACCAGGTCGTCGCCGGGCTTGGCGCGCCTGGCGGTGATCAGCCCGCTGAAGTAGGCGGCCAGTTCCCGCTCCACCCAGGCGTGCTCCGTGCGCTCGTCGTAGGCGTACACGGTGGCCCGGACCCACTCGCGGGCCGCCACTGGGACACCGAGTAGCTCGCAGATCACCGTGATCGGGAGAGGACGAGCGAACTGGCCGAGCAGGTCGACGACGTCATCACCGCGACTGGCCATCTCGTCCAGCAGGCCTGCGGCGATCTCATCAGTACGCGGTCGCAGCGCGGCCCGGCGCGATGCGAACGGCTTCTGCACCAGGCGCCGCAGCCGGGTGTGCTCAGGCGGGTCCGCGTGGAGCATGTGCGCGTAGACACCCGTCGCCTCACTCGGCCGGGACCGGCCGCCGCCCGGCCACCGGTGGACGTCCTTCGCCATCCTGGGGTCGGTTAGCACCGCCCGCACGTCCTCGTAGCGGGTGACCACCCAGGCCCGGCCGTAGGCCGGCATGCGCACCGCAGCGACCGGCCGGGACTCGCGCAGCCGGGCGAAGAACCCCTGCGGGTCCTGGTAGTAGAAATCTTCATCGAGGGATACCACCTCGGGCGCGTCCGTCACGTTCGGCACGCTACGGCTGGCAATCGTGTAACGTCACCGGGTTTTCGTGGGCACCTCAGCAGTGCGACGGTCAACATGCCAGGTCAGGAACCACCATCTCGGCAGACCTACGACCGTGACAGCGCAGGGCGCATTCGTGCGACCCCCGTGCGACAGCGGGCGGTGAGCGAGGGTCCGTTAGCGAGGGTCCGTTACGGGTTGTGGGAGTCACCCGGCCGGACGAGCCCAGAGGACACTGAAGGCCCGTTTGTCCAACTCAAGTCCGGGTTCTAGGGCCATCCACATGCGGCCAGGGTCGTTGCGGCAGGATGCTGGCACGAACCATGAGGTACGGGTGGCCTCCTTGTCCGCGGCTGCTGGCCGGGCGACACTGCAGGTGATCATGCGGGTAGCTGTAGCGGGCGCTTAATGGGGTCCGTGGTGAGAACGAGGCCAGGAACCGGACCTTGGTGGCGGGTGATCTATGCGCGGGTCTGTCACGCCGGGACGTCCGCGCCCAGGACCGGCCCTGGGTGGAAGCGATGAGCGCCCGGACTGCCCGATGGGTGGCCCCGATGGGCTCGGGCCTGCGGAATATGGCCGACCGGCTCGCGGCGCTCGGCGGCCGGCTCGAGGTCCGGTCTGCTCCCACCCACGGCACCACCATCACCGGGCACCTCCCCACCGTGCCGTCACCGGCGGCGATGATCGGATCCTCACTGTGGCAATCAAGGATCGCATCCGGTCCCGGCCGGCCTCTCGAGGAAACGAAAAGCGCCTGACTGCAGGACCACGCGCATCACGAAGCGTGAGCGCTGACATCACCTCTTAATTAGCTGTTAACTAGTTAAGATCGCCGAATACGATCGCCTGCGACTAGCTGGGTGGCACCGCTCGGCTGAGCACAGATCAGCCGTTTCTGCGCTCGCTGGTAGCCGGGCGATCGGCAGATTATGAGGCCATGCGTCCCTCGCTGCCCCGCATAGCCTCCGACCTGCAACGAAGCCTCTATCGCAGCCCGGTCATCGGGGCACATCGCCACGTATTCACCACGTGCGTCGTCAGTTGGTCCACCGAGTTGCAGACCGGCTAGGCGAGCATCCCATGACAGCAAGTAAACCAATAGCTACGCGTAATTGTCTATGAGATAATCAACCCTATGAAAAATCTTATAATCGTAGGCGGTACCATGGGTGTCGGCAAAACCACAACATGCCGCGAACTGCAGAAAATACTCCCAAGAAACGTATTCCTCGATGGCGATTGGTGCTGGGATATGCACCCATTTGTCGTGACGGACGAAACAAAGGCAATGGTAAATAGCAACATCGCCCATCTGCTTAACGGCTTCCTTGCTTGCTCGGAATTTGAGAATGTTATTTTCTGCTGGGTACTACATAAGCAGCACATATTGGATGACCTTATAAACGCACTGAACCTCCATGGCTGCAGGACTCATTGTTTTTCGCTTGTCAGCACCGAGCAGGCCCTAGTCGAAAGACTAAACCGCGACATAGGCGCAGGTAAGCGTGGCAGCGACATTACAGAACGCAGTGTGGCTCGAATATCGCTCTATGATGAGCTTGACACGGTTAAGATTGACGTAAGCGCCATCTCGCCAGCAGGCGCGGCGCGGCGCATTACAGAGCGCATGGCAGGCGTTCGGGCCAATACTGCAAGCAGGAAGTAGAAAGGTATACTAACGCCGCTGACGTATCCGCCGCCCGCCGCGAGGCCGGCCGGATCCGGTCGACCCGGTGGCGGCGTACGGCGTCTTCCTGTTCGGTGGCGAACACCTGGAAGAGGATGCAGCCGACCGAGAACGTCGCACTGCGCGACTGGCTTGCAGGCGGTAGATGATCTCGTGCGGTCAGGGTACCCGGGTCGGGTCGGACAACCGGGGGTTAGCGAGGTCAGGAGCGTCGGCAGCCCGCGGGGAGGGTGTCCGCCCAATCGGCGGGTTCGGCGGTGACCCTGAACCCCTTGCACTGTCGAAATGCCGGTGCGGTCGAACTGCGAGGGCGGCTAGGGTGCGGGGATGAGGGTGCCCGACCGTTGCTTGGCGGACCTGCGGGAGCGGGGTTACCTGCTCTTCGAGGGTTTCCTCGAGGCTGACGAGCTGGCCGCGGCCCAGGAAGCTCTGTGGCTGCACTACCCGCGGCCCGAGGTGTATTTTGCCGACCCAGCTGCTCATGCGTGGTTGGCGACGGACCAGTGGGCCGGCGAAGTCAGCGGACCGTGGCGATCCTGGAACCTGAACCGACTGGTCTTCCACCCGGACCTGCTCGACCTGGCGGAGCGCTTCCTAGGCTCAGCCGACCTGCGGCTCTACGAGGCGTCCCTGTGGGCCAAGTACGCCGGAGCCGTCGACTACGACCAGCGCCACCACCGCGACTTCGTCAACCACAGCCTCGTCGTGCCCAAGCGCTCCGAGCCGGCCACGCAGATGCTGAGCTGGATCCTCCTGTCCGACGTAGGCGATGAGGACGGCCCTACCAAGATCGTTCCGCTGTCGGTCGGGCAGAGCGTCCCGTACTGGCCGGTCCCCGGGCATCACGACATCACGAACTACCTCCCCGAGGGGATGTTCGCCGAGGAGGAGGTCTCGATGACCGGTCCGGCAGGAACCCTGTTCGCTTTTCGGTCCGATGTCCTTCACCGTGGGTCGCGCATGACCGGCGAACGATCAGCCCGCTTTGCGCTCCTCGCCGACTACGATGTGTGGGCACCGCGCTGGACCGGCCGGGTCGCCTGGGCCGAGCGCGCGACGCGGTCAGACTGGTTCGAGATCGTCGAGCGGGCCTCTCCCCGGGAGCGGTCGGTGTTCGGCTTCCCAGCTCCGGGCGATCCGTATTGGGACGAGCAAACCTTGGCCGACACCCAAACGCGCTACCCCCGGGCCGATCTGACGCCCTACCGCTAGTGGACCGGGCAGGTACGACAACCGCGATCGCGGCGTGCTGTCCGGGTTCGTGAAGCGGCCCGAAGGACACTCACCGCGTGCCTGGCAGGATGAGCGCAGGGGCAGCTCGCCGCAGGGGGCGGCTGCTTGCCCGCAACGACCCATCAGCTCCGCGAATGCGCGAATGGCCGGGCCGTCCTCCGGTCGCCGGGCAGTCTCCCACCGTGAAAGATCACCATCAAGGGCGCGCACGGCGCGTCCCCGCTTCGCGGGGCAGACCCTTGACAGTGATCTTTCGCGGACAGACCTCGGCACCTATCGAGAGGACGAGGGGAGAGTGAGGCGCTAGACCGCCTCGACGTCTGCGCACGTCAAGCGCAGCTTGACGCTGTTTCGACGACCAGCAGGCGTGCAGCCTACGTGCAACACCCAGCGGCGTGGAACGGTCATGAGCGGTTTCGGAGGGGCATCTGCCGCAGCGGCAACGCGATCTCTGATCGAGGAGATTTCGCAGGTGACAGGCCAGTTGCCTGGTCGAAGTGTGGTGGTCAGGGGCGGGGTCGAACCGCCGACCTTCCGCTTTTCAGGCGGACGCTCGTACCAACTGAGCTACCTGACCTCGGCCGGGCCATCAGCATGCGGGCCCCAGGCCCAGCAAATCCGACCCGAGCGGTCCTGACGGGATTTGAACCCGCGACCTCCACCTTGACAGGGTGGCGAGCACTCCGAGCTGCTCTACAGGACCAAGCGTGTGCTGGCTCGCGCCAGCCGTACCTTGCCGTACCGTGCCCCCAACGGGATTCGAACCCGTGCCGCCGCCTTGAAAGGGCGGTGTCCTAGGCCGCTAGACGATGGGGGCTCGACGGTTCCCGCCGCCGTGCCCGTGGCGTCCGCCGTCGGGGACGCGCTCCAGCATAGGGGACAACCGGCCCCCTCAGCAAAGCGCGCCCGTCACCGAGCGGCCGTTAGCCAGCGGGCGTCGAGGTCACCGATCCAGCTAGGCACGTCGGCCGGGTCGGCAGGCGGCGCGCTGACCACAACGAACTCGTCTACCCCAGCCGCCGCCAGCTCAGAAAGGTCACCCGGCCCGCAATCCGGGACCGCCACGGCCACGTGCAGCGAGCGCGGATCCCGGCCCCGCCCCCGAGCCGCCTCGGCCAGCACGGCCAGACGGCCGGCCACCGAGTCCGCGGCGACATTGAACCCGTACCAGCCGTCGGCGCAGGCCGCGACCCGGTCCAGCGCCGAATCGCTGTTGCCGCCCAGGATGACCGGGATCCGCCGGTCCCGGACGGGCTTGGGGTAGATCCGGACATCGCGGAACCGGACGAACTCCCCCTCGAACGAGGCCACATCGCAGCGCCAGAGCTGGCGCATGGCGGCCAGGTACTCGGTCAGCCGGGCGCCGCGCCGGGCGAACGGCACGCCCAGGGCGGCGTACTCCTCGGCGGACCAGCCGATGCCGGCGCCGAGGCTGAACCGGCCGCCGGACAGCAGGTCAAGGCTGGCGGCCTGCTTGGCCACGATCAGCGGGTTGTGCTCGGGCAGCAGCAGGATGCCGGTGGCCAGGCCGATCCGGGTGGTGACGGCGGCCGCGTAGGTGAGGGCGAGCAGGGGGTCGAGCCAGTCCGCGGCGGCGGGCACGGCGATCCGGCCGTCGCCGGCGTACGGGTAGCGGGACGCGGGCTCGTCGACCATGATCACGTGCTCGCCAGCCCACAGCGTGGCGAAGCCGGCCACCTCGGCAGCCCGGCCGACGGCGGCGATAACCCCTGGCTGGGCTCCCGTGCCGATGCCCAGCGCGTGCAGCCCGACCTTCATCCGCTCCCCCCGGTTCCCGGCCTGCCCACCCGGCATCAGGCCGCCGGCCGCGACGGCCGGGGGCGGCTAGCGGTTCTTGTTGACCAGGTGCTCGACGATCGACTCCTTCTCGTCCTCCTCGGGCAGGACCGCCCAGGCCACCAGGTACACCAGCGCACCCATGAACCCGAAGAAGCAGGCGATGGCGAACACCAGCCGGACAATATTGGCGTCGATCCCGAAATAGTCGCCGATGCCCACGCACACGCCCGCCAGCATCCGGCCTTCCCGCTTGCGCTCCAGCCTCTTGCTACCCGTGTCGTTCATAGGTCCATGATGCTCCCCCAGGACCCTCGGGGCTGCCCTCGCCGGTCAGCACGTCTTACGCTAGCGGCGAGCCCGCAGTCCGGGCGCCGCAGAGAGGACGAGCCATGCCGCGCACCACCGACCCCGCCGCCGCAGTCGACCTGCTTCGCGTCGACGACGAACTCAGCGAGGAGGAGCGACTCGTCCGCGACACGGTCCGCGACTTCGCCGCCAAGCGCATCATGCCGCACATCGCCGACTGGTTCGAGGCCGGAACGCTCCCCCAGGACCTCGCCCCTGAGCTGGGCCGGCTCGGCCTGCTGGGCATGCACCTGACCGGCTACGGCTGCGCGGGCATGGGCCCGATCGCCTACGGCATCGCCTGCCGCGAGCTCGAGGCGGCCGACTCCGGGCTGCGCAGCCTGGTCTCGGTCCAGGGCTCGCTGGCCATGTTCCCGATCTGGAAATACGGGTCCGAGGAGCAGAAGCAGGAGTGGCTGCCGCGGATGGCCGCGGGCGAGGCCGTTGGCTGCTTCGGGCTGACCGAGCCCGACCACGGCAGCGACCCGTCCACCATGCTCACGACCGCGACAATTAACAATGGTGACTGGGTGCTGAACGGCACCAAGATGTGGATCACCAATGGGTCGGTGGCCGACATCGCCGTGGTGTGGGCGTCGACGGAGGCCGGCATCCGAGGTTTCCTGGTCCCCCGCACGGCGAAGGGATTCTCGGCCCGCAACATCCACAAGAAGCTGTCCCTGCGTGCCTCGGTGACCTCGGAGCTGCACCTGGACGACGTGCGGCTGCCGGCTGAGGCAGTGCTGCCGGACGTGACCGGGCTGAAGGGCCCGCTGTCCTGCCTGAGCGAGGCGCGGTACGGCATCGCCTGGGGGGCCACCGGTGCGGCCCGGTCGTGCCTGGAGGCCGCGGCCGACTACGCCCGCACCCGCGAGCAGTTCGGCCGCAAGATCGGCGGCTTCCAGCTGACCCAGGGCAAGCTGGCCTGGATGCTGGCCGACCTGCAGCGCGCGCAGTTGCTGGCGCTGCACCTGGGCCGCCTCAAGGCCGCGGGCACGATCACCCCGCAGCAGGTCAGCCTGGGCAAGATGAGCAACGTCAGGACGGCCATCGAGATCGCCCGCCAGGCCCGGACGATCCTGGGCGCCAACGGCGTGACGCTGGAGTACCCGGTGATCCGGCACGCGGCCAACCTGGAGTCGGTGCTGACCTACGAGGGCACCGAGGAGATCCACGCGCTGACCCTGGGCCAGGCCCTCACCGGCATCTCGGCCTTCCGCTAACCGCCGAGTGGGTCAGGCCCACTTCACGGTGACGTGGTGGAAGCCCAGCGCGCCGAGCATCCCGGTCAGCATGGCCTGGGTGTTCTGCCGCGCGTCGGCCAGCAGCGGGCTGCGCCGGGCGGCGGCCTCGATGTGCCGCTGGGCGGAGATGTAGACGGCCTGCTGGCTGTTGGGATTGCCGCCGAAGAAGTTGTCCAGCCGGTTGACCAGGCCCTGCTGCTGAGCGAAGACGTAGGACTGCTTGGTGTTCAGCACGGCCGGCTCGAGCTGGGGCTGGGGCAGGCTGACGGTCACCGCGGTCCGGTTCCGGGAGACCCGCAGGTCCGGGCCCTTGAGCCCGCCGAAGTTGACGTAGGCGATGTCGGTGCCGTCGCCCACGAACAGCGTCTGGCTGCCAGCGATGAAGGACGGCAGGAATGACGTGGACTTGGTCAGGTCCACGACCACCTGGAACGAGCCGCTGGCCGCCTCGTAACGGCTCAGCTCGGTGATCGACTTGAGCACGACCGGGCCGCTGCGCTCGGTCGTCGTCTCGGCGAACGGGTTGCGCAGCGTGGGCAGGACATGCACGACCGACAGGACAAGCAGCAGCACGGCGGCGGCCACCACGACGGCCGCCACTCCGGCCAGCCGCCCGGTCAGCCCGCTCCCCGGAATGCGCATCATGCCATTTCTCCGTCCCTGAGGCACGTCGCTGATGAGCGCGATGCCGCGATCAGCAGGGCCTAGTTACCCGGAGAGGCCACGACAATTCATCGGGCCAGGTTTGCCGACCGCGAAGAATGGCACCTACTCAGCGGAGATGACCCCTCACGGCGGAGGCCACCATGACCGGGCGCTACGACAGGCCGCGGCTGTCGACGGCACGGCTGTCGGCTAGACGAATGTCATCGGCACGGGAGCGGGCGGCCAGCGAGGCCCCGCAGGGCCCATGGCAGTGGCCCTGGCGGCGCCGACGGCGCAATCGCCGGATCATGGGCTGCTTCCTGTGGATCCTGACTTTGCTGCTGGTGCTGCTCGTCCTGTCGATCCTGTTCGGCGGGTTCCAGCGCGGCACCAGGGCTGGCGGCACGGGCGGCCACCCGGTGCGGCCGGATATCGTGGCGGCGCGGGCCATGCCGCGCTAATTCACCGCCTCCGGGCCCGGGGCGGGCTGGGTGGAGGACGGGTGGGTCAGTCGCTGGCGGACATCCTCGACCAGGCCGCCGAGGGCCGTTATCCGCCTACGGACGGCGGAGTGACGATACTCGCCGCTCAGCCATCGCCACGGGCCGCAGGCGTCATCGCCTTCACCGCGCACGCGGTCATCTTCATCGATGCCGACGCCGAGTGGGTGGCCGGCCTGCTGCCGCCCGGCGACCTCTCCGCGCCGCTCACCCCGGCGTTCCTGGACGCGCTGTGCGCGCGCACCGGCCGCCACGCGCAGAGCACCGACGTGCTGGCTCTGGCCACGCCGCGGGCGGGTGAGCCCGACGTCGACCTCAAGCCCCTGGCCGCCTCGGATGGTGACGCCCTGCACCCTCGACTGACCCGAGCCCACCGTTACCGCGACGACGTGCGGGCCTGGCAGGCCGATGGGGGCATCGTGATGCTCGGCCGCGGGGTCGGCGGTCGGTGGGAGGTCGCGGTTGAGGTCGACCCGGACCGGCAGAGCCGCGGCCTGGGCCGCCGGCTGGCCCTCGCGGCGCGGCACCTGGTGCCCGGCGGCGCGCCCCTGTGGGCGCAGATCGCGCCGGGCAACGTGGCCAGCATGCGGGCGTTCCTGGCCGCGGGCTACGTCCCCGCGGGGGCCGAGGCGCTGCTGATCGCGCGACAATAGCGGCCGTGGCCTCAGACAGCAAAGACTCAACACAGGTGCTCGCGGCGCTCATCCTGCTGACCCTGGTCAGCGGGGTCGTCGACGCGGTCAGTTATCTCGGCCTCGGCCATGTCTTCGTCGCCAACATGACCGGCAACGTGGTGCTGCTGGGCTGCGCCGCGGCCGGGGCGGCGGGCTTCTCGGTCGCCGCGACGCTGACCTCGCTGGCCGCCTTCGTGGCCGGGGCGGTGGTCTCGGGCCGGGTGGCCGGGCGCATCAGCGACTACGGGCGACTGCTGCTCGCCGTCATGCTCGTGGAGGCGGGGCTGGTGGCCACGGCAGCGCTGATCGCCCTGCTGAGCGCCAGCCCCGCGACCGGCTGGGCCCGCTACACCGACATCACCATCCTGGCCGTGGCCATGGGGATGCGCACGGGGGCCGTGCGGCGGCTCGGCGTCCGCGACCTGACCACGACCGTGCTGACTCAGACCGTGGCCGCGCTGGCCAGCGACTCCACCCTGGGCGGCGGCGACAACCCGCGGGCCGTGCGGCGGGTCGCCGCGGTGGTCGCGATGCTGGCCGGGGCGGCGGTCGGCGCGGTGCTGGTGCTGCACGTGGACGTGGCGCTGCCGCTGCTGGTCGCCGCGGTGCTGACGGTGGGTACAGCGGCCGCCTACGCGGCCGGCGGCGCGCCGGTGCGAGTCACGGGCGCCCGGGCTTGATGCGAGGATCGGCTCATGACTGATTCGCTGGCGGTGACCGACAATGCCGATGCGTCCCGGTTCGAACTGACCGTGGACGGGCAGGTCGCCGAGCTGGTGTACCGGCGCCGGGCCGACCGGCTGGTGCTGGTGCATACCGGGGTGCCCGAGGCGCTGGGCGGCCACGGTCTGGGCGGGCTGCTGGTCAGCGCGGCCGTGGACCGGGCCGTCGCCGAGGACCTGACCGTGGTCCCGCTCTGCTCGTTCGCGCGCGCCTGGCTGGAACAGCACCCGGAGGCGGCGGGCCGGGTGACGATCGACTGGGGCCTGGGCAGCGGCTGACCGACTCTAGGCCTGGGGCCGTGGCAGCACGGGATCGTTTGGCTGAGGGCCGGGCGGCTCGGGACCGGGCGGCTCGGGACCGGGCGGCTCGGGACCGGGCGGCTCGGGGTCCGTGCGGGTGGCCAGGAAGATCGCCACCTCGGTCTGGTGGTTGTGGCCGGCCCAGTCCGCCGGGGTCCCGTGGTGGCTGAGATCCTCGGCCGCCGGGTCGGCGCCCAGTTCCAGCAGCAGCCGGACCATGTCCAGGTGCCCGTTCCAGGCCGCGCCGTGCAACGGGCTGTACCCGCCACCCCGGCGCAGCGTGTCGACGTCATAGCCGGCCTGCACCAGCAGCCGCACCGCCGCCGGGCGGTCCGCCTCGGCCGCGTCGACCAGCACGTCCGGCTCCTTGGCGATGGCCTCGGCGGCGATGCCGGGGTCGGCCGCCCGCAGCTCACGGACCCGGTCCGGGTCGCCGGCCATGCAGGCGCCGAGGAAGGTCAGCACCGGGTCAGCCGCCGGGGCCGGCCCGGTCGTGGCCAGCACGTCCAGGATCTCGCGGCGGCCGCCCAGCGTGGCCCATCCCCAGGCCGTATGGCCGCCGTGCCCGGTACCCGGCCCGGCCGGGTCGGCGCCGTGGGCCAGCAGCAGGGCGACCCGGTCGGGCAGGTCCTTGCGGACTGCCTTGATCAGCTCCTGGTCGAGGAGCTGGCCTGGCGCGGGGTGGACCGGCGCCAGCCGCTGATGCCACGGGCCGCCGGACCCGGTGCCCAGGCCGGAGTGCAGCAGCAGCCGCAGGTACCCGTCGTCGTCGGGCGGAGACTGAAGGCCGCAGTTGTAGAGCGCCTGGCTGTCGTTGGCGTCGGCGCCCGCCTCCAGCAGCAGCGCGGCCAGCTTCATGGCCTGCGGGTGGGCCGGCGGCGCCCCTTCGCCGCGGCCCAGCGCGCCGGTCAGTGCGGTGAACGGGGACGGCAGCCCGGCCCACAGGTACCCGGCGCTGGGATCGGCGCCCGCGGCGAGCAGGCGGCGGGCCACCTCCAGCGTGGACCGGCCGGGCCCGAGGCTGACCCGCGCATAGCACGCGTACAGCAGCGGCTCCCACCCGAACGGCCCGCCTGGCCGCCCGGCCAGCGCCGGATCGCCGGCCAGCAGCGCGGTGACATGCTCGTACTCGCCCGCCGCCGCGCTGGTGTAGATCGAGGCCAGGGCCACGTCCGG
This sequence comes from uncultured Actinomycetota bacterium, assembly GCA_963730265.1. Lineage (GTDB taxonomy): Bacteria > Actinomycetota > Actinomycetes > Streptosporangiales > Streptosporangiaceae > DASUBV01. The sequence goes on from CAVSRG010000005.1 coordinate 526,674, forward strand.
CTGCTCGGCCAGGATCCGCTCGGCCTGCTCGATCCGGTCCGGGTCGTAGCCCTCGTAGACCAGGCACGCCAGCCGCAGGAAGTCGTCGGCCAGTCCGGCAGCGTCCTCGGCCGCCGGCCCGCGGGTCGGCTGCTGATGGGGCGAGCGCGAGTAGCGGGCCACCTCGGCCAGGTACTGGCGAAGCCGGGCCCAGCCGGGAAAGCCGTACTGGCGGGCGATGACCAGCTGGGCGTCGGCCAGCGAGAACGCGCCGAGCAGCGGGCTGTCCGCGCTGATCGGCCCGAGCCGCGGGTGGAGCTCAGCCACGGTGTCCAGCGCGCTCGGCACGCCCGCCCGGACCAGCCGCTGGAGCGTCTTCGCCTGCTTGCGCAGGTTCTCCAGGCTGGGCCGATCGGGCAGCTCAAGCACGGGCACGACGGCCTCCTTTCCGGATACCTGCTGTCCGCACGGTCAGGCCGAAAGGAGGGTCAGCCAGCCTGGGCGGCGCTTTCTCGCCCAGCGTGGGTCATGCGTCAGGCTCAGGCGGGCTTAGCCCTTTCCGCGGACCGGCGGCGCCCTGTGCGCCACGGGTCACCCTAACCCGCGACCCGCCCGCCGCCCCACCGCCACGCGGCTTGCTCCTCGGCCCAGGCCACTCCCTGCGCCCAGGCCACTCCCTGCGCCCAGGCCGCTGTTCGCGCCCAGGGACGTGGTTGTTGCTCTCACCACTTTTTTTCAGGAACCGCTCATAGCCCATCTTCCGCAGCCGCTCCGGCCGCCCGGCGCAGCGGGCCGTGACCACCGCCATCGCCGCCGTCCACGTCACCGACTCCAGCGGCCGCCGCGCCCCGCCCAGCGCCGCCGGCCACGCGCACCCCAGCAGGTCCCCGGCCTGCTGCCGGGCCGCGGTCAGGCCCGTGACCAGGGCCGCCCGCCGCGCCCCGAGGTGCCGCAGCCGCGCCCACGCCTCGTCCGCCCGCTCGGGCAGGTAGCACTCCAGCCGGGTCACGAGCTTCCCGATCAGGTAGGCGTCACGGTGATCGGTCTTCCCGAGCGTGTAGTCATCACCCTCCCGGGACCTGTGCACCGCCACCGGCTGCACGCACGCGAACCCGTGCCCCGCGACGTCCGCGAGGCCCATCAGCGCCTTCCACCGGTGCCCGGTCGGCTCGCACGCAACCGTCAGCCCCGCGAACCCGGCCTTCCCTGCCCGCTCCGCAGCCCAGCCCAGCAGCCCGCCCAGCTCGTGGGCCTTCGCCTTCACGATCTTCCGCGCCACCACCCGGCACTCCTGATCCATCACCACGGCGACCTGCTTATCCTCACCCAGGTCGATCGCGAGAACCGCCCGGTCCCGCCGCACGGCCTCCCGCAGACCCGCGAGCTTCCGGTTCCGATTCCGGTCACCACGCGTCAATCCGTTACCCTGAGCCACCGAACGTCCTCCTGCTGTCCTGGGAACCTGAAGCCCGTCATCACAACAGGAGGACGTTCCTCATGCCAACCCGCGAAACCAACAGGTACTTACTACGTCGCTGGAACGACGTGGTTGCTGCAACCACGTCGCCGGGACCTACTGATCCCGGCCGCGAACCCCGGTCGGCAGGCGAACGTTGAGCAACACCCGAACCGTGCGTCACAGTGGCCCCACCCGGCTCCAGGGCCGATCTTCGGCCAACGACGCGGTTGGCCCTTTCATACTGTTCTAGCGACGTGGCTGGCCCTTTCATGACGCTGTGGGCGGTGGAGCGAGTCGCCAGCCTGCCCCGACTTGCCCGGTTACGGGGGCAGCCGGGAGACTGGGGTGGCTGGAGCGAACATCGGAGGTCTTTGGTGCGGATCGGAAACCTGGACGGACGGCTGGTGATCCAGACCGCCGGCGGCGTGCTGGACGTGGAGCGCGGCAGCGGCGGGCGGTTCGGGTCCGACCCGGCGGCCATCTACGAGCGGTGGGCCGAGTTCACGGCCTGGGCGGCGGAGTCCGACTCGGGCCAGTTCGAGGCCGAGCCGTTCGACGTGGCGCTGCTGGACGCGCCCTCGCCCGCGCCGCGGCAGTCTTTCGGCATCGGGCTGAACTACCGCGATCACGTCAGCGAGTCCGGGTTCGACGTGCCCGAGCACCCCAGCGTGTTCACCAAGTTCCCCAGCTGCATCACCGGCCCGCACGGTGAGATCGAGCTGCCGCCCGGCGGGCACACCGACTGGGAGGTCGAGCTCGTCGCGGTCATCGGCGCGCGGGCGTACCAGGTCGCGGCGGCGGACGCCTGGAGCTACGTGGCCGGCCTGACCGTCGGCCAGGACATCTCCGAGCGGATCATTCAGCTGGCCGGGACTCCGCCGCAGTTCAGCGTCGGGAAGTCGTTCCCGCGCTTCGGGCCGACCGGGCCCTGGCTGGTCACCGTCGACGAGTTCGCCAACCCGGACGACCTGGAGCTGGGCTGCGCGATCAACGGTGAGCAGATGCAGAAGTCCCGGACCAGCCTGTTGCTCATCCCGGTGACGCAGCTCATCGAGAAGCTGTCCGCGGTGCTGCCGCTGCTCCCCGGCGACGTGATCTTCACCGGCACCCCGGCCGGCGTGGGCATGGGCCGCAGCCCGCAGCGCTGGCTCGCGGCCGGCGACGAGCTCGTCACCTGGGTCGAGGGCATCGGCGAGATGCGCCATCGTTTCGTATCCCTCTCGGCTTAGCCCGCCCGCGCCGGGCATGATCAGTGGGGCGCTGCAGCCTCGGCGCCCAGGCTGGGAGGAGACACTCGATGGCTGCGTGGATCTGCGCCACCTGCGGAGTTCAGTACCCGGACACCGATCAGCCGCCTGCCCGCTGCCCCATCTGCGAGGACGAGCGCCAGTACGTCGGCTGGGGCGGCCAGAGGTGGACGACCATGGCCGAGCTCGCGAGCGAGCGTCAGGTGGTGGTCCGCGAGGAAGAGCCGGACTTGTTCGGGGTGGGCGTCGAGCCCGCCTTCGCTATCGGCCAGCGGGCGCTGCTGGTGCGCACGCCGGGCGGCAACGTGCTGTGGGACTGCGTCTCGCTGCTGGATGACGCGGGCCGGGCCCGGATCGCCGAGCTGGGCGGCATCGACGCGGTCTGCATCTCGCATCCGCACTTCTACGGCGTCAACGTGGAGTTCGCCGACGCCTTCGGCGCCCGCATCTTCCTCCCGCGCGCGGACCAGCAGTGGATCCAGCGGCCCTCGCCGCGGGTCGAGCTGTTCGACGACGAGGTCGAGCCGGTGCCGGGCCTGACCCTGGCCCGGATCGGCGGTCACTTCGACGGCGCGGCGGTGCTGCACTGGCCCGCGGGCGCCGAGGGCCGTGGGGCACTGCTGACCGGCGACACGATCACCGTGGTGCAGGACCGGGACTGGGTGAGCTTCATGTGGAGCTACCCCAACCACATCCCGCTGGACGAGGCGACCGTGCTGGACATCGCCCGCCGCGCGGGCCGCTTCGCCTTCGACCGGGTGTACGGGGGCTGGTGGGGGCGGGTGGTGGTGCAGGACGGCGGGGCGGCGGTGCGCCGGTCCGCCGAGCGCTACGTGGCCCGGCTGCGGGGCCATCGCCCGGCCTGAATAGCCGAGCCTGAAAAGCGTCCGGCCCGGTGAGCCATGCACGCTCACCGGGTCGGACGCGGCCGCGGGAGGCGGCCTAGCGGCTAGCCGCCCTGGGGGGGTTGGGTGGCTAGCCGCAGCTACTGGCGTAGATAAACGGCTTGATGCTGGCGCTGTTCATGTTCTGCGGGGTCACCGCGATCAGCGGGGTCGCGATCTGCTTCGCCACCGTCTTGCCCTCGATGGCGTTCAGGCCCTGCTCGACCGCGTCGGCGCCCTCAAGGGCCGGCTCCTGGGCGATGGCCAGCTGGAGGCTGCCGTTCTTCAGGTCGGCCACCTGGGTGGTGTCCGCGTCGAACGTGGCCAGCTTGATCTTGCCGGACTTGCCCGCGTGCTGGATGCCGGAGGCGGCGCCTTCGGCGGTGATGACGTTGGCCGCGAACACGCCGTTCATCGTCGGGTGCCCCGAGATGTCGCCCTCCACGAAAGAGGACGCCGAGGTGACGCTGTCGGCGTCGTCATTCTGCTCGGGGAGCACCTTGATGTTGGGGAACTTGGCCGCCATCTCCTGCTGGAAGCCCTGAACGCGGGCGTCGGTGGTGGAGACGCCCTTGGCCACGTCGATCACGGCCACGGTGCCCTTGCCGCCGATGAGCTTGGCCAGCTGGTCCGCGGCGAGCTTCCCGCCGGCCGCGTTGTTCGAGGAAATCCGGGACAGGCCCAGCGCCGTGTCCGAGGACGAGGTGTCCACGAAGATGACCTTGGTGCCGTTCTTCTGGACCTTGAGCAGGTCCGGGTCCAGCGCCTGGCTGTCGGTCGGGGCGACCAGCAGCGCGTTCGGCTTGGAGACCTGGGCCGCGTCGATCAGCGGCTTCTGCTGCGGCACGCTGAACGTGGCCGGCCCGGTGACGGTCAGCTTGACGCCGAGCTTCTTGGCCTCGGCCTCGGCCCCGCACTCCATGGTGACGTAGAAGTCGTCGCTCTTGGTGCCGACGATGAGCTCCTCCGTCTTCTTGCTGCTGCTGCCCCCCGAGCCTGACGAGCCGCATGCGCTGACCAGGCCGATGGTGAGCGCCACCACGGACGCCCCGCCAACCGCTGTGGTTATCCTGCCCGGCATCGTTCCTCCTGTGTGAAATGAGTCGCCGCGAGGGCGGCTGAGGCCGCGTGGCCTCAGTGCCGCTCGCGCAGCCGACGGCGGAATTGATCGAGGTACACGGCGGCCGCGAGGACAACCCCGATGGCCACGTCCTGCCAGTACTGATTGATGGTCAAGATCACCAGGCCGGTGAGCAGCACCTCCGGGATGAAGACGCCGATCACCGTGCCGAGCATGGAGCCGCGGCCGCCGAACAGGCTGGCGCCGCCGAGGACCACCGCCGTGATCACCGTGAGGTTGTCGGTGGTGTGGCCGGCGATGGTCGTGGAGTCGAAGTTGGCCAGGGACAGCAGCCCGGCGATCCCGGCCATCCAGCCCGACAGCGCATAGACCTTGATCAGGTGCCAGTCGACCGCGATGCCCGCCCGGCGGGCCGCCTCGGAACTGGAGCCGATCGCGTAGGTGTAGCGCCCGAACCGGGTGTAGGCCAGCACCAGGCCGAAGATGATCGCCACCGCGAAGCTGACCACGATCAGCCACGGGATCCCGGCAACGCTGCCCAGGCCGATGGTGTTGACCAGCCGGTTGGGCACCGTGCGGAAGTCCGCGCCGCCGGTGATCAGGTAAGCCACCCCGGACAGCGCGCCGAATCCGGCCAGCGTCGCGATCAGCGGGGGGATCTTGGCCTTGGCGATCAGGAAGCCCTGGAGGGCCCCGCATCCCGCGCCGGTGAGCATGCCCAGCACCGACCCGATGGCGATCGCACCCCAGCCGGCGTTCGCCCCGCCGTGGTGGATGCAGTACAGGTCGGTGACCACCCCGGCCAGCACCAGCACGGAGCCCACCGACAGGTCGATGCCCGCGGTCAGGATGACGAACGTCTGCCCGACCGCCATGACCAGGTAGGCCGACGAGTTCTGGGCGATGAGCGAGAAGTCATCGAGCGTGAAGAACTTGCCCGGTTCCCTGATGGTGAAGAAGATCACCAGGATGACCAGCGCCAGCAGTGTCCAGGTCTCGTTGGCCACGGACAGCCGATGCCACGCGCGCTGGCCCAGGCTGCGCGGCTGCGCCGGACGGCGGGCCGGCGGCGTCGACCGGCCAGGCCCGGCCTGATTCGGCACGGCCTGACCCGTGACGGCCTCGTCCCGCGCGGGCTGATCCGTCGCTGGCGGGCCCGATACGGGCTGCCCGGCCGCGCCGGGCGCCGTCGGCTGCTCAGCGGTCATGGCCGGCCTCCGTCTTGCTGTCCGTGCCGCTGCCCGGTGTCCCGTTCTCCTCCGGCGGCTGTTCGTCCTCGCCGACGATCGCGCCGGTCATGGCGCCGACCAGGTCCTCCACCGAGGCCTGCGCGGCCTGGAAACGGGCCACCCGGCGGCCCAGCCGCAGCACCTCGATGCGGTCCGAGACGGCCAGCACCTCGGGCATGTTGTGGCTGATCAGCACCACCGCGACGCCGCGGTCGCGAACCCGGCGCACGGTGTCGAGCACCTTGCCGCGCTGGACCACGCCCAGCGCCGCGGTGGGCTCGTCCATGAAAATGACGCTGCTGGCGAAGGCCACCGCCCTGGCCACCGCCACCGACTGGCGCTGGCCGCCGGACAGGCTGGCCACCGGGGTGCTCGGGTCGGGCAGGTCGATGCCGAGGTCGGCGAACGCGGCCGTCGCCTGGCGGCGCATCTCCGCCTTGTTCAGCACCTTCAGGATCGGGAACAGGTAGATCTCCCGGCCTAGATGCAGGTTGGCCGCGGCGTCCAGGTCCGGGGCCAGGGCCAGGTCCTGGTAGACCGTCTCGATGCCGTGGTCGCGCGCGTTCAGCGGGCTGGTCAGATGGACCGGACTGCCCTGGATGAGGATCTGCCCGCTGTCCGGCCGGATCGCTCCGGACAGCACCTTGACGAGCGTGCTCTTACCCGCGCCGTTGTCGCCGATGAGGGCGACCACCTCGCCGGGGAACACCGTGAAGCTAGCCCCGTCCAGGGCACGCACCTGCCCGTAGTTCTTGGTCAGGTTGCGGGCTTCCAGCAGTGGGTCCGCCATGATCTCCATGCCAGTTGATATCGATAACATCGAGTGGTGCAATTGTGATGTCTGGGTACAGGACTGGTCAAGCTACTGGAGTCGAGCGGCGGCCATTGCGTCCTGTCCGTGACATAGCGGCTAGCTGCTATAGATGGCTGGTCGCACGCCTTGTGGCGGTCTCCAGGGACCGCGGCGTACGGCTGACCAGCACGAACCTTCCGGTCGGGCCACCGGGCTGTTATCGTTCTCAATATCGAGGGACAGGGGGCTGCCGGTGGCGACGCGCCGGACCATGCGGGACGTGGCCCAGGCGGCTGGCGTCAGCACTATGACCGTGTCCCGGGTCATCAACGGCCAGCCCGGCGTCCTGCCGGAGACCGCGGTCCGGGTGGAACGGGCGATCCGCCGGCTGGGGTATCAGCGCAACGACACCGCCCGCCAGCTCCGGCGCAAGGGCCAGCCGACGCAGACCATCGGGATGCTAGTCGATGACCTGTCCAACCCGTTTTACGCCACGCTGACCCGAGCCGTCGAGGATGCCGCCCGACGGCGGCATTACGTGGTCCTGATCGGCAGCTCCCAGGACAACCTGGCCCGGGAGCGCGAGGTTGTCGCGGCATTCTGTGCCCGGCAGGTGGACGGACTCATCCTGGTGCCGGTGGCCGGCAGCCACCGCTTCCTGGCCAGCCAGATGGCCCAGGGCACCAAGGTCGTGTGCGTGGACCGGCCGACCACCGGGCTGGACGTGGACCGCGTGCTGGTGGACAACCGCCGGGCCGCTCAGGACGCCGTCCGGAACTTGCTCGGCCGGGGCCACCAGCGCATCGCCTTTCTCGGCGACCGCGAGGACGTCTGGACGATCGGCGAGCGGTACGTGGGCTTCTGCGCCGCCTTCGAGGAGCGGGGCCTCGAGCCCGATCAGCGGCTCGTCCGGCGCGGGCTGCGCAGCCGGTCCCAGGCCGCCGCCGCCGTCGCTGACCTGATGAAGCTGGCTGACCCGCCGACCGCCCTGTTCACCAGCAACGACCTGACCACGATGGGCGCCATCGACTGCGACCTGTCCGCTGGCGTCGCCCTGGTCGGCTTCGACGACTTCCCGCTGGCCGACAAGCTCAGCCCGCCCGTCAGCGTCGTCACCCAGGACGCCGCCGCCATGGGCGTAGCGGCCGCCGAGCTGCTGTTCGCCCGCATCGGGGGCGACAACTCGCCGCCCAGGGAGCTGATCCTGTCCACCCGGATGGTCGCCCGCGGCTCCGGCGAGATCCCCGGGCCCGGCGCCGGCGAGATCCCCGGCCCTCGCCCCGCGACCGCCGGCCGGATGCCGTAGTGATCTTCGCCGGCGGGAAGGATCACCCCATGAGCCGCGAAGACCGACGTCGCCTGGTCATCACCGGCGTGCCGATCGACTCCGTATCCGCGCCCGAGCCCGGCAGCGAGCCGTTCGGCACCGAACTCGCCCCCGTGGCCCTGCGGGCCGCCGGCCTGGCTAGTGCGGTCGCCGCCGCCGACGCCGGCGACCTGCCCGTCCGGCTGTCCGGACGGGTCAGGGATGCCCAGTCCGGCGTCGTCGGCTGGCCGGCCGTCCGTTCCCTGACCCAGGCCGTCCGGCTGCAGGCCAGCGAGATCACCGCCGGCGGCCGCGTGCCGTTCCTGGTCGGCGGCTGCTGCACCCTGGTGCCCGGTGCCCTGGCCGGTGCGCGCGACGCCCTCGGCCGGGTTGGACTGGCCTACCTGGACGGCCACCTCGACACCTACGACGGCCGCACCTCCCCGACCGGCGAGGCCGCCGACATGCCCGTATCCGTCATCGCGGGCAACGGCCCCGAGGACTGGTCCGCCGAGGTCGGCGCGCCGCTGGTCGGCCCCGATCAGCTCGCCTTGCTCGGCCCCCGCGACCGGGCTGAGGCCGAGACCCTCGGCGCTGTCCTGCCCGAGGACTGCGGCCTGCGGCCCGAACTCAGCCCGGCCCAGCTCCGGGACCGGGGCCTGTCCGCCGCCGGCCAGGACGCCGCCGAGCGGCTCAGCCAGGCCGGGGGCCGGTACTGGCTGCACCTCGACGTGGACGTGCTGAGCGAGGAGGTCTTCCCGGCCACCGATTACCTCATGCCCGGCGGCCTGGACCTGGCCGAGCTCCGCGAGCTGATGGAGCCTCTGGCCCGCGGTCCAGGCCTGGCCGGGGTGTCGCTGGGCTGCTACAACCCCGGCAAGGACCCCGACGGGTCGGGGGCGCGGGCGCTGGTCGACCTGTTCAGCCAGGTGCTCTGTTAGCCGACTGGACCTCGGTGGCTCGCGCGCAGACGGCCCACGCCCAGTGCGGGAAGTTTCAGCTCGAACGCATATGAGTGATCCAGTATTCTAGAAATTGTTTGCTAGATTTCTGGTTCAGGCGTAGCGTTGAGTCCCAGACACGGCGAGGCCCGGCTGTCGCTGACCGCCAGGGGTGCTCGAGGGGCCAGCGACAGGAACCGAGGCATCTCATGCACGCACCGGCTGACAACGTCACTCCCCCGCTATCTGCATCGGAGATCGGTCTTCGCCAGTTCCTGCGAACCGCCCCCGGCAGTGCACTTCTTCCGGCGGTTATCTGCGCTGCGCTGTGGATCGCGATCTCTTACGCGACCGGCGGGCCGACCCTGTTCTCCCTCGGCGGCGGCATTCTGATCGGGGTGGTCGTCTTCATCATCGGCTATGGTCTCCGACGGCTGATTTTCGACCGCCCAGCCACGCTGAAGCCGTAACCGCTCACGCCACTGCTGCTCGGCGGGCGTAGACCCGGCGGACAACGGTCATCCTTCGTAGACGACTTCGATCTTAATTCTGTCCGGATCTTCGAAATAAACGGCATAGTAGCCTGGCGTGTAATCCGGGTAGGCTCTGGCACCGCCATAAAGCGCATTGATCTGCCGTGGCTTGAGAAAGTCGTCGACGAACGCATCGACTAGCTCGGCTGAGTCAACCTTGAAGGCTATGTGACCCAGGCCGGTGCGCTTGCGGTGAAAATCTGGCCTCCGGTAGTCCGGCTTCGTCACCTGTACACAGAGCGAAGTATGTCCGTCGCTGGCGTCAAAGTGGTCGCCATCGGGCTGGATCTCGAATTCCAGGAACGTCAGCAGATCTTGCCAGAAAGCGAAGGGCTCATCCGCGGATGACAGGTTAATCCCAATGTGGCCGAGAGTTGATTTCACCGTATGAAGGCTATCGTCCCGCAGCTGATCGACGCCAGCCCAGCGGGTTTAGCCGTGGTTGGTGTAGATCGGCGTGGACGTAGATCCCTGATCGGAGACGCCGATCGCGACGCACGCGTCCGCCCGTGGGCACTGGATCTGGCCGATTTCCATGAAGGAGTCGCCCTGCATCCCGCCCGGCACCTTCGCGGGGGTGGCGAAGGCGACCCGCTGCCAGGTACGGCCTGCGTCGTGGGTGATGGCGACGACCGAGGAACTCGCGTTTTCTGTCTTGCCGATCCGTTGCGCGATGAGATCGCTTCCGGCCGCGTAACAGGTCCGCGTGGCTGGGCAGGTCAAGGTGTCGATCATCGGGTAGGGAATCGAATGCGGGAGCGTGCTGGTGGTCCAGGTCGCTCCGCCGTCGGAGGAGAACGCGATCACGGTGTACTGGACGGCGTCTTTCCCCGACGTGAAGCCCACCTGATCGCGCTCCGTGCCGTTGCGTTCGACGAAGCCGATCATCGCGCAGTGGCTGGCGTCCACGCAGGTGACATCGGGGGACGAGCCGGGGCCGTAGCCAGTCGGCCAGACCCGCTGCCGCCAGGTGCGGCCGCCGTCATCGGACGTCAGGAGCACGCCGTGGTCGAGGTCGGGACCGGTCCGGGAATCGAAGCTGCTGTGCAGGCCGACCGCCACGCAGTGGGAGGCCGTGGGGCAGGTCACGCTCTGGATCGACTCACCCTTCGGGAACGGCACCACGGCGAAGTGCCTCCCGCCGTCGGAAGTGATGACGAGGTGCATGTCGGACAGGAGCGAATCAAAACCTGGGCTCATCGCCTTTCCGGAGGTCGATGCCAGTCCCCGGCAGGTCGTCGTGGTGACGCAGTCGAGGCTGATGATCTGGCCCACGCGGGCTGACAGCGGGCTCACGGTCCAGGAACGGCCACCGCTCGCGGTGGTGAGGTACACGGGCTGATGCCCGTAGTACAGGCCGCCCGCCGCGCAGTCCGCGGCAGAAGCGCACGAGAGCGCCGACGTGAACGTGACGTGGTCCGGTACGGGGAGGACGCCCCAGGTCTGTGCGCCGTCGGTGGAGACGTAAAACGAGCTCATGTCCGCCGGACCGCTCGGCGACGTCGAGTTGTCGCCCTCGACGTAGCAGATCGCCGCCGTCGGGCAAGTGAGCCACCCCGGCTCCGGACCCGCCGTGTTCTCCTGCCAGCCGCGGGTGACCAGATAGCTCATGAGCCGCCAGGTGCCAGACGGAGCACTAGCGGAGTGAGCGCTGACCGGCAGCGGCCGAGCCGAGTGCCAGGAGGTGGTCAGGGGATGTGTGAGGGTTGGTGACCCCAGCATGACGCCGGCGATCGTCGCGGCCGCGGCCGCGACGATGGCGACCCCCGTGGAGATGGCGACGCGGCGACCCGGCGGCCACCAGCGGCTGCGGTGCCGCCGCCCCCGTGTGCCCCGCGCACTGGGCTCGACGGCCCGGGCATCGGCCAGCGCTGTCCGGGCCCGGTTCCAGGCCGCGTCGTCCGGCTCCGGAGTGTCCTCCCGGAACCTGCGCAGCAGGTCGATCTCGTCAGGCATGGTCTTGCTCCCTGAATGTCCACTGGTCGAAGTCGAACTCGCCCAGCCGGGCGCGTAGCGCCGCGCGGGCCCGCGACAGCCGCGATCGGGCGGTGCCCTGGGCGATGCCAAGCGCGGCGGCTATCTCCTCATGGCTGAGGTCAGCCCACGCGTGCAGCAGCAGTACCTCGCGCTGCTCGCGATTCAGCGCCGCGAGCGCCCCCGCGATCCGCGGTGCCAGCGTCGCGATGATTACGCGCTCGTCGGCCGCATCGGCGAACTGGGCCGCGGGCGGCAGCGCGAGGGAGTCGCGCGCCACTCGCGCGTCGAGCTCAAGTAGCTGCTGTTCGTCGCGCCAGTGCCCGCGCACGAGGTTGGCGGCGATCCCGTACAGCCAGGACCGCAATGACCCGCGCTCGGGCTGGTACGCAGCCCGCCGACGGTACGCGGTCGCGAACACCTCAGCCGCCAGGTCCTCGGCCAGGGCCTGGCCCACGCGCCGCGCGATGAACCGGTGCACCGGGGCGAAGTGCTCCCGGAACACCGCCTCGAAGTCCTCCAGCGCAGCGGCGGCCACGGTCGCCTGTCTTCCGTCCACGAGTAAGTATTGACGCCTCGGCTGAATCCGTTCCGCCAAGGTCAGCGAGGCGTCAGGGCTGGTCCAAGTGGACAGTCTCACCTGCGGACGGCGTCGTGATCCAGTTCGCCGGGTCAGGCCCGAGCAGCTCCAGATGGTGCGCCAGGACGCTGGCCGGGCTGAGCGGCGCATGAGGGCCGGTGGTCTCCTCGTACAGGTACATCCCGTCGGCGTCGGGCGCGAAGAGGGTCTGCTTGCCAGGGAGTGGCGGAGAGTTGAGGAACGCTCGGTAGCCGTTGATCACCTTCGACGGGCAGGGCGTGGGCTTGGTCTGGCTGGCCTGGCCCGCCGGGACGGTACTGGTCTTGCAGTGCGGGCCCTGCACGGGCTGGGTGCTCGTGATCACCGTCAGCGTGTCGTGCACCGCGACGCCCGGCCGGATTGCCGGGCTGCCGAGGAGCAGCGTGTCCGCGACCGGGCCGTGCGCGCCTGGTCCCGGCCGGGTGAATCCGGCCAGCAGTACCTCGCTCCACGCCGACGGCAGGCCGGTCAGCCGGAAGCCGAACCGCAGGGCCGAGGTCTGGCCGTAGCGCACGGACGCGGCGATCTTGAGCACGTCGGCGGGCGTGGCGGTGGATTCCACCAGCGCCCAGCCCCCGCGGGCGTACTGGAATGCCACCATCTGAGTGCCGCTGGCGGGCGGGCGCAACGGCGTCAGGTCGCCGCCGGCATATCGGGTCCAGTACGCGGCCTGGCCCTGCACGTTCGGTGCCCGGCCGCTCACCGTCATCTTGACGCTGGTACCGGCCACGGTCGAGCCGCAGGACAGGCTCGCGGACCGCAGCGTGCACCAGCCGGCCGCGTAGAGCACAACCGACGTGTTCTGGCCCGAGGAAGGGGAGGACGCCCTCAGCAGGAGCCCGGTGTGCCAGGCACTGCCGCCCACCACGCTGGGCCGGTACGGATACCAGGTAACGGTCGCGTACGGCACCAGGGGATTAAACAGCCTCGGCGCGGCCGGGCCGGCGGGCGTCGCTTGCTGGTCCGGGCCCGCGGCGAACACGGCCAGCACCACGGCGACGACGGCAGCGGCGGCGAGAACCGGGCTGCCGAAGGCGGCGGCCCGGCGCCGGAGCAGCCGGGCCCGGCCGATACGCCGCGCGGCCGGGATGCTGATGGGCGCGGGCGGCAGCTCGCTGGCGGCCTGCCGCTTAAACAGGACCCGGAGGTCAGACTCACGCACGGCGAGGTCCCTTTCCGGCACGGCGGCGCAGTGGCGCCGGCGCCTGGCTGCCGGCGGGGGTGATGGCCGCCTCGCCGTCCAGCCGACTGCGCAGCGCGGCGATCGCCTTCGCGGTCTGGCTCTTGACCGTGCCCGTGCTGCAACCGAGCGCGGCGGCCGTCTGGTCGATGTTGAGGTCGCAGTAGTAGCGCAGGACCAGCGCGGCCCGCTGCCCCGGCGGGAGCGCGGCCACCGCGGCCTGCAGGTCCATCAGGCCGTCGCGATCGGCCGTCAGGATGGGCGCCTCCGGCACCTGGTCGGTCACGCTCACCCGCCTGGTCCAGCTGCTGCGCCGCTCGTGCAGGAACTCGCGGACCAGGATCGCGTTCACGTAGGCGTCGGTGTTGTCGGCAGCCAATGCCTTGGCCCAGTGCATGTAGACCCGGATGACGGCCTGCTGGACGAGGTCATCGGCGCGGTGCCGGTCCTGGCAGAGCAGGAGTGCGAGCCGACGTAGCGCGGGCAGCCGGGACTCTACGTACTCGGAGTAGTCGGCATCGCACTTAGTGGTCACCGAGCGGGTCTTTCTGCCGAATGGCTCGTCACACTCTGCTGAGGCGCGCAGCGAGCGCTCAGGTTGTCTCCAGATGCTAGAAAGTGCCGGCGGTACGGAGCAACGCATGGAACTCAGCGGCATGGAAGAATTCTGGACGATGCAGCACAGACTGGGGCGAGCGTGAACCGCTGGCGCCACCATCGTGCCAGGCTCGGCCTTCTCGACGGCATCGGCGGCAGTAGCGTCGCAACATCGGTCGCCTGCTGCTGGGCCGGACGGGACTAGCACAGCCGCGGCAGACGTTGGCCGCCAACGAGCGAGGCGCGCTGGCTCGTAAGTCGGTACGCTTCGTCCAACATGGCCGCGATGCGGCGGCACCACGCGGGGCGTTAGCTCAATGGTAGAGCAGCGGACTTTTAATCCGTGGGTTCTGGGTTCGAGCCCCAGGCGCCCCACCAGGTCAGAGGCATGATCACCAAATCGGAGCAAGATCAATGCCAGCCAGCATGCCAGCCCAGGGCTTTCATGACCGGTAAACCGGGCGTGCAACGCGCACGTCCCACTAGCACGCCATTTCCGAAGGAGTCCGACGAAGCCCCTCATGCTCGCGGCCGTCCTGGCCGCGGCCGCCACGTTAAGCGCCTGCGGCACGGCCGCCCCCACCGCCGGCAGCACGGCCAGCTCCCCGCCCGCGAAGACCGCGGTCCAGCACACGCCAAGCTGCCACCAGCAGTACCTGACCTGGAAGCACGGCCCGGCGAAGGCTCACGCGAGGCGGCTCGAGGCCGCGCTGCGCCGCGTCCAGGCCGTCGGCGGCGCCGAGGACATCCCGCTGACCGTGGCCGCGATCAAGCGCGCGGGCCGGGCCGCCAGGGTGATGCAGGCCTGGCCGATGCCGCGCTGCGCCGACCCGAAGGGCCTGTACGGCAAGATGCTGGCCCGGATCACCGCTGCGGGCGACAACGCCACGCAGGGCAGCGGCCTTGGCTCGCGCCCTGCTGCTGGCCGAGGCGCCGCTGAAGCAGGTGACGCCGATCGCCAGCCGGCTGACCGCAGAGCTCAAGCGGACCGCGCACGCCTGATGGCCGCCGCCTGGGTCGAGCCGCCGAAGGCTGGGGCCCGCGCCAGCAGCTGCTGGCGCGGCTCGAGCGGCTCGGCTACCACGTCGAGGTCATCGGCATCGGCCAGCGGTGGAGGCTGGTGCTGAGCTAGCGTGGCCTGATCCCTGGCAGGCGCGAAGGCCCCGGTTCCTGATGGAGCCGGGGCCCTTCGCTATGCCTGCCTGCGCAGATAGCCGCCCATCCCGCGCGTGGTCTCGATCAGCCCCTCATCGCGCAGCAGGCCGAGTGTCTTGCGGACGGTGCCGAGCGCCAGGCCGTACTCCTCGGCCAGCTCCCGCTCCCCGGGCAGCCGGATGGTGATCTCGCCACCCTGGGATCCTGGCCCGGAGGATGGCGGCCAGCTGCCGGTACTGCGGCTCGGCGCTGTCCGTGTTGATCATGGGAACACCGTAGCTGACCATGTAGTACGAGGTTCCACCGTGTAGCGCCATGGAGTCTCTTGTGGGATCCACGAGTCATGCTGGGCAGGTAAGCCAGGCCCTGCCAGAGATGGCAGGACCGGCGAGCGCGGTAACGCTGACCGGTCCCGGGGGCCGCAGCCCCCACCCACCCGACGTAACCAGGAGGCCCAGATGGAGCCTATAGATAGCCAGCCTGATGCCACCAGCGGACGGCGATGGCCGGTCGTGGTGCCGATGGCCTTGCTCGCCGCGTTCGCCGCGGTGATCTCCTACACCGACGGGCTGTTCCTCGTCCGCATGGCCGGCGAGCACGGCCGGGTGGCCTACCTCTACCCGCTGCTGCCCGACGGGCTGATCGTGATCTCCTGGGCGAGCCTGTACGCCGCCGCCAGCGAGGGCGCGGCGCGGCCACGCTGGGCCACCGCCGGCGTGGTGGTCGGCGCGATGCTGACCCTGGCCATGAACGTGGCCGCCGGGTGGTCGCACAGCAGCCTGGATGCCCGGCAGACGGTTCGTGCCGTGGTTTTCTTCGTGGCCCTGGAGATCCTCATCGGGCACGTGAGGCGCGGCCGGGGCGGTGATGTTGCCCTACCTGTCCCGGCCGCCTGCGACCACGAGCCGCCACCCCCGGCCATGACGCTGGACGACGCGATCCGGGCGGCCGCGGCGGCGGGCCTGTCGAAGCGGGGGATCGCCGCGGCGTTCGAGTGCGGTCGGCCGCGCGTGGACAAGGTGCTGCCACCCGAGCCGAAGACGCCGGAGCTGGCCGGGCCAGCCTGAACGAGATGGTTCTGGTGCCTGAGCAGCCGGCTGAGAACCCGCCGGTCCTGGCCGGGACGGTCGTCGAGCGGATCATCAACGCGAAGCGGCAGCCGGTGGTCCCGGCGTGGATCCGCGACGACGTGACCCGGCGGGCCGCGGTCAAGTACGGGATCCGCCACGCCGGCCATATCACCGTGTTCCATGCCGCCCGGTCGCCGAGTACGCGGGCCGCACGCTGCTGCACTGCCCGCGGGGCATCGCCCGGATCGTGCACCGGCTGACGTGGTGGCGCTGGACCGGCAGGTCGAGCCGCTGCTGTCGTACCTGGTCGTGACCAACGACACCCGCGGCTACTCGAAGCTCCGCAGCGAGCAGGCCTGCCGGGTCAGGTCGGCTGATCATCGTTGGCGGCGGCCTGATCGGCGTGGTCGCGGGCGCGGCCGCGCTGGCGGCCGCGGCTCCGCTGGCCGCGCAGGCCGGGGCTACGGCTGTCGCCGTGATCGTGCTCGGCTACCTGGGCCGGCCGCTGGACCGGGTGTGGCTGGACGTGCCGCTGATCTCCAGCGCCGGAGCGAAGCTGACCCCTGGACGTGATCACGACGAAGGCGATCGCCATGTGCGGCATCCCGGCGGACAACTACGAGGCTCTCGGCGAGGACCCAGGGCTGATCCCGCGTTCGTCGCCCCCGGCGTCGGCCGGGACGGCCCCGGATGGCGCGCTGACCTGGGACCTTCCCGGCGGGGTGACCGCTGCGGACGTGATCGAGCAGCGGGCTCGGCTCGCGTCCGGGCTGCGCCGCCCGCTGGGCTGCGGTGTGGCCCGAACCGGCGACGCCGAGCACCACGGCCACCTCGAGCTGTCATCGGCCGATCAGGACATCGCCTAAGACCGCAGAGGCCGACGTGGCCGATGCCTCGAGGCGGCACGGTGGACAGTTCCAGCCCTTCCCGTTCCCCCGCCGACATGCGCGGGCCGGGAAGGTCAGCGGTCCCAGCTGATGTTCGAGAACTGGCTGATCGGGTCGATCCCGGGCAGGGCAAGACCGCCGCGGTGCGGGTGCTGGCCTGCGGCGGCGCTCGACCCGCTGGCCGAGCTGTGGATTCACGAGCTGAAGGGCACGGGCGACCTGGACCCGCTGGAGAGCGTGTCGCACCGGTTCGTGTCCGGCATCGATGACGTGTCGATCGGCTACGCCGCCGAGTCGTGCGCGGCTGCTGCGGCAGAGATCGTGCGGCGCCCCCGCGATTGAAGAACCCCCCGCCGGACCTGTGCCCGAGAAGCGGGTCACCCGCCAGATCGCGACAAGCTGGCCTGCAACCTGCGGCCCCTCACCTTGCGTCGTGGACGAGGTGCCAGAACCTGTTCAGCCACCCGAGTACGGCACGCAGGCCGGGGACGACGCCGAGTTCATCATCCGGATCGGCCCGGCGCTGGGGGATCAGCTGCTGATCCTCGCCACCCAGCGGCCCGACCGGGAGCCTGCCGACCGGGATCACGGCCAACGTAGTCTCCGGTTCTGCCTGAAGGTCCTGGACAGACCGCGACCGACATGATCCTTGGCACCTCCCGAGCAACAAGAACGGGCCCCGCCCGCCCACGTTCCGCCCCGAGATCGACGCCGGCGGGATCGTGCCTGCTGCGCGGGTGCCGGGCCGGCGCCGCGCAGATCGTCAAACACGTACTACCTGGACACCGAGGCCACGGAGAACATCGTGGCCCGGGCCAGGGCGCTGCGCGAGGCAGCCGGGACGATCACGGGCGCGGCGGCGGGCGAGACGTTCGCCGAGGCGGGCCCGTCGATCCTGGAGGACGCCGCGGCGGTGATGACCGGCGACCGGATGCACTCGCAGGCGATCTGCGCCCGGCTTGCCGAACTGCGGCCGGGGATGTACGGCCACCTGACCGAGCTGGACCCGGCGAGGGCCGCAGCGTGGCTGGGCCAGCAGCTGGCCGCGTTCGGCGTCCGCACCGAGCAGGTGTGGGCCGACGACCGGAACCTCACCGGAGTCCGCCGGGAGGCGGTTCTGGCCGCTCTTGAATGGAGGGGGGTCTAGGGATGAGATGCCAGGTCACAGGCGCTTTCGGAGCCTAGTTCAGGGTCTAGGCCTAGACCCCCGGAGGTCTAGGTGAGCGGCGAGCACCGGTACGAATCGTGCCGGGATCCGCGGTGCGACCGGAAGCTGTGCGAGGTGTGGCGCGAGGCGAAGGCGGAGGAGGACCGCGAGGGCTACGGCGACGGGTTCCCGGACGGCGTCCTGGCCTGCCCCCGGCAGCATGCGAGCGGGTCATGAGCCTGCACCTGGCCGGGGTCGCCGGGATCGCCCTGATCATCTGGGCGGTCCGCGCCTACTTCTGGCCGTACGCGCCGTGCCGGTGGTGCTCGGGCCGGAAGGTCCGCCGCGGCTCCAGCAGGAAGCGGTTCGGGCTGTGCCCGCACTGCGGCGGCTCCGGCTCCCGCCAGGTGCTGGGTTCCAAGGCGGTTCACCGGGGTGGTGCGGTCTGCCCGCTCGGCGTGGTCATCGAGGAGGGATTAGTCAATGAGATGCGAGACGCACTGCCCGTCCGGGCGTGCCAGGTGGCTGCCTGCCGCCGTGGCGGTCGTGGCGGCTGTCGCGGTCGATGCGCTGTCGGCGGTGCTGGCGACGATCGTCACGGTGGTCCTGGTGTCGGTGACGCTGCTGGCGGGGGCGGGGGTGGTGACGCTGCTGCTGGTGCTGCGGGCGGGCCCTACGCGCCTGCACGGGCCGGGACGCTTCCGGACGGCCGGTCACCCGCCCTGCCCGCTGCCCGCCCGGCAGCGGTGGAGGGGAAGCGCCCGGCGACGGTGCTGGGCTACGTGGTCCGCGAGGAGGCCCGCCATGACGACTCAGACGTACGGCCACAACATCGGGAAGCTGATCGAGGACTACCCCGACTTCCATATCCACGGGGAGACGCCGACCCGGCCCGGCTACATGGCGACGACGGCGGGCGCGCCGGAGGACCAGGGGGCGACGCTGCGGGACCTGACCTTAGATGGCCTGGCCGCGCAGATGGACGTGCGCAGGCACCGGCTCGACGGTGCCGAAGGGGGGACTGAGATGCGTCGCGAGCAGAAAACCGCCATGGCGAACGCGAATGTCTCACGCAAGCGCGAACGCGAAGCCATCCGCAAAGGTGATCCAGGGAGCCCGGATCCAGGCCCAGATTGCCCGCGATTACGAAGAGGACGCGGATTTCTGGGGCGACGGTCGACCATCAGGCCGAGGGAGGCTACCATGCGAGGAGCTTGCGCAGGCAACGGGCCGGTGATTCACCGGCCGCCCGGCCAGCAGCACTGGGCCGACCTGGTCTAGGAGGTTCCGGCCGCGGACCCCCGCGGCCGGAACACCCAGGAGGCACCATGCGACGCATCATCACGGCCATCGGGGGCAGCAGTCCTGATGGCCACCGCACCGGCCGCGGCGAGCGCGGCCACCGCCAGCCCCCGGTTCACCTGCCCGCAGACCGATGTGTGCTGGTACTCCGGCACCAGCTGGAACGGCACCGTGTACGAGACCGACTTCGCGCAGCAGGACGCCAACTCCGGGTCGTGGGAGGCGATCCCGCCGGAGAAGTCGGCGACGGCAGCCTCCACCGTCCGGTCTCGCCTCCAGATCGTCGTGGTACGCAATTAGCCACGGCATCATCCAGGTGACCGCGCGGGCAGCCGGACGATGCTGGACAACCTGTTCGGTTACTGGTGCGCGGGGTCGTGGGGGCGGGACGAATAACTGCGATCAGAACCTGCCGTAGCTGGCGCAGGGCGGCCCGGCCCAAGTGATAGTTGGGCCGGGCCGCTTCCCTGTTCTACCCGATGAGAGGATGCGGGCCATGAGCAGCCCCTACCGCACGGACCCCCCATCTGCGGCGATCCGCACCATCGCCACAGCGGTCCGTGCGAGATCTACGACCACAGCGAGTTGTCACCGGCCGCGTGGGTATTGCCCAGGAATCGGCAAGGCCATCGGCGACGGGCTGACGGCCATGGCCAAGGCCTTCGCGCTGCCGGAAGTTCGGGGCACGCCGTGGAAGTGCACGCCGACGGCAACAACATCGCGCCGCGCACGCACCCGGCCAAGCACGGCCAGTTCGTGTTCATCGCGCCGAGCGAGGCGCGCGAGCTGGCGACAGCGCTGACGCCCTCGCCGATGTGGCCGAGGCCCACGACCGCTAGCGCCAGCTGGCCAGGGTCGTGCTAGCGCCGGTCGCCGGGCATCCTGACGAACTCGTGCAGCGCGGCCCGGTCGCCGTTGTAGACGTCCCGGTCGACGCCGTAGCCGGCGCGGTCTGCCAGATATGCCAGGTCTTCCACGGCGCTGGCACGGTCGGCCGGTCGACCTCGTAGTTGGCGACGACCAGGCGCCAGCGGTCCATGCCGCGCAGCAGCCCGCTTCGGCGGTCCCCTGGTGAGCAGTACGTCATGCACCGCAGCCGCGGCGCGTTGCGGTTGACCCTGGGCGTAGAACTCGCGCGCCCAGCTGGCCACCTCGGCCGCGGGCATGCCGTCGGGCGTGGCCAGGCCGGCGGTGCCCCGAGGTCCAGCCAGAAACCGTCGCCGAGCTGCAGGCCGGCTCCCGCGCGATCGAGGTCAGCGCGTCGGCCTGCTCGACCGGGTCGCCCGATGGGTGGCCGAACCAGTAGGCGAAGCGGACCAGCTTGTTGCCGTACGCCTCGCGCATCGCGGCCCAGTTCCGGGCGAACGTGGGGTCGAAGAAGAAGCCCTCGCCGTTGGTGCGGGCCCTCGCCCACCTTGGCCGCCGCGAAGCTGATGTCGGGGAACTGGCGGAAGTCGAAGTCGCCATTGTTGTCGCTGACGTCGACGCCGGTCGCGTTGCTCATCGCCTGGGCTCCATTCCCATCGTGCAGTTCTCTCGGTGGACGATGGCGTAGTCCGCCGGACCGAGCGCGGCCAGATGCCCGCTGATTGACTGGATGGCCTCGCGCCGCCGGTCCACCAGCGAGCTCGGCGAGGTCGATGCCGGTCGCGTTGCTCACACCTGCCTCCAGGTGTTGCCCTCGTCGAGGTAGCCGTGCCAGCCGTCGTCGCGCTGCCCCGGCGTGTCGCCGGCCAGCGGTTGCTGATGGACGCCCGGATCTCCAGCGAGCCGTCGGGGCACTCGCGGTACGTGTGCGGCGGAGCAGACGTGCTGGACGCTGCGAGCGTGCGGCGGGGCTGCCTCGTCGCGGGCGTTCGGCTTCAGGAAGAACACGCCTCCGGAACGCCGGTATAGCCCTTGACGGGGCCGAAGTAGTCGCCCGGGCGCTCGATCTCCGCCCGGAGCCGGACTCCCGCCGAT